>NZ_CP134866.1:0-3734192 GCF_031954245.1 Halomonas sp. PAMB 3264
AAATTCACGAACGGCGAAGTAACCGGCAAGACCGGTTCCTTGACCGCACTGCCGATCATCGAAACCCAGGGCGGCGACGTCTCCGCGTTCGTTCCGACCAACGTGATCTCGATCACCGACGGTCAGATCTTTTTGGAGACCAACCTGTTCAACTCGGGCATCCGCCCGGCGATCAACGCCGGTCTCTCGGTATCGCGTGTTGGTGGCTCGGCCCAGACCAAGATCATCAAGAAGCTTGGTGGTAGCGTGCGTCTGGCACTCGCCCAGTACCGTGAGCTGGCGGCGTTCTCGCAGTTCGCCTCGGATCTGGACGAAGCCACGCGCAAGCAGCTCGAGCACGGTCAGCGCGTCACCGAGCTGATGAAGCAAAATCAATACTCGCCGATGTCCGTGGCTGAAATGGCGCTTACTCTGTACGCCGCCAACGAAGGTCATCTGGATGATGTCAGCGTCGACAAGGTGCTGGATTTCGAGCGTGCCCTGCACGACTACATGAAGTCCGAGCACGCTGATCTGATGGACAAGATCAACCAGACCGGCGACTACAACGACGAGATCAAAAACGGCTTGAAGTCGGGTCTCGAACAGTTCAAGGCGACTCAGAGCTGGTAATGATTGGCCCGCCTCGCGGCGGGCTTGCCTACTTTCTGAGAGCCACGAACGAAGGGTAGATCGCTATGGCAGCTGCAAAAGAGATACGCACCCAGATCGGGAGCATCAAAAATACGCAGAAAATCACCAGCGCCATGGAAATGGTCGCTGCGTCGAAGATGCGTAAAGCACAAGATCTGATGAAGGCTGGCCAGCCCTACGCACGACAGATTCGTAACGTGGTCGGCCACATCGCTGACGCCAACCCCGAGTACAAGCACGACTACATGGTCGAGCGCGAGGTGAAGCGCGTTGGTTACATCGTGGTGTCCACCGACCGCGGTCTGTGCGGCGGTTTGAACGTCAACCTCTTCAAGGCCGTGCTGAAAGACGCCGCCGCCTGGAGAGAGGAAGGCGCCGAGCTGGACTTCTGCGCCCTGGGCTCGAAGGCTGGCGCCTTTTTCCGCAAGTACGGCGGCAACCTGGTTGCGGCGAAAAGCGGATTGGGCGAAAAGCCGACCGTCGAGGGTCTGATCGGTAGTGTCAAGGTCATGCTCGAAGCGTACGACGAAGGCCGACTGGATCGTCTATACGTGGTGTACAACGAATTCGTCAACACCATGACGCAAAAGCCGGTGGTTCGTCAGCTCCTGCCGCTCTCATCCGACATGGGTGAGAACGCCGGACATGACAACGAAGAAAACGCCCGTCCCGGAAGCTGGGACTACCTGTATGAACCGGATGCCAAGGCGTTGCTGGACAGCCTGCTGATTCGCTTTATCGAATCCCAGGTGTATCAGGCGGTGGTCGAAAACGGTGCGTGCGAACAGGCCGCCCGGATGATCGCCATGAAGAGCGCGACCGACAACGCGGGTAATCTGATCGACGATCTGGAGATGGTCTACAACAAGGCCCGCCAGGCCGCCATTACCCAGGAAATTTCCGAGATTGTCGGCGGCGCTTCAGCCGTATAACGCCTTTGGAGCCGCCAACGGCTTCAGGCAGACAGGTTTCATTTGCAGGTTTTAAAGAGGAACCAAGATGAGCGGACGTATCGTACAAATCATCGGCGCGGTGATTGACGTAGAGTTTCCGCGGGACTCTGTGCCCAAGGTCTACGACGCGCTGAAAGTCTCTGATAAAGAGACCATCCTCGAAGTCCAGCAGCAGCTGGGCGACGGCGTGGTGCGCACCATCGCCATGGGCTCCACCGAGGGCCTGAAGCGTAATCTGGACGTGACCAACACAGGGGCCGCAATCTCCGTGCCGGTCGGTAAAGAGACGCTGGGCCGGATCATGAACGTGCTCGGCGAGCCGATCGACGAAGCCGGCCCCATCGGTGAAACCGAGCGCATGCCGATTCACCGCAAGGCGCCGAGCTACGCCGACCAGGCCGCTTCCAACGAGCTTTTGGAAACCGGCATCAAGGTCATCGACCTGGTGTGCCCGTTCGCCAAGGGCGGTAAGGTAGGCCTGTTCGGCGGCGCGGGTGTGGGTAAAACCGTCAACATGATGGAGCTTATCCGCAACATCGCCACCGAGCACAGCGGCTACTCCGTATTCGCCGGTGTCGGTGAGCGTACGCGTGAGGGTAACGACTTCTATCACGAGATGACCGAGTCCAACGTTATCGACAAGGTATCGCTGGTATACGGTCAGATGAACGAGCCGCCGGGTAACCGTCTGCGCGTGGCGCTGACCGGCCTGACCATCGCGGAAAAATTCCGTGACGAAGGCCGCGACGTTCTGCTGTTCGTCGACAACATCTACCGCTACACCCTGGCGGGTACCGAAGTATCGGCGCTCTTGGGCCGTATGCCGTCCGCGGTAGGTTACCAGCCGACGCTGGCCGAGGAGATGGGCGTTCTGCAGGAGCGTATCACCTCGACCAAGAACGGTTCGATCACCTCCGTGCAGGCGGTTTACGTTCCCGCGGATGATTTGACCGACCCGTCGCCGGCAACCACCTTCTCGCACCTGGACGCCACCGTGGTACTGGCGCGCTCCATCGCCGAACTGGGTATCTACCCGGCGATCGATCCGCTGGACTCCACCTCGCGTCAGCTCGACCCGCTGGTGGTAGGTGAAGAGCACTACAACATCGCCCGCGGTGTTCAGGGTGTTCTGCAGCGCTACAAGGAACTCAAGGATATCATCGCCATTCTGGGTATGGACGAGCTGTCGGACGAAGACAAGCTGGCCGTGGCCCGGGCGCGTAAGATCCAGCGTTTCCTGTCGCAGCCGTTCTTCGTGGCCGAGGTGTTCACTGGTTCGCCGGGCAAATACGTGTCGCTGAAAGACACGATCAAGGGCTTCCAGGGCATTCTCGACGGTGATTATGACGATCTGCCCGAACAGGCCTTCTACATGGTCGGCTCTATCGACGAAGCGGTCGAAAAAGCCAACCAGATGAAGAAGTAATCCCGTTCAATAGGGGGATTCGCTATGGCGAATAGCTTCACTTGCAATATCGTCAGCGCCGAAGACTCGATCTTCTCGGGAGCCATCGAAATGGTGGTGGCGGCCGGCGTCGTGGGCGATCTCGGTATTCTGCCGGGGCACGCTCCGCTTTTGACCGAGCTACAGCCCGGGCCGGTTCGCGTGTTTCACGACGGTGGCAAGGAAGATCACTTCTTTGTCTCCGGGGGCTTCATGGAGGTCCAGCCGGACCACGTGACCATCCTGGCCGATGCCGCCTCGCGAGCGAGCGACCTTGACGAAGCCGCTGCCGAACAGGCGCGGGAAGAAGCGCTGAAAGCCTTCAACGACAAGTCCGCTGAGCTCGACTACACGCGCGCATCGGCAGAGCTTGCCGAAGCCGTGGCCCAGCTGCGTACGATCCAGCAGCTGCGCAAGAAGGCGGGCAAGGGCTAGGAAGATCTACGCCTCTCGCGCGACGAAAACGCTCCTTGAGCCCATCGGGTTCAGGGAGCGTTTTTTTTCTCTGCTACTATAGGCGCATCCGCGCCGCGTCAAAAAACGCACGGTCACCCTTCATCCTGCCCACTGGGTTTAGTAGAGGAAATTGCGATGTCGCTAAACGATGAAACCCTGCAGGCATTGAAAGCGGCGCTCTTGAACGCGCTCGACGCCAACCCCGTGCGCCGGGACCTGCTCGCCGGGCGGCTGGCGGAAATTCGCTCGGCGGATATCGGCGAAGTGCTCGAGGAGCTTATCGAGGATGACGAGCGGCTGCCGGCAGCGATCGCCATCCTCGATATTCTCTCACCGGAGCGCGCTGCCAACGTACTGGGCTACCTGCCCGGGGAAAGCCAGCTCGAGGTCGTCGGCGAGCTCTCTGACACCCAGGTACTGAAACTTCTCGAAGAGATGGGCTCTGACGAACGGGCGGATCTTTTCAACCTGCTGGGTGAAGATCGCCGCGAGGCGCTGTTGCGGCGCATGGCCCACCAGGAGCGCGAGGATCTAAAGCGCTTGGCAAGCTACGAGCAGGGTACCGCCGGCGCCATCATGACCTCGGACTACGTCGCGATCGCCAGCGGCATGACGGTGTCGCAGGCGCTGATGCGCGTTCGCCAGACCGCGCCGGACGCGGAGACGGTCTACCAGCTCTACGTGCTGGATAGCGACGGCGAGCTGATCGGCACCATGTCGCTGCGCCAGTTGATGGTGGCGCGTCCGGGCGCGGTGATCGACGATATCATGATCAAGGATGTGATCAGCACCGCCGTGGATCGCGCCCAGGAGGATGTCGCCCGCGTGGTCGCCCGCTACGATCTGCTGGCGCTGCCGGTGATCGATAGTGATCGGCGCATGGTCGGCATCGTCACCCACGACGATGCGATGGACGTGGCGGAGTCCGAGGCGACCGAGGATATCCACAAGGGGATGTCGATCGGCCAGCTCGAGGACGGCGTGAGCCGCGTATCGCTCACAAGCCTTTACCGCAAGCGTGTGACCTGGCTGGTGCTGCTGGTGTTCGCCAATCTTTTCTCTGGAGCAGGCATCGCCTACTTCGAGGACGTGATCGCCGCTCAGGTAGCGCTGGTATTCTTTTTACCACTTCTGATCGGCAGCGGCGGCAACGCCGGCGCCCAGGCGGCGACGCTGATGGTGCGCGGTATGGCGACCGGGGATGTCGGGGTAAAGGATTGGAGCAAGATGCTCGGCCGGGAGCTTCTGGTCGCAGGCTCTTTGGGGGTGACCATGGCGATTGCGGTGGCGCCGATTGGCATCATGCGCGGCGGCCAGGCGGTGGCGGGAATCGTTGCGCTGAGCATGGTAGTGATCGTGCTGTTTGGCAGCCTGATTGGCATGTGCCTGCCCTTCGTACTCGAGCGCTTCAAGGTCGACCCGGCCACGGCCTCGGCGCCACTGGTGACCACGCTGATCGACGCCACGGGCGTATTGATCTACTTCAGCATCGCCACTGCCGTACTGGTCAGCGTGAACTAGACCGTTGGAACCAGCAGACGGTGTCAACCAGTCAAATGCGACTAGCGCAGCGCGCTGCTCGCCGCCCGGGTGATGAAGAGAATCTCGACGTGGCCCAGCCATTCGATATCGCCGGCCATGGCCTTGAGCTGGCTGGCCAGGCACTGGGGCGGCTGGTGCACCGGGTCGCTGATGATCAGCGACACCGACACCTTGTTGTCCAGGTAGTGAAGCTGTAGATCATTCAGGGTGCGCCACACCGGGTGCGCGTACCAACGCTCGTCGAGCGTGGCTTCGACCTCCGGGCGCAGCGGCAGGCCCGGCAGCTTGCTTGGGTCGCCTTCGCCGGCGTCGTCTTCCGGGTCGATATGGAAAATCACGTCGGTGAGCAGCGGAAATTCGTGGCGCAGCCGGCGGCTCACTTCGTTGCCGATCTCGTGGGCTTCTGACACGGTGATCGTCGGCCCCACCACGATATGCAGATCGACCATTACCCAGCCCGCAGACTGGCGCGTGCGCAGGTCGTGCACGCTGTCAACGCCTGGCACGCTGCAGGCCACATCGTACATCTGGCGCTGCACCTCCTCGGGCAGTGCGGTATCGACGAGCTCGCGAGCGGACTGCCACAGAAGATCCCAACCCACCTTGCCGACCAATAGCCCGACCACCACGGCGGCCACGGCGTCCAGCCAGCCGGCGCCGAACTGCGCGCCGAGAAGCGCTACCAGCACCACGGCGGTGGAGAGCGCGTCGCTTCGCGAGTGCCAGGCATTGGCTTCCAGAAGCTTCGACTTCACCTCCTTCGCCACGCGCATGGTGTAGCGAAAGATCCACTCCTTGCTCAAAAGCGCCGCCACGGTGATCGCAATCGCCACCACGCCCGGCGCGTTGACGCCTTCGCCGTTCAACAGTCGATCGACGCTCGACCAGGCGATCGCCCCGGCCACGAAAATCAGGATACTGCCCAGCAGCAGCGTGGTCAGCGTTTCGATACGCCCATGACCGTAGTGGTGGTCGTCGTCCGGCCCCTGGCGGCCGTAATGGATGGCCGTGAGTACGAAGCCGTCGGTGACCAGATCGGAGAGCGAGTGAATGCCGTCGGCAATCAGCGCCGCCGAGCCGACCAGATAGCCAACCGCCACTTTCACGATGCTTAAAAGCGCGTCGAGCCAAGCGCCCACGTAGGTCACCCGCTTGGCTTTTTGATGGTCGAGCGCATGGTGTTGAACCACTGGCGATTCTACGGTCTCAGACATGGGTTCCCTGCCGGGGCTTGCACGATCGATAGGGCTCTATTGTAGCGCATCGAGGCTTCATCCATACCCCTGAACGTTTGTTCACTTGATGTTACAAAGCGGACAAATATCGAGAGGATGTGTATTCTTGCAACCCGGTCAGGGCCACATCGAAGAGGTCTTGTCTGAAAAGCGTGGCCGCTCGCCGGCTTTTCAGACAGCACCCGAATAACGTCATACGAACAGGATTATTCATGGATTGGCTTCAAGTAGTGGTGCTGGCAGTCGTACAGGGGTTGACCGAGTTTCTTCCCGTTTCGAGCTCGGCGCATCTCATTCTGGTTCCCGTACTAACTGACTGGGACGACCAGGGCTTGGCGTTCGACGTGGCGCTGCATCTGGGCAGTCTCAGCGCGGTCATCCTCTATTTTCGCCGCGAGCTTTGGCAGATGATGACCAGTACGTTCGCCACTTTGGGCGGCAAAGGCATCAATCGCGACGCAACGCTGGCGCTTTGGGTGGTGGTGGCAACCCTTCCGGTGTGCGCGGTCGGTTTTTTGCTTCAGGACGTCGTCGAGGCGAACATGCGCTCGACATCCGTCATCGCGGTCAGCCTCATCGTGTTCGGGCTGCTGCTGGGCTACGCCGACATGAAAAAGCGCGGTGAGCGCACGGAGTACGACATGCGCCTGAAGGATGCTCTCATCATTGGCGCCGCCCAGGTGCTTGCGCTCATTCCCGGCACCTCGCGCTCGGGCATCACGATGACCGCCGCGCTGATGGTGGGAATGGGCCGGGAGGGGGCTTCGCGCTTCTCGTTTCTGCTCTCCATTCCCGTGATCGTACTGGCCGGCGGGCTCGAAACCTTCAAACTCGTCAGCACGCCGGTGTCGGTCGACGTCACCGCCATGCTCTGGGCGACCCTGCTCTCCGGCGTCAGCGCCTATCTCTGTATTCACTACTTTTTAGCGGTGATTAGAAAGTTGAGTATGCAACCCTTCGTGGTTTATCGCGTATTATTTGGCCTTTGGCTGTTGTGGTTCTTTTACGTTTAGCCGCCCAGCGTTTTCGAAGGGATCCTGCATGAAAATGACCTCGCCGAGCGCGAACCGACCCGCGCGCTATCTTCCTCTCGCGCTGCTGCTGGCGCTTGGCCTGCTGGCGGGCTGCTCGGAAAGCGACCGCCCGCTCGACTCGCCCGTACGCCTGGAGGGCGGCATCTTTGGTACGTTCTATCAGGTCACCATTGCCGATCCGCTCACCCAGGGTGAGGCGCAGTCGCTCGAGGAGGGCATTCTCGCCGAGCTCGAGGATGTCGATCAGGCGATGTCCACCTACCGCGATGACTCGGAGCTGATCGCCTTCAACGATGCCCCGCTCGACGAGTGGCAGCCGCTCTCCAACGAGCTGATCGAAGTGATGGCGATCAGCCAGTCGGTGGCCGAGGCGAGCAACGGCGCCTTCGATATCACCGTCGGTGAGCTGGTCAATCTTTGGAGTTTTGGCCCCGAGGCGCGGCCTCAGGAAATCCCTTCCGATCAGGAACTCGAAGAGCGCCTGGCGCGCATCGGCTTCGATGCCGTCGAAGTGGATACGCAGAAAATGCAGGCGCGGCGCGTGCGCGACGTTTTCGTCGACCTCTCCGGGGTGGCCAAAGGCCACGCCACGGACCGGGTCGCGGCGTATCTCGACAAGCAAGGCATCGACAACTACCTGGTCAATCTGGGCGGTGATCTGATCGCCCGCGGCCACCGGGTTGCCGCCGAGCAGGAGCCCTGGCGCATCGGCATTGAGGTGCCCCGAGACGGGCGCCCCCAAGCGCAGCACATCATTCCGCTGGAGACGCTGTCGGTGGCTACCTCCGGTGACTACCGCAACTACTTCGAAGTGGACGGGCAGCGCTACGCCCACACCCTGGACCCGCGCACCGGGCGCCCGGTCACCCACAGCCTTGCCTCCGTGTCGGTGTTCCATCCCTCGAATGCCTGGGCGGACGCCTGGGCCACCGCGCTTTTGGTGGTGGGCGAGGAGGTCGGTATGCAGATGGCCGTCGACAACGACCTGAGCGTGCTGATGCTCGTAAGCGGCGACGAAGGGCAGTGGCAGAGCGTGGCGAGTCCCGCCTTCGTCGACTACTTCGGTGAAGACCTCATTCAAACGCTCGGCGTCGATGTATGGAACGCCGAGACGACACCCGACGCAACAGGTGAATAACGTGCAAGAACTCGATATCGTCATTCTCGCCGCTGGCAAGGGCTCGAGAATGCGCTCGCAAACGCCCAAGGTGCTCCATCAACTGGCCGGTAAACCTTTGGTTCAGCACGTGCTGGATAGCGCTTTTGCGCTTTCGCCCACGCGTACCCACGTGGTGATCGGCCACGGCGCAGACCAGCTGCGCGAAGCGCTCGAAGGCCAGAACGTTAATTTCGCCGTCCAGACCGAGCAGAAAGGCACCGGCCACGCCGTCGCCCAGGCCCAATCGCAGTGGGGAAGCGGCAAGGTACTGGTGCTCTACGGCGACGTGCCCTTGATTCAAACCGACACCCTGCGCGCGCTGCTCGACCAGGTCGACGATCGCCACATGGGGCTCTTGACGGTCACGCTTCCCGACCCCACCGGCTACGGGCGCATCAAGCGCAACGAGCAGGGCGAGGCGGTCGCCATCGTCGAGCAAAAGGATGCCAGCCGTGACGAGCTCGCCATCACCGAATGCAACACCGGCATCATGGCGATGACCAGCGAGCAGCTCTCGCGCTGGCTGCCAAAGCTCTCGGATCAAAACGCCCAGGGCGAGTACTACCTGACCGACGTGATCGAGCTTGCAAGTAATGAAGGCACCCGAGTCTGCACCGCCCAGCCACAAAGCGCTCTCGAGGTCGAAGGCATCAACAATCGCGCTCAGATGGCCAGGCTTGAGCGCGCCCACCAGCTTATGCTGGCCGAGGCGTTGATGGAGCAGGGCGTGGCGCTGGCGGACCCGACACGGCTGGACGTGCGCGGCTCGCTCACCTGTGGCGAGGACGTCTTCATCGACGTCGGGTGCGTGTTCGAAGGCGAAGTACGCCTGGAAAAAGGCGTACGCGTCGGGCCCTACAGTGTGATTAAAAACAGCACGCTGGGCCCCGATAGTACGATTGACAGCCACAGCGTAATAGAAGATACCGTAACCACTGGCCACAATCAGATTGGCCCCTTTGCCCGACTGCGCCCGGGAACGCGGCTGGCGCGGGGGGCCAAAATTGGCAACTTCGTCGAGACCAAGAATGCCGAGGTGGGCGAAGGCAGTAAGATCAACCATTTGAGTTATGTAGGCGATGCGCGTTTGGGCCGCGATGTGAACGTGGGCGCCGGCGTGATTACCTGCAATTACGACGGTGCGAACAAGCATCAAACCGTCATCGAGAACGGTGCGTTCATCGGCTCCAACAGCGCCCTGGTCGCCCCTGTGCTGATCGGCGCGGGGGCGACGGTCGGCGCGGGCTCGACGGTGACGCGGGATGTCGACGACCATGCGTTGGCGTTGGCGCGCAGTCAGCAAACCCAGAAAACGCCCTGGTCACGCCCGGCCAAAAAAACGTCTTAACCCTATTACTGCCCAAAACGCCAAGGAGTGAGCCATGTGTGGCATCGTCGCAGCGGTTGCACAGCGCAACGTACAGGAAATTCTGCTGGAGGGTCTTCGGCGCTTGGAGTACCGGGGCTATGACTCTGCCGGGATGACGGTGCCAAGCGGTGGCCAGCTAAAGCGCCACCGTGCGGTCGGCAAGGTGGCCGCACTGGCACAAAAACTCGAGGATGCACCGCTGCCCGGCACCTTTGGTATTGCCCACACCCGCTGGGCCACCCACGGCACGCCCGTCGAGGCCAACGCCCACCCGCACCACAGCAGCGACCGGGTCGCCGTGGTGCATAACGGCATCATCGAAAACTTCGAATCGATCAAACGCCGCCTCGAAGGCGACGGCTATACGTTTGAGTCGCAAACCGATACCGAAGTGATCGCTCATCTGCTCGACGAGCGTATCAAGGGTGGCGCGAGTCTTTATGAGGCGACCCGGCAGATCGTCGCCCAGCTCGGCGGCGCCTACGCGCTGGGGGTGGTGAGCGCCGCGGAGCCGAACGTGGTGGTCGGCGCCCGCCAGGGAAGCCCCCTGGTGGTCGGCGTGGGCATCGACGAGGCGTTTCTCGCCTCGGATCCGATGGCGCTTTTGCCGGTGACCGACCGCTTCATCTATCTCGAAGAGGGCGATCTGGTGGTGCTGCGCGAGCACGGCAAGGTTCAGGTGATCGACCGCGACGGAACATCCGTCGACCGCCCGGTTCAGACCTTCGAGCACGGTGACGGTGCGGCGAGCAAGGGTGAATACCGCCACTACATGCTCAAGGAGATCTTCGAGCAGCCCGGGCTGATCAGCGCGGCGCTGGAAGGGCGCTTGAGCGCCGACAGCGTGCTGGTCGAAAGCTTCGGCCCCGAGGCGGTGTCGCTGTTCAAGGCCACGCGCCAGATCCATATCGTCGCCTGTGGCACGAGCTACCATGCCGGTATGGTCGCGCGCTACTGGCTCGAGCGCTACGCCGGCGTGCCGGTTCAGGTGGAGGTCGCCTCGGAGTATCGCTACCGCTGCCCGGTGGTACCAGACGACACGCTGTTCGTCACGCTCTCCCAGTCCGGCGAAACCGCGGACACCATGGCGGCGCTGCGCTTTGCCAAAACCCTGGGCTATGTGGGAACGCTTGCGATCTGCAACGTGCCGGGAAGCTCGCTGGTACGCGAATCCGATGTGGCGCTGATGACCCGCGCTGGCCCGGAGATCGGCGTGGCCTCGACCAAGGCATTCACCACCCAGCTGGTGGCGCTGATGCTGCTGACGCTGTCGGTGGCGAAGGTAAAAGAGCGGGGCGATTACCGCGACATCGTCGAAGTACTGCGCACGCTGCCCGAGCTTTGCCAAAAAGTGCTGGCGCTGGATAGCCAGATCGAGACGCTCTCCCAGGCCTTTGCCGAGAAGCACCACGCGCTCTTTTTAGGACGTGGCGCCCACTACCCGGTAGCGCTGGAAGGCGCGCTCAAGCTCAAGGAGATCTCCTATATTCACGCCGAGGCGTACCCGGCCGGCGAGCTCAAGCACGGCCCTCTTGCGCTGGTCGACAGCGAAATGCCGGTAGTTTCGGTGGCGCCCAACGATGACCTGCTCGAAAAGCTCAAGTCGAACCTGCAGGAAGTTCGCGCTCGCGGCGGGCAGCTTTTTGTCTTCGCCGACGAGAACGTGGGCATCAAGCCCGAGGAAGGCATCGAGGTACTGACATTGCCCCACGTGCACGAAGCGCTGGCGCCGCTTCTCTATACGCTTCCGCTGCAGCTTCTGAGTTATCACGTGGCGGTACTCAAGGGCACCGACGTCGACCAGCCGCGTAACCTGGCCAAGAGCGTCACCGTCGAATAACGTTGCAAAGATTCACAAATTGGGCTTTGCAAGACGCGGTCAATTGTCGCATCGTATGCGCAACCGCTGCGTTGCAACACGTCGTTAGTGTGCTTATCATTCGGCGGTGTCTCTCCACCTAAACACCCAGGATCTCGCCGCCATGACTCCATCAAACGCCCTCGCAGCCCGGTGCTCCAACCGCCGGGGTGCTTGGCTGTTGATCTCGTTTGTGCTTCTCGCTTTTCCCTCGCTCGCCTTCGCCGCCCCCGGCCCCATCGATCTCACCACGTCTGCTGCCGGTATCACCGCCGTTGCGCTGTTTATCCTCGCCTATGCGCTGGTGATGTCCGAAGAAATCATCCACATGCGCAAGTCCAAGCCCGTGCTGGTTGCGGCGGGGCTGATCTGGGCGATCGTGGCTTGGGTCTACGTGCAGGCGGGCATGCCCGAGGTCTCGGAGGAGGCGTTTCGCGAAACGCTTCTGGAGTACACCGAGCTTTTGCTGTTTTTGCTGGTGGCGATGACCTACATCAACGCCATGGAGGAGCGCCGGGTGTTCGATGCGCTGCGCGCCTGGCTCGTGCGCAAGGGCTTTAGCTACCGTAGCCTTTTCTGGATCACCGGCGTGCTCGCCTTTTTCATCTCGTCGATCGCCAACAACATGACCACGGCGATGCTGATGTGCGCCGTGGTGCTCAAGGTCGCCGAAGGCGATAACAAGTTCATCGGCCTTTGCTGTGTCAACGTGGTGGTTGCCTCCAACGCCGGCGGCGCCTTCAGCCCGTTTGGCGATATCACCACGCTGATGGTGTGGCAGGGTGGTCAGGTACCGTTCATGGGCTTTTTCGTGCTGCTGGTGCCGGCGATCATCAATTTCATGGTCCCCGCCACCATCATGAACTTCTTCATTCAGAATCGTCAGCCCGCCGCGCTCACCGAAAACGTCTGGCTCAAGCGCGGCGCACGACGCATCATCGTGCTTTTCCTGCTGACCGTGGCGATCTCGGTGCTGTGCCACTCGATACTCTACCTGCCGCCGGCGATGGGCATGATGTTCGGTCTCGGGCTTTTGCAGTTCTTCGGCTACTATCTGCGCCGGAGTCTGCCGCGCTCGCTCGAGCGCAAGCGTGAGCGCTACTCGCGCCGCGGCGACTGGAAAAAGCTCGAGCAGCTTGGAAGCGTGGTGCCCTTCGATATCTTCAGCCGGATCGCCCGCTCCGAGTGGGACACGCTGCTGTTCTTCTACGGGGTGGTGCTGTGCGTGGGCGGCTTGGGCTTCATGGGCTATCTCGCGCTTCTCTCCGAGACGCTCTACGGCGGCTGGAACCCGGTCTGGGCCAACGTGGTGTTGGGGCTGATCTCGGCGGTGGTGGATAACATTCCCGTCATGTTCGCCGTGCTCTCCATGGCGCCGGACATGTCCGAGGGCAACTGGCTGCTGATCACCCTGACCGCTGGCGTAGGCGGAAGCCTGCTCTCCATGGGCTCGGCGGCGGGCGTGGCGCTGATGGGTCAGGCCCGCGGCATCTACACCTTTGCGGTGCATCTACGCTGGGTGCCGGCCATTTTGCTCGGCTACGCCGCGAGTATCGGCGCGCACCTGCTGATCAACGCCTCGCTGTTCTAGGCTCGCAAGCGTTTGACGTATGGCGTTTAGCCAAACGAAAACCGCCCTCGAATGAGGGCGGTTTTTTTGTTCGGCAAATTCGTTTGGCAAAACTGGCGGGGCTTACAAATCGTGGCCGGTGATGACCTGACAAATATCGGCGAAGCTGCTGGCCATCGGGATGGCGGAGCTCGATACCTTGCTGTTCGCGCCCTTGCCGATGGCATTTTGAATATCGGTCACCGAGATCAGGCCGCGAACGCTCAGCGCGTGCTCGTCGTTGTGCTCGGTGATCAACAGGTGCTGCTCGGTAAAGCTCTCCATGGAGAGAATCAGATCCTGAATGCTCAGGGATTCCAGATGCTCCAGCGGCATGGCGCTGAGCTTCTCCCAAGGCGTCATGATCATCTCGGCGGTGACTTCCTCGCGATCGATCTGGCGCTGCTGCATGGCCAGGTTCACGCGGCGAGTGCCGATCACTTCCTTGGAGGTCAGCACGCCGATGCAGTGGCCTTCCGGGTCGATTACGAACAGCAGGCGAACACCGCTGTGGCGCATTTTCAGATTCGCCTCGTTGATCGGCATATCCGAGGCTACCGACTGCGGGGCGACCTGTTTGAAATCGGTCAAAAGCTCGAACGCCGGGCTGTCCGGGGTCAGCTTTTTCGCCGCCGGAGTGGTCAGGAACGGGGTCTGGCCGAATTGGACAAGCGGCTTGGGTTTGCGAACCATCAGATTCATGGCGATACCTCCAGAGTAAGAGTGAGCGAGCCTGGGAGCCCGTTTCGTACTTCAAGAGTTACACATGATTCTTATCACAAGCTTAAGAGTGTCCAAACTTTGTTAAATGAAGGTGATAACCCAACGCTATGACGGTGTAGCCGCCGCGTGACGTGCAAGCACTGCGCGCACGCGAAGCCCGCCGTCGGGGGCGTCCTCGAGACTCAGTTCACCCGAGTGGCGCGTGACCAGCCGCCCGACGATCGAAAGCCCCAGACCCGCCCCGGCACCTGGCCCCGCGCGCTGAAAACGCTCCAGGGCGCGCAGGCGCTCGCTCTCGATAATGCCCGGGCCCTGGTCGTCGATGAGAACGGTGACGGTTTTTGCATCGGCCTTTAGGGTGACGGTCACGGTGGTCTGGGATGGAGCGTGCTGCAGCGCGTTGCCGACCAGATTCTGGATCAGCGTTTCGATGGCGCCGGGCTCCTCATCCATTTGCCAGCTCGCGTGTGGGTCGACATTCATTAACAGCTGGTGGCCGCTTTTGGCGGCCAGCGGCGAGAGCTTCGCCAGCGTCTCGCGAGTCTCAAAAGCGACATCAATACGCCTGGCCGCCGGCGGCGCATCCACGTCCGGGTCGAGCCGTGCAAGCGTCAAAAGCTGGCCAACCAGCCGGGTGGCGCGCGCTACGCCATCGCGCAGGAGCGTCAACGAGGTCCCGCGATCCTCGGCGTTATCGGCGGCCAGCGCGTTCTGGGCGTGAAGGTCGAGCACGGCCAGCGGCGTTCGAAGCTCGTGGGTAGCATCGGCGATGAAGCGCTTTTCGCGCGCTCTCAGCCGGCCCACTCGTTCGAGCAGCCGGTCGAGCGCGCCGGCGATGGTGGCAAGCTCGAGCGGCAGTGGCTCCCGCGAGAGCGGTTTCAGATTATTAGGGTCGCGGTTTCGGATCTGTTCGGCCATGCGCGACAGCGGTGACAGCCCCCAGCCGATTGACCACCACAAAAGCGCCGTCAAAAGCGGCAGACCCAACAGATCCGGCATCAGGGTGCGAAGTGCCACCCGGGCGATCAGCTCGTCGCGCACGTCCTCACGCTCGCCCACGACCACCCGGCGGTCGGTCTCCGGCACGCTCAGCGTGTAGACGCGCCATGCCTGGTTCTCTACCTCGAGCGAGGAGTAGCCCGGCGGCTGCCGGTTGAGCGCCGCGGTTGGGGCCGCCGTCGAACGCAGCAGCAGTGAATCACCTTCCCAGAGCTGGAACACCAGCGGGCTTTCGTAGCGGTGGCTTTCGTAGAGAGGACTGTCGGCGCGCTCCGATGCGCCTTCTGCCTCGGAGAGCGCCCGGGCGAGGCTCTCCAGCAGCACATCGCGGTCGGCCTCGGGCAGCGGCGCGCGCAAAAATCCTTCGAGCAGCCGCGCGTTTTGCGAAAGGCTCGCGTCGTAAAGCTCCTCGATCTCCTGGGCGGCGTAGCGATAGCTGATATAGCCGATGACCAGCACGCTAAGACCAAACACCAGCAGGGTCAGGCCGAGAGTGCGCTGGCGAAGCGATGTCACGGCGCAGGCTCTGCGGTGGCCTTGTCCATCACGTAGCCGATGCCGCGCACGGTGCGCACCGCGTCGCTGAAGAGCTTGCGGCGAAGATGATGAACGTGCACCTCGATGGCGTTACTCTCGACATCCTCCTCCCAGCCGTAAAGCAGCTGAGCGAGCGCGTCACGGGTGAACACGCGCCCCGGATGGCTCATGAACTCCTGCAGCAGGGTAAACTCGCGGCGCGACAGCGCGATCTCCTGGCCCTGGTAGGTGACGCTGAGCGACTCCGGGTCGAGCTCGATACCGCGGCAGCAAAGCCTGGAGCTTACCTGACCCTGGCTTCGGCGTAACAGCGCCCGCAGGCGCGCCTTGAGCTCCTCGACCTCGAAGGGTTTGGTCAGGTAGTCGTCGGCACCGGCGTCGAGCCCGGCAATGCGGCTGTCGACACCGTCGCGGGCGGTGAGGATCAGCACGGGCACCTGTACGTTGAGACGGCGTGCGCCTTCCAGCACCGCCATGCCATCCAGGCGCGGCAGGCCCAGGTCCAGAATAACCGCATCGAAAATTTCGTTTTTCAGGACGTTCAACGCCGCGGCGCCATCGCCAAGATGATCCACGGTGTAGTGTTCGGGCTTCAAGGCCAAGCGAATTCCCGACGCTAGACTGGGATCGTCTTCGACCAGCAGTATACGCATAGCAGTGCAGGACTCCTTTCATTCACAGCGGGACCGGACGAATCCGTCGCGTTACGTCGGAGAAGCTAACATGCCATGTCACGAAGCGTTCGACCACTATTGCGTGTGCGCGTGCCCTTTCAAGCAGCGCCGCGAAGCGCTCTTGAAGCTCGGTGCGGTGACAGACCCGTCCTGTCAGGCCGACCTGCAGCGCGCGTTACAGCGGATGAAGCATGCACCGGACAGCGACTGGCAGGGGCTTCGCGTCGTCAAACGAGACGCTCACATCGAGACGGCGCTATGGATCGAGCCCATGGAGGGGGCCATCGCTCGGCTCTGGCTACCCGGTGTTCAGCACGCGTGTGTGGGCGCGCTTTTGAGAGATGCCCGTCAGTCGATCGACGAGCAGGGAGTCGCACTTTGCCACGTGGCGCTTGCGGCAGGTGACAGACACTGGGAGCCGGTGCTTGTAAGAAGCGCCATGGAGCGCTTGGCTACGCTTTGGCACTTGAACGTCACGCTTTCAACGCTGCCAGCAATGCCAGAAACAACACCGGAAACACTCGAGGTAGCTCCATTCGACGCGCTTAACCGCGAACAGCAGCTTGGCTTGTTACAAGGCGTCAGCGACGGCTCGCTCGACTGTCCGGCGCTGCTCGAGGCGCTGCCGATACGAACGCTACTGTCGGGATTTTACGCCGGGGCTCCCGATGCCCCCAGGCACTGGTATCGCATTCTTCACGATGGCGAAACGGCGGGTGTGCTGCTGCTGGCACCGCAAGGCCCCGCGCGCTGGGAGCTTCAGCTGATGGGGTTATTGCCGGGCTTACGCGGTCGAGGGCTTGGCCGGGCGCTTTTAGAGCGGGCGATGCGGCTGGCGTTTCAGGCTGGCGCCCGTGAGCTTTGTCTAACCGTCGATGCGCAGAACGCCCCGGCCGTCAGGCTTTACCTCGATGCCGGGTTCGAGCGTGAAAGCGAGCAATGGCTTTATGCGTGGCGTCAGCCTTCGTAATCGCGGCAAACGGTCGTTGAAAAACGCCTTTTTACTCTATACTGAGGGCGTTCGCACAAGGACGACTGTTCAATTCATGGAGGAACGCTGGTGAAAATCATTCTCGGTATTATCGTATTTATCTTCCTCGTCGGTTTGTTGACGCTAACGGGCGTGTTCAAGCTCATCTTCTGACGGTGTCGGCGTGGGCTTGACGTTCGAGCCAGCCATCGGTCGCGACGCACTAGCGCTCGCGATCATTTCCCCCTTTTTCTTCACGCCCCGACGTGGCTTTCGGCCGGTCGGGGCGATGTGTCATACAAGGAGTCCACGGTGAGCGTCAGGCGCGTAGCGGCAGTAGTGTTCGGCGTTTTATCAAGCGTCGCCGTGGCCGGTGAGACCGGAGAGGGCGAGGCGGTCTATGACCGGCTCTGCATGGCGTGTCACCAAACCGGCGTGGCCGGCGCGCCGATCCGCGGCGAAAGCGATCACTGGACGGCGCGCCTGGAGCAGGACGTCGAGACGCTGGTGCAGCACGCCATCGACGGCATCGGCGCCATGCCGCCCCGCGGCGGCAATCCCAACCTGACCGACGACGAGATACGTGCGGCCACGCACTATCTGATCGAGCCGGTCATGGCGACGCCGGCTGAAAAGAGCGAGGCGTTTGATGAGAGTGTCGAGGGCGAGACGCCGCTACCGGTTGCTGACGATGCCGAGTCTGACACCGAAAGCGAAGGCTCAAGCGTCGATCACCGCCGTCTCGACGGCGAGGCGCTTTACGTTCGCGCGCGCTGCGCCACCTGCCACGCCACCGGTATCGCCCGCTCGCCGAAACTGGGTGACGCAAGCGCCTGGCGGGAGCGGCTGGCGCAGGGGCGTGAGACGCTCTATCAAAGTGTGATCCTGGGCAAGGGCGTGATGCCACCCCGGGGCGCGAGCACCGCCAGCGACGACGAGCTCAAGGCGATGGTGGACTACATGATCGAGCGCGTCCGCTAACGCGCCCATTCAAGCCATCCACAGCCGCTCGGCTCGGTCCGGCTGTGGATAACTCGATATTCACCCGATTTTATCGTGCGCGTATCTAGCCCAGCAGCGAGCGCAGCCCGGCGATCGCATCCTTGCCGCGTGCCTGTTTCTTGTCCGGGTCTTCCTTGTCGGCGCGCCCCTCCCATTCGAGGTCGTCGGCGGGCAGCTCGTCGAGAAAGCGGCTCGGCTGGCAGTCCATCAGCTCGCCGTACGCCTTGCGCTGGCGGGCCAGCGTCATGGTCAGCGTACGCCGGGCACGGGTGATACCCACGTAGGCCAGGCGGCGCTCCTCCTCGACGGTGCCGACCTCGATGGCGTTGCGGTGGGGTAGCAGATCCTCTTCGAGCCCCATCAGGTAGACGTGGGGAAACTCCAAACCTTTCGAGGCGTGCATGGTGAGTAGCTGCACGCGGTCGGAGTCGTCCTCCTCGGCCTGCTGCTCGAGAATATCGCGCAGCACCAGCCGCGAGATGGCCGCTTCGACGCCGTCGGTTTCTGTTGCCGTCGAGTCGTCGTCCTCTTCCGGGTCGCGATTGAGCGACTTCTCGAGCTGGTCGATCAAGATCCACACGTTGGCCATGCGGCGCTCGGCGATGGTCGGGGCGCTGGCGTTCTGGTAGAGCCAGGCCTCGTAATCCATGTCGCGCAGCATGTCGCGAATGGCGGCGATGGCATCGCCCTGGTCCATGCGCTTTCTGACCCCTTCGATGAAGTGGGTAAAGCGCCCCAGACGCTCCACCGCCCGGGTCGGCAGCACCTGCTCCAGGCCCAATTCGCGGCAGGCGTTGAACAGCGAAATGGCGCGGCCGGAGGCCTGGTCGTTGGCGTAGTTGGCGAGCTTTTCGAGCGTGCCGGGGCCGATCTCGCGGCGCGGCACGTTGACGATGCGCAAGAAGGCGTTGTCGTCCGCCGGGTTGATCAGAAGGCGCAGGTAGGCCATGGCGTCCTTGATCTCGTTGCGCGAGAAAAACGAGGTGCCGCCGGAGAGCTTGTAGGGAATCTGGTAGTGCTGGAGCTTGAGCTCCAAAAGCCTGGCCTGAAAATTGCCCCGGTAGAGTACCGCGAAGTCGCGCCACTCCGCTTTCTCCTTGATGCGCCGGGTGAGCATTTCGCTCGCCACCCGCTCCGCCTCGGCCTCCTCGTGGCGGTTGACTACCACGCGGATCGGCGCGCCGTCGCCCATCTCCGACCAGAGCGTCTTGTCGTAGACGTGGGGGTTATTGGCAATCAGCGTGTTCGCCGCGCGCAGGATGGTACCGGTGGAGCGATAGTTCTGCTCGAGCTTGATGACGTTCAAGCGGGGAAAATCCTCGCCCAGCGTCACCAGGTTCTCCGGGCGCGCGCCGCGCCAGGCGTAGATCGACTGGTCGTCGTCGCCGACCACGGTGAAGGTGGCGCGCTCGGCCATCAAAAGCTTCACTAAAAGATACTGCGAGACGTTGGTGTCCTGATACTCGTCCACCAGCATGTAGTGGATCTTGCGCCGCCAGCGCGCCAGCGCCTCTGCGTCGTTTTGCAAAAGCACTACCGGCAGCAGAATCAGGTCGTCGAAATCCACCGCGTTGTAGGCTTTCAAATGGCGCATGTAGGCTTCATACACCCGCGCGGCGAACTGCTCGTCCTCGTCTTCGGCGTGGGATAGCGCCTGGCCTGGCAGCACCAGATCGTTTTTCCAGGTGGAGATCTTCGCCTGCACCGCGTTGATCTGCTCGGCATCGACCTGGGCGTCCTTGTTCATCAGATCGCGCAAGAGCGCCTTGGCGTCTTCCGGGTCAAACAGCGAAAAGCCCGGCTTGTAGCCCAACGTTTTCAGTTCGCCACGAATGATGTTGAGCCCCAGGGTGTGGAAGGTGGAGACGGTCAGCCCGTGGCCCTCCTTACCCTTGAGCATCTGGCCGACCCGCTCTTTCATCTCGCGGGCGGCCTTGTTGGTGAAGGTGACCGCGGCGATTCGCCGCGCGCTCATGCCGCACTCCTGCACGAGATAGGCGATCTTGGTGGTGATCACGCTGGTCTTGCCCGAGCCTGCGCCGGCCAGTACCAGGCAGGGGCCGTCGATATATCGAACCGCCTCTTGCTGTCGCGGGTTGAGGCCTTTGATGCGGCTGAGAATAGAGGACATGATCACTACCTGAGAGGAAAGCGGGACGCTTTGGCCGTATCATACAGGCCGGCAAGACGAAGGCGAAACCGGTGAATAAAAGTGGCTGGTAGCGTCTAAAAAATCTTTTATAGCATTAGACCAAAGTTCTATAAGAGCTTGTATAATACGCGGCCGCTAACGGCGCCACGCCCGGGCCTGCCGCGTTGAGCCTGCCCCGGCCTAACCCCTTGGCCGGCGCAGCACGCAAAGGAAGAGGCATGTTTGAAGTAGCGCTTTTCGAGCCGCGCATGGCGCCCAATACGGGCAACATCATGCGCCTGGTGGCCAATAACGGCTGTCGGCTGCATTTGATCGAGCCGTTGGGCTTCGATCTCGAGGAGAAGAAGCTTCGCCGCGCGGGGCTCGACTATCGGGACCTGGCCAACGTGACGCGCCACGCCAATTTCGCCGCCTTTGTCGAGGCGATGGCCGGCCGCCGGGTCTGGGCGATCACCACGAAAGGCGTCAAGGCGCACAGCGAGGCCGCCTTTGCCCCGGGGGACGTGCTGCTGTTCGGCTCGGAAACCGGCGGGCTCTCAGCGGATGTCCACGCCGCGATCGACGATGCCCAAAAGCTTCGGATCCCCATGCAGCCCAACAACCGCAGTCTCAATCTCTCCAACGCCGTCGCGGTGGTGAGTTACGAGGCCTGGCGCCAGCAGGGCTACCAGGGCGCCGGCAATTAGGCGGCGGTGACGCCGTAGCGGTCGCGGTAGGCGCGCACCGCCTCGGCGTAGGCGAGCATCTCGCCGCCGGCATGCTCTTCGAGATATTCAAGTACCTGCTCGAGCGTGACGATACTAACGACGGGCATGCCGTAGTCGGCGGTGACTTCCTGCAGCGCGCTCTTCTCGCCCTGGCCGCGCTCCTGGCGATCCAGCGCGATGATGACGCCGGCGGCGCGGGCGCTTTGAGCCTCGATCAGCGTCATCACCTCGCGAATGGCGGTACCGGCGGTGATCACATCGTCGATGATCAGAATGTCGCCGGCTAGCGGTGCGCCGACGATGTTGCCGCCCTCGCCGTGGGCCTTCGCTTCCTTGCGATTGAAGGCGTAGGGCATGTCCCGATCAAAATGGTCGGCAAGCGCCGCGGCGGTCACGGCGGCCAAAGGAATGCCCTTGTAGGCCGGGCCGAAGAGCACATCGGCGCGAAGGTCGCTGTCCATGATCGCCTGGGCGTAGAAGCGGCCGAGTTTGGCCAAGGCGCGCCCGGTTTGAAAAAGACCGGCGTTGAAGAAATAGGGGCTGACACGCCCGGACTTGAGCGTGAACTCGCCGAATTTGAGTACGCCCTGTTCGATGGCGAAGGCAATGAAGTCGCGCTGATAGGATTTGAGAGTCGAAGTCACAATGATCGTCTCTTGAGTCGAAAGTGAGTGAAAGTAACCGATTTGATCAGGTAACACGCCTGATTGAGGCTGCCTATTTACCCAAACGTCGAAACGTCGGGTATCATACCGCAGCGACGCAAAAGGGACGATTTATGAAAATTGCCAGCATTAATGTCAATGGTATACGCGATGCCGTCGACCGAGGCTTCCTGGACTGGCTGGCTCAGCAGGATGTCGACGTGGTCTGCGTGCAGAATCTCAAGGCCAAGAGCTTCGAACTGGGCGACCATATCCTCTATCCGGAAGGCTTCGAAGGCTATTTTCTCGATGCCGAAGAGGACGGCTTCTCCGGCGTGGGCCTTTATTGTCGTAAGATTCCCAAGGCGATCATGTACGGGCTGGGCTTTCCCCAGTGCGACCACGAAGGGCGCTTTTTGCAGGCGGACTATGACCGCTTCAGCATCGCCACGTTTTTGATGCCCGACGGCTCGGACCAAAAGGCCAAGCACGCCTTCATGGAGCAGTACCAGGAGTACCTGACCAAGATGTCGCGCAAGCGCCGCGAGTACATCATCTGCGGGACCTGGCACATCGCCCACAAGACCGTCGATCTGGCCAACTGGTCCGATAACCAGCTCACCTCCGGCTTTCGCCCGGAAGAGCGCGCCTGGATGGACCAGGTGCTCGGCCCGACCGGTTTCATCGACACTTTCCGCGAAATCAACCGCGACGCCGGCGAATACACCTGGTGGCCGAAGCTCGACCAGGACGTTCCTCGCGACCGCCAGGAAGGTTGGCGCATCGATTACCAGCTGGTCGGCCCGAACTTTCGCCGCCACGTGGTCGACGCCTGGATCGACTATGACGCCACCTTCTCCGAGTACGCGCCGCTGATCGTCGAGTACGATCTCGCGCTTTAAGCGAAGACGGCTTCCCGCGTCGCCTTTAGCGAGCCGTTCGCAAAAAGGCCAGCATCATGCTGGCCTTTGGCGTTTCTACACGTTGACGTTTCTACATGGGCGCAGCCGATCAGCCGCGAATGCCCAGTGCCTCGCGCTGATGCTCGAGCAGCTCGGCGCCAGCCTTCTCGGCCAGATCCAGCATGGCGTTGAGTTCGTGGCGGCTGAAGGCTTTGGTCTCGGCGGTGCCCTGCACCTCGATCAGCTCACCGCTTTCCGTCATCACCACGTTCAGATCGGTGTCGGCCTTGCTGTCTTCCGGGTAGTCCAGATCCAGCACCGCCGACCCCTTGAAGATGCCCACCGAAATCGCGCTCACCATCTGTTTGAACGGGTCGCCCTTGATCTTTTTCTCGCGCTGAAGAAAACGGATCGCATCCACCAGCGCCACGCAGCCGCCGGTGATCGCCGCGGTGCGGGTGCCGCCGTCGGCCTGGATCACGTCGCAATCCACGGTGATGGTGAACTCGCCGAGCTTCTTGAGATCCACCGCCGCGCGCAGGCTGCGCCCGATCAGCCGCTGGATCTCGAGCGTGCGTCCGCCCTGCTTGCCGCGGCTGGCTTCACGGCCGCCTCGCGTGTGGGTGGCGCGGGGCAGCATGCCGTACTCGGCGGTGACCCAGCCCTGGTGCTTGCCGCGCAGCCAGCGCGGCACGCCCGCCTCGACGCTTGCGTTACACAGCACTTTGGTATCGCCGAACTCCACCAGCACCGAGCCCTCGGCGTGGCGGGTATAGTCACGGGTCAGGCGAATATCGCGCAGCTGGTCGGCCTCGCGGCCGCTGGGGCGAACAACATCGGGACGCATGGCACCTCTCAATTGCGCGTGAGCGCGCAGAATTCATGAAAGGCGCCCATTGTACACGTCCTGACCGCCTAAACCCGCCCACCTCAGGTAGACTGGCGCAAATGCGCTCTCACAAGGATGACCCCAATGGCCGCTACTCACCGCGTACACAGCATGACCGCGTTTTCCCGGGCCGAAGAAGCCAGCGCCATCGGCACCCTGCAGATCGAAATCCGCTCCGTGAACCAGCGCTACCTGGACCTGCATTTTCGCCTGCCGGAGGCGCTGCGCGATCTCGAGCCCGCCCTGCGCGAAGCGCTCAGGCAGCGCCTGGCCCGCGGCAAGGTAGAGTGCACTCTGCGCTTCGAAAGCGCCGAGGAGGCCCAGGCGCCCAGTGTCGACGAGGCGCAACTGGCAGAAATCGCCAATGCGTTGGCGACGATCAACGCCCGGATCCCCGGCGCCCGCGCGCCCACCACGCTCGAGTTGTTGAATTACCCCGGCGTCCTGCAAACCCGTCATCTCGATCAGGATTTGATCAAGGCGCGGGCACTCGCGCTGTTCGACCAGGCACTGTTGGATCTGATCGACGCCCGCGCCCGTGAAGGCGACAAGCTCGGCGAGATGATCGCGTCACGGCTCGACGCGGTCAGCGAACAGGTCAATCAGGTACGCGGCTTTCTTCCACAAATTCTCGAGCGTCAGCGCGCGCTACTGCTCGAGCGGCTGGAGGCCGCCCGCACCGAGCTTGACCCCCAGCGGCTGGAAGCGGAGCTGGTCATAGTGGCGCAAAAGGCGGACGTCGATGAAGAGCTCGACCGCCTCGACACCCACGTCGATGAGGTGCGCCGCCAGCTCACCCAAAAGGGCCCCCAGGGACGCCGGCTCGACTTTCTGATGCAGGAGCTCAACCGCGAAGCCAACACGCTGTCGTCGAAATCGGTGGTCGCCGACACCACTCGATGCGCGGTGGAATTGAAGGTGCTGATCGAGCAGATGCGTGAGCAGATTCAGAATATTGAGTAGTATCTATGACTTTCTATGTTTGTATATAAGTTTCTGATTTTTAATTTTTAAAAATCAAGTGTTGTCTATGCTTGTTTACCAGAATCCATCCTAAGCCACCAAAAATCGGGTAGTAAAATGGGTAGTAAAATGACATGCTACCCATCAATGAGGCATAACTGCGTGAAATTACTACCCATTATGTTCGTAAAGTATTGATATTAAATAGGAAAATATAAAAATATTTAAGCGTTAGCGGAGGGGGAGGATGGGAAGCTTTACTGCCAAGAAGGTCCAGTCACTGATCAGAGAAGCCAAGCCAGGGCGTTATGGTGATGGCAACGGCTTGTACTTGATGATCCCCAGAGCAGGTACTGCCTACTGGATGTGCCGCTATACGTTTGCGGGCAAGCGCCGTGGCATGACACTGGGTAAATGCTCTCACCTCTCCCTAGCTGAAGCTCGTGAACAAGTAGTGGAAACCCAGAAGGTGATTCGTAGCGGTACGGACCCTCTTACGGAGCGAAAACGTGAAGAAAAGATAACCATCAGCACGGTTCAGGATCTGTTTGACGATTGGTATCAGGAGCTCGAGAGGCGCCTCAAACACCCCAATATCCCTAAACGCGTATTTGAAAGGGATATTGCTCCTGCCATCGGTATTATGACATTGGATAGCGTTACACCTATGGATGTACGTGCCATCGTCAGGAAAGTGACCAACAGTGGTCGCCCTACGATTGCAAATGATGCCTTGATGTATTTAAAACAGCTATTTAATCATGGCATCAAGCTGGGGCTTGTTACCTATAATCCTGCTTCTGCTTTCAACGTCAACGATGCGGGCGGAGTCGAGAAAAGCCGCGATAGAGCACTGAGCATTGATGAGCTCAGCTATGTTTTTGCAGTGTTCAAGGAAAATCGCACTAGCTTTACGCGTGACAACTATCTCGCTTGTGCACTGCTTGTCGTGCTGGGAGTTCGCAAAACAGAGCTCACAGAGGCCAAGTGGTCAGAGTTCGATATAAGCAATGAAAAATGGAATTTACCAGGTGAACGCAGTAAATCGGGATTTGGAATTGCGATTCCTCTGCCGCCACAAGCTATCGCTTGGCTGGAGGAGTTAAAGATTCGGGCTTGTGGTTCACCTTATGTGTTTCCTAGCCGTCGCAGCAGCAAGCAACCGTATATGGGCAAGGACACACTTAATCGCGCCATTGCGAAGTTGTTCGGTAAGGAACCAGGCAAAAAACTACAACCTGAGAACCGAATGGGCGATATTGCCGAATTCACTGTCCATGACCTTCGACGTACCTGTCGCAGCTTGTTGGCTGCAGAAGGTGTGCCGGGCCATGTTGCTGAGCGCTGTCTTAATCACAAGCTCAAGGGTGTGGAGGGTGTTTACGACCGGTATGACTATTACGAAGAACGCAAACAGGCTCTGATTAAGGTGGCAGACTTGGTTGCGTCTATCATTGATGCCGATTGATAAAACCATGAATTCAACACGACTCTCTAATCAGATACAGGCTTGGAGCAACGGGTGTATCGAGTTTATCTTGCGTGGCAACAAGCATTTTGCAAGTTATTCTTAAGCTGGTTAAGCTGTCATTGGGCTACTCGTTGCACGCGAAAGAATCCGACGCACAGCACTTTTTCGCGCGGCAAAGCGGCTTAAACCAAGGTTTCAGCAGTCGAGCGAGAATGGCATGAATCATTCAGACAAAATAGCAGCGGACAAGACATCGCTTGGTTTTGAATTTCAAGATTTTGTTTATATTGAAAAGCTTATCGAGCTTAAACCTGGACAAACATTGGGCCTTGAGCTTCACGACGATATTCATGTAGAAACTTCTGCAGGTGGCGCATGTCTCGAAGATCTTCTACTTATCCAAGTCAAGCACTCTGTCGACCCTGGTAACATTACGGACCGAGATATTGATCTTTGGAAGACTATCCACAATTGGCTCAAGCTCGTACCGGATCTGCCGCCTCACCGGGCACTTAGATTTCAACTGTACACGAACAAGAGCCTCAATAAACAAGAATTTGTTAGCTTGCTAAAAAAATCGCACAAGAACATCCCGGCCATCCTCAAATATATAAGAAAGACGGAAAAAGAAATATCTAAAGTGGAATCAACAAAGGGAGCTGGAGGTTCGCCCAATCCGCTTGCAAAATATGTGAAATCGGTTGCGCAGGCAAGCGATGCAGAACTCAGGTTTATTTTCGAAAGATTTGAATTTCACTCTGATAAATCCTATGTCATTAATAGGTTATCTTCCTCTTTGCGACACCTTGCAGTCCCCGAATCTTGCTTAGATGAAACCAGAAAACACGTGATTGGCGCGTTCAAGGAATCGAAATTCTCAAGAATTATTGAAGGTGAAAAAGTCGTCATAAATTTCGACGATTTCCGAAATGAAATGGGCTTTGACAGAATTATCAGATCTGCTCGGTCGGAACCCGCCGATTTCGATAGTTTTGTGGATATCTACTACAAATATCAACGGCCGGATAAGCTATCTTTCAGTAATAGCAAGTTTCATGATCAACTAAAAGACATCGGCATCGGTGATGAAGAAATCATTGATAAAGGAGTTGAAATGATGCTAGCGGAGAAGTTTATGGAGTCTCTCCAAGAGGATGGCTCGTTCAGTGAGAGCGAGAACTTAAGATTGGAAAATAAAGCTGTTTCTAACTGGAAGCTCATACATAATCAATCGCATAGAAGTACAAAAGAGGATGATGAAGCGGCGCATCAGCAGGCATCGCAGAGCTGCTACGACCAAACGATGCGTAATCCCTTGAAAATTGGTGATATAGAACTTCCGAGCAATTTAAGTTGCGGAAAATACATCAAGCTCTCCAACCTCCCTAGCATCGGGTGGCGTAAAAACTGGAATAGAAAATTTTAAAAATGAATCGCTTGTCTCAAAACGAATTGATCGGCGCGGTCGCTATCCAAAGTGCGCTGGAAAACTCAACAGAGTGTCGCTTGTCACTAGCCAAAGCGATGCTGGTTTTGCCCTTACTTTTTGATAGGGCAGTCCGGTCAGTACTGAAAAGAAAAAACAGTGTCGTGTTGAGCAGCAAGGATCTCCTGATTTCCAACCCACCTGCTTTTATTACGGTACGTGCAAGATACGAGGATCTAACCATTACTTCTTTGAATACAATACTTCTCGCACAGGAGCTGGGTATGGCGACACTAAAAGGCGATTACTTAGTGCTCAATAAGCAGATATTTCTTCAGAATAACCCCGAAATTGGAAAAATCGCATTAGATATTTTGGCAGCTGGACCCAAGCTTGGCCTAATCCTTAGCGAGGCCACTGCTGATCTCTATCAAACATTTAGGATTGAGTTGTGAGCAATATTCAAATTTCAAATATTGTCCTTTGGCAGAAGAACGGGATTAAACGTAAGCTTGATTTTTTGCATAATAAAGTTAATGTAATAACTGGAGATTCAGGTAAAGGAAAGTCATCGATACTATTCATCATTGATTATTGTTTACTAGCGACTGAAACCACTGGTATATCGAAAACAAACATCGACTCAAAAGTAGACTGGTACGGCATCAAGATTTCCGTCGATGGAAAAGAGCTTGTCATAGCAAGGCCCTCTGAGAGCAATGGAGCGACGGACCAAGCGTATTTCAGCGAAAATGGTGTCATCCCGTCGCTGCCCGTACTAAATGTTCGGATTGACAATCTAAAGACAGTTCTGAGCGACGCTTTTGGTATCGATACCGACTTGCGAGTACCTTACGGAGGACGATACATCAAAGCTGGATCGAAGGTTTCGTTCCGGAATTTCCTCGCTTACAGCTACCAAGACCAAAACACTATCGTCGCACCGGACCATTTATATATTCGACCGGCCGACGGGCGATATCAAGAAGCTATAGAACGAACGTTCCGAATGGCCATTGGAGCGGAAAATGTGGACACAGCACTTTCACGAAATCGCCTAGCAGAATTGGAGAGAAAGAAAACTATTCAGGCGAGAAAAAATGATTCTTATGCAAAGACCGCAAATGCATTTTCTGAAGAGGTCGAGGCTCTATCCAGTGAGGCATATTCGCTCGGTATGATCGGGCGCATTCCTAGATCGTATGAAGATAGTTACGCAGTACTCCATGAACTGATTCAAACACCTGAGACCCCAAGCGCTTACAAACCTGAAATTGAGCGGATCGAGCGTGAGATTTTCAGCTTGACTGCGAAAAACCGTCAGTTGCAGGCATTCATCGACGATAAGCCTGCATACACAAGTGCGTTAAAAAAAACCGAGGAGTCGCTCAAGCCTGTCAGCGTGTTCAATTCGCAACCCAATGATATATTCCCTTCCCAACTCGCCAATGAAATCATCGCCAAATTACAGCGTGAGCTTTCAGAGATCAAATCTTCATTGCGTAGCCGTAAGAGCTTTCCATTCCTCGAAGAAGTAAGAGTTATACATGCACAGAACGACAATAAAATCCGAGCACTTAAAGATGAGTTGTCCGCGATTGAAAACATAAAACCGATTCGATATAACCCTAGAGATTATTATCGCTACTTGGGTCGTCTGGAAGCAAAGCTTGAGGTCTATCGTCAAACCGAAGACCGTGTTATTCATGGACCACAAGATGACTTCGACGCTGCCATTGCCGACCTACAGTGGATCGTTGATCAGAACGAGGAAAAAAGTACTCTAGCCAAGCAGAAATTGAATCACTTGATCAACAAGCGGCTCACGAAACTACCGCTGAAAGGTTACGATAATTTCTCTGCTTACTATTACGAGAAAGAAAAACTGATCCACTTACATTCTCCCGATCTGACAACATTAGAAAAAATGCCAGATGTGGGCAGTGCCTCAAACTATCTTTATCTCCACGTGTCCTATTTTCTTGGAATACATGAGATCGCCAAGACAAGGCAGGTCCCATGGGTTCCCTCTTTCTTAGTATTCGATCAAGTAAGCACTCCTTACTTCTCAAGTGAGGGAAAACCTAACGATGATATCCGCAGCTTGGACAAGGTTTTGTCGGAATTAAACCAGTTTGTCATCGATATGGACGAACGCGGTGGGTTTCAGATCATCTTGTTAGAACATATCGATAAGGAACACTGGTCCTCGCTCAAGCTGGACCGGTTCCACCTTGTAGACAAGGAGCTCCGCGGCGACTACGGCCTGATTCTTGAGACTCCGGGCGATGAAACTCGGGCAGAGCCGGAGCAATAGAATTCATAAAGCTTGCTGATGTCTCAGTACCATATATTGACTCTTAATGGTAGATGCTCGGAGTTCAAATATCGTACAGTTTTGAGTCCCATTGTCTGCTGACTTAGTGGGTTTTATTTTCGTCAGCTTGCCTCTTGGAAAGATCTTATCTTTAGGGGCCTGATAGTGTACTTACAATAACGTGAGAGATTTTCTATTCCTAGAATGCAAGATAAAAATTGCTCTTGAATCAGTAATGAAGAATGTAGCATGAATATTTAAACTAACTTAGGAGTATCGCTCGGTTCGTCAATCATTTTGAAACCTATATCACTCCCATGAACCCACCACAGGGATCGCTTCCCTGACCATAGGAGTGCCGCTTATGCCACCACCCTGCTTTAAATGTGCTGAAACGCGCATGCTCAACCTTGATACCGCTCAACGGGTCGGTGCCACTGGGAGTTGCCTGATTGGCGGGGCGATCGGTGCCTGGCGATCAGCCGCCGTCACGAGGCCTTTGTCGATAGCCACCTCGCGCTTTCCGCTCGCCAAACTGCCCATCGCGATGATGGGCGCCATTGCCGGAGGCCAGTCGGGGGCGCGGGTAGCTGCCCTGTTCTTCTCGCAATGGCTGCCGCCCGGTGAAGGCACCCCGTGGCTCTGCCTATCGTGCGGGCATATCTTTCGCCAACCCTTTCCTCCCCTGGCACCCGCACGCTGATACATCGCTTTACGGCGATACACCTTATTCACCACCCACCCATGCGCTGGCAGCTGTGTCAGCGCTTTTTTATGTCTGGAGAATGACCCATGGCACATCTCGTTGAACAAATGGCTTACGTAGGCGCTACCCCTTGGCATGGCCTGGGGCAGCAACTGACCCGTCATCAACCGCTGGAGGTCTGGCAACAACAGGCCGGTATGAACTGGCACATTGAAGAGGCCCCGGTGCGCTTTATTGCCGAAGGCGCAAGTCACCTGGGCAGCATTCATTCTTTCCCTGAGCAAAAGGTGCTCTACCGTTCGGACAACAAGGCACCGCTCTCCGTGGTATCGCAGCGCTACAAGGTGGTGCAGCCGGAAGAGATCCTGGAGTTTTACCGTGACCTGACCGAGTACGCGGGGTATGAGCTGGAAACAGCGGGGGTGCTCAAGGGTGGTCGCAAGTTCTGGGCCCTGGCGCGCAGTGGCTTGAGCACATCGCTGCAAGGCCAGGATGAGGTGAACGACTACCTGCTGCTGGCTACCTCGTGTGATGGCACCCTGGCGACTATGGCGACACCTACCACGGTACGGGTGGTGTGCAACAACACATTGCAGATCGCCGTTGATGGTACATCGCAGGCGGTGAAGGTTCCCCACCGGTCGGAGTTTGACCCGCGGGCCGTCAAGCGACAGCTGGGCATTTCCGTATTCCAGTGGAATGACTTCATGTACCGCATGAAGGCCCTGTCGGAACGCAAGATCGACCACCGCGAAGCGCAGCAGTACCTGCAGTCGGTGATTTGCGGGGCCGAAAAGCCTCTGGATGATCCTTCCAAGCTGCCGAACTGCCGGGCACTGAATAAAGTGCAGAAGCTTTATAGCGGCGAAGGTCGGGGCTCGCATCTGGTCACCGCCAAGGACACCGCCTGGGGCCTGCTCAATGCGGTCACCGAGTATGTCGATCACGAAAAACGGGCGCGTAGCAACGATACCCGACTGGATTCCGCGTGGTTCGGTCAAGGGGCGCAGTTGAAGCAAGAGGCGCTACAAACGGCCCTTGCCTTGGTGAGCTGACATGCTGTTTCTGATCATTTTACTGCTGATTTTCTTAGTTTTTGTCTTACCCCTCATTGGATAGCCCAAAAAGCCCAGCCCTAACAGGCTGGGCTTTTTACTTGTACGTGGAGCACACCATGGCCTCTCTTAGCCCTGATTTAGATATCGCATTAACCCAACTGACGGAACGACTGCTCACCCAGGATCAAACCTTTGCCCAGACCTACGTCATGGCCAAGGGCCAGCTGTATCGCACCGAGCTGCGCTTATGTCCTGTTCATCCTAGTGAGCTTCCCTCCGATCTTTAAACCTTATTGAAGGAGTTTTTCCATGGCAACTAACGCTGATGTGGTAAATCAAGAGTCTGACACCTCTTTCTTACAAGCCGTCCCCGCAGAATCCACCGCTAATCTCTCTGAAAGCACGGCCATTATCCAGGTCATTGAGCGGGCTGCGCTGAACCCGGACGTCGACATCGACAAGATGGAGCGTTTGCTGCAGATGCAGGAGCGGGTGATGGATCGCCAGGCCATGATGGCCTATAGCGCGGCCATGGCAGCGATGCAGACCGAACTGCCCAGCATCGAGGAGCGCGGGCAAACCAACAACGGCTTCTACGCCACCCTGGAGGATATCGTCGATACCGTACGCCCGATCATGCAGAAGCATGGCTTTGCGGTGAGCTTTCGTATTCAGACGCAGGAACGTGGCATTCAGATCACCGGCGTCCTGATGCACAAGGACGGTCACCGTGAAGAAACCAGCATGCTGCTACCCGCCGATATCAGCGGTAACAAGAACGCGGTTCAGGCGTTTGGCTCCTCCACCAGCTACGGCAAGCGATATGTGCTGTGCGCCCTGCTCAATATCACCACCCGCGGCCAGGACGATAACGGCAATGCTAGTACTAAAGCGGGCATCAAGACAGTGACGGCGTTTCAGGCGGGACAGATCCAGCGGCTGATCAGCCAGTGCCCGGCGACCACCCAGGAGTGGTTTAGCGGCAAGTACGGGTCTGCCGTGCAGGTGCCCTATAGCGACTTCGACAAGCTACGGGCGTCCCTCACCAAACGGGCCAATAAGTAATAGGCATTATCCCCCTATCTAAACCAAGGAGGCGACCATGCAGATCCTCAACATGGCGCAAGGCTCTCCCGAGTGGCTGGCGGCGCGTTTGGGGCGCGTCACCATGTCGGAGCTCAAGACCTTGCTGGTCAACGGCAAGGGCCCTGGTGGATTCGGTGCCGAGGCCATTACCTACATGCACCAGTTGATGGGCGAACGGATGACCGGTGAATTGGCCGAGCCGTTTCAGGGCAATGCCCATACCCGGCGTGGTCATAAACTGGAAGGGGTGGCCCGTTCGCTCTACGTCAATGCATCCGGCGAGCCGAGCCCGCAGGAAGTGGGCATCATCCTCAACCATGACGTGGGCTATTCGCCCGACAGCCTGGTGGGAGCTAACGGGCTGCTGGAAATCAAGACCAAACTGCCCAAGTTCCAGATCGAGGTGCTGTTAAGCGGGGAGATTCCGGCAGAGCACGTTGCGCAGTGCCAGGGCGGCTTATGGGTCAGCGAGCGAGAATGGATCGACTTTGTAAGCTATTGGCCGGGCATGCCGCTGTTTATCAAGCGGGCCTACCGCGACGACATCATGATTCGCACCATTGCCGAGCGCGTCGAGACTTTCCATGAAGAGATGGAGCGGCGTATCAGCCAAGTGATGGTGGCATGAGCCAATCTCATCATCGACGAACCATCTATCACATAGCGATATAGACGCCGGAGCCATCACCCCGGCGTTTTCTTTTTTGGAGACAACCATGACCCACAGCAAACTCAAGGCCGGTGAAGTGGCAGGCACTTACCATGTTGTAGAACCGGTGACCGAAGCCGACATCATCAACCTCGCCAAAGGCTTTGCACGACGAAAGCTTGCCAGAGGCTGCAAGATCACCCAGCCGTCACAAGCGTTTGAGCACTTGCGGCTGCTGCTTCAGGACTACGAGCACGAGGTGTTCAGCGTGCTGTTTCTCGACACATAGCACCGCGTCATACGCTTCGAGGAAATGTTTCGGGGTACCATCGACGCTGCCAGCGTTTACCCGCGTGAAGTGCTGAAGTCGGCGCTGGCCTATAACGCCGCTGCCGTCATTCTGGTGCATAACCACCCCAGTGGTGACCCAGAGCCCAGTGACTCAGACCTGCGTATTACTGAGCAGCTCAAGGAAATGCTTGGGCTAGTCGAAATCCGGGTCATCGACCACATCGTAGTCGGTGGCGACCAGACTGTGTCATTGGCGGAACGTGGAGACCTGTAGGTATAAGGGCCTGATCATGTCAAATCGCCGGTGCTGCCCTTAGAGGCGGCACCAGCATACCAGCGAAATCTTATTTTTTAGATTGTGAGGCTAGCTATGGGCTTTCAGGGCACCAGATCCCCCCAGTAAAGTTCGGCCCATTCGATCAGCTTTTGCTCACGCTCTTCTATTTGATCCAGCGTCCACTTGCTGTATTTGTCTGCCAACTCGCGGGTGATAGCTAGGCCAGTCTGAGCATATTCCGTCTGTTTTTCGTCATAAGGTTTGCGTCCCACACGGCTATTCACTGCCGGTGGTATTACTACCAAGTTACCGAGCCAATGTTGAATGCCCTGCTGTGCAGGAGTGGCTTGGTCGTAAAGGTCCTGCCATGCAGAGTTCTGCTCCGGATTCTGAGGCAGGATATGTTCTATGGAGCGCACAGCGCTGTCGCTCCAGATCTTGTCCCAAGCAACGGCGCTCGGCTTATAACCATGTTCAGCTTCTAACCACCGCTCACGGGCGTAGAAGAAATAGCGCAATTCCTCTTCCCATCCTTCGTAGCAGTTGGCTTGTCGCAATTCGGTAACGGCTCTATCGGCACTAAATTCACCGCTGCCCAAATCAATTAATGCCTGCATGGCATCCTTGTAAGCTGCCGCATTGCCTTCAGAAGCATACACCTGACAGGCCAGGCGTACGTAGTCGCCCACACGGGTTCGTGAGTCACGACCGCACATGCCATAGATTCTGAAGCTGACGTGTTCCCACTGAGTCAAGAGACGCTCGCGATGGGTACCTTCGAAGCGAAGGGTTATTGCCACCGCCAGGAGGCGAGCGTGAGCGATTTTAGTGACTGCGGCCTTCTGCTGGTCGTGTAGTAAGCTATCTAGCGCCCTAGCCACTTTCTGCAAGAACCGCGAGAGCTCCAATGTCTCTATTGGACGGTTTGCCGCTCGCTTACGGAATGTATCCAATGCATCGCTGTTGGAGAGAGTGCGACTGGTATGGTCATGCGTGATCAGGGTAGCAGCAAAACGTAGAGATTCTGAGCTCAGCCCCTGACGCAGGCCGATACACTCGTAGATACGTTGCCAAATATCGTGGAGTTCCTGAACCATTTCCTGCTGATTGGCCGCGTGCTCAAAAGCAATACCCATCAGTACCGCCTTGCAGCGGTCTAGCCAAGCCACTTCTAGCCCGCGGGTGTTGAGCACTTCGAACACCGTATAGACCAGTTTCTCGTCATGGAGCTGGTAGTAGACGAAGCGCAGCTTGTTTTTGATGAGCGCCAGGAGCTCTAGCAGCGTTGCGCCTGTCGTGGCCGACCAGCTGGCCACAAAGGATTCCACCTCGGCAATTGCCTCGATTATGTTTCGCTCAGCGAGGGTATCAGCGGTCTCTACCTCAGGCCGCTTTCCGTAGCGCACGTAGTTAATGAAATGATCGTTGTAGTCGTGGTTGGTCTGCAGCAGTACCAAGGTGTGGGCGTCACCTTTGACGAGCAACTTTTCCAGTGTAGGTTCAGAGAGTTGTCGTGAAATCGCCCGCAGTAGTAAAACCAGCGTAGTAAGGCGCTGCTGTCCATCTACAATGTCGATTTGCTGATATTCATCAGAACCCAGCAGATAAGGCCCATTATCAACTCCCACCACCGTTGCCATAAAGTGGAACTCCTGGCGCTTCTGGTACAGGGTACGCAGATCGTTGAAGAGGTCGCGCCGATGCTCAGTCTGCCAGCTGTAGGGGCGCTGGTAGGGAGGAATACGGAACAGCCTGCTATGCAACAGGTCGTTGAGCTTGAGGTTCTGTGGATCCATGTACATTAGATATCCTCGTTGGGAGAAGCAACCACGTTAGCAACGATAGTGCAATTGGACTGCCACTATGAGATGTCTGTTAGGTCTCGGCGTCCTTGGCATAGTTAGGATAAAGTGTTGCCTTGCCTTTTTTGTTAAAGGCACTCTCGTTCATATCAAAATTTTTTGCCTAAATTTGTGGCCAAAGATAAGGGGGGGTGGCTCTTTTGGGGAGAGTCAGGTGTTCTAATGCTTCATATTGAACGCCATATTTACCGCCATCGGCCTAGTCGTTGATAACACTCGTTTTCCGGTAGCCAGGCACCCGCTTCCAGCATCGTTTCTAAAGCATCGGCCAGCTGGCATGGAGCAAGAAGCGCATGGGCTTCCAGTTCATCCAGGATCCAAAGTACACCACGAACCTCTAGCTGGCTTTTCTGACCTGATTTCTGAATCGCCCTGGATAAGCATGTTTCCTGAATTCTGGTCACCGTAGCTAAGCTCGGGCACTTCTTCCATCAAGCGATAAGGCACCTTTTCAGCGGCGCGTACGTCTTCGTCTCGGGTCAACCATCGCAGTATGGGCATGTGTACTCGTGTGTTCCTTAGCAGCGTGTTACTTGGGCTCGGCTCATGGCCACATAATAACCTCTGTACCTTGCAACTCCCATATGCGCTATAACTGATCCTTGGTTGGTATCCGACAGCTCCTGTCTATGCTGCTTCAGCTCCCAGCGCCTAGTTTTTCCTAAGGCGCCCCAACCGTATTGGGGTCTAGGGTTCAGTCGGCCCGCGGACGTTCTAGATATTTCCAGCAATGGCACGAGGAGAAGGAAGGGTTACTAGCTTATTCTACATTTCTTGAACGGCATAATTAGCCGCCAGCGGCATGTGGCCTGTATTCAGATAGAGTGCGACAGGTGCAAGCACCTTTCTAACCTAGGCTATCAAAAGCCGCGGGAGTTTGCGGATGCGGCGAGAAAATGTGCTTGTACTGTTTTGCCGAGAAAATTGACTGGCGACCATGCCGTAGCAATGGTTACTCAAGCTGTAGCCGACACTAAATACTGTCACGCCAATTAGTGCGGAAGTCCAATGTGCGCAATAGCTCATAGACGTTACAGCACCGGACTCCCATATCAGCGCATACATCAGGAACTTTACGATTCTTGCGACGTGCTGAGGGTTTAGGAATCTCATTGGATACCACCACCCTGTTGGCTGGATCGCGAAGGGCATGGGCGATTAAAAATGGATCTTTACCAACCTTTTCAAGCTCGATCTCATCGAGGTCTGATCCATAACCACCGTCTAGAACTCTGTTCAATAGCTCTACATCAAATTCTTCTTTTAAAACAAGTATTTCACGTATATCTCGGCTTTTGGCCCAGTTGGCATGCTGTGCTTTTATACCGCCTTTGATCTCATCAATTATCTCAAGCGGCATGCAGATAGAACCGTTACCAGCATGAAACTCAAGCCAGCGCCAAAATTCTGGCACTCTTTCCATATGGTAGTAATAATCGTGGGCGTGAATGATGATATTAGCGTCGAGAAGAAACAGCTCTTTTTGTTCGTCTGGCATTAAAATCCTACCATTTCAGCGACATTACCTGGGTTAACTCCCAGAACCCGACCTGCCTTGGTCTCAGTTAGAACGCCATCCTGCAGCGAACGACGAACAAGGCTGATAAGAGCGCCCCCTGCGCGATGGCGCTGCGTATTATAGAAATTTCCACTTGAGCCAGACTCGCCTTCCTTCGATTTAGCCTTGCTGTTCAGCCACAATTCACGAAGCTCAGTGCTAGCCCGCTCCCATTGAGCTTGGTTGAGCAGATTGCTACGGAACAGCCGGTAAGCAACCAGTGAAGCGCTAACATTGAGGTCTCTGGCCTCCCGCTGCAGCGCTAGGACAAAAGTCTCTTCCGACCGTATGGCAGCTTCATAGACCTCGCGCACCTCATCTGCTGAGATTAGGATGTGGCTAGCGACATCGTTGCAGTAACGCTCAATTTTGTGTTCGTGCGTTTGGGCGCTGATACCAGTTTTCCCCAGCCACAGATGTGCCACTTCATGAAGCAGGGTGAAGCACCAGGCTGATTTGGAGTCGTTCTGGTTGATTACTACGAAGGGCGCGATAGGATCAGAGAGAGCGAAGCCGCGAAAGGCCTCGGTATTGATTGAAGAATGATGACTGCCCAAGTCCCCAATGAGCAACACATATATCCCTTTGGTCTCGATTTTCTCTCGGAGATAGTTGAACGCCTCGTGGGCATCTCTTCTTCTGCGATATGCGGCAATATCAATGCCAAAATAGTCGCTTACTGCCAAGCAGGCACTGGCTACGTCTGAAGTGACTTGTCCTTTACCTACAAAATCGACAACCATGTCCTCCTCGGTGTCAATAAGCGCATCTTTAACTAGTGATTGGCGAAGGTAAATGTCACGAACAAGAGCGCTTACGCTACCTTGATGCTCATCTCGCTTCGCCTCAGGAAGACGACGGAAGTCTTCGCCCAACGAGGCGCTACGAGGCGGAGTAGGCAGGAAAAAAGTTATGAAAGGCCTATGGTAATGCTTAACCATTTTCATCAATTGAGGCTGAGTGGGTGAACGGTCACCCGCTTCATACGCTGCCAACATTTCTGAGCCGGTCAATTTCTTTCCGCCGAGGGCTAGTTTGCTAGCCGCCTCCTCGAGGCTTAGGCCAGCAGTTTCTCGAGCCCACTTGAGAATTTCTGGGTTTGCTTTGGCCATGTCTAGTCCTAACCCCACCGGTATTTCGAGTGCCAGTGCGCATATAGTGAATTAATTAGCTTAGCTCTCTAGAATAGAGGATACAAAGCAGAGGACAGCGCGTTTTCCCGCATAATTCTTTATTTTGGCAATTCGGACGCGTCAGTATCTAGGTGAAACTGCCATCATCCAGCATTGGCGCTACGGTTGCCAAGGAACAGAGCGAGCAACCTAAATTTTTTGGCGCTCATGATTTAGCTACTAGCCGGTTGCTTGCTAGCTTATGCCCATGCAATGTGGGGAGTGAATTGGGTAGTATGGCTATTGGTTTCTCTTTTTTTAATTAAAAATTTGTTTTTATTGATATTTACTTTGAGGATCAATATTCAGATTCAAAATATCGAGTAGACCGATCGGTATGAGACGGCCTAGGTCGAAAGCATGAAATAGCGTATGGATAGCGGTTTGATAACCCAGAGCAAGTGGATTAACTTGATTTAAAATCAGTTAATTCTTTCACGCGGCTCTGGTAAAAACGCGCCATGCACGATCATCATGCATCCTACAATCTTGCGTTGGTCCTTTTGTCGTTTGGCGTGGCGTCCATCGCGTCGTTTACCGCGCTGGATCTCGCCGGCCGCGTTCGGGCAAGCCGCGGGGTCGTGCGCCATTTATGGCTGGCCGGCGGCGCCTTTGCCATGGGCACCGGTATCTGGGCGATGCATTTCGTTGGCATGCTGGCCATGGAGATGGGCGCCCGCGTCGACTACGGCATTTTCCTGACGTTACTCTCGCTGGCGGCAGCGATCGCGTCCTCGGCGCTGGCGCTGTTTATCGTGCAGTCCGGCCGGCTATCGCTGTCGCGACTGTCCATCGGTGCGCTGATCATGGGCGGCGGCGTGTGTTTGATGCACTACGTCGGCATGGCGGCGATGCATATCGAAGGCACCATGCGCTACGCGCCAGCGCTTTTTCTGACCTCGGTAGCGATTGCGGTCTCCGCCTCTGGCGTGGCGCTCTGGCTCGCCTTTCGGCTCAACCCGACCGGTACGCGCCGCGCGCCGCTTTGGCAGCGCCTGATTGCGGCGCTGGTCATGGCCGTAGGGATTTCCGGCATGCACTATACCGGCATGGCGGCGGCGGTCTATCCACAAGGGTTCGTGCCCTCTGCCAATGTCGGCATCTCTACCGGCCAACTGGCCATTAGCGTAGCGCTGGTCTCCACCTGCATCATGCTGGCGGCGCTGATGATCTCGCTGTTCGACGCCCACATGTCGTCGCGCAACGCGCAGCTGGCCGCCTCGCTTCAGGAGGCCAACGCCGAACTCAAGCAGATGATCTACCGCGACGCGCTTACCCAGCTGCCTAACCGGCTGCTGCTCGAGGAGCGTTTGGAAGAGCAGCTGGGCCAGCAGGCGCCTTTCGCACTGTTCTTCGTCGACCTGGACCGCTTCAAGCAGGTCAACGATACGCTGGGCCACCACGTCGGCGACCAGCTCATCCGTCAGGCCGCGATTCGGTTAAGAACCATGATTCGTGAGGCCGATACGGTCGCCAGGGTTGGCGGCGATGAGTTCATCGTACTGCTGGGTGAACACTCCACGCGCGAAGACGCCGCCGAATTGGCCAAACGGCTGGTGAGCACGTTGGCGAACCCGTTTCAAATTGGCGCAAGTCTGGTCAAGGTCTCGACCAGTATCGGGATCAGCCTTCATCCCGAGGACGGCAGCGACAAGCACTCGCTGATGATTCACGCCGACGCCGCCATGTACGCCGCCAAGCGCATGGGACGCAACAACTTCCAGTTCTTCGAGCTGGACATGACCACCCACGAAAAACGCCGCGCCGTCCTCGAGCGGCGCCTGCGTCTGGCGATCGAAAACGGCGGTTTGCGCCTGGCCTACCAGCCCAGGGTGGATGTCGATAACGGCCGCATTACCGGGGTGGAGGCGCTGCTTCGCTGGGAAGACGAGGAACTGGGCACGGTGGAGCCCAGCGAGATCATCCCGGTGGCCGAGGACACGGGTCTGATTCTGCCGATTGGCGAGTGGGTGCTACGCACCGCCTGCACCTATGCCTTTGACTGGCAGGAAGAGATGGCGCAGCCGCTGTTCGTTTCGGTCAACATATCGGCGATCCAGCTCAATAATCGCCACTTCATCGATGTGGTCAAGGAGGTGCTCGAAGAGACCGGTTTGGAACCCTCTCATCTGGAACTCGAGCTTACCGAAAGCGCGCTGGTGCTCAACCCGGAGGTGGCGCTCACTACGCTGGTCGAGCTGCGCGGGCTAGGCGTGACGCTTTCAATCGACGATTTCGGCACCGGCTACTCGAACCTGGCGCTTCTGCGCCGTTTCCCCATCGACCGCTTGAAGATCGACCGCTCGTTCATGTCCCACGCCGTTACCGACGTACAGGACGCCGCCATCGTCAAGGCCGTCATTGCGCTGGCGCAAAGCCTGGATCTACAGGTCGTGGCCGAAGGGGTAGAAAACGAGCAGCAGCTATCGCTGATACGCCAACTTCACACCCATGAGTATCAGGGGTTTTTGTTCAGCGAAGCGCTGGAAGGGGAGGAGTTGAAGCGGTTTTGGGGGCGTCACGCTTCAATGATTGATAGAACGAATAACGAAAATTGATTCAAGATACAGAGGGCTCAAAATGAGCCACAAATGGACTGGGAGTGCCCGGTTGGCGTCTAAACCTTGGTGAGCTTCATCTAGGTTTTTCGCTTTCTGAATGATAGAAAACCCAAGCTCGAGTTCGTCTTCTCTTATTCCGCGTTATTCGACCATGGGGTGCGTGAGCCGCTTCTCCTGACTCTTCTTTTTGACGAGGTAGAAGAGGATTTCCAGGCAGTCTTTAAGCGCCGATGGGAAGTTTAAATGCGCGTGAAGAAAGCCTTGCCATCCGCTGACTAATCACCCACCAATTCTTCCACCGGCAATTGGTTCGTTACCTTCACTTCCCGCAGCGACAGATTCGAGCGGATGCTCGAAACGCCAGGCAGTTGGCGCAGTACCCGCTCGACGAAGTGGCTGTAATCGTCCAGGTCGCGGGCGACGACCTGCAGCAGGAAGTCCGCTTCGCCGGTGGTGTTGTGACAGGCCAGCACCCGCGAGCTTTGTTGTATCAAACGCTCGAACTCGGCGGTGGCGGCCTCATCGTGCTGGGTGCAGGTGATCTGTACGAACGCGAGTACGCTGCCGCCGATGGCGCGGCGGTTCAAGTTAGCTTGATAGCCCTCGATGACGCCGCTCTCCTCCAGGCGTTTATGGCGCCGCCAGCAGGTCGCTTCGCTGATGGAAAGCCGCTCGGCCAGTTTGGCATTGGAGAGGCGGCCGTCGGCCTGCAGGTGGCCAATAATTTTGGCATCCACTTTGTCTATTTGGCTCATGGTGGTTATCTCTTTCAAATTAGCCGAACCAAATGAAAGAGTGCTTCATTATTAGTCTTGTCGTCCAGCCAACAGAAAAGTAATTTCAAGCGCGGCTGGTTATAGTAAAACGCCCCATGACTGCGTTGGAGTACTCCATGAAAGCCGTTGTTTTCGAAAACTTTTCCGCTCCGCCGGCCATCCAGCAGGTACCTGACCCGACGCCCGAACCCCACGGCGTGGTGGTGAAGGTGATGGCCAACGGCGTATGCCGCAGCGACTGGCACGCCTGGATGGGGCACGACCCGGATGTCGTGCTGCCTCACGTGCCGGGTCATGAGCTTGCGGGCATCGTGGAAGCGGTGGGCAAGGACGTGACCCGCTGGCGCGTCGGCGATCGGGTAACGGTACCGTTCGTGGGCGGCTGCGGTGCCTGCCCGGAGTGCCATTCGGGTAACCATCAGGTGTGCGATCATCAGTTCCAGCCGGGCTTTACCCACTGGGGCTCCTTTGCCGAGTACGTGAGCATACACTTCGCCGACGTAAACCTGGTGGCGCTGCCGAAACGTCTCGATTTCGCCACGGCGGCGAGCCTGGGGTGTCGTTTCGTGACCTCGTTTCGCGCGGTGGTGGACCAGGGGCGCGCCGCGGCGGGCCAGTGGGTGGCGGTGCACGGCTGCGGCGGTGTCGGGCTCTCGGCGGTGATGATCGCCAATGCCCTGGGCGCCAACGTGGTCGCGGTGGATATCTCGGAGAAAGCACTGAAGCTGGCTCGCCAGCTGGGCGCGGTGGCGACCGTCAACGCGGCCGAAGTGGCCAACGTGGTCGAAGCGGTGCGCGAGATCACCCAAGGCGGCGCTCACGTCTCGCTGGATGCGCTGGGCCACCCAAGTACCTGCTTCAACTCGATCAGCAATCTGAGAAAGCGCGGCCGCCACGTTCAGGTGGGGCTAATGCTTGCCGATCACAGCACGCCAGCGGTGCCCATGAGTCAGATCATCGCCAACGAGCTGGAAATCCTTGGCAGCCACGGCATGCAGGCCCACCGCTACGGCGACATGCTGGCGATGATCGAGTCCGGCAAGCTGGCGCCCGAACGGCTGATCGGCCGGCGCATCAGCCTGGAGGCGTCGATCGATGTGCTGGTGACTATGGATACGTTCGAAGGCGCCGGGGTGACGGTCGTCACCGAGTTCTAGCCAGTGAAGCCGGGCTGCGACGGCCCGGAGCGTCCACTCGATTTACTTCAACCAACCCAAGCAGATTATTCGCTCCTCAACCATGGCGCCGGGTTTTACACTGGGCGCATTCTGGATAAAGGAGCGATACATGTCCGCGTCGAACGTTGAAACCCCGCGCCGCGTCATCCGCCAGCACGCGGCTCACCGCGACGATATCGGTGATCTCACCACCCGGCGGCCGCTACCGGGGCCCGGGCTCGATCAGCTCGACCCGTTTCTGTTTTTAAATCACCACGGCCCGCAGACGTATCCAGCGAACAACCAGGGTCTGCCGTTTGGCCCGCACCCGCACCGCGGCTTCGAGACGGTGACGTTCATTCTTGAAGGCTCGCTGGCCCACGCCGACAGCACCGATCACCAGAGCGTGATTCATGAAGGCGGCGTGCAGTGGATGACCGCCGGCAGCGGTATCGTCCACGCGGAAGTGTCGCCGCCAGAGTTCAAGCGCGACGGCGGGCCGCTGGAGATTCTGCAGCTCTGGATCAACCTGCCCTCGAAGCTCAAGATGAGCGCGCCGCACTACGTCGGCCTGCAGCAGGGCGATATTCCCCGAATTCCCCTTGCCGGCGGCGTCGAGCTGAACCTGATCGCCGGACAGTGGGAGAGCCTTCAGGGCCCCATCGATACGTTGACTGGCGTGTTCATGTCCACGCTCACGCTTGCCGCCGGCAGCCGCGAGACGCTGCCCGTCGCCCCAACGCGGCAGGTGTTTCTCTACGTGGTGGATGGCGATGTGAGCGTGGGCGGCGAGCCGGTAAAGGCCCAACACCTGATCGAGCTTGATCGTGAGGGCGGCCATGTCGAACTCGAGGCATCGAGCGATGCGCGGCTGATCTTCGGCCACGGCGATGTGATCGACGAGCCGGTCTACTCTCACGGCCCCTTCGTCATGACCACCCGCGAGGAGATCATTCAGGCGGTCGAGGATTACCAGGCGGGTAAGTTCGGGGGCTTGAACGCCTGAGAATGCGTGGTTAAAGCGGCTCGCCGCGGTAGTAGTGCCAAAGAAAAAGCGAGCCTACGCTGCGCCAGGGCGCCCAGTGTTCGACCATTTGGCGCGCCTGTTTGGGCGTGGGCTTGTCGTCCATTCTTTTCAGCCGCCCTAGCGCCACGCGCAGGGCCAAATCGTCCGCCGGGAACACATCCGTTCGCCCGAGCGAGAACATCAGATAAATCTCGGCGCTCCAGCGCCCAAACCCTCTGAGGGCGGTGATGGCGCTGATGACCTCTTCATCGCTCAGCTGCTCGAGCCCGTCGGCGCTGAAGGTGCCGGCGAGCTCCGCCTCGGCCAGCCCCCTGGCGTACTCGACCTTGCGCCAGGAGAGGCCAGCATCGCGCAGCGCCTGCCCCTCCACGTCCAGCACGGCTTTGGCGTGCAGTTCCGGCAGCAGCGTATTGACGCGGCTCATGATCGAGCGCGCCGCCTCGACGGAGAGCTGCTGGCTGACGATGGTCGAGAAGAAGGTGGCAAAGCCGCGCTCGCGCGCCCGGGCGGCGGGGGCGCCGACCTGGGGTAGGGCGCGGGCGATATCGGCATCAACCTTGGCAAGGGCGGCCATGGCCTGGGGAATGGTCTCGGGTGTCATAAAAACTCGCTGAATGGGCGGTATCGTTCTTGAGTGTATCCGTCCTAAACGTCAACGAGGGCGTTGGCGCCCGTCTTTTTGGCCGCACGTGTTTCTACTTTCGTCTAATACTGCGATCATTCGCGCCATTGTGAATCGATAAGCGGGCAGAGGCCCGAGGAGTCAAGTGTGCAGGAGTCTTCCACCGGTTGGGCGCGTAATCCGCGGCTGGCCGAGTTTGCGTTAGCGCTGGGCGGTTTCGGGATCGGTACCAGCGAGTTCGTCATCATGGGGTTGATGAACCGGGTGGCGGGGGATCTCGCGGTCACCGTGCCCCAGGTGGGCTACGCCATTAGCAGCTACGCCCTGGGCGTGGTCGTGGGGGCACCGATCATCTCGGCGCTGGCGGCGCGCATGCCGCGGCGTCTGTTATTGATTCTGCTGATGCTCGTGTTTGCCGTTGGTAACATCGCCAGTGCCATGGCGCCGGAGTTCTGGTCCTTCGTGGGCTTGCGTTTTCTGGCAGGGCTGCCTCACGGCGCCTACTTTGGCGTGGCCGCGCTGGTCGCGGCGGGGGCGGTGCCGGTGGATCAGCGGGCGCGGGCGGTGTCGCGGGTCATGATGGGGCTGACCGTAGCGATTTTGCTCGGCGCGCCGCTGGGCACCTGGGCGGGCAATCAGTTCGGCTGGCAGATCGCGTTTACCGGCGTAGGCGTCATTGCCGTCATCACGGCGCTGTTGATCCGCCTGTTCGTGCCGGTACAGCCGGTCGATTCGGCGGCAAGCCCCGTGAAAGAGCTCTCGGCGCTCCTGAAGCAGCGCGTGCTGGTGACCGTGGCCATCGCCTGCATCGGCTGCGGCGGCATGTTCTCCATCTTCAGTTACGTGATGCCCACGCTGACCCGCCAGGCCGGCATGAGCGAGGCGCTCGGCCCGCTGGTGCTGGTGATCTTCGGTATCGGTTCGATCATCGGCAACCTGGTGGGCGGGCGCATGGCGGACAAGAACCTGATGCGCGCGATCCCGCGCATTTTGATCTGGTGTGCGGTGATTCAGGGGCTCTACTACTTTGCCGCCAACAGCGTCTGGACCGGACTTCTGTTCGTCGGCCTGGTGGGCACCAGCATGGCGCTGGCGCCGTCGCTGCAAACGCGCCTGATGGACGTGGCCGAAGATGCGCAGACCATGGCGGCCTCGCTCAATCACGCGGCGTTCAACGGCGCCAACGCCCTGGGCGCCTGGCTTGCCGGGCTTGCCATCAGCGCCGGCTTCACGCCGTCGAGCACGGGCTTCGTGGGTACCGGGCTTGCGCTATGTGGGCTTGCGATCTTCGTTTTTGGGCGGTGGCTGGAAAAACGCACGTATCCGGCACCCTCGCTCAGTAATAACATGAGTTAAATCGGCGTTTGCGCAAACAAGGCTGGCAAAGTTGCGCAAACCTTTCTAGGTTGTATAAGTGCACCCCATAAGGAGATGACTCATGCATACCCCGATTTTGAAAACCTCGCGCATCGTGACGCTTTCCGCCATTGCGGCACTGACGATTGGCCTGGCTGGCTGTGGTTCCACCACCGGTGAGCGTGCCACCAGCGGCGCGGGTGTGGGCGCCGCGGTAGGCGCGGGTACCGCGGCGGCCACCGGCGGCAGCATCGGTGGCGGCGCGATCCTCGGTGCCGGCGCAGGTGCCGCGGCGGGCGCGTTGACCGACGAAGACGACATCAACCTCGAGTAATCTTCTAACGACACAGCCCGTAGCCGCGCATGCCCATGTGAAAGTGGTCGGCATGCGCGGCGTTATAGTTTGGTCCCAGCACGTTCCCAAAGCTCTTGCAGGCGCCATCCCGCGCCGCTCTAAAGAACGCTCCTACCGCCCCCTCGTCGTCCCAGTTGCTGATCAGCGTAATGCGCTGGCCGTTTTCGAACCGAAACCCCGTGACATCCAACGCTTCCGCGGTAGCGTGCTCGCTTCGCCTTCCCGTTGATCTTCCGTAAACGTTGCGACAGGCAAAACTTCCCACGTGATCCACCTGGCTGACGCGGCTACTCATAAGCTCGACGGCGGCGGGCTGAAGTTCGTGGCGCTCGAACATGACCCAAGCCAACGCCATGGGGCAAGAGGCGACGAAGCTTCGGTTGAAGCGTACGCTGCTAGAATTGATGCGCACGATGTTGGAAAGCGGGCAGCTCGCCGTCGGCGAGTAGTCTGCCACCGGCGTGTAGTCGAGCTCGCTTGCGGGTACGGTGTCGAGCGCGGCCAGACACCCTTGACGGTCGCCTTCCAGGCGCTTGAGCTTGAGTTTGGTGACCGGCGTGATCGGGTCGTCGATATGCAGCGGGGCCCAGGGCGCCCATTGACGGGGAATCTCGATGATGCCTTTTTGCAGCGCCACGCCCAGGGCTATCAGCGCCAGAATGAAAACCGTTCCTCGCATGCCACTCTCCTTGGGTGACTAACGCTTATTGAGCGCGCCCAGGCTTTTACTACAGCCCGCGCGGCAGGTATGCGATACTGCCCGGCTTTAGCGCCACCTGCGAGCGGTAAGCGTGGCGACGCCAGGGTCAACGACTGTTTTTGAGGGGAGCGTTTCATGTCCCAGGGTACGCTGTTTATCGTGTCGGCGCCGTCGGGCGCGGGAAAAACCAGCCTGGTTCGCGAGCTGATCGAGAGCCTGGACGGTCTTCAGGTATCGGTATCGCACACCACGCGCGGCCGGCGCGAAGGCGAAGTGGACGGAGTGAACTACCATTTCTGCCCGGTCGCGACGTTTGAAGCCATGATCCAACGCGGCGATTTTTTCGAATACGCCCGCGTGTTCGATAACTATTATGGCACCTCGCGCCACGCCGTGCAGGAGCTGCTCGCCGCCGGTCAGGACGTGATTCTCGAAATCGACTGGCAGGGCGCCCAGCAGGTGCGCGAGCAGATGAGTGATGCGGTATCGATCTTCATCCTGCCGCCGTCACGGGCCGAGCTCGAGCGGCGCCTGTCAAATCGCGGTACCGACGAGCACGCGGTGATCGCGCGGCGCATGCGTGATGCGGTCAATGAGATGACCCATTACGACGAGTATGATTACCTGGTGATCAACGACGATTTCACCACCGCGCTTGGCGAGCTGCAGGCGCTGATCACCAGCCAGCGGCTTACACGTGCTGCCATGCAGCATCGCCACGCCTCGCTGCTCAAGGCGCTCTTGTCACAGGCGCCGGCGGTCGAGTAATCTATCGGGTCCAGTGACCCATTTTTGCCGAGTCGGCGGTCGTTTCACGCCCTGCCGGCCCGGCGTCGTTTTTTAAAGGAAAGCTCCCATGGCGCGCGTAACCGTCGAAGATTGTCTCGAAAACGTAGAAAACCGCTTCAAGCTGGTGATGATCTCTACCCAGCGGGCCCGCCAGCTCGCCCGCGGCTCCCGCGATGCGCAGCTTGCCTGGGAGAACGACAAGCCCACGGTCATGGCGCTGCGTGAAATCGCCGCAGGCCTGGTCGATCACACGGTGCTCGACGAGCCGGTCGAGGCGCCGGTGCGCCAGCGTCCGGCCGCGCCCAGCATCCAGATCGACGACTAAGTCCGGAACCGAAGGGGCGCGTTCCATGTTCACCATCGATGACCTGGCCGACCGACTCGGCGGCTATCTACCCTCGGATGAGATCCAGCAGGTCAAACGCGCCTTCTACTACGCCGAACAGGCCCACGATGGCCAGCGGCGCCGCTCCGGCGAGCCCTACGTCACCCACCCGCTCGCCGTCGCCAACATCCTCGCCAACATGCACATGGACCATCAAAGCCTGATGGCGGCCATGCTGCACGATGTGATCGAGGATACCGGCGTCTCAAAAAAGGCCCTTGGCGAGCAGTTCGGTCAGCCGGTGGCGGAGCTGGTCGACGGCGTCTCGAAGCTCACCCAGATCACCTTCGAGGACAAGGCGGTCGCTCAGGCGGAGAACTTCCAGAAGATGGTGCTGGCGATGTCGCGGGACATTCGCGTCATCATCGTCAAGCTCGCCGATCGGCTGCACAACATGCGCACACTGGGGGCGCTGCGGCCGGACAAGAAGCGGCGCATCGCCCGCGAGACGCTGGAGATCTACGCCCGCGTGGCCGGGCGGCTCGGGATCAACACTATCCGCATCGAGCTCGAGGATCTTTCGTTTCAGGCGATCCACCCGATGCGCGCCGAGCGGATCAAGCGCGCGGTGGCCAGCGCCCGCGGTAACCGGCGAAGCGCGATGCGCCAGATTCAGTCGTCGCTGCAACAAAGCCTGGACGACGAAGAACTCAAGGGCACGGTGATCGGTCGGCAAAAGCATTTGCTCTCCATCTACAAGAAGATGCGCGACCAGCGAAAGCCCTTTGCCGAGATCATGGACGTGTTCGGCTTTCGCATCATCACCGACGATGTGGCGAGCTGCTACCGGATACTCGGCGTGGTGCACAACCTCTTCAAGCCGGTGCCCGGGCGCTTCAAGGATTACATCGCCATTCCCAAGGCGAACGGCTACCAGAGCCTGCACACCACGCTCTTTGGTCAGCGCGGCATGCCGATCGAGGTGCAGATTCGCACCCGCGAGATGGAAGCGATGGCCAACAACGGCATCGCCGCTCACTGGCTCTACAAGGCCGGCCAGACCGAGCATCCGATCGCCGAGGGCAGCCACGCCCGGGCACGGGCCTGGGTCAAGGGCTTACTCGAGATGCAGCGCCACGCCGGCGACTCGCTGGAGTTCATCGAGCACGTCAAGAATGACCTGTTCCCCGACGACATCTACGTGTTCACGCCCAAGGGCGACATCATGGAGCTGCCCCAGGGCGCCACGGTGATCGACTTCGCCTACAGCGTGCACACCGATATCGGCAACAACTGCATCGCCTGCCGGATCGATCGCCACCTGGCGCCGCTCTCCACGCGGCTGGAAAGCGGCCAGACGCTCGAGATCATCACCGCCCCCGGCGCGCGGCCCAATCTTTCGTGGCTCAATTTCGTCACCACCGCCAAGGCGCGCTCGGCGATTCGCCACGCCCTGAAGCATCAGCAGCAGTCCGAGGCGATCATGCTCGGACGGCGGCTGCTCAACAAGGCGCTGGCCTCATATGAGACGAGCCTCGAGGAGCTCGACGAGCGGGTCTTCACCAAGGCGCTCAAGGAGCTCGACGTCTCCTCGCTGGACACCCTGCTCGAGTCGGTGGGGCTGGGTAATCGCATGGCTTACGTGGCGGCCCGGCGGCTGGCGGATACTGCCCAGGGCGAGAATCGCGAGATCAACCGGCTGGAGAACAGCGATAACGCGGTGGTGATCAGCGGCAGCGAAGGCATGGTGTTGAGTTTTGCCCGCTGCTGCCACCCGCTACCCGGTGATGCGGTCGTGGGGCATTTGTCGGTGGGCAAGGGCATCGTCGTGCACCGCGACGAGTGCCGAAACCTGGTGGATTTGAAAAGCGACCCGGAAAAGCTCTTCACACTGCAGTGGTCGGAGAATATCGACGAGGACTTCCCGGTGGCGCTGCGTATCGAGATCGAAAGCCGCCGGGGGCTGGTGGCCGAACTCGCGGGTCTGGTCACCGACGCCGATGCCAATATCGAACGGATCGGCATCGAGGAGCGCGACGCCAAACTCTCGACGGTGAACCTGACCCTCTCGGTCAAGGGCCGTGTGCACCTCGCGCGTATCATGAAACGCATTCGCAACCTGCCAAGCGTCAGCAAAATAACTCGAACGGCCAACTAAGCCTTCCCTAAGTAAGCCGCCCCTGGTAGCCCCGGGGCGCGCGGGATTTTTTGATTACAGGAGCAGCATAATTATGAGCAATAAAGCCGTTATCAACACCGAAAAGGCACCGGCTGCCATTGGTCCGTACTCCCAGGCGATCAAGGCGGGCAACACGGTCTATCTCTCCGGTCAGATCCCGCTCGACCCAAGCTCGATGGAGATCGTCTCTGGTGACATCGAAGCCCAGGCCCGCCAGGTCTTCACCAACCTGCAGGCGGTGTGTGAAGAGGCCGCCGGGTCGCTTTCCGATATCGTCAAGCTCAATCTTTATCTCGTGGATCTGGACAACTTCGCCATCGTCAATCGCGTGATGGAAGAGTTCTTCAAGGCGCCGTTCCCGGCCCGCGCCGCGGTGGGCGTGCGCGCGCTGCCCAAGGGCAGCCAGGTCGAAGCGGAAGCGGTCATGGTCATCGGCGACTAAGCGGCTGAATGGACATAAAAAAGCGAGCCTTTGGGCTCGCTTTTTTCGTCAACAGGCACGGGGATCAGGCACTTCTGGAGGTCAAAAAGCCGCCTTCCTTTAGAATCTGGGCGTAGCCTTCGCGAAAGCTGGGGTAGCGGAATTCGTAGCCGGTTTCGCGCACGCGGCTGTTGTCGCAGCGTTTGCTGGTACGCCGTCTCAGCGGCGACTGCATGGTCTCGGTCGCGGTGGCCTTGAGCTCCTTGGCCAGCCAACTCATGACGTTGTACATGGTGGCGGGCTCGGAGTCGCTGCCCAGATAGAGCTCGGCCAGGGGTTTACCGCTCTCCTGACACTGGATCAGGTGGGCGAGAATCCCGGCGCAATCGTCGCGGTGGATGCGGTTGGAGTAGATCGCCGGGGTGATCGCCGCCATGCGCCCGCCCTTGACCTGGTGGATCAGCCGGTCGCGGCCAGGGCCGTAGATACCGGAAAAGCGCACGACCGTGCCTGGTAGCGGATGATCCAGCAGCGCCTGTTCGGCATCGCGCATCAGAGTGCCCGAGAAGCTGGTCGAATCGGTGGGGCTGACCTCGTTGACTACTTCACCCTCCTGCTGACCGTAAACGCTGGTCGAGGAGACGAAGAAGATGCGCCGTGGCGGTGTTTCGTGCTGTTCGAGCACGCCCAGCACCCGTTTCAAGCCGTTCGGGTAGGCGCTCTGATAGGCGCTCTCCTCGAAGCGGTCGGCGCTGACGGTATAGATGACGTAATCGGCTTCGGGCAGCGCAGAGGCACTGGCATCGTCGAGCGTCGCAAGGTCGAGCGCCAGGGGCTCGATGCCGGTCCCCTGTAACGAGTCGGCCTGGCGGCGCACGCCGATGACGCGATGGCCTTCGCTGGTAAGCTCGCGCCCCAGGGTGGTGCCGATATCGCCACAGCCGATGATCAGTACAGTGAGTTTCACCTGCGCACTCCTCATGATAAATATTCCCTATTAGATACAAAGTCCTCTTGAGATATGCCATCGTCAAGAGAATTTGTTTGTCCTTGCCGTCCCGTTCATGGCCACGCTGAGTCACGACCTGCTACGAGAGGATGCCATCCGGCACCGTTATGACTTTAACAGAACTTCGCTACATCGTAACCCTTGCACAAGAGCGCCACTTCGGCCGCGCCGCCGAACGCTGCCACGTTTCCCAGCCCACGCTCTCGGTGGCGGTGAAAAAACTCGAGGATGAACTCGACACACCCCTGTTCGAGCGCTCCAAATCCACCGTACAGGTCACCCCGCTTGGCGAGAAAATCGTCGCCCAGGCGCAGCGCGTGCTGGAGCAGTCCAGCCTGATTTTCGAAATGGCCAGCGCCGGCCGTGACCAGCTGGCCAACCCGCTGCGCATCGGTGCCATTTACACCATCGGGCCGTATCTCTACCCGCATCTGGTGCCGGCACTGGCCGAGGCGGCGCCGCAGATGCCGCTCTACATCGAAGAGGGGCTGACCGGCGCGCTCAGGGGCAAGCTCAAAAGCGGCGAGCTCGACGTCATCATCGTCGCGCTTCCGTTCACCGAAACCGACGTGGTGACCAAGGCGATCTACGACGAGGATTTCGAGGTGCTGATGCCCAGCAGCCACCCCTGGACCGAACGGGAGGCGATCGAGAAGGAGGCGCTGCTCGAGGAGCGCCTCTTGCTGCTGGGCGAAGGGCACTGTTTTCGCGACCAGATTCTCGAGGCCTGCCCGGCGATCACCCACAAGCTCAACAGCCCCAGCAACACGCTGATCGCCGAAGGCGGCTCGCTCGAGACCATCCGCCACATGGTGGCCTCGAAGCTCGGCATCACGGTGCTGCCGCAGTCGGCGCTGGGAACGCAGAAGGATGAACGCTCGCTGCTGGCGAGCCGGCCGTTCGTTTCGCCGTCGCCCTCGCGCACCGTCGCCATCGCCTGGCGGGCGAGCTTTCCCAGGCCCAAGGCGATCGATGCGCTGGTGCAGGCGATCAACCAGTGCCGGCAGGCCATGCCATGAACGCGCTCGATGCGCCGGTCACCGAGCTCAAGGGCGTCGGCGAGGCGCTGGCGGCCAAGCTTGCGCGCCTGGGCGTCGAGCGGGTGAGCGATCTGCTCTTTCACCTGCCGCTGCGCTACCAGGACCGCACGCGCTTGACCCCGATCGGGCTTTTACGCGCGGGCAGCGAAGCGGTGGTCGAAGGCGAAGTGACTGCCTGCGACATCGTCAAGGGGCGAAGGCGAAGCCTTCTGGTGCGTCTTCGCGACCAAAGCGGCATCCTGAGCCTGCGCTTTTTCCACTTCTCCCCGGCGCAGAGCCAGCAGCTGCGCCCGGGCGTGACGCTGCGCGCCTTCGGCGAGGCGCGCGCCGGTGCCACGGGGCTCGAGATCTATCATCCGGAGTACCGCCCGGTCGGGGACGCCGAGACGCCGGTCGAGGAGCACTACACGCCGATCTACCCGACCACCGAAGGGCTCCACCAGACCCGGCTGCGGGCGCTGGCGCGGCAGGCGCTCGAGCGACTCGAAGCCGCCCCGGAGGCGCTGCCGGACATGATTCCCCCGCAGCTTGCCGAGCGCTTCGGCCTGCCCGGGCTTCACGCAAGCCTTATGCTGTTGCATCAGCCGCCGCCGGAGGTCGATCTCGACACGCTCGCCCAGGGCCTACACCCGGCGACCCGGCGGTTGGCGCTGGAGGAGCTTCTGGCCCACCAGCTGAGCCTTCGCGAAGTGCGCCTGCGTATCCAGGCCGACGGCGCCCCGCGTCTGCCGGCCGGGCGCGGCCTGCAAACCCGCTTTCTGGCCAAGCTGCCTTTCGCGCTCACCGGTGCCCAACGCCGGGTGCTCGAGGAGATCGAGCTGGATCTCGCCGAGCCCGCGCCGATGCTGCGGCTGGTGCAGGGCGATGTCGGTTCCGGCAAAACCGTGGTCGCCGCCATGGCCGCTCTGTCGGCGCTGGCCGGCGACTGCCAGGCGGCGATCATGGCGCCCACGGAGATTCTTGCCGAACAGCACTACCGCTCTTTCAAGGCCTGGTTCGAGCCGCTGGGTATCGAGGTCGCCTGGCTTGCCGGCAAGCTCAAGGGTAAAAGCCGCCTCGATGCCAAGGCAGCGATCGCCGATGGTCGGGCGCGGATGGTGGTCGGTACCCACGCGCTGTTCCAGGAGGACGTTCACTTCAAGTGCCTGGGGCTTGCGATCATCGACGAGCAGCACCGCTTCGGTGTGCACCAGCGCCTGGCGCTGCGCGAAAAAGGCGAGGCGGGCGGGCTTACCCCGCACCAGCTGATCATGACCGCCACGCCCATTCCCCGTACGCTTGCCATGAGCGCCTACGCGGATCTGGACGTCTCGATCATCGACGAGCTGCCGCCGGGGCGCACGCCGGTCAAGACCGTGGTGGTGTCCGACGAGCGCCGCCCGGAAGTGGTCGAGCGCATTCGCCGCGCCTGCAGCGATGGCCGCCAGGCTTACTGGGTCTGCACGCTGATCGACGAGTCCGAGGTGCTGCAGTGCCAGGCCGCCGAAGTCACCCGCGAGGAGCTGACAACAGCGCTACCCGAGCTTGCCATCGGCTTGATCCACGGGCGCATGAAGGCGGCGGAAAAGGCCGAAGTGATGGCGGCGTTCAAGGAAGGCGAGCTGGATTTGCTGGTGGCCACCACGGTGATCGAGGTCGGCGTGGACGTGCCCAACGCCAGTCTCATGATCATCGAAAACCCGGAGCGCTTGGGGCTTTCCCAGCTTCATCAGCTGCGCGGACGGGTCGGGCGGGGAAGCCTGGAGAGTTTTTGCGTGCTGCTTTACCACCCGCCGCTGTCGAAAAGCTCGAAGGAGCGTCTGGGCGTGATGCGTGAAACCACCGACGGCTTTCGCATCGCCGAGAAGGACCTGGAGATTCGCGGCCCGGGCGAGGTGCTCGGCACCCGCCAGACGGGCCTCGCCCAGATGAAGGTCGCCGATCTCGAGCGCGATGCCGATCTGTTGGAGCGCGTCACGGCGCTGGCGAAAACGCTTCAAGGCGACCGTGACGCCACCGCCGTGCTGGTGCGCCGCTGGCTGGGGGAAGCTGCCGGACGCTACGGGCAGGTTTAATGGCCGGCCGATTTGGGCCGCTGGGTGAGCCGGGCTGCGCTTTGAGCCAGCGGCGTGAGCTGCTCGGCGATCAGCCTGAGCTGGCTCTGGATCGGGCGGTAGAGCGTCACCGCGGTGGCGCGCTCGCTGCTGACCGGCGTGGCGGCGTCCTTCGGCGTATCGCCGAGGGCGGCGAGCAGCATATCGGTCTGCTCATCGAGCGCGGTGACGGGCTGGCGCGCGTGTAGCTCCCGGGTCATCGCCTCGAGCAGTTCGCTGATGCGCCGGGCCTGGGGCATCAGCGCGGCGTCGTCTTCGTCGTCGGTCAGCCGGTGGCGGTGGGCGCCGAGTGCCGACAGGTGGCTCAACAGCGTATTGGAGAGCACCAGAAAGCGCAGCCCGCTGTCTGCGTCCTGCTTGCGGTAGTGGCCGGGCTCGTGAAGCATGTTGGTTAAGAGCGTCGAGAACGCCGCATCCGCGTTGTGGGCGTTGCGCCGTGCCAGCCGGTAGGCCAGATCGTCCTGTTTACCGGTTTCGTACTGGTGAACGATCTCATCCAGGTAGCCACGGTGGCTAGTGAGCACCTTGGCCGCCTCGCGGTAGAGCCGCCGGCCCTGCCAGTCGGGCAGAATGAAGAACACCGCAAGCCCCGCAATGACCGCGCCGAGCAGCGTATCGAACAGCCGCGGCCAGATCAGGTCAAAGCCGTCCCCCACCTGGTTGAAGCTGCACAGCACCAACAGCGTGATCGAGGCGGTGGCGATGACGTAATGGCGCTCGCGGTTGGCGAAAAAGCAGACCCCGGCGGCCACGGCGATCATGCTTTGAACACCGGGCTGGGGGAAAAGCGAAATGGAGGCCCAGCCCACGACCAGCCCTAGCACCGTGCCCAGAATCCGCTGGGAAAGAAAGCGCCGCGTGGTGGCGAAGTTGGGTCGGCACACGAACAGCGTGGTCAAGAGAATCCAGAACCCCTGCTCTGGATCGAGCCACTGCAAGAGCGCATAGCCTGCGACCAGCGCACTCGACAGGCGCACGGCGTGGCGAAAGGTGGGCGAGCCCAGCGTCAGATTCAGCCGCACCCGGTTCCAGGCTTCCTTGATGCTCGACGGCGAACGATCGAACAGCGCGCTGTCGCGGCGATCGAAGCTTGCATCCGGGTTGTGGACACTGGCGATCTGCGTCTCCAGCGTGGCCAGGTTGTCTGCCAGGGCGTTGAGCGGATGAATCAGCGCGCGCCACTCCGGACGGTCGCGGTCACTCAGATTGTCGATCGAGGCGCGCAGGTCCATCAGCGCCTGCTCGCTGAGTTCGTGATCGAACGGGCGGTTGAGTAGCAAGGACTTGGCCAGTTGGCGACAGGCCCGGCCCTGCTGGTCCAGAAGGCGCTGGCAGCGAAACAGCACGTCGTGGTGGAAGAACGCCTCGGTCAGCGCGCTGTAGGGGTAGTGGGTGGAGCTCGCTCGCTCGTGGATGTCCTGAGCGATGAAGTAAATGCGCAGGTAGCGGTTGAGCTTCTGGCTTCCGCGCTGACCCTCCAGGCGGCGAAAGATCATCTCCTTGGCCTGGTTGAGCGCGGCCACCACCTGGCCGTTTTGATGCGCCAGCGCCACCCGGCGTGCCTCCACATCCACACCGCGTACCGGCTCGAACAGCGCCGACTTGAGGATCAAGAACTCCCCCAGCGTCTTGTATACCCGCGCCATGCTCTGCTTGACCGGCTGGCGTGAGAATAGCGCGCACCAGATCACGGAGATGAGGCCGTACCAGGCCGCGCCCGCCAGCAGCAAAAGCTGGCGCGAGGCGACGTCGGCGTCGACGCCGCCATGCTGCTCGATGTTGATCATCGAATAGATCGAGAGAATCAGCGTGCCCGAAGCGATGGTAGCGTAGCGCTGGCCGATGGCGCCGAGCATGATCAGCGTAAAGGCCGACACCCCCAGCCCGAGTGCGAACAGCCAGGGCCAGGCAAACAGCCACTGCACCACGAAGGAGGCCAGCGCAAAGCACAAAAGCGTCACGATCAGCGCCTGAAGCCGCCCCTGCCAGCTGTCGTCGGTTTCCGAGAGCGCACAGGCGATGATGCCGAGAAACAGCGGAATGACCAGCGCCACGTCGGCTTGAAACACGCTAAACAAGAGCGCCCCGCTAAAGGCGATGAACACCCGCAGGCTGTAGGCGAATTTATCCAGGGTCCAAAGGCGGCGAAGGGGTAGAGCGATCGGCATGGCGTCTCTTCGATTGTTATTTAGACTTTAGTATAACTAATCGTCAGTATATCAACGTCGCCTGGTACCTGGCTATGCCGACCACCGCTTGGCCTAAAGCGTACGCTCCAGCGTTGTTTGCCGGCGTTCGATATCGATACTACGTCAGGCGCTTATCGCCAGCAGTCGGGTTGTGGCGGCAAAAGCAGGGCGCTTTCAGGGGAGCGAACCATCCGGTCGGGCGTGATGCGAGGGTGTTCAACAAAACGGCCCGCCGTAAAAGGCGGGCCGTTAAGCGCTACAGGTGCTTTAAAAGCTTCTGCAGTTTGGTCAGGTCGCTGGAATCGCCGACCAGGCGAACGTCGCCGTTCATCATGCCGTGCAGAAACGCCTGCTGGGTCGGCTTTTTGAGAATCCTGAGCGCCGCGTCCTGATCGCGAAAGCGCAGCTCCAGATCCAGATCGATTGGCAGGCCCTTGCCCGTGGCGATGCCCTTGGGCGTCATTCGGTAGTGGCGTGCCGTGTGTAGATCCTCGGTAGCGATGCCCCAGTCCAGACCGCGCATTCGCTCGAGCTGCTCCTTGAAGCGCGGCTTACGCCGCAGCGCGCGCTTGAGCAACAAGCCCAGTAGCCACAGCGCAAGCCGGAGTTTCATTAGGAGACGGCGTCCTTGAGCGCTTTACCGGGCTTGAACGCCACGTTCTTGCTAGCCGGAATGTTAAGCGGCTGGCCGGTTTGCGGGTTTTTGCCGGTGCGGGCAGCGCGCTCGCGTACGGTGAAGGTACCAAAGCCGATCAGGGCAACGTCTTCGCCTTTCGCCACGCTGTTGGTGATCTCGTCGAGAATGACGTTCAGCACTTGGCCTGCCTTGTCCTTGGACAGGTCAGCGTTATCGGCGATGGCAGCGGCCAGGTCAGGTTTGCGCATAAAAGGGGTCTCCCTGATAGAAAAAATAAGCGTAACGCTTATGAGTGCGATTGAAAACGAACGAGTGTTTTAATTTTATCGCTCAAGCGCGATACGGGGGCTCGAGCGTCTCCGGGTTACGATTTAGCCTAGCAGCGCGGGCACCGCTCTGGAAAGCTCCACTTTCCTTTTGACCGCCTCGCCTGTCAACGCAAACCCGACTAATTGACCATCTTTATCGTCGGCAAGTGCGGTCAACGTATCGCCGTCACCCTCGACGCGCCACTGGGCGACCGGCGCGACCGGCGGATAGGCCACCACGGGTAGAAGCGGCGTTTTGACCACCACCGGCCAGGCGCCGAGGCGTACGCGGGTCGGCTGGCCGGTGAGGGTGGCGGCCAGCGCCTTGACGCTGGCCTGAAGCGGCGGGACGTACATGGCGTTGACGCCGTCGATGCACGCCGCATCGCCCAGGGCGTAGATGCCGGCATGGGAGGTCGCAAGCGTCCGGTCGACCCGAATGCCGCTCTCGCTGACACTGATGCCCGCCTCGCGCGCCAGCGCGCTTCGCGGCGCAAGCCCGGTGGCCATCAGCACCACATCGACGTGATGGGTGTCGTCGCTGTCCAGGCTCAAAACGATATCGTCGTGCTCGCCGGCGGCGATGCGGCTCACCGTGCGACCCAGCGCAAGTTCGATGCCGCCGGCCTCGAACGCGCGGCCCAGCGCCTGGCCAAGCGTTGCCGGCAGAAGGCGGGGCAGCGGCGTGGTCTCCGGGGCGATCAGCGTGACCTGGTGGCCGCCGACAAGCAGGTCGTTGGCGAATTCGCAGCCCACGAGCCCCGCGCCGACAACGGCGACGCGCGCGGGTTCTGGCGCCAGGGCGGTGTAAAAGCGACGGTAATCGTCCAAATCGTTGACGCTGAAAAAGCGCTCGGCGAGCCCCGCGGGAATGTCGAAGGCGTTTCGCGGGCCGGCACCGGTGGCCAGCACCAGCGTCTCGAAGCCCACATACTCGCCGTCTTCAAGGGTGACCCGGCGGCGGTCGCCATCGAGGGCGACGACCCGGGTGTTCGGCCAGAGCGTGGCGTCGAGCTCATTGGCAACGCTGGCGGCGCTTTTTTTGGCGAGCTTCTCCGGTGTCAGGCGCTTGCCAAAGCCCGTCGAGAGCAGCGGCTTGCTGTACTCATCGGCGCTGCCGACGCTTACCAGGGTAATCGAGCGGGTATCACCGAGCCTTCGCAGCTCGCGGGCAAGGCCGATGCCGGCCATGCCGGTACCGATGATGAGAAGATCCACCGGCGCATCGGCGTGAGAGAAAGAGTCGGCCATGCCTTCACCAGACGTTGAAATTCGGGGGCTCGAAACGCGGATGTTCTCGAGAAAAGCGCGTTGGGCCATCATGTTACACTAGCGCGAACGACTTGACCGCTCTGGAGATCGCGTGGCAATACACACTCAGCCGTTAGCGCTTTTTCCGCGCTGGCAACCCGTCGCGGCGTTTCGCCCGGCCATGAGCGCGCCCTGGTGGCAGTGGGTCGCCTCCACCGATTCGCTGACCGCACGGCTGGTCGCGGCGGGCGGGCGCCGCGCGTTTCGGGTACGGCTGCTGCGCCAGGGCGTCGGCGTACCCGAACGCGACGAAGCCCAGGCGCTTGGCCTTGCGCCGCGCCGGCTTGTTTGGTGTCGCGAGGTGGCGCTGTGCATCGATGACACCCCTTGGGTGGTGGCGCGCTCGGTGGCGCCGCTGGCGCAGCTCAAGGGGCTGCATCTCGAGCGTTTGGGTGAGCGTTCGCTGGGGAGCTGGCTGTTTCGCCAGCCAGATCTCGTGCGCGGCGCGCTTTACGCCACCGGCCAGCGTCCGGCGTTCGCTCATCGCCAGGCGCCAGAGCTTCCGAGCGTCTGGGCGCGGCGCTCGATCTTCTACCACGGCGGGCTGTCGCTTTTGGTGCAGGAAGCGTTTTTATCGACCCTGGCGGATGAACCCGATCTGGCTTCGCGCTAAGCTGGGCGCGCGATTTATCCTCGAGAGGTAAGCATGGACCGTTCTCTGCTGCGCCCGACCGGCTGGTCCCGGGCGCGTGATTTCATCACGCTGATGCGCCTCGATCGGCCCATCGGCACCTGGCTTTTGATGTGGCCGACGCTCTGGGCGCTGTGGATCGCCGCCGAGGGCGTGCCAGGACGCGGGGTGCTATTGATCTTTATCGCCGGCGTCTACTCCATGCGCGCGGCAGGATGCGTGGTGAACGACTACGCCGATCGCCACTTCGACGGCCACGTCAAACGTACCAAAAACCGGCCGCTGGCGACCGGGCGCATCGGGGAAGCCGAAGCCAAGGTGCTGTTCATCGCGCTGGTGGCGGTGTCGTTCATTCTGGTGCTGTTGACCAACTGGTTTACCGTGTTGCTGTCGGTGGGCGGGCTTTTGCTTGCCGCCGCGTATCCTTTCATGAAGCGCTATACCCACTTCCCCCAGGTGGTGCTCGGTGCGGCGTTCTCCTGGGCGATCCCCATGGCCTTTGGCGCGGTTCTGGGTCACGTGCCGCTCGAGGCGTGGGTACTATTTCTGGCCAACGTGCTGTGGACCGTCGCCTATGACACCCAGTACGCCATGGTGGACCGCGACGACGACTTGAAGATCGGCATCAAATCCACCGCAGTGCTGTTTGGCCAGGCCGACCGGCTGATCATTGGCCTGCTGCAGGCGGCCACGCTGTTACTGCTGGCCTGGGTGGGGTGGGCTATAAGTCTGGGAGGCTTTTTCTGGCTGGGCCTTGTGGCCATGGCGGCCACCTTCGTGCATCAGCAGCGCCTGATCGTTCACCGCGAGCGCGAGGCCTGCTTTCAGGCGTTTTTGAACAATCACTGGTCGGGGCTTGTGCTCTTCGCCGGGCTCGCCTTGAGCTTTTGGCCGGTGGCGGGCTAAGGTGGCAAAAGCGGGTGTCATAAAACTGTCACTCGCTCATGGTGTGATTGTCACCGATATGTCATCGACCACTTTGCCTGGACACCGTGAGGCCCGCCCATGACCGCCAAAACCGTTTTGATCGTCGACGATGAGGCGCCGATTCGCGAGATGATCGCGGTGGCGCTGGAGATGGCGGACTATCGCGTGCTCGAAGCCGATAACGCCCAGGATGCCCACGCGCTGGTGGTCGACAACCAGCCGGATCTGCTGCTGCTCGACTGGATGATGCCCGGTACCAGCGGCATCGAGTTGGCCCGTCGCCTCAAGCGCGAAGAGGCCACCGCCGAGCTTCCGATCATCATGCTCACTGCCAAGGGCGAGGAAGACAACAAGATCCAGGGGCTCGAGGCGGGTGCCGACGACTACATCACCAAGCCGTTCTCTCCCAGAGAGCTGGTCGCGCGCCTGAAAGCGGTGCTGCGGCGTACCACGCCGCGCGGCATGGAGGACCCGGTGGAAATCAACGGCCTGCTGCTCGACCCGGTAAGCCACCGGGTCAGCGCTCACGGCAAGGCGTTGGACATGGGGCCGACGGAATATCGACTGCTGCAATTTTTCATGACCCACCAGGAGCGCGCCTATACCCGCAGCCAGCTGCTGGATCAGGTATGGGGCGGCAACGTCTACGTCGAGGAGCGCACCGTGGACGTTCACATTCGTCGCCTGCGCAAGGCCCTGGGCGATGCTCATCAGAACCTGATTCAGACGGTGCGCGGCACCGGCTATCGCTTCTCCGCCCGGAGCTAGCGCGTGCACCTGTGGAGCCGGGAACTCTGGCGTATCGCCTGGCTTGCCACGCTCGGGGTGATCATGGGCTGGCTGTTTGGCGCGCCGGGGTTGGGCCTCGCCGCCGGGCTCGGCGTGTGTCTTTTCTACCACTTGCGCCAGCTGCGCGCGCTTTATCTATGGCTAACGCTTACGCCGAGCGAGGAGCCACCCGCCGGGCCCGGGCTCTGGGGCGAGCTTCTGGACCGGCTCTACCGCTACCAGAAAAGTCAGCGCATCACTCAGGGCCGCCTCAGAGCCACGCTTGCGCGTATTCAGGAGTCGTCGGAGGCGATGCGCGACAGCGTGGTCATGCTCGACCGTCACGGCGACCTGGAGTGGTGGAACAGCGCCGCCACAAAGATGATGGGGCTTCAAACCGCCCATGACCGCGGCCAGCACATCACCAATTTGTTGCGCGACCCCGCGTTTGTGCGCTACTTCTCGTCCCGCGAATACAGTGAGCCTCTAACGCTCACCTCACCCATCGACGAACGGCGCATTCTCGAGTATCAGATCACGCTTTACGGCGACGATGAGCGGCTCTTGATGGCACGTGATATCACCCGGCTGCACCGGCTGGAGCAGATGCGCCAGGATTTCGTCGCCAACGTCTCCCATGAGCTTCGCACGCCCTTGACCGTGCTCTCCGGTTATCTGGAAACCTACAGCGATCTGAGCGATCAACTGCCGCCAAGACTTGGCCGCAGCGTCGCTCAGATGCAGGCGCAAACCCTGCGCATGCAGAATCTGGTCGACGATTTGCTGCTGCTTTCGCGCCTCGAGATTGATCAGGGCGGCAAGGATCACCAGCCGTTGGCACTGGGGCCGCTATTGGAAAGCGTGTGTCAGGACGCCCGGGCGCTGTCCGGTCAGCAGCACGAAACGCCCCAGCAGATCGCGCTCGAGATCGAAAGCGACGCGCGGCTGATCGGCAGCGAGCAGGAGCTACGAAGCGCGGTGTCCAACCTGGTGTTCAACGCCGTGCGCTACGCCCCGGGGGGAAGTACGATTACGCTGCGCTACGCCGAGCTTGCCGAAGGCGGCGCCTGTATCGAGGTCAAGGACAACGGTCACGGCATCGACCCGGTACACATTCCACGGCTGACCGAACGCTTTTATCGCGTCGATAAAGGGCGCAGCACGGCCACCGGCGGTACCGGCCTTGGGCTTGCCATCGTCAAGCATGTGCTGATTCGCCACGACGGGCGGCTTTCAATCGAAAGTCGCCCGGGCTTTGGCGCTACCTTCCGCTGTATTTTCCCCGCCGCCCGCTTAAGCTGATCCTCTTTGAAACAACACCTGTACAAGTGTGTCAATATGGCATGTAAGAGTGGTACAGGAATGCTCATGTGTCATTTTTAGCCACTTTCAGAGCGCCTATACAGCCACATGAAACGCATTGTACAGGTTTTGTAATGTTTTATGTTATTGATTTTAAAGTAATTTAATTTTTTATTGGATTTATGGCACAGCCTCTGCAAAGATTTAAGTAAGAAAGACAGCTGCTTCAAAGTAGTCCGCCGCAAGGCACTCTTTCTTACTTTAAGCGGTACCACAGCAATTCAGGAGGTGGAATATGATGTCCAAGGAGCTACTCAAGAAAGCGGGTGTCGTAGGTATTGCGTTTGGTCTGTTGGCAAGCCCGATGGCCTTTGCACAAACCACCGAGCATCCGTCTATCGAAGAGAACCAGGATAGCATGGTCGAGCAGGATGAAACGCAAGATCATGGCGTCAATATGAACACCAATGAGAGCCCTGACTATACCCAGGAAGAGCTCACGACTGATCACCATACTCAAGGCCCGAACGATGAAACGATCGGCGAGCCGGACTCTACGGGCACCGCTCCGGATTCGATAGGCGATACCGATGAAGGCGCCGAAATGTCGCCGGAAGAAGTGGTCGAGAAAAACTCTGAGTCATAAGTAGTAGCTTTAAGTAACATTTGTTTGCAATTTCGGTACAAAGTATTACGCTTACGGAGTGAGCAAAAGAAGGGGCAAGGATGTCCCATTGCACGGATGCTCACCGATTCAAGGAATGAATCAAGCGAAGATCAAAACGTTTGTCAGGGTAGATTCCATGGTTGGAGACCCGCACAAGGATTGGAAGCTTACGTTACGTATCGAAATCGCTAAACGAGATCCAGACCCCGCCCTTTGCGGGGTCTAATTTTTTGTGGGTGCTACTTTCTTGTCGTAAGTATCGATAAGCGTGTGACGCTCTAAAAACCTTGAAACGTGTGACTGTCAGCCGCTTTCAACGGGCAGGCAGCCGTTCAAGATCACGGTAGTGAGCGTCCCACATCAACACTGCCCCGGCGACTGCTCCCGGTAGCAGGAAAAGATTGGCCAGCGGTATCCAGGTGATCAGCGTGACCAGACCCCCGTAGCTCATGCTGGGCCACCAGCGTTCGCCCAGCCGTCGGCGCATCTCCTTGAAGCTAACCTTGTTGTTATCCATCGGATAGTCCAGATAGGTGATCGCCATCACCCAAGCCGAAAACAGCGCCCATAAAAGAGGAGCCGCCAGATTGAGCCCGGGGATCCAGCTGAAGACGAACAGAAGCGCAACCCTGGGCAGGATGTAGCGCAGCTTTACGAGCTCGCGACCTACTGCGTCGAGCGCCGTTTTAGCCAGGCCGCGATCATCCAGCGGTTCTACCCCGGTGGCGGTGCGCTCCACGCGCGCGGCGAGAAACCCATAAAACGGCGCGGCGATAAAATGAGTCACCAGCGTGAACGTAAAAAAGATTGCCACCAGCAGGCTCAAAACGAACAGCGGCCAAAGCAGCCAGTCGAGCCAATCAAGCCAGCTGGGAATGCTCGCCATGGCGTGGTCCAGCCAGCCGGAAAAACGCCGTGCGGTGAAACTCACAAGGCCGATGTAGACGATAAGGTTGATGAGAATGGGGAGAAAGACGTAGCGCCGTTGCCCCTTTTGATACACCAGGCGCAGCCCCTGGCTCAGTGCGGAAACCGCAGTCAGCATGGTTGATCCTTTCGCAATACGCCCGACGAAAAGCGTGGGTGAAGAAGCCGGGCGTATTGCAGGATCAACGCGCTAAAAGGTCAAGGCTTTTTTAGCATCTGCTGGTCGACGCTGTCCGGCGCGCTGTGGCGAATATCGAGCCCCTTGACGAGGTAGACCACGTACTCGGCCAGGTTGTTGGCGTGATCGCCGACACGCTCCAGCGCCCGCAGCACCCACATGATGCTGAGCACCGGTGTGATCGAGCGCGAATCTTCCATCATGAAGGTCATCAGCGAGCGCATGGCGCTACCGTACTCGTCATCCACGGATTCGTCCTCGCGCACCACCTGCATGGCAAGCTCGGTGTCGAAGCGGGCAAAGGCGGTGAGCGCATCGCGCAGCATCTTGCGCACGTGCTCGCTGATGTGGCGCACCTCTACCAGGCCCCGCACGTTACTGGCGTTTTCTGAAAGTAGCAGCGCGTTGCGGGCGATCTTGCTCGCCTCGTCGCCGATACGCTCGAGATCCGAGGTGGCACGAATGACCGCCAGCACCAGGCGCAGATCCGACGCCGCCGGCTGGCGCCGGGCGAGCACGCGGGTGCACTCCTCGTCGATCTTCAGCTGCAGATCGTTGACTTGGCGGTCGTTGTCACGCACTTCCTCGGCCAAGTGGCTGTCGTTTTCCAGCAGCGCATGCACGGCGTTCTGGACCTGCTTTTCCACCAGTCCGCCCATGGCCATCAGGTGAGTTTTCAGCTCTTCGAGCTCCTGATTGAACTGGCGCGAAATATGCTGGCTATGGGTATCGCTTGTAATATCCATCGAGCCCTCCTGAGGGTCGGGTGGGTCAAATGACCCGGCCGGTAATGTAGTTTTCGGTACGCGGTCGTTGGGGGTTGGTGAAAACCTGGTCGGTCGGGCCGTATTCAACGAGCTCGCCGCTGTGCAAAAAGGCGGTGTAATCGGATACCCGCGCGGCTTGCTGCATGTTGTGGGTCACCAGGATCAGCGTCAGCTCGTTTTTGAGATTGCGTATCAGCTCCTCGATCTTGAGCGTGGAGATCGGGTCCAGCGCCGAGGCCGGCTCGTCGAGCAGCAGCACCTCCGGCTTGACCGCCAACGTGCGCGCGATCACCAGCCGCTGCTGCTGGCCGCCGGAGAGCTGCCACGCCGAGCGGTGCAGCTGATCCTTGACTTCGTCCCACAGCGCCGCGGCGGTGAGCGCCCATTCGATGATGTCGTCGCGCTGGCGCTTGGGCAGGCGCCGCTCCAGACGCAGGCCGAACGCCACGTTCTCGTAGATCGACATCGGGAAGGGGTTGGGGCTTTGAAATACCATGCCGACCCGGCGGCGAAGCTGGCTGACGTTGAGATTCGGCGCGTAAATGTCATCGCCTTCCAGCTGAATGCGGCCCTGGTGCGCCGCGTTTTCGTTGAGATCGTGCAGCCGATTGAACGCGCGCAAAAGCGACGACTTGCCACAGCCCGACGGCCCGATGAACGCAGTCACCCGGTGGCGCGGCACCTCGAGGGTGAGCGCCTTGAGCGCCGGCTTGTGACCGTAGGCCAGGCTAAACGCCTCGACGTTCAGGCAGCGCTGCTCGACGGGAAAGGTGACCACCGGCGGCGCGTCGTTCAGGGGCGCGTTCATGACTCTCCTCGCTGTCGGCGTAAATAATGACGCAGGAATATGGCAGTTAAGTTAAGCACCAGCACGATCAGCACCAGCAATAGCGCCGTGGCGTAGACCAGCGGAATCGCCGCCTCGACGTCGTCGCCGTGAAAGGCACTATCGAATAGATGATAGCCAAGGTGCATGAACTTGCGCTCAAGGTGCAGGTAAGGAAACTCCCCGTCCAGCGGCATTTGCGGGGCGAGCTTGGCCACGCCCACCAGCATCAGCGGCGCCACCTCACCGGCGGCGCGAGCCACCGCGAGGATCACACCGGTCAGCATGGCGGGGGTCGCCATGGGCAGCACGATGCGCGTGAGCATCTCCAGGCGCGTGGCGCCCAGCGCCACGGCGCCTTCGCGCTGGGCGTCGGGAATGCGCGCAAGCCCCTCTTCGGTCGCCACGATCACGACTGGCAGGGTCAGCAGTGCCAGCGTCAGCGACGCCCATAAAAGCCCGCCGGTGCCGAAGGTCGGCGAGGGCAATGCGTCGTCGAAAAACCACTGATCGAGCGAGCCGCCCACCCCATACACGAACACCCCCAAGCCAAACACGCCGTAGACGATCGAGGGAACGCCGGCGAGGTTGCGCACGCCGATGCGCACCAGCCGGGTCAAGCGGTTCTGGTGAGCGATCTCGTTGAGATAAACCGCCGCCAGCACGCCAAAGGGCGTCACGATCACCGACATCAATATGACCATCAACAGCGTGCCGAAAATCGCCGGCCACACGCCGCCGCCGGTATTGGCCGCGCGCGGGCCTTCGCTGAGAAAGCGCCACACGCCCTGACCCCAGATCGCAATTTTTTCCCCTATCGAGAGCGCATTCGGTGCCACGAAGGTGTTCACCCCGGACAGCGGCTGAACGAGCCCGCGCCCGCCTGGTGAGAGCAGCACCAGTTCGCCCTCGCGCTCAGAAGGCGGTAGCGCAAGCACCTGGCTAATGCGATCAAAAGCCGCGGCGCCGGTGAGACGCTCGCCGTCGAGCTCCAGCGCGATGAGCCGGCCGATGAAGTCCCCCCAGGGGCTACGCTCCAGACGAATCACGTCTGTCGGGGTCGCAACGCTTACGATCTCGTCAAGGCCTATCCAGCGCCAGTCGGCGCCGGTCAGTTCCCGGTTGCCGGTGAAATAAAGCCGCTCGGTGGCATTGCCGGTGGGCATCGGCGCCTCGCGCAGTGGCTGGCCGATCAGCTGCTCGCCGGAGCCCAGCGTGACCTCCTCGAGGGTTGCCGGCCAGAAATGGCCCAACCCCTTGACGGTGAGAAGTGTCAGCAGCGTGGCCAGCATGAACAGCGACAGCGCCACGCACCCGGCGCAAAGCCAGGCCCAGAGCGCGTCGCCGGGCCATCGGCGGCGGTGAGTAGGGCGCGACATCAGGCGCCTCCCAGCCGCTGATAGCGGCGGCGCAGGCGCTGGCGGACGACCTCGGCCAGAGTGTTGACCAAAAAGGTGAAGAGAAACAGGACCAGCGCCGCGAAGATCAGAAGATGGTAGGTTTGCCCATCCGGCGGCGCCTCGGGAAGCTCGATGGCGATCGCTGCGGAAAACGAGCGCAGCCCCTCAAAAAGGCTTGCGCTCATCAGCGCGGCGTTGCTGCTCGCCATCAGCACGATCATGGTTTCGCCCACGGCGCGCCCGGCGCCGATCATCACCGCCGAGAAAATGCCCGGCCCGGCCATGGGTAGCGCCACTTTCCAAAGCGCCTGCCAGCGGCTGGCGCCGAGCGCCTGGGCGCCTTCCATCAGTGGCCTGGGAATATCGTAAAGCGCGTCCTCGGCCAGCGAATAAACGCTCGGAATGATCGCAAAGCCCATCGCCAGCCCGACGATTAGCGTGTTGCGAGTGGTGTAGTCGATGCCAAAGCGCCGATCCAGAAACGTGGCCAGGTCACTACCCAGCCACTGCTGCTCCAAAAGCGGCGCCGCCCAAAGCGCCAGCGCCGCCATGGCGGCAATCCAGGGCAGCAGCCAAAGCCCCGCGCTTTCAAGCGACAGCGTCCGGCGCAGCGCCTTCGGCGCCAGGTGCCAAAGAATGCCAGCAAGACCCGCCGACAGCGGCAGCCACAATAACAGCGCAAGGGTGCTGGCGAGATGACGCTCGACCCAGGGCGCCAGCACCAGCCCGGCCACGAACCCGATCACCACGCCGGGTACCGCTTCCATCAGCTCAAGACTCGGCTTGATGCGCGCGCGCAGTCGGTCGGTCATGAACAGCGCCGAAAAAATCGCCGCGCCCAGCGCCACCGGCACCGCCAGTACCAGCGCGGCGATGGCTGCCTTGAGCGTGCCCCAGGCCAGGGGGGACAGCGTTTCCAGCGAAAGTGACTCGAAGCGGGTCAGAAGCGGCAGCGTCTCCCACACCAGAAACACGCCGATGGCGAGAATCGCCAGCAGCACGCCGATGCCCGCCGCGGTGATCAAGCCGGTGGCGATTCGATCCTTGAGCGTTCGAAGTGACGAGGGGGCCGGGGAAGGTGGCGTCATAACGACATCATAAAAGGGGGCAAGAGGGTATCGGTATGCCAACCAGGCATCCAACGTTGACTAGCGTAGGTCATTTTCATGTCAGTTTTGTGACACCTCGAGCGCCTCGTCCGCCAAGGGCACGAACCCCGCCGCGCGCACGATCTGCTGGCCCTCATCGGACAGGATCAGTTCGATGAAGGCGCGCTCGGCGGGGGGCAGCGGCGTGTCCGGCGCCGCGTTCACATACAGGTATAAATTGCGCGCCAGCGGGTACTCGCCGCTTTGAATCGTCTCCGGGGTGGGGGCGATGGCCTCACCTTCGGCGTTGACCAGGGCCAACGCGCGAACCATCGGCGTCAGGTGGTGATAGCCGCTGTAGCCCACCGCGTTCGGCGCGCTGCCTACCGCGGCGATGACCGCCGATGAGCCGGGGTACTCGCTGATGTCCGCGCGAAAGCGCCCGCCACACAGTGCGCGCTGGCGAAACAGATCGAACGTGCCGGAGGCCTGGTTGCGCCCGTGAAGCGCTATGTGGCCAAAGGGCCATTCGAGCGGCTGGGGGAGGTCGTCCCAGCGACGAATCGGCGCCTCGCCACCGCAGGCCAGCGTGCTGGAGAAAAGGGCATCCAGGGTTTGCCGCGTGATCGCGCGCAACGGGTTGTGGCGATGCACCACCACCACCAGCGCGTCCCGAGCCACACGAAGTTCCCGGGGCGGGTAGCCGTAGCGCTGCTCGAAGCGTTCGCGCTCGGCGCGGCTCAGCGGGCGCGACATGGGCGCCAGGCGCGTGGTCCCCGCCACCAGCGCCGCCGCGGCAATGGAGGAGCCGCCGGCCTGTAGCTGCATGGTGATGCCCGGATGACGCGCGGCCAGCGCCTCTCCCCAGCGCAGCACCAGACTCGCCATGGTGTCCGAGCCGGTCGCACCCAGGGTGCCGGTGATCGGCGCCGCCCAGGCGGCAGGCGTGGCGAGCCATAAAAGCCCACCCGTGAGAAGCGCCGCGACAATCCTGGCGGGCCTGCTTCTGCAACTCTTCAAACGCACCACCTCTTGTGATTAACTGACGCCGTTGAGTAACACATCATCTTTACCCTTTCCTGTTACAAACATACGTCACCACGATATGCCACGCGACATTCGACAACAACAAGCCCCCGAAGCGACCCGACCATGACACCCCTTGAACACGATCTGGACGATGTGCCTGCCCCGCTTGGGCAGCTGACGTTGAAGCTACTGGCGTCGCGCCAGGAGACCAATCTTTATGGCGATATTCCCGGCGGCTGGCTGGTCAATCAAATGGACCAGGCCGCGGAGCTTGCCGCTGGGCGCGAGGCCTGCGGGCGCACCGCGACGGTGGCGATCGAATCGATGGATTTTTTGAGCCCGGTGCGCGTTGGTTCTACCGTCAGCGTCTACACCCAGGTCAAGGAGATCGGCCACAGCTCGATCAAGATCGACGTCGAGGTGTGGGTCAGACCGCCCCTGGGGCGCACCCTCAATGAGCGCCAGAAGGTGACCGAGGCGCGCTTCGTCGTCGTCGCCCTTGACGACAACGGCCGCATTCGCGCGGTGCATGCGACCAACGAGCTTTAACGCGTCGCTTTTACCCTGAAAAATGCAAAAAGGGCGCCCTGGGCGCCCTTTTTGTCATAACGGAGAGTCGTAAGCGCTACGCACCGATGCTGTCGCGGCCCTTGAAGTAGGCGTACTCGCCGATGTCGCTGAACGGGCGCATCAGCTGTTGGAACGCCGAGTAGGATTCGTAGACGCGGCGCGACTCTTCGTCGTTTTCGGTCTGGGTCTGAATCACCTCGCGGGTCGCCTCATAAAGCGCCTGCATGACGTCGTCCGGGAAGGTGCGAAGCTCGACGCCGTGCTCGTCGACCAGCGTTTCCAGCGCCTGGGCATTATGGAAGGCGAACTCGGTGAACATGGCCAGGTTGGAGGCCCGCGCCGCTTCGCGAATGACCGCCTGCAGATCTTCCGGCAGCTCGTTCCAGGCATCCAGGTTGATGAAGCTTTCGACCAGCGCGCAGGGCTCGTTCCACACCGTGGTGTAGTAGTAGTCCGCCACCTGGTGCAGGCCGAAGGCCAGGTCGTTGTAGGGGCCGACCCAGTCCGCGGCGTCGAGCACGCCGGTTTGCAGTGATGTGAAGATTTCCGAGCCCGGCAGGGTCACGGTGCTCACGCCGATGGCGTTCATCGCTTCGCCGGCAAGCCCGGGCAGGCGCAGACGCAAACCCTGCATGTCCTCGAGCGAGTTAATCTCTTTTTTGAACCAGCCGGCCATCTGCGGACCGGTGTTGCCCACGGCGAAGGGCTTGAGGTTATGGTTGGCGTACACCTCGTCCCACAGCTCCTGGCCGCCGCCGTGGTAGATCCAGGCGTTCATCTCGGTGGTGGTCATGCCAAACGGCACGGCGGTGAAGAACTGCGACGCCGCCACCTTGCCGCGCCAGTAGTAGGGCGTGGAGTGGCCCATTTCGGCGGTGCCGGCGGACACCGCGTCGAACACCTCGAGCGCCGGCACCAGCTCGCCGGCGCCGTGCACGCGAATACGCATGCGCCCGTTGGAGAGCTCTTCCACTCGGCGGGCAAAATCGTTGGCGCCGGTGCCCAGCGCCGGGAAGTTTTTCGGCCAGGACGTGACCATGTCCCAGGTGTAGGTTTCCTGAGCCTGGGCGGTGCTCACGAAGGGAGCGGCGGCGACACCGGCGGCCCCGAAACCGGCGGTCTTGATGAATTGACGGCGTTGCATGAAGGAATTTCTCCACAGAATCTGTTTTTTTATAGTTGCACCTGAGCGCAAGCATCCCAGCCGAGTATGCGCCAAACCGGTTTTGCTGGGCAAGTTAGCCTAAAGGGGGGTGAGCTTGGCAAAGCCCAGTACCAGCCACTTGTCGCCTTCGCCTTCGAAGCTCACCTGCACCCGCGCCCGCGCCCCCTGACCTTCGGCGTTCAAGATCATGCCCTCGCCGAATACCGGGTGGCTGACGCGCTGACCGATATGCAGCTCGGGCAGCTCGCCTGCGGACTCAATCGAGGTTTGCGCGTAGCTGGGGCGCGCTTGCGCGGTCACCGGGCGCGAGACATGGCCGCGCAGGCGCACCTCTTCCAGAAGCTGCGCCGGCAATTCGCGCAAAAAGCGCGACGGGCGTGGAAACACTTCCTTGCCGTGCAGCCGCCGCGTTTCGGCGTGGGTCAGATAGAGCTTCTGCATGGCACGGGTCACGCCCACGTAGCAGAGCCGGCGCTCCTCTTCCAGGCGCCCCGGCTCCTCCACCGACATCTTGTGCGGAAACAGCCCCTCTTCCACACCGGCGATGAACACCACCGGAAACTCGAGGCCCTTGGCGGAGTGCAGCGTCATCAGCTGCACGCTGTCCTCGAACTCCTCGGCCTCGTGGTCGCCGGCGTTGAGCGCGGCCTCGGACAGAAACGCCTCCAGCGCGGTCATGCCTTCTCCCGCTTCTGGCGTTTCAAAGGCATCGCCCTGAGTAAAGGCGCGCGCGGCGGTCACCAGTTCTTCCAGGTTTTCGACCCGCGCCTGGCCCTTCTCGCCGCGCTCGCTCTTGTGATGTTCGATGAGCCCGGTATGGGCAATCACATGATCGATGATCTCATGAAGGGTGAGGCCCGCGGCATCGTTATCGAGCTGCTCGATCAGGTTGGTGAATGCCTGCACCGCGTTGCCCGCCCGGCCCTTGAGCGTGCCGTCGCCGAGCGCGTCGTGCAGCGCCTGCCAGAGCGATACGCTTTCAAGGCGCGCGCGGTGGCGCAGGATCTCGACGGTGCGCGTGCCGATGCCGCGCGTGGGCACGTTGATCACCCGCTCGAGAGAGGCGTCGTCGTCGCGGTTGAGCAGCAGGCGCAGGTACGCCAGGGCGTTCTTGATCTCGAGACGCTCGTAGAAGCGGTGGCCGCCGTAGATGCGGTACGGCATGCCCTGGCGGATCAGCGTCTCCTCGATCAGCCGCGACTGGGCATTGGAGCGGTACAGAATCGCCACGTCGCGCCGGTTCACGCCTTCGTCGACGCGCTCCTTGATGGTATCGACGATGTAGCGCGCCTCTTCGAGATCATTGAAGCCGGCGTAGACCGAAATCGGCTCGCCTTCGACGCCGTCGGTCCACAAATTCTTGCCCATGCGCTCGCTGTTGTGGCTGATCAAGGCGTTGGCGGCGTCGAGAATCGCGCTAGTGGAGCGGTAGTTCTGCTCGAGCCGCACGGTTTTGGTCTCGGGGAACTCCTCCTCGAAGCGGCGGATGTTCTCGATCTTCGCCCCGCGCCAGCCGTAGATCGACTGGTCGTCGTCGCCCACCGCGGTCATCGGCGTCTGCAGGCCGGTCAAAAGCTTGAGCCAGGCGTACTGCAGGGTGTTGGTGTCCTGAAACTCGTCGACCAGCACGTGGCCGAAGCGCTCGCGGTAGTGGTTCAAAAGCGCCGGATTGTCGCGCAGCAGCTCCAGGCTTCGAAGCAACAGCTCGCCGAAATCGACCAGGCCGCCGCGCTCACAGGTGAACTGGTAGCGCTCATAGAGCTCGACCATCTGACCGAGATAGCCGTCACCGTCGACGTTGACCTGGTGCGGGCGAAGCCCCTCCTCCTTGCAGCCGGAGATGAAGCCCTGCACCTGGCGCGGCGGAAAGCGCTCATCGTCGACGTTGTAGTCCTTGATCAGGCGCTTGATCAGCCTGAGCTGGTCGTCGGAGTCGATGATCTGAAAGTTCTGGGGGAGCCTGGCGTCCTGCCAGTGAGTGCGCAGAAGCCGGTGGGCGATGGAGTGGAAGGTGCCCACCCAGACATGGCGCATCGAGATGCCCAACAGCGCCTCGAGGCGGGTGCGCATCTCGCGCGCGGCCTTGTTGGTGAAGGTGACGGCGAGCAGCGCGTAGGGCGAAAGGCCCTCGGCCTGCATCAGCCAGGCGATTCGATGCACCAGCACCCGGGTCTTGCCCGAGCCCGCGCCGGCGAGCACCAGAAGGTTGCCCTGGGGGGCGCTGACCGCCTCGCGCTGAGCGGGGTTGAGCTGATCGAGAATCGCCGTTACGTCATCCATGGTCGCCGCTGCCGGTTTGCAAATGGGCGGGTAGTTTAGCACAGCCCCGCCACTGGACGACCATACAGTGGCGCGAGGGCGGTTTGATCAGCCCTCTTCCGGGTAGCGCAGTGTGTTCAAGCTCTTCTTCACCGCCTTCAGCTGCTCGGCGAGCTTCGGCCCGCGCGTTTTCGCCACGCCCACCGCCAGCACGTCGATCAGCACGAGATGCGCGATGCGCGAGCTCAAGGGCGTGTAGATTTCGGTGTCTTCGTGAACGTCGATGTAGAGCGGTAGGCTCACCTCGCTTGCCAGCGGCGATTCGCTCGGGCAAAGGCCGATCACCGTAGCGCCGGCCTCGCGCGCCAGGCGCACGCTCGCCACCAGCGCCCGGGTGCGCCCGGTTTGCGAGATCGCCACCACCACGTCGCCCTCCGTAAGCGTGACCGCCGACATGTTCTGCATGTGCGGGTCGGCGTAGGCCGAGGTCGAGATTTGCAGGCGAAAGAACTTGTGCTGGGCGTCGAACGCCACCGCGCCGGAGGCGCCGAAGCCGTAGAACTCCACCCGGTTGGCCATCGCCAGCGCGTTCACCGCGCGGCCGAGCGCCTCGTTGTCGAGCCGGTCGCGCACCGATAGAAGCGTCCCCACGGTGGAGTCGAAAATGCTGTGGGAGAACTCCGCCACCGAGTCGCTATCGTTCATCGAGAACTGGGCGAACTGGCTGCCCGAGGCGAGCATCTGCGCTAGCTGAAGCTTGAAGTCCTGAAAGCCGTTGCAGCCCAGCGCCCGGCAAAAGCGCACCACCGTGGGCTCGCTGACGCCGGCCTCGGTGGCGAGATCCACGATGCGCATATGGATCACTTCGTCCGGGTTTCGCAGCACGAACCGCGCGACCTTTTGTTCGGAGCGGCGAAAGTGCTCCATGCGGCGTCTCATTTCATCGAACAGGGCGCGACTCACGGTGAGCTCCTTGAGTGTCAGGGCACGGCCTGGTGCCGTTGGCGTTTGCGACAGTATGCCTGAACCCGGTGCGCTGTGCGCTCCCGGCCCGCGGGCAAGAGGATAGCGTTTAAAGGCCGTTGGCCTCTTTCTTCCTGAGCCGTCATCATTTTGTCAAGTAGGTTATAGTAATAAGTGTCGTGCCGCACTGCATCATTGCTTTCGCCGTCACGGATGCAGGTGGACAAGTGCTTATTCACCCAAGGGAGCATCGATGATGAAAAACGTCGAACGACTGACGTCGCTTAAAAACGAGCTGCTCGATATATTCATGGGAATGGAAGTCGACGAACACACCAAACGCCGCCAGAGCGCCGCCCAGCGCAATCTGCGCGCCCGACGCGGCATCGAGCTGCATCGCGAATCACAGAAGCTGTCGCGCGCGATCGCCCCGCTGGCAGACGAGGAGTTCCCGCCCAGCGCACTCCATTAAGCTTTCAGCGATCAAAATATTGCCGCGTTAATGCGCGGCCATAAAAAAGGCCCTGCCAATGGCAGGGCCCGGGCTTGGCTACAACTTCGCCGCGGTTTAAATGAAGCCCGCCACGAAGACCACGATCACGCCAATGGGCGCGACGTATTTGGTCAGCAGGTTCCACAGGCTGTAGTCGTACACGTCCATACCGAGTTCGCGCCGCGACTCCTCCTTGTCCAGACAGAGCGAGTAGAACACGATCGCGCCAAGGCCGGTCAGCGGAAGCAGAATCTTGCCGGTGAAGGTATCCAGGAAGTCGAAGATGTTCAGCCCGAACAGCAGCACATCGCCCCACACGTTGAACGACAAGAGTGCCGCCACGCCCACCAGCCAGACGGCCAGGGCGCTTACCACCGTGGCGCCCAAACGGCCAAGCGCGGTGCGCTCTTCCAGCGTTTCCACCACCGGCTCAAGCAGCGAGATCGCCGAGGTAAGAGCGGCAAAGGTCAACAGCAAAAAGAAGCCGAGGCCCAGCAGGGTGCCGCCGACCATATTGCCAAACGCGATGGGCAGCGTGACGAAGATAAGGCCAGGACCGCTGGAGGCGTCCAGATTGGTCGCGAACACGATCGGGAAGATGGCAAGGCCGGCCAACAGCGCGATGGCGGTGTCCAGAACGATCACCGTACGCGCGGTGCCGAGCAGGTTGACGTCCTCACCCAAATAAGAGCCGTAAGCCATCATGATACCCATGCCCAGCGACAGGGTGAAAAACGCCTGACCCATGGCCGCCAGCATGACGCCGCCGTCGAGTGCGCTCCAGTCCGGTGTGAACATAAAGGCGAATGCCTGGCCGAAAGCGCCGCTGGTGGCGCCGTAACCCACCAGCACCAGCAGCAGCACGACCAGCGCCGGCATCAGAATGCGCGCGGCGGCCTCGAGCCCCTTGGTAACGCCGCGAGCGACGATGCCCACGACCAGTACCATGAAGAGCGTGTGCCAGATCAGAAGTGAGCCCGGGTTGCCCAGCAGCGCACCGAACGCCGCTTCGCTGGCCGCGGCGTCCTGGCCACTGAACGAGCCGATCACCGCACCGACCGTGTAATTGAGCGACCAGCCGCCGATGACGCTATAAAACGACAGAATCAAAAACGACGCCAATACGCCGCTGACCCCCACCATGGCCCAGCCGCGCGAGCGACCGTGGCGCTTGGCAAGATCCGCCATGGTATTGATCGGGTTTTTCTGACCGCGTCGGCCGATCATCCACTCTGCCACCAGAATCGGCAGCCCCACCAGCGCCACGCAGGCCAGGTAGACCAGTACGAACGCCGCGCCGCCGCTCTCCCCCGTGAGATACGAAAAGCGCCAGATATTCCCAAGACCTACCGCGGACCCCGCGGCGGCCAGCACGAAGCCCATCTTCGAGGACCACTGTGCGTGTGCCAGTTTTGCCATACATCACCCAGGTGTTCAGTTTTTAATATGCGTGTGTGCGTTTCGTCGAGCTCGACCTTGCCAGGGCCAGGCCGAAAGTACGCGCAATTTATAGGAACGCGGCGCACCATGCCAGCCGCTTGGGCTCAGTTTGATGAGCAAAGCATCATGAAACAACCCGTGCTAGAAAAGAGACGTTTGGGTTTCGCCGGGAAAGGCCACAAGAGGCGCCAGAGAAGCTTTTTCGTTCAAGGCGTTATAGAGCAGCCGCGCCATCTGCGGCGAGGCGCGATTATCCGCGGTATGCACAAACAAGAAAGGGGTTTTCCCCTGATTTATCCACAGGTTGATGCGTGATATCCAGGGGGCGAAGTAGCGGCTATTGATCGCTTTGTCAATATGGCCGATGAAGCGAATGACCGGCGCATTTCCCGTGGAAAGCACGTGTAGCGGGAGTTTCGGCTTTTCCTGCTGCGCGCGGGCAAGCCCCTCGTGGCCATTGGGCGGCGTAGAGAACACCGGGCGCACATCCAGCATCACGCGGTTGGCCCCAAAAGTTATCAACAATTGGTTGAGTCTCTTTTCTGCCTCTCCCTTGTGGAAAAAGAGCGGATGGCGCACCTCGACGGCGCAGGGCAGATGCGCCGGCCATCCAGCGAGCAGCGCCTCAAGCCGGGGCAGCTCATCGGGGCCGAAATCCCGCGGAAGCTGGACCATGGTGGGCCCCAACCGGTCGTGCAGCGGCGTAAACGCCTCGAGAAAGCACCATGCCTCATCCAGCCGCGTCAGACGCTGTTCGTGGGTAACGCGGGCGGGAAGCTTCAAACAGAAGCGAAAATCGCTCGGCGCCTGGCGCGCCCAGGCGGCGATGGTCTCGGCCTTCGGCGCCCCGCTATAGAAGGTGGTATTGCCCTCGACGGTCGAAAACACCGCCGCGTAGTCACTCAAAAGCTCGGTTTTGGCGTGGCGGGCGTAAAGGCTGCCCTGCCAATCCTGGTTGGCCCACATCGGCAGGCCCAGGTAGAAGGGGCGCGATGGCTGCATTGGCGCTTGTCTACTGGCCAAAACGTAATGGGGTAAAAGCGGTCGGCATGGGGAGGCTTAACTCGCGATAGAGGCGCGTATCTGCGCGGCTTTATCCTGCAACAGCGGCAGATAATCTCCGAGCAGCGTATCCATATCGATGCGCGCCGCGTTGGTGCTGATATTGATCGCACCGAGCAGGTGGCCACTTGCGTTGAAGGCGGGCACCGCCAGCGAGCGCAGCCCGGAATCCAACTCCTGGTCGGCGATGGCATAGCCCTGCTTACGAACGGTGTCGATGCGCTGCCTGAGCGCGTGTTTATCCACAACGGTCTTGTCGGTGTGGCGCGTAAGGGCAATGCGCTCGAGATACGCGTCGAGCGCCGGCTCATCAAGCTGCGCCAGCAGCACGTGGCCCATCGACGTATAAGCGGCGGGCAGGCGGGTGCCCACGGAGAGCGTGATCGCCATGAGACGATGCGGGGCAGCGGAGCGTGCCACGTAGATCACCTCGTCGCCGTCAAGCTGAGCCAGCGACGAGGACTCGCCGGTCTGCGCGGTGATATCTTCCAGGAACTGCTGGATGACGCTACGATAATTGTTCGCGGACAGAAACGCATAGCCCAGCTGCAGCACCTTCGGCGCCAGCTCGAAATAGCGCTGATGCTTTCGCACGTAGCCCAGCGCGTGCAGCGTGAGTAGAAAGCGGCGCGCCTTGGCGCGGTTCATACCGGTACGCGCGGCGACCTCGCTTAGCGTCATGCGCGAATGGACGTCGTCGAAGGCGAGAATGACGTCCAGTCCGCTGGAGAGGGCGGAGACGAAATCACGGCTATCCGGCGTGAGCGTATCTTCCTGTAAAGCGTCTTTCATAATGAATCATTGACCGATAGGCGCGCAGTTGAAACCCTGAATCTAACACGATGTTCGAATAGCGAACAATTATTCGTTCGCCTTGGGCGCTGTCCTCGCCGACAATATCGTTCTGTGTTACTTACGAGGAGCCCTTTTAATGAAACAGAAAAAAATCACCGTGCTACACGGGCCGAACCTCAATCTTCTGGGCACCCGCCAGCCCGAGATCTACGGGGCCGACACCCTGGAGGACGTGAACAACCGGCTGCGCGAAGCGGCGTTGCTGGCCGGCTGGGAGGTCGTCTGCTTTCAAAGTAACCACGAAGGCGCCTTGATTGATGCGATTCACGCCGCCCGCCAGGACGGAACGCACGCGATCATCATCAACCCGGCGGCCTATACGCACACCTCCGTGGCGATACTCGATGCGCTCAACGCCTTCGAGGGCACGGTGTTCGAGGTACACATCTCCAACGTGCACCAGCGCGAAAGCTTTCGCCACCACTCCTACGTCTCGCTGCGCGCCGATGGCGTCATCGCCGGGCTCGGCACGTACGGGTACCGGGCCGCGCTCGATGCCATCATCAAAAGCGATGGCGCCTCTTAAAGCGCCAGCGACGGGGTATGCAGCAGTAGCGCGATGATCAGGCTTAGCGTGACAAACGATGCCACCGTCGCGGTCAGCATGGCCGCCGCGCTCATATCGCCCACACCAAAACGCTGGCCGAACAGTGGATAGATGCTGATCATCGGCGCCGAGGCGAATAAAACGGCGCCGACGATGTACACCGGGTCGATGCCGGGTATCACCCAAAAGGCCGCGAGCACCGCCAGCGGGTGGATCAGCAGCTTGCCGATCACGATCAGGCTGACGTGCCGGGTCTGCCCCTTGAACCGCAACCCGAACAGCGCGCCCCCGATCACAAACAGCGCTGCCGGCCCCGCTGCTTCAGCCAGCATGTCGATCGCCTTGGCCAGCGGCGCCGGCAGCAAAAGGCCGGAGCCTGCAAAGCCCAATGCGATCGCAAGCCCGACCAGTACCGGATTTTTGACCAGATTGAGTGCGGTTTTCTTGAGCGTCGTGCCCAGCCGCCCGCTGCGTTGGCTCGCCATCTCCGCCAGAACGAGCGCGGCGGGAATGATCAGCAGGTTCTCGACCATCATGTTCAGCGCCAACAGCACCGCCGCCGGCGAGCCGATGACCATCGCCGCTACCGGGTAGCCGATGAAACCGCTGTTGGCCGCCGCCATACCAAGCGCCTGCATGGCCCCAACCGCCAGGTTCTCGCGTTCGCGCCTCAAGCTGATCAGAAGCCCCAAACCGAACACCAGCGCCGACGCCAGCCCGTAAGCCACCAGGTAGTTGAGCTGAAGAATCTCGCCCAGCGGCTGCTGATTGAAAGCGCGTATCACCAGCGCCGGCAGCGCCAGGTAGAGCACGAAAATACTCACGCCCTGCATTTGTTCAGCACTCATCAGCCGGCTACGTCTTGCGACATAGCCGGCACCGATCAATAAAAAGATAGGCGTTGTGATCGCAAGAATGGCGAGCATGGAGATCCTTTTCGGCACGTGAAGCACATGATCGTTTCACCCGTTGCCGGGCGTATCCAGCTCATTATGTGACCAAAATACGTCTTAAGAAGATGGCGGCGACGTCACCAGTCGGTCGATATAGTGCTGGCGCAGCGAAATGACGTGCGCATCGATTCGATCAGCGCTCAGCCGATCTGCGGTAAAAAAGCGAAACGCATCCACGCCCTGAAAGACGAACAGCTCGACCCCGGAAAGGACGTCGGCGCCTGCTTGAGTGGCGGCGTTTAAAAATTCGGTATGCGCGGGCACGTATACGGCGTCGAACACCCAATGGCGCTTGCTGAGTCCGGCGGTGTCGATGGGGCAGCCCGGGTGATGAAGGTGGCCGATCGGCGAGCAATTGACCACGCCTTGCCAGTTCGCCAGCTTGCGCTCGGCCTGCTCCCGGGCAACGCAGTCGGCGGTGATGCCCATGGCGTTGAGATCCTGGGCCAGGCGCTCACCGCGGTCGGCGTCGCGCTCCATGATATGAACGCAGGTGGCACCCACCTCGCCCAGCGCGCAGGCCACCGCGCGGCCTACGCCGCCGGCGCCGATCAAGAGCACCTCACCGGCAGGGCGCTCGCCAAATGAGTGGCGGTAAGCGCTGATGAAGCCGGTGTAGTCGGTGTTTTCCGCGCGTAGCCCGCCTGCCTCGAACAGCAACGTGTTGGCGGTGCCGACGCGCTTGACGCCTTCACCGCAAATATCGGCAAGCTGTGCGGCGCGCTCCTTGAACGGGAAGGTGACGTTGGTGCCGCGATATCCTTCGCGGCGCAGTGTGTCTATGGCGTCCGGAAAGTCGAAGTCCTCGACGCCGCGGCTATCCACCAGGTCGTACCGGACGGTTTCGTTCAGCGCGGCGCCAAGGCGGACGTGCAGGTCGGGCGACTGGGACTGGGCGATGCCCTCTCCTACCAAACCGAGCTTGATCATGCGGGCGTCTCTTTCGTGTCGTCAGAAGGTGTTCGTGGGGCAATGGCGTCGATCTCTGCTTCCAGGCGCTGCTGGGCGGTCACGCGGATAAAGGCATTGGGCGCCCCCAGGCCTTGGTAGCCCTCGCGCTGCACCAGCTCGAAGAAGAACGCCTTATGCGCCGGCCGGGTATAGAGCTGGTGGAAGTCGCCGCCGCTGTCCTGGTCGAACAGCACGTCATGGTCCTGCATCCATTGAAGGGTTTGGGCGCTCAGGTCGAAACGCGCGCTCAGATCGCGGTAGTAGTTACCCGGAATGGGCAGCGTCGGGGCGTTGGCCTGGCTGAGCGCGGTGCCGGTTTCGCGTATCGAGCGGGTACGCAGCGCCACATGATGGACGCCGGAGCCGCCGTACTGGCGCACGAAGCGGTTGCTGGCGGTATCCGGCGAGGCGCTGGCGTTGAGCGCCAAACGAAACCGCCCGTTATGGTTTTGCAGCACCTGACTCTGGATGAGCCCGCGCGGGTCGGTCACGTCGAATGACGGTGTGATCTCAAGTGCAAAGATGGCGCGGTACTGAAGCATCAGCGACAGGTAGTCGTGATAGGAGAGCGCCACGCTGATGTGGTCGATATCGACCAGCGCACTTTGCGGAATCGGTTTTACATCGACGGTAAACTCGCGATCCCAGGTGCGGCTGAGCTGGGAGTCGTCGATGATGTAGGAGAGGCTGCCATCGACGTTGCGCAGCGCGCTCATTCGGTGGCTCGAGCCGACGTCCTCGGGCTCGACGATATCGTAGCCCAGCTTGTCGGCGCGCTTGAACGCCTCGTAAGCGTTGTCCACCTTCAGTCCGATGGCGGTGATCGCGGTGGCGTCGCGTCCGGGCACCCGGCCGGTGAAATTCGACTCGGTGTTGAGTACCAGGTTCACGTCCCCCGCGGCCCAGCGTTCAGCGTTCAGTGTATGGTGGCGCCCTACGCAGGCGAGCCCCATCGCGGTGAGCTCGTCACGCAGCGGGTCCAGGTCCCCGGGCTCGACGGCGATCTCCAGAAACGCCACCGACTCAACCGGCTGAGGGGCGGGAATACCGCTGCCATTCTGCATGCTGCGTAAAAGGTGATAGGAGCGAAGCCCGTCGCGGGCGGTCTGGTCGCTGTGGCCCATGCGAAAGACATCGTTGAAGATCTCGTGGGAGAGCGGGCCGTCGTAGCGAGTCTCCTGGAGCATTTCCATGAACGCATCCATCTGCAGCTCCCCCTGGCCCGGAAAGCAGCGATAGTGACGGCTCCAGGAGAGGTGATCCATGGAGAGCCTGGGCGCATCGGCGGTCTGCACGAGAAAGATGTTGTCGCCCGGAATACGACCGATGGTGCCAAGCTCGGTCTGGCGCGAGAAGATGTGGAAGGTGTCCAGCACCAGCCCCACGTTTGGGTGGGCGGCGCGGCGCACCACTTCCCAGCTATCGCGATAATCATGAATGTGCCGGCCCCAGGCCAGCGCCTCGAAGGCGACGCGCAGCTGGCGCCTGGCGGCGCGCTCGCCAAGCTCACGGTAGTCGTCGGCGGCCCGGCTCAGCCCCGGCAGTGAATCCGCGCGGGTGGTACTACAGGCCATCAGCAGATCGGTGCCCAGCTCCTGCATCAGGTCGAACTTGTGCTCGGCGCGATCGAACGCCTGCTGCCGGGCACGGCCCTCGAGGCCCTCGAAATCGCGAAACGGCTGGAGCGTGACCAGCCTGAGTCCGCGCGAGCGGATCAGCTCGCCGGCCTCCCGGGGGGAGCCGGTGAAGGCGGTCAGGTCGTTCTCGAAGAGTTCGAGGCCCTCGAAGCCGGCTTCGGCGATGGCGTCGACCTTCTCTTCGAGCGAGCCGCTCAGGCACACCGTGGCGATGGACGAATACATGACAACACGCTCCTTGCAGTCGGAAAAACAGCCGTCGAACACTCGGTGGCTAAAACCCAGTCGTTAAAACCTGGTCGCTGGAACCCCGGCCGCTCATGGATCAATAGCCAAAGAGTCTTGGCAGGAAAGTGACCAGCGTCGGCACGAAGGTGATCAGCAGCAGAATCAAAAACTGGACGAGCAGCATCGGCAGAATGCGCCGGATGATCGCGCCCATGCCGACGCCGGAAACCGAATCGGCGACGAATAGGCAAAGCCCCATGGGCGGCGTGATCAGCCCCATCATCAGGTTGAAGATCACCACGATGCCAAAGTGCAGCGGGTCGATCCCCAGCGCCATGGCGATCGGGTGAAGGATGGGCACCAGCACCAGAATCGCGGCGATTCCTTCCAGGAACAGCCCGACGACCAGCAGCAGCGCAATGACCGCGAGCAGGAAGGTCCACTGGGTATCGATGCTCATCAGCGCCCACTCGGTGAGCATATTGGGAACCCGCTCGAACGTCAGCACCCAGTTGGCGGCAGCGACGGCTCCCATGATCACCATGATCACGGCGCTGTCGCGCATGGCGCGGGCGAAAATCGCCGGCAGGTGCGTGAGCTTGATGTTGCGATACAGCACCACCCCCAGAATCAGCGCGTAGACCACGGCAAAGGCCGCGGCCTCGGTTGGGGTGACGATACCCGCCAGAATCGCGCCGACTACGAACACCGGCATCAGCGCCGGCAGCAGGCCGTGCAGCAGGGCGTGGCGGCGAGACTGCTGTTGCGTCTTCGAGGCGCCAAGGTCACCGGCAAAGAAGTAGACGTAGATCGAGAGCCCGAGTGCCAGCAAAAAGCCAGGCACGATGCCGGCCAGAAAGAGCCCGGGTACCGAGACGCCGGAGACCGTCAGCGCGTAGATGATGACCGGAATGCTCGGTGGAATGATCGGGCCGATGACCGAGGAGGCCGCGGTGAGCGCGGCGGCAAAATCCCGCGGGTAACCCTCTTTCTCCATCGATGGAATGAAGACCCGCCCGAGCGCGGAGGTATCGGCGATCGCCGAGCCGGAGAGCCCGGCAAAGATCACCGAGGCCCAGATATTGACGTGGGCAAGCCCGGCCTTGAGCCGGCCGACGATAGCACTGGCCAGGTTGATGATGCGGTGGGTGATGCCCGCCTCGTTCATCAACTCACCGGCCAGGATGAACAGCGGAATCGCCAGCAGCGGAAAGGACTCCATGCCGCCGAAGAACTGCTGCGACACGATACGAATGTGATAGGGCAGATCGCCGGTGCTCATCAGTACCGTTAGCGTGCCCAGAATGGCGAAGGCGAACGGTACACCGATCAGCACCAGCGCCAACAGCAGAACGAAAATCATGGCGCCACCTCCTGGTCGGCGGGCGTGGTTAATCTCAGTGCGCCCATGATCAGGGCTGACAGGCTCAAGAGCCCGCCGCCGAGCAGCATCGAGGCTTGGTACAGCCACATCGGCATGCCGGTACTCGCCGAGGTGCGACTTCCCCTGGCGTCGATGAACTCGATGGCCGAGACCACCAGTGCGATGCCCACCGCCATCACCACCAGGTCGATCAAGATCGCCTGCCAGCGTAGCCAACGCGCCGGCAGCAACCGGCGAATGAGGTCGAAGCCGATGTGCTTGTCCTGTAGATACGCCCACGCCATACCAAACATCAGCCCGTAGATCATCAGGTAGATGGCGGTATCTTCGCCCCAGCTGATGGAGCCGCCGTAGGTGTAGCGGGCGAAGGCGTTACCCGCCACCAGGAAAAAGATCAAAATCATGGCAAGGCCGGCCAAGCCGGCGTTGAACAGGATCAGGCCACGTTGCAGCCGGGCGAGAAGAGACGACATGAGAGCACCTTCGGGCGGTAGTCAGGCACACGAAACGACGAGCGGACCGCACCGGCCCGCTCGCAAAGCGTTGTTCGACAGGGTTAAAAGCGTGCGGAAGCCTCTTCCACGGCGGAAGAGAGACGATCGATCCACGCGGCGTCATCGCCCAGCTCCTCGCTCAGGTACGCCTGCACCGGCGGCTGCGCTGCTTCGCGGAAGGCTTCGAGCTCTTCGGCGGTGGGCTGGGTAACTTCCATGCCTTCTTCTTGCAGCTTGGCGATGCCCTCGGCAGAGTTGAACTGCTGGATGACGCGACCGGTGTTGCCCGCCACCACGGCGGCGCGTTTCACCGCGGCCTGCTCTTCCTCGGTCAGCGACTGGAAGATTTCGTCGTTGATCAACAGGTGATCGACGCCGTAGACGTGGCCGTCCAGGGTCAGGTAGTCCTGGAACTCGTAGAAGTTGTTGCCGTAGATCACCGAAATCGGATTTTCCTGACCGTCGACCACGCCGGTGGCCAGCGCCGTCGGCACTTCGCCCCAGGCGATGCCCTGAGGTTCGGCACCCAGCGCGCTCACCATCTCGAGATACAGCGGAATGGTTTGCACACGGAATTTCAGACCCGCCATGTCCTCCGGCGAGTGGATCGCGCGCACCGAGTTGGTGAAGTGGCGAAAACCGGTTTCGCCGTAGGCCAGGGTGCGAAGGCCGGTTTGCTCCAGGCAGTGCTCGGCCAGCGCGTCGCCGAATTCGCCGTCCATGACCGACCACGCCACCGGAGCGGACGGGAAGGTGTAGGGAATGTCCGTCACGGCCACCGCCGGGCAGAAGTTGGCGTAGGCACCGGACACCATGGCAATACTGATGGTGCCGTCCTGGGCGCCTTCGATCAGTTCGGTTTCGCCACCAAGTGAGCCCGCCGGATAGAGCTCGACGGTCAGGTCCGTCTCGGCTTCCACCAGGTTTTTGAAGACTTGGCCGGCCGCGCCTTTCTTGGAGGTGGTCCAATCATCCGGGTCGACGTGGGCGAAGCGTAGCGTCTGAGCGCTCGCCTGGGCGGTGGCGGTCAGCACGGCGGTGGCGACGGCGGCGGTCAGCGCGCGTTTGAGAATGGTGTGGTTTAGGCGTGATGACATTGTTATTGTCCTCTATTTTAAGCGGTGAGCGGTCTCGAAAGCCGCATGACGTGACGTTTTCAAGGGTTTCGTAGTGTCTCCAAAAACAATGTACGAAATGGTACGTTCAGTCAATATGCGGCATACTAGACCAAAGGCTACCATCACAACAAAAGGCACTCTCATGGCACGTTCTGCAACCAACTCCGTATCTGCCAAGCCTCAGCGGCAGCGAAAAAACGATCCCGCATCGGTGCGCGCCGATATCATGGCGGTGGCGACACGTGAGTTTTCTGAAAAGGGGTTTTCCGGTGCACGCATCGACGAAATCGCCGACAAGACCCGTGCCTCCAAGCGAATGATCTATTACTACTTCACAGATAAGGAAACGCTTTATCTGCACACCCTGGAAGCGGCCTATCAAAAAGTTCGTCTTCAGGAGGCCGAACTCGACCTTGACCATTTACCCCCACTCGAGGCGCTAAGCCGGTTGGTACGATTCACCTTCAATCACCATACGAGAAATCCTGATTTCATTCGTCTGGTCATGATCGAGAACATTCATCACGGCCGGTTTCTGGCTCAGTCCGACCTCATTCAATCGCTTAACGCAGGAGTGATTGATGTGCTTTCGCGCGTCTATGGTCGTGGCGTGGAGGCGGGGTGTTTTCGTGCCGGTCTGGACCCGCGCGAGCTGCATTGGCTGATTAGCGCGCTGTCCTTTTTCAATGTTTCCAACCAATACACGTTTTCGAAAATTTTTGATTGGCAGCAGGATTCGCCGGAAAACCAGAAGAAGCTCGAAGACCACGTCAACGACATGGTGTTGCGCTATGTGCGCCCGGGCGATGAGTAGCCTTGAAGCGTAGGGTAGCCCAGGGTCACTGATTGCAAACGCCCATGGCGCTCATTAACGTAAGGTTCGAATACCGAGCATATGCACAGGTATGCTCGGCTCCCGTCTCGAAGATCATCATCACTGTTTTGGGTAGCAACGCTCACTGGAGGCTTTTCCCTCATGCCCGCTGACTTTTTCAAGCACCCCTTCATGAGTCGCACGGCACTGGCTGCCTGCGACGAGAACGCCGTGGTGGACGCCATGCTGGCCTTCGAGCTGGCGCTGGCCGAGGTTCAGGAGCAGGGGGGTGCGCTTGCCGAGGGTACGAGCCGGCGCCTGCGCGAACAGCTTCAAGGCGCTACCTTCGATACCGCCGAGATCGCCCAGGGGATCGCCACCGGCGGCAACGTGGCCATTCCCTTCGTCAAGCAGGCACGAGCGCTGCTCGACGACGAGCTCAAGAGCGCCTGGCACAAGGGCGCCACCAGCCAGGACGTGGTCGATTCGGCGCTGATGCTGCTGTTAAAGCCCCGCTTGCACGCTCTGGACGCGTGGCTTCTGCGCTGCCGTTCGGCGGCCATCGACCTCATGCAGACCCATGCCGAGATCCCCATGGTTGGGCGCACCCTCATGCAGCAGGCGCTGCCGATCACCTTCGGCGTCAAGGTGGCCCACTGGGCGGTAGGGCTCGAGCAGGCGCGGCGGCGCTTGAGGGAAATCGAGCTGCCCATTCAGTTCGGCGGCGCGGTGGGTGTGCATTCCGGGTGGGACGCAGAGGGCCTTGCGTGGATGGACGCGCTGGCAACCCGGCTGGGCCTGGCTTCGCCGGTGCTGCCCTGGCATACCGACCGCTATCCGGTGCATACGCTCGTCACCGCGCTCGACGCCGTGGCCACTGCTACCGACAAGATCGCCCTGGATATTTCCCTGATGACCCAGACCGAAATCGGCGAGGTGGCCGAGCCCGCTGCGCCCGGCATGGGCGAATCCTCGTCGATGCCCCACAAGCGCAATCCGGTGCGCTGTGCGCTGATTCGCAGTGCCGCGCGCCAGGTCCATGGCCATACGAGCGTGGTAATCAACGCCGCTGCCCAGCCTCTCGAGCGGGGGCTGGGCGAATGGCACGCCGAATGGGCGCCGCTGACCGAGAGCGCGCTGCTGGTGGAGGGGGCGCTTGAGCAGGCGGCGACCCTGCTCGAGGGGCTGGAGGTTCACGCCGAGCGGATGCAGCGCAACCTGGCGGCCACCGGGGGCGGCATCATGGCGGAGCCGGTAGCGAAGCTGCTGGCACCGGCGCTGGGAACGGATAAAGCTAAATCCGTGAGCGCCGAGGCCGCGGAGCAGGCCCGCCTGAACGCGCGCCCCTACGCCGAGGTGTTGGCCGACTATCCCGAGGTCACCAACGCCGTATCCCGGCAGGCGCTGGAGAAAGCCTGCGATCCGGCTTTATACCTTGGTAGCAGTACGCGACAGGTCGAGCGCGCCAGACAGTGGCTTATCAATGTATAAGTAGTTGAATAAAAATATAATTCCCGCTGCTTTTCTTCTTGGCCAGTGTCGAGCTGGCGCTGTCGTCCCGGTCACAGGTTTGACGGTCATCGTGTAGCGCAGTAACTTGTTCGTATCAAGAATCTATGTTCGTTATGCGAACTTTGTTGTGCGGACAGTGTTTTGCAAACAGTGTTGTGCGAACAGTGTGTTCCGATGATCATCTCATCCTGAAGAGGCAGTCCTATGGCCGAATTTCTCAGCCTGCATGACGCGGTAGCGCGCTTCGTCGAAGACGGCGCTACCGTCGCCATGGAAGGCTTTACCCATCTCATCCCGTTCGCGGCGGGCCACGAAGTCATTCGTCAGCAAAAGCGCGACCTCACCCTGATTCGCATGACGCCGGACATCATCTATGACCAACTGATCGGCGCCGGCTGCGCAAAAAAAGTGATCTTCTCCTGGGGCGGTAACCCGGGCGTGGGCTCGCTGCACCGGCTGCGCGATGCGGTCGAGAAGGGCTGGCCGCACAAGGTCGAGATTCTCGAGCATAGCCACGCCGCCATGGCCTGCGCGTTCGAAGCCGGCGCGGCGGGCCTGCCGCTGGCGGTGCTGCGCGGCTATATCGGCAGCGAGTTGCCCAGCGTCAACGATCAGATCAAGTTCATCGAGTGCCCGTTCACCGGCGAGCGGCTGGCGGCGGTACCGTCGGTACGCCCGGATGTGTCGATCATTCACGCCCAGCGCGCGGACCGCCAGGGCAACGTGCTGGTCGAGGGCATCGTCGGCGTGCAGAAGGAAGCCGTGCTGGCGGCCAAACACAGCATCGTCACGGTCGAGGAGATCGTCCATGACCTCGATACCCACCCTAACGCCTGCGTGATTCCCGGCTGGGCGATCAGCGCCATTGCGGTCGCCGAGAAGGGGGCGCTGCCTTCCTATACCCACGGCTATTACGGGCGCAGCAACCGCTTCTACAAGGAGTGGGACGCTATCGCCCGTGACCGCGACACTTTCACCCAGTGGATCAAGGAAAACGTGCATCAAACAGGAGAAAACGCCTGATGAGTATCGAGTACACCTCTTCTGAAATGATGACGGTCACTGCGGCGCGCGCGCTTGAGAACGGCTCGACCTGCTTCGTGGGCATTGGCCTGCCATCGGAAGCCGCCAATCTGGCGCGCCTGACCCACGCCCCGGACGTGGTGCTGATTTATGAGTCCGGCACGCTGCAGACCAAACCCAACGTGCTGCCGCTCTCCATCGGCGATGGCGAGCTTGCCGAAACCGCGCTGACCACCGTCGCGGTGCCGGAGATGTTTCGCTACTGGCTGCAGGGCGGCAAGATCGACGTTGGCTTTCTGGGCACCGCCCAGATCGACAAGTACTGCAACCTCAACACCACGCTGATCGGCGACTACCGCGAGCCCAAGGTACGCCTGCCCGGCGGCGGCGGCGCCCCGGAAATCGCGACCAATGCCGGCGAAGTGTTCATTACGCTCAAGCACTCCAACCGTGCGTTCGTGGAGCAGGTCGATTTCGTCACCACACTCGGCTTTGGCCGGGACGGCAAGGGCCGCGATGACGTGCCCAACATCGGCAAGGGCCCGACCCGCGTGATTTCTGATCTGTGCGTGATGAAGCCCGACCCGGAGACCAAAGAGCTGGTGGTGGTGTCGCTGCACCCGGGTGTGACCCGCGAGCAGGTCCAGGAGGCCACCGGCTGGGAGATTCGCTTCGCCGAGCAGCTGGAAAGCACCCCGGAGCCCGACGAGAACGAGCTGACCATTCTGCGCGAGCTGAAAGCGCGCACCGATCGCGCCCACGCCGGCCAGTAAGGAGCCCCCCATGAGCGATGTCTATTTGTGTTACCCCCGCCGCACGGCGGTCGGCCGCTTTGGTGGGACGCTCGCCCCGGTACGCCCGGACGATATGGCCGCGACGATTTTCAAGGCGGTTCTTGCCGAGGCGCCACAGCTCGACCCGGCGGCCATCGAGGAAGTCTTCATGGGCTGCGCCAACCAGGCCGGCGAAGACAACCGCAACGTGGCGCGCATGGCGTCGCTTTTAGCGGGTATTCCCACCAGCGTGCCCGGCACCACCATGAACCGTCTGTGCGGTTCGGGCATGGACGCCGTGGGCACCGCGTTTCGCGCCATCAAGGCGGGCGAAATGGCGTTGGCACTTGCCGGCGGCGTGGAGTCGATGTCCCGGGCGCCCTATGTGATGGGCAAGGCCGACAGCGCCTACTCGCGCGGCCAAAAAATCGAGGACACCACCATCGGCTGGCGCTTCGTCAATCCGATCATGAAAAAGTCCTTCGGCATCGACTCCATGCCGGAGACCGCGGAAAACGTCGCCGAGCAGTTCAATATTTCGCGCGAGGACCAGGACGCCTTTGCGCTGCGCTCCCAGCAGAAGGCCGCCGCTGCGCAAAAGGCCGGGCGCTTTACGCGCGAGATCACCGCCATCGAGATTCCCCGCCGCAAGCAGGAACCGCTGGTGTTCGATACCGACGAGCATCCGCGGGAAACCACGCTGGAGAAGCTCGCGGGGCTCCCCACGCCGTTTCGTGACGGCGGCAGCGTCACCGCCGGCAATGCTTCTGGCGTCAACGACGGCGCCGCCGCCATGCTGGTGGCAAGCGAGGAGGCGGTGAAGCGTCACGGTCTTGAGCCGATGGCGAAGATCATCGGCATGGCCACCGCCGGGGTCGAGCCGTGCATCATGGGTTACGGCCCGGTGCCCGCGGTCAAAAAGCTTCTGGAGCGCACCGGCGTGTCGCTCGACGACATCGACGTGTTCGAGTTCAACGAAGCCTTCGCTGCTCAGGCGCTCGCCTGTATGCGCGATCTGGGGCTTGCGGATGACGACCCGCGGGTCAACCCCAACGGCGGCGCAATTGCGCTTGGCCACCCGCTCGGCATGTCCGGCGCGAGGCTGTTGCTCACCGCCGCCTTTGAGCTACAGCAAAGCGGCAAGCGCTACGCCCTGTGCACCATGTGTGTGGGTGTTGGCCAGGGTATCGCCACGCTGATCGAACGCGCCTGACGGAGGTTTTCATGGCATATCTGGAGTTCAACGGCCGCAGCGTCGCCTATCGGCTGCTCGGCGCCCAGACCAACCCGCTGGTGGTACTGGCGCATCCGCTGGGCATGAGTCAGGCGGTGTGGGACGACGTTCTTCCGGCGCTTCTGCCGCGCTACCGCGTGCTGACCTGGGATCTGCCCGGTCACGGCGCAAGCCAGGGCATGAGCGGCGAGCGCGTCACGCCGGCGGATCTCGCCAATGAGGCGCTGGCGCTGGTGGATCAGGCGGGAGACGCACACTTTCACTTCGTGGGCACGTCCATCGGCGGAGTGATCGGTCAGCAGTTGATCGAGGCGCACGGCGACCGGCTACTGTCGGCCACGCTCACCAATACCGGCGCGGTCATCGGCAATCCCGAGCTCTGGAACACCCGTGCCGCGCGGGTGCGTGATGAAGGGCTTGCGGCGATGGCCGAGGAGATCGTGCCACGCTGGTTCGGCCCCCGTGCGTTCGAGGCAAGCCCTGCGCTGAAAGCGGGGTGGTGCGTGCAGATGGGGCGCGGTGACGATGAGTCCTACGCTCAGCTCTGCGAAATGCTCGGCCGCGATACCTTCACCGGGAAGCTTTCCGGCAAGGGAGTGAAGGTTCAACTGCTTGGCGGTAGCGACGATCTGGCTACGCCGCCCGAGACGCTTCAGGGGCTGGCCTCCGAGCTCGACGGCGCGCCGCTCGAGGTGTTCGACAATGTTGGCCACGTGCCCTCCGTCGAGGCCCCGGCGCGCCTGGCGCAGACGCTTTTGAGCGTCATGGCGGCTGAACTTGGTGACGTGGCCAACCGGGGCGTGAGCTACGCCACGGGCCTGACCACGCGCAAGCAGGTGCTGGGCGAGGAGCACGTCGAGCGCTCCACCAAAAACGCCAACAGCCTGGACGCGCCTTTCCAGCAGATGATCACCCGCCTGGCCTGGGGTGAGCTCTGGAGCAACGAGGACCTGACCCGGCGCGAGCGCAGCCTGATCACCACCGGCATTTTGGCGGCGCTTGGCCGTGAAGAGCTGACGCTGCACTTGAAGACCGCCCAGCGCATCGGGTTATCCGAGGCCGAGCTTCGCCAGGTGCTGATGCACGTGGCGATCTACGCCGGTGTCCCTGCCGCCAACCACGCCTTTGCGCTGGCCAAGGAGCTGGGCTGGGGGGAATAATCGCCGGGATGACGACGTATCACCAATAACAATGCATGCACTCAGCGTGTGCTTTCACCGGAGCCATACCATGACCCCAGTTCAGCTATTCATCGATGGTCAATCGTGCCCCGCCTCAGAGGGCGCTACCTTCGATCGCTGTAATCCGCTTAGCGGTGACGCAGTGTCTCGGACAGCGGCGGCGTCGCCTGCCGACGCCAACCGCGCCGTGGAAGCGGCCGAGCGCGCGTTCCCGGCCTGGTCGCAAACGGGCCCGGGCGAGCGGCGCGCCAAACTCAACAAGGCCGCCGACCTGATGGAGGCGCGCCAGCAAGCGTTTATCGACGCCATGGTGGATGAAACCGGGGCGACGCCGGGCTGGGCCGGATTCAACGTGATGGTAGCGGCCAACGTACTGCGTGAGTCGGCGTCGTTGACGACGCAGATCCAGGGCGACGTGATTCCTTCCAACGTGCCGGGGAGCATGGCGATGGGCGTGCGCGTTCCCTGCGGCGTGGTGGTCGGCATCGCGCCCTGGAACGCGCCCATCATTCTCGGTACCCGGGCGCTGGCCGGGCCACTGGCCTGCGGTAACAGCGTCATCCTGAAAGCCTCGGAGATGTGCCCTAAAACCCACGCGCTGATTGGGGAGGTGCTACATGAGGCGGGCCTGGGTGACGGTGTGGTCAACGTCATCCACAACGACCCGACACAGGCGGCGGCCGTGGTCAGCACGCTGATCGAGCATCCAGCGGTGCGGCGCGTCAACTTTACCGGCTCTACCCACGTCGGGCGGATTATCGCCGAGCAGGCCGCCAGGCACTTGAAGCCCGTGCTGCTGGAGTTGGGGGGGAAAGCACCGTTTCTGGTGCTCGACGATGCGGACATCGATGCGGCGGTCGAGGCGGCGGCCTTTGGCGCCTTCTTCAATCAGGGCCAGATCTGCATGTCCACCGAGCGCCTGATCGTCGATGAGGCCGTGGCCGACGAGTTCGCAGAGAAGCTCGCGGCGAAGGCGAAGACCCTGCGTGCCGGCGACCCGCGCGAAGAGGGTAACGCCCTGGGCACGCTCATCGCGCCGGCCGCTGGCGACAAACTCAACGGGCTGATCGACGACGCCACTGGCAAGGGCGCGCGGCTCGCCTGTGGCGGCAAGGCGGAAGGTGTGGTCATGCAGCCGACGCTGCTCGATGGCGTGACCGCCGAAATGCGGCTGTACGCCGAGGAGTCCTTCGGCCCGTTGGTCGCGATGATGCGCGTCAAGGGTGAAGAGGAGGCCATCCGCATCGCCAACGACAGCGAGTACGGCCTATCCGGCGCGGTGTTTACGCGTGATAGCGCCCGCGGACTGCGCGTGGCCGGCCAGATCGTCACCGGCATCTGTCATATCAACGCGCCCACGGTACACGACGAGCCCCAGATGCCGTTTGGCGGCGTCAAAAACAGCGGCTACGGCCGGTTCGGTGGCAAGGCGGTAATCGAGGAGTTCACCGACCTGCGCTGGCTGACGCTTCAGACCGGCCCGCGCCACTATCCCATTTAAGGCCGGCGCCTTGGCCCGCCTTCAATCACGACCCCGAAAGCGGCGCCTGGTGCGCCGCTTTTTTGGGTCCGCACCGCGCCAAGGCTACGCTCGCTGCGCGGCAGTGACGGCGTCGGTCACGGTCGCGCAGAACCAGCGCTGGGACGCCGCGCTACGGGGTTGAGCGTGCCAGTGCAGCGCCACCTCGAAGCCTGGCACCGTGAAGGGCAGTTCGTGGACCTTGAGCCTGGCATCCGCGAAACGTGCGGCGATCTGCAGCGGCAGGATCGCGATGAGGTCGCTGCCCTGAAGGACCTGAGGGAGCACCGAGAAGTGCGAAAGCGATAGGCTCACCTTGCGTTCGATGCCGCGCTGCGTCAGCACCTCTTCGACCAGGCCGTGGCCCGATGAGGAAGCGATCGATACATGCCTGCCATGAATGAATCGCTCGAGGCTCAAGTCGTCGACTGCGCCGCCTTGCCGGTCGAGCAGGCAAACATAGCGGTCTTCAAGCAGCACGTGCTTGTCGATACCCGCGCCGCCGAGCGTCCGGCTACAGATCACCGCATTGACCTTCCCGGTCGTCAGCCACTCTCGCGCCTTGTCGATCTCCAGCGGTACGACCTCGAGCTCAGCCTGGGGCGCCTGAGCGTAGAAGGATTTCAAAATGGCAGGCAGCAATGACATTTCACCCAGGTCGGTCAGCGCCAGGCGAAAGCGGAGCTTACAGCGCTCGGGCGTAAAGTGACGGCTGCCGTCGATGGTGTCGCTGATCTGCCGCAAGGCCTCTTTCAGCGACGGATAGAGCTGGCGCGCCACCGTGGTGGGCTCCATTCCCCGGGCGGTGCGCACGAACAGCCGGTCGTCGAACAGCTCGCGGAGCCGATTCAAGGCGTAGCTGACCGACGGCTGGGTAACGTAAAGCTGCTCGGCGGTTTGGGTCACGCTGCCGGTTTCATACAGCATTACCAGGGTGCGTATCAGATTCAGATCGACCTGCGCCATTGCCTATAAACCTCATCTATTTTTATAAAAAATAATATTGATTTGATTGATTATAGGTGAGCCCGTTAGCGTGAATGAAACAAATTCAATCAGGAGCAGACGATGCCCAGCGTCCACGCGATTAGCTATGAACTCTTGCGCCGGCAGGGGATCACCAAAATCTTTGGTAATCCAGGATCCAACGAGCTGCCGTTTCTCAAGGGTATGCCGGCGGATTTCGAGTACATTCTGGGTCTGCACGAAGGCGTGGTGACCGGCATGGCGGACGGCTACGCGCTGGCAAGTGGCAAGCCTGCCTTCGTCAATTTGCACGCGGCCGCGGGGTCTGGCAACGCCATGGGAGCGCTGACCAACGCCTGGTACTCTCACTCGCCGCTGGTGCTCACCGCCGGGCAGCAGGCGCGTTCGATGATCGGCGTGGAGTCGATGCTCGCCAACGTCGACGCGCCGCAACTCCCCCGGCCACTGGTCAAGTGGAGCTATGAACCGGCCTGCGCGGAAGACACGCCTCGAGCGTTGAGCCAGGCGATTCACAGCGCGAACGCTCGGCCCCGGGGGCCGGTTTACGTCTCGATTCCCCACGACGACTGGCAGCGTGAGACCGGCGATGACGCCCGGCATCTGCTGGCGCGTGAGCTACATCAGGCCAGCGCACCGCAGGTAGCGCAGGTCGAGCAGTTGGCCCTGCGCCTTCAGTCAGCGAACAACCCGGTGTTGGTACTCGGCCCGGAGGTAGACGCCGAGCAGGCCAATGCCCTGGCCGTTGCGCTTGCCGAGCGTCTGAAAATGCCGGTGTGGGTGGCGCCGTCTGCGTCGCGCTGCCCGTTTCCCAATCGTCATCCCTGCTTTCGCGGCGTTCTGCCCGCGGCGATCGCCGGAATCACCGAGCAGCTCGAGGGTCATGATCTGGTCGTCGTCGTCGGCGCGCCGGTATTTCGCTATCACAAGTACGCGCCGGGGCATTACCTGCCGGATGGGGCCCGCCTGATACACGTTACCTCCGACGCGGACGAAGCCGCTCGGGCACCCATGGGCGAGGCATACGTAGGCAGTGTGCACGCGATGCTCGAGGCACTCTTGCCGCATTTGCAGCCCAGCGAGCGGCCAATGCCCGAGGCGCTGCCCGCGCCTGGCGGCGTTGCTGACGAAGAGAGCCGAATGGCGCCGGCCAACGTATTCGAGGCCGTGAACGCGCTGGCGCCAAAGGATGCCATCTACGTCAAGGAGGCCACCTCGACGGTAGAGATCTTCTGGGAGCGGGTCGAGATGCGCCATCCCGGCAGCTACTTCTTTCCCGCCGCCGGCGGGCTCGGGTTTGGTTTGCCGGCCGCGGTGGGGGGCCAGCTCGCCAGGCCCGAGCGTCAGGTGATCGCTCTGGTAGGGGATGGTTCTGCCAACTACGCCATTACGGCGCTCTGGAGCGCCGCGCAGTACCGCGTCCCGGTGATCTTCATCATCCTCAAAAACGGCACCTACGGCGCACTGCGCGGCTTTGCCAGGCACATGCAGGCGGAGGATGCGCCGGGGCTCGATGTACCCGATATCGACTTCTGCGCGCTGGCCAAAGGCTACGGCGTGGAGACCGTGTGCGCCAGCAATCGGGAGCGTCTGGAGGCCGCGCTGACGAAGGGCCTAGCCATGGATGCACCGTTACTGATCGAGGTGCCCACCCTGCAGACCTAGCGGCGGGCGCCGCCACGCTTTTGCGACACGCCGATCACGGCTATCGCCCTACAACGACAAAAAGAGGATGACCTCATGAAACGCGCCATCTCACAAGGCCTCATCGTAACGCTGGCCGCCACCGCGTCGCTTGCCGCTCACGCCGAGACACTGCGCCTGTCTCACTTCTGGCCGTCGGCCTCCGCCGTTCACAAGGAGATCTTCGAGGTCTGGGCCGACAGCGTCGAAGAAGCCTCCCAGGGGGAGCTCGACGTTCAGATATTTCCCTCGGGTACGCTGAGCAAGCCCGATCACGCCTACCAGGGTGCGGTCGATGGCATTTCCGACATCGCCGCCTCGCTTCAGGGTTACACGTCCGGGCGCTTTCCACTCTCCGAGATCGTGCAACTACCGGGCATCTCCAGTAGTGCCACTCAAGGCTCCTGTATTCTGCAAACGATGTTCGACGAGGGGCTGATCGACAGCGAGTACGAGGACGTCAAGGTGTTGTTTTTATTCACCACGGGCCCGGCGTATCTGCATACGCGCAGCACCGAGATTCAGTCGCCGTCGGATCTGGCGGGGCTGCGCATTCGCCGCCCAAGCGACGTCGCCGGCGAAATGCTCTCGAGTTTGGGCGCCGACCCGATCGGCATGCCGGCGCCGGATATCTACACCTCGCTTCAGCGCGGCGTGATGGATGGTTTGAGCTTCCCCTGGGAGGCGATGCGCGTGTTCGGGATCAATGAGCTGGTCGACTATCATCTGGAGGTACCCTACTACTCTGGTGCGGTCATGGCGGTGATGAATCGCGATGCGTTTGAGGCGCTCTCCGACGAGGCGCGCGCGGTGATCGACCAGCACAGCGGCATGGCGTGGTCGCAGGTGGCTGGCGAGGTGTATCACCGCCTGGACGCGGTGGGGCGCGATGAAGCGCTGGAACAGGGCGACACCATCCATACCGTCGAGGACCCTCTCAGTGACCCGGCGTGGGCGGGCCCGCTGGAGGAGGGCACCGAGCGCTATCTGACGCGGCTCGAGGAGCGCGGGCTGGACAACGCTCGCGAGGTTCATGAGCGCGCGCTGAGCCTGCGTGACGAGTGCGGCGAGTAACGCCACGGTTTTCATGCGCGCGTGAATCGGCGAAGGTAGTGCTTTCGTTTCGCGGATAGAGCGCCATGCTGAACGCCCGTATCAAACTGCGCCACCTGACGGCGTTTCTCGAAGTCGCCAAGCGGCGCAGTTTTGCTCGCGCCGCCGAGGCGCTTTCGATCAGCCAGCCAGGCATCTCCAAGGCGATTCGCGAGCTCGAAGAGATTCTCGAGACGCCGCTGTTCGAACGGGGGCCCCAGGGCGTATCGCTTAGCCAGGCGGGGCTGACACTACTGCGCCACGCCGGGCCCGCTCTGCGAGCGCTCGATGAAGGCGTGGGTGCCATTGGCGACGGTCATCGCGGTACGCGCTGGCTGCGGGTGGGAGCGCTCTCTACCGTCGAAAGCCGTTTGCTGCCGCTGGCGATCCAGCGCTTTCATGCCGCGCCACCGCTTGGCATCGGGGAGGTGTGCGTATCGGTCGTGACCGGGGCCAGCGCCTATCTGCTGTCGCGCCTGCGGTTGGGCGAGTTGGACATGGTGGTGGGCCGGATGACCGAGGCGCGGGAAATCGGCGATCTTTACTTCGAGCATCTCTACTACGAGCCACTGGTGATCGTTGCCCGCCGTGCTCATCCGTTGGCACGGGTGGCGCCGGTCGCCGCCGACCAACTCGTCGACTACCCCTGGGTGTTGCCGCCGCCCCAAACCACGCTGCGCCAGCAGGTGGACAGCTTCTGCGTGCGCCACGCCATCACGTTGCCGCCGCTGTTGCTTGAAACGCTGTCGCTGCCGGTCAGCCACCGCTATACGCTGGAAAGCGACGCGCTCTGGATCGCCCCGCGCGAGGCGGTGATCGGCGAGCTCGACAAGGGCGAACTCGTCGAGGTCGCGCTGCCTTTTGAGGCCCACGGCGGGTCGGTAGGGGTCTGCACCAACGCGAGCATGAAGGCCTCGATGAGCCGCGATGCGTTTTGCGAAACACTGCGTCAGGTCGCGGCACAGCGCATTCAACCAAGGTCTTAGTGCTCATAACCCATGGGTTATGAGCGGCCATGACTCTTCAATTGGCAAGCGAGAGGCAACGCGCCACACTCGCGGTTTACCGGCGCACGCCTGGCCGGTGCTTATAATGCCATCAAGAGCCTCTCCCATGACCCAGCACTATAACCGCTTCGTGACCCGTGACCGCACCTGGCATCCCCCGGCCTATGCCCCCGGCTACAAGACATCGGTGGCGCGCTCGCCCCAGCAGGCGCTGATGAGCCTGCAACAGCCCACCGCCTCGGAGCTGACCGGACCGGACTTTCGCCACCTGCGCATGGGCCGTTTCGACAACGACCTGCTGATGAACTTCACCCAGGGCGAAGGTCTGCCCCAGGGCGAGCGAATCATCATGTACGGCCGCGTGGTCGATCAGTTCGGCAAGCCCATACCCCATACACTGGTGGAAATGTGGCAGGCCAACGCCGGCGGGCGCTACCGCCACAAAAAGGATGCCTACCTGGCGCCGCTGGACCCGCACTTCGGCGGCGTGGGGCGCTGTTTGACCGACGATCAGGGCTTTTACCGTTTTCGTACCATCAAACCTGGCCCTTACCCCTGGCCCAACGACGTCAACAGCTGGCGCCCGGCGCACATTCACGTTTCCGTCATGGGGCCCTCGATCTCGACGCGCCTGATCACCCAGATGTATTTCGAAGGCGACCCGCTGATTCCCCTTTGCCCGATCGTGCATACGCTGAAAGACCCGGACGCCGTGGAGACGATGGTCGGGCGCCTGGATATGGCTCAGAGCCGGCCGATGGACTGCCTCGCGTATCGTTTCGATATCGTGGTGCGCGGTGAACTCCAAACCTATTTCGAAAACCAGTAAGGCAGGGGAGAACCATATGAAACAGCCCAACACCCAGCCGACCAGCGAGCTGATGCTGCGCGAGACCGCCTCGCAAACCGCCGGGCCCTACGTCCATATCGGTCTGGCGCCGGCCGCCGCTGGTAATCCGGAACGCGACGAAGAGATCTGGAACGAGATGGCCGGGCCCAATGCCAGGGGTGAACATATCGAAATCGTCGGCACCGTCATCGACGGCAACAATGACCTGGTTCGCGACGCGTTTCTGGAAGCCTGGCAGGCCGACGCCGATGGTCATTATCAAATGTATTACGATTTACGTAATGATTTTAACGGGTTTGGCCGTACCGCCACGATCGCCGAACAGGGCGGTGAGTGGTCGTTCAAGACCATCAAGCCCGGCGCAGTGAGCCACCCAAACGGCCAGCCGATGGCACCGCACATCAACCTGGCGATCTTCGCCCGCGGTATCAATATTCACCTGCAAACGCGCCTGTACTTCGACGATGAGGTTGAGGCCAACGCGGCCTGCCCGGTGCTCTCCCGCGTCGAGTCCGATATCCGCCGCCAGACGCTGATCGCCAGGCGCGAAGAGCGTGATGGCGCCGTCCGCTACCGCTTCGATATCCATCTGCAGGGGCCGGGCGAAACGGTCTTTTTCGATTTTTGAGCCTTGTTCAGCATGCTATGAAAAAGCGCCGGGGCTTTGCCCCGGCGCTTTCGTATCAGCCGGCTCCTTAAAGCCGCCTCGTTTGCTCGGTTTTTTATTGAGTGTCAGGCGTCGCTCACCGCGCACTCTGCCTTGAGGCTCATGGCCGTATCGTAAATCTCTTGCGCATTACCGCCGACCTCGTTGAGATAGCGGTCGATGGTTTCCTGCAGCACCGGGCCCCAGTCGGGGTCGGTGAGCGCATCATCGATCTCGATGAACGTGTGGCCCGCCTCGACGGCCTCCTGGCGACCTTCGGCAATCAGCGTGTCGTAGACCTCGGCGGCGCGCATCGACCATGCCATGCCGCTGTGTTCATCGATCACCTGGCGAAGCTCTACCGGCAGGGCATCGTAGTTACGCTGGTTCATAACGGCAAACAGCGAGAGATCGTAAAGCGGTACTTCGGTGTGGTAGTTCGCCAGCTCGCTGAGGCGGAAGGTCTTCATGCCTTCCCAATTGAAGCTCAGCCCGTCGACGACTCCGCGCTGCATGGCAGTGAAGACGTCTGGCGCCGGCATACCGACGGCCTGGGCCCCCAGCCGCTCCATCATGTCACCGACCACCGAGGTGGGCCGGCGCAGCCGCAGGCCGGCCAGGTCCTCGGGCTTTTCGATCTGGCGCTCTTTGGTGTGCAGGTAACCCGGGCCGGTGGTAAAGAAAAACAGTGGCCGGGTGTCGGCATACTCGTCCTCCAGGTAGCCCTGGTCATAGAGCGACTGCAGAATACAGGCGCCTTCGCGGGCGCTCGAGGAGACACCGGGCAGCTCGACGATCTGCGTCAAGGGGAAGCGTCCGGACGTATAACCCTGGGCCGAGGCGCCGATATCGGCAATGCCGCGGGCAGTGCTGTCATACGTCTGGGCAGACTTGGCGAGCGTTTGGCTGGGAAACACCTCCACGTCGAGCTCGCCGCCGGACGCTTCGCTGACGCTGTCGGCCCAGGCCTGAAAGAGCGCGCTGTCGACCATCGAGCCGCCGGGCCAAACGTGGGCCAGGCGCAGCGTGGTCTGGGCCTGGGCGGCGGCGGGTAAGAAAACGAGCGCGCTCATCAGCGCGGCACGTGTCACGGTCGTCGGGATTTTTTTCATTATAGTTATCCTTTTGCTTTCTCGAGCAGGATCCGGGTTGATGAAAACTTAAAGGTCCAATACGAGTACGCTGCTTTTAGCACGTGAACAGCACGGCGTGAACTGGTCGTTGGCCGCGTGCTCGTGCTCTTCCAGATACAGGTCGCGGTGATCCGGCTCGCCTTCGAGCACGCGGGTCAGGCAGGTGCCGCACACGCCCTGCTCACAAGAGACCATGATCTCGATACCGTTTTCGGCCAGTACCTGGTGGACGGTCTTGTCCGCCGGCACGGTGAAGCTTGCACCGCTGCTGGCGATGCGCACCTCGAAGCTACCGTCGTCGTCACTCGAGATGTCGGCGCCGCTGAAGTACTCGGTATGCACCTGATCCTCCGGCCAGCCGCTAGACTTGCAGGTGGTCATGACCGCATCGATGAAACCCTTGGGGCCGCATACGTAAACGTGGGTATCGGCCCTGGGGTGGCCGAGCAGCGCTTCGAGGTTCAGGTGCTGGCTGGCGTCGCCGTCGTCGAAGTGAAAGTGCACGCGTTCGGCGAAACTCGAGTCCTTTAGGCGTTGATAAAATGCCGTGCGCTCCTGGGAGCGGGTACAGTAGTGCAGCTCGAATCCAGCGTCGGTATGCGCCAGACGTTCGGCCATGCATAAAAGCGGCGTAATACCGATACCGCCGGCCAGCAGCAGCGTGTGCTCGGCGGGCTCGAGCGGAAAGTGATTTTTCGGCGCGCTGATTGGCACCAGATCGCCGACCTGGAGCTCATCGTGCATGGCGTGGGAGCCGCCGCGTGAATTGGCATCGCGCAGCACACCGATCAGATAACGGTCACGGTCCTCCGAGTGGTTGCAAAGCGAGTACTGGCGCACCAGCCCTTCCTTGACGCGCACATCGATATGCGCGCCGGCGCTGAACGCCGGCAGCTCCCGCCCGTGAGGGTCGGCAAGCTCGAAGGTAACGATATCGCGCGCCTCGACGTGGCGCGCCTTGACCTCCACGATCATCGAGGGGGCGGTGTGGGTCATACGCTCGCCTCCGTGCCTGCGGCTTCGCGCTCCTCGGAAAGAATGCGGTCGATGATCCGGCGTGCCTGTACGCCGCCGCCGTCGATGTTGAGCTTCAGAAGCTGGCGGTCCGGGTACCTGAGCAGATTGCGCTGTTGCGCCTCGAGCATCTCCAGATCCTCCTCGAAAATCTTGCCCTGGCCTTCGCGGATCTTGTCGGTCAGCGCCTGATCCTCGGGTTTGAAGTTGCGCGCCATGCCCCAGAAGTACCAGATCGAGGTATCCGACTCCGGTGTAATGAAGTCGACCACGATACTCGACGCCTTCTTGTCTGCCGGCGCCTTGGCCCCGCCATTACCGGCATGAGCGACGCCCACTTCGATCAGCACGTGGCTTGGCGGGGTGAAGCGACAGATCTGCCAGCGGTCCACCGGGACATCGTCGGCCAGGCCGTTGCCGCGCAGCGCCGCTTGCCAAAACGGCGGGGCCGGAATGTTCTCCATCTCGCGGCGGGTGACGACTTCATCGCCGTTGACGTTGGTATCCGGCGCGGCCTCTTCGATCTCCGGCTGGCCGATACTGGAGGCGTGAACGTAGGTCTCGTGAGTCAGATCCATCAGGTTGTCGATCATCAGCCGGTATTCGCAGCCAATATGATAGAGTCCGCCGCCATAGGCCCACTCTGGGTTATCCGCCCACTCGAGCACGGGAATGAGGCTCGTGTCCGCCTTGTCAGAATCGCCTGGCCAGATCCAGATAAACCCGTAGCGCTCCTCGACCGGATACGTCCGGACGCTGGGAAAGCCGCGTACGCGCTGGCCGGGCATGCTGTCGCACTTGCCGCTACAGTTCATTTCCAGGCCGTGATAACCGCACACCAGCTTACCGTCGCGCACGAACCCCAATGAGAGCGGCGCACCACGGTGAGGGCAGAAATCCTCCATGGCGGTGACCCGGCCTTCGTCACCGCGAAAGAAAACCAGCTGCTTATTGCAAATGGTTCGCCCGAGGGGCTTTTCAGAAATCTCGTCAGGTGTGCACGCAACGTACCAGGTGTTCTGGGGATAGGGGGCTTGATGAGTCACGGTGGTATCCTTTTAGGTATTATGATTTTTTTATAATTGGATCCAAAGTAAAGAGCGTGACCGTTTTATTCGTCAACCTATACTTTTGGTTTAGCTCTCATTGCGCGCAGCGATAAATGATTGATACAGGAGCGGTAATGGGCAATAACGATAAAAGCGTAGCCAGCCGATTGCGTAAGCTGATTGAGGATGGCTTCTATCCCCAGGGCGAGAGATTGGGTGAAGAAGCCGTGGCCAATCGCTTGGGTGTCTCCAGAACGCCTGTCAGGCTCGCATTTCGAAGCCTGGAGCAGGAGGGGCTTCTAAAGCGCGCGGGCAAGCGTGGTTATATGGTGCGGGAATTCACTAATGCGGACATCTACTGCGCCGTAGAAGTGCGTGGCGCGCTGGAGGGCTTGGCCGCCAAGCGCGTCGCAGAGCGCGGTATGGCCGACGATCTGCGCGGCGATTTGCTTTTTTGGATCCAAAAAGGTCAGGGCGTGCTGGAGAAGGGGTTTCTTGAGGACGAGGATGTCGAGCGCTGGATCGAGCTCAATTACCGTTTTCACGAGCGGATCGTGAGTGCTGCCGGTAGCGCCGTCATTGGCGATGCCATTGCTCGTAACAACCATCTACCCTTTGCAGCGGCCGCTTCTATCGTGATTGATGATAATGACCTGATAAAGGAGTTTCGAAAGCTACAGTTGGCTCAATTACATCACGAGCTTATCTTTCAGGCACTGGACAATGGCGAAGGTGCACGGGCTGAAATGCTGATGCGCGAGCACGCTCTGATTGGCCTTCGCTATCAGGAGCTTTTTTGATTTTATTTGAAGATCAATCATTTCGATCAGTCTGTATTAACTCTGGGTAATATTTAAATATATCGAGACTTCAGGTGTTTATCGATTGATACATGGCTTAAAGGCGCCCTTTGATCTCTTTTTAGTAATTGACGTTAACGATCGTTCGTTATTAAAGGCGCCAAAAGAACGATCGATGTTCGACTGGTGAATTGAAAAAGGAGTCTCTCATCGAAAATACCGCCCATCTGTTGGCAAGAATAAGCTTTCGCCAAATCCGTTGTTTCATTGCAGTGGCGCAAAATGGCAGTTTCATGGCGGCAGCGAACGTGCTCGGCATAACGCAGCCCGCTGTCTCTCGCTCAATTCGAGAGATCGAATCGATACTTAATGTCTCCCTGTTCGATCGATCGTTACGCGGCGCGGTACTCACGCCACACGGTCGAAAACTTTTCGATGCCGCCGAGGCTGGTATAGCGCTAATGGCGGAAGGTGTACGGGCGACCCAGGATATTAGCGGTAGCCGTGAGCTACTGCGCATTGGGGCGCTACCCAATGTCTGCGGCTTGGTATTACCCGCTATTATCGAAGATTTTCAGCATGTTTACCCACACACCACTATTCGTATCGTTTCAGGCGCCAACGCAGACCTTTTAGCGCGGCTGCGCCAGGGGGGGCTGGATCTGGTCATTGGCAGACTGTCGGATACCGTTTCCATGAAGGGCCTGACTTTTCAGCATCTCTACGACGAGGAGATCGTCTTTGCCATGGGGGCGCAGCACGTGCTGGCGCAACCGGGTGCCAATGTTGAGCTTCGAACGGTGTTGGAAATGCCCATGCTGGCGCCAATTCCAGGGACTGTCATTCGTCAGGAGTTGGAGCGTTTTCTCTTTCGTAGCGGGGTAGTGGCGCCTAATTTTGCTCTGGAGTCCATCGATGCGGGATTTATCAACAAGATCATACGCGCTTCAAATCATGTGGTGGTGACGGTTGAGGCACTAGTGACGGAGGCGCGTACCAGTGGAGACGTGGTGGTGCTGCCAATCCGCGATGATGCCTTACGCGGTCCGGTGGGACTAACCATGCTGCCTGATACGCAGCCGGGGCCGGCCTTGCGTATGCTGATGCAAATGTTTCGTGAGAACCTGCCGGGCGCTTCGCAACATACCAAAAATGATATGAAAATGATGGATAAAGAATAAGCTACTGGCTATTGAATGTTTTACCCTCATGGTTCAGCGCTTCATTCTGAGCTGGAGACAATAAAATGCTTAAAACAATGAAATCGATCAGCCTGGTAGTAGCCCTTGCTGGGGGAGCACTATCGGCGCACGCCGAAACACTTAGCATCGAGGGAGGCGGCAGCGCCTCATTGACTGGCATTGTGCCCCAGGCCTGGGCCCAGTTCACACCTGCTGCCGGATATGACCTTCAAGTATCTTTAGGACAGGCGCTAACACGCTCAGCGATCAAGGTTGGAGCGGGCCGACTGGATCTGGCCGTGGTGCCGCCCCCGGCATTCAATGCAATGCAGCGGGGTGTCGGGCCCTATGCCAATACCGCCGAACAAGCGCAGTCCTTCGCGGACAACCTGCGCATGCTTTTCACTTTCCCGGGTGGATCGTTTCACCCCATCGTTTGGGCGGATAGCGGTATCGATAGCTGGGATGATATGGCAGGTAAGCGTATTTACGTGGGCCCCCCCGCCGGTGCGGCGGCCAACCAGGCGCGCGGTATGATCCATGAAGCGTCCGGTGGACTAGAGGATGGCAGTGATTACGAAGGCGTCCGACTGCCCTGGGAGAGTGCTAGCCAAGCGTTTCAGGATGGTCAGTTTGACATGTATATCATGTCGGCGGCCGTGGGCCAGCAGTCGGTTCAGGAGTTGAGCCTGCAACGTGACATTCGCATTCTTGGCGTACCGGATGAGGTGGTCGACAGTGAAGGCTGGCGCAATTACCTCGAAGATCAAGCGGTGCGCACCGAAGTAGTGCCTGCAGGTACCTACCAGGGTCAGGTTAATGGCGACATGGATCAAAACATCATGGTGACGGTGATGATGCTGGGCGCTAACAAGAATATGTCGGATGAAACCGCTTATGCGCTGACCAAGTCGTTCTTTGATAATCTCGATAACATGCAGTCTGCCAATGCCCTATTGGCTCGCCTGGACGCAGATGACCCTTTCGCAGGTGCGAACATGCCGGTTCACCCCGGCGCAGCGCGCTACTACGAAGAGCAAGGCATCACCATTCCTGAGCACCTGGTAGCCGATTGAGCCATTCCCTGATCCCGGAACGGATCGGGGATCCTCTGCTTTGCTGTGAAGGATTCAGGCCTATTCAGGCCGGGAGATCATCCAATGACAACCCTTTTTTCACGCAGCTTAAAAATGCTGCAGTGGACGAGTTTTGCCGTGGGCCTCGCTATTGCCCTGGTAGGACTGGCGAATGTTCTGCCCACTTATGGCGTGCTCCCGCGGGTGGGGCCTTTTGAACTCGACTGGTTCCGTCCCTTGTTTTACTGGCTGTGCTTTCTGAACTTTCTGATATGGGACGCCCAACGTCTGGCTCAGCAGGAACGTCTAACGGTTTTGCATGTGGCTCTCTATACCGTGGCGCTGGCTCTAATGAGTTGGGTTTGCTGGGACTATTACCAGATCTCGATGATTCTGAAGGATAGTTTCATGTTCTTCTCGGCCAGAGAAGCGTGGATGGCTGCCATCCCGGCGGTACTATCCATTATTGCTTGCTGGCGGCTGTGGGGCGGGCCCATCGCCATTCTTGGAGCCATTGTATTTGGCTATCTGGTGACCGGTCCTTATTGGCCGGGCGTCTTTGAAACCATCATCGGCGACATGAACGAATTTGTGGCGCAGAATATCTGGTATGACGCCAGCCAGGGCATTCTTGGCAACATCATGGGGATCGTGCTTTCCACTGTATTACCCTTCATCATTCTTGGGGCAGTGCTGGAAGGCTGTGGCGCAGGTGCCTCAATGATTCGCATCTCCTTTCACTTGATGCGCCGGTTTCGCGGCGGCCCGGCCTACGCCGCTATCTTCGCCTCGGCACTGTTTGGAACCGTTTCCGGCAGCGCTGTAGCTAACGTGGTAGGCACCGGCGTCGTCACTATTCCCATGATTCGCCGGCGTGGATTTTCCGGCAACTTTGCTGGTGCGGTAGAAGCCTCTGCCTCCACCGGCGGACAAATCTTGCCGCCCATCATGGGGGCCGCTGCGCTTGTTATGGCGGATATCGTCGGGGTTAGTTATCTCACCGTGATCCTCGCTGTAGTGATTCCCGCTATCGCTTACTACGCGAGCCTGTTTCTTACCGTATTTTTTGAAGCCGAAAAACTGGGTATCGTCGCCCGCGAAGATGAAGAAGCCAACATCGAAAAACCGATGGGGCAGGACTGGGTCAATCTGGCACTGGTATTTGGGCCCATTGCGCTGATCGTCTGGTTGCTGATCAGCGGCCTCTCTCCGGCAGGAGCTTCCATTGCGGCAATCCTTGCGCTGGTGCCCATGAGCTTCATCAACCCGGACGTTCGTCGCGCGCCATGGAAGTTGATTGTCGCTTTGGCAGACGGTGGCAAGACGGTGGCGCAGCTCGCCATTGCAATTTCCATCGTTGGTATCGTGGTGTCGACGCTCAATGCGACCGGCATGCCGACCAAGTTTGCCGTGCTCTTGTCGGCAGCCGCGAACAGCTCGCTTATCGCTGCCTTACTCATTGCCGCTGGCGGGTGCATCGTGTTGGGTATGGGCATGCCGACCCTGCCTGCTTACATCGCGATTGTGGCGGTGATGGGGCCGACGCTCACCGGCTTTGGGGTTGATCTATTGACCGCCCACCTGTTTGTCTTTTTCTTCGGCGTGGCTTCGGTGATTACACCGCCCGTGGCCATTGCGGCTTACGCGGCTGCTTCGATTTCCAAGGGGACCCCCATTGGCACGGCGGTCGAGGCGACGCGGGTAGGGGCGATGATCTTCATCATTCCGTTTGCCTTTGTCTACAACCCGGCACTGCTGCTAGGCAGTGAAGCGGCGGCAGCGGCGTCGTTTGGCTTCGTGTTCTTTTCACTGCTGACGCTGGCGGTATCCCTGTATCAAGCAGCCAGCGCGCTGATCGGCTTTGACAAGCGACCACTACCGATCTGGGAGCGGTTACTGCGCATTATATGTGCAATGGTTTTGCTGTCGCCCTATATATGGGCCGGAGCGATTGCTTTGATACTGAGCGTTGCGCTCATTATCTGGCGACGCATGGCCACTCGCAATTCTCGTGCAAACTCTACTTCTGCGAGGCTCACTGATGTCTGATCGACCCAATTTCATTCTTTTCATCACCGATCAGCATCGCGCTGATTTCCTTGGATGCTATGGCCATCCGTTAGTGCGTACGCCCAATATCGACACGATGGCGGCGCAAGGTACGACCTTTGATCGTTTCTATGTCGCAAGCCCTGTGTGCATGCCCAATCGCGCCAGCCTGATGACCGGGCGTCTGCCTTCCGGGCATGGTGTGCGCTACAACGGTATTCCGCTTTCTCAACGCAATGTTACCTTCGTCGAGCTATTGCGCGACGCCGGCTATGAAACGGCGCTGATCGGCAAGAGTCATTTGCAGACGTTTACCGGCATTGCGCCGTTACAGCAGCCTGATGAGGCTCGCCCTGGCTACCATAAGGCAAAGGGTGAGTTGGGCGAGGCAGTGCGTCATGACTTTGCTTCCCCCCTCTACCATGTCGAGGAGCCTGATTTTTGGGCGGGTGAGATGCCCAGGGTGCCAACACCTTTTTATGGCTTCGATCATGTGGAGCTGGTAACGGGACACGGCGACCAGGTGGGGGGCGACTATACCCAGTGGATGCTCGAGCGCAAGCCCGAGGCGAGCCGATTGATGGGGCAAAAAAATCAGCTTCCGCACGACTACTCCTGCCCGCAAGCGGTACGTACCGCCGTACCGGCAGAACTATACTCGACTTCCTACATTGCTGAACGCGCCAGTGCATGGATCGATGCGCGTAAGGATAGCGATCGTCCCTTCTTTTTGATGGTGAGCTGGCCTGACCCTCACCACCCCTTCAACCCGCCAGGCGAGTACTGGGACATGTACTCACCGGATGATATGCCGTTGCCGGCGGCCTTCAAGGCCAGCGACTGGACTCCGCCGCCGCACGTGGCTGGCGTATTGGAAACCCGTCAAGCGGGCAAGGCCAACCTTCAAGGCATGAACGCTATTGGTTGTTCGGCCAGAGAAGCGCAGGAAGCGCAGGCGTTGACCTGTGGCATGATCACGATGATCGATGACGCAGTCGGTCGGGTACAGCAGGCGCTGACCGATTCAGGAAGAGCCGATGAGACGGTCACCATATTCACTTCTGACCACGGCGACCATCTGGGCGATCATCGGTTGCTGTTCAAGGGAGCCGAGCAATATGAACAGATTACCCGTGTGCCTTTTATCTGGGCCGATCCTGAAGGCGAGCGGGGCGTACGTAGTGAGCGGCTGGGCCAAACATTGGATATCGGCGCAACGATTCTGGAGCGAGCCCGCATCGAGCCGGCCTGGGGAATGCAGGGGCGTGATTTGACCGATGCCTCGACAGCACCGGATTCCTTGCTCATCCAGTATGCGCATCAGGCGCCCATGAATGGCCTGGGGGTATGTCCCAATATTCACTCGCTTCGAGATAAACGGTATCGATTATCGGTATTCCAGGGGCTGGAATGGGGAGAGCTCTATGATCTTGAGAGCGATCCTGGTGAGTTTCATAACCTATGGAGCGCTCCGGAAGCGTCGGCGCTCAAGACTCGGCTGCTGGAAAAATTACTTCAAACTGAGCTGGCGCACAGCGAAACGGTACCTGCGCCGGTCGCTCGCGCTTAGTAATGCGGAGAAGCGGGAATGGATGGATTCTAAATATAGACCAAGGTCGATTAGCTTTGGGGGCGACTAGTGGATTAAGGTTGACTCCATAAGACGAACTAATATTCGTTATGCGAACAACCGTGTTCTACCTAAAGAACGGGAGCTCCTCATGAAAGCTGTTTTCGCCCGGTGTGCGCTTGCCGCCACCATCGCTGGCCTTTCCATCGCTTCCGCCCAGGCAGCCACCACGCTGCGTATGGCTCACTTCTGGCCCGGCGCCTCTGGAGTCAACGAGGATATTCTACAGGCCTGGGCCGATACCATCGCCGAAGAGTCGGGCGGTGACTTGACCGTACAAATGTTCCCTTCGGGTACACTCGCCAAGCCGGATTCCATCTACGAAGCGGCGGCTAATGGCATTACCGACATCGGCGCAACCGCTCAGGGCTACACGGCGGGGCGTTTTCCGCTTTCCCAGATCGTCGAGCTTCCGGGCGTGGCGAGTTCGGCAACCCAGGGCGCGTGCGTACTGCAAACCCTTTATGACGAAGGCCACCTGGACAGCGAGTACGAGGATACGCGGCCGCTGTTCATGTTCACCACCGGCCCCGGCGGCATCCATACCACCGGCACCGATGTGCAGACACCGGCAGATCTCGAAGGACTTCGCATTCGCCGCCCGACCGCCGTGGCGGGTGAAATGCTCGAGAACATGGGCGCAAGCCCTGTCGGTATGCCGGCGCCGGACATCTATACGTCGATGCAGCGCGGCGTCATCGACGGTTTGAGCTTTCCCTGGGAGGGGCTTGGCAGCTTTCGTATCAACGAGCTGGTGAGCTATCACACCGAGGTGCCGTTCTACACACTGATTTTCGTCGCGACCATGAACCAGCGCGCCTACGATCGTTTGACGCCGGAGCAGCAGGCGGTGATCGACGACAACTCCGGCATGAAGTGGGCCGAGAAGGCTGGCGAGGTCTTTGATCGTCTCGATGTGGAAGGCAAGCAGGAAGCGGTCGACGCCGGGCACACGATTCGCGAAATCGAAAATCCGCTCGAGGACCCGGACTGGCAGGGACCGCTGGAGGAAGGTATCGAAACCTACCTGAGCCAGCTCGAAGAGCGCGGCCTCGATCAGGCGCGGGACGTTTATCAGGCCGCGCTGAGCGCCAGCGCAGCCTGCGAAAGCCCCCAGGAGTAATCGATGCAGCGTTCTCTGGAGAAGGCCAGCCACTGGCTGGCCTTTTGTTGTCGCGTGGTCGCCGGTGTGGCGCTAGTGGCGCTTCTAATGGTCACGATCGCCGATGTCAGTACCCGTTATCTCTATCGCTTGACCGACGGCGCGTTTGCGCTACGCGTGAGCGGCAGCGTCGAGCTGGTGAGCTACCTCATGCTGTGTTCGCTGCTGGCGGCCATGGCGGCCAACGTCGAAAAAAGCCAGGTGGTGGTCGAGGCGTTTTCGCATCGATTGCCCCAGTGGGTGAAAAATCGCCTTCACGGCGTCTATCTGCTGGGTTTTGCCGCGTTGGGACTGGTGCTGTTTACCGGGCTTCTGGATTCGGCGGCGGCGGCCTCGCGTCACGGTGAAGTAACCCAGGATCTGCGCCTGCCCATGGGACCCATTTACTACGCGGCGGCGGCCATGAGCCTGCTGCTCGGCATTCGCAGCGCCCTGCATGCGCTGCTGGGTGCGCTCTTTGGTGTCGATGTGGAGGTGGCCGATGGGGAGTGAAATGATCGGGGCCATCGGTCTTGGCCTGCTGCTGGTACTGATGGTGCTCAGAGTGCCCGTCGCGCTGACCATGCTGATCATCGGCGTGGGCGGCTTTGCGCAGATCATCAGCTGGGACGCCGCCATCGCGCAGCTCAAAACGGTGCCCATCGAGGTGCTGTCGAACTACAGTTTCAGCGCCGTTCCCATGTTCATCCTGATGGGCGTGCTGGCGGCACACTCGGGCATGGCGGGCAAGCTGTTTGACGCCACGCGCACGATCTGCGGCGGCTGGAAAGGGGGCCTGGCGATTGCCGCGGTTGGCTCCTGCGGAGTGTTTTCGGCGATTTCAGGCTCGTCGCTGGCCACCGCCAGCACCATGACCCGCGTGGCGCTACCGGAAATGGAGCGTTACGGCTACAACCGGGGCCTGGCCACCGGAGCGCTGGCCGCGGGCGGCACGCTGGGTATCATGATTCCGCCGAGTATCGCGCTTCTGATTTACGCCATTTTGACCGAGCAGTCGGTCGGCGACATGTTCATGGCGGGGCTGATTCCGGGCCTGATGGGGCTGGTCATGTACGCGCTGACGGTAACGGTCGTCATGCGCCTACGCCCAGACCTGGCCGTGGCCGGCGAGCGGACGTCCTGGCGGGCGAAGTTTTCCTCGATATCCGGTCTCGTGCCTTTCTTCGCCGTTTTTCTGGTGATGATTCTGGGTATCTATTTCGGCCTGTTCACACCCACAGAGGGCGCTAGCGTCGGGGCGTTCGCCACGCTTCTCTACGCGCTTTACAAGGGCATGCGCGGGGCCGGTCTCTGGCGCAGCCTGCAGGAGACGCTGGCGCTGTCGTCGGTGGTGTTCTTCATGCTGGTCGGCGCCGAGACACTGGGCTACTTCATCTCGGTATCGCGCATCTCGTTTTCCATCAGCGACTTTCTCTACGGCATGGACCTGGCGCCCATCGTGGTGGTGCTGTGCATCCTGCTGCTCTACTTCGTGCTCGGCATGTTCATGGATTCCATCGCCATGCTGGTGATCACCGTTCCAGTGGTCTATCCGATCATCCAGGCGTTGGGGATCGATCCGGTCTGGTTCGGGGTCATCACGGTATTGACGGTCGAGCTTGGCCTGATCACCCCACCGGTGGGCATGAACGTGTTCGTGATCAAGGCCATGGCGCCGCACGTCGGGCTTGGCGAGATCTTCAAGGGCGTGGCGCCGTTCATCGTGTCGGACTTCGTTCGGCTGGCGCTGCTGATCATTTTCCCGATTCTAAGCACGTTCTTTTTGCTCTAGCCTTATCTGCTCTCATCCTTACTGGCTCCGGGCCTCGTTTGCGCTGGAAAAATACGGCGCGAGGTGGCCCTTGAGTCGGGCCCGGTCGGCCGGGTCGTCGATGCGGCTGTTGGTCAGCATGTTGTCGAACAGCGCCTGGCGCTTTTCCCGCGACGAGGGCAGCGCCTTCACGTGAGTATCGATCCAGATCAGCTGATTGCTTTCGTCGACCATCAGGTTGTCCAGGTGCAGGTCGCGGTGGTAGTAGCCCGCCTCGGCCAGCGCCGCGACCTGAGAGGCCAGGGTATCGATGAAGCGGGCGCGGCTTGTGTCATCGAGGGTGGCATAGTAGTCGCTTCCCGCCTGGCACCGGCTCATGTGCTCCATGGCATAGAGCGAACCCAGCGGGTTCAAGAAGTTGAGCGCCACACCGTAGCAGCGCACGTTGACAGTGCGCTGGCCCAGCTTTTTCAAAATACGCCGGCTCTGGTACTCCTTGTGGGCGTCATAGGAGCCGGTCAAGCGCTTGGAGATGATGTCGCGCCCCAGCCAGCGCCAGAAATCCTCGCGGGGCGAGTATTTATCGTGCACGAGCTTGAACAGCGTGTCGGTCTTCTCCTGAAGGAAAAAGCGACTGCTGCTCTTGTCATCCAGGTGAGGCATGGGCGTCAAGCCGTGCAGATTCAGCACCGGATTTACCGGCGCGCGGTTGAGCAGGTACCAGCCAGGCCGCTTTAAAAAAAAGAATCGCTGTAATTTTTTATACATACGCAAGCCTTAAGCTACCGAGTGAGTACCCATAGGGTATCGTGGGAGATGACGGTCCCTGAATTATGGCACTACTCTGCGCGCTCTGAAAATTGGCGCTGCCGAAACGCGCGCGGAGCCAGCGACGTATTACGCTTGAAAAACCGGGTGAAGTAGGCCGGCTCGGAGAAACCAAGGCCGTCGGCGATCTCGGCGATGGTCATGTTGGTATAAGTAAGCTGGCGTTTGGCCTCTAACAACACCCGCTCGTGGAGTATCTGCAGGGCGCTCAGGCCCTCCTGCTGACGGCACAAAAGGTTGAGGTGTGCGCGGCTGAGCCCAACCTCGCCGGCCAGCGCCTCGATGCCGGGCTGCTCCCTGAAGCGCTGCTCGACCAACGCGTGGAACCGTTCAAGGTGCTGGCGGCCCTTTTCGCGTGGTTTGGGCACCAAACGCTGGGGCGTGGGTTTGCGCGGCAGTACCAGGCGTTCGAGCTCGATGGCCAGTGCCTGGGCCAGCACCTCCAGAAGCTGTCGCCGCCCCGGTGCCGGATGGCGATACTCACGGTCGATCTGCTCGACGAGCGTGACGATCTGCGCTCTATTTCCGGCGGTTTCGAGGGTGTAAAACCCCGGCTGCTTGAGCGCTCGGCCATCGTCAAGTGCCACCCCCAGATGGTCCGCCAGCGGTTGGGCCAGCGTCACGATGTACCCCGCCACGTCCGGCGAAAAACAGAACCCGTGAATCGTCATGGCCGGCACCACGATAACCCCCGCATCCCGCTGATAGTGGTGGGCGCCCTCCAGCTCCAGATCCACGCTGCCTTTAGTGATCAACAACACGTGAACCAGATCGGTATGACGGTGCGGGCGAATACGCCAGTCGTGCAGTCGGCTGCGCTCGGGAATCGATTCGCAGTGCAAAAGATCCGGCGTGGGCCAGTGCCGGGTTTCGCCGTAGAGCTTGAATACGGGAACGATGGAAGAATACGACATCGCATGCTCCTGGCGCATGTGACTAAAGTTGATCATTTATACGCCAAAAATCTAGATAATAGGCGATATATTGCCTTATCCAAGCGCCTCATTCGATCAAAAATACAATTCATGACGCGTGATGAAACAATGCTTTGAGAGGGCTTTCAATGAAAACACAGGTGGCGATTATCGGTGCCGGCCCGTCCGGCCTGCTGCTGGGGCAGCTGTTGCAGCGCCAGGGGATCGACAACGTGATCGTCGAGCGGCGCAGCGGCGAGTACGTGCTGAGCCGTATCCGCGCCGGGGTGCTGGAGCAGGGCACGGTGGATCTTTTGCGTGAAGCGGGAGTCGATCGGCGTATGGATGAAGAGGGCTTGCCCCACGACGGCTTCGAGCTGGCCTTCGACAACCGCCGCGTGCGTGTGGCGCTGGATGAGCTGACTGGCGGCAGTCGGGTGATGGTTTACGGCCAGACCGAGGTGACGCGCGATTTGATGGCGGCCCGCGAGGCCGCCGGCGCCACCACGTTTTATGAAACGGACAACGTTCAGCTCTTCGATCTGGAAAGCGACGCGCCTTATCTCACCTTCGAGCATAACGGCGAAACCGTCCGGCTCGACTGTGACTACGTGGCCGGCTGCGACGGCTACCACGGCGTCTCGCGCCAGAGCATTCCCGGTGATCGCCTCACCGAGTTCGAAAAGGTCTATCCCTTTGGCTGGCTGGGGGTGTTATCAGACACGCCGCCGGTGTCGGATGAGCTGATCTACGCCCGCCACGAGCGTGGCTTTAGCCTGTGCAGCATGCGCTCCGCCACCCGCAGCCGCTACTACCTGCAGGTGCCGCTGGATGAAAAAGTGGAGGACTGGTCCGATGAGCGCTTCTGGGAGGAGCTCAAGCGCCGCCTGCCCGACGAGGTGGCCAACAAGCTCGTGACCGGGCCTTCCATCGAGAAGAGTATCGCGCCGCTTCGAAGCTTCGTGGTGGAGCCCATGCAGTACGGTAAACTGTTTTTGGTCGGCGACGCGGCGCACATCGTCCCGCCCACCGGCGCCAAGGGGCTCAACCTCGCCGCCAGTGACGTCAATACGCTCTACCGGCTGATGGTGAAGGTCTATCAGCAAGGCCGCACGGACTTGATCGAGCGCTACTCGCAGACCTGCCTGAAACGCATCTGGAAGGCCGAGCGTTTCTCCTGGTGGATGACGTCGATGCTGCACACCTTCTCCGAGAAAGACAACTTCGACAGTCGCTTGCAGCTCGCCGAACTCGATTACGTCACACGCTCCGAGGCGGGACTCAAGACGGTTGCAGAGAACTATGTCGGATTGCCTTATGAGCCGCTCGAGTAGTAGCAAAAAGCCCAAGCGGCTGCTTGGGCTTTGAGAAGAAAGGCGGTACTCATCTATTACATCTAACACTCGATCGCGTTCACCGCCAGCCCCCCCTTGGAGGTCTCCTTGTACTTGTCGAGCATGTCGCGGCCGGTGTCGCGCATGGTGCGGATCACTTTATCCAGCGAGATGAAGTGGGTGCCGTCGCCGTGCAGCGCCATTTGGGCCGCATTGATCGCCTTGACGGTGGCGATGGCGTTGCGCTCGATGCAGGGCACCTGAACGAGCCCGCCGACCGGGTCGCAGGTGAGCCCCAGGTTGTGCTCCAGACCGATTTCCGCGGCGTGTTCGACCTGCTCTGGCGTGGCGCCCATCACTTCGGCAAGGCCCGCGGCGGCCATGGCGCAGGCGGAGCCGACCTCGCCCTGGCAGCCCACTTCGGCGCCGGAGATCGAGGCGTTTTTCTTGCACAGAATGCCGATCGCGCCGGCGGCGAGCAGAAAGTCGACCACGTTGCGATCACAAGAGCCTGCCTGGAACTTCATGTAGTAGTGCAGCACCGCCGGGATGATGCCCGCCGCGCCGTTGGTCGGGGCGGTGACCATGCGCCCGCCGGCAGCGTTCTCTTCGTTGACGGCCAGCGCGAAGATGTTGACCCACTCCATCGCGGAGAAGGTAGTCGCGATCAAGCACGGGTTCTGCTCGGCGGCGGACAGACGCTGGTGCAGTAGTTTGGCGCGGCGCTTGACGTTGAGCCCGCCGGGCAGCACGCCTTCGTGAGTCAGACCGTTGTCGACGCACTCGCACATCACCTGCCAGATGCGCCACAGCTCGTCGCGCACCTCCTGCTCGGGCCGCCAGGTCTTCTCGTTGGCCATCATCAGCTGGCTGACACTGAGCTTCTCGCGCTTGCAGATCGCCAACAGCTCTTCGGCGGAGTTGAAGTCGAAAGGGATCTCGGCACTGTCCATGTCCTCGAGCTTCGCGTCCACCTGGTGCTGGTCGACGACGAAGCCGCCGCCCACTGAGTAGTAGGTGTTCGCGAGCAAGACCTGGTCGGCTTCGTCATACGCGCAGAGCTTCATGGCGTTGGGGTGGTGGGGCAGGCTTTCGTCGTGAAAGCGCATGTCCCGTTCCCAGACGAAGGTGACGTCCTTCTGGCGATTGAGCGACAGCGTGCGCGTCTCCTTGAGCGCCGCGATCGTGGGGCCGATGATCGACGGGTCGATCCGATCCGGGCGTTCGCCCATCAGGCCCATGACGGTGGCGTGGTCGGTGCCGTGGCCAACGCCGGTAGCGGAGAGCGAGCCGTAGAGATGCACTTCCAGACGGCTGACCCGGTCGAGTACGCCGGCGTCTTCTACCGCCGCGGCGAACTTGAAGGCTGCCATCATGGGGCCGACCGTATGCGAGCTGGATGGGCCGACGCCGATCTTGAAAAGGTCGAAGACACTGATAGGCATGGAAGACCTCTGATGAGAATAGCGCGCCGGCTCACCGGCGACGGGCGAACCTATCGGCCGGCAAGGCGACGTCGTTTGTTGTACTTACTGTAGTCGAGGTACCGCGTTGAGGGCGTTCGGTCAGTTGCCGAACACGACCGTACGGCCGCCGTGCAAAAACACCCGCCGCTCCAGGTGGTAGCCGATGGCCCGAGCGAGCGTCAGACACTCGATATCGCGCCCCTTGGCGACCAGATCCTCCGGGTAGTGCGCATGGTCCACCGGCTCCACCCCCTGGGCGATGATCGGGCCTTCGTCCAGGTCGTTGTTGATGTAGTGCGCGGTGGCGCCGACCAGCTTCACGCCCTTGTCGTAGGCCTGGTGGTAGGGCCTGGCGCCCTTGAAGCCCGGCAACAGCGAGTGGTGGATATTGATTGCACGGCCGTCGAGCAGCTGGCACATGCGCGGCGACAGCACCTGCATGTAGCGCGCCAGAATCACCAGTTCCGCCCCGGTCTGCTCGATGATGTCGAGTACCTGGGCTTCCTGCTCGGCCTTGGTCTCCGGGGTGATCGGCAGGTGGTGATAGGGTAGATCATGCCACTCGGCCAGCGGCTGCAGATCCGGATGGTTGGAGACGATCGCCTTGATATCCAGCGCAAGCTGCCCGGTACGGTAGCGGTAGAGCAGATCGTTCAGGCAGTGGTCCGCCTTGGAGACCAGAATGACCGCGCCGGTGCGCTTGGCCGGCGGGGTCAGCTCGAAGCTCATGTCGAACTCGCGGGCGCGGGGGCCAAAGGCCTCCTCGAACGCTTGTTCGCTAAAATCGTCGAGCTCCGGGCGAAACTCGGCACGAATGAAAAAGCGCTCCCCCAGCCGGTCATCGAAGGAGCTGAGCTCGGTAATATAGCAGTGCTGCTCTTTTAAAAACCGGGTGACGACATCGACCGTGCCCAGAATGCTCGGGCACTGGGCAGTGATGATCCAGGTATCCGTTAGTCGGCTCATGGCGCTTCTCATTCATCAAGGTCAGTTCATCGCGGTCAGGGTGGCCGGCGGGTGCCGGCCGTCCTGCTTTTATTGTGTATCGATACCGTATTCTTTTGATGCGTCGAGCAGCCAGCGGTAGCAGTAGTCGGCGAAGCTGCGCCGCACCACCAGCTCCCACTCGGTCTCGCTTGAGCGGCGCAGCACCACGGTCGCCTTGGCGAAAATGGTGGTCACGCCCTTACCGACCGGAAATGCATGGGGGTGAACGTCGAACGAGACCGTCTTCATCAGTACTTCCCGGGCGTTGTCGCCGGCAAGCGTCAGCACGGTCTGGCCACCGCTGACGTTGACGATGCTGACGTGGGCATCGCCCAGCGCCTCGCGAAGGCGGCGCTCAAGGTCGCACTCCTCGCCGCCGGGCACGATCACGAGCCACTCGTCCGGCGAGATCCACTGAATCGAGCGCTCGCCGGCCTCGTCACGCTCGACGGTGTTGGGCTTGGCCGGCAGGCTCATGCCCAGGACCTGGCGCACCGCCTCGTCGAGTACGATGGCGCCGCCGCGCAGCACCACGTGACCCAGCAGCGCCTTCTCGCGCAGCACCACGCCGGCATTGGCGCTGTGGGTGCTCTTTTGCTGCTGGTAGCTCCAGTGAAGCGGCGACTCGACCGCCGGATTACCGGCGGGCACGGTGTTGAACTGCTTGGCGCTCACGTTAGACATTCTGGCGCTCTCCTTTCGGGTCGATGAAGACGGGACTGACGATCTCGGCTTCATGCATCGTGCCGTCGGTCATCGGCAGGTAAACGGTTTGGCCCATGCGATCGCGGCCTTCGACCACCACTGCCAGGGCGAAGCCGTGGCCCAGTGACGGGCTGTAGTAGCTCGAGGTCACGTGGCCTTTCATGGCCATCGGGATACTCTGCTCCTTATCGAAAACGACCTGCGCGCCCTCTTCCAGCACGACGCTCGGGTCCTTCGGCTTCAAGCCGACGAACTGCTTGCGATCGCCACGCAGGGTGTCGGGGCGGCTCAGCGCACGCTTGCCAATCCACGGGAAGGGCTTGTCGTAGCCGATCGCCCACTGCATGCCCAGATCTTCCGGGGTGACCGAACCGTCGGTGTCCTGACCGACGATGATCAGACCCTTCTCGGCGCGCAGCACGTGCATGGTTTCGGTGCCGTAGGGCGTAAGATCGTACTTCTCGCCGTGCTCGAAGAGTTTCTTCCAGACGTGCAGCGCGTAGTTGGCCTGCACGTTGATCTCGAAGGCCAGTTCGCCGGTGAACGAGATGCGAAAGATACGCGCCGGCACGTCAGCCACGGTCGCGTCGCGCCAGTCCATGAACTTGAACGACTCTTTATCCAGATCCAGGTCGGTCAGCTCGGACAGCAGCTTGCGCGCGTCCGGGCCGGTCACGGTCATGGTCGCCCAGTGGTCGGTCACGGAGTTGAAGTAGACCTGAAGCTCCGGCCACTCGGTCTGGTGCCAAAGCTCCAGCCACTCGAGCACGCCCGCCGCACCGCCGGTGGTGGTGGTCATCAGGAAGTGGTTGTCGGCCAGACAGCTCGTGGTGCCGTCGTCCATCAGCATGCCGTCGTCTTTACACATCAATCCGTAGCGCACGCGGCCCGGGGCGAGCTGCGCCCACTTGTTGGTGTAGACACGACCCAAAAATTCCCGCGCGTCCGGGCCCTGAATGTCGATCTTGCCCAGCGTCGAGGCGTCCAGAATGCCGACTTTTTCGCGCACCGCCAGACACTCGCGGGCCACCGCTTCGTGCATGGTCTCTTTTTTGCCGTTGACCGTGCGCGGGAAGTACCAGGGGCGCTTCCACTGACCCACGTCCTCGAACTCGGCGCCGTTTTCCATGTGCCACTGGTGAAGCGCGGTGTAGCGTTTCGGGTCGAACAGCTCGCCGCAGTGACGGCCAACGATGGCGCCAAAGGTGATCGGCGTGTAGTTGGGGCGGAACACCGTGGTGCCGACGTCCGGAATCGAGCGGTCGAGGCAGCGCGCGGCGATGGCCATGCCGTTGATGTTGCCAAGCTTGCCCTGGTCGGTACCGAAACCGAGCGCGGTGTAGCGCTTGACGTGCTCAATGGACTCGAAGCCCTCGCGGGTGGCGAGCTCGATACCGGCGGCGGTCACGTCGTTTTGCAAATCGACGAACTGCTTCGGTGCGCGCAGCGCGGTTTTTTCGTGCGGTACCTGGTAGAGCGCGCAAGCCTTGCCGTCGCGGCGACCGCGGGTGGCGGGCAGGGTGATCGCCTGAGCGTCTTCAAAGCCCGTGGCCTGGGCGGCCTGGCGACCGGCGCGTTCGCCGTCGGCCAGGGTTTCGTCAAGCCCGAAATGGCCGGCGACGCCGCCGGCGGAGATCATGCCTTTCACTTCGCCGGGCAGAAAACCAAGCAGCTCCTCGTTCCACTGCGGGCGGGTGCCGGTGTGCGAAGACAAATGCACCACCGGGCTGTAGCCGCCGGAGCTTGCGATGGTGTCGCACTCGAGCTCCTCGACCTTGCCGGTGACCACGAAGCGCTCAAGATCGATCGCGCAGACGCGAGCGCCGGTGACGCGCTGGCCGCCGCGGGCCTCAATAACGGAGCTTCCGGTAATCACGCGAATGCCGCTGTCGCGGGCCTGGCGAACGAGGTCGCCGTCCGGGTTGGCGCGGGCATCGACGATCGCCACGACCTGGCGGCCGGCCTCTTTCCAGTCGAGCGCGGCGCGGTAGGCGTGGTCGTTGCTGGTCGAAAGCACCAGCTTCTTGCCCGGCACCACGGCGTAGCGACGGATATAGGTCGACACGGCCCCGGCGAGCATGTTGCCCGGCAGGTCGTTATTGGCGTACACCAGCGGGCGCTCGTGGGTACCGCTGGCGAGCACCACTTGGCCTGCGCGCACGCGGTGCAGCCGCGCGCGTGCCTGGCCGGCAAAGCCCGCCTCGCTGGCGGTGTCGGCCAGGTGCTCGGTGCGCCGCTCGTGCAGCGTGACGAAGTTGTGATCGTGGTAACCGTTGGCGGTGGTGCGCGGCAGCAGGGTCACGTTTTCAAGGCTTGAAAGCTCCTTGATGGTCGCCTCGACCCAGCGCGCGGCGGAGACGCCGTCCAGGGTTTCGCGGCTATCGAGAAGCGAGCCGCCCATCTCTTCCTGCTCGTCGCAGAGAATCACGCGGGCGCCGGCGCGAGCCGCCGACAGCGCAGCGCCAAGGCCCGCCGGACCCGCGCCCACGACCATCACATCGCAGTGGTGGTGCATGTGGTCGTAGATGTCCGGGTCGGACTCGTGAGGCGCGCGGCCAAGACCCGCGCCCTTGCGGATGTACTTCTCATACGTCATCCACATCGAGGCCGGGGCCATGAAGGTCTTGTAGTAGAAGCCTGGCGGCATGAAGCCGCCGCCCAGCCGGCCGACCCAGCTCATCACGTCGCGCTGGACGTTCGGCCAGCCGTTGGTGCTGCGCGCGACCAGGCCCTTGTAGAGCGCCTGTTGGGTGGCGCGCACGTTGGGCACTTGGGTCTCTTCCCGGGCGCCGAGCTGGACCACGGCATTGGGCTCTTCGGCGCCGGCGGCAACGATGCCGCGGGCCCGCGAGTACTTGAAGCTGCGGTTGACGATGTCCACGCCGTTGGCGAGCAGGGCCGAGGCCAGGGTGTCGCCCTTCAGGCCCTTGTAGCGCTGGCCGTTGAAGGTGAATTCGAGCGTTTGGGAGCGATCGACACGGCCGCCGGCATCGATACGATTGGTCTGCGTCATGACGAGGTCTCCTCGTTCAAGGCCTTGGATTCGGGCTGGGCACCGATGGTTTGCCAGCCGCCGTCGGCGGTTTGTACGCCCTGTTCCTTACGGACCTTTTCCGTTTCGGCGGTGATGCTCGGCTGCTCGCCCATCCGGTAGGTTTCGAGGATCTCGTAGGTCACCGTGTTACGGGTGATGTTGAAGAACTTGCGACAGCCCACGGAGTGGACCCACATTTCGTGGTGAACGCCGCGCGGGTTCTTGCGAAAGAACAGGTAGTCGCCCCACTCTTCGTCGGTGGTGTTGTCCGGATCCTTCGGGCGCATCAGGTGAGCCTCGCCGCGCGGATGAAACTCCTCTTCCTCGCGGTGCTCCTGGCAGTAGGGGCAGTGAATATAGAACATGTCAGCTCTCCTCAGTGCGCAACGCCGGCGGCGCCGTGTTCGTCGATCAGCGCACCGGTGTGGAAACGGTCGATGGAGAACGGCGCGGCGATCGGGTGCATTTCACCCTTGGCCAGACTCGCCGCGAACACGTGGCCGGAGCCGGGGGTGGCCTTGAAGCCGCCGGTGCCCCAACCGCAGTTGAAATAAAGACCCTTGACCTTCGTTTTCGAGAGGATCGGGCAGGCGTCCGGGCAGGTGTCGACGATGCCGCCCCACTGGCGGTTCATGCGCACCCGCGAGAACATCGGGAACATCTCGACGATCGCCTGCAGGGTGTGCTCGACGGTCGGGTAGCTGCCGCGCTGGCCGTAGCCGAGATAGCCGTCGATGCCCGCGCCGATGACCAGGTCGCCCTTGTCGGACTGGCTCACGTAGCCGTGCACGTGGTTGGACATGGTGACGGTGTTGAGCACCGGCTTGAGCGGCTCGGAGACGAGCGCCTGAAGCGGATGCGACTCGAGCGGCAGTTTGATACCCGCCATGTTGGCCAGTACCCCGGAGTTACCCGCGGCCACGCAGCCAACGGTGTTCGCTTCGATGTCGCCACGGTTGGTGTGAACGCCGAGCACCTTGCCGTCGCGAATCTTGAAGCCGGTGACTTCGGTGTTTTGCAGAAGATCGACGCCGAGGGCGTCGGCGCCGCGAGCGTAGCCCCAGGCCACCGCGTCGTGGCGGGCAACGCCCGCGCTTTTCTGCCAGGAGGCGCCCATGATCGGGTAGCGCGCGCGGTTGGAGATATCAAGCTCCGGCTCGATCTCCTTGATCTGCTGGGGCGTGACCACTTCGCTATCCACGCCGTTCAAGCGGTTGGCGTGCACGCGGCGCTGGATGTCGCGCATGTCCTGCAGGGTGTGGCCCAGGTTCAGTACGCCGCGCTGCGAGAACATGACGTTGTAGTTCAGATCCTGAGACAGCCCCTTCCACAGATCCAGCGAGTGGTTGTAAAGGCGCGCGGCCTCGTCCCACAGGTAGTTGGAGCGCACGATGGTGGTGTTACGCGCCGTGTTGCCGCCGCCCAGCCAGCCTTTTTCGACCACGGCGACGTTCTTGACGCCAAACTCCTTGGCCAGATAGTAGGCGGTGGCCAAACCGTGGCCGCCGCCGCCCACGATGATCACATCGTAGCGCTTCTTGGGCGTGGGGTTGCGCCACTGGCGCTCCCAGTTCTCGTGATGACCGAGCGCATGTTTAACCAATCCGAAGCCGGAATAACGTTGCATGAAATCTCTCCTGAATCGACTCCGTGGAGCCCGCGGGCGGCGGTCGTTACGCGACGGTGGCGTCTTCGACCGGCTCTGCCTGGGTTTGGGCCTGACCGTAAACCGGGTAGTGCGCGCACAGATCAGCGACGTGGTCGCGCACCCGGTTTTCGATCTCGGTGGTGTCCTGCTCGTCGGCCAGCACGTCGAGAATGTCGCAAATCCAGCCAGCAAGCTGCTCGCAGTCCGCCTCGACCATGCCGCGCGTGGTTACCGCCGGGGTGCCGATGCGAAGGCCGGAGGTGACGAACGGGCTCTGCGGGTCGTTGGGCACGCTGTTCTTGTTGACCGTGATGTGGGCGCGGCCGAGGGCGGCATCCGCCTCCTTGCCGGTCACGCCCTGCTTGATCAGCGAGAGCAAAAACAGGTGATCGTCGGTGCCGCCGGAGACGACGTCGAAGCCGCGCTCGATGAACACCTTCGCCATGGCGCGGGCGTTTGCGATCACCTGGCGCTGGTAGTTGACGAAGTCCTGGTTCATCGCTTCCTTGAACGCCACGGCCTTGGCGGCGATGACGTGCATCAGGGGGCCGCCCTGCTGGCCCGGGAATACCGCGCCGTTGAGCTTCTTGTAGAGCGCCTCGTCGCCGTCGGCGGAGAGGATCAGACCACCCCGCGGGCCGCGCAGCGTCTTGTGGGTAGTGGTGGTGACCACATGGGCGTAGGGCAGCGGGCTCGGGTAGAGGCCGGCGGCGACCAGACCCGCGACGTGGGCCATGTCGACCATCAGGTAAGCGCCCACTTCGTCGGCGATGGTGCGGAAACGGCGCCAATCGATCACCCGCGAGTAGGCGGAGAAGCCGGCGATGATCATTTTCGGCTGGTGCTCGCGGGCCAGACGCTCGACTTCCTCGTAATCGATCTCGCCGGTGCCCTCGACCAGGCCGTACTGCACGGCGTTGTAGTGCTTGCCGGAGAAGTTCGGTGCCGCGCCATGGGTCAGGTGGCCGCCGTGGGCCAGGCTCATGCCCAGAATGGTGTCGCCGGGGCTGACCAGCGCCATGAACACCGCAGCGTTGGCCTGGGCGCCGGAGTGCGGCTGAACGTTGGCGTAGTTGGCGCCGAACAGGCTACAGGCGCGCTCGATGGCAAGCGCCTCGACCTTGTCGACGAACTCGCAACCGCCGTAGTAGCGCTTGCCCGGGTAGCCTTCGGCGTACTTGTTGGTCAGCTGGCTGCCCTGAGCTTCCATGACCAGCTTACTGGTGTAGTTTTCGGAAGCGATCAGCTCGATATGGGCTTCCTGGCGCGACGTCTCTTCGGCAATGGCGGAGGCGAGGGCCGTGTCGTAGCTGGCCAGGCGGGCATCGGGAGAAAAATTGTTGTGTGACATCTGGGTCTCCAGGCTAGTCGCGTTGTTCTGTCTGAGATCGATCGGTCTGTATCCGGTCCAGGCGTTTGTTAGCGCCGCGCGTTGGGATGGGCTTGCGACGCTATCATGCCGCGATAGTATCGCCGGGCCTTGCCCCCAAGATGCTTGCCCACGTCACCGCTCGGCGTATTTGCGACATTTACGACAAAATCGTGACGCGTGCCGAAACAGGTCGCCCATCCGCCGTTCGATGTCGTCTGTGGGTAACTTATCCGCGCGCGAATCAACCATGCTGAAGCGGCACCTGATGCCGTTTGGCGGATCGTCGGCGCTTGCCGTCGGGATTGCGTCAAACACGCCAGTTTCACTCAAGAATAACGATGCAGCGCGACTCATAATCGCGGCCGCACCCGGAAGAGAGGATTATCCATGTCCAACAATCGCGGTGTTGTCTATGTCGGTGACGGCAAGGTCGAGGTCCAGAACATCGACTACCCGAAAATGGAAACCCCCAACGGCAAGCCCATCGACCACGGCGTCATTTTGAAAGTCGTATCGACCAATATCTGCGGCTCCGACCAGCACATGGTGCGCGGGCGCACCACTGCCCCGAAAGGCATGGTGCTGGGCCACGAGATCACCGGTGAGGTGATCGAGAAGGGCAAGGGCGTCGAGTTTCTGAGTATCGGCGACATCGTCTCCGTGCCGTTCAACGTCGCCTGCGGGCGCTGCCGCACCTGTAAGGAAGGCCACACCGGCCTTTGCCTGCACGTCAACGACGACCGCGCCGGCGGCGCCTACGGCTACGTCGACATGGGCGGCTGGGTCGGCGGCCAGGCGCACTACGTCATGGTGCCCTACGCCGATTTCAACCTGCTGAAATTCCCGGACCGCGACCAGGCCATGAACCAGATTCGCGATCTGACCATGTTGAGCGACATTCTGCCCACCGGCTTCCACGGCGCGTTGAAAGCCGGCGTCGGTGCGGGCTCCACGGTGTACGTCGCCGGTGCCGGCCCGGTGGGTTTGGCCGCGGCGGCTTCGGCGCGTCTTCTCGGCGCGGCGGTCGTCATGATCGGCGACTTCAACAAGGCGCGCCTCGAGCATGCGCGCAAGATGGGGTTTGTTCCGATCGATCTCTCCCAGCACGACCGTCTGGGCGAAATGATTGCCGCGGTGGTCGGCGAGCCGAGCGTGGACAGCGCCATCGACGCGGTAGGCTTCGAGGCGGTGGGCCATAGCGGCAAGGAGCAGCCGGCGGTGGTGCTCAACCAGATGATGGAAGTGACCCGCGAAGGCGGCTCCATCGGCATTCCCGGCCTCTACGTCACCGAAGACCCGGGTGCGGCAGAGAAGGCCGCGCAAACCGGCAGCCTCAGCCTGCGCTTTGGCCAGGGCTGGGCGAAAGGGCTCTCCTTCCACACCGGCCAGACCCCGGTGGTGCAGTACAACCGCCAGCTGATGCAGGCGATTTTGCACGGGCGCCTGAACATCGCCGAAATCGTCAACGCTCAGGTGATCTCGCTTGAAGACGCGCCCAGCGGTTACGAGCAGTTCGACCAGGGCGTGGCGAGCAAGTTCGTCCTCGACCCGCACGGGCTGCTCGGCGCCGCCTGATGCGCCAAACTGCACGCGTGCGGTGACAACGACGCCCGGGGCTTACGCCCCGGGCGTTTTTCATTGCGTCAAAGCCAATATCTCAAGGGCCTGAAATGCGACACAAAAAAGCGGACACCGCGTGGCGGTATCCGCTTGAGAAGCCGGTGGTTAGTAGAATTTAGAAATCGATGACCAAACTGCTCTTGGGCCGGCTGCAGCAGGTGAGGATGTAGCCCTCTTCGATGTCCTCGTCGGTGATGCCGCCGTTGTGCTCCATCTCCACCTCGCCGGATTTGAGCGCCACGCGGCAGGTGCCGCAGATACCCATACCGCACGCCTTGGGAATGTGCAGGCCGAGCTTGGCCGCCGCCGCGTGAACGGTTTCGCCGGGCTGGATGCGCACGCTCTTGTTCGACTGGGCGAACTCGACGTTGAGCAGGTCTTCCGGCTCGGCCATTTCGGCCTCTACCTCGGCCTGCTCGGCAAGCTCGAGCACGTCCTCCTTGACGTCCGCCGGGGTCGCGCCGAACACCTCGTCATGGTAGTGATCCATGTTGAAGTTGTTGGCGCGCAGGATCTCCTTGATGGCGTTCATGTAGGGCACGGGGCCGCAGCAGAAGATCTCGCGCTCGAGGTAGTCCGGCGCCATCATCTCGAGCATCGGCTGGGTCAAAAAGCCGCGATAGCCCGCCCAGGCCTCGCCGATGTCGTCCTTTTTCTCGCAGACGATATGCAGCTTGAACTCGGGGATGCGCGAGAACATGTGCACCAGCTCGCGGTGATAGATGACATCGCGCGGCGCGCGGGCGCTGTGGATGAACTCGACGTCGACGTTGGCGTTGGTATCGAAGAACCAGCGCGTCATCGACATTAGCGGCGTGATGCCCACGCCGCCGGAAAGGAACAGCACCTTCTCGGCCGGGTAGTCGATGGAGTTGAAGTTGCCCACCGGCCCGTGGACCACCAGTTCGTCGCCCACCTTCAGGTTGGCGTGCAGCCAGTTGGAGACGTAGCCACCGGGCACCTGCTTGACCGTGATCGAGAAGCTGTAGGGAATCGAAGGCGAGCTCGAAATGGTGTAGGAGCGCATGACCTGCTGGCCGTCGATCTCGAGCTCCAGGGTCACGAACTGGCCCGGTTTGAAGAAGAACAGCACGGGCTGTTCGGCCATGAAACAGAACGTGCGAACGTCCCAGGTCTCCTGGATCATTTTTACACAGCGCACGTGGTGGCGGCCGTTGGTCCAGGTTTGGGTCGTGACGGGGTTGTAGAAATTCATTGTCATCGTTATCTCAATATGGCCGAGCTTGCACGTTGCCTTCACCGGGTCCGTCCTTGCTGGCACGGTCCAGCACCATTCCCCTGCATTCTGGGTACGCGTTTGGGCGACGGCTTACCTGTTAGCGACACGCACTTGTCTTGCGCCACCCCGCGGGCGTTACAAATCGGTTTTCACGTCGTCGGCACGCTTAGCGATGTCGTCGGCAGATAACTCGGCATCGACACCCTGCACCACAATCCACCCCATAATGACGCCATCGCTGCGCGCCCGTACAACGCCTGGTGACGCCACTTAACAACAAGACAACGTAGTTTGGTCAATGACTGTGTCGCCGCCCTCGAGGCCGGCGGGTTTAAAAGGATATCTGGTATGAACAATTCGTCGGACTACACCCAAAACGATCCGCTGGCCGCCATGCGTGAAGAGACGGTCGAGATGCTCGAGTCACGGGCGCGCACCTACTCCCTGCCGCAGCCGTTTTACAACGACGCGCGGCTGTTCGCGCTCGACATGGAAGAGATCTTCGAGAAGGAGTGGCTGTTCGCGGGCATGAGCTGCGAGATTCCGGCCAAGGGCAACTTCATGACCCTCGAGATCGGCAATAACCCGATCGTCATCGTGCGCGGCGGCGAAGGCCAGATTCACGCCTTTCATAACGTCTGCCGCCACCGCGGCTCAAGGCTTTGCACCACCGACAAGGGCAAGGTCGCCAAGCTCGTGTGCCCCTACCACCAGTGGACCTATGAGCTCGACGGGCGGCTCTTGTTTGCCGGCAGCGACATGGGCACCAACTTCGATCTGAACCAGTTCGGCCTGAAGCCGGTGCACGTGCGCACCGCTGGCGGCTTCGTGTTCATCAATCTCTCCGAGAACCCGTCGTCGATCGACGATTTCCTGGTCACGCTCGAGCACTACCTCGAGCCCTACCAGATGGACAACGTCAAGGTGGCGGTGGAGTCCAGCATCGTCGAGCAGGCGAACTGGAAGCTCGTGATCGAGAACAACCGCGAGTGCTATCACTGCAACGGCTCGCATCCGGAGCTTCTGAACTCGCTGATGGAGTTCGACGACACCGAAGACCCGCGCGCCACCGACAAGTACAAGGACCTGGTCGCCCGCAAGCAAAACGACTGGAACGGCGAGCAGGTGCCCTGGCAGCTCAAGCGCTTTGGTAGCCGCAACCGCATTACGCGCACGCCGCTGCTCGACGGCGTGGTCTCCATGACCATGGACGGCAAGCCCGCCTGCAACAAGCTGATGGGCCGACTGACCAGCCCGGACATGGGCTCGCTTCGTATCCTGCACCTGCCCAACTCCTGGAACCACTTCATGGGCGATCACTCGATCGTATTCCGCGTGCTGCCCTTGGGGCCGCAGCAGACCATGGTCACCACCAAGTGGCTGGTGCACAAGGACGCGGTCGAGGGTGTGGATTACGACCCGGAGAACATGCGCCGCGTGTGGGACGCCACCAACGATCAGGACCGCAAGCTTGCCGAAGAGAACCAGCGTGGTATCAACTCAAAGGCCTACCAGCCCGGCCCGTACTCCGAAACCTACGAGTTCGGCGTGATCGACTTCGTCAACTGGTACGCCGATCGCCTGCTGGAGAATCTGGGAAGCGAAGGCGCGTCGCTGACGCTTGCCAAGGCGCAGGGCTAAGGCGTCTGGCCACCGGCCGCCGCGTTAGGCGGCCGGCACCCCAACGGGCCGTGTGATCACTCACACGGCCCGTTTTTTTGCCTTCAATGGGCACAAACGGCGCGTCTACAAACGGCGCGTCTAAAGATGTGCCAGGTGGCGCTCGATGGCCTCTCGCACCGCGGGCAGCACGATGTCCTGGCGGCGTGTGAGCTCGTCGACGAGCGCCGGGAGCCCGTCGACGGGCACGGCCTTGTGCGCACTGGCGGCCAGCCGCGCGCTTTCGTCCGGGTCGGCGTTAGCGGGAAGGTCGATCCCCAGCGCAATGAGGCGCGCGCGAAAATCATCCCCATCGACCAAATCGACAATCATCATGGCTGCACTCCTTTTGTGAGGAACCGCGAAGGGGCGCGGGTCGGTCGCTTAGTGTACGCAAAATAGCGCGCCGCAGCGGCTGTCGAACGCGGCTTTAGCTACGTCGAGGTCGGTTTTGGGCAATCAAACGGGGCCGTCTCGCTCAAGAATTTACAAGCCGTGTCCGGCGATGGCGCACCGCGTCAAATAATAAAGATTAAAACCTGAGGACAACCTATGAACCACGAGGAACCTGTTCTGGCGCCCGGCCAGGACAACAAGCAGGTCATGGGGTTGGATTTTCATAACCCCGTCTTTCCCCTCTCCGCACTCGCCATTTTGCTGTTCATTCTCTACGCGCTGGTCTATCCCGACGCGGCCAATGCTCAGCTGGGGCTTGCCAAGAACTGGTCGATCGAGCACTTCGACTGGCTGTTCATGATCGCGGGCAACGTCTTCGTCATCTTCTGCTTGATGCTGATCTTTTTACCGCTGGGGCGCATTCGCCTCGGCGGTCAGGAGGCCAAGCCCGAGTACTCGCGCACCTCCTGGTTTGCGATGCTGTTCGCCGCTGGCATGGGTATCGGGCTGATGTTCTGGAGCGTGGCGGAGCCGGTGGCCTACTACACCGACTGGTACGGCACGCCGCTGAATACGCCCGCCAACACGCCGGAAGGCGCGAGCGCGGCGATGGGCGCGACCATGTTCCACTGGGGGCTGCATCCCTGGGCGATCTACGCCGTGGTCGGGCTGTCGCTGGCGTTTTTCGCCTATAACCGCGGTTTGCCGCTGACGCTGCGCTCGGCGTTCTACCCGATTCTGGGCGAGCGTACCCGCGGCTGGGCAGGGCACGTCATCGATATCCTCGCGGTGCTGGCGACCATCTTCGGCCTGGCGACGTCGCTTGGCTTCGGCGCCACCCAGGCGGCCAGCGGCATGGCGTACCTGTTCGACACGCCCAACACCATCGGCACGCAGCTCGCGATCATCGTGGTGGTCACGGTGATCGCGCTGATTTCGGTCTGGCGCGGGCTCGACGGCGGGGTGAAGCTCTTTTCGAACATCAACATGGTGATCGCCGCCATTCTGCTGATCTTCGTGATCGCTGCCGGCCCGACGCTGGCGATCCTGACCGGCATCGGCACCACGGCGGTCGACTACGCCAGCCACCTGCTGCCGCTGTCGAACTGGGTTGGCCGCGACGACGACACCTGGTACCACGGCTGGACCATCTTCTACTGGGCCTGGTGGATCTCCTGGTCACCGTTCGTGGGCATGTTCATCGCACGGGTATCGAAAGGCCGCACGGTGCGCGAGTTTCTGGTCGCAGTGCTGCTGGTGCCGACGCTGGTCACGCTGGTGTGGATGAGCGCCTTCGGCGGAACGGCCTTGTTCCAGGCGGAAAACGGTATCGGCGAGCTTTCCAATGGTATCTCTGATGTTTCGCTTGCCATGTTCCACATGCTCGAGCAGCTGCCGCTGACGTCGATCACCTCGACACTCGCCATCGTGCTGGTGCTGGTGTTCTTCATCACCTCGTCGGACTCGGGGTCGCTCGTGATCGACAGCATCACCGCCGGCGGTAAGACCGACGCGCCGAAAGGCCAGCGGGTGTTCTGGGCCGCGCTCGAAGGCGTGATCGCCGGCGTGCTGCTTTACGGTGGCGGCAGCACCGCGCTGACCGCGCTGCAGGCCGGCGCCGTGGCCACGGGCCTGCCCTTTACGCTGGTGCTCTTGCTAATGTGCGCAAGCCTGTTCATGGGGCTACAGAAGGAGTGGCGGGAGTTGAACGCCGTACCGCGCATGGCGGGATAGCAGCGGGACAGTGTGAGCCAAAAGGCGCCTTCTCGGCGCCTTTTGGCGTTATCGAGTGTCGTAATTTCGGCATCCGCTGGCGCGGTTAGCTAAGAGGCGGCTTATAAAGCGCTGCATCATGCAGGCAGGGAATGCGCAGGCGCTGTCTGCGCCTCAACAATCTCAACAACTCAAATATCAACAACTCAACGGCTGCACTCATGATCTACACCGTCGCGATACTGCTGAGCCTGATCGGCTACTTCGTCATCGGCCATCTGGCCGGCCGGCGCGTCAAGGGCCTGGACGACTACCTGGTCGCCGGGCGCAACGCGCCGACCTTCTTCATTCTGGGCACGCTGGTGGCAAGCTATCTCAGCACCAGCGCCTTTCTCGGTGAAACCGGCTTTGCCTACCAGGGCTATCCGTTCGTGATGCTGATCTTCGCCGCGGTCAGCACCTCCGGGTGCCTATTGGGGGCGCTGGTGTTCGGGCGCTATTTGCGCCGCAGCGGCGCCAACACGGTGCCGGAATTTTTTGGCAAGCGCTTTGCCTCGCGCAAGGTGCAGGTGATTGCGGGGCTGACCACCATCATCGGCCTGGGTGCGTATCTGTTGGGCGTGATGCAGGGCGCGGGCATCATGTTTGCCGAGCTCACCGGCATGCCCTACTGGGTGGGTCTGGTGCTGGTATGGGCGACCTACACCGGCTTCATCCTCTACTCCGGCTCGCCCGGCGTCATGCTCACCGACACCATCATGTTCGTGATCTTCTCGCTGGCCGCCCTCGGCGGCTCGCTCTACGTCATCAATGACCTGGGCGGCTGGAGCGGCGTGGTCGAGGGGCTTTTGACCCAGACCGACAAGCCCGGCATCGCGCTGTGGCACGGCGTGCTGGAAGGGCCGGACGCCACGTTCTCCTCGCCCGGCGAAGCGCTGACCTGGGGGCTGACGCTGGGCCTTGTGTGGGCGGCGGTGCTGGCGGCGAGCCCCTGGCAGTCGAGCCGCTACCTGATGGCGCGCAACGAGCACGTGGTGATGCGCTCGGCGATGCTGACCGCGGTGGCGCTGGCCGTGTTCTACGCGCTGATGATGGTGACCGGGGCGGCGATCAATCTTTACGACACGAGCCTCGACCCGGAGCGCTCGATGATCTGGGTGGCGCTCAATATTCTGCCGACCTGGCTTGGCGTGGTGATTCTGACCGGCGTGTTCGCCGCCGGGCTCTCGTCGTGCTCGACGTTTCTGTCGATCATCGGCTTCAGCATCTCCAACGACATTCTGGCCGCCTCCAAAGACGAGGCCTCGGCGATGCGTAAAAGCCGCCTGGCCGTGCTCGCCGCCGGCCTGATCGCGCTGATTCTGGCGCTGTTTCAGCCGCCGGCGGTGATGTCGGTGGTGTGGTTCGCCGCCACGCTCTTCGCCTCCTCTTGGGGGCCGGTAGCGCTTCTGAGCATCTGGAGCACGCGCATTACCGCCGCCGGCGCCGGCTGGGGGCTGGCGGTGGGCTTTGTCGGTAATGTCATCATCTCGCTGATGGTGCAGGCCGAATGGCTCTCGCTTCCGGTCTATCTGCACCCGGTGCTTCTCAGCACGCTGATGGCACTCATTGCCATCGCCATCGCCTCCCGGATGACCCGCGTAAGCCCGGCCGAGCGCGAGTACCGGGCGTTCCTGCACACGTTCGACGCCCAAAGCGTCAGCGGCTGGGTCTCCGGCACACGCTTGATTGCGCTGTGCACCATGCTCTCCGGGGTGGCCATCGGCGTGTTCCTGTGGCGCCAGTACGCGGTGACCCTCGACGGCTTCGCCGCGCAGTTCGGCCTGAGCGCCGGGGCAGTGCAGGGCGCTTTTGGTCTGGCCATTGGCTGCGGCGCCATGTTATTGCTGGCCGGCGGCGTCGGCTTCTGGCTGGTGCGCCCGAAAGGCCGGGGGCGCGCGGCGCGCATGGCGCTGTCCCAGGGCCGCTAGCCGTCGAGGCGTCCGCGCCTTGTCATAACGTTCTCAGCGACCGCTCGCCTTTTGGCGGGCGGTTCGTTTTTTGATCGGGAGTCGGTGTCATGCAGACCAGTACCTACCAGCGCGGCCTGATGATCGTCATTCTGGGCGTCATTTTTTTGAGCTTCGACGGGCTGTTGATTCGCCTGGCCGCGACCGACGGCTTCACCATCGTGTTCTGGCGCGGCTTTCTGATGTTCTGCGTGCTGGGTGCGCTTTGCCTGGCGCGGCGAAAGCTATCGACGCTGCGCGTGCATCTGGTGGCCTCGCTGGCCTCGGCCACGCTTTTGGGCCTGATCTCGGCGCTGTTCGTGCTGGCGGTGATGAACGCAAGCGTGGCCAACGTGGTGGTGATTTTGAGCACCGCGCCGCTGTTCGCCGCGATTTTCTCGCGCGTGTTTCTCGGCGAGCGAGTAGCGCTTCGCACGCTGATCGCCATCGCGCTGTGCATGCTGGGCATGGGGCTGGTGTTTCTGGGCGAGGGGGCGGCGGGGATGCTTCTGGGCAACCTCTTCGCGCTGGCCGCGGCGCTTGCGATCGGCGGCAATCTCACGCTGCTGCGCCGCTACCCCGGCATCGACACGATCACCGTGATCGCCGGCGGTGGGCTTCTGTCCTCGGCGATTGCCTGGCCGATGGCCTCGCCGTTTGCCCTGGAGGCGCCGCAGTTTGGCGTGCTGACGCTGATGGGGCTCGTTCAGATGCCGCTGGCGACCGTGTTGATCAACAGCGCCACGCGCTATCTGCCCTCGACCGAGGTGGCGCTGTTTTATCTGGTGGAAACCGCGCTGGGTACGCTCTGGGTGTGGTGGCTGCTGGGTGAAGAGCCCACCGCCTCGACGCTTGCCGGCGGGGTGGTGGTAATTACGGTGCTGGTGATACACGCCGGTATTGGCTTACGGCGCGAGCGTCAGAGGCTGAGGTTAGAACCGGGGGTGGCCGTAAAATAAGCCCCTCGAATCGTTGTTCAACGAACGCGGTTTGATCTTGTAACAGGGTGCCTTGGCCCGTGACGCGGCGCAAAGCTGCACGGCGGCTTCATCCGGGGCGCCTGTCGGCGCCATCGCCCGATGAATCGGGCTCCTACGAAACCCCGTGGCCATTTGTGCAGTGTGATCCACCTTCCGTAGCAGCAGGCTTTAACCAGCGACGTGGCGCTGGGATGGGCGGTGTCACGGCGGCCTCATCCGGGGCGCCTGTCGGCGCCATCGCCCGATGAATCGGGCTCCTACGAAACCCCGTGGCCATTCGTGCAGTGTGATTCATCTTCCGTAGGAGCAGGCTTTAGCCAGCGACGCGGCGCAACGCGTCGCTGGGGTGGGCGATTCGTGTTGGATGGGTGCGGATGCGCAACTAGCGCAGCACGCCTTCCTCTTTCAACAGCTTGAAGATCGCCTCGGCGCCCTGCTCCGGGGTGACGTCCGTTAGCGTCTGCCCGCCGCCGCCGTCCGCCTTGGCGGCGGCGGCCTTGAAGCGGTCCCGCGCCGAAGAGGATTTGACGATCTTGAGGCGTTTCGGGCGCTTGCGCGCCGGATGGAACTGCCAACCGGCGAGCGTTTCGTCCACTTCGCTTTGCGCCTCGCTCAAGCTCAGCTCGCCACGCCGCGCCGGGCCGAAGGCGCTTTGACGCGCCGCCGGGGCGCTGGTGTCGATCGTGGCGATCGCCGGCAGGCGAATGCGCAGGCGCCGACGCTTGCCGCGGGGCAGCGCCTGAAGCACCACCGCCGTGCCCTGCTCGACCTTCTCGACCGCGGCCAGGCTTGTGATGATCGGCCAGCCCAGCGCTTCGGCCAACTGGTAGGGCAGAAGCCCCGAGGCCTCGCCGGTTTCCGCGCGGCTGCCGGTCAGAATCAGCTGCGGGGCATCGTCGCGAAGCGCCTGGGTGAGCGCCGGGATCACGTCGGCGTGCTCGTCCTGCTCGATCAGCCCGATATGGTCGATACCCATGCCGAGATAGCCGCGCAGGGCCTCTTCCTGCTCGCTTTCGTGTTGGCCGGCGTGCAGAAGGCGCACAGACGCGTTCTCCAGGGAGAGCGCCATTTCCACCGCGCGGGCGTCCTGGTCGGCGCGCCGGGCGCGGGCGGTCAACGGATGGCGGCCGATCGACACCAGTACGGCCACATTGAGTGACGCACCTCGTTGGGCGGGGGCGTTAGGCGGCATCGCGGTTCTCCTGTTGCTCGGCGCGGTACTGCTCGACCCGCGCGACCAGCGCGGCGAGCACCGCGCTTGCGTCGCCAATCACGGTCAGGTCGGCACGTTTGGCCATGTCACAGCCTTCGTCGAGGTTAACGGCGACGACCTTGTCGCAGCTTTGAATGCCCTGAAGGTGCTGGATGGCGCCAGAAATGCCCACCGCCACGTAGACCCGGGCGGAGACCCAGGTACCGGTGGCGCCGACCTGACGGTCGCGGGGCATGTAGCCATCGTCCACTGCCACGCGCGAGGCCCCCTTGGTCGCGCCGAGCACGTCGGCGGCGTGGTGGTAGCCGTCCCAATCCTTGACGCCGTTGCCGGCGGAGAGAATGAACTCGGCTTCGGCAAGCGAGACGCTGGCCGGATCCACGGCGACTTCGCCGAGATCCTCGATGCGCCCGAGCACGTCGGGAAGCCCCTGGCCAAGCGCGACGGGATCACAGGCGTGGCGGGTCTCGCTGACCGGGTCGGCGCACTCAGCCAGTGCCAGCACGACCCGGGGCAGCTCGCGGTGAACGTCGTGGCGTCCAGCGCCGGCGCGGGCGGTGGCCCGCCAGCCGGTCGCGCTATCGTTATTGGCCTCGACCTGCCACACCTGCGCGGCAGGGCGCTCGCCCAGCCTGGCGGCCAGGCGCCGGCCAAGCTCGCCGCCGCCCAGGGCGGAGTCGGGCAAGAGCCAAAAGCGCGGGGCCAGCTCGCGCTCCACGCTTTGAAGCGTGGCTACCTTGAGTTCCGGCAGATAGCCCGAGAAGCGCTCGCCGCCCAGATGCAGCAGTCGGTCGATGCCGGCCTCGCCGAAGGCGCTCTCCTTGTGCTCGCCAAACACCACGGCGAGTACCGCCCCCGGGCTTGCCGGGTCGGCGTCGGCGAGCTGACGGGCCAGGCCCAGCAGATCACGGTCATGGGCCGACAGGCGCCCGCCGGCCATGTCCGGCACCACGGCCACGATAAAGGCCGGGGCGTCGATGGTGACGTTCTGGCGGGTATCCTTGGCCGCGGCGCTGTGCGCCGGGGCCTGAGCGGCCTGCTGGACGCCGCTTCTATCGATGCGGCGTATGCCGTTGGGGCCGATGAAGCCAACCGCGCGCGGGTCGCGGCGCATCACGCCGTTGGGGCCCATCCACTCGGTGGCTTTGGCACCGCCGCCGAGTTCGGCCATTACGCTCAAATGCTGCGGGTGCAGACGGTTACGGGCGATCCACTCCTTGCGGGGGTCGCGGCGCAGAATGTCGCTCATGAGGTTTCCTCCAGCGCAGGGGCGGGGGCGGCCTGGGCCGGCGCCGCTTTCTCGGCGGTGGTGTCGATGATCAGTGCGTCGGCGACCAGCTCGGCGATATCCTTGATGCCGGCGCGCGGCTCCACCACGCCTTCGAGCATGGCGGTACACTGCGGGCAGCCCACGGCGACCAGGTCCGCGCCGGTTTCGCGCACGTCTTCCATGCGCATGTCAGGAATTCGCTGCTTGCCGGGAATATCGGTGATCGGCGCGCCGCCGCCGCCGCCGCAGCAGCGCGAGCGGTAGCCGGAGCGAGCCATTTCCTTGATCTCGATGCCGAGTGCCTTGAGCACGTCGCGCGGCGCCTCGTACTCGCCGTTGTAGCGGCCCAGATAGCACGGGTCGTGGTAGGTAACGCTGCCACCTTTCCACGCCTTGAAGCTGAGCTTGTTGGCGCTGACCAGTTCGCTGATGAACGTGCTGTGGTGCTGCACGTGATAATCCGCCGGGGTATCCGCCGTGCCCAGCTCGCCGTACTCGTTTTTCAACACGTGGAAGCTGTGCGGGTCGCAGGTCACGATGCGATCGAAGCGGTAGCGGCTCATGGTCTGGATATTGCGGCGGGCCAGCGTCTGGAAGGTGGCCTCATCGCCCAGGCGGCGCGCGACGTCGCCGCTGTCGCGCTCCTCGTTGCCCAGTACGGCGAAGTCGACATTGGCGGCCCGCAGTACGCTGATGAAGGCGCGCAGGGTGCGCTGGTTGCGCATGTCGAACACGCCGTCGCCGAGCCACAACAGCACATCGGCTTCCTTCTTGTCCGCCATCAGCGGCAGGTTCAGATCCGCCGCCCAGTGCAGGCGCGAGCCGGGATCGAAGCCGCCGGGATTGTCCGTGGCGATCAGGTTATCGAGTACCTCGGCGCCCTTGTTGGGCGTATTGCCGTGCTCCAGGGTCAAAAAGCGGCGCATGTCGACGATGGCGTCGACGTGCTCGATCATCATCGGGCACTCTTCCACGCAGGCGCGGCACGTGGTGCAGGACCAGAGCGTTTCCGGGTCCACCAGCGCGGTGCCCTGGCGGGCAACGATTGGCCCGTGCGGGTCGCCCTGGTGCTCGCCGACCGGCTTGCCGGGGTAGGGCGAGCCGTAATAGTGGGCGTCACTGCCGCCGGCCATGCCGACGACCATGTCCTGAATCAGCTTTTTCGGGTTGAGCGGCTGGCCGGCGGCAAAGGCCGGACACATCGCCTCGCAGCGACCGCACTGTACGCAGGCGTCGAAGCCCAGAAGCTGATTCCAGGTGAAGTCCGCGGGCTTTTCGACGCCGAGCTTGGCGTTATCGTCGCCCAAATGCAGCGCTTTCAGGCCGGTGGAGCGGTGCTCGCCGCCGGTTTTATCGGAAAAGCGCTCCGGGCGGCGGTGGTACGCCAGGTGCAGAGCGCCGGCGAAGGCGTGCTTCATCGGCCCGCCCCAGGTCATGCCGAAGAACATCTCGCCCAGACCCCAGACGATGATGGCCGCGAGCACCAGCGCTGCTATCCAGCCAAGGCCTTCCTGGAACACGCCTTCCGGCAAAATGCCGGCGGTGGGCAGTGTGACCACGAACATGCCGATCGAGAACGCCATCAGGCTTTTCGGCAGGCGCATCCACGGCCCTTTCGATAGCCGTGACGGCGGCGGGCTTCTGCGTTTGGCGACCAGAATGCTGCCAATGAACATGCTGGTGGTGGCGGCCAGCAGCACCCAGGCAAGAATCGCGCTGTCCAGGCCAAAGCCGTGGACAATAATGGCCAGCAAAGCGGCCAGCACGAAGCCGCCGGCGGTGGCGACGTGGGTATGGGAGATGTACTTGTCGCGCTCGACGACGTGGTGCAGGTCGACCAGGTAGCGCCTGGGTACCTGCATCAGGCCCTTGAGTACGGGCACGGAAGAGGGCCGCCCCTGGCGCCATAAACGAACGCGGCGAACCGCGCCGATGGCGGCAAGCGCCAGCGCAGAAAACAGCAGGATGGGTAACAGGGTATCGAGCATGGCGTCTCTCCTCTCAGAGACACCGTAAGGACTACACCGCGGGCCCAAGGGCCCGCGGTGGTCGGCTTACAGCGTTATTGTGTCAGAAGTCCTTGCACAGCCGCAGCGCGTCATAAATGGCTGCATGCGTGTTGCGTGGCGCGGTGCAATCCCCCAAGCGGAACAGCGCGAAGCCGTCGCCGCTTTGCGAGAGGCTGGGTTGGGGTTTGATCGCGTAGAGCGCTTCGATGTCGGTCTGGCCCTTGTTACGCGACTGGTGCTTGAGCGCGTAGTAGAGCGCCTCGTCCGGACGCACGCCGTTTTCGACCACGACCTGGTCGACCACGCGCTCCTCTAAAGCCCCGGTGTACTCGTTTTCGAGCACCGCGACCAGAGAGTCGCCTTCGCGATACACCTTATGCAGGGCGAGATCCGAGGTCATGATGACCTCTTTCTCGTACAGACTTCTGTAGTAGGTGGGGAAGGTGGTGCCGCCTACCGCCGCGCCCGGCTTGATGTCGTCGGTGACGATCTCGACCTTGCAGCCCTTGTCGGCCAGGTAGTCCGCCGCGGAGACGCCGGAAAACTCGCAGATGGTGTCGAAGATCAGCACGTTCTTGCCAGGCTCGACGCGGCCTTCGAGGATGTCCCAGGTGCTGACCACGAGGCTCTTGCCACTGTCCGCGTCATAGCCCCACTCCGGTACCTGGGAGAGAAACGGCTGGCCGCCGGTGGCCAGCAGCACCACGTCCGGGCGCAGATCCTTGATGGTGGCTTCGTCCGCCCTGGTGCCCAGGCGCTGATCGACCCCGAGCCGGTTGAGTTCGAGCTGGTACCAGCGAGTGATACCGGCGATCTGATCGCGCTGCGGCGCTTTGGAGGCGATGGTGATCTGCCCGCCGATCTGCTCTTTCGCTTCGAACAGCGTCACGTCGTGGCCGCGCTCGGCGCACACGCGCGCCGCTTCCATGCCGGCAGGGCCGCCGCCGACCACCACGACCTTACGCACGGGGCCTTCGGTTTTCTCGATGATGTGCGGAAGGCCCATGTATTCGCGCGACGTCGCGGCGTTCTGAATGCAGAGGACGTCCAGGCCCTGGTACTGGCGGTCGATGCAGTAGTTCGCGCCGACGCACTGCTTGATCTGGTCGACCTGGTCGTTCTTGATCTTGGCGATGATGTGCGGGTCGGCAATGTGGGCGCGGGTCATGCCGACCATGTCGACGTAGCCGCCTTCCAGAATTCGCTGGGCCTGGTTGGGGTCCTTGATGTTCTGAGCGTGGATGACCGGCACGCTAACCACTTCCTTGATGCCCGACGCCAGGTGCAAAAACGGCTCCGGCGGGTAGGACATGTTGGGAATGACGTTGGCGAGCGTGTTGTGAGTATCACAGCCCGAGCCGACGACGCCGAAGAAGTCGACCTTGCCGGTGGCGTCGTAGTACGCCGCGATGCGCTTCATTTCCTCGTGGTCGAGGCCGTCCGGGTGGAACTCGTCGCCGGTGATGCGCATGCCGACCGTGAAGTCGTCGCCGACCTCGGCGCGTACCGCCTTGAGTACTTCCATGCCAAAGCGCATGCGGTTTTCAAACGTGCCGCCCCATTCGTCGGTACGCTTGTTGACCCGCGGGCTCCAGAACTGGTCGATCAGGTGCTGGTGCACCGCGGAGAGCTCGACGCCGTCGAGACCGCCTTCCTTCGCCCGGCGCGCGGCCTGGGCGAAATCGCCGACGATGCGCCAGATCTCCTCTTCCTCGATGGTCTTGCAGGTCGAGCGGTGCACCGGCTCGCGGATGCCGGACGGCGAGACCAGCGTCGACCAGTCGAAGCCATCCCAGCGCGAGCGCCGGCCCATGTGGGTGATCTGGATCATGATCTTGCCGCCGTGCTTGTGCACGGCATCCGCCAGATTCTGGAAGTGCGGAATGATGCGGTCGGTGGAGAGGTTCACCGAGCTCCACCAGCCCTGGGGGCTATCGATCGAGACGATCGACGAGCCGCCGCAGATGCATAGCCCGCAGCCGCCCTTGGCCTTCTCTTCGTAGTACTTGACGTAACGCTCGGTGGTCATGCCGCCGTCGGTGGCGTGCACCTCGGCGTGAGCGGTACTGACCACGCGGTTACGGATAGTGTGCTTGCCGATCTGAATCGGCTTGAACAGTGCATCGAATGCCATGACGTCGACCCTCAGTGCTTGGGCGTTACAACAAACAGGCCGTGGTCACAGCCTTCCTCGGCGCCGCTTTGCGTCTGCTCGGCGACCGTACGAAGGTCGCTTCCCCGCGCCGCCAGAATCTGATCCATGGCGCCGGCGAACCAGCCGGTGAACATGTACTCGATCTTGCGGTTGACCTTGCCCATTTGATAAACGAAGGCGCTGTGCTCCAGACGAACGCGAGCGGTGCCGGCGTCCAAGTCGATCTCTTCGGTCTTGAAAAGCCCCCAGCCGCGCTGGGAAAGGCGCTTCATGTAGTGCTCGAAGACGTCAACGCCTTCCAGGCCGTGCAGTTCGGCCTCTTTTTCGCACCAGTGCCAGGCGCTCTTGTAGCCGGCGTGATAGAGGATCTCGGCATATTTCTCCGCACCCAGCGCCTCTTCGACGGCCATGTGGTTGTTGACGAAGAAGTGGCGCGGCACGTACAGCATCGGCAGGGCGTCGGTCGTCCAGATACCGGTTTCGCTGTCGACGTCGATCGGAAGTTCAGGGGCTGTCTTGGTCACGGTGGTCATCCTTAAAACTTGTACTTGTTCAAACAAGAGAGGGTCATGGGGGCGGCGCTTTTTTGAATCGACTCGCCCCGTTTGAAATCGTTACTCGCCCCACACGTCCTTCAGCGTGCGCACCCAGTTCTCGCCCATGATCTTGCGCACCTGGGACTCGCTCAGGCCACGCTTCAAGAGCGCCTCGGTCAGGTTGGGGAACTCGCCGATGGTGCGGATGCCTTCCGGGTTGATGATCTTGCCGAAGTTGGTCAGGCGGCGGGCGTAGCCCTTGTCGTGGGTCAGCCACTCGAAGAAGTTCTGGTCGTGGCCCTGGGTGAAGTCGGTGCCGATGCCGATGGCGTCTTCGCCGACGATGTTCATGATGTACTCGATCGCCTCGCAGTAGTCGTCGATGGTGGAGTCGACACCTTTCTTCAAGAACGGGGTGAACATGGTCACGCCGACGAAGCCGCCGTGGTCGGCGATGAACTTGAGCTCTTCGTCGGACTTGTTGCGCGGGTGCTCCTTGAGGCCCGACGGCAGGCAGTGGGAGTAGCACACCGGCTTTTTGGACTCGAGAATGACTTCCTCGGAGGTTTTCGCGCCGACGTGGGAAAGATCGCACAGCATGCCCACGCGGTTCATCTCGGCGACGATCTCGCGACCAAAGCCCGATAGCCCGCCGTCACGCTCGTAGCAGCCGGTACCCACCAGGTTCTGGGTGTTGTAGCACATCTGTACGATGCCCACGCCGAGCTGCTTGAACACTTCGACGTAGCCGATCTGGTCCTCGAACGCGTGGGCGTTCTGGAAGCCATAGATGATGCCGGTCTTGCCCTCTTCCTTGGCGCGGGTGATGTCGCGCGTGGTGCGCACCGGGCGGACCAGGTCGCTGCACTCGTCCATCAGCTTGTTGGAGGCGACGATGTTATCGACGGTGGCCTTGAACCCTTCCCACACCGAGACGGTACAGTTGGCCGCGGTCAGGCCGCCACGGCGCATGTCTTCCAGCAGCTCGCGGTTCCATTTGGCGATGATCAGACCGTCGATGACGATGGCGTCTTGGTGCAATTCAGAAGGGGTCATAACGAGGCTCCAGGGTTGTCCATGACGGGGAGCATAGCGCTGGGCCGGGGTCGCGCTGCTCCTGGAAACGACGACGAAAATTCCAAAAGCGTCACGCTGCGTCATGAGCGCGTCGCGCGCGTAGCAAAGTGGGCGATTAAACGGTATGGCGTGCTGTCGCCAGAAGGAAACCGCGCGGCTCCAAGCCAACGGGCGCGCACAAAAAAGCGACCGCGCGGGCCGCTCTTGCGAAGTTTTAAAAGTTTTCGGGGTGGATCAGTTCACAAGCGGCACGCTGGCAAACGTCGGTTCGCCCTGGGCGTAGGCCAGCGCCAGAAGCGCGCTCGAGGTAGGCTCGCTCCCGGCAGGTTCCACGCCCCAGTGCTGCATCAGAGGCGCGTTCTTGATCTGCGGCGTCTGGCGCGACTGCGAGCCCAGGCGCTCGTCTCTGGGCGGAATGCCAAAGCACTCGCGGTAGCACTTGGAGAAGTGGGGCGTCGAGACGAAGCCGCATACCGAGGCGATCTCGATGATCGAAAGCGACGTTTGTTTCAGAAGCTGGCGCGCGCGCACCAGTCTAAGCTTCAAGTAGTAGCGCGACGGCGAGCAGTGCAGGTAGCGCTGGAAAAGCCGCTCGAGCTGACGCCTGGACACGTCGACGTAGCTTGCCAGCTCGTTGAGCTCCAGGGGCTCCTCGAGGTTGGACTCCATCAGCGCCACGATATCCAGAAGCTTGGGCTGGGTAGTGCCGAGCACGTGCTTGAGCGGCACGCGCTGCTGGTCCTGTTCGTTGCGCATGTGCTCGTAGATGAACATCTCCGAAATGCCCGCCGAGAGCGCCTTGCCGTGGTCGTGGGCGATCAGGTTGAGCATCATGTCGAGCGGCGCGGTGCCGCCGGAGGCGGTGAAACGGTCGCGGTCGATGGAGAAGAGCTTGGTGGTGAGCACGATTTTCGGGAAGGCTTCCTGAACAGAGGCCAGACACTCCCAGTGAATACTGGTTTCGTAGTGATCGAGAAGTCCCGCCTTGGCCAGCGCCCAGCTGCCGGTGCAGATTGCCCCCAAATGCTTTAACTGACGCGCCTGGGTCTGCAGCCAGTGGATATGCTCGCGGCTGACACTATGCTGAGGGGCAACGCCGCCGCAAACGATGACCCAGTCGAAGGCGAGCGGCGCCTGCATGGCGGCGTCCGGCGTCACGTTGAGGCCATCGCTTGCGCGTACCGAGGCGCCGTCCTGAGTCAGCGTATACCAGCGATAGAGTTCGCGGCCGGCCAACTGGTTGGCCATGCGCAAGGGTTCGATCGCCGAGGCCAAAGAGATCAGGGTAAAGTTGTCCAACAGCAGAAAACCCAGTGTTTGCGGTGCTCTGGGGCGACCTGCGGGGGCGCAGGATGTGATTTGATCGGATGTCATGGTCTGGTACCTCTATCACCGAAACGTCTGGAGTTTTTCTTGTTATAGGTATGGGTTACTGGCGTGTTGTTATGCTCCCCGAATGAGCGTTTAAGCCACCAATCTGCATAGTGGCACGAATGCCACTTATACTGACAAAGCAATCTTGTATACGATGCGCGAGCTGTCGTAAATGAAACGCTCGGTGTCGCTTTGAAAGCGTAAAAATAAGGTTTTCTCGCACTTGCAGAAAAAATGCAACGTATTTTGAACACCGCATGTCGCTTTCGTAAGTTATTGAGCCTGCAGGTTTTAGGCTCGAAAAGTTATATGCTCATAAGTCATCAAAAAAGGGAGTGCTGAAATGTCGGGATTTTTCAAGGAGTTTCGCGAGTTCGCCGTTAAAGGCAACGTGATCGATATGGCGGTGGGGATCATCATCGGTGGCGCGTTTACGCTCATCGTTCAGCGGCTGGTGGCGGATATCATGAATCCGATCATTGGTTTGCTGGTCGGCGGCATCGACTTCTCCAATATCTTTATCGTGCTGCGCGAAGGCGCGGTGGCCGGGCCGTATCTTACGTTAAGCGCCGCTCAGCAGGCGGGGGCGGTGACGCTCAACATCGGGCTGTTTCTCAACGCGGTGATCAGCTTCACCATCGTCGCCTTCGTGGTTTTCATGCTGGTGCGCACCATCAACCGGCTCAAGCGCGAAGAGGTCGAAGCGCCCAAAAGCCCGGTGGAGAAGTCCTGCCCCTACTGCTTCATGACCGTACCGATCAAGGCGAGCCGCTGTGGGCACTGCACCTCCTCGTTGAAAGCGCCTGATGAAAGCCCCGCCCCGGAGTCGATGGCGCCATAAAAAAGGGTGGATTGAATGGTTATGCCCATCAGTGCGAGACGGCTGGCCCGTAACGCCCTGCCACATGTTCGGCAGTATTTTTCGGTATTAGACTAAAGTTGTAATCCATTGTTCGCCCGGTGCCAGCCGGACGTTTTACGTTCAAAGCACCCGTTTGGGCGGGCGGGCGCAGGGCAATCACGACTTGGTTAATAAGCTAATTAGCAAGATCTATATTAAAATGGGGCTATTAAAAGAACCAGAATACCGCTGACCCACGACGCAATGAGCAAGGAGAGACCGTGAGCCTAAAAGACGCATCGCGACGTCGGTTCATGAAGGGAGCGCTGACGGGGATCCCCGCCGTCACCATCGGCAGCGGCGTATCGCTGACCGCTTTTGCCGATGAGCCCCCGCAGCAGCTAACCGATTACCAACCCGCCTTTTTCGAGGCCGGCGAATGGGATTTCATCATCGCCGCCTGCGATCGCTTGATTCCAGGTACCGGGCCTGGGCCCGGGGCGCTCGATACCAACGTACCGATCTTCATCGACCGCCAGATGGAAGGGGGCTTCGGCCACGCCGCCGACTGGTACATGAAGGGGCCCTTCCCCGATGACGTGCCGGCGCTCTTTGGCCATCAGATCCCGCTGACCCCGCGTGAGATGTATCGCGAAGGGATCGCGGCGGTGAACGACTTCTGCCAGGACCGCCACGACGCCGCATTCGCCGCGCTCGATGACGCCGCCCGCGACCAGGTTCTGACCCAGCTCCAGGACGGCGAGATCGAGATGGCGTCGATGCGGGGCAGCTACTTTTTCGACATGCTGCTGCAAAACACCAAGGAAGGCTATTTTGCCGACCCCATCCACGGCGGCAACAAACACATGGCGTCCTGGAAGTTCATCGGTTTCCCCGGGGCACGCGCGTCGTATCGCGAATGGGTGGACCAGCACAACGTCGAGTACCCACTGGGGCCGGTCAGCCTTAACGGCGAGAGGGGATAAGCATGGCACGTACAGAATCACCCGTAGACGTCGTGCTGGTCGGCTTTGGCTGGACCAGTGCGATCATGGGCATGGAATTGACCGACGCAGGCTTGAACGTGCTGGCGCTCGAGCGCGGCGAAGACCGCGACACGGTGCCGGATTTCGCCTACCCGAAAATGGCCGACGAGCTCACTTACGGGGTGCGCTACAAGCTGATGCAGCGCCCGGCGAAAAGCACGCTGACCGTGCGCCACAACGTGGGCGACATGGCGGTGCCTTATCGTCAGTTGGGCTCGTTTCTGCCCGGTGACGGCGTCGGCGGCGCCGGCACCCACTGGAACGGCCACACCTGGCGGCCCCAGCCCCAGGAATTGCGCCTGAAAAGCTACGTCGAGGAGAACTTCGGCGCTGACATCATTCCCGATGAAATGACGATTCAGGACTACGGCGTCAGCTACGATGAGCTCGAGCCCTTTTTCGACTTCTTCGAGAAAGTGGCGGGTATCTCCGGCAAGGCGGGCAACCTGAACGGCGAGATTCAGGCAGGCGGCAACCCGTTCGAAGGCTGGCGCTCCGACGAGTACCCCATGCCGCCGCTGGCGCGGACCTATAACGATACGCTGTTCGCCGATGTCGCACGAAGCGAAGGCTATCATCCCTTCCCGCTGCCCGCTGCCAATGCCTCTGTTGCCTACACCAACCCTTACGGTATGCAGCTCGGCCCGTGTAACTTCTGCGGCTTCTGCGAGCGCTACGGCTGCTTGAACTACTCCAAGTCCTCGCCGCAGACCTGCATTCTGGGCGCGCTCAAGCGCCGCGAGAATTTCTCCTACCGCACCCAGAGCGAAGTGCTGCGCGTGGAGCTCGACAGCGATGGCGAGCGCGCCACCGGTGTGACCTATATCGACCCGGAAGGCAACGAGGTCTTTCAGCCGGCGGATCTGGTGATCCTGGGCGCCTACTCGCTGCACAACGTGCACCTGATGCTGGTGTCCGGCATCGGCACGCCCTACAACCCGGAAACCGGCGACGGCGTAGTCGGCAAGAACTACGCCTATCAGATGAACGGCGGCTCTTCGCTCTATTTCCGCGACAAGGAGTTCAACCCCTTCATCGGTGCCGGTGGCAACGGCGAGGTGATCAACGACTTCGGCGTCGAGCAGATCGACTTCGCTCAGGAAGGCTTCATCGGCGGCTCCTACATCAACGCCGCGATGACTAACGGCCAGCCGATTCGCAACATGCCGCTGCGTGCCGGCGCGCCAAGCTGGGGCGAAGGGTGGAAGCAGGCGGTGCAGGAGACCTACGGCCACGTCATGTCGATTGGCTCCCACGGCAGCAACATGGCCTACCGCGACTGCTACCTGGATCTCGACCCTAACTATACCGACGATCACGGCCGGCCGTTGATGCGCATGACCTTCGACTGGAAGGCTAACGATGTGCGCATGACCCAGTTCATGAAACAGAAGATCGATACGCTTTCAAAGGCGCTGGGCCCGGACGACTATCGGCTCTCCTTCAAGGACTTCGATACGCGCTACGACGTTCGCCCCTACCAGACCACGCACAACGTGGGCGGGGCGATCATGGGCACCGATCCCTCATCCAGCGCGCTCAACCGCTACCTGCAGAGCTGGGACGTACACAACGTGTTCGTGATGGGCGCCAGCGCCTTTCCGCAGAACCTGCAGTACAACCCGACGGGGCTGGTCGGTGCACTGACCTACTGGTCGGCGAAGGCAATCCGCGAGCAGTACCTGCCCAACCCCGGCCCGCTGGTTCAAGCCTAAGGAGAGCGACCATGAAGCACACCGTAAAATGGCGCCAGGGGCTGGTCGGCGTTGGCCTTTTGAGCGTCACCACCGCAAGCCAGGCGTTCGATGACGACGTGATCAGCCGCGGCGAATATCTGGCGCGCGCCGGCGACTGCGTGGCGTGTCATACCGCCCCTGGCGGTGAGCCCTTCGCCGGCGGTTTGGGCGTGGAGAGCCCCTTTGGCGCCATTTACTCGACCAACATCACCCCCGACCCGGAAACCGGCATCGGCAATTATAGCCGCGACGAGTTCGCCGCCGCCCTCAGGCAGGGCGAGCGCGCCGATGGCAAGCACCTTTATCCGGCCATGCCGTACCCCTCCTATTCGCTGATCACCGATGAGGATATCGACGCGCTTTACGCCTACTTCATGGAAGGCGTGGCGCCGGTCAAGCATACCCCTGAACGCACGGACCTGAGCTTTCCGTTCAACCAGCGCTGGGGCATCGGGCTTTGGGACTGGCTGTTTACCAACGATGAGACGTTCTCACCGGACCCCGAGCGCAGCGACGAGCAGAACCGCGGCGCCTATCTGGTTCAGGGGCTTGGCCACTGCGGCAGTTGCCACACCGAGCGCGGGCTCTTCTTCCAGGAGAAGGCGCTGGATGATAGCGACGACGCGTTCCTTGCCGGCGAGGTGCTGGAGGGCTGGTACGCGCCGAGCCTGCGCGGCAGCGGCGACGGCGGCAGCGCCATCGAGCGCTGGGACGATCAGGCCATCGTCGATTACCTCGCCACCGGGCGTAACGACGAAAGCGCCGTGGCCGGCGAGATGACGTCGGTGGTGGCGCACAGCACCTCGCACCTCAATGAGAGCGATTTGCAGGCGATCGCCGCCTACCTGAACGGACTGGGAAGTCACGGCGACCGCCCTCTGATCACCGACGCGCAGGTCGATGAAACCGATGCCATGCTCACGCGGGCGGACGTGGAAAACGATCTGGGCGCGCGGCTCTATCTGGATAACTGCAACGCCTGCCACTTCTCCAACGGCCGCGGCGCCTCCCAGGTGTTTCCAAGCCTGTCGGGAAGCTCGATGGTCAACGCCGACGACCCAACCGGCATGATCCGGGTGATCCTCGCCGGAGCCCGGCTGCCCTCCACGGAGCAGCGCCCGGAAGCGCTGGCCATGCCGGACTTCGCCTGGCGCCTGTCCGACGACGAGGTGGCCGAGCTTGCCACGTTCGTGCGCGGGGCCTGGGGCAACGACGCGGGAGCGGTAAGCGCCAGCGCCGTAGCGGAGGTGCGCGACGAGCTGCCGGAAGACCGCGTGACCAGCGCGCCGGTCATCGACGACTGACCGGTTTTCCCAAGTCGTGAAAAGAAAGTCATGAAAACAAAGTCATGAAAAGTAAGCCATGAAAAAGGGTGCCCCGTGGGGCACCCTGATCAACGCAAAACCCCACCTATCGGTGGGGTTTTTTTTACCTGAAAGCAGTCTTTAAAAACAGTCTTTAAAAACAGTGCTTACAGGGTACGCTGAGTGTCGGCATTGATGGTCTGCTCGCCAGTGGCACCGTTACGCGCCTGCAGCAGATCCTTGGTCAGCGCAGCGTTGTGGCTCTGTTTAACGCTGGCAGTACCAGTGGCGTCCAGATCGGCGTTGATGGTCTGCTCACCGGTTGCGCCGTTGCGGGCGTGCAGCTGGTCAAGCGAGATCGCGTTGTGGGTGTTGGCGATGTGAGAGTCGGCGCTGGTGACCGGCAGACCCACGCCGCTGTTCTTGGCGATGACCTGCTCGACGGAGGCGTTGCGCGACTCGATCTGTGAAACGCTTGAGCTGTTCGGTTGATCGGCGCTGTCAATTGCGGCGAAGGCAGAACCGGAAACGAGGGCAAGGGCGATAGCGGCGGTGGCGGTCAGTTTTTTCATGGTGGCGTACCTGATTAGTCGATTTGAATGTTTTTTTAGGGCTTGTTGGGCGAGAGCGCCTCAAACCATGCAGCTATCTTAGTATCGAAAAATTAGTAAAAAAAGCGCTTAAAATTCGCTAGACCATTCGATTTGTTTAAATATATTTGCGACAAATGCTGTACATTCGAATATATATGTAGAGTATTGAGATGATGTTGCGCGAAAAACATCGAGCGTCGTCGATTTAGACCAAAGTCGTATAAAATAGAAGGGCGCCCAGGGGCGCCCATTCATCAGGTGAAAATCGCAAGGCAATAGGTCAGCGGCGTTTTTTTCCACCCTTTTGCGGGCCGTCGCTGTCGTTTGCATCGCTAGGTTGAGGCAGGGAGGGCAGCGACTGGGCCATCATCTCCACGCTTTGGCGGTAGTAGAGCTGGCTCTTGTTATGCTCGCCAAGGCTTGCGTAAAGGCGCGCAAGCTCGGCGCACACTTCGCCGCTCGGGCGCTGGCGCTGGCTGGCCTCGAAATACTCGAGCGCTTTCTCCCATTGGCCGGTACGCAGCGACAGGCGCCCGCAGGCCAGCAGCAGTTCCGGGTCGTTGGGGCGCTCCTGCAGCCATTTTTCGGCGCGGGCGAGCTGGCGCGCCGCGTCGACGCCCAAAAGCCCGAAGCGCTTGACCAGCCGTGCGTCCCAGTGAGTGTCCAGCGACTGGCTCAAAAGCCGCTCGGCGATCGCCTCTTCATTCGCCTGCAACAGCGCCTCGACGTAAAGCACGATCAGCTCGGTGTTGCCGCGCAGATAGTCCGGCATGTCCGCCCACAGCCCGCGCACCCGTTCGATATTGGCCGGGTTGGCGGCTTCGAACAGAATCAGCTCGCGGTAAGCCTTGAACTCGAGCTGCTCGCGCTCCTGCTGGGTGATCAGCTTTTTGGCCACCAGCCGCGGGACCAGATGGCGAAGCCCCTCCCAGTCGCTGACGCTGAGATAGACCTGCTTCAAGAGCTTCAGCACCTGCGGGTGGTTGGGCAGCTTCTGGTCAAGACGGTTGAGAATCGCCAGCGCCTCTTCCGGCTGCTGACGATCGATCATCAGCTGCGCCTGCATCAGGCCTACGGCGGTGTCGGCGCCATCGGTTGTGAGCTGGGCCTGGTTCAGATGCTCCTGAGAACGCTCGTGGTGGCCCTGGTAGTGAGCCGCCAGCGCCGCCGACAGATAGTTGACCATCGGCGTGCTGGAGTCGTCCGCCGCGCCCGCCAGCGTGCGCTCGGCGCGCTTGAAGCGGCCTTCGGTCAGCGCCACCAGCCCGCGCACCGTACGCTTCATGGCGCGGCGATTACGCGCCCGGGCGTTCCAGGTGCGATAGCGGCCCACCGGGCGAACGATGCCGGAAAGAAGGCGCAGCGCGAAGTGCACTACGATGAAGGCGGCCAGCAGCAGCACCAAACCGAACCAGAACGAGGTCTGCACGGAGGTGTCGCCGACGCGAATCAGCCAGTAGCCCGGCACCGACATCATCAGGTGGCCGAACAGGGCGCCGACGGCAAGGCCGGCGACGATTAACAGCAGCAGCTTTCTCATTCGTCACCTCCGCCCTGGCGGCGCGCCTGAAAGCGGTTGTCGATGAAATCGGCCATGGCCTGCTGCGAACCGCTGATATCGGGAAGCTCCGGCTCGACCTGATTTTGCTTGATCTCTTCAAGACGCGCGATCACGCTCTGGGTCTCGTCGCGCTCGGTGTCGTAGTAGCGCTCGAGCAGATCCAGCGCCTTGTCGAGGCTCGCCTCGAACAGCGGCTGCTCTTCTCGAAGCAGCGCAAGTTGAGCCTGTTCGAGAATCAGGCGCAGGCTTTGACGCAGGTAAGACTCCTGCTCCGGGGTGATCAGCGCTTCCAGCGCCTCGTCGTGATGGCGCACCACGACGAGATCGCGAAGCTCGGCGCCGAATTTCGCCAGCTGGCGCTCGAAGGAGCCGCTCGGCGGCTGCTCCATGCCTTCGCTGATCGCCCGCTCTTCGATCTCCTGGGACAGGCGAAGCCCGGCGATCTGCTCCTGCTGAGCGTTCAGCGCCAGGTAAATGCCGGTGCGGTCGACCCGCGGTACGGCGTCAAGAGCGGCAAGCTCATTGGCGATCTCGCGGCGTATCGGCGTCAGCGCCGGGTTATCGGCATCGACCAGGCGAGCGTCGGCGGTGCGCAAAAGGGCAGAAGCGCCTTCGACGTCGCCTTCGAGCTGCAGGCGCTGGTTGGCCAGGCGCAGAAGATAGGCGGCCTCGGCGTGAAGCCAGTCGCGCTCGTCGGTGTCCTGGGCCTGGGAGAGCTGATCGAGCACGTCAGACACGGTTTCGTCGACGCGCGCCTGAACGCTTTCGAGCTCGCCTCGCAGCTCGCTCACGGTGCTGTCGAGCGTCTCGTTACGCTCGCTCTCGCCGCTTTCGATGCGCGATTGAAGATCAACAAGGCTCTGTTGGGTGGCACTTGATTGGGTTTGCTGGGCGAGCTCGTCGATGCGCGCCTGTTGGGCGTCCGTGCGCTGCCAAAGCTGCCAGGCGATCACGCCGAGTATTAGAGCGACGATCACGACCAGTACGATCGCGACCGCACCGCCCTTGCCACCGCTTTTACCACCGCCGGACGGCGGGGTTGGGGTGCTGGAGGCAGGCGTTTTGGGCGGCGGCGTCGTGGCGCTGGGCTTGCTATTGGAGGCGGCGGGTTTGTTCGATGCGCTCGCGGCGCCAGCGGGCGTCTTGTCCGGGCTTGCGCTGGTGCTGTCAGCGCTAGTGCTCGTATTAGAACTGGTACTGGCGTGGGTACCGGTCGTCGTACTGGCGTTAGCGCTGGCGTCGGTTTTGGCCGGCTGACTCTGACTGCCGCCCTTGTTACGCCGGCGCGAGCGGCTGTTTTTCGCCGCGTACGCCTCGGCGTTTTTATCCGCCGCCGGGGTCGAAGGCGAAACGCTCGATGTCGCATCGCTCGGGGGCGTGTCGCTTGCGCCTTGGCGGGAGGCGGCATCATCAGGCGTCTTGTTGTCGCCCTGTTGATCAAATGGTTGTTTGCTCATCTGTCGTTAGCCCTTGTTAAGTTCTTTAATCGACATCGGCATCTCCGGGGGAGCTGAGCGCGTTCAACGCCGCTGCCAGCGCGGCCGTCGATGCGCCTGACGCCACCTTGAGGTCGCAAAAACCCAGCGTGCCGGCCAAGGCGGCCAAACGGCGGCTGGAAACGATTAGGGGTTGTTTCAATGCTGCTTGATGGCACCAGTTTGACAGATATTCGAGCAGTTCGCCGCTGGTCACGATCAATGCGTGAAAACGGCCCTCTGCCAGGCGCCGCTGCAATTCCGGACCGGGCGCGCGATAAACGCGTCGATACGTCGCCACACGGGTCACGGCGGCGCCGCGCGCGGTGAGCGTCTCGGCTAGAAGCGTTCGCCCGCCTTCACCGGCCACGATCAGCACGCGCTGATGCGCAAGGCCTGAAAGCGAATCGAGCGTCAATAGCGCTTCGCTGGTGTCCTCCCCGGCGCTGACCGGGGGGCGCTCTACGCGTACGTCGAGCGCGTCTTCGAGCGCTGTCGCGGTGCCCGCGCCCGGCGCGTAGAAATCGATGCCTACCGGCAGCTGCGGCCAGTAGCGGTCGACCGCCTCGATCAGCTGCAGCGCGGCAAAGGGGCTCGTGACCACGATTTTATGAAAGCGGTCGAGATCGAGCCAGACGCTTCTGAGCGCGGCGTCCTCCTCGAGCGTCTCCAGCGCCATCACCTCGAGCGGCTCGACCCAGGCGCCGTCGGCGGCCAGCGCCGAGGCCAGGGCCTCGCCGCGCTCGCCGGGGCGGCCGATCAGTACGGGCGCGGTCATTGGCGCGGTCGGGGTCGCCTTCATGGGCAGCGCGTGCTCATACGTTGTCGCCGTATACCTCGGCGAGAATATCGCCAGCGCCCTGGTCGAGCAGGTCTTCGGCCACGCGAATGCCCAGCGCTTCGGGCTCGTGGATCGAGCCGCGGCCCTCGGCGCGCAGCACCTCGGTCCCTTCCGGGTTGCCCACCAGTCCGCGCAGCCAGATGGTCTCGTTGGCCTTGTCGAGCACCGCATGGCCGGCGATCGGTACCTGGCAGCCGCCTTCCAGGCGGGTGTTCATGGCGCGTTCGGCGCGCACGCGGGTGGCGGTGTCGTTGTCATCGAGCGGGGCCAGCAGCGCGATCAGCTCCGGGTCGTGCAGCCGGCACTCGATGCCAAGCGCGCCCTGCCCGCAGGCGGGCAGGCAGATCTCCGGCGGCAGCTCCTGGGCGATGCGCGCGGCCAGCCCCAGCCGCTTGAGCCCGGAGGTCGCGAGTATAATGGCGTCGAACTCGTCGTCGTCGAGCTTGGCCAGGCGTGTTTGTACATTGCCGCGCAGGTTCAAAATCTCGAGATCCGGGCGCGCTTCACGCAGCTGCAGGCCCCGGCGCAGACTCGCGGTGCCGATGCGCGCGCCTTCCGGCAGCTCATCGACGCTTTGAAACCGGTTGGAGACAAAGGCGTCGGTGGGCTCGGCGCCTTCCAGAATGACGGAAAGTCCGAGCCCCTCGGGAAAGTGCATCGGCACGTCTTTCATCGAGTGCACGGCGATATCGGCGCGGCCGTCGAGCATTGCCTCTTCGAGCTCCTTGACGAACAGGCCCTTGCCGCCGATTTTGGAAAGCGGGGTATCGATGATCTTGTCGCCCTTGGTGGACAGGGCGACCAGCTCGACGTCGAGGCCGCTGTGCGCAGCCATCAGGCGCTCGCGGACGTGCTCTGCCTGCCACAGCGCCAGCTGGCTTTTGCGCGTGGCAATGCGTAATTTGGTGATGGATGACACGTTATTCTCCCTATGCCGCAGACACGGCGTGTCGAACTATGATAAATCTCATCATAAAGCACGCGCTTACGCAGTAAAAACGCTTGCGCCGTAAAATCGATCACTCTTGATTGGCCGACCCTAAACTCTATTGTCACGTGCAGGTAACGCCCATGCCCTCTGCCGATCAACAAGGTGAGCTGGACCACTTTTTTCTGCTCTCGCAGGATATGCTTTGTTGCATCGATTTCCGAGGGGCACTACTCAATGTTAACCCGGCCTTCGAGCGCATGCTGGGCCGCCGCGCCGAAGAGCTCATCGGCCGCCCGTGCGGGGTGATCGTCGAGCCCGATGACCACCCCATTATAGAGCGCGCGCTTGCGCGCATACATCAGGGCGAGCAGATCGAGCCTTTTGACGTGCGCGCCAAAAGCCAGACCAATGCACTCACCTGGCTCGAAGTGAGCGCCTTCGCCGACGGCGAGGTGATCTACGTGATCGCCCGCGATATCACCGAGCGCAAGACCTCCGAGCAGCAGCTGGTGCTTCTGGAGCGCAGCGTGGAGTCGAGCACCAATGGTGTCGTCATCGTCGATGCGCTGGCCGACGATTTGCCCATGGTATACGTCAACAAGGCTTTCGAGACCATCACCGGCTACACCCGGGATGAGGCGCTCGGGCGCAACTGCCGTATCCTGCAGGGCGACGAAACCGACGCCTCCACCGTCAAGCAACTGCGCCGGGGCATACGCGAACAGCGCGATGTGCACGTAATGCTGCGCAACGTCCGCCAGGATGGCACGTCCTTTTGGAACGACTTGTACGTCTCGCCGGTGCGCGACGAGCAGGGGCGAGTCACGCATTTCATCGGCGTGCAAAACGACGTCACCGCCCAGCGCGAGTACCAGGCGCAGTTGAGACACAACGCCAACCACGATGCCCTGACCGGCTTGCCCAATCGCCAGCTCTTGAACCAGCGTTTGTCCCAGGGATGCATGTTGGCCAAGCGCTATCGGCGCCACGTGGCGGTGCTGTTCATTGATCTTGACGACTTCAAGCCGATCAACGATTCGCTGGGTCACGATGTCGGTGATTTCATTTTGATCAGCGTCGCCCGGCGTCTCGAGGAGGAGCTGCGCCCCTGGGATACCGTGGCGCGCATCGGGGGCGACGAGTTTATCGTGCTGCTGCCGGACCTGGCGATGGAGCAGGACGTGATCCAGGTGGTGGAGCGTTTGCTCAGGCGGATTGCCGAACCTTACTGGTATCAGGACAAGGCGCTTCACATCACCGCCAGTATCGGCATCGGTACCGACAACGGCAGTATGGCCAAGCCCCGGTCGCTGGTGCAGCAGGCGGATCTGGCCATGTACAAGGCCAAGCGGCGCGGGCGCAATACCTATCAATGGTACACCGACGAGCTCAACCATCGGGTGAGCGAGCGGGTGAGCCTGCGTCACGCACTGCAAACGGCCATCGAGCAGGAGCAGTTCGAGCTTCACTATCAGCCGCAGATCGACGGCGCGAGCGGCGAGGTGGTCGGGGTCGAGGCGCTCATTCGCTGGCACCATCCGGAGTGCGGCGCGATCTCGCCGGCGGAGTTCATCGGCATGTCGGAAGAGACTGGCCAGATCATTCCCATCAGCGAGTGGGTGCTGAATCAGGCGTGTCGCGATGCGGTGCATATCAACGACGGCGCCCGGCGCCCACTCGTCATGGCGGTCAATATTTCGCCTACCCAGTTTCAGCGGCCGGGCTTTGTCGCCTCGATCGAGCGCGTGCTCAAGGAGACGGGGCTGGCCCCGGCGCTTTTGGAGATCGAGATCACCGAAGGCGTGCTGATGGAGAGTCTGGAGAACGCCATCGAGGCGCTCAAGAAGCTCAGCGCGCTGGGCGTTCACATCGCGCTGGACGATTTCGGCACCGGTTTTTCCAGCTTGAGCTATTTAAAGCGCCTGCCGATCAACCGGCTCAAGATCGACCGCTCTTTCATAAGCGACGTCACCCACGACGAGCACGACGCGGCGATCGTGGAAGGGGTGATCACCATGTCCTCGAAGCTGGGGCTCGAGGTGCTCATCGAAGGCGTCGAAACCGCCGAGCAGTTTCGCTACCTGCACCAGCGCCACTCCACCTTCATGCAGGGCTACTACTTCGCCAGGCCCATGCCGCTGGCCGGGCTCGACGACTACCTGTCGCGATTCGATTGGCCTCGCGCGCTCAAGGACGCCGGCATCGATTCGCCCTGAGCGGGCGTGCAAAACCGCGTGCCGCGAACCGGGCCGACTCTGGTACACTCTGGGCCAACGATTTCCTTATGTTGTCACCCTTGTTGCCACCTTCGTTTTGTCAGTAGGAATTCTTGATGAGCCAAGCTACGAATCAGTCCTGGGGCGGACGCTTTAGCGAGCCCACCGACGCCTTTGTTGCCCGCTTCACCGCCTCCGTGAGCTTCGACCAGCGCCTGGCCGGTCAGGACATTCAGGGCTCGATCGCCCACGCCACCATGCTGGCGCGCGTCGGCGTGCTCAGCGACGAGGAGCGCGACTCAATCATCGACGGCCTGACCGAGATTCAGGGCGAGATTGAGCGCGGCGAGTTCGAGTGGTCGGTGCCGCTTGAAGACGTGCACATGAACATCGAAGCGCGGCTGACGCAAAAGATCGGCATCACCGGCAAGAAGCTGCACACCGGGCGCTCGCGCAACGACCAGGTCGCGACCGATATTCGCCTGTTCATGCGCGACGCCATCGACTCGATCGACGCGGAGCTAATGCGCCTGCGCGAAGGCATGATTGGACTTGCCGAGCGCGAAGCCGACACCATCATGCCGGGCTTCACCCACCTGCAGACCGCTCAGCCGGTCACCTTCGGCCACCACCTGTTGGCCTGGCAGGAGATGCTCGCCCGCGACCACGAGCGCCTCTTGGACACTCGCAAGCGTGTCAACGTCATGCCCTTGGGCGCGGCGGCTTTGGCCGGCACCACCTACCCGATCGACCGTCACGTTACCGCCGAGCTTCTGGGCTTTTCCCGCCCGGCGGAGAACTCGCTGGACGCGGTCTCGGATCGTGACTTCGCCATCGAATTCGCAAGCTTCTCCAGCATTTTGTTGATGCATCTGTCGCGCATGAGCGAGGAGTTGGTGCTCTGGACCAGCGCCCAGTTCGACTTCATCGACCTGCCGGATCGCTTCTGCACCGGCTCATCGATCATGCCGCAGAAGAAGAACCCGGACGTGCCGGAGCTCGTTCGCGGCAAGACCGGGCGGGTCTACGGCCACTTGATGAGTCTGCTCACGCTGATGAAGTCGCAGCCGCTGGCCTACAACAAGGACAACCAGGAGGACAAGGAGCCGCTGTTCGACACCGTCGATACGGTGCTGGACTGCCTCAAGGCCTTCGCCGACATGGTGCCCGCCATCGAGCCAAAAAAAGAGAGCATGTTCGAGGCGGCGCGGCGCGGCTTCTCCACGGCGACGGATCTGGCGGATTACCTGGTACGCCGCGGCGTGGCCTTCCGCGACGCCCACGAGATCGTCGGCCAGTCGGTGGCGTTTGGTCTGAAGGAGAAGAAGGATCTGTCTGAAATGACCCTCGAGGAGCTTCAACAGTTCTCCGACACCATCGAGGCGGACGTCTTTGAGGTCTTGACGCTGGAAGGGTCGGTCGCCGCGCGCAACCATATCGGCGGCACCGCCCCGGACCAGGTACGCGCCGCGGCGAGCCGCGCACTCGAGGCGCTCAAGGCGCACCGGGAGGCACCATGAAGGCGCTCGTCCTGATCGCGCTCGTCGCACTCCTGCTTGCCGGCTGCGGCCAAAAAGGCCCGCTCTACCTGCCGGATGACAACGCCCAGACCGCCGCCGAGGAGTCCTGATGGATCACTTCAACTACCAGGACGGCGTGCTGTTCGCCGAAGAGGTGCCGCTTACGCGCATTGCCGACGAGGTGGGCACGCCCTGCTACGTCTACTCGAAGGCCACGCTCGAGCGCCACTTTCGCGCCTACACCGAGGCGCTCGGCACTCATCCGCACCTGATTTGCTACGCGGTGAAGGCGAATTCGAACCTGGCGGTGCTGGGGCTTCTGGCACGCCTGGGCGCGGGCTTCGATATCGTCTCCGTGGGCGAGCTCGAGCGCGTACTCAAGGCCGGCGGCGATCCGAAGAAGGTGGTGTTCTCCGGCGTGGCCAAGCGCGGCGACGAGATGGCCCGGGCGCTCGAGGTCGGCATCAAGTGCTTCAACGTCGAGTCCGCGCCGGAGCTCGAGCGTCTGAACGCCGTAGCCGGTGAACTCGGCGTCATCGCGCCGGTGTCGCTTCGCGTCAACCCGGACGTGGATGCGGGCACGCACCCCTACATCTCCACCGGGCTCAAGGACAACAAGTTCGGCATCGCCATCGACGATGCGCTCGAGGTCTACACGCTCGCCCGCGATTTGCCGCACCTCGCCATCAAGGGCCTGGACTGCCATATCGGCTCGCAGCTGACCGAAACCGCGCCGTTTCTCGATGCCCTCGAGCGGCTGTTGCTGCTCATGGAGCGGCTTCGCGAGCGCGGTATCGAAATCGAGCATCTGGATCTTGGCGGCGGGCTTGGCGTGCCGTATCGCGACGAAACTCCGCCGCAGCCCTTCGACTACGCAAGCCAGCTGCTGGCACGACTGTCGCGCTGGGAAGGCGGCGAGGCGCTCACGCTTTTGTTCGAGCCCGGCCGCTCCATCGCCGCCAATGCCGGCGTCATGCTCACCCGGGTCGAATTCTTGAAACCCGGCGAGACGAAGAACTTCGCCATCGTCGATGCGGCCATGAACGATCTGATCCGCCCGGCGCTTTATCAGGCCTGGCAGGCGATCGTACGCGTCGATACTCGTGAGCGCCGTGATACCGCCACGTTCGACGTGGTCGGCCCGGTGTGCGAAACCGGCGATTTTCTCGGCAAGGAGCGCGAGCTTGCCATCGCCGCAGGAGATCTGCTGGCGGTGCGCTCGGCGGGGGCCTACGGCTTCGTGATGGCCTCGAACTACAACAGCCGCCCGCGCCCGGCCGAGGTGATGGTCGACGGCGACCGCGTCCACGTGGTGCGCGCCCGGGAGTCGCTTGAAAGCCTGTGGGCCGGCGAAACGCTCTTGCCAAGCGAGACGACGTAATGCTGCTTCACTTCACCAAGATGCACGGGCTGGGCAACGATTTCATGGTGATCGACCTGGTCACCCAGCGTGCCCGGCTGACCGACGAAACGATCGCCCAGTTGGCCGACCGACGCTTTGGCATCGGCTTCGACCAGCTGTTGGTGGTCGAGCCACCGCGCGACCCGGACATGGACTTTCGCTACCGGATTTTCAATGCCGACGGCAGCGAAGTCGAAAACTGCGGCAACGGCGCGCGCTGCTTTGCACGCTTCGTGCGCGAGCAGCGCCTGACCCACAAGCACGAGATTTGCGTCGAGACCGCCGGCGGGCCGCTCACGCTGCACGTGCAAAGCGACGGTCAGGTGCGAGTCGACATGGGCCGGCCGCGCTTCGCCCCTGAGCGGCTTCCGTTCGATGCGCCGGCGGAGGCGGTGCTGCACGCCATCGAGGTCGACGGGCAGCGCCTCGAGGTCGGCGCGGTATCGATGGGCAACCCCCACGCGGTGCTCACGGTCGACAGCGTCGACACCGCGCCGGTCGAGCGGCTGGGCCCGCTGTTGGAGGCCCACCCGCGCTTTCCCCGGCGGGTCAACGTCGGCTTCATGCAGGTGGTGTCAAAACACGAGATTCGCCTGCGCGTTTTCGAGCGCGGCAGCGGCGAGACGCTTGCCTGCGGTACCGGTGCCTGCGCGGCGGTGGCCAGCGGCATTCGCCAGGGGCTTTTGCAAAGCCCGGTCACGGTGCACCTGCCCGGCGGCCAGCTCACCATCGAGTGGCCGAGCGAAGATGCCGCACTGATCATGGTTGGCCCGGCGACCAGGGTGTTCGACGGCCGCGTGACGCTCAACTAATCCAGCACGCTCAACCACTCCAAGGAGAACGGCGATGTCGCAAGCCCCCGAGCCGCGCAAGACGCTCGACCCGGACCAGGTCGCGTTTTGGCTAGCCCGCCACCCGGACTTTTTCGTCGGCCGGGAAGGGCTCTTACAGCAGCTCAAGGTGCCTCACCCGAACATCGACGGGGCCACGTCGCTTCTGGAGCGGCTGGTGGCCGATCTTCGCCACCGCGCCGAGAGCGCCGAGGGGCGTCTCGAGCACCTGCTGGAAACCGCGCGCCATAACGAGGCGCAGTACCGGCGCCTGCGCGAAACGCTGTTGGTGCTGATCGATGCCGAGGACCGCGACGCGCTGGCCCAGGCGCTGGCGACCCAGCTCAATGAGCGTTTCGACACGCCGGCGATGGCGCTCTGGTGCCCATCGAGTGTGAGCGACGAGGAGCCGACGCCGCCCCAGCCGCCACGCCACGTGCTCGACCAGCACGCGACGTCGCGGCTAACGGCGCTGTTGGACGGGCGCACCAGCCGCTGCGCCAAACTCAGCGCCAGCGACTGGAAGCGCCTGCTGCCCCATACCAAGGCACCGCGCAAGGCAGGGTCATGTGCGATCACGCGGCTCTCCGCCGGCGAGCCGATGGGCTATCTGCTGCTCGCAAGCCCTGACGTTGAGTGCTACCGGGCGAGCATGGATACGCTGTTCACCGAATATTTGGGCGATATCGTCGCAAGACTCCTGCAGCGTTTGGGCAGCGGTGGTTAACGTAGCCGGGGCTAGCGCGATGTGGGAGGCGATCGACGCCTATCTTGGCCGGCTTGCCGAGCGCGCAAGCCCGGCGACCGTGGCGGGCTACCGGCAGGATCTCGCCGCTTTCGCCCGCTTCGCCGAGACGCGAGGCGTGGTGCTGGCCGAGCGCCTGGATGCGCCGCTTGCCCGCGCGTTTCTCGGCGCCGAGCGCAGCCGCGGGCTCTCGCCGCGAAGCCTGGCGCGCCGACGCGCCGCGCTTTCACGCTTTGCCGATGCGCTGGTAAGTCAGGGCCAGCTTGCCGACAACCCGGTCCGGCTCGTGCGCACGCCCAAGCAGCCCGGCCACCTGCCGCGGCCGCTGGACGTGGACAGCCTCGCCCGGTTTCTGGATACGCCCCATGACGACTCGCCGCTGGCCTGCCGCGACCAGGCCATGCTGGAGCTTTTCTACTCCAGCGGCCTGCGCCTGGCAGAGCTTGCCGCGCTCGATCTAACGAGCCTGCAAGGCGGCTACGTGCGGGTAGTGGGCAAGGGCGGAAAGCCCCGCCAGGTGCCGGTGGGCCGGCGCGCCCGCGCCGCGTTAACCCAGTGGCTGGCGGTGCGCGGGTGTCTGACCGCAGGCGCAGAGCCGGCGCTGTTCGTCGGGCGCCGCGGCGCACGCCTTGGCCACCGCGCCATCCAAAAGCGCCTGGCGCACCTGTGTGTCGAGCGCGGCCTGGCCGAACACCTGCATCCGCACCGCCTGCGCCACTCCTTTGCCAGCCACCTGCTGGAGTCGAGCCAGGACCTGCGCGCCGTGCAGGAGCTTTTGGGCCACGCCAATCTCTCGACCACCCAGGTTTACACTCGCCTTGACTGGCAGCATCTGGCCACGAGTTACGATGCCGCCCACCCCCGTGCCAAACGCCGCCCCCGGAGCGACTCATGACCCAACCCGCAGCCGAGCTAAAAGCCATCACCTTCGATCTCGACGACACGCTCTGGGACAACCACGGCGTGATGCTCAAAACCGAGCAGGGCCACTACCAGTGGCTTTTGAGCGCACTCAACGAGTGGCGCTCAAAGCGGGGCGAAGCTGCGCTTTCAATCGAGCAGGAGGCGGGCCTGGCGGACTATCTCGTCAAACGCCAGGCGCTGGCCAAGGCGACGCCCGAGCGCCGGGGCGACTTCACCTGGCTGCGGCTTCGCGCGCTGGAGGCCCAGCTCGAAGCGGCAGGGCTTGACCGCAGCGCCGCGATTTTGTGGGCGGCGGCGGCGATGAACGAGTTTCACCGGCTGCGCGTGCAGGTCACCCCGCACCCGGAAGCTTTTGAGCTGCTCGAAGCGCTGGGCCAGCGCTTTCATCTGGCCGCCATCACCAACGGCAATATCCACTTGAAACGCCAGCCGCTGGCGGCCTACTTTCCCATCGCCGTGGCCGCTGGCGAGCTGTTCACGCCCAAGCCCGACCCCCACGCGTTTTTGAACGTGCTCGAGCGCCTCGACGTGGCGCCGGAGTGCGCCATGCACGTGGGGGATTCCTGGGAGGAGGACGTACTGCCGGCAAACAAGCTCGGCATGCACGCGGTGTGGATCGCCGGTGAAAGCGACCGGGCGCTTCCGAGCCGCGTCTACCGGCTGAGCCACGTGCGAGAGCTGCCGGCGCTGATCGCGCAATTGGAGCGCGCGCCCGGCTGAAACGGGCGCTATTGGGGGGGCCGCGTTACTCGGGTTCCGGCGCGTCCAGCCAGCGGTCCAGGGTTTGGCATAGTGTCGTCACCCCGTCGCGCTTGAGCGACGAGAAGAGCTGCACCGTGACCAGGTCTTCCCACTCGACCAGCCGCGAGCGCACTTTTTGCAGCGCCGCGCTCGCCGGGCCCTTTTTCAGCTTGTCGGCCTTGGTCAGCAGAATGTGCACCGGCATGCCGCGCTGGTCGGCGACATCGAGCAGGGTCAGGTCGAACTCGGTCAGCGGATGGCGCACGTCCATCAGCAGCACCACGCCTTTCAGGCTGAAGCGGTGCAGCAGATACTCGGAGAGGTGGCGCTGCCACTCGAGCTTCACCGACTCGGGTACCTTGGCGTAGCCGTAGCCGGGCAGGTCCACCATCCGCGTGGCCGGGTCGTTCATCAGGCTGAAGAAATTGATCAGCTGGGTGCGCCCGGGGGTGCGCGAGGTGCGCGCCAGCGCCTTTTGCTGGGTCAGCGCGTTGATCGCGCTGGATTTTCCCGCGTTCGAGCGCCCGGCGAAGGCCACCTCGGCGCCGGTGTCGTCCGGGCAGAGCGAAAGCTTCGGCGCGCTGATCATGAACTGGGCCGTGGCGTAGTTGAGGCGCGGGCTTGGGCGGTCTTGAGTCGACATGGAAAAAATCCTGAACGCTTGAGTCATACGTCAAGGCTACCCGTTTGCCTTCGAGGTCGAGGGCAAACGGCCCCGGCCAGGCGGCGGCCATTTAAGCCGGTGACGGGATTCGTTACACTCGGTGGGGCGGGTAGGCTTGCTGAAAACGCTAGTGTAACACTGGACGGCGATGAAAAAGCGGGCAAGTATGCGTTACAACGTATCCCGAGAACCTGCCCGGCGGCGTTGAACGCACCCCGGGAACCGGTCGAACGTTTTGATAGTCATAGGCTTCGCTCAACTTTGGAGAATGTCGATAATGTTTAAAGTATTCGTTGCGGCCGTGGCCGGCCTTGCGCTCTCGACCGCCGCCAGTGCCCAGACGGTAGTGGAAGGCCAGGACTACACGCTGCTGGAGAACCCGGTCGCGACCGTCGCCGATGACGATCACATCGAGGTCACCGAGGTGTTCTGGTTCGGCTGCCCGCACTGCTACGGCCTGCAGGACACGGTCAACGAGTGGTACGACACCCTCGACGACGACGTCGAAGTCGTCAAAATGCCTGCGACCATGGGCGGCAACTGGAATACCCATGCCACCGCCTTCTACGCCGCCCAGTCGCTCGGAATCGAGGAGGAGCTTCATCAGGACTTCTTCGATGCGATCCATCAGGACGGTCAGCAACTGACCGACGAGGATGACATCGCCGCGTTTTTCGCCAACTACGGCGTGACCGAAGACGAGGCCAAAAAGGCGCTCAACGCCTTCCCGGTACGCAGCGAAACCAATCGCGCCAACAGCCGCATGCGCGAAATGCGCCTGATGGGCGTGCCGGCGCTGGTCGTCGATGGCCGCTTCGTGGTGACCCCGAGCACTGCCGGCGGCGCGGACAACATGCCGGTCGTCGCCGAGGCGCTGATCGAGCAGGTCCGTAGCGAGCGCGCCGAGTAATCGTGTCGGGCTTCTCCGCCGACGACGCCGCGCAGCAAGCGCAAAGTCCGTTTTGGGAGAGCGGTACGCTGAGACTTCTGACCTTCAATTTGCAGGTCGGCATTCAAACCTCGGCGTACCATCACTACCTCACCCGGAGCTGGCAGCACTTTTTGCCCCATCCGCGCCGCGTCAAGCGCCTCGACGTCATGGGCGAGGTGTTGGGCAAGTTCGACGTGGTGGGGCTTCAGGAAGTCGACGGCGGAAGCTTTCGCTCCAGCCGTATCAATCAGGTCGAATACCTGGCCGCTCAGGCCGGGTTTCCCCACCATTTTCAGCAGCTCAACCGCAATCTGGGGCGTATCGCCCAGCACAGCAACGGGCTTTTATCGAAACTCACCCCCAGCCGTATCGAAGAGCACCGGCTGCCCGGCACGCTTCCCGGGCGCGGGGCGATCCACGTGCGTTTCGGCAACGGCCCGGACGCGCTGCATATCTTCGTGGCGCACCTGGCGCTGAGCCATCGCGGCCGGGTGCGCCAGCTCAACTATCTAAGCGACATCATCGCCCCGCTTCGCCACGTGGTGGTGATGGGCGATCTCAACTGCACCCCGGAGCAGCTTCACGCCCACGAGCGCTTTAGCGCTTCGCTGCCGCTGCATCCGGTCAAGCCGCTTTTGAGCTACCCCTCCTGGCAGCCGCGCCGAGCGCTGGATCACATTCTGCTGTCGCAAACCCTGGAAGCCGCCGACGTCAGCGTGCTCGACCATCTCTTTTCGGATCACCTGCCGGTGGCGGTGGAATTGCCGCTGCCTGCCGCCTGCCTACGATCACTCGAAGCCGCTCATCGCCCGGCGCCTCTGGCCTGACCATCGCGCTTGAAGCAGCTCTTCGATGGCCCTTGCTCGGTAAATGGTCGTAAAAAGGGGGGCTTGAGGTCGCAGGGGATGACGCAGGGGATAGAATCGGCGATCATTTCGAGTCGTTTTCAGAAGGCAGGACACCTCCATGCGTGCAAATTCTTTTGAGCCGCGGCTTTTACGCTGGCTCGATGGGCTGACCGAAGGCGTCGGGCGAGCGGTCGCCTGGCTGATCATCATCATGATGCTGGTGCAGTTCGCCATCGTCGTGCTGCGCTACGTGATCGGGGCCAACAGCATCGTCATGCAGGAGTCGGTGATGTACATGCACGCTGCGGTATTCATGCTCGGCGCGGCCTGGACGCTCAAGCACGACGGCCACGTGCGGGTAGACATCTTTTACCGCAAGCTCTCCAGCCGAGCCCGGGCCTGGATCGACCTGCTGGGCACGCTGTTTCTGCTCGTCCCCGTGTCGCTGTTCATCGCCATCGGCAGCTTCCACTACGTGTTGACCAGCTGGGCGATCATGGAGCGCTCGCCCAACGCCGGCATCCCGGCGGTCTATCTGTTGAAGTCGCTGATTCTCGCCATGGTGGCGCTGTTGCTCTTGCAGGCGGTGGCGCAGCTGATTCGCCAGACGCTGATCATTCGCGGCGCGCTTCCCAATCCCACTCATGAGCACGAGGAGGTCGTCTAGTGGCCGTCATACTGGACTTCATGCCGCTGGTGCTCTTCGCCGCCGTGTGCGGCGTGTTGATGCTGGGCTATCCGGTGGCGCTGTCGCTGGCCGGCACGGCGCTTGGATTTGCCGGTATCGGCTACGCGCTCACATCACTGGGCGTGGACGTGCCCTTCGAGCCCCACATGATGGGCGCCATGCCCAACCGCCTCTACGGCATCATGACCAACACGACGCTCCTGGCGGTGCCGCTGTTCGTGCTGATGGGCGTGCTGCTGGAGAAATCTCGCGTCGCCGAAACGCTGCTCGACGCCATGGCGATGGCTTTTGGCTCGCTGCGCGGCGGGCTGGGGCTGTCGGTGATCATCGTCGGTATGCTGCTGGCGGCCTCCACCGGCATCGTCGGGGCCACCGTGGTCACCATGGGGCTTTTGTCGCTGCCGACCATGCTCAAGCGCGGCTACTCTCCGGCGCTGGCCACCGGCACCATCTGCGCCACCGGTACACTTGGCCAGATCATTCCGCCGTCGATCGCGCTGGTGCTGCTGGGCGACGTGCTCTCCAACGCCTATCAGCAGGCGCAGCTCTCCATGGGCGTGTGGAGCCCAAAGACGCTCTCCATCGGCGATCTGTTCATCGGCGCTTTAGTGCCGGGGTTGATTCTGGTCGTAACCTACATCGTTTATCTGCTGGTGTTGGCGTGGCTCAAGCCGTCATCGGCGCCGGCGGTGGATCGTGAGGAGCTCAAGGCGGAGCTCAATCACCAGGGCTCGATCTGGCCGCTGCTGCTCAAGGGGCTGGTGCCGCCCATTTTGCTGATCGTGGCGGTGCTGGGCTCGATTCTAGGCGGCTTCGCAACACCCACCGAGGCCTCTGCCGTGGGCGCCTTTGGCGCGCTGGTACTGGCGGTGGCCAACCGGCGCGTGAGCTTCACCATGCTGAAGGAGACGCTCTACTCTACCGCCCAGGTCACCAGCATGGTGTTTCTGATTTTGATCGGCGCGGCGCTGTTCTCACTGGTGTTTCGCGCCTATGGCGGCGAGGAGCTGGTCACGAGCCTGTTCGAGTCCATGCCCGGCGGCGTGGTCGGCGCGACGATCATCGTCATGCTGGTGATCTTTCTGCTCGGTTTCATTCTCGATTTCATCGAGATCACCTTCGTGGTGGTGCCGATCGTTGGCCCGGTGCTGCTGGCCATGGGCGTCGACCCGATCTGGTTCGGCATCATGATCGCGGTGAACCTGCAGACCTCGTTTTTGACCCCGCCGTTCGGCTTTGCGCTGTTCTACCTGCGCGGCGTCACCCCCCCGAGCGTGCCGACCTCGGCCATCTACAAGGGCGTGATTCCGTTCATTTTGCTGCAGTTGTGTATGCTGTTGGCGCTATCGCTATTCCCGGGGATCGCCACCTGGCTTCCCTCGGTCATGTAAGCACGGGGTAACATTGACCATGACGCATATCGCGAAGGTATTGACCATTGCCGGTTCCGACCCCTCCGGTGGCGCGGGGCTGCAGGGCGATCTGAAGACGTTTTCGGCCCTCGGCGTCTACGCCACCAACGTGATCACCGCGGTGATCGCCCAGAACACCCAGGGCGTGGCCCGGGTCGAGCCGGTCTCGCCGGAGATGATTCGCGTGCAGCTCGAGAACCTGCTCGAGGACGTGGCCATCGACGCGGTGAAGATCGGCATGGTCGGCAGTCGCGAGGTCGCCGAGGTGATCAAGGCGGTGCTGGAGAAGCATCGCCCGCGCTGGATCGTGCTCGACCCGGTGATGGTCGCGAAAAGCGGCGATATCCTGGTCGATGACGAAGGCATTCGCGCGGTGCGCGACGTGCTGGTGCCGCTGGCCCACGTGATCACCCCGAACCTGCCCGAAGCCGCGGTGCTGCTCGACACCGCCTCGCCCAGAACGCCGGATGAGATGGAAGTGATGCTGCCGGGGCTGACCAGGCTCGGCGCGCCCTTCGTGGTGCTCAAGGGCGGCCACCTGACCGGCGAGACCTGCCCGGATCTTCTGGCCACGCCCACCGAGCACGCCTGGCTTCCCGCCTCGCGCATTGATACGCAGAACCTGCACGGCACCGGCTGCGCGCTCTCCGCAGCGGTTGCCGCGTGTCTGGCAAGACTTCCTCTGGAGGCCGACGCGCACGCCCCGGTAGAGGCGATCCGCGAGGCCAAGCAGTGGCTTCACTCAGCCCTCGAGGCCAGCGAGCGGCTGCAGGTCGGTCACGGGCGCGGGCCGGTCCATCACTTTCATCGCTGGTGGTAGCCTGTGAAAGCACTGATTCAACGAGTGACGCACGCCGCCGTGAGCGTGGACGGCGAGCGCATCGGCGCCATCGATCAGGGGCTTCTGGCGCTGGTCGGCGTCGAGCGCGGCGATAGCGAAGCGGATGCGGAAAAAATCCTGCACAAGCTTTTACACTATCGGGTGTTCAGCGACACCGAGGGCAAGATGAACGACAACCTGCAGCAGGTCGACGGCGGGCTGTTGCTGGTGTCCCAGTTCACGCTGGCCGCGGATACCCGCAAGGGGCTGCGGCCGGGCTTTTCCAGTGCCGCCGTCCCGGCAGAGGGCGAGCGGCTGTTTAACTATCTCGTCGAGTGCGCCCGCGCGGCCTGGCCTGCGGTCGAGACCGGCCGCTTCGGCGCCGACATGCAGGTGACGCTCACCAACGACGGGCCGGTCACCTTCATGCTCGAAAGTCGCCAGGTTTAAAAGCCCAGGGTTAAAAGCCCAAGGTGAAAAGCCGCTAGTGCTCGCTTTCGAGGATTTCCGCCTCCATCGCTTCCAGCGCTTCCTCGGCGGCGAGCCACTGCTGCTCGGCGCTGTCCACGCGCTCCTTGCAGCGCGCCTGCTCGGCCAGCGCCTCGGTCAGCTCTGCCTTGCGCGCCGGGTCGGTGTAGAGCGCCGGCTCCGCCAGCGTCTCTTCCACGTTCTCGAGCGCGCTCTGGGCGGCCTCCATGGCTTTTTCGGCCTGGTCACGCGCTTTTTTCTGCGGCCGCAGCTTTTCGCGTAGCGCTGCGGCGGCCTTGCGCGAGGCCTTGCGGTCTACACTTGGCTGCTGCGCCTGGCGCTCGCTCTTTTCGACGCGCTCCTCACGGCGGCTCTCTTCCAGGCGCGTCTTGAGCCAGGCGCGGTAGTCATCCAGATCGCCGTCGAAGGGCTCGACCCGGTGATCCGCCACCCGCCAGAACTCGTCCACCGTGGCACGCAAGAGATGACGGTCGTGGGACACCAGAATCACCGTGCCCTCGAACGCCGACAGCGCCTGGGTCAGTGCCTCGCGCATCTCCAGATCCAGGTGGTTGGTGGGCTCGTCGAGCAGTAACAGGTTCGGCTTTTGCCAGGCCACCAGCGAAAGCGCCAGGCGCGCCTTCTCGCCGCCGGAGAAGTGGGCGACCGTGGCGAAGGCGTCGTCGCCCTTGAAGCCAAAGCCGCCAAGAAAGTTGCGGATCTCCTGGTCGCTGGCGGTGGGGGAGAGGCGCTGCACGTGAACGAAGGGCGTGGCGGTGACGTCGAGCCCCTCGAGCTGGTGCTGGGCGAAGTAGCCGATCGCCAGGTGCTCGCCGGGCACGCGCTTGCCGGCCAGCAGCGAAAGCTCGCCGGTCAGCGTCTTGATCAGCGTCGACTTGCCCGCGCCGTTGGGGCCCAGCAGGCCGATGCGGCTACCGGGCAGTAGCGTCAGGTTGACCTTGTCGAGCTGAACGGTTTCTCCGGCGTCACCGCGATAGCCCAGCCGCGCGTCGTCGAGCACCAGCAGCGGGTGCGAGGTCTTGTCGGCGGCGGGCAGGGTGAAGTGAAAGGGCGAATCGACGTGGGCGATCGCGATCTCTTCCATGCGCTCGAGCATCTTCACCCGGCTCTGCGCCTGGCGCGCCTTGGTCGCCTTGGCCTTGAAGCGAGCGACGAAGCGCTCGATCTCCTCGCGCCGCGCTTGCTGCTTGGCGGCCTGGGCCTGCTGCAGGGCGAGCTTCTCGGCGCGGGTGCGCTCGAAGCGCGAATAGTTGCCGCGGTAAAGCTCGACGTTTTGCTGATGCATGTGGACGATGTGATCGCACACCGCATCGAGAAAGTCGCGATCGTGGGAGATCAGAAGCAGCGTGCCCGGGTAGCGGGTCAGCCAGTTTTCGAGCCAGAGCAGCGCGTCGAGGTCCAGGTGGTTGGTCGGCTCGTCGAGCAGCAACAGGTCAGAGGGCATGAACAGCGTGCGCGCCAGGTTCACGCGCATGCGCCAGCCGCCGGAAAAGCTCGACAGCGGCTGGGTCAGATTGGCCTGCAAAAAGCCAAGGCCGACCAGCAGCTGGGCGGCGCGGGACTCGGCTGTGTAGCCGTCGAGTGTCTCGATCAGCCCGTGAAGCTCCGCCTCGCGGTGGGCGTCGTCGGCGCGCTGGGCATCGCTCAACTCCTGCTGTGCCTGGCGCAGGGCCACGTCGCCATCCAGCACGTACTCGATGATCGAACGGTCGAGCGCCTCGACCTCCTGAGCCATGTGGGCCACGCGCTGGCCGCCGCTCATTTCGATATCGCCCTGGTCCGGGCCCAGCTCGCCGAGTAGCAGCTTGAAAAGACTCGACTTGCCGGCGCCGTTGGCGCCGATGATGCCGGCCTTGACGCCATTGTGTAGCGTCAGATCGGCGCCCTCCAGCAGCGTTTGCGTGCCCCGTTGCAGGGCCACCTGGCGCAGTGCGATCATGCTTTCTCCCGAATGAGGCGAACGTGATGAGTGATTCTAACCGATCAAGGCGCCTGCGGCAGACACCGCTTTGGGATTTCGCCTGCGCCTTCTACGCCCTCGACGATGTGACACCTGCCTGCCTGACGCTGCAGGATCAGGCCGGCGTCGATGTCTGCGAGCTTCTGTTCCACGCCTGGCTCTACCGTCATGGGCTCATGGCCAACCCGGCAGCGCTTGCCCACGAGCGGCGCTCGCGCTTGCGCTGGCAGCACGAGATCACCCAGCCGCTTCGCGCGCTGCGCCAAACGCTCAAGGGCCAGGCTCAACGAAGTGCCTCGATCAAGGCGCTGCGCGACACCATAAAGCACGCCGAGCTTGCCGCCGAGAAAGAAAATCTTGACGCCTGGCAGGCGTTCGCGCTTGCGCCTCAAAGCGATATTTCAACGCTTGAAGAGATCGATAAAGAATCGCGGAACGCGAGCGTTTGGCTGCAGTATCAGCTCTTTTCGAGTGATTTGGCGGCCGATGCCCCTGTTTTTGACAAGCCTTGTATTGAGGTCGAAAACGCCTGGGCGGTGATTGGCACCCGTCTTGACCCGGTCAAGTCAGCGCGCTAGCCTCAAATTAAGCTATTTTTGAATAACGCATGGCGTGTGATCCGACCGTGCCCGCTTCAAACGTAGCGGGTAAGGCATCAACGCTGCGCTAGCCGTTATTTAAAAATGGATTTGTGCGCTTTATGTGACGCGCTTACCACTTCAAGGGGAACTCTGCATGAAAGCTTACAAGGCTTTATCGACGCGTTCGGTTACGTCCAAACTTCTTACCTCGGCAAGCGTTGGCGCGCTGCTGTTCGGCATGAGCGCCGCGGCCCAGGCAGATAACTGGCGTTACGCCCACGAAGAGTACGAAGGCGACGTTCAGGACGTGTTTGCCCAAGCGTTCAAGGGGTACATCGAAGAGAACTCCGATCATACCGTTCAGGTGTATCGCTTTGGCGAGCTGGGCGAGTCCGACGACATCATGGAGCAGACCCAGAACGGCATCCTGCAGTTCGTCAACCAGTCCCCCGGCTTCACCGGCGCCTTGATTCCCGAAGCGCAAATCTTCTTCATTCCCTATCTGCTGCCTACCGACGAAGAGACCGTTCTGACGTTCTTCGATGAAAGTGAGGCGATCAACGAGATGTTCCCCGAGCTCTACGCCGAGCAGGGGCTCGAACTTCTCCAGATGTATCCGGAAGGCGAAATGGTCATCACCACCGACGAGCCGATCAGCTCGCCGGAGGACATGGATAACAAGAAAATCCGTACCATGACCAATCCGCTGCTCTCCGAGACCTACAGCGCGTTTGGCGCAACGCCCACGCCGCTGCCCTGGGGCGAAGTGTACGGCGGCCTGCAGACCGGCATCATCGACGGCCAGGAAAACCCGATCTTCTGGATCGAGTCCGGCGGTCTTTATGAAGTGTCGCCCCACCTGACCTTCACCGGCCACGGCTGGTTCACCACCGCGATGATGGCCAACCAGGACTTCTACGACGGTCTGTCCGAAGAGGACCAGCAGCTGGTTCAAGACGCCACCGACGCCGCCTACGAACAAACCATGGAGCACGTTCAGGGCCTGGCCGAGGCGTCGCTGGAGAAAATTCAGGAGGCGTCCGACGAAGTCACCGTGACGCGTTTGGACGACGAGCAGATTGCAGCGTTTCGCGAGCGTGCCCCGCAGGTCGAGGAAGCCTTCCTCGAAATGACCGGCGAGCGCGGCAGCGAGCTACTCGAGCAGTTCAAGGCCGACCTTGAAAACGTTGAAAACGAGTAAGCGCGTCGTCGTCGGTGGGACGATGATCCCACCGGCCTCGCCGCACGCCTATCTCGAGTAACGCAAGGGGCAGCCACGGCTGCCCTTTTTAGTGCCCTTGGGGATGCGTTTTTTGCATGCACTTTATCCGCGCCTTTTGACCGCAATGCCGCTCGTTTTAGCGAGCGAAGCGCGGCGCTGACAGGAGAATAGCCATGACCGAAGAGGAAGCAGAAGCCAACTACCGCTCGGGGCTGCCCGGCGTTTTGGGGGTGGTCGACACCGCAATTAGCAAAGTCGAATCAGTGATTCTGGCGCTGGGGGTTTTGCTAATGGCGCTGAATACGGTCATCAACGTCGTTGCCCGATTCGTGTTCGGCAACAGCATCATGTTTTCCGGCGAGCTCAACCGGATTCTCATCATCATGATCACCTTCGCAGGGATCGGCTACGCCGCTCGCCACGGTCGACATATCCGCATGTCGGCCATTTACGATGCGCTGCCGGTGGGCGGGCGCCGCGTGCTAATGGTCGTGATTTCGCTGTTCACCTCGCTTGTGATGTTCTTTTTGCTCTACTACTCGGTGATCTACATCCTCGATCTCTACAGCAAGGGGCGGGTGCTGCCGGCGCTCAGCCTGCCGGTGTGGATGATCTATGTGTGGGTGCCGATGGGGTTTTTGATCACCGCCATTCAATACCTGCTGACCGCCATCAAGAACCTGACCAGCCACGATGTCTATCTCTCGACCGGCGTGGTGGATGGGTACAAGGATACGGAAACGGAAGTTTAACCAGGGCCACGCGAGCTTAGGGGAACACGATGACGACGATAATGGTAGTGACCATGATCGCCCTGCTGCTGCTGGGCTTTCCCATGATGATTCCGCTAATCACCGCCGCGGTGATTGGCTTTTACATGATGTTCAACGGCTTTGGCCAGATGGATACGCTGATTCAGCAGATGATGGCGGGTATCCGGCCAGCCTCGTTGATTGCGGTGCCGATGTTCATTCTCGCCGCCGATATCATGACCCGCGGCCAGTCCGCCAACCGCTTGATCGAAATGGTGATGTCCTTCATCGGCCATATCAAGGGCGGGCTTGCGGTCAGCACCGCGGCGTCGTGCACGCTGTTTGGCGCGGTGTCCGGCTCGACCCAGGCAACGGTCGTGGCGGTGGGCTCGCCGCTTCGCCCTAGGATGCTGAAAGCGGGCTACTCGGACTCGTTTACGCTGGCGCTGATCATCAACGCAAGCGATATCGCGTTTTTGATTCCGCCGAGTATCGGCATGATCATTTATGGCGTTATTTCCGGCACGTCGATCGGCGAGCTCTTCATCGCCGGTATCGGGCCAGGACTTTTGATTCTTTTCATGTTTTCGGCGTACTGCATCGTTTATGCCATCGTCAGGGACGTCCCCACCGAGCCGCGCTCGAGCTGGAAGGCTCGGGCGCTTGCGGTGAAGGATGCGCTCTGGCCGCTGGGCTTCCCGGTCATCATCGTCGGCGGTATCTACGGCGGCGTGTTCAGCCCCACGGAAGCGGCGGCGGCCTGCGTGCTTTATGCGGTGCTTCTGGAGTTCGTAGTGTTTCGCTCGCTGAAAATGAGCGATATCTACACCATCGCCAAGTCCACCGGGCTGATCACGGCGGTGGTGTTCATTCTGGTGGCGGTGGGCAACGGCTTCTCCTGGGTCATCTCGTTTGCCCAGATTCCCCAGGCCATTCTCGAGGCGGTGGGCGTCAACGACGCCGGGCCGACCGGCGTTCTGATCGCTATCTGCGTATCGTTTTTCGTCGCCTGCATGTTCGTCGATCCGATCGTCGTGATTCTGGTGCTTACGCCGATTTTCGCGCCGGCGGTAGCCGCGACCGGCCTCGACCCGGTGCTGGTAGGTATTCTGATCACGCTGCAGGTGGCGATCGGTTCGGCGACGCCACCGTTTGGCTGCGATATCTTTACCGCGATCGCGATCTTCAAGCGCCCATACTGGGACGTGATCAAGGGCACGCCGCCATTCATCCTGATTTTGATCCTCGCCGCGGCGCTTTTGATCATGTTCCCGCAGATCGCGCTGTTTCTGCGCGACGTGGCCTTTCGCTAGGTGACCGGGTCATAAAAAGGGGAAAAACCCATGTTTCATCGTATTCTGGTACCGGTGGATGGCTCGAAGGGCGCGGTCAAGGCGCTCGAGAAAGCGGTAAGCCTGCATTTGTTGACCGGCGCGGAGCTCTACATGCTCTGCGTCTTCAAACATCACAGTCTGCTCGAGGCGTCGCTTTCCATGGTGCGCCCGAGCAAGCTCGATATTCCCGACGACGCGCTCAAGGAGTACGCCACGGAAATCGCCGTCTACGCCAAGGCGCTCGCGGTGGAGCTTGGTGCCGACGCCACCCGAGTGCGCGCTTTCGTCAAGGGTGGGCGCCCATCGCGCACCATCGTGCGCTTTGCGCGAAAGCGCGAGTGCGATTTGACCGTGATTGGCGCCCAGGGCACCAACGGCGACAAGAACCTGCTGCTGGGCAGCGTGTCACAGCGCGTTGCCGGGGCATCGCACTGTCCCACCCTGGTGGTGTAATCTTGAACCTGCAGTCTTAAACCTTTGGCCCGCAACGGGGTCTTAGCCCGACAGGCGTCGCGTACGCGTTTGCGACCCAGAATTTTCCAGCCGGCGCACAGCGTCTTGAAGAAGGTTTACATATGAAAGCAATGGTCTCTACAACGTTCAAAACCGCGGCTTTGACCGGGCTTCTTTTGGTGGCGCCGTTCGCCGCCGCCGAGCCGGAAACCGACGAACAGCGCCTGGCCTACAGCCTTGGGGTGACGCTTGGCGAAAGCATGCAGGCGGATATCGAGGATCTCGATATCGATACCTTCACAAGCGGCATGCGCGACGTGTTCGAAGGCAACGAGCTGGCGCTTTCCGAAGAAGAGATGATGGAAACCCTGGTCGCCTTCCAGCAGCGCTCCATGCAGGAGCGTGAAGAGCAGGCGGCGGAAATTGCCGAGATGAACCAGCAGGAAGGCGAGGAGTACCTGGCCGAAAACGCCGAGCGTGACGATGTCGAAGTCACCGAGTCTGGCCTTCAGTACGAAGTGCTCGAGTCCGGCGACGGCGAATCGCCCGGCCCCGAGGACACCGTCGAGGTGAACTACGAAGGTATGTTGCTCGATGGCACCGTGTTCGATAGCTCCTTCGAGCGCGGCGAGTCGGTCACCTTCCAGGTCAACCAGGTCATCGAAGGTTGGCAGGAGGCACTGCAGATGATGAGCGTCGGCGATAAGTGGATGATCTACATCCCCTCCGAGCTCGCCTACGGCGAAAACGGCCAGGGTCCGATCGGTCCCAACGAAATGCTCACGTTCCGCGTCGAGCTTTTAGGCATCGAGTGATCCCTTCCGCGCCTTGACCGCACTGCGCCGCCCTCGGGCGGCGCTTTTATGGCTGAAGGCTCAGTCAACGCCGCAGGCTAACCCGTGCCCCGCTCGAGCTCGCGATCCAGTGCCGACACCAGCGCCGACGGCGTGGGTGAATAAAGCACTCGCTCAAGAATCACTCCCTCCCGATTGACGAGAAAGAGCCCGGCGGTGTGATCCACGGTGTAGGCCATGGTGGAATCAGTCGCCTCCCTTCGCTGCCACACCACGCCGTAGCGCTTGGCGACATCTTCAAGCTCGTCGGGCGTGCCGACCAGGCCAATGAACTCGTCGCCAAAGGCGCTGACGTACTCGCGCAGTCGTGCCAGCGTATCGCGCTCGAGATCCACAGTGATCATCACCGGAACGATACGCTCACGGATCGACTCGTCGAACTGCGCCAGCGCCTGACGCTTCATCGCCAGCGTAATGGGGCAGACATCGGGACAGGACGTGTAGCCAAACGACACCACGGCGATCTGATCCTCGGTCAGGTGCGAAAGCGAGAAGGCGCCATCGGTGGAGGCCATGGTGATCGGTCCGCCGCGCGGCGCCTCACTGTTTTGCCCGGCGCCTGTCAGTAGTAGCGCCAGCGCGCCAAGCCCGACAAGCGCCAAAAGCAGCGCCGCGATCACACCGCGGCGTCTGAGAAGTGCGTGCATGCTAACTCCGGGTAACCTCGAAATCGAACCAGCTGCCGATTTTGCCGCCAGGCGTGGTCACTACCACCCGCGCCCGCCAGGCCATGACGGCCTGAGTGCAGAGCCCGACCTGCCCCTGGCCGTGGAAGTGGCCCGGCGCGGTGGTGATCAGATCGAAATGGTGGCGCCCCATCGCCATGTCGCGGCCGATGAATTCAACGCTTGCCTGGCGCGCCGGCACGCCCTGGACGATCACCTCGAGCGGCAAAACGTTGAGCGCCTCGATGGGGCCGTCCACGTCCACCGCGAAGCTCAGCACACCGTCATTCAACTGCGCCGAGCAGGCGCTGGTGTGCAGCTCGCACCCAGGGTCGGGCGCGAACCAGGTAATCTCGCTGTCGTCGCGCAGCCAGCTGTTCAAGCCGTACGCCAGGCACGCCATCAGCGCCAGGGCGGTGACCAGCATGAGGACGTTGAGCAGCGGAAAAGCGCGAGAAGGTTCCGACGGGGTTGGCTTGTTCATGGCAGCGTTGGCTTGTTCATGGCAAAAGCGTCACGATACGACCACAGGGCAGAGAAGATACTGCATGGTAGCAGCTAAGCGTTGCCGGCGAGCGGTCAGGATGTCGCACGTCGTGCGTAAATTGAAGGAGCATCGATGAACAGCATTACCGGAGCGCTGGGGCCGCTCTTTCTCTTGATTCTTCTGGGCGGGGTCATCGGCTACCGGCGCTGGCCGAGCCTTGAGTTCTGGGCGCAGATGGAAAAACTCATCTATTTCGTGCTGTTCCCCGCCATGCTGGTGGCAACGCTTGCCACGGCGGACGTAAGCCAGGTACCCGTGGCAAGGCTTGCGGCGGTGCTGCTTGGGGCGATTGGGCTCATGACAGGGCTGCTCTGGGGGCTGCGCTCGTGGATTCGACTGGACGCACCGGCGTTCACGTCCGTGTTTCAGGGCGCGATTCGCTTCAACACCTACGTGGGGGTGGCCGGCGCCGGAGCCCTGCACGGAAGCGTCGGGGTGACCACCGCGGCGGTCGCGGTGGCGGTCATGGTACCGGTGGTCAATATTCTCTGCGTGGCGAGCTTTATCCGCGCCGGCACGCTAGGGCAGGCGAGCCTTGGCCAGAGCGCGCTGACGCTTTTGAAGAACCCGCTGATTCTGGCCTGCCTGGCGGGAATCTTTTTAAACATGAGCGGCATTGGCCTGCCCGGCTGGAGTGGCAGCGCCGCCGAGCTATTGGGCCGCGCTGCGCTGCCGCTGGGGCTGGTGGCGGTAGGCGTGGCGCTTCGCCCGGCGGCGCTGTGGCGCCTGGACCGCGGCACGTTGACCACCAACGTGGCCAAGCTGTTGCTCATGCCGCTGGTCGTGTTGCTGCTCGCCTGGGTTCTGGGCCTCGACCCCTTGAGTCGCGACGTGGCGCTTTTGTTTGCCGCGCTGCCCACGGCCACCTCGGCCTATATTCTGGCCCGCCAGCTGGGCGGCGACGCGGAGCTGATGGCCGCGATCATCACCGGACAAACGCTTTTAGCCATGCTGACGCTGCCGCTGTGGCTCAAACTGGCTGGCGTGTAAAAATAAATAAAAAGTATTCGCATTTGTGTTGACGGGGTAAATGAGAATTATTATATTGTCCTTGCTGGCGTTTGATGAGACGTCACAACCAGGACAGCGGGACTTTTTCTGTCATGGTTTCTCCCTCTCATTGCTAGTCACGGTCTTTTGCCACTCCTCGGGAGTGGCTTTCTTTTTTGGTGCCTCCCGAAAATTTTAAGCGCTGACTGCCCCGTCGGCGGGTGCAACGTGTCTAGACTGAGGCGACACCCCGTACGCGAGCCCGCTTTCTCATGGCCCATAAAAAGCCCCACCTTCCGACCAAGATCTGCCCCGTCTGCCAAAAACCCTTCACCTGGCGCAAGAAGTGGGCACGCGACTGGGACAACGTCGTCTACTGCTCCGAGCGCTGCCGGCGTCAGGGCGTTTAAACCCTTCCCGCCTCGATACCCGTTTTTTTCGAGTGGTGTGCTCACTCAAGAGTTATCTATCCATCAAACACTTGCGTGCTCATGGCGTTTTTAGCGCGCCTTGGGCGCAGGCGGCTACGGCGATATCGTTTGACGGTGTAAAATGATCGTTTTACATTGAGTGTGTGGTTCCATTCAAAGGAGACGCACAATGGACATAATGAGCAAACTCGTTGCCGCCTCGGAAGCGCTGTTCGACCGCCACGGTTTTACCGCCACCGGCATGGATAAGTTGACCAAAAGCGCGGGTATCTCGAGCCGCACGCTCTATAAACACGCGGGCAGCAAGAATGCGTTGATTGCCAGTGTGCTTGGCGAACGTGACAAGCGCTTTGCCCGTCGGCTGGAGGTCGATAGCATCGATGCGCTGTTCAAGGCGCTGGAAGATTGGGCGCGGGTGGAAGGGGTGCGCGGCTGCCTTTTCCTGCGCGCTTATGGAGAGACCGGCGGCGACTCCCCGGAAATCGTCGAGGCCGTGCTGGCTCATAAAGCCCGCGTGGCGGACAAGATCGCCGAGCTGGTCATCGTGGAAACGCGCCAGAGCGACAACGCTGATCTAGTCGAGCAGATCATCGTGCTTTTTGAGGGGGCGACGGCCGCTGCGATCTATCGCGGTGAGCAATCGGTAGTCGCCGCGCGGATGGCGGCCGTTACGCTGCTCGAGCGTCACCGCTTGTGAGCCCCGCACTGACGCTCGGCGCATGCGGCTTTGGCTTGATTGCGGTGTGCTACGGCTTTGCGCGCTTTGCTTTCGGGCTGTTTCTTCCGCAAATCGATGCCGAGCTTTCCCTTTCCACAAGCCTCAGCGGGTTCATTTCCGGCGGCGCTTTTCTTGGCTACTGTGTCGCCATCGTCGCGTCTGCCTACTTGACCGAGCGGCTGGGGCCTCGGCTTGTGGCCATCGGCGCGGCGCTGGTAGCAGGGATTGGCATGCTAGGAATTGTCATGGCGACGTCGGCCTGGTGGTTAGCCCTGGCGGTGATGCTGGCGGGCTCGAGTACCGGGCTTGCCTCGCCGCCCATGGCTGCGGCGGTGGACAGGGTCGTAGCGCCCAAACGTCAAAGCCTGACCAATACCGTGATCAACGCCGGCACCGGGGCGGGTGTGGTCCTGTCAGGCTCGATGGCACTCTGGATGGAGGATTGGCGTCTGGCCTTCGCGGGATTTGCCGCGACGGCGCTTCTGCTTTCGGTGGCGGTCGCGTTCAGCGTACCCGGTGGCAAGCACAAGGCCGGTGCGAAGGTGGGGAAGGTGTCGCTCAATGCGCTGCTAATCCGCTTGATCATGGCATCGTTTTTGATGGGAGCCGCCAGTACCGCGGTGTGGTCGTTCGGCGGCCAGCTTTTGGCGCTACGCCTCGATTGGGGCCATACCGGCAGCGGACTCTTGTGGATCGCGATCGGCGGTGCGGGAATGGCAGGCGCATTTGCGGGGGCGCTGATCACCCGATTCGGGATCAACCCGATACACCGGATCTTCCTAGCGGCGCTTGCGTTGGGAGTATTCATGGTGGGAATGGTCAACACGACGCCGGCGATGGCGCTCATCGGCGGGCTGCTCTTCGGCATGGCTTATATCATGCTGACCGGCGTCTATCTGGTATGGGGCATTAACGCGCTGCCCGAGCGCCCTGCCACTGGGCTGATGGTCGGTTTTCTGACCATCGCGGTCGGGCAAACGGCGGGCGCGCCGGTGTTCGGGATGATGATGGATCAACTGGGCGCCACCACCGCCGTTGTGGCATTTGCAGGTCTTACGCTGACCGCGGCTTGGGCGCGGGGCTAACGTTCAGGCCGCAGGCCCTGGCCACTCACTTTTGGTTCAAGGCGTTTTTCGGTAAATCAGATCCCACACGCCGTGGCCGAGCTTCTCGCCGCGCGCTTCGAACTTGGTCAGCGGGCGGAAATTGGGGCGTGGCACGAAAGGCGCGGTATCGGCGTTGGCGGTATTGGCATAGCCGGGCGCGGCTTCCATCACCTCGGCCATCCACTCGGCGTAGGCTTCCCAGTCCGTGGCCATGTGGAAAAAGCCGTTCGGCTTAAGCCGGGTGCGGATTAGCTCCACAAACGCGGGTTGAACGATGCGCCGCTTGTGATGCTTCTTCTTCGGCCAGGGGTCGGGGAAGAAGAGCTGCACGGTATTGATCGACCCCGCCGGCAGGCACTCTTCCAGCACGCGCAAAGCATCTTCGCGGTAGACGCGCAGGTTGGTGAGCCCCAGCTTGTCGGCTTCATCGAGCAGCTTGCCCACCCCCGGCGCGTGCACCTCGATACCGATAAAATCGGTGTCCGGGTGGGTTTTGGCCTGTTCGATCAGAGAGTTACCCATGCCAAAACCGATCTCGACCACGCAGGGGGCTTTCCTGCCGAACAGCGCATATAGATCCTGCGGGCCGTCTTCCAGCGCGAGGCCAAGGCGCGGCCAGACGTCTTCGAGGCCGCGGGTCTGGGCCGGCGTCATGCGCCCGGCGCGAATCACGTAGCTTTTAATGCCGCGGCGGTGAAGCGGCGCGTCCTGACTTTCGGGCCCGGTGGTGCCAGCGTTATCGGACGGGGTGGCGTTGTTCTCGGTCATGGGGTCTCGGCAAGGGTTCTCGAATAGGGCATCAAACTAGTTCTTGAAAATAAAGCGTCGAATCAGCCGTTGATACGGCCGGCAAAGGGCGTGGACGCCTCGGCGGCGCCTCGGCGTGCCATGCGACCGGCCAGAAAGGCGTCGCGGCCGGCCTCGACGGCAAGCTTCATGGCGCGGGCCATGCGCAGCGGCTCGCGGGCGTGGGCGATGGCGGAGTTGAGCAGCACGCCGTCGCAGCCAAGCTCCATGGCGATCGCCGCTTCCGAGGCGGTACCGATGCCGGCGTCCACCAGCACCGGCACGCTCGACTGCTCGACGATCAGGCGAACGTTGTAAGGGTTCTGGATGCCGTGGCCAGAGCCGATCAAGGACCCCAGCGGCATGATCGCGCAGCAGCCGATCGCCTCGAGCTCGCGGGCAACGATCGGGTCATCGCTGGTGTAAACCATGACGTCGAAGCCGTCGTCGATCAGCGTTCTGGCAGCGGCGAGCGTTTCCACCACGTTGGGGTAGAGCGTGGTGTCGTCACCAAGCACTTCAAGCTTGACCAGGTTGTGGCCGTCGAGCAGCTCGCGAGCGAGGCGGCAGGTGCGTACCGCGTCTTTCGCCGTGTAACAGCCGGCAGTGTTGGGCAAAAGCGTATAGCGGCTGGGCGGAATCACGTCCAACAGGTTCGGCGCATCGGCGTTTTGACCCAGGTTGGTACGGCGTACGGCGAAGGTGACGATCTCGGCGCCGCTTTCGGCGACGGCCTGGCCGGTTTCCGCCATGTCCTTGTACTTGCCGGTACCGACCAGAAGGCGCGAGCCAAACGTGCGCCCGGCGACGGTAAACGGCGTATCGTGGTGTGTAGTCATGGGTAATCCTTGAGCGCGAAAAAGAGCTAGCCGCCGCCGATGGCGTGGACGACTTCGATCTGATCGCCTTCGTTGAGCGCGGTGGCGTCGAGCTGGCTTTTGGGTACGATCTGCTCGTTGATCTCGACGGCGATGCGCCGCCCGGTCAAGCCCAGCTGAGCGATCAGATCCGCCGCCGTCTGCCCTTGATTAATGGCGTAAGGTTCGCCGTTGAGCCTAAGCTCTATGGGTGCATTAGGGGTAGACATGAACGATGAGTATCCCTTGATAAGCCAAATATCCCCTATTGTAGCGGTTTAGCGCCGTGCAAGGTATGTCACCTGTGATATGAAAGGGGTCGAACCGACAACGGTAAGGAGCGTTACGTGCAGCAAGCCGATAAAGCATGGTGGTGTTGGGTCGCAGTCTCCGGTGCGCTGATGGTGGCGCTCGGCGCTTACGCCGCCCACGGGCTGGCCGCGCGGGCCAGCAGCGACATGGTCAGCGCCGTGGAAACCGGCGTGCGCTACCAGGCCTGGCATACGCTGGCGATGCTGGCGGTGCTGGTGTGGCGCGCCCAGCGCCCGCGTGCGGGCCAGCGGCTGGTGCTCACGCTCTGGCTGCTGGGCACGCTCGGTTTTTGCGGCTCACTCTACGCCATGGCGCTTTTCGGCCTGAATGTGGGGGTCGTCACGCCCATTGGTGGAGTGGCGCTGATCGGCGGATGGCTGGCACTTTTGCTGGTGGTGGCGATCGCGCGGGATTAGCGCGCTTTTCAAATAACCCCAGGCCGGGCGGTACTTTGGCGCACGATCAGGCGGGTCTCCAGCACCTGTTGGCGCTCGACCGGCTCATCACGAATGAGCCCAAGCAGCAGCTGCATCGCCTTTTGCCCGATGTCGGGGCGCGGCTGGCTGATGGTAGTGAGTTCCGGGTCGCAGTACTCGCTCAGACGAATGTTGTCGAAGCCGACAATCGACAGATCTTTCGGTATCGCAAGACCGAGTTGGCGCGCCGCCTTGAGCACGCCGATGGCCATTTCATCGCTGTGGCAGAAAATCGCCGTGGGCCGGTGCCTGGACGGGGTCAGCAGTTCAAGGCCCTGGGCATAGCCCGAGTGGACGCCAAAATCTCCGGCCTGGGTGCGCGCCGTGTTCAACAGGTCGTGGGCGGTTAGCGTATCGCGGTAGCCACGTTCGCGCTCGAGGCAGATCGGATTGTTAGCGGGCCCGCTGATCGTCGCGATGTAGCGATGGCCCAGCGAAATCAGGTAGTCGATCGCCTGACAGGCGGCCCGGTAGTTATCCACCGTGACGGTGGGCAGATCGATATCGCTGAAAAATTCGCAGGCCATGACCAGCGGAAAGCGCGCCTGGCGGCAGGCACTTTCCACCAGTGTTCGAGGCACGTCAGCGGTGAGCAACAGCACGCCGTCGGCCTGGTTGGCGGGGAGCAGATCGAAGTAGGCCTCGGCGCGGCCAGGGTCGCGCTCGCAGTCGCCGATCAGAATCTGATACCCGGCCTGATGGGCGACCTCTTCGATGCCGTTGATGATCTCGGAGAAAAAGGGGTTCGAGATATCCGGCAGCAGCGTGACGATGGTTTTGGACTCCCGGCGGCGCAGGCTGCGCGCGGCGCCGTTGGGCGTATAGCCCACCTGAGCGATCGCGCGGGCAACACGGGCGCGCGTCGCCTCGCTGACCTTTTCCGGGGTGGCCAGCGCTCGCGACACCGTAGCGGTGGAGCAGCCGGCCACACTTGCGACTTCCTTGATCGTACTCATGGCAGGTATCTGGATAAAGGGGCGGTAGCTTAACGCAGCTGGGCGCCTGGCGGTAACGTCTGCTGTCACCTGGCCGCGCCTTTGCCCTTCAGCGCGCAAGCGCGAGCGTGTGTCACTGTAAACGATTGCACAAAAGCGCCAAGTGAGACAGCCGTTTTCAGGATAAAGACGAGCTGAAAACGGCTTTTTCCTTTTTAAAGCTCATACTTTGGTCGCTATGGCGTTTCGGGTTTTACTCGATTATTTGTTACTAATCATAAAGTTATAAATTAATTTCGCCATTCAACGAACAATGGTCTGACTTGACCGGTAAAAAGGCCTTTGCTGCAATGTAATCCATTACATCGAGTCGTCACATCGGACGTTTATAACGACAATAAGTCAGGAAGCCGCATGAAAACGATCAAGGGCCCCGCCCTCTTTTTGGCGCAGTACGTCAGCGACGAGCCGCCCTTCAATACGCTGGACGGTATCGCGGGCTGGGCGGCCTCCATGGGATTCAAGGCGGTGCAGGTTCCGAGTTGGGACACGCGGCTGATCGATCTTGCAAAAGCCGCCGGCGATCTCGGCTACTGTAACGAGATCAAGGCGACGCTAGCGCGTCACGGTCTGCACATCAGCGAGCTCTCCTGTCATCTGCAGGGCCAGCTGGTGGCGGTACATCCGGTGTACGACACGCTGTTTGACGGCTTCGCGCCTAAAGCGCTGCACGGTGACCCGGACGCTCGCCAGGCCTGGGCGGTAGAGCAGCTCAAGCTGGCCGCTCGCGCCAGCGCCAATCTTGGGCTCGACGCCGTCGGCACGTTTTCCGGCGCGCTCCTGTGGCCGTTTCTTTACCCCTGGCCGCAGCGCCCGCCGGGACTGGTCGAAGAGGGGTTTGATGAACTCGCCCGGCGCTGGCGTCCGATTCTCGATGTTTTCGATACCGAAGGGGTGGATCTTTGCTTCGAGATTCATCCGGGCGAAGATCTGCACGACGGCGCCACCTTCGAGCGCTTTCTCGAGGCCGTCGATCATCATCCGCGCTGCCATATTCTCTACGATCCTTCGCACCTTTTGCTTCAGCAGCTCGACTACCTCGCCTTTTTGGATCGCTACCACGCGCGCATTCGCATGTTTCACGTCAAGGATGCCGAGTTTAATGCGACGGCAAGCCAGGGTGTGTACGGCGGCTACACCTCCTGGGTCGAGCGCGCCGGGCGTTTTCGCTCGCTGGGTGACGGCCAGGTCGACTTCAAGGGCATTTTCACGAGGCTCGCCCAGTACGATTTCGAGGGCTGGGCGGTGATCGAGTGGGAGTGCGCGCTCAAGCATCCGGAGCAGGGGGCGCTGGAAGGGGCGCGGTTTGTGGCCGAACACATCATTCTCGTCACCGATCGGGCATTCGACGACTTCGCCGATGCCAAAACCGATCAAGGCGCCAACCGCGCGCTGCTCGGCCTCGGCGCCGTCCAGGCCGCCCGCCATGAGTGATTCAATGCCAGGACGCCTGCGCGTGGCCATGATGGGCGGTGGCCCGGGTGCGTTCATCGGCGCGGTGCACCGCTCGGCGCTGCGTCTGGACAATCGTTTCGAACTGCTCGCCGGCGTGTTTTCGTCGAACCATGAGCGCAACCGGCAAAGCGCTCGAGCGCTCTATATCGACCCGGCGCGCTGTTACGCCAACGTGAGCGCGCTGATTGCGGGCGAGGCGGCCAGAGAGGACGGCGTCGAGGCGCTCATCATCGTGACGCCCAATCATCTGCACTTCGACGCTGCGATGGCGGGCCTCGAGGCGGGGCTTCACGTGATATGTGAAAAGCCCATGACCATGACCGCCACCGAGGCTGTGGCGTTGAAAAAGGCGGCCTCGCAAAGCGCGGGGCACTTTCTGCTGACCCACACCTATGCGGGCTATCCGATGATACAGCACGCCCGCGAGCTGGTGGCGCGCGGCGAGTTGGGCGCGCTGCGTCACGTGCAGGTGGAGTACGTGCAGGAGTGGCTGAGCGAGGCCCAGGGGGAGGAGAACCGCCAGGCGAGCTGGCGAACGGACCCGGCAAAGGCCGGCGCGGCCGGGTGTCTGGGCGATATCGGCGTTCACGCCTTTCAGCTGGCGCAGTTCGTCAGCGGTCTGAAAGTAGCGGATGTAAGCGCCTCGCTCACCACCGCCGTGGCCGGACGCGCGCTCGACGACAGCGTGCAGGCGCTGCTGCGCTTTGAGTCCGGCATCAGCGGCATGCTCTGGGCCAGCCAGTGCGCCCCGGGTTTCGAGAACGAGCTGAGCATTCGCGTCGTGGGCGAGAAGGCGAGCCTTGCCTGGGCCCAGGAGAGTCCCAACGAACTCTGGCTCAAGCCACTCAATGCCCCGGGCCAACGCCTGACCCGCCGCGATGATGCGGTAAGCGAGCAGGTGGCGCGCAGCGTTCGCCTTCCCGGCGGCCATCCGGAGGGCTATATCGAAAGCTTCGCCAATCTCTACCAGCGCTTCGCCGACGGCATACAGGCAGGCGCCCCGCCGGAGTGGCTTCCGGGTATCGAGGACGGCGTCGACGGTATGCGCTTCATCGAGGCGACGATCGCCTCCAGTCGAAAGGACGGCGTGTGGACTGCGCTTGGCGGGGGTGAGAGCGATGGCTGAGCCGCTTTTGCGCCTTGAGGGAATCGGTAAGTCTTTCGGGCCCGTGACGGTGCTCGACGATATCAACCTCGACATTGCCCAGGGCGAAGTGCTGGGTATTCTGGGCGAGAACGGAGCCGGCAAGTCGACGCTACTGAAGATCATCAGCGGCATTTACACGCCAAGCGTGGGGCGTATTCACATGGGCGGAAACGCGTTCGACGCGCTGGATCCCATCAGTGCCCGACGCCTGGGCGTGGCGATGATTCCCCAGGAGTTCAATCTGGTGGCCACGCTCAAGGTGTACGAGAACGTGTTTCTGGGTCAGGAGCTTCGCCGCGGCGGTTTTCTGGACCACACCCGTATGCGCGCGCAAACGCGCGCGCTGCTCGACTCGCTCGAAGTACACCTGGACCCGAACCAGACCATCGAGCGCCTGAGCGTAGCGCAAAAGCAGATGGTCGAGGTGGCCCGGGTGCTCGTCAACGACGCGCGGGTGGTGATCCTTGACGAGCCCACCACGGTGCTCACGAGCCACGAAACCGCGGTGCTGTTTCGCGTGGTGAAGGCGCTGGTCGACAAGGGTGTGACGGTGCTGTTCATCTCCCACAAGCTGCGCGAAGTAAAGGCCCTTTGCGACCGCCTCTTGATTCTGCGCGATGGCCGCCAGGTCGAGCACTGCGCCGTGGCGTCCATGAACGAAGAGGATATGGCGCGCAAGATGGTGGGCCGCGAGCTGGCGCAAATCTTTCCCGACAAGCCGGCCGGCGACGTGCCCCACCAAGCGCCGGCGCTGGCCGTGCGCGGGCTCTGTGTGGAGGGTGTACTGCACGATATCGATTTCGAGGTGCACCGGGGCGAAATACTGGGCCTCGCCGGACTGGTCGGCGCCGGGCGCACCGAAATCGCCGAGACGATCATGGGGCTTCGTCGTAAAAGCGCAGGCGAGCTTCTCATCGATGGCGAGCCGGTCACGCTCAAATCCCCCCGCGACGCCCACGCCCGCGGGCTTGCCTATCTTTCCGAGGATCGCCAGGGCAAGGGCCTGCAGCTCTCCTTTAACGTGATGCAAAACGTGACCGACCTGAGCCTGGCGCGCTACGTACGCGGGTTGATTCGCCACGGCCAGGAGCGCAAGCGCGCCGAGGAGTATCAGGCACGGCTGTCGATCAAGGCGGCCCACCTGGCCGCTCCGGTGGGGCTTTTGAGCGGCGGCAACCAGCAGAAGGTGTATTTTGCCAAGCTGCTCGATATCGAGCCGGATATTTTACTGCTCGACGAGCCCACTCGCGGTATCGATATCAGTGCCAAACAGCAGATCTATCGCCTGATTCGCGAGCTCACCGCCCAGGGCAAGGCGGTGGTCGTGATCTCCTCCGAGCTCGAGGAGATCATTGGACTGGCCGACCGGGCGCTGGTGATTCGCCAGGGACGTGTGGCGGCCACGCTGGAAGGCGACGACATCAACGAGGAGCGCATCATGCTCTACGCCGCCGGCGCCTGGGAGGCGGACACCGAGCGCCGGGCAGATAACGCATTATCACAAGGAGTGCGCCCATGAATCCGCTACCCCAACGCACCACGCCGCTGGCCCAGCGGTTTCGGCGCCTCCCCTGGAACGCCGCGATTCTGGCGCCTTTGGTGGCGCTGATCGTTCTGTTCGTGGTCTCGTCCTTTGCCAGCGAGTACTTTCTCAATACGCGCAACCTCTCCAACGTGCTGCGCCAGGTCTCTTATACCGGGATCATCGCCATCGGCATGACCTTCGTCATCATTGCCGGCGGTATCGACCTTTCCGTGGGCTCGATGGTGGCGCTGGTCGGGGTGGCGGTACTTTATGTGCTCAATACCATCACCGACCCGCTACAAGCGGTGATTCTCGCCATGCTCGCCGCAGTGGTGGGTGGCGCGCTATTGGGGCTGTTCAACGGGCTTCTGGTGACGCGCGGGCGCATCGCCGCCTTCGTGGTGACGCTGGCCACCATGTCGATCTTTCGCTCGCTGGCGCTTTACTTCACCGACGCCGCCGAGGTCACCACGCGCAACCCGCTGTTCTCGGAGGTGGGCGGCGGCTTCGTACTCGGGATACCGATTCCGGTATGGACGTTTTTCCTGCTGGCAATGGTCTCGCACGTGCTGCTGTTTCATACCGCGTTTGGTCGCCACGTGTGCGCTGTAGGCGCCAACGCGCAGGTTGCGCGCTACTCGGGCATTCGCGTCGAGCGGATGGTGCTCTCGACGTTTTTGATCGCTGGGGTGTGCGTCGGGCTCTCTGCCATCATGCTGACCTCGCGGCTCAATTCGGTGAGCCCGAGCGACGCGGGCTATTTTTACGAGCTCGATGCGATCGCCGCGGTGGTGATCGGCGGCACTGCGCTTTCCGGCGGGCGGGGCACCGTGTGGGGCACAGTGATCGGTGCTTTGATTCTCGGCATCATCAACAACATGCTGAATCTCACCGGCGTTTCGCCCTACCTTCAGGGGTTGGTGAAAGGCGCGGTGATCCTGCTGGCGGTGCTTCTACAGTACAAGCGCGCGCCCTAGATCAGACCCGGCTTGGGCCGGTTTATAACGGGCAAGGCGGTGTCTTGCTCACTTCGCATGCAGACGGGGTTATAACAATGAAACTGACACGCGTACTACAAAAGACAGCGCTGGCAACGGCTTTGATGGGAACCGCACTCAGCGCCAGCGCTCAGGAGTACCACATCGGGGTGACCGTGCCCGCCGCCGAGCATGGCTGGACCGCCGGGCTTTCGTGGTGGGCCCAACAGGCCACCGAAGAGCTTGCCGAAAAGCATCCGGACGTGAGCTTCACCGTGCTGTCCGCCAACTCCGGTACGGCCCAGGTCGCCAACGTCGAGGATTTGATGATCCGCAACCTGGATGCGCTGGTGATCCTGCCCTACAACCCGGCCACGCTGCAGGCGGTGATTAGTGAGGCGTACGAGGAGGGGATCTACACGGTGGTAGTCGACCGTGAGCTTGAAACGCCGGCGCAGAACGTCTTTATCGCCGGTGACAACCCGGGCCTTGGTGAGCAGGCCGCGCGCTATATTGCCGAAGAGCTTGGCGGCGAGGGCAATCTTTTGGTGCTCGAAGGCCCGCCGATTCCCATCAATAGCCAGCGCGTCGATGCCTTCAACCAGGTCATGGAGAACTACCCGGGCATCAATATTCTGGCCTCACAAAATACCGACTGGAACGCTCAGCAGGCGCTCAGCGTGACCGAGGATCTGTTGGGCAGCAACCCGGAGGTCGATGCCATCTGGGCCGGTGACGACGATGTGCTGGTCGCCGCGCTTCAAGCCATCGAAGAGAACAGCCGCGACGATATCCAGCTCGTGGTAGGCGGCGGCGGCTCGCAGCGAGTGATCGAGATGATTCGCGACGACCATCCAATGGTCAAGGGCACCGTGACCTACCCGCCGAGCATGATTGCCTCGGCGATCGCGCTGGCCGTGCACGGCGTGAAGGGTGAGCGTTTGGGCGATATGTACCATGGCGTGCCGTCGCGCATGATTCTCGCCGCGGACTTGATCACCGCCGACAACGTCGAGGAGTATCTTGAACCCGACGCCGCCTATTGATTCGCGATAATGGTTGGTCGTCGCCCCGTTCGCCTTCGCGGATGGGGCGTACGCGTCATGAACGAGGCAAATCCGCCGGGCAGTCAATATCCATTGCAATGCCGGCATCATCGACCGGCAATACCCGATGATGCGCCGCGTTGGCTTGTAGCACGGCTCTCGCGCCCTCGCCGCCGGAAAGCCGGGCCAGCGCCGGCCAGAAGTCGCGACCGAACAGTACCGGGTGGCCCGATCTCTCGTTGAGGCTGGGGGAGACGATGATATTCGGCGCACTCATGTCCATCAGCGCGGTAAAGGTGCCGCGCTGGATATAGGGCATATCGCCGAGCAGCACGGCAGCGGCCTGGATGTCCGACACGGAAGGATCCTCGAGCAGCGCCCCGAACGCCTCGCCGATACTCGCCCCCAGGCCGTGACGGGCGCTTTTCACGCGAATCAGCGCGCACTCCTCGATGCCGGTGGGCGCATCCTCCTCGCGCACCACGACCCTAAGGCTTGAAAACGTGCCCCGAGCGTTGGCCAGGCTTGCGATCAGCAGCGAGCGGCCGTCACCGAGCACCGCGTCGCGTTTGTCCGCCGCGCCAAAGCGGCGCGAGTAACCCGCCGCCATCATCAGCGCCATGATCTTGTCTCGCTGCACGTTTCAAGGCTCCTTGATCAAAGCGCATCCATCGTTTTCCCATGCTGCACGCGCACGATATCCGCCATCACCGCCAGCGCGATCTCGGCAGGCGTCTTGCTGCCAAGTGCTAGCCCAATGGGCATATGGATACGGGCGATCTGCGCTTGACTCAAACCGCCGGAACGCGCCAAACGCTCGGCGCGGGCGTTGGAGGTGCGCTGTGAGCCCATCACGCCGATATAAAACGCTTGGGTGCGCACCGCTTCCATCATCGCCAGGTCGTCGATGCGCGGGTCGTGGGTGAGTGCCACCACCGCGGTAGCGCCGTGGCAGGTCTGGCTCGAGATATAGGTCGAGGGCAGGGTGGTTCTGACCTCGGCGCCGGGCACGTTGAACGCTTGGCAGGCGGCCTCATTCGGGTCGCAGACGATCACCTCGAAACCCAGCGTGACGGCAAAGGACGCGCAGGGCGCCGTAATCGGTGAAACCCCTGCGATCACTAGCCGGTGCGCCGGCGAGACACGCAGGTGGATGACGTCATCCTCGATTTCGACCCGCGGCCCGACCGGCGGGGCTGGGTGAAACGCGTGCTCACCGCGTTGAGTATCGACCCGGCGAATTAGCGGCTCGTGGCCCTGGAGCGCCTCCCGGAGCCTGACCAGGTGTGCGCGGGTGTCCGGCGTCGGCGCCAAGCGCTCGATGAGCACGTCCAGCGCCCCGCCGCAGGGCAGCGCCACGTTGGGCACGGCGTTTTCGCCGTCGCCGTAGCGGGTCAGGGTGATCGGGGCATCAAAAGCGCCGCGGCCCAGGCGTTCGAGAAAATCCTCCTCCACGCAGCCGCCGGAGAGCGAGCCTGCGTGCTCGCCGCGCCCGTTCGCACAAAGCCAGGACCCCGGCGACCGCGGGGAGGAGCCGAAGGTGTCGAGCACCGTGCAGAGCCATATCGTCTCGCCTTCATCGCACCACGCAAGCGCTTGCTCGATGACCTTCAGATCCAGATGTTGCATGAAAGGATGCGTTCCTCGTGAAGCGGCGCCGGGCCGCGCGGGTGGGAGTCGTTAGTGTAGCGTAGACCAGTCAACGATCCTTGATGTGGGTTATCGGATGCGTTGGGCCGAGCGCGCCGATTGTGACTATGCTTAACCGGTCATGACCGTGACCCGGCATCGGAACATAATTAAAGGCAATGAAAAATGACCTCTACGACGACGTTCGAGAAGCCACGTTTGAGCGCTCAAACGCGCTCAAACGTTGCTTTGACCATCAACGGCCAGCGCCACGCGCTAACGCTTGATAATCGCACCACGCTGCTGGACGCCCTGCGCGAGCATTTGAATCTCACCGGCTCCAAGAAAGGCTGCGATCACGGCCAGTGCGGCGCGTGTACGGTGAACATCAACGGCGAGCGGGTGAACGCCTGCCTGACACTGGCCGTCATGCACGAAGGTGACGAGATCACCACCATCGAAGGCGTCGGCGACGTCGAGCATCTGGACCCGATGCAGCAGGCGTTCATCGATAATGACGCCTTCCAGTGTGGCTACTGCACGCCGGGCCAGATCTGCTCGGCGAAAGCGACGCTCGAGGAAATTCGCGCGGGTATCCCGAGCCACGTCACCGATGACCTGGCGGGACCCATCGAGATCACCGACGACGAAATTCGCGAGCGCATGTCCGGTAATCTTTGCCGCTGCGGCGCCTACGCCAACATTCTCAAGGCCATTCAACAGGTTGCCAAGGAGCGCGCATGAAAGCCTTTTCCTTTGAGCGCATCGACGATGCCGCCCAGGCGGCGGCGCGCGCCTTCGAGGTGCCGGGCAGCAAATTCATCGCCGGCGGCACCAACCTGCTGGATCTGATGAAGCACGAAATCGAAGTGCCGCCGCACCTGATCGATATCACCCACGCGGGACTCGATGCCATCACCGCCACCGACGACGGCGGGCTCAAGATCGGCGCGATGGTCAGCAACACCGCGCTCGGGGCAGACGAGCGCATCAAGCGCGACTATCCGGTGCTCAGCCGCGCGCTCTTCGCCGGCGCCTCCAGCCAGCTGCGTAACAAGGCCTCGACCGGCGGCAACCTTCTGCAGCGTACTCGCTGCCCGTACTTTTTCGACCCAAAAATGCCCTGCAATAAGCGCGAGCCGGGCGCCGGCTGCGCCGCCCTCGACGAGGGCGCCGACACCCGCCAGCTTGGCGTGATTGGTACCTCGGATCACTGTATTGCCACCCACCCGTCGGACATGGCGGTCGCCCTTCGCGTACTCGACGCCGAGGTGGAAACCATCGACCCCGAGGGCCAGACTCGGCGGCTGAGTCTCGACGAGTTCTATCAGCTTCCTGGCGACACGCCGGAGGTGGAGAACGCGCTCACGCCCGGCGAGATCATCACCGGCGTGGTGCTGCCCGCCCCAGTCGGCGGCAAGCAGCGCTACTTCAAGGTGCGCGACCGCGCGTCTTATGCCTTTGCGCTGGTGTCGGTGGCGCTGATCGAGCAGGAAAACGGCGAAGGGCGCGTGGCGCTGGGTGGGGTGGCGCCCAAACCCTGGCGGCGCGAGAACGCCGATGCCGAGCTTGCCAACGGCGCCAAAGCCGTCATGGAGAAGCTGCTGGAAGGTGCCCGCCCAACCGAAGACAACGCCTACAAATTGACGCTTGCCGAACGCACGCTGGCGGCTCTGCTGGCCAAGGAGTGATGTATGGATTTTAACCAGTCAGTCGACGAGAACCTGTTCGACCGTGCGCGCATCATCGGCAAGCCCCACGCCCGCATCGACGGCGCGCTGAAGGTCACCGGCACCGCGCCCTACGCCTACGAGCGCAACGACGTGGTAGAGAATCACCTGGTGGGCTATCCGCTGGGCGCGAGCATCGCCAAGGGGCGCATTACCCGCATGGACGCCACGGCGGCGCGCAACGCCGACGGCGTGGCGGCGGTAATCACCGCGCTCGACATCGACGAGCTGCCCCGCCCGGCCAGCAACGACGCCAAGCTTTTTGGCGGCGATATCGTCGAGCACTACCACCAGGCGATCGCCGTGGTGGTCGCCGATACCCTTGAGCAGGCCCGCGCGGCGACGTCGCTCATCGAGGTGGAGTACGAACAGACCCCGGGCACCTTCGATCTGGACGATGCCTGGAAGCGGCTTCAGGATCGCGACGTGATTTCAGAAGTGGGTGACGTGGACGCCGCGTTCGAGCGCGCCGAGGTCACGATGGATGAGACCTACCACACCGCTTCTCAAAGCCACGCGATGATGGAGCCTCACGCGACCATCGCCGACTGGTCTGAGGGCAAGCACCTGACGCTCTGGACCTCGAACCAGATGATCGAGTGGTCCCGCCAGGGGCTTTCGAAGATTTTCGGCATCGACGCCGACACCATCCGCCTGGAGAGCCCGTTTGTCGGCGGCGGCTTCGGCGGCAAGCTCTGGGTGCGCGCCGACGCGGTGCTGGCCGCGCTCGCCTCCCGTGAGACCAAACGCCCGGTGAAGGTCGCGTTGCCGCGCCCGTTCATTTTCAACAACGCCACCCACCGCTCCGGCACCGTCCAGCGCCTGCGCATCGCCGCGAACAAGGACGGCCGCATCACCGCCTTCGATCACTCGGCGATCTCCCACACCCTGCCGGGCGGCGCCGGCGAGGACGCGGTGAACCAGACGCGCTGCTTCTACGCTGGCGAAAGCCGCCGCACCGCGCACCACGCCATCGACATGAACCTGCCGGAATCCGCCGACATGCGCGCGCCCGGTGAGGCCTCGGGGCTGGCAGTACTGGAAATCGCCATGGACGAGATGGCCGAGAAGCTCGGCATGGATCCGGTCGAGTTTCGCATCCTCAACGACACCCAGGTCAACCCGGAAGAGCCGCACAAGCGCTATAGCGACCGCCACTTCGTCGAGTGCCTGCAAAAAGGCGCCGAAGTGTTCGGCTGGAGCGAGCGCAACAAGACGCCGGGAAGCAAGCGCGAAGGGCAGTGGCTGATCGGCCAGGGCGTGGCCGGCGCCTACCGCGGCGCGATCACCATGGACTCCGGCGCCCGGGTGCGCGTGAGCGAGGGCAAGCTGGTCGTCGAGACCGACATGACCGATATCGGCACCGGCTCCTACACCATTCTCGCCCAAACCGTGGCGGAAACCATGGGCGTCACGATGGACGAAGTAGACGTACGTTTGGGTAACAGCGCTTACCCGGTGTCGTCCGGCTCCGGCGGCCAGTTCGGCGCGGCAAGCTCGACGGCGGGCGTCTACGCGGCGTGTTTGGCGCTGCAAAAAGAGATCGGCAAGCGCTTGAACGTCGAGTCGCCGCGCTTCGAGAACGGCCGCGTACTGGCAGGCGACCAGGACGTGGGGCTTTTCGAGCTCGACGGCGAAGAGCTCATCGGCGAGGACACGCTGCACTTCGGCGACTTCCAGGACGAGATGGAGCTGGGCACCTTCGGCGCACACTTCGTCGAGGTGGCGGTGCACGCCTACACCGGCGAGACGCGGCTTCGCCGGATGCTCTCGGTCTGTGACGCCGGGCGCATTCTCAACCCGACTACCGCGCGAAGTCAGGTGCTCGGCGGCATGGTGATGTCGATTGGGGCGGCGCTCTCGGAAAGCCTCAACATCGACACGACCCGCGGCTTTTTCACCAACCACGATCTGGCGGGCTACGAGATTGCGGTGCACGCGGATATCCCGGAGCAGGAGGTGGTCTTCCTCGATACGCTGGACGGCGCCGCGACGCCGCTCAAGGCCAAGGGGGTAGGCGAGCTCGGCATCTGCGGCGGCGCGGCGGCGGTGGCGAACGCCATGTACAACGCCACCGGCATCCGCCTGCGCGACTACCCGCTGACGCTGGATCGCATGCTCGACCGGCTGCCCGCGATCTAATCCTTGATCGGCAGGGCGTAGCTTGCGACGACGTGCGCCACCGGGCGCGCGTCGTCGCTGGCTGAAAATACCTGCACTTCCCCTACGCCCATGCGCCGGCCGAGCTTGATCAGCCGGGCGTGGGCAATGATGTCGTGCTCGCCGGAGGCAGCGCGCAGAAAGTGGCAGTTCAGATCGCTGGTCACCGCCATCGGCTCCGGGCCGATCTGGCCCAGGATCGCCACGTACAGCGCCACGTCGGCAAAGCCCATTATCGTCGGCCCGCTCACCCGCGGGCCGGGGCGCAGATGCTCGTGGCCAATCGTCAGGCGCATCGTCGCGCGCATCTCGCCGACGCTCTCCACCCGGCCCATGCGCTGGGGAAATACCTCGTCCAGAAACTGCTCGATCTCGTCGACGGTCATGGCGGTCATTGTTGTTGTCTCCGTGTTCGGTGAAGGATGGGTGCAACGATGCCACAAAAAAGCCCCGGGCACTTGCCCGGGGCTCTCATCGCTCGTTCCATTGAAGGCGCGATTTACTTCGCTTTATGCACCTGGCGCCACTCGTGCAAAAGCGGCTCGGTGTAGCCCGACGGCTGCTCGCGGCCCTTGAAGATCAGATCCGACGCTGCCTTGAAGGCCGTGGAGTCCTCGAAGTTGGCGCTCATCGCGGTGTAGTTCGCATCATGGGCGTTCTGCTCGTCGACCACCTTCGCCATGCGCTCCAGGGTCTCTTTCACCCGGGCTTCGTCGATGATGCCGTGGTGCAGCCAGTTGGCGATATGCTGGCTGGAGATGCGCAGCGTCGCGCGGTCTTCCATCAGGCCAACGTCGTGAATGTCCGGCACCTTCGAGCAGCCTACGCCGTGCTCGACCCAGCGCACCACGTAACCGAGGATGCCCTGGCAGTTGTTGTCGAGCTCCTGCTGGATCTCCTCATCGGACCAGTGGGCGTTCTCGGCGACCGGCACGGTGAGCAAATCCCCCAGCAGATCGGCTTCGCCGGCGCTTTGCATCTCGCGCTGAACGTCGGCGACCTTCACCTGGTGGTAGTGCAGCGCGTGCAGCGTGGCCGCAGTGGGCGAGGGCACCCAGGCGGTGTTGGCACCGGCTTTCGGATGGCCGATTTTTTGCTCGAGCATGGCGTGCATCAGATCCGGCATGGCCCACATGCCCTTGCCGATCTGGGCGCGGCCGCGCAGGCCACACGCCAGGCCCACCTGTACGTTGTTCTTCTCGTACGCGGTGATCCACTTGGCGGCTTTCATGTCGCCCTTGCGTACCATCGGACCCGCTTCCATGGCGGTGTGCATTTCGTCGCCGGTGCGGTCGAGGAAGCCGGTATTGATGAACACCACGCGCGAGGTCGCCTCATTGATGCACGCTTTCAGGTTGACCGTCGTGCGTCGCTCTTCGTCCATGATGCCCATTTTCAGGGTGTCGCGGCTCATGCCGAGGATGTCTTCCACGCGCGAGAAGAGTTCGTTGGCAAACGCCACCTCTTTCGGGCCGTGCATCTTCGGCTTGACGATGTAAACGGAGCCGGCGCGCGAGTTGCGCGGCTGGTCGGCGTCCTTTTTCAAGTCATACAGCGCGATCAGCGAGGTCATCACGGCGTCGAGAATGCCTTCCGGCAATTCATTGCCGTTCTCGTCGAGAATCGCCGGCGTGGTCATCAAATGGCCCACGTTACGCACGAACATCAGCGAACGGCCGGGCACGGTCACGTTGCCGCCCTCGGTGGTTTTCCAGGTACGGTCGGCGTTGAGCTTGCGCGTGGTGGTCTTGCCACCTTTCTCGATCTTCTCTTCCAGATCGCCGCGCATCAGGCCCAGCCAGTTGCCGTAGACGCCGACCTTGTCCTCGGCGTCCACCGCGGCCACGGAGTCTTCGCAGTCCATGATGGTGGTCAGCGCCGCCTCGACGACCACGTCCTTCACGCCCGCCGGGTCCGTCTTGCCGATGGCATCGTTGGCGTCGATCTGGATTTCGAGGTGCAAGTCGTTGTTCGAGAGCAGAATCGAGCTCGGCGCGCTTTCGTCGCCGTCAAAGCCGATCAGTTTGCCCGGATCTTGCAGGCCGGTTTCACGGCCGCCGGCCAGGCGCACCACCAGGTGGCCGTCGCGCAGCGTATAGCTCTGCGCATCGGCATGGGAGCCGGTGGCCAGGGGCGCTGCGCGGTCCAGCACGCCGCGGGCGTAGGCCACGACTTTCTCGCCGCGTTTGGGGTTGAAGCTCGTGCCTTTCTCGGCGCCGCCTTCTTCGGAGATGACGTCGGTGCCGTAGAGCGCGTCATAAAGGCTGCCCCAGCGGGCGTTGGCGGCGTTGAGCGCGTAGCGGGCGTTGCTGACCGGCACCACCAGTTGGGGCCCCGCCTGAACGGCGACTTCACGGTCGACGTTGGCCGTTGTAACGTTGACCGTCGACGGCGCGTCGACCAGGTAGCCCTGCTCTTTTAGGAAGCGCTGGTAGGCAGCCATGTCGGTCACCGCACCCGGGTGCTCCTTGTGCCAGCCGTCGAGCGCTTTTTGTAGCGTTTCACGCTCTTCCAGCAGGCGCTGGTTTTTCGGGGTAAGATCATGAAACAGGGCATCGACGCCGGACCAGAAAGCGTCTTCATCGACACCGGTCCCCGGTAGCGCCTGTTCGGTGATGAAGCGGTCCAGTTCAGCCGCCACCTGTAGGCGGTGACGCGTAATACGCTCGCTCATGGGTCTCTCCTCTGAAAGTGCCCGTGGGGATGAAAGATGGCCACGGCCAGTATCGATATGATGTCAGGACAATAATTCAAGAACGCAATAGTTCCAGAACGATAATGTCAGGGTAATGATCTCAAGACAGTTATTTATGGAAAATAGTTCCATAAACGCTTTGGCCTGTAAACAGCGTAGACGCGAAAGCGCAGTCATGCTCGACTAAATGATAATAAAGCGCGCAACGGTCATGGCGGCATCATGATCGCTCAGGGAGAGACGCCATGCATGAGTTCGATCATCTGTCAGCGGTGTTTCGCCAGGCACCCAGCGCCCCGGCGCTTCACTATTTGGCCCCCGGCTCACCGCTGACCCGCGCGGTCCAGGACTATTTTCATCACTACCGGCTCAGCGAGCTTTTCGAAAGTACGCCGTCGGTCTACGCCGGGTTCATCGATACCGGCCGCTTCAATCTCTGGTGTCAGGTGTGGAGCCCCATGGCGCCCCGGGGCACAGTCTTTGTGGTGCACGGCTATTTCGATCATCTCGGGCTTTATCGTCATCTGCTCGAAAGCCTGCTGGAGAACGGCTGGCTGGTGGTGCTATGGGATCTGCCCGGCCACGGGCTTTCCAGCGGCCCGCGAGCAGAGATCGACGAGTTCGAGGACTACCAGCACTGTTTCAGCCACGTCAAACACACCCTGGAGGCGGCGGATTTGGCCCCGGCGCCGTGGATCGGCATCGGCCAGAGCACCGGCGCGGCGATTCTGGCGACCGACGCGCTGGAACACCGTGAGGCGGCACACTGGGCGGCCATCGTACTGCTGGCACCGCTGGTGCGCCCCTGGCGCTGGGGCCAGGCCAGCTGGGTGCACCTCATTGCCAGCCCCTTCGTCAAGGAGCTGCCGCGCAAGTACCGGCCAAACTCCACTGACGAAGCCTTCACCACCTTTTTGCGCGAGCACGACCCGCTGCAGCCCGAGCGCCTGAGCGTGGTCTGGGTGTCCGCCATGCGCCGCTGGATTCCCAGGGTGCTGGCTTTCGAGCCCCTCGCGTTGCCGACGCTGATTCTTCAGGGCGAGCAGGACACCACGGTGGACTGGGAGCGAAACCTCGACATCCTGGCCGAGAAGCTGCCGCAGGCGTCGGTGTTTCGCCACCCCGAGGCGAAACACCACTTGGTGAACGAGTCCATCGCCATTCGCCAGGCACTGTTCGAGCGGCTCGAAGCGTTTCTCGATGACGTGGAGGCCGGGTCTGACGGCGGCATCGACGATACCGCCGCGGCGTCCCGCGCGCTGACGCACTCGACGGGCTTGTAAGCCCAGGCGCCGCGCTCGGCTCTTCACGGCCAACACTTCATCCATCACTTCGTCGGGAGGCTGCGGGTGGCACAACGACCCTTTTCGTATCCACCGAGCGTGCTGGCCCGCCGGCCGGTCGCCGTCATCGCGCTAGCGCAGCTGCTGGGCACCTCGCTCTGGTTCAGCGCCAACAGCGCGTTTGAAGAACTGACCCGCGTCTGGAGCGTCAGCGCCGCCGAAATCGGCTGGCTGACCGGCGCGGTGCAGAGCGGCTTCATTCTCGGCACGCTCACGCTGGCATTGACCGGGCTTGCCGACCGCTTTCGCGCAAGCCACCTGTTCGTGGCCAGCGCTCTGCTGGGGGCGCTTTGCAACGCGCTATTCGCCTGGAGCGCTCAAGGGTTGACCGAGGCGCTACTCTGGCGCTTTCTGGTCGGGCTCAGCCTGGCCGGTATCTATCCCGTGGGCATGAAGCTGGTGGTCAGCTGGGCCCCGGAACGCACCGGCCAGGCGCTGGCCCAACTGGTGGCGATGCTGACCCTGGGCACGGCCTTGCCCCACGGGCTCAAAGAGCTGGGCGCCGATCTTCCCTGGCAGGTCGTGATCAGCGCGTCATCCGTGCTGGCGCTGGCGGGCGCGGGGCTGATTTTCATGCTGGGTGACGGCGCGCATCTGCCGGCGCGCCAGGCGGATTCGAGCTCGCCGCTGCAAGTCAGCGAGGCGTTCAAGGCGCCCGGTTTTCGCGCGGCGGCCTGGGGGTATTTCGGCCACATGTGGGAGCTTTATGCCTTCTGGACGGTGGTGCCGCTGCTAGTGGCGAACTCGGTGCTGGCCAGTGACGCGTCCGGTATTGGCGTATCGGGCATGGCCTTTGGCGTGATCGGCGTCGGGGCGCTGGGGTGCCTTGTCGGCGGGGCGCTGTCGCGCCGATTTGGCAGCGCCGCCGTGGCGTTATCCATGCTGACGCTCTCGTGCCTCTGCGCCGTGCTGTTCGCGCTTTTCTGGCGCACGCTGTCGCCGGTGGGGCTTGGCCTGTTGCTGCTCGTCTGGGGCGCGGCGGTGGTGGCGGACTCGCCGCAGTTCTCGGCGCTGGCGGCAAAGGCCTGCCCGCCGGCGATCGTCGGGGCATCGCTTGCCATTTTGAACGCCATCGGCTTTGCCATCACCGTGGTCTCCATCGGCCTCGTCACCGCGCTGTTTGAACGTGTCCAGCTGGACGCGGCCTGGCTTTTGGTACCGGGGCCGGTGGTGGGGCTGCTGGGCTACGGTTTGACGCGAAAACGCGCCCGCTGTTAGCGGCTTGAAAAGCCTTGGGGCGCCCTAACGTCTACACTAGTAAATAGCACGCTCAATAGTTTCAGCGAGGTGAATGATGGCAACGACCACACGCGGTACCGCCCGGGTCTATCGCATGAACATGACCAAACACCGCTGCCCCTTCGGCGTGAAAACGGTGGATCTTTTGAAGCGCAAGGGGTTCGAGGTGGAGGACCACTGGCTGACCTCCCGCGAGGAGATCGATGCCTTCAAGGCGCGAGAAAACGTCAAGACCACGCCCCAGACCTATATTGGGGATGAGCGCATCGGCGGCTATGAGGAGGTGCGCAAGCACCTTGGTCTTCGCGTGCGCGACCCCAACGCCACGACCTACCGCCCGGTACTGGCGATTTTTGCCGTGGCGCTGTTGATCGGCCTGGCGGTGAGCTGGACAGCCACCGGTTCGCTTATGGCGCCTCGTATGCCGGAGTACGCTATCGCCACCGCCATGGTGCTGCTGGGCCTGCAAAAGCTGCAGGACGTACAAAGCTTTAGCACCATGTTCATCAACTACGACTTGCTCGCCCAGCGCTACGTGCCCTACGCCTACGCGTATCCCTTCATCGAAACCCTGGCAGGGCTTTTGATGTTGGCAGGCGCCTTGATCTGGCTGGCGGCGCCGCTTGCTCTACTCGCCGGCGGCGTAGGGGCGGTCTCGGTATTTAAGGCGGTTTACATCGATAAACGCGAGCTCAAGTGCGCCTGCGTGGGCGGCGGCAAGAACGTGCCACTGGGCTTCGTGTCGCTGACCGAGAATCTGGTGATGATTGGCATGGGGCTCTGGATGGGGCTGCGTCTGTTGGCAGGCTGAGTGTGCATCGCGCTTAAAAGCCCGGGGTGACGTCATGAGAATGCCACCATTCCCGGACTACCAGGAGTTTCATCCCATGTCTGATATCCTCATTTCCGCACTTGATCTTAACGAGCGTTTAAAGCGCGTCAATCCGCCCAGGGTGCTGGACGCCTCGCTGCCCAACAGTCCCATCGCTTCCTTTGTACCGGAGGATGGTTGCACGCTGCCGGGTGCGCTCGAATTCGATATCGAGCGAGTCTTTTCTGATCAGAGTGCGCCTTTTCCTCACACGCTGCCGGCGCTGGACGCCTTGCAACAGGCGTGCGGGCAGTTGGGTCTCTCGATCGATGACGAGATCGTCGTCTTCGACAACCGCGGCGTTTTCTCCGCCCCGCGCGCCTACTGGCTGCTGACCCAGGCGGGCTTTACCAACGTCCGGCTGCTCGACGGTGGCCTGCCGGGGTGGCTTGCGCAGTCGCTTCCGGTGCAGCAGGGCTATAGCGAGCCAACACCGCTTGCGACGCCCCCGGTACTCAAGGCCAACCCGAGCGTGGTCAGCGTGGATGACGTTCAGGCCAACATCGCCGCACCGCGCTTCACGCTGGTGGATGCCAGAAGCGCCGGGCGCTTTTCCGGACAGGCGCCGGAGCCGCGCCCGGAGTTTCCAGGCGGGCATGTGCCCGGCGCCTGCAACCTGCCGTTTGGTGACGTGCTGGAAAACGGCTACTTCAAAAGCGCTGAGGAGATTGCGCGACTATTGCGTGACAGGGGGTTATCGCCGGCGGATCACGTGGCGTTTAGCTGCGGCTCGGGCATTACCGCCTGCATCCTGTGGGTGGCCGCCGAGCTTGCCGGCTTTGAGCACCTTTCGCTGTTCGACGGCTCCTGGACGGCGTGGGTGATGAGTGGACGTTATCAGGGGTAAGGCACTGCTCAGCCTTTTCCCAGCAGACGATCCAGCTGCCGATAGCCAATGGCCTCGATCAGGTGCGTCTGCCCCGGCTTGGGTTCGCCCTGTAGATCAGAAAGCGTCAGCGCCACCCGCAACACGCGGTGATATGCCCGCGCCGAGAGCTTGAGTTTTCCAGCACCTCGGCAAGCCAGGCGCGCTCCTCGTCGTTCAAGTCACAGGCGGCTTTCAGCGCCTTGCCGCTTAGCTGGCTGTTGAGCGCACCGCGCTCCATCTGACGCGCTCTTGCGGCCATCACGCGCTCGCGTACCGCGTCGGACGATTCGCCCTGGGTCTGGGCGGTGAGCTGCTCCGGCGGCAGGGCGGGGACTTCCACCTGAAGGTCGATACGGTCCAGTAGCGGGCCGGAGAGCCGCGCCTGATAGCGCTGGATCTGGCTGGCCGTGCACTGGCAGCGGCTTCGCGGGTCGCCCAGGTGGCCGCAGGGGCAAGGGTTCATGGCGGCGACGAGCTGAAAACGCGCCGGGTAGCGGCGCTCGTGGCTCGCCCGCGACAGATGGATTTCGCCGGTTTCCAGCGGCTGGCGAAGGACCTCCAGCACGCTTCTGGAAAACTCCGGCAGCTCGTCGAGAAACAGCACGCCCATGTGGGCCAGCGAAATCTCGCCGGGCTTGGGTTTCGAGCCGCCGCCCACGAGTGCCGCGGCGCTGGCGCTATGATAAAGCCAGTGGATCAGGCCGGCGAGCGCCGGCTGCTTCAGCCCTCGGCGAATCAAACCTTTCTTGCTTTTCTAATCTGCCTTGTATTTATCACAACGGTCAAATCGATACCGTAAATACTTGATAGAAATATTATTCATTTAAAGAATATATTTTTTTCTCTAACATGATTTTTATCAAATGCGCTGGCTTGTTTAACCGTCAAGTTTATGAACAGCTATTGAATCAGTTGCACCACTAAAAAATAATTTGGAGCCAACATGGTATATCAACTTTTAGTACCGTCCACAAAACGTCGACAACCGGCTCAATTCTTGAGTGCCACTCATGCTGATCAATAAGTTATAAAGCTAAGTAAAAAGTTCCTACAAGAATATTCATGAAATCACAAACAGAAGCTATCGGTTGAGTGCTGTATAGCGACTTTAATGTGACTGTTTTTTCTAATAAATAAATATAAAAGAGAAACGTATGAAAAAAATCGCCATCACACTATGCATTTTATCGCCTATCAATTACGCGAGCGCCAATTTCATCGACTTCGTAAAAGAAAGTGATCATACGCTTGGTCTTATTAACTTTTATGACAATGTCCAAAGCGGTCGCTACGATAGGGCCGGAAACTCAGATATATTGAACTGGGTGCAGTCAGCTTCGTATGATTTTGATTCGGTCTACGTAGACGATCACTATGGCTTTAACTTTGGGTTACTTGCCGTTGAGCCGATTGATTATGGTGAGACGTTTTTTGCAAAAAGTATTTTACAGTCTGAAGTGGGCGATGATGGCCAGCGAAGTGCTCAAGGCTTTGATAAGGTCTCAGAGGCATTTCTAAAACAGACGTTTTCAACGGATAACGGTACTAATGTCTATTTCTATGAAGGGCTACGTGTACTAGAAGATTTTGGTGCCGTATCACGCGACGGTAGTGTTACTTCCAGCGCTTATTATGGTATTACAACAGAAGTGGAATCAGAAAATTGGAATTTTAAAGCGGGCTATTTAACAGATTACTCTGCCCCCAATGTCTCTGGTAGAGAAAGTCTGCTGACAAAAGATAATGAAGATGTTGATTTTATTTATACCTTGGCAGCCGATTATAACACAGATGGTCACTCTTTCCATTACTATATCGGCGAAGGTCAGGACTACTTAAGAAGCCAGTCCTTTAGTTATAGTAATATTCAAGAAAGTAGGAAGTTCTCCGCCAAACTTATTTATGTAGATGCACTATCCAACTATAGATCGCTGTCTGATCAAAATCGGTTCTTTGATGACGATGCTTATATTGCAGAAATAAAGGCCGACTTCTTCTTGTCCTCGGGCATTTTTTCTCTAGGCTATGCTTATGTGTCAGCAGAAAGAGAGAGTAGCTTGGGTCGATTTGAAAACAATCTTTCAAATAATTCATATGGCGAAGATAGCAACATCGCTAATGGCTTGTCTAAAGACTTTTATAATGATCAAGAAAGCGTTATAGCAATGAGTTACCTACACCGGTACAGTCCGGAAGTAAGACTGGGATTTATCTCTCGTTATGGTTTCAATTTCGAATATGCGGGGCAGGATTTATACGAATATGAAGTTGGTGGAGCGATTTTCTATACCCCTACTGCGGTTCCTGGGCTTGAGCTCAGTCTCAAGGGCGGGCCAAACTCCTCTTTCCGCCGCGGCAGAAGCGATAATACGCCTTACCTGGATAGTAACGGGCAAACAGATAACTTCGATGGTACAACCATTATGGCAAAAGCCATTTACGTATTCTGAAATGTTGATAACAAGTGTTTAAATCCTGAACTCCTGAATTCAAGCAATATGCGCAGCACCTGCGGTATCCAGGGCTGTTTCACTTTGGTCGGTAAAGCAGGGAGGGCACCGGCGCTGACCCTCCTGCCTCTACCGTGTGGCCCACAGTGTTGCGGTTATGCTATGAATCCAGGATTACAACTTTGGCTTAAATTACTTAAGTAAAACATGGATGAATAAAGGTGGTTCTTTATGCCGCCAGATCGAAGAACTGGCCGAGCGCGCCGGGGTCTCGCTGGCCGGCGCGCTCGGTGTTCCTGATAGCGCGGCGATGACTGGCTTCACTGTGGCCAGGATCGGGGTCGCGATCGTGCCCAGGAATGTGATCATGGGCGTTGTTGGCGCCGCGACAATACCGCTGGCTGACGAAGGTGCCTCGAGCCTGCTCTCGTGGTCGGCATCAGGAGGCGTGGCTCAGCCTTTTCCCAGCAGGCGATCCAGCTGCCGGTAACCAATGGCCTCGATCAGGTGCGGCTGCCCCGGCTTGGGTGCGCCCTGCAAATCCGAAAGCGTGAGCGCCACGCGCAGCACGCGGTGATACGCCCGCGCCGAGAGCTTGAGTTTTTCAAGCACCTCGGCAAGCCAGGTGCGCTCCTCATCGTTCAAGTCGCAGGCGGCTTCCAGCGCCTTGCCGCTGAGCTGGCTGTTGAGCGCGCCGCGCTCCATTTGGCGTGCTCGGGCGGCCATCACGCGCTCGCGTACCGCGTCGGACGATTCGCCCTGGGTCTGGGCGGTGAGCTGCTCCGGCGGCAGGGCGGGGACTTCCACCTGAAGGTCGATACGGTCCAGCAGCGGGCCGGAGAGCCGCGCCTGATAGCGCTGGATCTGGCTGGCCGTACACTGGCAGCGGCTTCGCGGGTCGCCCAGGTGGCCGCAGGGGCAGGGATTCATGGCGGCGACGAGCTGAAAACGCGCCGGGTAGCGGCGTTCGTGGCTGGCGCGCGACAAGTGGATTTCGCCGGTTTCCAGCGGCTGGCGAAGGACCTCCAGCACGCTTCTGGAAAACTCCGGCAGCTCATCGAGAAACAGCACGCCCATGTGGGCGAGCGAAATCTCGCCGGGTTTGGGTTTCGAGCCGCCGCCCACCAGTGCGGCGGCGCTGGCGCTGTGATGAGGCTGGCGAAACGGGCGCTGGCCCCAATCCGATTCGAGGGCCAGCCCGCACACCGAGCGTACCGCGGCAACCTGCAGGGCGTCATCCTCGTCAAGCGGCGGCAGAATGCCCGGCAGGCGGCTGGCCAGCATGGTTTTGCCGGTGCCCGGTGGGCCTGCCAGCAGGAGGTTATGCCCACCGGCGGCGGCCACTTCCAGCGCCCGGCGCGCCTGGTGCTGGCCGCGTACATCGGCAAGGTCTGGCGCGGGGTTCTGCGCTTTCGGTGGGGCGGGCAGCACGTGGGGCGCGATGCGGGTCTGATCCAGAAGGTGGGCCACGATGTCCCAGAGTGATTCGGCCGGCAGGACTTCCAGACCGTTACCCGCAAGCGCGGCTTCGTCCGCGCAAGCCCTGGGCACCATCAGCCTGCGCCCGGCGCTTTTGGTGGCCAGCGCAAACGGCAGCATGCCGGGCACCGGACGCAGCTTGCCGTCGAGGGCCAGCTCGCCCGCGCACTCGATGCCTTCAAGCGCCTCCACCGGCAGCTGGCCGGAGGCGGCGAGAATGCCCAGCGCAATGGGCAGATCGAAACGCCCGCCCTCCTTGGGCAGATCCGCCGGGGCCAGGTTCAGGGTGATGCGCCGGGTGTTGGGAAAGTCAAAGCCTGCGTTGACCAGCGCACTGCGCACCCGCTCGCGGCTCTCCTTCACGGCGGCTTCCGGCAGGCCGACCAGCGTCAATCCCGGCAGGCCGTTGGCCAGATGCACCTCGACCTGCACTGCCGGAGCGTCGAGCCCTACGCCGGCACGCGTGTTCACGATGGCAAGTGTCATCACCGTTCCCCTGTTGGCGGTCTAATTTTTCTTTTGCCAATTAAACCTGGCACATTTGCTCGACGTTGGGCAATGCGCCTGATCAACGGGGATCAGGAATCAACAGGTGACGAGGCGTCGTTCAGTGCCCGGGTCAGCTCGCGGGCAAAGCGCTGAGCGGAGGGCAGTGCGCCGAAGCTCCAGACCGGCGCCAGACGAATCACGCGGTGCTCTTCGATGGCGGGCAGGCGCTGCCAGAGCCCGCTGCGGGCAAGCTCTTCCTCGACGCCGGTGGGCACGGGGTCGACGATGACCAGGGTAGCGTCGGGATAGTGTGCCAGCGTCTCGACGCCGGTCAGCGCAAAGCCCCAGGCGTTGGTGGCTTCCTGCCAGGCGTTATCGATGCCCAGCCGCGAGAGCACAGCGTTGTAGAGGCTGTTGTCGCCAAACACGCGCACGTGGCGCGCATCCATGAACTGAATCATCAAAAGCGGCGATGTGGCGCGCGTCTGTTCGCTCAGGCGCTCCATCAGTGAGTCGGTCTCGATGATCAGCGCTTCGGCCTGGGCCTCGCGGTGGGTCTTTTCGCCGAGCTGGCGGGTGAAGCTCAGCAGCTCCGGCCAGGTCTCTTCGCCTGGCGTGTAGAGCGCAAACGAGCTTACCGGCGCAAGGCGCGATAGCTTCGGCGTGAGCCCTTCGAACATCGGCGAAATCAGAAAGCCTTCCGGCGGGTTTTGGGCCATCAGCTCGAAGTTGGGCTGCTGGCGCAGGCCCAGATCAACCACCGAATCCGGAAGGCGCGGCTCGCCGACCCAGTCATGGTAGGCGGGAATTTGCGCCACGCCTTCGATCGGCGCGTCGATGGCCAGCAGCGTCTCGGCGATGGTCCAATCAAGCGTCGCCCACTGCGCCTGGGCACCGGCCGGCAGAAGGCTGGCGGCCAGCAGCAGGCCGCGGGCAATAAGAGGGGAAAGGCGCATGCAGGGCATCACTCGAGAAGTCAGCCGGTATTTAAACGATAATATTTATTGTTTGCAAACCCGAAACGATGGACGCCCGAGCGCGATGGCCCGGGCGCTGCGCGTGGCGCTTGATCAGAAGCGGTAGTGGACGCTGGCGGTCACGCTGCGCTCGGCGCCGAAGTAGCAGTAGTCCAGCGAGTTGCAGGTCGCGACGTACTCCTTGTCCAGCACGTTGTTGACGTTGAGGCGGGTTTCGACGCCTTCAAAACCCTGCTGGCTCCAGTCGTAGCCTACCGTGGCGTCGACCAGGGTGTAGTCGGGCACCTTCTCTGTGTTGGCACGGTCAGCGGCAATGTCGGCGTAGTGGCGAATGCCCAGGCCCATGTCGACACCGCTGAGCCCGCCATCCACCGGCGCGTAGTGTCCCCAGGCCTGAAGCTGGTGGCGCGGCGCATAGATGGCGTTGTTGCCTTCGTTGCCGTCATCGCTTTTGGCGTAGGTAATATCGGTGAAGCTGTAGCCCGCCTGTAGCGACAGCGTGTCGGTGAGCCGAGTCTGCGCTTCGAGCTCCAGACCCTGAGATTCGATCTCGCCGACGGCCCGGTAGGGGTCGGTCGGCTGCTCCTTGGTGGCCACGTTCTCCTGGCTGATGTGGAAAACAGCGGCGCTGAACTGGCTTTGGCTACCCTCGGGCGTGACCTTGACGCCGGCCTCCCACTGCTCGCCCTCCATGGGGGCGAGCAGGTCGCCGCGCTCGTCGACGAAACTGGTCGGCGTGAAGGCAGTGGAATAGCTCACGTAGGGCGCTACGCCGTTGTCGAACAGATACACCGCTCCGGCGCGACCGCTGAACTGGGTGTCGCTGAGTGAGCTTGCATCCTGTGAGTCGCGGTTGACGTTGTCGATGTTCACCCAATCGTAGCGCCCGCCGAGGGTAAAGCGCCAGTTCTCGACGCTGACCTGATCCTGCAGGTAGGTACCGGTCTGTTCGATCTCGTGATGCTCGCGCGTCGGGTCGTAGAACACCGCCTCATCCAGGTTGACGCCGTAGACCGGATCAAACGCATCGAGCGGCGGAAAGGCGCCGGAGGGCCAGGAGACTTCGTTTTCACGGTGCTGGTAGTCCACGCCGAACAGAAACTGGTGGGCCACGGCGCCGGTATCGAGCGCCGCTTCCAGCTGGTTGTCCACCGTCCAGGCGGTGAGCGACTCGTCGCTGCCCGAGTAGTAGCGGGTCAGCTCATTGGAATCCGGCGCGCTCCAGCCGAAGCCGTAGACCTGGTTGAGCACCACGTCGGAATTCAGGTAGCGCAACAGCTGGCGCCCGGTGACGTCCTCGTTGAAACGGTGCTCCAGGGTGTAGCCGACCATCCGCTGGGTGCGCTCATAGGTATCGAAGGCCTCTTCGCCGTCGAAGAAGGTGTTGCTGATCCTGCGCCCGTTGTGGGGCACCACCGAGCCCTCGAACGGCACGCCGGAGTGGTAGCCGCCTTCGGGCTCGTCCTGCAGGTAGGCTTCGAGCGTCAGGCTGGTGGCGTCGGTCATGTCCCAGGTCAAACGTGGGGCGATAGCGTAGCGCTCCTCCTTGGCGGGGTCGAACTGGGTGTCGGAGGCGCTGGCGATACCGGTCAGGCGAAACGCCACGCGCTGCTCGTCGCCCAGCGGCCCGGTCAGGTCGAACGCGGCGCTGCGCTGCTGATTATTGCCCAGGCGAAAGCGCAGCTCGCCGCTTTGGTCGAACTCGGGGCGTTTGCTGTTGAGCGCGACCACCCCGCCGGGGGAGGCGCGCCCGTAAAGTACCGATGCCGGGCCGCGCACCACCTCGATGCTTTCCAAAAACCAGGGATCGACGCGCATGGAGCTATGCGAGTTGGCGTCGCCCATCAGCTTCAGGCCGTCGAGAAACGTATTGCTCAGACTGCCGTCGGAGAAGCCGCGCAGCACCAGGTAGTCGAAACGGTTGGAGGCGCCGACCTGGTTGGTGTACACGCCGGGGGTGTAGTCGGCGGCGCGCTGAACGGTCGTTACGCCGCGGCGCTCCATCTGTTCGTCGGTGATGGTCGAAACGCTCTGCGGGGTTTCCAGAAAGGGGGTGGCGACCTTGGTGGCGGCCTGCTGGGCGGTGACCGTCACGGTGTCGAGCCGGGTGGCCGTGGTCTGGGCGCTGGCCTGAAATGAGGCCAGCATCAAAGCGGCAGCGACAGGAGCGAGGGTGAACGTGCGGGTCGGCAGCATGATAGGTCCTGGAATCGAACGCGAAAATTTTAGGTAATGAGAATTATTACCTTTTATGGGACGGAAAAGGTATGCCGCTCGCTAGAAGGGCTATGCCCGATGACAAATATGCGGAAGATCGTGAACGCTCAGGCGCGGCGCTTTGAGCGGCTATCGAGGCGAACGGACGTCGTGGGGCGTGACGCCGAAGGCGCGCTTGAAGGCGGTCGCGAAGTTGGTCGCGTGCTTGAAGCCGCAGGCGTGGGCCGTTTGCTGAACGCTAACGCCCTGCTCGAGATAGCGCCGTGCCTGATCGAGCCGGCAGCGGCGAACGTGCGTAAAGAGGGTGTCGCCGTAAAGCTGACGGAATTTTTGACGCAGGCTGCTGGTACTCATGGCGGCGTCGCGGGCCAGCGCCGATAGGCAATACTCGGCGCCCGGGTCGCGGCGGATGCGCTCATGAAGCGCACTCAGGCAGTCGCGGTCGCGCCTGGATAGCCGAGGCGTGGCGGTTTCATCGGATTCGGGAAGAGCGTTGCCCAAAAGCTGCAGCGCCAGCCCCTGCCAAACGAGCCGCTGGCGCCAGGCGCTTGCGGGCTCGCAGGCCGCCTGTACCAGCGTGCGGTAAAGCGATGGCGGCAGCGACCAGCGGTGGAGCGCGCTTTTGGACATCGGCGCCGGCAGCGCGAACGGCGCGGTCGCCAGCACCGCGAGATTCACCGTTTTCAAACGGCGCTGGCGGGGTTGATGGACGATGAGCGGCTGGGCGGCGTCGAAGTGGGCGCAAAACCCGTCGCCAGCGCCCAGGGTCAGCGTTTGCTGGCCCAGCGTCGGCGATACCTCGCCTTCCAGCACCACGCTGACGAACCAGGGCACGCCCTGCATCGAGGAGGAGGTGTAGCCACGCTCGACCTCGAGATCGGACAGCGTCAGGTGCAGCGAATCGAACAGGCGCACGTCGTGCACCTCGCCTCTGGCCACCGGGGTGGCGGCTCCCGGGGCAGCGGCCCCCGGGGCAGCGGCCCCCGGGGCGTCATCGATGCGATAACGAATGCCGAACCGCTGGCCCCACTGCGCCAGGGTGTGCGGCGTAATGGCGTTCAAGGCGGCGCGTGGCATGCGATCACCTCCGAAAACCGTGGCGCTTTTTGATGCGCGCTAGTACTCGAGCGACCAGCCGAGCGTAAAGGTGCGCCCGCGGGCCTGGTAGTCGTAAAGATACTCCGGGCCATAGGTAGGCGAATAGAAGCCCACGGCGCGCTGCCCCCAGGGAGTGGAGTACTGCTTGTCGGTCAGGTTACTGACGCCCAGGCTCAGCGTGCCGAAATCGGTCTTTTGGCTTCCGATCAGGTCAAACGTGGTGAAGCCATCGATGCGTTCGCCGGCGGCGTCCTCGTACTCGCGGGCGTGGCTGCCCTGAAGGCGAACCGTACGCGTTTGATCCTGCCAGCCCACGTGGGCGGTCAGGCTATCCTGGGAGGGGTAGGGCGACACGGTAATGCCGCGATCCTGCCAGTCACCGTCCACCTTCTGCTCGGAGACCAGCGCGTGGAGCGTCGTGCCCACTTCCCAGTGGTTGCCGATGTAGCGCGTGAGTGACGCCTCCAGCCCGTAGTCGCGGCGGTCGTCGTCAACCTGAGCGATGTTGAGATCCTCGTCCAGCTCGATCGCGGTATCCGACCAGGCGTAGTAAACCGCTGCCTGGGCCAACCAGTCGCCGCCCTGGTAGCGCCAGCCGAGTTCGACCTGGCGGGTCTTGATGCCGTCGAGCGGGTTGTCCGCCACGGTCTGGCCGGCGCGGCCGTAATACTTGGACGGGTCGGGCAGCTCGAAGCCCTCGGAATAGCCCAGCCAGCTTTGATGGCCATTGTCGAAATCGTACAAGGCGCTTGAATTGAACAGCGTCACGTCGTAGTCGCTCGAGCCGCCGGGCACGCCGTTGAAGTCGTCGATGTCCACGTCCATGCGCTGGTGGCGAACGCCGCCGCTGAGCTGGAGTTGGTCCGTGGCCCACCACTCGCCCTGGGTAAACAGCGCCAGCGTGTCGACCTCGAAGCTCGGGTAGCGCGGGGTGACGCTGTCACGGCGCTGCACGAGTCCGCCCGTGGCGTCGCTGGCGGCGCGATCAAAGCGCATTTGCGAGGCATCGAACGACTCCCGGTCGATATCCGCGCCGTAGCTCAGGTTGAAGCTGTCGGTCAGATCTGCCGAGAATAGCCCCTTCAATCCGCTTAGCGTGGTGTTCTGCTGGGAAGCGGCAAAGTAGTAGCCGCCGCCCTGGGCGCGATAGGGGAAGGGATGAAAGCTCGACTCTTCCTCCCGGTGAAACGCCTGCAGGTAGAAATCCTGGTTCAGCAGATCGGCGTGGTGGTAGCTGGCGCTGATCATCTTGCGGTCGGTGCGCGGCTCGCGATCGGCGGTAAAGCCATCGCGGATGTCGGCGTCGTTCAGGTTCGGCGCGGGCGCGGCCAGGTTGGGGTAGAAAACACCGCGCTCGTTTGCCTTGCCGGAGTCATACAGCTGCCCGGTCAGTTGAAGCGTCTGATTCGCGTCGAGCTCGACGCTCAGGTTGCCCAGCACGTCCAGGCTACGGTTGCCCTGTAAGTCGCTCTGGGCGATATCGGGAAAGATCTCATCACCGCCGGCATCATACTGGCGGCCATTCTCATTGAGCGACACACCGATGCGCCCGTATACGGTATCGCTGCCGCCGCTGGCGGACTGGGAAAGCCGCCGGTCCAGATCATGGTCGGTGTTGAAGCCGGTGGTAAGGCTCGCCTGAGTCTCGAAGTGTGGACGCCCGGATTCGCCCTGCCTGGTGATGATATTGATCAAGCCCCCCGTGGCGCCGCCGCCGTAAAGGCTGGTGGTGCCCGACAGCACTTCGACGCGCTCGATGTTGAACGGGTCGATGGCGTCGAACTGGCGCGACAGGCCGCGGGAATTGTTCAGTGAAACGCCGTCGATGAGCACCTGAACGCTACGCCCGCGCATGTTTTGCCCCGCATTGGTGCGCCCCTGGGGGCCAAAATCGAGCCCAGGCACTAGCCGGCCCAACGCCGTTTTCAAATCGCCGCCGGCGTTGATCTGTTGGGTAAGCTCGGCGCCTTCGACCACGTGCACCGCGCCGGGAATCTGGCTGATCTGGGTGGGGGTACGCGACCCCACGACGACCATGGTGTCCTGGGCGGCAGCTTCGTCCCCGGTGGTCGGTTGGGCCTGGGCAAACGTCATCAAGGGAAAAGCGCCGCTCAAGAAGGCGACGCTTAGGGGAGCAAGGCGAGTCATGAGCTATCCGAAAAGCAGATTGTTATTGAGAGAACGCCAATCAGGGGCGCTGTAAAGCGCAATGATAGGTGTTCTCATTTTTTATATCAATCTGCTGAGCCCGCGGTTTTTTTGGGTGGGAACGCTAAAGGCCTATTCGCCCAGGTCGTCGACTGCGCCGGTAGCGCCTTTCGAGTCTTTGGCCGGCTTGGCGGTCGAGGCGCGCGGTTTGGCGGCTTTTTGGGCCGGCTCGTTTGGCGCCGGAGTGGTCTGGGCCTCGGCTTCCATGGGAGTTGCCTTATCGGCCTGGCTTGCGTCGATCGAGGCTTCCAGGTTCGCCACCTGGCGCTCCAGCGCTTCTACCCGCGAGCGGGTGCGCTGCAGCACGTCCATCAGAATGTCGAAATCCTCGCGGGAGACCAGCTCCATACGATCAAACGCACCGCGCATGACCTGTTGCACGCCTTTTTGAATGTCTTCCGGCGCATGGGAAGCGTTTTGTAAACGATCGCCGATTTGCTGGGCGAGGCGGCTAATACGGTCTTGGGTCGCCATGACTCTCTCCTGATGAGGAACGCATGAAGGTAAACGACGTGTCGCTGTACGTCTTTGCAGTAAGGATACGCAACCGTAGCGAAATACGCATGTTTCGCAGACGAGAAAGCAGTGACTTTTTCAATGCATCAAAAGAAGGCAAGGCGCTTTTCTATTCGCACTTATATGGTGCGGTGAATTATCTCTGCACCGCCTTGGCGCGCTGGGCAACGGCCTCGTTACGTTAAGGCGTCGCTTAAAGTTATGATTTTTTAGTTAATTTTAGTGAATGGCACGGTATGAGCATTAACGAGGCATCGCATTAATGTCGGCGGCAGTGCCGCTACTTATTCCAGCGCCGCTCATTTTAGCGCTACTTACCCAGCAGGGAGATCCGGGATGAAACTCATCACCGCTATCATCAAGCCGTTCAAGCTCGACGACGTTCGTGAAGCACTGGCCGACAACGGCGTGCAGGGGATCACGGTGACCGAGGTCAAGGGCTTCGGGCGTCAGAAGGGCCATACCGAACTCTACCGGGGCGCCGAGTACGTCGTCGATTTTCTGCCCAAGGTGAAGGTGGAAGTCGCGGTCGACGACTCGCGCTTGGACGGTGTGCTCGATGCCATCTGCAGCGCGGCGAACAGCGGCAAGATCGGCGACGGTAAGGTCTTCGTCACGCCGCTCGAGGACGTCATCCGTATTCGTACCGGCGAGCGCGGCGCCGACGCGGTATAGCCTGCAGGATTTGGATACGTCTTGATCGAATCACTATAACGCCAGGAACACGGGGAACGATTCATGAACGAAGTCACCGATCTGAGCTACGCGCTCGATACCTTTTACTTTTTGATCTGCGGCGTGCTGGTCATGTGGATGGCCGCCGGCTTCTCGATGCTCGAGGCCGGCATGGTACGTGCCAAGAACACTGCAGAAATCCTGACCAAGAACATTGCGCTGTTCGCCATCGCTTGCACCATGTATCTACTGGTGGGCTACTACATCATGTACTCCAGTGGTGAAGGCGGCTTCTTGCCAAGCCTTGGCATGCTGCTGGGCGCTGAAAATAGCGTGGACGCGGTGCTTGGCGGCGGTGAAGACGCGCCTTACTACTCCATGCGCTCCGACTTCTTCTTCCAGGTGGTCTTTGTGGCAACGGCCATGTCGATCGTCTCCGGTGCGGTGGCCGAGCGCATGAAGCTCTGGGCGTTTCTGGCCTTCGCCGTGGTGATGACAGGCTTCATCTATCCGGTGTCCGGCTACTGGACCTGGGGCGGCGGTTGGCTCGCCGAGGTGGGCTACTCCGACTACGCCGGTTCCGGCATCGTGCACATGGCGGGTGCGGCGGCGGCGCTTGCAGGCGTGCTGATTCTTGGTCCGCGTAAGGGCAAGTACGGTAAGGACGGTGCCATTCACGCCATTCCCGGCGCCAACATGCCGCTGGCCACCCTGGGTACCTTCATCCTGTGGATGGGCTGGTTCGGTTTCAACGGCGGCTCGGAGCTCAAGATGTCCGACGTGGCCTCGGCCAATAACGTCGCTCAGGTATTCGTCAACACCAATGCTGCTGCCGCCGGTGGCGTGATCGCCGCGCTGATCCTGGCCAAGCTGTGGTTTCGTAAGGCGGATCTCACCATGGCGCTCAACGGGGCGCTTGCCGGGCTCGTCGCCATCACCGCCGATCCGCTGTCGCCCACGGCGCTGGGTGCGGCCATCATCGGCGCGGTGGGTGGTTTGATCGTCGTCGCCGCCATCGTTACGCTGGATAAAGTGAAGCTGGACGACCCGGTCGGTGCGATCTCGGTACACGGCGCCGTTGGGGTCTGGGGCGTACTGGCGGTGCCCTTCACCAACGCGGAGGCCTCCTTCGGCGCGCAGCTGATCGGTATCGTGGGCATCTTCGGTTGGGTGTTCGTGGCAAGCCTGGTCGTGTGGCTGGTGCTGAAAGCCATCATGGGGATTCGCGTCAGCGAAGAGGAAGAGTACGAAGGCGTGGATATCGCCGAGTGCGGCCTCGAAGCTTATCCGGAGTTCAGCGTCAAGAAGTAAGCACGCTTGACCCGGATCAGCGACCCAAGCCTCCCCTTCGTGGGAGGCTTTTTTATTCTCTGGCAAGAGCGGTGTATGCTTAAGGGGAGCGGGCGCGTGGGGCCCATGATGACCTTCGCTTACCCGGATAATAACGGGCCACCCAGTTAAAGGATGTCGCAATGAAACTTATCTCAGCCATTATCAAGCCGTTCAAGCTTGATGACGTACGCGAATCCCTCTCGGACATCGGCGTGCAGGGGATTACCGTGACGGAAGTGAAGGGCTTTGGCCGCCAGAAGGGGCACACCGAGCTGTATCGCGGCGCCGAGTATGTGGTGGACTTTCTGCCCAAGGTGAAGCTCGAAGTGGCCGTGGACGACGAGCTGGTCGAGCAGGTGATCGAGGCGATCACCCAGGTGGCGAACACCGGCAAGATCGGTGACGGCAAAATCTTCGTTATGCCGCTCGAGCAGGTGATTCGTATCCGTACCGGCGAAACCGGTAAAGACGCAGTTTAAGCTCGCCAGGCGCTTGCAAAAAGCCCCGCCAACCGGAAGGTTGGCGGGGCTTTTTAGTGGCCTTATCGGGGTATTACTTCTCGACGAAGGCGCGCTCGATCACGTAGTCGCCGGGCTCGCCCATGCGCGGTGAGATGTTCATGCCGAGCTCGTCGAGCAGGGCGCTGGTATCGTCGAGCATGGCCGGGCTTCCGCAGATCATCGCGCGGTCCTGGCGCGGGTCGATCGGCGCAAGTCCCGTATCCTCGAAAATCTTGCCGCTGCGAATATGATCGGTCAGGCGGCCCATGGTGTGAAACTCTTCGCGCGTCACCGTCGGGTAGTAGACGAGCTTTTCGGCAACTTCCTCGCCCAGGTATTCGTGGGCGGGAAGCTCTTTGGTGATGAAGTCGGCGTAGGCCAATTCGGAGACTTCGCGCACGCCGTGTACCAACACAATTTTCTCATAGCGCTCGTACACTTCCGGGTCCTGAATCAGGCTCATGAAGGGCGCAAGGCCGGTGCCGGTAGAGAGCATATAGAGGTTGCGCCCGGGCAGCAGGTCGTCGCACACGAGTGTCCCGGTCGGCTTACGGCTGACCATGATCTGATCGCCCACCTTGAGGTGCTGCAGGCGCGAGGTGAGCGGGCCATCCGGCACCTTGATGCTGAAAAACTCGAGGTGATCCTCGTAGTTGGGGCTGGCGATGGAGTAGGCGCGCATCAAGGGCTTGCCGTTGACCTCCAAGCCAATCATCACGAACTGGCCGGTTTTGAAGCGCAGGCTGCGCTCGCGCGTGGTGCGAAAGCTAAAAAGCGTATCGTTCCAGTGATGAACGCTCAGCACGTCTTCCAGGGCAAACTTGCTCATGATGACTCCTTGGACGCAAATGCCGGGCAATGGATAGGCATTCGCATTGAATATTCGATAAAAGAATAAAAGCGATGAATGATGATGCCGCAAAGTCTAGTCGGTGGCGGCATATCTGTTAAGTCAATTATACTGATAAACATTATCTGCAAAATCGATATAGGTGGGTCATGCACTACACGTTGCGCCAGCTCGAGGTGTTTGTGGCCGTCGCCCAGCACGAAAGCGTCTCCCAGGCGGCGCGCGCGCTCGCCATGTCGCAATCCGCCACCAGCACGGCGCTGACCGAGCTCGAGCGCCAGTTCGACTGCCAGCTGCTCGACCGACTCGGCAAGCGGCTCAAGCTCAACGCGTTAGGGTTTCAGCTGTTGCCCAAGGCGGTCGCGCTGCTTGACCGCGCCGAGGAGGTCGAGGAGCTGCTGCGCGGCCAGAAGGGCGTAGGCGCGCTCGAGGTGGGGGCGACGCTGACCATCGGCAACTATCTGGCCACGCTTTTGATCAGCGATTTCATGCAGCGCTATCCGGGCAGTCGAGTACGGCTAGCGGTGCGCAATACGCGCCATATCATCGAGGGCGTGCGCCAGCACTCACTGGATTTGGGCCTGATCGAAGGCCAGTGCGACGACGAGATGATCGTCAGCCAACCCTGGGTCGAGGATGAGCTTTGTGTGTTCTGCTCGCCGCGCCACCCATTGGCCGGGCGCAAGCATCTGGAACTCGAGCAGCTTTTACGCGAGGACTGGATCATGCGCGAGGAGGGCTCCGGTACGCGCATGACGCTCGAACACGCGGCCCGTCATCGCCGAAGCCGCTTCAATACGCTTTTGGAGCTGGAGCACACCGAAGGCATCAAACGCGCGGTGGAGTCGGGCCTTGGCATTGGCTGTGTCTCACGCCTTGCCCTGCGCGACGCCTTCCGGCGTGGCAGCCTGGTCGCGCTGCCCACCCCGGAATTGGATCTCAAGCGCCAGTTCACCTTCATCTGGCATCGGCACAAGTACCTGACCACCGGCGTGCGCGAGTTTCTGCGCCTGTGTCGTGAGATGACCGCCGGCGCCAGCCGAAGTGACGATATCGAACTGCCGCCGGTGCCGTAAGGCCGCCTTAAAACTCGTCCCAGTCACCCTGGGTGGAGGAGGTCGTCGCCAGGCGCGGTGTCGATGCCACCGGCTGCGGCGCTTTGGTCAAAGCGGGCGCTCGGGCCGGGGCGCTGGAGCTGGAGACCTTGAAACTTCCAATCACCGTGGCCAGCTGGCCGGACTGCTCCTTCAACTGCTCGGCGGCGGTGGTGGACTCCTCGACCAGCGCGGCGTTCTCCTGGGTCATGCGATCCAGATCCGCTACCGCGACGTTGACCTGCTTGATGCCTTCGCTTTGCTCGCTGGTGGCCGCCTCGATCTCCTCGAGCACGTCGGTGACGCGGGTGATGTGCGAAACGATCTCCGCCATGGTGTGGCCGGCGCTTTGCACCAGGGAGGTGCCGCTATTGACCTTGCCCTGGGAATCCTCGATCAGCGTCTGAATGTCGTTGGCCGCGTCGCTGCTGCGCCGGGCCAGGTTGCGCACCTCTTCGGCCACCACCGCAAAGCCGCGGCCGTGCTCGCCGGCCCGTGCCGCTTCCACCGAGGCGTTGAGTGCCAGCAAATTGGTCTGAAACGAGATGCTGTTCATCAAGTTGACGATCTCGCCGATCTTCTCCGAGGCCTGAGTGATCTCCTCCATGGTGGTGACCACGCTGCCCATTACTTCGCCACCGTGACCCGCCACTTCCGAGGCGTTCCGGGAAAGCTGGCTGGCCTCCTGGGCCGAAGACGCCGTGTGCTGGACGGTACTGGTGATCTCCTCGATGGAGGCGGAGGTTTGCTGCAGGCTCGCCGCGGTATTGTCAGTGCGCCGTGAAAGGTCCTGGCCGCCGGAGGCGATTTCGTTGGCGGCATGATGCACCGCATCGCTGCTGGCGCGCACGTCGATCAGCACGTGCTCCATCTTGTCGACGAAGCGGTTGAAGGCGTCGCTGATCTGAGCGACTTCATCCTTGCCGGCGACGGTCAGGCGCCGAGTCAAATCGCCTTCGCCGCTGGCGATATCGTTCAAGGCATCGCGGGCGCGCTCGAGCCCTGCCAGCGTGCGCTTGAGCCATAGTCCGACCAAAAGCGCCGTCACGCCCAGCACGATCAGCAGCGTCAGAAGCGCAGAGTGAAGCGTTGCGCGCAGTCCGGCGGTGGCCTCGTGCTCGTCGAGCGCCACGCCAAGCTCCCAGTCGGTGCCGGCGATGGGGGTAACAACGATGCGCTTGGTATCGCCCTGCACCTCGACGCCTTCCCAACGGTTTTGAGTCTCGCTCAGGCGGCCGATCAGTGCCGGGGTCAGCGCCGGGCTTACGCGCTCGAGCGGCGCTAGCGCCAGCGCCTGGTCTGGGTGGGCAATGAGGGTCTCGCCGGCGCTACTGAGAAAGGCGAAGCTCGACGGTGTGGGCTGGATCGCGTTAACACGGCTGACGAGCTGATCGATTGGAACGTCGCCGCCGATCACGCCGAACAGCCGACCGTTTTGTTTGACCGGCGTTGCGAAAGCAACCACGAGTTGGCCGCTGTTGGAGTCCTGGTAGGGAAGCGAGACGATAGTGGTGTCCTGGGCGACGGCGCTTTGATACCAGCCGCGCTGGCGCGCGTCGAAGTCATCCCCGGGAATCCAGCCATCCGATGAGATCAGGCCACCGTCGGGAAGGCCCATATAGGCGCTTAAAAAGCCACCGGAGTCGGCGAGCTGAATGAGCGAGGTGGTAGGGTCTGGCGCAACAACCTGCGAGCGCGCCGCTTCCATCATGGCAATGCGGGCGCTCACCCACTCTTCGATGACCGATGCGTTGTCGCTGGAAGTCGCTGTCAGTTGCTCGCTTATTTGGCGATCACCGTGCGTTTTCAGAGTAACGTAGCTGACTGCTGCGTTGATCAGCAGCGCCAGGGTAATAATCGTCAGCGTGACGAGCAAAATGCGCATGCGCAGGGACGTAAGCATCCAATTCTCACTTTAAGGGGAGGCAGTCTGTGTCGTGAGCCAAGTCATTCATGGCTGCTCCACTATCGGCCCTGGAGAGTAAGACTTTAGTGGCAATGGAGGTTCTGGAGGGGAGGAGTAAGCGCCGAGACCGGGCGGTTTGAACACGTGCGCCGGCGAGCCTCAAGGATGCTGGCCGGCGCATGTCAGGGCGTGATGCGAGTGATTAGCCTCGCGGCGGGGAGGGCAGGCGATTGGAGGGCGCAGCGGAAGTGTCGAGTGTGAACCCGCCCACCAGCTCGGCCAGCCGCTCCGCCTGCTCCTTCAGCTGCTCGGCGGCGGTGGTGGACTCCTCGACCAGCGCGGCGTTTTGCTGGGTCATCTGATCCAGGTCGTTGACCGCGATACTGACCTGACCGATGCCGTCGTTCTGCTCGCCGGCGGCGGTGCTGATGTCGCCCAGCATCTGGTTGACGCGAGAGACGCTCTCGGCCAGTTCGTGCATGGCGCTTTCGGCCTCGCGCACGAGCTGCGTGCCGCTTTCGACCTTGTCCACCGAGGCGCCGATACGCTGGCGAATATCCGCCGCCGCCTCGCTGCTGCGCCGGGCGAGCATGCGCACCTCTTCGGCCACGACGGCAAAGCCGCGGCCATGCTCGCCGGCCCGCGCCGCCTCGACCGAGGCGTTCAGCGCCAGCAGGTTGGTCTGAAAGGCGATGCCGTCGATCACCTTGACGATGCTCTGGATCTCATCGGAGGTCGTGCGAATCTCGTCCATCGTCGTCACTACCTGGCTGAAGGCGCCGTTGGTGCGCGTGGCGAGTTCGGCGGCGGTGTGCGACAGTCCGCTGGCCTCTTTCGAGGCGCTGGTGGTATGGCCCACGGTGCTGCTGATCTCTTCCATGGCGGTCGAGGTCTGCTGCAGGCTGGACGCCGCCTGATCGGTGCGTCGGGAAAGATCCTGCCCGCCTTGGGTGATCTCGTTGGCGGCGTGGTGGACCGATTCGCTGCTGGCGCGCACATCCACCAGCACGTCGTGAATCTTGTCGGCGAAGGCGTTGAACTGGATCGCGAGCTCAGCGCTTTCGTTGCGTCCGCGCACCGGCAAGCGCTGGGTCAAATCCCCGTTACCGGAAGCGATGTCGCGCATCCGGTCGGCCAGGTAGCGCAGCGGCCGGGCGATGCGGCTGCCCAACAGCCAACTGGCCAGCAGGCCCGCCAGGGCAATCAAAAGGCCGACGAGGAGCATGCCCCACATGGAGGCCTGGCCTCGGTCGGCAAGCTGTGACTGTAAGTTCTCAAGTCCCGCCATGACCGCGCTCTGCGGTAGACGAATCACCATCACCCAGGGGCGGCCGCTGCCATCGACGCTGAAGGGCGTATAGAGCTCGAACATGCCCTCGTCGGTGTTGGTCTGGTTGATGCGCTCGCCCTGCTGGGCTTGAGCGATAGCGCCCTGAAGCGAGGCGGGCAGTGTGTCGACGCCGCGGCCCAAAAGCTCTGCCGCGCCGGTGTGGGCGGCCAAAGCCCCTTGGCCTGCCACCAGCAGCATTTCACCTGCACCATCGTAAAGCGATTGATTGGCCTCTTCCAGCAGGCCTTGAATGAACGCGACCGACAGATCGACGCCGGCGCTGCCACGGAACTCGCCATCGACCATGATGGGCGCGTTGAAGGAGGTCACCAGCAGGTTGTCGCCGTTGTAATCGTACCAGTGCGGGTCGACCACGCAGGTGCGCTGCGTTTCCCGCGTGCAGAGGTAATACTCGCCTCGGCGAATCCCGTCGTCGCCAAGCGCTTCGTTTTCCATATCCTGGCCCAGCGCGAGCACCTCGATGGCGCCGCTTTCGGTGCGATACCACCAGGGCGTGAAGCGGCCGTCCGGTCCGAACCCCTGATCCTCGCGACCGATAAAGCGCGCATCGAGACCAAAGGCGTCCGGCTCCCAGCCAACGAAGGCATCGAGCAGTTCGGGGTTGTCGACCACCGTTTGGCGAATCAGCACCGAAAACTCCCGGCGGCTGAGATACAAAAGCGGCCGGCCAGCCTCATCCACTTCCCCCAGCATGGCGTTGAGATTGGCAAGATTCGTTGCCAGCGTCAGCGCATGATCGAGCTCGCGCTTGATCTCTTCGGTATGCGCCGAGGCGAGCGCCTCGAGCCGCGCTGCGGCGTTTTGTTCGAGCAGCGTTTCGGTTTGCTCCTCCACCAGCGCCTGGGTGCGTGCGTTGGCGATCAGCGAATACACCACCAGCGCCGCCACGACCAGCAAAATAGCGCTACCGGCCAGGGTCGCGATCAGCGTGCGAAGCGATTTGAAGTGCATGTTCGAGTCCTTATGCCTGATGGAAAAGCCACTACGCGCGCGGCGCCATTAAAAAGCGACGTCAACGAAACAGTCGGGCGTTAACAGGAATATCGGCGTGAAAAGCATCTTCTTGACATACCGACGTGGCTTCGCGGCAAAAAAGCGCACGGCTGTCGCGGCCGGCGCTTGGGGCGTCGTCTTTGGATCAAATGCGGCGCTCACCGACCGTCAGGGTCGAGAGCGCCGCGGGCAAGCCGGGAGCGGCGTTTTTTAGAACGCGGGCTGTGACGGAGCAGCGGGGAGGGCGGCGGTCTGGCGCGTCGAGCCGAGGGCCGGCGTGGTGGCCGAGAGGGTGAAGCTTGCGATCGTGCGGGCCAGGTGATCGGCCTGCTCTTTTAGCTGCTCGGCGGCGGTGGTCGACTCCTCGACCATGGCGGCGTTCTCCTGGGTCATGCGGTCGAGATCGTTCACCGCGATATTGACCTGCTGAATACCATCGCTTTGCTCGCTGGTGGCGGCGGTGATTTCAGCAAGGACGTCGGTGATGCGCGCGCTGTTGGTCACGATCTCCTGCATGGTGTCGCCGGCGTTGCGAACCAGCGTTGTACCGCTATGCACCCTGGCCTGGGAGTCCTCGATGACGCGTTTGATATCGTTGGCCGCGTCGCTGCTACGTCGGGCCAGCTGGCGAACCTCTTCGGCGACCACCGCGAAACCGCGGCCGTGCTCGCCGGCCCGCGCCGCCTCGACCGAGGCGTTGAGTGCGAGCAGGTTGGTCTGGAAGGCGATGCCGTCCATCAGTGTCACGATTTCACCGATGCGGTCAGACGCGCGGGTGATCTCCTCCATGGTCGAGACGACCCGGGAGACATCCTCATGGCCCCGATGGGCGACCTCGGAGGCGGCCTGGGAGAGCGCGTTGGCCTCCTTTGACGAGGCGGCGGTTTGGCCGACGGTGCTGTTGATCTGCTCGATGGAGGCCGAGGTCTGCTGCAGGCTCGCGGCGGTCTGGTCGGTGCGCCGTGAAAGATCCTGTCCGCCCAGAGCGATCTCGCTGGCGGCGTGGTGCACGGTTTCACTGCTGGTGCGCACGTCGATCAGCACCGTTTCCATCTTGTCCGCAAAACGGTTGAAGGCGCCGGCGATGCGGGCGATCTCGTCCTTGCCCGTGGCCGGCAGGCGCTGGGTCAGATCGCCGTCGCCGGAGGCGATGTTGTCCATCGCGTGGCCGACGCCCTTGAGCGGGCGCAGCAACAGCGAAAGCAGCACGCCAAGGCCGAGCGCGGTCAGCACCGCCACGATGATGAGCGTGGTCAGTGACGAGAAGGCGATGGCGCGAAGGCCCGCGGTCGCTTCCTGCTCATCCATGGCGACCACCAGCTCCCAACCGCTGCCAAGCCCGACGTCGCGCCCCATCAGCAGTTTTTCGCGCTGGTCGAGCACTAGCGGCGTCGGCGTGTTGTTGCTCTCCAGGTTCTTTAGAAAGGCGCGGTCGAGCTGCTCGCTCAGTACGGTCGAAGGCTCGAGCGCCAGCGCGCTGTCCGGATGCGCCGCGATGGTGCCGTCGTCGGTGACCAAAAAGGCGAAGCTCGACGGCGTCGGCTGAATGCCGGTAACGATACCCACCACGTCTTCGATACCGATATCGCCGCCGATGACGCCCAGCAGTCGACCGCTATCGCCGTCGGCGTAGTAGGGGTGAATGAAGGAAACCACCAGCTCGCCGGAGATCATGTCCAGATAGGGGGACGTCACGATGGTGGTGCCGGCCTCGACGGCCTGCTGGTACCAGGGGCGCTGGCGCGGGTCGTAATCCGCCGGCGGCTGCCAGCCGTCGGAAAAGACCGGCGGTTTCGACGACGCGTAGGCAACGTAGGTGGTCATGAAGTCGCCAGCGGTCTGAAGCTGCTGGAGTGCCGCCAGCGGGTCGGCGCTTTCAACGACGGTGGGCAGTGAGGCAACCAGACGATTACGGGCGGCCACCCACTCTCTCAGTGCTTGGGCGTTGCCCTTCAGGGCGGCATCGAGATGGCGATGGATCTGCTCGTCGTTGTGGCCCTTGACGGTCCAGTAACTGGCAAAGCCATTGAGGGTCAATGCCGCGATGATCGCTGCCAACGCGGCGAGCAGAATACGGGTTCGTAGGGAGGATAGCATGGCCGCTCTCTTGATCGATGAACAGATGACACTACTTTTTCCAATAAAAGCAGCGCATTGGTTATCGGCAGGAGCGGCCTTAACATGAGTTGATTTTTAACTGGGGCGACGCCCGGCAGGATCAGAGCTTCTTGATCGCCTCTTCGATCTCATCGCTCGAAGCCTTGGTGTAATCCTTGGAGAGCGTATGCGTCACCAGCTTCTGCGTCGGCTTGTCGAGCTTGTCGCGCAGAAGACCCAGAAACTTCGGCGCGGCGATCAGGATCAGCTCGTCCATCTTGTTGCTCGTGCGGGCGTCGAACAGGTATTGCACGACCTGCTTGGCGAACATCTCGTTTTCGTGCTCGAGCGCCTCGCCGCCTTCGGCGGAAGAGCGGGCAGAGCCTTGTGAGCCAGTATGTACGTCCGCCCCGGGGCTATCGGTCACCAGGTCGCCTTCGTGCATTTGCCCTTCGGCGTGCACCAGGCTCTCTTTCTCGGTGAGCTTGTTCGCGGCATGGGTGAAGATGCGCGCGCGTCCTGCGTCGGCCACCACAATGTAAGTTGGCATGATCAAACGTCCTCCGTGTCGTTAGTGGTTGATTAAACATGGCAAGCGATCGACGTTCGGTCAACCGCTGGCCGCGTTAAAGCACCTTGCGCCTCAAGATACTCGTAAGCGCCTCCCCAATCAGCACGAGCACGATGATCGCCAGCAGAATCGTTGCAACCGTCGGCCAGGCGAAGGTATCGATCGCGCCCTGGAGGATCACGCCGATGCCGCCGGCGCCCACCAGCCCCAGCACGGTGGATTCTCGAATATTGATATCCCAGCGCAGAATGACGATGGCGAAAAACGCCGGCATTACCTGGGGCACGATAGCGTAGGCGATCACCTTGGCTTTCGAGGCGCCGGTCGCCTCCATCGCCTCGACCGGGCGCCGGTCGATTTCCTCGATCGCCTCGCCCATCAGCTTGCCGATGAAGCCGATCGAGCGAAACACGATGGCGAGAATGCCCGCCAGCACCCCGGGGCCGAAAATGGCCACGAACAGCAGCGCCCAGATGATCGTATTCACCGAGCGGCTCGAGACCAGAATGAAGCGCCCAAGCCACAGGCACGCCCGATTGGGTGTGGTGTTCTGCGCGGCGATATAGGCCACCGGCAGCGCGAGAAAGATGGTGAGGAAAGTGGCGAGCGTGGCGATGTGCACGGTTTCGAGCAAAGCGCTTACGATGTTGGCAAAGCCCGCCGGGCTCGGCGGCCACATGCGCGCCGCCAGCCCGGAGATCTGATTGGGCGCGTCCCACACCCAGGGCCAGAAGATATCGATGTCGCTCAGCGCCCAGACCACGAGCATCAAGGTGGCGAGCAGCACCGCGTAGCGAATCAGGCGCTCCTTGCGATCGAAACGTTGCCAGACGCGGTCGGCGAGTTGTTCGGCGTGATCTACCATATCTTTTTCCTCACCCAGCCGCTGATACCTTCACTCAACAGGATCACCGCGATGATCACTAAAAGAATCGCGAAGGCGAAGTCGTAGTCGTAGCGTCCGAAGGCGTTCATCAGCGTGCCACCGATACCGCCGGCGCCGACGATACCGACCACGGCGGAGGCGCGCAGGTTGCTGTCGAGCTGATACATGGAAAGCCCGATCTGGCGCGGCAGTATTTGCGGGAACACGGCGTAGAAGAGCGTGGCCAGGTAGCCCGCCCCCGCGGCGCGCATTGCCTCGACCTGGCCCCAGTCGATCTCTTCGATCTCTTCGGCCAACAGCTTGCCGACGAAGCCGATCGAGTAGAGCGTCAGCGTCAAAATGCCCGCCAGCGGCCCAAAGCCCACCGCGGCGACGAACAGAATCGCCACGATCACCGGGTGAAAACTGCGGGATACGATGATGATCGCGCGCCCGACCAGATAGATCGGCATCGGAGCGATATTGCGCGCCGCCATCACGGCGAAAGGAATCGAGAGCAAAACGCCCAGCAGCGTGGCCAGAATCGCGATCTGGAAGCTCTCCTTGAAGCCGGTCACCAGCAGCTCGAAGCGGTCGAAGTTGGGCGGAAAGCCACCGCTGAAGATGCGCGCTGCCCGCGGTACGCCTTCGCTGATGCGCGCCCAGTTGAACGGCAGCGAACCAAACGCCCATATCAGATACGCGGCGGCGACGATCAAAAGGCCGTAGCGTACCAACGGGTTAGCGATGAACGGCGGTTTTTTCCACCGGCGTGGTGGCGAGGACTCAGTGGGCGTCATGCGTCGCCTCCGGGGCCTCGGAATCTGCGGTGATATCGCCGTCCGGCGCCTCGATGCCGCCATAGATCTCGTCGAGTGCGTCCTTGTCGAACGCCGCCGGAGCCCCATCGAAGATCATCTTGCCGTGGCGAAGCCCCACGATACGCTCGGTATAGGTTTTGGCCTGGGCGACATTGTGGATGTTGATCAGCACCGGCAGCGAAAGCTCACTCGCCAGGCTTTGCAACAGCACCATGATCTGTTCGGACGTACGCGGGTCGAGTGAGGCGGTCGGTTCGTCTGCCAGCAGCACGTCCGGTTCCTGCATCAGTGCACGCACCACGCCGACGCGCTGACGCTCGCCGCCGGAGAGCTCGTCGGCGCGCTTGTTGGCGTAGTGGGCGATCCCCACGCGCTCCATCAGATGAAAGGCGCGGTCGATATCCCCCTGCGGGTAGCGTCTGGAGATGGCCTGAAACAGATTGACGTAGCCAAGCCGCCCGGCCAGCACGTTCTCCATCACCGTTAGCCGGTCGAGAAGGTTGAAGCCCTGAAAGACCATACCGATTTTGCGCCGGGCACGTCTGAGCTCGGCGCCCTTGAGGTGGACGAGCTCGACCCCGTTGAGCGTGATGGACCCCGACGTCGGCTCCACCAGGCGGTTGATACAGCGCAGCATCGTGCTTTTGCCCGCGCCCGAGGCGCCCACGATGGACACCACGCTGTTACCTTCGACCTTGAGATCGAGCCCCTTGAGCACGGGCTCGCTGTGGCCATAGCGTTTGACCAGATTCTTGATTTCCAGCATGTTGTCGCTTCCATCGGCAGCCAGCAAACCGCGCCTTGAGGCGCGGTGCGATTTACTCTTCCATATTCTCGGGCGTATAGGTCACGCCGTTGGCGGCCTGGATGGTGCGAATCACCTGCCAGTTATCCTTGTAGTTGATCGGGATGAACTTCTCGACGCCGTCGAACTCCTCGCCAAGCTCGGTGCCGGCGAAGTCGAAGCTGAAAAATGCCTCTTCGATCTTTTCGACCAGATCCGGGTGCAGGTTGTAGGCGTAATTGTAGGAGGTGGTGGGGAAACGGTCGGACTCATAAATTAGGCGTACGTCCTCCTCATCGTAGAGTCCGCGGGCGGCCATGCGCTCGACCACTTCCGAGGCCACCGGGGCGGCGTCATAATCGCGCGCCACCACGCCGAGCATCGACTGGTCATGGCTGCCGGAGTAGACGACCTCGTAATCCTCGTCCGGAGTGACGCCGAGCTCGGGCAGAAGCGCCCGAGGGGCGAGGTTGCCAGAGTTGGAGGTCGGCGAGGTGTGCGCAACGCGCTTGCCCTTGAGATCCTCGACGGTTTCGATGTCGGAGTCGACGTGGGTAAACAGCTGAAGGGTGTAGCCGAACTGGCCGTCGTCGGAGCCCATCAGCGCAAATGGCACCGCACCGGCCAGGTTGACGGCAAAGGGCGTGGGGCCGGTCGAGAAGCCGGCGATATGGAGTCGGCCGCTGCGCATTGCCTCGACCTGGGCGGCGTTGGACTGCACGGCGAAAAAGCGCACGTCGCGCCCGGTCACCTTGGACAAGTGCTCAATGAAGGGCTGCCAGATATCGGAATAGATGGCCGGATCCTCGACCGGGGTATAGGCGAAAATCAGCGTGTCCGGGTTGGCCCATTCGGACTCATCGGCGGGGCGGTCGGCGACCATGTCGCCATTTTCATCGCAGTAAATGGCGTCGAGGTCGCCACGTTCGCACTCGGCAAACGCTATGGATGAGAGTAGCGCAAGAGGCAGTGCCGCCGCCCATGACAGCGCGGGCCTGGAGGAGAGAAGCTTGTTCATGGAAACCTCGGAGGTAGTTTGTTTTTATAAAGACGTGTTACGACGGTTTTTATGACCGGCGCGCACTTTCGAGCGTTATGGCGGCGGTCAGCGCGCTTTTTGGTTTCGTTACTGCGCATTTAATGCTTGTTTTTCGAAAACGACGCTTCTTCAACCTAGGGTTTGTGACAAACATATGTCAAGTACTTTACAGGGCACCTACTACCATTGGCGCAACCGCTATCTGCTGATGCGCCACGGCCATAGCCAGGCCAACGAGCAAGGACTGATCATTAGCTCCCCTGAGCGCGGACTCGACGCCTTCGGGCTTTCCGAAACCGGCGAGCGCCAGCTTGACGAGGTAGTGAAAAATTGGGTCTGGCCGACACCCACGCGCATCGTGCACTCGGATTTTCTGCGCACCACTGAGACGGCGCGCCGGGTGGCGGATGCGCTGGGTGTACCGATAGAGAAAGACGAGCGCCTGCGCGAGCGCTACTTCGGCGAGTTCGAGGGGCAGAAAGCGGCGCTTTATGAGGGCGTCTGGGTGCTCGATGACCGAAACGCCGAGCACGCTGCGCACGGGGTCGAGCCAGTCGCCCGGGTGGCGGCGCGCATGCAGGCAGTGATCGAGGCGTGGGAGGCGCGCGTAAGCGGCGAAACGATTTTGCTGGTCAGCCACGGCGACCCGCTGCAGATACTGCTGACCGCGATAGCCGGCAAACCGCTCACCGGCCATCGCGACCAGACACCGCTAGAGCCTGCCAGCATCACGCTGGTCGACAAAAGCGCCTAGGCTCTGTCTGCAAAGTGCCTGCGCTCGACAATACGGCGTTAAAAATTGGCTCAGAATGCTCATTTACACGGTGTAAACTCCGCTTCTTCGCCAATTTTTGCCTTGTCTTGTCTTCGCTCACCGACTTTTCAGACAGACCCTAGTGGCCGAGGATCTGGCTCAAGAATAACTGGGTGCGCTCGGACTGCGGGTCGTTGAAGAACGGCTCCGGGGCGTTCTCCTCGATGATCTGGCCCTGGTCCATGAAGATCACCCGGTCCGCTACGGTCTTGGCGAAGCCCATTTCGTGAGTCACGCAGAGCATCGTCATGCCTTCCTCGGCGAGCTCGACCATGACATCGAGCACCTCCTTGATCATCTCCGGGTCGAGCGCCGAGGTGGGCTCATCGAATAGCATCACGTCCGGGTGCATGCACAAGGAGCGGGCGATCGCCACGCGCTGCTGCTGGCCGCCAGAGAGCTGGCCCGGGTACTTTTTCGCCTGCTCGGCGATGCGCACCCGCTCCAGGTACTGCATCGCCTCGGCCTCGGCCTCGCGGCGTGATTTTTTCTGCACCCACATCGGCGCGATGCAGCAGTTCTCCAGCACCGAGAGGTGAGGAAACAGATTGAAGTGCTGGAACACCATGCCCACGCTTCTGCGCACCTGCTCGATACGCTTGACGTCCTGGGTGAGCGGTACGCCGCCGACGACGATCTCACCCTGCTGATGCTCTTCCAGATGGTTGATACAGCGGATCATGGTGGACTTGCCCGAGCCCGAAGGCCCGCAAATGACGATGCGCTCGCCGCGCTTTACGTCGAGGTCGATATCACGCAGCACGTGAAAGTCGCCGTACCACTTGTTGACGCCGCGCATCTCGACCATCGAATCCTGAGGTTTTAAAGCTGCTTCACTCATGAGGTTATCCTTGAAAGGGGGCGGCGTTAGCGCTTGTGGCCGGTGTTGAGGCGGCGTTCGAGATACTGGCTATAGCGCGACATGCTGAAACAAAAGATCCAGAACACGAACGCGGCGAACACGTAGCCCTCCAGCGAAAAGCCCAGCCAGCGCGAGTCGGACAGCGCCGCCTGCACGATGCCCAGAAGATCGAACAGGCCGATGATCATCACAAGCGTGGTGTCCTTGAACAGCGATATGAAGGTGTTCACGATGCCGGGAATCATCATCTTCAGCGCCTGGGGCATGACGATCAGCCCCATGCGCTTCCAGTAGGTCATGCCGAGCGCGGCGGCGGCTTCGTCCTGGCCGCGCGGAATCGCCTGCAGCCCGCCGCGGATGACTTCGGCCATGTAGGCGCTTTGAAACAGCGTGATCCCGATCAGCGCGCGGATCAGCCGGTCGACGGAGAGATCCGAGGGCAGAAACAGCGGCAGCATCACCGAGGCCATGAACAGCACGGTGATCAGCGGCACGCCGCGCCAGAACTCGATGAACACCACCGAAAAGCTCTTGACGATCGGCATGCTCGAGCGCCGCCCGAGTGCCAGCACGATGCCGATCGGCAGCGCCCCGATCATACCGACCGAGGCCAGCAGCAGCGTCAGCATCAGCCCGCCCCAGCGGTGGGTCGGCACCCGCGGCAGGTCGAAGTGGCCGCCGTGAAGCAGCACGTAGGCAATCATCGGGAACACCACCAGCGCGAACACCGCCACCCAGCGCTTGAGCGGCAGGCGCGGGATGGCAAGCCAGGCGATCAGCGCGAAAAAGCCGACGAAGACGATGTTGGCGCGCCAAAGCTCCGAGCGTGGGTAGAGCCCGTAGATGAACTGGGTAAAGCGCGCCTTGACGAATACCCAGCAGGCGCCTTCACGGGTGCAGTCTTCGCGCGTGGTGCCGACCCAGTTGGCGTCGATGAACGCCCACTGCACGGTAGGCACCACCAGCAGGTACAGCACGTAGAGCCCGACCAGCGTGAACAGCGTATTGAGCGGGCCGTTGAAGAGATTGCCGCGCAGCCACGCCGCAGGGCCAATGGTGCTTTTCGGCGCCGGGCGCTGGGCGATCATGGTTTTATTGTGAATCATGGAGTGTCATCCTCGCCTAGCGTTCGACCAGCGCCACGCGGGCGTTGAACCAGTTCATGAACAGGGAAACCGTGAGGCTGATGGTCAGATAGACCGCCATGGTCATGGCAATGACCTCGATGGCCTGGCCGGTCTGGTTCAGCGTGGTACCGGCGAACACCGACACCAGATCCGGGTAGCCAATGGCCGTCGCCAGCGACGAGTTCTTGATCAGGTTCAGGTACTGGCTGGTGAGCGGTGGAATGATCACTCGCATCGCCTGAGGCACTACCACCAGCCGCAAAATCAGATTGCGCGGCAGGCTCAGCGCCTGGGCGGCTTCGGTCTGGCCGTGGGAGATCGCCTGGATACCCGAGCGCACGATCTCGGCGATGAACGAGGCGGTGTAGATCGAAAGCGCCAGCCATAGCGCCAGAAACTCCGGAATCACCGTCACGCCGCCGCGGAAGTTGAACCCGCCCAGCGCCGGTACGTCCCAGGTGATCGGCACGCCGGTGGCGAGCAGCACCAGAAGCGGCAGGCCGATGAGCAGTAAAAGCGACAGCCAGTAGGCGGGCAGGCGCTTGCCGGTGGCCTCGTGGCGGCGCTTGTTCCACACTATCAGCGCGATGCTGGCCACGATCGCGACCAGAAACGCAGCGGGAATCAGCCCGAAGCCGGACTCGAACAGCGGCTTGGGCAGGTAGAGCCCGCGCACGTTCAAGAAGATGACGTCGCCAAGCGCCATGCTCTCGCGAGCGCCGGGGAGCGTACGCAGCACCGCGAAGTACCAGAAAAAGATCTGCAAAAGCAGCGGGATATTTCGAAAGGTTTCGATATAGGCGGCGGCCAGCTTGGCGATCAGCCAGTTGGGCGAGAGCCTGGCGATCCCGACGATGAAGCCGATGAGGGTCGCGGCCAGTACGCCAAGCCCGCCCACCAGCAGCGTGTTCAAAAGCCCGACGAAAAAGGTACGCCCGTAGGTGCTCTGCGAGGAGTAGTCGACCAGGCTCTGAACGATGCCAAAGCCTGCGGTGTTGTCCAGAAAGCCAAAGCCCGTGGTGATGCCGCGGGCGGCCAGGTTGTCCTGGGTGTTGCTCACGATGTAGAGCAAAAAGACGGCGACGGCCGCCACCACCAGCACCTGAAAAATGAGCGCGCGCTTGGCGCGATCTCGCCAGAAGGGGGGCTTGTGGCCCCCCGGGCGAGCGGTTGGTCTTGCTGACATGAAGGCGTCTCCGCGATACGGCAGGATCGATCAAACGGCCCGCCGGGCGATGCACGGCGGGCCGGGTATTGCGAGACGCTTAGCGAATCGGCGGTGCGTAGTGGAAGCCGCCCTGGTTCCACAGCGCGTTGACGCCGCGTTCGATCTCGAGCGGGGAATCCATGCCGACGTTTCGGTCGTAGCTCTCGGCGTAGTTACCGACCTGGCTGATGATGTTGTACGCCCAATCGGCTTCAAGGCCCATGCCTTCGCCGTAGTTACCGTCCTGACCCAGGATACGCGCGACGTCCGGGTTTTCGCTGTCCATCATGTCGTCGACGTTTTCAGAGGTGATGCCGTACTCCTCGGCGTTGAGCATCGCGAACAGCGACCACTTGACGATGTTGAACCAGGTGTCGTCGCCCTGGCGTACCACCGGGCCCAGCGGCTCTTTCGAGATGATGTCCGGCAGGATGACCGCGCCTTCCGGGTCGTCGAGCTGGATGCGCAGCGCCGCCAACTGAGAGGTATCGGAGGTCAGTACGTCGCAGCGCCCGGATTGGAAGCCGCCCACGGTCTGCTCGGAGGTGTCGAAAACGATCGGGTCGAACGCCATGTCGTTGGCGCGGAAGTAGTCCGCCACGTTGAGCTCGGTGGTGGTGCCGGACTGAATACAGATCGCCGCACCGTCGAGTTCATCGGCGCCACTGAGCCCTAAGTCGCGGTTGACCATGAAGCCGATACCGTCGTAGAAGGTGACGCCGGCGAAGTTGAGGCCGAGTGTCGTGTCGCGGGTGGTGGTCCAGGTGGTGTTACGCGACAGCACGTCGACCTCGCCCGACTGCAGCGCGGTGAAGCGCTCGACGGCGTTGAGCGAGATGTAGTTGACCGCGTCGGCATCGCCCAGTACCGCGGCGGCCACGGCGCGGCAGATATCGACGTCGAGCCCCTGCCACTCGCCGCTATCGTTGGGGGCGGAGAACCCCGGCAGGCCATCGCTCACGCCACACTGCACGGCGCCTCGTGAGCGCGTATCTTCCAATACGTCCGCCTGAACGCTCGCGACACCGGATAGGGTAAGAGCGCCGGCAGAGGCCAGCAGTACCGCGTTTTTCTTATTGAACATGGTGTTTCCCGTCCTGTTATTTGAATATCGTTATACATGCCGGTAGTGCATGACACCTCTAACGCTAGCAAGGAAGATGCCAGAAAGGACCTGGCGACTCATTCAGCGCTTTTCAACGCAAAAGCGCCAACGTTATGACCAAAGTGGTGGTGTAAAACGGTGCGGAATCGGCTACGCATCGCTCTCTTTTGGTGCGGCTTCCAAACGTTTGTTTGAAATTCGTCGAGCAAAAACAGCCAAATAGCGCCGGCGCGCCTAGCGAATGGGCGGGGCGTACTGCACACCGCCATCTTTCCACAGCGCGTTTAGCCCGCGGCCGATATTAAACGGTGAACCCGTGCCAACGTTGCGATCGAAGGCGTCGGCGTAGTTGCCGACCTGCTTGATGATTTGATAGGCCCAGTCGGCGTCAAGTCCCATGCCCTCGCCAAAATCGCCGTCGCGGCCCAGTAGGCGCATTACCTCAGGGCTTTCGTCATCGAGCATGTCATCGACGTTGGTTTGGCTCACGCCCAGTTCCTCGGCGTTGAGCATGGCATAGAGCGACCACTTGACGATGTTGAACCACTGATCGTCGCCCTGGCGCACCGCCGGCCCCAGCGGCTCTTTCGAGATGACCTCGGGCAGCACCACCGCCATGTCCGGATCACGAAGCTGCATGCGCTGGGCGTAGAGCTGCGAAGAGTCCGAGCTCAGCACGTCGCAGCGGCCCTCCTCGAAGCCGATGATCGACTGCTCCGGGGCGTCGAAGACCACTGCTTCGAAGGTCATGTCGTGGCGGCGAAAGTAGTCGGCCAGGTTGAGCTCGCTGGTGGTGCCGGACTGGGTGCACACCGCCGCCCCGTCGAGTTCGCGCGCGCTTTGCACCCCCAGGTCGCTTGCCACCATGAACGCCTGACCATCGAAGTAGCTCACCCCGGTGAAGTGAAGGCCAAGGGTCGTGTCGCGACTCGAGGTCCAGGTCGTGGTGCGAGCCAGCACGTCGACTTCACCGGACTGGAGCGCGGCGAAGCGCTCGACGGAATCGAGCGGCACGAACTCGACGCGTGCGCCTTCGCCAAGCGCGGCGGCGGCCACCGCCCGGCAGATGTCGGTATCCAGCCCCCGGTAGGTATCCTCGTCGTCCAGCGCCGAAAAGCCGGGCTGGGCGGCGTTGACCCCGCAGCGCAGCGACCCGCGCTCCTTGACCGTCTCCAGCGTATTGGCCTGGGCCAGGCCCGGGAGTAACAGCGCCGCGGCCAGCACGCCGGCCATACCGCTGCATCGATGGAGTTTGTTCATTGTTATTGCTCCCTCTGATTGGAAAGTCGCGCGATCTACAAATACCATCAAAAAGACCGGGCAGTGCCCGGTCTCGTCAACGTTTTGGCCGCTCGATGAGCGTTAGGCGAAGGCGGCGCGCATGAACGGCGGCAGCGCCAAGGCGCCGCGATGAGCCTCTACCGTGTAGTACTGTAGCGGCATTTCGTGGCCTGCGGCAGCCTCTTCACGGAAGGTTTCAACGCTTGCCCCCTTGCCGGCCAGCGTCACGCTCCACCAGCCGGACGGATAGACCGGCTGCGGGAAGGGGAGGGTCGCCACGCTTTCAAACCCTGCCGCCTGCATGTCCGTGCGCAGCTCGCGAATGATCGAGCCCGAGTGATAAAGCGGCGACTCGCTTTGCTGCACCAGCACGCCGCCGGGCTTGAGAATCCGGTGGCAGCGCTTCAAAAAGTCGGTCTTGAACAGCCCTTCCGCCGGGCCGACCGGGTCGGTGGAGTCGATGATCAGGACATCGATGCTTTCGTCCTCGGCGTCATTGACCCACTTCACGCCGTCGGCGAACAGAAGCTCGGCACGCGGGTCACTATTGGACTCGACCAGCGCCGGGAAAAAGCGCTCGGAAGCTTTAGTGACTTCCTCGTCGATATCGATCTGGGTAACCTTCTCGACGCCTTCGTGGCGCAGTACTTCCTTGAGCGTGCCGCAGTCGCCGCCGCCGATGATCACCACGCGCTTCGGGTCTTTGTGAGTAAAGAGCGCCGGATGAGCGATCATTTCGTGGTAGAGGAAGTTGTCGCGGTCGGTCAGCATCACGCAGCCGTCCAGCACCATCAGGTTGCCGTAGGTTTCGGTGGCGTACACCTCGAGGTGTTGATAGTCACTCTGCACGTCCCAAAGCTTCTCGGTGATCTTCATCGAAAAGGCGCTGCCGTGACTGTCGAATACTTCGGTAAACCATTGGTCCTGATTGAAATCGCTCATCGAACGTCTCCGGTGTCGTTCTGGTGATACTGCGGACTGAGTTCGTGAAGCGCCTCCATGAAGGCGCTCACGTTATCCGGGTTGGTAAACTGGCTGATGCCGTGGCCCAGGTTGAATACATGGCCCGGCCCATGGCCGTAACTCTCCAGCACCCGCGCGACCTCGGCGCGAATGGCGGACGGGCGGGCGAAGAGCACGTTGGGGTCGAGATTGCCCTGAAGCGCCACCTTGTGGCCGATACGCGCGCGGGCATCACTGAGTTCGGTGGTCCAATCGAGCCCCACCGCGTCAGAGCCGGCGCAGGCGATGTCCTCGAGCCACTGCCCGCCGTTCTTGGTGAACAGGATCACCGGCACCCGGCGGCCTTCGTGCTCGCGAATCAGACCCGAAACGATCTGCTCCATGTAGCGCAGCGAGAACTCGAGATAGGCGGGCGTGGAGAGCGAGCCGCCCCAGGTGTCGAAGATCTGCACCGCCTGGGCGCCGGCGCGAATCTGGGCGTTGAGGTAGTCGGTCACCGCGTGGGCCAGCGTATCCAGCAGCTGATGCATGGTGTCCGGGGTGTCGTAGAGCATGGTTTTCAGGTGGCGAAAATCCTTGCTCGAGCCGCCTTCGACCATGTAGGTGGCCAGCGTCCAGGGGCTGCCGGAAAAGCCGATCAGGGGCATGCGGCCGTTTAATTCGCGGCGGATGGTGGAGACCGCGCGCATCACGTAATCAAGGTCGCGCTCGGCGTTGGGCACGCTCAGCGCGGCGACTTCTTCCGGAGTGCGCACGGTCTTTTTAAACTTGGGCCCTTCGCCGGTTTCGAAATAGAGCCCCAGACCCATGGCGTCAGGGATGGTCAGAATGTCGGAGAACAGGATGGCCGCGTCCAGCGGGAAGCGCTCCAGCGGCTGCAGCGTGACCTCGCAGGCGAACTCCTGGTTGCGGCACAGATCCATGAAGCTGCCCGCCTGGGCGCGGCGCTCGCGGTACTCCGGCAGGTAGCGTCCGGCCTGGCGCATCATCCACACCGGGGTGCGGTCGACCGGCTCTTTGGCGAGCGCACGAAGAAAGCGGTCGTTGTGCAAGGGAGGGGGAGTCGCAAAGGAAGACATAAACGCCTGCTCTTGAGAAATTTGCCCTATTGTAGGCGAGGTGGTGCACTGTGGGATAGCCGGCTCGGCGCAGGCCGTGAGACCGGCGCGCCTTTTTGATAGACTACCGCGCTTTGATACTCACATCGTTGACGGCTCCAGTCGATTTGCGAGGTAATCCGTGACCATCCGCTTCATTTCCGCTTGTCGGCTCCCCACGCCCTGGGCCACCTTCACCATGCACGGCTTCGAGGACGAGGCGACGGGCAAGGATCATATCGCCTTGACACTGGGCGACGTGACAAGCGATGAGCCGGTGCTGGGGCGCGTGCATTCGGAGTGTTTGACCGGCGATGGGCTTTTCTCGATGCGCTGCGACTGCGGCTATCAGCTCCAGGAGGCGCTCAAGCGCATCGCCGCAGAGGGGCGCGGGGTGCTCTTGTATCTGCGCCAGGAAGGGCGCGGCATCGGGCTTTTGAACAAGATTCGCGCCTATGCGCTTCAGGACCAGGGCGCCGATACCGTCGAGGCCAACGAGCAGCTGGGCTTTGGCGCCGACCTGCGCCGCTACGATCTGTGCGTACCGATGCTCGAGCATCTGGAGATCAAGGCGCTCAAGCTGATGACCAACAACCCGCGCAAGGTCGCCGCGCTGACAAGCGACGGCGTCAACGTCGTCGAACGCCTGGCCATCACCACCGGACTCAACCCGCATAACGAGCAGTACCTGGCCACCAAGGCTGGCAAGCTCGGCCACATGATGGCGCTGGGCGACTTTACCCAGGCCGACAGTGTGGATATCGAACGTAAAAAGTAAGTGATTGATGTTACTTGACTCCCGGGGTGCTTCTGCTCAATCTTGCCTAATGACTCATCAAAAGGCATGACATGACTCAGATACCCCGTCAGCTGTCGATCGTATTGGTGGAAGACGACCCCGGCGATGCCACCCTGATTCAGTACACCTTCAAGTACGATCATCAGGAAAGCGAACTGGTCTGGGTCGAAAGCCTGGCGGCGCTTGCCGATGCGCTTGAACAGGCGAGCCGCCCGCCCGACGTCATTTTGCTGGATCTCAGCCTGCCCGATACCAGCGGTATTCAAACCGTTTTGACGTGTAAACAGACCGTCGGCGCCATTCCTATCGTGGTGCTGACCGGCTACGACGATGCCGAGTTTTCGCTTCAGGTGCTCGAAGCTGGCGCCCAGGACTACCTGATCAAGGGCAAGATCGACGCCGACTCGCTCAATCGCGCCATTCGTTATGCCATGAGCCGCGCCAAGCTGGAGCAGCGGCTGGTGCTGTCCGAGGAGCGCATGGCCGCCGCTATCAACGGCGGTAAGCTCGGTGTATGGGATTGGCTGTTCGATAGCCAGACTTTCATCTACAGCGACCGCTGGCTGGAAACGCTCGGCTATCACCGCGACGATGCTGACCTTCCCTCGGACGCCAACGCCTGGTTCATGCGCGTTCATTCGGAGGATCGTGAACGCATCGAGCTTGCCATCGAGCGCCATGTTCAGGGCGAAAATGCCCACTATGAGTGCGAATTTCGCATGCAGCACCGTAGCGGCCACTGGGTGTGGGTGCTGGAGTCTGGCCATATCGTTAGCCGCGACGCCTCCGGCAAACCGCTTCGCATGGTGGGTGTTCAGCAGGACATCAGTGCGCGCAAGGCCATGGAAGCAGAGCTGACGCGACTTGCCATGCACGACGAGCTGACGGGTCAGCTCAACCGGCGCAGCTTCATGGACCTGGCCGAGCGTGAGCTTGCCCGGGTCAAACGCAAGCCCGGCTACGTCACCTGCATGGTGATGTTCGACCTGGATCGCTTCAAAAGCGTCAATGACCGCTACGGCCACGGCGCCGGCGATGCCGTACTGAAACGCTTTGCCGATACCGTCAGCGCAGAGCTTCGTAAGATGGATGTGTTTGGCCGGCTCGGCGGCGAGGAGTTTGCAGTGATGTTGCCGGATACCGATGTCAGCGGCGCCCAGGTCGCCGCCGAGAAGCTGCGTCGCGCCGTCGAGGCGATGGCGGTACGCGTGCCAAGCTTCGGCGAGCCGCTCAAGGTCACCACCAGTATCGGCGTGGCGGTGTTAAAAAGCAGCGACACACTCCCCGATAGCGCGCTCGCCCGCGCCGACAGCGCCCTCTACGAGGCCAAAAACAGCGGCCGCAACCAGGTGTGTATTAACGTTTAAGACGATTTGGCCGATACGCATTGAAGGACCCTATCATCGAAGGACCTTGTCAATGCGAGGAGTCGGCGTGAACTCACGGCGTGCAGCCAACAAAGTACAAAGAGCGGTCTGGTGCCGTGGGCTTTGGTGCGTGGGTACGTTTTATCCTGTGGCGCTGTACGCCGGTGATGCTGCTCCCCCGAACACGGCGACTTTTTTCTCAGACGATTGGTTGATGGCAGCGCTTCTGGCGGGGCTTGCCGCTTCGCTGTTGCTGCTGGCCTACGTCTACGGGCGAAGCCGTCAGCACCTTCGCATTCTGCGTCGCCAGCAGCAGGCGCTCAACGGCATTCTGTGGGGTACCTCGGCGGGTTCCTGGGAGTGGAACGTCAAAACCGACGAGCTGCATCTCAACGAGCGCTGGGCCGACATGCTCGGCTATACGCTCGAGGAGCTGGCGCCGGTTACGATCGCCACCTGGGAGCGGCTTTGCCACCCGGAAGACCTTGAGCGAGCGCGCCAGGCGCTTTCGACTCACATCGACGGGAGCGCCGAAAGCTACGGCGTCGAGATTCGCCTGCGCCATCGCGACGGGCGCTACCTATGGATCTACTCGCGCGGGCGCGTTCTGGCCCGGGACCCGGAGGGCGCGCCGCTGTTGATGGCGGGTATCCATATCGACATCGATGCACGCAAGGAGGCCGAAACCCAGGCGCGCGTCATCCATGAGCGTCTAACCAAGCTCAGTGCACGCCTGCCCGGCACGATCTATCAGTTCTGGCGGGGCGTGGATGGGTCCATGAGTTTTCCCTACGCAAGCGAGGGCATGAAGGAGGTCTATGGTATTACGCCGGAAGAGGCCAACCGGGACGTTAATAAGGTTTTTGCGATTATTCATCGCGATGATCTGGCAAGTGTATCGGCCAGCATTGAGGTCTCTACCAACACGCTAACGCTTTGGAGCGAGATATTCCGCGTCCATCACCCCGCTAAAGGGCTTTGTTGGATCGAAGGGAACGCCGTTCCTGAGCGGCTAGAGGATGGCAGCACGATGTGGCATGGCTACTTGCGTGACATTACCGAAAGCCACGAGCTGCAAAAAGAGCGCGACGTTTACCGTGAGTCGCTGGAAAAATCCAACGCTGAACTCGAGCACTTCGCCTACGCCGCCTCTCACGATTTGCGCCAGCCGCTTCGCATGGTGACCAGCTACGCCGGGCTTTTAAAGCGCCACCTGGGCGATCAGCTCGACGCCGACGGCCAGACCATGCTGCATTACATGAGCGATGGCGCCAAACGCATGGATGACATGCTGCTCTCGCTGCTGGAGTACTCTCGTATTGGCCGCCAGGGGGAATCCTTCACCGAAGTGGCGCTTCGCGAGACCCTCGATGAAGCGCTGCACTTTCTCGCCCCGGCGGTGGTAGAGGCCAGCGCGACGATCCGCATCGAGGGCGAGTGGCCCAGGCTTCGCGCAAGCCACGATGAAATGACGCGGCTGTTTCAAAACCTGATCGGCAACGCGCTCAAGTATCACGCCGGTGACACGTCAGTCGAGGTGCGCATCGACTGCCTGCGACGTGAAGAGGGGGTTTATATCACCATTGCCGACAACGGCATCGGCATCGACCCGAATCAGATCCCTCGGTTATTCAAGGTGTTTCAGCGTTTGCACGGGCGCGACGAATTCGAAGGCACCGGGGTGGGGCTGGCGCTGTGTCGCAAGATCGTCGAGCGTCACCAGGGCCGTATTTGGGTGACCTCGGCGGGCAAGGGCACGGGGAGCTGTTTTCATGTCGTGCTGGCCGAGGAGGTGGCCGCGTGAAGCGCCTTTTCGTGTCAGGCCGATACGCGCAACTGGCGCTGACTTTTCTGCTCGCTCCGTTGACCGCCTGGGGGCAAACCACCTTCGATGAGTTTTTTCAGAATAGCCCTTCGCCGATGTGGATGGTGGCTGTCGACGATGGCGAGATTGTGCGTGCCAATCCCGCCGCCAAGGCGTTCTATGGCTACCCGAATCTGGAGAAGATGCAGATCGATCAGATCAACACCTTTACACCGGAGCAGCTTCGCGCCGAGATCCAGCTGGCCAGCCGTCAGGAGAGAAACCATCTGATTTTCCGCCATCGGTTGGCAGATGGGTCGACCCGACTGGTCGGCGTTTACACCCAGCCCTATCAGTGGCAGGGCGAAGCCGTGCTGCTCTCCTCACTTTATGACATGAGCGCGGTGGATGGTGTGACCGGTCGGCGCTATGTCGCCACGATCGAAGAGCAGGTCGACCTGCAAACGATGGAACTCGAGCATGCCCGCGAGCGAACGCGCTGGCTCTGGATCGGCAGCGCCCTGGCACAGGGCATCGTGATCGTGCTGCTGGCTCTTGCCCTATGGCGCCTGCGTGGCGCCCAGCGTGAGCGCACGCGCCTGATCGACGAGCTATCGTTTCGCAATCACGAGCTCGAGCGCATCAGCCAAGCCATGGCGCATCACTTTCAGGAGCCCAGCCGCCGCCTGGTCAGTTTCTCCCATCAGTTGAAGCGCCTGCCGCCGGAGGTGCTCGACGACTCCTCGAACGTGGCGGTGGGGTTCATCAACACCCAGGCGCAGCGGCTGAGCGAACTGGTCAGTGACGTGCAGCGCTATTTGAGCCTGGATCAAACGCCCTTGACCCTTGAACGTCTCGACGTCGAGCGCATTATTGACGAGCTTTATCAACGAGACCCACTTCTGGGGCCGCTGCGCGACCAAAAAGCGCTATTGATCGATCATCCGCTGCCCGAGGCCTTTTTCGATCGCAAGCAGCTGGGCCTGATCTTCAAGCTGCTGCTGCATAACGCCTGGCAGTATCGTCAGCCTTCGCGCCCCCTGACGGTCGAAATCAGCGGGAAAGTGGTCAGGGGGCGCGCTCAGTACCGCGTGGCCGATAACGGCCAGGGCATCGCGCCGGAGTATCGCCGGCAGGTGTTCGAGATGTTCAATCGGCTCGTGCCCAATGGAGATGCCTATCCCGGTACCGGGGTGGGGCTTGCGATTTTAGTGAAGCTGCTGCGCAAGGCGGATGGCCAAATAACAATAGAGGATGGCAGGGACGGCGGTGCGTGTTTCGTGTTCGACCTGCCGCTGCCCGGGGAGAAGCGTCAATGAGTGAGCCGTTTGTCGTACTGCTGGTGGAAGACGAACCCGCTGATGTGCACTTGAGCCGGATGGCCTTTCGCGAGGGCCAGATGCTGGTGGAGGTGTTCGACGTCGGCGACGGTGTCGAGGCGCTGGCGTTTTTGCAGCGGGAAGGGCGATATGCCGATGCGCCGAAACCGGATCTGATTTTGCTGGATCTCAACATGCCGCGCATGGATGGCAAGACGTTTTTGAAACGCATCAAAACGATCGAGGCACTGCGCCGGATTCCTGTGGTGGTATTGACCACCTCGGAGGCCGAGGCGGACATTTTCGCCTCCTACGACCTGGGCGCGGCGGGGTTCATCGTCAAGCCGATGGACATCGAGCGGTTCATCGCCTCGATTCGTTCGCTAGAAGAGTACTGGCTAACGCTGGTGCGTCGGCCTGCTTGAGGCCTGCCTCTCAGGCGTTTCGCAGCCGGTTGCCCAGGCAAAACCCCAAAAGCCCGAGCAGCGTGATGCCGAGCGTCGTTTCGAGCGTCGTGGCCCACTTCAGCCAGCGGCTCGAGAGCTCGGCATCGAGCGAGGCGGTCATCGCCTGGGCGCTGAACAACAGCGCGTCGTTGAGCGTGTTCAGCGTTTCGCCTTGTGCGCCTGCCACGCCGGTCACCGCGTAAAGGCCGGCGAAGGCGAGCATCACGACCAGCAGCGTTACCATCACGCGCAGCGGGCTTTCACCAAAACCGGCGACCAGATCGGCGCTGGTGCCCAACAGCCAGCGCAGCGTTGCACGAAAGAGCCCCGGGCGCGTTGGCGTATCCAGCTCTCGCTCGATGCGCCGGCGCCGCCACACCTGGTCCGGGCGTACCGCCCGCGTTTCCAGCCGACGGGCGTGATAATAGGCCCAGCCCGCATCCCGCGTGCTGCCCTTGGCACTCCAGTGGGCCGACAGCGCGCGATAGATATCCGCCGCCTCGCGATGGCGGCGCGACAAATGCAGCGGGGTACGTCGTGGATCGTCGCCCCGGCCGCGCGCCGCCAAATCGGCGTGAAACGCGGCGAAGTCCTCCTCGCGCTCCTGCAACAGCCCGCTTTTGAATCCTTCCTCAATCGCCGCTCGCGGTAGCGCCACGCCGTCGAACACCGCCAGATGCAGCGAGCAGGCGCTGATGTCCGAAGCCTCGAAGACGGTATTCATCCCCAGTCGCGCCCGGTAGAAATCGCAGCCCTTGAGCCGTGCGCGCTTGAAAGAGACGCGCTCGAACTCGGCGTAGCGCAGGTCGCAGTCGATCAGTTCGGCCTGTTGAAACTTCACGTCGCGAAGCTGTGCGTTGGTGAAGGTACAGCGAAAGAGCCGCGCGTCGCGAAAATCGAAGCGTTCGAGTAGCGTGGCGTAGTGCGGATTGCCGAAGTCGACCTCCTCGAGCGCGCACCCGACGAAGTCGACCCAGTCGTTCTGGCGAGCGGCGAGCCGCTCATCGACCTGTGCCGCGCTCAGCCGCTTCACGGAGCGCTTTCCAAACCGAAGTGCTGGCGTGCGATGCGGGCCACCGCCAGCGGGTCGCCATCCTGGAGCGTGGCCAGCGGTGTCGGCAGCGCCACGCCTTCCGGCGCCGGCGTGCCGCGGTCGAGCAAAATCGTCGGGATGCCGAGCTGACGGGCGCCCAGCACGTCATCAAAAGGGTTGTCGCCGACGTAGATGACGTTGTCCGCAGGGCAGTCGAGCGCCTCGAGGGCGGCGCGAAACAGGGCCGGGTCCGGCTTGCAGGCCAACACGTCAGAGCTGAACAGCACGAGCTCGAAATCGTCCCAAAGCCCGAGCATGGAAAGCTCGGCCTCGGTGTAGGCGCGCTGGGTGTTGGAGGCGATGGCAAGGCGAAAATCTGCGGCACAGGCGTCGAGCATCGCGCGCGTGCCCGGCCATAGGCCGATCTCGCGGGTCGTGATCTGACGATAGGTCAGGGCGAGCTCCGAGGCCAGCGCGTCGCGGCGCGCGGCGGGCACGCCTGCCTCGGCAAGCAGCGCCTCCCACACCCGGCGCACGTCGACGTCCGGCGCTTCGCCGCCGGCGGCCTCGAGCTGGCCTCGGGTAATCGCCCAAAAGCGCTGCTCGAGCCTGGGCGCCTCAATGAAGACCTGGCGGTAGCGCAGCCAGTCGGCGAGAAAGGCGAAGGTGCCCGCATCGACGTGGTCACCGTCGAAGACGAGCAGGGTTTTGAAGACGTCGAACAGCAATACGGGCCTGGAGGCGGGCATCGTTGATTCCCTTGAAAGCGAGGCCGTCATTGTAGGTCGGCGCCAAAAGTGTGACCAGCGCCCATCAAACGGGTTAGCCGGTCGGCTCGCTGCCGGCTTTTTCGGCGGCGGCTTTCTCTTGTGCGACGGCGCGGGCCATGGCGGGGCGCTCGAGCTGTGCGGTCATGTAGTGCTCGAGCGTTTCCGGCAGGCGGTACTTCATGCTCTTCGCCCAGCTCAGCGTATGGGCCAAAAACAGATCTGCCAGCGTGAAGTGCTCACCCACCAGATATGTCTGACCCTGATAGCGGCGCTCGAGCGCCTTGAGCGCGCGCGCAAACTCCCAGGCGCACGTAGGGATGACCGCCGCCACCCGGTGCTCTTCGGGCAGTGCGAAGGTGTGCTTGGCGTGATTCCAAAGCGGCTGTTCAAGCTCCGTGGTCACGAAGCAGAGCCACTGGTCGACCTCGGCGCGCCCTTCGGCTGAGTCGGGCAAAAGGGGGGCGTTGCCGTAGCGCTCGGCCAGATAGCGGCAGATGGCGACAGACTCGAACAGCACCAAATCGCCGTCCTCGAGCACTGGGACCTTGCCCTCCGGATGGCGCGCCAGGTGCGCCTCGGAGCGACCTTCACCCTTGTCCAGCGCCACGTGCTGGCAGCGATACTCGACGCCAAGCTCCTCGAGGGTCCAGGCCGCGCGCAGCGAGCGGGAATGGGGATATCCGTAAAGTGTGATCATGGGTCACCTGACTTGAAACAAGAGTGCCAGTGGTTAAAGGGCGATCAGGGAGCGTCGCTGATGTCACCGTAGCCGACAACACTATCCTCTTCGATCCATTCGATCCGGCCGTCGTTATCCAGCCGTACGCCGTAGCAGCTGACGTCGTCGCCGCCGTAGTCGAAGCACATGGTGTCGCCTTCGATACTGGCCTGGCCCGAGTAGCCGTCGCCGACGATTTCACCGTTGGGCAGGTAAATCTCGCTGTACGCCTGGTCTCCCGCCATGGCGCCCTGCACCTGATGGCCCCAGATCAGCTCACGAATTTCGTTGCCGGTCAGGCGCTCGCCGACGGTTTGGGCGAGCGCCTGACCCGCTGAAACGCCGCTAACAATGAGGGCAATAGAAGCCAGTGAAACGGATAGACGCATGGTGAAATCTCCATTGGTCGAACAGTGAGCCGACGCCGCCGGGCGCGACCGATTTAATTCGCCTCGCGCGCGCTTTTGATGCGCTCGAAGGCGTTACTGATCTCGCTGGTGCGCTGCTGGGCCATGTCGCGCATGCTCTCGGGCAGGCCCTTGCTGGCCAGCTTGTCCGGGTGGTTCTGGCTCATCAGGCGCCGGTAGGCCTTTTTGATTTCGGCGTCGCTCGCCTCTTCGCTGACGCCGAGCACCCGGTAGGCATCCTTCAATGAGGCTTCGCTGGTCGCCTGGCCGTTGCTCGCGGCGCGCTCGAGCATCGCTTCGAGCTGCTGAATCTCGGTGTCGCTGCAGCCGATGCCGCGGGCTACGCGCATCATCATCGCACGCTCGTCGTCGTGAATCTCGCCGTCGGCGGCGATGGCGTTGAGCTGTACCTGCAAAAAGATCTGACGCAGCATCGGCTGGCGGCGAGTCAGCTGCCCGACCGTGGCAAGCTCCGCCTCGAGGTCGAAATCGTCGCCGCGCCCGCGCTCGAAGGCGGCGCGCGCCTGGCGGCGCTGGGCGTCGTTAAAACGCATCTGGGTGAACAGGCGCTCGGCGATGTCGCGCTCGCCGTCGCTGACGCGACCATCGGCCTGGCACAGACAGCCCATGACCGAAAACACCGACTCCAGATACCCCTGCTCGATTTGCACGCGGGCGGCCAGCAGCCGGCGCACGGCGCGCTGGGCGATCCAGAAGCCGAAGGCACCGCCCATCAGTAGCCCCACCGGGCCGAACAGGGCAAGGCCCAATAATCCAAACAGCAGCGTCGAAATCGTTAGAAATACCATGGCTCTCTCAAAACGGGTGAAAAAAGGGCGGGCTAAGCGGTTATCCAGCGCCACTATATCGAGAATTGAGAGTCAGTATAGAAGGATTGGTTTCTCTCGCTTGACCTTGTCGGACTTTTGTCCAGACTTTATGAGCTTGATAACGGTCGGCGGCCACGCCAATGGCCGCCCCGAATGCCTTGCCAGGAGATGCGCAATGACCTCGCCCAGCAGCCAAAAGCCTGCCGATAAAAAAGCCCGCGAACACGACCCGGACGTGGGCACGTATCGCAACCCGGCCGGCGGGTGGGGCGCGCTCAAGGCGGTGGGCCAGCATCTTCTGCACAGCCGCTCGCCGGCGACCAACGCTCGTTCGCTGTTGAAGCTCAACCAGCCCGACGGCTTCGACTGCCCCGGCTGCGCCTGGGGCGACCCGGAGCATGGCTCGTCGTTCGAGTTTTGCGAAAACGGCGTGAAAGCGGTGACCTGGGAGGCCACGGCCAAGAAGGTCAAGCGCGACTTCTTCGCCCGCTACAGCGTCACCGAGCTCAAGAGCTGGGATGACTATCGCCTCGAGGATCAGGGCCGGCTGGTCGAGCCCATGGCCTACAATGCCGAGACCGACCACTATGAGCCGATCGGCTGGGACGAGGCGCTCACGCTGATCGCCGATGAGCTCAAGGCCCTGCCCACCCCGGATGACGCGATCTTCTACACCTCCGGCAAGGCGTGTAACGAATCCGCCTACGTGTTCCAGCTGCTGGCGCGTCTTTACGGCACCAATAACCTGCCGGACTGCTCCAACATGTGCCACGAGGCGAGCGGCGTGGCGCTGGGCGATGCGCTGGGTACCGGCAAGGGCAGCGTGCGGCTGGAGGATTTCGAGCACGCCGAGGCGATCTTCGTGTTCGGCCAGAACCCGGGCACCAACCACCCGCGCATGCTGGGGACGCTGCGCGAAGCCGCCGAGCGCGGCGCCATCATCGCCAGCTTCAATCCGCTTCACGAGCGTGGCCTCGAGAAATTCGCCGACCCGCAGAAGCCGCTGGAGATGCTGCACAACGGCAGCCACCGCATCAGCTCGCACTACTTCTGCCCGAAGCTTGGCGGCGACATGGCGGCGGTGCGCGGCATTGCCAAGGCGCTGTTCGAGCGCGAGGCTGGCGGCGAAACGGTGCTCGACCACACCTTTCTCAGCGAGCACACCGAGCAGCTCGAGGCGTACCAGACGCTGGTCGAGGCGACCCCGTGGGGGGCAATTGAGGCGCAGTCCGGCCTCACCCGGGCCGAGATGGAGAAGGCCGCCGAGCTTTACGCCCGCTCGAATGCCACGATCATCTGCTGGGCAATGGGCATCACTCAGCACGAGCACTCGGTGCCCACCGTGCGCGAGATCGTCAACCTGCTGATGTTACGCGGCAATTTGGGCCGGCTCGGTACCGGCACCTCGCCGGTGCGCGGCCACTCCAACGTCCAGGGCGACCGCACCATGGGCATTTTCGAGCAGCCCTCCGACGAGCTTCTGGACGCCCTCGAGGCGCGCTACAAGCGTTCCATGCCGCGCGAACACGGGGTCGATTCCGTGGCCGCGGTCGCCGCGATGCGCGACGCGCCGGGCAAGGTGTTCGTGGGGCTGGCGGGTAACTTCACTCGGGCGATTTCGGATACCTTCGTGGCCGAGGCGGCGATGAGCCAGTGCCGGCTGACCGCGTTCATCAGCACCAAACTCAACAGAAGCCACCTGATCACCGGCGAGAAAGCGCTGATTTTGCCCTGCCTTGGGCGCAGCGAAATCGACAAGACCGGCGGCAAGACCCAGCTGATCACCGTCGAGGACTCCATGAGCATGGTGCACGGCTCCGCGGGTATCAATCGCCCGGCAAGCCGCCATCTGCCTTCGGAAATTGCGCTGTTGACCCAGCTTGGCGAGAAGCTGGTGGGAAGCGAGGCGGTCGACTGGGCGGCGATGCGAAACGACTACGACGTGATTCGTGAGCACGTCGCCGAGGTGATTCCCGGTTTTGACAACTTCAACGAGCGGGTGCGGGTGCCGCGCGGTTTCTGGCTCGGCAACCCCACCGCCGAGCGCACGTTCCCGACCGAAAGCGGCAAGGCCGTGTTCTCCGACGCGCCGCTGCCAAAAGACGTGATGCACCAGCGCATGGCCGCCCGCGAGGGCTGGCTGACGCTTCAGACCATGCGCTCTCACGATCAGTACAACACGACCATCTACGGCTACAACGACCGCTATCGCGGCATCGAAAATGGCCGCCAGGTCGTGTTTCTGAATAAGGCGGACATCGAGCGCCTGGGTGTATCCGCCGGGCAGTGGGTCGATCTGGTGGGCGAATCCGAAGACGGCGTCCAGCGCCGGGTCGAGGGCTTCAAGGTCGTGGCTTACGACACCCCGGCCGGCTGCGCGGCGGCCTACTACCCGGAAACCAATCCGCTGGTGCCGCTTTCCCACAAGGGCGAAGGCAGCCATACCCCGGCGTATAAATCCATCGCCATTCGCCTGGAACCCAGCGCCCGCATTGCCTGATGGAAACACTCGAACGCGCGCTTGAGAACCTGCAGCGCGCCTACCCGGCGCTCGACGCGCTGCAAGCGCTGGTGCTGCTGGCCCTCGATGAGCAGGGCAAGTTAGGGATTTCCAGCGCGCGGCTGTCGCGGCGCCTGGAAATCGAGCACGCGCTGATCCGCCGCGCGCTGGCCGAGCTCGAAGCCCAGGGCTGGGTGCGCCTCACTTCAAGCGGCGGGCCGTCACCGGCGCTGCGCATCGAGCTTGTGCGCTCCTTATCGAACACGTTGACTTAACAGTCGCGCTGGCGTCGCCGCCACCGCCTGCCAGGCTGACGAAAGCGCACTATCTCAAACCCTCGCACACCTCAAAATCCAACAGGGAGTAGGATGATGAACAAACACCCACTGGGCCGCTCCGGCATCGAAATCGCGCCGCTCGCGTTTGGCGGCAACGTGTTCGGCTGGACCGCCGATGAGAAACGCTCGTTCGAGCTTTTGGACCGCTTCGTCGAGCGCGGCTTCAACGCCGTCGACACCGCCGACGTTTACTCGTCCTGGGCGCCGGGCCACGAAGGCGGTGAGTCCGAGACGGTGCTGGGCAAATGGCTCAAGCAGACCGGCAAGCGCGACGACATCGTGCTGATGAGCAAGGTGGGGCTTTGGGAGGCGCGCAAGGGGCTGGGGGCGGCCAATATCGAAGCGGCGGTGAACGACTCGCTCACGCGGCTGAACACCGACTATCTCGATGTCTACTTCGCCCATACCGACGACCAGGATACGCCGCTCGAGGAGACGCTCACCGCGTTCTCGAAGCTGATCGAGGCGGGCAAGGTACGCACGATCGGCGCGTCCAACTACTCGGCCGGGCGCCTGCGCCAGGCGCTGGACGTCTCGAAAGCGCAGGGCCTACCGCGCTACGAGCTGATCCAGCCGCTTTACAACCTCGTCGAGCGCGACAAGTACGAAGGCGAGCTGGCAACGCTTGTACGTGAGCAGGAGATTGGCGTGGTGAGCTACTTTTCGCTCGCCAGCGGCTTTCTCACCGGCAAGTACAAGACGCTGGAAGACACCAAGGGCAGTGACCGCGAGCAGTTTCTCGGCCACTACTTCGATGCGCGCGGCAAGCGCGTGCTGAGCGAGCTTCTGAGCGTGGCCGATGAACTTGGAGTCAAGCCCGCCCAGGTGGCGCTGGCCTGGCTGCTCGCCCGAAACGGCGTCACCGCGCCGATCGCCAGCGCCACGAAGCTCGAACAGCTCGACGATACGCTGGATGCGGTCGAGCTGGTACTTCCCGTTGAGGCGATCGAACGCCTGACGAAGGCGGGCGAGTAGCGCACTCGGCGCGCGTGTAAAACCAGACGCCGCCAGCCGGCAGGCCGCTCTGACGGCCGGTGGTCGTTGGGGCTAGTCGTTTAACGCCGCAAGACGCTTTTCGATCGCCGCCTGAATGCCGGCCGCGTCCAAGGCGCAGTCGCGCAGAAGCTCGTCCGGGGTGCCGTGCTCGACGAAGCTGTCGGGCAGGCCCAGGTGCAGCACGTTGGCCGTTACGTTTTCAAAGTGCAGTAGCTCGCTGATGGCGCTGCCGGCGCCGCCGGCCACCACGTTCTCTTCGAGCGTCACCAGAAGGTCGTGCTCGGCGGCGGCACTCAGCGCCGCGTCGCGGTCCAGCGGTTTGATCGAGCGCATGTTGATATGCGTGGCGCTTAAGCGCTCGGCGACTTCCTCGGCCGGGCCGTTCATGCTGCCAAACGCCAGAAGCGCCACCCTGGGGCCGTCGCCGTCGGCGCGTCGGCGCGTGTCGGCGCGGCCGATGGTTAAGGGCTCCAGGTGCTCGGGCACTGCTACGCCGGGGCCGGTACCGCGGGGGTAGCGCACCGCCGCCGGGCCTTCATGCTGGTAGGCGGCGCTCAGCATGGCGCGACACTCCGCTTCGTCCGCCGGGGCCAGAATCACCATGTTGGGCACGCAGCGCAGAAACGAGATGTCCATGCTGCCGTGGTGGGTCGGGCCATCCTCGCCGACCAGCCCTGCGCGGTCGATGGCAAAGGTGACGTCGAGCCCCTGCACCGCCACATCGTGAATCAGCTGATCGTAGCCGCGCTGCAAAAAGGTCGAGTAGATCGCTACGACCGGCTTCATGCCCTCGCAGGCCATGCCGGCGGCCAGCGTCACCGCGTGCTGCTCGGCGATCGCCACGTCGAAGTAGCGCTCGGGGTACTCCTTCGAGAAGCGGATCAGATCCGAGCCTTCGCGCATGGCCGGGGTAATGCCCATCAGCCGTGCATCATGAGCGGCCATGTCGCATAGCCAGTGGCCGAACACGTTGCAGTACTTCTGCTTGGGTGCGGCCGGGGCGGCGGCGGGCTTTTTCGCCTCGGCGTTGGCACCGCGCGGTTTTTCCAGCTTGGTGATGGCGTGATAGCCGATCTGGTCGGCTTCCGCGGGCAAAAAGCCCTTGCCCTTGACGGTCTTGATATGGAGAAACTGCGGGCCGCTCTGTTCGCGCAGCGCGCTCAGCGTATCGGTCAGCGCTTCCAGATCGTGGCCGTCGATGGGGCCGACGTAGTTGAAGCCAAGCTCCTCGAACAGCGTGGCGGGGCTGACGAAGCCCTTCATGTGCTCTTCGGTACGCTTGGCGAGCTTCAAGGCGCCGGGCAGGTGCGAGAGCACCTTCTTGCTCTCTTCGCGCATCTTGAGATACGGCTTGCTCGACAGCATGCGCGCCAGATACGTCGCCAGGCCCCCAACGTTTTCCGAAATCGACATCTCGTTGTCGTTGAGCACCACCAGCATGTTGGCATCGACATGGCCGGCGTGGGTCAGCGCTTCAAACGCCATGCCCGCGGTCAGGGCGCCGTCGCCGATGATCGCGCAGACGCGGCGGTCTTCGTTTTGCGCGCGAGCGGCCAGCGCCATGCCGAGCGCCGCCGAGATCGACGTGCTCGAGTGGCCCACACCGAAGGTGTCGAACTCCGATTCGGCGCGGCGCGGAAAGGCGGCCAGGCCGCCGTGCTGGCGAATACCGGTCATCGCCTCGCGCCGCCCGGTCAGAATCTTGTGCGGGTAGGCCTGGTGGCCCACGTCCCACACCAGCCGGTCTCTGGGCGTATCAAAGACGTGATGCAGCGCCACGCTGAGTTCGACCACGCCAAGGCCCGCGCCAAAGTGGCCGCCGGAAACGCCCACGCTGTAAAGAAGGTAGGCACGCAGCTCGTCGGCAAGCTCGGCGAGCTGAGCGTCGTTCATGGCGCGCAGGGCGGCCGGGTGATCAATGGCGTCGAGCAAGGGCGTTGCCGGGCGCTCGCGGGAAATCTCGTCGAACAGCTTCATGGGCATGTAGTCACGGTCATTTTTGTACAGACACTGTCGAGACAGCGCTCGTTTAGTGGTCGCGCTCGATCATGTAGGCGGCAAGCTCGATCAAGGGCGCGGCGTCCTCGCCCAGCGCCTCAAGCGCCGTTTGGGCCTCATCGACCAGCTCGCGCGCCTTCTGCCGGGCCCCCTCAAGGCCCAAAAGGCTCGAATAGGTAGGCTTGGCGCGCGCGGCGTCGGCGCCGGAAATCTTGCCAAGCGTGGCCGTATCGCCGGTCACGTCCAGCACATCGTCATGAATTTGAAAGGCTAGCCCAATGGCGCGGGCGTAGCGAGCCAGCGCCTCGAGGCGCGGGTCGTCCTCGTCGACGGCGCAAAGCCCGCCCAGGCGCACCGCGGCTTCGATCAGCGCGCCGGTCTTGTGCGCGTGCATGTGCTTGAGTGCTTCGACATCGGGAAGCCCGCCCACGGCGGCCAGATCCAGGGCTTGGCCGGCCACCATGCCCTGGCGCCCGGAGGCGACGGCCAGGGTGGTCACCATGGCGGCCAGGCGCGGCGGGCGCGGGCGCGCCAACACCTCGAAGGCGAGCGCCTGCAGAGCGTCGCCGGCGAGAATCGCGGTGGCCTCGTCGTACGCCTTGTGCACGGTGGGCTGGCCGCGGCGCAGGTCGTCGTCGTCCATGGCCGGCAGGTCGTCATGGATCAGCGAGTAGGCGTGAATCAGCTCGATGGCGGCGGCCGGGGCGTCGAGCGCTTGGTCATCGGCGCCCAGCGCCTGGCCTGCCAGGTAGACCAGCAGTGGGCGCAGGCGTTTGCCGCCGACCAGCAGGCCGTGGCGCATCGCGGCGTCCAGGCGCGCATCGACGGCGCCGTCGGCCAAAAGCGCCTTCAGGGTGGCGTCGACTCGGGCGCGGCTGATGTCGCGGTGCTCGCTCAAGGAGATGGGGCGCTCGCTTACCATGGGGGCGTATCCTCGGCGTCGTCGGGGGAGGCGCTCGCCGCGGCGTCGGCCGGGCTCTCGAAAGGCGTTATCGTGAGCTTACCGTCGCCGTCTTCGCTCAGCGCGCGCACCTTGAGCTCGGCGCTGTCCAGGCGCTTCTGGGCGTCGCGGGTAAGCTGCACGCCCTCTTCGAACGCGGTCAGCGCCTCTTCCAGAGAGAGTTCGCCTGATTCCAGCCGCTCCACCAGAGTTTCCAGGCGGGAAACCGTGGCGGCAAAATCCTGTGAAGGGGGAGTGGTATCGCTCATTGACCCGTGCCTGCCTGTTGGCGCCCATGCGTTGGGCGGCGAGTGTGCCTGCTATCGAGGCCACAGTATACACCCAGACCCAGAGGTGGTCTGCCCTTGCGCCCGCGGCGCGGCGCCTGCAACGTGCGCCGCGTTCATTTTGAAAACGCACACTTTTCATCCAGCCCAGGCGCCGGGAAAGGCGCGGGCTGTGCTACCATGTCCGCCTTTCATGAACCGATAAACGGCGCGCGTCGCCGACCATAGAGGTTGATTCAGTCATGGCCAAAACGTCCCTGGACAAGAGCAAGATCAAAATCCTGCTACTCGAGGGCGTCCACCAGAGCGCGGTGGACAATTTTCGCAACGCCGGATATGAAAATATCGAGCACCTGCCCACTTCGCTGGACGAAGAGGCGCTGATCGAGAAGATCCACGATGTTCACTTCATCGGCATTCGTTCGCGCACGCAGCTCAACGAGCGCGTGTTCGCCGCGGCCGAGAAGCTGGTGGCGGTTGGCTGTTTCTGTATCGGGACCAATCAGGTCGATTTGAACGCCGCGCTCAAGCGCGGGGTGGCGGTATTTAACGCGCCGTACTCCAATACCCGCTCGGTAGCGGAGCTCGTGCTGGCCGAAGCGATCATGCTGCTGCGCGGCATTCCGGAGAAAAACGCCCGCGCCCACCAGGGCGGCTGGCTGAAATCCGCCGCCAACTCCCACGAAGCGCGCGGCAAGACCCTGGGCATCGTCGGCTACGGCAGCATCGGCGCGCAGCTTTCGGTGCTGGCCGAGTCGCTGGGCTTCAGCGTCATCTATTATGATGTCATCACCAAGCTCGGCATGGGCAACGCAAGCCAGGTGGGCAGCCTCGAGGAGCTTTTGAGCCGCTCCGACGTGGTCAGCCTGCACGTGCCGGATCTGCCCTCCACGCGCTGGATGATCACCAAGAAAGAGATCGCGGCGATGAAACCCGGGGCGATCTTCATCAACGCCTCGCGCGGAAGCGTCGTCGAGATCGAGCCGCTGGCCGAGGCGATCAAGTCCGGTCATCTCAATGGCGCGGCGGTAGACGTCTTCCCGGTCGAGCCCAAGGGCAATAGCGAAACTTTCGAAAGCCCGCTGCGCGGTCTCGAGAACGTCATCCTCACACCGCACATTGGCGGTTCGACCCTGGAAGCCCAGGAGAACATCGGCATCGAGGTGGCAGAGAAACTCACCACCTACTCCGACAACGGCACCACTATCACCTCGGTCAACTTCCCCGAAGTGGCACTGCCCGCACACCCGGACAAGCACCGCCTTTTGCACATTCACGACAACGTGCCCGGCGTGATGTCCCAGATCAACCGCGTGCTCTCGGAAGACGGTATCAACATCTCCGGGCAGTACCTGCAGACCAACGAAAAGGTCGGCTACGTGGTGATCGACGTGGACAAGGCCTACGGCCCCCAGGCGCTGGAGGCGCTCAAGCAGGTCGAGCATACGCTGAAGATTCGCGTGCTCTACTCGGCGCACAATAGCTAAGCCCCGCAGGCTGATCACCGCTTCAAACCGGCCTCCTTCGGGAGGCCGGTTTTTTTATGCACCGTGTGCAGGCGTTACGCCAGATCGAACAGCAGCACATCGGCGCCGGCGGCGTCGGTCAGCTCGAGCGGCTCCGTGGGGTCGAGTGCGGCGGCGTCGCCGGCCCGCAGGCGCGTGCCGTTGACCGTGAGCTCGCCCTTGACCAGGTGCAGCCACGCATGGCGATGGGGCGGCGAGGCGGGCAGGTCGCCGTCGAACAGGCCGGTATACAGGTTGACGTCCTGATGCAGGCTGATCGACCCATCACGGGCGTTTTGCGAAGCGAGCAGGCACCACCGCTGCTCGCGCTCGGCGCGGGGGAAGTGCTTTTGCGCGTAGCTCGGCGCCATGCCGGGAGTGGCGGTTTCGATCCAGATCTGCAGAAAGTGCAGGCCTTGAGTGCTTGAGGCGTTGTACTCGCTGTGGCGCACGCCGGTACCGGCGGACATGCGCTGGACGTCCCCCGGGCGCATGGTTTCGCCATTGCCCAGGCTGTCCTCGTGCGCCATCTCACCGTCGAGCACCCAGGAGATGATTTCCATGTCGCGGTGCGGGTGAGTGCCGAAGCCGTGACCCGGGGCGACGCGGTCCTCGTTGATGACCCGCAGCGTGCGAAAGCCCATGTGCGCCGGGTCCATGTAATTGGCGAACGAAAACGTGTGGTACGAGCGCAGCCAGCCGTGGTCGGCGTAGCCGCGATCTTGAGAGCGGCGAATTTTCATGAAGGTTCTCCGTGTCGATCCAGGGCATTAACCAATGCCGCTCACTATACGCCCGCCGCCGCGCGGGCAAAGTGATGCTTTTCTCTCGATCGCGTCGATAAAATCGATCGATACCCGGCAAGCCCGCTTGATCTGCGTCAATCCGCCAGGCTGCCCTCGGGCAAGGCTTTGCGTTAGAATGGGTGCGTTTTTTGACCCGGTCCGCCCTTTGCGAGGGCGACTACCAGGAGAGTTTCATGACCCAACCTTCCTCGACGGCCCCCATCGTGGTGGCCGCGCTGTATAAATTCGTCACCCTGAACGACTTCGAGGCGCTGCGCGAGCCGCTTAGACAGACCATGGTCGATCACGGCGTGAAAGGCACGCTGCTGCTCGCCCGCGAGGGCATCAACGGCACCGTGGCCGGCTCGCGCGAGGGCATCGACGCGCTGCTCGAGTGGCTGAGTAGCGATGAGCGCCTTGCGGATCTCGACCACAAGGAGTCCTTTTGTGACGAGATGCCGTTTTATCGCACCAAGGTGAAGCTCAAGCGCGAGATCGTCACCCTGGGCGTCGACGGCGTCGACCCCAACGACACCGTGGGTACTTACGTCGAGCCGGAGCAGTGGAACGACGTGATCAGTGATCCGGAAGTGCTGGTCATCGACACGCGCAACGACTACGAAGTGGAGATCGGCAGCTTCGAAGGCGCCATCGACCCCAAAACCGCGACCTTCCGTGAGTTTCCCGAGTACGTTCGCAAGCATTACGACCCGGCCAAACACAAGAAGGTCGCCATGTTCTGCACCGGCGGCATTCGCTGCGAGAAGGCGTCGAGCTTCATGCTGAACGAGGGCTTCGAAGAGGTGTTCCACCTCAAGGGCGGCGTGCTGAACTATCTCGAAAAAGTACCCGAGGAGCAGTCGCTGTGGCGCGGTGAGTGTTTCGTGTTCGACAACCGCGTCACCGTGCGCCACGACCTGAGCGAAGGCGCTTTCGAGCAGTGCCACGCCTGCCGCCGGCCGATTTCCGAAGAGGATATGGCGGATGCGGCTTATGAGCCTGGCATCAGCTGCCCGCACTGCATCGACTCGCTGCCGGAGAAGACCCGCGCGGCGGCCCGCGAGCGCCAGCGCCAGATCGATCTGGCCAAGGCCCGCGGCGAGCCCCATCCGCTTGGCCATGACCAGCGCCAGCGCGCCTGAGCCGCTCTACCCTTTCGATTCTCGTTCGATAGCGCCGGTGGGCGCTATCGGCGTTTTAAACGCCAGAATGGGATTTATTTCCGCAAACGCGACATTCACCTGGCCTCGCGTTATCCTGCTCGTTTTGCGCGGCGAGCGCTGCGCGGCAATCGAGTCAAGGAGAACGTACGGTGAGTGAGGCCAAGCGCAGGTCCGTAGGACGCCCGGCCGGGGCCGCGAAAGCCAGCGGTGGGCACAGTCAGTCGCTGGTACGCGGCTTGACGCTGCTCGAGCATCTGGCGGCAAGCCCGCTGGGGATGGCGCTTTCCGAGCTCGCCGAGACGGCACAGCTGGCGCCTTCGACCACCCACCGCCTGCTTCAGGCGCTGCAGAGCCAGGGCTTCGTCACCCAGGAAGGCGAGCAGGGGCTTTGGCGCATCGACGTCAAGACGTTTCGCATCGGCAATAGCTTTCTCGAGGCGCGTGACGTGGTCGCCACCAGCCGCCCGTTTCTGCGCCGCCTTACCATGGAGACTGGCGAAACCGCCAACCTCGGCATTCGCGATGGCGCCACGGCCGTGTTTCTCGCCCAGCACGAATCCACCCAGATGATGCGCATGATCACCAAACTCGGCTCGCGCGCGCCGCTGCACGCCTCCGGCGTGGGCAAGGCGCTGTTGGCCGGCATGAGCGACGACGAGCGCGCCGAGCTCCTGAAAGGCGATGCGCTGTCGCGCGTCACCCCCAATACCTTCTTCGACCCCGAGGCGATCGAGGCGGAAGTGCGCACCATCCGCGCCCAGGGCTTCGCCTGCGACCGCGAAGAGCACGCCATTGGCCTTCACTGCGTGGCGGCCTGCATCTTCGATGAGCGGCGCATGCCGCTGGCGGCGATCTCCGTGTCCGGGCCGATGGCGCGCATTCCCGAAGAGCGCCTGATGGCGCTGGGGGCGCTGGTCCGCGAGGCGGCGAACAACATCACCGCCCGGCTCGGCGGCCGGCTGCCCTGACATTTCGGCGTAGCCGGATGCTCTCTGCTGGCGTCTGACGCCCGTGTTCAGCCTTTTCTGGGTCGCGCTCTTGAGCGCCACGCTCTTGCCCGGCGGCTCCGAGGTGTGGCTTGCCCGCCAGTGGTGCCAGGGCGAGCCCTGGGCGGCGCTTTGGCTGGTGGCCACGCTCGGCAACACCCTGGGCAGCCTGATCAACGTGGCCCTGGGCCGCTACGCCCGCCGATTCCAGCACCGGCGCTGGTTTCCCGCCTCTTCCGCCCAGCTTGCCCGCGCCAGCCGCTGGTATCAGCGCTTTGGCGCCTACAGTTTGCTGCTGAGCTGGGTGCCGATCATCGGCGACCCGCTCACCGTGGTGGCCGGGCTTTTACGCCTTGAGTGGTGGCGTGCGGTGGCGCTGATCCTGCTGGCCAAGGGCGCGCGCTACGCGTTGGTGCTCGCATTTGCCGCGCAGTGGCTGGCGCCTTACTGCCTTTAATGCCCGCGGCGGATAACTCGCCAAAGGCCGCCCATGTTACCCTGCCACGCGCTGTGTGGGGCGCTATAAAAAGGCGCGGTGCTGGACGCGGCGCGCCTGCCCGCTATGATTTGCATAACGCGGCTAAGCCGTTAGATTGAATACACTACTTCACCCAAAGGGAGACTCCGGTGTGACGCCATCACGTTTACTACCCTGGCTGGGCGTTTGGCTGCTTGCGCTTTTTGCCATGATGAGCCCGGCGCTGGCTCAAACCACGCTTAGCGCCGACGACGAAACTGCCGACTCGCCTCCCTCCTATGAGGCGCTGGCCGACCTGCTCGAAAACGATCAGGCGCGTCAGGAGCTCATCGAACGTCTGCGCAGTGAAGCCTCTTCGCTGCCGGGCGGGCTCGATGCCGAACTCTCGCCGGAAGCCGCCGCCGAAGGGGGCAATCTGGCGCCGGAAGAGGTGTCGCTGCCACGCCAGCTCGCCGAGCTCACCAGCAGCGTGGTGGGCAATATCGGCTCCCAGCTCGAGCAGGCGGCGGGCGTCGTCACCGGAATCTTTAGTGGCCAGGGCGGCAGCACCTTCGACAGCGCGGCCTTCATCACCGCGGCGATCAATCTGGGCATCGTGATCGCGTCCACCTTCATCGTTTTCATGCTGTTTCGGCGGCTGGCGAAGTCGCTGTTCACCAAGCTCAGCGGGTGGTCGCAGCACGGCGAGCGCTCGATCTCGATTCTGCGTCTGATCGGCTGCGTGATCGTCGCCGCGCTGATCGATGCGCTGATCATCGGTGCGGCCTACGTGGCGGGTAATTTGATCGCGACCTTCGCCGTGGGCGAAACCGGCGAGCTCTCCACGCGCGCCTCGCTGTTCCTCAACGCCTTCCTGGTCATCGAGCTGATCAAGGCCGCGTTTCGCATGCTCTTCTCGTCGCGCTATGAAGGGCTGCGCCTGCTGCCCATCTCGGCGAAAGAGGCCGGCTATTGGAACAGCTGGATTGCCCGGCTGGTTGGCATGGTCGGCTACGGCCTGATGGTCGTGGTTCCGCTGATCAACTTCTATATCGCCCCGGCGCTGGGCCAAGCGGTCGGTACGCTGATCATGGTGCTGGCGTTCATCTACGCCGTGGCCGTGGTGCTGAGAAACCGCGTGCGCCTGCGCGACAACCTGAACGGCATGAGCCATCAGAGCACGATGGCGGCGAGCCGCGTCTCCCTGAAGCTCTTTGCCCGTACCTGGCATCTGTTCGCGCTGCTCTATTTCCTGATCGTGTTCGTGCTGGTGCTGGTGCGCCCGGGCGACGCGCTGCCCTTCGTGCTGTTCGCCACGCTCAAGACGCTGGTCGCGGTGGTCGTCGGTATTCTGCTTTCGAGCTTCTTGACCCAGTTCATCGGTCGGCGTATCGAGCTCTCCGATGACTTGCGCCGCAAGCTTCCGATGCTCGAACACCGGCTCAATAGTTACATCCCCAACGCGCTGCGCGTGATTCGCGTCATCATTCTGGTGGCCGTGATCATGGTGGTACTGGATGCCTGGGGCGCCTTCAATCTGGCCGCCTGGTACGCCTCCGAGCGCGGCGTTTTGATCGTGGGTCGGTTGATCAGCATCGCGGTAATTCTCATCGTCTCGCTGGGTATTTGGCTGGCGCTGGCGAGTCTGATCGAGCACAAGCTCAACCCGGAAACCGGTGGCGGCGAGCCCTCGGCGCGGGCCAAAACGCTTTTGAGCCTGTTCCGTAACGCCCTGGCGATCGCCATGGTGACCATCACCGGCATGATTTTGCTCTCGGAAATCGGCATCAACATCGGCCCGCTAATCGCCGGTGCCGGGGTGCTGGGTCTGGCGATCGGTTTCGGCGCCCAGAAACTGGTGCAGGACGTGATCACCGGCGTGTTCATCCAGATCGAAAACGCCATGAACACCGGCGACGTGGTCACGGTGGGCGGTATCACCGGCACCGCGGAGCGTTTGAGCATTCGCTCGGTGGCGATTCGCGATCTCTCCGGTACCTACCACATCGTGCCCTTCTCGAGCGTGGATACCGTCTCGAACTACATGCGCGAGTACGGCAACCACGTAGGCGAGTACGGCATCGCTTACCGCGAGAGCATCGATTACGCCATCGAGCAGCTCCAGCTCGCCTTCGAGGATCTCAAGGCCAGCGAAGAGCACGGCTTCAAGCTCTTGGCGGACATGACCGTGGCCGGCGTGACCGCACTTGCCGACAGCTCGGTGAACATCCGGGTCGTCATCAAGACCACGCCGGGCGATCAGTGGGGCGTGGGCCGGGCCTTCAACCGGCTGGTCAAGATGCGCTTCGACGAAGCCGGCATCGAGATCCCGTTCCCGCACACCACGCTCTACTTCGGTGAGGACCGCGACGGCAAGGCGCCGCCCGCGAACCTGCGGATTCTGGACTCGACCGCCAGGGAGAAGAGCGCGGTGCAAACGCCCCTCTCCGAGGCGACGCCGCCCAGCCAGCAGACCAGCGAGGCGGACCACAAGACGCCGCACCACGACGACGTGGACGACGCCGACGAGACCTGAGTCGTTCAAGGACTCGTCAGTACGACCAGCGGGGCCGCCTTCGGGCGGCCCCGCTGCGTTTGGACTGCTCATGTTTTCCCGGGTTGGGCCGATAACGTCTAAAAGCGGTTCCCATTGCGAGGGCCCGGATCACCTCCATGTTCAGCCTTGTCACCAACGTCTCGTCGCTGACGGCGCAAAAGCATCTGCGCATCAACCAGCAGGCGATGCAAACCTCCATGCAGCGGCTTTCGTCGGGGCTGCGGATCAATAGCGCTAAAGACGATGCGGCGGGGCAGGCGATCGCCAACCGGATGGGCGCGCAGATTCGCGGTATGGACCAGGCCATGCGCAACACCCAGGACGGCATTTCGATGGTGCAGACCGCCGAAGGCACCCTCGATCAGATCAACGACAACCTGCAGCGTATTCGCGAGCTTTCCGTGCAGGCGGGCAACGGCACCTACAACGCGAGCGACCTGCGCTCGCTGCAGGACGAAATCGACCAGCGCCTCGAGGAGATCGACCGGCTCGCCGGGCAGAGTGATTTCAACGGCGTGGGGTTAATGGAAGATAAGACCCTCAACATCCAGGTGGGCGCCAACAGCGGCGATACCATCGGTGTGCGCTTGCAGGCGATGGGCGTGGACGCGCTGGGACTCACCGGTTTCAGTGTGCTCAGAGACAGCGCCACCGACAACCCCACCGGCGTCCTCGATACCGCCCTCGGCAAGCTCGACCGCCAGCGAAGCTATTTCGGTGCAGTGCAAAACCGCTTCGAAAGCGTCATCGAAGGTCTCGACAACTCGATCGTCAATCTCTCCGCCGCCCAATCGCGCATTCAGGACACCGACTACGCCCGCGAGGTCTCACACCTGGTTCGCGCCCAGATTCTCCAGCAGGCAGGCATAGCGATCCTCGCTCAGGCCAATCAGCAGGGGCAGATGATCTTGCGGTTGTTGCAGGGGCTTTAGCATACTGCTGTGCACTAGCCACTCGAGGTCGAGGTGTTCATGCAAACTCCCAATATGGTGTCATCCGATACGATTCGCACGCGTTTTTCGAGCGCCATGTCGGTCATGTATCAGGCAGAGGTGCCTCAGTACGGCACGCTGCTCGAGCTGGTCGTCGAGGTCAATCGCGAAACGCTCGAACACTCGCCAACGCTTCGCCGCCGGTTGCAGGCCCAGGGCGAGCTCGACCGGCTCGATGTGGAGCGCCACGGCGCCATTCGAGTGGGCACGGCCGACGAGCTTGCCACGCTTGCGCGTCTGTTCGCGGTGATGGGCATGATGCCGGTCGGCTATTACGATCTGTCAGAGGCGGGCGTGCCGGTTCATTCGACGGCCTTTCGTCCGGTGGAGGATGAAGCACTTTCGCGCAATCCCTTTCGCGTGTTCACCTCGCTCCTGCGTCTGGAGCTGATCGAAAGCGAGTCCCTGCGCCAGCGCGCGGCTGATATCCTGGCCAAACGCGATATCTTTACTCCCAAAGTGCGCGAGCTGATTGCCCTGTTCGAGGCTCAGGGCGGGCTGGATGACGCGCAAACCGATCAGTTCGTCGAACAGGCGTTGGAGACCTTTCGCTGGCATCAGGACGCAACGGTGGATCTGGCGACCTATCAGGCGCTTTGCGACGAACACCGGCTGATCGCCGATGTGGTCTGCTTTCGCGGTCCGCACATCAACCACCTGACCCCGCGCACGCTGGATATTGACGAGACCCAGCGGCGCATGCCGGACAAGGGCATTTCACCCAAGGCTGTGATCGAAGGGCCGCCGCGCCGGCAAAGCCCGATTCTGCTACGCCAAACCAGTTTCAAGGCACTGGAAGAGCGTATTCGCTTCGAAGGCGATACGGCGGGCACCCATACGGCGCGCTTTGGAGAGATCGAGCAGCGCGGCATGGCGCTGACGCCAAAAGGACGCGCACGTTACGACGAGCTATTGAGGCAGGCGCGCAGCCAGACCGCCGGTCTCGACAACGAAGCGCATCAGCGCGTGCTGGAAGAAGTATTTTCAGCGCTTCCGGATAGCGATGAAGCGATGCGCCGTGAAGGGCTTGCCTACTTCCACTACCATCTGACCGAGGCGGGAAACAGCGCTCGAGCGGTGGGCAAAACCGATGTACAGACGTTGATCGCGCAGGGGCTGATCGAGGCCCAGCCTATCACCTACGAGGATTTTCTCCCCGTCAGCGCGGCGGGCATCTTTCAGTCCAACCTGGGGGAGGGGCAGCAGGGAACGTATCGGGCAAACGCCAACCGCGAGGCGTTCGAAGAGGCGCTGGGCGCCCCCGTGACCAGCGAGCTTGCGCTTTACGCCGAGCGCGAACGCGCTTCACTGGCGTTCGCGCTCGAGCGGTTGGGGGCACGTCTTGCCGAGTGAGCGTCAGTCGATAATTCCCTGCTCGCGGGCCATCGCAAACGCGGCTTGCGGGCCGTTCCAGAGCGAAGGCAGCAGGAACAACGAGACCGGCACGGCGGTGATGACGATGAACTGCTGGAGGGCGGCGATCTGGCCTTCGCGCATGGCCAGAAGCACCGCGGCCATGATTGCCATGATCACGCCCCAGAAGGCGCGCAGAAAGCGGCTGGGCTCGTCGTGACCGGCGCCGACCATGGCGATGGAGTAGCTCATCGAGTCGCCGGTCGTGGCGACGAAGATCGTGGTCAGCAGCAAAATCGCCAGCGCCATCCAGGTGCCGCCGGGCAGCGCTTTGGCCACGGTGAGCGTGGCGATGTCGAACTGGAAGGCCTGCAGGGCATCGCTTAAATCGATCGCGCCGGTCATTTGATAGAAGATGCCGGAGCCGCCGAGCAGCGTGAACCACACCGTGGTGGCAATGGGCGCGATGACCGACACGGCGAGGATCATTTCGCGAATGGTACGCCCGCGGGAAATTCGCGCGACGAAAATCGCCATCAGCGGCGCAAAGGCGATGAACCAGGCGTAGAAGAAGACGATCCACCACTGCATCCACTCCGCCGGGGCGGTTTCCGCGGTCATGGTGACCATCTTGAAGAAGTCGCCAAGATAAGTGCCCATGCCGGCGAAGTAGCTGTTGAACAAAAACAGCGTCGGGCCGAACACGAAGATTACCGCGCCGATGATGAGCGCCAGGATGACGTTGAAGCGGCTAAGAAGCTGCATGCCTTTCTGCACGCCGCTCACCGACGACAGTATGTAGACCACGCCCAGTACGACCAGCACGGCCAGTTTGGTATAGAAGTTGTTGGGCAACCCGAACAGGTCGTGCAAGCCAAAGCTCACCTGGGTTGCCAGAAAGCCGACCGGCCCGACGGTGCCCGCGACCACCGCAATGACGCAGCAGGCGTCGATCAGCCCACCCAGCGGGCCGCGCAGCAAGCGCTCGCCCAGCACCGGATAGAGCAGGGTGCGCGGCTGCAGCGGCTGGCCTTTCACGTAGTGGGCGTGGGCCAGCACGATCGCGGTGAGCGAGCCCAGAATCGCCCAGCCGACGAAGCCCCAGTGGGTGAAGGATTGCGCCAGCGCCCCGGGTACCGCGGCGGGCACGCCCGGGTCGGTGTCGAAGGCCGGCGGCACGACCACGAAGTGGTAAATCGGCTCACCGGCGGCGAAGAATACGCCCCCGCCGGCCAAAAGCGTACACAGAATGATCGAGATCCACTTGAACGTGCTCAATTCTGGTGCATCCAGGTTGCCAATTTTGGCCTTGCCCGCCGGTGACAGCGCAAGGCCGATGGCGATGAAGAAGGTCACCAACATCATGAATTGGAAGTAGGTACCGAACTTGAGCGCGCTCCAGGCGAAGCCCTGGCTGATGGTGTCGGCGACCAGGTTCAGGTCATAAAACGAGAAGGCAAGGAAAGCGACGATAAATCCGATACTTAGGATAAGTACTACGGGGTCGCCTAGCGTAGAACGCCTGCGGCTGTCAGCGTCGTGAGCCGATGGTTTCATCAAGAAGAACACCTTTGGTGGGACGAGAAGAAAACGCGTCAGTGCGTAAATCGCGGGTAAAAAAAAGCGCCATTGGGGAAATGGCGCGAGGACAGGAAACAGTGTTTAGTATACAAGCCGAGTAGACGAAAGTCGAATATGTTTTTCTTTGGTGCGTAAAAAAAGGTTCGCGCACCGTTTGGGCGCGCCCGTGACACGGTGGATCCTTCGTGGCGCACTTCAAGCTTCTGAATTCATTGAGATTACCTAGGTCTGGCAGCGTTGCTGCAACGCTCAGACCATTTTCATTTGTATACAAGGTGCTCTCGATGACTCATCGCAATAGCTCGTTCGGGGTAAAAAAAGCGCTCTGGCTAGGCCACGCCTGCGCACTGGCGCTGGTGCCCTCGGTTACGTTGGCCGACACGCCGATTCGTTTTCAGCTGGATTGGCGCTTCGAGGGCCCGGCCGCGCCTTTTTTGATGGCCGAGGAGAAGGGCTATTTCGCCGAAGAGGGCCTGGACGTACAGATCGATTCCGGCAGCGGCTCGGCCGGGGCGGTCAATCGGGTGGCCTCCGGCGCCTACGAAATGGGCTTTGGCGATTTGAACGCGGTGATCGAGTTTCTGGCTGAAAACCCGGAGGGCCCCGGTGTTCACGGGGTCTACGTGCTCTACGACGGCACGCCCGCGGCGGTCTTTGCGCGCAAGGACCGGGGCATCGACACCCCGGCGGATCTGGCCGGTAAAACCATCGCCGCGCCCACCTTCGATACGGGCTACCGCGCCTGGGACGCCTTTGCCGCGGCCAACGATCTCGCCCCGGACGCAGTGGAATGGCAAAACGTCGATCCCACGCTTCGCGAAACGCTGCTGATGCGCGGCGACGTCGACGCCATTACGGGCTTCTACTTCACCAGCCTGCTGAATCTGGAAGAGCGCGGCATGAGCGAAGAGGATCTGACGATCATGGCGTTCCCCGAGTTCGGCGTGCCGATCTACGGTAATGCCATCATCGCAAGCGACGCCTTCGCCCAGGCGCATCCCGAGGCGGTGGAAGGCTTCTTGCGCGCCTTCAACCGGGCGCTGGCGGAGACGATCGACGACCCCGAAGCCGCGGTGGCGTACGTCAGCGAGCGCGATGGCTTGATCGATACCGCCGTCGAGACCAAGCGTTTGGAGCTTGCCATCGAGAGCGTCATCGACACGCCCTACACGCGCGCCAACGGCGTGGGGGATGTCGACGATGAGCGCCTGGGCCAGGCGATCGAGCTGGTCGCCGACATTTACGATTTGCCCACCGTGCCGACGCCGGAACAGGTGTTTAGCTCACGGTATCTTCCCGCTGCCGAGGACCGGGCGCTGTTTTCGGAGGCCGAGTAATGGGGCAGGCGTTCGTTCACTTTGACGATGTCAGCCTCTCCTATGACGGCGTGGAAAACGCCATCGAGCAGATCGACCTGTCGATTCATGAAGGTGAGTTCGTCGCTTTCGTGGGGCCATCGGGGTGCGGTAAATCGACCTTCATGAAGCTCTGCACCGGGCTCAAAGCCCCAGGTAGCGGCACCGTGAGCGTGGACGGTGACCCGGTGACCGGCCCGCTCAAGATCACCGGCATGGCGTTTCAAAACGCCAATCTGCTGCCCTGGCGCACCACGCTCGATAACGTCCTGCTGCCGCTGGAGATCGTCAAACCCTACCGCCATCAGTTTCGCCGCCGCCGCGACGAGTTCGTCGGCTGGGCGCGCGAGCTTCTGGAAACCGTTGGGCTAAAAGGCTACGAGGATAAATACCCCTGGCAGCTCTCCGGCGGTATGCAGCAGCGCGCCTCGATCTGCCGGGCGCTGATCCACCGGCCGAAACTGCTGATGCTCGACGAGCCCTTCGGCGCGCTCGATGCCTTCACCCGAGAAGAGCTCTGGTGCGTGCTGCGCGATTTGTGGGAGGCGCAGCGCTTTACCGTGGTGCTGGTTACTCACGACCTGCGTGAAGCCGCGTTTCTGGCCGATACCGTCTACGTCATGAGCCGCCGCCCGGGCCGGGTGATCGAGCAGCGCGCGATCGACCTGCCGCGCCCGCGCTCGATCGACTCCACCTACGAAAAGCCCTTTATCGATCTGGTACACGCATTGCGAAGCCGGATCGGCGACGTGCGTGCAAGCTAAAAGGTGTCTTATGAAACGACCGGGTAAAACCACCGAGCGGCTGGCGCCCTGGATCGCCGTGGCAGTGCTGGTGCTGGTATGGGAGGCCGCAGTGCGGCTTTTCGATGTACCAGGCTTCATCTTCCCAAGCGCGCTGGACACCGCCCAGGCGCTCGTCGACTACGCCGGGCCCATCGGGCGTCACTCCTGGCAAACCTTCTGGACCACGCTGATCGGCTTTGGCCTCGGCGTGGCGGTGGGGCTGGTGCTGGGCTTCATCATCGGCTCGTCACGTTTTCTGTATAACGCCTGCTACCCGCTGCTGGTCGGCTTCAACGCCATTCCCAAGGTCGCCTTCGTGCCCATCCTGGTGGTCTGGTTCGGCATCGGCTCGATCCCGGCGATCCTGACCGCCTTTTTGATCTGCTTTTTCCCCATCGTGGTCAACGTGGCCACGGGCCTTGCCACGCTGGAGCCGGAGATGGAGGACGTGCTGCGCGTGCTCGGTGCGCGGCGCATCGACGTGCTGCTCAAGGTCGGCATGCCGCGCTCGCTGCCCTACTTTTTCGCCTCGCTGAAGGTGGCGATCACACTCGCCTTCGTGGGGACCGTGGTGTCGGAAACCGTGGCGTCGAATCAGGGGATTGGCTATCTGATGATGAGCGCCGGCTCGCAGATGCGCATGGGGCTGGTGTTTGCGGGCTTGATCGTGATCAGCGCCATGGCGATGGTGATGTACGAGCTGTTCGCGGTGCTGGAAAAGCGCATGACGGCCTGGGCGCACCGCGGTCAGTAAGGGGGGATGCGTACCGCCTTACCAGCGGTACAGAAGCGAGGCGCTGGTGGTGTTGTCGGTGCGCTCGATGGTATCCGGCGGCGGCTGTGAGTTGTGCTTGATCTCGTGGGACAAGCGCATCGAGATGCGCGGCGTCACCCGAGCGGTCAGGGCGGTGAAGGAGCGTGAAGTGGTGTTTTCCGACGTGTACTCGACGGACATCTCCTGCTCGAAATCCGTGCCCTCGGCGAACCCGAAACGATACGCCAGCGCAGTGTAGGCGACGGCCAGGCGCTGATCGTCGTACTCGCGCGGCCGGTCATTGCGATAGCCCGGGCCCGCCTCGAGCGACAGCGACTGTCTATCGCCTGCAAGCAGCTGGCGCCCGTAGCCGCCGATCACCGAGAGCTGCTGGTCGTAGCCGGCGAAGCGGTCCTTTTCCCAGCGGGCGAAGCCGAACAGATAGTGCGGGCCGTTGAAATCAAAGCGTTCGCGCCCGGCCAGCAGATACTGCTCGGCGCTGGTTTCGCCATCCTTGGTGACGTTTCTGACTTCGCCGCGCAGCGAGTGGGTCAAGTCGCCGGTCAGCCAGGTCAAGCGGGTCTTGCCGATCAGCGTCTGGCTGTCGGTATTGCCCGAAAGATGGGTGAAGCCGAGTTCGGCATCGCCGGTGAAGTTCGGTGAACTGTCATCCGGCGGGGGCGGGGCGTAGAACGGGTTGGCCAGCGCTGCACCAGCCAAGAGCGGCCAGCTCACCAGTACACTGCTTCTCAATAAAGTAAGCACGTTACCTTCTTTTCCAGAATCCACGAAAGCGAACCACGCCCGGTCGCGCAAAAGCGCCATAGATTACCCCGGCTTTGGCCTGCGTGCCATAATGACGCTTTTGCGCCCGCTGAGTTCCCCCCATGACGTTGTCACGGCCTTCGCTTGCCGATTTGAAACCCGGCCAGCGGCCCCGCTCACGGCGCCGCTGGTACAAACGCAGCTTTCGCCTGCAGGTCATGCTGCTGGTGGGACTGTTGCTGGCCGGTATGCTGCTGGCCCAGGGCACGTATCTGAATCACCGCAAGGCCGACATCGTCACCGCCCAGATGGGCGAGCGGGCGCTGGCGGTGGCGAACACCGTGGCGAGCATGCCGAGCATCGTCGCCGCCTTTGACACCGACGACCCGGCGCGCATCATCCAGCCCCTGGCCGAGCGGGTGCGCATGGAAACCGGCGCCCGCTACGTGGTGGTGGGCAATACCCAGTCGATTCGCTACTCCCACCCCGTGCCACAGCGCCTTGGCCAGCGCATGGTCGGCGGCGACAACGACCAGGCGCTTCGCGATGGGCGATCCTACGTCTCCGAGGCGACTGGCACGCTGGGCACGGCGATGCGCGGCAAGGCGCCGATTCGAGACGAGGCGGGCAACATCATTGGGCTGGTCTCGGTGGGCTTTCTGGTCGACCGGGTGGAGATGGATGCGGCGCGCTACACAAGCCTTGGCTGGATGCTGGTGGGCCTGATGATTCTGCTCGGTTTCGCCGGGGCGTACGTGCTCTCCCAGCACTTGAAAAAGGTGATCCTCGGGCTCGAGCCCTACGAGATCGCCCGGCTCGCGCTTGAGAAAGAGGCCATTTTGCAGTCCATCCACGAAGGCATTCTGGCGGTGAACCGGGAAGGAAACATTACACTGGTGAACCAGCAGGCGCGCCGGCTAATGGAGCTGCCCGATGACCAGGCGCTGCTGGGCCAGCCGATTCGCGAGGTGGTGCCCAACTCGAGGCTTTTAGAGGTGCTCAAGCGTGGCGAGCAGGAGTTCGACCAGCAGATGTGGCTGGGTGATCATCCGGTGGTGGTCAACCGCGTGCCGATCATCGACGAGGGCGAGGTCGAAGGGGCGGTGGCGACCTTTCGAAGCCGGCGCGAAATCGTCGATCTATCCGAGGCGCTGACCCAGGCGAGTCGCGATGTCGACATGCTGCGCGCTCAGGCCCACGAATTCTCCAACAAGCTCTACACCATTTCCGGGCTTTTGCAGCTCGGGCGCATTCAGGAGGCGCTCAAGCTGATCCACCAGGAGAGCGAGCGCGCGCAAAAACAGATGAGCTTTTTGATGAGCCACGTGGGCGACACGGTGCTAAGCGGCACGCTTTTAGGCAAGCTGACCCGGGCCCGTGAGCTTGGCGTGGCGCTCGAGATCGACGAGCAGAGCTCGCTCTCTCAGCCGCTGACCCCGAGCGGCCAGGAGGCGATGATGACCGTGGTGGGGAATTTGCTCGACAACGCTTTCTTTGCCGCGCTTCACGGCCCCCGCGCGGATTCACCGACGGTGCGGCTGTTCTTTACCGATCTGGGCGAGCAGCTCGTCATCGAGGTGGACGACAACGGTCCGGGCGTGTCCGCCGAGCACGTCGAGTCGATTTTCAGCGAGGGCTTTTCGACCAAGACCGGCCAGCACCAGGGGTTGGGCCTGGCCCTGGTCGCGCGGCTTTGCCGGCAGTACGGGGAAAGCGTCACACTCGAGGAGAGCGAGCTGGGCGGAGCCTGCTTCATCGCCGTACTGAACCGTTCGCTGTGCGTGCAGGCCGGGCCCGAGCCGCCCGTGGTAGACTGCTAAGCCAGCGCGACGCATCACGTCAGTGCCATAACGACAATATTAATAAAGACAATATTAATAAAGACAACATCCATAACGACATCGACCCTGGAAGCGCTATGGCGGCACACGAGTACGGTATCCTGGTGGTGGAGGACGATTTTCGTATCGCCGATATTCACCGCGCATTCATCGAACAAAACGACGGGTTCAAGGTGGTTGGTCAGGCGCGAAGCGGCATTGAAGCCCGTGAGCAGATGGCGCGCCGCGGCGACAGCGTCGACCTGGTGCTGCTGGATGCTTACCTTCCGGACGTTCAGGGGCTCGAGCTCCTTTGGGCGCTGCGCCGCGATCATGTCCACGTGGAGATCGTCATGGTCACCGCCGCCCGCGAGGTAGAGACCATCAGCGAGGCGCTGCGCGGCGGCGTTTTCGACTACCTCATCAAGCCCGTCGAGGCCGAGCGCATGCAGCAGATGCTGGCGCGCTTTCAGCGCGAGCGGGCCCAGCTCGCCTGTCGCCAGCAGATGAGCCAGGCCGAACTCGATCGCATGCTGGCGCGCGTGCAGCCGCCCGCCCCGCCGGTCGCCGGGCGCAGCCTGCCCAAGGGAATCGACCGCCTGACGCTTCGCGCGATCGTCGAGGCGCTGCAGCACGCCGACCAGCCGCTGGCCGCCGCTCAGGTCGCCAGGGCCATGGGGGCCAGCCGCTCCACCGCGCGGCGCTATCTGGAGTATCTGGTGTCGGTGCACGTGGTCGAGGCGGAATTGGGCTATGGTGATGTAGGCAGGCCCGAACGCCGCTACCGCTTACAGCGCACCAGCACCGAGTATCTCGAAACGCTGTAATGGTTGCCGCCGTTCCCGCCTTCAACGCCTGGGCCGGCGCTCGTGAACACAATGAACAAAATGCCCACAATGCTCTTTTTGTGCATTATGTTCAGAAGCTTGTTGCCAGGTCCTATCCTCTTCTAACGTCTCGCCGTTACGCGTTGCATGATCAGCGCGGTGCATCATCACAATAAGTGCTGCGCACGACTTAATAAGCACCACAACAATAGATCACCTTCAGGAGAGCGCCATGACCCTCACGTCCTCATTCAAGTACGTCACGCTGCTGGCTCTGCCGCTGGCCGCCGCTTCCGTCGCCACCACCGCCGTCGCCTTCGATCCCACGGGTAAGGTCGAGTGCATCGCGCCGTCCGACCCGGGCGGCGGCTGGGACTTCACCTGCCGAAGCGTCGGTAACGTGATGCAGGAGCTCGACCTGGTGCCGGCCAACGTGCAGACCATCAACATGGCTGGCGCCGGCGGCGGCGTGGCGTTTGCCCACGTCGTGAGCAAGCGCGCTGGCGATGACCAGCTGCTGGTCGCCGCCTCTACCGCGACCACCACGCGCCTGGCCCAGGGGCAGTTTCCGGGGCTTTCCGCGGACATGGTCAACTGGGTCGGCGCGTTGGGCGCCGATTACGGCATCATTGCGGTATCGGCAGACTCTGAATACCAAAATCTCAACGACCTGATGGACGCGCTGAAAGAGGACCCGCGCAGCGTTAAATTCGCCGGCGGTAGCGCCCGGGGCGGCTGGGATCATCTCAAGGTGCTGATCGCCGCTCAGGCCGCCGAGGTCGAGAATCTACCGCGCGTCGCTTATTTGTCCTACAACAACGGCGGCGAAGCGCTGACCCAGGTGATCGGTGGCCACGTGGATGCCTTCACCGGCGACATCACCGAAGCCCAGGGCTTCATGGAGTCCGGCGATCTGCGCGTGCTGGCGGTGCTTTCCGAAGAGCGCCTGCCCGGCGAGTTCGCCGACATCCCCACCGCGCGTGAGCAGGGCATCGATGCGCTCGGCCCCAACTGGCGCGGCTTCTACATGCCTGCCGATATCTCCGACGACGCCCTGGCCTACTGGACCGACGCCATGGATACGATCTACGAGAGCGAAGAGTGGCAAAGCGTCATGTCGCAAAACGGCCTGATGCCGTTTCACATGACCGCCGGCGAGTTCGAGGAGTTCGTGCTCAATCAGATCGATGAAATCGAACAAATTTCCCAGGACATCGGGCTGATTCAGTAATGACCTTCAACGACCGCATCTTCGGGGTCCTGCTTATCGTCCTGGCCGTCGCGTACGGCTGGGCCGCCTCGCAGTTTCCCGTACCGTTTGGTGGCGGCGAGGCGGTGGGGCCGGACACGTTCCCCAAGCTTTTGGCCGTGGTATTGGCGATCTCCAGTCTCTACCTGATCGTGCGCCCCGACCCGGATAACGCCTGGCCCTGGAGTCGCACCGGCGTCGAGCTGATCGTCGCCGTGGTGGTGCTGATTCTCTACGCGATGCTCTTGCAGCCGCTGGGCTTCATCATCAGCACGACGCTTGCCGTGGGCACGCTTTGCTGGCGCATGGGCGCACCGTCCGTGAAAGCTTACGTGACCGGGGCTGTGGCCGGGGTGATCGTCTACTTCCTGTTCAGCTACGGGCTGGATCTCGCCCTGCCGCTGGGGCTGCTCTCCTTTCTGGAGGTGAACTGATGGAAACCCTTGGCTTTTTGATGGACGGGTTCGGGGTGGCGCTACAGCCCCACAACCTGATGTTCGCCCTGTTGGGCGCTTTTCTGGGCACCCTGATCGGCGCGCTTCCGGGGCTGGGCCCGGCCAACGGCGTCGCCATTCTGATTCCGCTGGCCTTCAGTCTTGGGTTGGCGCCGGAAACCGCGCTGATCATGCTGACCTCGGTTTACGCCGGGGCGATGTACGGCGGGCGTATCTCGTCGATCCTGCTCAACATTCCCGGCGACGAGCCGGCCATGATGACCTGCCTGGACGGCTATCCCATGGCCCAGAAGGGCAAGGCCGCCGAGGCGCTGGCGATCTCTGCCATCGCTTCCTTCATCGGCAGCCTGGTGGCGACCGTGGGCTTGATTCTGCTGGCGCCGCTTTTGGCCAACTTCGCGCTGACCTTCGGGCCGGCGGAGTACTTTGCGCTGTTCATGCTGGCGTTCGCAACGCTGGGCGGCATCACCGGCAAGAACCCGATCAAGACGGTGGTGGCGGCGTGCCTGGGGCTGATGATCGCGACTGTCGGGATCGATAACACCGGGGTGCAGCGCTATACCTTCGGTGTGCTCGAGCTGTTCGAGGGCGTCGACTTCATCATCGCCATCGTCGGCCTGTTCGCCATTTCCGAGCTTTTGTTCTTCATCGAGGAGCGCGCCGGCGGTGGCAAGGAGAACATGAAGGTCAACAAGCTCGCGCTAAGCTGGCGGGAGATCCGCGAGATTCTGCCCTCGAGCTTTCGCGGCGGGGTGCTGGGCTTCGTCGCCGGCGTGCTGCCGGGTGCCGGGGCGTCGCTTGGAAGTTTCATCAGCTACACGCTGGAAAAGAAAGCGGTTGGCAAGAAAGGCCGCTTCGGCGAAGGCGACCCGCGCGGCGTGGCCGCCCCGGAGGCAGGCAACAACGGCGCCTCGAGCGGCGCACTGGTGCCCATGCTGACCCTCGGTGTGCCCGGTAGCGGCACGACTGCGGTGCTGCTGGCGCTTTTGATTTCGCTGAACATCACCCCCGGCCCGCTGATGTTCACCCAGAACGCCGATATCGTTTGGGGCGTGATCGCGGCGCTGCTGATCGGTAACTTCCTGCTTTTGGTGCTCAACATTCCGCTGGTGGGCATCTTCGTGAAGCTTTTGTCGATTCCGCCGATGTACCTGCTCCCGGTGGTGACGATGGTCGCGTTCGTGGGGATCTACTCGATCAGCAACACGACGTTTGACCTTTACTTCATGGTGGCCTTCGGCGTGGGCGGCTATATCCTGCGCAAGCTGGAAATACCGCTGGTGCCGGTCATTCTGGGACTGCTGCTGGGCCCGGAAATGGAGAAGAATCTGCGCCACGCCATGGAAATTTCCGACGGCGACTGGATGATCCTGTGGGACAGCGGCCTGGCGATCGGTCTGTGGGCCTTCGCCGGGGTGGGGCTGATCCTGCCGTATCTGCTGGGCCCGCTGCTGCGCCGGCGTATGCATAAGCCCATTGAAAAGGGCACGCCGGAGAGCGATTGATCCAGCTGCTCGCAAGGCTCTGAAAGCGGGGCGTCGACACCAGTCGGCGCCCCGCTTTTTTGTGGGGGCCGTGTGTTGAGCGCGAGCGCACGCTAATGGTGCGCGTGATCATAGTGGTGCAGCCTGTTTGCCCGCCGCTGCGAAAACGCCGCGCTCTTTTAGTGCGTAAGGGGTGCGCGCAATTTTAAATCGCGTGTTTAAGTTTATGATTAAAAATGCATAAGTGGTTAATGCTCCGAGGTGGCGCACTCCTTGCAAAGACATTGAGCTAGTGGTCATCGGGCGGCTGCGCTCGATGGGGCTCAATAACAATCCCCGCGCAAGGGGTGCAAGGAGATTCACGTGGTCCATCCAACGCACAATTCGCTCGCCCGCCGTTTCGTCACCTCGCTTCTCGCCGCCGCCGTCATGGGCGCCGGCGCTCAGGCCGTTGCCCAGGAGAGCGACGACCCGATCAAGGTCGGTATCCTGCACTCGCTCTCCGGCACCATGGCGATCAGCGAGTCGACGCTGAAGGACACCGTCGAAATGCTCATCGAGCAGCAGAACGAGGCGGGAGGGCTGCTGGGCCGTCAGTTGGAAGCCGTGGTGGTCGACCCCGCTTCCAACTGGCCGCTGTTTGCCGAGCGCGCCCGCGAGCTGCTGGCCCAGGAAGAGGTGGATGTCATCTTCGGCAACTGGACCTCGGTTTCCCGTAAAGCCGTGCTGCCGGTGGTCGAGGAGCTCAACGGCCTGCTGTTCTACCCGGTGCAGTACGAGGGTGAAGAGTCGTCCGAGAACGTCTTCTACACCGGGGCCGCGCCCAATCAGCAGGCGATTCCCGCCGTCGACTACCTGATCAACGAAGTCGGCATCGAGCGCTTCGCGTTGGTGGGCACCGACTACGTCTATCCGCGTACCACCAACCGCATCCTCGAGGCCTACCTTCAGGACGAGCACGGCGTGGCGGAAGAAGACATCATGGTCAACTACACGCCCTTCGGCCATTCGGACTGGCAGAACATCGTCTCCGAAATTCGCCGCTTCGGTGAAGAGGGCAAGCCCACCGCGGTCGTCTCCACCATCAACGGCGACGCCAACGTGCCGTTCTACCGCGAGCTCGCCAACCAAGGCATCGACGCTGCCGACATTCCGGTCATCGCCTTCTCGGTGGGCGAGCAGGAGCTTTCCGGTATCGACACCGGTCCGCTGGTCGGCCACCTGGCCGCTTGGAACTACTTCATGAGCGTGGATACCGACGAGAACTACGACTTCATCGACGCCTGGATCGCTCACACCGGCGATGAGATGTCGGTGACCAACGACCCGATGGAAGCGCACTACATTGGCTTTAACATGTGGGCCGAAGCGGTGCGCAAGGCCGGCACCACGGATGTCGACGCGATCAAGGACGCCATCATCGGCGTGAGCGTGCCGAATCTCTCCGGCGGCTATGCGGCGATGATGCCCAACCACCACATCACCAAGCCGGTGCTGATCGGTGAAATTCAGGACAACGGCCAGTTCGACATCGTCTGGCAAACACCTTCTACCGTGGCCGGCGACGCCTGGTCCGACTATCTGCCGGGATCGCGCGATCTGATCGCTGACTGGCGCAAGCCACTGGCGTGCGGCAACTTCAACGTCGTCAACGGCACCTGTGGTGGCAGCACCGCAGCGGAAGAAGCCGAAGCGGCGCTGGCCGAGTAACGCTCCCTTCACCCGGGCCGCCGTCGCGGCCCGGGGCACGCCACCTCCCACTGACACTCAAAGGAACAACCCATGAGGCGCTTCCTTTTCTGGGCGTTCGTGTGCCTGCTGGCCGGTTTTCTGCCAAGTGCCGCAGCACAAACCGACGCGCAAGACCGTGACCCCGGCTATTCGCTGCTCGAAACTCTCGACGTGGATTCCTACCGCGACAAGGGCGAGGCGATATCAAGCATCCTGCAAGGCGACGACGAGCGCGCCCGCGGCTGGCTGCAGGCGCTGCTCGACGGCCGCCTGCAGCGCACCGATGACGGCCGCTTCGTCATCGTGCTGAACAATACCGGGCGCAGTTGGCCCGTCGAAGACGCGCTGAGCGGTGAGCCGCTGGGTGAGATGTCGCGCCGCGAGCTCGACCGTATCGGGATCAACAACGCGCTGCGCAATCAGCTTAGAAGCGCGATTGCCGTGGTGGATCTCTACTCGCCCAACGTCGAGCGCCGACGCACCTCCGCCGACCGCCTGCTGGGCGAGGTGGACGATGAGCTTTTCGAGACGCTGACCCCACTGATCGAGGAGGCCGAGGACGACTACGTGCGCCGGCGCCTGGCCCAGGCGGTGGCGATTTACCAAACCGAAAACGGGGAGATGGCAGGGGTCGAGGCGCTGGCCGGAAGCCTGCATCCGCGCGCTCGGGTCGCGCTTAATCGCGCCACCAATGCCGAGAACCCGGCGGTGGCGGACGCCGCCCGCTCAGCCCTTGCAAGCGTCGAGCAGAACTTGAAGATCAACCGCGGCGTCGAGACGCTCTACTTCGGCCTGAGCCTTGGCTCGGTGCTGGTGCTCTCCGCGATAGGGCTTGCCATCACGTTCGGGGTGATGGGCGTGATCAACATGGCCCACGGCGAGCTGATGATGCTGGGCGCCTACACCACGTGGATGATGCAGCAGCTTCTGCCCGGCCAGCCCGGCCTTGCGCTGATGCTCTCGATACCCGCCGGCTTTCTGGTGGCCGCACTGGCCGGTATCGCCATCGAGCGTAGCGTCATTCAGTTTTTGAAAGGCCGCCCGCTGGAGACGCTCTTGGCCACTTTCGGCATCAGCCTGATCCTGCAGCAACTGGTACGCACGGTAATTTCGCCGCTCAACCGCACGGTGATCACCCCGGAGTGGATGAGCGGGTCGCTCGTCATCAATGACGCCCTGTCGCTAACGCTCAATCGCATGTTCGTACTTGGCTTTGCGCTGCTGGTTTTTGTCGGGCTGATGCTGATCATGCGCCGCACGCGCCTGGGGCTCGAGGTGCGCGCCGTGACGCAAAACCGCGCCATGGCGCGCTCGATGGGAATTCGCGCCACCCGGGTGGATATCCTGACCTTCGCACTCGGCTCCGGCGTGGCCGGGCTTGCCGGCGTTGCGCTTTCCCAGCTCACCAACGTGGGGCCAAACCTTGGCCAGAACTACATCATCGATTCGTTCATGGTGGTGGTATTCGGCGGGGTGGGCAATCTCTGGGGCACGCTGGTCGCGGGGCTGTCGCTTGGCGTAATCAACCAAGTCCTCGAGCCCTGGGCGGGCGCGGTGCTGGCCAAGATCATCGTGCTGGTATTCATCATTTTGTTCATTCAAAAGCGCCCGCGGGGACTCTTCCCGCAGAAGGGCCGCGCGGCGGAGGGTTAACCGATGAGCTTTCAGGCAACCTCGAGCCGCTTCTGGCTCGCCCGCCCCTTCACCGAGCGCGCGACGCAAATCTTTCTCGGCGTGCTGCTGGCCGCGCTCGTCATCGTCACCGTGCTGCACGTGGCCGTGCCGCAAGGCCACGCGCTGCACGTGAACGCCTACACGGTGAACCTGTTCGGCAAGTACTTGAGCTATGCGCTGCTGGCCGTGGCGGTGGACCTGGTGTGGGGGTATCTGGGCATTCTGAGCCTGGGCCACGGCGCCTTTTTCGCCATCGGCGGCTACGCCATGGGCATGTACCTGATGCGCCAGATCGGCGATCGCGGCACCTACGGCGACCCGGTACTGCCGGACTTCATGGTATTTCTCAACTGGGATAGCCTGCCCTGGTACTGGCTCGGCTTCGACATGGCCTGGTTTGCGTTTGCCATGGTGCTGCTCGCCCCGGGGCTTTTAGCGCTGATCTTCGGCTTTCTGGCGTTTCGCTCGCGGGTGACCGGGGTGTATCTCTCGATCATCACTCAGGCGCTCACCTTTGCGCTGATGCTGGCGTTCTTTCGCAACGAGATGGGGTTTGGCGGCAACAACGGCCTGACGGATTTTCGCGAGATTCTGGGTTTCAACCTGCGAAGCAGTGACACGCGCCTTGGCCTATTTTTGGCGTCCGGGGTAGCACTGGCGCTGGGCTATCTTCTCTGCCGGGCCATCGTGACCAGCAAGCTTGGCCGAGTCTGCGTGGCCACCCGCGATGCCGAGGCGCGTACGCGCTTCATCGGCTACCGGGTCGAGCGCTTTCAGCTCTTCGTGTTCGTGGTGTCTGCCATGCTCGCGGGTGTGGCCGGGGCGCTTTACGTGCCGCAGGTCGGCATCATCAACCCCAGCGAGTTCTCGCCGCTGTTTTCCATCGAGATCGTGCTGTGGGTGGCGCTGGGCGGGCGGGCCACGCTGTATGGCGCGGTGATCGGCGCGATTCTGGTCAACTACGCCAAGACCGTGTTCACCGGCGTGATGCCGGATGCCTGGCTGTTTGCTCTTGGCGGGCTCTTCGTGCTGGTCACGGTGCTTTTGCCCAAGGGCGTGGCCGGGCTCTTGTCCCACCGTCGCCAACGCGATGCCACCTACTCACCGGAGGCGAGTGCATGAGTTTTTTCGAGTCGCTCAAAGAGCGCGACCGGGTCTTCGATTTCATGACCCCTCAGGCATCCACCGTGGACGTGCGCCACGGCCCGATCCTTTACATGGAGGACGTCACCGTCAGCTTCGACGGCTTCAAGGCAATCAACAAGCTGAACCTGACCATCGATGACGGCGAACTGCGCTGCATCATCGGCCCCAACGGCGCGGGCAAGACCACCATGATGGATATCATCACCGGCAAGACCCGGCCCAATGAGGGCAGCGTTTGGTTCGGTAGCCGGCATAATCTCTTGAAAATGAACGAACCCGAGATCGCAAGTTTGGGAATAGGACGCAAGTTCCAGAAGCCCACGGTGTTCGAGGCGCTCAGCGTGTTCGAGAATCTGGAGCTCGCCATGGCCGCGGACAAGCGCATCTTCCCAACGCTCACCGCACGCATGACCGGTGAGGCGCGCGATCGCATCGACGAGGTGCTCGGGACCGTCGGGTTGGCTGCTCTTCGATTCCAGCCGGCGGGCATTCTCTCTCACGGCCAAAAGCAGTGGCTCGAGATCGGTATGCTTTTGATGCAGCGCCCGCGACTGTTGCTGGTCGATGAGCCGGTGGCCGGCATGACCGAGCAGGAGATGGAGCGCACCGCCGAGCTTCTGACGCGTCTCGCCGGCAAGCAGTCGGTAGTGGTGGTCGAGCACGACATGGGCTTTGTGCGCTCCATCGCCCGCAAGGTGACGGTGCTCCACCAGGGCAGCATACTGGCCGAGGGCAGCATGGATCAGGTCGCAAGCGACCCGAGCGTGGTCGAGGTGTACCTGGGTGCGGACGACGAGGAGGCCGCCTGATGCTCGCGATCGAAAAGCTTAACCAGTTCTACGGCGAAAGCCACACGCTATGGGATCTGGATCTCGACGTGCCGAAGGGGCAGTGCACCTGCGTGATGGGCAGAAACGGCGTGGGCAAGACCACGCTGATGAAAGCGATCATGGGCGAGGTCGCGGTCAAAAGCGGCGCGCTCAAATTTCAGGCGGAAGGCGGCGAGGTCGAGCTGACCCAAAAGGCGATCGAGGCGCGCTCGCGCTTGGGGATTGGCTTCGTGCCTCAGGGCCGGCAGATCTTTCCCATGCTGACCGTCGAGGAGAACCTGCGCACGGGCCTTGCCGCCCGGGGCGACGGGCTGAAGAAGATCCCCGCGCGAATCTATGAGCTCTTCCCGGTGCTCGAAGAAATGAAGCACCGCCGCGGCGGCGATCTCTCCGGCGGTCAGCAGCAGCAGCTCGCCATCGGACGCGCCCTGGTGATCGAGCCCAAGCTCTTGATTCTGGACGAGCCCGGCGAAGGCATTCAGCCCAATATCGTCGCCCAGATCGGCCAGGTGATCCGCCAGCTGATCAAGGAGGACGGCCTGACGGTACTGCTGGTCGAGCAGAAGCTGCCCTTTGCCAGAAAATACGCCGACCGCTTCGTGATCATGGACCGCGGCCGCCCGGTGGCAAAAGGTGAGATCGGCGAATTATCCCAGCAGTTGATCAAACAGCACCTGACGGTGTGAGTTATCCACAATGGGTTTAGTCCACAAATAAAGCGCCCGCCAGATGGTGGGCGCAATTTTATGTACAAGAGCGTCGTTCGTTAGTGCTCTGCCAGTTCGCGGTAGAAGGCCGGGTTATCCTGAATGGTGGCCAGCACCTTGGCCGCCAGCCCTGTTGGATTGCGACGGCGATTTTCCCAGCTTTTGATGGTATCGACACTGGTGCCCATCGCTTGGGCGAACTCGGCTTGGGAAACAGCGAGTATCGCCCGAATCTGTTTGACATCCGCTACTTCGAAACGCGTGACGCGGTCGGCTTGGCGTTTCTGCGTCTTTATATCGACGGCTTCTTCCAGGGAGTTCTTGAGCTCGTTGAAAATACTCACGTTGTACGCTCCTCCTTCAACTGTTTCGTCAGCTTTTTAAGCACCGCTTTTTCGGCGTCCGTCAGGCTGTCCTTGGTGCTTTTGGGATAGGCGAGAATCAGATAAATAGTGTCAAAAGTGGCCAGAAAATAGATGACTCTAGCGCTACCGCTTTTGCCTTGACCCTCTAAAGCCATGCGCACTTTGCGAAGCCCGCCCGTCCCCTGAATCAGGTCGCCCTTGCTTGGCTGGGCGATCAGCGTTTTCTGAAGCTCCTTTTATTCATCGTCCGTGGCCAGCTCGCGAATTTGCCGCGTGAATAGCGAGGTTTCGATGAATTCGATTGCGTGGCTCATTCCAGTAACCCATGGCAATCATCTTTCTTTATAGTGTACTTTGTACACCTTTGGCTAGCATGGTTCAAGGGGAACTCACTACTCGGACAAGCCCAAAGGCGGCTCCACCGGCGCCCGCCGCTGTTTGAAGGCGCGCGTGACCAGCCCGTAGCGCGGCCCGAACAGGAAGGCGAGGATCAGGAACGCGCCGGTCATTACCGCCATCATGCCGCCGATCGAGACGTTCAGGTGCACGGCGAGGAAGTAGCCACTAATGCTCGAGGCGATCGAGATCAGCGCGCCGATGAGAAACATCATCCACAGCCGGTCGGTGAGCAGGTACGCCGCCGAGGCCGGAACGATCGCGAAGGCGATGAACAGCACCGCGCCCACGGCGTCGAACGCCGCCACGGCGGTGGAACTGGTCAGCATCAGGAGCACGTAAAAGAGGATCGTCGGCATGAAGCCGAAGGTCTTGGCCAGCGCCGGATCAAACGTGGCGAGCTTCAGCTCCTTGTAGAAGAGCCCGATGAAGGCGTAGTTGATCAGCGTCATTGCGCTCATCGACACCAGCGCTTGAGGAATGGGGAGGCCAAAAAGCTCGACGGTGTCGAGCCAGACGAAGCCGATTTCGCCGAGCAGGACGGTGTGGGTGTCGATGTGAACGTCCTGGGCATAGAGGTTGAGCAGCAACACGCCGATGGAGAACAGCGCCGGGAACACGAGGCCAATGGCGGCGTCCTGCTTCACTCGCTTGGTGCTGGCGAGCGCCTCGGTGAGAAAAACGGTCAGAAGCCCTGTCAGTGCGGCGCCAATGAGCTGCACCGGGCCGCTTTGCTGTTTGGTCAGTATCCAGACGATGACGATGCCGAAAACGATCGAGTGGCTGATCGCGTCCGACAGCATGCTGTTGCCGCGCAGCACCAGAAAGGTGCCCACCGCGGAAGAGGCGATGCCGACCATGGCGCCGACCAGAATGATCGGCAGCGCCGTGCTGTTCAAAAGCTCTGCGATCATGGCGTGGCCTCCTCGAAAGCGGCGACCACTTCCCGGGCGCGGGCGTGGCCCGACGCGGTCAACGCCACGCCTGCCTTGTTTGACGAGCGGGCAACGTGGCCCTGACGGGTGAGCGTTGCCAGCGTGCGCCGGGCGCTGGGGCTCAGGCGCGGCGGCGTTTGTGGATGCTTGTGAAGGGCGTAGAGCAGCTGCTGGATGTGCAGCTCGCGCTTCTGGCGATAGTGCTTCACGATGCCCCACAAAAGCCCTCGGCCGGGCGCCAGCGCCAGCGACAGCAGCACGATGGCGGTAGCGGTCAGTACGATCAGCGGGCCGGTGGCAAGTCCGCGCGACAGCGTGCTGATGGTGGCGCCCGAAACGCCGCTAATGATGCCAACGCCAGCGGCGATCACCAGCATGCCGCCCAAATGGCGGCTCCACTGCCGCGCTGCTGCGGCCGGCGCCACGATCATCGCAGCCATCAAAATCACCCCGACCATTTGCAGGCCGACCACCACGGCGAGTGCCACCATGGCCGTGAGTACCGCCTCGATGGCCGCCGCGGGCATGCCGAGGGTACGGGCATACTCGGGGTCGAAGGTAACCAGCTTGGCCTGTTTCCAGAACGCGGCGAGCAGCGCGAGGGTGGCCAGCGTAATGGCGCCCATCACCCACAGATCCGAGCGCAGCGTTGCCGCGGCCTGGCCGAACAGAAACGCCTCCAACCCCCCCTGGGCGGCGTTGCGGGTGCCCTGAATGTAGGTGAGCAGCACGATACCCACGGCGAAAAAGAGACTCAGGCAGACGCCCAGCCCGGCGTCGGTTTTAAGCCGGCTTTTACGTGTGAGCAGCAGCATGGTGAGCGCGGCCAGCGTGCCGGTGACCAGCGAGCCGATAATGATGCCGCCCAGATCGCGGCTGCCGGTGATGATGAAGCTCAGACATATTCCCGGCAGTGCGGCGTGGGAGATGGCGTCGCCCAGAAGGCTCTGACGGCGCAGCACCGCAAAGCAGCCCAGCGGCCCGCTGATCAAGCCCAGAAGCGAGGCGCCGATCACCACGTTTTGAAAGGTGTAGTCCGATAAAAGCTCAAGCCAGTGCATGCATCACGTCACTTTGGAGGCGGGGAACATCAGCGATTCGCTGTCGCCGAGCAGGGCGATCTGGCCGCCGTAGGCCTTGCGCAGATGATCGATCTTGAACACGTCGCGCGCCTGGCCGGCGGCGATCACGCGCACGTTCAAAAGCAATAGCCAGTCGAAGTACGTACTCACCGTTTGCAGGTCGTGATGAACGACGATCACCGTTTTGCCTTCATCGCGCAGGCGGCGCAGGATGTCGATGATCGCCCGCTCGGTGGTGGCGTCGACCCCGGCCATGGGCTCGTCGAGAAAGTAGACGTCGGCTTTTTGCACCAGCGCGCGGGCCAGAAACACCCGCTGCTGCTGACCACCGGAGAGCTGGCTGATCTGGCGGTTGGCAAGCTCGCTCATGCCGACCATCGCCAGCGCTTCCATGGCCTCGCTGCGCTCGCGTCGGCCCGGGCGCCGGAGCCAGCCAAGGCGCCCGTAAAGCCCCATCATCACCACGTCCAGCGCCGTGGTGGGAAAGTCCCAGTCCACGCTCGAGCGCTGCGGCACGTAACCCACGCGCTTGCGTTGGGAGGCGTAGGACTTGCCGTGCACCCGCACCTCGCCGGAAAGCGACGGTACGAGCCCCAGAAGGCTCTTGATCAGCGTGCTTTTGCCCGCCCCGTTGGGGCCAACGATGCCCGCCATGACGCCGGCGGGAATATCCAGCTCGATATCCCACAGCACCGGCTGGTTATGATAGCTCACGGTCAGGTTCTTGATACTGAGTGCCGGCTCAGCGTTACCGGTCGTTGTCATCAAACAGTGCCTTTGATCGTCAGGTGTCGAGCTGCCATTCGCTTGCCCAGCCCTCGAGCGCTTGTGGCAGGGGGGCGAGGGAGCCGCCCAGCGCCTCGACGATGTGTTCGGTATTGCGGTAGATCATGCCCATGTAGGTGCCGTCGACGGTGCCGTCGTCGCCCATGGCGTCGGAGTAGAGCTCGCCGCCGACCACGACCTCATGACCTTTTTGGCGCGCCGCGTCGATCACCGCCTGAATGGTGCGCGGGTTGATGGTGCTTTCGACGAATACCGCCGGCACGTTGCGCTCTACCACACTATTGGCCATGTTGCGGATATCGGCAATGCCGGTTTCGGTTTCGGTACTGATGCCCTGGATGCCCTCGACGTCGATATCGTAGGCGCGGCCAAAATAGCTGAACGCGTCGTGGGCGGTGACCAGTACGCGCTGCTCCTCGGCAATGGAAGCGATGCTCTCCTTGACCCACTCGTGCAGCGCGAGAAGCTTGGTTTCGTAGCGCTCGGCGTTGGCCTCGATGGTCGCGGCACACGCCGGGCGCGCCTCGATCAGGGTGTCGCTCAAGGTCGGGACGATGTTCGCCCAGAGCGAGACATCCATCCACAGGTGCGGGTCGACCCCGTAGGCGCCCTGGGACGTGATCAGCGCATCCTCCTCGATCGACGCGGGGGCAACGGCAAGCGTCGGCGTGCGTGTGGCAAAGTTCTCCAGCACCGAGCCAAGCTGGCCCTCCAGCGCATAACCCGAGTAGAGAATTTGCTCGGCGCCGCGCAGCATGGCCACATCGTTGGCGCTGGCCTGGTAGAGATGCGGGTCGACGCCTGGGCCCATCATCGCCTCGACGCTGATGCACTCGCCGCCCACGTTCTGGGCGACATCGGCAATCATGCCGATGGTCGCCACCACGTTCAACGGCGGCTCGTCGGCCAGCGACAGCGAGCTCAGCGGCAGTAGCGCCATAGCGGCAACGAGACGTTGTACGGCCATGATGGATCCTCGCGGTGATCGAAAAGCGGGCGTTTTTTTGCGTCTGGTAAGAAGTATAGCCTTTGCTAAGTTTCCTGCCAGCGGCGCTGCCTGTCAAGCGATGCAAGAGCGAGAAGACGTGCCCCGGCCCCCGGGAAAAGGGCCGGGGAAAAGGATCAAGCGCCGCGTGCGGCGAGGCGGCGCTGCTGCAAAGGACGCACCACAAACCCATCGATGAGCAGCATGACGAGAATCGCCGCGCCGGTCAGCGGAAAGAGCACCCCGCCGCCGACGAGAATCGCCAGAATGCCGCGAAACGCGCGCTTGTCCCGCGGCAGCGGCGGCACGCCCAGCCCGCCTTTCGGGCGACGCTTCCACCACATGACGCCGGCGCTGACGCACAGCAGGATGATCGCCACGCACACCGCCAGAAAGAGCAGCTGATTCGCTCGCCCGAACTGCTGACCCATGTGCACGTTGATGCCGAACTCCAGCCACCGCCCAAGCGGGCCGTAATCGGCGTAGCGCATGTCCACGAGCGGCTCGCCGGAGTAGCGGTCCAGATGCACCACCCGCTGCTGGCTCACATCGTCCGGGTAGACCGAGCCGGAGTAGACGCCGGTCGGGGTAGTGGGCAGGCTGACCGCAAAGCCCGAGTGCAACCCAAGGCGCTCGAAGGTGGCCACGGCCTCGTTCAGGCCGATATCCGCCTGGCCCGTCGACTCGGTCGATTCGGTCGATTCGGGCACTTGCGCCTGCTCCAGCGACCAGCTCGTCGGCGCCTGCTCGCTCAGTTGCGTGCTGGACATTGGCACCTCGGTTCGAACCCCGGCGGGGTAGCCGAAGTTGTTGCCGTTGGCCCACTGGTTCACCTGAGCGCCCCACACGCCGGACCAGGGCATGCCGGTGATCGCCAGAAACAGGATGAAGGCGCCGACGAACAGCCCCGTCACCGCGTGCAGGTCGCGCCAGAAGACACGCTTTTGCGGCGCGCCGCGTACGCTGACCACACCGCCCCTGGCGTTGGTGCGTGGCCACCACAGATACACGCCGGTGAGCACCAGCAAAATCGCGAAGCCGCCGGTGATCTCGATCAGCTTGCGCGGCGTGGCGCCGAAGAGCTTGAAGCTGTGCAACTTTCGCACCGTCCACATGATCGTTCCGCGATCGTCCAGTGCGCCGAGCACGCGCCCGGTGTAAGGGTTCACATACACCGCCAGGCGCTCGTCGTTGGTCGTGCGCACGGTGACTTCCGCCGAGCTCTCCGGCGTGGCCGGAGCCGTGTACTTGAGCGCCGTACCCGGATGCGCGTCGAGGGCAGCGCTCACCTGAGCGGCGGGCGTTTGTACGCTTTGCTGCACCGCGACGCGTTTGACGTCGGCGTGGACGATGGCATCGATCTCGTCCTTGAAGAGATACAGCGCCCCGGTGATCGAGAGGGTGATCAGAAAGGGCAGCACCAGAAGGCCCGCGTAGAAGTGCCAGCGCCAGATGGCGCGGTAGAGATCGAACGGCGTCTTCGCCGCCGATCGGGGGTCGACATGAGCAGTCATTACGGCTCCTGCAGCGCCCGCTCGAAGGGGCGCCCGAGTGATAGCGACACGCACCCGGCGGCCAGGGGCGGCCGTCAGGTCGTCAGAATCGGGTCATGCAAGCTGATGGGTGTCGTCAGGCGAGCGGCGGGGCGCGGACAGGCGCATGCAGGTAGTTGTCGAAGGACGCGAACCCCTGATGCGGCGACTTTGGCCGCGGGGCGTGGTGAACGAATGCCTGCCGCGCAATGGCGGGCAAAAACGCATGAGCCGAGGGAAACTGCTGCCACAGCGAGCAGTAGCCGCACTCGTGAAACCAGGTGAAGATGGGCTCGATCGACGGCTCAGGCGACGTTTCTGGGGCGGCGTGAGAGCGGTGCGCCGAGGATGGGTGGTCGTGGTGCGCGCCGGAGGCGGCGTGTCGATGCGCCTCGTGATGACCGGCCTGGGACTGCGAAATCAGCGGGCCGATCAGCAGCAACAGCATGGCCGTGAGCGCCGCGTAAAGCGCAACGCGGTACCAACGACGATGGGTAAAGCGCTGAAGTGGCAAGATGAGGACCCTTGGCAAGCAAGCCGCGCTCAAGGCGCAGCGCTTTCGATAGCGGGCCTTGAAGTGAAAGCGGCCCGATTAATCGTGCCATGGTAGCGTAAAAACGCTGTCTGTTAAGAGCCCATGGTGTGGCCTTTTGCCTCGGCCCCGTTATCCCGCGGCTTGCGCTTTTGTGGTGCTTATTTAGTCTTGGTGTTCAATTTTGGTGCATTGAGTTAGCGAGGTTTAGGGAGTCTGCCCCGGCAAAGGGCCGCTTGGCCGCCTTTCACCATTTTGGCGCATTACTTGCATTGCTCAGCAATATGAACCAATCGATCAAAAGCGACCGCCTGATGGCGGTACGCGATAGCAACGCACCACCCACACCCTCCGGCCACCGTTTCGACGACCAGCGCCGCTGGGCGGCGTCGCTTGCGCTGCGTTTTGCCCAGCGCGACGGCGCCACGCGCATGACTCAGGCGCGCCACCAGGGCCCGCTTCGCGTGCAGCGCCCGTTCTACCCGGAAGGCCGCGGTGAGGCCTGCCATATCTACGTGCTGCACCCGCCTGGTGGTTTGGTCAGCGGCGATGCGCTGAGCATCGAGGCACAGGTGGAAAAGGGCGCCCACGCGCTTCTGACCACCCCCGCCGCCAACAAGCTCTACAAGGCAGACAGCCAGGGCGTGGCCTGGACCCAGCACACTGCGCTTACCGTGGAGGATGGCGCGGTGCTCGAGTGGCTCCCCCAGGAAACCATCGCCTTCGATGGCTCGAAAGGTGAGCAGCGCACCCATATCGCCCTTCACGGCAGCGCCAAGTGTCTGGGCTGGGAGGTGATGGCGCTGGGCCGCCCGGCCAGTCAGCTTCCGTTCGTGTCCGGGCGCATCGAGCAGCACTTTCGCCTGACGCTGGATGGCAAGCCCCTGTGGCTCGAGCGCCAGCCGCTGGACCCGCTGCACCCGCGTTTCGTCGGCCGTTGGGGCCAGGGCGGCGCCACGGTGCAGGCCACCCTTTGGGCGATAGGACTCGAGGACGGCCCCGCCGCCATCGAGGTGCTGCGCGAGACGCTTGCGGCCGAGCCAAACTGGGCAGTGACGCTTCGCCATGGCGTGCTGCTTTTGCGCTACCTGGGCGGCTCGCGGGTGGATGCCTGGGCGCTTTGCGAGCGGGCCTGGCAGCTTCTGCGCCCGCGCTTGATCGACCGCGAGGCCCACACGCCGCGCATCTGGCTGACCTGACGCTTCATCTTTTTGAGAGGATAACGCCGCATGGAACTGACCCCGAGAGACAAGGACAAGCTGCTGCTGTTCTCCGCCGCGCAGCTAGCCGAGCGTAGAAAGGCGCGCGGTTTGAAGCTCAACTACCCGGAAGCCGTGGCGCTGATCAGTTTCGAGATCATCGAAGGCGCCCGCGACGGCAAAACCGTGGCCGAGCTGATGAGCTTCGGCCGCGAGATATTAACCCGCGATGACGTCATGGAGGGCGTGGCCGAGATGGTCGACGAGGTGCAGGTCGAGGCAACGTTTCCCGATGGCACGAAACTCGTGACCGTTCATACGCCGATCAACTAGCGTTACACCCCTTGGAGGCAGCCATGATTCCTGGTGAGTATCAGTTAAAAGAGGGTGAGATCGAGCTGTGCGCCGGCCGCGAGCGCATCACCGTGGAGGTCGCCAACACCGGCGACCGGCCCATCCAGCTCGGCTCTCACTACCACTTTGCCGAGGCCAATCCGGCGCTTGAGTTCGACCGCGCCAAAACCCGTGGCTACCGGCTCGACGTGGCCGCTGGCACCGCGATCCGCTTCGAGCCGGGTCAGAGCCGCGAGGTCACGCTAATTCCGTTCGTCGGCAAGCGCGAGATCTACGGTTTCCGTGGCGATGTCATGGGTGTGCTGGAAGGAGACACGCAATGACCACGAACAGGATTAGCCGTCAGGCTTACGCCGACATGTACGGCCCCACGGTGGGCGACCGCGTGCGCCTGGGCGACACCGAACTCTGGATCGAGGTCGAGCGTGATGCCACCCACTACGGCGACGAGGTGAAGTTCGGTGGCGGCAAGGTGATCCGCGATGGCCAGGGCCAGAGCCAGCGCGTCGATTCCGCGGTGATGGATACCGTCATCACCAACGCGCTGATTCTCGACTGGTGGGGCATCGTCAAGGCGGATGTCGGCCTGCAAGCCGGGCGTATCGCTGCCATTGGCAAGGCGGGCAATCCTGACACTCAGCCGGAGGTGGAGATCGTCATCGGCCCGGGCACCGAGATCATCGCCGGTGAAGGCAAGATTCTGACCGCCGGCGGCATCGACGCCCACATTCACTTCATCTGCCCCCAGCAGGTGGAAGAGGCGCTGATGAGCGGCGTGACCACCATGCTCGGCGGCGGCACTGGCCCCGCCACCGGCTCGAACGCTACCACCTGTACGCCCGGCGCCTGGCATATCGGCAAGATGCTCCAGGCGGTGGACGATCTGCCCATGAACATCGGCCTGCTCGGCAAGGGCAACGCCAGCCTGCCGGAAGGGCTCGAGGCGCAGCTCGAGGCCGGCGCCATGGGGCTCAAGCTTCACGAGGACTGGGGCACCACGCCGGCGTCCATCGACACCTGCCTGAGCGTGGCGGAGAAGTACGATGTCCAGATCGCGATTCACACCGATACGCTCAATGAGTCGGGCTTCGTCGAGGATACGCTCGCGGCGTTCAAGGAGCGCGGCATTCACACCTACCACACCGAAGGGGCGGGCGGCGGCCACGCGCCGGACATCATCACCGCCTGCTCGCTGGAGTACGTGCTGCCGTCCTCCACCAACCCGACGCGCCCCTACACGGTCAACACCATCGACGAGCATCTGGATATGCTGATGGTCTGCCACCACCTGGACCCGAATATCCCCGAAGACGTCGCCTTTGCCGACTCGCGCATTCGCCGGGAAACCATCGCCGCGGAAGACATCCTGCATGATCTGGGCGTGATCTCGATGATCGCCTCGGACTCCCAGGCCATGGGCCGGGTGGGCGAGGTGGTCTGCCGTACCTGGCAGACCGCGCACAAGATGAAGGTGCAGCGCGGCCTGCTGCCGGAAGACGAAGCATTGGGCGCCGACAACCTGCGCGCCAAGCGCTACATCGCCAAGTACACCATCAATCCGGCGATTACCCACGGGATCAGTCACGACGTGGGGTCTATCGAGGTGGGCAAGCTGGCCGATCTGGTGCTCTGGAAGCCGGCGTTTTTCGGCGTGAAGCCCTCGCTGATCTTGAAGGGCGGGATGATCGCTGCGGCCCCCATGGGCGACCCCAACGCCTCGATCCCGACGCCCCAGCCGGTGCACTACCGCCACATGTTCGGCGCCTTTGGCCGCGCGGCGAGCCAGACCCGGCTCAACTTTGTCAGCCAGGCCGCCATCGATGCGGGAATCAAGGAGCGCCTGGGGCTGCAAAGCGCGCTGTCGGCGTGCAAGAACGTGCGCGGGGTGCGCAAGAAGGACATGAAGCTCAACGACGCCTGCCCGGAACTGACCGTGGACCCGCAGACCTATGAAGTGCGCTGCGACGGCGAGCTTCTGACCTGCGAGCCCGCCACGGAGCTGCCGCTGGCGCAGCGGTATCACCTGTTCTAGGAGCGGTCGCTAGCTGGAGCTACTCCTGCAGGGTGCGGGCTCGCCCTTGTGGGAGCTGGATTCATCCGGCGATGGAAGGCGCTAGCCTTCTCTTGATGAGGTGCCCCCTTAAAGAGGTCGCTAGCTAAAGCTACTCCTACGGTGCACGAACGTATTGTAGGAGCCCGATTTATTAGTGGTCCGACACTTCGGAGATGGAAGGCGTTAGCCTTCCCTTGGTGAGGTGCCACCGTCGGTCGCTAGCTGAAGCTGCTCCTACGGGTGGCTGGACGAGACAAGGCGCGCCACTTATTGAATGGCTAAGAGGTCGATCATGCTGAAACTGATAGAACGGTTAGGCCCCGTGGAAGCGAGCGCCGCCAGCGATACGCTCACGCTGCCCTTCGAGCTGCGCATCCGTGGCCGCCTGAAGGCCGAAAGCGACGCCGGCCAGGCACTGGGGCTGTTTCTCGATCGCGGCCCGGTACTGCGTGACGGCGAGGGGCTGAAAGCCGAGGACGGCACCGTGGTGCGGGTGCGCGCTGCCATCGAGCCGGTGGTCACCGCGCGCGTATCTGCTGGCCTTCCGCTGGCGCGCTTGGCCTATCACCTGGGCAACCGCCACGTGCAGCTGGCGCTGGGCGAAGACGAGAAGGGCGGTTGGGTGCGCTTCCCGCCGGATCACGTGCTGGAGGAGCTGGCAACGCTTCTGGGCGCGCGCCTCGAGCACCATAACGATACCTTCGACCCGGAGCCCGGCGCCTACCAGCAGCTGGGCCATGCTCATGCGCACGACCACGGCCACCACGACAGTGAAGAGGTTGAGGTGGCGCACGAGCACTCTCACGAGCACTCTCACGAACATTCGCATGAGCATTCGCATGAACATGGCCATGACCACACCCATGGCCACTGAGTCCCAAAACGATCTGGCGCTGCTGGGGCTTTTGCAGCTGGTCAGCCCGGCGCTGCCGATCGGCGCCTTCGCCTTTTCCCAGGGGCTCGAGAGCGCGTTTGAGCTTGGCTGGGTGGACGATGAAGAGAGCCTGACCGAGTGGCTGTCCGGCGTGCTCGACGACGGCCTGACCCGCTGCGAGCTGCCGGTGATCGCACGCCTGTTCGAGGCCTTCGAGCGCGGCGACGCCGCCGACGTTGCCGAGTGGGACGCGTGGCTTGCCGCCACCCGGGAAACCGCCGAGCTTGCCGCCGAGGACAGCCGCCTCGGCGCATCCCTCAAGCGGCTACTGGGCAGTCTTGAACTACTGCCCGACGGGAACTTGCTGCCTGATTCGGCCGGTTACGTAACGCTTTTCGCCTACACCGCCTTTACACGTGGCGTAAGCCCGCGTCAAACCCTGCTCGGCTTTGGCTGGGCGTGGCTCGAAAACCAGCTGGCGGTGGCGTGTAAGGCGCTGCCGCTCGGTCACACGGCCGCCCAGCGCATCATCGAGCGGCTGCGCCCGGCAGTCTCCCGCGCCGTGGACCAGGCGCTAACGCTTGATGACGACGCGCTCGGCCCGGTGCTGCCCGGCGTGGCGCTGGCAAGCGCGCTGCACGAAACCCAATATTCCCGATTGTTTAGAAGCTAGCGTTCAGAAGCTGATTCGATTGATACAGGAGAACGAGATGACACACTGTTTACGCGTTGGGGTCGGTGGCCCGGTGGGCTCCGGCAAGACCGCGCTTTTGAAGCAGCTCTGTTTGGCGCTGCGCGATCATTACGATATCGCCGTGGTGACCAACGACATTTACACTCGCGAGGATGCGGATTTTCTGCTCAAGCATAACGCGCTAGCGGCGGACCGTATTCTGGGGGTCGAGACCGGCGGCTGCCCGCACACCGCGATCCGCGAGGATGCCTCGATGAACCTGGCGGCGATCGACGAGCTGCAGGGTCGCCATCCGGGGCTCGAGCTGGTGCTGGTGGAGTCCGGCGGCGACAACCTCTCGGCGACCTTCAGCCCGGAGCTTTCCGATCTCACGCTCTACGTGATCGACGTCTCCGCCGGCGACAAGATTCCGCGCAAGGGCGGCCCGGGTATCACCAAATCGGATCTTTTGATCATCAACAAGATCGACATCGCCGAGCAGGTGCACGCCTCACTCGAGGTCATGGAGCGGGATTCGAAAAAGATGCGCGGCGAACGGCCCTTCGTATTCACCAATCTTTACGACGGTGTCGGGCTCGAGGAGATCATCCGCTTCATTCTGGACAAGGGGATGCTGGAGGAGCGCCGGCCCGAAAGCGCGAGCGCGTAAAAACAGGTCGGCGTACAGGCAATAAAATGGCTGCCCTGGCCAGGCGGTTAAATGGTCAGAGCAGCCCAAACGGTGCGGCATATCCGTGTCCAGGTGGGCCGTTCCTGGCCTCAAGGCTCCCACAGTGAACCTCACGTCTCTCAATCGCCTTAACTCAGGTTAATAAGAGGCGTTTTACACCGCTTGTAGCCTGCTTGATTGCTTAACCAGCGGTTATGAAAGGGCAAATGCACGCTTCAAGGTTTTTTGACAGCGCCCATCTTCAGCTGGCCTGACGCTCGCTTAGCCGCTCGGCGAGCAGCATGGCCGCCTGTTTGGCCACCGGCGAAAAGCTCGTCGCGTCACTCTGCACGCGCTCGGCCAGGCGCTTTTTCATCGCCCGCGCCCAGAAGGTTTCCAGGTGGCGGCAGGTGGCGCTGGCCGCGGTGTCGTCATCGCGCCCGCCGCTCAGGTTAGCGGCGATCTGGTTGACCATGTGAATCAGGTTGTCGTCGTTGTTCGACATGACGTTGCTCCCTTGGAAGGTGCCGCGCTCGGGCGGTGATAGATCACGTGGCGGTGGCGGCGGGCGAAGCCCACGAGCAGCAGCTTCGCCGCCTGGGCCTGGCGCACGGCGAGCGCCGTGGCTGCGGAAACCGCCACCAGCGCGCCGATGCCGGCGCTGGCGCACTTGTGCACCATTTCATAGCTGGCCCGGCTGGAGACCAGCACGAAACCGTTGTCGAGTGCCGCTTTCTCGCGCGCCAGCGCGCCGATCAGTTTGTCCAACGCGTTGTGGCGGCCCACGTCTTCGCGCACGCAGAGAATCTCTCCCTCCAGGCTGCACCAGGCCGCACCATGCACCGCGCCGGTGGCGGCTTTCAGCGGCTGGTGGGTGGAGAAGGCGTCGAGCGCACGGGCGATGGCGGCATCCGTAAGGGTCGGCGCGCGGACCTCGGGAATCGGGCGGATCGCCTGATCGAGCGCCTCGGTGCCACAGAGCCCGCAGCCGGTGCGCCCGGTCATGCTACGCCGACGCTCCTTGAGCGCCATCAGGCGCTCGGTGGCAATCGTCAGGTGAACGGCCAGGCCGTTCACCTCCTCACGGATCTCCCAGTCGTAGCACTCGTGCGGGTGGGCAATGATGCCCTCGGTCAGGCTAAAACCGAGCGCCAGATCCATTAGTTCGTTCGGGCTTGCCATCATCACCGCGTGGGAGATGCCGTTGTAGATCAGCGCGACCGGCACTTCTTCGGCCAGCGCGTCCTCATCGACATCAGCCTGCCAGCCGCTTTGGTGGCGACGCACCTCGACCTGCAGGCGCGTTAGCGCCTGCTCTTCGCGCTCGGTAGCGTTCACGGCGCCTCCTGCTGCGCCTTCGCCAAATGGCGCTTTTGGGTCTGATCGAAGGCGTTGAAGCGCTGCTGCCAGGCGGAGGGCTGGCTGACTTTTTCTACCTGCACGGCGGTCACCTTGTATTCCGGGCAGTTGGTGGCCCAGTCCGAGTTGTCGGTGGTGATCACGTTAGCACCGCTGCCCGGGTGGTGGAAGGTGGTGTAAACCACGCCAGGCTGCATGCGCTCGCTAATGCGCGCGCGCAGCACCGTCTGGCCCGAGCGGCTGGTGATGCCGAGCCAGTCGCCGTCGCTCACGCCGCGAAGCTCGGCGTCACTCGGGTGCAGCTCCAGCACGTCCTCGTTATGCCAGTGCTGGTTGTGGGTCCGCCTTGTCTGGGCGCCGACGTTGTACTGGCTCAAAATCCGCCCGGTGGTCAGAAGCAGCGGGAAGCGGCGGTTGGCGCGCTCTTCGGTAGCCACGTACTCGGTGATCGCAAAGCGGCCAAGCCCGATCGGGAAGTTGAGCGCGTGCATGGTCGGCATGCCCTGCGGGTTTTCGTCGTTGCAGGGCCACTGGAGGCTTCCGTACTGCTCGAGTTTTTCGTAGCTCACCCCGGCAAAGCTCGGCGCAAGCGCTGCGATCTCGTCCATGATCTCGGACGGGTGGGCGTAGTTCATCGGGTAGCCCAGGGCGTTGGCGAGATCCTGAGTCACTTCCCAGTCCTGCTTGCCGGCCACCGGCGGGGTCACCTTGCGTACGCGGTTGATGCGCCGCTCGGCGTTGGTGAAGGTGCCGTCCTTCTCCAGAAAACTCGAGCCCGGCAGCAGCACGTGGGCGAACTTGGCGGTTTCGTTGAGGAAAATATCCTGCACGATCAGGCAGTCCAGCGAGCGCAGGGCGGCTTCGACGTGCTGGGTGTTGGGGTCGGACTGGGCGATGTCCTCGCCTTGCACGTAGAGCGCCTTGAAGGTGCCCTCGATCGCCGCGTCGAACATGTTGGGAATGCGCAGCCCCGGCTCATCGTCAAGCTGCACGCCCCATTTGGCCTCGAAACGGCCGCGGGCGTTGGGGTCCGCCACGTGCTGGTAGCCCGGAAGCTCATGAGGGAAGGAGCCCATATCGCAGGAGCCCTGCACGTTGTTCTGGCCGCGCAGCGGGTTCACGCCCACGCCTTCGCGGCCAATGTTGCCGGTGGCGAGCGCCAGGTTCGCGATGCCCATGACCATGGTCGAGCCCTGGCTATGTTCGGTCACACCCAGGCCGTAGTAGATCGCGCCGTTGGGAACGGTTGCGTAGGTGCGCGCCGCCTGACGGACGGCGTCAGCGGGCACGCCGGTGATGGGCTCAGACGCCTCGGGCGAGTGGCGCTCTTCACTGATGAACGCGCGCCAGCTCTGGTAGGCATCGGTATCGCAGCGCTTGGCGACGAAGTCCTTGTCTTCCAGGCCTTCGGTAATCACCACGTGGGCCAGGGCGTTGACCAGCGCCACGTTGGTACCCGGGCGCAGCGGCAGGTGCTGGGCCTCTTTCAGGTGCGGCGTTTTCAGCAGATCGATGCGGCGCGGGTCAGCGACGATCAGCTTCGCGCCCTGGCGCAGGCGCTTACGCATCATCGAGCCGAACACCGGGTGGGCATCGGTGGGGTTGGCGCCGATCACGATGATCGCATCGGACTTCATCACCGAATCAAACGTCTGGGTACCCGCAGATTCGCCTAGCGTGGTTTTCAGGCCGTAGCCGGTGGGCGAGTGGCAGACCCGGGCGCAGGTGTCGGTATTGTTGTTGCCGAACGCCGCGCGGATCAGCTTCTGCACCAGATAGGTTTCCTCGTTGGTGCAGCGCGAGGAGGTAATACCGCCGATGCTTTCGCGGCCATGCTCGGCCTGAATCGCTTTCAGGCGTTTGGCGGCGAAGCTGATCGCCTCTTCCCAGCTCGCTTCGCGCCAGGGCTGGTCGATGGAATCGCGAATCATCGGCGTGGTCAGCCGGTCCGGGTGAGAGGCGTAGCCGAAGGCGAAGCGCCCCTTCACGCAGGAGTGGCCGTGGTTGGCGTCGCCGCCCTTGTAGGGCACCATGCGTACGAGCTTGTCGCCCTTCATCTGGGCCTCGAACGAGCAGCCCACGCCGCAGTAGGCGCAGGTGGTGACGACGCTGCGATCCGGCACGCCGTGGTCGATTACGCTGTTGTCCATCAGCGTGGCGGTCGGGCAGGCCTGCACGCAGGCGCCGCAGGAGACGCAGTCCGAGTCCATGAACGCCTCGTCCTGGCCGGCGGAAACCTTGGAATCGAAGCCGCGCCCGTCGATGGTCAGCGCGAAGGTGCCCTGCACCTCGTCGCAGGCGCGCACGCAGCGCGAGCAGACGATGCACTTGCTCGGGTCAAACGTGAAGTAGGGGTTGGAGGTATCCCTGGGTTTGTCGAGGTGGTTCTCGCCTTCAAAACCGTAGCGCACCTCGCGAAGCCCGACGCTTCCCGCCATGTCCTGCAGCTCGCAGTCGCCGTTGGCGGAGCAGGTCAGGCAGTCCAGCGGGTGATCGGAAATGTAGAGCTCCATCACGCCCCGACGAAGCTTCGCCAGGCGCTCGTTTTGCGTCGTGACCTTCATGCCCTGAACCACCGGCGTGGTGCAGGAGGCCGGCAAGCCCCGGCGGCCTTCGATCTCGACGGCGCAGAGCCGGCAGGAGCCAAACGCCTCGAGGCTGTCGGTGGCGCAGAGTTTGGGAATGCTGATATCGGCAAGGGCGGCGGCGCGCAGCACAGAGGTGCCTTCCGGCACGCTCAAGGTGATGCCGTCGATTTCGACGCTGACCGAGGCCGCGCCCGGGCGGGCAGCGGGGGTGCCATAGTCCTTGGAAAAATCGACGCTGTTGGCCTGACGCCGTGGATCGAAATGTTCAATCATGAGTGTTCTCCGCTGGCTGGACGCTGGAAGTCCTCGGAAAAGTGCTTGAGCGCGCTCTGCACCGGGAAGGGGGTCATGCCGCCCATGGCGCACAGCGAGCCATCCACCATCGTCTCGCAAAGGTCACCGAGCAGGGCAAGGTTGGCGTCGCGGTTCTCGCCCTTGCGAATGCGGTCGATCACCTCCACACCACGGGTCGAGCCGATGCGGCACGGCGTGCACTTGCCGCAGGACTCTTCCTTGCAGAACTCCATCGAAAAGCGCGCCTGCTCGGCCATGTCGACGCGATCGTCGAACATCACCACGCCGCCGTGGCCCACGCCTGCGCCGACTTCGGCGAAAGTTTCGTAATCAAGCGGCATGTCCCACTGGCTTTCGGGCAGGTAGGCGCACAGCGGCCCGCCCACCTGCACCGCGCGAAGCGGCCGCCCGCTCAACGTGCCGCCGCCAAACTCCTCCATCAACGTACGAAGCGTCGTGCCAAAGGCCAGCTCGATCAATCCGCCGCGCTTGACGTTGCCCGCCAGTTGCAGCGCCAGCGTCCCGCGCGAGCGGCCCATGCCGTAATCGGCGTAGGTCTGGCCGCCTTCGGCCAGAATGAACGGCACCGCGGCGAGTGACAGCACGTTGTTGACCACGGTGGGCCGGCCAAAGAGGCCCTCGATGGCGGGCAGCGGTGGCTTGAAGCGCACCAGGCCCCGCTTGCCTTCCAGGCTTTCCAGCAGCGATGTCTCCTCGCCGCAGATGTAGGCCCCGGCGCCCAGGCGTACTTCCAGATGGAAAGTGCGGCCACTTTCGCGCAGGTTCTCGCCCAGATACCCCGCCGCCACGGCGCGGCTTATAGCCTCATCAAGGATCTCCTTCGCCAGCGGGTACTCCGAGCGCAGGTAGATATAGCCCTGGGTCGCGCCTACGGCGAGCCCGGCGATGGTCATGCCCTCGATCAGCATGTAGGGGTCGCACTCCATCGCCAGCCGGTCGGCGAAGGTGCCGGAGTCACCCTCGTCGGCGTTGCAGACGATGTATTTTTGATCAGAAGGCGCGTCCAGCACCGTCTGCCACTTGATGCCGGTGGGAAACGCCGCGCCGCCGCGCCCGCGAAGCCCGGAGGCCTTCACTTCATCGACGATGGCCTGGGGCGAAAGCGAAAGCGCCGCCTCGAGCCCGGCGAAGCCCCGGTGGTCGCGATAGTCATCAATCGACAGCGGGTCGGTCACGCCGATGCGCGCAAAGGTCAGGCGCTGCTGGCGGGCGAGATAGTCGATGTCATCCACCGGGCCGAGCGCCAGCGGGTGGCTGACACAGCCTTCGAGCAGGCCGCTGTCGAGCAGGCTGGGCACATCGGCGGGCGTGACCGGGCCATAAGCGACGCGGCCTTTCGGTGTTTCGACCTCGACCATCGGCTCGAGCCAGAAAAGCCCGCGGGAGCCGTTACGCACGATATCGATGCCTTCGTGGCGAGCGGCGGCTTCGCGCTCCAGGCGGCGCGCAACGGTGTCGGCGCCCAGTGAAAGCGCGGTGGTGTCGCGGGGAACGAAAACGCGGATGCTCATGCGCTGATCTCCAAAGGCCGGGTTTGCAGCTCATCGACAAGCTCGTCGAAGGCGTCCTGGGTCACGCGGCCGCGGACCTGGCCATCGACGCTGATCGAGGGCCCGCAGGCGCAGTTGCCGAGGCAGTAAACGGCCTCTAACGTGATTTCACGATCCGGCGTGGTCTGGTGATAATCCACGCCCAGGCGCGACTTGGCGTGAGCCTCGAGCGCCCGGGCGCCGACGGACTGGCACGCCTCGGCGCGGCAGATCTGCACCACATGGCGCCCCGGCGGGGTGGTGCGAAAGTGATGGTAAAAGCTGATGACACCGTGGATTTCAGCCTTGGTCTGCTGGAGCGAGGCGGCGATCAGGGGGATCGCGTCGGTCGGGATGAAGCCGAAACGGTCCTGCAGGGCGTGAAGAATCGGCAGCAGCGCGCCGGGCTTGTGTTTGAGCGCGTCGATCTCGGTTTGAATCGACGCCGACGACCATTCTGGAGACGGCTTCATCGTGTCTCTCCCGGTACGGATTGTTTGTTATCAATATGCACGCTGATGCTTATTTGAAATCGATTTTAAAAGGCGTGCACCACGGTCAATGTCACGCTAGCATCAAGCCCATAACGACAAAATATGAAAGATGCTGCCAATGAAGAAAATCACCGTGCTTCCTACCTGGTGCTTTCGTGACGATGCGGGAAACCAGCTGGATTTACAGCTACTTCGCCTTCTGGGCGCGGTTTACCGGCGGGGTAAGTTAACCCAGGCCGCCGAGGACGTGGGTATCTCATACCGGCACGCGTGGAACTTATTGCGCCAGGGGAGTGCGTTTTTCGGCGTGGCGCTGGTCGAGATGCAGCGTGGTCGCGGCGCGCAGCTCACGCCGCTGGGTGAAAAGCTTCTATGGGCGGAGCAGCGCGCGGTGGCGCGCCTGGGCCCGCAGCTCGAAAGTCTCGGCTCTGAGCTGAATCTCGCCATCGCGCGCGAACAGCAGGGCCAGGTGTCGGTGCTGCGCCTGCACGCCAGCCACGGCTTCGCCGTCGAGCTTCTGCCCAAACACCTCACGGCGCTGCCGCTGGACTTGCAGTACTGCAGTCCTCAGGAGTCGCTCGCTGCGCTTAACCGCGGCAGCTGCGACGTGGCGGGCTTTCACCTGCCCCGCGGCGCGGTGGGCGAGCGCATTCGCGCCACCTACCAGGGCCTGCTGAAACCCCAGGAGCATCGGGTGATCGGCTTTATCACCCGCACCCAGGGGCTGATGGTAGCGCCGGGCAATCCGCTTTGTATTCAGGGTGTCGCCTCGCTGACAGCCGAGGGCGTGCGCTTCGTCAACCGCCAGGCCTCTTCCGGCACGCGCTCGCTGCTCGATTGCCTGCTGAGCGAGGCGGAGGTGGCAAGCGTCGCCATTCGCGGCTTCGAAGTCGAGGAGTTCACCCACTCCGCCGTCGCCGCTTACGTGGCCGCCGGCATGGCCGACGTCGGCTTCGGCGTACAGGCCGGCGCCGAAAAGTTCGGCCTCGATTTCATCCCGCTGGCGGTGGAGGATTACCTGCTCGCCTGCCACCACCACGCCCTGAAGGAGCCACGGCTCCAAAGCTTTCTCGAGGTACTCAGCGGCGAAGCATTCCAGCAGGCCGTACAGGCCCTGCCCGGCTATCGCCCGAGCCGCTGTGGCGAAGTGATGGAGGTGGAGAGCGTGCTGGATGTCGATTCGCAAAGCGAGTGAAAGACTTGAGCGGAGTTGGAAAAAGCGCCATTACTATCAGGTGGACCTAACGTCAGGGGGCGTTATGCGAGACAGATTCTCGAGTACGTTAAAGAACAAGAACATGGCGTATATCGCCCCAAAAAATAGGGACGACAGCACGAAAAGCACGCGGCGCGTAGCCTTCATCCTGCTGGAAAACTTTTCGATGATGGCGTTTACCGGCGCGGTGGATGCGCTGGTGACCACGAACTTAATGAAGTCCTCGACGCTCTACGAGGTGCTGGTGGTGGGCGAGCGAGCGGCGACGGTGTCCGATTTGGGCATCGAGGTATCGACGGATATGACGCTTGCGGATTTCGATAGCGCCACGCTGGACGTCGACGTGGTGATCGTTTGCGGTGGGCTGCGCGTCAAGGCCCAGACAACACCGCTTTTGCGCAGCCGGCTCAAGAGCGCGGACGGCCACGGCGCAATTCTGGGTGGGCTCTGGAACGGCGCCTATTTTCTGGCCGAGGCGGGACTGATGAGCGGCTATCAATGTGCGTATCATCCGGACGGCCGGGCGATGATGGCGGAGCAGTTCTGGGATGTGTCGGTGACCAGCCGCAGCTTTATCGTCGATCGGAACCGGCTGAGCTGCGCCGGGGCCAGCAGCTCGCTGAGTATGATGCTCGAAGTGGTTCGCTCCGACTGCGGTAACGCGGTCGTCGGCGCTGTCGAGGAGATGCTCAGCTGCGACAAGGGTCTGGACTCGCCGGATATCTCTACACTTCGGGTCGATCAAAACCACACCCTTCCGGAGAAGCTCAAGATCTCGCTGCAGCTGATGAAGAACAACATCGAAGAGCCCCTTTCGATTGCCGAGATCAGTAACTGGGTGAACATTTCCCGGCGCCAGCTCGAGCGCATGTTTTCGATCTACGTCAGCGCAAGCCCGTCACGCTACTATATGGAGCTTCGCCTGACCCGGGCGCGTCAGCTTCTACAGCAGACCAACAAACCGCTGGCGGAGGTGGCGGTGGCCACGGGCTTCGTCAGCATCTCGCATTTTCGCAACTGTTTTTATCAGCTCTTCGACATCACGCCGGGGCAGTTTCGCAAATCCTGCCAGCAGGGTGACCAAGGCGCCTGAGCGCCGTCGCCGCTTTTTGAACATAAAAAAGGGAGCCCATGTGGGCTCCCTCGACGCGCAGATACTATATGGTCAGTTTCCCGACCAGCCCATGAAAATCGGCACGTACACCACCAGCAGCAAGACGCCGATCAGCCCCAGTAGATAGGGAATGATCGCGCGGGTGATGCGCTCCAGCGGCAGCTGGGTCACCGATGACGCCACGTACAGGTTGATCGCCACCGGCGGGGTGATCATGCCGATCGAGAGCCCCACCACGATGATCAGCCCGAAGTGGATCGGGTCGATCCCGAGCTGTAGCACCAGCGGCAGCAGCACCGGGGTGAGAATGATCAAGGCGCTGGCGGTTTCGATGAACACGCCGGTGAGCAGAATCACCGCAACGACCAGCAGCATGATCACCAGCGGATTGGTGGAGAGCGACAGCACCGACTCGGCGATGGCGCCGGGCACCTGCCAGCTCGATAGCGTCCAACTGAGTACTGCCGACATGGCGATCACCAGCATGATCACCGCCGTGGTCATCGCCGAACGGATCAACAGCCGGTACGCCTGGGCCACGTTCAAATCGCGGTAGACGAATAGCGACACCAACAGCGCGTAGTTCACCGCTACCACGGCGGCCTCGGAGGGGGTAAAGATCCCGGTGAAGATACCGCCCAGAATGATCACCGGGGTCATCAGCCCCCAGCTGGCGGACTTGAAGGTGCGCCAAATGGTGGCAGGCGACAGCGGCGTACCCTTGGGGTACTGGCGCTTGTAAGCCTGCACCAGGGCGATCGCCATCAGCCCCACCCCCATCGCCAAACCCGGTAGAAAGCCGCTCAAGAACAGCTCGGACACCGACTGCTGGGCGATCACCGCGTAGATGATCATCGGCACCGACGGTGGTATGACCACACCGATGGTGCCGCTCGCCGCGATCAAACTCGCTGCGGAGGCCGGTTCATAGCCCTTGCGCTTGAGTTCCGGCACGAGACTCGACCCCACCGCCGCGGTGGTGGCCGCGCCGGAGCCCGAGATCGCGGCGAAAAACATGCCTGCCATGACCGAGACGATCGAGAGCCCGCCGCGCAGAAAGCCCACCAGCGAGTCGGCGAAGCTCACCAGCCGCTCGCTCACCCGCCCCTGGGCCATCAAATCGCCGGCCAGAATGAACATCGGAATGGCGACCAGCGCAAACGAGTTGATGCCCTGGAACATCTGCTGGGTGACCACCATCAGCGGCACGCCGCCCTGGTAGAGCGCGTAGAGCGAGCTTGCGCCGATGGCGAAGGCGATCGGCACGCCCAGCAGCATGAGGAGAAAGAAGAGCCCGAAGAGAAGAAGCGTCATGGTGTCTGCTCTCCCATCGGTTTTCGCGGCTCGCCCTCGAGTACGATTTCGAAAAGATCCACCAGCGCGTACCAGGCCATGAGCGCCGCGCTGACCGGCATCACCGCGTAGACATACGACATCGGCACGCGAAGCGAAGCGGATTTTTGAAAGCTCTGCACCTGCATGTAGCGGTAGCCGATCACGATCAGCGTGATCATGAAAGCGATCACCGCCAGCACGGCGAGAAAGCGCGCCGCCCGGCGTAGCGTGAGCGGCAGGGCGTCGACGGCGAAGGTGACGGCGATATGGTGGCCGCGCTGAAACGCCAGCGTGCCGGCGAGAAAGGTGATCCAGATCAGCAGAAAGCGGGCGACCTCTTCGGTCCAGCCCGCCGCGGTGAAGAACACCCGGGAAACGATCTGCAGCGTGATCACGACGATCAGCGCGGCCATGCCGAGAAACACCACGGGCTTGAGCACGGCGTCCAGGCCGCGCTCGATGGCCCGCAGAACGCTCACCACGGGGTCAAGCAACGAGAGCGACGAAGTCGATGGCGGTCTTGAGGACATGGCGGCTTACTCGAGGGCGGCCTGAATGCGCGGCAGGTAGTCGCCGAACCGATCGCCGTAGCGCTCGTACACCGGCGCTACGGCCTCGCGGAAGGCGTCGATATCCGGTGACTCATTGATCTCCATGCCGGCTTCGCGCAGCGCTGTGAGCTGCTCGGCTTCAGCCTCGGCGTTTTGCGCGCGCGCGTAGGCGGACGCCTCACGAGCGGCGTCCTGCACCAGCGTCTGCACCTCGTCGGGCAGCGCGCTCCACTTGGGCAGGCTCATCACAAACAGCGCCGGGGCGTAGATGTGACGCGTCATGGTGAGATAATCCTGAGTCTCGGCCAGGTCAAAGGCGTAGATGGCGTTGACCGGGTTCTCCTGGCCATCGATGGTGCCCTGCTGAAGTGCGGTCAGCGCTTCGGTCCAGGCCATCGGCACGGCGTTGGCGCCCAGGGTGCGAAAGGTGTCCACGTAGACTTCGTTTTCGATCACGCGCAGGCGCAGCCCGTCCAGATCCGCCGGCTCGTTGATCGGGTTGCGGCTATTGGTGATATTACGAAAGCCGCGCTCGGCAAACGCCAGCCCCTTGAGGTTCACGCCTTCGAGCTTGTCGAGAATCTCCTGGCCGATCTCGCCGTCGAGTACGTCATACGCCTCGTTGGCGGTGGGGAACAGAAACGGCAGTTCGAACACCGAAAACTCGTCGACGAAGTTGGCCACCGGGCCATTGGTGATCACGCCCATGTCCACGGTGCCGATCTGCATGCCTTCCAACAGCGTGCGCTCGTCGCCGAGGCTCGCGTTGGGGAAAATCTCCACGCTGACCGCGCCGTCGCTCTGCTCATCCAGAATTTCCTGAAAGCGCGTGGCGGCGAGGTGGTAGGTGTCGTCGCTATTCACCACGTGGGCCAGGCGCAGAGAGGTTGAGGGAATATCGGCGCTGGCGGTGGCGATGCCGAACAGGCCGGCGGCAGCCAGAACGAGCAGACGGGGCGTGAGACGAGAGGGGGCGTGTTCCACGTGAACTCCTTGAGAGCGCTGTTTTAATCGTTGGAGGGCATTTTTGCCGGGGCACTTTATCATAACGGCGCCAGACCATGCGGAGGCGGCTGGCGCTTGAGCCAACATGGCGTTGGCGGTAGCCTTCATGGCCCCGCACACGTCATCAATGCTTTCGCGGGAGGCGATGACAGGATAACGTTGCATTCGCTTTGGCTAAATTAAAACAGGCGGGCCGGCTTTTCAGGCCTCGCTCGACAGGTAGAGATCATGAACACGCTGATTAACGAGCTTGAAAACATCGTCGGTAAAAAAGGCATTCTGCTGGGAGACGACGTCGCCCAGCGAAGCGTCGACTGGTTCACCAAGGCCCCCTGCGAGGCCATGGCGATCATTCGGCCGCAGACGACGCAGCAGCTCAGCCAGGTGATGGCGGCGTGTCATTCGGCCAAACAGGCGGTGGTGACCCACGGCGGCCTGACCGGCGTCGTGCATGGCGCCGTCGCCAGCCCCAACGAGCTCGTGGTTTCGCTCGAGCTGATGAACCAGATCGAAGAGGTCGACGCGGTAAGCTCGACCATGCGCGTACAAGCGGGCGCGACCCTGCAGCGCGTGCAGGAAGCCGCCGACGATATCGATATGCAATTCCCGCTGGATCTCGGCGCGCGCGGCTCCTGCACGATTGGCGGCAACATCGCCACCAACGCCGGCGGTATCCGCGTGATTCGCTACGGCATGATGCGCCAGCAGGTGCTGGGCCTTGAAGCGGTGCTCAGCGATGGCACCGTGGTCAGCTCGATGAATACCATGCTCAAGAACAACGCCGGGTATGATTTGAAGCAGCTCTTTATCGGCAGCGAAGGCACCCTTGGCATCGTCACCCGTGCGGTGCTGCGCCTGCAGCCCAAAATGCCCAGCGAGCAGACCGCGCTGGTCGCGGTGCCGTCGTTTGAGGCGCTCACGCGGCTTTTGCAGTTCGCCTCAAAAGAGCTTGCCAACAGCCTGAGCGCGTTCGAGGCGCTGTGGAACAATCACTACGCGCTGATGACCAGCGAGGCCACCAAACACGCCGAGATTCTCGCCGGCGACTCGCCCTTCTACGCCATCATCGAAACCCTTGGCGCTGATGAAGAGAAGGACGCCGAGGCCTTTGCCGCGGTGCTCGAGAAGGCGCTGGAAGAGGAGCTGATCACAGACGCGGTGCTGGCGAACTCCAGCACCCAGCGCCAGGGCATCTGGGATATTCGTGAAGACATCGAGACGCTGGTATACGAGCTGAACCCGATGTTCTCCTATGACATCAGTCTGCCGATCGCACACATGGACGCCTACGTCACCACCCTCGAGGAGAAGCTCGAGGCGCAGTGGCCGGGCGTTGCTAAAATCGTGGTCTTTGGTCATCTGGGCGACGGCAACCTGCACATCATGATCACCGTGCGCGACCCGAGCCCGCACAGCCGCCGCGCGGTAGAAGAGATCGTTTACGGCACGCTCAGTCAGTACAGCGGCTCGATCTCCGCCGAGCACGGCGTCGGGCTCGAGAAGCGTGACTACCTGAGCATCTCCCGCACGCCGGAAGAGATCGCGCTGATGAAGCGCATGAAACTCGCGCTCGACCCGAAGGGGCTTTTGAACCCGGGCAAGGTTCTGGCCTGATCACCTCGAGGCGCTTGGAGCCGACAAGGCCACCGCGACGGTGGCCTTTTTTTGTGACGCTGGCGAAAACGCCTACTGGGCGATCGCCTCGCGAATACGCGGCAGGTAGTCACCAAAGCGTTCGCCGTACTGCTCGTAGATCGGCTCGACGGCGCTCTGGAAGGCCTCGATATCCGGCGATTCATTGATCTGCATGCCGGACTCCTTGAGCGAGGCGAGCTGCTCGGCTTCCATGTCGGCGTTGAGCGCGCGCTCGTACTCCGCAGCTTCTTGAGCGGCGCCTTCCAATACCGTTTGAGCCGCTTCCGGGAGCTGGTTCCAGGCGGGCAGGCCCATCACGAAGATCGCCGGCGCGTAGGTGTGGCGCGACAGCGTCATGTAGTTCTGGGTCTCCTCCAGGTTGAAGGAGTGGATCACGTTGACCGGATTTTCCTGCCCGTCGATGGTGCCCTGCTGCATGGCGGTGAGTGCCTCGGTCCAGGCCATCGGCACCGCGTTGGCGCCCAGCGCCCGGAAGGTGTCGGTGTAGACCGGGTTCTCCATCACGCGGATGCGCAGCCCGTCCATATCGTCCGGTGTATTCACCGCGCGCTCGCTGTTGGTCAGGTTGCGAAAGCCACGCTCGGCATAGGCCAGTCCCTTCAGGTTCACGTCCGCGAGCTTATCCAGAAGCTCCTGACCGATTTCACCGTCCAGCACGCGGTAGGCGGCCTCGGGGGAGGGGAAGAGGAAGGGCAGCTCGAATACCGCCATCTCCTCGACGAAGTTGGCCACCGGCCCGTTGGTGATCACACCCATATCGACCGTGCCGATCTGCATGCCTTCGAGCAGCGTGCGCTCGTCACCGAGGCTCGCGTTGGGGTAGATCTCGATATCGACCTTGCCGCCCGTGCGCTCCTCTACCAGCTCCTCGAATTTGGTCGCGGCCATGTGAAAGCCGTCCTGCTCGTTGACCACGTGGGCCAGACGCAGCGTGACCGGGTCCATGTCGTCGAAATCATTGGCGTGGGCGCTGCCCGCCGCCGCCAGAGAGACCGCAAGGGTCAGCGTGCTCAGCGTGAATTTTTTCATGTTATTGGGTTCCCGATGGGTTGCGAAAAGCGTGCCCGTTCAGCATGCCCCAGGGCGCCTCGGGCGGCAATGCGACCCCCGTCTAAAACCGCCCGCCGCTGGACAGCGCCCGCCCACACAGGTAGGATACGCCCCCTACGCGCCCGTAGCTCAGTTGGATAGAGTATCGGCCTCCGAAGCCGAGGGTCGCAGGTTCAAATCCTGCCGGGCGCGCCAGAATTGCTAAAAAGCCCACGACGTTGTCGTGGGCTTTTTTGTGTTTTCCCTTCTCACTCCACCCGACTAATCGCCGCCCGATCCGGATCCACGTACCACTTGAGCCCCAGCCGCGAGTTACGCTCGAGCTCGGCAATCACCTGCGCGCCGAGTAGCAAGATAATGGCGCCAACCTCCAGACTCAGCAGCACGATGATGAGCGCGGCCAGCGAGCCGTAGATGGCGTTGACGAAGGATAGATGCGCGAAGTAGTAGACCAGCAAGAGCCGGACCCCTTCCCACAAAAGCGCGGCGACGAAGCCGCCGATGATCGCGCGCTTTAGGGCGATCTTGACCACCGGTAGAATCTTGTAGACGGCGCTGAAGAGCAGAAACACCCCAAAAAAGCTGATCAGGTTGAGCACCGGCCCGGAGAGACCGGCCAGCGGCAGTTGCTGAGCAAAGAGCGCCAGCGCCAGCGTATTGAGCGAGCTGATCAGCGTGACGACCAGCGTGAGCGCCAATAGCCCCGCGCCGAGTACCAGCATGAAGGCGTAAGGCAGCAGCACCGATACCCAGAGGCGCCGCTGTGGGGTTTCCGAGGTGTGAAAGATCAGCGCCAGCGCGTCTTCGAGCATGCGAAAGGCAAACGAGCTTAAAAGCAGCAGAATCGGAAAGCTCAGAATGCTGATGACATCGCGCGAATCCAGTAGCCCGCGTACCGCGTCCATCACCACCTCGGCGTGCGCTGGGGCCAAGTGGCGTGCCTGCACCGAGAGCACGTTGAGCAGATGCTGCTCGTCCACCACGCGGGTCAGCATCACGCCCAGCAGGGCGAAAAGTGGCACGATGGAAAGCAGGATGTTGTAGCCCACGCCGCCGGCCAGCAGGATGCCGCGGTTGTGCAAAAAGTGCGTGAGCACCCGCCAGGCGAAGGCCGCAAGTCGGGGGATCAGGAGCAGAACGCTCTCGAGCAGTGTGCGATGTCGAACCATAGCGAGCCACGCTCCTTGTGCCCCAAACGGGAAAAAGATGCCGATACGCTGCGCCAGCAAGAGAGAGGCGAGCGCATGCGCTCATCTTACCCGTTTGACGGCGTTGAGCGTTAAAACATTGGTGCGCAAGACAAACGGGTGCGGCCCACGCTCGCGTGGCTAAAGAGATAAACCCGTGCTGGCGGCGGTGGTTACATTACGGGTTGGTCGGCGTTGTGAGAAGGCGCTGAAAACTTTCTGGTGACATGGGCTTGGCCAGGTAGAAGCCCTGTGCCTGGTCGCAAGTGAGCGCCGTCAACCGGCCCAGCTGCTCGGCGGTTTCGATCCCTTCCGCCGTAACGGTCAGGGAGAGCGCGTGGCCCATGCTGATGATGGCGTCCACGATGGCCTGGCTGCTCTGCGACTGATCCAGCCCCATGATGAAGCTGCGATCGATCTTGATGCCGTCGAAAGGGTAGCGGCGCAGGTAGCTCAGCGAAGAGTAGCCGGTGCCGAAGTCGTCCATCGACAGCCGTACCCCAAGCGCCTTGAGCTCGAGCATGGTGGTCAGCGCGGACGTAGCGTCCTCGAGCATGACGTTTTCAGTGATCTCAAGCTCCAGTCGGTGTGCCGCGATGCCGGTTTCCCTGAGCACGCGATCGATACGCTCGACCAGATCCGAGCGCTGAAACTCCACGGCGGAGAGATTCACCGACACGATCAGCGCCTCCTCCCAGGACAGGGCATTTTGGCAAGCTTCTCGCAGCACCCAATCACTGAGCTCGAAGATGAATCCAGTCTCTTCGGCTAAAGGAATAAAACAGGCGGGGCTCAGCAGCTCGCGGGTCGGATGCGCCCAGCGCACCAGCGCCTCGGCGCCCAGCACCGCTTGCGAGAGCGCGTCGTAACGCGGCTGGAAAACGATGCGAAACTCGCCCCGGCAAAGCGCCTGACGCATATCGATTTCCAGCTGCCGGCGCTCCATAAGGCGCTCAGTCATCGTCGGCTCAAAAAAGCAGAAGCGGTTACGGCCGCCTGCTTTTGCCTCGTAAAGCGCAATATCGGCGTAGCGTAAGAGCTCCTCGGCGCTGGAGCCATGTTCCGGGGCGGCGACAACGCCGATACTGGTGCCTATGTTGACCTCGCTGTCGCCGAGGCTAATCGATTGGTTGATCTGCTCGATCATGCGCTGACACAGACGCTCGGCGTGCTCCTTCGTATGGCAATCGGGGGCCACGATGACGAACTCGTCGCCCCCCTGACGTGCGATGAAATCGTTTTCACGAGTGCAGCGGCGGATAGCGCGGGCTACCTCCTTGAGCACGGTATCGCCGGCAGCGTGACCGAACGTGTCGTTAACCGGTTTGAAGCGGTCAAGGTCCAGGGCAAACAGGAACATCGGCTGGCTGGCGCTTGCACTGATGCCAGGGCAGTGATCGAGATAGTCATGTAGGTAGTGGCGGTTCGCCAGTCCGGTCAGCGCATCGTGATGACTGATGTGCTCGATGTGGGCTCTCGCCTCGATTTCTGGGGTGATGTCGCACACGGTGCCCTGATAGCCCTGAAGCCGCTGCGCCTCGCGCACTTCACAGGCGAAGAGTTGGCAATGGCGCCGCTGGCCCTGGCTGTCGCGCAGGTCACAGGCTATCGGCTTGCGTCCAGGCGCGTTGCCGTGTTTCGCCGCAGAGGCAAGCCTGGCAGGGTCGTGGCCGAGCAGGTCACCCAAGGGGCGGCCAATCCAGTCGTGGCACGCAAGGCCAGTGAGTTGCGCAAAGCGCTCGGAGAGATAGGTCAGCGTTTGTTGGGCGTCGGTTTCCCAGATCCAGTCCGATGACGCCTCGGAGATGTTCTTGAACCGCTGCTCACTGATACGCAATTCGTGCTGCGCCCGCTCTATTTTTTCGCTCGCCTGATGAACGCGTCGACGCAGGCGCACGATCAGCAGCGTGGTCAGAACGCCCAGCAGCAACAGCATTGGCAAAAAGCGAACCAGAACCGAGCGGCCCATCGCTTCGCTTTTCCATTGAAAGGTGACACCTTCGCCGATCCCTCTTTGGAGTGCCAGCGAGGGGGAGGGCGCCCGAGTGATACCCGGTACCGCCGCCAGCTCGCGCAGGTTGAAATCCTGCGCGAGCTCCAGAAGGTCGGCCTTGCCCAATATATCGACGAACACCAGGTAGGAGAGCTGATCGAACTGTTGATAAGTGCTGTCCGGCCGGATGACGGCGGCGTAGGTAATGGCGGGAGTGCCGTTGACCGAAAAGTAGGCGTAGGAAATATCATCTTCCAGCGAGGCCGTTTGAGCGCGGTCAAGCAGCGCTACCAAATCGCCCGTGATCCAGTCGCGGGCGGTGACATCGCTGCGGGCGCCGTTGACAACGGCGTAGCGCGTTGCGCCCGTTGGCCCCACAATGAAAACGCCTTCCAGGCCGTACGTCTCAAAGAGCGACGGGCCGATATTGTCGCGCTCGAAGGTCCAGTTCGTATCGATGGTATCCTGGGTATAGCGATAGGCGTCGAGCCAGAACGCGTAGTCCGCCAGTGCCGTGCCGGTCTTGTCCTCGCGGCTCTGGAGCGCTCTTGCGGCGTAGACTTCGCTTTGGCGCACCTGATGAGCATCCAGGGAAAGCGCCAGATAAACGAGCGTTGCTCCCGCTGCCAGAAACAGTGCGCAGATGACACCAATGAATACCCGCGAGGCGCCCCGGGTAGCGGCAGCGTAGTGCGCGTCATTCCTGAAAGGTGTCGATGCGTTTTCGGTCATTGAGCGCTCGGTAACCTGTAAGAAAAGTGAAATGCCCCCGGCCTATTAAATCGACCCGTAACCGACGATCTTTAATTCTGCAAGGCATGAACGCCGCTGTCAGGGACCTGCGCACATGCGTGGCGAAGGGGAAATCCGGGTTGCGGAGTGTGAACAAAATATGAACGTCTGCATCACGCTCGAGTAAGGTAGTGCGCCGTAGAGTGATCACCACTGGATGAGACAGCCCTGCACCAACAGGCATCTTGTACAGCGAAGCGTCATTTCATTGAAAAGGATGATCACCATGAAAAAGACAGCAATCGCCATCGCTATTACCGCTGCCGCCACGCTGGGTCTTGGCCAAGCCGCCATGGCCGACCAGAACGACTATCAGGAAGCGCTCGACCAGGCCGCGTTTGCCGACATGATCCAGCAAGCCGAAAGCGCCGGTGTCGCCTCGTTTCGTGAGCTACAGATCGACGAAGAGCGCGGCACGATGGAGTTTGAAGTCGAAGGCTGGGATGCCGACGGCCAAGCGTTTGAACTGACGCTCAATGGCGAAAGCGGTGAGGTCATGCACGAAATGACCAGCGAGACCCAAGTCGCGCCCTGGGGGCTGGACGCGCAGCAGCTCAATAGCGTGCTCGACCGCGCAAGTCAGGACGGTTTCGACCGCTTCGAAGATATCGATTTGGATGAAGACGGCTCGGTCGAAGTCAGCGGCTTCGACGGCGACCAGCGCGAAATGGAGCGCAGCTACGGCCTTGACGAGTTCAAAGGCGGCCAGTAAACGTCGAGCGTAAATCATAGCGCTGCTTTACGATAGCGCTCTCACCGCCCCGTCGGCTCAACGCCGACGGGGCGGTGGCGTTTTAGAGAAGTACGTTCAAGCGTCGACCGGCACGAGGCGTACTTGGAGGATATCGAAGGTTTCCCATACTCGTCCCAGGGTATAGGGGGGCTGGCCGATCCACTCGTCAAGCACCGAACGATTCTCGAAATTGACGTGAATCGTAGAGCCGATCATGCGCCCTTCGTCATCCAAGCACCTCCCCCAGATGCCTGCCGAGCAGCAGAAACACCTGTACGTGGCTACCGATCGTTCAGGGTGCTGGGTGTATCGGAAAGTCGGGCACAGCCAGCCCATGAAGGATGCACGGGCGTTCATTAAGCGGGTGGAAGAGAAGAGTCCCTTTAATATCCTGACAGTAGTGCTGACCGATAACGGCATGCCTTGGCAATCATCATTTTATGGCCCCCTCAGGAAAGCGACGATAGGTTAAAGAAGCTCCTTTGCTGCTCGCCTCATCATTTCTACTAACCATTGAATACCGGGATCCTGATCACGATAGGCATGCCACTGAATACGTTCTTCAAGCATAGGAATGTCGAAGGGAAGAGGGTGAATATCTATGGGTAATGATTCTTTATAAGTCTCTGCAAGTTGCTCGTGCACAGTGGCAATACGGTCGCTGCCCATAATCAAGTGAGGAAGCGAAGAAAACGTATAGCTGGTTAAAGCGATGTCGCGTTCTATACCCAGTTTTTCAACCCACTTTTGTTCAAACGTTGCAGCTCCAGTCGAAGGTACCATCTTTACATGGCGTGCGCCGCAGTAGCGTGCCAGGTTCATTTCCTGGCCATGATGCCGGCTTTGAGCACACGTTATGCATACGTATCTTTCATTGAAAAGGTGCTCATTAGGATGCTCGGTCGAGAGGAGTGGCTCAGGCGCCACCAACAGATCGGCATCGCCTTTTTCGATCGCTAAGTGAGGTGTTTCAATCTGAGGTAAAAAGCTGAACGAAATACCTGTTGACTTTATATCGATTAGTTCTAGCACCCTGGGGATCAACGTGGACATGACGAAATCCGATAGGATGATACGAAATTTGCGGGTAGATTGACTCGGGTCAAATAAGATATCTGTCGATACTGTAGCCTCTACACGTACCAAAATATCGCGTACAGAGTGCTTCATTGATTGCGCGCGGGGGGTTAGTTCCATTCGACGTCCTACCTGCACAAGGAGAGGGTCATCGAAGTAGCCTCTTAATCTTGTCAAGGCGTTTGACATGGCAGATTGGGTAAGATTCATACGCTCTGCCGCTTGGCTGACCGACTGAAGAGCTAGCATATGGTCCAAGGCGACCAGTAGATTAAGGTCCAACTTGTTGAAATGCATATCTAAACTCAAATTTTATAGTATTTTTAAGGTATTTATGGCGTGCATGGATTGCATGTTTAAAGCTGGTATCGCGAATTTGTGTATCAATTGCATGAATATAAGGCGGGTTGATCATTTGCTCATATGATTAATTAGTCGAATAACGAAGAGTCATTTTTCACCTTTTATCAAAATTTGTAGTTTTCGTACGTAAGGGAGCGGTTTGCCTGCGTAACCATTCCCTAAAATAGGTGCATGCGCCGTCAATATTCTCCGGCCTATAAGGAGGCAAACGGAGTGCAGCATGAAAAAATCAAGGCACAGCGAGTCCGCAGGTGACGTCTCGGTGTGTGAACGCAATGTGAACGTATGCATCACGCGCGAGTAAGTTAGCGCGCCGTAGAGTGCTCTCCACTGAATGAGACAGCCCAGCATCAACAAGCTATCTTGTACAGCGAAGCGTCATTTCATTGAAAAAGGATGGTCACCATGAAAAAGACAGCAATCGCACTCGCTATCACCGCCATCGCCACGCTGGGTCTTGGTCAAGCTGCCATGGCCGAGCAGGACGACTACCAACAAGCGCTCGACCAGGCAACGTTTGCCAACATGATTGAGCAAGCCAACAACGCCGGTGTCGCCTTGTTTCGTGAAATTCAAATCGATGAAGAACGCGGCGCGATGGAGTTTGAGGTCGAAGGCTGGGATGCCGGCGGCCAAGGGTATGAGCTGACGCTTAACGTCGAAAGCGGGGAAGTCATGCACGAGTCGTCTAGCGAGACCCAAGTTGCCTCTTGGGGGCTGGACGAGCAGTCGTCCACCCCGACCCAGGTCGCGCCCTGGGGGCTGGACGAGCAGCAGCTCAACAGCGTGCTCGACCGCGCAAGCCAGGACGGTTTTGACCGCTTCGAAGATATCGACCTCGATGAGGACGGCTCGGTCGAAGTCAGCGGCTTCGATGGTGACCAGCGCGAAATGGAGCGCAGCTACGGCCTTGACGAGTTCAAAGGCGGCCAGTAAACGCCGAGCGTAAATCATAGCGCTGCTTTAGGATAGCGCTCTCACCGCCCCGTCGGCTCGATGTCGACGGGGCGGTGGCGTTTTAGAGAAGTACGTTCACGCGTCGACCGGCACGAGGCGTACTTCGCGGATATCCAAGGTTTCCCAAACCCGGCCCAGGGTATAGGGGTCCTGGCCGATCCACTCGTCAAGCGCCGAACGATTCTCGAAAGCGACGTGAATCGTGGAGCCGATCATTTGCCCTTCGTCATCCAGAATCGCACCGCCGCTTAAAAAGCGTCCTTGTGCGATCAGCTTTTTAACCCCTGCTAAATGCGCCTCACGATTCGCCATTCGGCGTGAAAGGGCGTCTTCATCGGTAAAGTCGTAGGCCGTGATGACATACTGCATGAAGCTTTTCCTCGTTGGATGACTCATTTGAGCGGGCTGCCATGATAAATAAGGTAGCCGCTAGACTGCTGTCTATAATTAGCGTCTGAGTCTAAAACCGTTGCGCTCCATGCAGTAGCGAAGCATTTCCTGCTCTTTTTGCGCTGAGAGATCGCGCATGCCAATTTCATATCGGCATTCGGCAAGAGCGCTTCGAGTGATTTCCTTATCTACACCTTCTTTGTACCAGTGGGGCTTTGAGGGCGTAGCGCAGCCTGAAAGAATGATCACCAAGCCCGCCGCAAAATAGGTTCTTGCGAAACATTTCATGGGTTCGTTTCCTTATTGGAATTTAATTTTTCTCATTAAAAGGTACTATAAAGGTTTCTTCGGATAATTGTCCATTGTGACAACAAGGTCGTTTACGGATAACGGTAAACAAGCGCGCCTGATCCGCACGATGCGAAACGAAGCTACGTGCTGGAGCGAGCAACGGCTTGGCGGACGGCTCACGTGTCGGGCACTTCTCGCCCTATGCGGCGGCGCCAAGGCGAGAAAAAGGGCGATACCTCTTGCGCTTTACTCTTCCGGGTTTGACGCTCTAACAGAAACCGTTAAGGTAATTGTTGACCTTCTGGGGAATCCCGCGCGCTTTAAATAGGGGCACTTGGCGATAGCGTAGCTACCTTCATCCCCGGTGGTCATCTGCTTCGATGAAGGATTACTCACGCTTTAGTATTAAGTTAAGATAAGTCTTTCAGGGTGCACGGGGAGAGTAAAAACCTGCCCTATTGTATCAATTCCTTACGTTGGCAGACGCGATGGAACACCTCGTTTTTCCCCGGATGATCGCCGCCCCATTTAAACTCGCCAGTTCGTTTTTAAGGCCCGCGCCGCCATGTACACACCTAGCCTGCTCTCATTAGATGAATTCCCGGTGGGGTGCCTGGTGACGGATGCGCGGCGCCGGGTGCTTTACAGCAATCAGTACATGATGGAGCAGTATGGCCACTCGCCCGCGGCGCTGGCGGGGAGGGAGCTGTTCGATCTTTTCAGCAAGGCGTCGCAGATTCTTTGTGAGTCGTTCATCGTTCCGGCGCTGGCGCGAGAGGGGCAGTGCGAAGAGATTCGCTTGACGATGAGGTCGCCCAGTGGCCAGAGCCTGCCGGTGATGGTCAGCGCAGTGCACGATGACGCCTGTCAGCGCTGTTTCTGGAGCATCGCCAATGCCCAGCGCTCCGAGCAGCTCTACGTGGAACTGAAGAAGACCCAGCAACTGCTGGAGCAGAAGGTGGCGCTTCTGCGTTCGCTCTCGCACGCCGACCCGCTGACGGGGCTGCCCAACCGGGCAGCCTTGAGCAAACATCTGGATCACAAGATCGACCGCGCCCGCCCGGGGAGCGCCGGTTTCGCGCTGGCGCTCATCGATCTGGACGGCTTCAAGGCGATCAACGACCGCCATGGCCACGAGACCGGCGACAAGGCGCTGCAGCAGGCCGCCAGGCGCTTGGCCGACACGCTGCGCCAGCAGGATCTGGTCGCACGGTTCGGCGGCGACGAATTCGTCGTGGTGCTCGATGGCCGCTTTTCCCGGGCGCTGGATGAGCCGATCTGGAACCGGCTGACGCAACGGCTGGCAGCGCCGCTATTGATCGATGGCGTGTCGCTGAGTCTTTCGGCCAGTATCGGTATCACGTTTTATCCGCAGTCCAACACGCTGGAGCCCGACCAGCTGATTCGCCAAGCGGATCAGGCGATGTATCAGGCCAAGCTGGCGGGCAAGAACCAGGTCTGCCTTTTCGACAGCGACGGCGAGATCGTTCAGAAAGAACGCCATGCCGCGCTTTCAGGCCTCGACGAGGCGCTGGTCGCCGAACAGTTTCGGCTCTTCTATCAACCCAAGGTCAACATGCGAACAGGGGAGGTGCTGGGCGCCGAGGCGCTCATCCGCTGGCTGCATCCCGAGCAGGGCCTGCTGGGCCCGCAGGCGTTTTTGCCGGTGCTCTCGAACACGCCAAGCGGCATTCGGCTTGGGCGCTGGGTGATCATGACGGCGCTGCTGCAAATGCAGACGTGGCGCGAACAGGGCCTGAACCTGAGCGTCAGCATCAATATCGATGGCTACCATTTACAGCATCCGCAATTTTTGCAGGAGCTGGGCACGATGCTGGCGGACGTACCCGAGGTGCCGAAAGCAAATATCGAACTGGAGGTGCTGGAAACCAGCGCGATCGAGGATGCGGCGCAGGCGGCCATGATCATCAACGCCTGCCGCGCGCTGGGGCTCAAGGTGTCGCTGGACGATTTCGGTACCGGCTACTCCTCCCTGAGCCAGCTGCGCGACTTGCCCGTGGATACGCTCAAGATCGATCGCAGCTTCGTGCAGAACATGCTCACTCGCCCCGGCGACTTGGCGATCCTCAAGGGGGTGATCGGCTTTGCCGGCGCTTTCGAGTGCGGCGTGATCGCCGAAGGGGTGGAAACGCTGCAGCACAGTCAAAAGCTGGTGGCGCTGGGCTGCGAAGCGGGCCAGGGCTACTATATCGCCCGCCCCATGCCCGCTGACGAGTTCCCCGGCTGGGTCGAGCGGTGGACACACAGCGAGTTTGATCAAAAGTACGGCACACAAGCGCACGGCACACAGGATAATTGAGGAGTCATTGGGTTTGCTGAACAGGACATCCATCACGGCGCGCAATAACGTGACCGTGACAGGAGAAGGGGCAAAAACGCTCGTGCTGGCCCACGGCTTCGGCTGCGATCAGCGGGTGTGGCAGTACGTCGTGCCCGCGCTTTCAAAGCGCTACACGCTGGTGCTGTTCGACTACGTCGGCTCGGGGCGCTCGCAGCTGTCGGCGTTCAGCCAGGCGCGCTACGCCACGCTGGAGGGGTACGCGCAGGACGTCGTGGAGATCTGTAAGACGCTCGATTTAAGCGACGTTCATTTCGTCGGCCACTCCGTCAGCGCCACGATCGGGCAGCTGGCGGCGCTCGAGATCCCCGAGCGTATTGCCAGCCAGATCATGATCTGCCCCTCGCCCTGTTTTCTAAACGTGGGGCCGGAGTACCAGGGCGGCTTCGAGCGCGCCGATCTCGAAGAACTGATCGAGCTGATGGATCGCAACTACATCGGCTGGGCTCACTATCTGGCGCCGCTGGTGATGGGCCCGGAAAGCTCGGAACAGCTGATCGGCGAGCTCTCGGAAAGCTTCTGCTCCACCGATCCAGTCGTGGCCAAGGTATTCGCCAGGGCGACCTTCTTCGCCGACTACCGGCACCTGCTTCCCCGTGTGACGCCTCCGGCGCTGCTGCTGCAAAGCCAGGTCGACTCACTGGCAAGCCCCGCGGTGGGGCGCTACATGCATGCGCGCATGCCGCAGAGCACGCTCCGGGAGCTACCGTGCGTCGGGCACTGCACTCACATGACCCACCCGGAGACCATCATTCGTGAAATCGATGCCTGGCTTGGTCAGTCTAGCTGAGCAATAGTTCGCCCTCGATGGGCACGAACTCGCTCGCCGCGCGCATCAGCGAGGCGGCGGTGAGGGCGGCCACGCCGTACACTTCGACGCGCTTACCGTGCACCCGGCGAATCTTCTCGGCCAGCAGGTCGAAGTCGCCGTCGCCCGACACCAGTACGATGACATCGGCCCGCTCGGCGTACTCGATGGCGTCGAGCGTAATGCCCACGTCCCAGTCGCCCTTGGCGGAGCCATCGCCGCGCTGAATGAAAGGCTTCAGTTTGACCTCGAAACCGATATGGCGCAGCGCGTTTTGAAACTTGCGCTGCCCCGAATCTCCCTTGTCGGTGGCGTAGCAAAAGGCCGCGACGACCTCGCGATGGGCGCTCGCCCGGCGGTAGAAGGCGCTGTAGTCGAAGTGCTTGCCGAAGGCGTCGCGCGCGGTGTAGTAGACGTTCTGGGTATCCACGAAAAGGGCGACGCGGGTCATGAAAGGCTCGTTTGAAAGAGGGAGAAGGCCCGGACAAGTGAGGCGGGGCGCGTCTGACGTTTCATTATAGCGGCTAGTGCCACCCTTCGAGAAACCGGCCGCGTGGGCGCCTTCAGCAGAGCCGGCGGAAAGCGATGAGCGGTATGTCGCCCTCAGGGTCGTCCACCAGCCGCGCCTCGACGCCGAACAGCGCGCGCAAGAGCGTGGGGGTCAGCACTTCACGCGGCGGGCCGAGCGCCACCACGCGGCCCTCCAAAAGCGCCAGTACCCGGTCGCAGCGCAGCGCGTGAGACAGATCGTGCAGCGCGACCACGGCGGTGATCGGCAGCGCCTTGATCAGCGCCAGAATGGCGAGCTGGTGGTGGATATCGAGATGGTTGGTGGGCTCGTCGAGCAGCATCAGCTGCGGTTGTTGCGCGTGGGCGCGGGCGATGTGCACGCGTTGGCGCTCGCCGCCGGAAAGCGAGGCCCAGAGCCGGTCGGCCAGCGCCTCCATCTCCACCGCGCCAAGTGCCCGGTCGACGGCGGCGGTGTCCTCGGCGCGCCAGTGGCCCAGCCGCCCAAGCCAGGGCGTGCGACCAAGCTCCACCGCGTCGCGGGCGGTGAGCCGCTCGTCGGTGTCCGCCTGCTGCGCTACCAGCGCCATGCGCCGGGCGATCTGGCGCCGGCTCAAGCGCGAAAGCGGCGTACCCTCGAAGCGCACCTCGCCAAGGCCTGGCGGCAAAAGCCCGGCCAGCAGGCGTAAAAGCGTCGACTTGCCCGCGCCGTTGGGACCAATCACGCCCAGGGTTTCGCCGGAAAAGACGTCGAGATCGACGCCGTCGACAAGCCTGCGCCCGGATGCCGAGAAGCTCACGCATTGGGCGCTCAGTAGCGGCGGGGTGGCTTGACTCATTGCCGCCCCCGCACCATCAGGTAGGCAAACGCCGGCGCGCCGACCAGCGCGGTGATCACACCGATGGGCAGCACCTGGCCGGGAATCACCACCCGGGAAACGACATCGCACAGCACCATGAACACCGCCCCGCACAAGGCAGTCGCCGGTACCAGCCGGCGGTGGCGCACGCCGACCAGCAGCCGGCAGGCGTGGGGCACCACCAGCCCGACGAAGCCGATCGCGCCGGTGATCGACACCATCACCGCCGTCGCCAGCGCCGCCGTGCCGATCAAGAGCCCCTTCGTCGCGCGCAGATTCACACCGAGTGAGGCTGCGCTTTCCGCGCCGAAGGCGAAGGCGTCGAGCGAGCGCACCTGCCCAAGCGCCACCGCTAGACTCGCCCCCGCCACCGGCAGCGCCAGCCAGGCGTCCGGCCAGCGCACGCCGGACATATTACCCAGCAGCCAGAACATGATGCCCCGGGCCTGCTCGGCGTTGGCGGAGTGGGCGATGATGAAGGCGGTCAAGGCGTTGAACAGCTGCGCCCCGGCGATACCGGCGAGAATCAGAATGCCCGCGCCGCGCACGCCCTGGCCGCCGCCGGCCAGATGCGCCAGCAGCGCCACGAAGCTGAAGGCGGCAAGTGCCCCGGCGAAGGCGCCCATGGACATCGAGATCATTCCCGCCCCGAGGCCCGCCACGGTCACCGTGACCGCGCCGGTGGAAGCGCCCGCCGAGATGCCCAGCAGGTACGGGTCGGCCAGCGAATTACGTAACAGCGCCTGCAGAATCACCCCGGACACTGCCAGCCCCGCGCCGCAGCACGCCGCCACGACGGCGCGCGCCAGGCGGTAGTGCCACACGATCGCCTCGTCGAGGGTGGAAAGCGGCCGGTCGATCATGCCAAGCTTGCTCGCCAATACGTTCAGCACGGTAGAGAGCGGGATGCGCGTCTCGCCGATCGAGGCGCCGACCAAAAGCGCCGCGATCAAACAAAGCGGCATCAGCCAGACCCACCGCGCGGAACCTGCGCCGATACGTGTCGCCCCCATCAGGACGACAGATCCATCTCGGCCAGCGCCTCGACCAGCGTCTCGAGGGCGTAGATGCTGCGAATCGACGGATCCATGGCGTGGGCGTCGATCTCGACCAGCCGGTCCTGCTCGACGGCCTCGAGCAGCCGGGTGACCGGATCGTTTTGCAGGAATTCGCGTTTCACAGCGATGTCGTCGGCGGGAAAGCGGCGCCGATCCATGCGCGCGGCAGCGATGAAGGTGGGGTCGGCGCGGGCGATGCTCTCCCAGCCCACCGTCGGCCACTCCTGATCAATACGCACCACGTTGTCGATGCCAAGCGTCGTCATCATCCAGTCCGGCACGCTGTTGACGCCGGCAACGTACGGATCGATCCCCAGGTCCGCCGAGGAGTACCAGAACACGCCGCGAAGCTCATTCGATAAATCGAGTGCCTGGGCGGCCTCGATCGCGGCGGTTTCTCGCGCCTGAAGATCGCTCACCGCGCTCTCGCCGCGCTCGGCAACGTCGAAAATATCAGCCAGCGTTTCGATACTCTGGTACACCAGCGCCGGGTCAAACAGGCGTTCGCGGGCGCCATCCATGCTCTGATGGTTGTCCTTGCCCACACACTCGGTGGGCAGCGTCCAGAGCGGCACGCCGGCGTCGTCGAACATCGCGGACGTACCCACGGCGCCGGCCGGGCCGACCATCCACTCGTAGGCAGATATCACCAGGTCCGGCTCTTGCGCCAGCACGCTCTCGAAGCTCGGCGCGTTGTCGGACAACCGCTCGACGTCGGCATTCGCCTCGGCAAACGTCTCGAGCACCGGATTGACCCAGAGCGAGGTGCCCGCCACGTGCTCTTCAAGGCCCAGCAGGTAGAGCATCTCCGTCGGCGCCTGGCCGATGGTGACCACGCGCGCCGGCGCCTTTTCCAGGATGATGTCGTGACCACAGCTTTCGAGCGTTAGCGGGTAGGCGGTGGCGGCCTGGGCGTGCGGGGGCGCGCCCAGAGAGACGCACAGCCCTGCCAGGGCCAGCGCCGGGGATCGCTTCAACATCATGTACACTCCCGTGCATGATCGGCGCGCGTATGGCGCGGCCTGGTTGTGAGGATGCGTCGGCAGGTCTCCTGACTCACGGGTCGTCGCTAGCTCGCCTTCCCGGACGGATGTCCAGTGGCACGTGTGAGCATTGCTCGCCGCCTACAGTTGCGGGGGCAGTTCCGGTTCGCGCGAAGCGCTTCGGATTCCCTATCAAGTTCCGTACGGAACACCGACGCCGGCCATTCTAGAGAGCGCTGCAAAGTAGGGCAATCACGGCCCGCGCCGCGGTGGCGCTCGCCCGGCGCCTTGCCTACGCTGATAGCGACACCAGGGAGCGCGCCCATGACGTATGATGCGAACAAAAGTGATATCCATGACATCGAGCGCTCGCGCTGGGCGGCGGTGCTGGTCGGCATCGGCGCCATGGCGGCGCTCGATGAAATCGTCTTTCACCAGCTGCTGCAGTGGCACCACTTTTTCGACTTTTCCACCCCCGCGTTCGGCATTCTTTCCGACGGCCTTTTGCACGCCTTTGAGCTCTTGGCGGTGGTGGTCGGCGTGTTTCTACTGCTGGAGCTTTCCCAGCGGGGACGCTTGAGCGTGGCCTGGGCGAAGGCGGGGTTCTTTCTGGGGATGGGCGGCTTTCAGCTCTTCGACGGCCTCATCAACCACAAGATTTTACGTCTGCACCAGATTCGCTACGGAGTGGACCCGCTGATGTACGACCTGGTCTGGAATGCCTTCGCGATCGGGTTTCTGCTGATCGGGGCGTGGTTCTGGCGCCGCGCCCGCGTGTTGCCCGCGCGCTGAATGCACGCCGGCCACCCCGCTTCGCCGCTCGACTGGCTGCCGTTTTTACTGGTCGTGCTCGTCACCTGCCAGTATCTGGCGGCGGCCGGGCTTCAGCGGGCGGGCGGGTCTGGCTGGAGCCTCTGGCGCTGCGGCTTTTTCCTTCTTGGCAGCGCACTTCTGGCCATTGCCTTCTGGCCTTCGTTGATGGCCTGGGCGCATGGTGATCTGGTCGGCCATATGACGCTGCACCTTTTGATCGGCATGTTTGCGCCGCTTTTCTGGGTGTTGGCCGCGCCGATGACGCTGCTACTCAAAACGCTGCCCCAGGCGGGCGGGAAATGGATGGTGAGGTTCCTGCACAGCCGTTTCATGCGCCTGGTGACCCACCCGGTCACCGCAACGCTGCTCAACGTGGGCGGCATGTACGTACTCTATTTGACGCCGCTCTACGCCGCCTCGCTGGAAAACTCCCTGCTTCACTACATGATTCACCTGCACTTTCTGCTTGCGGGGTATCTCTTCTGCTGGGCGATCCTCGCCGAGCCCGACGCCTCGCCCCACCGGCTAAGCCTGCGCTTTCGTCTGATCGTGCTATTCGCCGCGATCGCCACCCACAGCCTGCTGGGCAAGCTGATGTACGGATGGGGCTTTCCCCGCGACACCGGCCACACCCTCGAGCACGTCCAGGCCGCCGCCCAGTGGATGTACTACGGCGGCGACTTGGCCGAGGTGTTATTGGCGGTAGTGCTGATGACGTTCTGGTTGCGGCGGCCGGCGGGGCGGCGCGAGGCCCTGCTGGGCTCGCATCCGCAGACCGATTAGGCGATGGGCGCCTCGGCCCTGGACAGCGCCGCGCGGCCCTTGTCCAGATACTCCCGCATCTGCTCCTCGGGCACCATCGAGCCGCCGGTGGCCCAGACCAGGTGGGTGGCCTTGGCGAGGTGGCCGGCAAGGCCGAGGGTGTCGAGCGTGGCGCGGTCGGCGCGGGCCAGGTGCGCGAAGCCCGGCAGGCCCGCGACGGCGGAGGGTTCCAGCGCCAGCTTTTCGTGCTTTTGCGTCAGGGCGACCAGGGCGTAGAGCTCCTCGTCGCTGACGGTGTAGAGCGCGTCGAGCATCGGCTCCATGAGCGTGCCGACGAACGCCGAGGGGCGCCCGACTGCCAGGCCATCGGCGCAGGTGAGATTATCGAGGCCGATATCCTGAACGCTGATGGCGTTGTGCAGTTCGGTGGCCATGCCCAGCAGCATGCAGGGTGACGACGTGGGCTCGGCGAACACGCAGTGCACTGCGTCACCGAAGGCGTGTTTCAAACCGAAGGCGACCCCGCCCGGGCCGCCGCCGACCCCGCAGGGCAGGTAGACGATCAGCGGGTGCTCTGCATCTACCCGAATGCCTTCTGCGTCGAGCTGGCGTGCCAGGCGCCGGGCGGCGACGGCGTAGCCGAGAAACAGCGCCGTCGAGTCCTCATCGTCGACGAAGTGGCAGCGCGGTGTGGCCAGCGCTTCCTCACGACCCTGGGCAACGGCGACGCTGTAGTCGGACGGATGCTCGACTACGTCAACCCCTTTCTCGCGCAGCAGCGCCTTCTTCCAGTGCCTGGCGTCGGCGGACATATGCACCGTGACCTTGAAACCGAGCTGGGCGCTCAGGATGCCGATGCTCAGCCCCAGATTGCCGGTCGAGCCCACCACGATCGAGTGGTGCGCGAACAGCGTTTTGAACGCCGCCGTGGCGAAGCAGGCGTAGTCGTCGGCGAGTGCAACCAGTCCGTGCTCCAGGGCCAGGGTTTCGGCGTGGAGCAGCACTTCGTGAAAGCCGCCTCGGGCCTTGATCGAGCCCGAAATCGGCAGGTGGCTATCGCACTTGATCCAGAGGCTTGCCGGCGCGGAGACCCGCCAGCGCTGGGCGGCGGCGAAGGAGAGTGTATCGGCGCGGTGTAGCGGCGACTCGATGATGCCCCCGGCCGCGGCGGTTTCCGGAAACACCTGAGCGAAGTAGGGGGCGAAGCGCTCAAGCCGTGCGGCGGCTTCGTCGATGTCCGCCGCGCGCAGCGGCAGCGTGTCGCGAACGCTCTCAAACATCGTGCGTTTCGAGTTGACCCAGAAGGTCGCCTCGCGCTGGGTAAGCGCGCGCAGCAGCGGGTCGGTGCCGGCGCGGGCGAGCGTCTGCCAGTGGTCGAGGGCGTGGTCGGCCATACGGTGTCCTTTTGTTCAGTCGGCGTAAGTAAAGCGTCAGGTTCGCGCTAGAACCCCATGAAGCCCTCGGCATTCTTCAGTGGCGCCGCCTCCATCAGATAGTCCAGATCGACCCGGGGGCGTGCCAGCGCGGCGTCGTCCTCGAACAGCGTTTCGAGCTCACGGGCGAAGGCCAGGGTCTCCAGGTCGCTGCCGCGCCGGCCGATGATCTGAAGCCCAAAGGGCAGGCCGCTTTCGTCGCGACCGGTTGGCAGCGTCACTGAGGGGTGGCCGGCTAGCGTCGAGGCGTAGGCCATGGAGAGCCAGTGGTAGTAGCTCTGGGTTGGCTCGCCATCGATCTCGGTGGGGTAGAGTTCGTGCCAGTCTCGCGGGCTGATGGTGGTAGTAGGCGCGAGCACGAAGTCGTAATGCTCGAAAAACGTCTGCCAGTGGCGGTAGAGGTGCTGCTGGTTGGTCAGCGCGCGCACCACGTCGAGCGCCGAGTAGCTTTCGCCCTCGCGCACGTTGTCGCGCACGTTGGGGCCGACCAGCTCCGGGTACTGCTGCAAGAGCTCGCGGTGCATGCCGGAAAAGCAGAGCGCGCGAATCACCGCGAAGGTGTCGTCGGCTTCCGGGCATTCCGGGTGGGTGTCGTCGAGCCGGCCGAACACGTGGCCAAAGCGGGCGAGCTTGTCGCTGAAGCTTCGACGCACGAGTTTTTCGGTCATGGCGAAGCCGAAGTCCGGCGTGAAGGCGACGCGCTGACTGCAGAGATCCACTCGGGGCAGCTGACGAAACGCTGCCGGCGTGTGAACGGCTTGACCGTCGACCACCGGCGTCCAGGGATCGCGGCGGTCCGGGCGAATCATCGTCGAAAGCATCAGCGCGGCGTCCTCCACGGTGCGCGCCATGGGGCCGTTCATCGACATCGGAAGCCAGGCCTGGGCACGGTTGCCCGGCACGAGCCCAGGAGTGGGTCGAAAGCCCACCACGCCGCAAAACGCCGCCGGGTTGCGTAGGCTGCCGCCGGTGTCGGAGCCGGTGGCAAGCGGTGCCATGCCGCAGGCCAGGGCCACGGCAGAGCCGCCGGAGGAGCCCGCGGCGGAGCGAGTCACGTCGAACGGATTGGCGGTCGCACCATAAACGGCGTTGCGGGTGTTGCCCCCGGCGCTCCATTCAGGATTGTTGGTCTTGCCGACCATGAGCGCGCCGGCCTCGCGCAGTTGCGCCACCATCGGGTCGTCGCCCTGGGCGACGTTGTCGGCGTAGATCCGGCTGCCGAAGGTGGTGGGCAGGCCGGTCACATCGACCATATCCTTCACGCACAGCGGCAGGCCATGCAGTGCCCCGAGACGCTCGCCCTGGTCGATGGCGCGCTGGGCGCTCTTCGCGCCCTGGCGCCAGGCGTCGACATCCTGGGCCACCAACGCGTTGACGGCAGGGTTGATCGCTTCGATACGGGCCAGACAGCTCTCGGTCAGCTCCACGGCGGAGAGCTTTTTGGTACTCATCAAACGTCGCGCCTCGACGGCGCTCAGGTCACAGGCATTCATCGATATCGCTTCCTTGTAGCAAAAAATCGGCCGGGCGGCCCGTGTCACGCGACCGGGGCAAAGGCGGTGAAATCCCAGCTTCGCCCGGGCGCGACCTCGATCAGCTGGCGGGTGTAGTCGGCGCGCGGGTTGCCCAACACCTGCTCGGCGGGGCCGTATTCGACCACCTGGCCACGCTGCATCACCAATACGTCATCACAGATCTGAGCGGCGACGCGCAGGTCGTGGGTAATGAACAACACCGCCACGCCTAGACGTTCCTGAATGTCGTCCAAAAGCGCTAGTACCTGGGCCTGCACCGAGACATCCAGCGCCGAGACGGCTTCATCCGCCACGATGACGTCCGGCTCCATCGCCAGCGCCCGGGCGATGGCGATCCGCTGACGCTGGCCGCCGGAAAACTGGTGCGGGTAGCGCTCGATGGCATCCGCCGGCAGACCCACGAGTTCCAGCAGTTCGCGCGCCCGGGCCAGGGCCTCCCGGTACGGCTTGCCGTAGTTGGTTGGGCCTTCGGTCAGGCTCTGGCCGATGGTCAGACGCGGGTTCAGCGAGCGGTAGGGGTCCTGAAACACCATCTGAATGCGCCCGCGATGCGGCTTGAGGCTTCGCGAGCGAAGAGCGGCGATGTCCTGGCCGTTGACGCGCACGGTGCCGCCGGTCGGGGTGATCAGGCGCATCACGCAGCGCGCCAGCGTCGACTTGCCGGAGCCCGACTCGCCGACGATGCCCAGCGTACGCCCGGCCTGGAGCTCGAAGCTGACGTCATTGACCGCGTGGGTGGCCGCGCGGCGCGGTTTCAAAAAGCCCAACAGGCCGCGTTTGGGCGCAAATTCCTTGTGCAGCTCGGTAACACCGAGCACGCGGCGTTCGCTCTTGACGGGGCGGGCGGGGCGCGGGGTCAGGCTGGGCACCGCTTCCAGCAGGCGCCGGGTGTAGGCGTGCTGCGGGCGGCCGAGGATCTGGCGCACCGGGCCGGTTTCCACGATCTCGCCGGTCTTCATGACGCAGACACGGTCGGCGATATCCACCACCACACCCATGTCATGGGTGATGAACAGCACCGCGGTGCCGTGGCGCTCTTGCAGTTCGCGAATCAATTTGAGTATCTGGTGCTGGGTGGTGACGTCCAGCGCCGTGGTGGGTTCGTCGGCGATCAAGAGTCTGGGCTTCAAGAGCAGCGCCATGGCGATCATGATGCGCTGGCGCTGTCCGCCGGAGAGCTGGTGGGGAAAGCTGTGATATATGCGCTCGATATCCGGCAGGTGTACCTGGGCCAACGCGTCCAGCACCTGGGCGAAGCGCTCGGCACCGGATAGCGAGGTGTGACAGGCCAGCACCTCGTCGAGCTGCTTGCCGACGCTCAGCACCGGGTTGAGCGCGGTCATCGGCTCCTGGAAGATCATCGCCATGCGGCTGCCGCGAAGCTGGCTCAGGCGCTTGGGCGTGGCCTCTAAAAGCGATTCGCCGTCCAGAGTGATGCGCCCGCCGGTGGCGATGAGGCTTCGCTTGGGTAAGAGCCCCATGGCGGTCAGCGATGATACCGATTTGCCGGAGCCGGACTCGCCCACCAGACACAGGGTTTCGCCGGCGTGAATGTCGAAGGAGACGCTCTTGAGAATGCGCTTGGGCGTCTTGTCGGTGGTATCGACTATCAGCTGATCGACGCTCAGTACGGGAGGCTCAATTGGCATCTCAACTCTCCTTGCGCTTCATGGTGGGGTCCAGCGAGTCGCGCGCCGCGTCGCCCAGTAGGTTGATCGACAGAATGCACAGCGACAGCAGAAAGCCCGCCCAGAAGATCAGCGACGGCTTGAGCTGAAAGTAGATGCGCCCGTCGGACATGATGTTGCCCCAGGTGGGGATTTCAGAGCTTAGCCCTACGCCCAGAAACGACAGCGTGGCCTCGGTCAGAATCGCCGCGGCGCACACGTAAGTGCACTGCACGATGAGCGGGGCGAAGGTGTTGGGCATCAGGTGGCGCCAGAGAATCGTGCGAGTGGGTGTGCCCATGAGCGTCGCGGCTTCCACGAAGGCCTCTTCCCGCGTGGCGAGCACGTTGGAGCGCACCAGACGTACGATCTGCGGGATCTCCGGTACCGTGATCGCGATCATCAACATCCAGAGATTCGCCGAGGTGAGCGAGACGATGGCAATGGCCGCCAGAATGCCGGGAATCGCCATCAGCCCGTCCATGAAGCGCATCAACACCGCGTCGATGGCGCGAAAGTAGCCGGCAATGAGGCCCAGCGGCAGACCGATCAGAAGTGTGAGCGCCGCCACACCGACGCCGACGGTGAGCGAGACGCGGGCGCCGTACACCACGCGTGAAAAAAGATCGCGGCCGTAGGCATCGGTACCCAGCCAGTAGGTGGCATTGGCCTCCTGTAGCCGGTTGGCGGGATTGATCGCAGTCGGATCAAAAGGGGCGATCAGCGGGGCCAGCAGCGCCATCAGCGTAATGACGATCAAAATGATGGCGGCGATCCACGTGGTGGTGCGCGGGCGCAGGTGCAGCAGTCGAGAGGTCACGGCGTGCAGTGATGGGCGCATGCCGAACCTCCGGGGATAGGTATAGGTGGTCATCAGTAGCGGATCCTCGGATCGGTCACGGCGTAGGAGAGATCGATCAACAGATTGATCAGCACGTAAAGCCCGGCGGTCAGCAGGATGATCGCCTGGATCACGGGGTAGTCCCGTGCCAGCACGGCATCGATGATCAACCGCCCGAGCCCGGGGATGTTGAACACGCTTTCAGTGACCACCACTCCGGAGACCATCAGCGCGAAACCGGTACCGATGACGGTGAGAATCGGCACGCCGGCGTTTCTCAGCGCGTGGCGAAACAGCACCAGCCGCTCGCCCAGGCCCTTGGCGCGGGCGGTGCGGATGTAATCCTCCTTGAGCACTTCGAGCATGCTGGCGCGGGTCATGCGCGCGATCAGCGCGATATAGACCGACGACAGCGTCAGCGCTGGCAGCACCAGGCGGCTGGCGAATTCAGTAAAGCCGTGTTCCAGGCTGCGATAGCCCTGTACCGGCAGCCACCCCAGGTTGATCGCGAACACCTGAATGACGATGTAACCAATCACGAAGACGGGCACGGAGAAGCCGACCACGGAAATCGACATGACGAGATTGTCGATCCAGCTTCCCTGACGCCAGGCGGCGATGACACCCAGGGGCACCGAGATCAGCACGGTGAAAACGATGGCCGCCACCGCGAGGCTAACGGTAGGCGCAAGGCGCTGGGTGATCATCGACAGCACCGAGGTCTGGGAGATCAGCGAGGTGCCGAAATCTCCCTGGAGCATGTTGCCCATCCAGATGACGAACTGGGTGTAGATGGGCTGGTCGAGCCCGAGTGCTACGCGAATGCTCTCCACCTGGGCGGGGCTTGCCATGTCGCCGGCGATGATCACCGCCGGGTCGCCCGGGGCCAGGCGCAGTAGAAGAAAGACGCTGAGCGCGACTACCAGCATTACCGGTATGGCCGCCAGCAGTCGGCGAATGAAGTAACTGAGCATGGGAAACTCCTCACATGGGCAGGCAGAACCCCCCGCCCGCCGGCGGGGGCGGCGGGTCATTCGGCCTTGTGCATGCCCCAGAACACCGGGATGGGGCCGGCGACGACATCGCTTAACTCGTCACGCCAGGAGATCACGTTCTGGAACTGGCCCAGGGGCACGAAAGTGACCTGCTCCATGGCCTGGCGCTGAATATCCTCGGCAAGTGCTTGACGCTCGTCGCCTTCAATCGCGAGAGCAAACTCGTCGAGCAGCGCTTCCATGTCCGGGTCCGTGGGCCAGCCGAACCAGCTATCCTCTTCGCCGGTGCTGATCAAAAGCGGGTTGATGCTCGGCGACCAGAGACTATCCACGCCGAAGTTGGTGAAGATCATGTCCCAGCCGCCGTCGCTCGAGGCCTCGCGGCTGGCGCGCTGGCTGACCAGGGTCTGCCAGTCCATCTGGCGAAGCTCGACGTTGAAGCCGGCGGCTCGAAGCGCCTGGGCGACCACCAGCGGCTGCGGCGTCAGCGTGGCCACATCCGAGGGCTGAAGCAGCACGATGGGCGTGTCGTCGTAACCCGCCTCCTCGAGCAGCGCGCGCGCCTCGTCCAGACTGCCGCCGCTGGTCAGTGACTCGCCGCCGGCCTCACTCGAGAGTGCAGTATTACAGCCGTAGACCGACGCGCAGGTTTCATAAAATCGTGGGTCGCCGACGAGAGCTGCCATCACGTCGTCCTGACCGATGGCGAGCAGCGCGGCGCGGCGGATGCGCTCGTCGTTGAAGGGAGGGTGGAGGAAGTTCATGCGGGCGAGTGTCAGCATGCCGAGCGGGTCGAGCACCTCGGCGTGAATCTCGGGGTTGCTCTCCAGAAGCGGCAGCAGATCGAAGGGCGTGCGTTCGATGTAGTCGATATCGCCGCTGTTGATGGCGTTGACCATGGTCTGCACGTCCGGCATGTGGATCCACTCCACCCGGTCTACAAACACTTCCTTGCTGCCCGCGGTGCCGGAAGGCGCCTCGTCGCGCGGCACGTACTCGTCGAAGCGTTCGTACACCGCCTTGACGCCGGGCTGGAAGGCGTCGCTCACGAAGCGAAACGGTCCGGAGCCGATCTGGTTGGGCAGCGGCTGGCCCGGCTCGATCGAGGCGACCGCCTCGGGCATCATGAACGCGGCCACCGCCGAGGGCTTGGCCAGAAGGCCGATGACATCGCCAAGCGCGGTGGTCAGTTTGAGCTCGACGCGATGATCGTCCAGCGCCGTCAGGCTCTCGAGATGATCGAAGATCAGTGTGCCGCCCGGGTCGAAGCTCGACCAGCGCTCGAGCGAGGCGATGCAGTCCGCCGCGGTCACGGGGCTTCCGTCGTGCCAGGTCAGCCCCTCGCGCAGGGTGAAGGTGTAGGTGAGGCCATCCTCGGAGACCTCCCAGTCCGCCATCTGCGGCTGCGGCGTCAGATCCGCATCCAGCCCAATCAGCGTATCGTAGATCATATAGCCGTGGTTGCGAGCGATGGTGGCACTGCTCGATACCGGGTCGAGTGCGCGCAGCGCCGAGTGCATCACGGCGTTGACGGTGGTGTCGGCGCTGGTTTGTGCGCTGAAGGATAAGGCACTGGCCAAGCCCAAAGCGGTCAGCAGCGTTTTTTTGGGGAAACGGGCAGGGAACGTCGGATTCATCGCAATCTCCATTGGTATTGTTGGCGGCTGGCGATTACCACGTTGATGGTGGGCAGATCGGCGCTTGTTATTGGTGGGGCGCCTTGTCGATCTGCCTCGGGCGGTGCTTCTTTCTCGATACTAGTGCTGGCAAAGCCCATCACGTTAGCGGTATTTTTCGAAAGCGGTATTGCCTTTTAAGCAATACCCGAACCCGTCCCGACCTGGAGGTTTTCAATGAACGAGCGGCTTCTGATCGACCCCGCGCTGCGCTATTTTCTGGAAATCGTGCGCCACGGGTCGATCAACAAGGCCTCCCAGACACTGCACGTGGCGCCCTCGGCGGTCAGCCGTCAGATCGCACGATTGGAGTCGGAGCTTGGCAGCCAGCTCTTCGAGCGCCACCCCGCCGGCATGCGCCTGAGCCCCTCCGGCGAGCTTTTGGCCGCTCATGCGCGCAAGGCGCGTCTGGACGCCGCCCGGGTGATCGAGGAGATCACCGGGCTCGAGGGTATTCAGCGGGGAACGGTGCGCATTGCCAGCATCGAGGGGCTGGCGAGCTATCTTCTGCCTCACGTGATTAGCCTCTACCGCGAAAAACACCACGGCATTCATTTCGACGTCATGGTGACGTCCTCGACGGACGTGATTCAGCGGGTGTGCGAGGGGCTGGTGGATATCGGACTGACCATCTCACCGTCGCCGGAGAAGAACATCAAGGTGGAAAAGCGCGTCATGGCGCCGATTCACGCGGTCATGCACCGCTCGCATCCGCTCGCCGACAAAAAGCAGGTGTCGCTTGCGCAGCTGGGAAGTTTCGATCTGGCGCTGCCCACCGAGAACACCACCATCCGCCAGCTCTTCAACGTCAGCTGCAGCCGTCAGGGACTTCTGATCGAGCCGGTGATGACCAGCAACTTCGTCACGACGCTGGTGCACTTTGCGATGTGCCAGGGCGGCATCACGCTGATCGGTGACGTGTCGATCCGGCATCTGGGTGAGTCCGCCGAGCTGGTGTCGCTGCCGATTCGCGATCGGGAAATGAGCGGACGCACGCTGGAGGTGCAAACGCTTGCCGGGCGCGTGCTGCCCAAGGGCGTGGCGGACTTTCTGGGGGATCTGTGCCAGGCACTGGAAACGCAAACGCCGTAACGCAGGGCGTCACGGCGTCGCTCGCGAAGGCGTTGGTCAGGCGTGGGCTTTGCCCGCCGCCAGCACGTACAGAAATTCAAGCCCCAGGGTCGCGGCGGCAAGCGAGGTGATGTCGCCGTGATCATACGCCGGGTTCACCTCGACCACATCCATGCCGACAAGCTCCATGCCGACCAGCCCGCGAATGACCTTCAATAATAGGTCGGTCGACATGCCGCCGCACACCGGCGTCCCGGTGCCCGGGGCAAACGCCGGATCGAGGCCGTCGATGTCGAGGCTTACGTAGGCCGGGTGGTGGCCGACGCGGGCGCGGATCTTCTCGAGGACGGCTTTCGGACCGTGGTCGTTCACCCAATCGGCGTCCAGCACTTCATACGGATGATTGTGGCGGTCATAGCTTGTCCGAATGCCGATCTGCAGCGAGTGCTCCGGCACCACCAGGCCTTCCTTGAGCGCGTGGTGAAAGATGGTACCGTGATCGAAGCGCGTGCCCTGCTCGTAGGTGTCGGTGTGGGCATCGAAGTGGATCAGCGCCAGCGGGCCATGCTCGCGGGCGTGCGCGCGCAGTAGCGGCAGGCTGATGTAGTGATCGCCGCCGAGCGTCAGCATTTTCTTGCCGGCACCGAGCCAGCGCCCGGCGTGGCTCTCCAGGTTGTCCACCAGGCTTTCCGGCTCGCCGTAGGCGTAGTCCAGGTTGCCCGCGTCAACCACGCAAAGGCGCTCTTCCAGGGCAAAGTCCCAGGGCCAGCGCTTGCCTTCCCAGATCAAATTCGCCGTGGCCTGGCGAATGGCGTTGGGGCCCATGCGCGTGCCGGCGCGCCCCGAGCAGGCGAGATCGAAGGGCACGCCGCTGATCACGACGTCCGCATTACTCGCTTTTGGGTCAGTGGCTTTTTCCACGTTCATGAACGTCGAGATAACATCGCCGAACAGGCTTGGCATGATAGGGGACTGGGCCACTCGCGGGCGCCTCCTCGAAAGGGAGTGAAGGCGAAGACGATAAAAGGTTTTGAGTAATGAATGAAATGAATGTTTAGAATCGGATCATTCGCAATATGAATGGTGATTCGCCATGAAGTTGTTTCGGCATTTCGATCTGAACCTGCTGCGCGTTTTCGTGACGCTCATGCAGGAGCGTCACGTCACTCGGGCGGCGCTAAAGCTGCATCTTTCCCAGCCCGCCATCAGTCACGCGCTCAAGCGGCTGCGCGAAGGGCTCGACGATCCGCTGTTCGTTCGCATCGAGCAGGGCATGCAGCCCACGCCACGGGCCGAGGCGCTGCTGCCGACCGTCGTGCAGGCACTGGCGCTGCTCGAGCAGGGGCTCGCCCCGCCCGCAAGCTTTGCCCCGGCGACCAGCGCGCGCCACTTTACCCTGGCCACCACGGACTACTTCGAGGAGGTGATGTACCCGCTATTTTTGAGCCGGCTGCTCGGCCAGGCGCCGGGGCTGAGTTTCTCGATCGAGCTGATCACGCCTGACGCACTCGACGAGGGTCTGAAAAGCCGCCAGGTGGATATGGTGGTCGGGCTCGATAGCCGCGTCGAGCTGCCTACCGGAGTGGTGAGTACGCCGTGGCTCGATGAGGAGTGGGTGTGTTTGGCCGCGGCAGACAATGTCCAGGTGGGGGCATCGCTAACGCTTGGCGACTTTGCCGCACTTGCCCACGTCGAACTCGCCGACATCAGCGGGCTCGGGTTGGGGCCCATCGACGGCTGCCTGCGTGCGCACGGATTGAGCCGGCGGGTGATCTCGCGCAATCTCAACTATATCGCCGCGGCCCGGGTCGTGGCGCTGACCGGGGCGATCATGACGCTGCCCCGGCACATGGCCGAGCGCTTCATCGCGCTACTGCCGGTGCGCCTGGTCGAGGCGCCGCCGGAGCTTGGCGCGCTGACGCTCACCCTGATCCAGCACGAGCTCTACGCGCGCGAGCCCGCCACGGCCTGGTTGTTCGATGAGCTTCGCGCCTTCGCCGCAAGCCAAACGGCTTCGGGCTGGCCCGATTCTTGCCCGTAACGTTCGGGCCCACGGCATCGAACCCGGTGACGTGTGGCTGGCAGGGCGTGGCTATACGCTTTGCCCGGCGGATGCGGTAGGCTCGAAGGAACGCGTTTTGTATACGAGCGTCGCCACGTCGTTTCACAACGCAATTTCATTTCGATCAGGAGGCGTTATGGCGCTGGATATTGTCGTCATTGGTGCGGGCATGGGCGGGTTGAGCGCGGCGCTGGCCTTCAAACGCCAGGGCCACCGCGTGCAGGTCTTCGAGCGCGTCGAACAGATGCGCCCGGTGGGAGCCGCGATTTCGCTATGGCCCAACGGGGTAAAAGTGATGCATCGGCTGGGGCTGGGCAGCGCCATCGAACAGATCAGCGGCGAGATGACGCGCATGCGCTACCTGAGCCACGAGGGTCACCTGTTAAGTGATTTCTCGCTCACCCCGCTGTATGAGGCGGTGAATCAGCGCGCCTGCCCGATTTCCCGCGCCGCGCTTCAAAAGACCCTATTCGACGCCGTGGGCGCCGAGCATATTCGGCTCGGGCGCCACTGTGTGGATGTTGAAAGCGATGATGAGGGTGTGACGGCCGTGATGGAGGATGGCGAGCGTGTCAGCGCTGATCTGCTGGTCGTGGCCGACGGCACGCACTCAAGGCTTCGCGATAAAATCGTCGGGCAGCGGGTGGCGCGCCAGTACGTGGGCTACGTGAACTGGAACGTGCGCGTGGCGGCCACCGAGGCGCTGGCGCCGCTCGAAAGCTGGGATCAATACGTGGGCGAGGGCAAGCGCGTGTCGCTCATGCCCATGGGGACCGGCGGTAACGACGAAGGGCAGCAGGAGTTTTACTGCTTTTTCGACGTGCCGATGGCGGCAGGCTCGCAAAGTGACCCGAGTCGCTATCGCGACGAGCTAAAGACGCATTTCAAGGGTTGGAGCCCGGCGGTGCAGGCGCTGATCGAACAGTTCGACCCCGCTCGCATGGCGCGGGTCGAGATTCACGACATCGAGCCGCTCGAGCGGCTGACCAATACGCGGGTGGCACTGATGGGCGACGCGGCCCACGGCATGGCGCCGGACCTTGGGCAGGGCGGCTGTCAGGCGATGGAGGATGCCTGGGTGCTGAGCGAGGCCGTCAGCGCCGCGCTTGATGAAGCGCCTGATACCACGACGGCGCTTGCGACAGCGCTCGAACGCTACGACGGCGCGCGCGTCGAGCGGGTTGGGGAGATCGTGGCGCGCGCGCGCAAGCGGGCGGCGATGATTCACGGCGAGAACCCCGCCGAGACCCAGGCCTGGTACGAGGAGCTTGGCCGCGAGGATGGCCACGGCGTGCTCGAAGGGATTCGCAAAACGGTGGCGGGCGGCCCACTTGCGTGACCGCCCGCCGAATTTGCACGATGAACGTGCGTGATGCGCTTGCCTGAGGCTTACATGACGAACTGGACGACGATATAGCCCACCGACAACAGCGTCAGCGTGGCGATCGCCAGCCAGCTCCAGGCATTAATCAGTTTGGAGGGGCGAAGTGATACCGGCACGGTGGCGCCGTTAGCGGTGAAGTGGTTGAGTGCGGCGAGAATTGGGCTCAACAAAAACGCCACCACCATCACGAAATCCATGAACAGGCGAAAGTTGCCCATTAGCGTATAGAGAATGACCGCGGCGAACAGCGAAAGCCCGATCAGCGAGATCAGAAACGCCGGGCTGCCCTCGATCGTGCGCGACTCTTCGGTCGCGCCCACCGGGCGGGTGAAGGTGTACCAGGAAGCACTGATCATGCGCGGGAAGCCGTCGAGCACGGTCAGCAGGGTGGTGAGCATGACAGTAAACGCGGAAATGCCCACGACCACGCCGCTCCACTCGCCGAGTGTGTTGGTGTAAAGGCTGATGACCTGGCTTGCAAAGCCGACCGCGCCGTCCGCCGGGGTAATGCCTTGGCTATGCATGACGCCGGCGCCCATGATCACGAAGCACGCTGCCAAAACGCCGGCGCCGATATAGCCGATGTTGAAATCGATCTTCTCGGCGGTCGTGTCGCTACGCTTGCCCTGGGTTTTATTGCGCGCCTCGGACCACAGCGAGTTCATGACCGCCAGCGTAATGTCCGAAGGCATCAGGCCCAGCACCGCGACCAGCGTCACGAAGGTCGCCACGCTCCAAAGCGGCGAGGCCGCGGTGGCCGGATAAAAGGTCCAGTCCACCAGCGGCAGGGCAACGATGGCGGCCAGTACCGTGGTCACGCTCAAAATCACCACGAACACCTTGTTGACCCAGTCCAGCAGCCGGTAGCCGCCGGCGAAAGTGAGCACGCCGCACAGCGCGATCAGAATCACCGCCACCGTGGGCGGGCTGAGGGTCAGCGGCACGATGCTGCCGGCCAGCCCCGCCGTGGTGATCGCAATGGCGGCGATGATGATCGCGGTGACCGGAATCTGCACCAGCGCGAAGAGCCCCACCACCGAGCGGCCGAAGGTCTGACGGTAGCCTTCGACCAGCGACTTGCCGGTCACGCTGACATAAAACGGGCCGAAGAAAAACGACGGATACTTCAACAGCACCGCGAGCAGAATAAATCCTAAAAGCCCTACGCCGTACTCGGCGCCGGCGCGAGTGGATTGCACCACGTGGGAGGTGCCGATGGCCGCGCCGGCAAACAGAAAGCCGGGGCCAAGCGCGGCCAGGTACTTTTTGGCGCGCGACGGTGAGCGCGCCACGTCGTCACGCAGTGAAGCGGAGTCTTGAGAGGGCATTGGGAGTTCCTTGTGAGCCGGATAACCAGCCAGGCGGTATGATTGTTATGGCCTTCGCTGAGCGTGGCGCTATGGTAGCCTGGCTCGCCTGCGCTTTCATGCCGCATTTGACCATGGTGGTAGATCTGTTAAATATGAAGGGCGCACGCTTCACCCCCTCCTTTCACCCTCTTCAATAGGCCGGCCCATGCTCATCGCACTCGTTTACGGTTTGATCTTCGTCGGCGTCACCGCCACGCTCTATCAGCTTTACGCGGTGAACTACGCCATCAATTTCGACAACGCACAAAAGCTCTCCTCCACCAATCGCGCAAAGCTTGCGCGGCTGGGCGCGGCGGCAGGGCATCGTGGGCGGGGAGAAAATGCGCAAGCGGAAACCTTCGATCACGCTGTTGATGCGACCCTGGGCGAGCACTTCGATAAAACGCTGGCGCGTGAGGCGATCGAAAGCAACGATGAGAACGCCGCACGCGCGCTGCTACGCCGCCACGACGATCTACGCTTTGGCTCACGCGTAAGCGCCCGCATGGGGCCGTTGGGCCGCGCTCATTTGCCCCGGCGCGACTGGCGGGCGCTGTTCATTACGCTGGTGATCATCAATAGCCTGATCGCGCAGTTTTTGGGCGGCATGAGCATCTATACGCTGCTCTACCCGGTGCAAGCGCCGGCGCTTGTCTGGCTCAACGAGCCGGCGATCCTGATGGGGCTTATTTTTTTGCTTCTGCCGGTGAATCATCTGCTCGGTCAGCTGGATTTCTACCTGAACGATCTTTACCGTATTGGCCAGCTCACACGTCAAAAGGGCGCAACAGCGCGTTTCGTCTGAGACGCCTTCATATTAGGCTTGAGAGTGGTTAAGGTAGCAGGCTCATTAAATAGATGAAGACCCTGTTCATGAGCTCAAAACGCTACCCCGAGCAGCGCCTGCTGGCGGCGCGCAAGCTGCACCCGAAGTTCACGCCCGTGGTCTTCGCCTTCTACATGTCCTCGATCATGGCGTTTTTGATGACCATCGTGATCACGGCCGTCAACGCGGGGATGGCCGAGGGCTTCATGTCGCTGGTCTGGCAGGCCTACCAGATAGCCATGCCGGTGGCGTTCGTGTGTATCCTGATCGTGCGCCCGGTAGTCGCCCGGCTGGTGCAGTGGACCGTGCGCTCGGTGTAGCCCGCTGGATGCATCAATCGTTGACCTGCCGCCAGGAGCGCCGACCAAGCGGCGCCTCATTGAGTTCGACGGTAATCACGCCGGTGTCGCCGGCATCCGGGTTGCCGGTGAACAGCGTCTCTTCCCCGTCACCGTTTTTAATGCCCACCAGGCGCTCGCCGCTGCCTAGCTGAAGCCCAACGATCGCATCACCGTTGAGCAAGAGGCCGGTATCGATTTCGCCATCCCTGTTGAAATCGAAGATAGTGCCGCCGCCGCTGCCGCCGCTCTCGGCTACAAGCGAGAGAAAATAGCCCACGCGGCGCACGTTACACGGATTCGTGGTGTCGGGCCGCATGGTTGAAAAACGCACCCGACGGGGCAAGCCGCTCGAGAACGATGGCGAGGCAATGACGCGCTCACCCGCTGGCAGCACCATGCGCCAGCCCAACTGGGTCGTCAGTGGTTTATTGGTCGTGGCACGCACGGTCATACCGCTCTGAGTGCCGGTCGCACTGATTTCTTGCACCAAAAGCTGTCCGGATGCGACTGAAGTCGTGCGACTCTCCTGATCACGAATACCGATCAGCTGCTGCACGCTCTGATCGTTGCCGTCCTGGGTTCTGAAGTAGCTGCCGGTGCCGAAGATGACCATCAATCGGTTATCGGCCCCGCCGCTCAAGGTGACCGCCGGCGCTGATGTGATCGGCTGGGTACGCGCGCCGGTATAGAGTTTGGTGATCGTGCCATTTTGGGTAAGCGGGAAGCGCCACAGATTGCCGTTCAAATCCCCGGCGTAGGCAAAGCGGGCGCCGCCGTTGAACGTGGGCCATGCGGTGACCGTGGGCGTGGCCAGTCCATTGGGGGTATCCAGGCTGCCTTCGCCGGTGTCGAGTCGGGCGACGAGCGCGCCTGTCTGCAGGTCGACTACGTAAAGCGCGGCCTTGTAGCTTGTGCTGTTGTAACCGTTGCCGAAAATGGCCACCCAGCGGCCGTCGCTAAGCTGGGTGATGGTGGGCTCGCTCACGCCGCTGCCAAGCTCCGGTCGGCGAAACTCCCACAGCACGTTTTGCGCGCCCATATTAGTCGGATTGCTCACGTCCAGCGCGAACACTGTACGCCCGCCGGCACCCATGGTGCCGACCGCGATGGCACGTTTATTGCCGTTTGACAGCGTAATTTCCCGCGCCGCGGGGGTGCCATCCATGAAGTAGCGGTGGCTATAGCCCGTGCGGGTCAGCTCGCGAAGCGGGGGGGAAGTGCCTTGGGTAAGCTCGGCGGGCAGGTAGGCGAAAAGTTCACGGCCGGTATTGGCGTTAAAGCCGTGCAGCATGCCGTCGTTAGCGGCGACCAGTAGAAGTGGCGGGCGCGACTCGCGCCCAGGCAGTAGCACCGGGCTTGCGTTGATGATGTCGCCCAACGGCGACTGACGGATGCGCAGTCCGGTCTGGTTAGACCCTTGGAACCAATTGACTTCGGCTTGAGTAAGGCCGCTGGTGCTTGTCGAGAGTAAAGCGCCGGCCTTGCGCTGACCTGTAGGCTGGTGCGAGGTGAGCAGTCGTCGGCTGCCGACCTGTTGCGCAAGCATCGTTTCGGCATCCCAGCGTGGGGTGCGCTGGCCGCGCTCGTTTACAGCGGAGGCGACCAGCCGCCCCGACCAGTCGCCGCTTCGGTAGCCCGCGCTGTAGACCAGGTTGTTGCCTTGCAGGTCGAAGGTGTCGCTACTGACCGCCGAGGCGGTGCTCGACTGCGACGAGCTGATGATGCGACCCAGCACCTGACGCATGACCTGGTTGAGCGAGGCCTCGTCGTTGGCGAAGTAGGCGCGCTCGGTGCCGCCGGCTTTAGCCAGCTCGCCCAACGGGTCGGTGGGTACGCCCGGCAGATTGTTGATGTCCGGCGGCAGGTTGAAGCCCACTACGTAGGTGCGCACCGGGTTAGGCAACGCACTTGCGGTATCGCTGTAAAGGCGGCGAATGGCGTTCTGAGCATCGGTCAGTGCCTGGCTTACGTTATTGCCTAGCGAGCGACCGGTACGGTCTACCGAAGGCAGGCCGTCGGTGAGCCAGATGTTGGCGTTAACCAGGCACTGGCGAGCCGTTGTGTTGCTCATGTTCGGAATCGTAATACCTGATTGGCGCCCCTGCGCGCTGCTAAACGAGGTGCCACTGCTGGTGTTGTTGAGAAAGTAGTCCCGCACGGTGTACATGGTGCCTTCGATAGGCGTTAGACCGGTGGCCAGCAAAGGCCAAGCGGGATCGGTCATCGGGTTCCCGAGGCCGTTCCAATCGTGGCGCTGGGGCTGCAGTTTGGTGAGAATCGACTGCCAGTGTGCATCGTTGATCGAACCGTTCGCGTTCAGCCCGCCGATAGGCACGTGCAGGTAACCAAGCCCGGGCGAAGAGGCGGTACGCCACTCGAGTTGGTTTAGCGCTAGCGAGGCGATATGCGGACCCCAATTAGGGATGCCGCGCTGGCGAAGACTGTCGACCAAAGGGAGATTGTAGGTGCCGACGATGGGAGTGCGCCCTAGAAAACCCGTGTAACCCACGATAACGGGGTCGTCGTACCAGACCCGGTTGGGTTCGACCACGGGCCGGCCAGTGTTATAACCGGCAAATCCTCTGAAGCGCTCGACCACTTGGTCCGAGGTCGCTGTCGAGTTCTGAATACTGTACCAGTACTCTGTCACGTCCCGAGTCGGCACGCCGGTGGAGAACGTCTCCTCGAAGCTATAGCCCGGCACGCCCACGTTGAAGAAGGTGTAGTAGCTACTGTTAGGCAGGCGGGCACGATAGCGCTTGGTCGAGGCGTCCCATGCGCCGGTAAAACCTGGATTGTACCAACCTGGATTGGGGTCGGTGGAGTAACGTGCCGCTAGCGCCCGCTCGGTCAGCCGCCACACCACGGTGCGACCATTGAAAGCGTCGTCGCGGGTGCGGGAAGCCGGGTTCTGCTGATACGCCATCAGCCCCAGGTTGATATCCCCCCGATACCGGTCGATCAGATCACGACCCACCTTTTTCATAATGCTCGATTTGCTCAACGGCGAGCGCGCCCCCGCCGGGCATTGGGACGCGTTGAACGTCGTGAGCTGGCAAGCGGCTAACGTTTCACGATCGCCCAGGGCGTTACCAATCGCTACGCGCCCATCAAGCCCTTCCTGTCCACTCTCGGAGTTGTCCAGAATAAGCAGAATGTTGGGCGGAACCTGGCTGACCACGTTGAGCGGCGCGTTGGAGAGCCCGGTTCTGTCCGCGGGAACCACGTAGTTCTCGTCTACCGTCCCTTCGCCGCCGCTGATCGGCGTAGTCGGCGTAGGGGCGGGCTGGGTGGGTTCCTGCGGCGTCGGCTGGGTCGGCGTGGGCTCTGTCGGTGGCGGCGGGTTGTAGGTCGTACCGCCCCATGCCGGTGCCGTAGCCAGCCACATTAACAGTGCCAGCCAGCGCGTAAGTAAAAGCCGAGTACCGCTATGTTGGGACATGATCGATTACTCCACGCGAACGTAAAAGGCTTCGAGCCTGACGCTGGTATCCGTCAAGCGGCCACTTCCTCGAGCTTCGAGACGATAGAGGACCTCAAGTGTTTCGACCCCTTGGCTGGTAACGCGTGAGCCGATCACTTCGCCGGTTTGCTGAGGCATTTGATACTGCCCTTCGATGGTGGCACTTGCGCTATCTGCCGTGTAGGACGTCCACGTCGCTGGGGGCTTATTGCCTCTTTCCAGTACGCGCTCGGCCTCCTGCAGCGCGGCCTCGGCGGCCTGCAACGCCACGCTGTAATCCTGCTGATTGAGAGCCATGCTTCCCTGAGTCATGGCGCCCTGCATCGACGAGAGGCTCACCAGCGTCACGATCGTGAGAAAGATCAGGCTGAGTATCAGCGCCATGCCGCGCTGGGCCACCGGATAGAAGTCATCGTTTTTCACGACCGATTCCTCAGGTCGATGGTGGTCGTAAATACCTGATACAGGCGTCCATCGTTGGCGGTGAACGGGTTCGAACGGAAGTTACCGGTTTCGATAGTCGTCGGGGTTTGGCGCAAGTCGGTGCGCTCGCTCTGCACGATCAGGCTTACGCGCACCGCGCGTACGTTCTGCCACTCGTTGGCGTCCACGTCATTGACGGTGACGTAAGCATCGTTTTTCAAAAAGCGGGCGCGCAGCGCGACCACGTGGCTGGCGAGCACTTCGTTGACCGGCGTGGCGGTACTCGTATCCAAACGCATTAGCGAGGGTCTATCGGCGTTGGTCGGATCGCGGCCCAGGTAGTAAACGCCGCTGGTCAGCGCGGTCAGTGTGACAGCCTGGTTCTGGGTATAGGGCAAGGGCGCCGCCTGCGCGCTGCCCGCGGGCCAGCCCGTGGTACTTTTTTGTAGCTGGTCGGGCTGGCTGGCCGCATTGAGAAAGAGCTCGCAGCGCTGCGCGCTTTGAAGCAGCAGCATTTGGCCAGCCGCGTTATGAGCGGGCGCGAAGCTGAATGTCTGGTTGGATACGCCCGTAATACGGCCTTTTATCGGTGTGCCCGCCGCGCGATAAGCGATCACTTGAGCGTTGGCGAGGGGCTGCTCAAAGGTACTCGAGAGCGTCGTGTTCTGGGGAGAGGCAAACCCCTGCAGGCCAGGGGCGGGCGCGATGTTCGTCGTGCGCGCAAGGCTTGGAATGCTCACGTTGATCTGGCCCGGCGCGCAGCCACCTCTGAAGTCTGCCTGACGAAGTTCGCGGGCCAGTGTCTCCAGCGCGAAGCGCCCGGTATCCTGCATGTTGGCCAGTGCCGTAGTCACGCGATAATTCTGCTGCGAGGCGATGAACAGCTGGGTGGCACCCAGAATCACCAGCACCCCGATGACCATGGCGACCAGAAGCTCGATGAGTGTAAAGCCTGTTTGTTTTTGGAAGACGCCACGAGCGGTATTCATTTCATAGCTCCGTGACCAGCTCGATCGTGCGTTTGCCGCTCGAGAAAGGATTGTTGAAGCGCACCGCGACGCTGACCTGACCATTCACTTCGATCTTGCCCTCGCCTTCGGGCAGCACCGCCTCGAGGTCGCATATCCACGTGGCGGTATCGTTGGCCACAAGCCCCGGGCCACTGCAGTCTTCGCCAACGTCTTCGTCAAAGTCCAGGTTATAGGCGCTAGCCTCATCGGGGTTGGCGCGAATCCGGTCCATCATGTCCTGAGCCATGTTGGTGGCTTGGGTTTCCAGGTAGGCGCTTCGCTGCTGAGTCAGTGCATTGGTTTGCAGCGCCACCACGCCCAGAAGGCCCACCGACATGATCAGCATGGCCACCAGCGACTCGATGAGCGAAATACCCTGCTGTGTCCGTCTCATATGGCTTCAGCCTCGCATCAGGTCGTGCACGCCCTGGGGGTGTCCTGTACGCGCGAAAGGCCGCTGGGTTCAAGACGGATACAGCGGCCTTTTCCATCGGCTTGCTCACCCAGCCAGATCGATATCCAGACGGTCTCGGGGCGGCTTCGTTGCAAGCGCCCCAAGCTGTTGAACGCCAGCCCCCCCGAAATGGGCTTTTTGGCCGCATCGAGAACTTGAATCTCAAGCCCCCGGGTGGACTGCGGCCAGTAGCGTAGCGCTTGGCTTCCAGACGCGACCTGCCAACCCGCACTCCATCCTTCGGGCAAGGGCGTAAGCGTCACGCTTTGATTGCGGCGAACCGCCTCGCTTCGTGCGTAATTCATGGCGGTCTTGAACTCATTGGTGGCGCTCACGACACGGTTGATCTCGATCATGCGCAGGAAATTGGGAAATCCGACGCCCAGCAGAATCCCCATGAGAGCCAGCGCCACTAAAAGCTCCAACAGCGTAAATCCTTTCAGGTAACGGTTACGGGCCATGGCATACTCGCTATCGGACCGAGCAGAGCCACTGTGCAGAGGGCTGCCATTGATCGATATGAAATAGTTAATTCGCTTCTAGCATTAAAGTACCAGATGAAGATCAAGGGTAGCGTTGAAATACCCGGGGTGAATAGGCCCATTTGCGTCGATACGTTCACTAGCCTTACGGTATCCCGCATTACTGATACCGACTTGTTCATCACCTCTTGACGTCATGTGACCGGGGCAGCCAGTGCGGCCCCGGTTGTCTCAGGTGCTCTCTTTTACCAGGAGAGCGATATTAAAACGCTTCCCACTCCGGTTCGGCCACCGAGGGTTTGGCAAGCGCTTTGGGCGCTGCCGGTGTTTGAGGTGGTATCAATGAAGAGGGTTTGGCCGGGTGCCGGGTTGCGACGTGGGTGGTGTGATCGAGAATGAACTCACCCATCAACCGATCCAGCTGCTCGGCATTTTCACGCATGCCTGCTGCAAGCGAGGCGCTCTGGCTGACCATGGCGGCGTTTTGCTGGGTCATGGTGTCCATTTCCGCTACTGCCGTATTCACCTGCTCGATGCCTGCTGTCTGCTCGCGAGCGCCCGCGGTGATTTCGCCGACCACGTCGGAGACCTGGGTGATGCTGCGGTGAATCTCGCGCATCTGCTGGGCGGCGTGGCGGACGATATCGTTACCCTGCTGGGCGTGATCGACCGAGACGTCGATCAGTGTGCGAATCTCCTGAGCCGCGCTGGCCGAGCGGCTGGCCAGGGTGCGAACCTCGTTGGCCACCACCGCGAACCCACGGCCCTGTTCGCCGGCGCGAGCGGCTTCTACCGAGGCGTTGAGCGCCAGAATGTTGGTTTGAAAGGCGATGGAATCGATCAGTCCGATAATGTCGCTGATTTTCGTCGAGGACTCGCTGATGGAGGCCATCTTCTCTTCCATGCGCGCCATCGACTCGGTGCCCCGCTGGGACGCACTGGCCGCCTCCACGGCGAGTCCGCTGGCCTGTTCGGAGGCCTGGGAGGTATGGGCGACCGTCGAATGAATTTGCTCCATCGAGGCCGAGGTCTCCTGAAGATTGGCGGCCGCCTGGTCGGTGCGCGTGGAAAGCTCCTGGGTGCTATCGGCCATGTCCACGGCGGTGCTCAGCACCGTCTGGGCGTTGTGGCGTACTTCTGAAAGCGTGGCCTGCATGCGCTCGGCGAAGGCGTTGAAGCCCTGGGCCAGATCGCCCACTTCATCCTGGGTATCGACGCTCAAGCGGCGGGTCAAATCGCCCTTGCCCTGGGCGATATCCTTCATGGCCCGTGCGGTGTGCTTGATGGGGGCGAGCGCGCGGCGCGCGGCGAACGCCACCACGATCAGCAGCAGGCCGAACAGCACGACGCCTGCGATCAACAGCGACATCAAAAGCTGGTGGGTGACGCCGGTAAAGACCGACATCGGCACCGTGGTGCCGACCACCCAGGACGTCTCATCGACCGGGCTCCAGATCAGCGTTTTGCGCTCGCCGCTGGGCATGACGATCTCGCCGGTGCCCGGCTGGCCGCTGAGAATATCGCCGCTGAGCGCGCTCAACCCTTCGTAATCATGGGTTTCATCGCCATCGGCGTAGTTGAGTGTGAGCCGGTAATCCGCGTTGGGGTGTGCAATCACGCGGCCCTGGCTGTCGATGAGCCAGCCGTAGCTGCCTTTTCCGACATCGATATCGGTGGTCACGCTCGAGAGGGTATCGAGCGATAGGGCGATGCCGATGATCCCCACGCGCTGGCCCTGCTCGTTAAAGAGTGTTTCCACCATGAGCGCGGCGGGCTCGTTGGTTGCCTTGGAGACGAAGGGGTCGAGCAGCATGCGATCCGCCGTGGCATCGGTCATCAGCGCCTGGAAATAGGGGCGCTCGGCGATATTGAGCACCATCCCTTCCTGGTTGATGGTATTGCCCTGCGCGTCAGAAACGAACAGGGACTCGATCGTGCCGTCGGTTTGATAGCGTTTGGCAAGCCAGTCCACATGTCTCTCCAGCGGTGCGCCCCGGCTCAGGCGCTCGTCCTGGGCGAGTACGTTCAGCCATTTGCGATAGCCGTTCAGCCACTGGCTGACTTCGTCGGCCCGGGCGTCCACCTGACGCATGGCCGTGTTGTCGATCAGCGATGGAATGGCCCGGCTCAACTGGGCTTGAACGATGATGCCCAGCACGATAGCCACCCCGCATAGCGGCAGCGCCACGGCGAACAGCAGCTTTTGGGTCAACGACAGGTGAGAAAGCTTGCGCATTGATGGCCTCGGTTTTTACGACATTATTTGACGGCGTGGTTGTCACGAATCGTTTTACGGCATCGTTTTACGACCGGGGCACAACACGACCTCGTACGCTGGCGAATCGGTCGAGCGGAGAAGCTTGCCCAGGGCTACGGCACCCGTTGTAATAACGACTCACGAGGCGACGACTTTAATAAAAATGTTCGCATTTAATTAAAATGGCGAAATTTTGCATTATGTTATGGGGTTTCGGCGTTTACCTGAGTATCAGGGAAGCGTTTACGGCGACCTGGCGTGTATGCTTGCTCGCTGGACTTAAAAACAACACAACGAGGTGACCTATGGCGCGGGACAAGTGGATAGGGGCTATCGCGATGCTGGTAGTGCTGTGCTGCCTGGTACCCTATACCCTGCTTTCAAACGTGGCGGCCTGGTACGGCAGCTTTCTTTTTTGGAGCGTGGCGGGCGTCGTCGTGATTGCGCTGAACGTGTTCATTACCAAGGGGTTCAAGGAGCACGATCGTGACTGAGTCGATGATCTGGATGGCCATTGCCGCTTATCTTGCGGTATCGGTGATGATCGCCTTTCTCTCCCGCCAGAAGGGCGTGGAGAGCATGTCGGGCTTCTTTTTGGGCAATCGGCAGATGAACGGCTTCGTCTCGGCGCTGAGCTACAGCGCGACGACCTACAGCGCCTTCATGATGGTAGGGCTTGCCGGGCTGACCTACGCCGGCGGCGTGGGCGCGCTCGGTTTCGAGATCATCTACTTCGCCGGGGTGTCGCTGGTGGCGATTTTCGGGCCGCGCTTCTGGGCGGTCGGCCGCGCGTTCGGCTTCGTCACGCCCAGCGAAATGCTCGGTTTTCGCTATCACAGCAAGGCCGTGGCGCTGTCGATGTCGATCGCCAGCTGTATCTTTTTGATTCCCTACTGCGCGGTGCAGCTCGCGGGGGTGGGGTATCTGCTGGAGGGCATGACCAACGGGGCGATCGGTTTTACCACCGGGGTGTTGCTGGCCACCGCGATCGCGATTTTCTTCTCTTATGTGGCGGGCATCCGCTCGGTCATGTGGACCGATTCGCTGCAGGCGCTGGTGATGATCGTCGCCTCGACGCTGGTCGCGCTGTTGGTCATTCAGGCGCTGGGCGGTTTTGGCGAGCTGTTCGATACCCTTGCCCGCGAACACCCTGACGCCTTGACCGTCCCCGGTTCCGGACTTTTCAGCCTGACCACGTTTCTGGGGCTGAGTATCCCGTGGTTTTTCTTTAGTCTCTCCAACCCTCAAGTGAGCCAGCGGCTGTTCATGCCGGCGTCGCTTTCGGCCATGCGCCAGATGCTGATCGGCTTCATGGTGTTTGGCTTCGTTTATACCCTGGTGTCCATCCTATGGGGCTTTTCCGCGCTGACGGCCTTTCCGGGGCTCGAGCGAGCGGATCTCGCCACCCCCACGCTGTTGGGCTCCGACTTCATTCCGCCGCTTCTGGGCGTGATCGTGATGGTCGGTATTCTGGCGGCGGCGGTCTCTACCATCGACTCCATCATGCTGACGCTGGCCTCGATGCTCTCGCGGGACGTGTATGCGCACGTAAAAAATGATGTGAGCGAAAAGCGCCAGCTGCTGGTCGGCAAGTTCGTCGTCCCGGTGATCGCGCTATTGGCGCTGGGCTTTGCCGAGCTTCAGCTCGATTTGATCGCGGTGCTCTCTGTGGCTGCCTCGTCGGGGCTGGTCGCCGTGGTGCCGGCGATCATTGGCGCGTTTTTCTGGCAGCGCGGTACGGCGTTCGGCGCGCTTTTGAGCATTCTGGGCACCAGCGCGTTCGTTCTCACGATGTACGCGACCGGCAACGCGCTTTGGGGGCTACCGGCGGGTATCTGGGGCATCGCCGTCGCAACGCTGTTGTTCGTCGGTGGGAGCCTTTTGACCACGCCCCACGAGCCGTCCCGGGTGGCGTTTTTAGACGCGGTGAACGACGTACTGACCAAAAGACGCTAACCCGCAGTCCTTATACTTTGCGAGAAGCGCCCAAGGCCGCGGGCGATAGGGCTATAGGTGATAGGGCTATGGGTGATAGGGCTATGGGTGATAGATCGATGGGTGACAGGACGACGGTTTAAGCGTCTTAGCCGAAATGCGAATAGTGATGAACGTAATATTACTACATAGTGGCTGGTTTTGAGATTGCGGGTGGTTTTGAAATTACCGGTGCCTGGGTAGATAACACTGCTGGACAACAAGAGGCGGCTCTGTACCGGGCCGCGTTTCGATGCCGCGCCGACGTTTGGCGAGTAGGCGCGGCGGGGCTTTCTCATTCAGGGGAGACGACGAGTGAAAATAGGCGCACTAAAAGAGAGCAGCCGGGGCGAGGCGCGGGTCGCCCTCACCCCGGAGAGCGCGGGGCAGATTCAAAAGCTGGGCCACGAGTGCCTGATCGAGACCGGGGCCGGCGTGGCCGCAGGCTTCGACGATCAGGTTTACCGCGACGCCGGGGTGATGGTGGTCGATACCGCCCAGGCGATTTTCGAGGCCGCCGAGGTCGTGATCAAGGTGCGCGAGCCTTCTGATGAGGAGGCCGAGCGCCTGCGCGAGGGCCAGACGTTGATTTCCTTCTTCTGGCCGGCCCAGAACGAGGCGATGCTCGAGAAGTGCCGCGCCAAGGGCGCGACGGTCATCGCCATGGACATGGTGCCGCGCATCTCGCGGGCGCAGAAGATGGACGCGCTCTCTTCCATGGCCAACATCGCGGGCTACCGCGCGGTGATCGAGGCGGGCAACAACTTCGGGCGCTTCTTCACAGGCCAGGTGACCGCCGCGGGCAAGGTGCCGCCGGCGAAGGTGCTGGTGATCGGCGCCGGCGTGGCCGGGCTTGCCGCCATCGGCACTGCGACCAGTCTCGGTGCCGTTGTGCGCGCCTTTGACGTGCGCCCGGAAGTCTCCGAGCAGATCGAATCGATGGGCGCGGAGTTTCTGTTTCTCGACTTCGACAACGCCCAGGACGGTTCGGAAAGCGGCGGCTACGCCGCGCCCTCGAGCCCGGAATTTCGCGAGAAGCAGCTCGAGTGCTTCCGCGAGCAGGCATCCGATGTCGACATCGTCATCACCACCGCGCTGATTCCCGGCAGGCCTGCGCCGAAGCTCTGGCTCGAGGACATGGTCGCGGCCATGAAGCCGGGCTCGGTAGTCATCGATCTCGCCGCCGAGAAGGGCGGCAACTGCGATCTGACGAAGCCCGATGAGCGGGTGGTGTCTGATAACGGCGTGATCGTGGTCGGCTACACCGATTTTCCCTCGCGCATGGCCACACAGTCATCGCTTTTGTACGCCACCAACATTCGCCACATGCTGACCGACCTGACGCCTGAAAAGGACGGCGTGATCGATCACAACATGGACGATGACGTCATTCGCGGGGCTACGGTCACGCACCAGAATGACGTCACCTTCCCGCCGCCGCCGCCGAAGGTGAAAGCGATCGGCGCGTCCAAGCCCAAGCCAAAGGAGAAAGAGCCCACTGCCGAGGAGAAGAAGGCTCTAGAGACCGCCGCCTTCAAATCCCAGACCAAACGCCAGGCCACGCTTCTGGCCGTGGGCGGGGCACTGATGCTGCTGCTCGGCCAAGTCGCACCGGCCTCGTTCATGCAGCACTTTATCGTCTTCGTGCTGGCGTGCTTCATCGGCTTCCAGGTGATCTGGAAAGTGAGCCACTCGCTGCACACGCCCCTGATGGCGGTGACCAACGCGATTTCCGGCATCATCATTTTGGGGGCGGTGCTACAGATCGGCTCCGGTAGCGCGATCGTCACGCTCATGGCGGCGATCTCGGTGCTGATCGCGACCATCAACATCGTGGGGGGCTTTCTGGTGACACGCCGGATGCTCGCCATGTTCCAGAAATCCTGAGCGGCGGAGAAACGGTATGCTGAGTCAAGGGTTCGTATCCGCCGCGGCGATCGCGGCGAGTGTGTTGTTCATCCTCTCGCTGGGCGGGTTGAGTAATCAGGAAAAAGCCAAGCGCGCCGTCTGGTACGGTATCGTCGGCATGGCGGTGGCAGTGCTGTTCACCGCCTTCGGCCCCGGTATCGGCGGCTATGGCTGGCTGATTCCGATGATCGCGATCGGGGCGGCGATCGGTGCCTATCTGGCGCGCAAGGTCGAGATGACCGAGATGCCCCAGCTGGTGGCGGCGCTGCACAGCTTCGTGGGCCTGGCGGCGGTGTTCGTCGCCTGGAGCGCGGATCTCGAGCGTCGCCGGGTGCTGGCGGCGCGCGCTGCCGACGGCGTGATGCAGGAGTTTTCGGCGTTCGCCGCGCTGGTGGCCACCAAGGCGCCAGATGAGCTGACGTTCTTGCAGGTCGAGGTAGTGCTCGGCATCTTCATCGGCGCGGTGACCTTTACCGGCTCGGTGATCGCGTTCGGCAAGCTCGCCGGCAAGGTCGATGGCAAGCCGCGCCAGCTGCCCGGCGGGCATCTGCTCAACGCGGGTGCGGCGGTGCTCTCGCTGCTGCTGGCCATTTTGTATCTCAACGGCGCCGGCTTCTGGACGCTGTTGGTACTGGCGGGTTTGGCGTTCTTCATCGGCTACCACCTGATCATGGGCATCGGCGGCGCCGACATGCCGGTGGTGGTATCGATGCTCAACAGCTACTCCGGCTGGGCGGCGGCGGCGATCGGCTTCACGCTCTCCAACGACCTGCTGATCGTGACCGGGGCGCTGGTGGGGTCGTCGGGCGCGATTCTCTCCTACATCATGTGCAAGGCGATGAACCGCAACTTCGTCAACGTTATCCTCGGCGGCTTCGGTGGAAGCCAGGGCCCGGCGGCGGAGATCGAGGGCGAGCAGGTGGCGATCGACGCCGGCGGCGTGGCCAGCGCCTTGAACGATGCCGATAGCGTCATCATCGTGCCGGGTTACGGCATGGCGGTCGCCCAGGCACAGAGCGCGGTGAGCGACCTGGTGCGCAAGCTGCGCGCCGCCGGCAAGGAGGTGCGTTTCGCCATCCACCCGGTCGCCGGCCGCCTGCCGGGACACATGAACGTGCTGCTGGCAGAGGCGAAAGTGCCCTACGACATCGTGCTGGAGATGGACGAAATCAACGACGATTTCGCCTCGACGGACGTGGTGATCGTCATCGGCTCCAACGACATCGTCAACCCGGCGGCGCAGGAAGACCCGAACAGCCCGATCGCCGGCATGCCGGTGTTGAAGGTCTGGGAGGCCAAGCAGGTGTTCATCTCCAAGCGCGGCCAGGGCACCGGCTACTCCGGCATCGAGAACCCGCTGTTCTACAAGGAGAACAGTCGCATGTTCTACGGCGATGCGCGGGAAAGCCTGAATACGCTGTTGCCGCTGGTGGACTGAGTTCACCGGGCCGGAACGAAAAACCCGCGATCCAGGATCGCGGGTTTTTTTATGGGCCGCTGTTGACGGACAGCCCTTCAAGGGTAAACGTGACATCGGTCCGAGGCGTTAGAACTCTTCCCACTCCGCCACTTCCGGCTGTGATTTGCGCGACGCGACGGGCTTGGCCGGCGAGGGCAGCGCGGAGGTGCCCTGAGACGCAGAAGGCCCTGCTGAAGCGCGTCCGGTAGAGGAGAGCGCAGAGGCGAACGAAGGCGACTCGTTGCCCAGCACGAACTCGCTCATCAGCCGGTCCAGGCGCTCGGCGTTTTCGCGCATCTGCGCGGCGAGCGAGGCGTTCTGGCTGACCATGCTGGCGTTTTGCTGGGTCATGGTGTCCATCTCTGCTACCGCGGTGTTGACCTGATCGATCCCCGAGGTCTGCTCGCGCGCACTAGCGGCGATTTCGCCCATCACGTCCGTGACCTGAGTGATGCTCTTGTGGATCGCGCCCATCTGCTGGGCGACCGCATCGACGATCTGGTTGCCTTCCTGGGTGTGGCTGACCGAGACGTCGATCAGCGCGCGGATATCCTGAGCGGCGGTGGCCGAACGGCTGGCCAGGGTGCGCACCTCGTTGGCGACGACGGCAAAGCCGCGACCCTGCTCGCCGGCGCGCGCCGCCTCGACCGAGGCGTTGAGCGCCAGGATATTGGTCTGGAAGGCGATCGAGTCGATCAGGCCGATGATGTCGCTGATCTTGTGTGAGGATTCGTTGATCGCCTGCATCTTGGTCTGCATCTGGCGCATCGACTCGTTACCGCGCTGGGAGGCCCCGGCGGCTTCGAAGGCGAGGCCATTGGCCTGCTCGGACGCTTGCGAGGTATGCGCGACCGTCGAATGAATTTCCTCCATCGACGCGGAAGTTTCCTGCAAATTGGCCGCCGCCTGCTCGGTCCGCGACGAAAGCTCCCGGGTGCCATCGGCGATGTCGCCGGCGCCGATTAGCACCGTCTGCGCGTTATTACGCACTTCCAGCAACGTGCCCTGCATGCGCTCGACGAAGGCGTTGAAGCCCTTCGCCAGATCACCCACTTCATCCTGCGTCTTGACCTCCAGCCGGCGCGTCAAGTCACCCTTGCCCTGGGCGATATCCGCCATGGCGCTGGCGGTATGTTTGATGGGCGCCAGCGCGCGGCGTGCAGCCAGCGCCACCACGACCAGCAAGAGCCCGAAGAGCACCAGCCCGACAATCAGTAGCGAAAGCAAAAGCCCGTGGGTCACCGAGGTGAACACCGTCATGGGGATGGTCGTACCCACGACCCAGGACGTGCCGTCGACGGGGTTCCACATCAGTCGCTTGTGCTCACCGTTTGGCATGGTGATCTCGCCGGCACCTGGCGTGCCATCAAGCATTTGCGCACTCAAGGCACTCAGCCCTTCATAGCCGTGGGTCTGATCGCCTTCGGTGTAGTTGAGTGCCAGGCGATATGACTCTTCCGGATGGGCAATGACCTGGCCTTGGCTATCGATCATCCAGCCGTAGCTGCCTTCGCCGACATTGATGTTCGTCGTGATATCGGAAACGGCGGACATGGCCACGGTAATACCCAAAAGGCCGATGCGGTTGCCGCTATCATCGAACACGGTATCGACGATCAGCGCGGTGGGTAGTCCGCTCACCATGGAAACCACCGGATCTGCCAGCAGCGTATCCGCGGTGCCGTCGACGACCAGCTCGCGAAAATAACCCCGCTCGGAAATATCCAGGCGCACGCCGGCGTGAGTCAGCGTATCCCCCTGAGCGTTGGCAAAAAACAGTGACTCGATAGCGCCATTGTCGGGATAGCGTTTGGCAAGCCACTCGAGATGGGAAGAGAGTGGAACGTCTTCGGCCAGCCGCTCATCCTGAGCAAGCGTTGCATTCCAGCTTCGCAGCCCATTGATCCAGCGACCTATCTCGTCGGCACGCGCGTCTACCTGACGAGCGGCAGTATTGTTGATCAGCGACGGTATCGCCTGATTAAGTTGAAAATTGACCACCACGCCCAGCACGAGCGCCACGGCCAGCAAGGGTAACGCGACCGCGAAAAGCAGCTTTTGCGTTAACGAAAGACGAGCAAACTTACTCATTGATATCCCCAGTAGAAAAAAGTCGGGCGCCGCCGAGCCGGCGCGAGCATAGATACATTGTTAGTGTTTTTACTTAACTGATAACGGCGGATCCGTGGGTAACTTGAGCTAAAAGGTCGGCATCTTGCTTTATTTTCGTTTAAAGATCGTTGTTGTTTTTTGGCTTAAAAGTATATTGGCGCTGGAGACAGTGGACTCGATCCAACCGTCGGTACATCTACTCTCATAACACCGCCTTCCTTGTTCATCGATCGTGCCGATATGGTTTATACCGTAATCGGCTCTTTAAGAAGCCTTCTAACCGACTCGGCGGTGAAGGGCGGGCGAGTAAAACGAATACCGGTTGCGTCAAACAGCGCGTTGGCAATCGCCGGAGCGCCGGGCAGCGATGTAGACTCGCCCACTCCGAGCGGCGGCTGGTGGGGCTGCTCAATCATCAAAAGCTGTATGTCGGGTAACTCTGAAAAGCGCAAAATGGGGTAGCTTCCCCATTCACGATTGACCGGCATGCCTTGCTCGAAAGAAACGTACTCCTTGAGGGTGCGGCTGAGCGTTTGAATGATGTTGCCTTGTACCTGATGACGTACTCCCGCCGGATTCACTATCAGCCCAGCGTCTTGGGCGACGTACAAGCGCTCGATGACGATACGACCGCTAGCAGGGTGAACCTTGAGTTCGACGACCCAGGCAGCGAGTGCTGCTCCAAATCCCGGAAACTTGCTGTGCACATACTGGGCGTAGGCGAAACCCCGGCCGTAGTGCCAGCCGTCGTTCGAGCGCGGCGTGCTGAATGCCGGTCGAGCATCCCAATGCGCGCGCTCGGCCAGAGCGCTCACTAGCTCCACCGCTCTTGGATCGTTCAAGTGGCGTACTCGAAAGGTCACCGGATCTTCGCCCGCTTTGTAGGCCAATTCATCGATGGCGCTTTCGTGGGCGAAGGCGTTGGGCATGGCGGAGACGCCTCGTAACCAGGAGGCGCGTACCAGTGTAGGCACGTCGTCTGAGGCGATATAGCGATGGCGGTAGCGGTACGGGGGAACCGAGGTACGATCGCCCATTTGAAACGGTACGTCGCTCGGCGCTTGGGTGCCCGTCAGCAAAAGCGCCAGCGTCGGCGCGTTATTGGAAGGATAGCGGGTAACGAACCGATAGCCTTCAAGTTCGCCGTAGTCATTGATGCCGGTATCGACCTCCATGCATTGAGCCGCGCCCTTGGGTTCCCATAGATGCTCCTGTTCGCGTGTGAGCTGAACGCGCACCGGCTTGCCGACGGCCCGGGAAAGGAGCGCTGCGTCGGCGCCCACATCGTCGGCGCAGTTGCGCCCGTAGCAGCCCGACGCCTCCATGCGGGTCACGGTGATGACGCCTTCGTCCAAACCCATTAGGCGCGACAGATCCGCGCGCAGGCTGTGCGGGTTCTGGGTGCCGGACCAGACTTCGATTTTGCCCTCACGGTAATCGGCCACCGAACACGATGGGCCGATCGAGCCGTGAAGCTGAAAGGGCCAGAGATAACGGCGCTGCACGCGATGCGTTGCCGTGTTTAGCGCCGCGTCTACCTCGCCTTCTTCGAGCAGCACGCGCCGGGTGGCCTTGAGCCCGACAAGTGCCTGCTCGACATTCTCCAGGTCGGGTAACGACTCGGGCGTGCGCCAGGTCACCTTAAGCCGGCGGGCGGCCCTGGCCGCCTGCTCTTCGCGCTCGGCCACCACGCCAACGAAATCGCCGATCACGACGACCTCGATGACGCCGGGCATGAGCTTGACCGAGGCAACGTCGACGGAGATTAGCGAAGTGCCCACGAAGGCCCCGCGGTCATGGCCCGCGTAGGGTGGCCGTATCACCCTCCCATGCAGCATGTCGGGCACACGCACATCATGTACAAAGGTCAGCGCCCCGGTGGCTTTGCCGGGAATGTCCACACGGGCGCAGGAGTGACCCACCAGTTGATAGGTATCGGCGGATTTCAACGGCGCGTTGATATCGAGTTTCAAGGCGTGGCGGGCGCCTTCGAGCAGTGTGGCATACGCTACTGCTGGCAAGGCACCTCCTTCAGTCGTAATGCAACCATCGCGGCAGACCAAAAGTGCACGTTCGACACCGAAATACCGCGTTGCAAGATCCAGCAGGTGTTCGCGCGCTTGAGCGGCGGCACGGCGCAAGGGTTCGGCGGTGATCTGGATGGTGGCGCTGGCAAGCGTTGGGCCCTGATTGGGCACTTCAAAAGGGTTGCCCAGCACCATGGTGACCGCGTTGAGTGGCGTACCGAGCTCCTCGGCGACGATTTGGGCCAGTGCGGTGCGAATCCCCGTGCCTAGATCCACATGCCCGTTGAACGCCAGCACGCGACCATCGGCCAGGATGGCGACGAAGAGCTCCGGCTCGGTCGGTACGAAATCCGAGTGGGTACCCGGTTGGCCGGGCGCCGGTATGGGCGAGGGCAGCGCGTCTCGATAAACGATGAGCAGGTCATTATCGTTCAAGAGTGCTTGACGGTCGTAATGAACGCCACTGTGGTCGTTGCTGCTCAAGGGAGCCTCCCGCGTTATTGTCATTGAAACGCCGTTAAAACCATTATTGAGAACCTTGATGAAATGCTCGGCTGGGGATCAAGGGTTGCTTGCATTTAATAGGAAATTATAATGTACACACCATAAATAGTTGGCATATGTCGTATGTTTGCCTTGCGTGAAAAGAATTTTCTTTATAAGCCCCGGCTTTTCAGTGCCACCGCTTACTTTTCACATCGTTTAAAAATCAACGTTTACTCCAGGGAGTTTGAATGACATCGGATCGTTCAGCGCACGATGGCACACACCACGACCATGCCACGCCATCGCAACAGGGATACGACTTCTCCGAGCAGGTCGGACATTTATTGCGCAAGGCGTATCAGCGCCACATTGCGATCTTTCAGCGTCATACCACCGATAAGCAGCTCACCGCCATTCAGTTCGTGACGCTATGTACGGTCATGGAGCGCGGTCCTAGCTCCTTGACCGATATCGTCAATGCGACGGCCATCGATCCCGCGACCATTCGAGGCGTGATCAAACGGCTCAAGGCACGTGGCTGGGTGAGCTTGAGCACGGATCCTTCTGATCAGCGCAAGGTGATGGTCGTGATTAGCGAGGCGGGTGAGGAGCTGGTGGAAGCGATGGTGCCCAAGGCCAAAGAGACCAGCGACGCCACCATGGCGAACCTCAACCCGGCCGAGCGTATCGCGCTGATGCACCTGCTGGAAAAAATGAATGCCGATACGCTGCCCTAAGACCGCGCTTTGCCTGTCCGCACAGCACTGCGTCACGGTAGCTTCGCTCGCTTGATATCCTTGCCAAGGCGCACCCAAAGCGGGGCCAGTAGCGGCAAGGCGATGGCCAGAATCGATAGGCCGATCAGGCCCAGGGCGATCGGGCTGTGTAGAAACACCTCCCAGGAGCCCCGTCCCAGCAGCAAACTGCGACGCAGGTTCTCCTCGAGTAAAGGCCCGAGAATCAAACCGAACGCCAGCGGCGCGGCAGGCAGGGATAACAGATACAGCACGTACCCCACCGCGCCGAATGCCAACATGATGTAGACGTCCGCCATGCTGCTGCGAATCGCATAGGATCCCACCACACAGAGTAACGCGATGCCGATGAGCAGCGTATGAGAAGGAATGCGCAGCACCCAAGGCAGCCAGCGCATCAGCAAAAGGCCGATGACCAGTGTGAGCAGCAGCGCGATAAAGAATCCGGCGTAAAGGCTCGAGACGAACTCCGGGTTGTTGGCAAATAGCATCGGCCCCGGGCGCAGGCCATGGATCAGCAGTGACCCCATCAACACCGCCGTGATCGCGTCCCCCGGTACGCCCAGGGTCATCATGGGGATCAATGTACCGCCGATGCTCGAGCTATTGGCGGCTTCGGGCGCCACCACACCTTCGATGGCGCCATGGCCAAAGCGCTCCGGGTGTTTGGAAAAGCGTATTTCCTGGGCGTAGGCGATGGCCACCGCAATCGCCGAGCCGGCGGCGGGAACGGCGCCGACCAGCGCGCCAATCAACGAGCCGCGCAGCATCGATGCCCAGCGCTTGGCGATCTGGCCAATTCCGGGCAGCGGCATGGCCGTGGCGCTTGCGTCGACCTCCGGGGTGGGGCGGTGAGTTCCGTGCAAGTGCCTGAGCACCTCGGCAAGACCAAACAGCCCCACGCACAGAGGCACCAGCTCGATGCCGCCTTGCAGGCCGCGCGTGTCGAAGGTGAAGCGCGATACGTCCGTTAAGGCGTCAAAGCCGACCATGCCACATAAGAGTCCGATGGCACCGACCAAAAGTCCGCGCACCGTCGAACCTGGCGAAGCGTAAGCTAAAAGCACCAGACCGAATACCGCGATCGCCGTAAACTCCGGGCTTCTAAAGCTCATGGCGATCGAGGCAAGCAGCGGTGCGATGAGCACCAAAAGCACCAAGCCAACGACCCCGCCAATGGAGGAGGCCACCAGTGCATAGACCAGAGCTTCCTTGGCCCGGCCTGCGCGCGCCAGCGGATGCCCGTCCAACTGGGTGACGATGGCGCCGGGCGTGCCGGGAATATTGATCAAAATGGCCGAGATCGAGCCGCCATAGACACTGGCAACGAAGACACAGAGCAAAAACAGAATGGCAAATGCTGGGTCCATGCCAAAGCTTAATGGCAATAAAATGGCCAGCGCCATGGTGGAGCTTACCCCGGGCAGCGCACCAAGCACGATGCCCAGCAGGGTGCCCAGCACCGCCAGCGTCAACCCCCAGGGGGATAGCAGCGTCGTCAATAGCGCCGTGAAGAAACTATCGATCAGCATAATCGTCTCCTGGCTTGGGCATCATAGCGCCACCCCGAGCAGTGTGATGAAGATAAGGTGCAGCGAAAGCGCGAGCATCGCGGCCATGGTGATACCCACCAGTAGAGCGCGGCGGCGCTTTGCATGGCGGCGATACTCGAGCCAGACCAGCCACGGCGCGGCAAACAGCCAGGCGGCTACCATGAAGCCCAGCCAACTCTCGACGCTTGGCAATACCAGCAGCGAGGCGAGTAGCGCCGCGGCATGGGCGTGGCGGCTGAACGCGGCGTCTGGCGTTTGCCGCTCGGCAGGTGAACGGCGTTTCGACGCCCAGCCGGCCATACCCTTGAGCAACAGCAGCACGCCGCCGAACATAATTAGGCTCAGTATGACCAGTGGTAAAAGCGCCGGCCCCGGGTCGGGGCCTCGGCCCAGGCTATCCAGCAACTGCGGGTTGGTATAAAGGTCGAAAAAACCGGCCAGGGCGACGGTGCTGAACAAGAGCCCGCAGGCCAGGTCGCGCCGTGCAACGCGATCGATACGAGAGGCAAACGAACGCATGGTGTTATCTCCCAAGACAAGACGAACCAGAGCTTGCGTGCTTAGCGCGTCAGCTCGGCATCCACCAACCCGGCGGCTTCGAGAATACCGTAGACCTCGTCGGCGCGGTCACTAAGGTAGCGATTCGTGGCCTCTCGGTCCTTGGGAGCAATCACCAGGCCCACATCGCTGGCTGCTGTTTGAAAATCGTCATCCTCGAGCAGCGTGTAGAAGGCTGAAGCCAAGGCGTCACGGCGCTCATCCGAGACATCTTGAGGCAGGTACAGCATGAAGAAGTCCTCCGCCGTGAAGTCGTAGCCCTGCTCCTGGAAGGTAGGGATGTCCGGGGCGAAGGGATGGCGTTCGGTGGCGGCGACCCCCAGCAGTTTGAGCTGACCCGACTCGTGCTGGTCAGCGAGCAGCGGTATCGGTAAAAGTGCCGACATCACCTCACCAGAAAGCAGCGCCGAAAGCGTCGGTGCGTAGCCCTGATAAGGGATCTTGGTCAGTTCGACGTCGAACTGCGCCTCGAGCATGCTGGCCGCGATAAAGGAGAAGCCGCCGGGGGAATCGTTGCCGTTGATGATCGCACCCGGCGCGCCTTCGAGCATGTCGAGGTAGGCGTCCAGGTCCTCGATGCCAGTGCCACTTCCTACCGCAAGGGCAGCGGGTTCCGGGCCGATGAAGACCAGCGGATCGAGTTCGTCTAGGGGCGTCGCATTAGGGTTCATGTAACTCTGGGCAATGGCATGGGTGCCCATCATCCCCAGGGTGTAGCCATCGGCGGCGGACTCGGCCACGTGGCGAACCCCGGTAGAGCCGGCAGCGCCGGTTACGTTTTGCACCACCACGGGCACGGAAAGCACGCGGCTAGCGTGGTCGGCCATCAGGCGTGCGGCTAGGTCATACGCACCGCCAGCGGGCCAAGGCACGACGAGAGTGAGGGCGCGGTCGGGAAATTCATCGGCCAGGATGCTGGAGCTCAGGGCCAGGCCCAGGGTGGAAGCTACGATCAAGCGGCGAAAGGTCATGTCGGTTACCTATCAAGGGGTCAGGGGGGATCAACGCGAAGCGTTTGTTGTGGTTGTTGGTGAGTGAAGGCGTGCGTTGAGGGGGCTCCTTTTTTTAAGTGGTGAATAATGAGTCGTTGGTCGGAAACGCCCGAAAAATAGCGGTCTCTCGGGCGTTTTGGTCAGCGTTTCTGGAGATGATCGATGGCCGTTTGCCGATCGATGACGTCACCGTACTTGCTGTCGATATCGAACAGGTTCGCCTCGTGTGGGTCCGGGTGGCGGTCGCCCACGCAGTCGCGCACGACCATGACGCGAAAGCCGTATTGCAGCCCGTCAACGGCAGTGGCGCGAATGCAGCCGCTGGTCGAGCAGCCGGTGACGATAATCGTGTCGACCTCCATCGCCACCAGCATCGAGGCAAGCGAGGTGCCGAAGAAAGCGCTGGCGTACTGCTTGGTGATGACCGGCTCCGTCGGCGCGGGCGTCACTTCGTCGCAAAACTCGGCAAACGGATTGCCCGCCACCATGGCGCGCATCACCGGTGATTTCTTCACCCAGACACCACCGTCGATCTGCTCGGGGGCGTGGTAAAGAATGTTGGTGTGGATGATGGGGGTGGCGCTTTGCCGGGCGGCGTCGAGCAGCGCCGGCATATTGGCCACGGCCTCGACCACCCCGGGAGCGTAGAGCGGCGACTCTTCCAGCACGTAGCCTTTCATGAAGTCCACCACCAGCAGCGCTGCTTTCCGCCCGAAGCCAATCCGGCCGTCCCATACGCCCCGGTAGTTGTCCTGAACCGAGCTGTCCTGTGTCGCCATGACCGTTACTCCTGATAAGCGCCCGAGAGCAGCGCCCCGGCGCCGGGCACGATCGGTTCGAGATCCAGCGCCTTGAGCATGGCGTAGGTGGTGGCGATAGCGGCGGTGATCACCGGCTTACCGGTCAGCGCCTCGACCTTGGGCACCGCCGCAAGCGAGGGCATCTGGACACAAGCCGATAGCACGATGGCATCGATGTCGGTCAGATCGAGACTGGCCACGATATCCGGCAGGTTGGCCGGGTCGTGGCGCGCCACGTCCAGGTTATTGGGAATTTCCAGCGCCCGATAATCGACGACCTCGATGTTCTCCTGGCGAATGTAGTCCACCACCATCTCGGTGAGTGGTTTCATGTAGGGCGCCACGACCACCACGCGTTTGGCTTTCATCACGTGCAGGCCGTCGACCAGCGCGCCAGCGCTGGTTACGATGGGCGTATCGCTGTCGTTTTCCTGGGTGCGGGTGCGCAGGCGTTTCTGAGACTCGCGGTGATAGCCCGGCCCCATGGACATGATGGCCACGAGACAGGCGTATCCCATGACGTCTACGGCGGCGTCGGAAAGCTCCAGTGCGCAGCGGTCGGATTCGCCATCCATCGCGGCCAGCTCGTCCTTGCTGACGTTTTTCATGCGCATACGGCTGGAGTGGAACGTGAAACGTTCCGGCCTGATCAACTGACGCGCGGTCAGCATTGCAGGGATTTCCGTCTCCATGGTGATGTTGGAGCTCGGCACGATCTGGCCGATACGGTAGGTCTTGTTATCAGAAGTCATGGCAGCGCTCTCTTAAAGTGAAGTGCCAAGAAAATCGTCGAAGGCGGTGAAGAAGCCCTCGAAATCGTCCCATGGAATCATGTGGCCGGCTTTGTCGGCGGTGGTGATGCGAATCGACGGCAGCAGAGTCTGAATCTCTTCACGATCTTCTGCCTGGATCACTCCCCCCTTGCCTGCACAGATCAAAAGCGTTGGTACCTCGATGCTTGGGAAGTCCTGATGGATATCGACGGTGTGGAACTCCTCGAAGGTCTGCACGATGGCGGGCGTGTAACAGGTATGCAGCCACTCAGCGCGTAGGCGAAGCTGTTCCTCGCTCCAGGTGGGGCAGTAGGTGCGCATGGTGTCGATGTCGGCGCCTTCGGTGCAGTCCTTGATGGAGTCCACGTACCAAGGCAGCTTACTGGGATACTCTCGTCGACCAGGGCCGGAGACCGGCGGGTCGATCAACACCAGCTTGTCGATACCGCTGGCACCCCGATTCATGGCGCGAAGCGCAAAGCGCGCGCCCATGGAGTGTCCGGCCAGAACAACGTTCTTGAGACCCAAGGCTTCGACGAGGGCCACGACGTCATCGGCGCAGGTGTTGGTATCGTAGGCGATCTCTGGGCCGGTCGAGGACAGCCCGCGCCCGCGAACGTCGAGCACGTAGGTATCGAAATGGCGACCCAGCCGCTCAGCCACGAACGCCCAGGTAATGGCGGGGCTGGTGATGCCCGGGATGATCACCAGCGGTTGGCCGGTGCTTGAGGCCTCGCCACCAAAGCGCAGATAGTGCTGACGAATACCGTTGGCGTGAACGTTGGCACCGTACTGATATGTGCTGTTAGAGGTCATGTCGGGCTCTCCTCGTTGGCGGTGTTCGGTGTTTTCAGCGGTGTTTCGAATACGTCGTAACCAAAGACCCAAGCCGGGTCCTCTTCTTCACGAAGCCAGGTATTGTCGTGGGACACCTTTTGCACGCGAGAGGCGCGCTCGAAGCGGTTAGAGCGGTAAAGCTCGAAAGCCGCGTGGTAGTCGTCTGCGCCCACTTCTTCCAGGCAACGCACCAGCATGGCGGCGTCTTCAATGGCCATGGCGGCGCCTTGGGCCATGTGCGGCTTCATGGGGTGGCAAGCGTCTCCCAATAGCACCAGACGGTTGTCGTGCCAAAGTGGCAAGGGGTTACGCTCCAGAAGCGGCCATTTGGTGACCGATTCGGTGCATTCGATCAGCGCTTGAACGGTCGGGTGGTACCCCTTGAAGGCCTCGAACATCTCTTCCTGAGAGCTGTCGACGAAAGACGTGCCGTGGTTCCAATCGGGCTCCGGCACGCCGGTCACGTAGTAGTACTCTTTTTCATCGCCGGTCACGAAATAGACCATCATGTGGCGATCCTCGGACCACCACTTTACGCAGGCTTCGAAATCCAGGTTATACGCCTTGAGCTTCTCGGCAGAGATGATGGCCCGATGGGCGACCCAGCCGCTGTAAATCGGTGCTTCCGTACCCAGTAGCTTTTCGCGAATCTGCGAGTTGACGCCGTCAGCGCCGATTACCAGATCTGCCTCTTCGACCGTACCGTCGGCGAAGGTTAAACGGACCTTGTCGCCGTTGTCGTCGACGTCGGTCACGCGCTTGTCGAAAAAGAGCTGGTCCTGATCAAGAGTGTCGACCATGAGTTCGTGTAAGTCGCCGCGGTGCACGGTGATATAAGACGCCCCGTAGTGCTCCAGGGCGTATTCGCCCAAGGGGATGCGCGACTGATATTCACCGGTCATGCCGTTACGGCTGAACCAGTAATCCGGGTGAGACCCCATGGCATCGAGCTTGTCTTCGATGCCGATGCGACGCATGACCTTCATCACGTTGGGCCCTAAGTGTATGCCTGCGCCCAAGCGAGAAAAGGACGGGGCCTGTTCGTACACCTTGGTGGGATAACCAGCCTGTTGCAGCAAGGCGCCCGCCGCGGCGCCGCCCAAGCCTGCACCAATAACGGCAATGGTGGGTTTATCGTTCATGGAGTCGTTTCCTCGCTTTTTATTGGCGTATGGCTGGCGCCATGAGAGCGCCTAAGGCCTCTTAAAAGTAGCCATTATCTCTTTTTAAATAACGTATACACCATTTATTTTTTGGTCAAGGAAAAACGCACGTCAGTTATCTAAACTCTTCGTATAGTGTGTTTAATTTATAAGTTAATGAATTTAAACATTATTAATTAATTTATAGGTTTTTTTAATTAAGACTTGATTGTAATGCAGCGGGAATGATATACGTTTTATATGCCTTATTTAAGACGTATGCACTGTTAATGCCCAGGCTTTAAAGGTATGCACTTCTATGGTGCCGAGTCGATTTCCCAACCATCGGGTCGGCTTGAAAAAACGCTGCTTTAAAAGCGAATAGCGGCATCGCTTGGCTGCACTAAAACGCAGATCTGCTAAGCAGTAGAGCTTAAGACGCACCACCAACGACAGACGACTTCAACAATAACGATGGTCATCCCCTATGACGCTGAAGTTAAACGTAAATGGCCAGCACCATACATTGGCCGTTTCTCCGGATACGCCGTTGCTGGCCGTTCTGCGCAACGACCTGGCGCTGAATGGGCCGAAGTATGGCTGTGGACTCGGCGAGTGCGGGGCGTGCAGCGTGCTGGTCGACGGCGTCGCGGCGCGCGCCTGCGTATTGACGGTAGCCGCGGTGCAAGGCTTCGAGATCACAACGCTTGAAGGGCTTGCCGAACATCAGCGCCTGGATCCGGTGCAGCAGGCTTTTATCGACGCCCAAGCCGCCCAGTGCGGGTATTGTCTGAACGGTATGATCGTTAGTATTCGCTCGTTGCTTAACCATACCGCCACCCCTTCCGACGAACAGATACTGGCCTCGCTCGATCACAACCTATGCCGCTGCGGTACTCACCTGGAAATTCTGTCGGCGGCGCACCTGGCCGTGGAGCTTGAGGCCGACCGGCGGGGAGGCCTGGATGCGTAAGTCGCTGGGCGCTTCATCTTCAGCACAAAAGACGCTGCCCGCTCAATTGCCCGGGCTTCGTTATGGCGTGGTGATTCGCCCGCCTGCCTATGGCTGGACCGGCGAGCGCTTCGAAAGCGCCCGGTTGATAAGCGTCGATGACACTTCGATTGGTGCTTTGGGGTGCGAGACACGTGTTGTCGTTGAAGGTAATTTTGTCGGGGTGGTCGCAACGACCTTTGAGGCCGCGCGCAATGCGGCCCAGCACCTGGTGCTTCGCTGGGAGAAGCCTGCCTCGGTGGCTAATACGCAGCGCGAAACCCTTCTTGAAAAACAAAACACAGAAGACGCGTTTGCCCGCGATTATGGTTGGCCAAGCCGCTTGCGCTGGGGCGAGATACCGGAATGGGTGATCGCTGAAAGCCGCGACGCTGCATTGAATGTATGGACGCGAACCGCCACCCCCGAGGCGCTGCGCCACGATCTGAGTCTGGCCACATCGGTCGATGGTACGGCGATCACATTGCATGCCCCGGATGGCAAGGCACTGGCTACAGGGCTGGGTCGCCACTGTGGTGACGACGCCGCCGTGGATGCGGCGCTGCTGGCGAAGGCGGTCGGCGCCCCGGTGGCCGTATGGCTTAGCGCGGCGTACGAAGCCGACGTGAAAGCGCTGGGTCGGGCGCAGCGTATGATGCTGAGTGCGACGCACCAAAATGATGCAACCATTTCGCATTATCGGTATCGTCAGGCCTACGCCAACGGCGAAGTCGCGGCCGTTGGGCTACTGCTGAGCGGGCGGGCGACCCTCGGGGCGCAGACCGAACGTAAAACATTGCTTTTTACCCCCTACCGTTTCGAAAAATCGCACCTGTCGGCGCACACCGGTGAGCGGCCCGCGGCCAATATGACGCTTCAGGACGTGCAGCAGACCTTTGCTCGCGAGGCGTTCGTCGATGAGCTCGCCCACGCGAGGGGGGAGGACCCGTTAACGCTACGTTTGGATCACCTGGACGATGACCGGGGTAGCGAGTTGCTTACTTCTGTGGCTCGTCAGGCCGGCTGGCCGAAGAAAGAGCCAGCAGAGCCATCCGCGAGCGACGTCTTGAAAGGGCGAGGCTTGGCCTACGCCCAGCTTCCCGACCGCCACCAGCGCTTGGAAAGCGGTGTGCGCTCCGCTTGGATTGCCGATGTCGACGTCAACCGCGTGACCGGCGATGTCCGGCTGACGCGGCTGGTGGTAGGACAGGATAGCGGCGACGAGGTGGACACGGCACACCTTCAGCAAACCCTCCAGGAGCGGGTGCTGGGCGAATCGCGCGGGCTGCTCGGCCGCGCCCCGACCTTCGATGAGTGGGGTGATGGTCAGACGCCGGAGACTTCTTCAAACGCGCTCGCGACGCGCACGACAGAACTTTCGACGTCATCGTTCTCAAAGCCTGCGGATTCATCCACCTTGCCCTTGGTCCTGGAGGACGCCGAATTTGCCCCCGGCGTCGCCGTTATCGCCAATGCGCTGTTCGATGCCACCGGCGTGCGTTTTCGCGAGCCCCCCTTCACCGCCGGGCGCGTGCGCCAGGCCCTTGACGAACAGGATCCCGAATGTCGAAAAGGCTTACCGCCCGGTGCGAAGCCACCGCGCAAGAAGGCGACTCGGCGGCGCTGGCTCGCGGCGGCGGCGCTGACGACGGTGGCGGGCAGTGCGGTCATGGCTTGGCCGTGGAAAGGAGCGATCACCCCGATCACCCGGCCCGGTGCCAACCTCTACTCTGTCGAGACCATCGAGCGGGGACGGCTGGTTGCGGCGGCGGGCGACTGCGCCGCCTGCCACACGACCGAGAGTGGGGCCACCAATGCCGGCGGACACGCCTTCGAGACCCCCTTCGGCACACTTTACAGCACCAACATTACCCCAGACGAAGCGACGGGCATCGGTAGCTGGTCCTTTGCGGCCTTCGAGCGCGCCATGCGCGAGGGGGTCGGTCGCGACGGGCGCCACCTCTATCCGGCGTTTCCCTACACCGCGTTTGCCAAGACCAGTGATGCAGATCTCCAGGCGCTTTACGCTTACTTGATGGCACAGCCGGCGGTGTCTGCGCCGGCACCGAAAAACGCGCTGACGTTTCCTTTCAATGTGCGTGCGCTCATGGCGCCTTGGCAGGCGCTCTATCATGACCCCACGCCCTTTCAGCCAGATCCTACCCAGAGCGAGCTATACAACCGTGGCGCCTACCTAACCGAGGGGCTTGGACACTGTAGCGCCTGTCATAGCCCGCGCAATGCAATGGGCGCCGAGAAGCAGGGCGAGCAGTACCTGGCGGGCGCCGTAGTAGATGGGTGGGAGGCGCCGGCGCTCAATACACTGTCGCGCTCGCCGGTGGCCTGGAGCGAAAGCTCGCTCTTCGATTACCTGCGCCATGGGCGCTCCGAGCTGCACGGCGTTGCCTCAGGGCCGATGGCGCCGGTGGTAGCCGGGCTCGGCGAGCTGCCAGAGTACGACGTTCGCGCAATTGCCCACTATGTGGCGCAGCAGATGCAAGCGCCGGCCGAAGACGCCTCTTCGGCTCGAGCCGAGGCCCAGCGCTTGACCGCCGCCACGAGCGCTGAGCCTGCAGGCATGGAAGAGGGGGCGCAGCTTTTCCAGGGCGCCTGCGCGGCCTGCCATGTGGATAACGGCGTGCCTGGGTTTACCAAGGCTTCAACCTCGCTTGCACTCAATACCAATCTGCACAGTGACCGGCCTGACAACGTCATTCAATCGATCATGGGCGGTGTACACGATACCGCCGTTCCCGGTACGGGCAGCATGCCTGGTTTCGCCGACAGCTTTAGCGATACACAGGTCGCAACGTTAACGGCTTATCTACGGGCGCGCTTCGCGCCCGAGGCGCCCATGTGGCAACAACTCGAACAACGCGTCGCTGAAACACGCCAACCTCACTAAAACAACACGACCTTTCTTCCTAACGATACAAAACGAGGTGGATCATGAAACGAAGCAAGTGGATATGGGCCGTCTGGCTGGTGGTGCTATTGAGCTGCCTTGTGCCGTACACCCTGCTGACCAATATCAACGCGTGGTACGGCAGCTTTTTGCTGTGGAGCTGTGCAGGGCTCGCCATCATTGTGCTGAATGTTCATATCACCAAGGATTTCGAGGAGCACGACAATGACTGAATCGATGATTTGGTGGTCCATCGGCATTTATCTATTGATCGCGGTCGGTATCGCCTTTCTATCTCGCCAAGGCCCGGCGGAGAGCATGTCGGGTTACTTTCTGGGCAACCGGCAGATGAACGGGTTCGTCTCGGCGCTGAGCTACAGCGCCACCACCTATAGCGCTTTCATGATGGTAGGCCTTGCCGGACTTACCTACGCCGGCGGGGTCGGGGCGTTGGGCTTCGAGATTATCTATTTCGCCGGCGTTTCGTTGGTGGCGATCTTCGGCCCGCGTTTTTGGGCGGTCGGTAAGAAGTTCGGCTTCGTGACCCCCAGCGAGATGCTGGGGCACCGTTATAACAGCAAGCGGGTAGCCATGGCCGTTTCCGTGGCCAGCTGTATTTTCCTGATCCCCTATTCCGCCGTACAGCTTGCCGGTGTTGGCTATCTGCTGGAAGGCATGACCGATGGTGCGATCAACTTCACGACGGGCGTGGTGATGGCGACCGCGATCGCTATCTTCTTTTCCTATATAGCGGGCATCCGTTCAGTGATGTGGACCGACTCATTACAGGCGCTGATGATGATCGTGGCATCGACTCTGGTGGCGTTTCTGGTCATCCAGGGGCTGGGCGGCTTTAGCGGACTGTTCGGCACGCTTCAAGCCGATCATCCTGCCTCGCTCAGCGTGCCGGGATCCGGGCTTTTCAGCTTCGTTACCTTCATGGGGCTATGCATTCCCTGGTTCTTTTTTAGTCTTTCCAACCCGCAGGTGAGCCAGCGCCTGTTCATGCCGTCTTCGCTGCGCTCGATGCGCCAGATGCTGATTGGCTTTTTGGGGTTCGGCTTCATCTACACACTGGTCTCGGTGCTTTGGGGCTTCTCCGCGCTCGCTGCCTTTCCGGGGCTCGAGCGAGCGGACTTGGCCACGCCCTCGCTGCTGGCCTCCGAGTTCGTGCCGCCTTTGCTGGGTGTGATCGTCATGATCGGCATCATGGCCGCGGCGGTGTCGACCATTGACTCGATCATGCTCACGCTAGCCTCGATGCTCTCGCGTGACGTCTATGCCAATGCCAAGCCCGGTGTCGACGAGAAGCGTCAATTGATGATGGGGAAAATCGTCGTACCGATCATTGCACTGCTTGCGCTGGGCTTTGCCGAACTGCAGCTGGATTTGATCGCCGTATTGTCGGTGGCCGCCTCTTCCGGGCTGGTCGCTATGGTGCCTGCGATCATCGGCGCCTTCTTCTGGAAACGCGGTACCGGCGCTGGCGCTCTGGCGAGCGTGGTAGGTACCAGCGTTTTCGTACTTGGCATGTATGCCACCGGTAACTCTCTGCTTGGCCTACCCTCTGGCATCTGGGGCATCGTCGTCTCTACGGTCTTGTTCATTGGCGTGAGCCTCGCCACTCAACCCGACCAGGCTTCCGCAGATGCCTTTCTGGGCGCGATTACCGACGAACTGGGCCGTAAAAAGCGCATGTCGGCTAATACTTCGAGCAGCGCTGACAGCAAAGCCACCGTCTGATGCATTGAACGGGGCTTAACCGCCCTCTGCGCTGACGCAGAGGGCGCACCCTCATCGACGCTCTTCAGGAGGCGTTATGGATCACGCAAGCTTTACCGAAATTTGTATTCACCAATTGAAAATGTCCGGGGTCAAATCTGACGAACGGCTCATCGTGCTCACCCAAGGCAACGAGCGTCTTGATTACGCCGATGCGTTCATGGCCGCCGGCCGGCGCTTGGGCGCCAATATGTATCATATGCGCCTGCCTCCACCCTCCGTGATGGGTGGCTGGAACGTGGGAACCACCGGTCTCGCCGCCATGCCGGATGCCGTTGAAGCGCTGAAAAACTGCGATATGCTCATCGACTGTATCTTTTTGCTTTTTTCACCGGAGCAGATGGCTATTCAGGACGCGGGGACGCGCGTGCTCACGGCGGTGGAACCGCCGGAATTGCTGGCGCGCATGCTGCCTTCCAGGGAGCTCAGAGAGAAAGTCGAGATTGGCGCAGCGATGCTTGAAAAAGCCAAGGTCATGCGCATTACCTCGCCCCACGGCACGGACGTAACCTATAAGTTGAACACTTATCCAACGGTTGCCGAATACGCCTGTACTGATGAACCGGGGCGGTGGGATCACTGGCCCTCGGGCTTTGTGTTCACTGGCGGCGACGATGACGGTGTCGACGGCACGATCGTGGTGGCCCCTGGCGACATTCTATTGCCTCAGAATATGTACGTTCGTGAGCCGATTACCTATACCATCGAAAAGGGTTGGATCACTGATATTCGCGGCGGCTTGGATGCCGAGCTGGTCAAATCCTACATGGAGAGTTTCGACGACAAGCGCGGGCTCGGCATGAGCCATGTGGGCTGGGGGATGAACCCGAATGCCAAGTGGCATCGTATGGTGCCCGGCGAATTTCCCGGCGGTATGGGCATGGAGCCGCGCAGCTTCTACGGTAATGTGATGTTCTCTACCGGCCCCAATAACGAGCTTGGCGGCCCCAACGATACGGCCTGTCATTTGGATATCCCCATGCGAGGCTGTTCGCTGTTTCTTGACGATGAGCCGATCGTGGTTGATGGCGATATCGTGGTCAAGGAAATGCAAATGCCCGGGCGCTGACGCTTGAAGCAGTACGCAAAAGGCACCCAAGGGTGCCTTTTGCGTTTTGAGTACTACCGTTCAGCGCGCCCGCTCCAAGCTCTGCACCGTCAGATCCAGCGCCTTGTACATATCGAGCCGGGCGGACAGGCCGATATCCGGGTGGTTGAGATCATGGGCGCGCTCGGAGGGCAGGATCGGGGCGGTTAGATCGTCGGCGTCGGTGGGTTCGAAATCGAACTCCTCGCCGATCGGCAGGGCGCTGCGGCGTAACAGGATTCGCAGCTGCGCTGGCGTCAGGGTCGGGTCGATCGACATCATGGCTGCCAGCAGGCCCGTCACCAGCGGTGTGGAGTAAGACGTGCCGCAGTGCGGCTCACCCTGCTCGCCCTCGCGGGCCGTGGAGGCGCGCACGCAGGCGGCGGCGGTGATATCCACGCGCATGTCGATGTTCGAGGCGTCGCGCTTGATCGCGTAGCGGACGTCCTCGACGGCGACCTCTTCGCCGCTTCGCTCGTGACCGCCGACCACGAACAGCTGGTCGGTGACGAAGGAGGAGGGCAGGCGGTAGTCGTCGCGCCCGGAGAACGACGAGGCGTTACCCGCCGAGTTCACCACGACCACGTCCGGGTGCTCGCGGCGTAGCCATAAAAAGAACTCCTCGAGCAGCTCCTCATAGCCGTCCATGGCGATGCCGGAGCGCACCAGCGAGTCGACCTCGTCACCGTTGATATCGACGGTCCCCACGCGGTGAATGCCAAAGCTCCAGTTGAGGAGGCGGGCGCCGTCCTCCACCAGGTTGACCGAGGCGGCCACGTTGGCGGTGATGCCGGCATCCGAACCGCGGTCGACGATGACATCGAAGCCGGGGCCGACGCTGTCGAGCCCGCGTAAAAAACCGCTGTTGCCACCCTCGTTCCAGGCGGCGGCCAGAATGCCCGCCACCGTGGTGCCGTGGCCGTCGGGTTCGGCGGCGTCGGTGGCGTAAACGCAGGTGCGCGTTGCGCTCTGGCGGCAGTCGCCCAGGTAATCGGCGAAGTCCGGGGTATCGAAATCGACGTTGCGCTCGATGACGCCGATACGCACGGGGTGGGTGTCGATATCGTCGTGATCCGGATTCAGGCGCCGCTGATAAAAGTTCACCGCGTCCAGAAAACGGTTCGCCGCCCACTCCTGGTCGTGAGCCTCGGGCGGGGGGCTGGCGTCCTGCTCGATACCGTCTTCAGTACTCTCTTCGGCGTTCGACTCTTCCACCACCACGGCATCCACGCTGAGCTCGCTGCCGAGCCTGAGCACCAGCGCGTCGCGGGCGACCAGGTCCTCTACGGGCAGGCGCAGCTGGTAGGTGTTGAGCGGCGGGATCTGGCCGACGACCTCGGCGCCGTACTTCTCGGCCAGTCGCTGCGCCTCCTCCAGGCCGTCGTACTCCTCTTCGATGATCAGGCTGATCAGATCGACGTAGCTTGTGACACCGTCCATGTTCTCGGCGACTTCGTCGTCGGTGGCGGCGATCACATGACTCCCCTGAAGGCTCAGCCAGACCGGGTTGCTTTGACGTTGGCGCTGTTCGAGCCACAGCGGGGCGCTTTGTGTCTCGCCGTCAACCGTGACGCGAAGCCTTTGCCCTTGGCGCTCGATGCGAGAGGGCACAAGGGGTGAACCGCTCAGCATGAGCTGAACGTCATCGTCTTCAAGCCCGCTGGCCACCAGACAAAACGTTTGTGTCGGCTGGCTGAAGCGCTCGCCACAGGGCTGAAGCCTTTCGATGCGAAGCGGGTTCTCGGCGCTGGCGCTCGACGTGCTCACGGTTAGCAGTGCGACCAGGGGTAAAACGGCGTACTTGACGACCATGTCGCGAAATCCTTTACATCCATGAAGGGCAACAGCATAAGCGCGCCGCTTTAACTTAACGTGAACGGTTCACCCGGGGTTAGTCCCAAACGCCGAGCTGGCGCCGGTGAATCATCTGCGCTTGAGTGGCAGTGATTGGTCGAAGCCGTACCTCGGTGCCGGGCAGGCACTGGGCCAGGCGCGCGCAGGCGCTGGGGGTGAGCGCGCCGATGCGCGGATAGCCCCCGATGGTCTGGCGGTCGTTCATCAGCACGATCGGCTGGCCGTCCGGAGGCACCTGGATCGCGCCCAGCGGAATCCCTTCGGAAACGATACCGGAAGGTCCGCTCAAAAGCGGCGTGCCGGTCAGGCGGATGCCCATGCGGTCGGCGCGATCATCCACGCTCCAGCGCTGGTTAAAGGTGTGAAAGAGGCTTTGGCCAGCGAAGTGCGAGGCCTGAGCGCCGAGCACCAGGGAAAGCGGCCCGGGGGTATTCACCGGCAGCACTGCCTTCGAGGGCAGTGCGCGCGAGGCGACCCCGGCGCCGTGCCAGGTCAATCGGTCGCCCGTTTTCAAGGGCTTGCCGTCATCCAGGAGCCCGCCCATCTGTTCGCGCACGGTACAGGCGCGGCTGCCGAGAATCTCGGGGGCATCGAGCCCGCCGGGAAAGGCGAGATAGGCGCGTAGTCCGGTTTTTGGCTGACGAAAGACCAGGCGCTGGCCGGCGCGAAGCTGAAAGCAGGCGTTGGGCGCGAGCGGCGCGTCGTCGAGGCGCGCGTCCAGGTCAGCACCGACGAGCGCCAGCGTCACCTCTTTTTCGGCCTCGAGTGTCAGGTTGCCCCCCAGCACGATTTCGAGCGCGGCGCTGTCCGGGGCGTTGCCGAGCAGCCAGTTGGCCCAGCGATAGGAGATCCAGTCGGCGGCACCGCCCTGGGTCACGCCCAGGTGGCTGACGCCGAAGCGTCCGGTATCCTGTATCAGCGCGAGCGGCCCTGCCTGGCGTACGATCACGCCCTGGTGGTTCGCGTTGTTGCTCACGGGCGCTCCTCCAATGGGGTGCTGTCGCCGCCGGCGGCTTCGAACTCGGCGCGTGTGACGGCCTTGAAGCGCACCTTGTCGCCGGGGCGTAAAAGCGGCTCGCCCTTTTTGGCGTACTCGAACAGCGGCACCGCGGTGCGGCCCAGTATGTTCCAGCCGCCGGGGGAGCGTAGCGGGTAGATAGCGGTTTGGCGCTCGGCGATGCCGACACTGCCCGCCGCCACCCGCTGACGCGGGGTCTTCAGCCGCGGTGTGGCGAGCGCTTCGTCCACCAGCCCCATGAAGCCGTAGCCCGGCGCGAAGCCCAGCGCAAAAACGCAGTAGTCATGAGCGCAGTGACGCTCGATGAGCGCGTCCACCTCTAGCCCGGCGCGCTGCGCCACGAGGGGAAGTTCCGGGCCGACGCTTTCGTCGTACCAGACCGGGATCTCGTGAAGCGTGCCGTTTTGGGACTCCGCCGGTGCCAGATCGGTCAGCGCCTTTTCGATGGCCTTGCGCGCGTCGGCAAATGACAGCCGTCGGCAGTCGTAGTGAACCAGCAGCGTCGTGTAGGAGGGCGTGAGGTCGATCAGAGCGCCGCCCATTGCCTGGCGCAGAGCGCTATCCGCCGCCATGATCCACGCCATGTTGTCTTCATCGATGGTCTCGAAAAGACGCACGGTGATGGCGTCCATGGCGGCGGTTTCAAGACGCGGCCTCACACCGACTCCAACGCGTTGAAGGCCTCGCGAATGGCCCGCACCGCGGCCACGGATTCCGGGTTGTCACCGTGTACGCAGAGCGTATCGCAGGCAAGCGTGAGCGAGGTGCCGTCGCGGGCGGTCAAGGGCTCACCCCTGGCAAGCGCCGTGGCCTGAGCGACGATGGTCGCGCGGTCGTGATGCACGGCGCCTTCCAGACGGCGCGAGGCGAGATGGCCGTTGGCCTCGTAGGCGCGGTCGGCAAACGTTTCGAACCAGAGTGTCACGCCCATTCGTTCGGCGAGCTCGCGCTGACCCCGGGTATCGGCGGTAGACATCACCATGAACGGGAGCGTCGCGTCGAAGGCTTTCGCGGCGCGAAGCGCGCCTTCGAGAAGCGCGAGGTTGGCGGCCATGTCGTTGTACATCGCGCCATGGGGTTTGATATAGGCAAGCTCGGCACCTTCGGCGCGGCAGATGCCGGCTAGCGCCCCTGCCTGGTAGAGAATCATGTCCTCGACCTCGGCGGGCGAGCAGGCCATGGAGCGCCGCCCGAATCCCATCAGGTCCGGATAGCCCGGATGCGCGCCAATGCGCACGCCATGCTCGGCGGCCAGCGCCACGGTGCGGCGCATCACGTGGGGATCAGAAGCGTGGTAGCCGCAGGCGATGTTGGCGCAGTCCACGAAAGGCATCACCTCGGCGTCCAGCCCCAGGCGCCAGTTGCCGAAACTTTCGCCCATGTCGCAGTTGAGCAGGGGGAGGGCCATGATGTCTCCTGTCGCGGTGTTGAAGGCAGTGAATGCCGTTTTGGACGTCTTTCCAATATAGGGGAGAGGCTTTTTTGATTGCCAGCCATTTTTCTGCGAATGCTATCGTATTGAAACGCCGGACAATGCTGGCCAGCGGTGCGAAGCGTTGAAATAACGCACGATATTAGCGCCTACACTGAGAAAACCGGGCTGCCCGCTTGAGCCGCGATATTCACCGCCATGGAATCGACGAGGATTTTGACGAGGGTTTTCGAACCCTTTGGTGCGTTTTATGGCGCGATGCAAGCGAGCTGCCAGACGGCAGTGCTGTTTGGCCTTGATGTTGCATCGATAGCGCATTCACATTCGAGTGTCTGCTTCAAAAACAACGACCCGATAGGGAACAAGAGGAACTCTCCATGCGTATTCGTGCCACCCAATCGCTGCTGCTGATATCTGCTTGCGCCTTCGCCTCGAGTGTACAGGCGGCGCAGTGGACCATGGCGACGCCTTACGGCGATGCCAGCTTCCATACCCAAAACACCAAACAGTTTGCCAAGGATGTCGCCGAAACAACCGACGGTGAGCTGACAATCACCGTTCATAGCGGCGGTTCGCTGGTGGCCCACGGCGAGATCAAACCGTCGGTGCGTCGCGGCACCATCGATGCCGGCGAAGTTTTCCTGTCGGTGCTCTCCAACGATAACCCGATTTTTGAAGTGGATACGCTGCCCGGTGTGGCCGGCAGCTACGATGAGGCCTTTGCGCTTTGGCAGGCAACCAGGCCGATGATCACCGAGCTCTTTGCCGAGGAGGGCCTGATTCCGCTCTATGCCGTTGCCTGGCCGTCTCAGGGGATTTACACCAGCGAGCCGTTGACCGACCCGGCGCAGTTCGAAGGACTCAGGGTGCGCGCACCGAACATCAATACCCAGCGCTTCGTCAGCAATCTGGGCGGCAGCCCCACCGAAACCGAGGAGTCGGACATTCCCACTGCCTTCAGCACCGGCCGAGTGGATGCGATGATCACCTCGAGTTCGACGGGCAACGCCATGACGGCCTGGGACTACGTCTCGGACTACACCGACGCCAACCTGTGGCTGCCGAAAAATATCGTGTTTATCAGCCAGCGAAGCTTCGACCGCCTGGACGAAGAGACGCAAAGCGCACTGATGGACGCGGCGGCCCGGGCCGAAGAGCGGGGCTGGGAGGCGAGCCGTGAAGACAATCAAATGAGCCTCGAAGCGCTCGAGGAGAACGGCATCGCGGTTTCAACGCCCAATGAAGAGGTCTCGGCGGCGCTGCAGCGCGCGGGCGACGCACTGTTCGAAGATTGGCGCTCACGGGCGGATGACGAGGCCGAGCAGGCGCTGAGCGACTATCGTGAACAGGTCGGTCGTGAACAGGCCGGTCGCGAATAAATCGGTCGAGAACAAACCCGTTGAAAGCGAACGGGTCGCTCAACCGACGAGCCAGGCATGAGCTTTACGCCGGTGCCCGGCGTCGGCGTTTTTACGAGGCGCTACGATGGTGTTCAAACTCGATAGGCTTTACCGGCTTGGCGCCTGGGGGGCGGCGGCGTGCATGATCGCGATCTGCACGCTGATCACCTTTCAGGTGCTGTTTCGCCTGCTGGATGCGCTGCTGGTGCTGGTTGGGCAGAGTCGGCTCGGCATCAGTATTACCGGCGTTTCCGAGATGGCGGCGTATCTGCTGGTGGGGGCCACGTTTCTAGGGCTGGCCTACACCTTCACCCACCACGCACACATTCGCGTGACGCTGGTGATTGCCCGGCTGCCTTCACGGCTGCGCGTATGGTTTGAGGTGTTTGGGCTGCTCGTGGCGCTGATCATCAGCGTGATGCTGTGTTACGGGCTGGTGAGCCTCGCCCGCGAAAGCCTTCAGTACAACGATGTCTCGTCGGGCTTTTTGTCGCTGCCGCTGTGGATACCCCAAAGCGTGCTGATTCTGGGCGTAGCACTTCTGTGCCTGGCGCTTCTGGAGGCGCTGCTCATGGCCGTGCACATCGGCGTACGTGACCCGGCAAGCTTTCGCGAGGCGACGGCCACTGACGACAGCGAGATGCACTGATCATGGCTTGGCATTTGTCACGACCCTACCAGGCAGGTTCAAGGCGACGAGCACGCATGATCGAGAACGATACAGAGTGGGAGACGCGCTCGTGCTATCACTCAGCCTGATAACGCTGGTCACGCTCTTTGCGCTGCTGGGAAGCGGCGTTTGGGTGGCCTTTGCGCTCATGGGAACGGCCTGGATCGCGCTGGCGTTTTTCAGCCCCTTCGACCCTAACCCGATACTGGCCTCGGATTTCTGGGGCGCCAGTTACGGCTGGGATTTGACTGCGCTTCCGATGTTCATCTGGATGGGGGAAATCCTCTTTCGCTCCGGGCTTGCCGACAACATGTTTCGCGGCCTCTCGCCCTGGCTGAACCGGCTGCCCGGGCGCCTTTTGCATACCAACATCATCGGCAGCGGCCTGTTCGCCGCCGTCTGCGGCTCCTCGGCGGCGACCTGCGCGACCGTTGGCAAGATGACGCTGCCGGAACTCGAACGGCGCGGCTACGATAGCCACATGGCGATCGGCACACTCGCCAGTGCCTCGACGCTGGGACTATTGATTCCGCCTTCCATCGTGTTGATTGTCTACGGGGTCGTGACGGAACAGTCGATTTCGCGGCTCTTCATGGCCGGCATCGGGCCGGGGCTGATGATTCTGGCGCTGTTCATGAGCTATCTGGTGCTCTGGGCGCTGATCAAGGGGCGCAGGGACGGGTTGACCGGCGCCGATGAAGCCGATATGCCGCTTTCCCAAAAGCTACGCAACACCCTGGCGCTGATGCCGATTCTACTGCTGATCGGCGGCATCATCGCCTCGATCTACGCAGGTCTTGCCTCACCCACGGAGGCGGCGGCGGTGGGCGTGACGCTTTCGATCGTCATCGCGCGCATCAACGGCCATTTCGATCGCCGAATCTTTGCCGATTCGCTGTTCGCCGCGGTGCGTACGGCGTGCATGATCGCCTTCATCATCGCTGGCGCCTCGTTCTTGACCTCGGCGATGGGGTTTACTCAAGTCCCCATGCGCCTGGCGCAGGCGATCGGCGAGATGGGCCTCTCACCGACGCAGCTACTGGTCGCATTGACGCTTTTACTGCTGGTAATGGGATGCTTTCTGGACGGGATCTCGTTGATTCTGCTGGTGACATCGATCATCATGCCGGTCATCAGCGCAGCCGGGTTCGATTTGATCTGGTTTGGTATCTATCTGGTGATCGTGGTGGAAATGTCGCAGATCACCCCGCCGGTAGGCTTCAATCTATTCGTGATCCAGAGCCTGACGGGCAAGGATATTCTCACGATCACACGCGCAACGCTGCCGTTTTTCCTGCTGATGCTGCTGGCCATCGCGCTGATGCATCTGTTTCCCGCGATCGCGCTCTACTTGCCTCGTGTCATGACGGGGTAGTCAGCGTAACGCCTTGATCACTGGCCGTAGATCGACACGCCGCTGCGCCCCGAGCGCTTGATGTAGTACATGCTTTGATCGGCGGCGGCGATGAGCTCGTGTTCGCTTTCGAATACGCCGTCTGACAGGCAGGCGATGCCGATGGACACGGTGATGTAAAGCGGCTTGGTATCGTGGTAGGCCATGGCCTCTTTTTCCAGCAGCGTCATGATGCGCTGAGCGAGGCGCAGCGCGCTCTGCGCCGTTTCATCGGGCATGATGATCAAGAACTCTTCACCACCGTAGCGTCCCGCCACATCGGAGGCATCCACCAGCGCCAACAGCGCCTTGCCAAAGCACTGCAGCACCTCATCGCCGACCCGGTGGCCGTAGCGGTCGTTGAGCGTCTTGAAGTGGTCAAGATCGATGAAAACGACCGACATGGTGCGCTTTTTTTGACGGCACTTTGCAAAGCGCTCCTTGAGCTGCTCTTCGAGCCAGGCGCGATTGGCCAGCTGGGTCAGAGGATCAAGGCGGCTATGCTCGAGCAGGGCGTCATGCTGCTGCTCGAGCTTGTGAAAACGCTGCTGCTGCGCTTCGAGCCGAGCGCTGATGGCCAGCGCGTGCTGAAACAGTAGCTGCTTGGCCTCGCTCAGCACGGCCTGACTGTCGATGGGCAGCGGTACCGCCAGTTTGAGAAGGTCGCTTAAAAGCTCAATTTGCTGATGCATGCGATGAAAAAGCGATTCAAGCAGGGCGACGTGCTCCGACTGCGCCGAGGAGAGCTCAAACAGCAGCGTGGAGAAGGATTGAGGCGCGTTGGGTGACAGCCAGGCATCTGCCAGCGGCCCGGAAAAGCGCACGCACAGCGCCACCGGGTCGTCGGTGAAAACAGTGTCATGGCTTTCGTCGATCATCTGAACCAGGCTCTCTGGAAGCCCCCACTTGGCCGCAAGCCAGGCACCGATGAGCGTATGATCACAGCCAAATCGCTGACGCTCCTCCTTGGCCAATTCCATGTGGGACAGATCACGCTGGGTGTAAAGCGTCGCTGCCTCTTCGGGGTAGGCCAGTTGAAGTGCCAGAATGCCGATATCCTGTAAAAGCGCTGCGGTGAACACCTGCCCCAGGCGCTCAGGGCAGCACTTTTGTGCAAGTTGGCTCGCGATCGCCGCCGAGGCGATCGCTCGCTGCCAGGTCGGCAGAGCGATGTCGCTGGTCTGCTCATCCTTGAACAGCGCAAAGCTCAAAACGGTGGCAAGCGTGGCGTCGGTGCCCAGCCGCTGCGTCGCCTCGAGACTCGTGATGGCGGGGTTGGGCGAGCGCACGTGGTGCGCGGTGTTCGCCACGGCGATCAGGCGCGCCGTCAGGGCCGGATCGTGTTCGATCACCCCGGCATACTCCTTGAGCGAGGCATTGGGCGCGCGCGCGATTTCCAGCACCTGCATCACCACGGCCGGAAGCGATGGGAGCGAGGCGGTCTGCCGTAGTGCTCGGCTTAGAAAACGGGGCAGCTTGTCGGTCAAGGATTGATAAAGCGACTGATTCGGCGCCGAGTGGCTCTTCATTCTTTCTCCATACGCACTGCCTCAGCGCAATAAACGGTTATCATGATTCGTTGACCAAAGCATATACTTTTAGTCGCTTCCCGTCGCCTCGTACGCCTTTTCAATGTGCGTGAAGTGCCTATTTATAGAGTGGAAATCATCAGGGCTAAACGGTAAAAACGTTGTTTCGACTGCGCTAATTCCAAAGGCGGGTTTGCTCATGCAAAAAAAGGATGAGACGGCAGAGACTTTTCGTCCACTGGCGAAAGGATTTGGGCGCGAAGACGCCAGGCGGTTTTATCTTTTAATGGCAGAAAAGCTGGCGCAGCTTTTACACATGGATCATGTGCTGATCGCCGAATATGTGGGCGCGCGTAGCGCCCAGGCCCTTGCCTTCTGGTCACAGGGACAATCCAGCAGTCACTTCACCTACTCGCTCGAGGGCACGCCCTGCGAGACCATCAGTGAGCATGCCCCCTGCCACTATCTGGAAAAGGTGCAGACGCTTTTCCCCCGGGACGAGCTGTTGACGTCGCTCAACGCGCAAAGCTATGTCGGCTTTCCCGTGTTTGGCTCAAACAGCGCGCTGCTCGGGTTCGTGGCAGTACTGGCGAACCGCGCGATTACCTGGGGGGCGTTCGAAAACGACATACTGATGATCGCCGCGGCCCAGCTGGGGACGGAGCTCGAGCGTCAGAAAACCGCGCTCGCGTTGAAAAAAAGCGAGCGGCTCTCCCGGGAAAGCGAGCGACGTTTGAACACGCTGCTTAACCATCTGCCGGGCATGGCTTACCGCTGTCTCAATAATCGCCGCCGTGATCTGCAGCTCGTAAGCCTGGGCGCTCGGGCATTGACTGGCTATTCGATCGAGGCGCTAAAAGCGGGTCAGAGCGTCACGCTGGGCCATTTGATTCATGACGAGGATCGCGAGCGGGTATTTACCGAGCTTTATAACGCGCTCAAGGCGCGTAACCCCTACCGGGTCGTGTACCGGCTTCGCCATCGAGATGGCTGCTACCGCTGGGTATGGGAGCAGGGCCAGGGCGTATTCGATATCCAGGGCGCGACCGTTTGTCTGGAAGGCTTCATTTGCGATATTACCGAGCAGCACGAATTCGAGCGCGTACAAAACACGGTCGTCCAGGTCGCCTCGTCGGTCACCTCACGGGTGAACGGGCACTATTGCCAGCAACTGATCGCCACGCTCATTACGCTGCTGGAGGCGGATGGCGGCTTCATTGCGCTGCTCGATAAGCCGCTGAGCCTTAAAACGCTTGATGCCCAGGCGCTTGACGAGCACATTGGCCGGGCGAGGATCACCACGGAAAGTCTGGTCGTGCGAGGTATTTCGCTACCGGCGCACGCCTTTGGTCTTCGCGGTTCGCCCTGCGAGCGGGTCGTGCGCGACCAGGAGGCGGTCGTTCAGGACAGCGGCGCCATGGCGCTGCCAGCGGTCGAGCTCTGTGCCAAGGCCTGGATCGGGCGGCGGCTCGATAACGCCGCAGGCGAGGCGATCGGTGTCATGATGGTGTTTTACCAGACGCCGCTCAGCGCCAACGCTTTTGCCACCTCGGTGCTGCGAATTCTCTCCAACGGTGCCGCCGCGGAGCTCGAGCGTCAACGCGATCATCGTCGCATCGAGTATCTGGCCTATATCGATACCACTACGGGCCTACCCAATCGGGCCAGGTTCATGGAGCGTTTGGCCGCCTTCGCCGCGCGCGTTCATGCCCTGTCGCTCGTGCTGCTGGATATCAAGGATTTTCGTGAGATTAACGATCTTCACGGTCACGCGGTGGGCGATGAGCTATTGATCGCCGTCGCAAGGCGGCTTCAGGCGGCCGCGCCGTCTGGAGCGTTCATCGCGCGACTATCGAGTAATGAGTTTGCGGTGCTTTTTGATAAAGCGAAGGGCAAGGCGCTCGACGCGACCGCCCTGCAGCTGGAAAACGCGGTGTGTCAGCCCGTATGCCTTGATCACCTAACGCTGTCGATCGGGGTCAATATCGGCCTGGCGCATTACCCCGACACGGTCGAGGCGCCTGACGATCTTTTCAATGCCGCCACCCTGGCGCTGCATCACGCCAAGCGCACGGCCCAGACGCGCTGTCGCTATCAGCCGGCGCTGCGTGTCGATATCCAGCGCCGCCAGGAACTCACCGAGCGGCTACGGCTGGCCATCAGCGAGCAAACGCTGGAGCTTTATTTTCAGCCGCAGCTGGATCTTGTGAGCGGCGAGCTGGCCGGGGCAGAAGCGCTATGCCGCTGGCACGACGTCCAGTGGGGCTTTATCAATCCTTGCGAATTCATCGCGCTGGCCGAAGAGCGTGGGCTGATCAATCTGCTGGGTGAGTGGGTGCTGGCTCAGGCCGCCACCCAGCTAAAAGCCTGGGCGAGTGCGGGCACACCGCTGACGGGGCGCCTGTCGGTCAACGTCTCCGCTCAGCAGTTCGCCAACCCGCAGCTGTTGGAGAAAGTGAAGCGATTGACCCAGGGCGTTGCGCCGCAAGCGCTGGGTCTGGAGCTGACGGAAAGTGCCGTCATGCGCAGCCCGGATCAGGCCGTTTTGACAACGCAAGCGCTGCGCGAGGCGGGCTATACCATTGCCATCGACGATTTCGGCACCGGCTACTCCTCGCTCTCCTACCTGCGCCGCTTTGCCGCGGACGTGCTCAAGATCGACATCTCGTTCGTGCGTCATATCGTCGATAATCCGCAGGACCGGGCCATCACCCAAACCATCATCGATATCGCCAAAACCCTGGGGATCAAGCCGCTGGCTGAAGGGATCGAAAGTGAGGCCCAGGCACGGCTACTCACCGAGATGGGGTGTCACCAGGGGCAGGGGGACTGGCTGGGCGAGCCGCTTGATGGCGATACGTTTGCCCGGCGGTGGCTGGGCGCCTGAGCCAAGCAACGAATAAACTTATTTAGAAAGCTCCAAGCGCCTGACCGATCAGATTGGCGCCCACCAGCAGCATGGCGATGATGACCAGCCGATAGAACAGTACGTCGTTGACGCGACTTTGCAGCCAGAGTCCGCTACGCACGCCTATCCACGCCACGGGCACCAGTAAAAGCGACGCCCAAGCACTGGTCAGGTTGACCTCCCCCAGCCACACGTAAGGCCCCAGTTTGATGGCGTTGACGATGGCGAAGGCCACCGCGCAGGTAGCGATAAAGGTCTCCTTGGCAAGCTTGCGCGGTAAAAGGTACACGTTGAGCGGGGGTGCGCCGGCGTGGGCGATGAAACTTGTGAAGCCGCAGACGCTGGCCGCCGGTAGCGCCCAGCGCGTCGAAATGGGCTTTTTGGCGACGGGCTTGAACAGCATGTACACCGCGAATACCAGCGATAATCCCCCCAGCACCAGCCGCACGCCCTGATCGCTGAGACTGCCGAACAACAGCGTGCCTACCGCCACGCCGATGAAAAGCCCCGGCAGAAAGCGCCACACTTCCGCCATGTCGTGCTTGCCCCACCACGCTTTCACCGCGAACACGTCCATCACCAGAAGCAGCGGCAGCAAAAGCCCCGCCGCCTGGGTCGGGCTGATTACGAGCGCCATCAGCGGCACCGACAGCGTACCAAAGCCGCCGGCAAACCCGCCCTTGGAAACGCCGGTCAGGTAGACCGAAAAAATGATGAACAGCCAGGCGAGAAGTGAAAAATCGGGGAGCATGAAAGCCTTGACGGTTGAGCGCGACCCCAGGATCGCGCGTCCATTGAAAAACGATAAATATGCTATCGGCTCGCCTCGTATGCCAGTACTGCCTTCCAGGCCCCTATTCCAGCTTGGAACGCATGCCGAGACGGCCTGTTCACATCGAATCAGACCCCGCACGTGGCAGGGCCTGAGCGCCTTATTAACGGCGATCGCTTAAAGAATGATCACCGTCGCCAGGCCCAGAAACGATAGAAAGCCCACCACGTCGGTCACGGTGGTCAGAATGACGGCACCCGAAAGCGCTGGGTCGATGCTCAGGCGCTTGAGAATGAGCGGGATCAGTACGCCCGAGAGATTCGCCAGGCTCATGTTAATGAAAATCGCCAGCGTGATGACCAGCGTGATGAGCACCTCGCCAAACCAGAGATACGAGATCGCACCGACCACCAGCGCCCAGACCAGGCCGTTGCTCATGCCGACCCATAATTCCTTGTTGTAGAGCCAGCGCTTGTTGTTCCCGGCCAGCTGACCCAGCGCCAAGCCGCGTATCACCACCGTGAGCGTTTGGCTGCCGGCAATACCGCCCATACTGGCAACCACCGGCATCAAAATCGCCAGCGCCACGATCTGATCCAGCACCGCCTCGAACTGGCCGATGACGAAGGCGGCCAAAAAGGCCGTCATCAGGTTGATGCCGAGCCAAATGCCGCGGCTTTTGGCACTGCGCACGATCGGGGTGAACACCTCCTCCTCATCGCTGACCCCGGACATGTGTTTCAGCGTCATGTCCGCGTCGTCCTGGGTGATTTCCAGCACGTCGGCGGTGTTGAGCTGACCCACCAGCAGACCGTCGCTGTCGCACACCGGCGCGAAGGGGAGTTCCTTAGAGCGCAGTAGCGTCGCGGCATCGCTGATTTTCATCTGATCGTTCAGGGTGAAGAAGTCATCCATGAACTCATCGACGATCGCTTCCTGGGGCTGCTTGATCAGATCGATCAGCGTCACCGTCCCCAGCAGTCGCTTATCCTTATCGGTCACCATGATCTGCTGCGACTCCTCGTCGAGCAGGTGATGAATGCGGATATAGCGCTGCACCGCCTCCAGCGACACCCCTTGCTTCACATTCACCGTTTCCGGATCCATGTAGCGGCCCACGACGTCCTCTTCGTAGGCATGCAGGTTCTCTACCTGGGCGCGAATGTTGTCATCCAGGCTGGCATAAACGGTCGTCTTGACGTCTTCGTCGGCGACCTCGAGCACCTCGGCCACGTCCTGGGCATCCAGCCCCCGGACGAGATTTTCGATATCGCTGACCGACAGGTCTTCCACGTAGTCGGCGCGAATGTCCTCATCAACACTCGCCAGCACCTCACCGAGCAGCGCCTCGGGAATATAGGCCCATAACAGATTGCGGGTTTTGGCAGGAAAGGACTCGAGCAGCCGCGCAATGTCCCACGCGTCGAGCTCGTTAAACAGCGCGCTTAGCGCTTCGGTGTCATCATCGTCGAGGCGCTGCTGCAGATAGAGCAGCTGCTCCTCGGCGTTGGTGTATTTTTCTTCCTCGTCCATAGGGTCCCTCCCTGGGCACTGGCGGGTGGAAGCCACTCACGTCGTGGGCGGATGGCATTCACATCAGTTTATGGCTCGAACGGCTTGAAAGCCATACGGTTTGGGTGATGGGATGCTGAGAATGACGAGAGCGCGAAGAGAGAAGTACCTGAAAACAAAAAAAGCGAAGTGTGCAGCTTCGCTTTTTAAAGAGGGCTTGTGATCGAGGCGTTTGAGCGATGAGTTTTTTAGTCGCGCGGATAGCGCGCTTCGAGTTCGGCGACCTGCTCTGGCGTCAGAATGCGCGGATTTTCACCGCGCAGCAGCAAAAACAGCTTCGCGGTTTCTTCGAGCTCCTCGGTGGCGTAGACCGCCGCTTCCAGATTCTTTCCCGCCACGACCGGGCCGTGATTGGCCAGCAGCACGGCGCTATGCTGGCCCGCCAGGCCGCGCACGGCATCCCCCAATTTTTCATCGCCCGGCACGTGGTAGGGCACCAGCGGCAGTTTGCCTACGCGCATGGCGTAGTAGGCGGTGATGGGAGGAATGCAGTCACAAGGGTCGATACCGGGCAGGCAGGAGACCGCGACCGAATGAGTGGAGTGCAGGTGGACGATCGCACCGGACTGCGGGCGCTCGTCGTACATGGCGGTGTGCAAGAAGTGCTCCTTGGTCGGCTTGTCACCGCTCAATAACTGCCCGTTTTGATCCAGGTGCGATATGCGCGCCGGGTCCAGTCGGCCAAGGCAGGCGTTGGTCGGCGTCATGAGCCAGCCGCCGCTTTCCAGGCGCACGCTGATATTGCCGCTCGAACCCATGGTCAGGCCGCGATCGAACAGTGATTTTCCCAGTGTGCTGATCTGCTCGCGCAGCTGGTTGTGCTCGTGAATACTCATGGCAACACCTCGAAAGCGCGTGTGAAAAAGTCGACGCCGCCGAAATTGCCCGATTTCAAGGCAAGCGAAAGCGGCGCGGCGTGGCCTTCCAGCTGTGCCTGGGTCCAGGGCACGCCCGGGTCGATTTGTTCGCCAATGCGAAGCGCGGTAATTCCCAACGCGGATACCACCGCCCCCGAGGTTTCGCCCCCGGCGACCAGCAGGCGCCCCACGCCCTTGTCGACTAGCGAGACGGCCAACTGGCTGAGCGCTTGCTCAACGAGGTGGCCGGCCTTCGCCACGCCGAGTTTTGCCTGGGCAGTCTTTACTTTTTCCGGGTCGGCGGAGGCGTAAATCAGCACCGGCGCGTTTTGCTCGATACGCGACAGCGCAAAATCATGAGCATCTTGCCAGTGAGTGTTATCCCGTGACAGCGCCAGCGGGTCGATGGCAAAACCGCCTTCTGGAGAACGCGTCAAAAAGTCATCGACCTGGGCCAAAGTGGCGCGCGAGCAGCTTCCCGACAGCACCAGCGCACTGCCGGAGGCAGGCTCGAGCCGGCCGGGCTTGGAAATATCTGCAAGCCAGCCCTTGTGACGATACTGCGCGGGCAGGGCCTGACCTAGCCCAGAGCCACCGGTGACCAGTGGCAAGTCGACGGTGGCACCGGCCAGCGTTTCAAGATCGCTTTCGTCCACGCTATCGCAAATGACGTGACGCACTTCATCAGCTTTCAGGTCAGCCAGGCGCTGGCGCGTGGCTTCCGGGCCCTGGGTCAGTACGGCGCGGTTGATGAGACCCACTGTGTGCGGGGTCTGGCGAGCAAGAACGCGCACGAGATCCGCATCAGTCATGGGCGTGAGCGGATGGTGCTGCATGCCGCTGTCGTTCAAGAGACGATCACCGACGAACAGGTGGCCCTGGTAGACCGTACGACCGTTGATCGGAAACGCTGGCACCATTATGGTCTGCACGGCGCCCAAATGATCGAGCAAGGCATCCGCCACCGGGCCGATATTGCCCTGATCGGTCGAATCGAAGGTCGAGCAGTACTTGAAAAAAATCTGACGCGCGCCCAGTTCGCGCAGCCAATCCAGGGCGGCGACGGAGTCGGCGATGGCCTCCTCTGAGGCGCAGGAGCGCGATTTGAGCGCCACTACGACGGCATCGACATCGGACAGATCAGGCAGCGAGTCCGGCACCCCGATTACCTGCACGCAGCGCATGCCGCCGCGAACCAGGTTGTTGGCCAGGTCGGTCGCCCCGGTAAAATCGTCGGCGATGGCGCCCAGTACGATGGTCATGTTGCTTCTCCTTGAGTCGCTGTGCGGCGCCGTGCGCGTTTGATGAGTGGCATGACGAGCGTAGCTGTCAGCAACACCAGTGCCACCGCCAGCAGCGTGGCACTGATCGGACGATCCAGAAAGATGTCGAAGCTCCCTTGCGACATCGATAGCGACCGGCGCAGCTCGCTTTCGGCGATAGGGCCAAGTACCAGCCCCAGAATGATCGATACCATGGGAAAGTTGATCTTTTCGAGCAGATAACCCATGACCCCAAAGCCTAACATTAGCCAGACATCGAACATGGAGTTACGTACCGAGTAGGTGCCCACCACGCAACACATGATGATAATCGGGCCGAGTGCCGAGTAGGGTACGTTCAGAAGTTTTGTGAACAACACGATGAACGGTTTGGAAAAAAGCAGGATCATGAAGTTGACGATGAAAAGCCCGGCGAATACCGCGTAGATCAAATCGCTACTGGTGAGCATGAACATCGGCCCCGGCTGCAGGCCGTGCATGATGAAGGCGCCCAGAATGACGGCGGTGGTACCGCTTCCGGGAATACCCAGTGCGAAAAGAGGCACCAACGCCCCCATGGCGGCCGCGTTGTTGGCGGATTCCGGGGCTGCGATACCTTCCGGGGCACCCTTGCCGAATTTTTCCGGATGCTTGGACCAGCGCACCGTTTCGCTATAGCTGACCATGGCCGCCGTGCTCGCCCCGATGCCGGGCAGAATGCCGATGATGACGCCGATGATCGAGGAGCGCGACAGCGTGGCGCCGATCTGGCGCAGAATGGGCATATCGAAGATTTTGACCTTCACTTTCGTGAGCGGCTGGTGGCTTTCGTGATCCAGGGTCCGCTTCATGACTTCGGACACCGCAAAAAGTCCCACGATGACCGGAATCAAGCCCACGCCTTCCGCCAGGTTGAGGTTGCCAAAGGTGTAGCGGCTGGTGCCGGTGAGCGGGTCGATGCCGATGGTGGCGATGAAAAGCCCAAGTGCCGCACCGATCAAGCCAAAGATGAGGCGTCCGCCTAATGATGCCACGACGGTCAAACCCAGCACGGCCAGCGCAAAGTACTCCGGCGACGAGAACTTGATCGCCATGTTCGCCAGAAGGGGCGTAAAGATGATAAGTGCGATGGTGCCGACGATGCCGCCAATGGCCGAGCTTAGCACGCCGATCCCCAGCGCCTTGCCCGCTTCACCGCGCTGGGTCATCGGGTAGCCATCGAAGGCGGTCATGACCGCTTCTGGCGTGCCCGGCGCGCGGTAGAGAATGGCGGTGATCAGTCCTGAGAACACCGTAGCCCCATAGATCGCGGTCAGTACCATGAAAGCGGTGGTCGGCTCCATGCCGTAGGTCACCGGCAGTAGTATGACGACCAGAATTACGCCGCTGATACCCGGCAGCGCGCCGCCGATGAAGCCGATGAAAACGGCGGAGGTTAACAGCAGCAGGTTCAGTGGTTGCATCACCACGGCTAACCCGGCCAGGAAATTTTCTAGCATGATCGACTCCCGGAACAATTAAGGGGTAGTGAAGCAGTCTCAGGGCATGGGGATGCCGAGCAGGGAGACGAAGACGCCCTGCATCAGCACGACGGCCACGACCAGCGTGATGGCAATGGTGATCCACGAGCGGGCGCCCAGCAGCAGCGTGCCGGCGAGCGTGAACACCACGCTCGCAATCAAAAAGCCGGCGACCTGCATCAACAGGGTGTATCCGACGGCGGCGGCGATGAACCACCAGTGGCGCGTACGTCCTATCGAGAAGGCACCGCTATTATCGCTGGGACGCTTTTCTTCAATATCGACGTTGGCACGGGCACGGGCACGGGCACGGGCGCGGTCGCGCCAGGTCAGCGCCAGCAGCGCGATACCCAGTACGGACAGAATGATAAGCAGCGTCAGGGGCCAGACCCGCGGGCCGATGAAGGTAGAGACTTGAGCAGAGCTTGGGAATTGCAGGGTGGGGTAGAGCCCCACGACTGCGAGTAACACGATCCCCAGAGCAAAAATAGAGATTCTGGCGTGCATGGTAAATCCTGAGCGGACATGGGAAGACCGGCCTCGAAAGGCCGGTCCTTGATGCGAATGAAGAGTGGCGCGTCAGGCAAGCCTGGGCGCATCACTCGTTTTCAAGCAGGCGCGAGTAAAGCGTGAAGTTGTTTTCCAGACGCTTGCGGTACTCATCACCGTTCATCCAGCCTTCGCGATAGTCGAGATTGACCCGCTCGGCGTACTCCTGGTATTCCTCGGAGTCGTAGACCTCCTTGAGGATCTCTTCCAGACGCGCAACGATCGGCTGTGGCGTTTCAGCGTTGACGAACACCGCTCGGTCGTTGCCGTCGGTCAGATCCCAGTTGTGCTCCATCGTGGTCGGAACGTCCGGGTAATCCTCGAGGCGCTCATCGCTGAAGACCAGAATGGGGGCCATTTGACCTGCATCGATATAGCTCAAAAGCGGGCTGAGCGATGTCGTGGTGGCGTCGATATTGCCGCCCAGTACGTTGGCCGTTGCATTGCCCGTGCTGTCGTAGGGAATGAAGTTCATGTCCAGACCCGAGGCATCCGCCAGCGAGAGAAACGCCATGTGATCGGGACTTGCGGTGTGCGTCCCGCCAACCGTGACCTCGCCCGGATTTTCCTCGGCGTACTGTTTGAATTCCTCGAAGCTCTCGAACCGCTCCGGGTTAACGAACAGGGCCATGACATCGGACTGCATACGAGCAACGGGGGTCAATTGATCCAGACCCACCGGGTTTTGACCCGCCGCCAGAGAGGTAATGAACGTTGTCGAGGCAAAGTCCAGCGTATGGCCATCGGGGTCACCGTTCGCCGCGCGCTGGTGGGCAAGCGCACCCGAGGCGGCTGGCAGGTTGATGACAGTGATGCGTGCACCGTCTACCGCCTCTTCGAACATGGGGCGAACGACGCGGGCGAAGTTATCGGTGCCGCCGCCGGCGCCGGCGGCCACCAGAAACTGGATGGCCTTGCTGGGATAGGCCTCTGCCTCTTCATCAGCCTGAACGGTAGTGACAGTTCCCACGAGCGCGAGGCCAAGGGCAGCGTGCTTGAAACGAAGTTGAGTCGGCATGTTTTTCTCCAAAGCGGTTATTGTTGCTTTTAGCGGTTATCTACATGGAACAAGGGCAGCAAGGATCGCTACCCCGATGGCGATTCGGAAGGTTATCCGGCAAACAGCTCGTCCTGCTTGAGGCGAAGTTCCTTCAGCTTGCTCTCCGGTAGCTCCACATCGGTCAGCGTGATCGGTTGGCCAGCATCGATATCACGGATGATTTTTGCACCGGGAAGCAGATAAAACGGTACGTTGGCACTACCGGCCAGCGCTTCGGCGGGATGAATTTCCGGGCGCAGACCTTCGATGTGGCGGTGATGACCCTTCATTTCGAGCAGCTGACCGGCGGCGATGGCCTGAGTGGCGCGCGCCGTCAGATCGAACTTGGGCGTGGTGGCATTACCGCCGCCCGAGGGCAAGCCGTTGAGTACCGCATCGAGAAGCGAAATGGGGGCTTCGAGACCCAGTAGGTGGCGCGGCAGATACACCATGGCGCTATCGCCGCTTTGGCTCAACACGTGGCCCTTGTCGCGAAGCAGTTGCCAGACGTGGGGATCCTCGCAGCGCACCACCACGAAAACACCGCCGGCAAAGCTCAGCTCATCCGGGCGGCGCAGACAGTTGAACACCTCCAAACGTCGATTGCCTCGAAGGACACCGCCGTGAGCCTCGGTATCCAGCAGCGTGGGCACTTCGATGGTACGCAGCACCATGGCATGAAATTCGGGTAGGTCGGGCTGCAGGCCGGTGGCGTTGGCCACGTTGACCATTTCGCATAGATCCGGCACTGAGATTTGGGGAATGTCCGAGAGCACATCGCTGCGTGCGCTGACCGTTGCGCGAGCATCGTTTTCATCCAGTGCCCAAAGCGAGGTCATGTCGGCGGCGCTGTACTCGTTTCCATTGCAGGTGACCGTTGCTTTCGCTTCATCCCAGATGAAGTCGTACTCGCTACTCTTGCCAGCCGAAATAATTTCAAACCCAAGCGTTTCAGCCCAAGTCAATAGACCGACCAAAAGGCTGGGCTGGTCACCATCGAGAGGAGTGAAAAGCACGCCGTGCTGTTGAGCCAAGCGCGTAAGATACGGTCCGACGACCGATTCGGTTTCCTTGGTGGCGATACCGACATGTTTACCCGCCAGAATCGCGCTCTCGGCATACCGTGCGCCCACATCCGGAATGCCGGTCGATTCGACGAGGATGTCGAAGGGTAGCGTTTGCACAGTATGGAACGCCGCGGTCGCTATAAAATGCCCTTTCGACCACGCGCTTTCAGCTTCTTCACGAGAATGGCATACCATTATATCGGCGGCATCAATGCCCGCATGTTCCAAGGCTTCCTTGGCTCGTTCGGGATTGATATCGATGGCGATGCGCGCCGAAAGATTTTTCATCTTACGTGCCTGGCGCAATACGCCGCGGCCAAAGTCGCCGGCGCCCGCAATACAAGCCTCTACGGTATTGTCGCTTTCAAAATGGTTCAAGTAATTCATGGGTAAAAAGCAGTTCCTGGCGCAGGGCCGTGAGTAGAGGTAGTGCAGCATGGCGCTTTTTAAGCATTCGGCCACGCGGCAAACGATAATAGGATGGGAAGAATTTAGTGGTATACCATTTGGAAGGTCAACGACACGGGACTTCTACTTTAGTCGCTATTTATTTTTATGATATGTAAGTTTATGAATATACTGGTGAATTAAAAAAGCGCTAGGTGTATTGGTTTTATTTGAAAGGTAGTTTTTGGTATGCCAATCTTACCCATTGCCAACAACCGTGAATAACGCCATGGAAGAGACCGCTCGGACGACGCACGCTGGCCTGGTTGAAAAGGTGGCTCACTACCTGCGCGAGCACATCGTGATGGATCATTTTCAGCCGGGTCAGCGCCTGCCCGAGCGTACACTCGCCGTCGAGCTGAATGTGTCGCGTACGCCGCTGCGCGAAGCGCTGAAAATCCTGGCGGCCGAGGGTCTTGTGGTGATATCACCGAACCGGGGCGCCGTAGTGGCCGATGTCAGTGCCTCTGACATGAAGGAAAAGGCGTATGTTTTAAGCGTACTGGAGCAAGCGGCGGCGGAACTCACTTGCGCGGTGGCAACCGATGACGACATTGCCGAATTTCAAGCGCTGCATTACGAGATGAAAGCAGCGTTCGTGAGGCGGGACCGGCAGAACTACTTTCGCTTGAACCAGGATATCCACAACCGGATCGTATCGCTTTCAGGTAACTCGACGCTGATCGATATGCACGCGAATTTGAGTCGTCAGCTGTACCGTGTTCGCTATCTGTCGAATCAAAGAAACGAAAAGTGGGCCACCGCCATGGAGGAGCACGAAGCGATTCTGGCGGCGCTGGAGGCGCGCGACGGCAAGCGAGTCGGAGACGAGTTGCGTAACCACTTGGGGAAAACCTGGGTCAAGTACGCCAACGGTGAGCCGGTCGAGCATTCCGGTCAATAGTTTTCAAGTCAAGCGTTGTAAGGTTTTCGTCAACTGTCTAAAGGGCCGGGTTTGCTTGGTAGTGCTCTATAAAAAGTTCACGAAAAATGCACAGTCATTCAATAGGCGTTTACAGCGTCAACCGGGACTTTTTCGATGTGTATCTCATGGTCGGCCTTGGCCTGCTGGGCTTTTTTCTGAACCGTTTCGGGTTTGGCGTGGCACCGGCGGTAATCGGTTTGATACTGGGGAACGTGGCCGAAACCAATCTACGCCGTGGGCTACAGGTTTTCGACGGCGACTGGACACCGTTCTTTACCCGCCCGGTCAGTGTGGCGTTACTACTTCTGGCGGTGGTGTTTTTGGTGATGTCGCTGCGCAGTTCCTGGAAATCCGCGCCATCAAGTTGATCGAGAATAGGGAGTTTATGTCATGGCAAAGCAAAACCTGGTAGTTGTTCACGAGCTGTATCCGGAACTGATCGAGGTGTTGGGCGCATCCTATAACCTGACGCACTTTACCCGCTTGTCCAGCGAGCAGGACAAGGCCGATTTTGAGCAGGCCATGGAGCACGCGGACGCCTATCTTGGCTCGAACGTGAAATTTACCGAGGCGCTGTTGGATAAGGCGCCCAACCTGAAAGTGGTCGCCAGTGTCTCGGTCGGTGTCGATAGCTATCCCATCGAGGCGATGCATCAGCGCGGAATCGTATTGACCAATACGCCGGATGTGTTGACCGAGTCGACCGCAGACACCGGTTTTCTGCTGATGATGATGGCCGCGCGGCGTGCCGGTGAAATGCTGCGCAAGGTGCGCAACCACGAGTGGACCTCGTCGCTGGCGCGCCGTGACTTCGGTGTCGATGTGCACGGTAAAACGCTGGGCGTCGTTGGGATGGGGCGCATTGGCCAGGCCGTTGCCAAACGAGGCCACGACGGCTTTGGCATGCAGATCAATTACTATAACCGCTCGGCCAAACCCGACGTGGAAGAGACGCTGCAAGCGCAGCGCGTTGATCTGGACACCCTGTTTCGGGAGTCGGATTTCATCTGTGTGACGATCCCGCTGGATGCGCAGACCGAGGGGTTGATCGGCCAGGAGCAGTTCGCGCTAACCCGCCCGCACGCCGTGTTTGTAAACATTTCACGCGGCAAGGTCGTGCGCGAAAGCGAGCTGATTGCCTGTCTGCAGGATGGCACGCTGCACTGTGCAGGTCTGGATGTCTACGAAAAAGAGCCGCTCTCTACAGAGTCTCCGCTCATGGCGCTGGACAACGCGGTCTGCTTGCCCCACATCGGCTCCTCCACGTTTCAAACGCGAAACGCAATGTGCGATTTGGCTGCGGACAATGTCAATCGCGTGTTGAGCGGCGAGCAGGCGGTGACGGCTGTATAAGTGACTCGCGGCTTGTTGACTCGCTCGGCTCATGCGCCGAGCGAGCAAACCCCTCGATTTTGCGGCTACGAGCGCTAACCGGTTCTGGTTCGATCAGCGTTTAATCACCAGGCACAAAAAAAGCACCCGAAGGTGCTTTTTTTGTGGGGTGTTGGTGGAGGCGGCGGGAATTGAACCCGCGTCCGCCAGCACTCGCCCATTGGCTCTACATGCTTAGATTTCGTCTTTTGCTTTAGCGCGACTGGCTCCGACGATCAGGATCCAGCTACGCGAGCCTTCTAAGGTTTAACGGTTGACGAGAAGACACCGCCAACCGCGGTCCTATCAGCTTTAGCTCATATCCCCTTGGCGATGAATAGGCACATCACCGCAGGGCCAGACAAGAAGCTAGCAGGGTTTAAGCTGCCAGCGCGCCTTGAGCGTAGTTTTCGTCGTTTGCGACTATTTTTCGTGATGTGGTATTTACGAGATACATCACGCTCTCGGCATGCACCGCAGGGTTTGTCACCGGCGTCGAAACCATGTCGCCCCCAGAACTGAGCATTCTAACGTGCTCAACGTGAATTGACCAGCTACGCGCGGTTATGTTCCCGCATGATTCGTCCTTTTTGACGATTCCAGTCGCGATCCTTTTCGGTGGCACGCTTGTCGTGCAGCTGTTTACCGGTCACCAGCGCCAGCTCGCACTTGACCATGTTGCGCTTCCAGTAAAGCTTCAGCGGTACGCAGGTGTGGCCCTTGTCCTGAGTGACCGAGAAGATCTTGGCGATCTCCTTGCGGTGAAGCAGCAGTTTACGCGTGCGGGTCGGGTCGGCGATCTCGTGAGTGCTGGCGGTGTTGAGCGGCATGATGTGACTACCAAGCAAAAACGCCTCGCCGTTACGCACCAGAATGTAGGTATCGGTGAGCTGCGCTTTACCCGCGCGCAGGCTTTTGACTTCCCAGCCGGCCAGCGACAGACCCGCCTCGAAGGTTTCGTCGATATGGTATTCGAACCGCGCCTTCTTGTTTTGAGCGATCACGCTGCTGCTGGGGCCCTTGGTCTTGCCTTTCTTAGTGGCCATGAAACCTCATCGTTAATCTGTCGGTAGCCCCCCTTCGTTATTGGGGGAGGCGTGGTACCATTCAAGGTCTGAAATAATGTTTCCCATGATACGCTGTGGGCACTGTGAAGTCAGCGGAGAGGTCAATGCCAACCGTTAATCGTTCCGCCCTGGTGCGGCACACCCCCCAACAGATGTTCGATCTGGTCAATGACTTCGAACACTACCCGGAATTTTTGCCCGGGTGCCGTCGTGCCCGATTGCTCGAGCGCGACGAGTCGCACCTGATCGGAGAGATGACGCTGGGTCGTGCTGGCGTCGAACAAACCATCACCACGCGTAACGATCTTTACGCACCAGAGCGTATCGAACTTTCGCTCGTCGACGGGCCGTTCAAGCGCCTGAAAGGGCGGTGGTTATTCACCCCCATGGGAGAAGACACCTGCAAGGTTAGCCTGGAAATGGAGTTCGAGTTTGCCAATCGGCTGCTAGGCATGGCTTTTGGCAAGCTGTTTCAGCAAATTGCCGGGCAGTTGGTCGATGCATTCACCAAGCGCGCGGATGAACTCTATGGCCGCTGAGCAGCTGTTCGCCGTTGAGGTGGCGTTTGCCACGCCAGCCAAACAGCACCTGGTCGTGGTCGAGGTCACACCCTACACCACCGCCCGCGAAGCGGTGATGAAAGCCAACCTCCCGACACTATTTCCCGAGCAGTCAGAAGACGTGTTTGCTCACGCTCCCCTGGGTATCTTCGGCAAGGCGCTACGCGAGCCGCAGCGCCACACGCTGAGTCCGGGGGATCGCATCGAAGTGTATCGCCCGCTCGAGATCGACCCGAAGGCCGCCCGCCTGGCGCGTGCCGAGCGCCAGGCAAGGCGGTAGCCTTTCTTACTCCGTCACGATGACCGGGGTTGGCTCCGGTGTGGCGGCGGGTGTGGCCGCCGGTGCGTTCTCCGGGGTGGGCGTCGGCGTTTGCTGGTTCGGCGTCAGAAGCGGCATGACCGGGTCCGTGGTCTCCAGCGCCGGGCCGGCGCCGCGATTGGCACTGATCGACGGGGAGCGGGAGAGATCGCCCTGCTGCTCAATGTTAACGAGTCGACCTGTGTCATCGAAGGTCAGCGTGACGCGGCGCTGCTCCACCCCAGCGTAGGCCTTGTCCAATCGGTAGACGTAGTCCCACTCGCGGGAGTCGAAAGGCGCCTCCAGAAGCGGGCGTCCCATTACGTAGGTGACCTGCTCCTGGGTCATGCCCGGCTGTAGCTGGCTGACCATTTCCTGGGTCACCAGATTGCCCTGGGGGATGTCGCGCTTGTAGACGCCGACGTAGCTGCAGCCGCTGACGACGGTCAGGGCAACGGAAAGCGTAATGATACGAGTCAATTTTTGCATTTGGTCCTGTTCTTCACTATCGTGGTTTCGGTCGATGATACCCGACCTAACCTGTTACTGCGAAGAGCAACCATGGCCGATCAGAACCATGAACTACGCAAAGCCGGGCTAAAAGTGACCCTGCCGCGTGTCAAGATCCTGCAGATTCTCGAAAATGCTTCGGGCCAACACCACCTTAGCGCAGAAGAAGTGTATAAAACACTCATCGATGCGGGCGAGGATGTGGGGCTTGCGACCGTCTACCGCGTACTGACTCAGTTCGAGTCGGCGGGCCTTGTGATTCGTCACAATTTCGACGGCGGCCATGCGGTTTTCGAGATGACCCAGGAAGACCACCACGACCACATGGTGTGCCTGGAAAGCGGTGAGATCATCGAGTTCGTCGATGAGGTCATCGAACGGCGTCAGCAGGAGATCGCCGAAGAGCACGGTTTCGAGCTGATCGACCACGCGCTGGTGCTCTACGTGCGTCCCAAAGCCTGATACGCACAGTACTTTCGGCCGTATAACAAAAACGGTGCACGCCAAAAAACGCCCCTGCCGCGATCGCGGCAGGGGCGTTTTGGTTTTTATCGAACGTCGCTTTTCAGTGCGGTGGGCGCTGGCTGGCGTTGAGCATTTCGCGGGCGTGGGCCAGCGTCTGCTCCGAGAGTTTGACCCCGCCCAGCATGCGCGCCAGCTCGCTCACCCGCCCTTTTTCATCGAGCAGCGCCATGTGCGTCAGGGTGCTGTCGCGTTTGGCCTGCTTTTCGATATGCAGGTGCTGATGCGCCTGGGCGGCCACCTGGGGCAGGTGGGTAACGGTCATCACCTGGCCCTTTTCACCGAGCCGGCGCAGCAGTTGGCCGACGATTTCGGCCGTAGCGCCAGAGATGCCCACATCCACTTCGTCGAACACCAGACTCGGGATGGTGGAGTGGCTGGCCGCGACCACCTGGATGGCCAGACTGATGCGTGAAAGCTCACCGCCAGAGGCGACCTTCGTCAGCGGCCGGGCGGGTTGGCCAGGGTTGGCGCTGATCAAAAACTGTACCTGATCCAGCCCGTCCTGAGCGGGCGTTTCGCGGCTCGAGACGGCCACCTCGAAGCGCGCCTTGCCCATGGCCAGAAACGCGAGCTGCTGCTGCACTTCCTTGCCCAGTTTGCCGGCGGCTTTTTGACGCGCCTCGGAAAGCGCCCTGGCGTCCTGACGGTAGCGCTCACGGTATTCGGCGACCTGACTGCTTAGCGACTCGAGGTCTTCATCGCTTGCCTCCAGCTGGGCCACTTCGCGGGCAAGCGACTGGTGCAGCGCGTAGAGCTCCTCCGGGGCGACGTGATGCTTTCGCGCGATGCGGTGCACATCCGTAAGGCGCTCGTCGACCCACGACAGGCGCTCCGGGTCGAGCTCGGTGACACTGGCAAAGCGGGCGAGCTCGCCCGTGGCCTCTTCGACCTGAATGCGGGCGTCCGAGAGCATCGCTAGCGTGTTGGCCAGCACGCCCTTGTCGCTGCCAGGCAGGGCGCTGAGCCGGGCATAAGCCTGATTGAGTAGCGAAAGTGCGCCGCCGTCATCGCTTTCGCAGCACTCCACGGCGAACTGGGTTTCACGCAGGGTCTCCTCGGCGTGGGCAAGCGTCGACTGCTCCTCTTCGAGCACCTCGAGTTCACCTTCGCCCAGCGCCAGCTGGTCGAGCTCCTCGACCTGGTAGCGCAGAAGCTGGCGGCGCGCTTCGACTTCGCTCCCCGCTTCGCTGCGCTTTTTAAGCCGTGCGCGGGTCGCGCGCCACTCCTTGAAGGTTTCGGCCAGCGCCTGGCGTTTACCCTTGAGACCGGCGTAGTCGTCCAAAAGCGCCAGGTGAGTCTCTTCGCGCATCAGCGCCTGGTGGGCGTGCTGGCCGTGGACCTGAATCAGCAGCTCGCCAAGCGTCTTGAGATCGGCAATGGTCGCCGGCTGGCCGTTGATCCACGCCTTGGAGCGGCCGCTGGCGGTCACCACGCGGCGAAGCAAGCACTCCTGAGAGGAGAGTTCGCGCGCCTCGAGCCACTCGGCGGCGGCGGGCAGGCGGGCAATGTCGAAGTTGGCCGAAAGGTCGGTGCGTTCGCGGCCGTGGCGCACGCTCCCCGCGTCGGCGCGCTCGCCCAGGCAAAGCCCCAGGGCGCCGAGCAGGATGGATTTACCCGCCCCGGTCTCCCCGGTGATGGCAGTCATGCCGTCGGTCAAATCGAGTTCCAGACGGTCAACGATGGCGTAATCCTGAATGACGAGCTGAGTCAGCATAGGGCCTCCCGGGCAGGGCTCTATAGAAACTGGATGCTTATACAATGATTGTTGTTTTATACAGTAGTCGATAACTCACTTCAATGCCCCTCTTGAGATGCCAAACAAGGCCCCCATATAGCGTGCATACGCATTAATGAACCCGTTTAACTCACACACTTTATTTCAACCAGCGGGCGCTTACGCGCCGCGACCGCATTCAGGAGTACGGCATGGCGAAAGAACCGCAAACCCCGATCGATGACGAGCTGGCCCGCCAGGAGCAGGACGCCGAAGTAACCGAGCAGGCCGACGAAGAGCGCCTGATCGAAGGCGATCTCGAAGGTGTACTGGACGATGAGTCGCCGCTGGGTACCGAAACGTTCGACGAAGGCGTGAGCAACCCGGAAGCCGAGGTGCTGGCGGCCCGCGTCGAGGAGCTCGAACAGAGTCTTTCCGAGGCGAAGGATCAGTCGCTCAGAGCGTCTGCCGAGGCCCAGAACGTGCGTCGCCGCGCCGAAGCGGAAGCGGAGAAGGCGCGCAAGTTCGCTCTCGAGAAGTTCGTCAAGGAGCTGCTGCCGGTGGTGGATAGCCTGGAAAAAGCGCTGGACAGCATGCAAGAGGATGCCTCTGACGCGCACCGTGAAGGTGTGTCCATGACGCTCAAGATGCAGCTCGACGTGCTCAACAAGTTCGGCGTCGAAAGCGTCGAACCCAGTGGCGAGCCCTTCGACCCGCAGGTTCATGAGGCCCTGACCATGGTGCCCAACCCGGAACTCGAGCCCAACACGGTAATGGAAGTCGTGCAGAAGGGGTATTTGCTCAACGGACGCCTGGTGCGCCCGGCGATGGTCGTGGTCAGCCAGAAAGCGGGCTAGTCGAGTTGGGGGATAATGCAAATTCCCCCCTTGAAAAGTTCACGGCGGCCCCCAGATAAAGGCCAACCCGCGGTAATCACCGCAGACCGATTGCAACAGTTTTTGTCACCACCGAATTCGAGGTTTTTGCTATGGGACGTATTATTGGTATTGACCTGGGCACCACCAACTCTTGCGTGGCGGTTCTCGACGGCGACAGCGCCAAGGTCATCGAAAACGCCGAGGGCGGCCGCACCACTCCCTCCATCATCGCTTACACCGATGACGGTGAAACGCTGGTCGGCCAGTCCGCCAAGCGCCAGGCGGTCACCAACCCGGAAAACACCCTGTACGCCATCAAGCGTCTGATCGGCCGTCGTTTCAAGGACGACGTCGTTCAAAAAGACATCAAGATGGTGCCGTACAAGATCGCCGAAGCCGATAACGGCGACGCGTGGGTCGAAGTCAAAGGCAAGAAAATGGCACCGCCGCAGGTCAGCGCGGAAGTGCTCAAGAAGATGAAGAAGACCGCCGAAGACTACCTCGGCGAAACGGTCACCGAGGCGGTCATCACGGTGCCAGCTTACTTCAACGACAGCCAGCGCCAGGCCACCAAGGATGCCGGCCGCATCGCCGGTCTCGACGTCAAGCGCATCATCAACGAGCCGACCGCTGCGGCCCTCGCCTATGGCATGGACAAGTCGCGCGGCGACAAGACCATCGCGGTCTATGACTTGGGTGGCGGTACCTTCGATATCTCCATCATCGAAGTGGCCGACGTCGACGGTGAAACCCAGTTCGAAGTACTCGCCACCAACGGCGACACCTTCCTGGGCGGCGAAGACTTTGACCTGTCACTGATCAACTACCTGGTCTCGCAGTTTAAGTCCGACAGCGGCATCGATCTGTCCGGCGACAACCTGGCCATGCAGCGCCTGAAAGAAGCCGCCGAGAAAGCCAAGATCGAGCTCTCAAGCGCCCAGCAGACTGACGTGAACCTGCCTTACATTACGGCAGACAACACCGGTCCCAAGCACTTGAACGTGAAAGTGACCCGCGCCAAGCTCGAGTCACTGGTCGAAGAGCTGGTTCAGCGCTCGCTCGAGCCGTGCAAGATGGCGCTGAAGGACGCCGGTCTTTCTGCCTCTGAAATCGACGACGTCATCCTCGTCGGCGGTCAGACGCGCATGCCGCTGGTTCAGCAGAAAGCCGCTGACTTCTTCGGCAAGGAAGCACGCAAGGACGTCAATCCGGACGAAGCCGTGGCCGTGGGTGCCGCGATTCAGGGCGGTGTACTCGGTGGCGACGTCAAGGACGTGCTGCTGCTCGACGTGACCCCGCTGACGCTGGGTATCGAGACCCTTGGTGGCGTCATGACGCCGCTGATCGAGAAAAACACCACCATCCCGACGAAGAAGACCCAAACCTTCTCCACCGCGGATGACAACCAGACGGCCGTGACCATTCACGCCGTGCAGGGTGAACGTAAGCAGGTTTCGCAGAACAAGTCGCTCGGTCGTTTCGATCTGGCCGACATTCCGCCGGCGCCGCGCGGCGTGCCGCAGATCGAAGTGGCCTTTGATCTGGACGCCAACGGCATCCTGAACGTCTCCGCGAAGGACAAGGCGACGGGTAAAGAGCAGTCCATCGTCATCAAGGCCTCGAGCGGTCTGTCGGACGAAGAAGTCGAGCAGATGGTGCGCGACGCCGAAGCTCACGCCGACGAAGACAAGAAGTTCGAAGCCCTCGTGCAGCTACGTAACCAGGCCGACGGCATGATTCACGCCACGCGCAAGACGCTGGAAGAAGCCGGCGACAAGGCGACCGATGAAGAGAAGCAAAACATCGAAACCGCCATCAGCGACCTGGAAGCCGCGGTGAAAACCGACGACCAGGACGACATCCAGAAGAAACTGGATGCGCTGACCGAGGCCTCTGGCCAGCTCGCGCAGAAGATGTATGCCGAGCAGGCAGATGCCTCTCAGGCTGCGGAAGGTCAGGAGGGCGAACAGGCCCAGTCCAAGCCGGAAGACGACGTTGTCGACGCCGAGTACGAAGAAGTCAACGACGAGCAGAAGAAGCAGTAACCGCTCTTTCTGTAAGGATCGCAGCAACGCGGGAGCCAGCTCCCGCGTTGCTGTTTCCAGGACCAAAACGATGATCACGGTTCGTACCGTCAAGAGCATACCCTAACCAGGAGGCGTAGGACCCATGTCCAAGCGCGATTACTACGAAGTCCTGGGTGTCGAAAAAGGGGCCGATCAGAAAGAGATCAAAAAGGCCTACCGCCGCCTGGCGCAAAAATTCCACCCTGACCGTAACCCGGATGACGAAACCGCCGCCGAGAAATTCCGCGACGTATCCGATGCCTACGAAGTACTCAGCGACGAGCAAAAGCGCGCTGCCTACGACCAGTTCGGCCATGCCGGCGTCGATGGCCAGGGCGGTGGCGGCTTTGGCGGCGGCGGTGGCGGCGCGGGGGATTTCAGCGATATCTTCGGCGACGTGTTTGGCGACATTTTCGGCGGTGGCGGCGGGCGTCGTCGTGGGCCCAACGCGCCGGCGCGCGGCTCGGATCTGCGCTATAACCTGGAGCTCGATCTGGAAAACGCGGTCGCTGGCACCACCGTCGACATTCGCGTTCCGCGCCATATCACCTGCGATCGCTGCGATGGCGACGGCGCCGAACCCGGCACCAGCAAGGACACCTGTCCGACCTGTCAGGGCATGGGCCAGGTGCGCATGCAGCAGGGCTTTTTCGCCGTGCAGCAGACCTGCCCGACCTGTCACGGCTCCGGCATGCAGATCAAGGTGCCGTGCCACAAGTGCAACAGCGAAGGCCGCGTGCGCGAAACTCGCACGCTCTCGGTCAAGATTCCGCCCGGCGTGGATACCGGCGACCGCATTCGCTTGAACGGCGAAGGCGAATCTGGTGTGAACGGCGGCCCGGCTGGCGATCTTTACGTGCAGGTGGCGATCAAGTCGCACCCGATCTTCCAGCGCGACGGCAAGCACCTGCAGTGCGACGTGCCGATCAACTTCGTCGACGCCTCGCTCGGCGGCGAGCTGGAAGTGCCCACACTCGACGGCCGCGTGAAGCTCAAGATTCCGCCGGAAACCCAAACCGGCCGGCTGTTCCGCCTGCGCGGCAAGGGCGTGAAGCCGGTTCGCGGCGGCGCCCCGGGCGATCTGCTCTGCAAGGTCGTGATCGAAACCCCGGTGAATCTGAACGAAGAGCAAAAGGACCTGCTACGTCAGCTCCAGAAAAGCTTCGACGACAGCAACAGCCACAGCCACTCGCCGAAGAAAACCGGCTTCTTCGACAGCGTGAAGAAGTTCTTTGAAGAGATGAAGCCGTAGGAGCATGCCTGCATGCCCGTCGCGACGGTGCAACTGTTCCGCTAGCGTCGCGATACGTTCGCCATTAGCGTACTAAGTCCCCGGTGCCCACCGGGGACTTTTTTGTTTTCGAGGAAGTCGGTCATGACTGGATTACAGGATCGCCCGGGGCTGGGCATTTTCTTACGCGTGTTGTCAGGCGTGATGTTCACCGGCATGTTCGTGTGTATCAAGGCGGTGAGCGAGGCGGTGCCGGTGGGCCAGTCGATCTTTTACCGCTCGCTGTTCGCGCTGATTCCGATCGTGATCTTTTTGGCGATTCGCCGGGAGTTTCCTCAGGGGCTTGCGACCCGGCGCCCGCTTGGGCATCTGTTGCGCTCGGGATTGGGAGCGGCGGCGATGTTCTTCTCGTTCTCGGCGGTGGCGTTCTTGCCGGTGGCGGAAGCCACACTTCTGGTGCAGCTCTCACCGATCTTCATGGCGGTGGGGGGCGTGCTGCTGCTGGGCGAGAAATTTTCGCTCTATCGCATGGGGGCCATCGCGCTGGCGCTGGCGGGCATGGCGGTGCTGGTCGTGCCGGAGCTAAGCGCGGGCAGCGGCGATGGGCGGCTTTTGGGCTACGCGCTGGGCACCGCCGGGGCGCTCTTGACGGCGGGCGCGCTGCTCACCATTCGGCATATCTCGCGCACCGAAACCGCCGGCTCCATCGCGTTTTACTTCATCGTGGTGTCGTCGCTGGCGGGGCTTGCCACGTGGCCGCTGGGCTGGGCCGACCTGACCGAGACCGAGTTCGCCCTGCTGGTGCTTTCGGGGCTGTTTGGCGGGGCGGGGCATATCGCCATGACGCTGGCGTTTCGATACGCCGAGGTGTCGAAGCTCGCCCCCTTCGAGTACGTGGCGCTGGTCTGGCCGATCGCCGCGGACTGGGTGCTGTTCGGCATTCCCATCTCCAGCGGTTTCATTTTGGCGCTGCCGCTGATGCTGGCCGGCGTGGCGCTGGCCTCGCTCGAAGGCCGGCGCTTCAAACGGCCTCTTCGACGATGAGCTGGGGGCGGCCCTTCGAGCAGGGCTCGATGCGCGCCGCCACCCGGTAGACCTGGCGCAGAAGCGCCGGGGTGATGACGTCCTCGGTGGCACCGCAGGCGATCAGGCGGCCATAATCCAGCACCATGGCGGCGTCGGTGAAGCGCAGCGCATGATTCAAGTCGTGAAGCGCGACCAGAATCAGCATGCCGCGCTCGTCGGCCAGCCGTCGCAGCACGGTGAGCAGGTTGATCTGGCGGTTCAGGTCCAGCGCCGAGGTGGGCTCGTCGAGCATCAGGATTTCCGGCTCCTGCACCAGGGCCTGGGCCGCACTCACCAGCTGGCGCTGGCCGCCGCTCAAATCCCCGATATCGCGCCCGCCGAGCGAGGCGATGCCGAGCTCGGCAAGCGCCCGGTCCACCTGCTCGAGATCCTCCGGCTGTACCTTCAGGCTTCGCCCCTGCATGCGCGCCAGCAGCACCGATTCATACACGCTCAGCACCGCTTTCGCGCCGGTGTCCTGGGGCATGTAGGCCACCGGGCGCTCGGCGGTTGTCTCTTCGATGCTGACCGTGCCGTCGCCTGCCACCAGCCCCAGAATACGGCGAAACAGCGTCGACTTGCCTGCCGCGTTGGGGCCCAGCAGCGCGACGACCTGGCCGCCGTGAAAGCGGGGCGTGGAGATGTCTTCGACGATGGTGCGCCGCCCGTAGCGGGCCGATACGCCGTCAAGCGTGAGAGTTACCATGAGCGAGTCACCATGACGTCTTCTTGTGGTTGAGCACCAGAAACAGGAAAAACGGGATGCCGACCAGTGAAGTGATAATGCCGATCGGAATGATCGTGCCGGGGATGATGAGCTTGGAGATCACCGAGCCCACCGAGAGAATCAGCGCGCCGCACAGCGCCGAGCCCGGCAGGAAAAAGCGCTGATCCTCGCCCAGCAGCATGCGCGCGATGTGCGGCCCGACCAGCCCGATGAAGCCGATGGTGCCGACGAACGCCACCGCCACGGCGGAAAGAAGCGACACCAGTACCAGCACTTCCAGGCGCAGTGAGCGCGGCTTGACGCCCATGCTTTCAGCCTTGGCGTCGCCCAGGCGCATGGCGGTCAGCGCCCAGCCGTGGCGCGCCAGAAGCGGCAGGATGGCGGCCAGTATGCCAAGCGCAATCCAGAACTTGGGCCAGGTCGCCTTGGTCAGGCTGCCCATGGTCCAGAACACCACCGCGGCCACCGCTTCCTGGCTGGCGAAGAATTGGATCAGCGCCATGAGCGAGTTGAAAATGAACACCATGGCGATGCCCAGCAGCACGATGGTTTCCACCGTGACGCCGCGCTTGAGGCTCAGTGCGTGGATCAAAAACGCCGTGAACATCGCCATCACGAAAGCGTTGATCGGCACCACGAACTCGATGGAGGCGGGCACGATGGCGACGCCAAAGGCCAAGCCCAGCGCGGCGCCGAAGCTCGCGCCGGCGGAAATACCCAGCGTAAAAGGGCTCGCCAGCGGGTTGCTCAGAATGGTCTGCATCTGCGCGCCGGCCACTGACAGACTCGCGCCCACCACCAGCGCCATCAGCGCTACCGGCATGCGAATCTCCCAGAGAATCACCCGCGCCTGGTCGCTGACGCTTCCCGGCGTCAGCAGGGCGGCGATGACTTCCGTGAGGCTGTAGCGCGCAGGCCCAAGCGCCAGATCGACGCACAGGCTGAAAAACAGGGCGACCACCAGCGCTGCAAGGATCAGCTGGCGGCGCACGACCTGGCTTTTATAGTGGCTGCGCCCCTGGGTCGTCGGCGCGGCCACGGCGCTGTCACTCATCATTCAGGGACATCCAGTAGCCGGGTTCATAATCGATTGGTAGAAAGCGCTCGTGAAGCTCTTCCATGGTCGCTTCCGGGTCGAGATCCTCGAACAGCTCTGGATGCAGCCACTTGGCCAACTGCTGGATCGCGACGAAGTAGTAGGGGCTGTTGTAGAACTGGTGCCAGATGGCATGCACGTTGCCGTCCGCTACCGCCTGTACGCCGGTCATGGCGGTGCGCTCGGTCAATGCTTCGAGCTTGTCGCGCGCCGCGTCCATGTCGGCACCCGGGCCCATGCCCACCCAGGCGCCGCCGGGCACGTAGGCGTCCCAGTTGCCGCCGGTCACCACCACGTGTTCCGGGCTTGCAGCGATGATCTGCTCCGGGTTGAGCGTGCCGAAGCTGCCGGGAATGATACCGTCGGCGATGTTGCTGCCACCGGCGAGCTCGACGTACTCGCCGAAGTTGCCGGGCCCGAAGCTCATGCAGCACTCGTCGGAGTAGCCGCCGGCGCGGTCGATGAACACGCTCGGCCGCGCCGGGTCGGCCTCATCGATAACGTCCGTTACGCGAGCGAGCTGCTCCTCGGCGAAGTCGATGAACGCCTCGGCGGCAGCGTCGTCGCCCATGATCTGGCCGATCAGGCGCATCGAGGGAATGGTGTGGGCCACCGGGTCTTCGCGGAAGTCGACGTAGACGATCGGGATATCGAGCTGGGCGAGCTTGTCGTCGTAGCCGGCATCTTCGGTGGCGGCCTTCGCTTCGAGGTTCATGAAGACCACGTCCGGCGAAAGCGAGGCGGCCTGCTCTACATCAAATGTGCCGTCCTTGAAGCCGCCGAAGGTGGGAATGTCGGTCATCTCGGGAAAGCGCTCGGCGTAGCGGGCATAGTTGTCCGGGTCCGCCTGGGAGAAGTCCTCGCGCCAGCCCACCACGTGCGTGAACGGTGCCTCGGGCTCGAGCAGGCCCAGCAGATAGATTTGACGCCCTTCGCCCAGGATGACGCGCTCGGCGGGGCCCTCCAGGCTAACGCTGCGCCCGGCAATGTCGACCACCTCGATGGGGTCGGCCAGAGCCGGCAGAGCGCCAAGCGTCGTGGCCAGCGTCAGCGACGTTAATAGGCCCGACGTTAAAACCGTGGACTTTGAAAAAGTGACGTTCATGGGCGGGTTCCGAAGAGTGAGTAAGGATGACCCCAACAGTCGTTCGACGTTCCGGATGGTTCGGCAAACTGGGTATGATTCGCATTTACATGGCGGCATTATCGAGAAATCTTGTGAAGCTGTACAGGGTCTGGCACGAAACTGTTCTGAATGGCGCAACGAATCGTTGCGCGCCCGCCAGTAGGCTCGGCGTGTATCGAAGGCGGTGAAATTGAGATAATGTGAATGTTTCTTGTTAAAGGAGAGCTGCATGCCGATTTCTCGCGCCGAAATTGCCACCCAGTCCGGTGGACGCCTGATCAACCGCCTCTGCAAGCACTGGTCGCACAAGCTCGAGGTCGAATACACCGAAAGCGATGCCAGAATCGTCTTTGCGGAGAAGGGCACCTGTCTGATGCACGCCGACGCCGACAAGCTCTCGGTGTCTATTGAAACGCTCGATGAAGCCTCTCTCGACCAGCTCGAAGGTGTGGTCGAGAACCACCTCGTGCGTATGGCGAAAGACGAGACGCTGGAAATCGTCTGGGAGAACTGAGTCCGGCGTCGAGCGCCTCTGATATACTCGCGCCATTTCACCCAACCGGGCCGCGCGCCCTCAAGGAGATTACATGACGCGAGTCGCTATCGTGGGCGTTGCCGGGCGCATGGGCCGCACGCTGGTCAGCGCCGTGAATGAAGATGCCGGCGCAACGCTTGCCGGCGGTATCGTCGAGCCGGGAAGCTCGCTGACCGGCGCCGATATCGGCGAGCTTGCCGGCACCGGTAAAAACGGCGTCGCCGCCGTCGACTCACTCGATGCGATCAAGGACGATTTTGACGTGCTGATCGATTTCACCGCCCCGCAGGTGACGCTTTCAAACCTTGCGTTCTGCGCCAAGCACGGCAAGGCCATCGTGATCGGCACCACCGGCATGAACGATGACGAACTTGACGCGCTCGATGGCTACCGCGACCGCGTAGCGATGGTGTTTGCCCCCAACATGAGCGTGGGCGTGAACCTGACGCTGAAGCTTCTGGAAACCGCCGCCCGGGCGCTGGGCGACGAAGGCTACGACATCGAGGTGATCGAAGCGCACCATCGCCACAAGGTCGACGCGCCGTCCGGCACCGCCATCCGCATGGGCGAAGTCGTCGCGAAAAGCCTCGACCGCACGCTCAAGGAGCACGGCGTGTTCGAGCGCGTCGGCCAGTGCGGGCCGCGCAGCGACACCGAGATCGGCTTTGCCACCGTGCGCGCCGGCGACATCGTTGGCGAGCACACGGTGATGTTCGCCACCGAAGGCGAGCGCATCGAGATCACCCACAAGGCCTCGAGCCGCATGACCTTCGCCAAGGGCGCGGTGCGCGCTGCGCGCTGGGTAGCGGGACAACCGGCCGGTCGCTTCGATATGCAGGACGTGCTGGGGCTGGCGGACGTTTGAGCCGTCATGGTGGCCAAAAGGGCTAGCCCGGGCGGCGAAAATGCTGTAACATTCCAAAAATTTTGGCCGGGCGATAGACATGTGAGCAAGAACTAAACGGCAAAGCGCTGCGCTTGTTGCACTGGCCTCACTTGAAAGCCGTTCGTATCACATGGCCCTGCCACGCAAGAACAACAAGCGGGATGAAACCGATTTTTACATTGTCGGCTTCGTCCCGCTTTTTTACGACCCGACGTTTGCCCGCAAACGCCGACACCGGATCGCCGAGCCTGCGCCCACAGGCTCCCACCAGCATGGGAGAACGAGCCTTGAATAACCCCGCATTGAGCAAACCCGCAATACTGGCCCTGGAAGATGGCAGCGTGTTCCACGGCATTGCCATCGGCGCCGACGGCGTTACGAGCGGGGAGGTGGTGTTCAATACGGCCATGACCGGCTACCAGGAAATTCTCACCGACCCCTCCTATACCCGCCAGATCGTCACGCTCACCTACCCGCATATCGGCAACACCGGCATCAACGCCGAAGACGTGGAGTCCGCCTCCATCGCCGCGGCGGGCCTGGTGATTCGCGATCTGCCCCTGATGGCGAGCAGCTTTCGCAGCCAGCAGAGCCTGAGTGAGTACCTTGAGAGCCAGAACGTGCTGGGGATCGCCGAGATCGACACCCGCCGCCTGACGCGCATTCTGCGCGACAAGGGCGCACAGAACGGCGCGATTCTGGCAGGCGCTGAGGCCGAAGGTGACGACGCCGTCGAGCGAGCGCTGGCGGCCGCGAAGGCGTTTCCGGGGCTCAAGGGGATGGACCTTGCAAAGGAGGTCTCCTGCAAGGAGGCCTATGAGTGGAGCGAAGGCGAGTGGACCCTGGGCGCGGGCTACGCCGATACCACGACCATTGAGCGCCCCTACCACGTGGTGGCGTTTGATTACGGAGTGAAATTCAACATCCTGCGCATGCTGGCCGCTCGCGGCTGCCGCCTGACGGTGGTGCCGGCGCAAACCCCGGCGCAGGAGGTGCTGGCGATGAACCCGGACGGCGTGTTCCTGGCCAACGGCCCCGGCGACCCGGAGCCCTGCGACTACGCCATCAAGGCGATTCAGGAAGTGCTCGAAACCGACACGCCGGTGTTCGGCATCTGCCTGGGCCACCAGCTGCTGGCGCTGGCAAGCGGGGCAAAAACGGTGAAGATGAGCCATGGCCACCACGGCGCCAACCACCCGGTGCAGGATCTGGACACCGGCACGGTCATGATCACGAGCCAGAACCACGGCTTCGCCGCGGACGAAGCGACGCTGCCCGCGAACGTGCGCGCCACGCATCGCTCGCTGTTCGACGGCACGCTGCAGGGCATCGAGCGCATCGACCGCCCGGCGTTCAGCTTTCAGGGGCACCCGGAAGCGAGCCCCGGCCCGAAGGACGTGTCGCCGCTGTTCGACCGCTTCATCGACCTGATGCAGGCGCGCCGCTGATCCATCCGGCGCTTTAACCGTTTATTTCGCTGCTCATCGCCACTTTTTTGCGGGAACCGTTATGCCCAAGCGTACCGATATCAACACCATTCTCATCATTGGCGCCGGCCCGATCGTCATCGGCCAGGCCTGTGAATTCGACTACTCCGGCGCCCAGGCGTGCAAGGCGCTGCGCGAGGAAGGCTTCCGGGTCGTGCTGGTGAACTCCAATCCGGCCACCATCATGACCGACCCGGCCATGGCGGACGCCACCTACATCGAGCCGATCACCTGGCAGGCGGTGGAGAAGATCATCGAGGCGGAGAAGCCCGACGCCATCCTGCCCACCATGGGTGGCCAGACCGCGCTCAACTGCGCGTTGGATCTGGAAAAACATGGCGTGCTCGAAAAGCACGGTGTCGAGATGATCGGCGCCAACGCCGACGCCATTAATATGGCCGAAGACCGCGACCTGTTCGACCAGGCGATGAAGCGCATCGGCCTCGAGTGTCCGAAGGCAAAAGTCGCCCACACCATGGATGAAGCCTGGGAGATTCAGGCGGAGCTCGGCTTTCCGACCATCATTCGCCCCTCCTACACCATGGGCGGCTCCGGCGGCGGCGTGGCGTACAACAAGGAGGAGTTCGAGGAGATCTGCACCCGCGGGTTCGAGCTTTCCAACAACCATGAGCTCTTGATCGACGAGTCGCTTTTGGGGTGGAAGGAGTACGAGATGGAGGTCGTTCGGGACAAGAACGACAACTGCATCATCGTCTGCGCGATCGAAAACTTCGACCCGATGGGCGTGCACACCGGCGACTCGATCACCGTGGCCCCGGCCCAGACGCTGACGGATAAAGAGTACCAGATCATGCGCGACGCCTCTCTGGCGGTGCTGCGCGAGATCGGCGTCGAAACCGGCGGCTCCAACGTCCAGTTCGGCATGGACCCGCAAACCGGGCGCCTGGTGGTCATCGAGATGAATCCGCGGGTCTCGCGCTCGTCGGCCTTGGCCTCCAAGGCCACGGGCTTCCCGATCGCCAAGATCGCCGCGAAGCTCGCCGTCGGCTACACCCTGGACGAGCTGCAAAACGACATCACCGGTGGCGCGACCCCGGCCTCCTTCGAGCCGTCCATCGACTACGTCGTCACCAAGATTCCGCGTTTCACCTTCGAGAAGTTCCCCCAGGCCAACGACCGCCTGACCACCCAGATGAAGTCGGTTGGCGAGGTGATGGCGATCGGCCGCACCTTCCAGGAATCCCTGCAGAAGGCGCTGCGTGGCATGGAGACCGGCAACGACGGCCTCGACCCGATTTTCGAGCAGTTCACCGATGAGGCGATGGCGCAGATCAAGGGCGAGCTGCAGGCCGCTGGCGCCGAGCGCATCTTCTTCGTGGCCGACGCGATGCGCGCCGGCATGAGCGTGGAAGAGGTCTTCGCGCTGACCAACATCGATCGCTGGTTCCTGGTTCAGCTGGAAGACTTGATCCTGACCGAGAAGGCGGTGGCCGAGCGTAACCTTTCCGACTTCACTGCTCAGGAGCTCTACCGCCTCAAGCGCAAGGGCTTTGGCGATGCGCGGCTGGCCAAACTCCTCAATGTCAGCGAAAAGGCGTTCCGCCAGGCCCGCCAGGCCGCGGGCATTCGCCCGGTCTACAAGCGGGTCGATACCTGTGCGGCCGAGTTCGCTTCCAGCACCGCCTACATGTACTCCACTTATGAGGAGGAGTGCGAAGCAGACGTATCCGATCGCCAGAAGATCATGGTGCTCGGCGGTGGACCGAACCGCATCGGCCAGGGCATCGAGTTCGACTACTGCTGTGTTCACGCGGCGTTTGCCATGCGCGACGACGGCTATGAAACCATCATGGTCAACTGCAACCCGGAAACCGTCTCCACCGACTACGACACCTCGGATCGCCTCTATTTCGAGCCGGTGACCCTCGAGGACGTGCTCGAGATCGCGGACAAGGAGAAGCCGGTCGGCGTGATCGTCCAGTTCGGCGGCCAGACGCCGCTGAAGCTCGCCCGCGAGCTCGAAGCCGCCGGCGTACCGATCATCGGCACCACGCCGGATGCCATCGACCGCGCCGAGGATCGTGAGCGCTTCCAGCAGATGATCGACAAGCTGGGGCTCAAGCAGCCGCCCAATGCCACTGCGCGCAGCTTCGACGATGCCTTCGCCAAGGCCGAGACCATCGGCTACCCGCTGGTGGTACGGCCAAGTTACGTGCTCGGCGGGCGCGCCATGGAGATCGTCTACGACGCCTCCGAGCTCGAGAACTACATGACCAACGCGGTGAAGGTCTCCAACGACTCGCCGGTGCTGCTGGATCACTTCCTGAGCGCGGCGGTCGAGGTCGATATCGATGCGGTTTCCGACGGTGAGCAGGTCGTAATCGGCGGCATCATGCAGCACGTCGAGCAGGCGGGCGTCCACTCCGGTGATTCCGCCTGCGCGCTGCCGCCCTACTCGCTGCCAGCGGATGTGCAGGACGAGATGCGCGATCAGGTCAAGCGCATGGCGGTCGAACTCGGCGTGAAGGGGCTGATGAATGTGCAGCTTGCCTGGCAGGACGGCGAGATCTACGTCATCGAGGTCAACCCGCGCGCCTCGCGTACCGTACCGTTCGTGTCCAAGTGCATCGGCACCTCGCTTGCTCAGATTGCCGCGCGCTGCATGGCCGGCACCACACTTGCCGCCCAGGGCTTCGAGCGCGAAATCGTGCCGCACTTCTACAGCGTCAAGGAAGCGGTGTTCCCGTTCAACAAGTTCCAGGGCGTCGACCCGATCCTTTCGCCGGAGATGAAGTCCACCGGCGAGGTAATGGGTTCCGGCGAGACCTTCGCCGAGGCGTTCTTCAAGGCGCAGCTTGGCGCCGGCGAGGCGATTCCGGCCCTCGACGGCCCGCGCAAGGCATTCCTTTCCGTGCGCGAGCCGGACAAGGCAGGGATTATCGAAGTCGGGCGTTCTCTGCTAACATTGGGCTTCACGCTATGTGCCACCCGCGGCACGGCCGCCGCACTCGAAGCGGCCGGTCTCGAGGTCGAGCACGTCAACAAGGTATATGAAGGTCGCCCCCATATCGTCGATTCGCTCAAGAACGACGAGATCGCCTATATCGTGAACACCACCGAAGGTCGTCAGGCAATCAACGACTCTTCGATCATTCGCCGTACTGCTCTCGCGCGCAAGGTGCCCTATGCGACCACTTTGGCGGGCGCCAATGCCGTTTGCATGGCGCTGGAGTACGGCCGGGAGATTACGGTGCGGCGCCTTCAGGATTTGCATGCAGGAGCGAGTCAATGAACAAGGTCCCGATGACCGTCGCGGGCGAAAAAAGCCTTCGCGAAGAGCTCAATCACCTCAAGGGCGAAGCGCGCCCTACGGTGATTGCGGCCATCGCCGAGGCGCGTGAGCACGGTGATCTCAAGGAGAACGCCGAGTATCACGCCGCCCGCGAGCAGCAGGGCTTCATCGAAGGGCGCATTCAGGAGATCGAAAGCAAGCTCTCCGGCGCCCAGGTGATCGACGTGACCAAACTGCCCAAAACCGGCAAGGTGATCTTTGGGGTGACCGTGTCGCTTTTGAATCTCGATAGCGACGCCGAGGTGACCTACCGGATCGTCGGCGAGGACGAAGCCGACATCAAGTCCGGGCGCATCTCGGTCACCTCACCGATCGCCCGCGCGCTGATCGGTAAGGAGGAGGGCGACGTGGTGGTGGTGAAAACGCCAGGTGGCGACGTCGAGTACGAAATCGAAAGCGTCGAGCACATTTAGCTCGCTCGAAGGCCGGCGCGCAAAGCGCCGGCCCACGAAAAAGCCCGAAGAGCATGACTCTTCGGGCTTTTTTGATGCCGCCAGGTTTTGCCAGGGCGGTGCTTGCCGGTGCGACGCGGCGCCGAGCAGGCGTTAGTGGCGGCCGTGATGGTTCTCGAAGCGGGTCACGTTGGAGAGCTTCGGGTTGGCCTTCGGGTTGTGGCGATAAAACAGCGCCATTTTGCCGATGGTTTGAATGAGTTCGGCGCCGCCTTCGGTGGCAAGCTCCTGAATCATCGCTGCGCGGTCGTCCCGCTCGGGCAGGGCCAGCTTGACCTTGATCAGCTCGTGGTCTCTGAGCGCGCGGTCGAATTCGGCGAGCAACGTCTCGGAGATGCCGTTTTCAGAGACCGTCACGACAGGGTTCAGGTGATGGCCAATGCTGCGAAATGCTTTCTTTTGTGCCTGTGACAAGCTCATGGTATCTTGCGGTATCCCGGTTTGCGCTTAACGCTCCATCTTACGGTGAAACGCCGTCGAGTGAAAGCGCCCCTCCCGGCACTTTCTCACATTCACCCTTCACGCCCAGATATAGACGCCCCATGCAGCAAAAGCCCCCAGGTCAAAAACGCGCCGCCAGCAAGACCAGCGCCAGCTGGATGAAGGAGCATTTCGACGACCAGTACGTCAAGCAGAGCTGGCAGGACGGCTACCGCTCCCGGGCAAGCTACAAGCTTCTGGAGCTCGACGAGAAGGACAGGCTCTTTCGTCCCAACATGACGGTGATCGATTTGGGCGCCGCCCCCGGCGGCTGGAGCCAGGTCGCCGCCGAGAAGGTCGGCATCGACGGCGTGGTGATCGCCTCCGACATTCTCGAGATGGACGCTTTGGCCGGCGTGGACTTCGTTCAGGGCGATTTCACCGAACAGAGCGTGCTGAACGCGATCCTCGAAAAGCTCGGCGACCGCCGGGTGGACCTTGTGATGTCGGACATGGCCCCCAATATGAGCGGTATGGCCGCCATCGACCAGCCCCAGGCGATGTATCTGGTCGAGCTCGCCCTGGAACTTGCGCGAGAAACCCTGCCCAAGGGCGGTACGTTTCTGGCCAAGGTGTTTCAGGGCGAGGGCTTCGATGCCTACCTCAAGGAGCTCAAGGGGTCGTTCGACCGCGTGGTGACGCGCAAGCCCGGTGCTTCCCGTGCACGCTCTCGGGAAGTCTACTTCCTGGCCCAGGGCTTTCGCGGTTAACGCCCGTAATACGAAAAACTTATCAAGGCGATTGCCGAGCCGGCAGGCGCAAAGCGTGTCACACTGCTCAAAAGCGGGATGGCACGGATGGCCCAAAGTCGAACGTGCTTTGGCAATGGTTGAACGTAGTACTCTAGTGTAAGGTCTGAGTATCGACGGTTAACTGACGGATTCTTGTAATGAGGGTAGCCCCTTGAACGATATGGCGAAGAACCTGATTCTGTGGTTGGTCATTGCGGCCGTGCTGCTGACAGTGTTCAACAATTTCAGTACGGAAAGCGCACCTCAATCCACCAACTACTCTCAGTTCGTGCAGCAGGTGCAAAATCAACAGGTCCGCAGCGTGACCATCGACGGCTACACCATTCAGGGTGAGCGTACCGACGGTTCGCAGTTCCAGACCATCCGGCCGGCAGCGGAAGATCCGAAGCTGATGGATGACCTGTTGAGCAACAACGTCACCGTGGTGGGCAAGGAGCCTGAGCAGCAGAGCATCTGGATGCGCCTGTTGATCGCCAGTTTCCCGATCCTTTTGATCCTCGCCATCTTCATGTTCTTCATGCGCCAGATGCAAGGCGGTGCTGGCGGCGGTAAAGGCGGGCCGATGAGTTTCGGCAAATCCAAGGCCAAGCTGCTCTCCCAGGATCAGATCAAGACGACCTTCGCCGATGTCGCCGGCTGCGACGAGGCCAAGGAAGAGGTCGAAGAGCTCGTCGACTTCCTGCGTGACCCGACCAAGTTCCAGCGTCTGGGCGGCACCATTCCACGCGGTGTGCTGATGGTGGGCCCGCCGGGTACCGGTAAGACGCTGCTGGCAAAATCAATCGCTGGCGAAGCGAAAGTGCCGTTCTTCTCGATTTCGGGTTCCGATTTCGTCGAGATGTTCGTGGGTGTCGGTGCCTCGCGCGTGCGCGACATGTTCGAGCAGGCCAAGAAACAGGCGCCTTGCATCATCTTCATCGACGAGATCGACGCCGTGGGTCGCTCGCGCGGCGCCGGCATGGGGGGCGGTAACGACGAGCGTGAGCAGACGCTCAACCAGCTGCTGGTGGAAATGGACGGCTTCGAGGCCAACGAAGGCATCATCGTGATCGCCGCGACCAACCGCCCGGATGTGCTCGACCCGGCGCTTCTGCGCCCGGGGCGTTTCGACCGTCAGGTGACGGTTGGTCTACCCGATATTCGTGGCCGTGAACATATCCTTGGCGTTCACCTTCGCAAGGTGCCGCTGTCGGACGACGTCAAACCCGTCATCATCGCCCGGGGGACGCCTGGCTTCTCTGGCGCTGATCTGGCTAACCTGGTCAACGAGGCGGCGCTGTTTGCCGCGCGTCGCAACAAGCGTCTGGTCAGCATGGAAGAGCTCGAGCTTGCCAAGGACAAGATCATGATGGGCGCCGAGCGCAAATCCATGGTCATGACCGACAAGGAGAAGCTCAACACCGCCTATCACGAATCCGGCCATGCGATCATTGGTCTGGTGATGCCCGAGCACGACCCGGTCTACAAGGTGACGATCATTCCGCGCGGACGCGCCCTGGGTGTGACCATGTTCCTGCCCGAGGAGGATCGCTACAGCCTGTCGCGCCAGCAGATTATCAGTCAGATCTGCTCGCTGTTCGGTGGCCGTATTGCCGAGGAGATGACGCTGGGTGCCAACGGCGTGACCACCGGTGCCTCCAACGACATCAAGCGGGCAACCGAACTGGCCCACAACATGGTCGCCAAATGGGGGCTTTCCGACGAGATGGGCCCGATCATGTATGACGAGGACGAGTCACACCAGTTCCTCGGCGGCCCCGGGCAGGGCGGCAGCAAGCTGAAATCCGGCGAAACCACCACGCGTCTGGACAAGGAAGTACGCAAGATCATCGACGACTGCTACGAGCAGGCGCGCCAGATTCTGCACGACAACCGTGACAAGCTGGACGCCATGACCGAGGCGTTGATGAAGTACGAGACCATCGATGCCAGTCAGCTCAAGGACATCATGGAAGGCAAGGACCCGCGTCCGCCGGAAGGCTGGGACGACGGTGACTCCTCTGGTGGCGGTACCCCGGTAGGTGGCGACAAGCCGCAGCCCAAAGCCGACGAGCCGGACACCCACGCTTCCGACGACGACAGCGAAGAGGATGACGACGAGCCGCGCCGCCGCCCGTCCGACCCGCTGGGCGGCCCGGCTGGCCCCTGATCAAAAGAGCCGGTTCATCATCGAGGCGCCCCGCGGGGCGCCTTTTTTTTGCTATGCTGAGCGCCCTCGAGCCGCAACGTTTTTATTTACAGGCTGTGCCATGAAATCAACTACCCCAGCGCTCTTGCCCGAAGCGGCGTCGTCACTGCAGTGCGGTCGCCATCGGCTGGATCTCTCCTTTCCCCGCGTCATGGGCATTCTCAACGTCACGCCCGACTCCTTTTCCGATGGCGGCCGTCACGTCGCGCTCGACGATGCGCTGCGCCACGCCGAACAGATGCTCGCCGAGGGGGCGGCCATGATCGACGTGGGCGGTGAGTCGACCCGGCCGGGGGCCGAGGCGGTGCCCGAGCAGGAGGAGCTCGACCGGGTCGCGCCGGTGGTCGAGGCGCTGGTGCGCGAGCTCGACGCGCTGGTCTCCGTCGATACCAGCAGCGCCCTGGTGATACGCGAGTCCGCCGCCCGCGGGGCGAGCATGATCAACGACGTGCGCGCGCTGGAGCGCGAAGGGGCGCTGGCCGCCGCCGCGCAGAGCGGGCTACCGGTTTGTCTGATGCATCGTCAGGGCGAGCCCCAGGCGATGCAGCACGCCCCGCACTATGAGGTGCCCGTCGAGCAGGCCGTCGCCGAGTTTTTGAGCAAGCGTGTAACCGCCTGCGACGCCGCCGGGCTGCCCCGTGATCGACTGCTGCTCGACCCGGGCTTTGGCTTTGGTAAAAGCGTCGAGCACAATCTACGCCTTTTGAACCGCATGGATGCACTCGAGGCGCTGGGGCTGCCGCTGCTGGTCGGCATGTCGCGCAAGAGCATGATCGGTAAGGTGCTCGGCCGTCCGGTCGAGGAGCGCCTGTTCGGCGGGGTGGCGCTGTCGGCGATGGCGGTCGAAAGAGGCGCAAAAATACTACGAGTGCATGATGTCGGCCCCACCGTGGATGCCGTTACCATGGCGTGGGCAGTTTTACAGGAAGGCTGCGAGCCGTCGATCAACAAGGAACACCTCTCATGACACGACGTTATTTCGGTACCGATGGTATTCGTGGCACGGTGGGCGAGGCGCCCATCACCGCCGATTTCATGCTCAAACTCGGCTGGGCGGCAGGCCAGGTGCTGCGCCGCGAGAAGGGGCGCACCCGCGTGCTGATCGGCAAGGACACCCGCATCTCGGGCTACATGTTCGAATCCGCCTTGGAGGCCGGGCTTTCCGCCGCCGGCGTCGATGTCTCGCTTTTAGGCCCCATGCCGACACCGGGCATCGCGTACCTCACCCGCACCTTTCGCGCCGACGCGGGCATCGTTATCTCCGCCTCGCACAACCCCTTCGCTGACAACGGCATCAAGTTTTTCTCCGCCGAGGGCAAGAAGCTTGCCGATGAGGTGGAGGACCGCATCGAGGCGATGCTGGACGCACCGCTCGACACCGTGGGCGCCGGCCAGCTTGGCAAGGCCGCACGGATCGACGACGCCGCCGGGCGCTATATCGAGTTCTGTAAGTCGACGCTGCCGGATCGCTTGAGCCTGCATGGCTTGAAAGTCGTGCTCGACTGCGCCCACGGCGCGACCTACCACATTGCCCCGAGCGTGTTTCGCGAGCTGGGCGCCGAGGTAAGCGTCATCGGCTGTGCGCCGGACGGACTCAACATCAACCGCGACGTGGGCTCGACCCATCCAGCGGCGCTGCGCGCGGCGGTCATTCAGCAGGGGGCGGATCTGGGGATCGCTTTTGACGGTGACGGCGACCGCGTGCTGCTGGTCGATGCCGACGGCCGCGAAGTCGATGGCGACGACATTCTCTATCTGATCGCCCGCGACCGCTTCGACCGCGGCCTGCTACAGGGCGGCGTGGTGGGCACGTTGATGAGCAACTTCGGCCTCGCCATGGCGCTGGAAAAGCTCGGCATTCCCTTCGAGCGCGCCAAGGTGGGTGACCGTTTCGTCATGGAGAAGATGGCCGCCAACGGCTGGGAGCTGGGTGGCGAGTCGTCTGGCCATATCGTTTGCGCCCACGCGCAAACCACCGGTGACGGCATCGTCTCGGCGCTGCAGGTGCTGGCGCTGATGATGCGTGAGCAAAAAACGCTGGTGACGCTGTTACGTGAGTTCGAGAAGGTGCCCCAGGCGCTGGTCAACGTGCGCCTGCCCGCCGGCACCGATGCCAGGGACGTCATGAAGGCGCCGGAGCTCGACGCGGCGGTAAGCGGGCTCGAGGCGGAGCTTGGCGACCAGGGGCGGGTGCTGCTTCGTCCGTCGGGTACCGAGCCGTTGATTCGCGTGATGGTCGAGGGGCGCTCGCACCTGGATGTCATGGGGCTTGCCAAAAACCTCGCCCAGCGCGTCGAAGCGCTGCTGGCCTGACGCGACGATTCACCAGAAAAGGCCCTGATGTTGACAGCGGTTGTCTTGACAGGGCCGCTCCTATACCATTTCGCCCCACCTTGAGAGAGGACAACGAATGCGCACACCATTGATCGCCGGTAACTGGAAGATGAACGGCTCCACGTCGTTGATCGAGGACTTTGGCCGCAAATTTGCCGATGCGACATTGTCCGAGGCGGTCAGGGTCGTGGTGATTCCGCCTTTTCCCTACCTGGAGGCGGCCCGTCAGGCGTTTCGCGATACGCCGCTCGCGCTTGGCGCGCAGACGCTCAATCCGGCCGATTCCGGGGCGCATACGGGCGAAGTCAGTGGTCGCATGCTGACCGAGCTCGGCGCTACCTACGTACTGGTTGGCCACTCTGAGCGCCGCGAGCTCTACGGGGAAAGTGATGAGCAGGTGTTCGACCGCTTGCTTGCCGCGCTGAGCGTGGGGCTCGTGCCGATCCTGTGCGTGGGCGAATCGCTTGAAGAGCGTGATGCTGGACGGACCATGGACGTGGTGCTGCGCCAGGTAGGTTACGCCATGGCAAGGCTCGACCCCGAACAGCGTCAAAAGGTCGTCATCGCCTATGAACCCGTTTGGGCCATCGGTACCGGGCGTACGGCGACCCCGGAGCAGGCTCAGGAAGTGATGGCCGGCATCCGCGCCTATCAGGCAGAATTCAATACCGCGCTTGCCGAGCAGCTCACGCTGCTTTACGGCGGCAGTATGAATGTAAAGAACGCGGCTGAGTTACTTGCCCAGCCCGATATCGACGGCGGTTTGGTGGGCGGCGCTTCGCTCAAAACCGATGATTTTTTCGCTATTTGTCAGTCAGCAGGATAACGCCATGCAAGTTGCAATTTTAATGGTTCACGTGGTCATCGCGATCGCGCTCGTTGTACTTATTCTGCTTCAGCAGGGTAAAGGAGCCGATGCCGGCGCCTCCTTTGGCGGTGGTGCATCGCAAACCGTCTTTGGCTCGCGCGGTAGCGGTAACTTCCTGTCGCGCACCACCGGCGTTCTGGCCGCGGGTTTTTTCGTCACCTCGCTGGCGCTCGCCTACTACGCGACCCAGGCGGGACAGTCGCCAGAGGCCGGTATTCCGGACTCGCGTTTGATCGAGCAACAACAAAGCGTGCCAACGCTTGACGAAGGCTCGGAAAGTGTGGATAATGCAGCGCCAGTGCTAGAGGGAAACGGCGAGTAAGTAGTTGAGCCGCTTTCATTTAGCCTCCCCTGATGCCGAAGTGGTGGAATTGGTAGACACGCTATCTTGAGGGGGTAGTGACCTTACGGTCGTGCGGGTTCAAGTCCCGCCTTCGGCACCAACGAGATACCTGTAACGGGTTCTCAGCGTTCGACGCAGCTGGCAACAGATGTCGTTTGAGCGAGCAGTATCTGCGGCGAGAAAGGCGCTTGACGAAAGCAGTGCAAGTCGCTAGTATCGTCCAGCTTGATTGATGCGGGGTGGAGCAGTCTGGTAGCTCGTCGGGCTCATAACCCGAAGGTCATCGGTTCAAATCCGGTCCCCGCTACCATCTTCTACAAACGGTGTATGCGCAGCGACGTTTTCAGAATGCTGGCAACCACATCTCACCGGTTTGTCGAAATGGTTTTACAGGTTTCTTTTAAAAAGCCCCTTCCTGTGAAGGGGCTTTTTGTTAGTAGCGCCTTTGCATCGCGGCGCTTTTGACAGTTTAAGAGTAGCTTTTTGCGAGCCAAGCGTGTCTGGCGTGCCGGCAGGGCCGGGCGGTCGAAGACACATTTTCAGGTAACGCCAATCAGCCACCTAGCTTTTCTCATGACTCCTGGCCAGGTGCCTGATGCAACGGCTAAAGGAGCTTCGTCTGTGGCCACGAAACATGCAGCGCTGCACGCGCTGGTCGAGCCCGTTGTTGCCGCCATGGGCTTTGAGCTATGGGGCATTGACCATCTTTCTCAGGGCAAGCACTCCCGGCTTGTGATCTATATCGAGCGTGAAAGCGGCGTCAGCGTCGAAGACTGCGCCGATATCAGCCGCCAGGTCAGCGCCGTTTTGGACGTCGAAGACCCGATTCCTGGCGAGTATCGCCTGGAAGTCTCGTCGCCGGGCATGGCGCGTCCCTTGTACACTCTGGATCATTTTACGCGCTTTCAGGGCCACCAGGTCGCGCTCAAGCTGCGCACCGCCTTCAGTGGTCGGCGCAAGTTTCAGGGCCTGCTTGCCGGGGTGGAAGGCGACGAGGTGTTGCTTCAGCTTGACGACGAAGAGTACTGCTTTCCCATCGAAAGTATCGATGCTGCACACATTGTCCCGCAGTTCGACGACTAGGCTCGACGATTAAAAAAACGGCGGCCCCCCGGTTTGGGCGAGGCATAAAGGACAGGTTTACTGGCGAGGCATACGCATGAGTAAAGAAATTTTAATGGTCGTTGACGCGATCTCCAACGAGAAAGGCGTTTCGCGCGACGTCATTTTTGAGGCGGTCGAAGCGGCGCTTGCCAGCGCCTCACGCAAGCGTTTCGAACACGAAGAAGCCAACGTGCGCGTATCGATCGATCGCCGCAGCGGTGACTACGATACCTACCGTTTCTGGACGGTGGTCGAGGACGACGAGTTCGAAACCCCGGATTACGAAATCAAGCAGACCATCGCCGAGCAGCGCGATCCGCCGCTGGCGTTGGGTGACATCGTCGAAGAGAAGATCGAGAACGCCGTCTTTGGCCGTATCGCCGCGCAAACCGCCAAGCAGGTCATCGTGCAGAAAGTGCGCGAAGCCGAGCGCGCCGAAGTCGTGCGCCAGTACGCCGACCGCGAAGGCGAGCTGGTCGCCGGTATCGTCAAAAAGACCACTCGCGATGGTTTGATCATCGATCTGGGCGAGAACGCCGAGGCGTTTTTGGCGCGTAACGAAATGATCCATGGCGAACGCTACCGCATGAACGAGCGGGTACGGGCGCTGCTGGTCAAGGTCGACGCCGACGCGCGCGGTGCCCAGCTTCAACTCTCGCGCACCAATCCGCAGTTCATCATCGAGCTGTTCAAGATCGAGGTGCCGGAAATCGCCGAGCAGCTCATCGAGATCAAGGGCGCGGCGCGCGATCCGGGCTCGCGGGCCAAGATCGCGGTCAAGACCAACGACCGGCGCATCGACCCGGTCGGCGCCTGTGTCGGCATGCGCGGTTCGCGCGTTCAGGCGGTCTCCTCGGAGCTGCAAAACGAACGCGTGGATATCGTGCTGTGGGACGATAACCCGGCTCAGTTGGTCATCAATGCCATGGCCCCGGCGGACGTCGCCTCCATTCTGGTGGACGAAGACGCCCACGCCATGGACGTCGCCGTCGCCCAGGACAACCTCGCCCAGGCCATCGGCCGCAGCGGTCAGAACGTGCGCCTGGCCTCGGAGCTCACCGGCTGGCGGATCAACGTCATGACCGAGGACGAAGCCGAGTCCAAGCGCGAGCAGGAAATCGATAGCCTCGTGGACTCCTTCGTTCACCACCTGAGCGTGGACGAAGACGTTGCCCGCCTGCTGGTCGAAGAAGGGTTCACGACGTTGGAAGAAGTCGCCTACGTGCCGCTTGAAGAGATGCTCGAAATCGAGGAGTTCGATGAAGAGCTGGTCGAAGAGCTGCGCGCACGTGCCAAGGACGAGCTACTCACCATGGCGATCGCCTCGGAAGAAGCACTCGATGGTGCGCAGCCGGCGGACGATCTGCTTGAAATGGAGGGCATGGAGCGCCATCTGGCCTTCATTCTCGCCAGCAAGGGCATCGTTACCATGGAGGATCTCGCCGAACAGTCTGTCGACGATCTGGTCGATATCGAGGAGTTAGACGAAGCGCGCGCAGCGGCACTGATCATGACTGCCCGTGCGCCCTGGTTTGAAGACGATAGCGAAGCGGCTTCGAACACACAGTAAACAGGTCACGGGCTTGGAGGGTCACAATGTCGGATATGACAGTTAAAGATTTTGCAGTAAAGGTGGGCCGCGACGTGCCCCGCTTGCTAGAGCAGATGAAAGAGGCGGGACTCAAGCACGCCTCGGAAAGCGATGCGGTGTCCGAAGAGGACAAGCAGACGCTCTTGAGCTTTTTGAAGAAAAGCCACGGCGGCAGCGACACCGCCGATGCGGGTAAAAACCGGATCACTCTGACGCGCAAGACGCGCAGCCGCATCAAAACCGGCGAGCGCGGCAAGACGATCGAAGTTCAGGTCAGAAAGAAAAAGACCTACGTCAAGCGCGCCGAAGAAGAGAAGCCGAAAGCCCAGGAGCCGGTCCACAGCGGCCCGCGTCAGCTGGTCGGTGACATGGCCGAAGCCGAAGCCGAGCGCAAGGTGCAGCAAGCGCGTGAAGCCGAAGAGCGCGCCGCCGCCGAAAAAGCCCGCGCTGAAGAAGCCGAGCGTCAAAAGCAGGCCGAAGCCTCCAACAAAGCCGTCGCTCCCGAGATCGACGTGCCGGAGCTTCAGATCGACGACAGCGCGCCCTCGGAAGAGATGCCTCCGGCACCGCCGAAGGAAGGCCGTACCGACCGTCGCACCGCGCCGCCGAAGAAAGCCGCGGCGAAGAAGAAGGGGCGTGACGAGGACGATGATCGCGGCGATCGCGAAGAGCGTAAGCGTGGCGGCGGGGCCAAAAAGGCCAAGCGCTCCGAACGCCGCGGCGGCCGCCGTGGCCCGGGCGGCAGCGGCAACGGCAAGCACGGCTTCCAGAAGCCGACGCAGCCGATCGTGCGTGAAGTCTCGATCCCCGAGTCGATCAGCGTTGCCGAGCTTGCCGACAAGATGTCGATCAAGGCCAACGAAGTGATCAAGGCCATGTTCACCATGGGCGCGGCCGTGACCATCAACCAGACCATCGATCAGGACACCGCCGCGATCGTCGTCGAGGAGATGGGCCACAAGGTCAAGCTGGTCAAGGACGATGCGCTCGAAACCGAAATGATCGAGGGTATCTCCTACGAAGGTGAAGAGATCACTCGTTCGCCGGTCGTGACCGTCATGGGGCACGTCGACCACGGTAAGACGTCTTTGCTCGACTACATTCGTCGTGCCAAGGTCGCCACCGGCGAAGCCGGCGGTATCACCCAGCACATCGGTGCCTACCACGTGGAAGACAACCACGGCGGCGTCACCTTCCTGGATACTCCGGGTCACGCGGCGTTTACCGCCATGCGTGCTCGCGGTGCCAAGGCGACCGACGTGGTGATCCTGGTGGTGGCGGCGGACGACGGCGTCATGCCGCAGACCATCGAGGCGATCGAGCACTCCAAGGCCGCCGAAGTCCCCATGGTCGTGGCGGTGAACAAGATCGACAAGACCGGCGCGGATTTCGACCGTATCCGTAACGAGCTCTCCCAGCACGGCGTGATTTCCGAGGACTGGGGCGGCGATACACAGTTCGTTCACGTTTCCGCGAAAACCGGTGATGGCATCGAAGAGCTGCTGGAAGCGATCCAGCTGGTCTCTGAGGTGCTCGAGCTCAAGGCCGTTCCGTCGGCGCCTGGTAAGGGTGTGGTCGTCGAATCGCGCCTGGACAAGGGCCGCGGTCCGGTCGCCACGGTGCTGGTACAAAACGGCACGCTCAAGCGCGGCGACATCGTGCTGGCCGGCCTGCACTATGGCCGCGTGCGCGCGCTGACCAACGAGCTCGGCCAACAGGTCGAGGAAGTGGGTCCGGCCATGCCTGTGGAAATTCAGGGCCTGGACGGTACGCCGGACGCCGGTGATGACTTCATGGTCGTGGCGGACGAGCGCAAGGCGCGCGAAGTGGCCAACTTCCGTCAAGGCAAGTACCGCGAAGTACGCCTGGCGCGTCAGCAGAAAGCCAAGCTCGAGAACATGTTCAGCCAGATGGGTCAGGACGAAGTGGCCAAGGTCAACATCGTACTGAAGGCCGACGTGCAGGGCTCGCTTGAAGCGATCCGTGGGGCGCTCGAAGAGCTCTCCACCGATGAAGTTCAGGTGGCCGTGGTGTCTTCCGGCGTGGGTGGTATCACCGGTACCGACGCCAACCTGGCGCTCGCCTCCGAGGCGATCGTGGTCGGCTTCAACGTCCGTGCCGACGCCGCTGCCCGCGAGATCATCGAACGTGAAGGTCTGGATCTGCGCTACTACAGCGTCATCTACCACCTGATCGACGAGGTCAAGCAGGCGATGAGCGGTATGCTCGCGCCGGAGTGGAAAGAAGAGATCGTTGGCGTTGCCGAAGTTCGCGACGTGTTCCGCGCGCCGAAGATCGGTGCGGTAGCCGGCTGTATGGTCGTCGAAGGCACCGTGTCACGCAGCAAGCGTATCCGCGTACTGCGTGAAAACGTGGTCATCTATGAAGGCGAGCTCGAGTCGCTGCGCCGCTACAAGGACGACGTGCAGGAAGTTCGTAACGGCGTCGAGTGTGGTATCGGCGTGAAGAACTACAACGACGTCCAGGTCGGCGACAAGATCGAAGTCTTCGACCAGGTCAAGGTCGAGCGCACCCTGTAAGGGCCGCGAGGAGCAATCATGCGCGAATTCAAGCGTACCGACCGGGTAGCCGACCAGCTCCAGAAGGAGCTGGCGGTACTCATCCAGCGTGAAATCAAGGACCCGCGCCTTGGCATGGTGACGGTCAGCGGCGCGACCGTCAGCCGCGATCTGGGCTACGCCGACATCTACGTCACCCTGTTGGGTGAACAGGCGCCCGAGCGTATCAAGGAGAACCTGCAGGTGCTCAAGCGCGCCAGCGGTTTTTTGCGAAGCCAGATTGCCAGGCGCATCCAGCTTCGCCATGTACCGGAGCTGCGCTTTCATTTCGATGAAAGCGTGGTGCGCGGTCAGCAGCTCTCCTCGCTGATCGACGAGGCGGTCTCCACTGACCGCGCGCGTCAGGGTGAGGAAGGCGAAGACGCCCAGGACGAGGAGCCGCGCTAATGGCGCGTCGCCGCAAGGGGTTGCCGGTCAACGGCGTGATGCTGCTGGATAAGCCCAAGGGCCTTTCCAGCAACCACGCGCTACAGCGCGTACGTCGTCTGTTTGAGGCGCAAAAGGCGGGGCACACCGGTACCCTCGACCCTATGGCGACGGGCCTTTTACCGATTTGCCTGGGCGAGGCGACCAAGTTTTCCGCCCACCTGCTGGAAGCCGACAAGATGTATCGTACCCGAGTCGAACTCGGGGTGATGACCGATACCGGCGACGCCGAAGGCGAGGTGCTGGAGCGTCGCGACGTGCCCGCGCTCACCGAGGGCGATATCGAGGCCGCGATCGCGCGCTTTCGTGGAGAGATCGACCAGGTGCCGCCGATGTACTCGGCACTCAAGCACCAGGGTAGAAAGCTCTACGAGCTTGCCCGGGAAGGCAAGGAGGTCGAGCGCAAGGCGCGGCGCGTGTGCATTCACGAGGCGCGCTTGATCGGCTTCGACGGCGCGGCCTTCGAGCTCGAAGTAAGCTGTAGCAAGGGCACCTACATTCGAACGCTGGCCGAAGATATCGGCGCGGCACTCGGGTGTGGCGCCCACATCAGCGCCTTGAGACGGCTCAGGACCGGGCCGTTTGATAGCGAAGCGATGTGGACGCTCGAGGAGATCGAGGCGCTCGCCGATCAGCCCACCCGCGAGGCGAAGCTCATGCCCGTGGACGTGCTGGTCGACCATTTGCCGGCGCTGACGGTAGACGATACCGGTCACCAGCGTCTTTCTCACGGCCAGCCCGCGGCGCTCGACGCCACGGCGCTGGGCCTGGAGAATTTGGCACGTCTTTATCACGCCGACGCGTTTATCGGGCTCGGCGTTGTAAAGGGGCCGCAGGAAGTGGCCCCGAAGCGGCTGTTGAGTACGGTCGCTCGTTCGTAAATTCGTCGGAGAATCGTTGCAAGGATGCGGCGATCTGCGCGAAAATAGCCTTGAGACTGCAAATATGCGTGGTCTCACCCATTCAATGTTAAGCATATTGCTGACTGGAGAGACAGATGGCACTAACCGCTGAGAAAAAGGCCGAGATCGTCAACGAATACGGCCGCGGCGAGAGCGACACCGGTTCCCCCGAAGTGCAGGTTGCCCTGCTGAGCGCCAACATCAACGGCCTGCAGGACCACTTCAAAACCAACAAGCAGGATCACCACTCCCGTCGTGGTCTGATCCGGATGGTAAACCAGCGTCGTAAGCTGCTGGACTACCTCAAGCGCAAGGATTTCGAACGCTATCAGTCTCTGATTCAGCGTCTGGGCCTGCGTCGCTAAGACGCTTTGCCGCTCTTTGGGGTGGCAAGCGCTGCGTGCAGTCGAAACGGGCCGCCTTCTGGGCGGCCCGTTTTTTTATGCCTGTACGGTGCGCGGCCTATTTCGGGTTTCTGGTAGCCGTTGACGGCGACAGCGCCTAGAATAGTGGCAGTCAAAACGACCCCAGAAAAGACAAGTAGCTATTTCATGTTAAAGGAAGTCGCCGTGAATCCGGTAAAAAAGACGTTTGAGTTTGGTCGCAGCACCGTCACCCTGGAAACCGGGCGCATCGCCCGCCAGGCAAGTGGTGCCGTCATGGTCACCATGGATGACACCGTGGTGCTGTGCACTGTGGTGGCAAAGAAGGAAGTGAACCCCCATCAGGCGTTCTTCCCCCTGTCGGTGCATTACCAGGAAAAGACCTACGCGGTCGGCAAGATTCCCGGCGGTTTCTTCAAGCGTGAAGGGCGCCCCACCGAGAAAGAGACGCTCACCTCGCGCCTGATCGACCGGCCGATTCGTCCGCTCTTTCCGAAGGGCTTCATGAACGAAGTGCAGGTGATCTGTACCGTTCTCTCCACCGATCGTAACCACGACCCGGACATCGCCGCCATGCTCGGCACCTCGGCGGCGCTTTCGATCTCCGGCGTGCCGTTCAACGGCCCGATCGGCGCGGCGCGCGTCGGCTTCAGCGAAGAGCAGGGTTACTTTTTGAACCCGACCGTCGAAGAGCTCGCCACCTCCGAGCTCAACATGGTCGTCGCCGGTACCCAAAACGCCGTGCTGATGGTCGAGTCCGAAGCCCAGGAGCTACTCGAAGACGAGATGCTCGGCGCCGTACTTTACGGCCATCAGGAGATGCAGGTCGCCATCAGCGCCATCGACGAGCTTACCCGGGAAGCCGGCAAGCCGCGCTGGGAGTGGCAGGCTGCCCAAGAGAACGCCGCGCTCAAGAGCGCCATGGCCGAGCAGTTCGAAACGAAGGTGGGCGAGGCCTACCGCATCACCGACAAGATGGAGCGCCAGGACGCGCTGGCCGGGCTGAAAGAGCAGGCCATCGAAGCGCTGGGCGCCGTCGAAGGTGAACCGGTCAATGACAAGTTCGACCGCGACGAAGTAAAGGGTGCCTTCTCGAGCCTCGAGAAGCGCGTGGTGCGCTCGCGCGTGGTGAAAGGCGAGCCGCGTATTGACGGCCGCGACAACACCACCGTGCGTCCGCTTTCCATCGAAGTCGGCGTGTTGCCCAAGACCCACGGCTCGGCGGTGTTCACTCGCGGCGAAACCCAGGCGATCGCGGTGGCCACCCTCGGCACGCTGCGCGACTCACAGCTGATCGAGTCGCTGGAAGGCGAGCGCAAGGACCGCTTCATGCTGCACTACAACTTCCCCCCCTACTCGGTGGGCGAAGCGGGCTTCATGGGCGGGCCGAAGCGCCGTGAAATCGGCCACGGCCGTTTGGCGCGCCGTGGCGTGCAGGCGATGCTGCCGTCCGAAGAGGAGTTCCCCTACACCATTCGCGTGGTCTCCGAGATCACCGAGTCCAACGGCTCGAGCTCCATGGCCTCGGTGTGCGGCTCCTCGCTGGCACTGATGGATGCGGGCGTGCCGCTGAAGGCGCCGGTCGCCGGTATCGCCATGGGCCTGGTCAAGGACCCGGAAGGTTACGCGGTGCTGACCGATATCCTGGGTGACGAAGACCACCTGGGCGACATGGACTTCAAGGTCGCGGGTTCCGAAGAGGGCGTCACCGCTCTGCAGATGGACATCAAGATCGAAGGCATCAACGAAGAGATCATGGAGACCGCGCTGCAGCAGGCCCACCATGCGCGCATCGCGATCCTCGAGCAGATGAACGCCGTGATCAACCACAGCCGCACCGAGGTGTCCGAGAACGCCCCGTCGATGGCCACCATCAAGATCGACCCGGAGAAGATTCGCGACGTCATCGGCAAGGGCGGCGCCACCATTCGCAAGATCTGCGAAGACACCGGCGCGTCGATCGATCTCGACGATGATGGCACCGTGCGCATCTACGCCGAAGACAAGAAAGCGGCCAAGGCCGCGATCGATACGGTACTGGCGATCACCGCCGAAGCCGAGATCGGCAAGCTCTACAACGGCAAGGTGGTTCGGATCGCCGACTTCGGCGCGTTCGTGAACATCATGCCAGGCACCGACGGGCTGGTACACATCTCGCAGATCGTTGCCGAACGCGTCAATAACGTGCGCGACTTCCTCAACGAAGGCGACGATGTGGTGGTCAAGGTCCTCGATATCGACAACCGCAACCGCGTGAAGCTCTCCATCAAGGAGATCACCGAGGAAGAGAAGGCGGCCTTTACCGCTGAAAGCGAAAACGCCGCCGAGTAATTCTCGCCGCGGTGCTCACTCCGCCCCCGCAGCCCCTGGCTGCGGGGGCGGAATCGTTTGGATACGCAGGACAGGAGAGGGCATGGAGCAGCAAGCAAGGTGGTGGGCGGTCATCGCGGTCATGAGCGGCATATTTCTACTGGTGACCGCCGAGCAGTTGCCGATCGGGTTGCTCTCCCAGGTCGCGTTGGATCTGGGCGTTACCGAGGGCACCGCCGGGCTGATGGTCACGGTGCCCGGGGTGGTGGCGGCGCTCTCGGCACCGCTTCTGCCGGTGGCGGTGGGGCGGCTCGACCGGCGGGTGATGCTCACCGGCCTGATGATCATCATGACGCTTGGAAGCGTGCTCTCGGCGATGGCGGAAAGCTTTATGCTACTGCTGGCCGCACGTGCGCTGATCGGCATGAGCATCGGCGGTTTTTGGGCCATCGCCGGCAGTATCGCACCGAGGCTGGTGCCCGAGGAGAAGGTCGCCCGCGCGATGACGATCATTTTCGGCGGCGTGACCGCGGCCTCGGTGCTCGGCGTGCCGCTGGGCACGCTGCTGGGTGATATCAGCAGCTGGCGCTGGGTGTTCGGCGGGCTCGGCGCTTTTAGCCTGCTGACCGCCGGGCTGATCTGGTTGTGGCTGCCGACGCTGCCGCCTCGCGAGCCGGTACGTCTTGGCATGCTCTTCCAGCAGGTGTTCAACCGCGGCGTGCGCGTTGCGGTACTCACCACTGCCTGTGTGGTCGTGGGCCACTTCGTCGCCTACACCTTCATCAGCCCGATTTTGCAGAACATCAGCGGCATCGAACAGCGCAATGTCAGCACGCTGCTGTTGCTCTACGGCGCCGCCGGCCTCATCGGCAACGTGGTGGCGGGCATGAAGGCCGCGCGCAACCCCTACGCCGCCGTGCTGGCCATTCCGGTGCTGTTGCTGCTGGTAGTGGCGAGCTTTCCGCTTCTGGGCACCCGTCCGATCAGCGGCGTTCTGCTTTTGATGGTGTGGGGGGCGATCTTTGGCAGTATCTCGGTGAGCATTCAGACCTGGATACTGCGTACCGCGCCGAATACCGAGGCGGCCACCGCGCTGATGGCGTTCGTGTTCAACATGTCGATCGGCCTTGGGGCGCTGATCGGCGGACGAGTGGTCGACGCCACCAGCCTGCCCACCACCATGTGGGCCGCCGCGGCGCTGTTTCTGGTCGGCGTGGTGCTAGTCGGGCGCACGCCGTCGCGGCTGGTCAACGGGGGGCGGATTCGCTGATCCGCACGTGCAGGCAATAGAAAACCCCGCTTTCAAGCGGGGTTATTTGTTTTATCTGTACTGGCACACTGTCAGTTGAGGCCAGAAGTGACCCGTAGCGAGGGTCTTTCGCCAGGGAGGGCGAAAGTAGCGTACAGGGACGTATTCACAGCGCCCTCGCGTAGGGTCGCTTCTGGCCGGAGCACAGAAGCTTAAGGACGCTCGATCGCCAGCGCCACGCCCTGACCGCCGCCGATGCAAAGAGTGGCGAGGCCCTTTTTGGCATCGCGGGCGATCATCTCGTGAATCAGCGAAACCAGTACGCGACAGCCCGAGGCGCCGATGGGGTGGCCAAGGGCGATGGCGCCGCCGTTGACGTTCACTTTCGAGACGTCCCAGCCAAGCTCCTTGTTGACCGACATCGCCTGAGCGGCAAAGGCTTCGTTGGCCTCGACCAGGTCCAGGTCCTCAAGGCTCCAGCCCGCTTTCTCCAGGCAGCGCCGGGTCGCCGGTGCCGGGCCGATGCCCATGATCGCCGGATCCACGCCGGCGTTGGCGTAGGCCTTGATACGTACCAGCGGCTCGAGTCCCAGCTCTTTCGCCTTCTCGGCGGAGCAGACCATGACCACCGCGGCGCCGTCGTTGAGCGACGAGGCGTTGCCCGCCGTCACGGTGCCATCCTTCTTGAACGCGGGCTTCATGCCGGCGAGCTTCTCGGCGGTCACTTCGCGCGGATTCTCGTCGGTATCGAACACGATCGGATCGCCCCGGCGCTGGGGGATTTCGACCGGCACGATCTGGCTTTTGAACTTGCCTTCCTTGATCGCGTTGGAGGCGTTCTGCTGCGACTGGGCAGCGAATTCGTCCATCTGCTCGCGGGTGATGCCGTACTTCTCGGCCAGATTTTCTGCGGTGATGCCCATGTGGTAGTCGTTGAAGGCATCCCACAGGCCGTCATGCACCATGGTGTCGATCGCCTTCCAGTCGCCCATGCGCTGACCATTACGCGAATTCGGCAGCACGTGGGGAGAAAGCGACATGTTCTCCTGGCCGCCGGCAATGATCAGGTCGGCGTCGCCGCAGAGAATCGCCTGGGTCGCCAGATGAACGGCCTTGAGACCGGAGCCGCACACCTTGTTGATGGTCATCGCCGGGACGGAGTCCGGCAGCCCCGCCTTGATCGAGGCCTGGCGCGCCGGGTTCTGGCCCACGCCCGCGGTCAGCACCTGACCGAGCAGCACTTCGTTGACCTGCTCCGGTGGGACGCCGGTGGAGGCGAGGATGTCCTTGATGACGTATGAGCCGAGATCACTTGCAGGAATACCCGCGAGCGAGCCGCCGAAGCTACCCACCGCGGTGCGCCGCGCGGCGACAATGACCACTTCTTGCATGACAGAACTCCCGATATGAATAAGGCCGTGGGCCTGTGAACGCGCTCGTTTGTTTCAAGCGTTAGCTGTTTCAAGCGTTTGGTTATTTTAAGCGCCTGATTGTTTCAACCTGGTTGTTTCAAGCGTGTTCTTTCAGCATAGGGAAAGTTGTGCGTTGCGACAATACGCCTTTGGCTCGCGCGCCGCCGGGTTGAGTAGGCTATTGGCCCAGCGTGACGCGGACGTTGTCGATCAGCCGCGCCGGGCCGAGCTTGGCCGCGGCCAGCAAAATGGCCTCGCGCGTTTGCGGGGTGACCGGGCCGAGCTCGGCGCTTTTGAGCTCCACGTAGTCCGGCGCAAAGCCGGCCGCCCCGAGCGCCTCAATCGCCCGGTCCAGCACGTTGGGCGCCGGCTCGCCACGCTCGAGTGCCGCCCTGGCCGACATGAGCGTTTGGTAAAGCGCCGGGGCGGTGGCGCGCTCGGCCTCGCTTAAATAGCCGTTGCGCGACGACAGTGCCAGCCCGTCCTCGGCACGCTGAGTCGCCACGCCGAGAATCTCGATTGGCAGGTGCAGATCCGCCGTGAGCTTTCGAATGACCGCCAGCTGCTGGTAATCCTTCTCGCCGAACAGGGCGATGTCTGGCTGCACCAGGTTGAACAGCAGTGTCACGACGGTCGCCACGCCATCGAAGTGGCCAGGGCGTGCGCCTCCGCAGAGCCCTTCGGACACCAGAGGCACCTGCACGCGGGTCTGGCCCTCTAGCCCGTTGGGGTAGAGCGCGGCGGCGGACGGGGCGAACAGCAGGTCGCAGTCGGCCTCAGTAAGTTTGACCTGGTCCGCTTCGAGAGTGCGCGGGTAGGCGTCGAGATCTTCGCTGGGGCCGAACTGCATCGGGTTGACGAACAGACTCGCCACCACGACATCGGCGTGGCGGCGCGCGGTTTCCACCAGCGCCACGTGGCCGGCGTGAAGATTGCCCATGGTGGGCACCAGCGCAATGCGCTTGCCGGCGCGGCGGTGCTGGGTCAGCGTGGCGCGTAAATCGCCCAGGTCGTGCAGTGTGCGCATGATGAAATCGCCTGACAGTGAAGCTGAAAAGTTAACAATGGGGCAAGGCCGCGTTAGAAGCAGTGCTCGGCGGCGGGAAAAGCGCGGCTTTTCACCGCCGCGTGGTAGCGCTCGAAGGCCCCCGGAATGCTGTCGGCATCCATCATGAAGTTTTTGACGAAGCGCGGGGTATGGCCGTGGGTGACGCCGAGCACGTCGTGCATTACCAGTATCTGCCCGTCGGTATCGGGCCCGGCGCCGATGCCGATCACCGGCACCGACAGCGCCTCGGTCACGGTCTTGCCAAGGCTTGCCGGCACGCACTCGAGCAGGATGATCGAAGCGCCAGCGTCCACCAGCGTTTTGGCATCGTCGAGGATTCGCTTTGCCGTCGCGCCGTCGCGCCCCTGTACCTTGTAGCCGCCGAGCTTGTGCACGGTTTGCGGCGTTAGCCCCAGATGCGCGCACACCGGCACGCCTCGGCGAGTCAGCTCGCGCACGCCCTCGGCCATCCACGCCTCGCCTTCGACCTTGACCATCTCTGCGCCGGCGCGCATCAGCCGCCCGGCATCCTTCAAAAGGCTCTCAATCGTGGCATTGCTCATGAAGGGCACATCCACCATCAACAGGCTCTCGCCCTTGCCGCGGGCGGCGCACGCGGTGTGGTAGCAGATGTCGTCGACGGTTACGGGAAGGGTACTGGTATGGCCTTGCAGCACCATGCCCAGCGAGTCGCCCACCAGCAGCACCTCGATACCGGCGCGGCTGGCCGCACGGGCGAAGGAGGCATCATAGGCGGTCAGGCAGCTAAACGGCTCGTTGGCGCGCTTCAGGGCGCCGAGCGTGCTGAGGGTAACGGGTTTCATGGCGAGCTCTCTGTCCTGGGGAGCGCTAGGGCACTCGTCGGTTCGCAATAGAGAGCCCGATTGTTACTCGGGAAAGCGCGCGGTGTCGAGCGGGCAAAAGGTCTAGCCCCGACTGTTTCCGATCCTTTGAAGGCCGGGGTCATCGAGGCGTTGGAGCCAGTGGTCGGGCGCTTGCTCGAACACGGCGAGCGAGGGGTCGAGCTCTTGTAACGGCACCAGCACGAAGGCGCGCTCACGCATGTGCGGGTGCGGCACCTTCAGGCGTGGGTGCTCGATGCGGGCATCGTCGAAGAGCAACAGATCCAGGTCGAGGGTGCGTGGGCCCCAGTGCTGGAGCCGACGGCGGCGGTGGCGCTGCTCGAGGGCCTGAAGCTGATCCAGAAGCGCAAGGGGCGAAAGCGTGGTCTCGAGTTCGACGACCGCGTTGACGAAATCCGGCTGATCCTGCGGCCCGACCGGGCGGCTCGAGTAGAGCGACGATGCGGCCTTGACGGACGTCAGTGGCAGCTCGTCAAGCTCTTTCATCGCCAGGCTTACCTGGCGCACCGGCTCATCGAGGTTGCTGCCAAGGCCAATATAGGCCCGCGCGGTTTGTAGGCCACCCATTAGTCAGGCTTGCGCGACGGCTTGCGACGCTTCTTGCGCCGCCGGTCGCCCTGGCTTGCCGGGTCGCCGCCGACCTTTTGCAGAAGACGGCGCTGTTCGTGCTCGTCGCCCTGCTGGAACGCTTCCCACCAGTCGCCCAAGCCGCGGGGAATCTCGCCGGCCTGCTCGCGCAACAGCAGCAGATCGAAGGCGGCGCGAAAGCGCGGATGTTCGCGACTCTGGAACGCGCGCTTGCCGCGGCGCTGGGGCAGGCGCGCCTGGAGCTCCCAGATCTCACGCATCGGCATGCCGAAGCGTTTGGGAATCGAGATGTGCTGGAGCTGGCGCATGACCACCTGTTGGGACGCGGTTTGCAGCGCGGGAACCGCGGGCATGCCCTCGTTTTCAAGCGTAGCGGCGCGAAGCGCTACCGGCCCCCACAAAAACGCGGCGAACAGAAACGCCGGGGTGACGGGGCGGTCGTTGGCGATGCGCTGGTCGGTGTTTCTCAGCGCCTGCTCGATCAGCGTTTCGACCCAGGCCGCGTCCGCCATCGCCTCTTCGGCTTCCGGGAAGAGCATGCCGAACAGGCCGTAGTGGCTGAGCAGTTGGAACGTGAGCAGCCCCTGGCCGGACATGAAAAGCTTGAGCGCTTCATCGAACAGCCGCGCCGGCGGTATCTGCAACAAAAGCGGGGCGAGATCGTACATCGGCGCTTCGGTGTCCGGGGCGATCTCGAAGCCGAGCTTGGCGGCAAAGCGCACCGCGCGCAGCATGCGTACCGGGTCCTCGCGATAGCGGGTCGCCGGATCGCCGATCAGGCGCAGCGTGCGCGCGTTGATGTCGCCGATGCCGCCGGCGAAGTCGTGGATCGAGAAGTCGGCGATGCTGTAATAAAGCGCATTGACGGTGAAGTCGCGACGCAGCGCGTCCTCTTCGATGCTGCCCCAGACGTTGTCGCGAAGCAGCAGCCCATCGTCGGACTGCTGAGCGATATTGTCGCCGTGCTCGTCCTGAGGCTTGCCGCGAAAGGTCGTGACTTCGATGATCTCGCGCCCGAAGCGTACGTGAACGATGCGAAAGCGCCGGCCGATCAGCCGCGAGTTGCGGAAAAGGTCGCGCACTTGTTCCGGCGTTGCGTTGGTGGCGACGTCGAAATCCTTGGGCGTTTCACCCAGCAGCGCATCGCGAATGCAGCCGCCGACCAGGTAGGCCTCAAAGCCCGCGCCGTCCAATCGATAAAGAACTTTCAAGGCGGCATCGCTGATCTGCTTGCGCGACACAGGGTGCTCGGAGCGGGGGATGACTTGGGGCGTCAGGGCCTCGACGGGGCTGTCTGGGGAATCGAGCAGCTTTTTCAATTGCTCTCCCGAACCAGGTAAAAAACGGGTAAGTCCTCTAAACATGCGATGGTATCGACTCGCAGTTAAAACGTAGGGTATTTAACAAAAGATTTGGTAAATGATAAGTCGACGAGTGTAGCCGACCCCCAACGCCTTGCAAAGCATTGAAACCAGGATTGCCTAAAACCACCGCGGGTTGGCGGGCGGATCGCAGCGTTTTAAAGCCTTTTAGGGCGATATTTGCGACATGATCCTCGATGCAACGTAAAAAAACACAGGGGCCAGACGCGGAAAGGGGAGGCCAAGTGGGCCTCCCCTGTCAATTCGTTTAGTTCAGCATCCATGCTGCTGTTTTTCTTCATGATGGCACATCGCCCTGAATACGCACCGCAGTCAAAAACTGTACTTGTTAGGCCTCGTGTAGCGAGCCTTGACCGCCTCGTATTCAAAACAATAATCCAACCGCGAACTTTTCTCTCCCGGCGAGTTGTTATTGGCTCCGGGGGTGTACGGCTCGAAACGCTTGTTGTTGTTCGTCGTCTCTTGCGTACGTCGCGTCCATTTTCGGGCTTTGCTATCGATTGTTGTTATTGTTGCGCCATTCTCAGCGCCAGCACTTTTGAGACATTAGCCCGTTGTTGTTGTTAGTGCCTTGTCTCACCCTCGCCCTGTTGTTTTTGTTGTGGCGAGGTTTTCGCGGTACGGCTCGTTGTTATTGTTATGAGCGCTATCAAACCGCTGCCCGATTTATTCTTCTTGCCGAGTAATACTGCACCTGCCGTGCCACTTGTTGAAAAAAAGTGCTATTTCATCGGCTTGTAAAATTTCAGAAAATTTTGGGCGGGCCAGGCGAGTGAAGTGTTACCTGCAAAACGGCGTTTTTTAACCCTGGATGTGTGGGAAGGTAACAGGGGGTGAAACCGAAATTCAGGATATTTCTTTTTCAAATCAGGCTATTGGACGTTAGTTGTAAGCGATGTAGCGCGGTTCCAGGAAGGCGCCGCCTTCAGGCCTGATCCGGGCGCCTGGCGGTCTTTTTGCGCGGAATGCCCAGCCGCTGGCGCCGCTCCCACAGGTTTTTGCGGCTGATGCCCAGTTTTTGTGCAAGCTCGGTTTCGCTCATCTGATCCTGGTGCTCCAGTACGAAATGCTGGAAGTAGTCCTCGAGCGACAGATCCTCTTCGTCCTCGAGCGCTTCCTTTGCATCCGGCGCAGCGGGCGCCGGCGCCGAGCGGTGAGTCACCGGACCAAGGCCCAGATCGTCCGGGTGAATCAAATGGCCCTCGGCGAGAATCACGCCGCGCTCCAGCGCGTTTTCCAGCTCGCGCACGTTGCCAGGCCAGGGGTAGTCCTGCAGATCCTGGCGCGCGGCTCGGGAGAGCCGTAGGCCCTGGCGTTCGTGGCGCTTGCAGGCCTTCTCCAACAGGATGTCGGCGATTTTCAGCACGTCCTCGTCGCGCTCGCGAAGCGGAGGCAGGGCGATCTGCATGACGTTCAAGCGGTAGTAAAGGTCCAGACGAAACTCGCCGCTTTTGGACAGCGCGCGCAGGTCGCGGTGGGTCGCGGTGATCAGGCGTATATCGACATGGCGGGTTTCGACGGAGCCGATCTTGCGGATTTCGCCCTCCTGCAGCACGCGAAGAAGCCGCGCCTGGGCATCCAAAGGAAGCTCGCCGATTTCGTCGAGAAACAGCGTGCCGCCGTCGGCGGCTTCGACCAGCCCCGTGCGGGCGGCGCTGGCCCCGGTGAAGGCGCCTTTTTCGTGGCCGAACAGCTCGGATTCGATCAGCGTTTCGGGAATCGCGGCGCAGTTGACGCAGATCAAGGGGGCCCTGGCGCGCTTGCTCTGCTGGTGAAGCGCTCTGGCGACCAGTTCCTTGCCGGTACCGGACTCGCCCTGGATCAGCACGCTGACGTCCGCCGGCGCGGTCTTTTTGATGCGCGTGTAGACGTGCTGCATGGCGGCGCAGTCGCCGATCATCATGGACTGGGTGCCGCGTTCGTCGGTGATCGAAGGGGCGCTGCCCGAGGCCATCGCGCGCTTGTGCAGAATGCCCTGAACGGTTTCGAGCAGTTCGTCGTGATCAAAGGGCTTGGCGACGTAGTCCACCGCGCCGAGCTTGAGCGCCTCGATGGCCGAGCGCATGCTGGCGTAGCTGGTCATCATCAAAACCGGCGCCGGGGCGGCGGCCTCGATCAGCGCGGTGCCCGGGGCGCCGGGCAGGCGCAGGTCGCTAATGATGAGATCGAACTCCGATAGGGCATGCGTTTGGGCCTGCTCGACGCTGTCTGCCTCGACGACCTCGAACTGGCTTCGCTCCAGAAGGCGCTTCAGGGCGCTGCGAATAATCGCTTCGTCTTCAACAATCAGTATCCTGGCCATGTGAGGGTCGATCATCCTGTTGGTAAAGCGGCAGCCACAGCGTGATGGCGGTGCCGCGCGATTGTCCGCTGGGGGGCGAGGCGCACTCGATCCGGCCCTGGTGTTCGCTGATGATTTGGTACGCCACCGACAGCCCAAGCCCGGTGCCTTCCCCCGGCGCTTTGGTGGTGGTGAAGGGCTCGAACAGGTGATCCTTCACGCTCGGCGCAATGCCCTCGCCGTCGTCGGTCACCCGCCACCATACGAGCCCGTTTTGCTCGCCGGCCTCGACGGTGACCCGCCCCGGCGTCTGGCAGGCGTCGCGGGCGTTACCCAGCAGGTTCACCATCACCTGGGTCAAGCGCTGGCGATCCCCCTGGACCATGAGCGCGGCCGGGCAGGCGTTCTCAAAAGTGACATCCTCGCCCGAGCGGGCCAGATGGATCAAGTGCAGCGCATCGTCGGTGATTTGGTTCGGTGCGACCGGCTCGGCAGGCGGGGCCAGCGCCTGGCGCCCGCCGTGGGCGAAGCCGACCAGTGAGTTGACGATCTTGCTCACGCGCTCGGTCAGCGTCTGGATATGGTCGGCAGTTTCCAGCAGCGCCGGGTCGTCGGTGTCAAAGCGCAGGTTCTGCGCCAGCGACGAAATCCCGGTGATCGGGTTGCCGATCTCGTGGGCAACCCCGGCGGCGAGCTGGCCGATCGAGGCAAGCCTTGCGGCGTGCACCAGCTCCTCTTCCAGCCACTTCATTTCGGTGTGATCCTCGACGAGAATCACGCTTCCGCCACGGCTATCGAGTCCGCTCAACGCCGCCTTGTGCAGCGTAAGAAAGTGATCGCGGCCGTGCAGATTGACCGGCTGTTTATAGAGCGGCGCGCCGGTGGCGCTGAGCGCCTGGGCCAGCAGCGCCGGCCAGGGGGCGGGCAGGCTGTCTCGATGGGCACCGATGACGCTTTCGCCGCTGATGCCGGAAAGCTCGGACAGCGCCTGGTTCCAGAGCGTGAGTTCGTCGTCGTCGCCGAGTACGCAGAGCCCGACCGGCAGGTAGGCGAGCGTCTGGCGGTGGTGGCGGCGAAGCCCATCGAGCTCGCGGGCAAGGCCGGTGAGCCGCGAGCGGTAGGCCTCGAGCCGGCTCTCGACGAAGTGGATGTCGTCGGTGCCCGGTGTGTCGTCGTGGCGGTAGGGCAGGTAGCGGTCGACGATGTCGCGGGCCACCGACGGGCCCATTAGCCCGGAAAGGTTCGCCTGAATGCGGTCGCGCAGCCGGCGCAGGGCGTAGGGACGGCGCTCCTCCGGGCCGAGGTTGAGCGCCTTGAGCGCGCGAGCGACCTCGCGGTCGGCGGCTTCGTCGCCCAGCGCCTGGGCCAGCGGTGCGTGGAAGTCGCGGGCGCTGGCGGCTTCCAGCGGCAGACGCTTGGAGCGGATCACCGCGTCCACCGAGCAGGCCTCGGCGGCGCTGCGCTCGCCTTCCGAGGTGCGGGTGAAAAGCGACACCACGATCAAAAGCACGATGTTGACCGAAAGCGAGATCAGCGTGGTGGTGTACCAGTCTGGCGCATCGGGAGGCATCAGGTCGCTGAAGACCAGCGCCGGCAAGGGGGTGCTTACCAGCAGCGGCAGCCAAAGCCCCCAGAGCCAGATCAGCGCGCCGCCAATGAGGCCTGCGACCATACCGTTGCGGTTGGCGCCGGGCCAGTAGAGCAGCGCCAGCATCCCCGGTAGGCACTGGGCGATGCCGACGAACGCGGCCAGCCCCAGATCGGTCAGGGTGTGATCGCGGCTGATGCCTTCGGCAAAAAGCCAGCCGCTGGCCACCACCGCCACGATCAGCGCGCGGCGAAGCCACAACAGCCAGCCGTAGAGGTTGCTGCGCGCCTCCGGCGGCCGGGCGACGAGCACGCCGTGGTTGAGCACCATGCCCGAAAGCGACAGCGCCATCATGATCATGGTACCGCTGGCCGCAGCAAGCCCGGCGACAAAGGCGAGCGCACCAACGCCCCAGTGGCTCGAAAGCAGATAAGCGGCGTACGCGGGCAGCGGTATGTCGCTTGCAACCGACTGCGCCGCCCACCACACCAGCGGCACCGGTAGCGCCAGCAGCAGTAGATAAAGCGGCAGCGTCCAGCTCGCCTGCAACAGCGTATGGCGCGACAGGTTCTCGGCGAAGGTGATCTGAAAAAGATGCGGCATCATGAAGGCGCCCGCGAAGAACAGCAGCAGCAGCGTACGCCACTGGGCGGATTCGAGCCGGGGGGTGGCGGCCTGTAGCGCGGCTCCCGGGCCGTCGAGCCACTGCTGCAGATCCTGGGGGCCGCTGAACACCCACCAAAGCGCCACGCCGCCGAGTGCCAGCATCGCCGCGAGTTTGATGAGTGATTCCAGCGCCAGGATGCCCAGCAGCGTGTCGTGACGGTGCTGGTGGCGGTGGCGCGCGCCGCAGAGAATCGCGCCGAGCGCGATAGCGGCGCAAAACAGCAGCGCGATACCGTCGCTGTGGCGGCTTTGCGTCAGCTCAAAGACCGCCTCGCTCAGGGTTTTGACCTGAATGCCCAGAAGCGGCAGCACCGCTAAAAGGCTCAACAGCGTGACCAGCGACCCCACCCAGCGCGAGCGAAAGCGAAACGCGAACAGATCGGCGATCGAGGAGAGCTGGTAGGTGCGGGTGATGCGCTGGATCGGCACCAGCAGCACCGGGGCGAGCAAAAATGCACCGGCCGCGCCCAGGTAGTAGGCGAGATAGCCAAAGCCTGCCTTCGAGGCGAACTCGATGCTGGCGTACACCGCCCAGGCGCTGGCGTAGATGCCGAGTGCCAGGGTATAAACCAGCGGATGGCGCGTCACGCGTACCGGGATCCGCCCGCGCTCGATCGCTACCCCGCAGCCGAGCAAAAACGCGAAATAACCAAGGCCCAGGCCGAGAACGACGATCAGCTCAGCGCTCATCCAGCTTCCTTTTCTGCTCGAGCCACAGCGTCAGCGCGATCAACGCGCCCCAGATCAAAAACGGCCGGTACCACACGGTGCCCGGCTCGTTCCAGCCGCCCATCAGCACCGGCGACAAAAGATAGCCACCGAACACCAGAAACAGCAGCAGACGATAGACGTACATGTCACCTCTCTTCTTGGTACGCGTCGGGGGCGGGGCGCTCGCGAGCAGGCGCTATGCGCTCGACGCGCCAGTGCGCCACCGCCCAGGCGAGCTGCTCGGCGGGCGCGGCGCCCTTGAGCTCGACGGGCGGCGCCTGGTCGAGCGTTTCGATCGCCTGGAAAAGCTGGCGGGCGATGGCGACCGGCTCGCTTGCAAGCGCCGGCGCCAGATTCTGCTTGGAGAGTTTCTGGCCATCTGGCGACATCACCAGCGGCAGGTGCAGGTAGCGCGGCACCGGGTAGCCAAGCGCGCCTTGAAGCTGCATTTGCCAGGGCGTGTTGTCGAGCAGATCGACCCCGCGCACGATATCGCTGATGTGTTGATCGGCGTCGTCTACCACCACGGCGAGCTGGTATGCCCAGAGGCCGTCCTTGCGCTTGAGCACCACGTCGCCCAGATCCGCCGGGTCGAAGCGCTGCGCGCCAAGTAGGCGGTCCGGCCATATGATCGGGCGCTGGCCGAGATCGGTTCGAAGCCGCCAGGCGATGGGTTTGCCTGGCTCGCGAAGTCCATCGCGACACCAGCCGGGGTAAATGGGGTGCGTCTGCCACTGCTTGCGCGAGCAGCTGCACGGGTAGCTCAGGCCCTGTTGGCGAAGGCGCTCGAGTGCCGCCTGATAGGCGTCGCTGCGCGCACTTTGCCAAACGATGGGGCCGTCCCAGTGCAGGCCGAACGCCTCGAGCTGGCGCAAAATGGTGGTGTCGGTGCCCGGCGGGCAGCGCGGCGGGTCGATGTCCTCGATGCGCACGAGCCACTGCCCGCCCACGGCGCGGGCGTCCAGGTAGCTTCCAAGCGCGGCCACTAACGAGCCAAAGTGCAGCGGGCCGGAGGGCGTGGGCGCAAAGCGGCCCCGGTAGTGAGAAAAAGTGGTCATGAGGGGCATGATGCGGCAGGTGAAATGACCCGGCAAGCCATAAAAAAGCGGGCACCCATGAGGGTGCCCGCTTTCAGGACATCGAGGCGGTGCTTAGCCGCCGAGCTGCTTCTCCTTGAGCTCGGCAAGCGTCTTGCAGTCCACGCAGAGCGTGGCGGTGGGGCGCGCTTCCAAACGGCGAATGCCGATCTCGACGCCGCAGGCCTCGCAGAAGCCGTAGTCGTCCTCGTCGATGTTCTCGATGGTCTCGTTGATCTTTTTCAAAAGCTTACGCTCGCGGTCCCGGGTGCGCAGCTCCAGGCTAAAGCCCTCTTCCTGGGTCGCCCGGTCGGCGGGGTCGGCGTAGTTATTGGCGTCTTCCTGCAGGTGGCGCACGGTGCGGTCCACCTCTTCCATGAGGTCCTGCTTCCAGTTGAGCAGCAGCTGGCGAAAGTGCGCAAGCTGCTTGTCGTTCATGTACTCTTCACCCGGCGCCGGCTCGTACGGAGTGAAGGATGTGGACGCTTCCGGTTTTTGTTCCGCTACAGACATGGGAGTGCCCCTTGCTCGAGTGACTGTGTTCCATCGCGACAACACCACGATTTCACGCCAAAGGGATGCTTGTTTAGCCTAAAATGCATCGCCATGCAAGCACAACCGGCTGTCTACGACGAACGTCTAATTTCTTAACGCACTTTACTACCTCTCATCGATAGAGCGCTCAAGGAGTTTAAATGGGCTGGAATCCCCGCCTCGACCAGGTCGCGCCGTTTCGCGTGATGCACCTGCTGGAAATGGCCCAGGCCCGCGAGGCCCAGGGCTTTGACGTCATCCATCTGGAAGTGGGCGAGCCGGACTTCCCCACGCCTGCGCCGATTCTGGCCGCCGGTCAGGCTGCCCTGGCCGACGCGAAAACCCGCTATACCCCCGCCGCGGGATTGCCGGCGCTGCGCGAGGCGATTAGCGGTCACTACCGGGATCACTTCGGGGCCGAGGTGGATCCGGCGCGCATCATCGTCACCCCCGGCGCGTCCGGAGCGCTGCTGCTTGCAAGCCAACTGCTGGTAAGCCCTGGCGACCGGGTGTTGATGGCAGACCCGAACTACCCCTGCAACCGCCACTTCATGGCGCTGGCCGGCGCCGAGGTAGACGCCATCCCGGTCGGCGCCGACACCGGCTGGCAGCTCGATGCCGGGCTGGTCGAGCGTCACTGGCAGCCGGCCACGCGCTTGGCCATGCTCGCCACGCCGTCAAACCCCACCGGCCACACCCTGAGCCGGGCGGGGCTTGCCGGCGTGTGCGAGGCGGTGGCGGCTCGCGGCGGCGAGCTTCTGGTCGACGAGATCTATCAGGGGCTCAACTTTGACGGTGCGCCGCTTTCGGCCACGGCGCTTTCAAGCGAGGCATTCGTCGTCAATAGCTTCTCGAAGTACTTTGGCATGACCGGCTGGCGCTTGGGTTGGCTGGTGGCGCCTGAGCGCGCGATCGAGCCCTTGACGCGGCTGGCCCAAAACGTCTTTCTGGCGGCATCCACGCCCGCCCAGCACACCGCGCTTGCGGCCTTCACGCCTGAGTGCCGTGAGGAGCTGGAGCGTCGCCGCGCCGTGCTGAAAGAGCGCCGCCGAGTGCTGCTAGACGGTCTGGCCTCGCTGGGTTTGGCGCCGGACGTGGCGCCCCAGGGCGCGTTCTACGTGTGGATCGATATTTCGCGCTACAGCCGCGATAGCCAAACGTTTTGCCAGCGGCTGCTCGAAGAGGAGAACGTGGCGATCACGCCGGGCATCGATTTCGCCGTTGAGGGCGGCGAGCGCTTCGTGCGCATCGCCTTCACCGCGGACGTGGCACGCCTGGAGGAAGCGCTGGTGCGCCTGGCCCGCTTCGTGGCGCGCGCATGATTTACCATGACGCCCTGGTGCCGGGCATCCTGCTGCGCCGCTACAAGCGCTTTTTTGCCGATGTGCGGCTGGACGACGGCCGCGAGGTGACTGCCCACTGCCCCAACACCGGCTCGATGAAAAGCGTCAACGTGCCGGGGTGTCGGGTGTGGCTCTCGCCAAGCGACAACCCCAAGCGCAAGCTGGCCTGGACCTGGGAGCTGATCGAGCTGCCGGAGGCGAGCGGCCAGGTGGCGCTTGCCTCGATCCACACCGGCCGCGCCAACCGCATCGTCGAGACGGCGCTCGAGGACGGTAAGCTCGACGCGCTGGCCGGGTTCGATACGCGCCGCCGCGAGGTGACGGTCGACGACTCGCGGCTCGACTTTCTGCTCGAGGACTCAAGGAGCGGGCGCCGCGCCTATCTCGAGGTCAAGCAAGTGACGCTCCTTGAGGACGACGGCCACGGCTACTTTCCGGCCTCGGTCAGCACCCGCGGACTCAAGCATCTTCAGTCGCTCGAGGCGCTGGCGCGGCGCGGCGAGCGCGCGGTGCTGGTGTTTTGCGTGGCGCACCAGGGCATCGACGATGTCGGCCCGGCCACGCACATCGACCCGGCCTACGCCGCGGGCTTGCACGCGGCGGTGGCGCAGGGGGTGGAAGTGCTGGCCTACGGTATCGGCATCGGATGGGAGGCGAGCGCGCCGACATCGATCTTCATCGAGCGCGCCCTGGACGTGCGCCTTTAACGTCGACGGACGCGGAAGATGGCGATCTCACCAAAGAGGTTGGGCCACCACTTGGACGTCCAGTGGCCGCGATGCTCACCGACACCCACGGCGCGGTCGACGATCACCAGCCCCTTCTCGCGACACAGCTGCTCGAAGTCGTTGAAGGTGGAGAGGTGAATGTTGGGCGTGTCGTACCAGGCGTGGGGCAGCGACTTCGACACCGGCATGTAGCCGCGCAGGCCCAGATACACCCGGTGGCGCCAGTAGGCGAAGTTCGGAAAAGTGATGATGCCTTCGTTGGCCACCCGCAGCATTTCGTCGAGCATCTTGTCCGGTCGGCGCAGCGCCTGCAGCGCCTGGGTCATGATCACCTGGTCATAGCTCTGGTCGCAGAAGTTGCCAAGGCCATCGTCCAGGTTGTGCTCGATCACCGAGACGCCGCGCGCCACGCACGCGGTGATGCCCGCCGGGTCGATCTCCAGGCCATAGCCGGTCACCGCTTTCTCGCGGCCCAGGCGCTCGAGCAGCGCGCCGTCGCCGCAGGCCAGATCCAGCACGTGCGCGCCTTTGGGAATCCAGTCGAAAATCTGCTCGAGGTCGGTGCGCATCATGACCGGGGCTCCTGGCGAGTGGCATCGAGCCCGAGCTCCTCGGCGGCGCGCGCCATGAAGGCGCTAAACAGCGCCTCGTAGCGCGGCTCGGGCAGCAAAAAGGCGTCGTGGCCGTGGGGGGATTCGATGTTGGCGTAGCTGACCGGCTTGCCCGCGTGAATCAACGCATCGACCAGCTCTTTTGATCGCGAAGGCGGAAAGCGCCAGTCGGTGGTGAAGCTGACGATCAAAAACGGGCACTGCGCCGGCGCTACGGCCCTGGCCAGCTCGCCGCCGTGCAGCGCCGAGGGGTCGAAGTAGTCCAGCGCCTTGGTCATCAACAGATAGGTGTTGGCATCGAAGGCGGTGGAGAAGGCGTCGCCCTGGTAGCGCAGGTAGGATTCGACCTGAAACTCGACGTCGAAGCCGAAGTTGAGATCCTCGCTACGCAGATCGCGGCCGAACTTGGTGCCCATGGCGTCTTCGGAGAGATAGGTGATGTGACCCACCATGCGCGCAAGCTTCAAACCCCGTTTGGGCACCGTGTCGTGCTCGGCGTACCAGCCGTCGAAAAACTCCGGGTCCGAGCGAATCGCCTGGCGGGCGACCTCGTTGAAGGCGATGTTCTGCGCCGAGAGTCTGGGCGTGGCCGCGATGATCACCGCGTTGGCGACCCGCTCTGGATGGGTGATCGTCCACTGCAGCACCTGCATGCCGCCCAGGCTTCCGCCGACCGCCGCCGCCCACCGCTCGATCCCCAAGTGATCCGCCAGGCGCGCCTGGCTTGCCACCCAATCGCTCACCGTCACCATGGGGAAGTCCGGCCCCCACTGACGGCCGGTGTCCGGGTTGTGGCTAACGGGCCCGGTGCTTCCGTGGCAGCCGCCCAGGTTGTTCAGCGATACGACGAAAAAACGGTTGGTGTCGATCGGCTTGCCCGGGCCGATGTGCGCGTCCCACCAGCCGGGCTTTTTATCGTCCGGATGGTGGTAGCCCGCGGCGTGATGGTGGCCCGAAAGCGCGTGGCAGATCAGCACGGCGTTGGTGCGCTCGGCGTTCAACGTGCCGTAGGTCTCGAAAATCAGCTCGTACGCCGGCAGCACCCGGCCGCAGGCGAGCGGCAGCGGCGTGTCGAAGCGGGCCACGTGGGGTGTGACCAGCCCGACGGAGCCCGGCGGGTAGTCGCGCCCGGGGCGCGTATCCAATTCAGGCATCAATGGCGTCAATCCTGCAAAATCCGGGTGAAGGCGCTCACAGCCCGACCAGCGCGCCGGGCGCGCCCGCCTGGCGAATCAGCGAGCCCACGACGAGTCCATCGATCAAATTGATGGCGATGAACACCACGATCGGCGAGAGATCGATCATGCCCAGCGGCGGAATCACCTTGCGCACCGGCGCCATGATCGGCTCGACCAGCTGCATCACCAAAAGCGCGCCCGGGTGGCTTGCGTTGGGCGCCACCCAGCTCAGAATGATCATCACGATCAGGGCGAAGAAGTAGATCTTCAAAATGGCGTTGGCAAGGGACGCGATGCCGGCGATGACCAGCTGCACCACCGGCGGCATGCCCAGGCCAAACAGTATGAAAATGGCGATGATGCTGACCACCTTCAGCACGAACGCCGCCGCCAGTGTGGCCAGATCGAAGCGCCCGGCCACCGGCCCTAAAAAGGCCTGGAAGGGCCCGACCACCGGCTGGGTGATCTTGACCACCGACTGGCTCATCGGGTTGTAGTAGTCCGCGCGCGAGGCCTGCAGCAGAAAACGCAGCATTAAAAGAAATAAATAGATGTTGATGAGCGTGTTGACGATCATCAACCCGGCGCTACCCACTTGGCTGCCCATTGCTTGCGTCTCCGTTGCGTTAAGTCGTGCTGAGTGTGGAAGGTTTGGCGCCGCTTAGTGGCCGCGCAGCTCGCGGGCCATGTCATCGGCGCGGTCGGCGCAGGCCTGCATGGCGGCCTTGATCGTTTCACGCAGCTTCGCCGACTCCATGTGCTCGATCGCCCGTTCGGTAGTGCCGCCGGGCGACATGACGTTGCGCTTGAGCGTGGCCGGGTCGTGTTCGCTTTGCGCGGCCATGGTCGCCGCGCCCAGCGCGGTTTGAATCGCCAGGCGCCGCGCGGTCGCCGCCGGCAGCCCCTGGGCCACTGCGGCCTCTTCCATCGCCTCGAACATCAAAAAGAAGTAGGCCGGGGCGCTGCCGGATACCGCGGTGACCGCACTCAAGAGCGCTTCGTCTTCGACCCATTCGACGATGCCTACCGCTTCCATGAGCTCGCCGGCCAAGCGGCGCTGGTCGTCACTGACGTTGGCGTTGGCGTAGAGACCGCTGGCGCCGACGCCAACCAACGAGGGCGTGTTGGGCATGCAGCGCACCAGCGCCGTCTCGCCGCCAAGCCAGCCGTCGATTGTAGCGGCTTCAAGGCCCGCAGCAATCGAAATGACCAGCGGCTTGCTTGCCTGTACGGTTTCTCTCAGCGCCGCGCATACGTCCTGCATGATCTGCGGCTTGACCGCGAGGATCACCACGTCCGCATTTTTGACCGCCTCGAGGTTGTCGGTATGGGTGTGAATGCCCAGGGTCTCGCGAAGCGGCGCAAGCTCCTCCTCTTTCGGCGCGGTGGCGGTGATCTGTGCCGCGGAAAAGCCGCTGTCGAGCAGGCCGCCGATGATCGCCTTGGCCATGTTGCCCGCGCCGATGAAGGTAATGTTGTTCGCCATTAATGATGCTCCTGATTGAATAAAAGTGGCCGCTCGCAGCGGTTACCGTGATCGAGTACCTGGATTCACGCCTGAACGCGGGCGCCAAAAATCGCGCTGCCCAGGCGTACCAGCGTCGCGCCTTCGAAAACGGCGGCTTCCAGATCGTCGCTCATGCCCATGGAGAGCGTATCCAGCGCCGCGTCGGGCAGTGCGGTCTGCAGTTCACCCAGTAGCGCCTTGAGCGCGGCGAAGGGTTCGCGCTGGCGCTTGGGGTCATCACAGGGTGCGGGAATCGCCATGAGCCCGCGCAGCGAAAGACGTTCGAGAGTGGCGATCTCCCTGGCGAGTGCCAGCGCGTCTTCCGGTGCGACGCCAGCCTTGCTCGCCTCGCCGCTAATGTTCACCTGCAAACAGACGTTGAGCGGGGGGAGATGTGCGGGGCGCTGCTCATCGAGTCGCCTGGCGATCTTTTCGCGCTCGACGGTGTGCATCCAGTCGAAGTGCTCGGCCACCGCCCGGGTCTTGTTGGACTGCAGCGGGCCGATGAAATGCCACTCGATATCGTCGAGATCCGCAAGCTCGCGCTGCTTGTCGAGCGCCTCCTGCAGGTAGTTTTCACCGAAGGCGCGCTGGCCGTGCTGCCAGGCCTCGCGCAGCATCGCGGCGGGTTTGGTCTTGCTCACCGCCAGAAGTCTGGCGCTGCCCGCCGGGCGATCGGCGGCGTCGAGCGCCCGCTCCAAACGCCGGTGGGCGGCGTCAAGCGACGTGCAAAGCGCGATCTCTGCCATACTGAAGTACCTTTAACCGCCAGGGAAGTGAGATGGATATTACCGAACTGCTGGCATTCTCGGCAAAACAGAATGCCTCCGACCTGCATCTGAGCGCCGGTTTGCCGCCCATGATTCGCGTCGATGGCGATATTCATCGGCTCAACGTCCCCGCCATGAGCCACGAACAGGTGCTGTCGCTGGTTCACGCCATCATGAACGACCGTCAACGCCAGGAGTATGACGAGCATCTGGAGATCGACTTCTCCTACGCCTTGGCAGAGGTCGCACGCTTTCGCGTCAACGCCTTCACCCAGGGGCGTGGCGCCGGGGCGGTGTTTCGCACCATCCCAAGCCAGGTGCTGTCGATGAAAGCGCTGGGCCTGGGAGAGGTATTCGAGCGCCTGGCAATGCTGCCGCGTGGGCTGGTGCTGGTCACCGGTCCGACCGGGTCGGGCAAGAGTACGACCCTGGCCGCGCTGATCGACTACATCAACGAATACCGCTATGAGCACATTCTCACCATCGAAGACCCGGTGGAATTCGTGCACGAAAGCAAGAGCTGTCTGGTCAATCAACGCGAAGTGCACCGCGATACCCACAGCTTCGCCAACGCCTTGAAAAGCGCGCTGCGTGAGGATCCGGACGTGATCATGGTGGGGGAGCTTCGCGATCTCGAAACCATTCGGCTGGCGCTGACCGCGGCGGAAACCGGGCACCTGGTCTTCGCCACGCTGCACACCACCTCGGCGGCGAAGACCATTGATCGCATCATCGACGTTTTCCCCGGCGAGGAGAAAGCCATGGTGCGCTCGATGCTATCGGAGTCGCTGCAGGCGGTCGTCGCCCAGACGCTGTTAAAGCGCGAAGGCGGCGGGCGCGTGGCGGCCCACGAAATCCTGATCGCCACCTCGGCGGTGCGCAACCTCATCCGCGAGGACAAGGTGGCGCAGATCTACTCGGCGATGCAGACCGGCGTCAATCTCGGCATGCAGACCCTCAACGCTTCGCTATTAAAGCTGGTCAAGGAGGGCGCGGTCAGCTTCGAGGAGGCTCAGACCCGCGCCCAGGGCGCGCTTACTCCGCCCCGCGACTAACTCAGGCTCAGCGCGCGTAGATCCCGCCGAGCACGCGGGGGCCACGCGCGCCGGTCACCGAGGGCAGGTTGCCGGGCAGGTTTTCCAGCCGCCGGTGGGCCAGCCAGCCAAACGCGCCGGCTTCGATCCAGTCCGCCGGCCAGCCGTACGCTTCTGGCGAACTCAACGTCGCACGCGGCAGGTGATGGCCCAGTCTCTCCATCAGGTGGGCGTTGTGGGCACCGCCGCCACCGGTGATCAAATTGACCCGTGTGGTGCTGGGTAAAAGCTCGCCGATGGCGCGGGCGACGCTTACCGCGGTCAACTCGGCAAGCGTGGCCTGCACGTCGGCCGGGTTCTCATCGCCATTAAGCCTTTTGAGCAGCCACTCGAAATGAAACAGTTCGCGCCCGGTGCTCCTCGGCGGCGGCTGGCGGAAAAAAGGCTCGTCGAGCAGCCGGTCGAGCAGGGCGGTATCGATGCGCCCGCTTTTCGCCCAGGCGCCGTTTTTATCGAAGCGCTCGGTCGCTCCCTTTGAGCAGTGGTGCGCAAACCAGGCGTCCATCAGCACGTTGGCCGGGCCAGTGTCGAAGCCGATGACCGGCTCGTTGGGGGCGCCGGGAAGCCAGGTGACGTTGGCGATGCCGCCGAGATTCAGCACCAGCTGCTCGGCCCCGGCCGCCGAAAAAAGCGCCTGATGAAAGGCCGGGGCAAGCGGCGCGGCCTGCCCGCCGGCGGCGAGATCACGCCGGCGAAAATCCCCTACCACGGTGATGCCGGTAAGCTCCGCCAGAAGGCTCGGGTTGTCGAGCTGCAGCGTATAGGCCGGGCCTTCGGTGTGGCCTTGCGGAGCGTGTTCGATGGTTTGGCCGTGGCTGCCGATGGCGCGAATTTCCTCATTTGAGACGCCGGCCTTGCCGAGCAGCGCCTGAACCGCTTTCGCCTGCAGCGCGCAAAACTGCGTCTCGACGCTTGCAAGCTCGGCAAAGCGCGCCTGATCCGAGTGGCACAGCGTTAGTAGTGCCTGGCGCATCGGCTCGGGCATCGGCTCGGCGTGGGTCTCGAGCAGTCTGGGTGCGGCCGTGGGGGCGATGGCCACCAAAGCGGCGTCGATGCCGTCGAGGCTGGTGCCGGACATCAGCCCGATATAGAGCAGCGTGTCCGGCGCCGGGGGCGTCTTCATGGGTGAATCCATGGGTGTATCCAGAGTAGTGAAGGCTCAACCGGTGTCGATTGGCGTGATAACATTGGCGGCTATCGATCGTTTCCGCCCCGAACGGGCAAAGCTTACCAGTGGAGAGAGGCAATGAGTGAGGTGGATCAGGCGCTAGCGCTGCTGTCGCGCGGCACACACGAAATTCTGGTCGAGGACGAGCTGCGCAAAAAGCTCGAGTCCGGCCGCAAGCTGCGCATCAAGGCAGGCTTCGATCCCACCGCACCGGATCTGCATCTGGGCCACAGCGTTTTGCTCACCAAGATGCGCCAGTTTCAGGACCTGGGCCACACCGTCATCTTTTTGATTGGCGACTTCACCGGACGTATCGGTGACCCGACCGGCAAGAACGTGACGCGCAAGCCGCTCACCGAGGCCGACGTCAAGGCCAACGCCGAGACCTATAAAGAGCAGGTGTTCAAGATCCTTGATCGGGAAAAGACCGAGGTGCGCTTCAACGCCGAGTGGTTTGGCGAAATGGGGGCGGCCAAAATGATCGAGCTGGCCGCGCAAAGTACCGTGGCGCGCATGCTCGAGCGCGACGACTTCGAGAAGCGCTACAAGGCCAATCAGTCGATCGCCATTCACGAGTTTCTCTATCCGCTGGTACAGGGCTACGACTCCGTGGCGCTCGAAGCGGATGTGGAGCTGGGCGGCACCGACCAGAAGTTCAATCTCCTAATGGGGCGCGAAATCCAGAAGCACTTCGGCCAGGAGCCTCAGGTCGTCATCACCATGCCGCTGCTCGAAGGGCTGGACGGCGTGCAGAAAATGTCGAAGTCGCTGGGCAATTACGTCGGCGTCGATGAGTCACCGGGGTCGATGTTCAACAAGCTGGTCTCCATGCCGGACAGCCTCATGTGGCGCTACTTCGAGCTTCTGTCGCTGAAGTCCAACGAGGAGCTCGAAGCGCTCAAGCAACGCGTCGAGCAGGGTGCCAACCCGCGCGACATCAAGATGGAGCTCGCCCGCGAGCTGATCGCCCGCTACCACGGCGACGAGGCCGCGGCCAACGCGCACAAATCCGCCGGCAACCAGCTGGCCGATGGCGAACTGCCGGAAGACCTGCCGGAGGTCGAGGTCGACTTCGAAGGAGGGGAGGCGCCGATCGCAAGCGTTTTGACCCGGGCGGGGCTGACCAAAAACAGCGCTCAGGCCAAGGACATGCTCAAGAATGGCAGCGTGAAGGTCGACGGTGAAGCGGTCGCGCCCAGCACCATGCTGACCACGAATAAGGCCTACGTCATCCAGGCCGGTAAGAAGCGCTACGCTCGTGTCACGCTCAAATAACGCTTTTTGAAAAAAGCCCTTGCGCTCGCCGCATCAAATCCGTAAAGTACGCATCCGCTGCCGGGGACGCCAAGCGTTTCCAGCGGTGGATGAAGGTGAAAACCTTCGGTTTGTCAGGAAGTTAGAGCACTGTTCGGCAGGTTTGAATGGCTCGCTTCACTCGCTGAAATCAGCGGTTGACAAATTCACCGGAATGCGTAGAATACGCCTTCCTCGACGGGCAAGCGGTTCAGGTCATCGAACGGTTCGTCGAAAGCTCTTTAACAATTTGATCAGGCAATTCATGTGGGCGTTTGCCGATGAGGGTGACAAGTCACCTTATATCAAGGCAGACGAACACAGCGATACCCTTCGAGGTATCACGGTAAATTCGTTTGAACCTTGAGCCAGGATTGATTCGCCTCTGCGTCATGTCGTCGTATGTGGGGCAGGCAAGAATCACACTGATTTTAAACTGAAGAGTTTGATCATGGCTCAGATTGAACGCTGGCGGCAGGCTTAACACATGCAAGTCGAGCGGCAGCACGGGAAGCTTGCTTCCTGGTGGCGAGCGGCGGACGGGTGAGTAATGCATGGGAATCCACCCGATAGTGGGGGATAACCTGGGGAAACCCAGGCTAATACCGCATACGTCCTACGGGAGAAAGGGGGCTTTGGCTCCCGCTATCGGACGAGCCCATGTCGGATTAGCTAGCTGGTGAGGTAACGGCTCACCAGGGCGACGATCCGTAGCTGGTCTGAGAGGATGATCAGCCACATCGGGACTGAGACACGGCCCGAACTCCTACGGGAGGCAGCAGTGGGGAATATTGGACAATGGGCGAAAGCCTGATCCAGCCATGCCGCGTGTGTGAAGAAGGCCCTCGGGTTGTAAAGCACTTTCAGTGGGGAAGAAGGCCTGCCGGTTAATACCCGTCAGGAAGGACATCACCCACAGAAGAAGCACCGGCTAACTCCGTGCCAGCAGCCGCGGTAATACGGAGGGTGCAAGCGTTAATCGGAATTACTGGGCGTAAAGCGCGCGTAGGTGGCTTGACAAGCCGGTTGTGAAAGCCCCGGGCTCAACCTGGGAACGGCATCCGGAACTGTCAGGCTAGAGTGCAGGAGAGGAAGGTGGAATTCCCGGTGTAGCGGTGAAATGCGTAGAGATCGGGAGGAATACCAGTGGCGAAGGCGGCCTTCTGGACTGACACTGACACTGAGGTGCGAAAGCGTGGGTAGCAAACAGGATTAGATACCCTGGTAGTCCACGCCGTAAACGATGTCGACCAGCCGTTGGGTGCCTTGTGCACCTTGTGGCGAAGTTAACGCGATAAGTCGACCGCCTGGGGAGTACGGCCGCAAGGTTAAAACTCAAATGAATTGACGGGGGCCCGCACAAGCGGTGGAGCATGTGGTTTAATTCGATGCAACGCGAAGAACCTTACCTGCTCTTGACATCCTGCGAACCCGGAAGAGATTCCGGGGTGCCTTCGGGAACGCAGAGACAGGTGCTGCATGGCTGTCGTCAGCTCGTGTTGTGAAATGTTGGGTTAAGTCCCGTAACGAGCGCAACCCTTGTCCCTATTTGCCAGCGCGTAATGGCGGGAACTCTAGGGAGACTGCCGGTGACAAACCGGAGGAAGGTGGGGACGACGTCAAGTCATCATGGCCCTTACGAGCAGGGCTACACACGTGCTACAATGGCCGGTACAAAGGGCAGCGAACTCGCGAGAGCAAGCGAATCCCGAAAAGCCGGTCTCAGTCCGGATCGGAGTCTGCAACTCGACTCCGTGAAGTCGGAATCGCTAGTAATCGTGGATCAGAATGCCACGGTGAATACGTTCCCGGGCCTTGTACACACCGCCCGTCACACCATGGGAGTGGACTGCACCAGAAGTGGTTAGCTTAACCCTCGGGAAAGCGATCACCACGGTGTGGTTCATGACTGGGGTGAAGTCGTAACAAGGTAGCCGTAGGGGAACCTGCGGCTGGATCACCTCCTTAAACGATGCGTCATCCTCGCGGTAAACGTCCACAATGAATTGCCTGATCAAGTGATAGAGCAAACGGTTTGGCACGATCCCCTCTTGGGTCTGTAGCTCAGTTGGTTAGAGCGCACCCCTGATAAGGGTGAGGTCGGCAGTTCAAGTCTGCCCAGACCCACCAGATTCCCGTAATGCCCGCATTAAAAAGCTCTTCGTATGGTGGTCTGTACGTTGTTGCGTTTTGTTGTGTCTCACGGAAATTGATGGCAAGAGGTGAAATTGCAAAACGATGGGGCCATAGCTCAGCTGGGAGAGCGCCTGCCTTGCACGCAGGAGGTCAGCGGTTCGATCCCGCTTGGCTCCACCATTATCTCGTTGCCGTGTTGTTGTACCGTTTGTTGTTTTGTGATCATTGACAAGGCAGGGTTTTAAAAGCCGTCTTGTCACTGTTCATCGAACAGTCGCTCTTTAACAATGTATATCATGCTGACAGTATCGAATGACGATACGGTGACATGGGCTTCGGCTCCTGTGATCGTGACGTGATCTCGATACGCAATTGTTTTGTGATACGTCTCAAGCGTATCCGGCAATCGTTGTCATTGCGGGCCCGGACTCCTTCGGGTTATAGGGTCAAGCAATGAAGCGCACACGGTGGATGCCTAGGCAGCCAGAGGCGATGAAAGACGTGGAAGCCTGCGATAAGGTTCGGTGAGGTGGCAAACGACCTGTGACCCGAACATCTCTGAATGGGGAAACCCACCGACCACAAGGTCGGTATCGTATCCTGAATACATAGGGATACGAGGCGAACCGGGGGAACTGAAACATCTAAGTACCCCGAGGAAAAGAAATCAACCGAGATTCCCCCAGTAGCGGCGAGCGAACGGGGACCAGCCCTTAAGTTGTGCAATCGATAGGCGAACAGTCTGGGAAGTCTGACCATAGCGGGTGATAGTCCCGTAGCCGAAATCCGAGCACAGTGAAATCGAGTAGGTCGGGGCACGAGAAACCCTGATTGAAGACGGGGGGACCATCCTCCAAGGCTAAATACTCCTGGCTGACCGATAGTGAACCAGTACCGTGAGGGAAAGGCGAAAAGAACCCCGGCGAGGGGAGTGAAATAGATCCTGAAACCGTGTGCGTACAAGCAGTGGGAGCAGACTTGTTCTGTGACTGCGTACCTTTTGTATAATGGGTCAGCGACTTATATTCAGTGGCGAGCTTAACCGAATAGGGGAGGCGTAGAGAAATCGAGTCTTAACTGGGCGACCAGTCGCTGGATATAGACCCGAAACCGGGCGATCTATCCATGAGCAGGGTGAAGGTTGAGTAACATCAACTGGAGGCCCGAACCAGGATCTGTTGAAAAAGATTTGGATGACTTGTGGATCGGAGTGAAAGGCTAATCAAGCCCGGAGATAGCTGGTTCTCCTCGAAAGCTATTTAGGTAGCGCCTCACGTATCACCACCGGGGGTAGAGCACTGTTTCGGCTAGGGGGTCATCCCGACTTACCAACCCGAGGCAAACTCCGAATACCGGTGAGTGCAGCGTGGGAGACACACGGCGGGTGCTAACGTCCGTCGTGAAAAGGGAAACAACCCGGACCGTCAGCTAAGGTCCCCAAATCCTGGTTAAGTGGGAAACGATGTGGGAAGGCTCAGACAGCCAGGAGGTTGGCTTAGAAGCAGCCATCCTTTAAAGAAAGCGTAATAGCTCACTGGTCGAGTCGGCCTGCGCGGAAGATGTAACGGGGCTAAACCAGGTACCGAAGCTACGGGTTCATCCTCTGGATGAGCGGTAGAGGAGCGTCGTGTACGCCGATGAAGGTGGATCGAGAGGTCTGCTGGAGGTATCACGAGTGCGAATGCTGACATGAGTAACGATAAGGGGAGTGAAAAACTCCCCCGCCGGAAGACCAAGGGTTTCTGTTCGATGCTAATCAGAGCAGAGTGAGTCGGCCCCTAAGGCGAGGCCGAAAGGCGTAGTCGATGGGAAACGGGTCAATATTCCCGTACCGGACATGATTGCGATGGGGGGACGGAGAAGGCTAGGTGAGCCGGGCGCTGGTTGTCCCGGTGAAAGCAGGTAGGCTGAACGCTCAGGCAAATCCGGGCGTTCAAGGCCGAGATGCGAGACGAACTGACCACGGTCAGGAAGTCACTGATGCCACGCTTCCAGGAAAAGCCTCTAAGCTTCAGATCATGTGCGACCGTACCCCAAACCGACACAGGTGGTCAGGGTGAGAATCCCAAGGCGCTTGAGAGAACTCGGGTGAAGGAACTAGGCAAAATGGTGCCGTAACTTCGGGAGAAGGCACGCCGGCGTAGGGTAGAGGGACTTGCTCCCCGAGCCCGAACCGGCCGAAGATACCAGGTGGCTGCAACTGTTTAGTAAAAACACAGCACTCTGCCAACGCGCAAGCGGACGTATAGGGTGTGACGCCTGCCCGGTGCCGGAAGGTTAAGTGATGGTGTTAGCCCTCGGGCGAAGCTCCTGATCGAAGCCCCGGTAAACGGCGGCCGTAACTATAACGGTCCTAAGGTAGCGAAATTCCTTGTCGGGTAAGTTCCGACCTGCACGAATGGCGTAATGATGGCCACGCTGTCTCCACCCGAGACTCAGTGAAATTGAAATCGCCGTGAAGATGCGGTGTACCCGCGGCTAGACGGAAAGACCCCGTGAACCTTTACTATAGCTTCACACTGGATACTGATGTTGCCTGTGTAGGATAGCCGGGAGGCTAGGAACTCCGGACGCCAGTTCGGAGGGAGCCACCCTTGAAATACCGGCCTGGCATCATTGGTGTTCTCACTCCGACCCGTTATCCGGGTCGAGGACAGTGTGTGGTGGGTAGTTTGACTGGGGCGGTCTCCTCCCAAAGAGTAACGGAGGAGCACGAAGGTACCCTCAGCACGGTCGGACATCGTGCAATGAGTGCAAGAGCATAAGGGTGCTTGACTGCGAGACAGACACGTCGAGCAGGTGCGAAAGCAGGTTCTAGTGATCCGGTGGTTCTGTATGGAAGGGCCATCGCTCAACGGATAAAAGGTACTCCGGGGATAACAGGCTGATACCGCCCAAGAGTTCACATCGACGGCGGTGTTTGGCACCTCGATGTCGGCTCATCACATCCTGGGGCTGAAGTCGGTCCCAAGGGTATGGCTGTTCGCCATTTAAAGTGGTACGCGAGCTGGGTTTAGAACGTCGTGAGACAGTTCGGTCCCTATCTGCCGTGGGCGTTGGATGTTTGAGAAGGGCTGCTCCTAGTACGAGAGGACCGGAGTGGACGCACCTCTGGTGTTCCGGTTGTCACGCCAGTGGCATTGCCGGGTAGCTATGTGCGGACGGGATAACCGCTGAAAGCATCTAAGCGGGAAGCCCCCTTCAAGATGAGACATCCCCGAGGCCTCGAGCCTCCTGAAGGGCCCAGCGAGACCAGCTGGTTGATAGGCACGGTGTGGACGCACCGCAAGGTGTTGAGCTAACGTGTACTAATGGCCCGTGAGGCTTGACCCTATAACACCCAAGGGGTTCGGCCCGCAGTGACAACGAAGCAGGAACCGGATACGCACGAGCATGAAGCGAAAGGCTTCATGTCGAACGAGACGATCACGAAACCGTCAGCCGATATACATTGAAAGTTACGCCTGACGACCATGGCTTGCGTGAACCACCCGATCCCTTGCCGAACTCGGAAGTGAAACCGCAACGCGCCGATGGTAGTGTGGGGTCTCCCCATGCGAGAGTAGGTTATCGTCAGGCACCTATTCGAAAAAGCCCCGAGCACTCTGTGTTCGGGGCTTTTTTTTATGCGTGGAAAAAAGAAGGGAAAAGGCCCGGAAGGCAGGGTGCCTGCCGCCCGGCCCCGGCCCCGGCGGCGCGGTGCGCCTCATCGCTGGCTGACGCCTGCTCCTACAGGACAATCGCGCCCCGATCGACTGCAGGAGCCCGATTCATTGGGTGATGGCGGCTCAGCCGCCCGGGTGGGATTTGCTGCCACCGTGCCTGCTGTCCACCCAAGCGACGCGTTGCGCCACATCGCTGGCTAGCGCCTGCTCCTGCAGGGCAATCGCGCCCCGATCTACTGTAGGAGCCCGATTCATCGGGCGATTGCGCCTGCAGGTGACTTGGATCGTCATACCGAAGCCGGCCATGCGCCACAGCGCGTTTCAGCGGCCGGCAATGGCGCTGGGATTTGTGCTTTATTGGCGAACGCGCTAAAAGAGAGCGACACTCCCCAACGAATGTTACGCCCATGCGCTTGCACGCCGATCAAGGTTTGCTTCTACTCATCGATTTTCAGTCGCGGCTGTTGCCTGTCATTCCCGGTGCGGAGCAGGGCATTCGTGAAGCCGGGTGGCTGGCTGGCGTCGCCTGTGAGCTCGGCATGCCGGTATGGCTGACCGAGCAAAATCCGGCTCAGCTCGGCCACACCGAGGCGTCGCTAACGCAGGCGCTGGGTGAGTATGCGGTGTGGGAAAAGCAGCACTTCAGCATTACCGAGGAGCCCGCGTTCATGCGTGCGCTGGAAAAAACAGGGCGGCGACAAATCGTGCTGTGCGGTACGGAGGCGCATATCTGCGTGCTGCAAAGCGCGCTGGGGTTTTTGGAGGCGGGATTCGAGGTGTACTGGCTGGTGGAGGCCACATTAAGCCGGCGCCCGGCAGAGGCCGAGCTTGCAAGAGCGCGTGCCGGCCAGCACGGCGCGGTGAGCATAAGCGCCGACATGGCGGCTTACGAGTGGCTCCACCGCTGCGACACCGCGCTTTTCAAACGCATCCACCGTCAGTTTTTGAAGCCGCGCGCCGGGCGCGCGCTTTCGTTTACGGGCGATCCTTTTCGCGGCGCGTAAAGACCAGCTCGCGCTCGTTTGAGGCGGCCTTGTCGAAGCCGTACCCCGCCACATCGAACGCCTTGAGCGCTTCTGGCGAGTTGACCTGCTCGCGAATGATCCAGGCACTCATAAGCCCGCGCGCCTTCTTGGCGTAGAAGCTGATGATCTTGTAGCTCCCGTTTTTCTCATCCTTGAATACCGGCGTTACAATCTCGGCGTCAAGCTTTTTAGCGTCGACCGCCTTGAAGTACTCGTTGGAGGCCAGGTTGACCAGTACGTTTGATCCGCTCTCATCAATCGCCTCGGCAAGTGCCGGCGTCAGAATCGGTTTCCAGTAGGCGTAAAGATCCTTGCCCGCGGCGTTGGGCAGTTTGGTGCCCATCTCCAGTCGGTAGGCCTGAATCAAATCCAGCGGGCGCAAAAGCCCATAAAGCCCGGAGAGAATACGCAGATGTTTCTGCGCGAAGCGGTTATCCGTTTCGCTGAACGACTCGGCCTCGAGCCCGGTATACACGTCGCCCTGAAACGCCTGGGCCGCCGGCTTGGCGTTGTCCAGCGAAAACGGCGGCTGCCACTCCTTGAAGCGTGCAGCGTTGAGCCCGGCAAGCTTATCGCTGATGCCCATTAGCTCGCTGATCTGCTGGGGGGAGTAGTCGCGCAGAATATCGATCAGCGGCTGGCTCTGCTCGATAAAATCCGGCTGTGTAACGTTGTCCGTCGTAGGTGGCGTTTCAAAATCCAGCGTTTTGGCTGGTGAAATGACGCTTAGCATCGCGAGCTCCTTGAGCGCGGCGTATAAAAGAGATAATAGCGGCCCATGATACCAGGCCCCGGCGAGTGCCGGGGCTATGGCGTTGATAGTCAAAGCGTTCGCTTGGCGGGGTAGGGCTCAGGGGCTTGGGTTGGAGATGCGCTGATGGATCGCGTCGATGCCTTCGAGCACCTCGTCATCGAGCTTGAGCGCTTCGCTTTCGAGGTTGGCTTCAAGCTGCTCCATGGTCGTCGCGCCGATGATGTTGCTGGTCAAGAACGGCCGCGAGTTGATGAAGGCGAGCGCCATTTGCGCCGGGTCCAGCCCGTGCTTCTGGGCCAGCGCGACGTACTCCTGAGTTGCCTGCTCTGCCTGGGGCGAGGTGTAGCGCTTGAAGCGCTCGTAAAGCGTCAGCCGACCTTTGGCAGGGCGAGCGCCGTTCAGGTACTTGCCCGACAAAACGCCGAAGGCCAGCGGCGAGTAGGCCAGAAGGCCGACGTCCTCGCGGTGAGCGATTTCGGCAAGGCCGACCTCGAAAGAGCGGTTCAGCAGGTTATAGGGGTTTTGTATCGAGGCCACGCGGGGCAGGTCGAACTCCTCGGCCAGTTGGAGCATGCGCATCACGCCCCAGGGCGTGTCGTTGGAGACGCCGATGGCGCGCACCTTGCCCGCATCGACCAGCTCCTTGAGTGCGCCAAGCGTCTCTTTCAACGGTGTGGCATCTTGATCATCGGCGGCGGTGTAGCCAAGCTGACCGAAGAAGTTGGTTTTGCGCTCGGGCCAGTGAAGCTGATAAAGATCCACGTAGTCGGTTTGAAGGCGCGCAAGGCTTGCATCGATCGCCTCATGAATGTGGGCGCGGTTCATGCGCGAGCCGCCGCGAATATGCTCGACGCCGGGGCCAACGATCTTGGTCGCCAGTTTGATGTCGTCGCGGGCGCCGCGCGCCTTGAGCCAGCTGCCCACGTACTTTTCGGTCAGGCCCTGGGTCTCGGCCTTGGGCGGAACCGGATACATTTCAGCGGTGTCGATAAAATTAATGCCGAACGCCACGGCGCGGTCGAGCTGTTCATGGGCCTCGGCTTCGCTGTTTTGCTCACCATACGTCATGGTGCCCAAACACAGGCGGCTGACATCGAGTCCGGTTCTGCCAAGTGGACGGGTCTGCATTCTTATCTCCTGGACGGCGTAAAGGGGCCTAACGGGCGGACTTCAACGCCCGTGCGGCGATGGCGTCAGAGCATGTTAGCGACCCCCGCTTCAACCGGCAAATGAAGGGGGTTGAGTCAAAGCGAAGGCAGGCGTATGCTTGCCAGCCCATTTGCCGACCCAGGGTCGGTTTTCCGTAGGGTTAGCCATTCAGGTGGTTGGCTAGCTAAAGCTTTCAACAGATAGGCAGGGTGGTTTGCCATGCCGCAGGCATCATCTTTGTTTATTCGGCTCGAGTTTCGTTTGGCCGAACAGCTGTTTCGTTCCCGGTGGTTGCTTCCCCATTCGCCCCGCACTCAGCGTTTGACCATGCGCCTTTACAAGCGCTGCGCCGAGGCCGGGCATCCGGATGCGCTCTCCACCTACGGCCAGATGCTGTTTCACAAAAGCCGTTCGCCCCAGGACAAGGCGCGGGGTGCGCGCTACGTGCTGGAAGCTGCTCAGGCCGGCGACGTTCAGTCGCAGTACCAGGCGGCGCGCATTCACGAGCACGGCTGCGTTCAGTACCCGTGTCGCGAGGATTACGCGGTGACCTGGTACGCCCGCGCTGCCCAAAAGGGCCACCGGCTTGCCGCTGAGCGCCTGTCGCGCGCCTATGAGCGCGGCGAGCTGGGGCTTGGCATCGACCGCGAGCGCTCCGCTTACTGGGAAAGCATTGCCAACCCCACCCAGGTGGTAGCGGCATGACGGTAAAGCGATGACACACTCTGCAGGTGAGCCGCTGCCGACCGTACTGGATATCGAAGCCTCGGGCTTTGGTCGCGGAAGCTATCCCATCGAGATCGGCCTGGCCCGCGCCGATGGGAGCTGCTGTGCGTTTCTGGTACAGCCGCTTGACGAGTGGACGCACTGGGACCCGAAGGCGGAGCTTCTGCACGGCATTTCGCGCGAGCGGCTTTTTCAGGAAGGGTACCCGGTGCGCCAGGTCGCCTGCTGGCTCAATGACGAGCTTTCCGGGCTTGGCAAGGCCTACAGTGACAGCTGGGGCTACGACAACACCTGGCTTTCACTGCTGTTCCATCACGCCGGCATGCTGCCGCGCTTTCGCCTCGAGGCCCTGCGGATTCTGATGACCGAACCCCAGCAGGCGCTTTGGAGTGAGACCAAGGAAGCGATCATCGGCGACCAGCCCATTCAGCGCCACCGGGCCGGCGACGATGCGCGCCTGCTTCAGCTTACCTTCGAGCGCACCCGCGCCGATATTCAGGGCGTGAGCACCAGGCCCTCTTGAGCGTTTCTCTCAACGCCTATCTAAGCTCGCTCTCCAGCGCCTCGATGAGCGCTGTCGGGGTAGCCGCGTCCATCAGCATGGCGCGGGTGGCCGGCGCTAGAAAACCGTGCTCGACGGTGTTGTCCAGAAAGGCCAACAGCGGCGCGTAGAAGCCTTCGGTATCCAGCAGCGCCAGGGGCTTTTCGTGCAGGCCCAGATACCCCCAGGTCCAGATTTCGAACAGCTCTTCGAACGTGCCGATACCGCCGGGCAGCGCCACGAAAGCGTCGGCGTGGGCCGCCATGGTGGCCTTGCGCTCGTGCATGTTGGCGACCCGAATCAGCTCGGTCAGCCCGAAGTGGGCCTGCTCGCGTTCGACCAGATGGGTCGGCATCACGCCGATCACCTCGCCGCCGGCCTCGAGAGCGGCATTGGCCAGCGCCCCCATGAGCCCGACGCGCGCGCCGCCGTAGACCAGGGTGTGGCCGCGCGTCGCCAGGGTTTCGCCAAGCGATCGGGCCGCTTGCATGAAGGCGGGGCGTTGGCCCTCGCGCGAGCCGAGATAAACGCAGATGCGCGACATGGCGTGATTCCTGTAATGCAGTGGTCTATGGGAAGAGAAGAGAGCGCTAGACGTGGCGGTCGATCTGGTAGTGCTCGTCCATCCAGGCGCCGATCACGTTGTGGCTGCCCAGGTGATGGGCGTACTGGGTGTGCAGGCAGCGTATCTGCTGCCAGTTGCTGATGCCGCCGATGCCGCGCTCGGTGAGCACCTCACGATAGCCAAGACGCTCAACCTCACTGCGCTGCGACTCGCTCATGAACGACCAGCGCGCGGCGACGTAGTCACGGTGGCTTTGGCGGTAGCGCTCCAGAAACTCGGGCTCTTCCTGCAGGCGCTGCTCCAGCGACTTGATCACCCCGACCGCCTCGACCCGCGAGATTTCGATCTTGAGCACGTCCGAGCAGAGCCAGTACAGCGTGGGGAAGGGCTTGCCGTCGACGATCGGCGCCATGCGCAGCGCCAGGGGCGTGCCGTGTTCGTCTTCGGCGGCGACGGCTTCGATACCGCGGGGCGCCCGGCCCAGCTGTCGGGTGATGATCTCAAGCTGGTGCTCGGTGGGGGCGTGGTCGGTACGGATTACCATCAAAAAATCTCTTAGCGTTGCTCGTCTCGAACAAATTTATTGGAGCGGCCCACGGCGCGGAAAAAGCAGCGGTTGAGCTGCTCCGGGGAGGCGACGTAGGACCAGGTGCGCTCGCAGTACTCGGCGGCGCGCGCGATCAGCACGTCATACAGACGATTGAACGGGGCATCATAATCGTAGGGGTCGGCGCCGAACAAGCGGATATGCGGGTAGTCGGCGAAACGCTCCACGAAATAGCGCTCCAGGTCCGCCTCCACGGTCTTGTGTCTGGCCGTGTTGTCCGGCTCGAGCCAAAGGTTGTAGCGTATGGCCATGGTCTCTCCTGCGCCCGGCGGGCGGTGGATCAGGCGGGCGCGTCCTGCAGGTGCGCCTCCAAAGCGGCTCGCAGCTCGCCTTCGATGGGCAGCGCGCGCTTGGCCTGATGATCGTATTGCAGCATGACGGTGTGGCCCACGTTGGTCAGTTTACCCAGCTGATGCGCTTCCTGAGTCACCGTGAACGAGCTGTTGCCCAAGCGCGTCAGGTAGGTACGTAGTTCGACGGGGTGACCGTAAAACAGTTCAGCACGGTAGTCGACTTCCATGCGCGCCATCATCAGGCGCCACTTTTTGGGGTCGAGATCCGGCGTGAACAGCGTGAACAGGTCGTTGCGCGCAAGCTCGAACCAGGCGGGCAGGCGCGTGTTGTTGATGTGGCCGAGCGCATCGGTGTCGTAAAAAGCGGGGTCGATGGTGCGTGTGAACATGGGCGTCCCTTCTACAGAGTGGAATACCTGGCATAGATGTCTGGTCGCGTTTGGTCAAACGCCGGGCCTTGCTTTGAGCCGGCGTGCGCTCCACCAGCGTTGAAGCTTCATCCAGCCAAGAAGCCAGAGCGTTGCGACCAGAAAGCCTGCCAGCGTTCCCGGCACCAGCCCCCAGGCGTCGTAAGTATAGGAAACGCACAGCGCATAGCTCCAGAGCGAGCCAAGCCCCATGGGGTAGTGCTTGATGACCGTGGCGGTCGGGGCGGGCCCCTGGCTCAGATGAAGAATCAGCAAAAAGGGCAGCATGGTGATCGGAAAGGCGGCCAGCGTCCCCGCCCAGGCGGTCGGTACCCAGTGAGCCAGCGTGGTAATGACGAAAATGATCGCCGTTGCCAGTAGCGCGCGCGCGAAGAGCGCCCGCCAGGAGAACGGCGCTCGGGCGCTCGCCACGCTGTCGGGAATACGCCGAAACAGAAGACTGAACACCACGATGGCGCACAGCGTTACAAGCGTGCCGGAGAGCCGCGTGAAATCGAACCGAGCAAGCACCAGGCTCACGGCGAACCAGGCCGCAAGGCCCCCGCAGGTTCCCAGCAAGACGCCTCTCATACCGGGCTTTCGCCCGCAAAGCCAGTAGCCCGCGCCGAGTGCCATGGTGGCGGTAAAGCCTGCCAGAGTATGGACCGCACTTTGCGCGGCGTAGAGTGGTGAGATTTCAAGGCCAATGAAAAAAAGCGCCAGCGCCGTGCCCAGCGGATAGCCCGCCAAAAGCCCCGCGACCCGGGGGCTCACGCGCACCGCGATGACGCCCAGGCCCAGCACCATACTTACCGAGGCGGCAATCTTGGCCAACTGCCAGCTGAGAGGAACTTCCAGCATTCTCGATTATCCTTATACGTATTAATGATGTTTAAGTTCCGTCGTTCAGGAGATCCAGGCTTCGTGGATACCGCGTCCTCATCCGGCCATTCGCTGTCGCCGCCCGCCAAACCGGCGCAGTGCGAGCTATGCCATCGAGCCGCAGCGCTCACCAAGCACCACCTGATTCCCCGTACGCTGCACAACAAGCCGCGCTATCGAAAACGCTACAGCCGCGAGGAGCGCCTGACCGCCATTGCCTGGCTTTGCCACCCCTGCCACAAGCACCTTCACCGGCTTTACAGCGAGCGCGAGCTGGCCGACCGCTTTCCAAGCGTCGAGTCGCTGGCCCAGGACCCGGACATTCGTGCCTTCGTCGAGTGGCTGTCCACCAAGCCCGCCGGATTCAAGCCGAAATCGCCGGTGCGCAAGCGCTAAGCGCAAGCATCGATGCGCGTCGCCAGCGGGTCGGCGCTGCCACTCTGCACTCCATGGTCGTTTATATTCGCGGCGCGTCATATAAGCACTTTGTATACAGGCGGGCGAAAAGCCGGAAACGAACAGCCGGCAGTAAAAACGAGGAGCATGAAGACGGGGTAATGAAAACGAAGAGACACGCCGGATCCACCGGCGCGGCGGGTTAGATCAGGCGCAGGCCCTGCTGGTCGCGCCAGGCCGCGTCGAGCGCCTGCTCGAGAGGGGCCTGAAGGTGGGCGGGCAGGGCGGCGCGAGCGGCCTCTTGTGAATCGAACGCGCGGTTCTTGAGCCAGCAGTAGGCCCAGGCGCACGCCTCTTCATCGCTTTGCGGCGTCGGGCGGGCAGGCATCTGATTGAGCAAAAAAACCGCGGTGCGCGGTGCCCAAAGCGGCATGGTGCCCTCGGTGTCATCGCTCCAGCGCTCGAGATCCCGCCCGCTGGGCGTGGCGTCCGGCGTGCCCAGCTTGGCGACCCGCGCGGTTTCCGCCAGAATGAGTGCCAGCTGGTCGGCATCCGCCTGACCCAGCGAGCGCCACTGGCGTAAAAGCGCCGCCAGTCCCGCGCGCATCCTGGTGTAAAAGTCGTTTTGCGCCATGCTCGTCGTCAATCCTTTCGCAATCAGTGAGAACTCTCATGGGCTTCGATTTTGCCACGCCTGTCGAGCGGCGCCACCCCGAAGGGGGCTACTCGTCACAAAAATGGCACCGCTACGGCGCCGACATCCTGCCGCTGTGGGTGGCGGACATGGACTTTCGTTCGCCGCCGGCGGTGATCGAGGCGCTCGAGCGCCGCGTCGCCCACGGCGTGTATGGCTACGGCGAGGTGCCCGAAACGCTCAAGAAGACGCTTTGTGATTGGAGCGCAACACACTACGACTGGCCGATCGAGGCCGAGTGGCAGCACTGGCTGCCCGGCGTGGTGCCCGCACTGCACTTCGCCACGCTGGCGCTGACAAAGCCCGGCGACGCCGTGCTCACCGCCACACCCATCTACCCGCCGTTTCTGGCCGTGGCCGAGCGTACCGGGCGCGTGAGTCAGCAGGCAAGACTCGCCGAACCGGTTGGCCCCGGCGAGCCCTGGCGGCTCGATCTCGAAGCGTTGGAAGCTGCCATCACGCCAGAGACGCGCCTGCTGCTCTGGTGCCACCCGCACAACCCGACCGGCCGCGTCTGGCGTCATGAAGAGCTTGAAGGATTGGCCGAGCTGGTCGCGCGCTTCGATCTTTTCGTGGTGTCCGACGAGTTGCACTGCGATCTTCTGCTCGAGGAGGGTGCGCAACACCGCCCGTTGGCCGCACTGTTTCCGGAGCTCGCCCGGCGCACGATCACGCTCTGGGCGCCGTCCAAGACCTTTAACCTGGCAGGGCTCTCGAGCGCCTGCGCGGTGATTCCGGACGCCACGCTCCGCCAGCGCTTTGTCATGGCCTGTAAGGGGTGGCTTCCGGAGGTGAACGTGTTGGGGCTGGTGGCCGCCGACGCCGCCTATGGTCAGGGCGAGCCCTGGCGCCAGGCGCTGCTCGAGGTGCTGCGCGGCCACCGCGACATGCTAAAGCAGTGTGTTGCCCGCTGGCCCGGGGTGAGTCTAAGCGTCCCGGAGGCGACCTATCTGGCGTGGCTCGACGTGCGCCGGGCGAATCTGGGCGATTCGCCCTATCAAGCGCTCAAGGAGCAAGCGGGAGTGGCGCTTTCCGACGGAGCGGCGTTTGGCCGCCCCGGCTTTCTGCGCCTGAATTTCGGCACCACGGGCGCCGAGCTCGAAGCGGCGCTTTTGCGGCTCGACGCGGTGCTCGGGCCCGCGGCTCAGTAGAGCAGCGCGAAGAGCTTGCGACGGTAGGCCACGGTCAACGGATGATCGGCGCCGAGGGCGTCGAACACCTGCAACAGCGTCTTGCGCGCGGCGTCATCGTTATAGGCGCGATCGGACTTCATCAGCGTCAGAAGCCCTTCAAGGCCCGTATCGTAGTCGCCGTCGGCGACCTGACGCAGGGCGCGCTGGTAGCGCGCTTCGCTGTCGTCGCGATCCCCCAGGGCGGCGATTTCCTCGGCGGTGAGGGCCTGCTCGCTGAATTCGATGCTGGCGCGTACGCCGCGGGCGGCTGCTCCTTCGCGCTCTTCCGGCGGCAGGTTGTCGAGCACGCTGCGTGCCTCGTCGCGCTGGCCCTCGGCCACCAGCACCTTCGCCATGGCTACCTGGTAGGCGTGGTACTCCGGGTACTGGGTGATCAGCGTCTGGTAGATTTCCCTGGCGGTGGCGGTATCACCCTCGGCCAGCGCCGCTTCGGCCTGCTCTTCGGGCGTGGCCGGTGCATCCTCCGGGGCCTGAATGTAGCGCCCGAGCCACTCACGCACCTCTTTTTCCGGCAGCGCCCCCTGGAAGCCATCGACCAGGCCGCCCTGGCTTACGAGCTTGACGTCCGGCACCGAGCGCACGCCGAGCTGTGCGGCGATCTCCGGGTTGGCCTGAGCGTCGAGTTTGGCCAGCAGGAAGGCGCCGCCGTACTCCAGCGCCAGCTTTTCGAGCACGCTGATCAGCTGCTGGCAGGGCTCGTTGGCCGGCGAGTAGCTGTCGAGCAGCACCGGTACCTGGCTCGAGGCTTCCAGCACTTTCTGAATGTTGGCCGCGCTCAGCTCGATGATCACATCGTCGCGGGCGACGGCGGGCCGGCTGCCGCTGGCGGCAGTGTCGGCGGCGGGTTCGGCCGTCAGCGTATTTCCGGTGCGGGGATCAATAATCGACATGTCACGTTCTGCGCTCTGCTAGGGAAAGAATAAAACAAGCATGGCACATGATATTAAGGCGGGGAGGGCGTTATTCAAGCGGTGCCGCGCAGGCAACGACACCGCAAAGGTGTGACCGGTTATTGGCGGGCGTCGAGCTCGGCCTGCATGTCGTCGATCATGGCGTACATGTCGTCACATAGCGCTTGGGAGGGCTCGTGACCTGATCCTGGCTCCATCAGTTCGAGCTCATCCTGATGGCGAGAAAGTACGTCCTGAACGCCGCCGGCGCTGGTGATCGCTTCCATGTCAGCGGTGAGCTCCTCGGCAGTTTTGCCCTGCTGCATCTGGTTGGCCGCGTAGGCTTCCAGCTGGTCGTACACGTTCTGGTTGGCGGCCATCAGCGCCTCGGACGAGCACGCCTGGCTTTGAGCGAAGGCGCCCTGGGTGGTCAGGGCCGCGGCCAGGCTCAGAAATAGGGCGAATTTTTTCATGAAGACACATCCTTTATAGGTAGAGCGTTGCGCTCAAGAGACACTCTCAAGTGGGAGTCGTTCCCGTAATGACGTCATTTGAACGGGAAACGCCGGCAGCACCGCTTGGAAAAGCGCCTGCCCCTCTGGTGAGGTCAGCGTCAATGGCGAGGTGACGGGGCGGTCCTCGACCAGCCGCCCGGCGCCCATGACCAGTACCCGTGAGCAGAAGCGCTCGACCAGACGAAGATCGTGAGTGACGAACAAGAACGCCACGCCGACGTCGCGCTGCAAAGCGGTGAACAGCTCCAGCATCTGGAGCTGCAGGTGCAGGTCCAGATTCGAGACCGCTTCATCCAGCACGATCAGCGACGGCCGGGGCGCCAGTGCCCGTGCGATACACACGCGCTGAAGCTGACCGCCGCTGAGTTCGAACGGGTAGCGGCGGGCAAACCGGCGGGCCAGGCCGACGGCGTCGAGAAGCTCCGCCACCCGGGCCGGCTGCTGGGCACGGTCCAGGTCGGTGAGGTGAATCAGCGGCTCACTGATGATATCGCTCACGGTGAGGCGCGGGTTCACCGCGTTCTGCGGATCCTGAAACACCATTTGCACCTGGCGGCGAAACGCCTGCCAGCCGGGTTTGTCGAGACTGGATAACGCGTTGCCTTGAAAACGCACCGTGCCCAGGCTTGGCGTTTCGAGTCCGGTGAGCAGGCGCGCCAGGGTGCTCTTGCCGCAGCCGCTGCGCCCGAGAAGCCCCAGGGTTTCGCCCGGTTCGATCTCAAGCGACACCTCTGACAGCACGGGCTGGGCCGGTCGACGGCGCAACAGCGACCGCCTCGGGGAGTAGCCGTGAGAGACGCCTTCGGCGCTTAAAAAACTCATATGACCAGCCTCATGACGGTGCCTGCCGATGCGGGTAGAGCGCCAGGTGCGCCTCGACGAGCGCCCGGGTAACGACGTGCTGCGGGCGCTCAAAAAGCGTTTCGACCGGTGCGCTCTCCACCAGCCGGCCCTGATCCATCACCAGCACCCGGTCGGCCAGGCGCGCCACCACGCCCATGTCGTGGGTGATCAGCAAAAGCCCCAGCCCAAAGCGCGTACGCAGATCGGCGAGCAGATCGAGAATGTCGCGCTGGTGGATGACGTCTAAATCCGTGGTCGGCTCATCGGCGAATAGAAACGGCGCCTCGCTTGCCAGCGCCAGCGCAATCATCGTGCGCTGGAGCATTCCGCCGCTCATTTCAAACGGATAAAGCTTCAACAGCCGCTCGGGCTCCTCGAGGCCCGCATCCAGCATCGCCTGGCGGCTACGCGGCCCGCGCGCCTTTCTCGCCACGCCCAGCGCTTTGAGCGTTTCATCGAAGTGGCTCTTGAGCGTGCGCACCGGATTGAAGGCGCTGCGCGGGTTTTGCATGATCGAGGCGACCACCCGCCCGCGCAAAAGCGACGCGGCGATCGGCATACCGTCGAGGTGGACTTGGCCCGCGCGTTTGATCGTACCGCTGGGCAGAGCGTCGAGGGCCGCGGCGCAGCTTAGCGACTTGCCCGAGCCGCTGGCGCCGACCAGCGCCACCACTTCGCCGCGCTCGAGAGTGATCGAGACATCGTCGACCAGGCGCTCGTCGCGGGTGTCGACGGTCATGCCTTCAAGGGCCAGGGTGCGGTGCGTGGGCGGCGCGTTCAATGCGTATGCTCCCGTTGAAGTTGAGGGTCGAGGCGGTCGCGCAGCGCGTCGCCCAGCAGGTTGAAGGCCATTACGCTCACAAACAGCGCCAGCCCCGGCCAGAGCATCAGCATCGGCTCGGTCCAGACGAACTGGCGCGCATCCGAGAGCATCACGCCCCACTCCGGCGTGGGGGCGGCGACCCCGAGCCCGAGAAACGACAGGCCCGAGACGTGCAGCATGATGTGGCCGATATCGAGCGAGGCGAGCACCGCCAGCTGTGAAAGTGTGGATGGCAGCAGGTGGCGGGTAAAGATGCGCAGCCGCCCGGCGCCGGCCATGCGCGCGGCGCTGATGTAGTCGCGATGCTTGAGCGACAGCACCACCGAACGCACAATCCGCGCGTACCAGGCCCAGTGGGAGAGGGCGATAGCGAGTATCACGTTGGTAAGCCCCGTGCCCAGCATGCCGATCATGAACAGCGACAGCACGAAGGTGGGAAAGGTCAGAAAGATATCCGTCAGGCGCATGGTGATCTGATCGAAGCGCCCGCCGATGACCCCGGCGCTGCCGCCCACCACGATGCCCAGCGCCAGCAGCAGCGAAAGCGTCACGGCGACCACGCCGAGCGAGACCCGCGTGCCCTCCAGAAGCCGTGCGAGAATGTCGCGCCCCAGGTGGTCGGTGCCGAGCCAGTGCGTGGCGCTCGGCGGGGCGAGGCGCTCGGAGAGCGTCACGGCGTTGGGATCAAACGGCGAAAGTCCGGCGCCGAACAGCGCCACGAACACCAGCCCCGCCACCAGCGCCAGAGCGATGCAGGTGGTCAGGCGCGCCTTGGGCAAGCGCCCCCGAGATGGAGAATGAGACGACGGCGAGAACGATGCGCTCGAAGACCTCACTGCACGCCCTCCCTGGAAATACGAATGCGCGGGTCGGCGGCGGCGTAAACGATATCGACGATCAGATTGCAGACCACGAAGATGGCCACCATCAGCAGCGTGAAGCACTGGATGACCGGGTAGTCGCGGTTGAAGATCGCCGATACGGCGTAGCGCCCCACGCCCGGCCAGCCGAAGATGCTCTCGATGATCAGCGTGCCGCCGATCAGCTCGCCGACGTGCATGCCGGTGGCGGTGATGATCGGAAGCAGGGCGTTTCTCAGCACGTGGCGGCGCTCCACCTCGCGCTCGCCAAGCCCGCGCAGGCGGGCGTACTGCACGTGGCGCTGGCTTCCCACCTCCAGCATGCTGGCGCGCAGCATCCGCGCGTTGATCGAAAGCGACATCAGCGAAATCGCCACGGCCGGCAGCACCAGGTGCGCGACGCCGCCGCGGCCCATCGGCGGAAGCCACCCCAGGGTCACCGAAAACAGCAGCACCAGCAGAAAGCCAAGCCAGAAGTTGGGCATCGATACACCAAAAAAGGCGATCAGGCGCACGACGAGATCCGGGGCGCGGTGATGGTGGCGCGCCGCCCAGCGGCCGAGCGGAATCGATACCAGCAGCGTCAGCACCAGCGCGACGCCGGCAAGCTCGAGGGTCGCCGGCAGAAAGTGCAGCATGTCCTCGAATACCGGGCGCTGGGTAGCATAGGAGACGCCGAAATCGAGGCGCACTGCGCTTGAAAGCCACTGAGCGTACTGAGTGATCAGCGGCTGGTCGAGGCCGAGCGCCACCCGCGCGTGCTCGAGCGCCTGGGGCGTGGGCGGCACCTGGGAGAGGCGCAGGTAGTCCATCGCCGGATCCGACGGCCCGAGACGCAGCAGCAAAAAGATGATGATGGACGCCGCCAGCAGTAGTAGCGGCAGCAATAAAAGCCGCTTGAGGATGAAACCGGCCATCAACGCCCGGCCTCGGGGGTGAACCGATCAAACGGAATTTCGCTGGCCATGGCGCCAAAGTGGATCTCACCGACCGTCGGCGAAGCGACGGCGAGCACGCTGGCGTAGGTCAGCGGCAGATAGACGGCGGCTTCGTGCAGGCGGGTCAAAAGCGTCTCGTAAAGCGCCTGGCGCTGCGTCTCGTCGGTCGAGATCAGAATCTCGCCGATCAGCGCGTCGATCTCGGGTTTGTCAGAAAGCCCCAGCTGCGCCTGGTAGTCGGCGTGGGCGGGCGCGCGCATGGCGCTAATAAACGCGTGGGGGTCAAACGGCGCGCCCCAGGTCCGGTTGAAGATCATTCCAAAGCGCCCGTCGCGCTGGCGGGCGTAGACACTGCTCTCCTCCTCGCCGATCAGGCGAACCATCATGCCCAGCGCGGAAAGCTCTGCCTGGATGATTTCCGCGGTGGATTTCGACACCGCATCGTTGCCCACGAACACCAGGTCGATCTGCAGCGGCTCGCCCTCCTTCATGCGCACGCCGCGGTCCATGCGCCAGCCCGCTTCATCGAGCAGCTCGGCGGCGCGGTCGGGATCGAACGCGTAGGGGGTAAGCCCTACATCGGCGTAGGGCACGCCGGGGGCGAATAGCGTGTCGGCGACCTGCTGCGTGCCGTAGAAAACGCCTTCGGCGATGCTGGCCTTGTCCACCGCGTGATTGATCGCCTGGCGTACGGCCAGCTCAGCCGTCGCACCACGCTGGCTGTTCAGCGCCAGCATCAGGGTTTCCGTCGGCTCGGAAAGCGCCGTCGTGTAGTGCTCGTCCTGGGAGAAACGGGTAAAGGTGTCCGGCGAGATCAAGCCGTTGGGCCCGTAAATCAGGTCGATCTGACCGGTTTGAAGCGCCAGCGCCCGGGTGTTGGGATCGACGATCACGCTAACGTTTACCTCGTCAAAGGCCGGTGCTTCGCCCCAGTAGGCGTCGTTTTGCACGAAACGGTCGAACTCGCCCAGACGTGTCTCGTCGAGCTGCCAAGGGCCGGTGCCAATCGGCGCGCTCACGCCGGCGGTAAACGTGCCGTCGATCAGCTGCGACGGGGCGATAAAGCGAAACGGGCGGGGCAGCGCCAAATCCTGCAGTAACGGGTAGTAGGGCGCGCGCAGGTTCAGCTCGACGCGAAACTCGTCCAGCGCGCGAACGCTTTCGATCTGCTCGGTCAGCCCAAGCCAGGCGTGGCGCTCGCGGTGGGCCAGAATCGCGTCGAAGTTGGCCACCACCGCCGCGGCGTTGAAGGGCTCGCCGTTGGAGAAGGTGACGTCGTCGCGCAGCGTAAAGGTATAGGTGCGCCCGTCGTTAGTGACCTCCCAGCGCCTGGCAAGCCAGGGCGCCACGGTGCCGTCGGCCTGGTAGCGCACCAGCGGTTCATACACCATCGCCTGGGCGAACATCTGGTTGGGCGTATAAAGGTGCGGGTTCAGCGCGCCCACGTTGCTTGGCCAGGAAGCGTCGAGCCGCGATTCGGCCGCGGCCGGGCCGCTCGCCCCCAGCGTCAGGGAGAGTGCCAGAAGGGCGCCTAGAGCTGCGCGCATGATCACCTCGGTTCGCTCGAGCAGTCGCCCGAACAGTGTGCATAGTCAGTATGAAGAATTGCGAAAATTATCATACTTTCCCGCCGAGGCGTAGGCAGGTGCCCGCTCGCAGCGTTTCAGAACGAGCGGGTGCCGCGCTAGCTTGTCTGGCCGCAGCGCTCGATCTCGTCGGCGATCTGCTCGAGCAGTGCCGGGTAGAGCGACGCATCCAGCGGAAGGCCCACGCCCAGCGGGTCGAGCACGCCGGTGTAGACCGCGGTGTCGCCAAAGACGCTTTCGACAAGCTGGGCGTTGAACTGCGGCTCGCTGAACACGCACTGGATGTTCTCCTCTCGTACCAGCGTTTGCAGCGCCTCGATGCGCGCCGGGCTGGGCGCGGAGGCGTCACCCAGCGAGATCGCCCCGGCAGCGGGCACGTCGAAGGCCTCCTCGAAGTACTGGTAGGCGTCGTGGAAGACGACGTAGCGGGTGTCGTGGTGCTTGGCCAAGCGCTGATCGAGGCGCACCTCAAGCTCGACGAGCGCCTGTTGGCCCTGTTCGGCGTTGGCGCGGTAGTCGTCGGCGTTGTCCGGATCGAGCTCGCTTAGCTGCTCGGCGATGGCACCCAGCCACTGGCGGGCGTTCTCGGGCGAGAGCCAAGCGTGGGGGTTGGTGCCCTCGTGGCTGTGGCCATGGTCGTGAGCGTGCTGGTTATCATGCTCGTGCTCGTGCTCGTGCTCGTGCTCGTGCTCGTGCTCGTGCTCGTGCTCGTGCTCATGGTCATGGTCATGAGAATGCTCATGATCGTGTGAGTGTTCATGACCGTGAGAATGATCGTGGCCGTGACCGTCGCTGTCGCCGAGGGCGAAGGTGGCGCCGTCGCGGTACTCGAGGACCTGCGTGCCCGGGGCCTTTATCAGCTCGATATGGCGCGCATCGGAGGCGAGGTTGTCGATCGGCCCTTCGAGCCAGGGGGTGAGGTCGTTGCTCACCCAGACCACCAGGTCGGCGTCGTCGAGCGCCTTGGCCTCCGAGGGGCGCAGCGAGTAGCCGTGGGGCGAGGCGCCGGGCCGGATGAAAAGCGCAGGCTCGCCGTGTTCGCCCAGCACGGTGGCGACCAGCGACTGCACCGGGGGAATGTCTACCGCAACGCGGGGAGCGTCGGCGGCAGCGGCCAGAGGGAAGGCCAGCAGCAGGGGCCAGGATAAACGCGTAGACAGCATGGTGTGCTCCAGAGAGTCATCGAGGGTGGGTCAGGTGACGGCCTTTTACCGACAGCGGCAGGGAAGGGTCGTCAAGACTCGATAGACATGTTATAACATAACAATATTTTACAAGACGATGCTACCGATGGAATTAGCTCCCAATACCCCGGACGACGTGCTGGTAAGCATTTCGCACCTGAGCGTGCGTTTCGGAAGCGAGTTCGTGCTCGAGAACATCGACCTGACGCTCTATCGCCATCAGATACTCACGCTGATCGGCCCCAACGGGTCGGGCAAGTCGACGCTGGTCAAGACGCTGATCGGCGCGGTCAAGCCCGCCACTGGCAGTGTGCGAGTCGGCGCAGGGCTGCGCATCGGCTACGTGCCCCGGCGCCTGCATCTCGACCCGACGCTGCCGATGACGGTCAAGCGCTTTATCAACCTGCCGCACCGCCAAGCCCCGGCGGCGGTCGAGCACGCCCTCGACGAGGCCGGCGCCGGGCATCTTCTGCAGGCGACGATGAGCCATCTGTCCGGCGGCCAGTTCCAGCGCGTGCTCTTGGCGCGGGCGCTTCTGACCCGGCCGGACATTCTGATTCTGGATGAGGCCACCCAAGGGCTCGACCAGCGCGGCACGGCAGAGTTCTATCGCCGTATCGAGGCGGTGCGCCAGCGTTACGGCTGCGCCGTGCTGATGGTCAGCCACGACCTGAACGTGGTGATGCGCACCGCCGACCACGTCGTCTGCCTGAACCGCACCCTGTGCTGTCAGGGCAAGCCCGAGCGGGTGGCGGCGTCGCCGGATTACCAGGCGCTGTTTGGCGAAACGCTTTTCAACCGCGAGGGTGCCGATGCATTCGCGCTTTACCGTCATCACCCGGGAGAGGTCGCCGATGCTGGATGATTTCATGGTGCGCGCCACCCTTGCCGGCGTGCTGGTGGCGCTGGCGGCGGCCCCGCTTGGCTGCTTCGTCGTCTGGCGGCGCATGGCTTACTTTGGCGACGCCACCGCCCACGCCGCGATTCTGGGCGTAGCGCTTTCGCTGCTCATGGATATATCGATCTTTGCCGGGGTACTGGCGGTGGCGCTGGTCATGGCCTTCGGGGTGTCGATGCTCAGCGGGCGAGGTGTCGGCATGGATACGCTGCTCGGTGTGGCCGCCCACTCGGCCCTGGCGGTCGGGCTCGTGGCGGTGTCGTTTCTCTCCGGGGTGCGCATCGACCTCAACGCCTACCTGTTCGGCGACATTCTGGCCGTGGGTAGGAGTGATCTCTGGGTGATCGGCGGCGGCGCGGCGCTGGTGCTGGTGCTTCTGGGCTGGCGCTGGTCGTCGCTTCTGATGGCGACGATGAGCCGCGAGCTTGCCTACGCAAGCGGCATCGACCCGCGCCGCGAACAGCTCATTCTGACCCTGGCGCTGGCCATGGTGGTGGCCGTGGCGCTCAAGGTCGTGGGCGTTTTGCTGATCACGGCGCTTTTGATCATTCCGGCGGCAGCGGCGCGCCCGTTTTGCCGCACCCCGGAGGCCATGGCAATCGGCGCCACCGGCGTGGCGCTCACGGCGGTGACCGGCGGCCTTAAAACTGCCTACCTGATGGATACGCCCACCGGCCCCACCATGGTAACGCTGGCCGCCGCGCTGTTTCTGGCGGCAACGCTTGCAAGCCAGGGTCTGCGCCTCGTTCAACGCCTGAAGGCGAGTGCCTGACGGCCGCCTTGATTCCCCAGACACTCAAACACCGGAGATCGTCATGACGTTACAACAACAAGCCACTGATTCACGCCTGCCCGATCACGCCGCGGCGGACGCCGATATCAGCGTGCTGCCGCGCATCTTCGACGAGGCGATCAACATCGCCGTGTTTGAGCGCGCGCTGCCGGCGGATATTGCGCTGAGCGCGAAGGCCCAGTGTCAGACCGAACGCGCCTGGCAATTTGGCTGGCTGGGAGAAATCAATGAGGCCTTCACCGAGGATCTGCGCCGCCACCTGCCGGCCCCGGAAGCCGGCGAGGCGCTGATCGAGGATATCGCGACCGTCGCCTCCGCCGTGGCTTTTCTGTTCGAGACCGACACGGTCGGCGTGCGGCTGAGGCTTTTGAACAGCGCCATGTGCCCGCGCTTTCACTGCGACAACCTGGCGGTGCGATTGGTCACGACCTACGTGGGCCCGGGCAGCGAGTGGCTGCCGGAGCACGCCGTCAACCGTCTGGGGCTGGGCGCGCCCCGCGCTGATCGCCCGGAGGTCGCGGCCGACCCGCACGCCGTTCAGTGTCTGGAGTGCGGCGATATCGCGCTGATCAAGGGCAGCGGCTGGATAGGCTGCGAAGAGCGCGGGCTCGTCCATCGAAGCCCGGCGCTTGCAGGCGGCGAAAAGCGCCTCTTGTTAACCATCGACCCGGCCTGAGCCATGACGACACCACCCTTGATTCCCGTCAACGTGCTCACCGGCTTTCTGGGTAGCGGCAAGACCACGCTGCTCAACCGCTGGGTGCGCCAGACGTCCATGGATAACACCCTGGTGGTGATCAACGAGTTCGGCGACATTGGCCTCGATCATCAGCTGATCACCCAAAGCGACGAGCAGGCCGTGATCGAGATGAGCAGCGGCTGTCTGTGCTGTACGCTGCGCGGCGACTTGAGCCGCACCCTGCGCGAGGCGCTCGAGGATCTCGAGGTGCGGGGCAAGCCCGCCCCAGCGCGCGTGGTGATCGAAACCTCGGGGCTGGCGCTGCCGACCTCCCTTTTACAGCTTTTGATGACCGATGCCTGGCTTGCGCACCGCTTCAAGCTCGACAGCGTCGTGTGCTGCGTGGATGCGGTCAACGGCGAGGCCACATTGGACGCTCATGAGGAGTCGCGCCAGCAGGTCGGCGTGGCGGACAAGCTCCTGATCACCAAGACCGATCTCGCCGAGCAGGCGAGGGTATCCGGGCTTGCCAACCGGCTCGCTCGGCTCAACCCGACCGCCGAGCAGTGGCAAGTGATCGATGGCAAACTCTCCGCGAGCCTGCTGGTGGGCGCCGGGCTTTACGCCGACGGCGGCTATCAGGTCGACCAGTGGCTCAAGGCCGGGCGCTACACGGTCAGCGCCGCCGCACCCCACGCGGGCACCGCGATTTCCTTAAGCCCCGGCCCTGTCACGGCGCACCACTCAGGCGATCTCCACCTCCACCACATCGACTCGATCCGCGCCTTCTGCTTCACCGTCGAGGAGCGCATTGCCCCGGACACGCTGGAGAACTGGCTGGACATGCTGATATCGCTGATGGGCGACAAGATGCTGCGCATCAAGGCAGTAGTGCACCTGAGTGACCGCGACGCGCCGCTGGCGATTCACGGCGTACAGCAGGTCTTCCATCCGCCCGGGGAGCTTCCTCTCGAGTGCGTTTCGGATCGCGTCTCGCGGTTCGTGTTCATCACCCAGCACATCGCGCCGGAGACGGTGGCCGAGATGTATCACTTCTTTAGCGCATCGAAAGAGAGCGCCTGACGCGCGCCGCGCTCAGTGCACGACCTCGGCGCGCGGGGTCTTGAAGCGCGCCCGGTAGGCGGTGGGAGTGAGCGCGTAGCGCCTGGCGGGCACTGTGTGTCTCCGCTCGTCCGAGCTGAAGCCGGCCTGACTGCTCCATCGTTCAGACACAAAAAAGCCGATTCTCGAAAGAATCGGCTTTTATATCAAAGATGGTAGCGGGGACCGCTGACTTTAAAAAAGAGCGAACCGATGACCCTCCTGTACTTATGAAGAGCTGAGCCCGCTGAGCTACTCGTCTGCTTCACCGTTCAGGCATAAAAAAAAGCCGCTACCTTTCGGTAATGGCTTTTTTATCGAAGATGGTAGCGGGGACCGCTGACTTTAAAAAAAGAGCGAACCGATGACCTTCCTGGACCTATGAAGAGCTGAGCCCGCTGAGCTACTCGTCTGCTTCACCGTTCAGGCATAAAAAAAGCCGCTACCTTTCGGTAACGGCTTTTTTATCGAAGATGGTAGCGGGGACCGGATTTGAACCGATGACGGTTATGAGACTGATGATATAAAGACATTTATTTTGTCCTTAAATGGTTAAAAATGACTTTAAACCTTATGATAGGGCGGTTTTCGGCAAATACCGCTTCTGGACGTAAGGGTTATTAATGACACGAGAAGACGTAGGAGATTGTCACAGTCAGCAGCTGGAAGCAGTGACCGTAAGTCTCGGAAAGCGGTACCGCAAGCTAATAGCATGGGCGCACGAGGAGAATTTACTTGATGTTCTCCAGGTCATTTATCACGCCCTAGGACTAAGCCCCCGCAATGACGCGATTGCCAATCTTGTAAGGGAATGCTCTCACCCTGAATCGGTCGAGACTCTCTCGCTTTGGGCGGGCGACCCGATAGTCGATGAACTTCAGCAGTTTGTTAACCATTTTAATGCATCGCCAGACACCTCACGTGACTATTCACAGGTACCTCATGTCGGCACGGTAGAACAAAACAAACGTCAGTTTCAGGAAGGGGGCGTAAAATGTCGGGTCCCGTATGATTAACAACTTTTTTATCAAATAACTCCGGTCGCCCAGCCTGCCACTCCTTCATCGCTGTCATCGGTGATTGGTGATGCAGCTCCTTCTGCGGGATGTGGTGATTGTACAGCCAGGCGTAGCGTTTGAACGTCTGTTCCAGGTCCTCGCCCGAGGTATAACGTCGGGTCGCCAGCACATCGCTGATGCGACCATTGAACCGCTCGACCATGCCGTTCGTCTGTGGCCTTCCCGGTCTTATCAGGCGATGTTCGATACCATGGGCCTGGCACTCCTGGTCGAAGAGGTGGCGGCCGCTGGGCTGGCGCTCACCTGCCCGCGTGAAGCGATCAGTAAACGACTTGCCGTTGTCAGTGAGCACCGTATGGATCGTGAAGGGAGCCTTCTGTTTCGCACGCTTCATGAACGCTTTGGCATCCCTGGCAGACTGGCTGCACCTGACCTCCAGATAGACCCAGCGTGTGGCACGGTCGATGGCGACGTACAGGTAGCGCTTCTGATCCTCGTCGGGCATACGGGGCAGGTGCTTGATGTCGATATGCACATACCCGGGCTCGTAGTGCTTGAAGAGCTTGTATCGGGGCTTGCCATCATCGCCGGCGTCCTGACGAGCCAGTTCTGCCAGTGTCGGCACCTCGCGCCGCGAGAGCATGCGATGCAGGGCCGAGCGGGACAGCCGAGGGGGTCAGGAACTCGCGTGCTACGACGAGGAGATCATTCAGGCCGAGGCGCAGGAATTCACGAGCGGCGATCAGCACCTCCTCCTGCTCGGACGAGAGGGTGGCCAGCAGGTTGTGACGCGTGTGCGGTCGGTCATGGACATCGTCGCGGTACCGCCAGCGCAGAATGGTCGCGGGTGATACGCTATACTGGCGGGCCAGCTCGCTATCCGTAATGCTGGAAGGCGCTGCCTGGATCTCGGCCCGGATCTTCGGTGTCGTCGTCGCTTGTTTATGCAGCTTGATGTTCATGAGCCTGCTCCTGGATGAAGTGCTTTAGAAGCTCTCTCGCTGTCAGCAGAGGATAACTTCTATAGCTCATTTGATCATCCGGGACCCTACAGCTATCGAACGCCGGCTTGTGATGAGAGGCCATTTCCCAAATGACACCATAGACAGCGGATTGCGCTGAGGCGGGGACAATATCGCATTTGCCTGAGCCGTGACCTTCGCGCTGATGAAACGGAAGACGGTAAGCTGGCAGCTAATATAACTTTCAGGTATGTCTTGGCATACGGACGGTGCACCTTGAGCTAGCTTTCAGACAGGTTGTTAATTATTGTCTGCTGATATGTTGAATGGTATGGTGAAACCTAGCACTGGTCTATTGCTTTAAAGATATACGTAAATCGGCCACGGATAAATATAAATACCCCGCCTGCCAATCAATTGGACTCAAAACGCGGATGCCTAAGTCACTACATAAAACCTTAGTTAGCTGGATAGGGGGCAATGATCTAAAAGCTGTGGGCCATGAGCCTGCTGGTCCAATATGGTCTACTCTGAAAAATATCCAATTTGACGCAGTCAAATTACTTTATGCCTATCCATACGAGCAGGTGGCGCCTTACATTGCTTTGCTCGAATGTCATACTGACATCGCAATAGAAGCATGTGAGGTAAGTCTCAGTTCTCCTGTCAATTTTGGGGAAATTTACTTGGCGGTTGAGCCTTGTCTAGCCAGGCTTGCGTCAAAAGGCACAGAGATATCTATTCTCCTAAGTCCTGGTACACCGGCAATGCAGGCAGTCTGGATCTTATTAGGAAAAACTAAGTTTTCGGCTGTCTTCTATCAGTCTTCTCTTGAGAAAGGGGTAGAGAAGGTAAGAATACCCTTTGAGCTTGCCGCTGAGTTTGTCCCTTCCATTTCTGTAATCTCAGATAATAAATTTCGTGCCCTGGCGGATTCTCGGGTACCCATTAATGCAGCATTCGATAATATCGTCACCCAGAATCCGAGCATGCTTTTGCTTAAACAGCAAGCGCAGATGCTCGCTGAACGCCATGTACCAGTTCTGATCTATGGTGAGACAGGGACAGGAAAAGAGTTATTTGCCCGTGCCATCCACAATGCCAGTCCGCGTCGCGAGAAGCCATTCATCGCATTAAATTGCGGAGCCATTCCCGAAGAGCTAATTGATTCGACTTTGTTTGGTCATAAGAAGGGGGCCTTTACGGGAGCGGTTGCAGATCGTTCTGGTGTGTTCCAACAAGCAGATGGAGGTACTTTATTTCTCGATGAATTTGGTGAGCTATCACCACAGTCGCAGGTTCGGTTACTTCGCGTATTGCAGGAAGGTAGATTAGTCCCAGTGGGTAGTGACGCAGAACACCCTGTAGATGTGCGCATTATCACAGCTACACACCGCAATCTTATGGAGGCGGTCGCAGGAGGCCAGTTTCGGGAAGATTTATTTTATAGGGTTGCTGTGGGTGTTTTGCACCTTCCCCCTCTTCGCGCCAGGCAGGGGGATCTTTCGCTGCTCGCAGACGTGGTACTTAAAGCACAAGGGGGGCAAGACTCAGTATTTCTCGGTAAGAAACTTTCTGCTGAGGCAAAAAAAGTTATTCTCCAGCACTCGTGGCGGGGGAATGTCCGGGAGCTTCAATCAACTCTTGTACGTGCAGCGCTATGGAGCTCGGGAGAAAGCATAACTGGTCCAGAGATGCGCCAAGCATTATTCATTATGCCAGAGAGAGGGCCTGGACTTCTTAATCATAATGTTACACAAGGCATTGATTTGAATGTTTTAATGGCGGATTTGGCCGCTCATTATATACGGGATGCGATGGCTCATACTGCCCAGAATAAAACAAAGGCTGCAAAGCTTCTTGGTTTGAAGAGCCAGCAGACCTTGAGCAATTGGATGATGAAATACGGTATTGAATAAAACTGGCACAGTCCTTGCTTTTGTGACAAGGGGTGGCATAAGAAGAGTGTCTTTTATGAAGTCGGTTAATTTTGAGTTTCTTCGGCCAAAGTATGATGTCTTAGCAAAATTGGGTGGTTTGGCAGAGGCTGTCCTATACGTAGATCCTGGTAGTGCCTTAACTAGACTAAGGAGCTTGGCTGAGGAGGTGACGAAGACCATCTATAAGGAAGAGTCTCTGCCCAGGCTGCCTCAAGCCAGTTTCTATGAACTAGTGAAAAATTCAGTCTTTGCGGATTGCGTCGACAAATCGCTAATCCACCAGCTTAACTTTCTCCGAGTCCAGGGTAATGACGCAGCCCATGGAGCTGAGGGTGATCTTCGCAGTGCCAAAATGGCGCTTACGACGGCACATCAACTTGCTGTCTATATGGCGCTCACTTACTGTGGTTATCAGAAAGAGGACTTGCCCTCTTTCCAAGAAATTCTGGATCCGACTAACAATCTTCTTCAACTGAAAAAGTCCGTTTCCAGCTATGAAAAAGATCTTAAGAAGCAGCAAGAAGAACTTCAACGAGTCATGGACGAGCTGGACCGCGAGCGAACCAAGCAAGCCGAAGCTTTCAAACAACCAGCCGAATCGGAGCAGCAGGCGCGTAAACAGCGAAGCCAGCAGACAGCAAACTCCCTCCAATGGAACGAAGCCAAGACCAGAGCTCAGCTGATCGACGCGATGTTGGTGAAAGCGGGATGGGACGTTGGCAATCCTGCCCAGGTTGGGCAAGAAGTAGAGGTAAAGTTCCCCGATAATCCATCAGGGAAGGGCTATGTAGATTATGTGCTGTGGGGCGAGAATGGGCAGCCGTTGGCGCTGATCGAGGCTAAGAAGTCCGGAACGGTTAATCTTCAGGCTGGCCGCGAGCAGGCTCAACTGTACGCCAATTCTTTTGAGTATATGGGGTTCCAGCGCCCGGTCATCTTCTACAGCAATGGCTATGAAACCTTTATCTGGGACGACCACCAGTACAACGCTTATCGCCCAGTCTATGGATTCTACAGTAAGGAAAGCTTGGAATACCTGATTTACCAGCGCCATTATCGCGCTGCCGAATTGGAGCGCTTCAATCCGGAGCTCAAGATTGCAGACCGCCCTTACCAGATCGAGGCCATCAAAACAGTAGCAGCGCATTTCCAGAATCAACGGCGCAAAGCGCTAATCATTCAGGCAACCGGTACGGGCAAAACGCGCGTGGCCATTGCTCTCGCGGAGCTTCTGTTGCGAACTGGCTGGGCCAAACGGGTTCTGTTTCTTTGTGACCGAAAAGAGCTGCGTGTTCAAGCTGATGATGCGTTCAAGCAAAACCTGCCGAGTGAACCGCGCTGCATCATCGGTGAAACCCGCCAGATTGACGAATCAGCACGCATCTACATCGCCACCTATCCCGGAATGATGAACCGGTTTGCTCAGCTGGATGTGGGCTTTTTCGATCTGATCATCGCCGATGAAAGTCACCGCAGTATCTACAACAAATATCGCGATCTGTTCGATTACTACGATGCCTTGCAGGTAGGTCTTACCGCGACACCGGTCAAGTTCATCAGCCGTAACACCTTCGACATTTTTGATTGTGAAACCACAGACCCAACGTTCGAGTTTGGGCTGGATGCGGCGATCAACAACGAACCACCGTACCTGGTACCGTTCCGGGTAAAGGACCTGACCACCGAGTTTCTTCGTGATGGTATTCACTACACCGATCTGACGCCCGAGCAACAGCAACAGCTGGAAGAGGATTTGGGCGAGGAAGAGGCCCGCAATACCCGGATTGCCGGAAAAGACATCGGTCGAAAAATTTTCAGTGAGGAAACAGACCGAGTCATCCTGGAAAACCTGATTAAAAACGGTATCAAAGATGAAACCGGGTCACTGGTTGGGAAAACGATCATCTTCGCCCAGAGGCAAGACCATGCAGAACACCTCGAAAAACTGTTCTGCAATATGTACCCGCAGTACGGCACCAAGGTGTGCAAGGTCATCCATAACGACATTTCCCACGTGGATAGCCTGATTAAGGAATTCAAAAAGCCGGATAACGACTTCCGCATTGCCATCTCAGTAGACATGCTGGATACCGGCATTGATGTGCCGGAAATCGTCAACCTCGTTTTTGCCAAGCCTGTTAAATCTTGGGTGAAGTTTTGGCAAATGATTGGCCGAGGCACACTCCTGCGGCCGAACCTGTTCGGCCGCGGACAGGACAAAACGGAATTCCTGATTTTCGATCACTATGGAAACTTTGATTTCTTTGATGAGGAATACAAAGAGCCAGAGGACACTAGTAGTAAGTCACTCCTGCAATCGACTTTTGAGGAACGGCTGGCTTTTGCACAAGTGGCCCTGAAGCGCAATCATGCCGCAGGCTACGATGTGAGCGTGCGTCTTCTCAAGGAAGATATCAATGACTTGCCTGATGAAAGTATTGCCGTTCGCAGGAATTTGCGAGTGGTACACCAGCTTCAACAAACGGACCTTTTAGACAAGCTGGAGGCTAGAACACAACACCTGCTAGCAGAAACTATTGCACCGCTAATGTCCAGCCGAGTACTCCGGGACAAGCACGCGTCAGCTCGACGTCACCCCCTGATTGAGTAGCGCTACACTTTAGAGTCCGATCCTATGCGTAAGGAGATTGGACATGAAGAAGCGTTTCAGCGAAGAACAGATCATCGGTTTTCTGGGCGAAGCCGAAGCAGGACTGCCCATCAAGGAGCTATGCCGTCGGCACGGTTTCTCAGAAGCCAGTTACTATCTATGGCGCAGCAAGTTTGGCGGCATGAGCGTCCCCGATGCCAAACGACTCAAAGAACTCGAAGCCGAAAATGGGCGCTTGAAAAAGCTGCTCGCGGAGTCGCTACTGGAAATGGAGGTCACTCGGGAGGCGCTGAGAAAAAAGTGGTGAGTGCCCCGGCACGCCGAGACGTGGTGCGCTTTATGGTGTCACGTGGTCTGAGTGAACGCCGAGCGCTCCGTGTCATCCATATGAGTGCCAGTGCATTGCGCTATCAATCGGCCCCTGACCGCAATGGGGCATTGCGTGAACGCATTACGGCCCTGGCCCATCGGCATCGTCGCTATGGCGCTGGCATGATCTACCTGAAGCTGCGTCAAGCCGGTGAACAGGTCAATCATAAGCGCGTCGAACGCCTCTACGCGGCGGCTCGATTGCAGGTAAAGCGCCGCAAGCGCAAGAAGGTTCCTGCGTCTGAGCGAAAGCCCCTTGGCCGTCCTTGTGCCGCCAACCAGGTCTGGTCAATGGATTTTGTATTTGACCGTACGGCAGAAGGACGCGTGATAAAGAACCTCACCGTTGTCGACGACGCCACCCATGAAGCCGTGGCGATCGTACCTGAACGGGCCATTGGCGGCCTGTCGTTAACACGGATTCTGGATCATCTGGCTATACAACGTGGCCTGCCAAGCGCCATTCGTACGGATAATGGAAAGGAGTTCTGCGGACGCGCCATGCTGACGTGGGCTCATCAGCATGGTGTCGCCCTGTTTTTAATCGAACCTGGAAAACCCAATCAAAACGCCTACATCGAATCGTTCAATGGGCGTTTTAGAGACGAATGTCTAAATGAGCACTGGTTCACCAGCCTGAATCACGCGAGGATCATCATCGAGGCGTGGCGACGGGAATACAACGAAGAAAGACCGAAGAAAGGGCTTGGAGGGTTAACGCCTTCCGCCTATGCCGAGCAACTGGTGTTAAAACACGATAAAGTAACTTCAGACTCTAAACCCGGGTGCTACTGAAGATGGGGTGACGTCGATGTGATGGTAAGAAAAATTACTCATGCGTAAATAACTCTATTTTTTGTTCCTCTTCCTTCTGTGCATGTTTTTTACAGCCAATTGAAATATATAGAATTTTAATTCTTGGCATGCTTCTCGCTATATGGTTGGAAGCAATTCAAGTGAAGGTTTTTCAAGGAGATTTATAGATGTCAGAACTAAAAAAATTCCAGGTACAAAACGCTCGTCCTCTGCCTGTTATCGTGTTGGCGGATACTAGTGGGAGCATGTCGGTGGACGGAAAAATTGAGGCATTGAATCGAGGCTTGAAAGATATGGTCGCGAGCTTTGCGAGTGAGAGCCGTCTGCGAGCCGAGATAGAGATATCTGTCATAGCATTTGGTGGTGATAGCGCTGAAATGATTTTACCGCTCACCCCTGCTCATCAAATAGGGGGGATTGCCCAACTTGAAGCAACTGGTATGACACCGCTTGGCGGTGCTCTTAAGATCGCCAATGAGTTAATTGAAGATAAAGAGAGCATACCGTCACGAGCTTATAAACCAGTTGTGATTCTCGTCTCTGATGGTTATCCGAATGATGATTGGCAAGGGCCATTTCAGCGCTTTGTGAATGGTGAGCGTACTGCCAAGGCAACTCGGTTTGCTATGGCGATTGGTTCGGATGCGGACGAATCCATGCTGGGTGATTTTGCGAATGACCCGGAAGCACCGTTATTCCGTGCGGAGAATGCTCGTGATATTCATCGGTTTTTCCGGGCAGTCACCATGAGTGTCAGCGCACGCAGTCAGTCGGCTAAGCCAAACCAGTCAGTACCTCTGCAAATTCCAGCTGCTGATGACGAAGACTGGGAATTCTGATGATGCTAGTAGCTGCTGGTGCTTCGGTAAAGGGGCCAGCCCATGAACAGGATGGTTCTCCAAATCAGGATGCTGTTTCCGTACATGGGTGTGGCCGAGGTCGCTTTATTGCAGTGGCCGATGGCTTGGGAAGCCGGTGTTTAAGCCATATTGGCTCGCGTCGGGCGGTCGAACTGGCTCGTGAGCTTATGCTCGACCGAAGCAACCCTGTATGCAGTGCAGATGCCCCAGTGCGGCTCAGTCAGCGTTGGCGAGAAGCATTTTTTGGTGGTTATAACGACTATGAAACCACCTGCCTCTGGGCATGGGTTGACGGTCGTGGGCAGGGCCTGGTTGGGCAGGCTGGAGATGGCCTGGCCCTCATACGAAGCCAAGGCAGATTCCGGATATTAACAGCCCAGAAAGATGGGTTCGGCAATCAGACCACAACGCTCGCCCAGGCTGATGTAAAAGGAGCGGCCAGTTCTGACGTCATGCTGAGCTTACCAGGCGACGGTGTGCTGCTAATGACAGATGGAATCTCTGATGATCTCATTCCAGAGCAGCTAGAACCCTTTTTCAATGCGATTTATCGGCGCCAGCAGCGCAGCAGCAAGCGGCGAATGAAGCGCTGGCTCGAGAGCGAGTTACAGCAATGGTCCACACCACGCCATGGTGACGACAAAACCATCGCAAGCATTTTCAGAATGGATTGAGCACATGAGTACAGCAGCCAAACAAAAAGCGCCTCGCGTTGTTCAGGATACTAAGGGAGCTAGTTATCAGCTTGTTCAGAAGATGAGTCAGGGCGGGCAGGGTGTCGTCTATCGAACTAGTCATCCTCAGGTCCTGGTCAAAGGCTTCACGAATAAAGATGATCAGGCGATAGGGCGCTGGCGTCGGCAAATCGAGTGGCTGGTGCGCCAGGACTTTGGCGGGCTAAAACTCGCCAAGCCTTTGATTATGCTATCTCCGCCTCGAAATGGTTACGTTATGGAGCTTATGGATGGCTTGGTCCCACTGCAGAGCCTTCTTGATAGCTTCATTGAGGCTGGAGATGAGTCTTCTGAAGACTACCTCAAGCAGGGCGGGCTTCGCAGACGTGTGCGTATTCTTTGCCAGCTGGCGAGAACACTAAATCAGCTGCACTCAAAAGGTATGCTTTACGGCGACCTCTCGCCGTCCAATATCTTTGTCTCTGATGATCCTAAATATGCTGAAACCTGGCTGATCGACTGTGACAATATCAGTCTTGAATCACACAGTGGTATTACCCTGCATACGGTTGATTACGGTGCTCCTGAGGTTGTGAGGGGTGACTCACTGCTTTCAAGCCTCACTGACTGCTGGAGCTTCGCAGTCATTGCCTACCAATTATTGACTCACAATCACCCGTTTAAAGGCGACTTGATTAATGATGGTGAGCCAGAAGAAGAAGAGGCCGCCTTGCGTGGCGAGTACTCCTGGATTAACCATTCCGAAGATTTCGACAACGAGTGCACTGGCAATCTGCCTATACAGTTCATCGAACATAGCCGCCTGCCCGAGCTATTTCGGCGTTGCTTTGAGGATGGGCTTGCGAATCCCGGAGAACGTCCCTTGATGGCGGAGTGGTTAGAAGCTTTGAGTGAATGTGATGAGCGAATGGTGAGTTGCCGAGGCTGCGGTGGTCATAACCTTTTACCCGCTAATTTTCATAAGGGGTTTGGGGCGGAGTGTTTCTTCTGTCCGTCGGTTATTGATGAAAGTTTAGTGTTGTTTGAGGAATTTATTGTCCCAAAGCCTGAAAAAGGCGCTGTTCCGGGATTGGATGACTGGATACCCACTGGCCGGAAGGTTGTCCTGCAATCTGGTGATAAACGCGAGCTTAAACGCCTGATGCCAACATTCAGCTATGACCGTTGGCCTGAAGATCATTTGAAAATTGAATATTCGGAGCACGGGCTTGGGATTCACCCTTTACCTGAAGGTATATTAAACCTACAGCGGCAAAGTAAAACCAAGCTATTGGACCGTTACCAGGGGCTCAAAGAAGAACTACGTGGTAAACACGATGCTCCCTACTGGATCCATGTCGGCGAGATGGATGAACAACATATTGTTTGGCAGTTCAGGTGGTGATGGTTCATGAATTTTAAAGATTTTCCTCTTTTTTCAGAAGATCTGCTCACGTTAACCAGCAAAGAAGACATGAGCCGTTTTCGACCTGGACACAAAATTCAGTTGCAGCCATACAGCGATAACTGGATGGCGGTTCAGGGAGATGCACGTGTAATTGTTAACTGCAACCCAGTTGATCGGATCCTGTTTGAACGACTTGCTCAGCGAGATCAAGTGCAATGGTTGTTAACGACAACGCGTAAAGGGCAATTGCTAGTGCAGTATTGCGCTCCAGTAGAAGTCACACCAATGGATCTGGAACTTGGACTTGATGAGTTAATCGTTGAAGACCTGTATAGCAAGCGAGAGATTGGTGGCAACAATATTGAGCTCGCATGTCGTTGGTTTGAATCCCAGTTTGTGGTGGATGCGGAAGGCGAGTACTGGCTTACCATTGCGAAGTTTTCGAACCGAACTGCTAAAGGTGGTTTTCAGCTGTTGGGAAAAGGTTGGCGAGCAGATGTTGAGCGCAGAGATGAAGGTGCTTTACTTATTAAGAGAGTAACTCGCCACAAGGGGAATGACAGTGCGTTCTCTTTGCTGACGGGAGATTTTACGTTCGTGGATGCATCCGTTGCGGCTGTTCTGAGCAGCGGTTCTCAGCAAGCGATTCTAGATGCGACATTGCGCGATAACGAAAGCTATTTAGAGTTATGGAATTTATACAATGACAAGGAATGGCAGAACGCTCTGAAACAGGCGGAGACATTGCGGTCCCTGCGATTTGTAGACTGGGAGACCTTTGAAGATGGGCGAGAGAACGCTTGGCGCCTGATTCCGCGGACACCCGATGATTATCGAGAGTTTCGTGATCGTTGGACGGGCCTTGATCTGTCATCGAACACCCAAGTAGATATTGGTATTAACCCACCAGACTGGATGGAAGAGTTGACAACAGATGAGAGCGAAAGTGCTTCTGCGAACACGCCGCGAGGTACGATCGTTTTCAAATCTGATCACGTGATTTTCAAGCCAGCCTCCAATCGGAAATCTGTTCGGCCTCGGGAGAAAGAGGGCTGGTTATACCTGTCATTGGCGGGGCACCGCACCGCGGGTAAGCGTCGGCTTGCAGCCAAGCAATCCATTGATTCCGGAAAGCGTTTGCCTCAATTGAAATGGCTCTTGGAGGGTGTCGCTGTTCCAGCTGCTCGCAGAAGGCGAATTGATGGGCTCACACCCTACGCCAAAGAGACATTTAAGGGTGGAAAGCCGACAGAGAAGCAGATCCAGGCTTTGGATGCTGCGCTGAATACTCCTGATTTGGCAATCGTTATTGGCCCTCCTGGTACCGGTAAAACTCAGGTGATTGCTGCCTTGCAAAGGCGTCTGGCAGAGGAATCCCAGGATCAGAATCTCTCAGGACAGGTTTTGATAAGCAGCTTTCAGCATGATGCTGTTGATAACGCTTTGGACCGAAGTGATGTCTTAGGGCTGCCCGCCACCAGGATTGGGGGGAAGCGTGGTTCTGGTGACGACGAAGCTTTGATTGTCCCTTGGTTGGAGAGGCAAACGAGCTATCTCCAGGAGAAAGTTGCAACGGAGTACGAAAAGTATCCTGAGCTTAAAAAGCTCAAAGAAATATCCGAGACCATGGCCTTCATCCGCGTGGCTGGGTATGAGCCTTATCGCCTTGCTGAGGAGCTTGAGAAAATTCTGGCTGGGGTGAAGGCACTGGAGGCCCACGGACTAATCATTCCCCCCAGTATAGAAGCGCAACTGGGAGATTATATAAATGAATTATACAGGAGTCATCAAAGTACACAGAACAAGGTAGAGCGGAGCCACTCTGTGCTACGTAAAATCAGGGCTCTGAGGGAGACTGAAACGTCGTTTTTGGACGATGGTCCAGACCGAGCCTGGGATTTGTTGAGCTGGTTAAAACGAAATGCTCCACGAGCTGACGGAGAACTTCTCTCATTTCTGGAGCAGATTGCTGATACAGAGCAGGTGGATCAGTCAGGCTTGAAGCAACTGGTTGGTTGGAAGAATCGGCTATTGGATCTTTACTTGCCGGACTATCGTCCTCCAGAGCTGAGATTCCGAATCAATGATAAAGGATTGGAGTTGCTGAATGATTTAGAGAGGCTTATTGAGAGTAAGGTCCAGAAGCGTAAGCAAGGTGTTGCCTGGGTGCTTGAGCAGCTCTCGGATAGTCTCAACTTTGACCGACAGGCGGCTCAATCCGTTGTTGATGAGTATTCTATGGTGGTCGGTGCCACCTGCCAGCAGTCTGCTGGCCAGCAAATGGCTAATCTAAAAGCAGTGGCTGGGTTTGATAGTTCTGAAATAGAGTTTGAAACGGTGGTAGTAGATGAGGCCGCACGTGCTAACCCGTTGGACTTGTTTGTTCCGATGGCGATGGCCAAGCGGCGTATTGTTTTGGTGGGCGATGATCGTCAGTTACCGCATATGCTCGAGCCTAACATAGAAGGGCAGTTGCAGGAGGAACATGACCTTACGGAACAGCAACTTGCAGCATTTCGATCAAGTTTGTTTGAGCGACTGAGAGTCAAGCTTCAGGATCTTGAACGGCAGGACACTATACGGCGAGTTGTGATGCTCGATACCCAGTTTCGTATGCATCCTGTTCTGGGGGATTTCGTGAGCAAACATTTTTACGAGGCGGCAGGGCTTGGAAAGTTGCAGTCTGGCCGTAGTGCGGAGGATTTTGCTTTTTCGGAAATGTTCCTGAGTGGCATGCAAGAGCTGCGTCAGCATTATCAGGGGCATGTTTGCCAGTGGATTAATGTTCCACTGGCAGAAGGCAACGCTGTCAAGAGAGGAACCAGTCGCGTTAGGGAAGTAGAGGCTGAGCATGTCGTGACAGAAGTTCGGCGGGTAATGGAGGCCGGAGGAGAGTCCGTTTCTGTTGGTGTTATTACGTTCTATGCCGCTCAGCGGGATTTCATCATGGAAAAAATGGCGCAAACGAAAATTGACGGAAAACCTCTGATGGTTAAGCAAGAGAGCGGGTACGAACCTCACGATGACTTCAAGTGGACGAAAAAACAGAACGCAGATGGCTCTTACAGTCAGGAAGAGCGGCTGAGGGTGGGATCAGTGGATGCCTTTCAGGGGAAAGAGTTTGATGTGGTGCTATTATCCTGCGTTAGAACCTACCAACCAACGCAGCTTGCAAAGATTCAGTGGGATGATGACGCTGCCAGGGAAGAACAACTGAACCGTCAGTTTGGATTTTTACGGTTACCAAATCGAATGAACGTGGCAATGAGTCGTCAGCGACAAATGTTGGTTTGCGTTGGTGATGCCAACCTCGCTACTAATCCTGTTGCCAAAGAAGCTGTTCCCGCGCTGGCCGCCCTCTACGAGCTTTGCGGAGGTGATCATGGCAGCCTTCGTTGAAACGGGGACCTACCTAAAATTCAGTGACCGACCCAGGTCAAAATCAAGGCCGGTTCTTTGGCCGGTCTTGGTTCATCGTGTTCTTTATCCTGAGCCCAGACAGCCCGAGTTGAACTTGTTTCAGCGAGCGGTTCTGGGGTTAGTCAGGGCCAAGCGCGTCAAACAGGATGATATTGCTGCTTTGACCGGCTTACACCCTGAACTGATCGCTCTGATCGTTGCACAAGGGGTCAGTAATGGTTGGCTAACCTCTGACGCAAATGGCCTGACTGAAAAAGGACATAGGTTGCTGGATGATGAAGAAGACGAGTCGACGAGTCTCAAGGCTGGTTTCCTCATTCAGGATGCGATAACCGGCTATTTCTGGCCACGAATGGTGACCAAGCTTGAACAGATTGAGCCTGTGGATCCGCAAGCCAAGTTTCCGGAGTTTTCTGTCAATAGGCGGACAGGTCATATTTTCCGGCCTTATCTAGCTAGAGCCAAGAAGCAAAGTCTTCCTGACTTGGACAACGAGCTGCTGGCCCGAGCCTACCGTGACTATCGGAAAGATTATCGAGCAAGTCAGCAACTAGGGGGAGTGCATTCATCTGAGTTTTTTCGTTTGCAAGGCGTACAGCGTCTGGATGCTTCTCCTGAGGCTGCTAGGATCGTTGTTTGGGTGACGAGTGATGACGAAGGAGATGAACTCTGGTCGGTCAAGGATCCACTCGGGCTTAGGGCGGGCGCATGGTGGCTTGAGGAGCCTGTCAAACAGTTGCTGGGCTCTGACACAAAACTTCGGAGTTTCTTAGCACCGCTGATTGGTATTCCTGATGCAGGGACGCTGACAAATGATGAGTGGCTGAGAGAGCTTCAAAAGAGAACCGAGCTGGATATTTTGATTGAGTTCCCTTGGATAGAGGCTCAGCCTGATATCAGGCGGTATTTCGCAAGGTTATTGAAGTGGAGACGCAAAATTGAATCGGGTTCGACTTGGGATTCTGACTTGGAGGCCGCCCTGGGGGACTGTCAGAAGCTCCTAGAGGTTGTGATGCAGTGGATAATCAAAACGTATCCGGCAAATGTTGGGCAGATACCTCCAGCTAAAAAACTGGATTGGAAGTTGAATGAGCGGCTGCTTGGTGCACTTGGTATTCCATCTTTTACTGAAGATGTCGTTCGAACACTGGCGCGGCAGGATTTGTGCCAGGTTATACGTGCATGCCAGAACCCTTCAAGCTCTCTCAAAGCACTGCTTTTCGCGGCGGGAATGGGGACACTCACTGACGATCAGCACCCGCTAAAAGTTTTGCAGGATGAGAACTTACAAATAGTGCAGTTGTTAGATCTGGCAGACCTTCGCAACCAAAGTAGCCACGGCCAAAGTAAATTTAAAAAAGGCAAGGTCGAAAAGATCACTCAGGATGTCGTGTTAGAACACATTGAGTATGCACTGAGTTTCACGGAATGTTTTAAGGACTGGATGTAATGGCTAAAAAGAACGGAAACAAGCGTAATCCCTCACAGGTGGCACCGGGAGCTCCGGCCGCAATTTCTCGTCAGGCCGCGTCACTGGAAAAGCTTGGGCCAATCTGGTCAGCTTCGTTTGAGAATGCATCAAAAATTTATCAAGCCACTGGTTCAAACATTGATATTGACGTTGATAAAGAGTCGGTCGATAAGGTCCTTGATTCGCTTCGGAAGATTGAAGAGTCAGCCACTGTAGCGCGATGGATTGAGCGATTCGCAGAGGTGTGCAAAGAGCTCAGCAAGTATCAGGACAAGCTTAATGAGGAATATCTCCAACGCTGGGATCAGGCCAGTAAGCTCGGTGAAGAAAATGATGCCGAAAACAAACGACTGCAAGACGAAGCCGAACGCATCGAAGCGGACAGGGCTGCCTTGGAGCAACGAATCAATGATGTAGACAATGTGGTGCTTGAGCTAGCCAACAAGAAAAATGAGTTGCTGATCATGGAACGGTCCCTCAGGCAGAGAGAGGCGAACGCTGAGGCAGGGTTTGCAGAGGAGAATGAGAAAGCACTGAGGCAATTGGAAGAGCAGCAGCGGCAACTGACGATCCAGAGAGAGTCTGATATTGAGGATTTTCAGAATCGGAAGAAAGCTTTAGCGGAAGAAATCAGGCAGGCCGAGCGGCAGCTAAATGAAATCAAGCATAGTTGCTCTGAGGCAGAAGCCGAACGAATCAAGTTGCTCGATGAGAAAGGGGATGAACTCCGACAAGAGAAGGCAAGGCTCAGTCGTGACAGAACCAGGCTAAATCGAGAGTGGTCAGAACTAAAAACAGAGCAAACCGAGCTAGAAGAACGTGTAACTGAGGAAATGGAAGCCGAGCGCAGTGGATTTGCTCTTGATTTGGCAAAGGTATCCGGACAAAGGGAAAAGGCTTGGGAAAAAGTTCAGGAGCTACAGGAGCGGTTGTATGAGCTTCAGGAGTTGGGTGCCGCGCTGGGCAACCGTTCTCCAGTAGAACTACTTGAGACTTTAGAGAAATTGACGGCTGAAAATCGCGATCTAAAAAGACAGTTGGAAGTCTCAGACACATCTGAGTTGCAGCGAGACAACCAAACTTTACGAGACAAAGTCTCAGACCTGGAGCGAGACATTGCTGCTCTGCGCCCGGAACTGGACGAGGCGCGCAGGGAGTTGAGTGTGAAGCGCGTAGCTGCAACGGAGCTTGAGGCTATCGCTCGCGAAAAGCGGGTTCTCGAATCTCACAAAAACACGCTGGCGGTCCACATTGACGATCTTGAAACCCGTATTGATCAGTTGACCAATGCGCAAAAGGCTAAAACAGCGTTCCCGGCGATGTCGATCATGGACACTGACAAAGCATTCCAGGCCAGCATCGAGCTTGAGCATGTCCCAAATTTGAAGTCCTTTGCAGAAGAACTTCAGCACCGTATTGCCCGAGCTGAAAAGAATGTGGAGCTATTCTATCCGATTGAGGATATCAGGCTGCTTCTCGGTGGTTTGGCTATGAGTCAGTTACACGTGTTCCAAGGAATTAGTGGCACGGGTAAAACGAGCCTTGCGAAGGCCTTTGCAAAGGCCATAGGAGGGTTCTGTCAGGACATAGCCGTGCAGGCAGGCTGGAGAGATCGCGATGATTTGCTGGGTCATTTCAACGCCTTTGAGCGCCGTTTCTACGAAAAGGACTGCTTGCAAGCTCTATACAAGGCACAGACCCCTCGCTGGCAAGACTCTTGTAATGTGATCCTGCTTGATGAGATGAACCTCTCTCGACCAGAGCAATATTTCGCAGAATTCTTGTCCGCTCTTGAAAAAAATAATCCGGCTGAGCGACTAATCAGCCTTTCTGAAACAGCGTTGCCCGGGGCACCAAGGATGCTGATGGATGGTCGTCAGATTCTTGTTCCAAATAACGTTTGGTTTATCGGTACGGCAAACCATGACGAGACGACGAATGAGTTGGCAGACAAGACGTATGACCGCTCTCATGTGATGACGCTACCAAAGCAGGAACACAGTTTTGAGATAAGGGATCACCAGCCTGCGAGCTACTCCTTTAGATCGTTACAAACCGCTTTTGATAACGCCTGTAAAGAGCATGCATCGTCTGTCAAAAATTTGCTCGGTAAGCTGACCGGTAATGAGTTTACAAGACAGCTTGAAAATGACTTTGGCCTGGGTTGGGGTAACCGCTTTGAGAAGCAGGCGCTTCGGTTTGTCCCAGTGATGATGGCATCAGGCGCCACTAGAGGAGAGGCCTTGGATCACCTGCTCGCAAGCAGAATAATGCGGCAGGGTAAGGTGACTGGTCGATTTGATGTAAGTGCAGACTCTGTCCGCAAACTCATGGATTCTTTGGAAGCGTTCTGGAACCACTCGAGCCTAGAAAGCGTTCCAGTGACCTCACTTGAGCTCTTAGAGAAAGATATCAAGCGCAAGGAAGGTGGTTTTTGATGTGGGTGGATCGGCTGACAGGGCAGCGTATTGGGCATTTGCCCGAAGTTATTGAATCTGGTCGTTATCTAGCCGAGATAGTGACCAGTGATCAATCCACTGTGAACCTGGGAGCGAGCGGGCTATTAGTCGATGATGGGAGCGAAATTGCTCTGGTTGATGGCCAGCGAAAATCTATCAGGCTACCGGACAAGGCTCTAGCCCAGAAGGTGGAGTTATTCGAGCGTATCCTAGAGACAATTGACTCAAGCATTGAGGACGAGATTGAGCTGGTATCTCCGTTGATGCCCGAAGGTGTGGTTGATAATGATAGCCATTTGAACTCATTTGACTCGAAACTGCTCACTATCATCGAGGCAGGGCACCTTCATCAAATATCGATGAGACCAAGACTGGATCTGTATTATGAAGAGGAGGTTACCGATGTTGCGAGGGCGAAGAAATTAGCCAGGGGAGCCTTAGTTCATCTGGCCTCGCATTCTGAATGCTGGCAACGTCAGACCTTGACCGGAGTGATACCCAAGAGAGTGAAAGCCCGGTTCAGCGATGACGATTTTAATATTTACGAGAACCGTGTGTATGCAAGATTGCTCGACAAGATAGATCAGTATTTGAGTAAACGAGTCGGCACGCTCAGGCAAATTCAGTCGGCGGTAAGTGAGGCGTTAGAGTTTTACGGAACTAATGATCGGCATCATCGCCTGACAGAAGAAATATGCAGGCTTTGGGGAAAAGCCTTTACGCAGGATTCAACCAGCAAAGCGTCCGAACAGCTCTCGAAGACGCTTGACAAGCTTGAGAATGCACTTGGAATAATTCGAGGTCTTAAGCAGAGAGGCCTTTACCTGCTGGTGAGTCGCTCCGCACAGATTGGAGATGGACTCCACCTTACAAACATTCTGAGTCATGATCAGCACTATCGCCATTTGCCTATCCTTTGGAACGAATTGAGAAATATCGTCGGTGGCAAAAGGATAACGCCTGATGAAAGAAGAGAGCGAAATGAGGGACTAAATCGAGCTTACTCAAAGTATGCAGGGCTTGTACTTCGCCATGCTTTGACTCCTTATCTCGGAGTAAAGCTTTCATCAACTTGGGCAGGATTTAATCTTGAGCTTAAGCAGGTAGGATTCAATTGGCAGCTTCTCGTATCAACAGCTGATACACTCAGTGAAGAGCGAGTTTTGCTTGAGGTTGTTCCTTGGATGGGGTTTGTGGGCCGTCCAGTTGATTTCTATTCCTTGCAAAATGAGAAGCAGAATTATCAACCATTACGAATGTTAGCCTGGCCCAACCTGTGTGAAGATAGTTTGCATTCTAACCAAGCTGTTGCTGAGGGTGCCTGGGTGCTACTTTCGCCATTTGATTTGTACGGTGTAGAGAGGTTTGGTTATTTAGTTGATAAACTTTTGCAGAGAGAGCTGGTTTCAGATTATGGACGAGCGCTTATCAAGATTCCTGCTAAGACAATTGGGGTAGCTGCTCAATTGTCAGGGCTAGAGGTGAGTGCAGAAAAACATGAAATAAAAGTTCTTGATGCGCTAGCACCTGCCGATTTTGCAAAGATCGAGCGTTCTTTGGTTAATGAAAATGCTCTTGAACAAGCCTGGAAGTTTAAAAAGCGGCATGAAGAAATAATGGAATTACAGAAATGTCCTATATGCTCAGGGTTTGTCAAGCTAAAGTGTCAGAAGTCTACTGGATTTAGTATAGATTGCACTAACTGCAAAACACAAAGGTATTTACGTACTAAAGGCGAGGGTCAAGAATATGAGCAAATTCTTTCTGGGAATGCCGAGTTTAAGAAAGTTGGAAGGAGAAGTTTTATATTTGAAATATAGAGCAGTGACGCAGCTGCTTGAACCCAACTGCTGATCAGGTTATGAATTATTGATCAGGTTGATAGTAGTCTAGCTTACCCTGTGTTTTTGGCTGGCAATGAAGGTAATGACCTTAGTACCAAGCATGTCGGTGGCGGTTTGGCGATACCTAGGCGTTGGTTAGCAACACAGTTATTCATGTGTACGAAGTCTCGGTGATTTTTAAACTTAAGTCGCATCTTGATAAATCATATTTTACTATTGATTCAGCGACGTCACCCCATCTTCAGTAGCACCCGGGTTTAGAGTCTGAAGTTACTTTATCGTGTTTTAACACCAGTTGCTCGGCATAGGCGGAAGGCGTTAACCCTCCAAGCCCTTTCTTCGGTCTTTCTTCGTTGTATTCCCGTCGCCACGCCTCGATGATGATCCTCGCGTGATTCAGGCTGGTGAACCAGTGCTCATTTAGACATTCGTCTCTAAAACGCCCATTGAACGATTCGATGTAGGCGTTTTGATTGGGTTTTCCAGGTTCGATTAAAAACAGGGCGACACCATGCTGATGAGCCCACGTCAGCATGGCGCGTCCGCAGAACTCCTTTCCATTATCCGTACGAATGGCGCTTGGCAGGCCACGTTGTATAGCCAGATGATCCAGAATCCGTGTTAACGACAGGCCGCCAATGGCCCGTTCAGGTACGATCGCCACGGCTTCATGGGTGGCGTCGTCGACAACGGTGAGGTTCTTTATCACGCGTCCTTCTGCCGTACGGTCAAATACAAAATCCATTGACCAGACCTGGTTGGCGGCACAAGGACGGCCAAGGGGCTTTCGCTCAGACGCAGGAACCTTCTTGCGCTTGCGGCGCTTTACCTGCAATCGAGCCGCCGCGTAGAGGCGTTCGACGCGCTTATGATTGACCTGTTCACCGGCTTGACGCAGCTTCAGGTAGATCATGCCAGCGCCATAGCGACGATGCCGATGGGCCAGGGCCGTAATGCGTTCACGCAATGCCCCATTGCGGTCAGGGGCCGATTGATAGCGCAATGCACTGGCACTCATATGGATGACACGGAGCGCTCGGCGTTCACTCAGACCACGTGACACCATAAAGCGCACCACGTCTCGGCGTGCCGGGGCACTCACCACTTTTTTCTCAGCGCCTCCCGAGTGACCTCCATTTCCAGTAGCGACTCCGCGAGCAGCTTTTTCAAGCGCCCATTTTCGGCTTCGAGTTCTTTGAGTCGTTTGGCATCGGGGACGCTCATGCCGCCAAACTTGCTGCGCCATAGATAGTAACTGGCTTCTGAGAAACCGTGCCGACGGCATAGCTCCTTGATGGGCAGTCCTGCTTCGGCTTCGCCCAGAAAACCGATGATCTGTTCTTCGCTGAAACGCTTCTTCATGTCCAATCTCCTTACGCATAGGATCGGACTCTAAAGTGTAGCGCTACTCAATCAGGGGGTGACGTCGAGCTAACAAGAGCAGGGTCCGGTAGAGTTTAAATTTCCTGTAGTGTCACTGCGCTTGCACGAAGGTGAATACGGCAACTTGGTATGTCGGCTAGATCTAGGGGCTCAGCAATCACCTCGTGGATTGTTGGGGTACGCCTATGAGGGGAGGCATGGGCGATATATAACCATGCGGGCACTATTCGTTTGTCATGGCCAAATTCTAACCCAATCCGTACTAGGTCGAAAACCTCGGTTGTACGGCCACTCGGTGTCCAAGCGAGCGGGGCTGTTCGGTGATCAGGCTTGGTTACGATTAGGGGACGGGTAAGTTCCAAATTGATCGTTCCGGGATAGCAACCCTTGATTTCGGGGAAACTCTGGCTGATGAGGGGGAGCTGACGGACCAAGGTTCCGGAGGCTACTCCCAAGCCTGGAATGATTTGTGCTTGGAGCGCAAGAAGTTGGCTAGAGCTAGTTTTAGGCTCCAATAGCTTATCCAGGCCAGCAATAACCTCCTCGACTTTAAATGAGTTCATGTCCTTCTTTCCTGAACGGTGATAACGGTGTACGTCTTGGTGGCTGTAGACTACTAAGGTTCTCGCCGAGGCCGGTGGTAGCCACGGATTGTGTTCAGTTCCCATGGTCGGGTAGATAGCGACCAGTCTGGTTTCTAACCCAACCGCCATGTGTACGATGGCGGTGTCGACAGTGACCACCACCTGCGCACAGCTTATGTATCCCGCCGCGTCCCCGGGCGTGGCCAAGTCTTGAAGAGCACGGACATTTTCACGAGTGACTTCAGCCTCCAAATTGTTTGCATCTGATCGGGAACCAGGGCTGCAGAGGATCCCAACTGACTTGTCTGGATAGGCGTCGGCTACGGCGCGCAACAACAGCACCGCTTTGGTAAAGGCTAAGCTCTTGTCGGGACGGCTCGCATAGGGATTTACCAGTATCTGTGGGGCACTGGAAGTGTCATAAATCCGGGACGTGCGGGGAATGATGTACTTGCGCTCGACTTCGTTTACGCCCAGATCTATGAGTACTTTCTCGAAGCGTTCGGGAAAATCTAGGCCAGCCGTAGCGGCACCAAATTTGCGGTTGACACATCGCAAACCGTCATCAAAAGAATAGACACATGCCGGTCGCAGTAAGCGTAAAAATAAAATCTCTACCGGCTTGATTCTGCCAACTAAGTGAACCACGACATCCACATGGCCAAGTTGTCGCGCCATTTTAAAGAGTTTTACTGGGCCTGGATTTGCATCAGTGACGATGACGCGGTCTACTCCAAAATCCTGTAAATGTAGTGGCGCAAGTTCTGTCACCGTCAACACAGTTACCCGAGCATTCAGCTTGCGTACCTCCCGAAAGAAGAAAGACGAAACTATAGCATCACCAAGTTTGGCGTCCCACCTGGGGACTATGATATGCAAAGGGTCGGGAGAAGCCACCGCCACCGGAAATCTATCCGCTAAACAGCGAGCTAAAAAGCGCGCGACCAACTGCCCGGTTTTCTGTAGTGTCGACATATTGATCTGGGGCGCCTTCTTTCACAATTTGGTGATGTTGGTGAGAAATGCTCGGTAGCCGCAAGTAGTGCTCGCGGGCTAAAAAACCTAGATATATCGCTTCCATATTTCGTATGTACTGTTATGAACAAGTCTAGGGTCACTGCCGTTTATCAATGAACCTACTAAGGCCAAAGCCCATACCGCAGAGCAGAGATAGATAAAGAGTGCAGCGATTCTAAGTTAAATAACAATAAAATTGCATCTACCAACATGCTTTAATCCCGTACTGAAGGCCACTAGCAAGCTGTTACGGTAGGCGGCCTCAAGTTCCAAGTGCAACACTATTGTAGCGTGCTCGGGCCGGCGACAGCTTTCTTGAGCACCTCGGCGTAGACCGACAGATCCGTGCCTTTTGGCAAGTACTGTCTCAATAGACCGTTGGTGTTCTCATTGGAACCCCGCTGCCATGGGCTATGCGGGTCGGCAAAGTAGATTGCTGTCCCCGTCTTCTGAGTGATCTCGGCATGCTTCACCATCTCTTTGCTCTAGTCATAGGTCATCGATAGGCGCAGGGAGCGCGATACCTCATTGAGCTTGTCGCTAAAGCCGACGGCCGCTGCTGTGGCCGTGATGCCGTCCACTTTCGCCAGGATCACCAGACGCGTGGTTCGCTCTACCAGCGTACCGACGGCAGAGCGGTTGTTGGCACCGATGATGAGATCACCCTCCAATGGCCAAGCATCAGGCGGTCTTCAATCTCAGGGGGCCGCAGGTGAATGCTCACCAAGTCAGGAATCTGTGGTCGCCTATCCTTGCCGCGGCTGCGGGGGCGACGTTTACCGTTACCCTGGCGCAAGCAGGCAATCAGTTCCTTCTTGAGCGAGCCGCGCGGCATGAAATAGAGCGCATTGTAGATGGCTTCGTGCGAGACGTGGCGGTCAGTATTATCAGGAAACAGACGCTGCAGTGTGCGGGCTATTTGTTCAGGTGACCAGTACTTGCGCAGCAGGTAGACCACCAGCTCAAAAAGCTCACCATTGAGAGGTAGCTTCGGGCTACGACGAGGCCGACAGCGGGTCAGCCGGGCGCGATGTCCAGCGAGGCTGGCGTCATACGCTCTGGCGGGGCTAACAGTATGACGAACCAGTTCTCGTGAAATAGTGCTAGGCGCACGCCCTAACTGACGCGCAATGGAGCGAATCGAGTGGTGACCCTGCATCAGCATGATGGCAGCTCGGTCTTCAGCAGAAAGATGGCGATAACAATGAGTCATGGCAATACCTTACCTGATAGGTTAGGTGTTGCACTTGGTCATTGAGACTGCCTTCAAAGAATGATGATCGGTGCAACTGATGTCGCTCTGTATGAGTCTACTTCTTTTGCTGATAAATAAAAGTCGCCATGCGTTAGCGTCGGCGGCAGGCTAATGCTTCTACTCTCTGGGGCTATTGTGTCTGCAACATAGACGTTTCTGGCCGCCAGAAAACGTTTTGCCCAATCCGGCTAAAGCCCCACTGGCTTTTACTACGAAACGCACGCTGTTGGTTATCTGTCATGGCGCTTTGCCCATCTGCATCACGAATGTAACGAGCAAGTGTCATGGCGGCTGGCTGGCCATAACGCGCGCCCGGGGAAGCGCATGTCCAGATATGGCGTAAGGTCATCGCAATATCAGGCTCATGTTGGTCTAAATAGGCAAGGCCATAGGCACACGCTTCTAGCGTAAACGCATCGTGGCTACAGAGCTTCCACGCCGCGTTAGGCTTGCCTTTCGAGTCGTATGTATACGTCTTACCAATATCGTGCAACAGCCCCGCTACAAAGCACGTTTCCTGCATCAGGCGCGGCATAGCTGGCTCATTTAAGCGCAGCATGGCAACAGCATTATTCGCGACGTTCAGCGAATGCTCTAGCAGCCCACCTGGATAGGCGTGGTGGTAGGTCACGCTGGCGGGTGCATTCAGAAACGCCTCGATACGGTCCTTACGTTCCAATACCCGTGTTAAAAAACTGCGTAAGTGCTCCGATTGCAGAGACTGTACGGTCTTCACTAATTGATCGAACACCGCTGGTGCGGGGGCGTACACACGTGGTAGCGATTGTAGCGTGTCCAGTGAGTGGACTTCCTCACGGGTCGCCTTGCGGAACTCATCAAGTAGGAATTGGCCCGATAAGCACTTTATTCCTGATGCAGTAACAAAATCCAAATGGCCAATGCGCTCAGGAACGTGTGTCTTTGCTAAATTCAGCATTGCGATACGATCACCTTCGCAGTCGCTTAGCCGAAGCTTTAGAAAAGGCGTTTTTGCATTGTCGAACTCCACCACGCGCCCCGTAAGGCGATAAGTGCCAGTAAAAGTGCGAGACAGGTGTGCTGGAGCTTGTTGATTAGGCCGTTTCATGGCAGTGCTCCTTCTCGGGCTTGGTGGACGTGGCATTGCCTAATAAACGCTCGAAAGCAGAGCCGTCCATACGTGTGGCATTAGGCACATAGCGCGAATAGACCTTAAACAGCATCTCGGTTGAGCTGTGTCCTAACATCCGTGCCACCCACTCTGGATTCTCACCCGAGGCTAGAAACAGCGTCGCGGCAGTATGGCGCGTTTGGTACGGGCGGCGTTTCGTCAACCCAAGCGACCTCAGCAAGGGATACCACACGCGCTTCGTCACGTTATTGTGATCAAGCAGCTGCCCCAGTTGATTGCTGAACACGTACTGGCTCATACGCCCGGTGGCCGCATACTGCGTTTTTAAGGCGTCGTATACCGGACCAAACATGGGAATTTCACGCTGCGAGCCATCGGTCTTGGTGTATTCGGTCTCGCCGTTGATTAACGTCTCGCGCACTAAGATTTCCCTCTTTGCGAAATCTACATTCTTCCACTTCAATCCATCGACCTCACCGGTACGCATACCAGTAAAAAAGCGCACCGTGTAGTAGTTACGATAGTCGGGGCGCACGTTATCAATGATGCGGTGGACTTCATGGAGCGAGAAGGGCTCGATGTGGGTCTTCTGTAGCTTTAACGGTTTGATATTTTTGTAGGGCGTCTCGAAATCGAATCGCTCGGCGGCCTCATCCAGCACCATGCGCAGAATGGTCATATGGCTGTTGATAGTCTTTGGCGATACTAGCCCTGTGGTGCCTCGTCCCTTGCGCTTGGCCAGCTTGGCGCGAAACCCCATGATGTCGGCCTTGGTGATATCACCAATGGGCTTTTTACCGAATGCGGGCTTAAGTGAGCTATCCAAGATCGAGTTCACGTTACGCACATGAGAAGAGCGCCACTGGATCTTGCTCTCTTCAAACCACTGCTCGGCAAAGTCGTTGAAGAGTGGTGTGTCCAAAACCGCTGCATCTTGATGCTCAGTGGTGGTAGGCGCTGGCTGGTGGCCCTTCAGTTTCTGTAAATTGCTGCTGTTAGGAAAGAACTCAGCATATTTGAATTCTCCAAGCAGCATTTTTGCTTTCATACGCTGTAACAGTAGCTCCAGCTGTTTACGATTTTTTGCGTTATCGTCAAGCAGGGTCTGCTCACGAAAACGCTGGCCGTCAAACCGAAAGTCGATAAAAAGCTTTTTGCTTTCTTTGCGTGCACGCACCTTACCCATGGCAGACTCCCCCATTAGCCATCGGTATGGCGACTTGTTGTTGGCGAGGTGTCGCTTGCAGCATTTCTTCTTGAATAGTTTCCCAGATATACAGGATTTTCCGACGACCAAAGGGGCGGATGTAATGGGTGCCTTCGATAAGCACGCTGTCTTTGAGCTGCTGGCGGATGGTCCGTGCATCGTATTTGATACGTGAGGCGAGTTCTTCCGTTGTCAGAAAAGTGCAGTCCATGAGACTATCTCCTCATGCGGTGATCATTTGATAATATTTTTAATCGCTCGATTAGGAATATATACAATCAAATGATTATTTAAATCACTTTTTGATAATTTTTATGATCAATAATAGAGAAAACGATGATTCGGTATCACTTAAAAGAGCTGATTGCTGAGAAGGAATTTGCCGAGCGGCGCAGAATTACGATCGGGGAGATAGCGAAAGAAACGGGCATAAACCGGATGACGTTATCGAAAATTATCAATCACCCCGGTCACAGCACTGTGACAGATAATCTAGATAGGCTTTGCTACTACTTTGATTGTGAGATCGAACAGCTAGTGACTCACATCAAGGAACCTAGTTCAGAATCTGCATCCTAACTCGGTAAGCAGGAAAAGAAGGAGAGGCTGAATAAATTGTTCGGTGCCTGAAGGTCGCCGCTTTTTTCACCTACCGATAGGCATTTTTTAAAATGGGCACGGTGTGGGCACAATTTGGGCACAGAGCTTTTGGGAATGACAGGCAACAAAAAAGGCAGATCAGTAAGTAACTGATCTGCCTTTCGAAATATTGGTAGCGGGGACCGGATTTGAACCGATGACCTTCGGGTTATGAGCCCGACGAGCTACCAGACTGCTCCACCCCGCATCAACGTGAGGCGTATTCTACATAAGTCTGAGAAGGAGTCAATCATCGAGTGCGATAAATCGATACGCCATGCGTGGATTCATCGTGCTGCAACATTGGGGGAGTAACGCTATGCTTTCCATGACGCAACGGGCTTTCTCAACTTCAATGAAACCGGCTCGGTGCGCAGGAGCAAAAGATAACAACACGTGCGTGCCAAACGCTTTGCGGTGGCACCAATCCGAAGTGGCTTGCACCACGTCTTGTGTGGCTCGGATGCAGGTCATTTGTCATTTCAGGGAGGTAAACAATGGCTAATCAACCCCAGGTGGCGTGGGTGACGGGTGGAACAGGCGGGATCGGCACGGCCATTTGCCGGTCGCTGGCCGAGGCGGGGTATTTGGTCGTCGCCGGTTACCGTAACCCGGAGAAGGCAAAAACGTGGCTCGAGAGCCAAAAAGCCGACGGCTTCGACAACATGGCGCTTTCCGGCGTCGATCTTTCGGATTACCAGGCGTGCCTGGACGGCGCCCAAGAGATCGCCGATACCCATGGCCCGATCAGCGTGTTGGTCAATTGCGCCGGTATCACGCGCGACGGTACGCTCAAGAAGATGGCCCGGGAGCAGTGGAGCGAGGTGATCGATACCAACCTCAACAGCGTCTTCAACACCTGCCGCAGCGTGATCAACCCAATGCTCGAGCAGGGCTACGGGCGCATCATCAATATTTCATCGATCAATGGGCGAAAGGGGCAGTTCGGCCAGGTCAATTACGCCGCGGCGAAGGCAGGTATGCATGGGTTGACCATGTCGCTGGCCCAGGAAACCGCTACCAAGGGCATCACGGTCAACACCGTGTCGCCGGGCTATATCGCCACCGATATGATCATGGAGATCCCTGAGAAGGTGCGCGAAGCGATTCGTGAAACCATCCCCGTCAAGCGCTACGGCACGCCGGAGGAGATCGGCCGGCTGGTGGCGTTTTTAGCCGATGAGCAGTCGGGATTCATTACCGGCGCCAATATCGATATCAACGGCGGCCAGTTCATGGGCTGATACGCCTTGGCCTACCGCTGACACTCAGCCGCTTGAATACGACGTAAAAAAAGGAGGCCACAAGCCTCCTTTTGAGTTTCCCCTTTCCCGTGTGCAACGCATCTGTCGCGCTGCTCTCCTGACGCCTCAAGCGTGGGGCGGGCGCGCAAGCCGACTCAGCAGCGCGTCGAGCTCACCAACCTCCCGGTCCCAGACGTCGCCGGGCACCGGCCCCAGCGCCATGAGTGCTGCCAGCACGCTGCGTGTCTCTTCGGCCTGGCTGCGCTCACCGCCCAGACCATCGTTCAAACGCTCGACCTGAATGGCCAGGCGAAGCGGCTCGTCTTCGGGTTTGACGCTGCCCAGCGCCAAAAGCGAGAGATGTACGCGAAGCCGTGCCACGCCCTCTTCGACGGTTCGACGGCTCTGCTCCGGAGCGCTGATCGCCGCGCATCGAGCGGCGTTGCGGCGCTGGTGCGCGTCCAAAAACGCTCCGGTCGGCGGGGTCGCGAGCACCTGCGCCGCCTCGACGGCGTCGTTTTGCTGCGCTTCAAACGCGCGCTGGTCCGCGCTCAGGTGGGCTTGAGTCAGCGGCATGAGCGCGTGCCACTGCGCGACGGTATCGGCCACTTCCAGGCGGCTCAACCGCTCGCGCCGGGCGCGCAGAATACCGCTCAGGCGGCGCTGCATGCCCTCGCTTCGCCGGTTGCGCGGCAGCGATTCGAGCTGCTGGGCGCGCTGGATAAACGCTTCGAGCGCTTGGGCCTCGCGGGCGTTTTCCGGCTGCCAGGCGTCCATTTCGTCGATCAGGGCCTGCATGGCGTCGAGCTTTTGCTGCGAGCGCGCCGACTGTTCGCTCTTGTGCGCGTCGCGCTGGGCAAACAGCTGATCGCAGGCCCCGCGAAAGTGCTTCCAAAGCGTTTGCTCCTCGCCCTTTGGGGCCCGGCCCAGGGTACGCCACTGCTGCTGAAGCGCCTTGGTGCGGGTGGTACGCTCGTGAATGGGGCGCTCGGTGGCATGCAAAAGCGCATTCACCTCGTCGATCAGCGCGCGCTTTTGCGCGGCGATCTGCTCGGCGCGCTGGTCGATCAGCGCCTGCAGCCGATGGCGCACCTTGCCAAAGCGCCGGCCGACCGTTTCCGAGGCTTCCCGCGGGATGGGCGTGTATTCGCGCCACTGATGCCGGGCGCGATCGCGAATTTCGCGCAGCACGTCCGGGTCGGCGTTGTCGGCGGGCTGCTCGCACAGGGTTTCGAGCTGCTCGCAAAGCGCTTCGCGGTGGCGAAGATTGGCCTGACGCGTCTGCTCGAGGGTTTCCCGCCAGGGCGCCAGGCGTTCGTGAATGCGCTCGGAGGCGGCGCGAAAGCGCGTTGAAAGCGCCCGGCTGGCCGCGGCGTCGCCAAGCTCCTTCCACTCCTTGACCAACTGGCGATGGCGGCGGTCCAGCGCCGCGTCCGCCATCGCCGGCGCCTCGGCCAGCGTCTCGATGCTCGAGGCGAGCTGCTCGCGCTTGGGCCCGGCGACGAAGCCGCGCCAGTCTCTAAGCTCCGCCAGCTGCGCGCCCAGCTGCTTCAACCGCGCCTTGAGGGGTTTGGCCTGGGCGCTGTTCAATGCGTCGATCGAGGGCTTGAGGCGTTGGTGAAGCCGGCTGGCGCTTTTGAACGCGCCGCGCTCGAGCATGTGCTCGAAACTGTCGAGCTCGGCGGTCAGCGCCTCGAGTGAAGGCGCTTTTTGTGTTTGCTCGCCGGCTGGCTGTTCCAGCGCCAGAAGTGCCTGGGCGCGCTGTAAAAGCGCTGGCTTGGAAAGGTCCTTGGGCCAGGCAACGCGTTTGACTCGATCCTCGAGTGTCGCGGGGTCGTGGTCGGCGAGTCCTCGCTCGACATCGGCCTGGTGCGTCTGCCAGCGCTGCCAGGCTTCTGTGACGCGCTCATACGCGGCAAGCGCCTGGGTGTAGCGCGCCTGGGTCGTCTCCGGCGGTGCGTGAAGATCCGACAGCGCCTGCCAGCGCTGGCCCAGCAGCTGGCGCTGGGCGCGCAGGCTGTCGATGTCCTGAAGTGTCACGGCCTCGGCGTGGACGAGCCCGTTCAGCGTCTCCTCCAGCCCGGCGAGCAGCTGATCACGAGTCGTTTCGATCTCTTCGCGGTGCACCTGGCGCTCCTGGCGCGCCTGCTCCTGGGTTTCGTGATCGTTCAAGGTCTTGCGCGCGCCGAGCAGCGCCTGATGAAAGCGCTCCTCTTCGCGGGGGCCGGGCGGATGGTCGAGCTTTCGCCACTCGCGCTCCAGATGACGAAGGCGGCCGCCGTAAAGCGGCTCCCAGGGCGCGCGGGCGTGCTGCTCAAGTTTTTCCAGCAGCTCTTCGCGGCGCGTCGTTTGCTGATCGAACCACTCGTTGTCGTGACGAAGCCGTGAGAGCTTTTCGCGCGCCAGGCGCATGACGTTGCGATCGCGGCGCGCCTGTTTCAACAGCGTCTTCAAACTCGCTTCGCTGTCGAGGCGCTCGGCGGCGCGCTTGCGCACGCTCGCCACACCGTTGTTGCAGGCCTGATAGATCAGATCCTCGTCATCAACGAGCCGCTCCAAAGCGGTCAGGCGAAGATCGAGGTTGTCGCCACGCAGCGCAATCTCATTGAGCAGTGCCGTGTTTGAAAGTGAGTCGACCAGCCGGCTGCGCGTATAAAGGTCGGTCTGGCCTTCCCGGCCGGTCAGGCGCTCGATCACGGCCTCGCGCCAGCCGGGAACGTGCTGGCGCTCGGGGAGCCGGCTGGTCAGCGTGTCGAGGTCCCCCAGCGCCAACAGGGCGGCCAGCTCAACGGTGGGGTCCGGGTCGTCGACCAGCGTTTTCAGCGCGTCGCGCTGATCGGGCTGCTGCGGGTCCAGCGTTTCGAGAGCCTGGCGGCGAATCTCGGCGTTGGGGTGCTGCCACCGAGGCGCGAACAAGCGTCTTAACAGTCCGTGCATGAATCTTCCTGCAAGAGGTGCATCGCGTGAAAAAAATCAGCCATCGGTGCTTTGGTAGTTGCAGTCACCGTCGCTGTCGCTTAGCTTTGCCAGTGGCAATGTGCGCTGGCCGCAAGAGGTGGGCGAGCCGTCGCATTCCAGCGCGTACCAGCGCTAAGTTTATCTTACCTGAACATGACATGGAGTTCGGCCATGAGCCTCAACGCCGATAGTGCCGACAACGCCTTTACCTTTAAAGGCGGCATGCTGCCCATGACCGTCATGGAGTTGAGCAGCGCCGACCCCGAGCAGATCAGGCGTCAACTGGCCGGCAAACTCTCCCAATCTCCCGCCTTCTTCCAGCATACACCGGTTGTGCTGGGCGTGGAAAAACTCGATGAGCCGCACCTGGCGCTGGAGCGTATCTGCGCGGTGTGTCGCGATCACAAGCTTTTGCCGGTCGCGGTGCGCGGCGGCCCTGAGCCGGTGCGCCAGTCGGCCTGGGCGCTGGGGCTTGGCTGGTTTGCGCCGGTCGAAGAGGGGCGCTCGCGGGCACTTGAAAGCGTCGAGCGCACCGATGCAGGATCTCATGAGACGGCTTCGGCCGAGGTCGAGCGCGAAACCCCGCACGAGCCGGTCGCGGTTGCCACGCGGCTTTTTCGCGGCACCGTGCGCTCGGGCCAGCAGGTTAGCGCCGCCGAAGGCGATCTGGTCGTGATCGGCGCGGTCAACGCCGGCGCCGAGGTGCTCGCGGCGGGCAGCATTCATGTTTATGGCGCGCTACGAGGGCGGGCGCTGGCGGGCATTCACGGCAATACCCACGCCGGCATTTATTGTCGCGAGCTCGAAGCGGAGCTTCTATCCGTGGCCGGCAACTACAAGCGCCTCGAGGACATCGACCCGAAGCTTTTGGGGCTGGCCGCGCAGGTGCACTTCAGTGAAGAACAGCTCGAGATCAAACGTCTGGCCTAGGGTGTGGCTGGTACGATTGACGTAGCGACGTGGCGGGCGCTTTTCGATAGAGTAGCGATACAGGCGACGTCACCGGATTGACACCGATATGTGCGTTGCGCGCGATGACGATAAGAAGAGGCGCCGCGCGATTCAACGACCTCTTAAAGGATATAACTCTTGGCCAAAATTATCGTAGTGACCTCAGGTAAAGGGGGGGTCGGTAAAACCACCAGCGCGGCGGCCATCGCCACCGGGCTTGCGCTGCGCGGCAAAAAGACCGTCGTCATCGATTTCGACGTGGGTCTGCGTAACCTGGATTTGATCATGGGCTGCGAGCGGCGCGTGGTGTACGACCTGGTCAACGTCATTCAGGGCGAGGCGGCGCTCAACCAGGCGCTGATTCGCGACAAGCGCGTGGAGAATCTGTTCATCCTGCCGGCGTCTCAAACCCGCGACAAGGACGCGCTGACTCAGGAAGGCGTGGAAGAGATACTCGAGCAGCTGCGCGGTGATTTCGACTTCGTGATCTGCGACTCACCCGCCGGCATCGAGCGCGGCGCGCAGCTCGCCATGTACTTCGCCGACGAGGCGGTGGTGGTGACCAACCCGGAAGTCTCCTCGGTGCGCGACTCCGACCGCATCCTCGGGCTTTTGGGCTCCAAGACCCGCCGCGCCGAGCAAAGCCAGGACCCGGTGCGCGAGCACCTTTTGATTACCCGCTATAACCCGTCGCGCGTCACCTCCGGCGATATGCTCACCCTGGAAGATATTCGCGAGATTCTCGCCATCAATCTGCTGGGGCTGATTCCGGAGTCCGAGGCGGTGCTGCGCGCCTCCAACCAGGGCGTGCCGGTCACCCATGACGGCGCCAGCGATGCAGGTCAAGCCTACGCCGACACCGTGTCGCGCCTGCTTGGTGAAGATGTGCCGCTGCGCTTTCACGAAGTACAACGCAGGAGTCTTCTGGGCCGCATGTTTGGAGGAGGTCGGCGATGAAACTGCTCGAATTCCTGAAGCGCGAGCGCAAGAAGTCCGCCTCGGTGGCCAAGGAGCGTTTGCAAATCATCGTAGCTCACCAGCGCAGCCAGCGCGGTCAGCCCGACTACATGCCGATGCTCGAGCGCGAGCTTTTGGAAGTGGTGCGCCGCTACGTCCACGTCGCCGACGATGCCATCCAGGTATCGCTCGATAGCGAAGACAACTGCTCGGTGCTCGAACTCAACGTGACCTTGCCGCGCGATTCTTGAGTGGTTGGTCGTGAGCGGTGAGCGGTGAAGGGCAAGGCGTGAGCGGTTGAGGGTAAGTCGTGAGTAACGGGCGGGCGTAAGCCGGGAGAACGGTGGAACTTTTGTGTTCACCGCCGTTGTTGTAGGGTGGCGGGATACGTCCACGGGAGTATCCGCACATGGCGCCAGCCAACGCCGCCCCTGCCAGTTTTCTTTGGCACGATTACGAAACTTTCGGCGCCGACCCGCGCCGCGACCGACCGGCGCAGTTCGCCGCGATCAGAACCGACGCCGACTTCAACGAAATCGGTGAGCCGGTCGAGATCTACTGCAAACCCGGTGACGATGCGCTGCCGCACCCGGCGGCCTGTTTGATCACCGGTATCACCCCGCAAAAGGCCCGGCGTCACGGCCTGCCCGAGGCCGAGTTCGCCGGGCGCATCCAGGCGCTGATGAGCGAACCCGGCACCTGCGTGGTGGGCTACAACAGCCTGCGCTTCGACGACGAAGTCTCGCGTCATCTGTTCTACCGTAACTTTCTCGACCCCTACGCCCGCGAGTGGCAAAACGGCAACTCCCGTTGGGATTTGATCGACGTGGTGCGCGCCTTCTACGCGCTGCGCCCCTCTGGCATCACCTGGCCCAAACGCGACGACGGCGCCCCGAGCTTCAGGCTCGAGGATCTGACCGCGGCCAACGGCATCGAGCACGCCGGCGCCCACGACGCCCTGGCGGACGTGCGCGCCACGATCAGTCTGGCGCGGCTTCTCAAAGCCCAGAACCCCAGACTGTTCGACTACCTGCTCGGTCTTCGCGGCAAGCGCGCCGTGGCCGCCCAGCTGGATGTCGCCAGCGCCAAACCGGTGCTGCACATTTCCAGGCGCTACCCGGCCAGCCGCGCCTGCAGCGCGCTGGTGATGCCGCTGGCCGAGCACCCCACCAACCCCAACGGCGTGATCGCGTTTGATTTGAGCGCTGATCCGAGTGCGCTTACTTCATTAAGCGTCGAGCAGATTCGTGAGCGGGTGTTCGTCAGCCATCAGGATCTGGCGGAAGGGGAGTCGCGCATTCCGCTCAAGGTGATCCACATCAACCGCTGCCCGGTGGTGTTTCCCGCCACCGCGCTCAAGGACGTCGAGGGGCCGAAAAAGGGCGAGTACGGCGATATCCAGGCGCGGCTGGGCATCGATGTCGACCAGTGCCGCGCCCACTGGAAGACGCTTCGCGATCAGGGCACGGTGATTGCCGAAAAGGTCGCCAGCGTGTTCAGTGCCGGCTTCGAGGACGGGCCCCAGGACCCGGATTTGATGCTCTACTCGGGCAGCTTCTTCTCGGGGGCGGATCGCCAGCAGATGGAGCGGGTGCGCGAGACGCCGGCCTGGGATCTAGTCGGGGCGCGCTTTGCCTTTCAGGATCCGCGGCTCGAGGAGATGCTGTTTCGCTTTCGCGCGCGCAACTACCCGGACACCCTGGAAGGCGAGGAGCGCGAGCAGTGGGAGGCGTTTCGCTGGGCGCGGTTGAACGACCCGGCGGTGTCCGGCTTTACGCTCAAGGCCTTCGCTCGGGAGATCGAGCGCTACAACCAGCAGAGCCTGACCGACTACCAGCGCCAGATTCTCGAAGAGGTGGTGATGTTCGTCGAAGCGATGCTGCCCGCCCAGGCGTTCGACGCCTGAGCGGGCGCGGCTCACACTAGCGCGCCGCGTCGTCCTGGGGGAAGGGGTCGAGCGTGGCGCGGTAGGCGGCCACGTCGCTTGGCGTGTCACCCGGATCGAAGCGCACCTCCAGCACGTGGGCCATCAGCGACGGCCAGCTGTCGCGTACATCATCAGCGCTGACCTTGAGCACCGCTTCGGCCATTTGCGCCTGGCGGTCGAAGCGCACCGGGTCCAGGGCGGTGGCCTGCCAGTAGCGGCTGGCCATGCTGGAAAGGCTCGTGTCGCGCTGCTCTAGCCGGCGCGCCACGGCCTGGCGGTGAGGTGCTAGCGCCTCGTCATCGAGGGTTTCCAGCGCCTCGGCGGCCTCTTCCAAAAAGCGTTCGATGCGTGCGGCGATGTCGTCGCTGTCGACGTCCGCCGACTGCACCAGAAAGGCGATCCCCGGCGCCTCGAGCAGCGGTGAGTAGCTGGCGTTGACGATATAGCCAAGCTGCTGCTCGGTGCGAAGCGCCTGGTAGAAATCGGTATCCAGCCACTGAGCGATGACTCTGAGCGTTGCCTGTTCGCGCTCGCTTTGATCGCGCCCCTGCACGTAGCGAAGCGCCAGCGACTCGTCTCGAGCGCTATCCGGACGCAGTATCGTATCTCCCTGCTTGACCGAGAGCGGCGTGAGTTCAATGATCTCATCGCGGGTCAGGCGCGGCGTCAGCGCGTTGCGAAGCGTCTCGGCCTCTTCCCGGGCCTGCGCCTTTGTCAGGTTACCCACCGCCATGGCGTCGACGTAAAGCCCACGCAAAAAGCGTTGGCGGAAGTCCTCCAGGTGGTGGCGGTCGAGGTGCTCGCTCGCCTCGAGCAGCGTGCGACTTCCCCACTGCGGAGACAACAGCGCCTCGCCCACCAAACGGCTGGCCTGACCATAGAGCGATGCTTGGGGGGCATTTTGCCACTCGCGCGTGAGCTGGCTGCGCACGCGCTCGAAGCTGTCCTCGGTGATCTCGGCGGTCTTGAGTTGCTCGATGGCCTGCTCGATGAACGGCGCCTGGCCGTCACGCCAGCCGGAAAACGCCAGCGTGATGCCACGCGCGTGCGGGTAGGCGCTGAAGGAGTGCCCGGCGAGCCAGGCCGGGTACAGCGCGCTACTGAGGCTGTCGTTGAGCCAGCCGGACAGCAGCCGCGTCAGCACCGCTTCCTCGGCGGAGTAGCTTGCGCTTGGGTGCTGCAGGCTGATCCGCCACTCCACGCTTGGCGTATTGAAGCGGCTGTCCTGCATGTGCCAGGCGGTGAAGGAGGGCGTCTGCATCAGCACGCCAGGCGCCTCGTCCTGGCCCGGCTCCAGCGTCAGGTCGCTGGCAATGAACGGGTTGGGCTGGGCAAGCGCAAGCCCGGACAGCGCCTGGCCTGTGGTGTCCGGCGCGTCGAGGCGCGCCCACCGGGTATCGAACCAGGGCGAGGCGGTGTCGCCCTCGACGCTTTGATCCGAGTAGACGCGAATCATGTTCTCCGGCGTCAGTGCCTCCAGGTAGGTTTGCTGCGCCGCGCTATCCATGCCGTCCATGCGGTAGGCAGCGTACTGCACGTCCTCCACCGGGTAGCGCGACAGGCTCATGGAAAGCCGGGTCGCCTCGCTTTGCGGGTCGCCGTGCTGCTGGAAGCGAAACGCCTGCTCGGCAAGGGCGGCCTGCTCGTCATAACGCCAGGTGTCGATGCCTTCGCGGCGAATCTCGTCGATGGCGGCGAAGAGTGTGGCCTGCACGTCCTCCAGCCGCTCGGTACCCTCCTTGGTCAGGCTGATCGAGACCGTGAACAGCGCGTGCTCGCCGTCGCCGCGCCCGACCCCGGCAGAGAGGCCAAGCGCCAGGCCCGCTTCGCGCAGTACGGCGAGCAGACTGCCTTCGCTTTCGTCGCCGAGCAGATGCGCGATGAGCTGCGCCGGCTTGGTGCGGTACTCGTCGACCGGGTCCGGCACGGGGAAGTAGAAGTTGACCCGGCGGCGATCCTCGAGCGACTGACGCTCGAGATACGTCGGAAGCTCGTCGCTCAGGACGAGCGGCGCGTCGATGGTCGGCGCCGAGAGGTCGTGGTCCGGGATGTCGGCAAAGCGCTCGGCGACCCATTCCTCCAGCGTATCCAGCGGCTGCGGGGCGACCACGGCCAGATTCATGACGTTGGCATCGTAGTGCTGGTGGTAGAACTCGATGATGCGATCGCGCAGTGAGGCTTCGCCTTCTGCGGGGCTGGCCAGGGTTTCGCGGCTGCCCACGGCGAAGCCGGTGGTGGCGTTGTCCGGGTTCAGCACCTGGTCGAGCACGTCGCTTTCGCGGCGGGCGTCATCGCGAATGCGCGCCATGTACTCGGAGTGGATGATGTTGCGCTCGCTTTCGAGCTGGTCGGCGTTAAACAGCGGCGAGAGAAAGAACGCGCTGAAGCGGTCGAGCGCGCCGGGCAGCGCCTCGGGGTCGACATCGAAGAAGTAGTTGGTGTCCTGCTGCGCGGTGAAGGCGTTGTGCGAGCCCGCGTTGTTGGCGATGTAGCTCTGGTAGGCGTCCGGCTCCGGGTAGGGTTCGGTGCCCAGAAACAGCATGTGCTCGAGAAAGTGGGCAAGGCCCAGAAGATCCTCCGGGTCCTGGGCGCTGCCAACGCGCACGTTCATCGATGCGGCGGCCTTGTCGGCGTCGGGGTCACTCACCAGTAGCGCCTGCAGACCGTTTTCCAGGGTCAGTACCCGGTAGTCGCGGGCATCGAAGGGGCTGGTGATGGGCGTGGAGGCCTTTGCGACCTGGGGCGGTTCGGCCCAGAGCATCGGCGCGTACAGGCACGTGCCGAGCAGCGCGCCGGTCAAGGCGTCACGCAGGGAGACGCGAGAAAAAGGGTCGCTTGGTAACATTGAAACTCCGTTGTCGAGATACGGCTAAGGGGCGCTCCACCGCAGCATGGGCCCCTGCGGATGGGCGCAGGCGGCCGACTGATTGGCGGGACTATTGACATGCTTTGATACCGGAAACGCGCCCAACAGTTCCAGCGGTGCCGGGGTCATCATCGCCTGAAGCGTCTCCGGCGGGCTTTCGGGGTCAAGCCAGGTCTCCAGCTGGGAGGCGTCGATGACCAGCGGCAGGCGGTCGGTCAGCGACGACAGACACACGTTGGCGGGCACGGTGATCAGCGCGGTAGAGTCGGTAAACGCCGTGAGCGTGGTGTGATAGCGACACCACAGCGCGCCGAGCAAAAGCGGCGCGCGGTCGGTGGCGGTGACCAGATAAGGCTGTTTACCGCCGTGACGCGGCTGCCACACGTAGAAGCCGGTGACGGGAATGACGCAGCGCCGGGCGTTGAAGGCTTCCTCGAACATCGGCCGGGCGGCGAGCGACTCCGCGCGGGCGCAGTGCGGGGCGTGGTCGAGCACCTTGAGCCAGGGCGGCGTCAGCCCCCAGAAAAGCGGCTCGTGGCGATAAACGCCCTGCACCATACGGATAGCCGAAATCGGCTGGCGCGGGGCCAGGTTGGGCGAGGTAATGAACGCGTCGTGCTGATCAAGCGATGGCACCATGCGCGAAAGCGAAAGGCGCTGCACGTGTAGGCGTCCCGTCATGCCGGCCTCCTTTGTCACCCGGGGATAAAACGCATTAGAGCCAGACGACAAGAATACGCTTAAAGTCGTCATATAGTATCGAAAACAGTGTTCGATGTGGGGTATCCTGTCTTATATTAACCCTTCCTCAAACTCAAGTGCGCTGAGGCTTTCGCCTTTTTGCATGATTTCAAGAGACCGCCATGGCCCGTCCCAGACAGCACGCGCCCGACACCCTTCATGCGCAGGTCATGCAGGCCTGCGATGAGTGGTTGGCCACGCGGCCGGTGCACGGCCTATCGCTGCGTGCGCTGGCCCGGGAGGTGGGGTGCGCGCCGAGTACGCTGCTCAAACTCTACGGCAGCTTCAACAATTTGCTCCAGCACGTCAACGTCGACACCCTGGCGCGGTTGCAGCAAACCATCGAAAGCCTTGCCGAGGACGAGCCCGAGCCCTGGCTTCGCGCGCTGGCCCACGCCTACTGGCGCTTCGCCGAGCAGGGCTGCTACCGCTGGCAGCTGTTGTTCGACTACCCCCTGGCCGAAGAGGGCGAACTCGACCAGCGCCAGAGCGATCTGATCGAGGCGCTCTTTACCCAGGTAGAGTCATCGCTCACCCGCTATCAGCCGGCGCTGGACGACCAGGAGGCGCGGCGACTCGGGCGCACTCTGTGGGGCAGCGTGCATGGGCTAGTGCAGCTTGGCCTGAACGAGCGGTTGGGCTACTGGCAGGGCCAGCAGCTCAAGGTCGACGAGCTGCTCGATCAGCTGATGAGCACGGTGCTGGCCGGGCTTCGCGCTCAGGGAACTGATGGTGAAGGAGTGGGCGCTCAAGGGCGGGGTGCATGAAACGACTGGTCAAACCGGTGCGCTTCGTGCTGCGCCACGCCATTTATATCACCATGCGCGCAAGCTATCGGCTGCGCGTTCATGGCCGCGAGCACCTGCCCGCCAGGGGCGCAGCGCTGGTGGTGTGTAATCACGTAAGCTTCATGGATGCACTGGTGCTGGGCGGCGCGAGCCCCCGGCCGCTGCGCTTCGTCATGGATCAGCCGATCTATGACTCGCCCTGGCTCAAGTGGTGGTTTTTGTTGGTGGGCGCGATTCCGGTCGAGTCCGAGCGGCGTACCCCGGCCGGGCTCCGGCGTACGCTTGGAAAGATCAGCGAAGCGCTGCGCGACGGCGAAGTCGTGATGATTTTTCCCGAAGGGCGGCTAACGCCGGACGGTGAGGTACAGGCATTTCGTCGCGGGCTCGAAACGATGCTCTCGCGAGACAACGTGCCGGTCGTGCCCGCCGGGCTTGCCGGGCTCTGGGGCTCCTGGGCGTCGCGCTGCAATGGCCCCGCTTTCAAAAAGTGGCCGAGGCGTTTTCGCGCGCGGGTACAGGTCACCTTCGGCCCGCCGATCTTGGCTCAGGAGGCCCAGAACACCGCCCTTCGTCACTACCTGCAGGCGCGCGTCGTAGCGCTGAAGGCTGCCGGCGAGCAGGATATCGCCCGCCGCGAACAGGCGGGCGAGAAGAGCGTGCAGTCGCGCAACAAGTAGTCTTGCAAAAAAGTCGCGTCAGCCGGTAGCGCTGGGTCGTCGGCCGGGCGTACCTAGCGACGCTGCAGGCGCATCAGCGGCCAGCAGCGTGCCGAGGTGATCAGGTTGTCGCGAATCTCCAGAATCTCCATGCGCGTGCCGCCAATCTGCAGCGACGCGGGGCCTTCCGGAAACGCTTCCAGATGCTCGAGAATCAGCCCGTTGAGCGTCTTGGGGCCGTCGGTGGGGAGCTGCCAACCGAGCATCTTGTTGATCTCGCGAATGTTGGCGGTGCCTTCGATCACGTGGCTGCCATCGTCCTGCTGGTGAATCTCCTCGTCCTCGGAGACGTCGGTGGTGAACTCGCCGACGATCTCCTCGAGAATGTCCTCCAGCGTCACCAGCCCTTCCACATCGCCGTACTCATCGACCACGATGCCGATGCGCCGCTTCTGCTTTTGAAAGTTCAAAAGCTGCGTATGAAGCGGGGTCGATTCCGGAATGAAGTAGGGCTCGCGCGCCTCCTGCACCACCGCCGCCTTGGTCACTTCCTCCTTGGAGAGAAAGCGCGCGGCGTTGCGCAGGTGCAGCATGCCGATGATGTTGTTGATATCGCCCTTGTAGACCGGAAGCCTGGTGTGCTGGCTGGTGCGAATCTGGGCGAGAATCTCCTCCAGCGAGTCGTCGAGATCAATGCCCAGCACCTCGTGGCGCGGCACCATGATGTCGTTCACCGTGACGTTCTCGAGATCGAGAATCGACAGGAGCATGGCGCGGTGGCGATAGGGAATGAGCGTGCCCGCCTCGTGGACCACGGTGCGCAGCTCGTCGCGGGTCAGGCTGTCGCCGCCGTTTTCCACGCTTTTGACACCCACCAGCCGTAAAAGCCCGTTCGAGACCGCATTGACCAGCCATACCAGCGGGTACAGAAGCTTTAAAAGCGGCTCCAGCGCCATCGAGGAGGGGTAGGCGATGCGCTCGGGTTTGATCGCCGCGTAGGTTTTGGGCGTCACCTCGGAGAAGATCAAAATGGTGATGGTCAAAAGCGCGGTGGAGATGGCCGGGCCCGAGACGTCGCCGAAGAAGTGAATGGCGATGATGGTGGCGATCGAGGCGGCCAGGTTGTTGACGAAGTTGTTGCCGATCAGGATGACACCGATCAGCCGGTCCGGGCGAGTCAGAAGACGCATGACCCGTTTGGCGCGGCGGTCGCCGCTGCCGGCCTGGTGGCTGAGTCGATAGCGGTTGATCGACATCATGCCCGTTTCAGAACTCGAGAAGAAGGCAGATAGCAGTATCAACAAGGCCAGCAGGCCAAACAGTAATCCCAGTGGGAAATCGTCACTCAAGTCGAAGGTTCCTTTGTGGCGTATCAAACTCGTTGTAAAAGGGTGGGGGGTGGCTGTCAAGCGCACCCCCATCGGCACTAGCGCGCGAGAATGATTTCCAGCACGAATTTACTGCCAAAATAGGCCAGCACCAGCAGCAAACAGCCGCCCAGCGTCCAGCGCACGGCGCGCATGCCGCGCCAGCCAAAGCGGTGGCGCCCGACCAAAAGAGTGGTGAAGATCACCCAGGCCGCGATCGACAGCACCGTCTTGTGCATCAGATGCTGGGCGAAGAAGTTGTCCAGAAAGATCAGGCCGCTGGCGATCGACAGCGTCAACAGCAAAACGCCGGCCCAGACCAGCTCGAACAACACGCGCTCCATGGTGGTCAGCGGCGGCAGCGACTGCACGATGCCGCGAATGTGGTGATGCCGGAGCGCCTGGTTTTGAAGCCCGACCAGCACCGCCTGCACCGCCGCGATGGCCAGCACCGCAAACGCCAGCGCCGAGCTTGCCGCGTGCAGCAAAATGCCCGGCGTAAGCCCGGTGTGGCTGCCCTGGTTGGGTAGCCAGGTGGCGAAGATCAGCGCCACCCCGGCGAGCGGAAACAGTGCGATGGCGGCGTTCAACACCGGCTTGAAGAGGCTGGCGATCAGCACCACGTTCACCGCCACGGCCATCAACAGTGTGACGCTGGTGGTAAAGCCGGGCAAAAGCCCCGGCGCTTCCCGAAGCAGCATCACCACCACAGGGATATGCAGCAGAAGCCCGATAGCGCCCAGAAGGCGCACCATGCCCCGGCGCGGTGGCACGCGGCGAACCAGAGTCATGCCCTGCCAGATGGCCGCGGCGATATAGAGTACGAAAGCGATGGTCGCGAAAGGCAGCGCCTGCATGATGCTATCCGTGCGCATGTTGCGCATAAGTGATGAGGAAACGACGCGAGAACGTGGTCGAGAACGTGGTCATGAGCGATGGCCACGAGCGACCAAAGAGCCTAGAGACTAGCGTCTACTATAACCAATCGTAAAGCGTCGCACAGCAGCGCAACGCGAAGAGCCATAGAGACTCACGCGCTGAGCGCGTATAATCGAGCCAACACACGTCCGGCGGCGTCTACGCCCGGCGACAGCGACAAAGGCAGAGGCCCCATGTTCCAGAATTTGAGCGAGCGTCTTTCCCAGACGCTGAAGTCGATCAAGGGTCAGGCGCGCCTGACCGATGACAACATCAAGGAAACGCTTCGCGAGGTGCGAAAGGCCTTGCTCGAGGCGGACGTGGCGCTTCCCGTCGTCAAGGCGTTCATCGAGCGTGTGCGCGAGCGCGCCGTCGGCCAGGAAGTGTCCAAAAGCCTTTCGCCGGGCCAGCAGTTCGTCAAGATCGTCCAGCAGGAGCTCGAGGCGATCATGGGCGAGGCCAACGAAGGCCTTAGCCTGAAAGGCTCGCCGTCGGTCGTGCTGATGGCCGGTTTGCAGGGCGCCGGTAAGACGACCTCGGTCGCCAAGCTCGCCCGCTATCTGCGCGAGCGTGAGAAGAAAAAGGTGCTGGTGGTGTCGGCGGACGTTTACCGCCCGGCGGCGATCGACCAGCTCGAAACGCTAGCGAAAGAGGTCGAGGTCGACTTCTTCCCGTCGAGTTCGGATCAAAAGCCGGTCGATATCGCCAACGCCGCGATCAAGCACGCCAAAATCCAGTTCCATGACGTGGTGCTGGTGGATACCGCCGGGCGTCTGGCCATCGACGAAGCGATGATGGCGGAGATTCAGGCGCTTCACAAAGCGATCACGCCAAGCGAGACGCTGTTCGTCGTCGACGCCATGACCGGCCAGGACGCGGTCAACACCGCCAAGGCCTTCCACGAAGCGCTGCCGCTGACCGGCGTGATCCTGACCAAGGCCGACGGTGACGCCCGCGGCGGTGCCGCGCTGTCCGTGCGTCACATCACTGGCAAGCCGATCAAGTTCATGGGTGTGGGCGAGAAGGTCGATGCGCTCGAGCCGTTCCACCCGGACCGCGTCGCCTCGCGCATCCTCGGCATGGGCGACATGCTCTCGCTGATCGAGGAAGCCGAGCGCACCGTCGATAAGGACAAGGCCGCCCAGCTCGCCAAAAAAGTGAAAAAGGGCGACGGCTTCGATCTCGAGGACTTCCGCGAACAGCTCCAGCAGCTCAAGAAGATGGGCGGCATGGGCGGGCTTCTCGGCAAGCTCCCCGGCATGGGCCAGATGGCCGAAATGGCTCAGGGCCCGGGTCCGGAAAAGGAGATGGGCAAGCTCGAGGCGCTGATCAACTCCATGACGCCCAGGGAGCGGCGCTCGCCGGACATCATCAATGGCTCGCGCAAGCGGCGCATCGCCGCTGGGGCGGGGCTGGACGTACCGGCGCTTAACCGCCTGCTCAAGCAGCACAAGCAGATGCAGAAGATGATGAAGAAAGCCGGCAAGAAGGGCGGCATGCAGAAGATGATGCGCGGCATGTCCGGCATGATGGGCGGCGGTGGCCCGGGCGGGCCCGGCGGCCCCGGTGGAATGGGCGGCATGGGTGGCCCCGGCGGCATGCCCTGGCGCTAGGCTAAAGCGTCTGGCCCCTGACCCCCAACCCCAGAGCGAATGACGAGAGCGCCCGCCGGTGATCCGGCGGGCGCTCTTGCGTTGGGGTATCGCTTACGCGCGCAGGTGGCGCCGGTACACGCTCACGCCCTGCGGCCCCCAGTGATGGAGGGGGTAGCTGAAGGGCACCGGCTGCGGGCTCGGCGCCTCGATACTGCCCGGGGTCAGGTGGTACTCGAACGCCGGGCTACCCGCCACCCCCACGTGGTGCGCGCCCCAGTCGGTATGAAACGGCTGATGGATGTGACCACACAGAATCCTCACGGAGCGACCCGCCAGCAGTTCGGCGAACCGCTCGCACCCCTCGATCAGACTGAACGTATCCCAGTGCGGGTGGCCGGTCTGAACCGGCGGGTGGTGCATGACGATCACCGTCGTCCCCTTGCTTGAGGCGAGCTCGCCTTCCAGCCAGTTCAAACGCTCGGCGCAAAGTGCCCCGTGGGGCGCCCCCGGCACCACCGTGTCCAGGCCCAAAAGCGTCACGCCGGGAAGCGCCACCCGCGCATTCAGAAACGGCCCCGGCACCAGCCCCGTCAGCCGGCTGCCGAGCCCCTCGCGCATCGCGCCGCGCCGGTCGTGGTTGCCGGGCACCGCCAGTATCGGCATTGAGAGAGGGGCGAGCAGCACATTCAGCCGCCGGTAGTCCTCTGGCGTGCCGCCGTCGGCCAGATCGCCGCTAATCGCGACGATGTCCGGGCGGGGGGCGAGGGCGGCGATATCCGCCACCAGCGCTTCGAGCACGCGCGCGATATCGCCGCGCGCCTCGCCGGTCTCGGAGCGTTCGGTGAAAAGATGAAAGTCAGAAAGGTGGGCGATCAGCATGAAGTAAAGACTCGGGTAGGCACCGGCCTAGCGGCCGATGCGGGACAGCACGTCCGCCTTGAGAAAACGCTCGATGACGAGCATGAAGCCGATGGACGGAATCAGCAGAATCAGCGCGGTGATGGCGGCCACCTGATAGTTCCCGCCCATCGAGGCGTTGAACATCAGAAGTGGCAGCGTGGTGATTTCCGGCGCGCCGACGAAGAACGTGCCGGTGAATTCGTCGACGCTGTCCAGAAACACGAAGATCGATGCGGCGAGCAGCCCCGGCAGGGCCTGGGGCAGCGTCACATCGAAAAACGCGCGCAGCGGTGAAGCCCCCAGGTTGCGCGCCGACTCCTCCAGCGAGCGATCCACCGCCGAGAACGCGGCGGTCGCGATCCACACCGCGTAGACCAGCCCCGGCAGCGAGTGCACCAGCACCACGCCGATCAGCGTGCCGTTTAGCCCGAGCTGGTGAAAGATCGCCGCGATGTTGACGAAGATCGGCAGGTTGGGAAACGCCTGGGGCAGCAAAAATAGCAGCATGATGGCGTGGCGCCCGGGCAGCGCCAGCCGCGCCAGGGCGTAGCCCGCCGGTACCGCCAGCGCCATGGAGAGCGCCACCGCGGAGAACGCGACCAGCACGGTATTGAACAGTGAGCTCCAGGCGCCGGCGCGGGGGCGAAAGACCCGCGCCCAGAAATCGAAGCCCCACTGGGTGGGCAGCGTGTGGGGGTAGAACCACTGCTCGGCGAAGGCCCAGAGCCCGAGATTCAAAAGTGGGCCGAAGACGACGAAGGCTAAAAGCCCGAGCGCAAGCCCAAGGCTCAGCTGTGAAACGAGACGCGAGGCGTTCATTGGCGGGCCTCCCGGGCAAGCGTCAGACGTAGATAGATCCAGGCGGTCACGGCGGTCAGCGCATAGGAGAAGAGCCCCAGGGCGTTGGCCACGCCGTAGTCGCCGTAGTAGGTAATGCGGTGCGCCATCATCGAGGTCATCATGGTGGGGTTGCCGGACAGCAGCATCATCGGCACCGACAGTACCGAGAGCATCGCCACCAGCGAGAGAATCAGCCCGACCCAGAGCGTCGGCGCGGCCTGGGGCAGCACGATCTGAAACAAGCAGCGCAGCCGCCCGGCGCCCAGATTGCGCGCCGCCTCGCTGTGGCTCTGATCGATGGCCGCCATCGCGCCGGCCAGCAGCAGGGTGACGAAAGGAATCTGCTTCCAGGCGAAGGTCACGATCAATCCGCGCCAGTCCAGAAAGCTCTGTGCGCTCTGGGCGCTCATGAGCCCGGCCTCGATCAGCGCGGTGTTCATCATGCCGTTGGTGGAAAGAAACGAGCGCGACAGCTGCCCGGCCACCACGAAGGGGATGAACAGCGGCCAGCGATAGAGCCAGCGCAGGGCGCGCACCGCCCAGGGCGTGGCGCCGAGCGTCAGGTAGCCCGCGATGGCGACCGAGCAGGCCGCGATGAGCGCCAGCGCCCCCAGGCTTACGCCGATGGAAAACGCCACGTCGCGCCCGTAGAGCGTGAGCGCGCGCGTCAGATGATCGAAGGTGAGCCCGCTTTCATCGGTAAAGGCGCTCGCCAGCGAGCGCACCAGCGGCAGCGCATATAGCAGCACCACCGCGGTCATGGCCGGAAACACCAGCAGCAGCCCGAGGCTCGGTACCAGGCGCCGTCGCGGCGGCGTGCAGGATGTGGCAAGAGAGGACGAAGTCATGAGGGTCGCTCGTCAACGTGAAGGGGGCGAGACGCCCCCGGTGGCGGGTCGGTGCCGGCTCAGCGGCTGACTTTCTGCTCGTAGGCTTCGAGAATGGCGCGGAAGTAGTCGCCCTGGGGCATCGAGCGCCCACGGCTGGCCAGCGTCTCTGGCGAGACATCGGCGTAGAGCGCGTCCCACTGCGCCTGGCTCAGCTCGTCTTTCACGTGCTCGGCGTCGATCCCCGGAAACCAGTTGAACTCACCGACGATGCCTTCGGCCTGTACCTCGGGGCTGGTGGCAAGCGCGATGAACTCGGCGGCAAGTTCGGCGTGCTCGGCGCGTTCGGGAATGACGTAGTACATCGGCTGGCCAGGCATGCCGGGTTCGGGCAGCAGCAGGCGGAAATCCGGGTTCAGGCGCCCGTCGGCTTTCCAGGTGTAGTACATGTCCATCCACACCGGGCCCATGCTGATCTCGCCGCGGTTCATGGCATCCAAAGTGCCGGCGTTGCCCGGCGTCATGGTGACATCGGCATTGAACGCGCGAAGCCCCTCGAGCGCATCGCTCCAGCGCGCCTCGGCATTCTCCTGCCAGGGGCCGTTTTGCAGGGTGTCCGCCATGTCGGTGAAGGCGTACATCCAGCCGAACACGAAGCCGACGCCGGCCATGCCGCCGGTGATGCCGTTATAGCCGAACGCGCCCGGGTGCTCGGTCACCCACTCGGCAAGCTCGGCGTAGCTTTGCGGCGGCTCGGCCAACAGCGCCGGGTTGTAGGCCAGCGCGATCTGGCTCTGAAACATCGGCATCACGTAGCCCTCGACGTCCACGCCGAGCGCGTTTTTCGCACTCTCGCCGGTGGCCAGCGCGGCGGTGTCCAGCTCATCGGTGTAGCGGCGCAGCAGACCCTCTTCGACCATCTGCCCGGCCATGCGCTGATGCAGGACGGCGACGTCCACGTCCCAATTTTCGCTGTCGCGCTGAGCGCTGATGGTTTCAAAGATCGCCTGGCTGCCCGCATCGCCTGGGCCGGTGCCGAGGGCGCGCACGGTGACATCCGGGTGGCTCGCCTCGAAGCGCGGGGCGAGGAACTCGTTCACGTAGGCGACCATGTTGTCGTCGCCGGCGGTGAAGACGTTGAGCGTGGTGTCGGCACTCGCCTGGCCGGTCACCGCGGCAAGCGCGAGCGCCAGTGGCGCGATACGAAAGAGGGGCGAGCGAAGGGCGTTTTCACGGGATGTGTTCATGCGGTGTGCTCCTGACGGTGGGCGGTGGATAGATAACGCTGGTGCGTGTCGAAGGGCATCAGCGCCTTCTCGGGAACCTGCAGGGTGACGAAGCGCCCCGGTGGCAGCGGCGCGGCGGCGGTGGCGAAGAGCGTCGTGCCCAGCACATCGACGCTGACCTGATAGCCGTCGCCGGTGTAGACGCACTCGATGACCTGGCCTTGGCGGCGCAGGCCTTGATCGAGTGCGGTCTCGTCGATGCGAGCATCGCGGGTGCGAAAGCCAAGCGTCGCGGCGCCGGCACGCATCAAGGGGTCCTGTGCCGTGCATGCAACGGTGTTGTCCACGCCCAGAAAGCGGGCGGCGTCCAGATCGGCGGGGGCTTCGTAGAGGGTGGCGGGTGGGGCCACCTGAACGATTTGGCCTTCGCGCATCAGCACGATCTGATCGGCCATCTGCAGCGCTTCTTCCTGATCGTGAGTCACCATGACGGTGGTCAGCCCGAGCGATTTCTGCAGGCGTCGAAGCTCCCCGCGCAGGCTTCGCCGAATGGCGGCGTCGAGATTCGAAAGCGGCTCGTCCAGCAGCAGCAGCGGCGGGTCGATGATCAGCGCGCGCCCCAGCGCAATGCGCTGGCGCTGGCCGCCGGAAAGCTGGGTGACCGAGCGTGCCTCGAAGCCACCAAGCGCCAGCCGCTCGAGCATTGCCGCTACCCGGCGCTGGCGCTCGAGGCTTGGCACGCCGCGAAGCTTCAGCGGGTAGGCGAGGTTCTCGCCCACGCTCATGTGCGGCCACAGCGCGTAGGATTGAAACACCATCGCGGTCTCGCGCTTCTCCGGAGCAAGCGCTGCGATCGAACGCGTGCCAAGGCGAATGTCGCCGTCGCTGATCGGCGTGAAGCCGGCGATGGCGCGCAAGAGCGTGGTCTTGCCACAGCCTGACGGCCCCAGAAGACAGGTGAAACTGCCCGGTGCCACGTCGAGCCTGATGCGCTCGAGGATGCGGCGTTGTTTGAGGTCGACCGTCACGTCGCGCAGAGTGAGAGCATTCATCGACACTGGCAGGCTCCTCGCCAAACGGGTATTTTGAAAGCGCGTGCAAAAAAGTGATGAGGCGATCCTAAAACGTCACTGTGACGCTTTGATGTCGCTCGCATGGCGCTGCTTTTTTATCGCGCGCGCTCTTTATCCACGACCAGGCAGAAGGTGCGCCATGACACAGCAAAAGCGCCGCGTGACGGCGGACGACGTGGCGGCGGCGGCGGGGGTCTCTCGCGCCATGGTGTCGCGGGCGTTCACACCCGGGGCGTCGGTGTCGGTGAAAAAGCGCGAACACGTGCTGGGCGTGGCCGCCGCGCTCGGCTATCGGCCTAACCTGATCGCCCGGGGCTTGACCGGGCAGCGCACCGGGCTGGTCGCGGTGGTGGTCGGCAGCGTCTCGAAGCCTTATGAGGCCTGGCTTCTGGAGCACCTGCTGGCGGCGTTGACCGAGCGCGGCTATCAGCCGCTGCTGCTGCCCGCCGGGGGCAACAACATGAGCGAGATGATTCACCACGCGCTCTCCTATCAGGTGGAAGGCGCGATCGTGGCGGCGGGCTCGGTGAGCCCGGACATCGCCACGCTGTGTCGCCGAAGTGGCGCCCCGCTGGTACTGATCGGGCGAGTGCTCGACAACTGTCAGGCCGATGCGGTGTGCTGCGACAACCAGGCCGGCATGGCGGCACTGGTGAACAGGCTCTTGAGCCAGGGGCGCCGGCGTCTGGCTTGGCTTGGCGGGCGCGCGGACGCCTTCTCCCACCAGGAGCGTCTGAGCGGCGCCGAGCGCGCGCTGGCAAGCGCCGGGCATTCGTTCGTGGCCCGCGCCCAGGGCGACTTCTCGCTGGAAAGCGGCGTCCTCGCCGCCACCGAGCTCTTGCGCTCGAAAACCGCTATCGACGCCATCGTCTGCGCCAACGACGCCATGGCCCTGGGAGCGCTCGAAGCCGCCCGGCGGTTGGGTATCGAGGTACCCAGGGCGCTTGCGGTGACCGGCTTTGACGACGTGCCGAGCGCGGCCTTTGGGCTCTGCCCGCTGACGACCGTCACCAATCCGGTAAAAACGACCGCTTCTGAAGCGCTTCGGCTGCTGGAGCGGCGCATGGCCACGCCCGCGGCCGCGGTCAATGTCGTTCGCGTGGCCGGGTCGCTCGTCGTGCGCGACAGCGCCTGACGAAAGGCCCTCGAGCCGTGCGATGAAAAACGCCGGGAACGAGGCTGGGCGCGGTTGACGCCCTGCGAGTTTTCTGGCTGTCAGGCTTTCCAAGCAGGCCGCATTTGCGTAGAATGCGGCCTCTTCATGCGTGGGTGTTGGCAAGCGGGGCGTCGAGTGCGCCGTCCGAGCCTGTCGCCTGGGCGTGAAAAAAGGTACAAAACGGCCTGCTGATAGTATCGCCAGGCGCGCGCTGTATCGCGGAAGTTGTGCCGGAAAATAGTCCGGAAAACAGCATGATGAGTGTTCTGATGGCGATGTCGCCATGCTCCACTCTCGTAACCTCAACCGAAGGATAGTTATCGTATGGTTACCATTCGTTTGGCACGTGGTGGCGCCAAGAAGCGTCCCTTTTACCACCTCACCGTCACCGACTCGCGTAACGCCCGTGATGGCCGTTTCATCGAGCGCATCGGCTTTTTCAACCCGGTAGCCCGTGGTCAGGAAGAGCGTCTGCGCGTCGATCTGGACCGCGTCGTGCATTGGCAAAGCCAGGGCGCACAGCTCTCTGGTCGCGTTGCCGAGCTGGTGAAAGAAGCACGCAAGCAGGCGTAAGCCTGAACGTTCGTCGATGACGAACAGGGATACGGTTCGTAGGATGGCGGTTTTGTGGTAATGCACTGTAGGAGCACGGGCCAATGACGCGTTTAGACGCCGGCCAGACAGACGAGCACGTGGTGCTCGGCAAGCTGACCAGCCCCCACGGGGTAAAGGGTTGGCTCAAGGTATACTCCTACACAAGTCCTATCGACAGTATCCTGCAGTACCCGGAGTGGTGGGTTCGCCAGGGGGATACCCTGACGCGAATGCCGGTCATTCAGGGGCGCCAGCAGGGCAAGGCGCTGGTGGTGCAGCTCGAGGATGTCAACGACCGAACGGCCGCCGAAGCGCTGGCCCAGGCCGAGATCCTGCTGCCCAAGAGCGTGCTGCCGATACTGGCGGATGATGAGTACTACTGGCACGAGCTCGAAGGTTTGAACGTCTTCACTCGGTCAGGCGAGCGCCTGGGGCAGATCAGCTATCTGTTCGAAACCGGCGCCAACGATGTCATCGTCGTACGCGGCGATAGCGAGGCCATCGATAAGCGCGAGCGGCTGCTGCCGTATCTGCCCGATGACGTGGTGCTCGATATCGACCTCGTCGAGGGCCGTATGATCGTCGATTGGGACAGCGAATTTTGAGCGATCCAACGCTTCAGAACGCGCCCTTTGAAAGCGAACGCGGTGAAGAAGCACCCGCCCTGTGGTTTGGCGTGGTATCGCTTTTTCCCGAGATGTTCGACGCGCTCACCGGCCAGGGGGTCGTGGGTCGGGCCGTCGAACGGCGCCAGATCGAACTCGGGTTCTGGAACCCGCGCGACTACGCCACCGACAAGCATCGCAGCGTGGACGACCGACCTTACGGCGGCGGCCCCGGGATGCTGATGAAAGTCGATACGCTGCGCGCATCGATCGCCGATGCAAAAGCTCAGGGGCTTTCGCGGACAGGGCGAGTGCCAAAGGTGATCTATCTTTCGCCCCAGGGACGAAAGCTCGATCAGCCGGGCGTCGAGGCGCTGGTGCAAGGCGGCCCGCTGGTCGTGGTTGCCGGGCGCTACGAAGGTATCGACGAGCGGGTGGTGGAAAGTGACATCGACGAAGAGTGGTCGATCGGCGACTATGTGCTGAGTGGCGGTGAGCTGCCGGCCATGGTACTGATCGACGCAGCGGCAAGGCTGATTCCCGGCGTGCTGGGGCATCAGGACTCCGCCATCGAGGACTCGTTCAACGACGGTCTGTTGGACTGCCCGCACTACACCCGGCCGGAAGTCATCGACGGGAAGCGGGTGCCGGATGTGCTGCTAAGCGGCCATCATGGCGCGATCAAGCGCTGGCGGTTGAAGCAGTCGCTTGGGCGCACCTGGCAGCGTCGGCCCGATCTGTTGGCCGGACGCACCTTGAGCGCCGAGCAGCAGCGTCTGCTTGACGAGTTCATCGAAGAAAACGCCCTGCCCCACGGGTAGGCCAGGGCGGCGGTGCAGGGCTTAACGCACCTGCGTCACCCATAACGACTCCCGCGTGGCTCGTTTCGAGCGCCGGGATCACGGTTTGCCCCTTCCACAACTGCGTGGCAAACCATTACGTTATTCAGGAGTAAGACATGAGCAGCAAGAACAAGGTGATCCAGGCGATCGAAAACGAGCAGATGAGCAAGGAAATTCCGGGCTTTGCACCGGGCGACACCATCGTCGTTCAGGTCAAGGTCAAGGAAGGTACTCGCGAGCGTCTGCAGGCCTTCGAAGGTGTGGTCATCGGCAAGCGTAACCGTGGCCTGAACTCCGCGTTCACCGTGCGTAAGATCTCTCACGGTGTGGGCGTCGAGCGTACCTTCCAGACCTACAGCCCGCTGGTCGACTCCATCGAAGTCAAGCGCCGCGGTGACGTACGTCAGGCCAAGCTCTACTACCTGCGTGAGCGCAGCGGTAAGTCGGCCCGTATCAAGGAAAAGCTGGCGTAATCGCGGCTTTTTGCGGGCGCGTTCGCGCCCGGGTACACAACCCCGTCTCCGCTTTGCGGGGCGGGGTTTTTTTATTGGCTGCGCGCCGGGAGTCTGGCCTTGAACGACATCGATGTGTTTTTGGACGCCCTGTGGCTCGAGCAGGGCGCAAGCGAGCATACGCTGTCGGCCTACCGGCGCGATTTGATCGCCTGGCAGACGTATCTCGAACGCTTCGATGAGACCCTGCTGGCGCCAGACCCCGCGCGCTTTTCCGCCTGGCTCGACGAGCGCCAGCAGGCCGGCTATCAGCTTCGAAGCAACGCCCGGCTTTTGTCGTCGCTTCGAAGCTTCTACCGCTGGGCGCAGCTCGGTGGTCACATCGACCACGACCCGCTGGCCGAGGTGGCGCTGCCCCGGGTGCGCCCGAGCCTGCCCAATACGCTCGAAGAGGAAGAGGTCGACCGGCTGCTGCTCGCCCCGGACACCGCCACCGCGCTCGGGCTTCGCGACCGCGCCATGCTCGAACTCTTGTACGCTTGTGGGCTGCGTGTTTCGGAGCTCGTGGGGCTTTCCAGTGACGCGGTGAACCTGCGCCAGGGCGTGGTGCGGGTGCGCGGCAAGGGCGACAAGGATCGGCTGGTGCCAATGGGCGACGAGGCGGTAGGGTGGCTCGAGGAGTATCTGGCGCGCGGCCGGCCCGCGCTGATGGCGGACGTGACTCGCCCGGCGCTGTTTCCCGGCCGCGGCGGCAACGCCATGACGCGACAAACCTTCTGGCATCGGATTAAAATTCACGCCGTCACGGCCAATATCACCCGCTCTTTATCGCCGCATACGCTGCGCCACGCGTTTGCGACGCATTTATTGAATCATGGGGCCAATTTGCGGGTCGTACAGCTGCTTCTTGGACACAGCGACCTGTCCACGACGCAAATTTACACGCACGTTGCCCAGGCGCGTCTGGAGCAGCTGCACGCCGATCACCATCCACGAGGTTGAATATCATGCGTCAACGCACGACGTTATCATCACGCGCCGGGTCGCGCTCACGGCTTGCGCCGTTTTTGCTGGTGGGCGCGGCGCTTCTGCCCGCCACCGCTCAGGCCGACGCCGAGCGCCTGGCCGAGTCGCTCGAAGTCAACGGCCAGCCCATGCCCGTCGAGGACGTCCTCGAAACGCCCATGGAAGGCATCTACCAGGTGCGTCTGGAAAACGGCGAGTCCTTCTACGCCAACGAAGACGGCAGCTACTTTCTGGTCGGCGATCTTTATCAGAACGCCGAGCAGGGCCTGGTGAACCTGACCGAGCAGGCGAAAAACCAGCAGCGCATGGCCGCGCTCGACGCGGTGCCGGCGTCCGAGCGCTTCGTCTATCGCGGCGTGGACGAGCCCCGGGCGACCGTGGTGGTCTTCACCGACCCGACCTGCCCCTACTGCGAGCGGCTGCACGAAAGCGTGCCGGAGCTCAACGAGCGCGGCATTGCGGTGCACTACCTGGCCTTTCCGCGGGCAGGCATGGACAGCGACGCTGCCAGAACACTGGAGCGCGCCTGGTGCTCGGATAATCGCAGCGAAGCGATGACGCGCGCCCAGAGCCGTGAGAGCGTGAGCGGCGAGATCTGCGACAATCCGGTGGCGGATCAGTACCAGCTCGGCATGCAGCTCGGCGTCACGGGCACGCCGGCGATTATTTTGCCCGATGGGCAGCTGGTGCCGGGATTTGTTCCGCCGGATCGGCTGGTCGGCATGTTAGGCTTGGATGACTGACGTAAACGATTAAAATGCCGCCACGGGTGGCGCACGCCAAACTCAACTATCAAGACGCCGCACCCTAGGGTGCGAAGCTAGAGGGGAAGTATTTTGAAACCGGTAAGAGTAGGCCTTTGTGGTTTGGGAACCGTCGGTGGCGGCACGTTCAACGTTTTGATGCGCAACGCGGATGACATTGCTCGCCGCGCCGGCCGTCCGATCGTGATCGAGCAGGTCGCCCATCGCAGCATTCATCCCGACTGCGACATTACCGGCATCAACGCCACTACCGACGTGTTCGAAGTGGCGACCAACCCCAACGTCGACGTACTCGTCGAGCTGGTCGGCGGCTACGACGTCGCCCGCGAGCTGGTGCTCACCGCCATCGAAAACGGCAAGCACGTGGTCACCGCCAACAAGGCGCTGATCGCCGTGCACGGCAACGAAATCTTCCGCGCCGCGCATGAGAAGGGCGTGATCGTGGCGTTCGAGGCGGCGGTGGCGGGTGGTATCCCGGTGATCAAGTCGCTGCGCGAGGGCCTGGGCGCCAACCGCATCGACTGGGTGGCGGGTATCATCAACGGTACCGGCAACTACATTCTGACCCACATGCGCGACGAAGGGCGGGCATTCGAGGACGTGCTCGCCGAAGCCCAGGCGCTGGGCTACGCCGAAGCCGACCCGACCTTCGATGTGGAAGGCATCGACGCCGCCCACAAGCTGACCATTCTGGCCTCCATTGCCTTTGGCGTGCCGCTTCAGTTCGAGAAAGCCTTCACCGAGGGCATTGCGCGTATCACCGCCGAGGACGTCGAGCAGGCGGACAACCTGGGCTACATCATCAAGCATCTGGGCATCTGCAAGCGCACCGACAAGGGGCTCGAGCTTCGCGTTCACCCCACCCTGATTCCGAAAGAGCGCCTGCTCGCCAACGTGCACGGCGTCAAGAACGCCATCGCCGTGATGGGCGATGCGGTCGGCCCGACGCTTTACTACGGCGCCGGCGCCGGCGCCGAGCCGACCGCCTCGGCGGTGGTCGCGGACATCCTCGATGTCGCCCGCGACATCACCACCGACCATCACTACCGCGTGCCGTATCTCGCCTTCAGCGGCATCGAAGACGATATCAACGATCTGCCCATCATGCCGATGGAGGAGATCACCACGGCCTACTACCTGCGCCTTCTGGCGGTGGACCGCCCCGGCGTGCTGGCACGGGTCGCCACCATTCTGGCCGAGCAGGGCATCTCCATCGAAGCGCTGATTCAGAAAGAGGCCACCGAAGGCGAGCTCGTTCCGATCATCCTGCTGACGCACCGCACCCGGGAGAAGCAGATGAACGAGGCGATTCGCGAAATCGAGGCGATGGCCGATATTGCTGGCCCGGTCACGCGTATCCGCGTGGAGAGCCTGGACGAAGGGGAGTAGTCACATGCGCTATATCAGCACGCGGGGCCAGGCCCCCGCGCTCTCGTTCGAGGAAGTGGTGCTGACCGGCATGGCCAGCGACGGCGGGCTTTATGTGCCGGAAACGCTGCCCACGTTCTCACAGGAAGAGCTGGCGGCGATGGCCGGGCTCTCCTACGCCGAGATCGCCTTTCGCGTCATGAAGCCGTTCGTCGGCGGCGAGATCGACGACGCTACCTTCAAGCGTCTGGTGGAGGAGGCTTACGCCACCTTCAGCCACGACGCGGTGGTGCCGCTCAAGCAGCTCGACGCCAACCACTTTTTGCTCGAACAGTTCCACGGCCCGACGCTGGCGTTCAAGGACGTCGCGCTGCAGCTTCTGGGGCGTCTGCTCGATCACTTCTTGAAAAAGCGCGGCGAGCGCGCGGTGATCATGGGCGCGACCTCCGGGGACACCGGCTCGGCGGCGATCGAGGGCTGTCGCCACTGCGACAATTTGGATATCTTCATTCTGCATCCCCACAAGCGGGTATCCGAGGTGCAACGTCGCCAGATGACCTCGGTGCTGGCCGATAACGTCTTCAATATCGCCATCGAAGGCAATTTCGACGACGCCCAGGCGATGGTCAAGGCGAGCTTCGCCGATCAACACTTTTTGCAGGGCACCCGGCTGGTCGCGGTCAACTCGATCAACTGGGCGCGCATCATGGCCCAGATCGTCTACTACGTGGCCGCCGGCGTCGCGCTCGGCGCGCCGCACCGCGAAGTGAGCTTCTGTGTGCCCTCGGCGAATTTCGGTAACGTGTTTGCGGGCTACACCGCTTACAAGATGGGGTTGCCGGTGAAGCAGTTCATCATCGCCACCAATGCCAACGACATTCTGCACCGTACGCTTGCCGCCAACGACTTCTCCAAAAAGGAGCTCGAAGCGACGCTGGCGCCGTCGATGGACATCGTCGTCTCGTCGAACTTCGAGCGGCTATTGTTCGACGCCTACGAGCGCGACGGCAAGGCGGTCGCGGCACTGCTCGAGCGCTTCCAAAAAGAGCCGACGGCGCTCGCCGAGGCCCCGCTTGCGCGGCTGCGGGAGAAGTTCGCCAGCCACAGCGTGGATGACGCGACCATTCTGGAAGTGATCCGCGAGGCGCATCACCGCACCGGCGAGATGCTCGACCCGCACACCGCGACCGGCTACCGGGCCGCCGAGCGCGAACGCGCCGACAGCCACACACCGGTGATCACGCTGGCCACCGCTCACCCGGCCAAGTTCGCCGAGGCCGTGGTCAAGGCGGGCTTTCAGGGCGTGGCGCTGCCGACCCACATGGACGACCTGCTCGAGCGCGAAGAGCGCTACGCGGTGCTGCCGGCCGAGCTTGAAAGCGTCCAGCAGTTCGTGATCGATCATCGTCGCAAGCACTGATGGTTGATGTGAGCGACGCCATCGCAACGCTTTCGCAAAACGACAGCCGGCCCCGCTTGACGCCTCGTCCGTTGGACGAGGCGGTTTACGCTCGCGCCCAAAAAGAGGGCCTCTCCGAGCTGCAGTCAAGGCTTCTGGCCTCGCGCCTGCCGGGCTACACCGAGCCGCTTGCGCCGCTGGTGTCGCCGAGCCTTCGTTATCTCGCCCATCCGGCGCGTTTGGCCCACGGCAGGCGCGGCGCCGAGCGTATCGCCAAGGCCGTCGCCGAGGGCGAGTCGATCGGCATCCTGACCGACTACGACGTCGACGGTATCACCTCTCACGTGGTGATTCGGCGCACGCTGGTCGAGCTTTTTGGCGTGCCGGAAAAGCGGCTTCACAGCCTGATCGGCCATCGCATCAACGACGGCTACGGTATCAGCCTGCCGCTGGTCGAGCGCACGCTGGCGCTGTCGCCGCGCCCGAGCGTGGTGATTACCGCCGACTGCGGAAGTAGTGACGAGCCGCGGATCGCGCGCTTGAAGGAGGCGGGCATCGACGTGGTGGTGAGCGATCACCACGCGCTGCCCCAGGCGGGGCCGCCGATCTCGGCATACGCCTGTATCAACCCGACGCGCGAGGACTGCGACTATCCGGACAAGACCATCGCCGGCTGCATGGTGGCGTGGCTTTTGATGTCGCTGGCCCGCGGCGTGCTGATCGAGTGGGGCGTTTTGAACGAGGCCACGCCCAAGCTTTCGCCCTGGCTCTCGTACGTGGCGCTGGGGACCGTGGCCGACTGCGTCTCGCTCGGCGCAAGCCCCGCCAACCGCGCGGTGGTCAGCCACGGGCTGACCCTGATCAACCGGATGGACGCCGCCTGCTGGCGCGCCATGGCAGCAAGGCTCGGGGCGGACAGCGTGCCGTTCAACGCCGAGACGCTGGCCTTCCAAATGGGCCCGCGCATCAACGCCCGCTCGCGCCTCGATGACCCCTACGCGGCGCTTCACTATATGCTGGCCGAAAGTGACGCGGTAGCCAATCGCCAGCTCGAGGTGCTGGATCAGGACAACCAGTCGCGCAAGGCGATCGAGGCGGACATGGCCGAAGAGGCCAAGCGCCTGGCGCTGCCGGCGATCGAGGCCGGCGAGCCCGCGGTAGTGGTATTTCTCGAAGACGGCCACGCCGGCGTGCAGGGCATCGTCGCTTCCCGCCTGGTGCAGGCGTACGGGCGCCCGGCGGTGGTACTGACCAAAGCCGCCGCACCCAATATGCTCACCGGCTCCGGGCGCTCCATCGATGGGCTTCATCTGCGCGACGCCCTGCAGCGCACTTTTGAACTTGCCCCCGAGGCGCTGCCGCGCTTTGGCGGGCACAGCGGCGCGGCGGGGGTGGGCTTGGCGCTCGAGCAGCGCGAGGCGTTCAAGGCGGCGTTTCTACAGGCCGTGACCGAGCAACTCGGTAGCGAACCGCGCACCCCGCAGCTTTACACCGACGGCACGCTCGATCCCGCCCAGCTAAATTTGGCGACGCTTGGCGAAATCGATGCGCTGGGCCCGTTTGGCCGCGAGTTCGAGGCGCCGCTGTTTCAGGGCGACTTCATCGTCGAGTCGCTGCGCCCGGTGGGCGGCGACGGCGTGCACCTGATGCTGGAGCTCTCGAGCGGCCCGGTGACCTGCAAGGCGATCTGGTTTCGCGCCCTGACGCCCGGGGAGCTGCCCGCCTTCGGCGTCGGCGATACGCTGACCTGCGCGTTCAAACTCAACCGCAACCGCTGGCGCGGGCGCGAGTCACTGCAGCTGATGGTCGAGCACGCCGAGATCATATAAGCGCCTGGCGACGCGGCCGTAGTATCAACAAGGACATAAAAGGGACGCACTCATGCGCGTGGAAGACCTGCCCCAGGACCCGCATACCCTGGTCGAAGACGCCATCGCGATGCTGCTCGGCACGCTGTTCGTGGCGCTGGGGGTGACGTTCTATACCCACGCGGTCCTGCTCACCGGCAGCACGGCGGGGCTGGCGCTTTTGTTGAACTACATGACCGGCTGGGGCTTCGGCGTCTGGTTCTTCGCCATCAACCTGCCGTTTTACTATCTCGCGATCAAGCGCATGGGCTGGAGTTTTACCCTGCGCACTTTCATTGCCATCGGTCTCGTGTCACTTTTCTCCGAGCTGACCGGCGAGTGGGTGGTCTTCGAGAGCGTACCCACGCTCTACGCCGCGCTGATGGGCGGGGCGCTGATGGGTCTTGGCATGCTGATGCTCTTTCGCCATCGCACGAGCCTGGGTGGCATCAACATCCTCGCGCTCTACCTGCAGCAGCGCCATGGCCTGCGGGCGGGCTACGTGCAGCTTGGCGTCGACTCCGTGATTCTCGCCGTCGCGCTCACCCAGTTGCCGCTGGATCGCGTCGCTTACTCGGTGCTGGGCGCGCTGACGCTCAATCTCATCATCGCGCTCAACCACAAGCCCGGGCGCTATATCGGCGTGAGCTAGGCCGCGCCTGGTTCTCGTAACGGCGGGCCAAAACTTTAGCCCCAGCGGGGGCGATTTCCCCCGGCGCTTTCAACGCTGCGCTGTGTTTTCATGGCGGCATTAAAACCGTGCCTACGAGTTTGAGAAAAGCCGTTCGGCGCGCATTAAAATGCTCGTACGACTAATGGATAGCCCCGAAAATAAATAAAACGAGCGTTTGCCTCTTGAACCCGCGCCCGCATTGGGCGAAAACTAATCACTGGAACACAATAATAAGGCGGGCGAGTCGTAGTGCCTGCCGGATCATTCGAAAACGAGGCTCACTATGCATAACAACGTAAAAAAACTCGCGCTGGTGTCCGCCGTTGCGGCGGCGGCCTTCGCAAGCCAGGCCAACGCCGGGGGCTACCAGATCAACGAGCAGAGCGTCAGCGGCCAAGGTTATGGGCACGCCGGACGCAGCTCCAACGTCAACGACGCCACCATCGTTTACGGCAACCCGGCGGGCATGTCGTTTCTCGACCGCGCGCAGATCACCGCCGGCGGCACGTACCTGAACCCGAAAACCGACATCAGTAACGTTCAGGCCAGCCGCACGCTGGACTCGGGCGTGGCGACCGGCGGCGCACCCAACGGCGTTCAGGTGCCCGTGGGCGGTATCCCCGGTACCAACGAAGGCGACATGGTGCCCGGCACGCTGGTGCCGTTCGCGTTCTACGCGCATCCGGTCAACGAGCGGCTGGCGTTCGGCTTCGGCGTCTACGCCCCGTTTGGCTCCAAGACCGAGTACGAAGGCTCGTTTCAGGGCCGCTACTTCGGTGACTACACCGAAGTGGTCGTGCAGTCGGCGCAGCCGACGGTCTCCTACCGCTTCAACGACCAGTGGTCGGTGGGTGCGGGCGTTACCTACAACAAGGTCGACGGTGAGCTGCGCCGCCAGCTGCCTTCCGGCCCGGCGTTCAGCGCCGCCACCGATATCGACTCGCGCGTCGAAGGCGACGACGAGGCCTGGGGGTATAACCTCGGCGTGATCTATCAGCCGGTCCCGGAGACCACCTTCGGTCTGACCTACCGCTCCAAGGTCGACTACACCCTGGAAGGCGATTTCTCCGCGACCGACCCGCTGGGCAACGTGGTGCGCGCCGACTCAAACGCCTCGCTCGATTTGACCACGCCGGAGACGGTCAACTTCTCGCTGACCCAGCAGATGAGCGACCGACTCAAGCTGATGTTCGGCGCCTCCTGGGTACGCTGGAGCCAGTTCGACGAGATTCGCGTCACCGGCACCGGCGGCGGCGTGATCACTCAGGAGCAGCAGGACTACTCCAACGCCTGGGCGTTCGCCACCGGCGGTGAGTACCAGCTCACCCCCGAGCTTGCGCTGCGCGCGGGCGTCACGCTCGACTTCACGCCGACCAATGACGAGTTCAGAAGCGTGCGCATTCCCTCCGATGACCGGCGCATCTTCTCACTGGGCGCGGGCTGGACGCCGATTCCCGATTTGACGCTGGACGTGGCCTACTCGTACCTGACCGAACGCGGCACTTCCGTCGAGCAGTCGCGCCAGGACCTGCTGGCAAGCCCGGCGACTCGCGGTATCCCGGTGGGCGGGGCGACCTACTCGGCGGACTACAAAAACGAAGCTCATGGCTTTGGCGCGCAGCTGACCTACCGTTTCTAATCGTTGCCTGTTCGCCCATCGAAAACCCGGCTCCGGCCGGGTTTTTGCGTGTGCGGGCAGGGCGGTAGATGCACCCACCCCCCGCTTTCGTTACACTAGGCGCCCATTAATGCATCGGTTTCGTTTGTCGGGTCAGCGGCCTTGCGCCGCCCCCGTGCTCAGCGAGCGCCCCGACCAACGACCACCCCATTTGAGTACCCTGGCGGTACTGATCAGATCAAGGCGCGACCCATGTTGGAAACCAACCCGATTCACACCCAAATCAAGGACCTGTCTGAGCGGACAGACGTTCTTAGGGGGTACCTTTGACTATGCTGAGAAGAAGGATCGGCTAGAAGAGGTCACCCGCGAACTCGAGGACCCGAACGTCTGGAGCGACCCGGAGTACGCCCAGAAACTCGGCAAGGAGCGGGCAACGCTTGAGACCATCGTCGCCACTATCGACGAGCTGGACCAGGGGCTTGGCGATAGCCGGGATCTTCTGGAGCTGGCCGAGATGGAGGAGGACGAGAGCACCGTCGAAGAGGTCAAGCGCGAACTCGACACTATGCAGGCGTCGCTCGAGCGGCTCGAGTTTCGCCGCATGTTCGCCGGCGAGATGGACGAAAACAACGCCTACCTCGACATTCAGTCCGGCTCCGGCGGCACCGAAGCCCAGGACTGGGCGAATATCCTGCTGCGCATGTACCTGCGCTGGGCCGAGCATCACGGCTTCAAGGCCGAGATCATCGAAGCTTCCGCCGGCGAAGTGGCGGGCATCAAGTCGGCCTCGGTGCATATCCAGGGCGATCACGCCTTTGGCTGGCTCAGAACCGAAACCGGCGTTCACCGGCTGGTGCGCAAGAGCCCGTTCGATTCCGGCGGTCGTCGCCACACGTCCTTCGCCTCGGTGTTTTTATCGCCGGAAGTCGACGACAGCTTCGAGGTCGAGATCAACCCGTCGGATCTGCGCGTGGACACCTACCGCTCCAGCGGCGCCGGCGGTCAGCACGTCAACACCACGGACTCGGCGGTGCGGATCACCCACGAGCCGACCGGTATCGTCGTTGCCTGCCAGAACCAGCGCAGCCAGCACGCCAACCGGGACTTCGCCATGAAGCAGCTCAAGGCGAAGCTCTGGGAGCACGAGATGCAAAAGCGCAACGCCGCCAAGCAGGAAGCCGAGGACTCCAAGGCCGACATCGGCTGGGGCAGCCAGATCCGCTCCTACGTGCTCGACGACCAGCGCATCAAGGATCTGCGCACCGGCGTGCAGTCCAGCAACTGCGACAAGGTGCTCGACGGCGATCTGGATCAATTTATCATCGCAAGCCTCAAGCAGGGTTTGTAATCTTTTTTGGGTTCGATCATTCAAGGGTGTCTGATGGCCAACCAGGACGCGTCTTCTGCGGAAAACGAAAATCATCTGATCATGGAGCGCCGCGGCAAGCTCGCCGCGCGCCGCGAAAGCGCCGCCACCACCGGCAAGAGCGCCTTTCCCAACGACTTTCGCCGGGATAGCCTGACCGTCGAGCTGCAAACGCAGTTCGGTGACAAGGACAAGGCGGAGCTCGAGGCGCTGGATCATCAGGCGGCGGTGGCCGGGCGCATCATGCGAAAGCGTGGCCCCTTCATCGTCATTCAGGACGTGGCCGGTCAGATCCAGCTCTACGTGGATAAAAAGGGCCTGCCCGCCGAGCTTCTGGAAGACATCAAGAGCTGGGACATCGGCGATATCGTCGCCGCGCGCGGCCCGGTGCATAAATCCGGCAAGGGCGATCTCTACGTGATGATGGTCGATGCCCAGCTTCTGACCAAGAGCCTGCGCCCGCTTCCTGACAAGTTTCACGGCCTGACCGACCAGGAAGCGCGCTATCGCCAGCGCTACGTCGACCTGATCATGAACCCGGAGTCGCGCAAAGCGTTCGAGACCCGCGCTGCGGTAATCAGCGCGATGCGCCGCTTTTTCGAGGACAAGGGCTTCATGGAGGTGGAAACCCCCATGCTGCAGCCGATCCCCGGCGGGGCCACGGCGCGCCCGTTCATCACCCACCACAACGCGCTGGGCATGGACATGTACCTGCGTATCGCCCCGGAGCTTTATTTGAAGCGGCTGGTGGTGGGCGGCTTCGAGAAGGTCTTCGAGATCAACCGCAATTTCCGCAACGAAGGTCTCTCGACCCGGCACAACCCCGAGTTCACCATGGTCGAGTTCTACTGGGCCTACGCCGATTACAACGACCTGATGGACATGACCGAGGCGATGCTGCGCGCCACCGCCCAGCAGGTGCTCGGTACCACCACGCTTAACTATCAGGGCAACGAATACGATTTCGGCGCGCCGTTTCGCCGCCTGACGCTCAAGGATTCGATTCTCGAGTACGGTGACGGCATCGATGCCGCTGAGCTCGAGTCGCTTGAAGGCGCCGTGAAAGTCGCCGAGCGCGTGGGCGTGAAGGTGAAGCCGAGCTGGGGGCTGGGCAAGGTCCAGACCGAGATCTTCGAGGAGGTTGCCGAACATCGCCTCGATCAGCCCACCTTCATTACCCAGTACCCGGCGGAGGTGAGCCCGCTGGCAAGGCGCAGCGACGCCGATCCTTTCGTCACCGACCGGTTTGAGTTTTTCGTGGGCGGGCGCGAGATCGCCAACGGCTTCTCCGAGCTCAACGATGCCGAGGACCAGGCCGAGCGCTTTCGCGAGCAGGCCGCCGAGAAGGACGCGGGCGATCTGGAGGCGATGTACTATGACGCCGACTACGTGCGGGCGCTGGAGTACGGCATGCCGCCCACGGCGGGCGAGGGCATCGGGATCGACCGGCTGGTGATGCTGTTCACCGACAGCCCCTCGATTCGCGACGTACTGCTGTTCCCGGCGATGCGTCCGGAAGTCGAGTAAAAGTTGGTAAGGGCGCGTTTTAGCGCCCATAATGGTCAACGTTTCGACGGCGAGGAGAATCCCATGAAACTGCTTAACCGCTCCGCTCTGAGCGTCAGGCCGACCCAATCCTTTCTGGATTGGATCAACGCGCTGGAACCCACCATGGGAGACGACGACCTGACACTGGACGACGTCGAACGTGAAAGTACCATTTACCTGATCCCCGAGATGGACACCCCCGAGGCGCTCGAGACCTTCGTGCACGAGCGCTGCGTGGAAATTCTCGAAACCGAACTGCGCGCCTGGGAAGAGGACGAGCGTCAGTGGCCCGAGACGCTGGACTGGTCACTGTTCCAGTCGTTTTTGCGCGTCGAGCACAGCTACCTGGCGATCGATCTCGACGATGAAACGGCGCTTGAAATTTCCGATGTCGACGACGCGCTGCTGCTCGACAACGACCCGGCCTGACGCTTTCGCAGAACGTACGTTTTTCGAAACCGGCTTCGGCCGGTTTTGCCGTCAAGGCCCTGCAAAAAAGCCCGGCAAAAAAGCGCTGTAAAAAAAGCGCTGTAAAAAAGCCCTGCAATAACGTCCTGCTCGAAGTCCTGCCCAGGGAGCGCTTTACTCAAACGCAGGCCTGCCTTAAGGAAGCCTTGCTCCATGCGACTGTTCGAAACCCGCCCAGGCGACGACGGCCTGCCCGGCCGTGAACGGGCGCTGGCGCTTCTGGCGCTGATGACCGGTACCACCATGGCGGTAATGGATACCACCATGGTCAATTTGGCGCTGCCCACCATCGCAGAGGATCTGGGCGCCTCCGCCTCGCGCTCGGTGTGGATCACCAATATCTTTCAGGTCGTGTGCGCGGCGTTCTTGCTGGTGTTTGCGGGGCTTAGTGAGCTGATCACCCGGCGCCGGCTCTATCTGCTGGGTCTGGCCATCTTCGTTGGCGCCTCCATCGGGGCGGCCCTCTCCCGACATCTTGAGACGCTCTTGGTGTTTCGGGCACTCCAGGGCCTGGGCGCGGCGGCCACGCTCTCCATCGGCCCGTCGCTTTATCGGATGATCTTTCCGACCCGGCTTTTGGGCAGTGCCCTGGGTCTGAGCGCGCTGATCGTCGCCGCCGGCTACTCCGCCGGGCCCACGGTGAGCGGGGCGATTCTCTCTTTTGCCGATTGGCCCTGGCTTTTTGCGCTGAACGTGCCGCTCGGGCTCTGCTCGCTCTATTTTGCCGCCACGGCCTTGCCTCGCGAGACGCCGCGCTCGGGCGCCTTCGATATCGCCGGAGCGCTTTGCTCGATCGTGATGCTGGCGAGCTTCTTTCTCTCGATGGACGCGCTGGGTCATGCCGAGCCGTTGGCGGCGCTCGCCTGGGCCGGGCTCTGCCTGATCGCCGCGACGCTGTTCATTCGCCGCCAGCGCCGGGCGCGCTATCCGCTTTTACCGCTGACGCTCTTTAGCGAGATGCGCTTCACCCTGGCAGTCTGTACCTCGGGGCTTGCGTTCATCGGCCACGGGCTGACGTTCGTCGCGCTGTCGCTTTTTTACCAGAACCAGATGGGGTTCTCGCCGCTCGAAACCGCCTGGCTCTTCACCCCGTGGCCGCTTGCCATCATGGTGGTAGGGCCGCTGGCCGGGCGCCTTGCCGACAAGGTCAACCCGAGCATCCTGTCGAGCGTGGGCCTTGGCTTTCTGGTGGTCGGGCTGATGGCGCTGGCGTTAGTGGATGAGACCACCGGGGCGGCGGGCAGTCTCTGGCGTACGGCGCTGTGCGGGATCGGCTTCGGGCTTTTCCAGCCGCCCAACAACCGCGAAATGATGGCGAGCCTGCCGCCGGAGCGCAGCGCCAACGTCTCCGGCATGATGAGCACGGTACGCACCGTCGGCCAGTCTTTCGGCGTGGCGGTGGTGGGCGCGGCGCTGGCGCTGGGGTTTTCGGTGCAGGTCACGCTCTGGTTCGGCGCTTTCACGACGCTTTTGGCGCTGGCAGCGAGCCTTTCGCGGGTGTCGCTTGCCGGGCGCGCACTCGTTGAACGGCGGGCATCGTCGAGGCCTCGGTAAGGGCGTACAATGAAGCCGTCCACACACCGAGGAGGCCTGTCATGACGTTGCAGACACAGATCGAGCAGAAATTAACGGCGCTTTCGCCGGACGTGCTGCGCGTAGAGAACGAAAGTCACCTGCACAACGTGCCGGCCAATTCCGAAACCCACTTCAAGGTGACGCTGGTCTCTGACAGCTTCGAGGCGATGATGCCGGTCAAGCGCCATCAGCAGATCTATGCGCTGCTCGCCGACGAGCTCGGCGGCCCGGTCCACGCGCTGGCGATGCACCTTTATACACCTGAGGAGTGGGCTGCGCGCGGCGGCGAGCGGCCCAATTCTCCGAACTGTCGTGGCGGCGAGAAGTGACCCCGGAAGCCAGCCGACGCCACTACCTGGACGCCATGGGCATCACCGCCTGGGCGTGCCGCTATCAGCTGCCCAACGCCCTGGCGACCGAGGCCTGCGAGTGGGAAACGCCAGAGAAAACCGAGCCGCGCCAGGCGCTGCACGCGCTGCTCGACGAGCCGCAGAAAGCCCCCGCTAGGGCCCCGGAGAGCGCCCCGAGCGCGCCACCCCAGGAAGCGCCTTCGAGCGCGCCGCCCAAATCCGCGCGAGCGCTGCTGGGCGATATCGCCCCACCCGCTCGGCCGGCGCTGGAACCCGCCGCCGCGCCCGCCACTCCACAGAGCGAGCCTGCGGCGCGCGCCGAGCCGGTCGTGTTCACCCTGACCTGCGCCTGCATCGACGGGCGCTGGCTCAGCGTACATGCCGGAGAGTTGGGCCCCACCGAGCGGCGCCTGCTTGCCAACATGCTTATCGCCGCCGGCGCCCCGGCCGGCACCACGCCCACGTTCACCGTTTTCAAATGGCCGCCGATGGCCGGCGCTTTCGCCTCGGACGACCCGCTTGCCGAGGCCCGGGAAGGCGTGGCGGCGTTCATCGCCGGCGCCGCGCAGCGCCAGGGGTGGCACCTCGAGCGGCTGCTTTATTGGGCGAACGCGCCGACGCAGGACGAAGGCGAGGATACGCTCGCTCGGGTACTGGCGTTTGAAGGCGATTACAGCCGCACCCTCGAACTTCCCGTGTGGCGCGCTCCGGCGCTGGGCTCGTTGTTTGACGCGCCCGCCAAGCGCGCGCTCTGGCCAAAGCTTTTGAAACTGACTCAAAGCGGTCCGACGTGATACGACCGCTTTCGACGGGTGACCTTGCGGCGCTGGTCGCGCTGGAGGCGGATGCGCAAAGCGGCGCGAGCGCGGCATCGCTTGCGCGCGCATTAGAAGATGAGGCGATGATCGTGCTGGGAGCGTGGCAAGAAAAAGCGCTGGTCGGCTACGCGCTGCTTGCAAGGCTGCCGTTCGAGGCGGAGCTGCAGGCGATCGGCGTGGCAAACGGGCAGCGCGGTCAGGGCATCGGCGGCGCGCTTTTGGAGACTGTGCTGGCGCATGCCCGCACGTGGCAAAGCGAGCGCACGCTGCTCGAGGTGCGCGCATCCAATCACTCAGCCATCAGACTTTATAAGGCGGCGGGGTTTTGCGTGGACGGTCGGCGGCGCAACTACTATTCGCCCGGCGCCCCGGCGGCCGGCGCTCCGGCGGCCAGCGATTCGGCGACCGGGCGAGAGGACGCGCTGCTAATGTCGCGCGCGCCCTGACGGTTGGCTCAGGCGCTTTCGGTGGCGCTTTCCTCGAACTTCGACAGCACCCCCTGCAGGCGGCGCTCCCACTCTTCGCGCTCCTGCTTGTACTCGGCGTTTTCGCGGCGAAGCTCTTCGTTTTCGAGCTTCATCAGCTCCAGCGCTTCGACGGTATCGGTGACTTTCTGTTCCAGCTGATTGAATAGTTCAAGGCTCATGCCGACCTCCAAAAACGGGGCAGAAAGGCCTGCCCCCGGTAAATGACGCGTTGAGCGTAACGCCACGCCGACTATTGGGCAAGCGCGCCGCGCCGGTAAAGCCTCGCGCTGGTTTCTCCGGCGCTGGTTTCGCGGTGAAGCTCCCAGGTGGCAGGCACCTCGACGGCCAAATCCCGCTCGGTTTCGAGATAAATGAACGCCTTTGGCGAAAGCCAGCCGTTCTCCAGGGCCTGGCAGCACGGCCCGGCCAGGCCCTTGTGAAAGGGCGGGTCGAGAAACACCAGCTCATACGTGCTCGGTGCGCTCGCCAGGAACGCGCCGGCCTCCATGGTCACGACCCGGGCGTTGGCCGCACCGAGCGTGGCCAGGTTCTGCTCGATCAGCCCGGCCACGCGCGGGGTCAGCTCGACGAAGGTCGCCTCACGAGCCCCCCGGGAGAGTGCCTCGATACCCAGCGCTCCGGAGCCTGCGAACAAATCCAGGGCGCGCTTGCCGGCAAGCGCCGGGCCCAGCCAGTTGAACAGCGTTTCGCGCACCCGGTCCGGCGTTGGGCGAAGCCCTGGGTGATCCAGTACGGGAAGCTGGCGGCGGCGGTAATCACCGCCGATAATACGTAGCTTGCCGGACGCTTTGGACGTCTCGCGCGACGCGGTGGTTTTGCGTGTAGAGCGTTGTCGTTTCATGGCGCCGATTGTAGCGGGGTCCGTGTCCAAAGTCCTGGCCGGCGGTGTTAGGATGGGCACAATGTTCACCTTTTTTAGTTGGATACCTCCATGTTCGGTTTCTTAAAACGCAAGAAAAAGCAGGATTCGCAGCCCCAGGACGAGCGCAAACGCGACGAGGTGGGCCTGGGCGACGCGAAGGACGAGAGCGCCGAGCGCGAGCCCGCACTAAGCCCGGTCGTGACAGAGGCGCCGGTTGAGGAGCAAGCCGAGCCGGCGCCGCGCCCCAGCGAGCCGGACGGCGAGCCGGGCCCGGAGAAGCCCGAGATAGAGCCCGAGGTCGAACCCGAACCCGAGCAGCCCGAAATCGAGCCTGCGCCGGAACCCCCCGAGGTGGAGCCGGAACCCGAAAAGCCCGAGGTCGAGCCCGATAAAACCCCGGAAGTCGAGCCGGAACCGGCACAACCCGAGGTTGAGCCCGAGATCGAACCGGCGCCTCAAACGCCGGAAATCGAGCCCGAACGTCCGCCCGAGGTAGCGCCCGAACCCAGCGCACCGGAAGTCGAGCCTGCGCCCAGCGCGCCTGAAATCGAGCCGGGGCCGAGCGCGCCCAGGCCCTCGCCCCAGGACAAGCCGGTCGCGGCCAGGGAGGAGAAAAAAGAGGAGAAGAAGGGGTTCTTCGCTCGGATCAAATCCGGGCTCGGCAAGACCCGGGCGAATCTGACCGACGGGCTGGCGGATCTCTTTCTGGGCAAAAAGCAGATCGACGACGAGCTTTTGGAGGACCTCGAGACCCAGCTTCTGATGGCGGACGTGGGGATCGAGGCGACTACCGCGATCATCGAGCGCCTTCAGGCGCGGGTATCGCGCAAGGAGCTCAATGATCCCGCCGCGCTTTACAAGGGGCTGCAGGAAGAGCTCGGGCGGATGCTCGAGCCGGTGGCCAAGCCGCTCGATTTCGACAAGCAAGGCGACGGCCCTTTCGTTATTCTGGTGGTCGGGGTAAACGGCGTGGGCAAGACCACCACCATCGGCAAGCTCACCCAGCGCTTTCAGCGCGAGGGTAAAAGCGTGATGCTCGCCGCCGGCGATACCTTTCGCGCCGCGGCCGTTGAGCAGCTCAAGGTGTGGGGCGAGCGCAACGACGTGCCGGTGATCGCCCAGCACACCGGCGCCGACAGCGCCTCGGTGATTTATGACGCGGTGTCGGCAGCCAAGGCCCGCGGGGTCGACGTGCTGATCGCCGATACCGCCGGGCGGCTTCACAACAAGAGCCACCTGATGGAGGAGCTCAAGAAGGTTCACCGCGTAATGCAAAAGATCGACGCCAGCGCCCCGCACGAGGTGATGCTGGTGCTCGACGCCGGGACCGGTCAGAACGCCATCTCCCAGGCCAGCACCTTCAATGAAGCCGTTCCGATCAGCGGCATCACGCTGACCAAACTCGACGGCACCGCCAAGGGCGGTGTGATCTTTGCCCTCGCCAAACAGCTCGAAACGCCGATCCGCTTCATCGGCGTCGGCGAAAGCCTCGACGACCTGCGCCCGTTCAGCGCCAACGATTTCGTCAACGCGCTGTTCGATCAGCCCGAGGGCGCAACGCGCGGATGATTGCGTTCGAGCACGTCGGTAAGCGCTACGGCGGCCGTTTCGAGGCGCTGGCGCATCTCAATTTTCACGTCGCCCCTGGCGAAATGGTGTTTCTGACCGGCCACTCCGGGGCGGGCAAGAGTTCGCTTTTACGCCTGATCATGCGTCTGGAGAAACCCAGCCGCGGGCGCGTAGTGGTCGCCGGTCACGACATCGCCAAACTCCACGCAAGCCAGGTACCGTTTTATCGGCGCCAGATCGGCGTGGTGTTTCAGGACCACCAATTGCTGTTCGACCGCAGCGTGTTCAAAAACGTCGCGCTTCCGCTGGAAATTCAGGGCCTCGAGCCGCGCGAGTCCGCACGCCGGGTACGCGCCGCGCTCGACAAGGTGGGTCTTTTGCACCGCGAGAAGGCGCTGCCGGTGGAGCTCTCCGGCGGCGAGCAGCAGCGCGTGGGCATCGCCCGCGCCGTGGTCAACAAGCCCGCGCTGCTGCTCGCCGACGAGCCCACGGGGAATCTCGATCCGCATCTGTCCGCCGACATCATGGGCCTGTTCGAGGACTTCAACCGCATCGGTACCACCGTCATGATCGCAAGCCACGACCTGGCACTGATCGCCCGTTTGCGCCACCGCATTCTGCGCCTGCGCGATGGGCGCCTGATCGGCGACGAGGGGGCGGTATGAAGCGCCCCACACCGCCGCCCTCGGAGCCCCGCGGCGCGGCCACCCGGCGCAGCGGCGCGGTGAGCCGCCGTGGCGCACCGGCGGGCAAGGCCGGCAAGGCCGGCAAGGCGCCGGTACCGCCTGCGCCCAAAAAGCCGCGCCCGACGGGCCCGGGGTTCGGCAGCCGGGCGCGCGCCTGGGGGCGCCACCATCGCGCCATGCTCGGCGATAGCCTCTACCGGCTGGTGCGCCATCCGCTGGGTAACCTGCTCACCATGCTCGCCATCGCGATCGCCCTGGTATTGCCCGCCGCGCTTTGGCTGACCCTGGACAGCGCCCGACTGCTGGACGCCGAGCTCGACGAGAGCGCCACGCTCACCGTGTATCTACAAACCGACGTAGGGCCGGCCGAGGCCGAACGCATCGAACAGGCGGTGGGCGCCGAGGCCGGCGTTTCGCAAACCCGGCTGATCAGCGCCGAGGAGGGCATGGCGACGTTCCAGCGCTCGCTGGGCATCGATGACACCCTGATGGGCCTTACGGAGAACCCGCTGCCGGCGAGCATCGTGATCAACCCGCAAAGCGTCGAGTCCGCGTCCATGGAGGCGCTTGCCGGGCAGCTCGAGCAACTTGCCGGGGTGGACGAAGTGCGCGTGGATTTGGCGTGGGTGGAGCGGCTTCGTCATCTGGCGGACCTGGGCCGGCGCGTGGCGCTGGCGCTCGGCGTGCTGTTCGGCTTCGGCGTGCTGCTGGTGGTGGGCAACACCATACGGCTATCGGTGGAGAGCCGGCGCCGGGAGATCGAGGTGGTCATGCTGATCGGCGCGACCCACGCTTTCGTGCGTCGCCCGTTTCTGTACAGCGGCGCCTGGTACGGCGTTGGTGGGGGCGTGATCGCGCTCCTTTTGCTGGCGCTGGGCAACCACTGGCTCTCGCTTCCGGTGGCGGCGCTGGCGGCGAGCTACGGGGCGAGCTTCAGCCTGCCCCAGCTCGACGTGACAGGCTCTACAATTTTGCTATTCTGCAGTACACTATTGGGCTGGCTGGGCGCATGGCTTGCCGTGTCGCGCCATCTATCCAGCATTCGCCCGCGCTGAGTCGGTTTTGAGCGGGCGCGTTGCCCGACCGGTTATTGGTCGGGATACCTTGAACCTTATACTTTAGTTACTGTCTTAGTGATTACTCCGACACGCTATGTCGATCGTGAACCGCACACATTGGCTCATGTTGATGACGATAGCAGGTCGACCAGGATAGGTGACAAGGAGACCATCTGCATGAGCACTAGTCTTCTACCGGTGGGTCAGCTGTCTCCAGGCAACGACCTGGGCGGTTACATTCAAGCGGTCAACGGCATTTCCGTTCTGACCGTCGAGGAGGAGCAGGCGTTGGCGCGCCGGCTCTATGACGAGGGCGATCTCGAGGCGGCGCGGCGGCTAGTCATGTCGCACCTGCGCTTTGTGGTGCATATTGCGCGCAGCTACTCGGGCTATGGCTTGCCTCAGGCCGACCTGATTCAGGAAGGCAACGTGGGCCTGATGAAGGCGGTCAAGCGCTTCGACCCCAATCAGGGCGTGCGGCTGGTCTCTTTTGCCGTGCACTGGATCAAGGCCGAAATTCATGAATTCGTGCTGCGTAACTGGCGCATCGTCAAGATTGCGACCACCAAGGCGCAGCGTAAGCTGTTCTTCAACCTGCGCAGCGCGAAAAAACGCTTGGCCTGGTTGAACAACGATGAAGTCGCCGCCATCGCCAAGGATCTCGACGTCAAACCCGAGATCGTGCGCGACATGGAAGGGCGGCTGTCGGCGTTCGATGCGGGCTTCGATGCCTCGCCGAGCGATGATGAGGACAGCCCCTACCAGGCGCCGGCGCAGTTTCTGGACGATGCCACCCTCGACCCGGCGACTCAGCTCGAGGACAGCGACTTCGAAGAGGACTCCACGCGCCGCCTTCAATTGGCGCTGGGCGAGCTCGACGACCGCTCGCGGGATATTCTGCAGCGTCGCTGGTTGACCGACGACAAGTCGACGCTTCACGATTTGGCCGACGTGTACGGCGTGAGCGCCGAGCGGATTCGCCAGCTCGAGAAGAACGCCATGAAGAAGCTTCGCGCGAAAATGGGCGACACGCTCGCCGCTTGATGAGAATCGACCCAAAACGAAAAGCCCCGGCAGTCGCCGGGGCTTTTTCATGTCCGCACGTTCTGGATGGGGCGGTCAGGCGGACAAGGCGCTCTCTTTCAATAACCCGGAGGCGATCAGTGCCCACTGGTCGTCCCAGTACTCGGTCGGGGCGCGCTTGAAGTCGCTGCGCACGTACTGCGAAATGCGCCCTTCGGCCTGGGCGATCAATAAATTCGCCGCCGCCGAGGCGGTGATGGTCGTGCGTCGCCCTTCGCGAATTTCCGCCTCGCGCAGAATCTGCTTGAGCTGAGTCTCCAAACGCTCGAAGAGCTGGTGCACCCGCTGTCGGAGCCTGGCCGTCTCGCCGGTGAGCACGTCGCCACCGAGCACCCGGGCAAGCCCGGGGTTCTTCTCGGCAAAGCCCAAAAGCAGCGACAGGATCGTCGCGCAGCGGCGCTCGGCGTCGGGGATGTCCTCGAGAATGCGCGTGATGCGCGCGAAGACGCTCTCCTCGATGTAGTCGATCAGACCTTCGAACATGCGCGCCTTGCTCGGAAAGTGGCGATACAGCGCCGCCTCGGAGACGCCGACCTGGCGGGCCAGCGCGGCGGTGGTGATGCGCTTGCCGCTGTCCTCTTCGAGCATGATGGCCAGCGCCTGCAGGATTTGTTCGCGCCGGCGCGGTTTATTGTCATCGCTCATGTGCCATCCCCTTGCTTTAGCCAGCGTCGCTGATCAAGGTGCCGACGCCCGCCTTGGTGAAGATTTCGAGCAAAATGGCGTGGGGCACGCGGCCATCGACGATCTGGGCGCTGACCACGCCCCCTTTCACGGCGTCCAGCGCGCAGCGAATCTTGGGCAGCATGCCGCCGTAGATGGTGCCGTCCTCGATCAGCTCGTCGACCTGAGCGGTGGTCAGCCCGGTGAGCACCTGGCCTTCGCTGTTCATCAGCCCCGCCACGTTGGTCAAAAGCATCAGTTTCTCGGCGCCGAGCGCCTCGGCGAGTTTGCCGGCGACCAGGTCGGCGTTGATGTTGTAGCTGTGGCCTTTGTCATCCACGCCGATCGGCGCGATCACCGGGATGAAATCGCGGGCGGCGAGCATTTCGATCAGATCGGTGGAGATCGACTCCACCTCGCCGACGTGGCCGATATCGATGATCTCTGGAGCGGTCATCTCTGGCGTCTTGTGCTCGACCTTGAGCTGGCGGGCGCGAATCTGGGCGCCGTCCTTGCCGGTCAGACCGATCGCCTTGCCGCCGCTTTGGTTGATCAGGTTGACGATGCTCTTGTTGACCAGCCCCCCGAGCACCATCTCGACCACATCCATGGTCTGGGCGTCGGTGACGCGCATGCCGTTGACGAAGCGCGACTCGATGTTGAGCTTCTCCAAAAGGCTTCCGATCTGCGGGCCGCCGCCGTGGACCACCACCGGGTTGATGCCGACTTCCTTCATCAGCACGATGTCGCGGGCGAAGGAGTTGATCAGGGTGTCTTCGGTCATGGCGTTGCCGCCGTACTTGACGACGACGGTCTTGCCGGAGAACTGCTGGATATAGGGAAGTGCTTCTGACAGCACCTCCACGACGACCCGCGGGTCGCGACTGTTTGGATTCATTGGATTATCCCTTGGCTTGTCTTTTTTTACGGCGCGTTGGGCGCGCTCTATGATGTCGGCTCGGCAATCACGGCGATGTCCAGATCAGGCGCGGTGCGGGCCAGCGCCCGGGCAAAGCGCGCCCTGATCCTGGCAAGTGCGGCGTCGCTTTCCCCTTCGAAGCGAAGCACCAGCGCCGGCGTGGTGTTCGATGCCCGGCAAAGCCCGAAGCCATCGCTATAGTCCACCCGAATGCCGTCGATCGTGGTCTTGATACCTTCGCCGAAGTCGCCATCTCTGGCAAGCGCTTCCACCAGGCCGAACTTTTCTTCATCGGCGACCGCGACGTTGATTTCCGGGGTGCTGATTTCCTGGGGAAAGCGCGCGAACAGCGCCTCTGCACTCTCGCTTTGCCCGCTCAAGATTTCCAAAAGCCGGGCGGCGGCGTAGAGGCCGTCGTCGAAGCCGTACCAGCGCTCCTTGAAGAAGATATGCCCGCTCATTTCGCCGCCCAGCAGCGCGCCGGTTTCGATCATGCGCGATTTGATCAGCGAGTGGCCGGTGCGCCACATTTCCGGCTCGCCGCCGGCATCAATGATGGTGTGGGCGAGGCGGCGGCTGCACTTGACGTCGAAAATCACGCCGGCCCCCGGGTGGCGGTCGAGCAGGTCGGTGGCGAACAGCGCCAGCAGATGGTCCGGGTTAATGATGCGCCCGCTTTGAGTGACCACGCCCAGCCGGTCGCCGTCGCCATCGAAAGCCAGCCCGATATCCGCTCCCTGTCGTTTGACCTCGTCGATCAGCGCCGTAAGGTTTTCCGGCTTGCCCGGGTCCGGGTGGTGGTGGGGAAAGCGCCCGTCGATTTCATCGAAAAGCGGCGTGACATGAACGCCCAGGCGCCGGATCAGCTCGGGCCCGAGTTCGCCGGCCACGCCGTTGCCGCAGTCCACCACGGCGTGCAGCGACCGGGCCACGGTGACGTCACTGGTTGCGCGTGCAAGATACGCCTCGCGCACGTCGACCTCGCGGTACGTGCCGCGGCCCTCGGCCAGCTCGCCGCTTTTGATGCGCTCGTAAAGCGCGGTGATGCTCTCATTGGAGAGCGTTTCGCCGCCGAGCACGATCTTGAAGCCGTTGTACTCAGGCGGGTTGTGGCTGCCCGTGATCATCACCCCGGAGCGGCTGGACTCAAGCGTATGGGTGGCAAAATAGAGTGTTGGTGTGGGCACCCGGCCGATGTCGATGACGTCGACGCCGGCGCGCAGTAGCCCTGCCACCAGCGCCTGGTGGAGTCTGGGCCCGGAGAGGCGCCCGTCGCGGGCAACGATCACCGCGCGCTCGCCCCTGGCCGCGGCCTCGGAGCCTGCCGCTTGGCCGATCAGCGCGGTCGTGGCCTCGGTCAGGGTGTCGTCCACGACGCCGCGGATATCGTAGGCGCGAAAGATGGAGGCGGGTACCGTCATGAGCGTGTCCTGAAGTCAGCCAAAAGGAAGAAGCTAGCCGCGCCCGGTGCTGCCGAAGCCGCCGGCGCCGCGCGCGCTGTCGTCGAAGCGCTCGACGATCTCGAGCGACGCCTGCACCACCGGTACCAGCACGTACTGAGCGAGCCGCTCGAAGGGGGCGATGGTGAAGCTCGTCTGGCCGCGGTTCCACACCGATATCTTGAGCTCGCCCTGGTAGTCCGAATCGATCAGCCCCACCAGGTTGCCGAGCACGATGCCGTGCTTGTGGCCAAGCCCCGAGCGCGGCAGGATCATGCCGGCAAGGCTTGGGTCACCGATATGGATGGCAAGGCCGGTACCCACGAGTTCGCACTCGCCGGGGGCAAGCGTAAGGGGCGCATCCAACAGGGCGCGCAGGTCCATGCCTGCCGCGCCCTCGGAGCCGTAGCTCGGTAGATAATCCAGCATACGCTCGTCGAGCACCTTGCACTTCAAGGGGGTGTGGCTCATTACATCGTTTCCGCGGTTGAGTCGATCAGTGAAAGCGCCTTGCCGACGATCAGGCGGGCAAGGGCGGTCTTGGGTTGGGGCGCAGCACTTTGCTGGTCAACATCTGCGCCGGCGCGCCAGATTAGCAGCGCGGCGTTGTCATCGCTGCCAAAGCCGAGGCCCGCGTGGGAGACGTCGTTGGCCACTACCATGTCGAGGCGCTTGCGTGACAGCTTCTCGCCGGCGTAGTGCGCCACGTCTTGCGTTTCGGCGGCAAAGCCCACCACGAAGGGGCGCGTCGGCGCGTCGAGCGCGGCGACGTCCGCGATGATGTCCGGGTTCTTGACCAATGTCAGGGTCAGCGTGTCGACACCTTGAGTCTTTTTGATCTTGTGCTCGGCGGGGTGCTCGGCGCGGTAGTCCGCCACCGCCGCGCAGCCGATGAAAAGCGCGGCACTCGGCGCCAGACGTAGCGCCTCATCGTGCATTTGCCGGGCGCTTTCGACGTCGATGCGCTCAACGCCGGCCGGGGTGGCCAGCGTGACCGGGCCGCTGATCAGCGTTACCCGACAGCCCGCCTCGACGGCGGCGGCGGCAAGCGCGTAGCCCATCTTGCCGGAGCTTTGGTTGGTGAGGTAGCGCACCGGGTCGAGCGCCTCCCGGGTGGGGCCGGCGGTAATCACCACGTGGGGGCGCTGTGCATCCGGCGTATGCGCCGCCGGCGTTAGGTGCCGCGCCAGGGCGTCGACGATCTCTTCGGGCTCGCTCATGCGCCCGGGGCCGACGTCGCCACAGGCCTGCTCGCCGGCGGCGGGGCCGATCACCTGCCAGCCGTCGTGATCGAGCTGAGCCGCGTTTCGTTGGCTCGCCGGATGGCGCCACATCGCCTGGTTCATCGCCGGGGCGATCAGCCGTGGCGCCTCGCAGGCAAGACTCAGCGTGGTGAGTAGGTCATCGGCCAGGCCGTGCACCAGGCGCGCGATCAGATCCGCCGTGGCCGGCGCGATCAACAGCGCATCCGCCCAACGGGCGAGCTCGATATGGCCCATGCCGGCTTCCGCCTGCGGGTCCAGAAGGGAGGTGCGCACGGCCTCGCCGGAGAGCGCTTGCAGGGTCAGCGGGGTGATGAACGCCTGGGCGCCGTCGGTGAGCACCACGCGCACCTCGCCGCCGGCCTGCTTGATCAGCCGGATGATCTGGGCGCTTTTATAAGCGGCAATGCCGGCGCTGACGCCTAGAAGGATGCGTTTGCCCGCCAGCGCCGCGTGCGGGAAGGCCTGGGTCGACGCCATACACGCCTCCTGAATGAAACGCTTTAAAAGCCGGGCTACTGCCCGCCGTGAAGGGGCTCACCATACCATTTGGGCGCCGGTTTTGGCAGGTTCGCTCGCGGGCTTCTAGGCTAGGTATAGTGAGCGCTGACCGCGCACATCGACACAATAACGATACGCAAGGGGTAGGCGATGGGCATCAATCACTGGCCGGAGGGCGAGCGCCCCCGGGAGAAGCTTTTAACGCTGGGCGCTCAGGCGCTGTCGGACGCCGAGCTTCTGGCGATCTTTCTGCGCGTTGGCGTCAAGGGGCGCTCGGCGGTGGATCTCGCCCGCGACCTGCTCACCCGCTTTGGCGGGCTCAGGCCGTTTCTGGAGTCCGATGAGCGCGCCTTTTGCCAGGCCCATGGGCTGGGCTCGGCGAAGTTCGCCCAGCTACAGGCAACGCTTGAGCTCTCGCGGCGCCACCTGGCCACCCAGCTCGCCCGGGGTAACGCGCTGACCTCGCCGTCACTCGTGCGCCACTATCTGCGCTCGCAGTTGAGGCATCTGGGCCATGAGGAGTTCGCGGTGCTTTTTTTGGATACTCAGCACCGAATCATTCGCTATGAGGCGCTGTTTCGCGGTACCCTAGACAGCGCATCTGTCTACCCTCGCGATGTCGCCAAGCGCGCCCTGGAACTCAATGCGGGCGCGGTGATTCTGGCTCACAACCACCCCTCCGGTGTAGCCGAACCCAGCGATGCCGATCGACGCATCACCGAGCGTCTGACCCAGGCACTGGGGCTTTTCGACGTGCGGGTACTGGATCATTTCGTGGTGGGGGATGCGGATGTCATCTCTTTTGCCGAGCGCGGCTGGCTTTGAAAAAGTCGGCGTTTTACCGTTCAAAAGGGCCTTTTTGACCCTTCAGGCACGCTTTTGCTTGCCGCTGATCGGATGCTCTGGTATAAAGTGCCACCTTTAAACTTGGGTTGAATAACGGATTCGGGTACAGCCAGGCCATCGCGGCATCGACTGACTCCCTCCCTTCCGGTTTGCCCGACAGTTTTGAACACTCAGGCTTATACCCTGGCCAAGCGGTTGGAGGCTCTCATGTCCAAAGTATGTCAGGTTACCGGCAAGCGTCCGGTAACTGGTAATAACGTTTCACACTCCCAGCGTAAGACACGTCGTCGTTTCTTGCCGAACCTGCACACGCACCGTTTCTGGGTCGAATCCGAGAACCGTTTCGTGAAGCTGCGCGTCTCCTCCAAGGGCATGCGCATCATCGACAAGAAAGGTATCGAGACCGTGTTGGCCGACATCCGCAAGCGCGGCGACGCCATCTAAGCTCGTTTTCAGCTATTATTAGCGACGCATTTTGGGAGATTGAACCATGCGCGATAAGATTCGTCTGGTGTCCAGCGCCGGTACCGGCCACTTCTACACCACCGACAAGAACAAGCGGAACACCCCCGACAAGTTCGAGTTCAAGAAGTATGATCCGGTGGTTCGCAAGCACGTCATCTATAAGGAAGCCAAGATCAAGTAATTTCGATTACGCTGATCGGCTTTCACCGCAGGCCTGGCCTGCCGAAAACCCGGCCCTAAAAGCCGGGTTTTTGCATGCATGGCCCCTGCGCCGCCGGATAGTCATCTGCGCTCGCTACGCTACCCTTGCCTGACGTCAACTCTCACAGGACCCCGTCATGCCCGAGCTGCCCGAGGTCGAAACCACCCGTCTGGGAATCGCGCCTTACGTCGAGGGGCGTGAAATCGTTGAGGTGCGCGTGCGCAACCGCCGCCTGCGCGTGCCGGTACCCGAGGACTTCGAGCAGCGCTTGATCGGCGCCCGGGTGGGATGCGTCACGCGCCGGGCCAAGTATCTGCGCCTGCCGCTGGCCTCGAGTGAGGGCGAGGGTACGCTGCTATGGCACCTGGGAATGTCCGGCAGCCTGCGCATCGCCCGTGTCGGGGATCTGCCCAAAAAGCACGACCATGTGGATCTTGTGACCGGTGAGGGCTTCGTGCTTCGCTATCATGACCCGCGCCGTTTCGGCTTCGTCGACTGGCAGCAGGGCGATGGCACCGAGGATACGCGTTTGGCCCACCTGGGCCCGGAGCCCTTGAGCGAGGCCTTCGACGGCGCCTGGCTCTACCGTCTCTCGCGGGGCAAGCGCATGGCGGTCAAGCCGTTTTTGATGGACAACCGCGTGGTGGTCGGAGCGGGTAACATCTACGCCGCGGAGGCGCTGTTCCTCGCCGGCATCGACCCTCGCCGCGCTGCCGGTCGCATTTCGAAAGCGCGCTTCGATCGATTGGCGCTGGCGGTCAAGGACGTGCTGGCCGCCGCCATTACGCAAGGCGGCACCACGCTTCGCGATTTCGTCAGCGGTCAGGGCGAGCCTGGCTACTTCGCTCAAAAGCTCAACGTCTACGGGCGTCAGGGCGAGCCTTGCCGGCGCTGCGGGCAGCCCTTGAAGCGTATCGTTTTGGGCCAGCGGGCGAGTGTTTTCTGCCCGGGATGTCAGCGCTAAACTCATTTTCACGCTTTGCCGATGTTTTTGGAGAAACCAGTGACCCAACGCCTGCGCTTGAATAAAAATGCCGACCGCCGCCTCAAGGCGGGGCATCTATGGATCTACTCCAACGAGGTGGATACCAAAGAGACGCCGCTCAAGGAGTTTGGCGCCGGCGAGGCCGCGCTGATCGAGGCCTCCAACGGCAAGGCCATTGGCGTGGCCTACGTGAACCCGCACTCGCTGATCTGCGCGCGCATCATGTCTCGTGACCCGGAGATGCGCCTGGACCGGTCGCTGTTCGTGCACCGCTTCAACCAGGCGCTGGCGCTGCGCGAGCGCATGTTCGCTCAGCCGTTCTACCGCCTGATTCACGGCGAGGGCGACCTGCTGCCGGGGCTGATCATCGACCGCTTCGGTGACGTGCTGGTGGTACAGCTCAACACCGCCGGCATGCAGGCGCTGGCGGACGAGATCGTCGATGCGCTGGAAAAAGTCGTCAAACCCGAAGTGATCGTGTTTCGTAACGACACCGGCGGCCGCCGTCAGGAGGGGCTCGAGGCCCAGGTCGAGGTGGTCAAGGGCGTGCTGCCCGACGAGGTCGTGATCGAGGAGAACGGCGCGCGCTTCGTGGTGCCGGTGCTTAACGGTCAGAAGACCGGCTGGTTCTTCGATCACCGCGTCAACCGCGCTTGGCTCAACGGCCAGGTGGCGGGCAAGCGCGTGCTGGACGTGTTCAGCTACGTCGGCGGCTGGGGCGTTCAGGCGGCGGCCAGCGGCGCCAGTGAAGTGCTCTGCGTGGACAGCTCCGGGGCGGCGCTCGAGCAGGTTGCGCGTAACGCCGAGCTCAATGGCGTGCATGAGCAGGTGGCGGTGGGCGAAGGTGACGCCTTCGAGGCGCTGGCCGCGCTCAAGGCGGATGGCGAGCAGTTCGACGTGGTGATTCTCGACCCGCCGGCGTTTATCAAAAAGCGCAAGGACATCCCCAACGGCGAGCGCGCCTACGCGCGGCTCAACCGCGAGGCGATGCGCCTTCTGGGCCGCGATGGCCTGCTTCTTTCGGCATCCTGCTCGATGCACCTGGCCCACGACCGGCTGGTCGACGTGGTGCGCGGCGCGGTGCGCCATCAGGACCGCCACGGCCAGGTCATTTTCCAGGGCCATCAGGGGCCGGATCACCCGGTGCACCCGGCGATTCCCGAAACCGCCTACCTCAAGGCGCTGGGCGTACGGGTTTACCGCGACTGATCGACGATGGGTTAGCCAATACGCGTAAGGAGTCAGTATGGAGTGGGCACTGCCAGCGCCGTACGTCATGGCCATCACCGTCGAGGCGAGCGCCATCGACGCGTTTGGTCACGTCAACAACGGCGAGTACCTGCGCTGGGTCGAGCGGATCAGCTGGGCCCACTCCGAGGCGCTGGGCCTCGATCTTGCCCGCTACCGCGCGCTCGACCGGGCAATGGTGGTGCACCGCCACGAGCTCGACTACCTCGCGCCCGCCTTCGAGGGCGAGGCGCTCGTACTGGCGACCTGGATCGTCGAGTGCGACCAGCGCCTGAGCCTTACCCGGCGATTTCAGCTCAAGCGTGAGCGCGACGGTAAAATGCTGCTCAACGCCCGCACGCGTTTTGTGTGTGCCGCGCTCTCCACCGGGCGGCCTCAGCGCCTGCCCGAGGAGTACCGGCGCATCTACGGCGCGGCGGTCGTGAGCGAGCCCGCAGCGAAGGGATAAGGCGTAAAGCAGCGCGCGGCTAAAGCGGATTTTTCTGCCAGCGCGCGGTTTGCGCCACAATTTTCTTCTGAAAAACGCCTTTACCGGCGTTTTTCTCGTTTTAAGGCCGTGCGCTGGCAGCGCCTTTCGACTGTGCTGTAATGAAGTAACGTTCATTGACGCTCATTGAGAGGCCCGCCATGCAGATCGCCGTCCCAAGGGAAATCAAGAATCACGAATACCGCGTCGCGCTTACCCCCAGCGGCGCCCGAGAACTTGCCGGGCGCGGTCACACGGTGTTCGTGCAGGCCGGTGCCGGTGAAGGCGCCGGATTTCAGGACGGCGATTATGAAGCGGCGGGGGCGCATATCGAGGCGGACGTCGAGGCGCTTTGGCAAAACGCCGAGCTGATCCTGAAGGTCAAGGAGCCGCAGGCTGAAGAAGTTGCCCGGCTGACCCCGGCGCATACGCTCTTTACCTACCTGCACCTGGCGGCGGAGAAGTCGCTGACCCAGGGCTTGATCGACCGCGGCGCGACCTGTATCGCTTATGAAACCATCATCGACGGCAAGGGCGGGCTTCCGCTGCTGGCGCCGATGAGCACGGTGGCCGGGCGCATGGCGGTGCAGGCCGGCGCCCATAGCCTGGAGAAAGCCCAGGGCGGGGCTGGGGTGCTGCTGCCCGGCGTGCCCGGGGTGGCACCGGGCAAGGTCACGGTGATCGGTGGCGGCGTGGTGGGTGAAAACGCCGCGCGGATGGCGCTGGGCCTCGGCGCCGACGTGACGATTCTGGATCGCTCCCTTGCCCGTCTGGGCGAGCTCGATGATCGGTATCAGGGCCGCATCAAAACCGTCTACTCCACGGCGGATGCGCTGGAAGAGGCGGCCAAGCGCTCGGACATGATCATCGGCGCGGTGTTGATTCCAGGCGCGGCGGCGCCGAAGCTGATCACCCGCGCCATGCTCGCCGACATGAAGCCGGGAAGCGTGCTGGTGGACGTTGCCATCGACCAGGGCGGCTGCTTCGAGACCAGCAAACCCACCACTCACGCCGAGCCGACCTATCTCGGCGACGGTATCGTCCACTACTGTGTCGCGAACATGCCCGGCGCCGTGGCGCGTACCTCCACCCAGGCGTTGACCAACGCCACGCTGCCTTTCGTACTGGCATTGGCCGACAAGGGCTGGCAGCAGGCGCTCAAGGACGATGCCCACTTCGCGCCGGGGCTCAACGTCCACGCCGGAAAGGTCACCTATCGAGCGGTGGCCGAGGCGTTTGGGCTCGAGTACGTGAGCAGTGAGTCGCTGATCGACCCCTGAGCGGGCGCCGCTTTCAAACCGAAAGGGGCTCAATAGTGCGGGGGCAGATCGTCTTCCAGACGGTAGGCCCCGCCGTCGGTATGATCGCTCGACACCTGGTGCTGCTCGCGCAGTCGGTCGCGCATAAGGGTGTTCATTCGTTCGAGTTTTTCCAGCTGCTGCGCCTGGCTTGCGATCGTCTGGTCGAGGGTGTCCAGCCAGTGCTCCTGATAGGCGAGCTTGCTCTCCAACGCTTCGAGCCGGCGGCCGAGCTCGGCGGGCGATAATTCGTTTGTCATGATAAGATCGAAACCTTGTAGTGTATGCTCGGTAGGGTTAGCCCGCCTTTTGCGCGACATAAGTGATATTGCTCGAATATTTATCGCCAAAGTGGGGGGTTGCTATAATCTCGCCGCGTATTTTCCTTTGTTTGTTACTCATACAACAAGAGAGCTTTTTATATCCATGAACCCAAAAGTTGTTGTTCGCTGTTTATTGATCAGTGTGTTACTCGCCGCGCCCACGCCGCTGCTGCTGGCCGGTCTTGTGCATCTCACCGACGCCCCGCTCGCCGAGCAGTGGCTTTCCGAGCTTGCCATCATCGGTACGACCGGTGTTTACGTGGCCGTGGCCCTGGGGAGTTTTATCGTACTGCTGGTCGGCACGCTGGCCGCGGCGGCGTTCGCGCCTCCGGTGGTCGTTAGTGGCGAAACGGTTCGCGCCAAACCCGCCCCGCGTCCCGCGGAGCCGGTCGAGGAGGAGCCGGCGGAAGTGATCGACCCCAACGACGGGCGCGAAGAGGGAGAAGTGAAGTGGTTCAATACCAACAAGGGCTACGGTTTCATTACCCGCGATAACGGCGAGGACGTGTTCGTTCACTTTCGCGCCATACGCGGGCGCGGGCCGCGCATGCTCGCCGAAGGGCAGATCGTGCGCTACCACGTGATTCAAAACGATCGCGGCCTTCAGGCCGACGACGTGAGCATCATCGAGTCCTGATCGCTTCCCGCTTCAAACCACTGGCCCCGCAATCGCGGGGCCAGTGGCGTTTTGGGGCAGGCAAAAACGAGAAGCGCAGGCTAGCGCCCGGAATCCGGCCAGGCAATACGCTGGGCCTCGCCCGTTGGCCGCACCTGCCAGAACGCGTCCGGGTCATCCCCCGGGCTCCAGCCGCCGAGCGAGCAGCGCACCTCGACGCCCAGCGCCGGCGCCGCCGCCGTGGCGCAGGCCTGATCAGTAGGCCAGGGCGTGTGGGCGCTGTCGAACCAGAGACTCGCGAAGCCGTCGGCGGCGTTCTCCACCAGCAGCACCGGCACCGCGACGCCGTCCTTCAGCCCCTGGCTTTTCCACTTGTTCTTGCCCGCCGGGCGTAGCGCCGGCGCCGCGATGGTGTCGAAAAGCCAGGCGTTGAGCGCCTCGAACTCGACCTTGGCCAGGTACACCTCGATATCCGGAAAGCGCTCGCTCATCGTGTTGGCTCCCGGCCGTTTTCCTCAGTGAATAGCGCCTGCAGGGTAGCCTCGTAGATCCGGCTCAGCTCATCGAGATCGGCGGCGCGCACGCGCTCGTTGACCTTATGGATGGTGTCGTTGAGCGGGCCGAGTTCGACCACCTGGGCGCCCAGGGTCGCGATGAAGCGACCATCCGAGGTGCCGCCGCTGGTCGAAAGCGCCGGGCGCTGTTTGGTGATCGCCTCCACCCCGGTCATCACCGCGTCCACCAGCGCGCCTTCGGCGGTGAGAAACGGCTCGCCGTTGAGCGTCCAGTCGATGTGAAACTCGAGCCCAAAGCGCTCGAGAATCGCTTCGGTGCGCGCCTTCAGCGCCTCATGGGTGACTTCCGTGGAGTAGCGGAAGTTGAACACCACCTCGATCTCGCCGGGGACCACGTTGGTGGCGCCAGTGCCGGCGCGAAAGTTGGAGATCTGAAAGCTGGTCGCCGGGAAGAAGTCGTTGCCCGCGTCCCAGTGCTCGCGGGTCAGCGCCTCGAGCGCCGGCAGCGCCTGATGGATGGGATTGCGCGCCAGGTGCGGGTAGGCCACGTGGCCCTGTATGCCCTTGACGTGAAGCACGCCACCCAGTGAGCCGCGTCGGCCGTTCTTGATCACGTCGCCAAGCGTGGCCGTGGAGGAGGGCTCGCCGACGATGCAGTAGTCCAGGCGCTCGTTGCGTTCACGCAGATGTTCGACCACCGCGCGGGTGCCGTCGATGGCCGGGCCTTCCTCGTCGGCGGTGATCAGAAACGCGATACGCCCATCGTGATCCGGCGTGTGGCCGACAAAGCGCTCGACGGCGGTGATCATCGCCGCCAGGCTTCCCTTCATGTCCGACGCGCCCCGGCCGCACAGCATGCCATCGTCGTCGATGCAGGGCGAAAAGGGCGGAAACTCCCAGCTGGTGTGCGGGCCGCTGGGAACGACATCCGTGTGGCCGGCAAAGGCCAGCACCGGGCCGTGATGGCCGCGTACCGCCCAGAAGTTTTCCACATCGCCAAAGGGCAGGCGCTCGACATGAAAACCGAGCGCCTCGAGGCGCTCGATCATGATCGTCTGGCAGCCTTCGTCGTCCGGCGTGACCGAGGCGCGGCCTATCAGGTCGAAGGCGAGCGCGAGCGTGGGCGAGAGCCCCTCGGGCTCAGTTATGGGCATGCAGCGCCTCGTTCAGCGCCACGGCGCTCTTGTTGGTCAAGCATTCCACACGGCCGTTTTGCGAGTTGCGGCGCAAGAGCAGGTCGTTCTGGCCGGCCAGTTCGCGACCAGAGACGGTCTTGACCTCGTTTTTCTGATCATCGAGCAGCGTGACCTTGGTGCCGGCAGTGATATAGAGCCCGGCTTCGACGGTGCAGCGGTCGCCCAGCGGAATGCCGATACCCGCGTTGGCGCCGATCAGGCAGCCTTCGCCCACCTTGATGACGATGTTGCCGCCGCCAGACAGCGTGCCCATGGTGGAGCAGCCGCCGCCGAGATCCGAGCCTTTGCCGACGAACACGCCCGCCGAGATGCGGCCTTCGATCATGCCCGGGCCTTCGGTACCGGCGTTGAAGTTCACAAACCCTTCGTGCATCACCGTGGTGCCTTCACCCAGATACGCCCCAAGACGGACGCGGGCGGTATCACCGATACGAATGCCCGCGGGCACCACGTAATCGGTCATTTTGGGGAACTTGTCGACACAGTCCACGGAGAGCGGTTGGCCGGCCAGCCGCGCTTTGAGGCGACGCTCGGGCAGCTCTTCGATGTCGATGGCGCCTTCGCTGGTCCAGGCGATGTTGCGTAGAAGGCCGAACATGCCGGTCAGGTCGAGGCCGTGGGGTTTGACCAGCCGGTGCGAGAGCAGGTGCAGCTTGAGATACACCTCCGGGGCACTTTGCGGGGCGTCGTCGGTATCGATGAACATGGCCACCAGCGGGCGCTGACTGTCGGCAAGCGAAGCGGCAACGCTTGCCTGCTCCGCGTGGCCGGCATCCTGAAGCGCCTGGCTCAGGCGCTCGCAGTCCTCGGGCAGAAAGCTCACGGCTTGGGTGCCGGCGGGGGCGTTTAGCGCCTTTTGCGCGGCGCTGACCAGGCTCTCGGCGGGTTTGAAAAGCGGGGCCGGGTAGTAGATTTCCAGCCAGTCGCCTTGCGTGTTTTGCGTGCCGATTCCAAGCGCGAAGCTCAGCATAAAGCGTCTTCCTTTCCGGTTAAGTCGTCGTGAGTAAAAAGCGTTGCCATTATCGGCCACGATCAGTGGCCGATCATTGGGTTACTGAGTGATGTTGTCGTAATCACCCTCTTGATAACCCACCACGAAGTGGTGGCTATCGAGCTCCAGAAGCGGGCGTTTCAAGAGCGTGGGATGTTTGAGCAGAAGCTCGCGGCCAGAGGTCGCATCCAACCCCTCTTTTTCCTCGTCCGGCAGCTCCCGCCAGGTCTTGCTGCGCTTGTTGATGGCGTCCAGCAGCGGCACCTGCTCGAGGATGTGCTCCAGAAGGCTTGCCGACAGGCCATCCTTGCGAAGGTCGTGGGTCTTGAAAGCCAGGCCTTTCTCGTCCAGCGCCTTGCGCGCCTTGCGGCAGGTATCGCAGTTATCGATGATGTAAAGCGTCAGCATAAAGCCTCCTGTCGTTGCTCTGATGGTCGTGCGTTCGCCGGCGTGTCACCGCGTTTCGTTCGCGTGGTCAAAACCAGCCGGGTCAAAACCAACATAGCCAAAATATCGCGATTGCAAAACGCCTAGCCGCGCTCGATCAAGCGGCGAAGACGGCGCGCGGCTTCCAGGGTCGGTTCGAGCTCGGCGACCAGCGCCAGGCGCAGCCGCCCGGTGCCCGGGTTGTGGCCATGTGCGTCCTCGCGGCCCATCAGGCTGCCCGGCAGGACGCTGACGTGCTCTTCGCTGAACAGGCGCTTCGTGAAGGCGATGTCATCGCCGCCGGGCACCGCGGGCCAGAGATAGAAGCTGGCCTCGGGCGTGGGGAAGTCCATCACCGGGGCGAGCACCTCGGTCACCGCCTGGAATTTCTCGCGGTAGGCGTCGCGGTTGGCCAGTACGTGAGCCTCATCCTGCCAGGCCGCGATCGAGGCACGCTGCACCGGCAGCGACATGGCGCAGCCGTGGTAGGTGCGATAGCGCTTGAAGGGCGTGAGAATGTCGGCGTCGCCGGCGACGAAACCGGAGCGAAGCCCGGGCAGGTTCGAGCGCTTGGAGAGCGAGTGAAACACCACGCAGCGGCGATAGTCATCGCGGCCAAGCTCGGCGCAGGCCTGCAGCAGTCCCGGTGGCGGCGCGGCTTCATCGAGATAGAGCTCGGAGTAGCACTCGTCGGAGGCGATGATGAAGTCGTGCTCGTCGGCGAGCGCGATCAGCGCCTTGAACTCGGCCATCGAGGTGACCGCGCCGGTGGGGTTGCCCGGCGAGCAGAGAAACACGATCTGCACGTCCTGCCAGGTCGCGGCGTCCACCGTGGAAAAATCCGGGCGAAAGCCGTTCTCGGCGCGGCAGTCGAGGTACAGCGGCGTGCCGCCGGCCAGCAGCGTGGCGCCTTCGTAGATCTGATAGAACGGGTTGGGCACCGCGACCTTCGCGGGCCGGTTTCGATCGAGCGCGGCCTGCACGAAGGCGAAGATCGCCTCGCGAGTGCCGTTGACCGGCATCACCTCGCGCTCCGGATCAAGCCCCGCCAGCCCGAAGCGCCGCGTGGCCCAGGCGCTGATCTGCTCGCGCAGCTCGCCAAGGCCGTTGGTCGCCGGATAGCGCGCCATCTCGTCGAGACTTTGTGCCAGCGCGGTGAGCGCCGCCGGGTAGGGTGCATGCTGGGGCTCACCGATGGTCAGAGCGATATGCTCGAGGCCCGTGGGGGCGACGAGCCCCTTTTTGAGCGTGGCCAGCTTCTCGAACGGATAGGGGTGCAGGGCGTTGAGATCAGAATTCATGGCGTGTCCGTTGATGGGCGGGCCGCAGCGGCGTGGGAGCGAGGCGCGATAAAAGAGGCCTCGATTATAAGCATGCCCACTGACCACCTCAAACCCGCGTTGCGCACTCAAGCGATCCCCTGGTGCTCCACTGACTCAAACGCTGAGCACCTCGATCAGCCGGCTTCGAAGCTTTTGCTGGCGCGCCGGGTCGGTGAGCGGCTCGCCGGCCTTGGTGGTGATGAAGAACACGTCCTCGACCCGCTCGCCGAGCGTGGCGATCTTCGCCGTGGAGAGCGCAATGTCCTGCTCCATGAAGATGCGCCCCACGCGTGCCAGAAGCCCCGGGCGGTCGGGAGCGGTCAGCTCCAGGAGCGTGCGCTCGTTGGCCGGGTCCTGCTCGATCAGCACCTCGGTCGGTACCTTGAAGTGCTTGAGCTGGCGCGGCGTGTGGCGCGTGACGATCTGCGGATAGTCGTCGGGGTCATCGAGCTCCTCCACCAGGTGGCTGCGCATCTCCTCGATCGCGCCGGGCTCGCGAATCGGCTGGCCGTGGCTGTCGAGTACGATGAAGGTGTTGAGCGTCCAGTCGTTATGGGAGGTGGCGATGCGCGCGTCGTGGATCGAAAGCCCCAGCTGCTCCATCGCCGCGGCGGTGGCGGCGAACAGATCGTCCACCGAGCGGGTGTGGATGAACACCTTGGTGCCGCCTTCGGCCATGTCCAGGGTGGGCGCGCTGATCAGCACCAGCGGAAGCTTCGAGCCCTCGTGGGCGAGAATGCCCTGCGCCTGCCAGACGATTTCGCTCGGCGCGTACTGCAGAAAGTAGTCCTCGCCCAGCGTCTCCCACAGCGTGTCGATGCGCGCGCTCTCCACGCCCACATTGGAGAGCAGTGAACGCGCCTCCAGGCGGGTTTCGCGAATCCAGTCGTCGCGGTCCGGCGGGTTCTTGAGTCCGCGACGCAGCGCGCGCTTGGTCTCGGCGTGGAGCTGGCGCAAAAGCGATGCCCGCCAGCCGTTCCAGAGCGTCGGGTTGGTGGCGTTGATGTCCGCTACGGTGAGTACGTACAGGTAGTCCAGCCGGATTTCGTCGCGAACCGCCAGCGCGAAATCGCGAATCACGTCCGGGTCGCTGATATCACGCTTTTGCGCGGTCATCGACATCAGAAGATGGTGCTCGACCAGCCACTTCGCCAGGTTGGTGTCGTGGGGCGAAACGTGGTGACGCTGACAAAAGTGCTCGACATCGACGGCGCCGATCTCGGAGTGATCGCCGCCGCGGCCCTTGCCGATATCGTGGAAAAGCCCGGCGATCCAGAGAAGGTCGAGTTTGGGCAGCTGGTGAATCAGCGTGGCCGCCACCGGGAAGTCCGCTTTGGCGTCGGATTTGCGAAAGCCGTGCAGAAACTTCAAAAGCCGCAGAGTGTGGGCGTCGACGGTGTAGATATGAAACAGGTCGTGCTGCATCAACCCCACTGCGCGGCCGAACTCCGGCAGGTACTTGCCCAGAATCCCGTAGCGGTTCATGCGCCGGAGCTGGCGCGGGACGTTGCCCGGCGCGCGAATGATCGACATGAACAGGCGCTGGTGGTGCGGGTCTTCGCGGTAGTGGTCGTCGATCTGGTGGCGGTGATCGCGAATCAGACGAATGGTGTCGGCGCGCACCCCTTCGATGTGCTCGTGTCTGGCCATCAGCAGAAACAGCTCGAGCATCGCCTCGGGATGGTCGCGAAACAGCGTTCTCGAGCGGGCCTGGATGTAGCCGCCCCGGGTCTCGAAGCGCTCGTTGAGCGTGACCGTTTCGAGCACTTCCTTGCCGCGCAGGATGACCTCGTCGAAGTGCTGCAGGAGCATGTCGTTGAGCCCGGCCAGTGCCGTCACGTGGCGGTAGTAGCGCTTCATGAACTGCTCGACGGCCAAGCGCTCCGGCGTATCCTTGAAGCCGAACATCTCGGCGATGGTGCGCTGGTGATCGAACAAAAGCCGGTCCTCGGCGCGGTCCGTGATCATGTGCAGCGCGTAGCGCACCTGCCACAGGAAGGCCTGGCCCTGGCTCAGGATTCGAAGCTCGGCGTCGTTCATGAAGCCGTTGGCGACGATGTCGGCGTACTGTTCGGTATCGAAGTGGCGCTTGGCGACCCAGCCGATCATCTGAATGTCGCGAAGCCCGCCTGGCGAGCTCTTTAAATTCGGCTCCAGGTGATACTCGGAGTTGTTGTAGCGGTAGTGGCGGCTGATCTGCTCCTGCCACTTGGCCTCGAAAAAACGATCCGCCGGCCACAGGTGCTCCGGGGCCAGGCGCTCGCGCATCTTCTGCCGTAATCGCTCGGGGCCGGCAATCAGGCGCGACTCGAGCAGGTTGGTGATCACCGTGACATCCTCGGCCGCCTCGCGCTCGCAGTCGCTCAGCGAGCGCACGCTGTGGCCGATCTCAAGGCCGATATCCCAAAGAAAGGTGATGAAGGCGGTGAGCGGCTCGCGGTAGGCGCTGTCGTCGTCGTGCTCGAGCAGCAGCAGTAGATCGACGTCGGAGTGCGGGTGCAGCTCGCCGCGGCCGAACCCGCCCACGGCGATCAACGCGATGCCGTCATCCGGCCACTCGAAGCGCTCCCAGGCCATGGCCAGCAGCTGATCGAGATACCAGGCGCGCCCGCGCACCAGATCACGAATGTCGGCGCCTGCGCGAAAGCGCTCGTCCAAACGCGCCTGAAGCTCCTTGAGGGCGGCCTTGAAGGGCGCGATCGGCGAGCGCGTACCGGCAAGCTCGGTGCGAAACGCCGCCAGGTCGAAAAGCGTCGCGTCCGGCTCGAACCGGTGGTGGTGGAGAAGCATCAGTTGAGGAAGCTAAGGTCTTCGTCGCTGCGCGCGGTCAGCACGTCAACGCCGTTTTCGGTGACCAGCAGCGTGTGCTCCCACTGAGCGGAGAGACTCTTGTCCTTGGTCACCGCGGTCCAGCCGTCGCGCAGCACCTTGGTCTTGTAGCTGCCGACGTTGATCATCGGCTCGATGGTGAAGCACATGCCGGGCGCAAGCGCGATGTCGGCGGAAGGCGCATAGCCGTCGTAGTGGAGAAACTGCGGGTCTTCGTGGAAGCCGGCGCCGATGCCGTGGCCGCAGAAGTCGCGCACCACCGAGTAGCCGTTGGCTTCGGCGTGTTTCTGGATCGCGCGGGCGAGTTCTGATAGGTGAACGCCGGGCTTGACCAGCGCCATGCTCTTGTAAAGGCACTCCTGGGTCACGCGGCAAAGGCGCTCGCCCTGGATGGTGTCGCCGATGATGAACATCATGCTGGAGTCGCCATGGTAGCCGTCCGGCGTCTTCACGGTGATGTCCAGGTTCATGATATCGCCATTCTTGAGCGTCTTGTCGAAGTCCGGAATGCCGTGGCAGACCACGTGGTTGATCGAGGTGCAGGTCGCGTGACTGAAGCCGTGATAGTTCAAGGGCGCCGGTGTCGAGCCCAGCTCGTCGACGATATACGCGTGACAGCGCTTGTCGATCTCGCCGGTGGAGACGCCGGCAACGACATAAGGGGTGATCATCTCGAGCACGCTGGCAGCCTGGCGGCCGGCTGCGCGCATTTTTTCGATTTCTTCCGCTGTCTTGATAGGAACGTTCATGACTTCTCGATATGGCGGGTTGGGTCGGTAGTGCACGCCGGGCGTGCAAACCCCGAAGGGCGACTTCATCTTGGCAATGATATATGGTATAAAGCCGCGCGCTTTCCTGCAATCGCCATCCCGCAATCGCCTTTTTTCGGCGCGCGGCGCGGCGAGTATGCCGGTCGGCGCCCATACAGAGTCTGCGGCACTGCCATAAGGCTCATACAGCAAGCCTTGAAAACACACATGCACCGGCACATGGTCCCGGGTGCCGTTAGCCTCGAAAGGCGCTTTGACAGCGCTGAGACTATCGGTCGGATCCATGGGGTGCGTGGAGGCCTAACCCGAGTTTCAGGAGTTTTACCATGGCTCACGTCAATATGCGTGATCTGCTCAAAGCAGGCGCTCACTTCGGTCACCAGACCAAATACTGGAACCCGAAGATGAGCAAGTTCATCTTCGGCGCGCGCAACAAGATTCACATCATCAACCTCGAGCACACCCTGCCGGCGCTGAACGAAGCGATCGATGTGGTCGAGAAGATGGCGGCGTCCAACAACAAGATCTTGTTCGTTGGCACCAAGCGCAGCGCCAGCAAGGTCATTAAAGAAGAAGCCAATCGCGTCAACCAGCCGTTCGTCAACCATCGCTGGTTGGGCGGCATGCTGACCAACTTCAAGACCATTCGTCAGTCCATCAAGCGTCTGCGCGAGCTTGAGACCATGCACGAAGACGGCACGTTCTCGAAGCTGACCAAGAAAGAAGTTCTGATGGCCACGCGCGAGCAGGAGAAGCTCGAGCGCTCCATCGGCGGTATCAAGAACATGGGCGGCCTGCCGGACGCGCTGTTCGTGATCGACGTTGATCATGAGCGCATCGCGATCAACGAAGCCAACAAGCTGGGTATCCCGGTCATTGGCGTGGTCGATACCAACTCCAACCCCGATGGCGTGGACTACGTCATTCCGGGTAACGACGACTCCATCCGCGCGATCCAGATCTACGTGAAGGCGATTGCCGACGCGTGTGGCCGTGCTAAAGAAGGTCGTCCGGACGAGTTCGTTGAAGTGACCGACGAGCAGGCTTCCGCCGAAACTGACGCCGCGGCCGAGTAACACGGCCACGGTGGATGCGGCGGGCAGTTGAGCCGCATCGCGTGAAGGGGGCTTTGGCCCCCTTTTTCCCGCTTGGCGGGCCGATTACGCCGGGCTCCTGCGCCGGCATACGCACTACAAACGACTGTCTGTGTTGATCAATCTGTTTTGATCACGCAGTGACATGAAGCGGTCAACACGCCTTGTGTATACTTTGTAGCGCGTCCAACTCTCAAAAATCCTTTCAGAGGTGAATTTCTCATGGCAGCTATCAGCGCCTCTCAGGTTAAAGAACTGCGCGAACGTACCGGTCTTGGCATGATGGAGTGCAAAAAAGCACTCACCGAAACCGATGGTGATATCGACGTAGCCATCGAGAACCTGCGTAAGAACTCGGGTCTCAAGGCCGCGAAGAAAGCCGACCGTGTCGCCGCCGAAGGTGCCGTGGTTACCCGCGTCGCCGACGACGGCAGCTACGGTGTAATGGTCGAGATCAACTCCGAGACCGACTTCGTGTCGCGTGACGACAACTTCATTAGTTTCGCCAAGACAGTCGCTGACGCATTCTTCGCCGCTAAAAGCGACGACGTGGCCGCGGTCACCGAAGGCGAGATCGAAACCGCGCGCGAGCAGCTGGTTCAGAAAATCGGTGAGAACATCGGTGTGCGTCGTGCCGTGGTCGTCAACGCCGTTGAAGGCGGTCTGGTCGGCGAGTACGTCCACGGCGGCCGTATCGGCGTACTGACCGTGCTGACCGGCGGTAACAGCGAAACCGCGAAAGACGTCGCCATGCACGTTGCGGCCATCAACCCGAGTGTTTCTCACCCGGAAGATATGCCCCAGTCGGAGCTCGACGAAGAGAAAGCGATCATCCTGGCCCAGCCCGACATGGCCGGCAAGCCCGAGCAGATCGCCGAGAAAATGGTTCAAGGCCGCCTGAAGAAGTACCTGGCCGAGAACAGCCTGACGCAGCAGCCCTTCGTCAAGGACCCCAACCAGACCGTGGCCGAGTTCGTGAAGGCCGCCGGTGGTGAAGTGGTCAGCTTTACGCGCTTTGAAGTAGGCGAGGGCATCGAGAAAGAAGAAGTCGACTTCGCCAAGGAAGTTATGGAACAGGCTGGCCGTCGCTAAGGTCAGAGGTTTCAGTTCGATGATGGCGTGCGCGCAAGCGCACGCCATCGTGTATCCGGCCCTTGCGTTTTGCGCGCGGGCTCGCCCGCGCAACGCCGGGGCCGGCTGCCCACCCTTGCCTTCCACTCAGGAGAGATGCCCATGTCACGTGATGTTCAAGACGCCAGCCCCATTGCCGGCAAAATGGACAAGTCGAAGTCCAAGTACAAGCGGATTCTTTTGAAGCTCTCTGGCGAGGCGCTGATGGGAGAGCACGATTTCGGGATCGACCCGGCGGTGCTTGATCGCATGGCGCTGGAGATCGGCCAGCTGGTCGGCATTGGTGTACAGGTCGGCATCGTGATCGGGGGCGGGAACCTGTTTCGCGGCGCGGCACTCAATGAAGCGGGCATGGATCGGGTGACCGGCGATCACATGGGAATGCTGGCAACGGTGATGAACGCGCTGGCCATGCGCGACGCTTTGGAGCGCTCCAATATTCGCTCCAGAGTGATGTCAGCGATTCCCATGAGCGGCGTAGTCGAGCACTACGACCGCCGCACGGCGATCCGTTATCTGACCTCGGGGGATGTGGTGCTTTTCTCCGCCGGCACCGGCAATCCGTTTTTCACTACCGACTCCGCGGCGTGTCTGCGTGGCATCGAAGTCGATGTCGACGTGGTCATTAAAGCCACCAAGGTGGACGGTGTGTACAATAAGGACCCGGTCAAGTACCCGGACGCGGTCAAGTACGACCAGCTCAGCTACGACGACGCGCTGGAGCAAAAACTCGGCGTGATGGATTTGACCGCTATCTGCCTGGTACGGGACCATGACATGCCGGTACGGGTATTCGACATGAACAAGCCTGGCGCCCTACTCAATCTTGTCGTAGGGGGCAAGGAAGGCACGCTGATAGACAGAGGATAAACACGTGATCAACGACATCAAGAAAGATGCCGAAACGCGCATGAAGAAAAGCGTCGACGCGCTGCACACCAACTTCAACAAGATCCGTACCGGGCGCGCGCACCCGAGCATCCTGGATGCGGTCACCGTCGACTACTACGGTGGCCAGGTGCCGCTGAACCAGGTGGCGTCGGTCAACGTGGAAGATGCACGGACCTTGACCGTCACGCCCTGGGAGCAGCCCATGGTGCCAAAGATCGAAAAAGCGATCATGACCGCGGATCTGGGCCTTAACCCGTCAAGCGCCGGCAACGTGATTCGCGTGCCGATGCCGATGCTGACCGAAGACACGCGCAAGAATTACATCAAGCAGGCGCGCGCCGAGGCGGAAACCGCACGTGTTGCGATCCGCAACGTGCGTCGCGACGCCAACGGTGATTTCAAGTCGCTCTTAAAGGACAAGGAGATTACCGAGGACGATCAGCGCCAGGGCGAAGACGAGATCCAGAAGCTGACCGACAAGTACATCGCCGAAATCGACAAGGCGCTGACGGCCAAGGAACAGGACCTGATGCAGGTCTAGTCTTGTCTTTTTATTACGCCCGGGCGCCATGGCGCTCGGGCGACGGTATGGCTCATTTATGACTGAACGTTGGTGCAAGACCCCATGACGTCTCCGCAGTTTCCGACTCAGGCGCCAAGCGCTGCCAAGCCTTCTCACGCCGGCGGGGCGACCCCCTTGCACATCGCCATCATCATGGACGGCAACAACCGCTGGGCGCGTGCGCGTGGGCTTTCCGGCGTTCGCGGCCACCGCGCCGGCGTCGAGGCGGTGCGCGCGGTCATCCAGCGCGCCGCCGAGCGCGACGTGAAGACGTTGAGTCTGTTCGCTTTTTCCAGCGAGAACTGGAAGCGCCCGGCCGCCGAGGTCAACGCGCTGATGGAGCTTTTTTTGATGGCGCTCAAGCGCGAAGTCAAAAAGCTTCACGAGCGCAATATTCGCCTCTCGGTGATCGGCGAGCAGCAGGGCTTCTCTAACGCCATCCAGAAGCATATCCAGCGCGCCGAAGCGCTGACCGCCGACAATACCGGCATGCACCTGGTGATCGCCGCCAACTACGGCGGCCACTGGGACATCGCCCGCGCCAGCCGCGCGCTTGCCGAGCAGGTGGCGGCGGGTACGCTCGACCCGGCCGATATCGACGAGACGCGCCTCGATCAGGCGATGAACATCGGCGAGGTGCCGCCGGTGGATCTGTGTATTCGCACCAGCGGCGAGCAGCGGCTCTCCAACTTCCTGCTCTGGCAACTGGCCTATGCCGAGCTCTACTTCTCCCCCCTGTTTTGGCCGGACTTCGGTGCCCAGGCGTTCGATAGCGCGTTGAACGAATTCTGTTCCCGGCGCCGACGCTTTGGCATGACGGACGAACAAATAGAGGCGCAAGGTGCTTAGACAGCGGATCATTACCGCAGCCTGGTTGGCCCCGTTAACGCTGATCGGTCTGTTTGGACTCACAGGCGGTGCCTTTGCCCTGTTCACCGCGGTGATCGTGCTGCTGGGCGCGTGGGAGTGGACCAATCTGGCCGGCATCGCCGGGCGCGCCCGGCGCCTGAAGCTGGTCGCGCTCATGGCGCTGTTCATGGCGGCGATGTGGGCGGGCGGCTTCGCCTACGCGAGCTGGCCCTTGTGGCTTGCCGCGATCGGCTGGGTGGTCAACTTCTACTGGGTAGCGAACTACCCGGAAAAGCGCCAGCAATGGCATGGCCGCGCCGGCCGTCTGGCCATCGGCTTCTGGGTGTTGCTGACCTGCTGGGTAGGCTTTAACGTGCTGCGCGAAAGCGGCGGCGTATGGCTTTTATTCGTGCTGCTTTTGGTATGGAGCGCCGACATCGGCGCCTACTTCGCCGGTCGGCGCTTTGGCAAGCGCAAGCTCGCCCCGCGCGTGAGCCCGGCCAAGTCCTGGGAGGGCGTGTATGGCGCGCTGGTCGCCACGTGCCTGCTGGCGGTAGGCTTTGCCTTCTGGCAACCGATGGGCATGGCCGGCGGCGTCACGCTGGTCGCGATAACGGCACTGGTCACCTTCGTTTCGGTGCTGGGGGATCTGTTCGAGAGCATGCTCAAACGCTTTCGCGACATCAAGGACTCGAGCAACCTGCTGCCGGGTCACGGCGGCGTGCTCGATCGTGTCGACAGTCTGACCGCGGCGGTTCCGGTGTTCGCGCTGTTCTATTCTGAAGTGCTCAGCGTTCAGGTGGCCGCACTATGACGTCGCCCGCGCTGCAGCGCGTCACCGTGCTGGGCTCGACCGGCTCGATCGGCAAGAGCACGCTCGACGTCATTGCTCGCCACCCGGAGCGCTACCGGGTGTTCGCGCTGGCCGCCCACACTTCGAAAGAGGCGCTTTTTGAGCAGTGCCAGGCGCACCACCCGGAGGTAGCGGTACTGGCCGGCGCTGACGACGCCGCCTGGCTTGCGCGGGCGCTCGAGGACGCGGGGCTTTCCACCCGGGTGAGCTTTGGCGCTGAGGCGCTGTGCGCCGTGGCCCGGGACGAACGGGTAGATACCGTGATGGCGGCGATCGTTGGGGCGGCCGGGCTCATGCCGGCGCTGGCTGCCGCCGAGGCGGGCAAGCGGATACTGCTTGCCAACAAGGAGGCGCTGGTGATGAGCGGGGCGCTGTTCATGGACGCCGTCGCGCGCTCGAACGCCACACTGTTGCCCATCGATTCCGAACACAACGCCATTTATCAGTGCCTGCCGGCCGAGCATCGCGGCGGGCTCGCGCGCCACGGCGTTCGAAAACTTCTATTGACCGCCTCCGGCGGGCCGTTTCGCCAGTGGAGCGCGGCGGACATCGACGCCGCCACGCCAGAGCAGGCCTGCGCACATCCCAACTGGTCGATGGGGCGCAAGATTTCCGTGGATAGCGCCACGCTGATGAACAAGGGCCTGGAGCTGATCGAGGCGTGCTGGCTGTTCGACGCCCACCCGGACCACATTCAGGTGGTCGTGCACCCGCAAAGCGTGGTCCACTCCATGGCCGCTTTTGATGATGGCTCGGTGATCGCCCAGCTCGGCAATCCCGACATGCGCACGCCCATCGCCTATGGCCTGGCGTGGCCGGAGCGGATCGATTCCGGTGTCGAAACGCTCGATCTTTTCCAGATCGCGCGGCTCGATTTCGAAGCGCCGGACGAGGTGCGCTTTCCCTGCCTTCGCTTGGCGCGGGAGGCGATGCAGCAGGGCGGGGCGGCGCCGGCGATTTTGAACGCCGCCAACGAAGTGGCGGTGGAGGCGTTTTTAAGCGGCCAGCTGCGCTTTGGCGGCATTGCCGAAGTAGTGGCCGGCGTCGTCCAGGCCCCGCACGCGCACCGTGCGGATAGCGTCGAGGCGATTCTGGTCGCCGATCAGTGGGCGCGAGAGCAGGCAAGCTTGCTGCTCGAGACCGCGCGTTCCAGCGAGAACCAGACCGGCGGGTAAGCGGCCGAAAGGAGGCGCGCGTGGGACTATTACAGAACGTGTTGGCGGTCATCGTCGTGTTGGGGCTTCTGGTCACCTTTCACGAGTTCGGCCACTTCTGGGTCGCCAGACGCTGCGGCGTAAAGGTGCTGCGCTTCTCGGTGGGCTTTGGTAAACCCTTCTGGTCGACGACCGACCGTCATGGCACCGAGTTCGCCGTGGCCGCGATCCCGCTGGGCGGCTACGTCAAGATGCTCGACGAGCGCGAAGCGCCCGTGCCAGAGGAGCAGCTGGGTCAAGCCTTCAATCGTAAAAGTGTCTGGGCGCGCATCGCCATCGTCGCCGCCGGGCCGCTCGCCAATTTTCTGTTGGCGCTGATCGCCTACTGGGCGCTGTTCGTCGCTGGCACCACCACCGTCACACCGCTTATCGGTAACGTCGCCCAGGACTCGCCGGCGTATGAGGCGGGCCTGCCGGAAGGCGCCGAGATCACCGCGATTCAGGCTGATCCCATGCGCTCCTGGGAGGAGATCAATTTAAAGCTCGTTTCGCTGATCGGCTACAGCGGCGAGCTCGCCTTTAGCGCGCGGGAAACCGCATCGAGCCCTGCGCGCACCTATTCACTGCCGGTACAAAACTATCTCGCCCGCCAGGATCCCCCCCAGCCGCTGCAAAGCCTGGGCCTCACGCCCTGGCGCCCGCCGGTGCCCGCGGTACTCGGCCAGGTGCTCGACGATGGCGCCGCCGCTGGCGCCGGTCTTGAGCCCGGCGATCGGATTCTGGCGGTCAACGACACACCGGTCGAGAACTGGATGGCGTTCGTCGGCATCATTCGCGAAAGCGCAGGGCAGCCGCTTTCGGTGCGCATCGAGCGCGGCGGTGCGCCGTTGACGCTGTCGCTGACCCCGGAAAGCAAACCACTGGAGAACGGCGCCGAGGTTGGGTACATTGGCGCAGGGGTAGAGCAGGTCGACTGGCCCGAGGAGCTTACCCGTGAGATCCGCTATGGGCCGCTCGAGGCGGTGGGGCAGGCGTTTTCGCGCACCGGTGAAATGATCGTTTTGACGGTCGATGCGATCCGCAAGATGCTGGTGGGGCTCATTTCGCCCTCCAACCTCTCCGGGCCTATCACCATCGCCCAGATTTCCGGTGACTCCGCCCGCGCGGGAATGGAAGCGTTCGTCGGCTTTTTAGCGTACCTTTCCATCAGTCTCGGCGTTTTGAACCTGCTGCCGATTCCGGTGCTCGATGGTGGGCACTTGCTTTATTATTTTATCGAGATCGTGCGGGGTCGCCCGGTTTCAGAACACACCCAGGCAATGGGGCTGCGTATCGGGCTCGCCATGGTGGGGACGCTAATGATCATGGCGCTCTACTTCGATCTGATGCGCCTTTGGTAATGACGCGTGTAGCGCGTGGGATGCCTTGTCATCCGCCTGCACAAATGTATATGGTGCCTGTTTAACAACCGGCAGACCAACGCGAGCGAACTGACTGCATGAAAATCAAGACCCTTGGAATGGCGGCACTCCTGCTGGCGGCGTCCAGCAGCGCCCAGGCACAATCCTTTGACGTTTCGGACATTCGTGTGGAAGGACTGCAGCGGGTATCTGCCGCCTCGGTCTTCAATGCCTTTCCCGTCAGCGCCAACGACCGCGTCAGCGAGCAGGAGCTGGCCGCCGCCGCGCGCAACCTGTTCGCCACCGGCCTGTTCGAAGACGTGTCGCTGGTTCGCGAAGGCGACGTGCTGGTCATCCAGGTCGTCGAGCGTCCGACCATCGCGCGGCTGAACATCACCGGCAACAGTGAAATCGCCGATGACGACCTGCGCCGCGGCCTGCGCCAGTCCGGGCTTTCCGAGGGCCAGGTGCTGCAGCTCTCCACGCTCGAGGAGATTCAGCGCGAGCTCGAAGGCGTCTACCAGTCCCAGGGGCGCTACAACGCCTCCATTCGCACCGACGTTCAGGAGATCGACACGGGCCGCGTGCAGGTCAACATCAACGTCGACGAGGGCGACGTGGCGACCATCCGACAGATCAACATCGTCGGCAACGAGGATTTCGATGACGATACGCTGCGCAGCGTTTTCGAACTCGAGGACCGCCCGGGGCGCTTTTTCGGCTGGTTCTCCAACGATGAATACTCGCGCGAGGCGCTCGCCGGTGATATCGAGCGGCTGCGCTCGTTCTATCTCGACCGTGGCTACGTCAACTTCGACGTCACCTCGACCCAGGTGTCGATCGGCCCGCAGCAGTCCGAGATCTACATCACGCTGAACGTGGACGAGGGCGAGCAGTTTCGCGTCGGCGACATTCGCTTTGCCGGCGACCTGCAGATCAGTGAGAGTGAGGCGCGACAGCTTCTGGAAGTGCAAAGCGGCGACGTGTTCTCTCGCGCCGATGTCAACGCCTCCACCGAGGCGCTACGAAGCCGCCTGGGTGCTGAAGGCTTCGCCTTCGCCGAGGTCCGTGGCGTGCCGGAGCAGACCGGAAGCAACGACACCGTCGATCTGGTGATCGCCGTCGATCCGGGCCAGCGCGCCTACGTTCGCCGTATCGAGTTCTATGGCAACACCACCACCCAGGATGAAGTGCTGCGCCGTGAGATGACCCAGATGGAGGGGGCGCCTGCCTCCACCGAGTCGATCACCCAGTCGCGTCAGCGCCTCGAGCGTTTGGGCTTTTTCAGTCAGGTGGAAGTGGACACCCAGCCGGTCCCCGGTCAGCCGGATCTTTTGGACGTGACCTACAACGTCGAAGAGCAGCCCTCGGGCTCGGTGTCGGCAAGCGTGGGTTTCTCGCAAAGCGCGGGTATCATCTACGGCGTGGGTCTTGCTCAGAACAACTTCCTCGGTACCGGTAACCGCGTCAACGTCGGCGCCCAGCGAAGCGACACCTTCACCAGCGTCAACTTCGCCTTCACCGACCCCTACTGGACGCTGGACGGCATTTCGCGCGGCTATAACGTGTTCTATCGCGAAACCGACTACGCCGACTCGGACATCTCGACGTTCTCGACCGACGCCTATGGCGCCGGCATCAATTTCGGCTATCCGGTCAGCGAGCTCTCCAGGCTCAACTTCGGCGCCAGCGTCGAGGATCTGACGATCAAGACCTACTTCGACACCGCCTCGGAAATCCGCCGCTACGTCGAGGACCAGGGCGAGGACGCACAGAGCCTCAAGCTTACGGCCAGCTGGACGCGCAACAATTTGAACCGCGGCATCATGCCCACCGCCGGTAGCTACCAGCGGCTGTCGCTGGAAACCGGCGTGCCGGGCAGCGACGCTCAGTACTACAAGGCCCGCGCTCGCGCCCAGCAGCTCTTCCCGATCAACGAGGAAGAGACCTGGGCGCTGAAGTTCACCGGTAACCTCGGCTACGCCGATACCCTGGGCACTAACGACCCGTTCCCGTTCTACGAAAACTTCTACTCCGGTGGCCTTGGTTCGGTGCGCGGTTTCACCTCCAACACCCTGGGTCAGCGCACCACGCCTGCCCGCGAAGGCGGCCGTGATCGTACGCTGGGCGGTAACGTGTTGGTCGAGGGCAGCGCCGAGGTGCTCTTCCCGCTGCCCTTCGTCGAAGATCAGCGCTCGATCCAGACGTCACTGTTCTTTGATGCGGGTAACACCTTCCTCGACTCCTGCTACGACGTGCTGGACGAAGACGCCGGCCGCCAGCGCTGCAGCTCCGGCGTCGATCTGGGCGATCTGCGCTACAGCGCAGGTATCGGTCTTTCCTGGCTGACGCCGGTAGGCCCGCTGACCTTCAGCGTGGCCGAGCCGCTCAATGATGAAAGCGGCGACGATACCCAGTTCTTCCAGTTCTCGTTGGGACAAACGTTCTAATACGGCCGTCGGCCGCCGGGAGTGCCCCGGCGGTTTGGCGCGGGCCAGCTTAACAAAGGAGTGAGTATGCGTAAATTGACGGCCGCCGCGTGTCTTTTCGGGGTCATGGCACTACCGGCCTACAGCGCCGAAGTCGCGGTGCTCGACTGGCGCGCGGCGCTGATGAATACCCAGTCCGCGCAAACCTCGCTGAGCCAGCTGGAAGGCCAGATCGGTAGCCAGCAGCGTGAGGCCCAGGCGCTGGGTAACGAGCTTCAGCAGCTTCAGCAGCGCCTGCAAAACGAAGGCGAGACCATGGGCCAGGCCCAACGCGACGCGTTGATCAGCGAGCTCCAGCAAAAGGGCAGCCGTTTCGAGCAGCTGCGCCGCGAGGTGCTCCAGGCCCAGCAAAACTCCGAGCAGCAGTTTTTGCAAAGCGCCGAGACCAAGCTCGAGCAGGCGGTAGAGCAGGTGCTGGCGCGGCGCAACATCGACGTGCTGGTCGAGCCCCAGGGCGTACTGCACTCCTCGACGGATCTGCCGAACGTCACCAACGAAGTCACGCAGATTTTCGACTCACTCTAAATCAAACGATGGGGGTGCGCCACGGCCGCACCCGCGCACTTGTGGGCTCTTATGACGCACGCTTCTCACACCATCACGCTGGCCGATATCGCCCGCCACCTGGATATCGACGTCGACGGCGACGCCGACCAGCCCATTCGAGGGCTGGCGACGCTCAAGGAGGCCGAGCCCGACCAGATCGCTTTTCTGGCCAATCGCGCCTACCTCAAGGATCTGGCCAGCACCCGCGCCGCGGCGGTGCTGCTCCACCCGGAGCACGGCAAAAACTGCCCGGTGCCCCGGCTCGAAACGCAAAACCCCTATCTCGCCTACGCCAGGGTTTCCCAACTTTTTGACCCGCTCGTCGCCCGCGATACGCCCGGCATTCACGCCACCGCGGTGGTGGCCGACGACGTGGTGCTGGGGGATGGGGTATCGATTCAGGCCAACGCCGTGATCGAGCCCGGGGTAACGCTGGGGGACCGGGTCGTCATCGGCGCCGGTAGCGTCGTCGGTGCGGACAGCGCGATCGGCGAGGGCAGCCGACTGCACGCCAACGTCACCGTCTGCCACGGCAGCGTGATCGGCAAGCGGGTGATCCTGCAAAGCGGCTGTGTGATTGGCGGCGACGGCTTTGGCTTCGCCCACGACGGTGCCGGCTGGCACAAGATCGCCCAGCTCGGCGGTGTGGTGCTGGGCGATGATGTCGAAGTCGGCAGCTGCTCGAGCATCGACCGTGGGGCGCTGGGCGACACGCTGATCGGCAATGACGTCAAGATCGACAGCCAGGTCCAGATCGCTCACAACGTCATCATCGGCGATCACAGCGCGCTGGCGGGTTGTGTCGGTATCGCCGGCTCCACCCGGGTGGGCAAGCACTGCATGCTCGGCGGCGGGGTCGGGCTCTCCGGGCATCTCACCCTCTGCGACGGCGTGCAGGTCACCGGCATGAGTCTTGTGACCAACTCCATCACCGAGCCTGGCGTCTACTCCTCGGGCACCGGGGCGATGAACAATACCCAGTGGCGCAAGAACGCCGTGCGTTTCAAACAGCTCGACGATATCGCCAAGCGGTTGAACAAGCTGGAGAAAAATCATCGCAGTGAGTAGGGCATCAGGTTAACGATGCCAGGCGGTGGTTCTTTGCCCGGGTGCAAGGGTATAATTTCGCACCTTTTGCCGGCAGGAGTACCGGCCTTTACCTGATGCGCAGTCGGGTTTTTTGTCTTTTTCGAGGTCGTCACGATGGTTATGGATATCAACGAAATTCGCGAGTACTTGCCCCACCGCTACCCGTTTTTGCTGGTGGATCGAGTCACGCAGTTGACTGTGGGTGAATCCATCGTCGCGTTCAAGAACGTCAGCATCAACGAGCCCTTCTTCAACGGCCACTTTCCCCATCACCCGATCATGCCCGGCGTGCTGGTGATCGAGGCGCTGGCCCAGGCCTGCGGTATCCTGGGTTTCAAGACCGTCAACAAGCGGCCCGCCGACGGCTACGTGTACTACCTCGTCGGTAGCGACAACGTGCGTTTCAAGCGTCCGGTCATGCCCGGCGACCAGCTTCGCCTGGAGGCGAACGTGATCAAAGGCAAGCGCGGCATCTGGAAGTTCGCCTGCCAGGGCACCGTGGATGGCGAACTCGCCTGCGAGGCGGAAATCATCTGTGCCGAGAGGAAGGTCACTTGATACATCCTACCGCACTGGTCGACCCGACCGCCCGCCTGGCCGATGATGTCGAGGTCGGCGCGTTCACGGTGATCGGCCCGGACGTCGAGATCGGCGAGGGCTCCGTCATCGGCCCCCACGTGGTGATCAAGGGGCCGACGGTGCTGGGTAAGCGTACGCGCATCTTCCAGTTCGCCTCCGTGGGTGAGGAGTGCCAGGACAAGAAGTACGCCGGCGAACCCACGCGCCTGGTGATGGGGGACGACAACGTCGTGCGCGAAGGCGTGACCCTTCACCGCGGCACCGTACAGGATCGCAGCGAAACCACCATCGGCTCGCGCAATCTGTTCATGGCCTACGTCCACGTCGGCCACGACTGCGTGATCGGCGACGACTGTATCCTCGCCAACCAGGTAACCCTGGCCGGCCACGTCGTCGTCGGCAATCACGCGATTCTCGGCGGGCTCTCGGCGGTGCATCAGTTCTGCCACTTCGGCGACTACGCCATGGCCGGCGGCGGCTCGATCATCACCAAGGACACGCCGTGTTACATGATGATCAACGGCAACCCCGCCGAGGCGCGCGGACTCAATCTGGTGGGGCTCAAGCGCCGCGGCTTTAGCCGCGAGGCGATCAGCGCGCTCACCGCCTCCTACAAGCTGGTCTATCGCCAGGGGCTGACCGTCGAGCAGGCGCTCGAAGAGATGCGCAGCCGCTTCGATCTGGCGGAAGTCACCCACTTCGCCGACTCGATCGAGCGCTCCACCCGCGGCATCGTTCGCTAGCCCCCATTTTAAAAGCGCGCCCGGCTCGGCCGGCGCGCTTTGTTCAACGCCACAGGAAGATCGAGCATGACGCTTGCGCGCGTATACCTCGTCGCCGGCGAGCTCTCCGGCGATCAGCTGGGCGCCGGGCTGATGCGCGCGCTGCGCGCCCGTCACCCCGGGGTCGAGTTTCGCGGTATCGGCGGACCCAACATGCAGCGCGAAGGCCTCGAGAGCCGCTTTCCGTTGGAGACCCTCTCGGTGATGGGGCTGGTCGAGGTGCTCAAGCATCTGCCGGCGCTCATCCGGGTGCGACGTACGCTGTATGATGAGGCGCTGGCCTGGCAGCCGGACGTCATGATCGGTATCGATGCGCCGGACTTCAACACGGGACTCGAGCTCAAGCTGCGCCAGGCGGGTATCAAGACCGCTCACTACGTCAGCCCTTCGGTATGGGCCTGGCGTCAGGGGCGGGTGAAGAAGATTGCCCGCGCCGTGGACGCCATGCTCACGTTTTTGCCTTTCGAGGCCGACTTCTACGCGCGCCATCGGGTGCCCGTCGCTTTCGTCGGCCACCCGCTGGCCGACGAAATGCCGCTCACCAACGACCGCGTCGCGGCCCGTCAGGCGCTCGGCCTCGAGGCCAGCATCCCGGTGCTGGCGGTGCTGCCAGGCTCGCGGGCCAACGAAATCCGTTTTATGGGCGCAACGTTCATGGAGGCCCTCATTACGCTCTGCGCGCGCCATGAAACGCTTGGCGTAGTGATTCCCGCCGCCACCGAGGCGCGCTTTGACGAGCTCACTGCGCTTCTGGCGAGCTACCCGGCGCTCAGGGGCCGGGTGACGCTGACCCAGGGCGGCGCCCGCGAGGCGATGGTCGCAAGCGATGCGGTGCTCTTGACGTCCGGGACCGCCGCGCTGGAAGCGATGCTTTGTCATCGGGCGATGCTGGTGGCCTACAAGATGGCCCCGGCGACCCACTGGCTCGCCAAAAAGCTGGTCAAGACGCGCTGGATCTCGCTGCCCAACCTGATCGCCCAGGAGGATCTGGTGGCTGAGCTCATTCAGGACGAGGCCACCAGCGAAATGATTGCCACAAGGCTCGACGCGCTGTTGAGCGACGCTTCCGCCCGTCAGGCGCTGGAGGCGCGCTTTGCGCAGATGCACGCAGGGCTTCAGCGCGGTGCCAGCGAGCGCGCCGCGCGCGCGATCGAAGCCGTCGCGAAAGGCGCGGCGCTGCCCGACACCGTCCAGGAGACTCATGGCTAAAATATCTCGCGACGCTCATCCGCCGCTCGTCATCTCCTACACCGGCACGCTGCTGGCCGGGGTCGACGAGGTCGGGCGCGGGCCGCTGGTCGGCAGCGTGGTTGCGGCGGCGGTGATTCTCGACCCTGAGCAGCCGATCGAGGGGCTGGGAGATTCCAAGACGCTGAGCGCCAAAAAGCGCGAGGCGCTGGATGCGCTCATTCGCGAGTCGGCGCTTGCGTTTTGCATCGCCGAGGCGAGCCCGGCGGAGATCGATGCGCTCAATATTTTTCACGCCACGCACCTGGCCATGCGCCGGGCGATTGACGGGCTCGCCCCGTCGGCCGAGTATCTGCTGGTGGACGGCAACCGGCTGCCCGGTCACGCGCTTCCCGGCCAGGCGGTGGTGAAGGGCGACGCGCGCCACCCGGCCATCGCTGCGGCGTCGATTCTCGCCAAGGTGGCCCGCGACGCCCAGATGCTTACGCTCGATGCGCGCTACCCGCAGTACGGTTTCGCCCGTCACAAGGGCTACCCGACCAGAGAGCATCTCGCGGCGCTCGCCGAGCACGGGCCGCTTTTGGAGCATCGACAAAGCTTTGGGCCGGTCAAGCGCCAGCAGGCGCCGGCGTAGGCACACTCATCTATCTAGTGGTGAACCTCTTATGACGTCTCCCTTCGTTCATCTTCGGGTGCACAGCGAATACTCCCTGGTCGACGGCCTGGTAAAGCTCAAGTCGCTGGTCAGTACCACCGCTGCCCGCGCCATGCCGGCGCTGGCGCTGACCGACGAGACGAACCTGTTCGGGCTGGTGAAGTTCTACAAGGCCGCCCAGGGGGCGGGGCTCAAGCCGATCATCGGCAGTGACCTGTGGCTTGCCAACCCGCATGACGAGGCGCACCCGTACCGCATTACGCTGTTGGCGATGAACGACGTCGGCTATCGCAACCTCACCGAGCTGATCTCGAAGGGCTGGAGCGACGGCCAACGCCAGGGCCGCGCGATTCTCGACAAGCGTTGGGTGCTCGCGCAGAGCGAAGGACTGATCGCGCTCTCCGGCGGGCGTGAAGGCGATATCGGTCGCCACCTGTTGAGCGATCACGAGCGCGAGGCGCGGGCGCTTTTAGAGGAGTGGCAGTCGGCGTTTCCCGACCGCTTTTATCTCGAGCTGATCCGCACCGGGCGCTCGCTGGAAGAAGCCTGCGTTCACCAAAGCGTTGCGCTTGCCGTCGAGACCGGCACCCCCGTGGTCGCGACCAACGACGTGCGCTTTCTGGAGCGCGACGACTTCTGGGCGCACGAGACGCGGGTAGCGATCGGCGAGGGCAAGGCACTCAACGACCCCCGCCGCGAACGGCGCTATACCGAGGAGCAGTATCTTAAAAGCCCGGAAGAGATGGCGGAGCTGTTCTCGGACATCCCTGAGGCGCTCGAGAACAGCGTGATGATCGCTCGGCGCTGCAGCGTCGACGTACGTCTGGGCGAGATATTCCTGCCCGAGTTCGGCATTCCCGAGGGTATGACCCAGGACGAGTTCTTCAGAAAGGTCTCCCACGACGGACTGACCGAGCGCCTCGACTTTCTGTTCCCGGTGGATCGCTACCCGCGTGACAGCGACGAGTATAAAGCGATCGATGCGCGCTACCGTGAGCGGTTGGAGTTCGAGCTCAACGTCATCATCCAGATGGGTTTTCCCGGCTACTTTTTGATCGTGATGGACTTCATCCAGTGGGCCAAGGACAACGACGTGCCGGTTGGGCCGGGGCGCGGCTCCGGTGCAGGCTCCTTGGTGGCCTATGCGCAGAAGATCACCGATCTCGACCCCATTGGCTACGATCTGCTGTTCGAGCGCTTCTTGAACCCGGAGCGGGTCTCGATGCCCGACTTCGACGTCGACTTCTGCATGGAGAAGCGCGACCGGGTGATCGAGTACGTGGCGGACCGCTACGGGCGCAACGCCGTGTCCCAGATCGTCACCTTCGGCACCATGGCCGCCAAGGCGGTGGTGCGCGATGTCGCCCGCGCCCAGGGCCGGCCCTACTCGCTTGGTGACAAGCTCTCCAAGCTCATCCCCTTTGAAGTCGGCATGACGCTTGGCAAGGCGATCGAGCAGGAACCGGCGCTCAAGGAGTTCATCGACACCGACGAGGAAGCCGAAGAGATCTGGGAGATGGCGCTCAAGCTCGAGGGCACCACCCGCGGTACCGGCAAGCACGCCGGCGGCGTGGTCATCGCCCCGACCAAACTCACCGACTTCTCGCCGCTTCTGTGCGACGAGGACGGCTCGGGGCTGGTGGTGCAGTTCGACAAGAACGATATCGAGGAGGCGGGGCTGGTCAAATTCGACTTTCTGGGCCTTCGAACGCTGACGATCATCGACTGGGCGCTGGAGATGGTCGACAAGGTGCGCGACGCCGCCGGCCAAGGGGCTCTCAACATCGACGCCATTCCGCTCGATGACGGCAAGACGTTTGAAATGCTCAAGCGCGCCGAGACCACGGCGGTATTCCAGCTCGAATCCCGCGGCATGAAGGAGCTGATCAAGCGGCTCTTGCCGGATTCGCTCGACGACATGATCGCCCTGGTGGCGCTGTTCCGGCCAGGGCCTTTGCAATCCGGCATGGTCGACGATTTCATCAACCGTAAACACGGCCGCGCGGAAGTCTCTTATCCACACCCGGATTACCAGCACGAGCTGTTGAAACCGGTGCTTTCGCCCACCTACGGCATCATCCTGTATCAGGAGCAGGTGATGCAGATCGCCCAGGTGATGGCCGGCTATAGCCTCGGTCAGGCCGACATGCTGCGCCGGGCGATGGGCAAGAAAAAGCCCGAGGAGATGGCCAAGCAGCGCGCCGGCTTCATGGAAGGGTGCGCGGCCAACGGCATCGACAAGGATCTGGCGGGCAACATCTTCGACCTGGTGGAGAAGTTCGCCGGCTACGGCTTCAACAAGTCGCACTCCGCCGCCTACGCGCTGGTCTCCTACCAGACCGCGTGGCTCAAGGCGCACTACCCGGGGCCGTTCATGGCCGCGGTCATGTCCACCGAGATGGACAACCTCGATAAGGTGGTGCCGCTGATCGAGGAGTGTCGCAATCTCAAGCTCACCGTGACGCCGCCGGACGTCAACGTGGGCGGCTACAAGTTCACCGTCGATGTGGAGGCCCGCGTGGTCTACGGGCTCGGGGCGATTCGCGGCGTGGGCGAAGGCCCGATCGGGGCGATCGTCGCCGCGCGTGAGGAGGGCGGACCGTTCAAGGATCTGTTCGACTTCTGCCGGCGCATCGACCCCAAACGCATGAACAAGCGCACCCTCGAGGCGCTGATTCGCTCCGGGGCCCTCGATAACCTCGGCCCCAACCGGGCGGTGCTGTTCGCCGCCATGGAGGACGCGCTCAAGGCGGCGGCGCAGAGCCACGCCAACCAGAACCTGGGGATGCTCGACATGTTCGGCGACGCCTTCGCCCCGGCCGAGGAACAAGAGGCGAGTGACGTCTACACCGAGTACCGCCACGCCCGGGAGTGGTCGGATCGCGAGCGCCTGGCCGGCGAGAAGGATACCCTTGGGCTCTACCTCACCGGTCATCCGATCGACGAGTACGAGCGCGAGCTCAAGCGCTTCGTCTCCACGCGCATCAGCGAGCTCAAGCCCTCCTGGGAGCCGCAGCGGGTGGCGGGGCTGGTGGTAGCGATGCGTACCATGAAGTCCAAACGCGGCGACACCATGGCCTTCGTCACCCTCGATGACCGTACCGGGCGTATCGAGGCCTCGATCTTTGGCGAACTGTTCGAGCAGCTTCGAGGCCAAAGCCTCGACGGGCAGGTGTTGATCGTCGAAGGCGATGTCTCGAGTGATGACTTCTCCGGTGGGCTCAAGCTTCGCGGCAAGGAGGTCACGCCGATGGTGGCGGCCAGACTCAAGTACGGCCAGGGCGTGGAGATCGCGCTGGACGCGAGCAAAATCAACGGTCGGCTGGTCGAGAGTCTGCGTGACTGCCTGAGCCCGTATCGCGACGAGGCCGGGCTTCCGGTGCATCTGCACTACCGCCATGAAGAGGCCACCGGGTGGCTTTCGCTCGACGAAAGCTGGAGTGTGACGCCCAGCGACGACCTGCTGCAGACGCTTCGCGACGTCGAAGGCCAGGTCGGTATCCAGCTGCGCTACCGCTAGCGTTTGGCGCGCGCGCCTTGCGCGCGCCGGCCCAGGTGCGATAATGCACGTTTGACGATATTTTCATCACGACATTTTCACTCAAGCTTCTTTTCACAGGACGCTTACAGGCAGAGCCGATGAATCCCAACTATCTCGATTTTGAACAGCCCATAGCAGAGCTTCAGGCAAAAATTGAGGAGCTGCGCTTGGTAAGCTCCGACAACCAAGTCAATCTTTCCGACGAAATTACCCGGCTCGAAGAGAAAAGCCGCAAGCTGACCGAGTCGATCTTCAAGGATTTGACGCCCTGGCAGGTGTCGCAGATTTCGCGCCATCCGCAGCGCCCCTATCCGCTGGACTACTTTGCCTCCATCTTTACCGACTTCGACGAGCTCCACGGCGATCGCAACTTTGCCGACGACGCCGCGCTGGTCGGCGGCGTGGCGCGTCTCAATGATGCCCCGGTGATGGTGATCGGCCATCAAAAAGGCCGCGACGTAAAAGAGAAGGTGCGCCGCAACTTCGGTATGCCGCGCCCGGAAGGCTACCGCAAGGCGTGCCGACTGATGGAGATGGCCGAGCGCTTCAAGATGCCGGTGCTGACCTTCATCGACACCCCCGGCGCCTACCCGGGTATCGACGCCGAAGAGCGCGGCCAATCCGAGGCGATCGCCTATAACCTGGCGGTGATGTCGCGGCTGAAAACGCCGATCATCTCCACCGTGGTAGGCGAGGGCGGCTCCGGCGGGGCGCTGGCGATCGGCGTATGCGATGAGCTGCACATGCTGCAGTACTCCACCTATTCGGTGATCTCGCCGGAAGGTTGCGCCTCGATTCTCTGGAAAAGCGCCGAGAAGGCCTCCGAGGCCGCCCAGGCGATGGGCATTACCGCCGAGCGCTTGAAGGAGCTCGGTTTCGTCGACGAGCTGATCAAGGAGCCGCTGGGCGGTGCCCACCGCCACCCGGCCACTACCGCCGAGCGCATCAAGCAGGCGCTGAGTGATAGCCTCGAGCGCCTTGAGCGGCTGGATACCGATACGCTGCTTGCGCGCCGCTATGAGCGCCTCATGAGCTATGGCGCCCCGGCCGCCTGAGCCGCTTACCCCGCTTGAACGGCTGTTGACCGACGCCCTGGCGCACACCGCGCCGGGGCGCTCTGTTTGGGTGGCGCTCTCCGGCGGGCTCGACTCCACGCTGCTGCTCGCCCTGGCCGCCGACGTATGTCAGCGCGCCGGGCGAGAGCTTGCGGCGCTTCACGTCAACCACGGCCTGCAGGCCGCCGCCAGGGATTTCGAGGTTCACTGCCGCACGCTGTGTGAGTCGCTCGGCGTGGCGTTGGAGGTGGCCCATGTGGACGTCGCGCTCAACGGCGAGGGCCTGGAAGCCGCTGCCCGCGCCGCCCGCTACCGGGCGTTTGAGACCCACGTCCCACAGGGCGATACGCTGTGGCTCGCCCAGCACCAGAACGATCAGGCCGAAACCTTTCTGCTCGGCGCGCTCAGAGGCAGCGGCGTGCGGGGGCTGGCGGGCATGCCCGAAAGACGCCAGTGGCGGGGCCGTACGCTGGTGCGCCCCTGGCTCGAGCGGCCGCGTGCCGAGCTCGAAGCCGCCGCCTGGGCGCGCTCGCTTGACTGGTATGACGACCCGACCAACGACGATCTTGCGCTTTTGCGCAACCGGCTACGCCACCGCGTACTGCCGGCGCTTGGCGCGAGCGGCCCCAGGATGCTGGCGCGCAGCGCGCGGCTTGCCGGCGAGGCCGACGCACTGCTTTTTGACTACGCCGTGCAGGATCTTGAAGCGCTCTCCCGCGGGCCGGGCTGTCTCGAGGTCGAGGGGCTTCGCGCGCACTCTCCCGCCCGCCAGCGGCTATTGATCCGCACGCTGTGCCAAACGCTCGAGCTTCCCACGCCGCCGGCAGCGCGGCTGGAGAGCCTGCTCGAGCAGCTCGGCGCGGCCGACGATGCCCGGGTTCATCTGCGCTGGCCCGGGGCCGAGGCGCGGCGCTGGCGCGGCGGGCTCTATCTAATGGCGCCGCGCCAGGCGCTGCCGGCGTGGCAGGCGAGTTGGAACGGTGAAGAGGGGATCGCCACGCCGCTGGGGCCTCTTGGGCTCAAACTCTGCCCGGCGCGGCAGGTGACGCTGCGCTTTCGCCGGGGTGGCGAGGTGATCGATCTGGCCGGGCGCGGGCGGCGCGATCTCAAGCGCCTGCTGCAGGAGGCGGGGCTTCCGCCCTGGCGGCGCGAGGGCGTGATCGTGGTGATGGAGGGAGAGCGCTGTCTGGCCGCACTCGCCGGGCCTGACCGGGTCACGCCAGACCGGGTCACGCCTGACCGGGTGCTGTTCCAGGCCCGCGATGTCACGTTGATCGCGCTAAATGAGCTTTAGCGAGAATCCGGCGGCCTGAAGCGCGGCCTGCTCCTGCTCGAGATCAGTGCTTAACAGCGTCGGCTCGTCGCTTGCCGGCAGCGTCACGGTCAGTGTCTGCTCGCTTGCCGTGATAGTCGGCGTGGCCGGCGGCTCTTCCGGGCGCGAGTGGTTGAGTAGTACCGCCAGGCGCAAAAGGCGCGCAAGCTTGGTACAGGCGTCGCGCTGCGCCGCGGGCAGCGACTGCCACTCCTTGACCGGAAACTTGCGCCGGTGGGCGCGAACGAGCTGCGCCAGAAGCTGCTGCTCCGGGCGCGAAAAGCCGGCCAGATCCGAGTGTTCGAGCAAATACGCGCCGTGACGATGAAACTGGCTGTGAGAGATCGCAAGGCCGATCTCGTGCACCAGACACGCCCACTCCAGAAAATGGCCCTGCTCCGGGGTGAGCCGCCAGGCGCGGCTCACCTGTTCGAACAGCGCCCGCGCGGTATGGGCCACGTTATCGGCCTGGCGCACATCGACATCGTAGATCTGCTGCAGGTTGGCAAGCGTGCTGGCGCGAATGTCCTCGGCGGTGTTGCGCCCGGCCATGTCGAACAGCACGCCCTCGCGCAGCGCACCGTCGGCAAAGCGCATCTCTTTTAGATCGAAGGCTTCGAAAATCGCGCTCAGGATCGCGATGCCGGCGGGGAAAACCCGGGCGCGATCCTCTTTGAGACCATCGAGGACGACCTTATCGAGACTTTTGCACTTGATTAGCCGGTCGCGCAGCTTCCTGAGCCCCGCGCGGGTGATCATGCCCTCCTGCGGCGTATCGCCGTAGGCATGGAGCACGCTGGCGGCGGCCTTGATGGTGCCGCTCGAGCCCACCGGGTCATCCCAGCCGAGCTTTTGATAGGGGCGCTGAATGTTGGCGAGCTCGGAAAGTGCGGCGAGCTCGGCGCGGCGCATGCGCTTCTCGGACAACTCGCCGTCGGGAAAGTAGCGGCTCGTGTAGGTCACACAGCCCATGCGCAGGCTTTCGAGGGCTTTGGGCTCAAACGCCTCGCCGATGATCAGCTCGGTGGAGCCGCCCCCGATATCGACGATCAGCCGGCGACCGTTTTCTGCCAGCGCGTGGGCCGCGCCCAAATAGATCAGGCGCGCCTCTTCGCGCCCGGCGATGATTTCGATGGCGTGGCCAAGCTGTGCTTCGGCCTGATCGATGAAATCCTGGCTGTTATGGGCGTCGCGCAGCGCGTTGGTACCGACGATGCGCAGATTGGCGGCGTCGATGTCGCTAAGAAAGGGGGCGAAGCGGGCCAAACACTCGAGCGCGCGCTGCATGGCCGCCTCTTCGAGATAGCCGTTATCGTCGAGCCCCGCTGCCAGCTGAACCTTTTCGCCTAGCCGTGCGACCACCTGAAGGCGCTCGTTGACGTAGTTGGCCACCAGCAGGTGGAAGCTGTTCGAACCAAGGTCGATGGCGGCGAGCCGGGTCGGCTGCGAGCCCTCCGCGGCGGGGGAGGCATCGGGCTCGGCGAGCGGGGTGTCCTGTAACATGGGCGTTCCTTCCAATGGGCTAAGGCAAGGTTGCGTCGCCGGCCAGCCGTTGTCAATTGCTCGGGGCTTGCGTTTAGGCCGGCGCTTGACTACCATCGAGCTACTGGCCTGCTCCCGGCTGGCCTGTCGGTCTCGATGCGTTGATCCAAACGCACGGCGAATCGGCAGGAGTGACTCGACCAGCGTCGCCTCACGTCCACTCGGAAACTTCCAACTGGCCTGATTTCCAAGTCGTCAGAACCCGTTGATACCGCCCACTCCTTGAGCGGATCACAAAGCAGCTTCCACGAACCTTCGAGTCAAGCAGCCCCTGCGCTATAGAAAGCCGGGTTCGCCGCCGTTTGACTTGTCTAGCGGGACCTGAACGCACCACTGGGCGGACTCACTACGCCTCCTGTCTTATTCCCGGCGCCCGGCGCCTGGCTTTCATGAGCAACGTTCTTACACACCGATGAATCTCACTGAACTCAAGCAAAAATCCGTTCCCGAGCTGCTCGATATCGCCCGCGAAATGGGGATCGACAACCTGGCTCGCTCGCGCAAGCAGGACATCATATTCGCTATCCTCAAAAAGCACGCCAAGAGCGGTGAGGATATCTACGGCGACGGTGTGCTGGAAATTCTCCAGGACGGCTTTGGCTTTCTAAGAAGCGCCGACAGCTCCTATCTCGCCGGGCCGGACGACATCTACGTGTCGCCGTCACAGATTCGTCGCTTCAACCTGCGTAAGGGCGACTCGATCTCCGGCAAGATTCGCCCGCCCAAAGAGGGCGAGCGCTACTTCGCGCTGTTGAAAGTCAGTCAGATCAATTTCGATCGCCCGGAAAACGCCAAGCACAAGATTCTCTTCGAGAACCTGACGCCGCTGTTTCCCAACGATCGGCTGCGCATGGAGATCGGCAACGGCTCGACCGAAGATCTGACCGCGCGCATCATCGATTTGACCGCGCCGATCGGCAAGGGGCAGCGGGGCCTTCTGGTGTCGCCGCCGAAAGCCGGTAAGACGCTGATGCTGCAAAACATCGCCACCTCGATCACGCGCAACAGCCCCGAGTGTCATCTGATCGTGCTGTTGATCGACGAGCGCCCGGAAGAAGTGACCGAAATGGCGCGCACCGTGCGCGGCGAAGTGGTTGCCTCCACCTTCGATGAGCCGCCAGCGCGCCACGTGCAGGTCGCCGAAATGGTGATCGAAAAGGCCAAGCGTCTGGTCGAGCACAAAAAGGACGTGGTGATTCTGCTCGATTCCATCACCCGCCTGGCGCGCGCCTACAACACCGTGGTGCCGAGCTCCGGCAAGGTGCTGACCGGCGGTGTCGACGCTCACGCCCTGGAGAAGCCCAAGCGCTTTTTTGGTGCCGCGCGTAACATCGAAGAGGGCGGCAGCCTCACCATCATCGCCACAGCTCTGGTCGATACCGGCTCCAAGATGGATGAAGTCATCTTCGAAGAGTTCAAGGGCACCGGCAACATGGAAGCGCACCTCGACCGCAAGCTGGCCGAAAAGCGCGTTTTCCCGGCGATCAACATTCGCCGCAGCGGCACGCGTCGCGAGGACCTTTTGGCCTCGGAAGACGAAATGCAGCGCATGTGGATTCTTCGCAAGCTTTTGAACCCGATGGAAGACACCGCCGCCACGGAGTTTTTGATCGATCGCTTGAAGGATACCAAGACCAACATCGAGTTTTTCGAAGCGATGAAGCGTCGCTAGGCGCACCTCGCTAGGCGCACCGGTCCGGTAAGGCGATAGCCTGTCAAGGCGATACTTCGGGGGAAGGTTTTGAAATATAACGACTTGCGCGATTTCATCAAGGCACTCGAAGCGCGCGGTGAGCTCAAGCGGGTAACGGTCGAGGTGGACCCGTACCTGGAGATCACCGAAATCTGCGATCGCACCCTGCGTGCCGGCGGCCCGGCGCTTTTGTTCGAGAACGTCAAGGGCCACGATATGCCGCTTCTGGGCAACCTGTTCGGCACTCCCACCCGGGTGGCGCTGGGCATGGGCCAGGAGTCCGTCGAGGCGCTGCGCGAAGTCGGCAAGCTGCTGGCGTTTTTGAAAGAGCCGGACCCGCCCAAGGGCCTGAAGGACGCCTGGGAGAAGCTGCCCATCTTCAAGCAGGTGCTGAGCATGGGGCCGAAAAGCGTCAAGCGCGCCCCGGTGCAGGAGGTCGTGTTCGAAGGCGACGAGGTCGATCTGAACCGGCTTCCGATCCAGCACTGCTGGCCCGGCGACGCCGCCCCTTTGGTCACCTGGCCGCTGGTCATCACCCGCGGGCCGCACAAGAAGCGTCAGAACCTGGGTATCTACCGCCAGCAGAAGATCGGCAAGAACCGGCTGATCATGCGCTGGCTGTCGCATCGCGGCGGCGCGCTCGATTTTCAGGAGTTCCAGAAGGAGCACCCCGGCGAGCCTTTCCCGGTGGCCGTGGCGCTCGGCGCCGACCCGGCGACCATTCTGGGCGCGGTGACGCCGATTCCGGATTCGCTCTCCGAGTATGCCTTCGCCGGATTGCTTCGCGGCTCGCGCACCGAGCTCGTGGCGTGTCATCACGCGGACCTCGAGGTACCGGCCTCTGCCGAGATCATCCTCGAAGGCTTCATCTACCCGGACGACATGGCGCCGGAAGGCCCCTATGGCGATCACACCGGCTACTACAACGAAGTGGATACCTTCCCGGTCTTCACCGTGACGCGCATGACCCAAAGACGCGATGCGATCTATCACTCGACCTACACCGGCCGGCCGCCGGACGAGCCGGCGATCCTGGGTGTGGCGCTCAACGAAGTGTTCGTGCCCATCCTGCACAAGCAGTTTCCCGAAATCGTCGACTTCTACCTGCCGCCGGAAGGGTGCTCCTACCGCATGGCGGTGGTGACCATGAAAAAGCAGTACCCCGGCCACGCCAAGCGCGTAATGATGGGGGTATGGAGCTTTCTGCGCCAGTTCATGTACACCAAGTTCGTGATCGTGCTCGACGACGACGTGGACGCGCGCAACTGGGAAGACGTGATGTGGGCGATCACCACGCGCATGGACCCGGCCCGCGATACGGTCATGGTCGAGAATACGCCGATCGACTACCTGGATTTCGCCTCGCCGGTCTCCGGGCTCGGCTCCAAGATGGGCCTCGACGCCACCAACAAGTGGCCCGGCGAGACCGACCGCGAGTGGGGCACGCCCATCGTCATGGATGACGCGGTGAAGACTCGGGTCGACGAGCGCTGGGAGTCGCTGGGGATCGGTATCGAGCGCCCGCCCTCGCGCCACGGCTAAGCGAGCGTTTCAGGGTTTTATGCAAGGTTTTAAAAGCGCCAGATTTAAAAGCGTTGAGTTTTCAAAAGAGGCTGTCATGAGCACGAGCACCCAGACCCCCACGCGGGAAGCGATCATCTGCCGGATCACCGACGTTCGAGCGCTCAACCCGGACGTACTCGGGGTGACGCTGGAGGGCGACCCGGACGCGATCAGTCACCTGCCGGGCCAGTACCTCGAGCTCAAGCTCGACGCGTCCACCTGGGTGCCGTTCTCCATTGCCAGCCATGGGCGCGGCGACGGCGTGATCGAGCTGCACATCCAGCACCGCCCGGAGCGGGAGAACTCCGCCCGACTGCGCGAACTGCTGACGCTCTCCGGCGAGCTCACCATCCGCCTGCCCGGCGGCGAGTGCGTGCTCGACGTGCAAAGCGAGCGCGCGCTGTTGTTGATCGCCGCCGGTACCGGATTCGCCCAGATGAAAGCGATCGTCGAGGCGGTGCTCGACGAGCAGCCGGGGCGCGCCGTGTTCATCTGGTGGGCGGCCCGCGAGCATCGAGACCTTTACGCCGAACACCTTGCCAGCGATTGGGCGGCGCGTTTCGACAACGTTCATTTTCACGCGGTCACCGAACTCGAGCTCGAAAAACCGCTGACTAACGCGCCGCGCATCGCCCACTTTCAGGGGCGTATCACCGAGGTGCTCGAGCGTGCGCTGCCGACCCTGGCCATCGAAAATGAACCGGTGGCGGTCAACGAGTGCGATATCTATCTTTCCGGCTCGCCGGGCATGGTCTACGCCTGCGTCGACGTGCTCGAGGCTCATGGCGCCCGGCCGGAGAGGCTCTACTCGGACGTGTTCGCCTACGCCCCGCGCCCGACGAGCTAAACGACATTCGATGCGTAAAGAGTATTGCCATTGACGGTTTTGGCAGGCAGGATAAAGCCATAACGCTGGTTCGCCCATTGAATAACACACCGGATAACACCATGACGCTATCGCCTCGCTCACTGATAACGCTTTCGCTGCCTCGCGCGGCGGGCGTTTTCGCGTGCGCGTTGGGCTATGGCTTTTATTGGTTTGGATCCGGTGTGCCCTGGGCTCGCGACTAGCCAACCCAGCAGGCACACCTTCCAGGGTGCCTGCCGACAGCAAAAGCCCCGGCGGGACACCCGCCGGGGCTTTTGCGTTTTTATACGGTTATAAAACCGGATTCACGTAACGTTTCAAGGAGAGACACCATGACCGCTTACCGCAACGCTTTTATCGCTCTCTATTCGGGTAATTACCAGGCCTGGCGATTTAGCGGCGCGCGGTCGGTGCAGGTAGCCACCTCCGACCGGGCCCGTTTGGGTGGCACCCTGAATGACCGATGTCCCTTGACCGTGAGATAACGCCATGAACGCCCCAGTAACGACGACCCGTACTGCCCAGCCCGCCACCACCACCGAGAAAGGCGCTACGCCCTTGCCGCTGCCCGGCGAGCTTTTGGAGCGCATCCACGTCGATGCCGCACTCGAAAGCCGCCTCGATCGCCAGCGCCAGGCGGTGCAGCGCATCCTGACCGGCGAGGATTCCCGCCTGCTGGTGGTGGTTGGGCCCTGCTCGATCCACGACCCGGATGCCGCGCTCGAGTACGCCGACCGCCTCGCCGCGCTCGGCGACGAGCTCAGCGAGCGCGTGCTGCCGGTAATGCGTGTTTACGTCGAGAAGCCGCGCACCACCGTGGGCTGGAAGGGCCTGGCCTACGACCCGGATTTGAACGGCGCCGGCGACATGGCGAAAGGGGTGACCCGCTCGCGGGAGCTGATGCACGCTGTGGCCTCCCGGGGCCTTCCGGTGGCCACCGAGCTTTTGCAGCCGATGCTCGCGCCGTACCTGGAAGATCTGTTGAGCTGGGTGGCGATCGGCGCGCGCACTACCGAGTGTCAGCTTCACCGCGAGCTTGCCAGTGACTTGCGCGCTGCGGTGGGCTTTAAAAATGCGACCAGCGGCGACGTACAGGTGGCGATCGACGCCATGCAGGCCGCTGCCCACCCGCACCAGCGCTTCGCCCAGAATGCGCAGGGCCGCCCGATCATGCGTCAAAGCGCCGGCAACCCACATACGCACGTGGTGCTGCGCGGCGGCCACGGTGAACCCAACTACCAGTCCCACCACGTGCGCCAGGCGATCCAGACCCTGCAGGCGGCGGGGCAGAACCCGCGCCTGATGGTCGACTGCAGCCACGCGAACGCGCGCAAGGATCACCGCCGCCAGAGCGAGGTGATGCTCGACGTTCTCGACCAGCGCCGCGCGGGCGAGGCGAACCTGGTCGCACTGATGCTCGAAAGCCACCTGTTCGAAGGCAAACAGGCGCTAAACCCCGGCGCGATGCGCTATGGCGTCTCGATTACCGACGCCTGCGTGGGCTGGGACACCACCGAGCACCTGTTGAAAACCGCCGCCGAGCGGCTAGCTTGACGCCTTGATGCTCCGGGACTCGCCTGATTCGCTTCGTGTTCGACGCGGATCAGCGCGGTGGCTACTTCTTCGTCCGTTTGAGACCGGCAGTACGCCATTGGTCTAGTTGTTGGGTAGTGGAAACGTATTACATTGAACAGGATGTACGATGTCATACGTTTTTCTCGAAGGATCAGGAATCGATACCCATCATGCACCAGACAACCAGAATGGCAGGGATATTTCTAATGGGCGCGACACTTCTCGGAACAGGCCTGACGGCTCAGGCGAACACCTACGTCTACGTTTCCAATGCCGATGACGGTGCGATTACAAGCTATATCCTGGACCGCGCGGCGGGTACGCTGGAACCACTGGAGACGACCACCGCCGGCGAAGGCGTCATGCCCATGGCGGTCAGCCCCGACCGGCACTACCTGTACGCCTCCGTGCGCAGCGAGCCTTTCCGAGTGCTGACGTATCGAATCGACAGGGAGACGGGAGCGCTGAGCCAGCAGGGTAGCGGCTCCCTGCCCGCCAGCATGCCCTATATCGAGTCGGACCAGAGCGGGGCCTATCTGTTTTCCGCGTCCTATTCCGACAACCTCGTTAGTGTCAGCCCCATCGATGAAAACGGCGTCGTAGGAGACGCTCAGCAAACCGTCGAAACCGGCCGCAATGCGCACGCGATCCACGCCTCGCCGGACAACCGCTACGCCTTTGCCTCCAACCTGGGGGATGACCGGCTCGCGCAATTTCGCTTTGACGCCGAGACCGGACGGCTGGAGTCGAACGACCCAGACGCCGCCGGTACGCCGGACGATACCGGCCCGCGTCATTTCGTCTTTTCTCCCAATGGCCGCTACGTCTACCTGCTCGGCGAATTTTCGGGGGCCGTCACGACCTACGCGTTCGATGCCAGCAACGGCACGCTGACCCAGGTATCGGACGAGCCGGGTATTGTCGAGTCGCTGAACCTCGACCAGGGCATGGCGCGTGAAGCGATACCCGAGGGCGATGATACGCCGCGTATATGGGCAGCCGATATTCAGGTCACACCGGACGGGCGCTACGTCTATACGTCTGAGCGAACCAGCAGCGTTATCAGTACGTTCGAAGCTAACCCCGATACCGGCGAACTCACCTACCTGAATTATCTCGAGGTAGAGAGTCAGCCGCGCGGCTTCCAGATCGATGAGACGGGGCGCTACATGGTCGTCACCGGTCAGCGTGACGACCGCGTCGGCCTGTACCGGATAGACCCTGAAAATGGCGAGCTCACCCGTATCGATGACGCGCCCGCCGGTAAGAATGCCAACTGGGTCGAGATCGTTTCCTTCGAGGGATAGGGCGGCCGTCACGATCGATGAACGGGTGTCGGTTGAATCACCCCAAAAAAGAAGATCACGCCATGACTTGTATGCCGTGGCCACTCTCTTATGATAGTGGCTATTTAACGGAGACAAGGCATGGCCTTTACCCTGCAAGCGCAAGACCCAAACCGCTACCGGCGCAAGGCGCGCATGATCAGCGTCATGATGGTCGGCCAACTGATTATTTTCAGTATGCTGTTTTCGCTGCTGTTGAGCTCGGTGATGGAAAGTAGCCTTTGGGCTCACGGTTTGGGAATCGCGCTGGGGCTTTTGGCTACCAGCGCGCTCTTTGCGGGTCTCAAGGAGCGGCCGTGGATGGGCGAAATCAGCTACGTCTGGCAGCTTAAAAATCATCTTTCGCGTATTCAGGGCTACCAGGCGTCGCTCGAGCGTGCGGTCGATGAGGACAATCGCGCCGCTCTCGATGTTTTAAGTTTCTACCACGAAGGCGTGGATCAGGTGGCCGCACTCAACGGCAAAGCGCCGGATCCTGCGCGCGTGGCACAAAAAGAGCGCGTACTGGAACGCCGCCAGGCGCTGGCGCTACCGGATCGCGTGACGGTCTTCGACCCCCACGATTTGAGCGCATTCACGCGCCGCTAGTCTCTTCAGGATGAACCCTTTTTTCATCCGCCCTTTTAAACGCCGATCCTGATAAAATTAGCCCTTCCTAAAAAGGCGTTACAGGGAACTTCAATGCTCGATTCAACACCGCTCAAGGCGCTTGGCGCCGCTTGCCTGGGGCTGTGGCTCGTCGGCTGTGCGACGTCGCCGGACAGCCAGCCGCCGCGCCCGGTGGCCAACAATTCCGCACCGCTGCTGCCGTCGTCGCTTTTCCCCGGCAGCGCCGAGCGCTTCCGGGCCTGGCACTGCCAGCCCGCCCATCAGGATTTGATCAGCGCGGACAACGACCAGGTGCTCCGGCTCTGGTCGCTGCACGGGGCCTGGCGGCTGCCTCAGGCGGTGGTAGCCAGCGGCGCGCGCTATCAAGATGGTGAAATCAGTTTTTGGGAGCGCGGCGACACCGCGCGGGTCGAAACGCCCCGCGGCCAGCTCGCCTGCAGCGCCGGTGGCGAGCGCCGGGCGATGACTCGGGCCGACAACCCCGGCGTGATGTTCAAGGCCGTTGGGACGGCGCCGGCCTGGGCGCTCACGCTTGCCCACGATACGCCAACCCTGACCGTTCAAGCCGGCGATAATCCGCCAGAGCGGCTGACCTACATGATCAGCACGCTGGATAACGACGCCGGCCGGGTGGTGCTGGAAAGCGCCGACGTGGCGCCGTTTTTCCGCGTGCGCATCGACGCCGGCGCCTGTTTTGACAAGACAAGCCGTGCACCGTACCCGGCCCGCGTGACCCTCACCTACCAGGGCGAGCAGTATAGCGGCTGCGGCCAGGGCATCGCGCCGGACTAATCCGTCAGGCCATCGGGCCGGCAGGCGTAGCGTTCCACGGGAACGCGCCAGCTTTGCTCGATGAAATCGCTGGCGCACAGCGCCCCCTGGTTGCCTGCAATGCGGGCAACGAGGTGTGACAGCGTCTGTGCATTGAGTCCACGCTGTGAGGGGCGCTGCTCGCTTTCAGCCACGGCCTGCCACTCGCCGTCCTCGCGCGTGGCCAGAGTGAAAGTGAACGGGTGAAAGCCTGGAAAGCCCAGCCGCAGGTCGGTGGCGACGAGCGTTTCGACGCCGTCGACCGACTCAATCTCATAACGCAGAAACGCGCCGCTGAACCAGGTCAAGCGCTGGCCAAGTGGGCCGGACAGCGCTACTGGCTCCAGCGGTTCGCGCTGGCGCTGGAACGCCTCGAGGCGCGGGGCGCTGTCGTCGTCGAACACGCTGACCAGTCCTTCAAAGTAGCGCTCTCCCTCGACGGCCGTGGCGCGCCACAGCAGAATGTTGAACGGCGTGGGTTGGACGATCAGCGGCGCAGCATCGAGCCCGCGCGCCTCGAGCGCTGGTGCCAGGCGTATCTCGACCGACCACTTCATGCCCGCCGCCATCAGCAGATAGGCACACGACAGCGCAAGGCCAAGCGCGCAGTAGTGCACCACGCGGCGCGAGACGCAGGCGGCGACGAGGCCGCCCAACAGCGCCAGGCTGTAAAGCGGGTCGATGATGAACACGACCGGCCAGGCGACGGGCGGCGTATCCAGAGGCCAGAGCAGCTGCGTGCCGTAGGTGGTGAGCGAGTCGAGCAGCGGGTGAGTGATCAAGATCAATGTGAAAAAACACCACCAGCGGGCAAGGGATGCTCGGCCCGCAAGCGCGTAACGGCTCAAAAGGGCGAGCAGTGTCCCCAGGCCCGTCAGCACGAACAGCGAGTGGCTGAACCCCCGGTGCTCGGTGACGTTGGCGATTGCATCGCCGTAGTCCAGCGCAACGTCCAAATCCGGCAGGGTGCCCAACAGCGCGCCGACCACCACCGCCTTGCGACCAAGGCGTCGGCCCATGACGGCGCCGCCCACTGCGGCGCCCAGCGCCGCCTGCGTAATCGAATCCACGGGGTTTCCTTTATGGCCTTCGAGAAAGGCTGGTTAAAAAAAGCTTAAGCTTAGCACCGCGCCGATGCGCCGCACGGTTTCTTCTTTTGAGAGGCGTTTGCATGATGCGCGCTCAAGGAAAAGCGCGGTGCCGCTTCATGAATTGCCCAATCGCCGCTATTCTGTTCCCGTTATCGTTTCAACTCGTGCTCGAAGGAGGGAATCTTATGCAGTTTCTACACACCATGGTACGCATCAGCGATATCGATGCCTCGCTTCACTTCTACTGTGACCTGCTGGGGCTCGAGGAAGTGCGCCGCAAGGAGAGCGAAAAGGGCCGCTTCACGCTGATCTTTCTGGCGGCGCGAGACGACGTGGGGCGCAGCGAGCGTCTGAGCGCCCCGGAGCTCGAACTCACCTATAACTGGGACCCGGAGGAGTACGCCGGCGGGCGCAACTTTGGCCATCTGGCCTTTCGCGTCGACGATATCTACGCGACCTGCGAGCGGCTGCAGAACGCCGGCGTCACCATCAACCGCCCGCCGCGCGATGGCCACATGGCGTTCGTGAAATCCCCGGACGGCATCTCCGTCGAGCTTTTGCAAAAAGGGGACGCCTTCGAGCCCCAGGAGCCCTGGGCTTCCATGGATAACAGCGGCAGCTGGTAAAGGACGTTATCGGTGAAAAAACATATTATTGGCGCGCTTGCCGTCAGCGCGGCGCTGCTGTTGAGCGCGTGTAGCAGTGGCCCGGTTCAACAGGGCGGGTCGGCACCGGTCGCCAGTGGCGGGACGCTTTCGGGCCCGCTGGTCGGCACGCGCTGGAATCTACTGCTGATGGGGACCGACGAGCGCCTGTCGATGCCGCAAACGGCGTTTTTCCAGATTGGCCGCGACGGGCGTATTACCGGAAGCGACGGCTGTAACAACTTTCAGGGCAGCGTGAGCCTCGGTGAGAGTCAGCGCATCGAGGTGGGCGAGCTTTCCACCACGCGCATGGGCTGCGCCGAGCTCGATGATGCTCGCCGCGTGACCGGTATGCTCGAAACCGCCTACCGCTACCTGATCGATCACGACCGGGTGGTCTTTTTTGGTCCGGACAGCCGCGTGTTGGGCGGCTGGCGCAAGGCCAACTAACGCCGACCGGGTGGCCGATGTTTTGTCGTCGGATATAAATGTACGCCAGGCACGAAGTAGTGAAGGCGCGGCGCGGTTTTTTTGCTAAATTCGCGATTGGGTTCGGTTTTCATCAGAGACGAGTAACGATGGCCTGCGTACATTTTATCGGTGGTGAAAAGGGGGGCGTGGGCAAATCGATGACCGCGCGAGTGCTCGCGCAGTACTACATCGACCACGACCGGGCATTCATCGGCTTCGATGGCGATGCCTCTCACAAGACGTTCTCACGCTTTTACGCGGACTACGCCTCACCCGTGATCGTCGGTGACGACGAGAGCATGGACGGCGTGCTGATGGCGGTGGAGGCGGATCCCGAGCGCGACCTGATCATCGACCTGGCCGCGCAGTCGTCTCAGGCGTTGGGCCGCTGGCTCGATGAAACCGATGTGTTCGCGCTGCTCGGCGAGCTCGGTGCACGCGTGCAGTGGTGGCACGTCATGGATGATGGCGCCGACTCGGTGGCGCTGCTGCAAACGCTGTTGAAGCGCCTTGGCGATCAGCCGGTGAGCGTGGTGGTGGTTCAGAACCTGGGCCGTGGCGAGAGCTTCGAGCGTTTTCGCCAAAGCGAGGCCTGCCGCCAGGCGCGGGCTCAAGGCGCGCAGCTGATCGAGCTGCCAAGGCTTCACGCCAAGCTGACCCAGAAAATCGACTTCAACGACAGCAGCTTCTGGGCGGTGGCCAATGATCGTCGCCTGATGAACATCGCTGAGCGTCAGCGCATGAAAGTGTGGCTGCGCCAGGCCTATCGCGAGCTCGATGACGTGGTGGCCCCAAGCCCTGAGCCGGCATCAAATACCGGGGAAGCGTAGATGCAAGGCGCCCAGCCCGCCCTTGACCGGGCGCTGCTCGAGGCCATCGATGAGCTCGCCCGGGAGGCGGGCCAGGTGATTCTTTCGGTCTACCGCCGGGAGATCGACGTCACGCTGAAAGCGGATCAAAGCCCGCTGACCGAGGCGGACCTTCGCGCCAACGAGGTGATCCTGGCGGGGCTTGCCCGATTGACGCCCCAAACGCCGGTGCTTTCTGAAGAGAGTGTGGAGCGCTTTGAAGGGCCGGGGGTGGAGGGCACCTACTGGCTAGTCGACCCGCTCGACGGTACCCGGGAGTTCATCAAGCGCAATGACGAGTTCACCGTCAACATCGCCCTGATTCATCAAGGCGAGCCAGTGCTTGGGGTGGTGGTGGCCCCGGCGCTTGGCAAACGCTACCTGGCCGGGCGTGGGCTGGGCGCGTTCAAGGTCGAAGGCGAGGGCATCTGGCAGCCGATTCGCTGCGCCGAGTTCGATGCGGCCCGGGGCTATCGGGTGCTGGGCAGCCGCTCGCATCAGGACCCGCGATTGAAGGCCTGGCTTGGCTCGCTCGGTGAGTGTGAGCTCACCCCGCTTGGAAGCTCGCTCAAGGCCTGTCTGATCGCCGAGGGGCGGGCGGATGTCTACCCGCGCTTCGGGCCGACCAGCCTTTGGGATACCGCTGCCGCCCAGGCGGTGGTGGAGCAGGCCGGCGGGATGATCGTCGATGAAGCCGGTGAAGCGCTTGGCTACCACACGCCGGCAAGGCCTTTGAACCCCAGCTTTTTCGTCTGGAGCCAAAGCGCGCGCGAGCACTTTAACGCTTGACAAGCGCTGGCACGACCGGGGCAGGTGTGATAGGCTACGCCATCCTCTCAGGCAGCTAAGACAGAAAAAGCGTGGGAACGAGCGGGCCAAGGCTTGCCGTTACACGTTTGGCAGAGCAAAAACGCCTGCAAAATCAGTTGGTTGTTTAGGTAATGTCGAGCTTGGCGTTAGTCACTCGACAACATATAGTTAATTCGTTGCCGTTCAGGCAACCTTTATTCTCCAAGGAGATACCAGTGGCGAACAGCAAGCAAGCTCGCAAGCGCGCCCGCCAGGCCGAGACACGTCGTGCCCTGAAATCCAGCCAGCGCAGCATGGTCCGCACCTACATCAAGCGTGTGATCAAGGCGATTCACACCGGCGACCATGGCAAGGCAATGGAAGAGTTCAAGCAGATGCAGCCGGTCGTCGACCGCATCGCTGACAAGGACGTGCTGTCCAAGAAAAAGGCCGCTCGTCTGAAAAGCCGCTTGAACAAGCGAATTAAAGCGCTGGCAGCGTAAGCCGGCAGCGTCTTGAAAAAACCGGCTACGGCCGGTTTTTTTGTGCCTGTATACGTCCAGGGATAACGCGATGACGGACTCCTCTCCCCAGCAAGCCGCGGCCCCCCGGCGCACTCTGATGCGCTCGGGGCTGATCGTCAGCGCCATGACCATGCTCTCCCGGGTCATGGGGCTGGTCCGCGACGTCGTGGTGGCCACGTTTCTCGGCGCCGGCAGCGGGGCGGATGCGTTTTTCGTCGCCTTCAAGATTCCCAACTTTCTGCGTCGGCTGTTTGCCGAAGGCGCGTTCAACCAGGCCTTCGTGCCGGTGCTCTCCGAATATTCGACGCGGCAAAACCGCGAGGAGATCCGCGAGCTCTTGAACGCGGTAGCGGGAAGTCTTACCGCGCTGCTGGCGCTGATTACCGCGCTGGCCATGCTGTGCGCGCCCTGGCTGATCTGGCTGTTCGCGCCGGGCTTCGGCCGCGACCCGGAAAAGCTCGCGCTCACTGCGGACATGCTGCGCCTGACCTTTCCGTACCTGTTGCTGATTTCGCTGACCGCTTTTTCTGGCTCGGTGCTCAACACCTGGAACCGGTTCGCCGTGCCGGCGTTTACGCCGGTGCTGCTGAATCTCTCGCTGATCGGGGCGGCGCTTTTTTTGATGCCGCTGATGGAAGAGCCCGCCATGGCCCTGGCCTGGGGCGTGCTGATCGCGGGGTGCGCCCAGCTCGTTTTCCAGGTACCGTTTCTCTACCGGCTGGGGCTTCTGCCCACGCCCTGGCCCAACTTCGCCCACGACGGGGTGAAGCGCATCCTGAAGCTGATGGCGCCGGCGCTGTTTGGCGTGTCGGTTTCGCAGATCAACCTGCTGCTGGACACCGTGCTGGCCTCGCTTCTGGCCGCGGGCAGCGTCTCCTGGCTCTACTACTCGGACCGTCTGGTGGAACTGCCGCTCGGGGTGTTCGGCGTGGCGATCGGCACGGTGATTCTGCCGGCGCTCTCCAAGCGCCACGCGGAAAAATCAGGCGGCCACTTCGCCGCCATGCTCGACTGGGCGATTCGCGTGGTGCTGCTGCTGGGCGTGCCGGCCGCGCTTGCGCTGGTGGTGCTGGCGGAGCCGTTTTTGATCACGCTGTTTCACTACGGCGCGATGACCGACAGCGACATCCAGATGGCCGCCATGAGCCTTCGCGCCTACGCGGTGGGGCTCGTCGCGTTCATGCTGATCAAGGTGCTGGCGCCGGGCTTTTTTGCTCGCCAGGACACCAAAACGCCGGTCAAGGTCGGCATCGTTGCCATGGTCGCCAACATGGTCTTCAACCTGCTGTTGATATGGCCGCTGGCCCATGCGGGGCTGGCGCTGGCAACGGCGCTGTCGGCGTTTCTCAACGCCGGGCTTCTGGGCTATCTGCTGTATCGCGAAAAGGTGCTGGTGTTTCAGCCCGGCTGGGGGCGCTACGCGATCCAGCTCATCGGCGGAAGTGCGCTCATGGGAGGCGCGCTCTATCTGCTTACGCCGCCCTGGCAGGCGTGGCTCGATTTTAGTCTGTGGACGCGAATTGGTTGGGTGGCGGGATTGATGGCGCTCGGCGGCGGGCTCTATTTTGCCTGGCTTGCCGCCTGGGGGCTGCGCCTTCGCCACTTCCGGCTTTCAAGCTGAGTGAGGCGGCGCAATCGTAACTGCACCTTCACCGCGCGTTCGTTATAATCAAGGGCTTTGTTGACACAAAAGCATCTTCACCCACGCGGTGACTGGCACGCTTCAACCGAAAGAGGGGCCATGCACGTTATACGAGGTCTGCACAATCTGGGCGCAAGCGAGAGCGGCTGCGTGGCGACGATCGGTAATTTCGACGGCGTGCATCGCGGCCATCAGGCGATCATGGAGCAGTGCCGCGAGCACGCCGCGCGCCTGGGTCTGCCGCTGACGGTGGTAGTGTTCGAGCCTCAGCCGCGGGAGTACTTCGCCGGCGAGCAGGCCCCGCCCAGGCTTACCCGTCTTCGCGAAAAGGTGCGCCTTTTGGGCCAGCACGGCGCCGAGCGGGTGCTGTGTTTGGCCTTCAACGACGCCCTTCGAAGCCTGACCGGGCGTGAGTTCATCGATCGTGTTCTGATCGAAGGGCTCGGCGTGAAGCACCTGGTGGTGGGTGACGACTTTCGCTTCGGCTGCGACCGGCGCGGCGACTTCGCGCTGCTCAAGGCGGTGGGCGACGAAGAGGGCTTCGCCGTCGAGCACACGCGCACCTTCACGATAGAGGGTGAGCGCGTCTCGAGCTCCCGGGTGCGCACGATGCTCGCCAGCGGCAACTTCGCCGCCGCCCAGTGTTTATTGGGCCGGCCCTATTCGGTGTCTGGGCGCGTAGTGCGCGACCAGCAGCTTGGGCGCACCATCGGCGCGCCCACGGCGAATTTGCCGCTGTTGCCGCAGCCGCTGACCCTGCGCGGGGTGTTCGCCGTGATCGCGGAGCTTGCAGACGGCCGCCGTTATTCGGGGGTGGCCAACGTCGGCTTTCGCCCGACCGTCGGTGCCAAGCGCCCGACCCTCGAGGTGCACCTGTTCGACTTCGAAGGCGACCTGTACGGGCAGCGGCTCACCGTTTACCCCTGCGCACGACTGCGCGGCGAGGTGAAGTTCGACGACTTCGACGCGCTCAAGGCGCAGATTCAGCGCGACCAGGCGCGCGCGCGACGCTATTTTGCCCCCGGCGAGACTGCCTCGGCGGGCGCCGCAGGCACCGCTGAGGCGGATGTCACATCATCGGTTTCGAGCGCGCCTTTTGACGGCGGCGCGCTCGAGGCCTGGCTGGCTTCGGCCCCGCTCGGGCGAGAGGCCGCTTCTTCTGATTTCTCTTCGGCGGGCGACGCCGAGGCTAACGACGGCTGACCGGACCTATGGACTACAAGCACACGCTCAATCTGCCCGATACCGATTTCCCCATGCGCGGCATGCTGCCCAAGCAGGAGCCGGGGCGGGTTTCCAAATGGCAGGACATGGATCTCTACCAGCGCCTGCGCGATGCCCGCGCAGGCTCCCCGCTGTTCGTGCTGCACGATGGCCCTCCCTACGCCAACGGCAGCATCCATATCGGTCACGCCGTCAACAAGATCCTGAAAGACATCATCGTCAAGTCGAAGAACCTCGCCGGCTTCGATGCACCTTACGTGCCGGGCTGGGACTGCCACGGCCTGCCCATCGAGCACAAGGTCGAAACCACTCACGGTAAGCATCTCTCGCCGGAAAAGGCCCGAGAGCTCTGCCGCGAATACGCCGGCGCTCAGATCGAAACCCAGCTCACCGATTTCGTGCGTCTGGGCGTGATCGGCGACTGGCATCACCCCTACCGCTCGATGGACTTCGTCAACGAAGCCGGCGAGATCCGCGCGCTTGCCGAGATGGTCGAGGCGGGTTACGTGTTCAAGGGCTTGAAGCCGGTCAACTGGTGCTTCGACTGTGGCTCGGCGCTCGCCGAAGCGGAAGTCGAGTACCAGGACAAGAAGTCCGACGCCATCGATGTCGCCTTTCCGGTGGACGACGCGGACAAGCTGGCCGCGGCCTTCGGACTGGAGGCGCTTTCCAAGCCCGCGGCGGTGGTCATCTGGACCACCACGCCCTGGACCATTCCCGCCAACCAGGCGCTGAACGTCCACCCGGAGTTTACCTACGCCTTGGTCGACACCGGCGAGCGCCTGCTACTGCTCGCCGAGGAGCTGGTCGAGAGCTGCCTCGAGCGCTTTGGTCTGGAAGGTGAGGTAATCGCGACCGCGAAGGGCGAAACGCTCGACCTGATCGACTTCCGCCATCCGCTTTTTGATCGCCGCTCGCCGGTGTATCTGGCCGACTACGTCGAAAGTGAGGTCGGCAGCACCGGGATTGTCCACTCCGCGCCGTCCTACGGTGTGGACGACTTCAACACCTGCCGCGACTACGGCATGGAGTTCGACGACATGCGAAACCCGGTGCAGAGCAACGGCGTCTACGTCGATGATCTGCCGATGTTTGGCGGGGAGATGATCTGGAAGGCGAACCCGAAGATCGTCGCCGCACTTGCGGATGCCGGCGCGCTGATGGCGCATACGCCGATCACCCACAGCTACATGCACTGCTGGCGCCACAAGACGCCGGTGATCTACCGCGCCACGGCGCAGTGGTTCGTGGGCATGGACATCGAAGGCCGCGACGGCAAGACCCTGCGCGAAAAGGCGCTCGAGGGTATCGAAGCCACCCGGTTCACACCAAACTGGGGCCAGGCGCGGCTTCACAGCATGATTGCCCACCGCCCGGACTGGTGCATCTCGCGCCAGCGCAACTGGGGCGTGCCGATTCCGTTCTTCCTTCACCGCCAGACCGGCGAGCTTCACCCCAACACCGTGGGCCTGATGGAAGAGGTCGCCAAACGCGTGGAAGAGGGCGGCATCGACGCCTGGTTTGGCATGGACGCTCTAGAGCTTCTCGGCGCCGAGGCCGATGAGTACGAGAAAATCACCGACACGCTGGACGTGTGGTTCGACTCCGGGACCACCCACCGCCACGTGCTCCGAGGCTCGCACCCGCACGGTCATGAGTCCGGCCCGCGGGCGGATCTGTATCTCGAAGGCTCGGATCAACACCGCGGCTGGTTCCACTCATCGCTTCTGACCGGCTCGGCCATCGACGGCCACCCGCCGTACCGCGAGCTTCTGACCCACGGTTTCACCGTCGACGCTCAGGGGCGCAAGATGTCCAAATCGATCGGCAACGTGGTCGCGCCGCAAACGGTGATGGACAAGCTCGGCGCCGACATCCTGCGTCTGTGGACCGCGTCCACCGACTACTCCGGCGAAATGGCGGTGTCCGATGAGATACTGAAGCGCACCGCCGACGTTTACCGGCGCATTCGCAACACCGCGCGCTTTTTGCTGGGTAACCTGACCGGGTTCGAGCCGAGCCGCGACATGGTGGCGTTCGACGACATGATCGCGCTGGATCGCTGGATCGTCGACCGCGCCGACCAGCTCCAGGCGCGCATCCAGACCGCGTATGACGAGTACCGCTTCCGCGACGTCTATCAGCAGGTGCATGACTTCTGCGCCCGCGATCTGGGTGGCTTCTACCTGGATATCATCAAGGATCGCCAGTACACCACCCAGGCGGATTCGCTGGCGCGGCGAAGCTGCCAGAGCGCGCTGTATCACGTGATCGAAGCGCTCTCGCGCTGGGTCGCGCCGATTATCTCCTTCACCGCCGAGGAGATCTTCGAGCATATCCCGGGTGAGCACGGCGACAGCGTGCTGCTCGAGACCTACTACGAGGGGCTCACGCCGCTTTCCGACGATGCCGAGATGGGCCGCGAGTTCTGGGAGCAGGTGCTCGAGGTCAAACAGGCGGTCAACAAGCGGCTGGAAGAGGCGCGCGGCGAGGGCACCATCAAGGGCTCGCTGGATAGCGAGGTAACGCTCTATGTCAGCGACGAGCTCGAGGCGCTGCTTGCGCGCCTGGGCGACGAGCTGCGCTTCGTGCTGATCACCTCGAACGCGACGCTCAAGCCGCTGACCGAGGCCGAGGCGGGCGCTCACAGCGAGCTCGAGGGATTGAAGGTCGCCGTGGCGCCGAGCCCCTATGAGAAGTGCGAGCGCAGCTGGGAGCGCCGCCCGGACGTGGGTAGCCACCCGGAGCACCCGACGCTTTGCGAGCGCTCGATTTTGAACCTGCCGGACGGCCCTGGCGAGGTCCGCCGCTATGCCTAACGCAACTCAAGCGCCGGCGGCGGAAAGGGCGCCGATGCGCCGGCCGCTGCGCTTTTTATGGATCGCCGCGGCGGTCATCGCGGTCGATCTGTTGACCAAGTACTGGCTCAGCCACGCGCTGGATTACAACGCGCCGGTGCAGGTACTGCCGTTTTTCGATCTGCGCCTGATGCACAACTTCGGCGCGGCGTTCAGCTTTCTGGCCGACCACCCGGGCTGGCAGCGCTGGTTCTTCGCCATCATTGCGGTCGGCGCGAGCGTCGCGCTGACCGTTTGGCTTTCGCGCATCCGCCGCGATGAAAGAATTCTGGCCGTGGCGCTGCCCTTGATCATCGGCGGGGCGCTGGGCAACCTGTACGACCGGCTGGTGCACGGCTACGTGGTCGATTTTCTCTCCTTCCACGTCGCCGGCTGGTACTACCCGGCGTTCAACGTGGCCGACATGGGCATCGTGATTGGCGCTGCGCTGTTGATCTGGGAGTCGATCATGGGCGATCGGCGGCGCAAAAAGGCCGCTGTCAACGAAACCACCCACTAGCGAGAAGCGCATGGACTACGTCATCGACGAGGGTATGGAAATTACCCTGCATTTCACCCTGAAGCTCGAAGACGGCACGGTGGTGGACTCGACCAAAGAGAAAGCCCCGGCCACCTTCGTCTTCGGCGACGGCAATTTGCCGCCGGGTTTCGAGCACCCGATCAAGGGGCTCGCACCGGGGCAGAGCGGCACGTTCGAGATCACCCCGGAGCACGCCTTTGGCCAGCACAACGCGCAGAACATCCAGACGCTCAAGCGCGCGGATTTTGGCGACGAAGAGCCGGAGATCGGCATGGTGATGTCGTTTGCCGACAAGGCGGGCACCGAGCTTCCCGGCGTGGTCAAGACCATCGACGGTGACCGGGTCGAGGTGGACTTCAATCATCCACTGGCCGGGCGTACACTGACCTTCGAGGTCGAGGTGCTCGAGATTCGCCCCGCGACCACTCACTGACCCGCATCGCCCGCGCACGCGTCGATCGAACGCGATGAGCCGGGCGCTGTCTCAATGCATCAAGAGCCGCGAGCCACTATTCACTCAGCGATGCGCTCACGCATCAAGGCGCTACCATGAACGCACCCGAAACCGAGTCTCAAACGACGCCGATCACCATTCAGTTGGCCAATCCTCGCGGCTTCTGCGCCGGGGTGGATCGTGCCATCGACATCGTCAACCGGGCGCTCGACGTGTTCGGCCCGCCGGTCTACGTGCGCCACGAAGTGGTCCATAACAAGTTCGTCGTGGATTCGCTTCGAGAGCGCGGCGCGGTGTTCGTCGAAGAGCTCGACGAGGTGCCGGACGACGTCATCGTGATCTTCTCCGCCCACGGTGTCTCCCAGGCGGTGCAGGAAGACGCCGACCGGCGGGGCTTGAAAGTGTTCGACGCCACCTGCCCGCTGGTGACCAAGGTGCACATGGAAGTGCTGCGCTACGCCAAGCGCGGCCAGGAGTGCATTTTGATCGGCCACGAAGGTCATCCCGAGGTCGAGGGCACCATGGGCCGCTACGATACCTCTTTTGGTGGGCGCATTTACCTGGTCGAGGATGAGGAGGACGTGGCGAAGCTCGACGTGGCCGACCCGTCGACGCTCTCGTTCGTGACCCAAACGACGCTGTCGATGGACGATACCGCGAAGGTGATCGACGCGCTGCGCGACAAGTTCCCCGAGATCCAGGGCCCGCGCAAGAACGACATCTGCTACGCCACGCAAAACCGTCAGGACGCGGTGCGCGACTTGGCGGCGCAAAACGATCTCATTCTGGTGGTGGGCAGCCCGAATAGCTCCAACTCCAACCGCCTGCGCGAACTCTCCGAGCGGATCGGCACGCCGGCTTATCTGATCGACAACGCCGATCAGATCGAGGGCCACTGGCTCGACAACGTTTCGCGTATCGGTGTGACCGCTGGCGCCAGCGCGCCGGAGGTGCTGGTCAAGGGCGTGATCGAGCGGCTCAAGTCGCTCGGGGCGACGGACCCCTCAGAGCTTGCCGGCCGTGAAGAGACCATCGTGTTCTCGATGCCCAGGGAGCTTCGTGATCAGGTGATCGCAAGCGGCTAATGCGTTCAACGCCCGTTTTAGCCATACTTAAGGTATGGGCTAACTAAAACGAGGCGACTCCGTGACCAATCGTTTTGACCCACGCGCCGGCGCCACGTTGCGCCCGCGCGGTTTCACCCTCATCGAAGTACTCATCGTGGTAGCGATCGTCGCGATCCTCGCGGGCATCGCCTATCCAGGCTATCAGCGCTATACCCAGAACGCGCTTCGCACCGATGCCCAGGCCGGGCTTTTGAGCGCCGCCGCCGAGCTCGAACGCTGCTACGCCCGTCTCTACAGCTACGACAACGGCTGCGCCATCCCTGATACCTCCCCCGATGGCCACTACGACATTCTACGAACCCCCGGCAATACGAATGCGCAGGCGCCGGACTACGATGGTGGTTTTCTACTGACGGCCACGACCGATGAGAACGACGGCTGCAGTGAGCCGCTTACTCTGAACGCGCTCGGCGAGCGTCACCCCGAACGGTGCTGGTGAATGAGCACCGGTCAGCGTGGCTTTGGGCTCGTCGAGTCGCTGGTCGCGCTGCTGGTGCTCTCGCTTGGGCTGGTCGCCATGGCCGCGCTACAGTTGAAGTCCCTGCAGGGTGCCCACGAAGGGTACCAGCAAGCGCTTGCAAGCGTTGCCGCGCTGGATGCCCAGGAGCGGCTCTGGGCTGAGTACCGTCGCGCGCCGGCCTGCGCCGACATGGCTATCGGTCAGGTCGAGCGCCGCTGGCGCCAGTACTGGTTCGATGAGGACGAGGCGCTGCTTGCCGGTGACGCCCTGGGCGCGATAGAGCGTCAGGGCTGCGCGTTTATGATCACCGTGACGCGCGTGTCGTTTGTCCCTGCGACGTATCGGCTCGAGCTGCCTGCCCGGTCGGCGGAGCGCCCATGAACGGGCAGCGAGGTTTGACGCTGGTGGATGCGCTGGTCGCGGTGGCGCTTTCCAGCGCCGTGGTGCTTGGCGCCGGGCGGCTTTTGCTGTCGAGCTTTCACACCTTCGAGCAGGTGGACCGGCTGGGTCGCCAGCAGCAAACTCTCATTTATACCGCCACGGCCATGGCCGACCGGCTGCGGCGCCCGAGTGACTTTAGCGCGCAAACCGCAGCGGCTTTTCGCCTTGTGTGTCGCGGCGAGCCGGGTGAGTGTCGCTGTACCGTGCAGGACCGCGAAGAGGCCCAGCCGCTGGTCTCGTTCGACAGGCTCGGACCAGGCGCCTGCGCGCAAACCGGTGCACTGGTCGAACCCGTTCAAAACGGCGTGTTTCGCGTCGCCCTGCCGCTTGGCCCCAACGGGCAGCGGGTTGCCTTTCATGTCACTCAGCGCCCATTTGGGCTGGCGAGTACCGATGCGCTGCGCTGAGACTACCTCCGTCCTTGGCCGCCAGCGTGGTGCGGCGCTGGTGGTGGTCATGGTCGTGTTGACCGGCGCGCTGATGCTCGGCCTCGTGGGCGTTCAGTCGGCGCTGGTCGACCAGCGCCAGGCCGCCAACTACCGCGCCGCGCTCAAAGCGCACATGCGCGCCGAAACTGCCGCCGCGAGAGCGCTTTCCGCCGTTGATACGCTCGACTGGCACAATGCCCCCGGGCTCGAACCGGGTCAAAATGTTCGCTGGCCGATAGTCACCGCACACCCCACGGCGGTGCATCGCTGTGTCGAGGGTTCGTGTCTTTATCTGCCCGTGATGCGGGGCGCCGAGCGCTGGGTGCTGGCACTTGGCGTGAGCCGCGCGAGTAACGGGGAGCTTGCCGCACACAGTGCGCCGATACTGCTGCGGGTCGACGAAGAGCGCGAGCCCGGGGCGACGTTTTCGTGGGATTGAGTGTACAATCGAACCACTTTCGAATTTTTATGACGCTGGATCGATCACACCATGAGCAACGCCAAAACCCGTGTGCTGACCGGGATTACCACCTCCGGCACGCCCCATCTGGGCAACTACGTCGGCGCCATCAAACCGGCCATCGAGGCAAGTCAGGATCCGAACGTGGAGCCGTTCTACTTCATGGCCGACTACCACGCGCTGATCAAGTGCCAGGACCCCAAGCGGGTGCAGCAGTCGCGCCTGGAGATCGCCGCGACCTGGCTGGCGCTGGGCCTCGATACCGATAACGCGGTCTTCTACCGCCAGTCGGACATTCCGGAAATTCCCGAGCTCATGTGGATGCTCTCCTGCGTCTGCGCCAAGGGGCTGATGAACCGTGCCCACGCCTATAAAGCGGCGGTGGCGGATAACGAGGAAGCGGGCAATCAGGACGCCGATAAAGGCGTGACCATGGGGCTGTTTGGTTACCCGGTGCTAATGGCGGCGGATATCCTGATGTTCAACGCCCACAAGGTGCCGGTCGGGCGCGACCAGATTCAGCACATCGAAATGGCGCGCGACATCGCTGGACGCTTCAACCACCTTTATAAAGGCAATTACTTCGTTCAGCCCGAGGCGGTGGTGGACGAAAAAACCGAAGTATTGAAGGGCCTGGACGGGCGCAAGATGTCGAAAAGCTACGACAACACCATTGCGCTGTTCGCCCCGGAGAAAAAACTCCAGAAGCTCGTTCGCAAGATCAAGACCAACTCGCTGGAGCCTGGCGAGCCAAAGGACCCGGACACCTGCACGCTGTTTCAAATCTACGCGGCCTTCGCAAGCGCCGAGGAAGCGGCTGCGATGCGCGAGCAGTACGCTGCCGGCATCGGCTGGGGCGATGCCAAAAATCAGGTGTTCGACTACCTGAATGCACACCTGCAAGCGCCCCGCGAGCGCTACTCGGCGCTACTCGAAGACCCGGGCCATATCGAAAATGTATTGCAAAAGGGCGCCGAGCGCGCCCGCGAAGAGGCCACGCGCACCATCGAGACGCTGCGCTCGGCGATGGGGCTGGGGCGCTTTAGCTAAGCGTATCACCGCCCGAATATCGCGCAAGCGATAGGCTCTGCCGCCAGGCAGGGCCTTTTTTAGCGCCGTGCCTAACCGTTTCGTGGCGCATAAGCTACAGTCAGGCGACAAGGATGCCGTGAGTCGGGCGCTTTTCGTCCTATGGGGCAACGCATTGACAAGGAATGAGTAAATGCAATCGACGTACCGTCATCAAACGTTTACCGAAAAAGCCATGATCGTACTGGCGCTGGCGGTCGTGGCGCTGGTGCTCTGGAAACTCGTGGGGTTGCTGCTGCTGATCTTCGGCGCGGTGGTCGGGGCCTGTATTCTGCAAACCTGCATGAATCCGCTGCTCGATCGAGGTATGCCGCGCTGGCTGGCGCTATTGATCGTGGTGGTCGGCCTGATACTGCTGCTGGCCGGTATCAGCCTGGCCTTTGGCTCTCAGGTGACCTCGGAGCTCGAGTCGCTGACGTCGCTGCTGCCCGACGCCTGGCAGCAGCTTAGAGAGCGCCTTCAGGATACGCCGCTGGAACCCTTGATGGACAACGCCGGCGAGCGCGCCGGGTCGATGTTCGAAAACGGCATCGCGCAGTTCGGCATGGTGGTGGTTTCCATGGGCGGGAGTCTGGTGAACTTTTTTGCCCTGTTCGTGGGCATGATCTACTTCGCTGCCCAGCCGCAGGTGTATCGCCACGGACTGCTGCTGCTCGCGCCGATCAAGAGTCGCGACAAACTGGCCGGTGCGCTGGATGCCAGCGGCAAGGCGCTGCGACATTGGCTCGGTGGGCAGCTGATCGCCATGGCAAGCACCGGTTTTCTGGTCGGGGTGAGCATGTGGTTGATCGGTGTGCCGGCCCCACTCGGGCTTGGGCTGATTGCCGGGGTGCTGGATTTCGTGCCGCTGGTCGGGCCCTTGATCGCCGCGGTGCCGGCACTTTTGCTCGCCTATACGGTCAGTCCCCAAACCGCGCTGTTCGCGCTGATCGCTTACGTGATCATCCAGCAGATCGAGGGCAACGTGCTGCAGCCGCTGGTGCAGCAGCACGCGGTAAGCCTGCCGCCGGCGATGCTGCTGTTTTCGCTCTTCGCTGCCAGCACGCTTTTCGGCGTCGCTGGGGTGCTCCTGGCCGCACCGCTGACCGTAATCGGTTTCGTGTTGATCAACGAGCTCTACGTTCAGCGCGAAGAGGGTGATCACAATCCTGTCGAGTAGGCCAGCGCGCTACCCGGTTTTATAATCAGCGCTTGCAATCAACGCTTAACCATCGAGGGTGCCTCATGTCGACCACGTCTGCCTCACCGGAGGCCGAAAAACTCTCCAACAAGTACCGGGTGCCGCTGCTCGCCATGGCGGCGACGGTACTCGGTGCGCTATTGATCGGCGTGTTCTTTAGCGCCAATACCGGGCTTTTGATGATCATCGGCGCGCTGTTTGGCGTCGTGCTCTACCACGCCGCCTTCGGTTTCACCGCGGCCTGGCGGGCCTTCATCACCGAGCGCCGCGGCCGGGGCTTGCGCGCTCAGATGGTCATGCTCGCCATTGCCGTCGTGCTGTTTTTCCCTGCCCTCGGCGCGGGGTCGCTCTCCGGCACGCCGGTGGCCGGTTTCGTTGCGCCCATCGGCGTGTCCGTGGTGGTCGGCGCGTTCATTTTCGGGCTCGGCATGCAGCTCGGTGGCGGCTGCGCCTCGGGAACGCTCTTCACCGCCGGCGGCGGCAACGCGCGCATGCTGATCACGCTGCTGTTTTTTGTGGTCGGCTCGGTGATCGGCACCGCCCACTTCGCCTGGTGGCAGAGCCTGCCGGCGTTCGCGCCGGTATCGCTGGTGGAGGTCGCGGGCCCGAGCGTAGGTATCGCCATTAGCCTGGTGATCTTTGCCGCGATCGCCGCGACCACGCTGGTGCTGGAGCGCCGCCGCCACGGCCAGCTCGAAAGGGCGCCGGCGGTGACCCGGCCGCTGCGCGAGCGTTGGCTGGCAGGACCCTGGCCCTTGTATGCCGGGGCCGTAGCGCTGGCGCTTTTGAACTTCGCCACGCTGGCGCTTGCCGGCCGTCCCTGGGGCATCACCTCGGCCTTCGCGCTGTGGGGGGCGAAGGTGTTCGAATTCATCGGCGGCGATGTCAGTCAGTGGGGTTACTGGCAGTCCGCGTCCAACGAAGCGGCGCTCAACGCCAGCATCTTTTCGGACATCACGACGGTCATGAACATCGGCATCATGCTGGGGGCGTTGGCGGCGGCGCATCTGGCCGGGCGCTTCGCGCCGAACTTCAATATCCCGATTCGCTCGGTGGTGGCGGCGATTCTCGGCGGGCTGATGCTTGGTTACGGCGCGCGGCTCGCCTTTGGCTGCAACATTGGCGCCTACTTCAGCGGCATCGCCTCGGGTAGCCTGCACGGCTGGGTCTGGATGGCAGCCGCCTTCGCCGGCAACATGCTGGGGGTCAAAATGCGGCCACTGTTTTTCGCCGGGGTAGAAGGGCGCAAGCCGAAGGCGAAAACCGCCTGACGCTAACTGATTGATGTCTCGTGCCTCGCTAAAAAAGCGAGGCATTTTTTTGCGCCAGATGGGTGCGCGTGCCACCTTTGTCGTAGTAGCGTGGTACATTACGCCGTCATACTGTAAACGCTTGATATTGCTGCGCTGCAGCAGTAATGGACGAGAAGAGAGCCCCATGACTGAAAGCAAACGCCCCTTGTACATTCCTTACGCCGGTCCTTCCCTGCTCGAGATGCCGCTATTGAACAAAGGCAGTGCGTTTACTCAAAAGGAGCGACTCGCGTTCAACCTGATTGGTTTGCTGCCGCAGAAGGTCGAGACCATCGAGGATCAGCTCGAGCGCAGCTACCGCCAATACCAGCAGTGCCATAACGATCTGGACCGCCACATTTTCCTGCGCGCGATCCAGGATGACAACGAAACGCTCTACTTCCGGCTGGTATCCGAGCATCTCGAGGAGATGCTGCCGATCATCTATACGCCGACGGTCGGCAAGGCGTGTCAGGAATTTTCCAATATCTATCGCAACCACCGGGGGCTTTTTATCAGCTACCCGGATCGTGAGCACATGGACGACATCCTGCGCAGCGCCACCAAGGACAACGTCAAGGTGATCGTGGTCACCGACGGCGAGCGCATTCTGGGCCTTGGTGACCAGGGCATCGGCGGCATGGGCATTCCGATCGGCAAGCTGGCGCTTTACACCGCTTGCGGCGGGATCAGCCCGGCCTATACGCTGCCGATCATGATCGACGTGGGCACCAACAACCAGGCACTGCTGGACGACCCGATGTACATGGGCTGGCGCCACGAGCGGGTCGGCCAGGACGAGTACGACGCCTTCATGGCGGACTTCATCGCCGCGGTCAAGCGCCGCTGGCCCAACGTGCTGCTGCAGTTCGAGGACTTCGCCCAGGCCAACGCCGTGCCGCTTTTGGAGCGCTACCGCAACGAGCTTTGCTGCTTCAACGACGACGTCCAGGGCACCGCCTCGGTGGTCGTGGGCACGCTGATGGCGGCCTGCCACGCGCGTGAAGAGAGTATCGCCAAACAGCGGGTAGTCTTCGTCGGTGGCGGCTCCGCCGGCTGCGGCATCGCCGAGCAGGTCGTGGTCGCGATGCAGGCCGAAGGGCTATCGGAGCGCGAAGCGCGCGAGCGGATCTACGTCATCGACCGCGACGGATTGATGACCTCGGATCAGAGCTGGCAGCGTGATTTCCAGCGCCGGCTGGCCCACGACCCTTCGCTGGTCAAGGACTGGAACGGTCAGGGGCTCGAGGAGACCATTGCCCGAATCAAACCGACCGTGCTGATCGGCGTGTGCGGCCAGCGCGGTATCTTCACCGAGCAGGTGGTGCGCACCATGCATGCCGGCTGTGAGAATCCGGTGATCATGCCGCTCTCCAATCCGACCTCTCAGGCAGAAGCGTTGCCGGAAGACGTGATTCGTTGGACCGATGGCCAGGCGCTGGTCGCCACCGGCAGCCCCTTCGCGCCGGTGGTGCACAACGGGCGCACCTACGCGATCGCCCAGTGCAACAACGCCTACATTTTCCCCGGCATTGGCCTTGGCGTGGTCGCGGCGAAAGCCCACCGCGTGACCGACGAGATGCTGATGAGCGCCTCCCGGGCGCTGGCGCGCGAAGCGCCGCTGGTCAAGGAGGGCAAAGGGGCGCTTTTGCCGCCGCTGTCCAGAATCCGCGAGATCAGCCAGTCGATCGCTTTTGAAGTGGCCGCTACCGCCCAGCATAACGGCGTGGCGCTGACCACCAGCGGCACCCAGCTTCGTCACGATATCGAAAGCGCGAGCTGGGACCCGGACTACCGCGAGTACCGCCGTCGCGCCGTTTAAACCTTCACGCCGCGCAGGCCCCCGCGCCGCTGCCCTGGCAGCGGCGCTTTTTTAGGGGCGAAAAAAAACCCCCACCAGGGTGGGGGCATGCAAGCATTGGGTTCATCTACTGCTTAGGCTGCGCCGATCATCTTGCGCAGCACGTAGTGAAGAATACCACCATGGCGGTAGTACGCCAGTTCGTTCACCGTATCGATACGGCATTTCGCCTCGAGGGTGCGCTCACCGTCGCCGTTTTTGATCGTGACCTTCACGTTCGAGCCCGGGCTCAGATCGGAAAGGCCCTCGATCGATACCTCCTCATCGCCGGTCAGCCCCAGGCTCTGGCGGCCTTCGCCTTCCGGGAACTGTAGCGGTACCACGCCCATGCCGATCAGGTTGGAGCGGTGAATACGCTCGTAGGACTCCGCCAGCACCGCACGTACGCCGAGCAGGCGCGTGCCCTTGGCGGCCCAGTCGCGGCTGGAACCCGTGCCGTACTCCTTGCCGGCGATCACGACCAGCGGCGTGCCTTCTTCCTGATACTTCATGGCCGCATCATAAATGGCCATCTGCTCGCCGCTCGGCACGTGGCGGGTTTCGCCGCCGACCACGCCGTCGAGCATCTCGTTTTGAATACGCACGTTGGCGAAGGTGCCGCGCATCATCACCTCGTGGTTGCCGCGCCGCGAGCCGTAGGAGTTGAAGTCCACCGGCTTCACACCATGCTCCTGCAAATAGCGCCCGGCGGGGCTGTCCGGCTTAATCGAACCCGCCGGCGAGATGTGGTCGGTGGTCACCGAGTCGCCCAGCATCGCCAGCACCCGGGCGTTTTTGACGTCTTCGGTGGGCTCGGGTTCGCGGCCCATCCCCTCGAAAAACGGCGGGTGCTGAATGTAGGTGGACTCCGGCCATTCGTACACCTGACTTTCCGGCACGTTGATCGCTTTCCAGGTCTCGTCGCCTTCGAACACCTCGCCATACTCCTTGCGGAACATGTCGGTGTTGACCTTCTCGACCGCCTCGGCGATTTCGGCCTGGGAGGGCCAGATATCCTTCAGATACACCGGGTTGCCGTCGCCGTCATCGCCAAGTGGTTCATCGACCAGATTGCACTGCACGTTGCCGGCCAGGGCGTAGGCGACCACCAGAGGCGGTGAAGCGAGCCAGTTGGTTTTCACCAGCGGATGCACACGGCCTTCGAAGTTGCGGTTGCCCGAGAGCACCGAGGCCACGGCCAGGTCGCCTGAGTTGATCGCTTTTTCGATCTCCTCGGGCAGCGGGCCGGAGTTGCCGATACAGGTGGTGCAGCCGTAACCCACCAGATTGAAGCCCAGCGCGTCCAAATCCTCGTTCAGGTTCGCCGCGGCCAGGTAGTCGGTGACGACCTTGGAGCCCGGCGCCAGGGAGGTCTTGACCCAGGGTTTGGTTTCCAGACCTTTCTCTCGCGCCTTGCGCGCCAGAAGGCCGGCGGCCATCATCACGCTCGGGTTGGAAGTGTTGGTGCAGGACGTAATCGCGGCGATCACGACCGCCCCCGGGTTCAGGCGGAAACTCTGGCCGTTGTAGGCCACGTCCTGGCTGTCGTTGTGCTCGAAGCTTCGTTCGAGGCCCACCGCGGTCTGGCCACCTTCCGAGGAGAACTTGCCGGTTTCGGTGTTTTGCTCGAGCTTGCCGTCGTCTTCCATCACCTTGTTGAAGGCGTCGGGCAGGTTCTTGAGCGATACGCGATCCTGCGGGCGCTTGGGTCCGGCCAGGCTCGCCTCGACGGTGCTCATATCGAGGCCCAGGGTGTCGGTAAAGACCGGCTCGTCGCCGGGTTCGCGCCACAGCCCCTGCTCCTGGCAGTACGCTTTGACCAGCGCGATCTGGTCGTCTTCACGGCCGGTCAGGCGCATGTAGTTCAGGGTTTCGTCGTCCACCGGGAAGAAGCCGCAGGTCGCGCCGTACTCCGGCGCCATGTTGGCGATCGTGGCGCGATCCGCCAGCGGTAGATCCTTCAGGCCGTCGCCGTAGAACTCGACGAACTTGCCGACCACGCCTTTCTTGCGCAGTATTTCGGTGACGGTCAGCACCAGGTCCGTTGCGGTAATGCCTTCCTGCAGCTTGCCTTCGAGCTTGAAGCCGATGACTTCGGGAATCAGCATCGACACCGGCTGACCCAGCATCGCGGCTTCCGCCTCGATGCCGCCCACGCCCCAGCCAAGCACGCCAAGACCGTTGATCATGGTGGTGTGCGAGTCGGTGCCGACCAGCGTATCGGGGAAGGCGTAGGTTTTGCCGTCTTCTTCCTTGGTCCAGACCGATTTGCCCAGGTACTCCAGGTTGACCTGGTGGCAGATACCGGTGCCCGGTGGGACGACCTTGAAGTTGTCGAAGGCCTGCTGGCCCCAGCGCAAAAACTCGTAACGCTCGCGGTTGCGCTCCATTTCGATCTCGACGTTCTCATCGAACGCCGTGGCATGACCGAACTCGTCGACCATGACCGAGTGGTCGATGACCAGATCCACCGGCGAAAGCGGATTGATGCGCGCCGGGTCCTCGCCGAGCTTTTCGACCGCGTCGCGCATCGAGGCCAGATCGACCACGCCGGGCACGCCGGTGAAGTCCTGCATGAGAACGCGTGCCGGACGGTAGCCGATTTCACGGCTCGATTTGCCCTCTTTCTGCCAGTCGACCAGCGCCTGCAGATCGTCGTTGTCGACGCTTTCGTCGTCGCCGAAGCGCAGCTGGTTTTCCAGCAGGATTTTCAGGGTCTTGGGTAGCCGTTCAATATTGCCAAGCGACTCGGCCGCCTTGGGCAAGCTGTAGTAGGCGTAAGAGCGGCTGCCTACCTCCAGGGTGCTGAGCGTATCGGGGATCTTGCTCATTCCATGCTCCTCTACTTGATGGCTGGGCGTTTTTAGGTTTTTGCAGTGCCACGGTAAGTCATGTTCAGGCCTTAAATTAACACACGTTGGGTGGCGCTCTGTTGGCACCTGGCCTGTTCCACCGCGATGGGTCGTTGTGTAAAGCCTAGCTTATTAATGGTACTTGTTAATGGTACATGGGCATTTTAATCCGGCCTTTCAAGCGCGCGGCACCCAATGGATGAGCGTGGGCCTTGTAATCGCTTGTACTCGACGCCATTTCAGGCAGACTCTCTTGTCTGGTTTTCGACCGCTACCAGCGCATGGTTGGTAGGGTGATCGGTTTTATCGAGATTTATAGGTGGTGTCATGGAAACGCGTCATGAACGTTTGATCATTCTCGGCTCCGGGCCTGCCGGGTACACTGCGGCGGTTTACGCCGCTCGCGCCAACCTGAAACCGGTGCTCATCACCGGGCTACAGGCCGGCGGACAGCTGACCACGACCACCGACGTGGACAACTGGCCCGGGGAAGCCGAGGGCATTCAGGGCCCGGCGCTGATGGAAAAAATGCAGGCCCACGCCGAGCGCTTCAACACCGAGGTGCTGTTCGACCATATCAGTGAAGTCAGCCTGAGCGAAAAGCCTTATACGCTTAAAGGCGATAGCGGTACCTACACCTGCGACGCGTTGATCATCGCCACCGGCGCCAGCGCCCGCTACCTGGGGCTGCCCACCGAGCAGCAGTTCATGGGCCAGGGCGTTTCCGCCTGTGCGACCTGCGACGGTTTTTTCTATCGCAATCAGGAAGTCGTGGTCGTGGGCGGTGGTAACACCGCGGTAGAAGAGGTGCTCTATCTCTCCAACATCGCCTCCAAAGTGACGCTGGTACACCGTCGCGATACGCTGCGCGCCGAGAAGATCCTGCAGGACAAGCTGCTCGAGAAAGTCGAGGCGGGCACCATTGCGCTCGAGTGGTTCCAGCAGGTCGACGAGGTGCTGGGCGACGGTAGCGGCGTGACCGGCGTGCGCTTGAAGTCCACGCTCGACGGCACGACCAAGGAGCTTCACGCGCCGGGGCTGTTCATCGCCATCGGCCATAGCCCCAATACCGGCATTTTCGAGGGACAGCTTGCGATGAAGGGCGGCTACATCACCGTCAATTCCGGGCTCGAAGGCAATGCCACCGCGACCAGCGTGCCCGGCGTATTCGCCTGCGGCGACGTGATGGACCATATCTACCGCCAGGCGATCACCTCGGCGGGCAGCGGCTGCATGGCGGCCCTCGACGCCGAGCGCTATCTGGACGGCATCGCCTGATCAAAAGCAGTCCGGGCGCTGCTCGTTGACTCGGAGCCGGCCGAGCTGGCTCAGTACGAGCACTCGGCCGGTGTCGGCGCCGTTACATAGATAAAACGTTCCGTTGAAGCCGCTGGTGTGGCCCAGCGGCGTGTAGCGTACCTGCCGCCAGCCCCGGTTGTAGGTGATGTCACTGTCAGGATGCGTGGGAAAGATGCGTACCACGCGCCGCGACGCATGCCCCCCATCGAGCGCGGTTTCGATGACCGCCAGCGGCTGGCTCCAGTCATTGCTGCACTGGCGCGCGTGGGTGATGGGGCAAAGTGTGACGGTTCTTCGCTTTGTGATCGCCGTATTACGCGCCAGGGAAAACGCGCGCTGAAAACGATTGATCTCGCTTTTGAGCGCCACGGCGTGGCCAAGGGCTTGAAGATGAGAGGACGCCCCGTGGGCCAAAATGACGGCGATGAGCAGCGCGACGACCAGCTCCAGCAGGGTAAAGCCGCCTGCCGCGGGTGAGCGCTTAAGCAAACGAGGCATGAGTCGGCCCTCCCGAGGCGCCGAGTGTCCTGAGGCTAGATTAATGAGCCTTCGAATCAAAGAAGGTAGGCGCGAGCGCAGACGCGTGTAGGAAATAAGGAACGGGTATCGTGAGCGATTTCTTGATTGTGGGCGGCGGGGTCATCGGCATGATGACCGCGCTTCAATTGGCGGACGCCGGCCAGACGGTCTCGATCGTCGAGCGTGGCGTGTGCGGCCAGGAGGCGTCCTGGGCGGGCGGCGGTATCGTCTCGCCGCTTTACCCCTGGCGCCACGGGCCGGCGATCTCGACGCTTTCGCGTTGGTCGGAAGGCGCCTACCCCACGCTTGCGCTGCGCCTGCTGGAAGAGACCGGGATCGACCCGGAGTATCGTCAGAAAGGGCTTTTGTACCTGAGCGTCGAGGACGATGAGGCGGCACTCAATTGGTCGCGCGAGTTCGGTAAGCCCCTGGAGCGCGTCAGCCGCGCCTTCGTGGCCGACAAGGAGCCCCAGGCCGCCGCAACTGAGCGCGCGCTCTGGATGCCGACGCTTGGCAGCGTGCGCAACCCACGCCTGGGTCAGGCGCTGCGCGCCCGGCTTGAGGCCATGAAAGGCGTGACGCTTTATGAGCATCAGCAGGTAGGCGGGCTGGTCGTCGAGCACGGCCGGGTGACGGGGATCGAAACTCGAGAAGGGCATCGACGGGCGCAGCGCGTGGTGCTCTGCGCCGGGGCCTGGACGGCGGCGCTTCTGGCGCCGCTTGGCATCGAGCTTCCGGTGCGCCCGGTCAAGGGGCAGATGATCGCCTATCGGGCGCCGAGAGGGCTCGTCGAGCGCGTCGTGCTCAAGGATGGGCGCTACATCATTCCCCGAAATGATGGCCTGCTGCTGGTGGGCTCGACGCTCGAGGAGGCCGGCTTCGACAAGAGCACTGATGAAGCCGCCCGGGCGTCGCTCGTTCGAAGCGCCGAGGAGATCGTGCCGGCGCTCGCCCACTATCCGGTAGCGCACCACTGGGCGGGGCTACGGCCGGGCTCACCCAACGGGCTTCCCTTTATCGGCGCGGTTCCGGGAGTCGCCTCGCTTTATATCAACGCCGGGCATCATCGCAACGGGCTGGTGCTGGCGCCGGCCTCGACGCACCTGCTGGCCGATACGCTGCTTGATCGCGCGCCGCTGATCGACCCGACGCCCTTTGCGCCGACCGAGGAGCGGCTGGCGCTTTAGGCGGGGTCGTCTTTCTTCTGCTCCTCTATGTAGCGCTCTCGATGGGCGCTTGAGCAGAACCACTTCTCATCGAAGCGCAGCGCTTCGTTTTCCGGCACGTGCACCTCGCACCAGCGACAGCGCACCATGGCGCCGCCTTCGACGCGCTTGGGCGTTTCGTTCTTTGCCAATTTGTGCTGGCGGTACCGGCCGTAGAGCTTCAGGCCCACATAAAACACCAGCGCAAAAATAAGTAGCCGAATGATCAACAGGTTCATCCTTTTATCGCTCCCAGCGGGAAGGGGGTAACCGGGGGCGCCCTTTGCCAGCGGCGAGCGCTTGCGGGACAATGCGGGCGACCCGGTACGGTTTGGAGGCGAGTGAGCGCTGAGCCTTGGCGCTTCGCGTCCAAACGGTATGTTTCAAGGATTCTCAAGAGATTTTACCCCCCATGCAAGAGTTAACGCTGGTCATGGCCCAACTCGACCCACTGGTCGGGGATATTGCCGGTAACGCCGCCAAGGCAATCGAAGCGGTGCGCGAGGCGCGTATCGAGCACCGGGCGGACGTGGTGGTCTTTCCCGAGCTGTTTCTGACCGGCTACCCGCCGGAGGATCTGTTGTTGAGAGCCTCGATGGAGTCGCGCCTTGAAAAGGCCCGGGCGACCATGGCCGAGAAAGTCGCCCGCGACGTGCTGGTGATCATCGGCTACCCGGGCGTGAGAGACGGTAAGCGGTTCAACCTGGCCGGGGTGCTCTATAACGGGCAGTGGCAGGCGGAGTACGCCAAGCAGGCGCTTCCCAACTACCAGGTGTTCGACGAGCAGCGCTACTTCACCGCCGGGCGCGAGCCGCTGGTATTCGAGCACAAGGGCGCCCGGCTTGGGCTTTTGATCTGCGAGGATCTGTGGGAGAGCGCGCCGATCGAGGCGGCCAAAGAGGCCGGCGCCGACGTGCTGGTGACGCTCAACGCCTCGCCCTTTCATCAGGAGAAGCCCAGCGAGCGGCTGGCGCTGTTCGAGCAGCGCGCCCGCGCGGTCAGCCGGCCGATCGTCTACGTCAATACCATTGGCGGGCAGGACGAGCTGGTGTTCGACGGCGGCTCGAGCGTGATCGACGCCGACGGGGCGCTCAAGGTGCTCGCCCCTTACTGGCAGGCCGGACTGATGCCGGTGCGCTTTGTCGAGTCTGACGGCGCGTGGGCACCGGAAGCCGGTGAGATCGAAGAGGCGGTGTCACCAGAGGAGAGCCTCTACTGCGCGCTGGTCACCGGGCTTCGCGACTACGTCAACAAGAGTGGTTTCCAGGGCGTAGTGCTGGGGCTTTCCGGCGGTATCGACTCGGCGCTGTCACTGGCGATCGCCGTGGACGCGCTCGGCCCGCAGCGGGTGCAGGCGGTGATGATGCCGTATCACTACACTGCGGACATCTCGAAAGAGGATGCCGCGCAGCAGGCCGAGATGCTCGGCGTCGACTATGACGTCATGCCGATCGCGCCGATGGTCGAGGCGTTCACCCGGACGCTTGCCGAGAGCTTCGCCGGTGCCGAGCGTGACACGACCGAGGAGAACCTGCAGTCGCGCTGTCGCGGCGTGCTGCTCATGGCGATCTCCAACAAGAAAGGGCTCATGGTGCTCACCACCGGCAACAAGAGCGAGATGGCGGTGGGCTACGCCACGCTCTACGGCGACATGGTCGGCGGCTACAACGCCATCAAGGATGTTTACAAGACCTGGGTATACAAGCTTGCGCGCTGGCGCAACACGCAGTCGCCGGCGGTCCCCGAGCGGGTCATCGAACGCCCCCCGAGTGCCGAGCTCGCCCCGGATCAGCAGGATAGCGATTCGCTTCCGGACTACGACGTGCTCGACGCGATTCTGTTGCGCTACATCGAAGGCGACATGAGCGCCGAGGCGATCATCAATGAGGGCTTTACCGAGGCCGACGTCTATCAGGTGGTCAAGCTGGTGGACCGCTGCGAGTACAAGCGCCGCCAGGCGCCGGTCGGCGTGCGCGTCACCGCCCGAGGCTTTGGCCGCGACCGCCGCTACCCGATCGTCAACGGCTGGCAGCCTGGTGACTGACTAGTCGCGTGGTAAGCGGCCCTCGATCATGAAACAAGCCAGGCACTGCCTGGCTTGTTTGTATCCAGAAGCGGTGAGGGTTAGAAACTCTCCCAGGCGGGCTCCGCAGGGCGCTGAACGAGCGGTTTGGAAGCCGTGTTGCGAGTCGCTGGCAAGGCCTTGGCGGTTGAGGCCGGCGCGGTGGAGGCCTGGGTCGAGGCAGGGAGTTTGAACGTCTGCATGGCGTTGATGAGCTCCCGCGCATTGTGGCGCAGCGTCGAGGAGGCACTGGCGCTTTCGCTGACCAGGTGGGCGTTGTCCTGGGTCATTTGATCCATTTCGGAAACGGCCTGGTTGATCTCGCGCACCCCGGCGCTCTGCTCGGCGCTGGCGCTGCTGATCTCGTTCATGATGACGTTGACCCGCTCGATGGCGCTGATGATCTCTTCGGTGGACTGGCGCGCAAGGCTTGCGCGCTCGTTGCCGTGTTTGACGCGCTCGAGGTTTTTCGAAATCAGCGCGTTGATCTCTTTGGCTGCGCTGGCGCTTCGCTGGGCGAGATTGCGCACTTCGCTGGCCACCACCGCAAAGCCGCGGCCGTGTTCGCCGGCGCGTGCCGCTTCTACCGAGGCGTTCAGCGCCAGAATGTTGGTCTGAAAGGCGATCGCATCGATGGTCGCGATGATGCCGGAAATCTCCTGGGAGCTTTGGTCCAGTTCGTTCATGGTCGCGGTCATTTCGCGAACCGCCTTGCCGCCCTGGGCGGCGGTGGCGGTTGCCTGCGTCGCTTCCTGGCTTGCCCGTTCGGCGTTGTCGGCGTTCTGGGTCACGGTGCTGTTGAGCTGCTCCATGGCAGCCGCGGTTTGGGCCAGAGCGCTTGACTGCTGCTCGGTGCGCGAGGCGAGGTTGGTATTGCCTTCGGCGATCTGCTCGCTGTTGCTGGCCACCGCCTCGGCACAGCCGCGCACTTTCAATACGATCTCCTCGAGCTGCCCGGCCATGGCCACTTGCGAGGCCATGATGCCGCGTTCGCGTTTCGTGTGGCGCTCGCTTGCCACGGCCAGATTGCCGTTACCGATCGCGTTGGAAAACGCCTGGACCTCGAAGGGCTCGGCACCCAGTTCGCTCAGCAGCTGGCGCGACAGCCAGAATGCCATGAGCCCGCCGATGATCAGCGCCAGCAGGGTCAAGCCGAGCATGAGGTTTTGAAAGCTCGCGGCGGCGTGGCGGGCGTGGTCGGTGGTGACGTTGTTGAGCCGCTCCTGCAGGTCGATGAACTGATTGATGCGCGACAGCCACTCGGCGTACGCCGGCCCCGCCCGTTCGATCAAAAGCGTTTGCGCCTGGGCGAAGTCGCCTGCCCGCCGTGCGCCGACCACCGCGTCGGTCAGCTCGAGCGTTAATGCCTGCTGCGCCTGAACGCTTTCGATAATACGCGCTTCCTCTGCCGGCCCTGGGTAGTCGCGGGTGATCTTTGCCATTTCCTGAGAGGCGTTCAGGTAGTTGTCCTGAAGCCGCCGCATTTCGCTACTCAGGTCGCGGTACTGGTTGTCCGTGGCGGTAATGACGAGATCGCGAAGGGCAATGGCTCGGTCGTGAACGCTGCCGCGCCAGTCAATGGCATGGCGCTGCTTGACGGCATTGACGTCGTTGATCTCGGCCAGGTCACGATTGATCTGGCCCACTTGATAGATCCCGATGGCGGTGAGCGCGGCAAGAAAAAAGAGCAGAATCGAGAAAGCGATGGTGAGGCGGGTGCTGATTTTTAGCTGGCTTCGAGCGGGCATGCGTACAATTCCCTTGTAGCGATGGCTGTTATTGGCTGATGCAATACTAGATCGATGTACAAATATTGCATAAGCTTTTTTGATCTTTTTTTATTAGGGGTAGTTAAAAAGTGCTAGCCAAGAGGGCCGCCAGAAATTTCTGGGTAACGGCAAGAGGCTCAACGTTCGCCCACAAAAAAAGCCCCTGACCGGCGCTTGGCCGTTCAGGGGCTTTATCGTGTGCTATCAGCGCAGGGATTAGCCGTGCTTGGGCACGAAACGTCCGCCGCGAAGCTGCTCGTGATTGGGGTCGTTTTCACGCAGCACCGCGAGCACTTCCTCGGCGCGGTCGTTCATGCCCAGGCCCTGGTAGCCTTCGATCATGGTGGCCAGGGCGTCGCGGGTGGCGTTGGCTTCGGGGAAGTTTTCGATTACCCAGCGTCCGCGCTCGACGGCGGCAAGATACGCGCCGCGGCGCAGGTAGTAGTCCGCCACGTGCAGCTCGTGCTGAGCCAAAAGCTCACGCAGATAGACGATACGCTGCTGGGCATCCGGGGCGTACTCGCTTTGCGGGAAGCGCTGGATCAACTCGCGGAAATCGTTGTAGGCATCCCGCGAAGCGCCGAGGTCCCGCTTGGAGATGTCGATCAGGCGCAGCCGCTCGAGGCTGAAACGCCCGGCCTGCCAGGCAGAGAGCCCGCGCAGGTAGTAGGCGTAGTCGACCTGAGGATGATCCGGCTGCAGGCGGATGAAGCGGCTGGCCGCGGCGCGCGCCTCTTCCCAGTTGCCGTTTTCGTAGTAGGCGTAGATCAGCTCGAGCTGGGCCTGCTCGGCATGGGCGCCGAAGGGGTAGCGGGTATCCAGCGCTTCCAGGCGGTCGATGGCGATGGGGTAGCGGTTATCTTCAAGCGCGGTGCGAGCGAGCTCGTAGAGCTCGCGCTCCTGAACGTTGGAGAACTCGCCCTCATCCTGCTCGGCGGCGTCGTCGTTGTTGCTGTTGCTGGCACAGCCGGCTAGTAGAGCAAGGCTCAAGGCTACGGCGCCAAAGCGGTGGGCAGTGGAGAAAACGCGCATCATCATCCTCGTTGCAAACAAGCCTCAATCACCGAAAAGCGAAGATGGCCATAAGTAGAAATGGTAGAATAGGTCGCAATTGGCCCACTATAAAACACCTTGGCGCAAAACGCAGGCATCACCGCGTTTTGCCGCTCGGGTCTGCGTCCTAAGAGGTTCTGCATGTCGCACATCATCGAAGCCACACACCAGGTGCCCGCCACGCTTGCCGGCGCTCGCCTGGACCAGGCGGCGGCGGAGTTGTTCAGCGAATACTCCCGCGAGCGCTTGAAAGCGTGGATCAATGGCGGCGAGCTGACCGTGGACGGCGAGACCGCCAAACCCAAGGCAAAGCTCCACGGCCTCGAGACCCTGCGCCTTTGCGCTACCCTCGAGGAGGATACGCGCTTCGCCGCCCAGGAGATTCCCCTCGATATCGTGTTCGAAGACGAGGCGGTCATCGTGCTCAACAAGCCCGCGGGCATGGTGGTGCACCCGGCGGCGGGCAACCCGGACGGCACGCTCTTGAACGCGCTGCTGTTTCACTGCCCGTCGCTGGCCGAGATCCCCCGGGCGGGGATCGTTCACCGCCTTGATAAAGACACGACCGGCCTGATGATGGTGGCCAAGACTCTGACCGCCCAGACCCGGCTGGTCGAACAGCTGCAGGCGCGAAGCGTTTCGCGCCAGTACGATGCTATAGTGATCGGCAAGCCCGTATCCGGGGCCACGATCGATGCACCAATCGGCCGCCACCCGAAGGATCGCAAGCGCCAGGCCGTGACCGCCTCGGGCAAACCCGCCGTCACGCACTACCGCGTGGTCGAGCGCTTTCGCGCCCATACCCACGTGCGCTGTCAGCTCGAAACCGGGCGCACCCACCAGATTCGCGTACACATGGCCCACGCCCGCTACCCGCTGATCGGCGACCCGCTCTATGGCGGGCGGGCGCGCCTTCCGCCGGGCGCCGGCGAGCAGTTGAAGGAGATTCTGCGCGAGTTTCCCCGCCAGGCGCTGCACGCGCGCAAGCTGAGCTTTATTCATCCGGTCAGCGAAGAGCCCATGACGTTTAGAGCGTCGCTGCCCGACGAGCTCTTGATGCTGCTGGATTACCTGCGCGACGACAGCGAGACCAAACGATGAGCGATGCCATCGACCTGCACCCGAGTAAGGTAGTGCCGGATTGGCCGGCGCCGGACAACGTTCGTGGCTTCGTCACGACCCGCGAAACCGGCCCTAGCCAGAACGACTTCGCCGCCTTCAATCCGGCCAGCCACGTTGGCGATCATCCGGATCACGTGGCGCTTTGCCGGCGCCTGCTGCAAAAAGAGGTCGGCGACGACCGCCCGCTGTTGTGGCTCGATCAGATTCACAGCGCCCGCGTGCAGCAGAGCTTTCAAGCGAGCCCGCCTAAAGCGGACGCCTCGATCGCCACGACCAGCGAGTACGCCTGCGTGGTGCTCACCGCCGACTGCCTGCCGGTGTTCTTCTGCAACCGCCAGGGCAGCCAGGTAGCGGTGGCCCACGCCGGCTGGCGCGGGCTTGCCAGCGGCGTGCTGGAGGCGACGGTCGCGGCGATGAACTGCGACGCCAACGATATTCTGGTGTGGCTGGGGCCGGCGATCTCCAACGCCCAGTTCGAGGTCGGCCCGGAGGTGTATGGCGCCTTCGTCGGTGCCCATCCGGAGAGCGCGGACGCCTTCGAGCACAGCCCCTACCGGCTCAACCACTACATGGCCGACCTCTACCGGCTGGCGCGCTTTCGCCTGGCGACTCTGGGCGTTCACCACATCAGCGGCGGCCACTTCTGTACCGCCTGCGAATCGCGCTTTTACTCCTACCGCCGTGACTCGGGGCGCACCGGGCGCATGGCCAGCGTCATCTGGCTCGCCAACGAACCGGCGTGAGTGAATCCGAATTTAACCCTGCATGAGCTCTTGAAAGCGCCCTGAATCGGCACCATTTAATTTGTCAAGCCAAACCTTCTGGCAAATTGAAACCGTTCAGGGCCACGCCGCGCGTCCAAACGCGCGGCCACCCCGGGAGAATGCCATGCGATTCGATAAATTCACCGCGAAGCTCCAGTCCGCCGTTGCCGAGGCGCAGTCTCTGGCTGTCGGCCAGGGCCATAATCAGCTCGAGCCCGTTCACCTTCTGCTTTCCCTGCTCGATACCCGCGACACCGGGATCAAGGCGCTCATCGACAAGACCGGTGGGGCGAGTTCGCGCCTGCGCGACGCGCTCAAGCGCCTGCTCGAGGATCTGCCCAAAGTCAGCCAGTTCGATGGCAATGTGCAGCCCTCGCGCGATCTGGTGAAACTTTTCAACCTCACCGACCGCGAAGCGCAAAAGCGCGGCGACCAGTTCATCGCCAGCGAACTCGTGTTGCTCGCGGCACTTGAGGCCGGCGGCGCGGTGGCGAAGGCGATGAAAGAGGCCGGCATCGAGCGCAAGAATCTCGAAAGCGCGATCGAGAGCCTTCGCGGCGGCGCGAGTGTGAGTGATGCCAACGCCGAGGATCAGCGTGAGGCGCTCAACAAGTACACCCTCGACCTCACCCAGCGGGCGCTTGAAGGCAAGCTCGACCCGGTGATCGGCCGCGACGACGAGATTCGCCGCACGATTCAGGTGCTCCAGCGGCGCACCAAGAACAACCCGGTATTGATCGGCGAGCCCGGCGTGGGCAAGACCGCCATCGTCGAGGGGCTGGCCAGTCGTATTGTCGATGGCGAGGTGCCGGAAGGGCTGAAGGACAAGCGCGTGCTGTCGCTGGACATGGGATCCTTGCTGGCTGGCGCCAAGTTTCGCGGCGAATTCGAAGAGCGCCTGAAATCGGTCCTCAAGGAGCTTGCCCAGGAAGAGGGCCGAGTGATCCTGTTCATCGACGAGCTGCACACCATGGTCGGCGCCGGCAAGGCCGACGGCGCGATGGACGCCGGTAACATGCTCAAACCGGCGCTTGCCCGCGGCGAGCTGCACTGCGTGGGCGCGACCACCCTCGATGAGTACCGCAAGTACATCGAAAAGGACGCCGCGCTCGAGCGCCGCTTCCAGAAGGTGCTGGTCGACGAGCCCTCGGAAGAGGACACCGTCGCCATTTTGCGCGGTTTGAAGGAGCGCTACGAGGTGCACCACGGCGTGGCGATCACGGATTCCGCGATCATCGCCGCGGCGAAGCTCTCTACCCGCTACATCACCGACCGCCAACTGCCGGACAAGGCGATCGATCTGATCGACGAAGCCGCCTCGCGCATCCGCATGGAGCTCGATTCCAAGCCCGAATCGATGGATCGCCTCGACCGGCGCCTGATCCAGCTCAAGATGGAGCGCGAGGCGCTCAAGAAAGAGACCGACGAAGCCACCAAAAAACGCCTTGAGGCGCTGAACGATCACATCCATGATCTGGAACGCGAGTACGCCGATCTCGACGAGATCTGGAAGGCCGAAAAAGCCAGCATTCAGGGCGCCGCCCAGTTCAAGGCCGAGCTCGAGCAGGCGCGCCTGGATCTCGAGCAGGCGCGTCGCCAGGGCGATCTTGGTCGCATGTCCGAAATCCAGTACGGCAAGATTCCCGAACTCGAGAAGAAGATCGCGGAAAGCGGTGAAGGCGAAACCGATACCGCCCATCACCAGCTGTTGCGCTCCAACGTGACCGAAGAGGAGATCGCCGAGGTCGTTTCGCGCTGGACCGGCATTCCGGTGTCGAAAATGCTCGAAGGTGAGCGCGACAAGCTCCTGCGCATGGAAGAGGCGCTGCACGAGCGCGTGATCGGCCAGGAGGAAGCGGTCGAGGCGGTGGCCAACGCGGTGCGCCGCTCGCGGGCCGGCCTTGCCGACCCGAACCGGCCCAACGGTTCGTTTCTGTTTCTCGGCCCGACCGGGGTGGGCAAGACCGAGCTTTGCAAGTCGCTGGCCAACTTCCTCTTCGATACCGAGGAGGCGATGGTGCGTATCGACATGTCCGAGTTCATGGAGAAGCACTCCGTGGCGCGGCTGATCGGCGCGCCTCCCGGCTACGTCGGTTATGAGGAGGGCGGCTATCTGACCGAAGCGGTGCGCCGCAAGCCCTACTCGGTGCTGCTGCTCGACGAGGTGGAAAAGGCACACCCGGATGTGTTCAACATTCTGCTGCAGGTGCTCGAAGACGGGCGGCTGACCGACGGCCAGGGCCGCACGGTAGATTTTCGTAACACCGTGATCGTGATGACCTCGAACATGGGTTCGGACATCATCCAGCGCATGGGCGGCGAGAACAGTGACGACGCCGGCTATGAAGCGATGAAGGACGCGGTGATGGACGTGGTCGGCAACCACTTCCGCCCAGAGCTCATCAACCGCATCGACGAAGTAGTGGTCTTCCACGCCCTGGGGCAGACGCAGATTCAGGCGATTGCGTCTATCCAGCTCGAGCGCTTGAAGGCGCGCCTTGCCGAGCACGGTTTGAGTCTCCAGGTCAGCGACGAGGCCATGGCGCAGCTCGCGGTCGTCGGTTTCGACCCGGTGTTCGGGGCGCGGCCGCTCAAGCGGGCGATCCAGAGCCGGATCGAGAACCCGCTGGCCCAGGACCTGCTCGCCGGCAAGTACGCACCGGGCGCGACCATCCACGTCAGCGCCGAGGAGGGCAAGCTGGTCTTCGCCTGATAGCACGTGATGTGATCGACCGACCCCGCCGGCCAGCCCGGCGGGGTTTTTGTTTTGGTGCACCCGCCCCGGTTTGGGGCGATGAAAGGTTGACAGGCAAGAGGCGCTATTGGAATCTTGTGGGTTCCTGATTTGCGGACGCGGACCCCACGGGTAACCCCCTATCCCCGCGTGAAGGGTAGGCTTTCGCCTTTACCCGCCGAAGGACTTCCGGGCTCAAGTCAACCGCTTGGCCTGGCCAACGCCCCGACGCGGTGAACCGCCGTGAAAGGACGCCGTTTCAACACGGCCTCCGATGAGAGTGCTGGCCCTAACCGGGCCGTATGCCAGGGTTTGGCATCAGGTGTCGGCATCGCCGGCAGCGGCATACCGCCGCACTCGACCCCGCAGCCATCTGCGGATCGCACTCGAGACCTTTAGGGGAGAATTACTGTGGAACTGCTTTCCGGCGCAGACATGATCGCCCGCTTCTTGAAAGACGAGGGCGTCGAATACATTTATGGGTACCCCGGTGGGGCGGCGCTACATATCTATGATGCGCTCTTCCGTCAGGACGATGTCAAACATATTCTGGTGCGCCACGAGCAGGCGGCGACCCACGCCGCCGACGGCTACGCCCGCGCCTCCGGTAAGCCCGGCGTGGTGCTGGTGACCTCCGGGCCCGGCGCGACCAACGCCGTGACCGGCATCGCCACCGCCTATATGGACTCCATTCCCATGGTCGTGCTGTGCGGCCAGGTCATGAGCCATTTGATCGGCGAAGACGCTTTCCAGGAAACCGATATCGTCGGCGTGACCCGCCCGATCGTGAAGCACAGCTTCTCGATTCGTCACCCCTCCGAAATTCCGGACGTGCTGAAAAAGGCGTTCTATCTCGCCTCGACCGGCCGCCCGGGCCCGGTGGTGGTCGATATCCCGAAGGATATGACCGCGCCGACCGAGCGCTACGAGTACGCTTACCCGAAAAAGGTCAAGCTGCGCTCTTATAACCCGGTCAGCCGCGGCCACACCGGGCAGATCAAAAAGGCCGTCGAGCTGATGCTCAAGGCCAAACGCCCGGTGTTCTATACCGGCGGCGGCGTGGTCACCGGCCGTGCCAGCGAAGGTTTGACGGATCTGGTCAAGAAACTCGGCTTTCCGATTACCACCACGCTCATGGGCATCGGCGCCTACCCGCAAAGCGACAAGCAGTGCCTGGGTTGGCTCGGCATGCACGGCTCTTATGAGTCCAACATGGCGATGCACCACGCGGATTTGATCATTGCCATCGGTGCGCGCTTCGACGACCGGGTGACCAACAACACCTCGAAATTCTGCCCCACGGCGAAAATCGTTCACGTCGACGTCGACCCGAGCTCGATCTCCAAGACCGTGCGCGCCGACGTGCCGATCGTCGGCCCTGCCGCCGGCGTCATCAACGAGATGATTAGTCTCGTTCAAGGGCGCACGGTGGAAAACACCGACGCGCTTAACGAGTGGTGGGAGAAGATCGACGGCTGGCGCCTGGATCGCGAAGGCAAGCTCTATGAGCCGTCCAACGCCGGCGAGGCGCTCAAGCCTCAGGAAGTGGTCGAGGCAGTTTGCCGCGTGACCCGGGGCGAGGCGTTCGTCACCACCGATGTCGGCCAGCACCAGATGTTCGCCGCTCAGTACTACAAGTTCGACAAGCCCAACCGGCTGATCACCTCCGGGGGATTGGGTACCATGGGCTTTGGCTTCCCGGCGGCCATGGGCATCAAGAAGAGCTATCCGGATGATGACGTGGTGTGTATCACCGGTGAAGGCAGCTTTCAGATGATGATGCAGGAACTCTCTACCTGTAAGCAGTACGGGGTAGGGGTGAAGATCGTCAACCTGAACAACCAGTCGCTCGGCATGGTGCGCCAGTGGCAGGACTTGAACTACAAGTCGCGCCACGCCCACTCCTATATGGAGTCCTTGCCGGATTTCCATCTTCTGATCGAGGCCTACGGTTTTACCGCGATTACCGTGACCACGAAAGAGGAGCTGGAGACGGCACTGGCCCGCGCCTTCGAGGACAAGCACGAACTGGTGTTCCTCGATATCAAGGTCGACCCCTTCGAGCACGTCTATCCGATGCAAGTGCCGCTTGGCGCGATGCGTGACATGCTGCTGTCCAAAACGGAGCGTACCTGATGCGTCATATCATCTCGATTCTTCTGGAAAACGAACCGGGTGCGCTATCACGTGTGGTGGGCTTGTTTTCTCAGCGTAACTTCAACATCGAAACGCTCAACGTTGCACCCACCGAAGACCCGTCGCTCTCACGGCTGACGGTCACCACGGTGGGCGATGATCGCGTGATCGAGCAGATCACCAAGCACCTCAACAAGCTGATCGACGTGGTCAAGCTGGTCGATTTGACCGAGGGTAACCACATCGAGCGCGAGCTGATGCTGGTGAAAGTGAAAGCGCTGGGCGCTGCCCGCGACGAGGTCAAACGCACGGTCGACATCTTCCGCGCCCAGGTGGTGGATGTGACGCCGAGCCTCTACACCGTGCAGATCACCGGCGACGCCGCCAAACTCGACGCGTTCCTGCAGGCCATGGCGCCGGTGGGCATTCTCGAAGTGGCGCGCACCGGGGTGTCCGGTATCGCTCGGGGCGACAAGGTGCTGTCGCTCTAGCGCTCGCTCTTCGCCTGCGTTTAAAAGCCGCCCCCAAGGGCGGCTTTTTTGTCAGCGCTTTGCAGGCATGGCGGTGTGGTAGTTATCGCACTCTACCGACGTTTGAGCCAGGCTGTTGCGATAGCCGCAATCGCGGTAGCCGCCGGCCGGGTAGCGTGTAGAATGAAAACCGGACTACAAACGATTTCAGATTAGGGATGACGCACATGACTCAGGATGCTCACGATCAAGAGCCAGGACATACGCCGCCGCCTTACAAGCCCGACCGCGACAGCGACTCGGTGAGCAACGAAGACCTCGCTACGGCATTTCTACGTGAAACCGAGGTGGTCGAAGAGTCCGTCGAGGACGGCAAAAAAATTCGCCGCAAGGGGATTTACCTGCTGCCCAACCTCTTTACCACCTCGGCGCTCTTTTCCGGCTTCTTTGCCGTGGTGGCCGGCATTAACGGCGACTTCAGCTCGGCGGCTATCGCCATTTTCATCGCCATGGTGCTCGATGGGCTGGACGGGCGCGTGGCGCGCATGACCAACACTCAAAGTGCTTTCGGCGCAGAGTACGATAGCCTCGCCGACATGATCTCGTTTGGCATGGCGCCCGCGCTGGTAGCCTTTAGCTGGATTTTGCAGGATATCGGTAAGACCGGCTGGGTCGTTGCCTTTCTCTACGTGGCCTGCGCCGCGTTAAGACTGGCGCGCTTCAACGTACAGATCGGTAGCACCGACAAGAAGTGGTTCATCGGCCTGCCGAGCCCTTCTGCGGCGGCAGTTGTGGCGGCCAGTGTCTGGACCTTTCACAGCTTCGACGCCGACGCCTTTGGCTTCAAACTTCTGATGCTGGTACTGGTCGGCGCGGCGGGCATTTTGATGGTCAGCAATATCCGCTACTACAGCTTCAAGGAGCTCGACTTCAAAAAGCCGGTGCCATTTGTCGTACTGCTGGCGGTGGTACTCGGTTTCGTGATGATCTCGGTAGAACCGTCCGCGATGCTGCTACTGCTGTTCGGTGCCTATGTGCTTTCCGGCCCGGTACATGCGGTTATGCGCAAGGCTAAAAACGGCCGTAAAAAAGGGCGTGCCTGACACGGCTGTATGACACCCTGATGACGGCACGCATCTTTTTGAAAAAAGCGCTTGCGCTCGCCGCATCAAATCCGTAAAGTACGCATCCGCTGCCGGGGACGGACAACGTTTCCAGCGGTGGATGAAGGTGAAAACCTTCGGTTTGTCAGGAAGTTAGAGCAATGTTCGATTGGTTTGAACGGCTCGCTTCACTCGCTGAAATCAGCGGTTGACAAATTCACCGGAATGCGTAGAATACGCCTTCCTCGACGGGCAAGCGGTTCAGGTCATCGAACGGTTCGTCGAAAGCTCTTTAACAATTTGATCAGGCAATTCATGTGGGCGTTTGCCGATGAGGGTGACAAGTCACCTTATATCAAGGCAGACGAACACAGCGATACCCTTCGAGGTATCACGGTAAATTCGTTTGAACCTTGAGCCAGGATTGATTCGCCTCTGCGTCATGTCTTCGTATGTGGGGCAGGCAAGAATCACACTGATTTTAAACTGAAGAGTTTGATCATGGCTCAGATTGAACGCTGGCGGCAGGCTTAACACATGCAAGTCGAGCGGCAGCACGGGAAGCTTGCTTCCTGGTGGCGAGCGGCGGACGGGTGAGTAATGCATGGGAATCCACCCGATAGTGGGGGATAACCTGGGGAAACCCAGGCTAATACCGCATACGTCCTACGGGAGAAAGGGGGCTTCGGCTCCCGCTATCGGACGAGCCCATGTCGGATTAGCTAGCTGGTGAGGTAACGGCTCACCAGGGCGACGATCCGTAGCTGGTCTGAGAGGATGATCAGCCACATCGGGACTGAGACACGGCCCGAACTCCTACGGGAGGCAGCAGTGGGGAATATTGGACAATGGGCGCAAGCCTGATCCAGCCATGCCGCGTGTGTGAAGAAGGCCCTCGGGTTGTAAAGCACTTTCAGTGGGGAAGAAAGCCTGCCGGTTAATACCCGTCAGGAAGGACATCACCCACAGAAGAAGCACCGGCTAACTCCGTGCCAGCAGCCGCGGTAATACGGAGGGTGCAAGCGTTAATCGGAATTACTGGGCGTAAAGCGCGCGTAGGTGGCTTGACAAGCCGGTTGTGAAAGCCCCGGGCTCAACCTGGGAACGGCATCCGGAACTGTCAGGCTAGAGTGCAGGAGAGGAAGGTGGAATTCCCGGTGTAGCGGTGAAATGCGTAGAGATCGGGAGGAATACCAGTGGCGAAGGCGGCCTTCTGGACTGACACTGACACTGAGGTGCGAAAGCGTGGGTAGCAAACAGGATTAGATACCCTGGTAGTCCACGCCGTAAACGATGTCGACCAGCCGTTGGGTGCCTTGTGCACCTTGTGGCGAAGTTAACGCGATAAGTCGACCGCCTGGGGAGTACGGCCGCAAGGTTAAAACTCAAATGAATTGACGGGGGCCCGCACAAGCGGTGGAGCATGTGGTTTAATTCGATGCAACGCGAAGAACCTTACCTGCTCTTGACATCCTGCGAACCCGGAAGAGATTCCGGGGTGCCTTCGGGAACGCAGAGACAGGTGCTGCATGGCTGTCGTCAGCTCGTGTTGTGAAATGTTGGGTTAAGTCCCGTAACGAGCGCAACCCTTGTCCCTATTTGCCAGCGCGTAATGGCGGGAACTCTAGGGAGACTGCCGGTGACAAACCGGAGGAAGGTGGGGACGACGTCAAGTCATCATGGCCCTTACGAGCAGGGCTACACACGTGCTACAATGGCCGGTACAAAGGGCAGCGAACTCGCGAGAGCAAGCGAATCCCGAAAAGCCGGTCTCAGTCCGGATCGGAGTCTGCAACTCGACTCCGTGAAGTCGGAATCGCTAGTAATCGTGGATCAGAATGCCACGGTGAATACGTTCCCGGGCCTTGTACACACCGCCCGTCACACCATGGGAGTGGACTGCACCAGAAGTGGTTAGCTTAACCCTCGGGAAAGCGATCACCACGGTGTGGTTCATGACTGGGGTGAAGTCGTAACAAGGTAGCCGTAGGGGAACCTGCGGCTGGATCACCTCCTTAAACGATGCGTCATCCTCGCGGTAAACGTCCACAATGAATTGCCTGATCGAATGCTGTTGATGAGCAGTGACAAGCGCTGTGTTTTCACACACTGAAAGAAAAATCCCTTGGGTATTTTGGGTCTTTTTTCCAACGTGAAGAACGCTTGTCACTGCTTATGGCAGTCGCTCTTTAACAATGTATATCATGCTGACAGTATCGAATGACGATACGGTGACATGAGCTTCGGCTCCTGTAATCGTGACGTGATCTCGATACGCAATTGTTTTGTGATACGTCTCAAGCGTATCCGGCAATCGTTGTCATTGCGGGCCCGGACTCCTTCGGGTTATAGGGTCAAGCAATGAAGCGCACACGGTGGATGCCTAGGCAGCCAGAGGCGATGAAAGACGTGGAAGCCTGCGATAAGGTTCGGTGAGGTGGCAAACGACCTGTGACCCGAACATTTCTGAATGGGGAAACCCACCGACCACAAGGTCGGTATCGTATCCTGAATACATAGGGATACGAGGCGAACCGGGGGAACTGAAACATCTAAGTACCCCGAGGAAAAGAAATCAACCGAGATTCCCCCAGTAGCGGCGAGCGAACGGGGACCAGCCCTTAAGTTGTGCAATCGATAGGCGAACAGTCTGGGAAGTCTGACCATAGCGGGTGATAGTCCCGTAGCCGAAATCCGAGCACAGTGAAATCGAGTAGGTCGGGGCACGAGAAACCCTGATTGAAGACGGGGGGACCATCCTCCAAGGCTAAATACTCCTGGCTGACCGATAGTGAACCAGTACCGTGAGGGAAAGGCGAAAAGAACCCCGGCGAGGGGAGTGAAATAGATCCTGAAACCGTGTGCGTACAAGCAGTGGGAGCAGACTTGTTCTGTGACTGCGTACCTTTTGTATAATGGGTCAGCGACTTATATTCAGTGGCGAGCTTAACCGAATAGGGGAGGCGTAGAGAAATCGAGTCTTAACTGGGCGACCAGTCGCTGGATATAGACCCGAAACCGGGCGATCTATCCATGAGCAGGGTGAAGGTTGAGTAACATCAACTGGAGGCCCGAACCAGGATCTGTTGAAAAAGATTTGGATGACTTGTGGATCGGAGTGAAAGGCTAATCAAGCCCGGAGATAGCTGGTTCTCCTCGAAAGCTATTTAGGTAGCGCCTCACGTATCACCACCGGGGGTAGAGCACTGTTTCGGCTAGGGGGTCATCCCGACTTACCAACCCGAGGCAAACTCCGAATACCGGTGAGTGCAGCGTGGGAGACACACGGCGGGTGCTAACGTCCGTCGTGAAAAGGGAAACAACCCGGACCGTCAGCTAAGGTCCCCAAATCCTGGTTAAGTGGGAAACGATGTGGGAAGGCTCAGACAGCCAGGAGGTTGGCTTAGAAGCAGCCATCCTTTAAAGAAAGCGTAATAGCTCACTGGTCGAGTCGGCCTGCGCGGAAGATGTAACGGGGCTAAACCAGGTACCGAAGCTACGGGTTCATCCTCTGGATGAGCGGTAGAGGAGCGTCGTGTACGCCGATGAAGGTGGATCGAGAGGTCTGCTGGAGGTATCACGAGTGCGAATGCTGACATGAGTAACGATAAGGGGAGTGAAAAACTCCCCCGCCGGAAGACCAAGGGTTTCTGTTCGATGCTAATCAGAGCAGAGTGAGTCGGCCCCTAAGGCGAGGCCGAAAGGCGTAGTCGATGGGAAACGGGTCAATATTCCCGTACCGGACATGATTGCGATGGGGGGACGGAGAAGGCTAGGTGAGCCGGGCGCTGGTTGTCCCGGTGAAAGCAGGTAGGCTGAATGCTCAGGCAAATCCGGGCGTTCAAGGCCGAGATGCGAGACGAACTGACCACGGTCAGGAAGTCACTGATGCCACGCTTCCAGGAAAAGCCTCTAAGCTTCAGATCATGTGCGACCGTACCCCAAACCGACACAGGTGGTCAGGGTGAGAATCCCAAGGCGCTTGAGAGAACTCGGGTGAAGGAACTAGGCAAAATGGTGCCGTAACTTCGGGAGAAGGCACGCCGGCGTAGGGTAGAGGGACTTGCTCCCCGAGCCCGAACCGGCCGAAGATACCAGGTGGCTGCAACTGTTTAGTAAAAACACAGCACTCTGCCAACGCGCAAGCGGACGTATAGGGTGTGACGCCTGCCCGGTGCCGGAAGGTTAAGTGATGGTGTTAGGATTCGTCCGAAGCTCCTGATCGAAGCCCCGGTAAACGGCGGCCGTAACTATAACGGTCCTAAGGTAGCGAAATTCCTTGTCGGGTAAGTTCCGACCTGCACGAATGGCGTAATGATGGCCACGCTGTCTCCACCCGAGACTCAGTGAAATTGAAATCGCCGTGAAGATGCGGTGTACCCGCGGCTAGACGGAAAGACCCCGTGAACCTTTACTATAGCTTCACACTGGATACTGATGTTGCCTGTGTAGGATAGCCGGGAGGCTTGGAACTCCGGACGCCAGTTCGGAGGGAGCCACCCTTGAAATACCGGCCTGGCATCATTGGTGTTCTCACTCCGACCCGTCATCCGGGTCGAGGACAGTGTGTGGTGGGTAGTTTGACTGGGGCGGTCTCCTCCCAAAGAGTAACGGAGGAGCACGAAGGTACCCTCAGCACGGTCGGACATCGTGCAATGAGTGCAAGAGCATAAGGGTGCTTGACTGCGAGACAGACACGTCGAGCAGGTGCGAAAGCAGGTTCTAGTGATCCGGTGGTTCTGTATGGAAGGGCCATCGCTCAACGGATAAAAGGTACTCCGGGGATAACAGGCTGATACCGCCCAAGAGTTCACATCGACGGCGGTGTTTGGCACCTCGATGTCGGCTCATCACATCCTGGGGCTGAAGTCGGTCCCAAGGGTATGGCTGTTCGCCATTTAAAGTGGTACGCGAGCTGGGTTTAGAACGTCGTGAGACAGTTCGGTCCCTATCTGCCGTGGGCGTTGGATGTTTGAGAAGGGCTGCTCCTAGTACGAGAGGACCGGAGTGGACGCACCTCTGGTGTTCCGGTTGTCACGCCAGTGGCATTGCCGGGTAGCTATGTGCGGACGGGATAACCGCTGAAAGCATCTAAGCGGGAAGCCCCCTTCAAGATGAGACATCCCCGAGGCCTCGAGCCTCCTGAAGGGCCCAGCGAGACCAGCTGGTTGATAGGCACGGTGTGGACGCACCGCAAGGTGTTGAGCTAACGTGTACTAATGGCCCGTGAGGCTTGACCCTATAACACCCAAGGGGTTCGGCCCGCAGTGACAACGAAGCAGGAACCGGATACGCACGAGCATGAAGCGAAAGGCTTCATGTCGAACGGGACGATCACGAAACCGTCAGCCGATATACATTGACAGTTACGCCTGACGACCATGGCTTGCGTGAACCACCCGATCCCTTGCCGAACTCGGAAGTGAAACCGCAACGCGCCGATGGTAGTGTGGGGTCTCCCCATGCGAGAGTAGGTTATCGTCAGGCACCTACACCCGAAAATCCCCCGTCTCGTTGAGGCTGGGGATTTTTTTGTGCGCGGAAAAAAGCAGGAGAGCCGGTGGCCGGCTGGGTGGCCGGTGACCACCCCGGCGGCGCGGTGCGCCGCATCGCTGGCTAAAGCCTGCTCCTACGGACAATCGCGCCCCGATTTACTGTAGGAGCCCGATTCATCGGGCGATGGCGGCGACAGCCGCCCAGGGCCCGGGGTTGGGTTTGCCATCGTGCCTGCCATTCACCCAAGCGGCGCGGTGCGCCGCATCGCTGGCTAAAGCCTGCTCCTACGGGACAATCGTGCCCCGATCTACCGTAGGAGCCCGATTCATCGGGCGATGGCGGCGACAGCCGCCCGGGGTTGGGTTTGCCATCGTGCCTGCCGTCCACCCAAGCGGTGCGCCGCGTCGCTGGCTAAAGCCTGCTCCTACAAGAGCGGGTTGAAATGGCTATCACCAGTTAACGACAAATGCTTTCCAACGCTTCCATCAGGCTATCCATTTCATCATCGGTGCCGATGGTGATGCGCAGGAAGTTGCCCAGAATATCCGTGTTGAAGTGGCGTACCAGAATGCCGCGCTCACGAAGGCCGGCGAAGAGCTGGGCGCCTTGAAAGTCGGGGTGCTGCGTCAGCACGAAGTTGGCTTTTGACGGCAGTACCTCAAAGCCGAGCGCCTCGAGGCGTTCGCGGGTGCGTTCGCGAGTGGCGATCACATGGTTGCGGCAGGCGTCGAAGTGCGCCTGATCCTTGAGCGCCTCGATACCCAACACACTGGCCAGGCTATCCACCGGGAAGGAGTTGAAGGAGTCCTTGACCCGCTGCAGCCCATCGATCAGCGCCGGCGAGCCGATCGCGTAGCCCAGCCGTAGGCCGGCAAGGCTTCTTGATTTGGAGAACGTACCGGTCACCAGCAGGTTCGGGTAGCGTTTGATGAGCGCAACGGCGCTATCGGCGCCGAAGTCGACGTAGGCCTCATCGACCAGCACCACGCGATCCGGTACCCGCTGTAGAAGTGCCTCGATGTTCTCGAGCGAGTGGGCGTGGCCGGTAGGCGCGTTGGGGTTGGCCAGGATGACGCCGCTGCGCTCGGCGCTCGCGGTCAGGGCGTCGAGGTCGACTTCCCACTGGGCGTTGAGCGGGTGCTGGCGAAGTTCGATCCCGTACAGTTTGGCGTAGACCGGGTAAAAGCTATAGGTAATGGCCGGCGCATCGAGCGGCGCGCCGTGGCAGAAAAAGGCCTGGAACGCGAAGGCCAGCACCTCATCGGAGCCGTTGCCGACAAACGTCTGCTCCAGGTCGACGTCGAACGTATCGGCCAGCGTCTGTCGAAGCGCGCGTGAGGTCGGGTCCGGGTAGAGGCGCAAGTGGTCGGTGGCGTAATCGCGCAGCGCCTGACCCACGCCCGGGGCCGGCGGATAGGGGTTTTCATTGGTGTTGAGCTTGATCAGACGCTCGACGGGCTGTTCGCCGGGCACGTACGGGGTCAGCGACCGGACGGCGGGGCTCCAGAATTGGCTCATGAGGGACACCTGGTGGCTCTTGCAAGGAGCATTATGGTGGCCCGAGCCACGATCAAGCGCAAGACGCATCCATGACTATTACAGGCGGCTGTTTTGTCTGGCGATTATTTGACATGAATGCAACGCATCGAGGGGTGGGCGTCGCACCTTGTAGCGGTTATGCTGTCATAAGCGCACGAAAGAAATGTATGTCCAACACGATAAGGAGACACCCAATGCAATTTCGGAGTTTGCTAGCCGGTTCGGCTATGTTGGCACTACTGGCGGGCTGCGCATCGGGCCAGACCGATCAGCAGGGCCAGGACGCTCCCGCCATGAGCGCGTCTCAGGCCACCTATCAGGGAACGCTGCCGTGCCGCAACTGTGATGGCATCGACCTCAACGTGACGCTGGAAGGTGAAGAGACCAGCGCCCCGCAGGAGCGGACGTTCGACCTGACGGCAAGCTATCGTAACCATCCCCAGACCCCGCCGGACGAAAACTACTCCGGTAACTGGGAAGTGCTGACCGGCACGCCGTCGGATTCCAACGCAACCGTTTATGAGCTGACGCCCAACGGCGATGGACAGATCTACTACTTCCAGAAAATCAGCGAACAAACGCTCGAGTTGATCGACCCGGAACGTCGTCGCTTCGAGAACGGCGAAATGCTGCAGCTGCAGCGCCGGTAAGCGCTCAAGCGATGAGCGTCACGGCATACGCGCCGTGAGTGTGAAAGGCGGCCCTGAGCCGCCTTTCGTGTATTTGCCCGGCACCTTGTAGCGGCCGCCGGGCGGCAAGCAAGACAGGAGCAGCGCGGCGTGGCCAAAGTCAAAAGCGCCTATGTGTGCACCGAGTGCGGAGCCGAATACCGCAAGTGGCAGGGGCAGTGCTCGAGCTGCCAGGAATGGAATACCCTGAGCGAGGTGCGCCTGGCGAGCGCCCGGCCCGGTGCCGGGGCGCCCGCTCAGGGTCGAAGCGGCTACGCAGGAGATCTTTCCCGTGACGTGGTCGATCTGAGCAAGGTCGATTTGAGCGAGGTGCCGAGGCTAAGCTCCACCTTCGCCGAGTTCGACCGCGTGCTGGGCGGCGGGCTCGTGCCCGGCTCGGCGGTGCTGCTGGGCGGAAACCCGGGGGCGGGCAAGTCGACCCTGCTGCTGCAAACCGCCTGCAAGCTCGCTCAAACGCGGCGCATCATGTACGTCACCGGTGAGGAGTCGCTTTCCCAGGTCGCCATGCGCGCCCACCGCCTGCAGCTACCCACCAGCGGGCTCAAGATGCTGGCCGAAACCAGCGTCGAAACGATTCTTGCCGTTGCCGAGCGCGAAAAGCCGGAAATACTGGTGATCGACTCGATCCAGACCATGCACCTCGAGGACATTAGCTCCGCCCCCGGCGGCGTGGCACAGGTGCGCGAATCCTCGGCCGCGCTCACCCGCTTTGCCAAGCAGAGCAACACGGTACTGCTGCTGGTCGGCCACGTGACGAAAGACGGCACCCTGGCCGGCCCCAAGGTGCTCGAGCACATGATTGATGCCTCGCTTCTGCTCGAAGGCGGCGCCGACTCGCGCTTTAGAACTCTACGGGGGCAGAAAAACCGCTTCGGCGCGGTGAACGAACTGGGCGTGTTCGCGATGCTCGAGCAGGGCATGAAAGAGGTCAAGAACCCCAGCGCGATCTTTCTCTCCCGTCAGGAAGAGCAGGCGCCGGGGAGTCTGGTCATGGTGGTGTGGGAAGGCACGCGGCCGATTCTGGTCGAGGTGCAGGCGCTGGTGGACGAGTCGGCGCTGGGTAATCCGCGCCGTGTGGCGGTGGGGGTCGATCAGAACCGACTGGCGATGCTGCTCGCCGTGCTCAACCGCCACGGCGGGCTCTTTACCGGCGACCAGGACGTGTTTCTGAACGTGGTCGGCGGCGTCAAGGTGCTGGAAACGAGCGCCGATCTTGCGGTACTGCTGGCTGTGGTGTCGAGCCTGCAAAACCGGGCGCTGCCGAAGGAGCTGGTGGTGTTCGGCGAGGTGGGGCTGTCCGGCGAGATTCGTCCGGTACCCAGCGGCCAGGAGCGCATTTCCGAGGCCGCCAAACACGGCTTTTTACGCGCGATCGTGCCGAGGGCCAACGCGCCGAAGCAGCCGCCCAAGGGCATGGAAGTCATCGCCGTGGATAAGTTGAGCGATGCGCTGGAAGCGCTTTAAGCTGTACTACGCTTAAATGGAAAACAACGACCTATCGACGATCACGCGGGCAAACGCGACGACCGGTGGGTTTCAAGGAGAGACGCCATGAGTTCGATTCGACTGACCCAATATAGCCACGGCGCCGGCTGCGGCTGCAAGATCGCCCCGGACGTGCTCGACAGCATTCTGGCCAAGGCGGGCCCGAGCGCCGGCCACAAGCAGCTCATCGTGGGCAACCAGGGGCGCGAAGACGCTGCCGTGTTCGATTTGGGCGATGGCCGGGGCATGATCTCGACCACCGACTTCTTCATGCCGATCGTCGATGACCCCTTCGATTTCGGGCGTATTGCCGCGACCAACGCGATCAGCGATATCTACGCCATGGGCGGTACGCCGGTGATGGCGCTGAGTATTCTGGGCTGGCCGGTCGACAAGCTTGCCCCGGAGATCGCCGGCGACGTGGTGGCCGGTGCCCAGGGCGTGTGCCGCGAGCACGGCGTGGCGCTGGCCGGCGGGCACTCCATCGACTCCACCGAGCCCATTTTTGGCCTGGCGGTGAACGGGCTGATCCAGCTCGACCAGCTCAAGCTCAATAGCGGCGCCAAACCCGGCGACCTGCTCTTTCTGACCAAGCCGCTCGGCGTGGGCCTTTTGACCACCGCCGAAAAGCGCGGCCTGCTGGAAGCGGGCCACCATGGCCTGGCCCGCGAAACTATGCTCAAATCCAACCGCATCGGCGTGGAGCTTGCCAAAGTGAAGGGGCTCAACGCCATGACCGATGTCACCGGGTTTGGTCTGGCCGGCCATCTCAGCGAGATCTGCAGTGCCAGCAACGTCATGGCGCAGATCGATTTTCGCCGGCTGCCGCGCCTTGCCGAGGCCGAAGCCTACCGCCGCCAGGGCGCGGTGCCCGGCGGCACGCTCAGAAATCACGAAGCGCTGGGTGGGCAGCTCAAACCGATGGACGAAGCGCACTGGCAGTGGCTGTGCGATCCCCAAACCTCCGGCGGTCTTCTGCTCAGCGTCGACCCGGCCTGGGAGGATGACGTGGAGCGCATTGGCCGCGAGCACGGGCTCGATCTTCAGCCCTTCGGCACCATGAAGGCGCGGGAAGGCGATGCACTGATCGATGTGGTCGGCTAGATGAGAAATGACGTACCCGCCACGACCCAGCTGATTCACAAGGGCACGCCGCTGATCGACGTGCGCGCGCCGGTCGAGTTTGCTCAGGGGAGCCTTCCTGGTGCGGTCAACCTGCCGCTGATGGTCGACGAGGAGCGCCATCAGGTCGGTATCGCCTACAAGGAGCACGGCCAACAGGCGGCGATCGCCCTGGGCGAGCGGTTGGTCAGCGGCGCGGTCAAGCGGGCGCGTATTGCGGCCTGGCGCGAGTATCTGTCACGCCACCCGGACGCGCTGATCTACTGCTTTCGTGGCGGCCTGCGCTCGCAGATCGCCACGACATGGCTTGCCGAGGAGGGCGTCGATGTGCCCCGGGTTGCGGGGGGCTGGAAAGAGATGCGCCGCGCACTTTGCGAGCGTATCGATCAGGCCGCCGAGCAGCCCATGCTGGTGGTGGCCGGGCTGACCGGTTCTGCCAAGACCGTACTGATCAACCGTCTCGAAAACGGCATCGACCTGGAGGCCTGTGCCAACCACAAGGGCTCGGCGTTTGGCCGCCAGGTCGAGGCGCCCACGACGCAAATCGATTTCGAGCACACGCTTGCAGTGCAGCTGCTGGACCGCCCCGGTAAGCTGGTGATGGAGGATGAGTCGCGCCAGATCGGCAATGCCAACATTCCTCTCACTTTCTGGCACGCGATGGAAAAAGCACCACGCATTCGCGTCGAGATGCCGCTGGACTGGCGTCTGGATCAGCTTCGCCATGATTATATCGAAGCGCTAGAGGCGGCGTTCGTGGCGCGGTTTGGCGCCGAGGAAGGCCGTGCGCGCATGAAAGAGCAGCTTTCCAATAGCCTGAAGCGGCTAGCCAAGCGGCTGGGTAATGCGCGCCTGCAGCGCCTTCAGCGGTTGCAGGCGCTGGCGTTCGCTGCCCACGACCTGGGCAACACCCAGGCCCACGAAGCCTGGCTTGGCCCGCTTCTGACCGAATACTACGACCCGCTCTACCGTTATCACCTGGAGCGGCGCCAGAGCGCCCCGGCGGAGCTTCATGTGGGCGACTGGGAGAGCTGCCTGGACGCCGCCCGTCAGTGGAGCGCCTAGGCGCGGGCCAGCCACTGCAGCATGACGCGATCAAGTAGCGGTGCCAGGCCGTGAAAGCGCTTGGGGGTTTCCAGAATGGCCGCTTCGCTTTGCAGATAGCGTTGGCCGGCGGCCGTGGCCGGCGCGGCGGGCGGGTGCGCGAAAAGCTCGGCGGCACTTTGGGCGGTGACCTCGAAGTGACACAAAAGCCCCACCACTCGCCCGGCATCCCAGGCAAAGCCCTGAAGCGGGGCGGCGTCACTGCCGCCCAGCGGCAGGGCGGCATCCGGCAGGCTGAACACGTAGCGGTGCCACATGAACGCCTCGAAGCGCTCGGGAAGATCGAACGGGCTTTCCGGGGCAAGCGTAACGCCGTGCCAGCCGGTTTCCGGGTAGGTGCCCGGGGCGATTACCGCCTCCAGCGCCTCGGCAATCCACAGCGCCCCCAAACCGATGCCGAGCACCGGACGCTGGCCGTCCAGGTAGCGGTTCAGGAGTTTTTTCTCCGCTCTGGACCAGGCGGGCGGGGTTTGAATCAACTCCTCCGGGCCGTCGAGCACGATGAGCGCATCGCACTCGCCGGGGCGCGGGGTCAGCTCGCCGTCGAACAGATGAAAAACCGTGTAGCTGTGGCCCATGCTGTCGAGCCAGTCGGTCAGGCGGGCGGGGCCGTGGTGCGGGCCGTGCTGTAGTAGATGAATATGCATGGTAATCTCCTCGCCGGCCGTCGTCGCGTCAAAGTCGCGTTTGCGAATGTGCGACGATAACGTATCGCCTTGTCTTCACCAATACCCTTTTCACCCCTATAAAGGCTCAGGAAATCAACATGGTGGCCAAACCCTCTGGATTTTATCAGCTTCTTCAGACGCTTCCGCTGAACGCCCAGCAGGCCTTCATGGCCGCGCTTTGTGAGCGCCTGATACCCAACTATGCGCTGTACGTGCAAACCACCGGCCAGGGCGACAGCCACACGCTCAAGACCGTGCTGAGCCTTGTGTGGGAGCGCTTGCAGGTACCCGGCGCGAGTATCGATTTCGCCCGCCAGGCCGAGAAGCTTGCCGAGTGCGAGCCACCGGAAGACGACGACAGCTTCGGCGCGCGGCGCGCGCTGGATGCGGTGGTCGCGGTGAACGCGCTGCTCGACACGCTACAGGGGGACGCCGGAGAGGCGGTGCTGGATGTCAGCCGCACCTCGCGGGCCGGCGTGCGCGCCTTCATCGAGCTGACCGAAGGCGAAGTAGACGCCCAGAAGCTTGCGCTGATCATTCGCGACCACCCGCTCATGGAGGACGAAAACGACTTTCAGGACGCGGTGCTCGAGGCGGTCAGCGCACCGCTCGACAAGGCCGCGCTCAAGGAGCTGCGTGTGCTCGGGCGCAACGGCGGCGTCAGTAATTTGGGGCTCAGCTTGGGCGACGACGCCTGACATCCAGGCCGAAAGGCGCTCTGACGCAAGGCAAACGGCCCGGAGTGCTTCGGTTGCAAGGGCTCCGGGCAGAAGTGTAAGACGACGATATTAGGCGATGATATGAGCCGCGCGCTAAAGGCGCATTTCGATGCCGCGCTCGGCCATGTAGCGCTTGGCTTCCGGAATGGTGTATTCGCTGAAGTGGAAAATGCTCGCCGCCAGTACCGCGTCGGCGCCGCCTTCGATCACGCCATCCACCAGGTGCTGCAGGTTGCCCACCCCGCCGGAGGCGATCACCGGTACGCTCACCGCCTCGGAAATGGCGTGGGTTACGCCCAAATCGAAGCCGCTTTTGGTGCCGTCGCGGTCCATGCTGGTTAAAAGCAGCTCGCCGGCGCCGAGGGCCACCATCTTTTTTGCCCACTCGACGGCATCGAGCCCGGTAGGCTTACGCCCGCCGTGGGTGAAAATCTCCCAGCGCGGCGGCTCGCCTTCACCGGACACCTTCTTGGCGTCGATGGCGACCACGATGCACTGGCTGCCGAAGCGCTCGGCGGCCTCGAAGACGAACTCCGGGTTGGTCACTGCGGCGGTGTTGATCGAGACCTTGTCAGCGCCGGCGTTGAGCATGGTGCGAATGTCGTCACAGCTGCGGATACCGCCGCCCACGGTGAGCGGAATGAACACCTCGCCGGCGATGCGCGAGACCATGTCGACGGTAGTTGCGCGCTCGTCAGAGCTTGCGGTGATATCCAGAAAGGTGATTTCGTCGGCGCCCTGCTGGTTATAGCGCTTGGCGATCTCCACCGGGTCGCCAGCATCGCGAATGCCGACGAAGTTCACGCCCTTCACGACGCGGCCGGCGTCGACGTCCAGACACGGAATGATGCGTTTGGCCAGACTCATGTTCGACCTCCGGTCAGTTCATCGCTCAGGCGTTGGGCTTCACGCACGTCCAGGCTCCCTTCGTAGATGGCGCGGCCGGTGATCGCTCCGAGGATGCCGCTGTCGGCGACGTCGCAAAGCGCCTTGATGTCGTCGAGGTTGGTCACCCCACCGGAGGCGATCACCGGAAGGCCGCCTTCGCGGGCAAGCTCGGCGGTGGCGTCGATGTTCACACCCTGCATCATGCCGTCGCGAGCGATATCGGTGTAGACGATGCTGGAGACGCCGTCACCGGCGAAGCGCTTGGCAAGCTCGGTGGCCTTGATGGTGGAGACTTCCGCCCAGCCGTCGGTGGCCACGAACCCGTCCTTCGCGTCGAGCCCGACGATGATGTTGCCGGGAAAGGCGCGGCACATCTCGCCGACGAACTCGGGCTCCTTCACCGCCTTGGTACCGATGATCACATACGAGACGCCGGCGCTTAAGTAGTGCTCGATGGTCTCGGCGCTGCGAATACCGCCGCCGATCTGGATCGGAAGGTTCGGGTAGGCACGGGCGATGGCGGTGACTGCGTCGCCGTTGACCGGCTTGCCCTCGAAGGCGCCGTTGAGATCCACCAGGTGCAGGCGGCGCGCGCCGGCCTCCACCCAGCGTCCGGCCATGGCGACCGGGTCGTCGCCGTAGGAGGTCGAGTCCTCCATGCGGCCCTGCTTCAAGCGTACGCACTGGCCGTCTTTGAGATCAATGGCGGGAATGACTAGCATGGTGAATCCTCTCAGGGCGTCCAGGTAACGAAGTTTTCGAGCAGGCGAAGACCGGCCCGCGCGCTTTTTTCCGGGTGAAACTGCACGGCGAAGGTGGCATCGCGTCCGATAGCGACGTGCGCCTTCACATCGCCATATTGGGTCGTGCCGAGCACGTGGCCATCCGTGGTGGCGTTGACGTAGTAGCCGTGAACGAAGTAGAAACGCTCGCCATCCTCGATGCCTTCCCACAGCGGATGGTCGTGGTGCTGGGTGAGCCGGTTCCAGCCCATGTGGGGCACCTTCAGGCGCTGCTCATGTTCGTCGCGCATATCAAGCGGGAAGCGGTCGACGCTGCCCTGAAAAAAGCCCAGGCAGTCGACGCCGCCGTTCTCCTCGCTTTTCTCCATCAGCATCTGCTGGCCCACGCAAATGCCGAGCAAGGGCTTGGCCTGGCGGGTCAGGATGTCATCGACCAGACCCCGGAGTTCGGTGCGCTCGAGCTCGCCGATACAGTCGCGAATCGCGCCCTGGCCTGGCAGCACCACGCGGGTGGCGCCCAGAATGCGGCGGGCATCGCGGGTGATGATGACGTTTTCGTGGGTTACGTGTTCAAGCGCCTTGGCCACGGAATGCAGATTGCCCATTCCATAATCGATAACGGCAATGGTCATGTTGCGCTCCTTACAGGGGTGGGCGAATAACGGTGGGCGAGGGCGTACGGCGAGAAGCGGCCGGCATCAAAGCGTTCCCTTGGTCGAGGGCATTTTTCCCGCCATGCGCGGGTCCTCGGCAAGCGCCATACGCAGCGCCCGGCCAAAGGCCTTGAAGATAGTTTCCGCCTGGTGGTGAGCGTTTTCGCCCTTGAGATTGTCGATATGCAGCGTGACCCGGGCGTGGTTGACGAAGCCGTGGAAAAACTCGCTGAACAGCTGCGTGTCCATCGCCCCGATCATTGCCCGGGTAAAGGTGGCGTTCATGAACAGCCCCGCGCGGCCGGAAAAGTCGACCACCACGCGCGAAAGCGCTTCATCGAGCGGCACGTAGGCGTGACCGTAGCGCACGATACCCCGCTTGTCGCCCACGGCCTTGTCGAACGCCTGGCCGAGCGTAATGCCCAGATCCTCGACCGTGTGGTGGGCGTCGATGTGCAGGTCGCCGGTGACGTCCATGGTGATGTCGATCATGCCATGACGCGCGACCTGATCCAGCATGTGATCAAGAAACGCCACGCCAGACTCGCCCTTCAAATGGCCTTCGCCGTCGAGGTCGATGGTCACGGTGATCTGCGTTTCGTTGGTGTCACGGCTGACCGTGGCAGTTCGCGCTGACATGTTGCATCTCCTGCGCTTGCGCGCATAGTGGGGCGGCGAGGCGTGAACGTCCACGCCCGACCTTGGACATAATAGCGAGCCAAACGGCCATTATAGAGAATCGATGACCCCATCCGCTACAATGCGCGAAAGGTCGCCGATTTCAGCGGGCAGGGCGGCGCAAACGCAGCCAGGAGGATTGAGCATGCCGGTGACGCTTTTGTATGTCGATCAGACCCGCTGGGAGACGGACGATGCCGTACGCCAGGAGCTTTCGCGTATCTATGCCGACGCTCCCCGGGAGCGGCTACGCACCCGGACGGTCGCGCCGTTCATCGATCAGCATCTGGTCCAGTCGCCGCGTCAGTTCTTCGCCTGCGCCCGGTTCAACGGCCATCTGCTGGGCGCGGTGGCCATATATGAAGCCGATGATCGTGCCTGGTGGCTTTCCGAGCTTTGCGTGAAAAGCTCCGCCAGGCGGCGTGGCGTCGGCTCCCGCCTTATGGCACTGTTGGGCGAGCAGGCAAAAGAGGATGGTCGCACGCTTCGTATCGATGCCGGCTCGCTGCCGCTGGCCGATCGTATCCTGCTGTCCAAAATCGGCTATCGGCCTTTTTCCGCGCCACCGGCGGCCGGTAGCGGCGCCTTGAGTGACAGCGGTATTCATGAGTATGTCGAGCTAGACCCACAAGGGAACGGGTGATGAAACAGTTATTGCGTATTTTGCTAGCCGCGGTCGGCATTCTGGCCATGGTGGCCGTCGCCGCCGTGGTGTATGTCACCACCTTTTTGGATCCCGAGGATTTCAAACCGCGCCTGGTCGAGGTGGTCGAAGAGCAAACCGGGCTCAATCTGGCGTTGGAAGGGCCGATCACCTGGTCGTTCTACCCGCGCATCGGCGTCAGCGTGTCCCAGGCGCGCGCCTGGCTTCCCGAGCAGCCCGTCGAGGATACCTCGTTCGCCGCCGTGGACAGGGCCGAGGTCAGCGTTGCCTTTGCACCGCTTTTACGCGGTGAAATCGCCATCGACGGCCTGACGCTGGACGGCGTGCGCCTGAATCTTGAGCGAGACGCAAGTGGAGAGGGCAACTGGCAGCCGCTCGTGGAGCGCTTGGCCGAGCAGAACAGTGAATCTGCCGAAACCGTGCTGGCGCCGGCCAGCGCCGGGCCCCACGTCGACGCGGGCAGCCTCTCGGTGGTGCTCAACATCGCAAGCGTGGAGGTGCGAAACGCCGACATTCGCTATCGCGATGCGCCCAACCAGGCGCTCTGGCGGCTGCAGTCGCTCGATATCAACGGCAGCAACGTCAACCCGTCGCGCGCGTTTCCGCTCAAGGCGATGTTTACCCTGACCCGGCACAATCGCCTGGACGCCGAAGCGCTCGAGCGCACCCCGGCCTTTACCAGCGAGATGAGCCTGGAGACCCGCGTGCTGCTGGGCCTGAACGATGAACGCGTTACCTTCGAGGACTTCCAGCTCTCCACCCGCTCGACCACCGCAAGCGAGGAAGAACCGCAGCAGCTCAGCCTGAAAGCCGCCGAAATGATCGCCTGGCTTGGCGAGCAGCGCTTCAGCGTCAGCGACGGGGTGATCGAAACCGGCCTGCGCCACTCGGAGAACTGGCAGGGAGGGCTGGCGATGGCGCTGGCGTTCGCCCTGGACGGCGACTGGGGCGCGCAAACCGCACAGCTTCGCGACGCCGAGCTCACCGGCCCCGATAACTTGCGCCTGAGCGGCCATCTCAACGTCGAACAGTTTTTGGACGCCCCGCAGTATCAGGGTCAGCTCAACGCCGCGCCCTTCACGCTGCGCCCCTGGCTTTCGCGCATGGGCGTGTCGCTCAATACCGCCAGCGAAGCCGCGCTGAGCGATGTCGCCATGACCAGCCCCGTCGAGGGCGACCTGGAGCAGATCACGCTGCCCCAGCTCTCTTTAGTGCTCGATGACAGCACCTTTACCGGTGAGCTGGCCGCGGCGCTGGACGGCAGCGCCTTGCGCTTCGATCTTTCCGGCGATCACCTCGATCTGGATTATTATCTGCCGGGGCCGGTCACCGCCCAGCAGGCGAGCCACGGCCTCATTCGCCGTGCCGTTGCCCAGGAGGCAAACCCGCTGCTGCCCCAGGCGTGGCTCGCTGCGCTGGATCTGGAAGGCGACTTGGAAGTGGACCGGCTCACACTTGCCGGGCTCACCTTCGATGACACCCGGTTGTCGCTTCGCGGCGAGCAGGGCCTTCACCGGCTGACCGGCTTCGAGTCGCGCTTCTACGATGGCACGCTGGAGGCGACGGGCTCGATCGACGCCCGTGAGCCGGTGCTGGCGTGGCAGTTCGCGCCCGCCATCAGTGGCGTACAGGTGGCGCCCATGATCGAGGCATTCAGTGAAGAACCGTCGCCGATTCGCGGGCGCTTCAACCTGCAGGGCGAGCTCACCACGCGCGGTAACACGCGCGACGTGCTGACCAGCAATCTCAACGGCGAGCTCGACGCGCGCCTCGACAACGGCGCCATTTTGCAAACCAACATTTCGCAGCAGGTGTGCGAGCTCGTCGCCAAACTCGAAGGCGAGGGCACGCTGCGCGACTGGCAGCCGGATACCCGCTTCGATCGCTTCGACGCCACCTTCAACGTGCGCAACGGCGTAGTGACCAGCGACGACCTGATGGTGACGCTGCCGGGTATCGACATGCAGGGCAGCGGCGAGCTGAACCTCACCAGCATGAACTTTCTGACTCATGCCAACGCCCGACTGGTGGATACCGCTGACGCCGCCTGCAACGTCAACCCGCGCCTTCAGGCGCTGGCGCTGCCGGTGCTCTGCGAGGGCCATCTCGATGACGACAAGTCCCAGTGGTGCCGGCTCGACCGTGACGCCTTCCAGGCCTCGGTCGTGTCGCTTCTGCAGGACGAAGCCGGCGCGCAGATCGAAGAGCGCCTTGGCGAGACCCTCGACGAACTGAACGACCGCCTCGGTGAAGAGAACGTGCGCGAGCTGCGTAACGGCATTCGCAACCTCTTCGACTGATCCCGCTACTCTTTGGGAGCGCCGGCCTCTGGGCCGGCGCTTTTTTTCCTGCCCTGCCCGCGGAGTGTTTTCACCCCATGGCCGATACGCCGACGCCGTGTTTAACGGCCCCTGAATTTCAACGCCGGCTGCTGGCCTGGTTCGACCAGTACGGCCGCCATGATTTGCCCTGGCAGTCGCCGCGCAGCGCCTACCGCGTGTGGGTCTCCGAGATCATGCTGCAGCAAACCCAGGTCACTACCGTGATTCCCTACTTCGAGCGCTTCATGGAGCGCTTTCCCACGCTAAACGCGCTGGCCAACGCCGACCAGGATGAGGTGCTGCACCTGTGGACCGGGCTTGGCTACTACGCCCGCGCCCGCAACCTGCACAAGGCCGCTCAAACCGCGCGTGACGAGCACGGCGGCGAGCTGCCCGTCGAGAGCGTCGAGGCGCTCATGGCGCTGCCCGGCATTGGTCGCTCGACCGCGGGCGCCATCATCGCCCAAAGTCAGGGCACGCGCGCCGCCATTCTGGACGGCAACGTCAAACGCTCGCTATCCAGGCTTCACGCCGTGCCCGGCTGGCCCGGAAAGCCCGCCGTGGAGCGTACGCTTTGGCAGCTGGCCGACTACTTCACCCCTAATGAGCGCCTGGCCGACTACACCCAGGCGATCATGGATTTCGGCGCCACGCTCTGCACCCGCGCCCGGCCGGACTGCGTGATCTGCCCATTTGCTGATGTGTGCGCCGCCTATAAAGAGGGCGCGCCGCAGCGCTATCCCGAGTCCAAGCCGAAAAAGACCCTGCCCACCCGTGACACGCTGATGCTGATACTGCGCGACGAATGGGGGCGCGTGTGGCTCGAACAGCGCCCACCCTCTGGCCTCTGGGGCGGGCTCTGGAGCCTGCCCCAGTTCGACGATCGCGCCGCGCTCAGCGACTGGCTGGCCACCTTTACCGACAGTGCGATCATCGAGCCCGCGCTTCCTGACTTCACCCATACCTTTAGCCACTTTCGTTTGGTGATCACCCCGCAGCCGGCGCGATGCGCAGGGCTTAACGGTGTGCGCGAGAAGGGCGTCTGGTTCGACCCGCTGGACCCGCCGGCGCTGGGACTGGCCGCACCGGTCAAATCGCTTTTAAAACAGCTCGCGCCGTTTTCGCTTGATCCCACCCCGGGGCCCTGACCCATACTCGGGGGCAACTCACCCATCAAGGAGCACCTTCATGAGTAACACCGTATTTTGCCGCAAGTACCAGCAGGAACTACCGGCCCTCGCCTTCCCACCACTGCCTGGCAAGAAGGGCCAGGAGATTCAGGCCACGGTTTCGCAAAAAGCCTGGGAGGAGTGGCAGGCGCTGCAGACCCGCCTGATCAACGAAAAGCACCTCAACATGCTCGAGCCGGAATCGCGCCAGTACCTGATGACGCAGATGGAGCGCTTTCTGGATAACGAACCCACCGATCAGGCCGAAGGCTACGTGCCGCCCAGCCAGCCCTGAAGGCCGCTCAAGCGCCCGCTGCGCGGGCGTTTGCTGCCACCGGCAGGCCAGGGCGAAAAGCGCGGGGTGTGCCATAACCTCGTGAACGGAAAGAAAGTTTCACAAAGGTGTTGACGAAAAGCGGCGTTTTTAGTTTAATACGCACCGTTGGCAGCGGCCAGATAGCTCAGTTGGTAGAGCAGGGGATTGAAAATCCCCGTGTCGGCGGTTCGATTCCGTCTCTGGCCACCACACTGCTGGGGTATCGCCAAGTGGTAAGGCACCGGTTTTTGGTATCGGCATTCCCAGGTTCGAATCCTGGTACCCCAGCCATTGCCAACAAGATTTCTTGTTGACTGACTCGCTTCACGCAAGCCAGTCAAATGTTCAAGAAAACGCGAAGCGCCGACATAGCTCAGTTGGTAGAGCAACTGACTTGTAATCAGTAGGTCCCGGGTTCGACTCCTGGTGTCGGCACCATTAAACAATGGTTAAAAGCTGAAACGTTAAAGAACATGATCAAGCCGCCCTTTGGGGCGGCTTTTTCGTATGTGGATTTCTCTTCATATCGCTAATTTCCTGGTGATTATCAGACGCCGTTTTCCGATGGTGACAGTCAAAGGTTACCTCTGCCAGCTCCCCTGCGTATAAAGATTGGCTTGAGTTCGATTTGCCAGAAAATTTGCGGTTCGAGTAGCGTGAGCAGGGCGAGCTACTCTTGAAAACCCTACAATCGCTCTACGGTTACATATGGCGGACTTCCAGCTATCAGTACTGAAACCGAGGCTATACAGAACGACATAATAAAAAGAGGTGTGAATGGATTTCGTGAATGCCACTGCGTTGTTATGGCCAGCGGTACTATGGATACCCACTATTTTTGTTTTCGTCGTCTTGATGAAACTAATGCTGGCTGGCCTGTCATCCAAAAGAACCGGCTCCATTTCTGACAGGAAAACGTCAAGGTCACAAGCGCTCTTGAAAAAAGGCGGAGCCTATCACAAGAAAGGCGCCTTAATGTCGCCCAGTGAGCAGGACGTATACAGGGTGCTGGTCAGTACCTATGGTGCGGAGTGTTACATTTTCGCTCAGGTTCGAGTGGTCGACGTCATAGAGCCCAATTCCAAAAAGTATCGGTCCAAAAGTAGCGCGTACCTGGCCTTATTCAGACAGATCTCTCAATGGCATTTCGACTATGTGATCTGCAGCAAGGAAGATTTCAGCATCCTGTATGTCATGGAGCTGGACGACCCAAGCCATGAACGGCCGGATCGGCAGAGAAGGGATAGAATCCTCGAGTCAGTATGCGCTGACGCGGGCGTCGAATTAAAAAGAATGTGGCTGGATTATCGTTCCCGAAAGATCAAGGTTCACAGCAGCCGCTAGCCCTATTTGATCCGAATGCTGATGTGATTCCTTGCCAACCAGATCATGCACTTCGAGCACCACGATACCGACAGTGCAGCTCATAAACCGCCCGAGCCAGCGCCTCATCCGGCCCGCTGACCGGCACCTTCGGCGCTACTTGCTCGATGGTCAGCGGCGCCACTGGCGGACTTTCGAGTTCCCACTCTTTGTGCCAAGCAGCAAGCTGTTTGGAAGAGCTGGCGTAGACGATGGGGCCAAGGCCGGCCCAGGCGTGGGCGGCGGCGCACATGGGGCAATGCTCGCCGGAGGTGAACACGGTGGCCCCATGTCGTTCGCGCTCGCTCAAGTGCTGCGCGGCCCAGCGGGCCAGCTCGAACTCCGGGTGTTGGGTGGCATCGCCACTGTTGATGCGATTTCGGGCCTCACGCAGTACAACGCCTTGCGCATCGGCGAGCACCGAGCCGAAGGGCTCGTCGCCGGCCTCGAGGGCCTGCTCGGCGAGGGCAACGGCGCGCTGGAGTAACTGATGGCGCTGGGTGGCATTCATGGAAAGCTCCTGTTTGAACGGGTCATTAGGCCAAGCGTAGCACCTGAGCATCGGCATGATGGGAAGGTGTCGATTTCGACCCGCGCGCCGGTATATTTCGACTATCTTTCATGTTCCACCGCGAGCCTTGCGGTGGCGGCTCCCCAGGTAGCTGGCCGCATGTGGCCAAGGCGTTGAGGGGCTTGTGGCGAACAGGACGTTTACCCCATCGATCAAAAGGAATCGAATATCTCATGACTCAGACACCTACTCCTGAAACCCTGATCCAGCGTAGCGTCGAGCTGGCGCTGGAGAACGTCGACGCGGGCGGCAAACCCTTTGCCTGCATCGTGGTGGATCGTGAATCCGGCGAGATCGTGCATGAGGCGACCAATCAGGTGTCGCAAAGCGGGGATCTCACCGCGCATGCCGAAATCACCGCCATCCGTGAGCTGGCCGCCAAGGGAAGAACCGACCTGAACGGGTGCGATGTCTACATTACCGCTTACCCGTGCCCGATGTGCCTTGGGGCGCTTTACTATGCGGCGCCGGAGCAGGTGTACTTTGCCGCCACGCGCGAACAGGAAGGCGAGCACTACGAGGATGGCGGCCGCTACATGACGCTCGCAACGTTCTATGACGAGTTCGCCAAACCCATCGCCCAGCAGAATTTGCCTTTTACGCAGATGAAAGTCGAGGATCCTACGGCGCCGTTTCGGCGCTGGACCCATCGCCATCAAAGCTGAGAAATCATGCAGTCGCTAAAAATTCAGTGGCGTGTTCGGCCAAACCTGAGCGGCAGGCGGGCACGTGCTTTAACGCGGGCGTTACGCTGCTGAATGGAGTGCTGGTGCTGGCTGCCGCCGGGCAGGTAAATGATGCGGGGCGGCTGGACGGAGGCGGACTGAATCGAGGCGCGGGCGCTGACCGGCGTTGCCTGAATGATGCTAAGGCCGTTGGGATTGACGGTTTCAGAACGCCCGTTCGCGCAGGGGCTGTCCTGAAAGGTGGTGTGGCCATCCCGCGCGGTGCATTTGAACAGCTCTGCGTGAACGGGTAGGGCAACAAGCGTCAGCGCGGATAGCAAAAGCGTTCTTTTCATTGTACATCGCCGCTAAGAAAACATTGGTCCGGCTAGAGTAGCAATAAAACGCCAAATCGCGCTAGCGACCTCGCTGGCGTATTGCCCACACTCCCAGCGCCAGCAGAAAACAGCCCGCCGCCGGCGCCAGTACGTCGAGTACCGAGTCCAGGTGCCAGCCCGTGACGACGCCTTCAAGCACACCCACCGGCTGGGTCTGGCCCCACTCCCAGCCGCGCGCCACGGCCAGTTTGTATTCGTGCTGAGCAATTTCGCGGCCCAGAAACACCGCCACGGCCAGCGCCCCGGACACCCACAGCGTGACGCGGGGCAGCAGGGCAAGCAGAAGCTGAATGCCAAGGCCGATCAGCACGTGTTCCAGGTGGCTCATGTTCATAAGACAACCGTTAATGGGCAGGCAGGTTCGAAACCTTGAGTGAAACGCGCACGGTGCGACACAGGACACAAGCTTGATGATCGGGTACGCAACTGGATGTGTGTGCTGATCGAGCGCTACCAAGTGTAAAAAAACCGGCTCCTGACGGAGCCGGTGAGCATGGCGGGCTAGAGCATCGAAGAGGTTAAAGCGCTTCGATCTTGGCCTTCTGCTCTTGCAACAGCGTTTTAGCGGACTGGAACTCGGCGAGCTTGCCGCGCTCTTTTTCGATGACAGCGGCGGGCGCCTTGGCGGTGAAGCCTTCGTTGGAAAGCTTCTTCTCGATACCGCCAATCAGCTTGTCCTGCTTGTCGATCTCCTTGTTCAGGCGCGCAAGCTCCGCGTCCTTATCGATCAGATCCGCCATCGGCACCAGCACTTCCATATCGCCGACCAGCTGAGTGGCGGACAATGGCGCCTCGGCGGGGTTGGCAAGCCAGGTGACGCTTTGAAGCTTGGCCAGTTTCGAGAGGAACAGGCGGTTGCTCTCGAGGCGCTCGGCGTCCGTCGGCTGGCCCTTGGTCAGCAGCACGTCCAGCGGCTTGCCCGGGGCGATGTTCATCTCGGCGCGGATGTTGCGCACGGCGATGATCACACCCTTGAGCCACTCGATGTCGCGCCCGGCCTGCTCGTCGATCTTGTCTTCATTGGCTTGTGGCCAGGCTTGCGTCATGATCGAGGCGTCGCCGCCCGGATGACGGCCGGCCAAGGGCGCGACGCGCTGCCAGATCTCCTCGGAAATATAGGGCATCATCGGGTGCGCCAGGCGCAGGATGGTTTCGAGCACGCGCACCAGGGTGCGGCGGGTGCCGCGCTTGGACTCGGCGCTTGCGGCTTCGTCCCACAGCACCGGCTTGGAAAGCTCCAGGTACCAGTCGCAGTACTCGTTCCAGACGAACTCGTAAAGCGCCTGGGAGGCGTGGTCAAAACGGTACTCGTCCATCGCTTTGGTGACCTGGGCCTCGGTTTTCTGCAGCTCGGAGATGATCCAGCGATCGGCTAACGAGAGCTCCACCGGCTCGTCCGCAGCGCCGCAATCCTCGCCTTCGGCGTTCATCAGCACATAGCGCGAGGCGTTCCACAGCTTGTTGCAGAAGTTGCGGTAGCCGTCCAGCCGGTTCATATCGAACTTGATGTCGCGCCCGGTGGTCGCTTGCGACAAAAACGTGAAGCGCAGCGCATCGGTGCCGTGGGGCTCGATGCCGTCCTTGAACTCCTCTTTCGTCGCCCTGGCGATCGCCTTGGCTTTCTGCGGCTGCATCATGTTGCCGGTACGCTTTTCCAGCAGCGCGTCCAGGCTGATGCCGTCGATCAGGTCGATCGGGTCGAGCACGTTGCCCTTGGATTTCGACATCTTCTGGCCCTGGCCGTCGCGCACCAGGCCATGCACATAGACGGTCTTGAAGGGCACCTCTCCGGTGAACTTGAGCGTCATCATGATCATCCGGGCGACCCAGAAGAAGATGATGTCGAAGCCCGTCACCAGCACGCTGGTGGGGTGGAAGGTCTCGAGCTCCGGGGTCTTCTCCGGCCAGCCCAGCGTGCCAAACGTCCAAAGGCCCGAGCTGAACCAGGTATCCAGCACGTCCTCGTCCTGGGTTAGAGTGACGTCTGCAGTTAGGCCGTGCTTCTCGCGGGCTTCCGCTTCGGAGCGCGCCACGTAAACGTTGCCCTGCTCGTCGTACCAGGCGGGAATGCGGTGGCCCCACCAGAGCTGGCGCGAGATGCACCAGTCCTGCAGATCGCGCATCCAGGCGAAGTACATGTTCTCGTAGTTCTTCGGCACGAACTGGATATCGCCGTTCTCTACCGCCTCGATCGCAGGCTTGGCCAGGCTTTCGACCGCCACGAACCACTGGTCGGTCAGAAGCGGCTCGATGACATCGCCCGAGCGGTCGCCAAAAGGCAGGGTGTTGTTGACGCTTTCCACCTCGACCAGCAGGCCAAGCGCGTCCATGTCGGCGACGATCTGCTTGCGCGCTTCGAAACGATCCAGGCCTGCGTATTTGGTGGGCAGGGTGGCGTCTTCGTCCGGCTGGGGCTGGCCCTTGAGGTCGAAGATCTCGGCGCGCTCGAGGATCGTGGCGTCCCTGGAGAAGACGTTGATCAAAAGATGGTTCTGGCGCTTGCCGACTTCGTAGTCGTTGAAGTCGTGGGCCGGCGTGATCTTGACGCAGCCCGAGCCTTTCTCCATGTCCGCGTGCTCATCGGCGACGATCGGAATGCGCCGGCCGACCAGCGGAAGCTCGATGAACTGGCCGACCAGTGAGGCGTAGCGCGCGTCGTCCGGGTTCACTGCCACGCCGGTATCGCCTAAAAGCGTTTCCGGGCGGGTGGTGGCGACGACGATATGATCCTTGCCGTCGGCGGTTTGCACGCCGTCGGCCAGTGGGTAGCGGAAATGCCAGAAGCTGCCCTGCTGCTCCTTGTTTTCGACTTCCAGGTCGGAAATCGCGGTGTGCAGCGTCGGGTCCCAGTTGACCAAACGCTTGCCGCGGTAAACCAGCTTCTCCTCGTGCAGACGCACGAAGACTTCCTGCACCGCCTTGTAGAAGCCCTCATCCATGGTGAAGCGCTCGCGCGGCCAGTCAACGCTGGCGCCCATACGGCGCAGCTGACGGGTAATGTGGCCGCCAGACTCTGCCTTCCACTCCCAAATCTTGTCCGTGAACGCCTCGCGCCCGAGATCATGGCGCGTCTTGCCCTCTTCGGCGGCGACCTTACGCTCGACCAGCATCTGGGTCGCAATCCCCGCGTGGTCGGTGCCCACCTGCCAGAGCGTATTGTTGCCCTGCATGCGTTTCCAGCGCGTCAGGGTATCCATGATGGTGTCCTGGAACGCGTGGCCCATGTGCAGGCTTCCGGTCACGTTGGGTGGCGGAATCATGATGGAGAAGGGCGCCCCCTGGCCTGACGGCGCGAAGCGGTTGTCCTCCTCCCAGCGCGCGTACCAGCGGGTTTCGATCTGTTCGGGTTGGTAGGTCTTTTCCATGGAGCGACTCACAAACGATGCGTCCCAAAGGGAGCGCATGAAATTCGGATGGGGCGAAAAAATGGCGACAAGTATAGCGCGATCGAGTACCGCGCGTCAGGGGAGCAGCGCATGACCGTGTTGTTACCAGGCGTTGTTTTACATCTCGGGGCCGTTTTTGACCTCGGCAAGCGTTTGCTCGATTCGCTCGATGCTGGGCAGGCCCGTTTGCAGCTCGGTGGGGAGCGATTCCAACAACTTGTATTCGGCAATGCCCATCGGCTGGGATTTATCGCTCAGCGCGTATTCGGCGACGACCTTGTTCTTACTCTTGCACAGCAGCAGGCCGATGGTCGGCGCATCCAGCTCGGTTTTTACCTGGCGGTCGACCGCGGTCAGGTAGAAGCCGAGCTGCCCCAGGTGTTCTGGTTTGAACTTGCCTGTCTTGAGCTCGATGACCACGTAGCAGCGAAGCTTCAAGTGATAGAACAGCAGATCGAGGAAGAACTCTTCTCCGCCAATATCGAGTAGCACCTGGCGACCGACGAAGGCAAAACCCGCGCCCAGCTCCAGCAGGAATTCGGTGACGTGGCGCACCAGCGCCTCTTCGACGTCGCGCTCCTGAGACTCGGCTGACAGACCGAGAAAGTCGAAGCGATACGGGTCTTTCAGCGATTCCCGGGCCAGGTCCGACTGTGGCTTGGGCAGGCTCGCCTCGAAGTTGGTCACCGCCGCTCCCTGGCGTTCCAGCAGGCGGGTTTCGATCTGCATGACCAGTACGTTGCGTGACCAGCCGTGCTGAATCGCCTCGTAGGCGTACCAACATCTGCTTTCCGGGTCGGATAGCTTTTCCAGTAGGGCCAGCTGATGATACCAGGGCAATTGTGCAAGCACCTCTTGCACAAACGCGGGCTCCGGCCAGGCCTCGGCGAAGGCACGCATGTATTTGAGGTTACGAGGTGAGAAACCTTTCATTTCCGGAAAAGCCGCCCGCAAATCGAAAGCCAGCCGCTCGATCACCTTTGCGCCCCAGCCTTGCTCTGCCTGGCGCTCGAGAATGTCGCGGCCGATTTGCCAGTAAAGCTGTATCAGCTCGCGATTGACCGCAAACGTCGCTCGCTGCTGTGACGCATGAATGCGCTGTTTCAGCTCGGCGAGCCAGTCACCGTAGCCCTCGGGCGGGGTGATCAGGGAAACGGGCTTATCACTCATGGTGGTTCTCTCCGGTATCAGCCGATCTTGTGCGGCACTGCCTCATGGCCAAGCTCCTTGTAGCGCTGCCAGCAGGCGCGTTTGGCGATGAGCACCTGCTGGTGCTGGTTGATGATCTCGGCAACTCTTGTAAAGCGCTCGATGCCCGCGGGGATATCCGGGTGCAGGTTCAAAAGCGCGGTCTCTTCGCGGGGCGAAGGCAGCTCATTGAAGCCGAGCGTGATGGGGACGCTGTCGGCCAGGTCGCTGCCTTCGATCGCGTGGGGCAGGTAGGCGTCATCACGGAAGGTCCACAGCGCCTCGTCGGCCTGTTCGGCAAGCGTTTGATCCTCGCAGTGCAGGTGCAGCCGGTAGCCCTTGCGGTGGATGGTCTCGGCCAGCTTGCAGGCAAAGGCGAGCCGCCCCTCCAGGGTGGTGTCCTGAAGTATGTAGAAGTCGATTCGCGCCATGGGGCTTCTGCCTTGCAAGGGTCGTCGGTAGAAGTGAAGCGCCGCCGCGCGAGGCGGCGGCGGGAAGGGCTACACCAGTTGGGTCAGCCAGCCGTGCTTGTCGTCGCTGCGGCCATACTGAATGTCCAGCAGCGCCTTGCGGATGCGCATGGCCACTTCACTACCGCCGTCGCCCTGAACGCGAATACGCTCCTGCTCGGTGACCAGCTCGCCCACCGGGGTGATGACCGCGGCGGTGCCGCAGGCGAACACTTCGGAGATCTCGCCGGATTTGGCACCGTCGCGCCACTCGTCGATGCTGATGGGGCGCTCCTCCGGCGTCAGGCCCATGTCTTTAGCAAGCGTGAGGACCGAGTCGCGGGTCACGCCTTCAAGGATGGTGTCGGTCAGGCGCGGGGTGACCAGGCGGCCATCCTTGTAGACGAAGAACAGGTTCATGCCGCCAAGCTCTTCGAGCCACTTGCTCTCGGCGGCGTCCAGAAACGCGACCTGGCCGCAGCCGTGGCTTTCGGCTTCCTTTTGCGCGGCAAGCGAGGCCGCGTAGTTGCCGCCGCACTTGGCAAAGCCGGTGCCGCCGGGGGCGGCGCGCTTGTAGGTAGACGACAGCCAGATCGAGACCGGGTTCACGCCGCCCTTGAAGTAGGAAGCCGCCGGCGAGGCGATGACGTAGTAGTCGACCTCGTGGCTCGGGCGCACGCCGAGAAACGCTTCCGAGGCGATCATGAACGGGCGCAGATAGAGGCTGCACTCGTCGGCGTCGCTTTGCGGCGTCGGCACCCAGGCGCTGTCCTGGGCGAGCAGCGCCTGAATCGAGCCGATGAAGTCCTCATCCGAGAGCTCGGGCAGGGCCAGGCGGCGGGCGCTACGGCGCAGGCGCTCGGCGTTTTTCTCCGGGCGGAAGGTCCAGACCGAGCCGTCGGCGTGGCGGTAGGCCTTGATGCCCTCGAAGATTTCCTGGCCGTAGTGCAGCACCGCGGCGGCCGGGTCGAGAGTGAGCGGCCCGTAGGGGCGCACCTGGTGGCCGTGCCAGTCGGCGTCGACAGTCCAGCGGACGTGGGCCATGTGGTCGGTGAAGTGGCGGCCGAACCCCGGGTTTTGAAGAATGCTTTCGCGAATGTTCTCCGCCGTGGGCAGGTTGGACGGCAAAATTTCGAAACGATTGGCTGAACTGGCAGTGGGCACGGCGTGTGGTCTCCGCAAAATACCCCCGCAGGGGCTGACATTAAAAGAGGGAAGGCGCCCGGGCTTGCGGGCGCCTCATGGCATTCAGGTTTAACGGTTGTGGCCTTGAAAGGCAACCGCTAGGCGATCGAGGCGGGTTATTTCACCCCGATTTCGATCTGGGCATCGGTTTCGCGATCCAGCAGGTACTGGGTCAAAAGCCCAACCGGACGGCCGGTGGCGCCTTTCTGTTTGCCCGAGTGCCAGGCGGTACCGGCGATATCCAGATGCGCCCAAGGGAAGTGCTCGGCAAAGCGGGAGAGAAAACACGCCGCGGTGATCGTACCCGCCGGGCGCCCGCCGATGTTGGCCAGATCCGCGAAGTTGGAATCGAGCTGCTCCTGGTACTCGTCCCAGAGCGGCAGCTGCCAGGCGCGATCCCAGGCGCCGTCGCCGGCCTCCAGCACATCGAGAGCCAGATCGTCGTCGTTGGATAAAAGCCCGGTGGCGTGGTGACCAAGTGCCACGATGGCGGCCCCGGTGAGCGTGGCGATATCGATGACGCTGGCAGGCGTGAAGCGCTCGGCGTAGGTGAGCGCGTCGCACAGTACAAGCCGGCCTTCGGCGTCGGTGTTGAGCACTTCCACCGTCAGGCCCTTGAGCGTTTTGACGATGTCGCCGGGCTTGGTCGCCGCGCCGTCGGGCATGTTCTCGGCGGCGGCGACGATGAACACCGCGTTGATCTTCGGCTTGATCTCAAGTACCGCCTTGACGGTGCCGAATACGCCGGCCGCGCCGCCCATGTCGAACTTCATCTCGTCCATGCCCTCGCCGGGCTTGAGCGAAATGCCACCGGTATCGAAGGTGATGCCCTTGCCGATCAGCACGTGCGGCGCCTCGTCGGCCTCTTCCGCGCCCTGGTAGCGCATCACGATCAGCCGCGAGGGCTCCACGCTTCCCCGGCCCACGGAAAGAAGCGCGCCGGCGCCGAGCGCCTCGAGCGCTTCTTCATCCAGAATTTCGACCGACAGGGCGCCTTTTGAGTCTTTACCGAGCGTCTCTGCCTGCTCGGCCAGGTAGCGCGGCGTGCAGACGTTGCCCGGGAGATTGCCCAGCGTGCGCGTGAAGTTGATGCCCTGGCCGATGGCCGTGCCGACTCGCGCGCCGTATTGGGCGCTTTCCACCTCGGCATTGTCGGTGACGATCAGGTGAAGGGCGGTCAGCGTCGCCTTCGGTGCCGGCTGGGATTTGAACTGATCGAAGCGGTAAAGCGCGCGTTCGGCGGCCTCCAGCGTCTTGCGTGCCTTCCAGGCGGTGTCGCGCTCGAGTGTCACGTCGGTAAAGGCCACGCTCGCATCGTCGATGGGCAGCTTGACCAGTGCGGTCATGGCGGCGTCGAGCGCCTTGAGAAAGGCCGCTTCCTGGCACTTTTCGCGTGCGCCAAGGCCCACCAGCAGAAGCCGCTCGGCGCCCAGGCCCGGGGCAAAAGGAATTAGCTGAACGTTACCCAGAGCCGCATCGAAGTCGCCGCGTTCGAGGAGTTGACCGATCAGCCGCTCGCTCGCGTCGTCGAGTTTCGCCACACACGGCAGTAACTCGCTATCTTTATAGACAGGCAGCACCAGGCAGGCCGTCTCGGCTTTGGCGGGATTGGCCGTTTGAACGGAAAATTCCATGACGTCTCCAACAAGACAAGCATCGAGGGATTCGCGATAATACCGCGATCGTATATCGCTATCGTACGCTGGATTAGTGTACCCAAGCCATGAGCGCATTGCATGGCAACCTTGCTGGACTGGCCGGAGAGCGCGTTGATTTTATTTCGGTACTTGACTCGTGAAGTGTTACTCACCATGTCGGCGGTCGCCGGCATCTTGCTGCTGGTCATCATGGGTAGCCGCTTTATTCGCTACTTCGCCGATGCCGCCGAAGGCGACTTCCCGGTTACCATTCTGGGCAGTTTGATGTTCTATCACCTGCCGGGGTTCATGGAGCTGATTCTGCCGCTGGCGTTCTTTCTCGGCATTCTGCTCGCCTACGGCCAGCTCTACATGAACAGCGAAATCACCGTGATGGTCGCCTGCGGCATGAGCCCCACGCGGCTTTTGCGCGTGACGCTCTTGCCGGCGTCGATCGTGGCCATTCTGGTCGGGCTTTGCAGCCTGTGGCTGACCCCGGCGGGCTCGCTTTTGACCGAGGCGACCATCGAAGAGCAGCAGAGCCGGCTGGACGTCTCGGTACTGGCGCCCGGGCGCTTTCAGTCCTTTGGCAGCGGGCGCACCGCCTATATCAGCGGCTTTAGCGATAACGGCAACCGGATGCAGGAGGTGCTGGTCCACGAGCAGGCCCAGGCCGAGGAGGGCACGCACAGCTACGTGACTCGGGCGCGCTCGGGATATCAGGAAACCAGCGTCGATACCGGCAGCCGCTTTCTGGTGCTGGAAGAGGGCGAGCGCTACGGCGTCACCCCCGGCTCGCGCGCAGCGGAGCGGCTGGTGTTCGATCGCTATACGCTGCGTCTTGGCCTGAGCCGCGATCGTCAGGAGCTCGACTCGCTGGAGTTCGCCACTACGCCGGAACTTTGGCGCGACCCTGACCCCCGCGCCCAGGCGCAGTTTCAGTGGCGGGCCGGGCTTCCGCTGATGGTGTTCGTGCTGGCGCTTCTGGCCCAGCCGCTTGCTCAGGTCAATCCACGCCAAGGGCGCTTTGCCAAGCTCCTGCCGGCGGTCTTTTTATACGTCGCCTATTTGAGCCTGCTGCTGGCCGCAGTAGACGCGATCGGAAGTCAAACGCTTGCCGCCGCGATCGGCGTGTGGCCCATTCACGGGCTGTTCTTGCTTCTGGGGGGCCTTTTGATCTGGCGCTCGCAACGTAAAGGAATGCGCTAATGCTCGGTGCCTTGAACCCTTTCGATCGACTGGATCGCTACATTGCCCGTAACGTGTTGGGCGCCATCATCATCGTGCAGTTCGTATTGTTGGGCCTCGATATCACGATCGCCTACATTGGCGATCTCGGTGACACCCAGGGCAACTATTCGGCGCTGGACGTCCTGGTCTATCTGGGCATGCGCCTGCCCTGGCGGTTTTATCAGTACGCGCCGGTGGCGGTGCTCATCGGCGCGCTGATTGGCCTGGGCACCATGGCCTCGAGCAACGAGCTGACCGTGATGCGCGCCGCCGGGCGCTCGCTGGGGCGCATTTTATGGGGCGTGATGAAACCGGTGCTGGTAGTGGTCGCGGTGGTGCTTCTGGTGGCCGAGTTCGTCAGCCCCCGCACCGAACAGTTCGCCGAGGCCTGGCGACTGGAGCAGCGCCAGGGTGAGGGCACAATGCTGCAAAGCCGCAGCGGTTGGCAGTTCGAAGGCGACAGTGTCTACCGCTTTGGCGCGATTCGCGCCGACGACGTGGTGCTCGATTTGACCCGCTACCGCTTCGAGGATCGCCGCCTCGTCGAGGCCACCCGCGCCGCTCGCGCCAGCTGGGAGCAAGGGGCCTGGCAGCTCGAAGGCGTCAACACCACGCGTATTTTCGAGGACCGCACCGAATCCGAGTATGTTGATCAGATGCCGTGGGAGACGGATCTGACCCCGACCCAGCTCGAACGCCTTTTGCGCGACATCGAAAGCCAGGCGCCCAGCGAGCTGTGGGCCTACGCCAACTTCCTGCAAAGCCAGGGCCAGAGCGCCGAGCAGCCGCTGCTCTACTTCTGGCAGAAGGTACTGATGCCGCTCACCATGGGGTCACTGGTACTGATCGCCGCGTCCTTCGTGTTCGGCCCGCTGCGCACCGTCGCCGCCGGCACGCGGGTGTTCTACGGGGTCGTCACGGGGCTGGTGTTCAAGTACGTGCAGGATCTACTGGCGCCGGCCTCGAGCATTTTCGGCTTCTCGCCGGTGTGGGCGGTGCTGGTCCCGACGCTTGCCTGCGCCGTGGTTGGACTCTTCTTTCTACGCCGCAACGGCTAGCGCTCGAAAATCTGCACATGCCGGGCCGTTTTGGAAGCGGTTCGGCTTTTTTTTTGCAACTTTTTTCTCCTGCCGGGGGCTAACTTCCTGTATTGACGGTACTAAAAATGGCCGGTTAAAAACCGCTACTAAAGAGCACTGGTTGGCACTTGATAACTCGTATGCGAATCATTTACATTCACTCCATGCTTTTATCGAGGTGATGCCATGTACGTATGTGTGTGCAAGGGAGTGACCGACCACCAGATTCGCCGGGAAGTCAGCGACGGGGCGCGCAGCTGGCGCGACGTGCGTGAGGCCACCGGTTGCGCGACCCAGTGCGGCAAGTGCGCCTGCCTTGGAAAATCGATTACCCGCGAAGCGCTTCAAATCGAGCGCGAACAGGCCGATATGGGTCTTGCTTACGCCGTATGACGCGAATCACTATTGTTTGATTTGCTTTTAGCAAACGTTTGATTTACTTGAATTTTTAAAGGCCTCGTCTATACTCTCACTCAACTGGGAGTACGCCCTTCGTGTCGCTGCTCCTTTACCAACGTAACTGCTTGATTGATCGAAAAACCTTTGACGACAAAAAAGCGGTTCAGCTAAATAAAGGTGATACATGAAAGGCGATCCCAAGGTCATCCAGCATCTCAATATCGCGCTCGGCAACGAACTGGTGGCGATCAATCAGTACTTCCTGCATGCCAAAATGTACAAGGACTGGGGCCTCAAGGCGCTGGCCAAGTGGGAGTACGATGAGTCCATCGAAGAGATGCAGCACGCCGACAAGATCATCGAGCGCATTCTGTTTTTGGAAGGCATCCCGAATCTGCAGGACCTGGGCAAGCTGCACATCGGTGAAAACGTCAAGGAAATGCTCGAGTGCGATCTCAAGATCGAACACGACGGCCGCAACGATTACATCGAAGCGATCACTTACTGCGAAAGCGTGAAGGACTACGTGACTCGCGACATGCTGCGCGACCTGCTGGCCGATGAAGAAGAGCACATCGACCACATCGAAACCGAGCTCAGCCTGATCGACAAGGTCGGCATCCAGAACTACATCCAGCGTCAGATGCACGTGGCCGGCGACCAGTCCTACGAGTAAGTCGCGGCCGCCGCTAAACATAAAAAAACCCCGAACCTGGTTCGGGGTTTTTTTGTGGCATCCTTTTTACTTGGATGAATCGACCTGTTCGATCTGAGCACCGGAGTTGGGCTTGGCGCCGCCAAGCGATGGCTCCTGACCCAGCGGCTCGGGTGTATTCTTGATGGAGTACTGGCTTCGGCCATCAAGCGATGGACCTTCGCCCCAGCGGCCCTTGGGTGCGTCCTTATCCAGCAGGGTGTTCAGGTAGTAGTAGGAGTGTTCGGTCGCTTCATGCTCTTCCGGCGTCGAGTTGGGAATCGGCAATTGCGCTTGCATGCCGCCAAGCTCCTCGACCACCGCCAGCCACTGCTGCTGGTGGTAAGTATCCCGAGCAATCAGAAACGACAGGAAGTCCTTCATGCCGTGGTCGTCGGTCCAGTTGTAAAGGCGTGTGGCGAGCACACGACCACCGGATTCGGCGGCGACGTTGGCCATCATGTCCGCGCCGATATTGCCGGTAGCGTAGACGTGGCTCATGTCGAAAGGCACACCGTTGGCATTGACCGGCATGGCGGAAAGCCCGGACGAAAGCAGATGGCGTGGGTTGGCGCCACCCAGAATGGCGTTCATGACCGGGTCCTTGGCGGTTTCTTCCTGATAGGAAACCGGGGCGCCTTCCAGATTGAGCGCAACCGCATGACCCAGCATCTCGATGTGTGAAAGCTCTTCGGTGGCGGTGGACATCAACATGTCCCGAATGCGGTCATCACCGCGGGCGCCCATGGCCTGGAAAAAGTACTGCATGGCCACGCGAATCTCGCCTTCAATACCGCCGATCGCCTGTTGAAGCAGCATCGCGAACTGGGGGTTAGGTTTATCAACCTTGACCGGGTATTGCAGCTTAGAGGAATGATGAAACATGTTACTCTCCTTAGTAGTTTGCCAAGGGGGTCCTTGATGATTACTCCTGATAAGTTGTTCAATAAAAACAAAATTTGATTTTTTATTAAAAACCCATGATTTGGAGCAACTGGCTTTGGCGTTTCGTCAGAATGAATACTTGTTACCTTTAATAACTTAGCATATAAATAAATATTTAAGATAAATAAGCCGTTTTATTGGGTTAAAGTTTTTTATTCGATTTAAAATCAGTAACTTATAAATATTTACTTTTTGATGTCTCTATGATTCATGCACATCTTCAATTATTCTTTTTTATTTATTTTATTAGTGATAAGTTTCAACGATGTAACGAAGAAAGTTAAGCAACGTTAATAGTTATCTATTAAATATATTGATTTAAGTTAAGTAAAGGCGAGGCTGGAGGGAAGTAAGCTGCGGGCCTGGAAAGAGAAGAGAAAGCTCTTTGAAAGCCCCTGAAAATAAAACCCGCCCGACGGGATCATCCGTCAGGCGGGTTCGGGTTCGTGTAAAGGTTAGCGGTTTTGCGCGGCGAAGGCGTCAGATCCCTCGAATGCGGCTACCGGCTCATCCACGGTGAACGTGGCGCGGCTCAGGCGGCGTACACGCTTCATGAACAGCGCGATGCATACCAGCGTGCCGAGCGCGGCCACGACGTAGCTGATCTGCAGCGGCAGGCCAAAACCGATCGGCGCGAAGGCCAGGTACGTAAAGGTTGCCATGGTCATGAACACGGCAGGAATCGCCGTAATCAGGTAGGGCTTGCGCGACAGCACCAGGTACATGGTGCCCACCCATAGCGCGATGACCGCGGTGGTCTGGTTAGCCCAGGAGAAGTAGCGCCACAGCAGGGTGAAGTCCATGTGGGTCAGCGCATAGGAAATGACGAACAGCGGCAGGGCGATCATCAAACGCTTGGCGATTGGCTTTTGTCCGATCTTCAGATAATCCGCGATGATCATGCGCGCGCTGCGAAACGCGGTGTCGCCGGAGGTGATCGGCAGTACGATGACGCCCAGGATGGCGAGCGTGCCGCCCACTGCACCCAGCATGACGGTAGAGACTTCGCTTACGACCGCGGCGGGACCGCCGGCGGCCAGCACGTCGGACAGCGACTGATCGCCGTAGAACAGGCTCATGGCGGCGGCAGCCCAGATCATGGCGATCACGCCTTCGGTGATCATCATGCCGTAGAAGATGCGGCGGCCGCTGATTTCGTTCTCTGTGGTGCGCGAGATGATCGGCGTTTGGGTGGCGTGAAAGCCGGAGAGCGCGCCGCAGGAGATCGTCAGAAACAGCAGCGGGAAGATCGGCGCGCCGTCCGGGTGCATGTTCTGGAATGAAAGCTCGGGAATCGGCGCGCCGGTGACGACCAGGCCGATGCCGATACCGGCGGCGCTAAAGAGCAGCAGCGCGCCGAAGTAGGGGTAGATACGCCCGATCACCTTGTCGATCGGTAGCAGCGTGGCGATCAGGTAGTAGGCGAAGATCGCCATTGTAATACCGACCAGCGACAGTGAGGTCATGTTCGCCAGAAGCGTGGCCGGCGAGGTCACGAACACCGTGCCCACCAGCAGCAGCAGCAGCAGGGCAAAGCCGTTGACCACGTGCTTCATCGCCTTGCCAAGGAACTTGCCCGCCAACTGCGGCAGGTGCGCGCCGTGGTTACGAATCGAGATCATGCCGGTCAGGTAGTCGTGTACGGCGCCGGCGAAGATGCAGCCGATCACGATCCAGACGAACGCCACGGGGCCGTACAAGGCGCCCAGAATCGGGCCGAAGATCGGGCCCACCCCGGCGATATTGAGTAGCTGAATGAGCGAGTTGCGCGTGGGGTTCATCGGCACGTAGTCGATGTTGTCGCGCATGCTAAAGGCCGGTGTCGGACGCTTTCGGTCGGCGACGAACACTCGATCCACGAACTTGCCGTAGGTGAAATACCCGACTATTAGCAGCAGTATCGAGGCGATGAAAGTGATCATTGGGGTTACCCGGTGGTGGTCGGTGGCGAGGGGGAGATCGCGCGGGCGCTCGACCCGCGTGTCCAAACCCGCTGAATGTATCTGGTCGTGCGTGGATACGCTCTACGACTTTAGTTTCCCTTCGGACAGATTGACCCTTTGAGTGCCCACAAAAAAACGGGCAGCCGTTGGGCTGCCCGTTTGTCATGCGCGCCAGGCGCGGGTCGCTTTCGATCAAAAAGCGGCTGGGGTGACGCCACACAGCATGCGCGCGCCGCCGCCGCCCAGATGCGGCTCGTCCTCATAGGTGTCGCCGCCTTCATGGATGATCAGCGCGCGGTCGGTCATGTCGTCCATGCTCAGGCGCGGCGCGAGTACCGGCAGGTTGGCTTCGCCGTCCTCGTTCACCGTCAGCACCGGCAAATCGCCCAGGTGGCCGTCACCATAGGGGCCCTGGTGGGTCTCGGTGCTTTCCGGGTCGTAGTGGCCGCCGGCGCTCTGGGCCGCGGTCATCTCGCCATCGTCATTTTCGGCGGGTTCGCAGCTTGGGTTCTGGTGCAGGTGGAAGCCGTACACGCCGGGCTCGAGCCCGGTAAGGGAGGGCGTGAGCATGACGCCGCCGAATTCGGAGCTTTCGATGGTCACCGTACCCGTGGCGTCCTGAACGCCTTCAGCGGTGACGTCGTGCATGTTCACTTCCAGCGTACCGCCTGAGTTACTGTCGGTGTCCGTATCGTTGGTCTGGGCCTGGGCGGTCGTTGCCAGCAAAAGCGCGGCGGCGATACCGGTCAAGGGGGTCACTAAACGCATGTCGTCTCTCCTTTCCTGTTCCGTGGAAGCCCCGAAACGGGGTATATGAAAGGTAGCTTCTCAAGCGCGCGGACGCCAACGACGAGCACTAGTGACAACCGCCGGTGAAGCCGCGACAATGGCGCCACTTTTTTCGCGGGGAAGGCCATGGCGGCGCTACGCATTCTTTATCAGGACGCGCATCTGGTGGCGGTGCACAAGCCCGCCGGGCTTTTGGTGCACCGCTCCAAGCTCGCCCGGGGCGAAACCACCTTCCTGCTACAGACGCTGCGCGACCAGCTGGGCCAGCGGGTTTACCCGGTTCACCGGCTGGACCGGCCGACATCCGGCGTGATGGTCATGGCGCTCTCTTCCGACGCCGCCAGCAAGCTAAGCCTGGCGTTCAACGAGCGCGAGGTCGAAAAGCGCTATCTGGCGGTCGTGCGCGGCAAGGCGCCCCTTGAGGAGACGCTCGACTACCCGCTGCGCGAAGAGGACGGCAGCCGCCCCAAGGCCGAAATGCCCGCGCTCAAGGCGCGCACCGACATCCAGCGTCTCGACAGTGTGGAGCTTCCGGTGCAGGTGGACCGCTACCCGGTGGCGCGCTACTCGCTGGTGCAGGCCAGGCCGCTCACTGGGCGGCGCCACCAGATTCGCCGGCACCTGTCGCGCCGGGGCTATCCCATCATTGGCGATGCCAAGCACGGCAAGAGCGTACACAACCGTTTTTTCGCCGATGAGCTCGGCGCGCCGGGGCTGTTGCTCGCCGCCACCCAGCTCTGTTTCGATCATCCTTGCCAGCCGCTGCGGCTGTGCATCGACTGCGCGCTGGAGCCGGCGATGGCGGCGCTGTTCGAGCGCCTTGGCTGGGCGGGGCACCTGCCGCGGGACCGCGTGCGCACCGCCCCCGTCACGCCCATCGCCGATACTCCGCCCTGACCCGTTCATTACAGAGAGCCCTGCATGTCCATTGACGCCTCCATCGCCCCTGCTTCGGACGACGCTTCTGACTACGATTTCCGTTTTGGCGGCATTCGCCGCCTTTACGGTCAGCGCGCGGCCGATGCCTTTCGCCGCGCCCACGTGGTCGTGGTGGGCGTTGGTGGGGTAGGCAGCTGGGCGGCGGAGGCGCTGGCGCGCTCCGGTCTCGGCACGCTCACGCTGATCGATCTCGACGATGTGTGCGTTTCCAACGTCAATCGCCAGCTGCACGCCCTCGATGGCACCATCGGCCGGCCCAAGGTCGAGGTGCTGGCCGAGCGCTGTCGCTTGATCAACCCCAATATCGAGATCATCGCCGATACCGCGTTTGTGACGCCGACGAACCTGGCTGAACGCATTCCCGAGCGTGCCGATTACGTGGTGGATGCGATCGACAGCGTGATCGCCAAGGCCGCGCTGATTGCCTGGTGCAAGCGGCGAAAGCTTCCGATCATCGTCACCGGAGCGGCCGGCGGGCAGACCGACCCCACCCGTATTCAGGTGGCCGATCTCACCCGCACCGAACACGACCCGCTGCTCGCCAGGGTGCGCGCGCGCCTGCGCCGGGATTTCGGCTTCTCACGTAACCCCAAGCGGCGCTTCTCGGTGGCCTGCGTCTACTCCGACGAGCAGCTCGTCTACCCGGGCGCTGACGGCGAAGTCTGCCTGCAAAAGCCCGGCAGCGGCGACGCCACCCGACTGGATTGCGCCTCGGGATTTGGCGCCGCCACCTTCGTCACCGGCACCTTCGGCTTCGTGGCCGCCTCGAAAGTGCTCGAACGGCTGGCCAAAAACGCCCGTCTCGACGTCAACACACCACCCGGAGAGAACGCCCCATGAACTCGCCCGCTCCCGGCATCTACCGCCACTATAAAGGCGCACTTTACGAAGTACTCGGCACCGCGCAGCACAGCGAAACCGAGGAGCCGCTGGTGGTCTACCGGGCGCTTTACGGCGAGTACGGCCTGTGGGTGCGCCCACTCGAGATGTTTATCGAAACCGTTGAGGTGCAAGGCCAGCAGCAGCCGCGCTTCGCGCTCGAAAAAGCGTTTTGATCCCCACGCGCTTGGCCACCATCCTTTGCCTGATAGGAGCCCGCATGAACACGTTTCAGCATTCACCCGCCGCTTTTGAGGGCCAGCCGGAGGTGGCGGGCTTTTACGACCCGCGCACCGGTAGCGTTCAATACGTCGTCAGCGACCCGGCCACGAAGGCCTGCGCGATCATCGACCCGGTGCTGGATTTCGACGAGAAATCCGGCGCTACCGCCACCCACCATGCCGATGAGCTGCTCGATTACGTGGCCAAACATGCGCTTCACGTCGAGTGGATTCTGGATACTCACCCCCACGCGGATCACTTCTCCGCGGCGCAGTATTTAAAGGGAAAGACCGGCGCGCCGACCGCGATCGGCGAGCACGTCACGAAAGTGCAGGCGCTGTGGAAGAAGATCTATCACTGGCCGGAGATGCCCGCAGACGGGCGTCAGTGGGATTGGCTCTTTGCCGACGGCGATACGTTTCAAATCGGTGAGCTAACGGCGCGGGTCATGCACTCGCCGGGCCATACGCTGGCCTCGATCACCTACGTGGTGGGCGACGCGGCGTTCGTTCACGACACGCTTTTTCAGCCGGATTTCGGTACCGCCCGGGCGGATTTTCCCGGCGGCGACGCCCGCGCGCTGTGGCACTCCATTCAACAGATTCTGAGCCTGCCCGACAAGACTCGGCTGTTCACCGGTCACGACTATTGCCCGGGCGGCCGCGCCCCGGCCTGGCAAAGCAGCGTGGCCGAGCAGCGCGAGCATAACCCTCATTTGGCGGGTCAAGGCGAGGCGCAGTACGTCGCATTTCGCCAACAGCGTGACAGCGAACTGCCCATGCCCAGGCTGATTCTCCACGCCCTCCAGGTCAATACCCTGGGCGGGCGCCTGCCCGAGCCGGAAGCCAACGGCAAGCGCTATCTGAAAATTCCGCTCGACGCGCTGGGTGAGGGGAGCTGGAGCTAGCGCTTGCTCGAGTGGCTACTGCGCGTGCAGCGTGATACGCGTAAGCTCCGACGGCTTGCCCAAACGTAGGGCGAAACCGGGCCAGAGCGCGGTGCCGCTGTTGAGGTAGAGCGTCATGCCGTCGAGTTCGTATTTGCCTGACACAAAGCCCTCATTGGCACGCGCCACGAGCCGGTCGAACCCCACCATCATGCCGCCGTGGGTGTGGCCGGAAAGCTGCAGATCGACGCCCCGGGCAGCCGTATTGCGCGCGTTGCGCGGCTGGTGGTCGAGCAGGATGACCGGGGCGCCTGCCGGCGCGCCTTCGAGCGCTTGGGTCACGTCCGGCCCCGTATAGCCGTGCCCGGCGGCGGAGATGTCGTTGACCCCGGCCAGTACCAGCGCGGCGTCGCCGCGTTCGATCACCGTGTGTTCGTTGGCGAGTGCTTGCATACCGAGCGTCTGGTAGTGCGCCATCCACTCGTTGGCGCCAAAGTAGTACTCGTGATTGCCGGAACTGACGAATACGCCGTCGAGGGCTGAAAGCGAGGCAAGCGGGGCGACGTCGTCACGGCGCGCTTGCAAGGTGCCGTCGATCAGGTCGCCGGTGATCAGGATGACGTCCGCCCCGAGCGCGTTGGTTTTCTCGACCACGTCCTCCACCCAGCCCACCTGGAACAGCCGGCTGATGTGCAGGTCGGTCAGATGCACGATCTCATAGCCCTCGAACGCCTCTGGCAGCCCGTCGATGGCGATATCGACTTCCTTGAGCGGTGGCACCCGCGCCGCCTGGCTTACGGCGAAGGCGGCCACCCCCAGCGCCACCAGGCTGAGCGCGTAACGAAGCGCGCCGGGGATACCGAGACGGCGCCGTTTGATCAGCGCCAGCACCAGGGTGATCGCATCGACTGCGAGCTGCATCAGTGCCAGAAAGAGCATCGCCCCAAACAGCGTATTGACGAGCAGCACCACCGCGCGCGGCACCTCCGGCGAGAACATGCTGCCAAAGGCGAGCTGGGTTAGAAGGTGATGTTGCGAGACGAGCAGCAGCAGCGCCGAGAGCGTTATTTTGCTCCAGCGCGGCCACGGGAGCGGCGCCAGTACCCGGAGAATCACGATCAGGCAGGGCAGTGAAATCAGCAGATGAAACATGAGTGATTCTCGTGGTGGCGCGTTAGGGCGTGCCAGCAAACCACGAAATCAACGCCTTGGCAAAAGCCTCGATGCCTGCCGCATCAACGCCCGCTATCAGGCTTCGTTTTCGGTGGCCTGTAAAAGCGCCGCCGCGCTTTGTCCGGCGACGGCGCCCAGCACGACGGCGCTCAATAGACCGTTGCCCGAGAGATAGCCGCTATCGCCGGCGCCGGAAACGCCCCGCGCTGCGCCGCCGCCGGCGAACAGGTTGGGCAGCATCCGGCCTTGGGTATCCAGCACTCGTGCCTGGGTATTCACTTCGAGTCCGCCCTGGGTATGAAACAGCGCCCCGGTCACGCGGACGGCGTAGTAAGGCGGTGACAGCAGGTTGGCGGGCTCGAAAACGCGGCCGAACGTGTCCGGTGTCTGCGTTCGGGCGTGGCGATGCATGTCGTCGACGGCCGTCTCCAGCGCGGCGAGCGGCAGGTCGAGGCAATTGGCCATGGCATTTAGCGTGTCGAAAGCGCGTATCGCGCCGGCCTCGAAGGCGTTACGGTAATCCTCGAATTCAAGCGCGTTTTCATGAATACGGCCGTCGAAAATATTCCAGGCAACGCCCTCGGGCTGGGCGAGGACGTTGGCGGCCTGCTCGGAGTAGCCGCCGTGTTCGTTGGAGAAGCGCTCACCCAGCACGTTGACCTGCATGCCGCCCTGCATCATCAGTGCCCAGCTGATCAAAATCTGGTGCGGGGTGGCAAGCGAGCCGTGGCCCTGGCAGGCGGCGAGATCCTTCGTGCTTGCGCCCATCGCCTCGCCCCAGAGCAGCGCATCGCCCTGGTTGCCCTCGTGGCCGTAGTAGAGCGCCTCCTTGAGCGACGGGATATGGCGCTTGACCAACTCGGCATTGCCGCCGTAGCCGTTGCAGGCCAGGATCAGGGCATCGCAGCCGATACGCTCACGACTGTCGCCCGGGCGTGTGATCGTTACGCCGCGCACCCGTTGGGCCTCGTCCACGTGCAGGTCCTCGACCCGCGCTTGGGTGAGCATATCCACACCGGCACGCTCGGCGGCGTTCAAAAGTGCGCCCATCAGCTCCTCGCCGGTGCGCCGAGGCGTGGCGTGCATACGTAGTCGCCGGTGGCCGGGGTAGAGAAAGCCTTCGACCAGCTCAAAAGGCACGCCGTGATCGTCGGCCAGCCACTCCACGGTCGGCCCCGATTGCTCGGCCAGCCGCTCGACGATCCTTTGGTCGGCCTCGAAGCCGTTCTTGCGCTGAATGTCCTCGGCCATGAGGCGTGGGGAGTCCTCGACTTCCAGCGCCTTTTGAAAGCGCGTGCCAGCGGCGGGAATGAAACCTTGTGACATCGCAGTGCTGCCGCGAGGCAGCGCATCGCGCTCCAGCACCGCAAGCTCGATGCCCGCCTCACGCGCCTTGAGCGCCGCCACCAGCCCACAGGCGCCGGTACCGATGATCAAAAGCGGCAGGTGGGCATCGAATTCAGTGGTGTGGGTGTAGGGAACGATCGCCATTACGCCTGCTCCGCGTGAGTGAAGGCATCCAGAATCTCGCCCGCTGGCGCCTGCCACACCTCAGCGTGCCCGCTGATATGCGCAAGCACTTCTTCCAGGCAGGCGATGCGGTGGGGCTGGCCGACAAGCCAGGGGTGAAGGTTCAGGGCGAACAGGCGCCCGCCAGCGGTGCGCGACTCCTCCAGCAGAAAATCGAACGCATCCTTCACCTGCGCGACCCATGAGTCTTCCGAGTGGAGGTTCTGGCTCATGACGAACTGGTCCTCGATCTCGGTGGAAAGCCCCATCATGGTGAGCGGGCCCGAGGCGGTCTTCCAGGCGTAGGGCAGCTCATCGTTGACCCAGTCGGCGCAGTACTCGATGCCGTTTTCGGTCAAAAGATCCGGTGTGTTGAAGCTCTGGTGCTTCGCCGGGCTGAGCCAGCCGCGAATGCGTTGGCCGGTCACGCGGCGCAGGGTGTCCACCGAGCGCTTGACCAGCTCGGCCTCTTCCTCGACGGGCTGGCCACCGTAGTGCAGGTGATCCATGTTCCAGCCGTGGGCGATGAACTCGCCGCCGTGCTCTTGAAGGCGCTTGAGCAGATAAGGCGTCTGCTCGGCGAGCTGGGCGTTGATCGCGTAGGTCGGCGTGATGGCGTATCGCTTCAAGGCCTCGAGCACCCGATAGATGCCCACCCGGTTGCCGTAATCGCGCAGCGAGAAGTGGCGCAGGTCCGGGTAGGGCATGGTCATGCCGTTGGGCACCTTGAACGGCTCGCCGCGCTGGTTGAGCGGGTAGAACTGCAGCGAAATATTGATCCATACCGCCAGCGTCTTGCCGCCGGGCCAGGTAATCGGGGGGCGTTCCCCGAGCATCGACCAGTCATAGCGGTCGTGGTCGTAGCCATGGCGGCGCAGCGGGTAGTCCAGGTAGTCGTCGTTGAGTGCCATGGTATCAACCCTCCCTTGGTGCGGTAGCGGCCTGCGCCTGAATACTGTCAAGCGCGGCATCGTAAGAGTGCGCCCGGTAGTGCTCGGCGATTTCCCGGCCGGTGGTGACCCAGACGTCGGAGTGGCCGGTAATGTACTCCAGCGCCTCCTCGAAGGCCTTGATGCGGTGAGGGCAGCTCACCTGGTAGTTGTGGGTGGGAATGCACATCACCGTGCCGGACTCGGCGCCTTCCTGATACAGGCGGTCGAAGTGACGCTTGAGCATGGTGGCGTACTGGCGCGGCTCCACCTTGTTCACCGCGTAGACGATGGTATCGTTCATCTCAAGCGAGTAAGGCATGGAGATGAACCGCTTGCCGGAGCGCACGCGTACCGGCGTGGGCTGGTCGTCGTGGAATAGGTCGCAGGTGTAGAGTCCGCCATCGCTTCCAAAAAGCTCTTCGCCCACTTCGGCGAACAGATCCAGCGTGCGCTCGGAGTGGGAAAGCGCCGGCGCCAGATACCCCGCGCAGGCCTGGCCGGTGTGGCGATGGATGGTCTCCATGCTGTCGCGGATCATGGCGCGCTCCTGGGCCTCGCTCAGACCGTAGGTGTAGCGCGTGTTGTAGATGCCGTGGCTGAAGAACTCCCAGTCGCGCTCCTTGCACATCTGGATGATTTCCGGATGGTGCTCGCAAAGCGCCGTCGAAAGCGATACCGAGCCGCGAATGCCGTACTTGTCCAGCAGCGCCATCTGGCGCTGGTGGCCTACCCGGTTGCCGTAATCGCGAATGCTGAAGCCCGGAACCGCCGGGTGCGGGTGCGGCCAGGGCTTGCGGCTGGGGTTCTGGGGCGGGTCGAGCTCGTAATACTCGATATTGGGTGCGACCCAGAAGGCGACCTTCGCGCCACCCGGCCACTCGATTTTCGGACGCTGGTCATAGGCCCAGTAGTCGTATACGCCAAGGGATTCCTTCATGGTTTGCTCCTCAGCCCTTGAGCCATGCCAGCACGTCGGCCACGGGCATGACGTCGGCGTATTTCAGGTGCAGGTCGGTCAGGTTGGCGTAGTGGTAGCTCTCGTGCTTGTCGGCCACGCACTCCATCGGCACGATGGTGCGATAGCCGCGGGATAAGCTCTCCACCGCGGTGGCGCGAATGCAGCCCGAGGTCGAGCCGCCGGTGATGATCACGGTATCCACCTGATGCCACACTAGAAGCGACTGCAGCGGGGTCTCGAAAAATGCCGAGGGCATGCGCTTGGTGTAAATCACATCGCGGGCGCGGTCGATCTCGGCGCGCTCGTCGAATTCGGCGCGCTCAGAGCCGTACTTGATGTTCTGCAGCGAATCCGGGGTGTCGGTGCGCGTGCCCCACACGCCGGCATCCTCGGCGGAGTCGAGAAAGGCCACGTGGGTCCAGACCACCGGCCAGCCTTTCGCGCGAAAGCCGCGGGCCAGTTGATTGGTGTACTCGAGCTGTTTCGGGTCGGTCTCGTAAGCGGTCTTGAAAAGATCCGTGCGGGTGTAGGCCTTTTGCGGGTCGACGTTGACGAGTACCGCTTTCTTGCCAAAGCCAAAAGGCACCCGCTGCGGGTTAGCCATGACGTCATGAAAAATCTCTTTGGCCGTCTTGTCCGTCGTCTGCATTGCTGTCTCCTGACATGGTTATTTTTAAAGCGTCGTTCTTGAAAAAGTCTTTCTTCTAGGCATTGTTTTTCGAAGGGGGCCGTGTCCAACTCTGTCTTGACTGACGCGGGCGCCCGGGGCCTGCCATTAGCGCTCTTCGTAACGCTCACCCAGTTCGAGCATTTTCTGAGTGCCCAGGTAATCGTTGAGCTCTTTGAAATCGAGCATCTGATCGCGAAAGGCGTCGGTGGTGCCGTCCTGTTTCAGCGTGGCGAAGAAGCGGCTCGCCATATGGGTAATCGCGCGCACCAGCGCGCCGGGGAAGATCACCAGCGAGAAGCCGAGCGCTTCCAGCGCCTGGGCGTTTTGCAGCGGCGTATCGCCACCTTCGACCATGTTGGCCATGATCGGCACCTTGCCCTTGAACCGGGTCATGATCTTGTCGATATCCTCGTCGGTGCGGATGCCTTCGATGAACAGCATGTCCACGCCGGCTTCAAAATAGGCCTGGGCGCGCTCGATAGCGCTGTCGGTACCTTCCACACCCAGCGCATCGGTACGCCCGATGATCAGCGTGTCCTCACTCTCCCGAGCATCCAGTGCCGCATGCAATTTACCGACCATTTCGCCCTTGGAGACCAGGGTCTTGCCCTTCAGGTGACCGCAGCGCTTGGGATAGGTCTGATCCTCGAGCTGAATGGCGTTGGCGCCGGCGCGCTCCAGAAGGCGCACGCTGCGCATTACGTTCATGGCGTTACCAAAGCCCGTATCGCAATCCACGACCACGGAAAGGTTCGTGCGCTCACGAATATGCGACATGGCGGTGCAGATTTCGGTGATGCTCAAAAGGCCGATATCCGGCCGCCCCAGCTGGGTATAGGCGAGACTGGCGCCGGAGAGATAGACCGTATCAAAGCCAGCCTGCTCGGCAAGTGAGGCGCCAAGGGCGTCGAATACGCCGGGGGCGACCACGATGGAAGGATCCTGCAACAGGCGTGTGAGACTCGGTGGGGAAGTGGTTTTTTGTGTCATAAGGCTCTCTTCAGAGGGGGGAGTGCCCGGCAGGGGCAAGGTGGGGGCGCACAAGCGCCAGATCGTTCCAGACCTGCTGACGGATGATCAGGCCATCTTTCAGCTCGAAGCGGTCGATAAAGCGCACGCCCGTGGACGTCGTGTCATCCAGCCAGGTCACGTCGAGCACGCCGTGGCAGATGACGATGGACTCAAGCGGCGTGACGCAGTGATCCACGCCGTGAAGGGTCTTACTCACGTGTCGGTAACGACTGCCTGCCCAGGCGATGACCTCCTCGAGGCTTGCCATCGTAGGCGCCCCGGGAAACTCCAGCGCAACGCGCTCGGCCAGAAACCGCTTGGCTTTCGCCAAGTCTCGCGCTTGCATGGCGGCGAGAAACGCGCGCACCTGCGTTTTATCGCTGCCACGCCGCTCGCTTGCGTTACTCTCCATGGCTGGTCTCTTGGCTGAGTTGCCGCTTTCTGCTTCGAAATGCTCGCGATGTGTGTTACTCAGTGCGTGGCAGAGCTGTGTCCTCGGCCGAACGTTTTGGTCACGGGTATACGAATCGATGAGTCGTTTAAATGTATTAAATTTGATACATTTTTATGTCTACAAAGCGGTGCGCGTCAAGTGCGCTGGAAAATTTTTTGACGACGTAGGGGAACAAGGATGAGCGAGGCACATACCTCGGCCGTGGGAGGGACGAAGTCGCATCGCATCTATCTGCTACTCAAGGATGCCATTCTCAGCGGCCGTCTTCCCTCGGGCGGAAAGCTTCCGGGCGAGAACAGGCTGGCCGAGCAGCACGGCGTATCGCGAGTGACCGTGCGCCGCGCCATCAAGGCGCTGCAGGCGAGCGGCCTGGTCGAGCGCAAGGCCGGGGTGGGCACGGTGGTGCTCAAGCAGCCGCTGGAGGCCACGGTGATGACGGCGAACGTCTCGAATCTGATGCCCAACATGGTGAAGATGAGCCAGGCCTCCCAGGTGCGGCTGCTGGAATTCGGCTATGCGCCGCCGCCGGAGACGATCGCCGAGCGGCTGGGCATGGCTCCGAACACCAAGGCACAGCGCTCGGTACGCGTGCGCATGGTGGACGGCAATCCGTTCTCCTACCTGATCACCCACGTGCCCGAGAAGATCGCCCTGCACTACAGCGAGGCGGACCTGGCCGATACGCCGCTGTTCGTTTTGCTCGAGCGCAGCGGCGTCAACGTGGATCACGCCTCTCAATCCATTTCTGCAACGCTTGCAAGCCACGATCTTGCCCAAGCGCTGGAGGTATCGGTCGGCTCGCCACTGATTTCGCTGACGCGCGTGGTGTTCGATGAAAAAGGGCGGGGTGTCGAACATCTGGAGGCTTTCTATCGCCCCGACCGCTACCGTTTCCAGATCGATCTCGAGCGCAATGGCGACGACAGCTCACGCTATTGGGAACCCCGGGTGGGCGGTATGCCTACCGACTCGACGGTATGAAAAACTTTACGAACGCGTTTTGCATGTATTATTTTTAATACCAATTATAAATTCTAAAAAATACATTTGACCTGTGCTTAAGATTTGCGCTAGTTGTAGAAAACTAATTGAAGAAAAATCTGTAGAGAAAAGCTGGCAGCCATATCCCCGTCGGCCAGAGCCAGGCTGAAAGCTGCCCAGGGCGTGATGACCGCCCCCACTAATAAAACGGTGCCACGCAGTGGCACAGGCCGAGACAGCGAACATCATGAGCACTCCCCAGACGCTATTCGACAAGGTGTGGTCCGCCCATGAGGTGTACCGCAGCGACAGTGGTCAAAGCCTTTTGTGGATCGACCGCCACTTCGTCCATGAAGGCTCCTTTCATGCCTTCAACAAGCTGGAAGAACGCCATCTGCCGGTCGCCAGGCCCGCCCTGACCTTTGGCATTGCCGATCACTACGCGCCGACGCTATCGCGCACTCTCGATGAAGTGAATGATCCCAGGATTCGGTCCATGATCGAACAGCTCACCGACAACACCGCCAAACACGATGTCACGCTTTTCGGGCTCGATGACCCACGCCAGGGCATCGTCCACGTCATGGGTCCAGAGCAGGGGCTGACCCAGCCCGGGCTTGTCATGGTTTGCGGCGATAGCCATACGGCGACCCACGGGGCGTTTGGCAGCATCGCCTTTGGCATTGGCGCCTCCGAAGTTGCGCATGTGCTGGCCACCCAAACGCTTTGGCAGACCAAACCCAAGGTAATGCGCATCACCTTGAAAGGACAGCTCTCGCCCGGGGTAACGGCCAAGGATATCGCGCTGACCTGGATTTCACGGTTGGGCGCCGACGGCGCACGCGGCTTTGCCATCGAGTATGCCGGCGAGGCGATTCGTTCACTTTCGATGGAGGCGCGTCTGACGCTTTGCAATCTGTCCATCGAGGGCGGCGGCCGGTGCGGCATGATCGCTCCGGATCAGACCACCTTCGACTATTTGAAAGGCCGGCCCTACAGTCCGAAAGGCGAGCTTTTTGACCGCGCCTGCGCGTACTGGTCCACGCTTTACAGCGATGCCGACGCCGTTTTCGATCAGGACGTTACTATCGATGCCGCGGAGATTGCGCCTACCGTCACCTGGGGCGTCTCGCCGGAAGAGGCGCTACCCATCGATCACCGCCTGCCTTCGTTGGCCGGCGACCAGGAGAGCGCCAGGGCGCGCCAGATTCGCGATAGTCTCGACTACATGGGGCTTTCGCCGGGCCAGAAACTCACCGATATCGCCATCGATCGGGTGTTCATCGGCTCCTGCACCAATGCCCGCATCGAAGACCTGCGCGCCGCCGCGGCCGTGCTGAACGGGCGTAAAAGCCGCGTGCCCGGTGTCGTGTCACCCGGGTCCACCCAGGTCAAGGCCCAGGCCGAAGAGGAGGGGCTCGATCGTATCTTCATCGACGCGGGGCTCGAGTGGCGCCACTCGGGCTGTTCGATGTGTGTGGGCATGAACGGCGACACGGTTCCCAGCGGTGAGCGCTGCGCCTCGACCACCAATCGTAACTTCAAGGGGCGCCAGGGCCCGGGGGCGCGTACCCATTTAATGTCCCCTGCCATGGTCGCCGCCGCCGCCCTCGAAGGGCGGCTGACCGATATCCGCACGCTGGCGCCAGGCGCCCACACCGACGGGGTGCGCTCATGAAACCCATCGAGATTTTAACCACGACGGGCATCGGCTTACCCCACGCCAACGTGGACACCGACCAACTGATTCCCGCGCGTTTCATGAAAGAGCCGCGCAGCGTCGGCTACGGGCAGTTTCTTCTGTTCGACGTGCGCCGCGACGCCCACGGCGCGCCTTCACCAGACTATCCCCTCAACCAGCCCGGCGCCGATGAGGCCGAAGTGCTGGTGAGCCGGCGCAACTTCGGGGCGGGGTCCTCGCGGGAGGCGGCGGTCTATGCGCTGGTCGACGGCGGTTTTCGCTGCGTGATCGCGCCGAGTTTCGGCGATATCTTCGCTTCCAACGCGGTCAATAACGGCCTGCTGCCCGCGGTGGTCAACGAGGAAGACGCCGAGCGTCTGCTCAAGGCGCTTGGCGAGGCGGCGCCGGTCGACGTGGACCTACTCGAGCAGCGCATTCGCGTTGGCGAGCTCGAGGTGGCCTTTACGATCAACCCGGTCTGGCGCACCAAGCTGCTCAACGGCTGGGACGATATCGACATGACCCGTCAACATGAAGGCGATATCGACACATTCGCCGCCACCTACGCCGAGCGATTTCCCTGGGCGCAGCCCTACCCGGGGGGCACGCCTTTGATCGGTAAAGGATAGCGGTGATTACAAGGGCGCTTTGCGACTCACCCTGATCGGGAAAGCGCCAAGCCCCCACGATTATTCAGTACCGGCATGTACGCTAACAGCCATTCCAATAAACAAACGTACCGGCAATCGACAGTCGTACCAATGATAATATCTACAGGAGACTCCCCATGAAAAAAGCCCCCTTGACGCTCGCCATAATGACCGCGCTCGCCTCCGTTCCGGCCTTCGCCGTCGATCAAATCAACGCCGTTCACGCCTTCCCGCCATCGTTGATCTACACCCAGAGCTTTCTGGAGTTCGTCGATAAAGTGAACGAGCGCGGCGAAGGGGTCGTGCAGATCAATGTACGAGGCGGCCCCGAGGTCATTGGTCTCTCCGAGCAGCCGGAGGCGGTGCGCAACGGCGTGGTGGACATGGCCTATACCGCGGCGAGTTTCTACGCCGGTACCGTGCCCGAGCGCGATGCCATGGTTGCCTCGAATACCAACGCCATTTACGCCCGCGAAAACGGCGGGATCGATCTGCTCAACGAGATCCATCAGGAGAAGATGGGCACCTACTATCTGGGCTGGTTCGACAGCGGCGTGAGCTACAACCTCTACACCATCGACGAGCCGGGCCTCGATGAAAACGGTGACCTGGATATTTCGGGGCTTCGGCTTCGCAGCAATCCCGTGTATGACGCCTTCTTCCAGGATTATCTTGGCGCGCAGCCGATCAGCCTGCCCACCACCGATGTCTATTCAGCGCTCGAGCGCAGCGTCGTGAACGCCACGGGCTGGACGCAGATCGGCCTTAAAGATCTCAACTGGGACAAATTCCTGAACTACCGGATCGACCCGGCATTTTTCTCTACCGACATGGGTGTGATCGTCAATCTGAACAAGTGGAATCAGCTAAGCCCCGAGTCTCAGCAGATTCTTCAGGAAGTGGCGATCGAGCACGAGCGTGACAGCGCCGAGCAGTTGGCCGAGCGTGCCGTCGAGCAGCAGGCCGAGCTCGAAGAGGACGGGATGAACGTCGTCACGTTGGAAGGCGAGGCGGCCCAGCGTTACGCCGATGCCGCCCGCGAAGCGACCTGGGCGCGCATGAAAGGCCAGATGGAACGTCACCCGATGGGCCTTGAGCATTACGATGAGCTGATCGAGAAGTTCAACGATCTATAACGTCGCCGGCCCTTACCGTACTCAAGACGCCGGCTCTTGCCCCGGCGTCTTTCTGCAGGACGCCAACTGCTTCGGGGTTTCTATGCGCTATGCACAACGCGGCTATTTGCTGCTGCTCAACGGCATGGCACTGCTTGCCGCCATCATGCTGGTATGGCTGATGGTGGCGGTGGTGCTGTCGGTCGTGATTCGTAACCTGGGGTTACAGCCCTCGGCGTGGTTCTTTCTTTCCACCGAGTACGCCATGTTCTACCTGACGCTTTTGGGCGCGCCCTGGCTTGTGCGTCAGAAAGGGCACGTGCATATCGAGCTGCTCACATCGGTACTGCCGCTGCCCGTGCTCAATATTCTCAGCCGAGCGGTTGCGCTGGTCTGCGTGCTGGTGAGTGGGGTGCTCGCCTGGAAGGGGCTTGATCTATTTTTGCTCAATATCGAACGCAGCGACTATGACGTGCGCGCGTTTTTCGTACCCAAGTGGATACTCACCATCGTCTTTCCGGTCAGCTTTACCCTGATGGCGGTCGAGTTTGGCCGCTTCGTCATCGGCCCGGAGATTCTTCACAGCGGCGAAGCGGGGATCAAGGAATGATGGAATGGTATTTTGCGCTGGCGTTTCTACTCTCGCTGATTCTTTTCTTCATGGCGGTAGGCACGCCCATCGCGCTGGCGTTTTTAGCCGCCAACGTCATCGGGGCCTGGCATTTCATGGGGGGGCAGGCGGGCATCGTACAGATGCTCAACAACGGTTTCGGGGCACTTTCGAGCTTTAACCTCGTACCGATTCCGCTGTTTCTCTTGATGGGTGAGCTGTTCTTTCGTACCGGGCTTGGCATGAAGATGTTCAACGCCGTGGATCGGCTAATGGGCAAGGTGCCCGGTCGGCTCTCCTACGTCACCGTGGTGGGTGGTACCGCCTTTTCCACGCTCAGCGGCTCCTCCATGGGGTCGACAGCGCTGATGGGCTCGCTTTTGGTGCCGGAAATGGAGCGCCGGGGCTACAAGAAGAAGATGGCGATCGGCCCCATTCTGGGTACCGGAGGCCTTGCGATCATCATTCCGCCCTCGGCGCTGGCGGTGCTTTTGGCAACGCTTGCCAAGATCGACATCGGCGCGCTGCTGGTCGCTGGCATTTTGCCGGGGCTGACGCTGGCCGGCTTTTACATGGCGACCATCTTCATCCAGACCCGGCGCGACCCGGAGGCGGCACCGGCCTACGAGCTCGAGCCGGTACCGCTAGGTGCCAAGCTAAAACTCATCGTGACCGACATTCTGCCCATGCTCAGCGTGATGGTGATCATCGTAGCGCTCATGCTGATCGGTTTCGCTACGCCCTCGGAGGCGGCGGCCTTCGGTGCGCTCGGGGTCATCATTCTGGGCTTTATCTTTCGCTGCATGACCTGGGCGGCGTTCACTCAGTCGGTGATCGGGGCGCTCAAGGTCACGCTGATGGCGTATCTAATCGTGTTCGGCTCGGCGACCTTCAGCCAGCTCCTGGGCTTCTCCGGCGCCTCCGGCGGACTGATTCAGTGGGCCACCAGCTTCGATCTATCGCCCATTTTGATGCTGATGGCCATGTTCGCCGTGCTCCTGGTGCTCGGCACCTTCATGGAGCAGATTTCGATCATGATGCTGACCGTGCCGATCTTCTTCCCGCTGGCTCAGGCGCTCGGGTTCGATTTGATCTGGTTTGGCGTGGTCGTGCTGCTAGCGCTGGAAATCAGCTTCTCCACGCCGCCGCTGGGGCTTTTGCTCTTCGTCATGAAGGGGGTCGCACCGCCGGGAACCACCATGCGGGAAATCTACTCCGCCGCCATTCCCTATATTCTCTGCTCGATGCTGCTGGTCGCGCTGCTGGTCATCTTCCCGAGCCTGGCCACCTGGTTGCCACGAATGCTGTGAGCGAAGCGAAATCCAAAAGAGAGGCGCCAGCCTCTCTTTTTTTATGGAGACGTCTTGATGGGTAAAGGTATTACGATGTTTCTTTCGCTATTCGCTCCTGCCAGCGATCCCAGGGCGGTACGTCGCCCAGTTCTTCGAACAGGTGCTCCAGAAAGGCACTGACCTTGGGCGCGGTCAGGCGTCGCTGGCCGTACAGGACGTGGATGTCGCGCCGGGCGGGGGCCACTTCGCCACGCCAGGATTTGAGTACGGGAATCAGCGCCTGGCGGGCGAGCTCGTCGGCAATCAGCCAGGTGGGAAACATCACCAGCCCCTGGCCCATCAATGCCGCCTGCAGCAGACTCTCGGCGCTGTTGCTGTAAAGCGAGCCTTCTACCTTGCAGATTAGGGGGCTACTGGCGCCTGGCTGGTCAAAGTACCAGCGCTGGCGTCCCATTTCACCCTGGTAGAGCAGGCAGTCGTGCTGGCAAAGCGCCTCCGGGGTCTGCGGCGTTCCGTAACGCTCAAGGTAGGCAGGGGAGGCCGCCACCACGTAGTTCATGGGCGCCAGGCGCCTTGCCACCAGCGTGGTGTCCGAAAGCTCGCCGACCCGAAAGGTGATATCGATACTCTCTTTGACCGGGTCGGTGAGCTGGTCGGTCAGTACCAGCTCCGCCTTGATAGCGGGGTAGCGACGCTGAAAACGGTGGAGGATGGGTACGATCTGGCGCTGGCCGAAGGATACCGGCGCGTTGATACGCAAAAGCCCCGACGGCTCGCTGCCCGACGCCTGAAGCGCTTCGGTCGCCAGGTCGAGCTGGTTGAGAATCTCACGAATATCCCGGTAATAGCGCTCGCCGGCCTCGGTCAGGGTCACCGCGCGCGTGTGACGGTAAAGAAGCTGCTGGCCCAGCGACTCCTCAAGCGCCGTGATCTGACGAGAAATGGATGAAACCGCCCGGTGAAAGTGGTGCGCGGTTACCGTGAAGCTGCCGGTCGCAGCAACACGTTCGAATACACGTAGAGCGTTGAGATCCATCGTATTGCGCCTGATGCAATAAAGATTTGCGGTTTTTCCAATTGTAGCAACTGACGTCTCTTACCAGAATGAACGTCATCGCTCGCCGTGAAAAGGTCACAAGGCCTTGAGAAAAGCGGGCAGTCACGTTCATCGAAGGAGTCATCATGCGTAAAGGCAACGCGCTCGTGGTAGGCGCTACCGGCATTACCGGCGGCAATCTGGCAAGCTATCTCAACGCCAGCGGCTGGACCGTTTACGGGCTGTCGCGTCGTGCGACCGAGCAAAGCGGCGTCATTCCCGTCACCGCGGATCTGCTCGATCGCAAGGCGACCGAAAAGGCGCTGGCCGAGCTGCCCATCACCCACGTGTTCTACTGCACCTGGATCAAGCGGGACAGCGAAAAGGAGAACGTCAAGGCCAACGGCGCCATGATGCAGAATCTGCTCGACGCCTTGCAGGACAAGAACATTCAGCACGTCTCGCTGGTCACCGGCACCAAGCAGTACCTGGGCTCTTTCGAGAGCTATGGCAGCGGTAAGGTGGAGACGCCGTTTCGCGAGTCTGCGCCCCGGGTGCCCGGTGATAACTTCTACTACGCCCTGGAAGACACCCTGTTCGCTGCCGCCGAGCGCGACGGGTTCAGCTGGAACGTGCACCGTCCGCACACGGTGATTGGCTACGCGGTGGGTAATGCCATGAACATGGGCACGACGCTGGCCGTCTACGCCTCGATCTGCAAGGAAACCGGCCAGCCGTTCACTTTCCCTGGTTCGCAAACCCAGTGGAACGCGCTGACCGATTTGACCGACGCGCTGGTACTGGCCCGCCAGATGGAGTGGGCGGCCACGACGCCGGGCGCGCACAACGAGGCGTTCAACACCGTCAACGGCGACATCTTCCGCTGGCGCCGCATGTGGCAGGAAATCGGCGAGTTCTTCGAACTGGAGGTGGCCGAATGCCCCGAAGCGCCCAAACCGCTGGAAGAGCAGATGAAAGATAGCGCCGATGTCTGGCAACAGATCGCCGAGAAGCACGACTTGGCCGAGCCGGATGTCGACAAGCTCGCCTCCTGGTGGCACTCCGATGCCGACCTTGGCCGCGAGCAGGAGTGCGTCAACGACGTAACCAAGATGCGCGATTTCGGCTTCGACCACTTCCGCGAGACCCGCGCCGCGTTTTTCGATCTGTTTACTCGCTTGCGTGCTGAGCGTCTCATTCCTTAAGACGTGTTTAGTGAATAAAAAAGGGGGCCTAATGGCCCCCTTTTTTAATGCGTTCATCTCCGCTTTAAGCAAGGACGAATATTGTCGGCGCTGTGCAACGAACATTACACATCGACCAGCTTATTGCCTGATCGAAAGATTATTGCCACATGGTGTCGTATTGCTGCCAATAGCGATCCAGGTCGCGCTCCTGAGTGATGGTGTAAAGATCGTACCGGCGGCTCAAACGTGCGCCGCCATCGCGGGTGAGCGGTTGCCACCTAAGCGTCGTGCTATTGCGGCTGGAGAAGGTGAAAAACGCGTCCAGTGGAATGGTGAGGTAGAGGCCCTTGTCGAAACTGCCCTCGCCAAAATCATCGCCGGCATCGGTCAGGGTGCCCCAAGCGCCCACTCGGACGCCCGAGTCGAACTCGCGGGAAAGATCGAGCGTGGCGCCTATATCACCGGCCAAATAACGGCCAACGCTTAGTTTGGCCAGCACGTCTTCCACGCCGGTTTCCACATAGGCGTTAATGTGGCCTGTCCAAACGCTGTAGTCACGCATATCGAATCGCTGGTCGAAGTCGCGTTGGCGCACCCAGTTGATGTCCGCGCCGAGCGCCCAGGGAGCGTCAAACTCGCGGTACAGCCACTCGGCACCGACGCCGGCGTACATCATTTCCAGTATGCCGCCATAGCCCATGGCGTATACGTTATCGCTCACCTTGGCCGTGCGCGTGTACTGCAGGTTCTCGATACCGAAGGGCGACTCCGACAGGTAATCCCCTACAAACGTACGCACTCTGGGCAGTCGAGAGTTGGCAATATATTCGTAGTTGCCCAGATTATCCGCCACTGTCCAGGCCATACTGCCGGAGAACCAGCCGTTGGGGTCGGTTTGATACTCGGCGCTGAGCTGGGCTTTGAGGCGGTAAAGATAACCGTCCGGGCCGCCGAAGTTTTGATCGAGCCGGGGCCCCAACTGCCAGTTGAAACGTTGGGCGGGCGCCTGATGCAGGGTCTCACCGGTGCCGTCTTCCAATCGGGCATGGGTATAAATACCGTATCGATAGGCGTACTCATGATCGGCCGAGGTCGCCGCCTCTACGAACTGCTCACGGTCATGAACGCTTTCGCGCAGCGGCAAGCCCCGCTCCTCCCAGTCAAAGCGGAACGTTTCGATCTCCTCATCGGCCTGGGCGTTCAGGATGCGGTTCGCACGCCCCTCGCTTTGGGCCAAAGAGCGAAAGCGCCCGGGCCGGGCGGTAACGGTCAGGCTATCGCCCTGTCGGGAGATGCGCTCCACCTGCATGCCGGCATTTTCGTTTAGGCGTTGGCTGGCCGCCGCCCAGCTTGCTTGCGGCGCGGCGTCCAGAGGCTGCAACGGCGGATCGTTTTTTAACTGATCAAGCCCGTTAAGATCGAGGTTGAACGTGATGCCCGCCATGGCCGTATTGCCGCGCTGCCACCCGGTATGCAGCTCCACGTTATCGCTAATGGCCAAGCGCGCCCCAACGTTGAAGCGACTATCCTGAACCTGATCATTGTCCTGGGGCTCATTGGAGTAATCGTTTCCTTCGTACTCGAGCTGAAGGATCAAGGGGTCCCAGGGCGTCTGATACTCCACTCCGCCGAAAACTGCCGCGGGCCCTGCAAAGTACTGGCCGAAATTGAGCTCGCCGCCGCCTGAGCCGCTGTTGGCCGAACGGTTATCGAAGCGGTCCGCCAGCCATCCAAAGGGAGAATCGATATCGCTTGCGGTCCCCAGGTAGCCCCAGCCTAGCCCTGCGGTGAAATCGAAATTCCCCCAGCGTTTACTGGCGACCACATATTCGGCGCCAAACAGCGTGGTACCGCCTATATCGCGTGCGCCCACGGCCAGCTGTGGCCAGTAGCGGGTTTCTTCCAATAGTCTCAGTTTGGCATCGAAACCCTTATCCAGGTTGCGGTCATACAGCGGGCCTGGCCGATTCTCGACGGAGACGTAGCGAAAACCGCCTTCGAACCAGCGAGTGGGTTGAAGAAACACGTTATAGCGTCGATAGGGGGCGGTGCGGCTAGCGCTCACCGACATTTCACCCAGCGGGTTCATGCGCGCGGTGGGCGTTTGCATGATGCCCACACCGCCGAAATCGCTTTGACCATGGCCCAACTGGCCGGCCAGGCCATCGGCGGCGGCCACGTTGGGCAAAATGAAGGCGGACAGCGTTACGCATACCCATGCCATGGGCCTTGAGGTACATGGGTAACAGCGAAAGGGGCGAGCAGCCAGTAAGTGAATTAAGGAGCGTGCCATTGAGTACATTGATCGCCAGGGAGTTGAGCGGCCAACACGCCTGGCAGCCGCTGATTGATGATATCCGGTTCTTCCGTCGTGCCGGGAAAGGGAAGCGCACCCATCAGCCCTTGCCGACTGGGCAGCGCGATGAGTAAGCGGCTGCCGGGGGCAAGAGGTGTTGTCTCGTGGTTCCAGGCCGCAACGCCTCGTCGTAACACATTCCCTTGAGGCGTTATCAGAGACGCATGGTCAATGTTGTTGAACGTTTGTTCTGGCAACGCTTTTTTTACATCGTCGATCGTCATGTTAGGGCGCCAGGCGGTTCGACTAACCCCCTGAAGGCCCCAGACTTCTACCCAGTCAGGAATATCGCAAACGCCCCAATAGGCCACGTTTTCCAGCAGCGGTGCCTCGCGTAGGTTGGTGCCCAACGCCAATAAATCCAGCCGCTGCGGGCTGCGCATCGCGCCATTTTCCAAACTGCGTAGTGCTTCTTGCCACTTCAAAAGCGCCTGAGCGTAAATCGTATTGCCTGTCACTTGGGCACTTATGACTAACGTGCCTAGCTCTTCGATCAAGTAGCGCCGCTGTTGTGGGTAGCGCTGCTGGTCGGTGAGCAGGAGAGCATAGGCATGGCTCCAACTGATGGGCGTCGCCTGTTGAGACAGTGTTTCCAGCCAGGCATCGGCCAACGTGCGCTCGCCCGGTTCGGTGGCGTGGCTTGCACCCGCCATGCCTGACACCAGAGCGCCCATCAGTAGCGTCCTGATAACCAAGCGTTTAGCGTAAACAAAGTGCGCTCGAGTAGTGGCGCGGTCGATCATGGTTTTCATGGTTCTCGCTTAAAGCAGCACGGGCAACTGGACGGGGCGGGGCGATTACTACCAGCGCCGTAGTGGCGGCTTAGCTGTCCCACCAGGGGCGAGCCACTTGCCATTTGATATCAGGGCCACCGGGCCAGGCTATTTCCTCCACTTCCCACAGCCGTTGTGTGACGGGGTCTTTCCACCACTGAGCCCTGGTCGTTTGGCCGTTATCCCAGGTGTACGTGATGTCGCAAGGCTGAAGCAGCAGCTCGGTCAACAATAGCGCACGTGTTCGAGGTGCTTTACACGTCATATGCCCCTCAGCGCGATGAGCATGGCTGAGCCCATCGGTATCGACCCAATGGCGTTCTATCCAGAAGCGGGGTTGCGAACGCTGCCAGGGCAGTTCACCGGCCGCTGCCAGGGCGTCAGCAGCGGCTGAGTGGTCGAAGTAATAACGCGTGCTCAGTAAGTCTCCCTCTAGCGTGGACGCTGCATATAAACCACCGCTTTCCAGGCTCAAAAAGCCTCTTTGGGAGGGCCAGTGCGTTTGTGTGCCGGTTTGAGCGCCCAATACCAGCAGGCCGCGCTGAGTAGAGCTATCGAGCGCTAAAGAGGCAAACGGGATGCTGTCTGCCTGAGTAGCCGTTGCCAAGCCCTTGCTCGGATCCAGTGCCACGATGGCTTGGCCTATCGGAGAGCTTTCGAGCACGCTACAGCCTGCCATCGCTAATAAACTGATGGCGCCCGTCACCGTCTTGAGCGCTTGCAAACGGCTTTTTCTTTCGCCATTGACAACATGAGTGAAAAACAGGGAAGCAGGACGCATAAAAGCCGCTAAAAAGCGGCTTTTGTACATCTCGATGTCGCGATCAGCCTGGCGCGATTTTATGTGTTTCAAGCGTAGCCTCAACGCGTTCCGGTCGTACCCGTTGTACCGCTGGTGCCGCTCGTACCGCTGGCGCCGGATGACTCCGCGGCGATACCGGCAGCCACCTGGGATGGCGTGCTGGTGGTCAAGGTGGTCGCGCTAGTGCTTAACGCGCCAGATAAACCGCCCGGGGCGGCACCTCCTGCCGTGACGCCTGCGCTAGCCGGCGTGGTGGTTGTGCCTTGACCTGCAGCGCTCGGGCTGGAGGAAATATTCATGGGAGCAGAGCCACCAGGCTCGACACCGCTCTCGATCGACGCCGCGCTATCAGACGTTGTTTGTGCCGAGGCTAGCGAAGCGATGCATACGCTTCCTGTGACCAATAAAATCAATGCTTTTCTTAACATTGCTCGATCTCCAGATAAAGTGAGTAGCTGCCATTTTGGCCTATAAGCATGCAGGTGTTGTGTTACTCATGCCAGCATCGCAAGCCTGATCCAGTCATGAGAAGCGGCGGCCACCGATTTGGGCTGAATGGTAACCTGTAAATATCCTGGAGAATAGATCAGAATTAACATTCAAGTCGTTTATTGATAAGCCTAAATAATGATTCATTTGTTTAAAAAAATGGGTCTTACCCGTTGGCTATTTCAATATGCTTGTTTTTGAATAAATGAATTTTTTATAGGCTGTACTTGAGTAAAATAATTTATGAGTATTTAAATCAATGCGCAATGCGATTATTAATTGTTTAAAGTCGCGGTTGTATAGTTATTTTTAAATTAAAACAATGATTTATTTACTGATGGCGAGAGGTTGTCGTCAAAACCTATTTTGGGGCCGTCTTCAGATTAATCAAAAGGCTCCCATAAAACGTTTTCCATGCGTCATGCGTTATTAGGAGTGGCGTAATCGTGCCGGCTAGTCCTGCTGGTTTCATACGCAGGCCTATCGCACGCTTAAAGATATTGCGACTGGTTTAGCACAGCAGATTTAGGTAGCATTGCCGCTCATTTAATAGCGTGTTTCAAAGTATTCAAGGTATCTGCTGGCGCCAGCCGTGCAGGTGGATTTTTTTACATCGAGTAAAACGGATGTTTCAGCCTTATCTCGCCTCTCGCCCTTTGCGGCGGCTATCTCTTGCGGCAGCTTACCTGAGCGCTTTTGCCGGTGTGCTGACGCTTTCCGGTTGTGCACTGGCGCCGGGCGGGCACCTTGACGCAAATACGCAAGCCGCGCCCATCGATAACCTGATCGACGTTCAACCCATTACGCCGGGGCTTTTGGCGACCATGCCGCACGCAGGTAATCGCGCCACGCCCATGTCAGGCGAGCTTCGCCAGGCAATCGATGAATGGGAGTACCGTATCGGCGCCGGCGATGTGCTGAGTATCGTCGTATACGATCATCCTGAATTGACCATTCCCGCCGGCAGCGAACGCGGGGCGGAAGAGGGCGGTAATCGAGTGCGCAGCGACGGCACTATTTTTTACCCCTTTGCCGGTCGTGTTCAGGTCGCCGGATTGACCCTGGAAGAGGTGCGCGAACTGCTGACTCAACGCCTGAGCGGCGTTATTCAAACGCCTCAGGTGGACGTCAGCGTCGCTGCTTTTCGCTCGCAGAAGGTTCAAGTAAGCGGTGCCGTTGCAAGCCCAGGTAGCGTGCCCGTCACGACCGTGCCGCTCACCGTGATCGATGCCGTGAGCCAGACAGGGGGCGCTACCGAAGACGCCAACTGGCACGAGGTGTATCTGACTCGAAACGGCGTGGAGCAGCGTCTTTCTCTTTTCAGCCTGCTGCGTGAAGGTGATCAAACCCAAAACCGATTGCTGCGAGATGGCGACGTACTGCACATACCTAGCGCTGAGAGCCAAGCGGTTTCCGTCATGGGGCAGGTGAATTCGCCTGGCAATGTTCGCTTGGGTAACGAGCGTTTATCCCTTTCTGATGTGCTAGCGCAAGCGGGCGGCGTCAATGAAGTCACCGCTGAACCCTCGGGCATCTTTGTCATTCGCGGTAATGAGCTGAACAGTGACCGTTTGGCGACCGTTTATCAGCTGGATATAAGCAACGCTGCTGCTTTCGTACTGGGAAGCAGGTTTGCGATGCAGCCCAATGATGTGGTGTACGTGACCACCGCACCGATTGCCCGCTGGAACCGTGTGATCAGTCAACTCCTGCCGTCCGTTCGCTTGCCGGGCTACGCCGCAGGCAGTATTTCTGACTCACGTAATCTGCAATAAACCCCTGATATAACGTCGCGATAACGACTCGGAGCAGGAAAGCCCCGCCATGTTTCAGCGCATTCTAGTGGTATGTGTCGGCAACATATGCCGCAGCCCCGTGGCGGAGGCCATGCTGCGCCAGCGCCTGCCGGGTAGGCAGTTTTCTTCTGCCGGTTTGGGCGCGCTGGTAGGCAGTCAAATCGATGCCCACGCTCGCGTTCTTGCCGAGAGGGACGGGCTCGAGGTTGATAACCACCAGGCTCGCCAGCTAACCCGTGAGATGCTCGATCGCGCCGACCTGATACTAGTCATGAGTGACCAGCAGCGTCTGGCTGTCGCAGAGCTTTCCCCAGCCGCGCTTGGCAAAACGATGCGGCTAGGACAGTGGCTTGAAAATGGTCGGGGCAAGGATATCCCTGACCCGTATCGAAAAAGTGCGGAAACATTTCAGCACGTTCATCAGCTAATGGATCAGGCCGTACAAGCCTGGGCCTTGAAGCTGGCGTAACGCCGCCCCTGAATAGCCAAAATGGATGTAGCCAAAGCATGAGTGATGTGACGGCCCAGCGCCCTGTTGGAAACGATAGTGATGAAATCGATTTAGGCCGCCTATTCGGTCTGCTGCTGGACAAAAAGTGGTGGATCGTGGGAATCACCGGGATATTTGCCGCTATTGGCGTTCTCGTGGCCTTGAGCGCAACGCCTGTTTACCAAGGGGATGCGCTGGTACAAGTCGAAAAGCGATCGTCGATCAACCCGCTGGAGGGGTTGGGCGACATGCTGGGGCCGGAGAGTGAGTCCTCGACGTCTGCCGAAGTGCAGATTTTGCAGTCGCGCATGGTGCTAGGCCAAGTGGTCGATCGCATCTCGCTCGATACCGTGGTAACACCTAATACGCTCCCCCTTATTGGCGGCTTTATTCAGCGCCGCGGTATCAATCGGCCTGACTTTATGCAGGGGCACGCAAGTGTATGGGGTAACGAGAGTATCGATGTCGGCCGACTCGAAGTGGACGATGCCTACCGTGGTATGCCCTTCACCCTGAAAGTAGAAAACGAGTCTGCCAGCGAGTACTCGTTATGGTTAAGCGGCGAGCGTTTGGGTAATGGCCGGGTAGGCGAATTTAGCAGCTTCCTTGAGGGCGGCGTACAGGTGAGCGTGGTAGAGCTCTCTGCTGCTCCGGGCGCTGAATTCATCTTGACCAAAGTGGTTCGCTCCAATGCTATTAACCACTTGAGAGGTAATCTGAGCGTAAGCGAGCAGGGTGGCGGTGGACGTGGCGGCAGTACCGGCATCTTCAAACTCACTTTGAAGGGTGAAAATAGGCAGGCTATTCGCCGCTCTCTTAATGCAGTTATAGAAACGTTTTTGACCCAAAACGTCGAGCGGCAATCCGCCGAGGCCGAACAGCGCTTGGCGTTTTTGGAAGAGCAGTCGCCGGAGCTGCGCGAGCAGCTCAACTCCGCTGAAAACCGTCTCAACGAATACCGGGTCAACGCCGAAAGCGTTGATCTTAACAGCGAGTCTCAGGCAGCGATCAACCGCTACATCACGTTGGAGCAAAACCTCAACGAACTGGAGCTTCAGGAGGCGGAGCTGTCTCAGCGCTTCACTCCAAACCACCCGAGTTACCAAGCGCTTTTACGCCAAAAGCGACGCCTACAAAACGATTTGGATCAGTTGGACGAGCAGGTCAGCCAGCTTCCTGAAACCCAGCAGGAGATCGTTCGGCTAACGCGTGAAGTGGAAGTGACGCAAGCCATTTACGTTAACGTGTTGAACAAAACCCAGGAACTACAGATGACCCGCGCCGGGACCGTGGGCAACGTGCGTATCATCGATGACGCCCTCGTAGGCGGTGGCCCTATTGCGCCGAGAAAATCGCTCATCGTAATGGTCGCGACACTGCTTGGGGGAATGTTGGCCGTTGGGGGAGTGCTGGCGCTGGGACTCCTTCGCCGGGGAATAGAATCCGCCGAGCAGATCGAGCAAAGCGGATTGCCGGTATATGCAACGATCCCGCTATCGGAAGCGCAGCAGAATTTGGTACGTAAAGTAAAAGGTAAAAAAGATAAACGAAGCCATCAGGTCATCAGCGGCATTTTGGCCAAGCACGACCCTACCGATCTTTCCATAGAGGCGCTGCGCGGTCTTCGTACTAGCCTGCATTTCGCGATGATGGAAGCCAAAAATTCATGTTTGATGATCACCGGTTCGAGCCCCGGTATCGGTAAGAGTTTTATAGCGGTGAACCTGGCCGCCGTGTGCGCTCAGGCAGGGCAAAAGGTCCTCGTAATTGATGCGGACATGCGCAAGGGCCACATTCATCATGCATTTGGTGGGCAAAGCGCCGAAGGCCTTTCTGACGTACTTTCTGGTCGCAGTGGCTGGCAAACACAGGTGCGTGCAAGCCAGGTAGAGGGTCTGAGCTATATGTCTCGAGGCATCGCGCCGCCTAATCCCTCCGAGCTATTGATGAGCCAGCATTTCGCTCAGCTACTTAGTGAAGCCGAGCGGCAGTTTGATCTGGTGATCGTGGATACTCCGCCAGTACTGGCAGTGACCGACCCTGCCGTGGTGGGTAGTCATTGTGGTACGACCTTGTTATTGGCACGTTTTGAAATCAATACGTTGAAAGAGCTACAACACGCAGCTCGTCGACTGGAAGCGGCAGGCGTGGTGGTGAAAGGCGCCATTTTGAATGCCATGGAGAAAAAGGCGGCCAACAGTTACGGCTATGGCTACTACCAGTACAGCTATAAATCAGTCAACGAGTAAACCTGCGCTCGAACGGCCTGACTAGTTTGAAGGCTCGAGTCAGGCCGTTCGGGTATCAATAATGCGCCTGGTTATCGCGCTGAGAGCCATAACGAATACCGCGCCTTTAATGGGCCCGCGGTGGGAAAGCGTAGCCAGGCACAGGGTACGGTTGGAGACGCGGGGTTACATACGGGTGATTTTTGCGCAGTAGCCTATCAGGAATGTGTTTTTTTCAAGACGTTGAACAAGGCTACGAGATAGTAGGTCGCTCTCCCATCAACCGGGTGTGGAAGTTTCATGAGTATTATCGATGGTATGGCGCTATTAATTGATGAATAGTCTAGCTCTGGGCAAGCTGCGCGTACGCGCGAGTAAATTCAGCAAAAGTAGTTTCGTGCGCAACGTTGTTGCCGTGGCAACGGGCATCGCAGCGGCTCAGGCCATTTCGCTTGCTTTTATGCCGTTTCTTACTCGGCTGTACGGCCCCGAGGCGTTTGGTGCGCTCGCCGCATTCACGGCAGTGATCAATATCATTTCACCCATTGCCACGCTTGGCTATGCCAATGCGATCGTGATGCCGCAAACCGAGGAGGGGGCTACGGCGGTCGCTCGGCTGTCACTCGTTTGTGCTTCTATCATGGCCCCGGTCGCGCTTGTGATCGTTTTGCTTTTTCGCGCACCGATTGCCCACTCGCTGGGGCTGGAAGCAGCACCGTACTTGTTGTATCTGATACCCGTGGCTTTACTGTTAAGTGCACTATTATCAGTGGCGAACCAGTCCGCGATTCGAGAGGGGCTTTTCAAGCAAAAGGCGCGCTCCTACGTAGCCAGTACGTTTTTAATGAATCTGGGGAAATTGGCCGGTGGTCTTTTAGCCCCTCACGGCTTGCTGCTGATTATTATCATGATAGGGGGCAAGGCGCTTAACTTCACCATGTTGCTTTCCCGCGTCCCCAAAAAAGGCGCTTTCGAGGTGCGCCGCTGGTTCGGACGTGCAGGTATTCGCAAGGCCGCGATCGAACAGCGTGATTTTGTGCTCTATCGCATGCCGCAAAGCATGATTAATGCAGCGTCTCTCGGACTTCCGGTGCTCGTCCTGACTTCCTTGTTCAGCGCTTCCATTGCCGGGCAATACTCCATCACCACATTGGTTCTCGGCGCGCCGATCATGCTGCTTGGGCAATCCGTGCTGGAGGTTTTTTTCCCCCGCGTCACAGAAGCCGTTCGTCGAAATCCCGCGAACGCGTTGCCGTTGATACAGCGTGCCACGCTTGGGATGGCGTGCATCGGGATTGTTCCCTTTGGTGTCATCGCTTTATGGGGGGACATCTTGCTTCCCTGGTTCTTTGGCGATGAATGGCTGCGTGCTGGTGAATACTCGCGTTGGGTTGCCTTATGGATGGCTAGCGTTTTAGCGACCCGACCCGCGGTCTCTTCAATGCCGGTATTGCGCATGCAGGGAACACTTCTCATTTATGAAGTCGCTATTACTGCTGCTCGGGTACTGTCGCTTTTCATTGGCGCCAATCTCGGGAACGACCTCGTCGCAGTAGCGGTTTTTGCGCTCGTTAATGTAGCAGGATACCTGGTGCTTCTCTTACTCGTTTTGAGAAAGGCAGCGGCAATAAAACGGAGAGGCAACGATGCTTACATCACTTAAAAGTAAAATACCCTTATCGATCAAGCAAAAATTGCAAGGCGTGCTGTCTGCACGACGCATGCAGCTTCCCGACGCGCCACGCTGCTTCGTCTTTTTGGCAGCGGACTATGGAAACATAGGCGATCTTGCGATCACGGCTGCGCAACAAAACTATCTTTCGCGGCACCTGCCCAACCATCAACTCGTATCGGTGCCCATTAGCGATACACGGGCAGTGATTCGCTCGATACGCAAACAAGCGGTCAAGGAAGACGTCGTCACGATCATCGGTGGCGGCAACATGGGGTCTTTGTATCCTGATATCGAAGCGTTGCGACAGCTGGTCATTCGTTCCTTTCCACGCAATCGGGTGGTGTGTTTCCCCCAGACGCTTGATTGGGATGACTCCGAGCAGTCTCAGCGTGCGGTCGACAGAATCGTGCGGGTATATTCGAGGCATCAAACCCTTTATCTACACGCGCGCGAAGCCGTGAGCTTTGAAAAACTCAAAAAGCTGTTTGCCGACCATAAAAAGCCGGCAGTGCGTTTTGTTCCCGATATCGTTCTCAGCGCGACGGCCGTCGATTTCGGGGTCAATAATAGTGTCGAGCCACGTGGAGCGCTGCTTTGTTTGCGAGACGATCGTGAGCGTTCGTTAGGCGATCATCAGCATCAAACGCTTTTGAAAGCTCTCACCGATGCAGGACTGGTGACCGAGGTAACCGATACCCATGCAGGTGGCTCGCGCCTTTCTTCAGAACGCTGTGCCGAATTACTGCAGGGAAAACTCAGTCAGTTTCAAAGTGCGCAGCTTGTGGTAACCGACCGCCTTCATGGCATGATCCTGGCCGCACTGGCGGGAACTCCGTGCCTGGTTTTACCCAACTCCAACCATAAGATTCGTCAAACCTGGACAGACTGGTTGCGTGATGTTCCTCAAGTACGCTTTTTAGAGCTTGGCGAGCTTTCCAATATCGACGGGATCGTTCAAGACGTTCTCGCCATCCCGCGTCGCGAGCCTGCACACCCAGTGATAGAACCCGCACATTATAACGATCTCCGTATGGCGGTTGCTGATTCATGATTTCTGACACCTCTCCACTGGTATCCATTATTGTTCCCGTTTTCAACGTTGAGTTTTATCTCGACGAATGCCTGGATTCGGTTCGTCGCCAAACCTACGGCCGCCTTGAAATCATCGTGGTAGAGGACTGCTCGACCGATGGATCGCTGGCCAAGCTCGATGCCCACCTTGAAGACGACCGCGTACGCGTGATTCAACACGACACGAATTCGGGGTTGTCGGCGGCACGAAATACCGGTATCGAAGCCGCCCAGGGTGAGTTTGTGCTGTTCGTGGATTCGGATGATGCGATCGCACCGGAACTGGTCGAGACATGCCTTGCTCGAGCGATCGAAACTGAGGCTGATGTGGTGATGTTCGATTTTGCTGTTTTCCATGACGGCGAACCGCTGCCGGGGAGCGACGGGCGTATCGATATGCATCAAGCACGCTCGCTTACCGAGGTCGAATACTTCAAACTTCCGCATTTTGCCTGGCTGAAGTTCATTCGAGCTGAGCTTCTGGATGATCCACGGTTACGGTTCCCGGTAGGGCATTACTACGAGGATTGGCCGTTTCATTGGGAACTGGGATTCTTGACCCGAAAAATCGAACGCATTCCCAATCGCTTTTATCAGTACCGGCAGCGCTCGGGTTCGATCACCGCCGCCGGGGATCGCAAGCTTTTGCACATCTTCTCGGCACACCGGCTAATTCTCGACATCGTTGAGCGCCACTCTGCCTCGGTGGGCGTTCGGCAACTACTGGCGACTAAAATTTACCGTGGCATCTGGTTTGTGGTGATGACGATTCAACATGACTTTCTGAAAGAGGCCTTGCTAGCCGCGCGCAATCACCTTGCCAGCACTCGAAAAGCGCGACAAAGCGCATCACCTGCGCCCAGGGTTAAAGTGCTGTTGGCCGCCCTTCGACTGCCTAAGCCTTTCGCCTATAGCTCTATTCGCTCCCTTCGTGCGGCGTTGTCCAGGCTTTCATCTTATCGCCGCAATGCCACGTCGTCTGCCTAGTCACCGAACGGGATATCACTGCTTTATGGCTCAGTACGTATTTATAAAATTTCGAGACCCGGCTGCATCGGGGAGCGCGCTTTCTCGACTTGAGAGCATCTGTGAGATGTTGACGCCCCATTCGCTTCAGGGACGCTGTAACCACATCGTCGCCGAGTGGCCGGGTAGCTCGGGCGGCTATTACGCCATTCAAAATAGCGATAGCGTAACCGATCAAGCTGCCGGGCAACTGACCATCGGGTGGGTAGCCTCTGATGAGGATGAAGAAGCGTCAATAGAGCGTCACAGCGTGCAGGCAGACGGTTCTTACGCGGTTATTCAGGCGAATACTCAGGAAGTATCTTTTTTTACTGATCAGTTCGGCTCTCGCACGCTTTGGTACTACATGGATGACGAAATGCTCGTCGTCTCCACTTCGCAGCGAGCGATCGTTCGATTCAAGGGCGCATTCGCTCCCAATCAAGCGGCCACCGGCTGGTTTCTTTCCTCCGGTTGCCAAGGCCCCTTCGCGGCCTGGGATGAAAAAATCGTACAGGTGAAACCTGGTCTTGAGTATGTTCTGGATGTGAGTCAATGGCAGATCGACGCTCGTCCAAAACCGGGCATTGCGCTGCCACAATCGGGTAAAGAGTCGTCTCAAAACTACCTGGACCAGTTCGAATCCCAGGTGATCGATACGATCAAAAAGATCGTGGGCTCCCATGAAGCTGGTGAGGTGTTGTTGCCTTTGTCCGGCGGTTTGGATAGCCGGCTGCTACTGGCGCTTTCACGAGAGGCCGGCGTGGCTTCCAACGTCGAGCTGGTTAACTGGGGCATCGAACAGCGAGACACGGTTTTCGATGACAAACGCGCAGCGCAGCGTATTGCCGATACCTACAGAAAACCGCTTTTGGATCGGTTTCTGCCTACGCAAGGCGGTGACTACGATGATGTGCTGGACAGATTTGTAGAAGCCTCGGAAGGCAGGATTGATCACTTTAATGCCTATACCGATGGCTTCTCCATGTGGGATGAGTTTTATCGCTCGGGTTTTCGTTGTGCGCTACGGGGAGACATTCCTTTTCCGACCGCCATCTATGCCGATCAGCTTTCTGCAAGGCAGCAACTGGGGTTTGCCACGTTCGAGGATTATGCGAACACACGGCATTTTTCAGCGCTCTTCGACCAACGCTCAGCGTCACTTGATGTCGCGTTGTTACCCGGAGAAACGCTGGTTCAATGGCGGGATCGCCTGTATGCCAGCTATCGCATCCCCATGGTGGTTTCGGCATTCACCGATCTAGTGAGTGGCCATGTTGAAAATTACTCTCCCATGATGAGCTGGTCGTTGTTCAAGGCGTACGTTGCGCTTCCCGACCATGCCAAGGGGGATAAAAAACACATTAGAACGCTTTGGAGAAAGCACGATCATAGCGGCGTGCCGTCGCATGCCGAGGGGTCTCTAGCGTCTCCGGTTTCGTTTTTTCAAAACACAACCGGACGTCGATTCATGAATGACTACCTGACGACGCTTCGCCAGAGTCAGCGCTTTCCCACCCCGGTGCTGGATATGGCATCCGCACCCTCCGAAGAGAACGATCAACAGACCCCCACACGATCAGCTAAATTGTTGCGAACGGGGCGTAGCTGGGTCTCCAGACACTTGCCGCGAAGCCTCAAAGCTTATCTCAAGGCCAAGCGACCTTATAGGCTATCGCCACAAACATTGGCTTACCGTTTGGTTCTCGTGGATAAAATTTTAAACATGTATGAGGCCGACGCAAAACAGGGAGCTGTCCAGCGCCCGAACGCTCAGGAAACCGCTCATTTGGCTCAGGGAAAATCGTGATGGCGTTAGCACGTGTACTGCATGTCGTCGGCCGCATGGACCGTGCGGGGGCAGAAACCATGGTGATGAACCTGTACCGTGAAATCGACCGCAGCCGGTTTCAGTTCGATTTCGTCTACTTCACCGATGAGCGCTGCGATTACGATGACGAAATAGAAGAGCTGGGCGGACGTATTCATCGAATCAACGCGACTAACCCAGTCTCCCGCTTTTGGAAACTCTATCGTTTGCTATGCAGCGGTGTCTGGAAGACGGTCCATTCACATACGCTTTTCAGCAGTGGCCTGCACTTGATGGCTGCTCGTATGGCCGGTGTACCTTGCCGGGTCGCACACTCTCACAATACGCAAGATGCCAATAGCGCAAGCCGGGCTGGCCGGCTTTATCAGCGTGTAGCCAGACGCCTCATTGTCATGTCGGCCACACGTTTCGTCTCCTGTGGCAGGGCGGCCTCGAATTATTTGTTTCCCGGTAGAGAGGACGTGGTGGTTATCCCGAATGCCGTCGATATCGAGCGGTTTTCACAGGCATCCGGTATAGCGGTGCGCAACGAGCTCAAAATTAATAGCGGGGAGATAGTGATCGTGCAGGTGGGACGCTTCATGCCCGTTAAAAATCATGAGCGTTCGATTCTCATTGCGAAGGCACTAAGGCAAAAAGGAGTGGATTTTCAGTTGCTCCTGGTTGGCACTGGACCTGAACAGGACCGTATTCGGGATCTGATCCTTGAACATCGTCTTGAAAGCCACGTACAAGTGCTCGGTTTGCGAACCGATATCCCCGAATTGATGGCGGCTGCAGACGTAATGCTAATGCCATCGCTACACGAAGGCTTCCCAGTAGTATTGGTCGAGGCTCAGGCGGCGGGATTGCCAGCAGTGGTTTCCAATGCTGTCTCGCCAGAAGTGGAATTGGGCATGGACATGGTGCGTTTTGTCGAGCTTGAGGCGGGAGATGCCGATTGGGCGCAGACAATACTGTCCGCGGCGACCGCGGACCATCCTGAAAAGCATGTACGCCACAGGATTCTGGAACAGGCAGGGTTTTCATCCGCGGCGGGTGCGCGCCGGCTCGAACAGGTATATAACGCTGCATGATTGCGTATTTGCTGCTACTGATATTCGTCACTATTAACACCTGCGTATGGCGGCGCGCAGGAAGCTCCGGTGTGCGTCGGCTGGGCCTTTTTTTTACCGGCACCGCACTGGTGTTATTCGCGGGGCTGCGTAATAGGCGAGTCGGTACGGATACCGGTACTTATATACGTCATTTTTACGAAAGCGATAGCTTTGATATCGTTATTGAGCGACAGGATACCGGCTACTACCTGCTGTCCTGGATTGCCAGAACGCTCTCCGAGTCCTACTCGATGCTGCTGGTCCTGATCGCGCTCATCGTTGTCAGTTGTTATCTAACAACTATTACACGCCTGGTGAAGCGTTACGAAACCGGGGTCTACCTTTTCGTAACCTTGGGCACCTACACCTTTTTTTTCAACGGCGCGCGTCAAGGTATTGCCGCAGCGATCTGTTTTCTTGCTATTCCATTTTTACTTGAGCGGCGCCTGTGGCCCTACATAGCGTTGGTGGCATTCGCTGCGCTGTTTCATAGAACCGCTCTGATTGCGTTGCCCCTTTACTGGCTAGCTACGACACAGGTGCGCTGGCAGCGGCTGGCCATTCTCGGATTCACTACCGTGATAGCGGTCGCTTTTTTGAGCGTATTTGTTGGGTTGGCATCGGAGCTTCTTAGTGACCGATTTTCTACCTATGCAGAAGCGGGAGAGGGGGGCGGCGAAGTCACGGTGGCTTTCCTGTTCGGACAAGGTGTCATGCTCTATATCTTTAAGCGCTATGTTCCCGATCCTAACGGATGGTACGCACGGTTGCTCAATATCTACTTGATTGGTCTGGTCCCGACGCTGGCCTCGACCCTGTCGAGCGTTAATCCATCGGGAGTACTGCGACTGCATTTGTATTTTAGCTCTATGTCGATACTTTTATGGCCCATGGTGTTTCAGCAGCTTGGCACCACAACGACGCGCATTCTTTTGGCGATGGGGTTTTTGTGCGTCACCGCTATGTACTTCGTCCTAACGACGTCCACGTTTAGCAATCTTTCTCCTTACTCCTTCAATATGGATATCTTTGCATGGTAGATAAAGCGCTGCCTCCAGTATCGATAGGGCTTCCTTTTTACAATTCAGAGCAGTTTCTGCTCGATGCCATCAAGTCGGTCTTTGCACAGACTCACCAGGAGTGGGAGCTTATCCTCGTCGACGATGGTTCTACCGATAAATCGCTCGATATCGCTCGTTCTATCGACGATCCGCGCGTTCGTGTCTACTCGGACGGAAAAAATAAAAGGCTGGCAACCAGGCTGAATGAAATCAATTCTCTAGCGAAATACGATATTGTCGCAAGAATGGATGCAGACGATCTCATGGATACGGATCGTATCCGAAAGCAGCTCGAATGTTTAATGGAACACCCTGAGCTTGATCTGGTGGGAACGGGCGTATGTTCATTGACCGATGACGGGAAGCCTGTCGGTATTCGCTGTGTTTCTCCAAACCACCATATAACAGAAAAGGCGCTTTTAGCGGGGCAGGCGGGTATCGTTCATGCATCGATTCTCGGCCGTAAAGAGTGGTTTATGCGAAACCGATACCGAGAAGATCTCCCCAAGTCGCAGGATACCAATCTATGGATACGCTCATTTTCGCAAGATGATTTAAACATCGCTATCATTCCCGAGCCTCTTTATTACTATCGGGAGGATGGCAATGTCACCGCCAATAAGTTATTGCTTGCCTATCGGGTAGGGCGTATCTCAATACGTGAAGATGCCAAGGGGCGGTTTACGAACAGGGTGCGTACTAAAGGGCTAATGGCACTGTATGCCAAGTCAAGCGCTGTGACGTTGCTGAACTGGTTGGGAAAGATGGACGTCATTCGGCGCCGGCGAAATCAGCAGGGCATTGAAGCAGCAGAAAAAGCGAAAGTCCTGGGTGAAATTCAGACCGTTCAAGCGTTGCAACTTCCTGTCAATCAAGCGCACATGGCCGAAAAATCATGAAGCGTCTCTGTTTGGTGGTGACGGACGCGATATCATTTAACGTACTGTATCGTGGGCAGCTCGAACATTTGAAGGCGCAAGGCTTTCAGCTCACGCTTTTATGCGGCGGGTCCGCCGATGAAATCGAGCTGCTTCGGCGGCGTGACGTTGGGAAGGTCGTGCCTATCAAAATGGTGCGCCCTCCGCGGATAGGAGCAGATTTGGCCGCTCTGCTCCAACTGCTGTTTCATTTTTTACGCTTTCGTTACGACATGGTTCTCGTGGCCACTCCCAAAGCAATTCTGCTTGGCTCGATAACGGCTTGGTTGACGCGTCAATCTCGACGCGTGGTGTTTTTCAAGGGCCGGGTATATGAGAATTTTTCGGGTTTTTCCCGATCGCTGTATTTAACCTTCGACCGTATCGCCGTATTTTGCGCCCACGAGGTGCTTTTCGTATCGCGCTCCTTGATGGCCGAGTACCGCCATGCGGGTGACTTTTTCACCCGCAAGGGGCGCGTCTTGGGTGGCGGCTCCAGCAACGGTGTGAATGCTGATCATTTTGATCCAGAAAACGTTAGTAATGATAAATTGGAGGAACTAAAAAAATCGCTCGGCATTGAGCCAGATGCGTTCGTTGTACTCACGGTTGGCCGTATTTCGATGGAGAAAGGGCTGGCCGAAATGGAGGCGTTAACAAAACGCGCCGCGCAGTCGACCGAGAATATCCGCTTTGTGATGGTCGGGCCCGTCGAGGCGGGCTGTGAGTCAGTGTTAACGCGTATCCAAACCATCGGTAATGTGAGCCATGTAGGATTCACAGACGATGTTTCTGCGTATTTTGCCATCGCGAACGTACATCTGTTTCTTACGCACCGAGAAGGGTTTGGCAATGTCGCTATCGAAGCGGCGGTCATGGGCGTCCCTACGATTGGTTTCGATGTGGTAGGCGTGCGCGATAGCGTTGCAGAGGGCGTAAGCGGAGTGCGTGTTCCTTTTGGTGACGTTGAAACTGTTTGGCAACACATTGAACGCATGCGGCGTAATCCAAAAGAGACCGAGCAAATTTACTCGAACGCACGTCAGTGGGCATTGGAAAACTTCGACCAGAATCACGTTTGGGAGTTGTTCGAACGCTACTGTGCGCGTTGATCCGAGGCCGTCGTTCGGCTGATCAGTGGCTGTGCAAGCGAAAAGGCGTATGGCATCAAATCACTATCTTTAAAGCCGTTTTAAGAGCCGTAACTTTGCTCGATTTCGTTCGGATCGTGTTACGCAGGGCGACGCTTGCAACGAATAGCCGCGTTGGCAAATTATCATCTTCATTTATATATACGTTGGATTTACCAATGAAACGACTATTTGATTTTCTAGTGTCTCTGCTCGCCCTGAGCTTGCTTTCTCCCGTGCTTTTGGTAGTGGCGTTGCTCGTTCGTAGCAAACTTGGTTCCCCCATCCTGTTTCGCCAGATTCGTCCGGGCCTCCATGGAAAACCGTTTGAGATGGTTAAATTCCGTACCATGAAGGATGCATATGATGCTCAAGGTCACCCGCTACCAGATGATCAGCGCCTCACCCGCTTTGGTAATTTTCTACGTGCCACTAGTCTGGACGAGCTGCCGGAGCTTTGGAATGTGCTTAAGGGCGATATGAGTCTGGTCGGTCCTCGGCCGCTTTTAATGGAGTATTTGCCGCTTTACAGCGCCGAGCAATACCGGCGTCATGAAGCGCGACCCGGCGTAACCGGTTGGGCACAGATTAACGGCCGTAACGCTATCTCCTGGGACGACAAGTTCAAGCTGGACGTGTGGTATGTAGAAAACCACTCTCTTTGGCTCGATTTGAAAATTCTGATGCTTACTGTGAAAAAGGTGCTGGTGAGGGATGGCATCAGCGCAGAAGGTGAAGCGACCATGACCAAATTCACGGGAAGTGGCAAATGAAGCGCTTGGCCGTTTTGGGCGCCAGCGGTCACGGTAAGGTCGTTGCGGAGACGGCGTCTCTATGCGGCTGGCAGCACATACTCTTCTTCGATGATGCCTGGCCGAGCTTGCAAAGTAACGGTCTTTGGCCCGTTATTGGCGATACCCGGGCATTATTGGAGCAGTTGCACGATTTCGATGGCGTCATCGTAGGTATCGGCAATAATCACGTGCGGTTGAAAAAAACGCGAGACCTCAAGGCCCTCGATGCTCCCTTGATAACGCTCGTCCACCCCTCGGCTTATGTCAGTAGCACTGTGGCATTGGGTGCAGGTAGCGTCATATTTGCAGGAGCCGTTATACAAATCGATAGTCGTGTGGGCGAGGCGTGCGTGGTTAACACGCGAGCCAGTATTGATCACGACTGCCTCCTGCACGACGGCTCACACGTGTGCCCTGGCGCTTCATTGGCCGGCGCTGTCACGGTTGGCGAAGCCAGCTGGATAGGCATTGGCGCAAGCGTGATACAGCTGTTGAATATTGGCCATAACGTTACCGTAGGAGCAGGGGCCGTCGTTGTCTCTGAAATTTCAAATGGTCAAACGGTAATTGGCGTGCCTGCGCGACCCGTGATTCGATGAGTCGCTCTGCCCCTTCATTTAATTATTTTAAAATCAGGTGATCGCATGCTAAGTGGCCCTTTTTCTCCATGGCCCTCCTTTTCCGAGGAAGAGTCTCAAGCGGTGCAGCGCGTCCTGCTCTCCAACCGTGTTAACTACTGGACAGGCCAGGAAGGTCGTCAGTTCGAACGTGAGTTCGCTCAGTTTGCCAACTGTGGATACGCGATTGCAGTTTCCAATGGCACGACAGCCCTGGATTTGGCATTAAAGGGATTAAGTATTGGTGAGGGAGAAGGGCGAGGTAAGGATGAGGTAATTACCACATCGCGTACTTTCCTGGCGACGGCTTCCAGTATCGTTACCGCGGGCGCGGTTCCGGTTTTTGCCGACGTGGACCATGATTCACAGAATGTTACCGCGATGTCCATCGCCGAAAAGATCACGCCCAATACACGCGCGATCATCGCCGTTCATTTGGCGGGCTGGCCCTGTGACATGGAGTCCATCATGGCCCTGGCTAACGAGCACGGTTTGCACGTTATCGAGGATTGCGCCCAGGCTCATGGCGCCACGTTCAAAGGCCAGAGCGTCGGTAGCTTTGGCCACGTCGGCTGCTGGTCGTTTTGTCAGGATAAAATCATGACGACCGGTGGTGAAGGCGGCATGGTCACCACCAACGACGAAGCGCTTTGGCGAAAAATGTGGGCCTATAAGGATCATGGGAAAAGTTGGGAAGCGGTTTACGAACGTGAGCACCCGCCCGGCTTTCGTTGGCTACATGAAAGCTTTGGAACCAACTGGCGGCTGCCGGAAATGCAGTCCGCTATCGGCCGTATCCAACTGACCTCCATGCCGGAGTGGAAAGCGGCTCGCCAAGCCAATGCCCAGCGGATCTGGCAAACCGCTAGTGAGTGCGATGGGCTACGCGTGCCTTTGGTGCCCGAGTACATCGAGCACGCCGCCTACAAGTGCTACGTATTCGTCGAACCCTCTCAACTCCAACAGGATTGGGACCGTGATCGCATCATGAATGAAATCGTGGATCGCGGTGTGCCATGTTTTTCCGGTTCCTGCTCTGAAGTCTATTTGGAAAAGGCGTTCGACGGTACAGGCTGGCGGCCTGAAGAACCGCTAACTGTCGCCAAGGAACTGGGGGAAACCAGCTTGATGTTTTTGTGCCACCCTACGTTGACGGAGAGGGAAATTCAAAAAACCTGTGACGCGATTAGCGAAGTAATGAGCCTTGCCACTCAAAAGGGAGCCAACCCATGACTATCCTTGTAACCGGTGGGGCGGGATATATTGGTTCACACACAGCGTTGGCTCTCCTCGAAGCCGGGTACTCTGTCGTCGTACTGGATAATCTTGCCAACGCTTCACGTGAGTCACTCGCTCGAGTAGGAGCGCTCGCCGAAAGGACGCTTACGTTTGTGGAGGGAGATATCCGCGATAGGGGGGGGTTGGATCGCCTCCTGAACGAGCACGAATTTAGCGCAGTCATCCATTTTGCCGGTCTAAAGGCCGTGGGCGAAAGCGTGAGTCAGCCGCTCGGCTATTACGAAAACAACGTTTCCGGAACCGTAACGCTTTGTCAGGCCATGCAGGCCGCGGGTGTTTTTAAGCTTGTATTCAGTTCGTCAGCGACGGTATACGGGGACGAGCATCCCATGCCGCTACATGAAGGGCTTCCTACCGGTAAGCCTACCAATCCGTATGGTCGATCAAAGCTCATGGTTGAAGAAGTCCTTCAGGACCTTGCACACTCTGATACGCGTTGGTCGATCGCGCGCTTGCGTTATTTCAATCCGGTAGGCGCGCACGAAAGCGGTCAAATAGGCGAAGACCCTCAGGGGATTCCAAACAACTTATTGCCTTATGTTGCCCAGGTCGCGGTTGGGCGCCGCGACTGTTTAGCCGTTTACGGCAATGATTACGCTACTCCGGATGGGACCGGTGTACGCGATTATATTCATGTCATGGACTTGGCAGAGGGGCATCTGTGTGCACTGAACACGTTACTGAATAACAAGAATGATTGCTATACGTGGAACCTGGGGACAGGCCAGGGATATTCGGTGTTGGAAGTTATCGATGCTTTTGAACGCGCATCGGGGGTAACTATTCCTTATCGTATTGAATCCAGGCGGCCCGGTGACGTTGCGACTTGCTGGTCGGATCCCACCTTGGCAGAGCGTGAATTGGTATGGAAAGCCAAACGTGATTTAACCACGATGATGGTCGATACCTGGCGCTGGCAGCAGAGAAATCCCCAAGGGTATCGTTAGTGCAGCGGGTTAATAAGCGTCAAGTCTGCGCTTATCATAAAGGAAGTGCCATGTGCTTTTTAATAAGTCAGTGAGCGTGGAAGCTTTTTTGCTTTTATTGTTTAGCACCATGGATCTGCCCGCCAAAAATTACATATCTAATAAGTCAAGGTAGGTCCTGATAACTAGAAGTTTGTTGTGGTAGGCGTGGGTTTTCTAGTATTTCACCACGCGCTCTTTTACTTATGCTTGCATGAGCTTGAATTAGTGTTTTGCCACACTTTTTGAAAAAAAGAGTGAAAGCGTTGGTGATGTGAAATCGAAAGCTCTAAAGAGCTGTAGTGCTCGTGTAGCTGGCGGTTTAGTATTGCCGTATTGGTGAGATATTACTATCTCATTACTCTCATGCTCATTGAAAGGAAGCGTCCGTGCCTAATATTGATAACGTCCATCTGGGGGTCATTGGTCTTGGTTATGTGGGCCTGCCATTGGCCGTCGAGTTTGGTAAAGTCTTACCCACAGTAGGGTTCGATATCAATAAGGGGCGCGTTACTGAGCTGCGCGATGGCATAGACCATACTCTGGAGGTCGAGCCCGCGCTGATGGCGAAAGCCAAGCAGCTTAGCTTTGCCAGCGAGCTCGAAGCACTGCGCGCGTGTAACGTCTATATCGTGACCGTGCCCACGCCGATCGATGCCAGCCGTCAGCCCGACCTCACCCCGCTGATTAAAGCCAGCGAAACGATAGGTCAGGTGATTTCCAAAGGCGACGTGGTGATTTACGAAAGCACTGTGTATCCCGGGGCCACGGAAGAGAAGTGTATTCCTGTCGTCGAGCGGGTGTCCGGGTTGGTGTACAACCAGGATTTCTTTGCGGGCTATAGCCCGGAAAGGATCAATCCGGGTGACAAGGAGCACCGCGTTACCACCATTAAAAAAGTCACCTCGGGCTCTACGGCCGAAACCGGAGAGTTCGTCGATGCGCTTTATCGTAAGGTCATCGTGGCTGGAACGCATCTGGCCAGCAGTATTCGGGTCGCCGAGGCCGCCAAGGTGATCGAAAACACGCAGCGCGACATCAATATTGCCTTGATCAACGAGCTAGCGCTGATCTTTAATCGACTGGATATCGATACCGAAGAGGTCTTACAAGCGGCAGGTACGAAGTGGAATTTTCTTCCATTTCGTCCGGGGCTGGTGGGAGGACACTGTATTGGTGTGGATCCCTACTACCTCACGCACAAGGCCCAGCAAGTCGGCTATCATCCGGAAATGATTCTGGCAGGGCGCCGTTTGAACGATGCCATGGGCGCCTATGTAGCGGGTCAGTTGGTCAAGCAAATGATCAAGCGGCGTATTCACGTTGAAGGCTCGCGCGTTCTGGTACTGGGGTTGACCTTTAAAGAGAACTGCCCTGACCTTCGCAACACGCGTGTCGTCGATATTCTAGCCGAGCTGGCCGATTACGGCGTCTGCGTCGATGTGTATGATCCTCAGGTCAGTAAAGCGGAAGCCGAAGCTGAATACGGTATTACTCCCGTCGAGAGCCCCAAGGCGGGTGCTTATGATGCGATGATACTGGCCGTTGCGCACCGGGAGTTTTGTGAGCTGGGCGCGCAGGGTATTCGTGTCTGGGGTAAGCCTGAGCATGTACTTTACGATTTAAAATACGTGCTGCCGAAACATGACGCCGACCTGCGACTGTAAGTCGAGCGCTTCGATGTAAAACGATCTCACCACGTATCAAGGAATGCAATGAGTCGAATTTTATCGCTCCAGGCCGAGCTGAAGGCCACTCCTCGTACCTGGCTTGTGACCGGTTGTGCCGGTTTCATTGGCAGTAATCTAATCGAAGCGCTTTTGAAACTCGATCAACGCGTGGTGGGATTGGATAACTTCGCCACCGGTTTTCAGGCCAATCTGGATGAGGTGCGTTCTCTGGTAAGCGCCGAGCAGTGGGCACGCTTTAGCTTTATCGAAGGAGACATTCGCGATCCCGATACCTGCCGCGCGGCCATGCAGGTCGATGGGCAGTCGGTCGATCACGTATTACATCAGGCCGCGCTTGGCTCCGTGCCGCGCTCGATTGAGGACCCGATCGCGACCAACGCTGCTAACATCACGGGCCATCTGAACATGTTGGTGGCGGCCAAGGACGCCGAAGTAAGAAGTTTTGTATATGCAGCCTCGAGCTCTACCTATGGCGATCATCCAGCGCTACCCAAGGTGGAAGAGTGCATAGGCAAGCCGCTATCGCCGTATGCTGTCACCAAGGTAGTGAACGAGATGTATGCTGATGTGTTCGCTCGCACCTACAATTTTAAAGCCACCGGTCTGCGCTACTTCAACGTTTTTGGAAAACGGCAAAATCCCAATGGAGCCTATGCAGCGGTCATTCCCAAGTGGGCCGGCGCCATGCTGCAGGATGAAACGCTTTTCATTAACGGCGATGGCGAAACCAGCCGAGATTTCTGCTATATCGCTAACGCCGTGCAGGCCAACCTGCTGGCGGCAACCGCGGAAGACGTAGCGCAGGGCGAGGTGTATAACGTAGCCGTGAGTGGTCGTACAACGCTAAACCAATTGTTCGAATACTTGCGCAACGGGCTGGCTGAGCAGGGTGTCAGTTATACAGAAGACCCGACATATCGGGATTTCCGAGCAGGTGACGTGCGCCATTCTCAAGCGGATATCACCAAGGCAGCTCGCTTGTTGGGCTATGCGCCCAGCCACACCATCGTCGACGGTATTGGCGAAGCCATGCCCTGGTATCTGAACTATTTTCGGCAGTAAAGTGCCATAGCGACTTAAATTGCTTGAAAGTATCGAAGACCATCTGTTTGAAGCTCGCAGCGGTGGGGCCCTTTGAATAGAAAGCGCCAATGAAGGCTGCCATGTACGATTTAATAAAAAGCCTTACGCCGCCGCTTTTAATGCCCTTGCCGATAAGCATGGCCTTGCTGTTCTTGGGGTTAGGGTTGGTTTGGCTAAAACGTTTGTACTCGGGGCGTGCGCTATCTGCTCTGGGGCTGACGGTTCTACTCTTGGCTAGCTGGGCACCGATTGCAGAGCGCTTGTTGGCGCCGATCGAAACGCGCTACCCGGCGCTTTTGGATGTCGCTGACGTAGAGGCGCCTGCTGCGATAGTGGTGCTGGGCGGAGGCTGGCAGCCGCAGGCGCTTGTTTCCAGCGTAGCCAAACTGAGTGAAAGCTCAGCGCTTCGCCTAATGGAAGGCATACGGTTATGGCGTGAATTACAGGATGTGCCGCTAGTCGTGTCAGGGGCCGCCCGTGATACTTCGATAGCGCCAGTAGCTCGGGGTTATCTCGAAGCCGCGCATGCATTGGGCGTGCCACGGCAATCCATACGCGTACTGGATTGGCCAACCGATACCGGCCAGGAAGCCCGAGCGGTTCGTGATTTAGTAGGGGAGGGCGCACCAGTCATACTGGTCACCTCTGCTTCCCATATGCCGCGTGCCATGCGCCACTTTCAAGCGGTAGGGCTTTTACCTGTCGCTGCCCCGACCCATTTTTTAACGCAGTTCGAGTCGCCTCATAGCGTTCGCTACTGGATTCCTTCGGCGAGCCAGCTACACAAAACCGAACGGGCGCTGTACGAGACGCTGGGGCTTTTAATGGTCGATGTTGAGCATTAGCCATCTCTTCCAACGCTAACAAGCTCCCATGTGTTTAAAACTGATGATGCTGCGAAACACTTCCCTGATTTTTTTCGGCACTAGCTTTTTAATCGCTGCGCCGCTGCTCATACCCAATGGCGGATGGTTAGCGTTGGGCGCGCTAGCCGTTTTAGGTGGTTTTGAATTAGTCAGCGGGCGTTTTAAAAAAGCCACCAGGCTGGCTCGATATCTCGTCCTGTTACCCATTTTTTGTGCGGCAGCCACCCTGCTGGCTTGTGCTGTGCAAGGGCCGCAGACGTGGCAGGACGAATGGCCTCGGCTCCTTGTTTTACTGCTGAGCGTGTTAACGGTTTGTGCCTTGCCCAAGCTTTATGTAAGCGCCGCGAACGTTTTTGTGGCGTTCGCCGTGACCGGAGCCGCTGTGGGTGCGTGGGCATTATGGCAGTTCGCAGGTCAGGGCGTTGAGCGGGCAAGTGGACAGGCGCCTTTTCACGCTATTCTGTTTGGCAACTTTTCGCTCGCGGCGGGGGTTGTCTGTTTGGCTGGGTTGCCCTGGGCATGGCAGCAGCCTAAACGCTGGGGCTGGGTAATGCTAGTAGCAGCAGGAGCGTTGGGAGGGCTTGACGCTTCTCTGCTTTCCGGTACGCGGGGTGGCTGGCTGGCGCTGCCGTTGACAGTGTGGATGCTCTATCGCGCTTATGCCCGGCAGTGGCCCTTGCGCTTGCGCGGGGGGATCTCGGTCGTGATCGCCGTGCTGGTCATTGGGCTTTACGCGCTGCCCCAGACCGGTGTACAGCAGCGGGTGAACAGCGCGATGAGTGAAAGCCTTGATTACCTGAATGGCGAGGCGCACGGATCGATCGGCGTTCGTCTCGAGCTCTATCGAGTCACTCTGCAGTTGATTGCCGAGCGGCCGTGGTCGGGGTATCGCCTTCAGGAGTATCGCAATGTTTTGAAAACGCTCAATGAGCAGGGTCGTGTAAGTACTGGTGTCGCCGAGCACTGGCATGCTCACAACGATATTCTGAATGCCTGGTTACGCTATGGTGCGTTGGGGGGGCTGGCGACATTATTGCTGTACGTGGCGCCGCTTTGGTTTTTTGCGCGGCGGCTACACGGGGGATGCCCGGATCGGGATCCACTAGCGCTAGCAGGCTGTCTACTGGCGCTACTATTTTTTGATTTTGGCTTGAGCTATGCCTTCTTCGCCTATCCGATAGTACTGGCCGCCTATTGGGTTTGGTTGGTGGTGTGCGTGGCAGCCGTTGTAAACCGTCATGCACATTCTAAAGAGCCTTTCAAAACGTCTTTGAAAACAACTGCCGAATAATACGTCATTTTTTTAACCTGGATTGGTTTTGAAAAATAAAGTAATAAATTGCGATTAATGGCTGTTTTTGTGCTACTTAAAAGGCAATGGTTTGACTAGAAAAATCATACGATAATTTATAAAAAATAAAGGCTATAGAAATTATAATACTTGTCGCGTCGGCTTGAACGATCAAGCGCTCTTCGCTGGATGTAATGCTGTTGTCATACTGGGTCCGGTATAAAGAAATGCCCTCCTGATACTTATCTTATCAGCTCGCCTTAATGGGCACGAATAATGTCTACGCTGCATACTTTAATATGCAGGTAACTTGCTGAATTTAAGCCATCAACACATTTATCTGCGTGTGGACAGCATTGATTTTAAACTGCTCAATAGTACAAGGATGTAGGCAAAGGTATGATAAAACTAATCCGAAACAGTACGTAAAACTGCTCCAAACACCGTAGTAAACGGTGAATGCCGTATCGACAGCTCGTGAATTCGAGCGCTCGTTGAGCTGAATTGGAGTCGACTGCTATGTTATCGCGCTTATTGCACCCCTTATTTCGTCTGCCAAGACCTCAAAAACGCCTGATTCAGTTAGTGGTTGATGCCGGGCTGATAACGGTTAGCTTTCTGCTGGCCATGTTCTTGCGGCTAGATGGTTGGTCCTTTGTGTCCAACTCCAACGTCTGGCTGGTCTTACCTGCCATTATTCCTATTAGTCTTTTCATCTTTGCGCGACTGGGATTCTACCGAGCAATCATCCGCTTCATGGACATGCAGGCGGCGACGACCGTTCTAGCCGGCGTATTAGCATCCACGATGGTACTGATCGTGGTCAACTACGTCGCGCTTTTACCTATTCCTCGTTCGGTACCTTTCATTTACGCCATGCTCGCCATGTTGACCATCGGCGGCGTACGAGCGGTATTGAGATCACTCTACTCTCGCGGTCAGGTACGTTACAAAACGCGTGTATTGATTTATGGCGCGGGCAGCTCTGGGCGACAGCTGGTCGTGTCGTTTCGTAGTGGGAACGAATACGAGCCCGTATGCTTCGTGGATGATGACAGCGAAGTACAGCGCTCCACTATCCAGGGGCTCAAGGTTCATCATCCCCGCGCCGTTCAAGGCCTGATCGATGTTTATGGGGTTGAAAAAATTCTGCTGGCGCTGCCCAGCGCGAGCCACGCGCGCCGTCGGGAAATTCTCGAGTCACTGGAAGACCTGACGGTCCCGGTACAAACGGTTCCCGGCATGGCCGATGTGATTACTGGCAAGGCCAAGACCACAGAAATTCGCGATGTGGCCGTCGAGGACCTGCTGGGGCGCGACCCGGTACCGCCCAACCCTGACCTGATTGGTGCCAATATCTCCGATAAGGTGGTACTAGTCACCGGGGCGGGTGGATCGATCGGTAGCGAACTGTGTCGGCAAATTTTACGCCAGCATCCTACCAGACTGCTGCTTTTGGAAGTGTCTGAATACAACCTGTACTGCGTCGAGCAGGACCTGCGTGGCCTTGCCCAGGAAGAAGGGCTGGAGCATGTAGAGGTACTGGCGTTATTGGGATCGGTGCAGCACACCGAGCGCCTTCAATCCGTCATGACCTACTACCAGGTGCAGACGGTTTACCACGCGGCGGCCTATAAGCACGTGCCCATGGTCGAGCACAACGTGGAAGAGGGGTTGGTCAACAATGCCATTGGCACGCTCAACTGCGCGCGGGCAGCCGTCGCCAGCGGTGTCAGCGACTTTGTGCTGATTTCTACAGACAAGGCCGTGCGGCCGACCAACGTGATGGGGGCGACCAAGCGGCTGGCAGAGCTTGTGTGTCAGGCCATGTCTAGCGCACAAAGTAACACCCGTTTTTGCATGGTACGTTTTGGCAACGTGCTGGGCTCCAGCGGCTCGGTTGTGCCCATGTTCCGTCGTCAAATTGCCGCGGGCGGGCCGGTCACCGTTACTCATCCTGAGATTACGCGTTATTTCATGACCATCCCCGAGGCTGCCCAATTGGTCATCCAGGCCGGAGCAATGGCCAAGGGTGGCGACGTATTCGTGCTGGATATGGGCGAACCCATCAAAATCACCGACCTTGCCACCAAAATGGTGCGTCTGTCCGGATTCGACCCCTACGTGACGGAGCCGAACCAGACGAAACACTCGCTCAATGGCGATATCGAGATTCGCTTTACCGGCTTGCGCCCGGGGGAGAAGCTCTACGAGGAGCTTCTCATTGGCGAGCGCGTGCGAAATACGGCCCACCCGCGCATCATGTCGGCTAACGAAGTATCGCTGTCCCTCGAGGAAACCGAGCGCTTGATGAGCGAACTGATGCGTGCATGCCGGAGCAGTGATTCTCGACGCCTTCAGCAGCTGTTGATCGATGCGCCCTTGGGCTATGCCCCCAACAGCGAGCTGGTGGATCACCTGTGGCAGTGTCCGGTACGCAAGGAGGCCGTTCTGACCGCCAGGCACGGTGACTTCGACAGCGGCCCGGCTTTGCACAGCGCCGCTTAAATTTTAACGCGCGAAACGCCGATAGGCTTGAATAGCGCATCGATTTAACCGACAACACCTCAAGAGCCGTTCGTCCTACACGCTGATCTCTTTCAGCGGTAGAAGGCGAACGGCTCTTTTTTATGTTCAAGCGGGCCGGCCAGCGATGGCTGGCAGGGCCCCAAGGTAGCGGTGGGGCGTAGGGAGATAAGACCAGTGTCAGGCCACTGGTTTTATTCACGCGTCTCTCGCGAATATTCTCAATGTTTAATCAAGTCTCACTGCCTGTAATACGACCGACTACTCCCAGGCCGGAAACGGATCCGGCAGCGTCTTCCAGGCATCGAACCCCTCCAGCAGCTCTTCTTCGTTCAAAAGACAGTCGTCCAAAGCGGCGCGCATACGGGCTTTATCCATGTGCTGGCCGATGAACACCAGCTCCTGACGCATGTCGCCGAAGGGTTCGACCCATTTTTCCTTGATGAAATCACGATACTCCGGGTCCGTGGGCCAGCGCGACTCGGGGATCGCTTTCCAGAACATGCCGGCGACGCCGTGATGGGCAATGCCGCCGGCCTGGCTCCACTGGCCGGCCCACTGGGGGCGGGTGGCCAGCCAGAAAAAGCCTTTCGAGCGCAGCAGCCCTTCGCCGAACCAGTCCGCGTGCAGCAGCTCAAAAAATTTGCCCGGGTGGAAGGGGCGTCGCGCGTGGTAGGCGAAACTCGAAATGCCGTACTCTTCGGTTTCCGGCACGTGCTCGCCGCGCATCTCCTTGAGCCATCCCGGCGCGCGCTGGGCGCGCTCGAAATCGAAGCGCTGGGTGTCGAGCACCTTGTTCAGCGCCACCTGGCCCTGGCGGATCGGGACGATCTCGGCGTCCGGGTTTAGTGAGGTCAGCACCGCTTTTAGCGATTCAAGCTCACGCTCGCTCATCAGATCAACCTTGCTGACCAGCAACACGTCGCAAAACTCGATCTGATCGACCAGCAGGTCCGCCACGTTACGCTCGTCCTCTTCCCCCAGGTGCTCGCCCGCCTCTTCGAGGCTTTGAGCCTGCTGGTACTGGGTAAGAAAGTTGGCGCCATCGACGACGGTGACCAGCGTATCCAGACGCGCAACGTGAGAGAGGCTCTGGCCCTCTTCGTCCTCGAAGGTGAACGTTTCGGCCACCGGCAGCGGCTCGGAAATACCGGTAGACTCGATTACCAGATAATCGAAGCGCCCCTCGCGGGCAAGCTTACCTACCTCGACGAGCAGATCCTCGCGCAGTGTGCAGCAGATGCAGCCGTTGCTCATCTCGACGAGCCGCTCATTAGAGCGGTTCAACGCCACTTCCTCTTCTGATGCCTCGGTAGGGCCGCCACGAACCAGGGCGGCGTCGATGTTGACCTCGCTCATGTCGTTGACGATCACCGCCACGCGGCGGCCTTCACGATTGGCCAGAATATGGTTGAGTACGGTGGTCTTGCCGGCGCCGAGAAACCCCGAGAGCACGGTAACGGGGAGGGGGTGGAAGTCAGACACGGTCGATCTCTCTACTTTTAATGTTACGTTATACTATATCAATCAAAAGAGAGTTGAAATATGTTTTGCTCAACGTGATCTGGTCATGGTGCTGTGGAATGCCCCCGCGGGGGCAGGGGGATTAGAAGCGTTTGTACTGGGTCGGGCAGTAGCCGCGCTGAATGGCGGGCGAGCGAAGCGCGCGGTGTTTGGTTGCTCGAGCACTAACGCGTCGGCGCCAGAGTTTGAACGAGCCGGGTTTGAGCGCGTGGCGCATGACATCGACGACATCGTGCTCGCCCAAACCGTACAGGCCTTCAATGGCTTCAAACGGGGTACGATCCTCCCAGGCCATTTCGATGACGCGGGAGCGGTCTTCTTCGGGAAGTCGCTTGAAACGTTCGACGGACGCTTTGGCCATGGGGCATACCTTCCAGAATTACGGTGGTCAGGATCACAACTGGTTGTTTGGACATGTTTGTTTGGAACTGCTTGTTGTTTGGAGCTGCTTGCTTGGACACGATCCGCGGTGCTGCGTTCGCCTGGACGCCAGGGGTTACTTTTCGTTCGGCGCCTTTTGATGAAGGCGCGCCGCCAGACTTTCGGTGATATCGAGGATGAGCTTACGATCCTGCTGCTCGAGCGGCGCCAGCATGTCTTTCATTCGGCTCGCTTGATCGTCGGTTTGAAGACTCACTTCACCCAGCAACTCGGCGGTCTCGCAGTTGAAAATCGCGGATAGCTGTACCAGACGTATCACGTTGGGAATCACTCGCCCCCGCTCGATACGGGAGACGGCTTCGTTACCGATCCCCAGCCGCTCAGCCACTTCTTCCTGGGTCATCTGGCAGCCTACGCGCCGTTTGGCGATTGCACCGCCGATGTGACTGGCGATATGTTCCCGTTCTTTTTTCGTCACGTTGCCCTCCCAGTGATAAAGAATGGTTAAGGACCCACCTGTTGACATGAAGGACTAAGCGAGTTGAGTATCAACTCAAGAGGTTGGTAGGCGATAATTAAATTTGTCGAATCAAATCATTGGCGCTGGCTATGTGGGGCGTGCCGAGGCGTGGGCGGTCCTTGCACAAATGCTGCGGTAAATTCGTCACGTTCAGGGTCAAGAACGGGCGCAAGAAGCCGATATAGCTTCCAATGATGTTGAGTGGGAATGATGCCGAGTGGGAATGATGTTGCGCGGGAATGTAGGGCGGGTGAGTCGTCAATGAGAACTTTCGTGCCAGCTGCACAGTTAAATTGTTATATTCGTATTAGCCATATGTTGTAAAAAGATAGCACCGCACTGAGGCTGACGGTCCTCACTGTGGGTGAAGAGGCATCGGTATCGACGCCGTTAATGGATCAACTTCAAGGCGTTCAACTTCATGCTCTCAGACTCTGCGCCCAGTATCCTGCAGCAGCTCTCCAGAAGCCTTCTTCGCAGCAGCCGTGAAGAGTTCTTCGAGCAGTTGACCCTCTCGTTGTCAGCGCTTCTGGGCGTCGATCACGTGCTGGTCGCGCGCATCGATGCGCATCAAAGCCTCGTTTCTCCGGTAACGCTCTACTCCAACGGGCAGTGGCTTCCTCAAGCGCCGTTCCCGATCAAGGGAACCGCCTGCAGCCAAGTGAGCCCGAGCAGTGAGTTCTTTGCCGAGGCGGGCATTTGTTCCCGCTTTCCCAATGATACGCAGCTGGCCGCGCTTGATGCCCAGGGGTATCTGGGGGTGCCCATGCTGGATGCCGATGGCAACTGGCTCGGGCTGATCGCGCTGATTCACTCCTCGCCATTGACGCTTCCCGATTTCGCCGTCGATACGCTGAGAATCGCGGCGTCACTTGCAAGTTTCGAACTCTCTCGCCGTTTGGCTGGCGCCAACGCCAATGTGCGTATCGCCGGCCAGCGCCGGGCGCTCAAGCTTTTAAGCGAAGGCGGCGAGGCGGTGTTCAATGCCCAGGATGAAACGGCGCTCATGCAGAGCTGCTGTGATGTGGCCGTCGACACTGGCGGCTACGCCGCTGCCTGGATCAGCCGCCCGGGTCCTCTGGGCCGCGCCGATTCGCTGAGTGTGAGGACGATGGCCGACCGGGACGGCCAGGAGATCGCCTGGTGCAGTCCGCGCCAGCTGATGATCAAGCGCTACAGCCGGGCCTTGACCCAGACCGCATTCGCGACCGGCAAGCCGGTCTTTATCACAAAGCCAGGCCAGACCGGTGGCGTCAACGAAACGGTCGCCTCCACCTTATGCTCTCTGGGGGTTAAAGCATTCATCGCGCTGCCGTTGATGTTTCGCGATACGCCTTTGGGCGTGCTCAGCTGCTACCACGCTCAGGAAACGTGCATTTCCAAAAAAGAGCGTAAGGTCCTGGGCGATCTGGCCAACGATATCGCCTTTGGACTGGACAGCATCGTGCGCCGACAAAACGAGCAGCGCATTCAGCACGCGGTGGCCCACGTGGCCACGGCGGTGTCGGCCAACCACGGCGAGGCGTTTTTGTCTCAGCTCACCGCCCACATGGCGACGGCGCTCGATGCCCAGGTGGGGTTCATCGCTCGGCTCGACGCAATGGAGCCAGGCGTGGCGTCGATGGCGTCGCTCAATATCAGAGGCGAAGAGCAGCCTGGCATTCGCTATCGAATAGCCGGCGTGCCCTGTGAAGACGTTGTCAATCACAAAGAGTGCGTGGTGCTCGAAAATGCCGCCATCCGTATGCCCGCCGAGTCCAACGGCGAGCTCGACTGGGTCAACGGCTATATCGGTCGCCGATTGGACGATGCCCAGGGGCAACCGATCGGCGTTGTCGGCGTCATGTTCGAACGGCCCCTGGAGGACACCCACATCGCTCGCACGGTGCTGCAGATTTTTGCCGCACGGGTCGCCTCGGAGCTTTCGCGTCAGCAGGACGAGAGCCGCATTCGCGAGTTGGCCTACCGCGACGAGGGCACGCGCCTGCCCAACCGGGCGGATTTCATGCAGCGACTGGTGCAGCACGTGGGACAGACACCACCGCGTTCGTTGGCGCTACTGCTGCTGGGCCTTAACCATTTCAAGGAAATCAACGATATCGCCGGCCATTATGTCGGCGATCTGGTGCTTAAAGAGGTCGCCAAGCGGTTCTCGACGGTGCTGAAAGAGCGCCACTATCTGGCAAGACTGGGCGGCGACGAGTTTGTGGTGCTGTGTCTTGACGCCGGCCAGCATGAAGCGATCGAGATCGCCACCCGGCTTCAGGACTCGCTCGTGGCGCCCGTGGTCGTCGAGCAGCATACGGCGGACGTCAGCGCAAGCGTCGGCGTATCGGTGTGCCCCGACCAGGCGCGCACCGCCCAGGGGCTCCTTCGATACGCCGATATCGCCATGCATCAGGCCAAGCGAGCACCGTCGAGCGCGCGATTGTTCGAGCCGTGGATGGAGCAGGCCATGCGCGAAAAGCTCGACATGGCCAAGCGGCTTGCCATCGCCATCGCACACAAGACGCTGACCCTGAACTTCCAGCCCCAGGTGAACCTGCACACCCGCGAGTTGATCGGCGCCGAGGCGCTTTGTCGCTGGCAGGACGAGGTGCTGGGCTTCGTCTCGCCGGGTGATTTCATCCCGCTGGCCGAGGAGCGCGGCATGATGGTCGCGCTCGGGCGCTGTGTCATCGAGAAGGCGTGCCAGCAGCTCGCCCAGTGGAAAGGCCAGGGGCTTTCGCTTTGCGGGCAGCTTGCGATCAACGTGGCGGCGGATCAGTTCGACGACAACGACCTGATCGACACGCTGTTCGAAAACTGCAGCCGCTATCATATTACCCCCTCGATGCTGAGTCTGGAGCTGACCGAAAGCGGCATTATGGTCAACCCGGAAGAGGCCGTGGCGATCACCCGCTACTGCAAGGAGCAGGGCATGGGCCTGGCCATCGACGACTTCGGCACGGGCTACTCCTCGCTTGCCTATCTCAAGCGCTTCGCCGTGGACAAGATCAAGATCGATATCTCCTTCATCCGCGACATGCTGGTCAGCGAAAACGACCGCATTATCGTCGCCACCATCATCGCCATGGCCCATACCCTGGGGCTCGAAACGATCGCCGAAGGGATCGAAAGCCAGGCGCAAATCGAGCCGCTGCTCGAGATGGGCTGCACGCAAGGGCAGGGCTATCTGTTCGACCGGCCGCTCACGGCGTCACAGTTCGCAACGCGCTGGCTTTGAACGCGTACCCAACGTTCGCCCCCTTTAACGCGTCAACTCTCTTTACTCACCACGTCGGATTTGCCGAAACTTGATAGGCGAAGCGCCTGGTTGGCGCTAAGGTGAACAGAAGAGAGACCACACACGGCGTCGGCGCCCGCCGGCGGGGTCAAGCGCACAGGGGGCAATCATGACCAGGGCTTACCATACCCAGGTAGGGAGTCGTCGCTACGGCTTTTCGAATCTGGCCGAGCTGATGGCCAGGGCCACGCCGGCCCGCTCTGGTGACCGGTTGGCCGGCGTCATGGCCGAAAGCGCCGAAGAGCGCGTGGTCGCCCAGATGGTGCTGGCCGAGCTTCCGCTTTCCACCTTTCTCAACGAAGCGCTGGTGCCCTACGAAGACGATGAGATCACTCGGCTGATCATCGACGACCACGACGCCGCCGCCTTCGCGCCGATCAGCCACCTGACGGTCGGCGATTTTCGCAACTGGCTGTTATCGGATCAGGCCACCCCCGAGGTGCTTGCGCGTGCGCGCGCTGGCATTACCCCGGAAATGGCCGCAGCGGTGAGCAAGCTGATGCGCAACCAGGATCTGATTCTGGTAGCGAAAAAATGCCGCGTCGTCACCGCCTTTCGCAACACCATCGGCTTGCCCAACCGGCTTTCCACTCGCCTGCAGCCCAACCACCCGACCGACGATGTCACCGGGATCGCCGCGAGCATTCTCGACGGGCTTTTGTACGGCAGTGGTGATGCGGTGATCGGCATCAACCCGGCCACCGACAACGTTGCCCAGAGCGTGAAGCTGATGCGCCTGATGGACGAGGTGATCCAGAAGTACGAGATCCCCACCCAGTCCTGCGTACTCACCCACGTGACCAACACGCTGGAGGCGATCGAGCAGGGCGCGCCGGTGGATCTCGTCTTTCAGTCGATCGGCGGCACCGAGGCCACGAACAAGAGCTTCGGCTTCGATCTGGCAACGCTTGCCGAGGCCGAAGCCGCGGCGCAGTCGCTTGACCGCGGCACGGTCGGGCGCAACGTCATGTATTTCGAGACCGGCCAGGGAAGCGCACTTTCCGCCGATGCCCATCATGGCCTCGACCAACAGACCTGCGAGGCGCGCGCCTACGCCGTGGCGCGCAAGTTCAACCCGCTTTTGGTCAATACCGTGGTCGGCTTCATCGGCCCGGAGTACCTGTTCGACGGCAAGGAGATCACTCGCGCCGGGCTCGAGGATCACTTCTGCGGCAAGCTTCTGGGCGTGCCCATGGGGTGCGACGTCTGCTACACCAACCACGCCCAGGCTGACCAGAACGACATGGACAACCTGCTCACGCTTCTGGGCGTGGCCGGCTGCAATTTCGTGATGGGCATTCCGGGTTCGGACGACATCATGCTCAACTACCAGACCACCTCGTTTCACGATGCGCTCTACGCGCGCCGGGCGCTGGGCCTCAAGGCCGCTCCCGAGTTCGAGCAGTGGCTTGCGCGCATGCAGATTTTTGAGGATGTCGATACCCACCGGCTAAACGACCACGTCCCGAAGGCGTTCGCGAAAAGCCTGCGCCGTCTACCCGGGGAGGCGAGCCATGAGCAGTGATCACACGCCAACGCCACGCTCCTCTACGGAGCAGGGCCTCGACGCCGGCGTGGTCGACAACCCCTGGGCGACGCTTCGCGCTTTCACCGATGCGCGCATCGGTCTCGGTCGCGCCGGGGTGAGTCTACCTACCCATAAACTGCTGGAGTTTCAGCTCGCCCACGCCCAGGCCCAGGACGCGGTGCACTGCCCGCTGGACATCGACGCGCTGAAGGCGTCGCTGAAAGAGGCGCTTGATCTCGACGCCGAGCCACTACTGCTGAAAAGCCGGGCAACGGACCGCGCCACCTACCTGCAGCGCCCGGACTACGGCCGCCGGTTGAGCGACGAGGATCGCGAGCGCCTCGAGGCGCAGACGGACAGCACCGAGCCCAGTGATCTTGCCATCGTCATCGTCGACGGCCTCTCGGCGCTGGCGGTACAGCAGAACGGTGCCCCGTTTCTGAAGGCGCTCGACCAGGCGCTGAAGCAGGATACTAACGACTGGCGCCTGGCGCCGGTGACCGTCGTCGAGCAGGGCCGCGTGGCCATCGGCGACGAGATTGGCGCGCTGTTGAACGCCCGCGCGGTGCTGGTGATGATCGGTGAGCGCCCCGGGCTCAGCTCGCCGGACAGCCTCGGGCTCTACATGACCTGGGCGCCGGAAGTGGGGCTTCGAGACGACCGGCGCAACTGTATCTCCAACGTGCGCCCGGCCGGGCTCGAGGCCGACCAGGCGGCGCTTAAACTCCTGCTGCTGCTCAAGGAGGCGCGCGAGCGACAGCTTTCCGGGGTCAAGCTCAAGGACCGAAGCGAGGACGACGTGGTCGAGGGCATAGGCTCGACCCGCAATTTCCTGGTCGCCGACTGAGGCGGCCAGGCGCTTTACACCGCGCGCGACACGGGCTACAACGGGACGTGATCTGACAAGGAGAGCGTCATGTTGACAGGCGAACCCGTGGGCGAGCGCCACCCAAACGCTGGCACGCCGCCGCACCTGGTAGTGTTCACTGGCTCCGGCATCAGCGTCGAAAGCGGTATCAAGACCTTTCGCGCCAGCGATGGCCTCTGGGAGGAGCACCCGGTCGAGCAGGTGGCGACCCCGGAAGGCTTTCGCGCCGACCCCGAACGCGTGCTCGCCTTCTACAACCAGCGCCGAGCGCAGATTCGCCGCGCCCAGCCCAACGCAGCACACAAGGCGCTGGCCACGCTCGAGCAGGACGGCTTTAACGTCTCGATCATCACCCAGAACATCGACGATCTGCACGAGCGGGCGGGCTCGCGCCACGTGCTGCACCTTCACGGCGAAATTTTGAAAGCGCGCTCCAGCGTTGACGCGAGCCTTCGCTACCCGGTGGCCGGCGATATGACCCTGGGCGATCTTTGCGACAAGGGCAGCCAGCTGCGCCCGGACGTGGTCTGGTTCGGTGAGTCGGTACCGCTTTTCGAGCAGGCCTGTGAGCTTGCAAGCCAGGCAGACTTCTTTCTGGTCGTGGGCACCTCACTTGCCGTGATGCCCGCCGCCTCGCTGTTGTCTTATATCGGTGTCGATGCGCCCTGCGCGCTGATCGACCCGGACGCCGATGCGCTGACCCCGCCGGGGGTGCTGGCGATCAACACCACCGCCGGGGAAGGGGTGCCGGCATTGGTCGAGCGCTGGCGCCGGCAGCGAAGTCTAGCGCTTGACTGAGTTGGCCGGAAGCCGCGATAAAGCAGCACCGCTGTGACAGCGATCAGCTAAAGGTAACAAGGAACCACTACATGAGCGATGACACCACGGACCTCGAGGTGTTGGATCATCAAAACGCCGAGCGCGCGCGCTTTACCCTGGCGCCTTCCCTGACGACGCGCACACTGGCGCCGGCACAAATTCCCGTCATCGACCTGGGCCCGTTGCTCGATCAGAGCGACCCGATGAGCGTCGCCAACGCGATTGGTCAGGCGTGTGAACGCACCGGATTTTTCTATGTGCGCGGTCACGGAATCGACCCCGGGCTCGTCGAGCAGGCGTTTACGATGGCGGCCGGTTTCTTTGCGCGCCCCCTGGCGGAAAAGGAGGCGCTCAATATCGTCGGCTCGGGGCTCTCCTTGCGCGGCTACACGCCACTGTTTGGTGAAAACGTCGACCCAAACAAAAGTCGCGACTTGAAAGAGTGCTTCGATCTGGGGCTCGATGAGGCCGAGGTGTCGCCGTTTCGTGGGCCCAACCGGATGCCGGCCAAACCCGAGGCGTTCAAGGCGGTGTTCGAGCGCTACTACGCCGAGATGCTGACGCTGGGCCATCGCCTGGTGGGGGCCATCGCGCTGAGTCTTGGGCTTTGTGAGGATTACTTCGCGCCGCGCCAGAAACGGCCCATAGCGATTCAGCGACTGCTGCACTACCCAAGCCAGGCCGGCGCGATCGGTGAAGAGGAGATCGGTATCGGCGCCCACACCGACTATGGGCTTTTGACCATCCTCGCGCAGGACGCCGTAGGTGGTCTGCAGATTCGCCATTGCGACGGTACCTGGATCAGCGCGCCGCCCATCGACGGGGCTTTCGTGGTCAATATCGGCGACCTGGTGCAGACCCTCACCAATGACCGCTACGTGTCGACGCTGCACCGGGTGGTCAACACCAGCGGCCGACAGCGTTACTCGCTGCCGTTCTTCTTCGATCTCGATTTTGAGGCCATGGTCGAGGTACTACCAAGCTGTACGAGCGAAAGCGTCCCGCCGCGCTACGCCCCTTACGCCAGTGGCGCGCACAAGTTCGCCCGCTACGCCGCAAGCTACACCCATCTGCGTGATACTTCCTGCTTGGAAGCCCTGGCCGAGTGAATTCGGCCAGAGCACACCCGGCGTGCTGGCATCGGTTCAGCGCTGACCCCATGGGAAAACGGCGAGCCCGCTTGCGCTTGGTGCTCGCGGGTTCGTCACGCGAGCGGCGCTGCTTTATACTCTGCGCCCTTTGATCGTTTGGGTGCGCCGATGTCTGCCTCTGATACTCCCTCTGAATTGGCTTCGTCTGCCGAGCATTCGCGCCCGCCACGGCGCGAGTTCAAGGCGCGCGGCAGCTTCGTGATTCGCTGTGAAGGGTGCAACCTGCCCAAACTCAACTGCCTCTGCCCCTACAAGGTGAGTGTGGAGAGTTACGCCCAGGTGTGGCTTTTGACCCACTCGCTCGAGCACTTGAAACCCACCAACACCGGGCGGCTGATTGGGGACGTGCTAAATGAAACCCGCGTTTTCACTTGGGCGCGCACTGCGCTCGACCCCGAGCTTGAAGCGCTACTGCAGGATGCGCGCTACGCGCCGTTTCTGATCTTTCCCGACGACCAGCCGGACTACGCCGACCGCGTGGTGGGAATGGACGCGGTGCACGCGGTAAAGGCCTGCGACCGGATACCGGTGTACGTGATTCTCGACGGTACCTGGCGTCAGGCGCGGCGCATGTTTCGTAAAAGCCCTTATCTCGATGGCCTGCCGGTACTGCCGCTTCGCACCGAGCGTGAAACCCGCTACCGCCTTAGAAAGCCCGCCTCGAAAGCGCATCTATGCACCGCTGAAGTGGCCACCGAGCTTCTGCGCCAGGGCGGCGATATTGAAGCGGCAAACGTGCTCGACGACTACTTCGACGTGTTCAACGAAAGCTACGCGGCGAGCCGTTTCTATCGCAAAATCGACGAGCCGACGCCCGCCATGGAGCGGCTATTGGCCAAACGGGCGGATATTTAAAGGGTTGAACCGGTTTCAAGCGCTTGTTTGCGCCGGCAGCCAGCGGCGCAGCACCTTGCGTACCCAGTACCAGCGGTTGATCAGCAGCGCCAAAAAGATCAGCGCGCAGCCCGAAAGCTGTAGCGGGGTCATGGTTTCATTGAACCACCAGGCGGCAATCAGCGCGGTCCACACGGCTTCGAGCATCAGGATGACCGAGGCGTGGCTCGGCGTCGTCATGCCCTGGGCCTTGATCTGCAGGAAGTAGCGAAGCGAGCTTGCCAGCACCACGCTTGCCAAAAACCAGCCCAGCACCGGCGTACTCAGCGCCATGGGCTGGCGCTCGAAGATTAGCGAAACCAGCGTCAGCACCGCACCCACCGCCAGAAGCTGCAGCGTGGTCAGCGGAAGGGCCGCCACGTTGCGCACCACTCGCGTGTTGACGTTGATCAAAAGCGCAAAGCAGAGTGCGGCGCACACCATCAAAAGTTGGCTAAGCTCGACACGAAAGCCCGCGTTGAGTGACAAAAGCCCAAAGCCTGCCAGCGCCACGGGCAGCGCGATCCAGGTCGTGCGCGGGGGCGTGTCGCCAAACAACATGCCGAGCACCGGCACCATCAAAATCCCCAGGCTCGTGATAAAGGCACTTTCGCCCAGGTGCGAGGAGACGCTTAGTCCCATGATCCAGAAACCGGTCGCCAGGCTGAACAGCAGCCCAACGAACAGGCTTCGCCGCACCCGCCGGGCGGGCAGGCGCGAAAGCGAAGGCCAGGCAAAGCCCAGAAGGATCAGTCCGGCAAGCAGAAAGCGGCTGCCGATGAACAGAAGCGGCGGCATGCCGGCAAGCGCTTCTCTGGAAAAGATCCAGCCGCCGGCGGCCATGAGCGTCACCAGCAGCAGCAAGGCATCCGCCTGCCAGGGCGCACGCTCGATTCTATTCACGCCGCGCTTCCAAACAGCGCCCCGGCGATTCTAAAGCCCGCCACCCAGGTACCCACCGCCGAGCCGAGGGTGGCCAGAATGAACACCAGCAGCGTGCGCGAGACGCGGTTTTTCCACCACCCCTTGAGCGCGGTGACATCGTGTCTGAGCGAGGAGAAGTCGCGCACCTTGGGCTTGCGCATGTAAAGCTCGACCCCGGCGGCCACGAACCCGGCGCCGATGGTCGGGTTGAGCGAGGTCAGCGGGGCGGCGAAGAAGGTGGAGATGATCGTGACCGGGTGAGCCAGCGCCAGAATCGTCGCCCCACCGGAAAGAATACCGTTGATCAAGAACCACTCCAGCACCAGCTGCCAGCCAAGCTCGGTGTTGCGCGAAAAGCCGATCGCGAAGCCCGTAATGACCAGCGCGGTGATCAGCCAGGGCAGTGCCTTCCAGAGCTTCGACGGCGGCGGCGTATGCTCGAGCGCCTCACGCTCGGTGGTCGGGTTCTCCGGCAGCCGCGCCTCCAGGTGCTCGGCGGTGCCTTTCAGGTGCCCGGCGCCGAGTACCACCAGCACGTTCTTGTAGCGCCCGGGTGGGGCTTGCTCGGCAAGGCGCAGCGCCATGTAGCGGTCGCGTTCGCGAATGAGCGGCGTGTAGAGGTTCTCCGACTCATTGGCGAACTCGCTAAAGGTCGCCTCCAGCATGTCGCCCTCCTTGAGCTTCTCGATCTCCTCCTTCGAGACGTCCTGGCGCGACATGACGCTGCCGATCAGCCCGGTGAACAGCGACATGCGCTGCCACCAGGGCACGTTGCGATAGATCCGCTTGAGCGTCACGCCGACGTCGCGGTCGATCATCAAAAGCGGCAGCGCGTGGGTTTGGCTGGCCTCAACCGCGGCGCGCATCTCGGCGCCGGGCTGGATGCCTGACTGCTCGGCGATGCGCTGCTGAAACGCGCCCAGCGCCAGGCTTGCCGCCACCATGCCCGCCTTGCCCTGCTTGAAGACCTGAAAAAGGTCCTGCTCGCCCATGGCGTCCGGGTTGGTCATGCTGTGGTGGCGGGCGTCGCAAAGTTCGATCGCCACGGCGTCGAAGGCGCCGCTGTCGAGAAGCCGCGTCACGTCGTCGGCGCTTTGGGCCGACACGTGGGCGGTGCCCAGTAGCGTATAGCGGGTGCCTTCGATCTCGATGGCCTTCAGCGGGCCGCTGGTCGCGGGCAGCGTCTCGAACTCGCGGCCCATCGGGGGGTGAGCGTCGTGCGTCATGGGTATCTCGCTAACATAAGGTGGCCCCCGGGCGGCGCTAGCGGCGCCAGAATGCGGGAGTGAATAAAACCAGTACGGTAAAGATTTCCAGGCGGCCCAGCAGCATCGCCACGACCAGAATCCATTTGGCGAGGTTGGGCATGTCGCCGTAGTGTTCGCTGGCCTCGCCCAGTGCCGGGCCCAGATTGTTGAGCGCCGAGCCCACGGTGGACCAGGCGGTGATTTGATCCACTCCGGTGGCCATGACGCCGACCAGCATCAAAAAGAACAGCATCACGTAGGCGGAGAAAAAGCCCCACACGGCCTGGGCGATGCTGTCCGGCACGCTGACCTTGCCGACCTTCACCGCGATCACCGCGTTGGGGTGGATCAGGCGCATGACCTCGCGCATGCCCTGTTTCAAAATCAGGATGATACGGATCACCTTCATACCGCCGGCCGTGGAGCCGGAGCAGCCGCCGATGAAGGCCGCCACGAACAGCATGAACGGCAGCGCCCCCGGCCAGGCGGAGAAATCCGCCACGGCGAAGCCCGCGGTGGTCGCCACCGATACCACCTCGAACAGCGCATGGCGCAGGCTGTGCAGCGTATCGTAGGTGTCGGTAAACCAGAGCGTGAAAGCGGCGATCAGCACCAGCCCCACCAGAAACAGCATTAAAAAACGCGCCTCCGGGTCCTCGAAGTAGTGCAGCAGGCGTTTTTCGCGCCAGGCGATGAAGTGCAGGCTGAAGCTGAACGCCGAGACCAGCATGAAGACCACGCAGATCAGCTCGATGGCGGGGCTATTGAAGTAGCCGATGCTGGCATCGTGGGTGGAGAAGCCGCCGATCGCCACGGTCGAAAAGCTGTGGCCGAGCGCGTCGAACCAGCTCATGCCCGCCAGCATGTAAGACACCAGGCACGCCATGGTCAGCGTGGCGTAGATGTACCAGAGCGCCTTGGCGGTTTCGGTGATGCGCGGGGTGAGCTTGGAGTCCTTGAGCGGCCCGGGGATTTCGGTGCGGTAAAGTGCCATGCCGCCGACGCCGAGCGTCGGCAGGATCGCCACCGCCAGCACCACGATCCCCATGCCGCCGAGCCACTGCAGCTGCTGGCGATAGTAGCGAATCGATTCCGGTAGAAAATCGATGCCGGTGATCACCGTCGCCCCCGTGGTGGTGAGCCCGGAAAACGACTCGAACACCGCGTCGGTGAAATGCAGCGCACTCGGACCGAAGAGCATCAGCGGAATCGAGCCGAAAAACGCCAGCACCGTCCAGAACATCGCCGCGATGATGAACCCGTCGCGAATACGCAGCTCCTTGCGCGCGCGCCGGTTGGGCAGGTACAACAGTAGGCCGGTGATCACGGTAATGGCGATGCCGCTGGCGAAGGCGTACCAGACACCGTCGCGAAACCAGAGCGATATCAGCATCGGGGGCAGCATGGTGAGGCTGAACAGCATCAAGAGCAGCCCTAGAATGCGTAAAATGACCCTCAAACTCATGGAATCCCGCAGCTCCTGGCCAATGTTTGTAATGACATGGGGCGCTTAAAAGAACGTCAAACCGACCTGGAATAGCCGCTCGACGTCGCGAATCCGGCGCTTGTCGATCACGAACAGAATCACGTGATCGCCGCTTTCCACCGTGGCGTCCCCGTGGGCGATAATGACCTCCTTGCCGCGCACCATCGCCCCGATGGTCGTGCCCTCGGGCAGGTCGATGTCGCGCACCGCCCGGCCCACCACTTTCGACGACTGCTTGTCGCCGTGGGCGATCGCTTCGATCGCTTCGGCAGCCCCGCGTCTGAGCGAATGCACGTTGACGATATCGCCCCGGCGCACGTGGGTGAGAAGGCTCCCGATGGTCGCCTGCTGGGGGGAGATCGCGATATCGATCTCGCCGCCCTGCACCAGATCCACGTAGGCGGCGTTGTTGATCAGTGTCAGCACCTTCTTGGCCCCCAGCCGCTTGGCCAGCAGCGACGACATGATGTTGACCTCGTCGTCGTTGGTCAGCGCGCAGAAGATGTCGCAATCCTCGATGTTCTCCTCTTCAAGCAGCCGCTTGCTGGTGGCGCTGCCGTGAAGCACCACGGTGCGGTCGAGGCGCTCTGAAAGCGTGGTGCAGCGCTCAAGGCTGTGTTCGATGATCTTGACCTGATGGCTGTGCTCGAGATGCTCGGCCAGGCGCTCGCCGATATTGCCGCCCCCGGCGATCACCACCCGGCGAAAGCCACGCTCGACACGCCTGAGCTCGCTCATCACCGCGCGGATATCGCGCCGCGCGGCGAGAAAGAACACCTCGTCGTCGGCTTCGATCACCGTGTCGCCGCGCGGGATGATCGGCCGATTGCGCCGGTAGATGGCCGCTACGCGGGTGTCGACGTTGGGCATGTGGCGACCCAGAAAGGCGAGGTCCTGGCCCACCAACGGGCCGCCGTAGAACGCCTTGACCGCCACGAGTTGCACGAGCCCACCGGCGAATTCCAGCACCTGCAGCGCCCCCGGGTGTTCGATCAAGCGGCGTACGTGATCGGTGACCACCTGCTCGGGGCTGATCAAGACATCGATGGGAATCGCTTCGTGGGCGAACAGGCCCTTGCGGGTCAGATAGGGCGTAGCGCGCACCCGGGCGATCTTGGTCGGCGTGCGAAACAGCGTATGCGCCACCTGGCAGGCGATCATGTTGACTTCGTCGGAGTTGGTGACGGCGATCAGCATGTCGGCGTCCTCGCAGCCAGCCTGGCGCAGCACGATGGGGTAGGAGCCGGCGCCGGTGACGGTGCGGATATCGAGACGCGTGTGAAGCTCGCGGAGCTTGGCCGTGTTGGTGTCGACCACGGTGATATCGTTCTCTTCGCGCGCGAGGTGTTCGGCCAGCGTACCGCCGACCTGGCCGGCGCCAAGAATGATGATTTTCATGGTGAATCGAATCCGTTGAAAGCGCCGGCGGTATGGTCAAACAAGAAGGGCGCTGCAATAAAGACGGCGGCCAGTGTAAACCAGCCGCCGTCGAAAAGCAGTGGGGAATTACTCGAGGGTGAAGCCGACCTTGGCGGTCACCTGCCAGTGGGCGACCTGGCCATTTTCAAGATGGGCGCGGGTGTCGACCACCTCGAGCCAACGCATGTTGTCGATGCTTTTGGACGCCTTGGCCAGCGCTTTTTGCACCGCGTCTTCAATGCTTTTTTCCGAAGAACCGGTAATCTCTACGTGCTTGTAAACATGATCGCTCATGGTCATCTCATCCTTGTCGATAGTTGGCGACGTGGCGCGACGCTCGCGTCACGCCGGTTGCTTTTCCAGCCTGGCATAAAAAAAGCCATCGTGACTGTTTTGTTGCGAAAAGAGCTGCCGACCGTGGCCGCTGGCCGTGCCCCAGGCGACGTCTGTCGGGGTCGTCACGCGGGCGTCCGGGGTGCGCGCCACGAACGCGTCGATCTGTTTCGCGTTCTCCTGGGGAAGCACCGAGCAGGTGGCGTACAACAGCGTGCCGCCCGGGCGTAAAAGCCCCCAGAGATTGTCCAGAATCGCTGCCTGAAGCCTGGCCAGTTGGCCGATGTCGCTTTGCCGGCGCAGCTTCTTGATGTCCGGGTGACGGCGAATTACGCCGGTTCCCGAACACGGCGCATCGAGTAAAATAGCATCGAAGAGTGTGCCGCTCCACCAGTCGCGCTCGGCGGCGTCGGCATGAATCAGGTTGGCGCTCAGGTTGAGCCGGCCAAGCGTATCGTCGACCCGCGCCAGGCGCTGGTTGTCGCTATCCAGCGCCGTTAACGCGATGTCGAACTGCTCGAGCAGGTGGGCGGTCTTGCCGCCGGGAGCGGCGCAGGCGTCCAGCACCTGGGCGCCGGGGCGCGGGGCGATCGCCGGGCCCAATAGCGCGGCGCTGAGCTGGGCCGCCTCGTCCTGCACGCTGACATGGCCCTGCTCGAAGCCGGGGAGCTGCGAGACGTCGCAGGGCGTTTCCAGCGTGATGGCGTCCGGCGCGTGAAGGCACAGATGCGCCTCGAGCCCCTGGTCCATGAGCCTGGCCAGATACGCTTCGCGGTCGTTGACGCGCTGGTTCACCCGCAGCGTCATCGGCCCCGGCTCGTTGTTGGCGGCGACCACGTCGCGCCACTGCTCGGGCCAAGCGCTCTTGAGCGCGTTCAAAAGCCAGGCCGGGTGCTCGAGTGCTGCGCTCTCGTCGCGGTCGACCTCGGCAACGAGCGTCTCGCTTTCGCGCTGCAGGCGGCGCAGGCAGCCGTTCAATACCCGCGTGGCCCACTCCTTTTTTAGAAGTCTGGCCGCCCCCGCGGTTTCTCCTACCGCCGCGTGGGCGGGAATGCGCATGTACAAAAGCTGGTAGATGCCGATCAATAACAGCGCGTTGACGTCCTGGTCGCGCTTCTTGAACGGCTGCTTCAGCAGTTTGCCGGCGATCGCCTCGAGCCGCGGCAGGCGTCGGCAGCTACCATAGCAAAGCTCCTTGAGCAGGCCGCGGTCGCGGGCAATGACGCTGTGCTCGTCGAGCCCGGAAAGCGAGCCCTGCTCGCTGAGAACCGGGGCGAGGGCGCGAGCGGCGGCAGCGCGCACTTCCTGGCCGCTGCCTTCCTGGGGGCGTTTGGCGCTCATGAACTCTCTTCCTGTTGTATCAAGGGTGAGCCCAAGCGGCTGCCGGGCGCAAGCCGTGGGGGGTGGGCGTTGAGCAGCGCGCTGACCGGCAGCAGCTTGCCGCCGGGAAGCTGAACGTGGCTGACGCACAGCACCTCGCGCCCATCGTCGCCGCAGGCAATACGCAGGTGATCACCGCCGTGGGGGAGCAGCGTGCCCGGCGCGACGCGATCCGCCTCGACGTGAACAGAGGGGCTTTCGCTTGCGCGCGCTTCGGCGCGGGCCATGTAAAGGCGCAGGCGCTCGTCGCCAAGCGCGCACCAGGCGACCGGCCAGGGATTGAAGGCGCGAATCTTCTGCGCAAGCGTAGAGGCAGCCTGGCGAAAGTCGAGCTCGGCCTCGGCCTTGCTCAGCTTGGCGGCGTAGGTCACTCCTTCGACCGGCTGAGGCGTGGCGGTCAGCCCGTCTCCCGCCAGGGCGTCGAGGGTCTCGATCAGCGCTTTGGCGCCATCCTCGGCCAGCCGGTCGTGAAGCAGGCCGCCGGTGGTTTGCTCGGTGATCGGCGTTTTGAGCTCGAGCAGCATGTCGCCGGTATCGAGGCCGGCGTCCATCTGCATGATGGTGACGCCGGAGGCGGCGTCGCCGGCTTCGATTGCCCGCTGAATCGGGGCGGCGCCGCGCCAGCGCGGTAAGAGCGAGGCGTGAACGTTGATACAGCCCAGCCGCGGCGTGTCGAGCACCGCTTGCGGTAGCAAGAGTCCGTAGGCGACCACCACCATGATGTCGGCATCGAGTGCGGCCAGCTCGGCCTGGGCGGCGGGGTCCTTCAGGCTTTGCGGCTGGTACACGGGCAGCTCATGTTCGAGCGCCAGGCGTTTGACCGGGCTCGGGGTGAGCTTTCGCCCGCGCCCGGCCGGGCGGTCGGGCTGGGTGTAAACGCCCACCACCTGGTGGTCGCTTTTTAGTAAAGCGGCGAGGTGGGATTCGGCGAACTCCGGAGTGCCTGCAAAGACGACGCGCAGTGAGGGCATGGATCTACCTGTTCGAAAGACGGTGGAGAGGGCGGCCGGATAAACGGGCGTGAAAAAGCCGCCTGCGGGCGGCTTTGACGGCGTCTAGGCGTCCTGCATCAGCTTGTGGCGCTTTTGCATTTTCTTCAGGATGCGGTCGCGTTTGAGTGCGGAGAGATAATCGACGAAGAGCACGCCTTCCAGGTGGTCGTACTCGTGCTGGATGCAGTGGGCGAGCAGCCCGTCCGCTTCGAGCTCGAACGCCTCGCCGTGACGATCCAGAGCGTTCAGCTTCACTTTCAAAAAGCGTGGCACGTCGGCGTAGTGCTCGGGAATCGACAGGCACCCTTCGGACATCGGCTCCTTCTCTTCGCCGATCGGCTCATAGCGCGGGTTGATCATGACCAGCGGCGAGTCGCCCGCCTCGGAGACGTCCATCACCACCACGCGGCGGTGAACGTCGATCTGGGTGGCGGCAAGGCCGATGCCGCGGGCGTCGTACATGGTCTCCAGCATGTCGTCGACCAGGCTTCGAACTTCATCGTCAACGGTCTCCACCGGCTTCGCCTTGGTTCTCAGGCGCTCATCGGGGAATTCGAGAATGGGACGTTTGGCCATGGCGTTACAATCACCGTTGTTGAATCTGCGGTTTGAAACGGGGAGTCCCGGCGCTTCAAACGCGGTAGGGTTGAAAAAGGAGCCAAAAAGTCGCGCTCGCGTTGCAATGGGCGAGGGCGACCCTGTGCTTTACTATAAGCCACTATATCACGCTGGCGGTACTTCTGGGCATGCACGCGGGCGTGTCGTTGGCCGCTGCCACTGCTTCAGGATCCGCCATGGTCGTGCACAAAACCTTTCGCCTGGGTGCCCTCGCCGCGCTGCTGCTGAGTGTCGCCGCGTTCGCCAACGCCGCCGAGGGCTGGGAGCGTATTCGAAGCGACGCCCCCGAGCGCTACGTAGTGGTCAAAGGCGACACGCTTTGGGGCATCGCCGCGCGCTTTTTGCAAAACCCCTGGCAGTGGCCGTCGCTTTGGGAAGCCAATCCGCAGATTCGCAATCCGCACTTGATCTACCCCGGCGACACGCTGATTCTGCGCGACTGCGCCGGTGCTCCCTGCTTTGCGCTGGAAACCGGCCAGCCGGTGGTGAAGCTTTCGCCGCGCGTGCGCACCATCGAGCCGCGCGAGGCGGTGTGGGCGCTGCCGATGGACGTGGTCGAGGTGTTTTTGCGCCAGCATCGCTTTCTGGAGGCGGGCCGGGCGCTGGGGGAGCTTGGCTACGTGGTCGGTGGCGAGAATCAGCGCTTCATCAGCGGCGCCGGCGACACGCTCTACGTGCGCGGTGTGCTGCCCACGGGCGTTGCGCTTGGCTTTTATCGTCCCGGCGAGCCCTACCTGTCCGCCAGCGGCGAGGTGTTGGGCCGCGAGCTGGTCTTTATCGGCGAGGCGCGCCTGATCGATCAGCAGGGCGAGATCGCCCGGGTCGAGGCGCTCAGCGCCAGACAGGAAGTGCGCAACGACGACATCGTGATCGCGCTCGATGACAGAATCGAGGCGGATTTCCAACCGCGCGCGCCTCAGGCCGAGGTGGCCGGCCATATCATTGCCGCCCCCGGCGGGGTGCGCTTCATCGGCCGGCTGCAGGTCGTCGCCATCGACCTTGGTACCCAGGATGGCCTTCAGCCCGGGCACGTGCTGCGCGTCGATCAGCAGGGCGAACTCATCAACGACCCGCGCACCGGGGAGCTGTTCCAGCTGCCCAATACCGAAGGCGGGCTCCTGATGGTCTTCAAGCCCTACAGCCGCATGAGCTACGCTCTGGTGATGCAGGCCTCCAACGTACTGGCGATAGGCGATGAGGTGCGCACGCCCAGGCCTTGATGAAACGATCGGGACCAACAGCCCGGGGTGAAAAGCTTAAGCTAAAAAGGAGGCGGGTATGGATGCCAACGCGTGGCTAGCCCTGGCCGCGCTGCCCAACATGGGCGCGCACCGGCTCAAGACGCTTTATGATCAGGCGCCCGACTGGCCCCAGGGGTGGCTCGCCGCACTCCCGGCGCCGGCGTCAAGCGCACTCAGGCTCTGGCTCGACCATCCGAATAAAAGCTCGCTTCAGGCGCAGATCGACGCCAGCCGCGGCTGGTGCGAGGCCGGCCCCCACCGCCACGTGCTGTATCCGGGCCACCCGCGCTGGCCTGCGCTTCTCGACGAGCTGCCGGACCCGCCGCCGGTGCTGTGGGCTCTGGGGGATCTCGACGCGCTGATTGGGCCGCGTCTGGCCATGGTGGGTACGCGCAAGCCGACCGCAGAGGGTGAGCGCAACGCTCGGGAGTTTGCCCGGGCGCTTGCCGGTCGCGGCTGGTGCGTGGTCAGCGGCATGGCGCTGGGTGTGGACGGCCTGGCCCAGCAGGCCGCCCTCGATGAAGGCGGCGCCACGGTGGCGGTGCTGGGCTCGGGGGTGGATGTCATCTACCCGGCGAGCCACCGCGCGCTGTATCGAAAGCTCACCCAAACGCCGCGGGCACTGGTGCTCTCCGAACACCCGCCGGGCACCCGGGCGCGGCCGGCATACTTTCCGCGGCGTAATCGCATCGTCACCGGGCTTTCGCTTGGCACGCTGGTCATCGAGGCCACGGAAAAAAGCGGCAGCCTCGTGAGCGCGCGCCTTGCCGTGGAGCAGGGCCGTGAGCTGTTCGCCCTGCCGGGCTCGCTTTATAACGTGCAGGCCGCCGGGTGCCTGTCGCTTCTGAAAAGCGGCGCTATTCTCACCCGCCACGTCGACGATATCCTCGAGGAGCTCGGCCACTGGGCCGGCGCGTACCTGCCAGCGGCCGGGCAGGCCCTTGCGGAACCCATCACATCCGCCCCGGTCCAGATGAGTGACCCGCTTACGCTCGATACGCCGGATACGCTGCTCGCCGCGCTCTCCTCGACTCCCACGCCGATCGATTTGTTGGTGCAGTACACCGACCAGAGCGTAGGCGAGTGCCAGCAAAGGCTTCTCATGCTCGAACTCGAGGGCCGCGTGGCTCAGCAAGCGGGCGGCTGGGTGCGCCTGGGGTAGCGTTGATCAAGCCGGGGTAACCCTCGAGCGTGGTAAGATGGCAATTCGATCCGTGGCAGCGCCGCGCATTCACAGGAGGCCGTGATGACTTCGATGGACAATCTTCAACGCGTGGTCCAGACCCTGCGCCAGGGCGGCGTAATCGCCTGCCCGACCGAGGCGGTATGGGGGCTGAGCTGCGACCCGGACAACGATGAGGCGCTGGCGCACCTGATGCGCCTGAAAGAGCGCGACCCGGCCAAGGGCGTCATTCTGGTCGCCGCCAGCATCCAGCAGTTCGGCCCCTGGCTTGAGTCGCTGCCGCTGGCCCTGCACGCGCCGCTCGCCGCGAGCTGGCCCGGCCCGCACACCTGGCTTGTGCCGGATAACGGGCGCAGCCACGGCCTCGTGCGCGGCGCCCATCAGAGCGTGGCGCTACGGGTGACCGACCACCCCGGTATGAGGGCTCTTTGCGAGGCCTTCGGCGGGCCGCTGGTGTCGACCTCCGCCAACCGCGCCGCCGAGCCGCCGGCCATGAGCGCTGATGAGGTACGCGCCATTTTCGGCGACGAGCTCGATGCCATGCTCGATGGCGAACTCGGTGGCCAGACCCGGCCCAGCACCATTCGCGATCTGGTGACCAACGAGGTGCTGCGCGCCTGACATGAGCCACTTTCTGTACGACGCCATGGTGGCCAGGCTCGGCGCGGCGCGGGCCGACGAAAACCCCGGGCCGTTCCCGGAAGGTGGCCTTGTGCGCCGTATTCACGGCGACTTTACGCCGATGATGTGCGGCGGCATCAGCGCGCTGCTGTTACAAATGCTGCATCCGCTGGCGCTCGCCGGCGTGTGGGATCACTCCAACTTTCGCCACGACATGGTCGGGCGCCTGCGGCGCACCAGCGACTTCATCGCCACCACCAGCTTCGCCGATTTCGCCCAGGCGGAAGAGTCGATCGCTCGGGTACGCCGGGTCCACGCGAAGGTACGCGGTCACGCCGCCGATGGTCGCGCCTACGCCGCCGACGCCCCGGACCTGCTCACCTGGGTGCACGTGGCGGAGATGAGCCGCTTCATGGCCGCGCACCTGGTGTACCGAAACCCGTCGCTCGGCGCGGCGGAGCAGGACCGCTACTTTTTCGAAACCGCCTGCATCGCCGAGGCGCTCGGCGCCCGCCAGGTGCCGGATAGCCGCGAAGCGGTGGCGGTGTATTTAGAGGCCAAGCGAGGCGAGCTGGTGTTTGATGAGCGCACCCGCGACGTGGTGCGGGTTCTTTTGAGCGCGCCGCCGCGCCACCTGATTCTGGGCCCGGCAGGCGCCTTGTTCATGCGCGCCGGTATCGATCTTCTGCCCGAGTGGGGCGCCCGAATGCTGTCGCTCGACATGCCCCGGGTGCAGCGCCGGCTGGTGCGCGCCGGCATCAAAAGCGCGATGCCGATGATCAGTCGCGCGGTGCGAAGCGGCGCCTACCGCCGCGCGCTGGTGCGCTTTCAGCGCCGTGACTGAGCGCCGCCCCTTCACCGCTTCTGCTTTACCCCTTACCATTGACGTCTACCCTGCACGGCTTTGGAGACACTGTGGCCCACGAGCATCTGGACGACGTTAAAACCTACCTGATGAACCTGCAGGACCGGCTCTGCGAGGCGCTGGCCGACACGGACGGGCGCGGCACCTTCAGAGAAGAGAGCTGGCAGCGTGAAGCTGGCGGCGGGGGGCGCTCACGGGTGATCGAAAACGGCGCGCTGTTCGAAAAGGGCGGCGTCAACTACTCCCACGTTTTCGGCGAGACGTTGCCGCCCTCGGCCACCGCCTCGCGCCCGGAGCTTGCCGGGCGCAGTTTTCACGCCGTGGGCGTCTCCTGGGTGCTGCACCCGGAGAATCCGCACGTGCCCACCAGTCATGGCAACGTGCGCTTTTTCATCGCCGAAAAGGAGGGCGAGGCGCCAGTGTGGTGGTTTGGCGGCGGGATCGACCTGACGCCGTACTACCCGGTGTTCGAGGACGTCGTGCACTGGCACCGGGTGGCCCAAACGGCCTGCGCGCCTTTCGGTGAGGACGTCTACCCGCGCTACAAGGCGTGGTGTGACGAGTATTTTTACCTCAAGCATCGCGACGAGACCCGCGGTGTGGGCGGGCTATTTTTCGATGATTTGAACGAGCCGGATTTCGAGACGGCCTTCGCCTTTCAGCGCGCCGTGGGCGACAGCTTCCTGGAAGCTTACCTGCCGATCACCCGTCGCCGGCGCGACACGCCCTGGGGCGAGCAGGAGCGCGAGTTCCAGCTCTACCGGCGTGGACGCTACGTCGAGTTCAACCTGGTATGGGACCGCGGCACGCTGTTTGGTCTGCAAAGCGGCGGGCGCACCGAGTCCATTCTGATGTCGATGCCGCCGCTGGCGCGCTGGGAGTACGGCTACACGCCGGGCCCGGGAAGCCCGGAGGCGCACCTGGACGACTACCTGACGCCCCGCGACTGGCTGGCCGAAGCCGAAAAGGCGGGAGTGAGCGCATGAGCAGCCGTTACTGCGTGCTGGGCAACCCGGTCAAACACTCCAAATCGCCGATGATTCACCAGGCCTTCGCTGCGCAGACCGGCAAACCGCTGGCGTACACTGCCGAGCTCGCCCCGCTTGATGGCTTCGAGGCGGCCTGGCGTGCGTTTTGCGAAAGCGGCGGGCGCGGCGCCAACGTCACCGTGCCCTTCAAGCAGCAGGCGTTCGCACTTTGCGATACGCAAAGCCTGCGCGCCCGACGCGCCGGCGCGGTGAATACGCTCAGCCTCGGCCAGAACGGGCGTGTTTTTGGTGACAATACCGACGGCATCGGCCTGCTGCGGGATTTGAAGGCCTGTGAGGTGCCCCTGGCGGGCAAACGCGTGCTGATTCTGGGGGCCGGCGGCGCGGTGCGCGGCGTGCTCGAGCCGCTGCTGAATGAAGCCCCGCGCGAGCTTGTCATCGCCAACCGTACCGGCGCCAGGGCCGAGGCGCTGGCCGCGGACTTTCGCGATCTTGGCACTGTATCTGGCGGCGGTTATGAGGTGCTCTCCGGGCGTTTCGATCTGGTCATCAACGGCACCAGCGCAAGCCTTGCCGGCGAACTGCCCCCGCTGCCCGAAACGCTGTTCGAACCCGATGCGGTCGCCTATGACATGATGTACGCCGCCGCCCCCACGGTCTTTTTACAGTGGGCACAAATGCGCGGGGCGCGCACCATCGACGGGCTCGGCATGCTGGTCGAGCAGGCCGCAGAGGCGTTTTTTATCTGGCAGAACGTGCGCCCGGAAACAGCACCGGTGCAGGCGCTTTTAAGAAAAACGCTGATTGAAGGGTGAGCGCCTGCCCGGTCAGGCGCGTAGGACGCGCCTGACCGGCGAAGGGATTCAAGAAAGGTACTTGAAGAAAGTCCTGCGCGCTCAGGGGCGCGGGCAGTTCGGCGTGCGCCCCTGGCTTCTGGCCTGCTCGTAGAGCGACACGGCCTGGCCCATGGTGGCCTGCAGCCCTTCGATACGCTGGCCCTGGCTTGGGTGGGTCGAAAGCCACACGGGCGGCGCGCCGCCGCTGGACGCCGCCTGCATGTTCTCCCACAGCGTCACGCCTTCCCGCGGGTCGAAACCGGCCTGGGCCATCAGGTTCTGACCGATGGTGTCCGCCTCGCTTTCGTGAGTCCGCGAAAACGGCAGCGCGATGCCGTACTGCGCGCCCATGCCCAGCACGCCCATGAGTTGCTGGCCGCCAGCGGACTGGCCCGCGGCGCTGGAGATCACCGACAGCCCTAATGAGGTCGCGCTTTCGGTCGAGGCGCGCTCGTTGGCGTGGTTGGCCAGCACGTGGCCGATTTCGTGGCCCACGACCGAGGCGAGCTGGTCCTGGCTGGTAGCGATATCGAGCATGCCGGTGTTCACCCCCATGTAGCCGCCGGGTAGGGCGAAGGCGTTGGGCTGCTCGGACTCGAACACGCGCACCTGCCAGTCCATGCTCCGCTGGCGCTCCGGCAGCACGTCGACGATGGCATTGGTGATGCACTGCACGTAGCGCAGGCTCGCCTGATCACCCATCGGCACGTCCTGCTGATACTGGGAAAACGCCTGCTGGCCCATCTGATTCAGCTCGGCATCCGATAACAGCAATAGCTGCGAGCGGCCAGTGGGCGAGGTGCTACAGGCGGCGAGCGAAGCGCACAGCGCGGTAACGGCGAAAGGGCGAAGCCAGCGCATAAAAATTCCTTGTCGGCAAAAGCCATATGAAGGTGAATGATCCGTTTCAAAACGACCCGTTTCGAGTAGTTTTATCATAACGCAGCGATCGGGCAAATGCGGGCGGCGAATTCGCCAGACTGCACGCTTGGGGCCGCGCCGCCAACACTGGCGTGCGTGAGCTAGCGTATTTGAGAGAGCTGACCGTCGGGGCCGACGTTGAAGCGCAGCGTCGGTGTCAGTACCCCGGCGGGCAGCGTCACGCCCAGCCCACTCAGGCTTCCCGGCGTGATCGCAAGCTCGCTTCCCTGGGGCAGCGAGCCGCGGGCAGCCAGTTCACGGGCCAGGTCGATCATCGGGCGCAGGCGCTGCGGGTCGCTGGCGAGCACGTCGAGCGACAGCGGCAGGCGAAGGTTCGGCCCCGCGCCCGGCGTCAGCGACACGGTTTCACCGTAGCGCCCGGTGACCGGGTCCGCCCCGGGCATATCGAGTGCCCAGTTGAAGCCCGCCATGTTCACCGCCGGCATGCCCCGCGGCAGATCCAACCCGAGTGCGAGGGTGGCCTGAATCGGCAGGCTTCCTGAGCGCACGCTCGAGGCCAGCATGGCGGGAAGGCTTGCGGTATCGAGCCCGCGGTTCAAATCGAACGAACCGACCCGCACGTTCTCGACGGTGGCCGAGGTCACCGACAGGCGAAAAGCGTTGAAGGCGGTTTGCGGCATGGCCATACAGCCGGCAAGCCACACGGTGACGCTCAAAAGCGCGAGCCAGCGAACGCGAGCACGTAAGTAACGCATGAGACCTCCTGAAAAGAGCCAACGATAAAACCGCTGGAGTGGGGCTATTTGAGGTAGCGCGCCGTGCTTTGTCAACTGGTTTGCATACCAGGCCAGAGATCGCGCGAGCCGTCGAGCAAGGGCGGCTTGCCGCCGCCATCGCCGAATGAATTCGGCTCCTACGGTTGGCGTGCGCTTATACCACTGGGTCGTTGTAGGAGCAGGCGCTAGCCAGCGATGCAGCGCAAAGCGCTGCCGGGGTGAGCGAGAAGCTAAAAAAACGCCCGTCTCGAGACGGGCGCTTGTTCGGGCGGGGGAGGCACGCTCAGCGGCGTTTCTGACGCGCCTCTTTCGTGCGGCCCAGTTCGCGTTTTTTGGCCTTTTCCTTGTCGCTGGCGCCGGCCATGTTGTCGTACGGGTTGTCGCCGGAACGGAACTCGAAGCGCATCGGCGTGCCGCGCACCTTGAGTACCTTGCGGAAGGTATTGGTCAGGTAGCGCCGGTACGCTTCCGGTAGCGAGCTCGTCTGGTTGCCGTGGACCACGATGATCGGCGGGTTGCTGCCGCCCTGGTGGGCCATGCGCAGCTTGATGCGCCGGCCGTTGATCATGGGCGGCGGGTGCTGGCTGACGGCATCCTGCAAGAGCGTGGTCAGGCGGTTGGTCGACCAGTGGGCGTTGGCGGCGTCGAACGCGCGCTCGATCGAGGGGTAGAGATCGCCCACGGCGGTGCCGTGCAGCGCCGAGATGAAGTGCATCTCGGCGTAGTCGGCAAAGCCCAGCCGGCGCTTGATCTGGCTGCGCATCGTCTCCCGGGCTTCATGCTCGAGCCCGTCCCACTTGTTCACCGCCAGCACCAGCGCCCGGCCGGTGGTCAGCACGTAGTCCAACAGGTGCAAGTCCTGCTCGACCAGCCCGCTTCGCGCATCCAGCACCATGATGGCGACGTGGCACTCCTTGATCGCGTCCAGCGTCTTGATGATCGAGAACTTCTCGGCGATCTCGCTGACGTTCTTGCGCCGCCGCACGCCTGCGGTATCGACCAGCACATAGGGCTTGCCGCGGCGCTCGAAGGGAATCTCGATGGCGTCACGCGTGGTGCCCGCCTCGTCGAACACCACCACGCGCTCCTCGCCGAGCAGCCGGTTGACCAGGGTGGATTTACCCACGTTGGGCCGGCCGATGACGCCGATGCGAATGCCCTTGGTGCCGGTGTCGGCGGGAATGTCGGCGTCGCGCTCGGGAAACGGCGCGAGCACGATGTCGATCAACTGCGAGACGTTGCGCCCGTGGGCGGCGGCGATCGGCCAGGGATCACCGATGCCCAAGCCCCAGAAATCGCCCATGGCCGAGTGCTCTTCGAGCCCGTCGGTCTTGTTGACCACCAGCCAGGTCTTTTTCTGATTGACCCGCAGGTGGTTGGCGATCGCCTCGTCGGCGACGTTGAGCCCGGCGCGGCCGTCGACCAGAAACAGCACGATGTCGGCTTCGTCGATGGCGGCCAGCGACTGCTCGGCCATCGCCGCGTCGATACCTTCCTCGTCACCGCTGATACCGCCGGTGTCGATGACGGTGTAGGCCTTGTTGCCCAGCAGGCCGTTGCCGTACTTGCGATCACGGGTGAGGCCGGGAAAGTCGGCCACCAGCGCGTCGCGAGAGCGCGTCAGGCGGTTGAACAGGGTCGATTTGCCCACGTTGGGCCGACCGACCAATGCAATGACGGGTGTCATGGAGCGATTTCCAACGTTTGCAGCCGGCCATTGTTGGCCTGTACATGGAGGGTGCTGCCTTCGCTGACCGGGCGCAGGGTAATACCGGATTTATGCACCCGCGTGCGGCCAACGATCGAACCTTCGCGGGCGTCGATCAGGTGTACGTAGCCTTCGAAATCTCCGACGGCCAGGCGGCCATCGACGAAGGCGGGAGCGGTCAGCTGACGATCTTCGAGCGCCGAGTTGCGCCAGATCTCCTGGCCGCTGTTGGCATCGAGGGCCACGATCTGGCTGTCGTCAGTGACGACGAACAGCGCGTTGCCGACCAGCACCGGTGTATGACGGCTGGAGAGATTGGTTTCCCACAGCACGCCGCCCTGGGTGGCCTCGAGCGCCACGACGCGGCCGTTGTAGCTGGTCACGAACAGGCGGCCGTCCTGGCTGAGTACCGGCTGACCGGCCAGATCGACCAGCCGCTCGACTTCGCTGCGCCCGCGGGGCGTGGCGATCTGCTGATCCCAAAGCGGCTGGCCGCTGCGGTTATCCAGCGTCGTCAAACGGCCGTTGGCAGAGCCGACGAAGGTGACCGGCTCGATCACCATGGGCGTGCCGGTGCCGCGTAGGGTCAGCGCCGGCTGGTTGCTGGTATAGACCCAGCGCTCCTGGCCGGTGGCGCGGTCGAGCGCGGTGACCTGGCCGTCCACGCTCTGCACGATCAGAAGCTGCGGGTTAGCCTGGGGGGCGGCCAGCACTTCGCTGGAGACCCGCGAGCGCCAGTTGATGCTGCCATCGCTTTGATCGATCGAGATCACTTCGCCGTTGCGCGTGCCCAGATAGAGCTGGCCGGCAATGGCGTTCAGCGCGCTGGAAAGCGGCGTGTCGAGCTCGATACGCCACTGGCGGTTGCCGTTGGTCGCATTCAGCGCCATGACCACGCCCTGGGCGTCGGCGGCGAACACGGTATTGCCTTCGCGGGCGGGCGCGATCGGGTAGCGGGCGCGGCCCAGGCCGTCACCGACGTTTTGCCGCCACACGTTCGACACCGTCGTGGTCTCGTTGAAACTGGTCAGCGGGGTCGGCGCGTTGGTGGGTTCACCCTTGCTCGCGCAGCCGGCCAGAAGTGCCAACGCTGCCGCGCCGAGGGCGGTGCGCAGCAGCGTTTTGGAAATCAACGGTTGGGAAAGGCTGATCGTCATTAGGAGGTCGCCTCCTTGGCGCCAAGGTCGTCTAGCTTAAACTGTATGCCGTAAAGTGACTGGCTCTGCCCGTCGGCGGCCAGCGCCTCTTGCCACGCCTTGCGCGCGTTGTCGCGATCGCCAAGGGCGGCGTAGGCATCGCCGCGAACGTCGAGCCGCTGAGCGGCCAGAGCGTCGACGATCGGCTCGTCCAAAAGCTCTAGCGCCTGCTCCGGGTTGCCCTGGGCAATCTCGATACGCGCCAGGCGAAGCCAGGCCAGGCTCTTAACGTAATCGCGCGAAGCACCGTCGGCGGCGCGCTCGAGCGCCTCCCGGGCGCCATCGAGATCGTTCTGACCCACCGCCAGGCGCGCTTCGAGCAGCAAACCGAGCTCGGCGTAGAGCGTGCTGCCGTAGTCGTCGTTGAGCTCATTGACCAGCTGTTTGGCGCTATCGAGCTGCTCGGCGCCTTGCTCTGGCAGGTTGGCGATGGTCAGAAGCTGCTGGTAGCGCACGGACGCCGCCGCTGCCTGGCCTTCCTGGTAGTCTTGCCAGGCGTGCCAGCCGAACACACCGGCCGCGGCGATCACTGCCCCCGCGATCAGCGAGGTGCCGTTCTCTTTCCACCAGCGCTTGATCACATCAAGCTGCTCTTCTTCGCTTCTCAGCTCCGCCACGGGCGGTCTCCTTGTTCGGGCATGGCGGGCCCCGGGACAAGCCTCGGGATCCGCCACAATTGATCGGGTTAGCGGATGATCAGCTCATCAAGCGTTGCAACAAGCGCTGCCTGCGCGACGCTTTGCTGCTCGCGATCGTCGCGCAAGAACTTGAGCGTGACCGTCTGGTTGGCCACTTCGTCTTCACCCAGTAGCAGGGCGATGGCCGCGTCGCTCTTGTCGGCCTTCTTCATGCGGCTTTTGAAGCTGCCGCCGCCGCAGTGTAGCTGCAGCTTCAGCGCGGGAAGCTCGGCTCTGAGCGTTTCGGCCAGCGTCAGCGCGGCGGTGGTGGCGGTGTCGTCCATTGCCATCAGGTAGACGTCGCTTTTGCCGAGCGCCTCATCCGGGACGAGATCGAGGGTGTCGAGCAGCAGAATCAACCGTTCGATGCCCATGGCGAAGCCCACCGCCGGGGTGGGCTTGCCGCCGAGCTGCTCGACCAGGCCGTCGTAGCGCCCGCCGGCGCATACCGTGCCCTGGCTTCCAAGCGCGGTGGTGGTCCACTCGAACACCGTGCGCGAGTAGTAGTCGAGCCCGCGAACGAGGCGCGGGTTGACCACGTAGCCGATACCGGCGGCGTCGAGCATGGCTTTCAGCGACTCGAAGTGCTCGATGGAGGCCTCGTCCAGGTGATCCAGAAGCTGCGGCGCGGCGTCGAGCATCTCGGCCATGGCCGGATTCTTGGAATCCAGAATGCGCAGCGGATTGCTTTCAAGGCGACGCACGGAGTCCTCGTCGAGAAGCTCGAAATGCTCGTTGAAGTAGGCCACCAGCGTATCGCGGTAGGCCGCCCGCGCCTCGAGCGAGCCGAGTGAATTGAGTTCGAGGGTGACGTGCTCGAAAAGCCCCAGCTCCTTCCAGAGCCGGGCCGAGAGCAGAATCACCTCGGCGTCGATGTCCGGGCCTTCGAAGCCGTAGGCTTCCACGCCGACCTGGTGGAACTGGCGGTAGCGGCCCTTCTGCGGGCGCTCGTGGCGAAACATCGGCCCCTGGTACCAGAGCCGCTGGGTCTGGTTGTAGAGCAGGCCATGCTCCATGGCCGCGCGTACGCAGCTTGCGGTGCCCTCCGGGCGCAGCGTCAGGCTATCGCCGTTTCGGTCCTCGAAGGTGTACATCTCTTTTTCGACGATATCGGTCACTTCGCCGATCGAGCGGGCGAAGAGTGCCGTCTGTTCGACGATGGGCATGCGGATTTCATCGAAGGCGTAGCGCTGCATGATCTGGCGCACTTTCGCTTCGAAAAACTGCCAGCGGGGGCTGTCGCTGGGCAGCAGATCGTTCATCCCGCGGATCGCCTGGATCTTTTTGGTACCGGACTTGCTCAATGAAAACTCCTTGTAAGCACGAAAAGCCAGGCTTCCCGTCTTGCGCGACGTTATACGCTTTTGGTGATAACGGCGTCTTGCTGCTGCTGTTTGAGGCGAACCTTTTCGCGAATCAGGGCTTCCAGGTCGTCGACCAGGTGCTCGTTGCGAAGCTTGCTCGCGGGCTTACCGTCGATGTAGACCAGATTCGCCGGTGAGCCGCCGGTCAGGCCGATATCGGTCTCCTTGGCTTCGCCCGGGCCGTTGACCACGCAGCCGATCACCGAGACGTCGAGCGGCGTCATGACGTCTTCCAAACGCTCTTCGAGCTGGTTCATGGTGTCGATGACGTCGAAGTTCTGGCGCGAGCAGCTCGGGCAGGCGATGAAGTTGATGCCCTTGGCACGCAGCTTCAGACTCTTGAGCATGTCGAAACCGACCTTGATCTCCTCGACCGGGTCGGCGGCCAGCGACACGCGAATGGTGTCGCCGATGCCGTCCATCAACAGCATCCCGAGGCCGATCGAGGATTTTACCGTGCCCGAACGCAGCCCGCCCGCCTCGGTGATCCCCAGGTGCAGCGGCTGCTCGATGCGCGCGGCGAGATCACGGTAGGCGGCGACCGCCATGAACACGTCCGAGGCCTTGACGCTGACCTTGAACTCCTGGAAGTCGAGCCGGTCGAGGTAGTCGATATGGCGCATGGCGGATTCCACCAGCGCCGCCGGGGTCGGCTCGCCGTACTTCTTCTGCAGATCCTTTTCGAGCGAGCCTGCGTTGACGCCGATGCGAATCGGAATGCCGTGATCGCGGGCGGCGTTGACCACCGCCTTGACGCGGTCCTCGCGGCCAATGTTGCCCGGGTTGATGCGCAGGCAATCAACGCCGAGTTCGGCCACGCGCAGCGCGATCTTGTAGTCGAAGTGGATGTCCGCGACCAGCGGCACGTCAACGCGTTGCTTGATGCGCCCGAACGCCTCGGCGGCGTCCATGTCCGGCACCGAGACGCGCACGATATCGGCACCGGCCTTTTCCAACTGCTGGATCTGGCCGACGGTGGCGTCGACATCCAGCGTGTTGGTGTTGGTCATGCTCTGTACGGCGATGGGGGCATCGCCGCCGACCGCGACCTTGCCGACGTGAATCTGACGGGAAGGGCGGCGCTTGATTGGAGAAGGGGCGTGCATGGGACGGATCACTCTCCTAGAGTAAAGCGGGCAACGTTATTGGCACCGGCGCGCTGAGCGAGATCGACGGATTCGCCCATGTAGTCAAGCGTCACGCCGGTCGCGTTACCAATGGTGAGTCGAAAAGGCGGCTCGCCTTCAACCGTTGCCGTGGTGCCCGGCGTTTGCAGGCCCACGAACACGCGCTGGTTGTTGGCATCGAAAATTTCGGTCCAGGACTGCTCGGCGAAGCTCAACTCGAGCGTATTGGCATCGCCCTGGTTTTGCGCCTCGACCAGCGCAAGCGCGGCGTCGATGGCGGTCTCGGAAAGTTCTACCGGCTCGGGCTCGGCGGCGGCCTCCAGCGCGGCGCTGTCGTTGACGTCGGTGCCACCGGTCTGGCCAGTGGCCGCATCAGAGGGAGCCGGGGCGGAGACCGGCGTATCGGGCAGCGCTGCGTCCTGCTGGGCGGCGTCGAGCTGGCTCTGCTCTTCGGCGGAGGGGGCCGCTCCCATGCTCGGCGGCTCGCTGCCGCCGCGGCTTTGCCACCACATCACCGTCACGCCGATCAACCCGGCGATCACCAATAGCGTGACCAGCTTGAAAAGCCAGGCGCCGACGCGCGAAGGCGGGCGCGAGGTCGTGACCGGCGCCACCTTGCGCTCGGCCTCGGCAGTGCCAAAGCGTGCCTTGTAGGCGTCGAGCACCAGGTGTTCGTCCATGCCCAGATACTTGGCGTAGGCACGCAGATAGCCGCGGCGATAAGCGGCTACGGGAATTTCGTCGTACTGGTCGCGCTCCAGGCCTTCGACCACGGCCGGGCGCAAATTGAGCGCCCGGGCGGCGTCGGAGAGCGCCACGCCGAGCTGTTCACGCTGACGGCTCAAAAGCTCGCCGGGTGAGGCGGTGGTGGTCGCGGTATTCTCGTGTAAATGCATGTCGCTCATGGCTGAGCATCCTTCAATAATTAGGTGATCAGGGGGCGCTTGCGGCCATCGACTGACGCTGATACTCGGCGGCGGCCTGTTCGTCGCCCCGAGCGCGGGCAACAGAGGCGGCCAACGTCAGCGCCTGTCGGTCCGGGCCTGCCAGCTGCAGATAACTTTGCAGCGGCGCCCAGGCGCGCTCGAAATTGCCCTGAGAAACTTCCAGTTCGGCTAACATCAAATACCCGCGCGGACTCCGCGGGTCGATACTCTGGGCGCGCACGAAGCGCTCGCGCGCGCGGCTGACATCGTCGAGCGCCATGTAGCACTGCCCCAGGTTGGTGAAAAGCTGGGCGCGGTTGGCGTACTGGGCATCGGTCGATGCGATTTCCAGCTGTTCGCAGGCCTGACGGTACTGGCCCTGCTGATATAAAAACGCCGCGTAGTTGTTACGCGCGCGAGTAAAGGAGGGGGCGGCGCTGACGGCCTCTTCAAAATAGCGGGTGGCCAGCTGAGTTTCGCCCTGCTGCTGATACACAAGCGCCATGCCTTGAAGTGCCTCGGCGTGGCGGGGGTCGATTTCGATGGCGCGGTCGAGCGCGTTGAGCGCCCGGGACAGGTTGCCGCGCTCCAGATAGGCCACGCCCAGCTGGCTGTAAGCGTCGGCGGCGTCCTGACCGGTTTGCGACGAGGGACTGGGGCCTTGCGTGGCGCACCCGGCGAGTATCAGGCTGCCCATTATAATGGACAGCGCCGGTACTCGAAGGAAGGTGGTGCGCCTACCGTAGCCAATCATGGTCGCCCTCGTGAGTGAATATTAACCCGCCGCCATGGGCGCCGGTCCTTGATAAAACGGCGGCTTTCGCCGGGCCCGGGCAGTAATTGCGTCATTATGCCGGGTTAAAACAGGGTTCATCAAAGCGCTGTGTGAAACGGAAGTCAAGGCGCGTTAGTCGGCGTCGAGCTGGACCGACTGAATGTAGCGTGCGCTGCGCTTGGTGCGGTCTTTCACGCGACCCACCAGCTGCCCACAGGCGGCATCGATGTCGTCGCCGCGGGTCATGCGCACGGTGGCGTTGTAGCCAAGATCATAAAGCCACTGCTGAAAGCGCATGACCTGGTTACGAGACGGCTTCTCGTAGCCGGAATTCGGGAACGGATTGAACGGGATCAGGTTGATCTTGCAAGCGAGCTCTTTCAAAAGCGCGGCGAGCTGCTCGGCGTGCTCCTGCTGATCGTTCACATCCTTGATCAGGGTGTACTCGATGGTGACCTGCCGGTTTTCCGGGCACTTGGCGAGATACCGATGGCAGGCGTCCAGAAGCGAGCGGATGTTGTACTTGCGGTTGATCGGCACCAGTTCGTTTCGAAGCTCGTCGGTCGCCGCGTGCAGCGAAATCGCTAGGCTTACGTCGATCTCGTCGCCGAGTTTGTCGAGCATCGGGACCACGCCGGAGGTCGAGAGCGTTACCCGGCGCTTGGAAAGCCCGTAGCCGCTGTCGTCGAGCATCAGCTTCATCGCCGGCACGACGTTGTCGAAGTTCAAAAGCGGCTCGCCCATGCCCATCATGACCACGTTGGTCACCGGACGATTGGCGGTATCGCGGCGCGGGCCGACGCTTCTCTGGGCGACCCACACCTGGCCGATGATCTCGGCGGCGGTGAGGTTGCGCTGAAAGCCCTGCTTGCCCGTGGAGCAGAAGCTGCAGTCCAGCGAACAGCCCACCTGCGACGACACGCAGAGCGTGCGCCGCTTGCCGTTTTCCGCCGGGATCAAGACCGTTTCCACGTAGCTGCCGTCTTCCACCTCGAGCACCCACTTGCGGGTACCGTCCGAGGAGGTGCCTTCGTAGACCACCGCCGGCCCGCGGATTTCCGCCACCTTGGCGAGCTTTTCACGCAGCGCCTTTGAGAGGTTGGTCATCGCGGAAAAGTCATCGATGCCTTCCTGGTGAATCCACTTCATCAGCTGGGCGGCGCGAAATTTCTTCTCGCCGATGGAGAGGAAAAACGCCTCCATCTGCGCGCGCGAAAGCCCCAGCAGGTTTTCCCGTGCCGGGGCGGTCGAGTCGTTTGGCGTGGATTGAGTGGCGGCGTTCGCCTCGGGCGTGTGTTGGGCTACGGTGGTGGTCATGGCTCAGCGCTTGGAAAGGGCGGGGGCGAGCCCCCGCGAAAATGGCCAGCAACGCGGTTCGAGTCGGCGCTCTTAGCGCGGGCAGATCTCGTCGTTGCCGAAGAAGTAGGCGATCTCGCGCTCGGCACTCTCGGCAGAGTCGGAGCCGTGAACGGCGTTGGCATCGATGGTTTCAGCGAAATCGGCGCGGATGGTGCCGGCTTCGGCTTCTTTCGGGTTGGTCGCGCCCATCAGGTCACGGTTTTTGGCGATCGCGCCTTCACCTTCGAGTACCTGTACCACGACCGGCCCGGAGGTCATGAAGCCGACCAGATCCTTGAAGAACGGGCGCTCCTTGTGCTCGGCGTAGAAACCGCCGGCTTTCTCCTCACTAAGGTGCTGCATTTTGGCGGCTACGACCTTGAGGCCGGCCTTTTCGAAACGGGCGATGATCTCGCCGATCGCGTTCTTGGCAACGGCGTCGGGCTTGATGATGGACAGAGTGCGTTCAGTCGCCATGGTGTAACTCCTTTGGGGGTCTAAAACAGAAAGTGCCGCTTCTTGCGAAGCGGCGCACAAGGTGATCAAAAGCCGGTACGGCGCCCGCCCGGCAAAGTGGGCGCGATTATAGCGCCTCCCACCGGGGATGAATACCGATTCGGCTAAACGGTGAAGCTCTCGCCGCAGCCGCACTCGTCCTTGACGTTGGGGTTGTTGAAGCGAAAGTAGCGATTGAGCCCTTCGCTGACGTAATCGACTTCGCTGCCGTTGAGCATCGCAAGCGCTTCAGGGTCGACGAACACGCAGGCACCGTGCTCTTCAAAACGGACTTCGTCCGCTTTCGCTTCATCGGCGAAGTCCAGCACGTAGCTGTAGCCCGAGCAGCCGCTGGGCTTGACGGCGACGCGAAGGCCAAGCCCCTGACCACGCTCGTCCAGCACGTGACGGATCTGTTTGGCGGCGTTGGGCGTAATCGTGAGGGTTGCCATTGGCATGCTCCTTGAAAGTGTCGGTCTTGAGTAGAGCCGTCCGATGAAGATCAGTTGGAGGCTTGCGGGGTGCGAAGCCCGCCAAGCGCGTGACGCATCAGACCGAGCGCGTGATCGATGTCGTGTTCGGTGGTAAAGCGCCCAAAGCTAAAACGCAGCGACGCGTGGGCCAGCGCCCGCGGCACGCCAATATTCAGCAGTACATAAGAGGGCTCTACACTTGCCGAGTTGCACGCCGAACCCGTCGATACCGCCACATCGCGCAGCGCCATTAACAGCGCCTCGCCGTCCACGCCTTCGAACGCCACGTTGACGATGCTCGCCACGCTATGTTTGGTTGGCGAGTTGACGTGCACGCCGCCGATATCGGCAAGCCCGGCCATGAAGCGCGCCTTGAGCGCGTCGATATGGGCGCGGTCAGCCTCGCCGACCTCGTTCATCAGCGCAAACGCCTCGCCCATGCCCGCAATCTGATGAGTGGGGAGGGTGCCGGAGCGCATGCCGCGTTCGTGACCGCCGCCGTGAATCAAGGCTTCGACACGAATATCCGGGTGGCGTTTCACATAAAGCGCGCCGATTCCCTTCGGCCCGTAGGCCTTGTGCGCCGATAGCGACATCAAATCCACCTGCTGGGCGGCCACGTCAAGCTCGATTCGCCCCACCGCCTGAGCGGCGTCGGTGTGAAACGCCGCGCCGAAGCCGTGGGTGGTGTCAGCCAGCGCCTTGAGGTCGTTGACGGTGCCAAGCTCGTTGTTGACCGCCATCAACGATACCAGCGTGGTGTCGTCGCGAAGCGCGCTTTCAAGCTGCTCGGGGGTAACGCGGCCATCCGGCCCCGGCGTGAGCCAGGTGACCTCGAAACCCTCGCTTTCGAGCGCCCTGGCGGTATCCACCACTGCCTTGTGCTCGATGGTGGAGGTCACCAGGTGCATGCCGCGTTCGCGATTGGCGCGCATGAAGCCGGTCAGCGCCAGGTTGTCGGCTTCGGTAGCGCCGCTGGTCCAGACGATTTCCCGCGGGTCGGCGTTGATCGCATCGGCGACCTGGCGGCGCGCCTGCTCGACGGCCTGCTCTGCCTGCCAGCCAAGCATGTGGCTACGCGAGGCCGGGTTGGCGAACAGCTGATCCACCGTCAGATAGCGCTGCATGACCGCGGCCACGCGCTCGTCCACCGGCGTGGTGGCGGCGTAGTCCAGATAAACGGGGAGCGGGGGAGCGGAGGTTGTCGGCATGGTGTCCAGCGGCTCATCAAATGGTAAAAGGGCGGTCATTGCGACGAGGCGAGAATGCTCGCATCGACGCGGTGGCGCTGACGGGTGGCCGTTTGCAGCACGTCCGGGCGCCTGGCGAGCTTTGCCAGAGTGACGTCATCGAGAAACTGACGAATCTGGTTGGAGAGCTCGCACCATAGATAGTGAGTTAAGCAGATATCGCCCTGTTGGCAATCCGACATGCCCTGGCAGCGCGTAGCGTCGACACGCTCGTCGACTGCATCGATCACCTGAGACACGCTGATGTCGTCGAGCCCGCGGGCCAGCAGGTAGCCACCGCCTGGGCCACGTACGCTCTTGACCAGCCCCGCCCGGCGCAGCCTGGCAAAGAGCTGCTCGAGATAGGAAAGCGAAATTTCCTGACGTTTGGAAATATCGTTCAAACACGTCGGGCCCTGCTCGGCGTGCAGCGCCAGATCGAGCATCGCCGTCACGGCGTAACGGCCTTTGGTGGTCAAACGCATAGGGTATCCCGGTGCTGGTCATGAGCGCACGGACGAAAGTGTGGGACCATTATGGGAAATCCCGAGTACTTTGGTCAACTATTGTGGCGCGCATGGCCCGCGCCGCCTGGAGCGGTGGGATCAACGGGCGGTCGAGTCAGTGCCGGGGCGTTTCGCTCTCTGGACTGTTCGAACGTGCGCGCGTATGGGCGGCGTCGACGCTTTCACAGCCCGGGGTGGGCTCGTCGAGCACGTCGGCGAAGTCGTCGCTGTTGAGTTCGGGGAGCTTTCCCTCGCGGTAGCCGGCATCGAGCTTTTTGAGGGTGGCGCACATGCGCTCCAGGCGTCCGTCGACGGCGTGCATGTGATCGAGCATCGCCTGCATCGAGCGGGCGACGGGGTCGGGCATGTCCTGGCTCACGCCATAAGCATCGAAGCCGAATTTCTGGCAGATCGCCTCGCGCCGGGCCGGGTCGACCTCGAGTGCCGCTTCGACGTCCGGGTCCGGGCGCTGGACGACCTTGCCGGGAATGCCTACGACCGTGGCGCCGGCGGGCACCTCCTTGGTGACCACCGCGTTGGAGCCCACCTTCGCCCCGGCGCCGACGGTGAACGGGCCCAGAATTTTCGCACCGGCCCCGACGATCACGCCGTCGCCCAGGGTCGGGTGGCGCTTGCCCTTGTTCCAGCTGGTGCCGCCCAGGGTCACACCCTGATACAGGGTGACGTTATCGCCGACCGTGGCCGTCTCGCCGATCACCACGCCCATGCCGTGGTCGATGAAAAAGCGCCGCCCGATGGTCGCCCCCGGGTGAATCTCGATACCGGTGAGCCAGCGCCCGAAGGTCGAAATGCTGCGCGCCAACCACTTGAGGTTCTTCTTCCAGAGCCAGTGGGCGCCACGGTGTAGCAGCAGCGCGTGAAGCCCTGGGTAGTTGGTCAGCACTTCGAGAAAGTTGCGCGCCGCCGGGTCGCGGTCGAACACGCTGTTAATATCTTCACGCAAACGTTCAAACATGTAGGGTCCTTCGTCCTGGCGACGGCGCGGCGCTTCGAGCTCTAACGTAGCCGCATTCGAATTCGAGTCTGACAGGTAGTTTAGCGCGCCTTGTCAGCGGCCGCTTTTTCTGTCGCGGTGAGCACGCCGCGCAGGATGCCCATCTCAATCTTCTCGACCCGGGCGCGCAGGTAGAGCCTTCGAAGCCTGGCCATCAGCTGGCGCGGCTTGGCCGGGTCGTGAAAGTCGATCGCGATCAGCGTGCGCTCCAGGTGCTCGAAGTAGCGCTCGAGCTCCTCATGGGTGGCGAGCTCGGTCTCGGTATCCAGCTCAGCCTCATTCTGGGGGCAGGCGCTTGGCTTGCCGTCGAGCCAGGCCAGGCGGCACTCGTAGGCCACGACCTGCACCGCCGCCGCCAGGTTCAGCGAGCTGAAATCCGCGTTGGTGGGAATGTGCACGTGGGCGTGGCAGCGCTGAAGCTCGGCGTTGGTCAGCCCGCTATCCTCGCGGCCGAATACCAGCGCCACGCGGGCGTTGTCGGCCCGGCACTCGCCCGAAAGCCGGCCACCGAGCTCACGCGGGGTGAGCATCGGCCAGGGGAGGGTGCGCGAGCGGGCGCTGGCGCCTACGGCCAGAGTGGCATCCGCCACCGCCTCTTCCAGCGTCTCGACCACCTGGGCGCTGTGCAGCAGGTGATCCGCGCCGGAGGCGCGCGAAATGCTCTCCTGAGTGATCACTTCGCAGCGCGGCGCGACCAGACGTAAATCTGCCAGACCCATGTTGTGCATGGCGCGGGCCACGGCGCCAATGTTGCCAGGATGACTGGTGCCGATAAGAACGATGCGAATGCGCTCAAGCATGAAAAGGCTCGGTAATGATGAAAACGCGCAGTTTAGCATGAGTCGATAGCAAGCCCGAGGGGGCTCTGTTAGAATTGCGCGCCAAAGGTTCGCCCACCCCCATCCTTACCTGGAATCGTTACCTGGTTTTATCCGGGCGGCCCAACGTTCTTTAACATCACTGTGACAAGGTTTGATCATGAATCCGATGGTCCAGTTTGCGCTGCGCGCCGCGCGTGGCGCCGCCGAACAATTCTTACGCGTTCGCGAACGTATCGAAAACGCCCACGAGGAATCCAGCCTCGAGCGCCTGTTGGAAGATACCGCGCGCAAGGCCGAAGCCACGATCGTGCACCAGCTCGATCGCGGCTATCCGCAGCACGGCGTGACCGGTCGCTACACCGCGCATAAAGCGGGCGAAGGCGACGGCGCCGAGACCCTCTGGAAGATTGAACCGCTTCACGGCTACTCCAACGTATCCGTGGCGGGTAAAGGCTTTGCACTCACAGTGGTGTGTCTGATCAAGGGGCGGCCCGAACATGCCGTCATCATCGCGCCGTTTGGCGACGACGAGTACATCGTCAGCCGCGGCAGCGGCGCCCAGCACAACGACAAGCGCATGCGCGTGAGCAAGTCCACCGCGCTCCCCGGTACCCGCATGGCGATGAGCCTGCCGCCGTCCTGGCTGCGCGAAGCGCACCTGCCGGCGTACCTGAGCGTGGCGCAGCACATCGCCCCGCAAACCGACACCCTGATCGCCACCGGCAGCGGCCTTTTGGATATTTGCGAGCTCGCCTGCGGGCGCGTCGACAGCGCTTTCGTGCTGGGGCTCGAAGAGCAGGACCTGCAGGTCGGCACGCTGCTTCTGAAAGAAGCCGGCGCGCTGATCGGCACCCTCCAGGGTCAGCCCTCGGTCAAACCCGAAGGCCAACTGATGGCCGCCGGCCCCCGCCTTTACAAGGCGTTGATCAAGCAGCTGGCGCCGCACGTTTAAGCGAAACGCACGCCTCGATCACAAAAACGCCCTGCCGACATCGGCAGGGCGTTTTTGTGGGTTGGAACAGCCCCGGGCGCAAACTTTGAAGCAAAACGGCGTGCGCCGGCGCCGTTGAGATTACCCCAGCTGCCTGGTCGAGCGGCGGCGCCAAACGTCTCGAATGTCTCATATCTAACGAATTTATCAGGCAAATATCGCTTAAAATTCAGTATCAACTGCCCTAGACTCGTGGGCACGGCGCTTGCTTTCGCGCGGCGCCTTTTACATCGCCGTGAGCAGTACGATGATCAACACGAAGTGCGTGAGCTGATGGAGCGCCTGGTCGGCGCCGAGCAGCCACCAGAACGGCGTGTGGCTCGGGGTCAGGCCAAGCCGGCGGTTGGCCGCGCTCTTGCCAAGATCGATGCACAGATGCACCAGCAGGTCGATGAGCGACAGCCACCAAAGCGATGGCGCCACGAAGAGAACGATGAGTAGCGTTCCCAGGCCATGGCCACTGACGTGCAGCAGTACCAGCGGCAGCGAATTGTTCGCCTTGGCCTCGGCGATGCGACGCGTCTGCAGCAGATAATCGGCGATAAAATGCTTGAGCACGAAGGCGATATAGAGCGTGCACAGGGAAACCAGAGACACCATCGTGATACTCCGAATCGTTACTGTTGTTGGCGCCGCTGTCGATCCGCGCGCCGCTATGGCTGGAGCCTGACCCATGACTGATGCCCACTCGCCTGACTACCTGCGTATGCTCTCGCGCATCGAGCTGTTCGCCCGCTTGCCCGCCGATCAGCTCGAACGGCTTGCCCAGCGACTCGAGTATCGCACGATCCTGCGCGGCGAGTATCTCGTGCATCAGGGCGAGGCAGCCGACCACCTCTATCTGGTCGTTCAGGGGCGCTTCGAGGTGCTACGCGACGGTGTGCGGCGGGTGGCCGAGCTCGGCGCCGGCCAGCCGATCGGTGAAATTGCCTTTTTTGCTGGTGAAACCCGCACCGCCGATGTGCGCGCTGCCCGCGACAGTGACGTACTGGTGCTGACGCGCGCGACCTTTGACGCTCTGGTGGCTGAGGTGCCGATGTTCAATCAGGTGCTGTTGGCGGCGCTGGGTAGCCGCCTGGCGGTGGCCAGCGCCACGGCGCCGGCGCTAAAGGCGCAGCCGCCACGCCATATCGGCCTGTGCATGGCCGGGCCGACGCCGCCGCCGGCCTCCTTCATCGACACGCTGTGCGAGGTGCTGGGTAGCCTGGAAGACGTGGTATTCGTCCATCAGGGGACGCTTCCGCCTGGCCTGGACCCCGCCCGAGACAACCTGCACGAGTGGCTCGCCGCCCAGGAGCGTTCCTGTCAGCGGCTGGTTTCGATCACCGGGCGGGGGAACGAGGCGTTCGATCGCGCCGTGTTGCGCCACTGCGATGCGCTTTTGCTGATCGGCGAGGCCGGGCAGGCCGGTCGCGGTGCGGTGCCGCCTAATCCGCTCGAGAGTTACGCCTGCGCCCTGCTCGACCCGCGCGACGTGTCGCTGGCGCTGTGGCGCGAGCGCGCAAGCCAGCCGATCACCGCTACCCGCGACTGGCTCGAAGGGCGCTCGGTTCATTTACATCACCACGTGGCGCTGGACCAGGGTGGCGATATCCAGCGGCTGGCGCGATTTCTGACTGGCCGTGCCCGCGGCATGGTGTTCGGCGGCGGCGGGGCGCTGGGCGCGGGCCACTTTGGCGTCATGCGCGCGCTTTTAGAGGCCGGCGCCACCTTCGATCTCTTCGGCGGCACCAGCGTCGGGTCGAGCGTGACCGTGGAGTTCGCCAGCGGCCGCGACCCGGCCACGTTTGTCGAGGCGTTCGAACACTTCTTTCTACGCCGGCGCGCCTTTAGCCGCTTGACCGTGCCGCGCTTCGGGCTGTTCGATCATCACCATTTCGACCGCGAGCTCCAGCGTCGCTACGGTGAGCTGACCCTGGAGGACTGCCCGTTCAACGCCTTCGCCATTTCCGCGAATCTTACCCGGGGTGAAACCGAGCAGCACCGCTTCGGGCCGGCCTGGGAGGCGATTCGCGCCTCCTGCTCGATTCCGGCGGCGGTGGCGCCGTTCGTCAAGGAAGACGGCGACGTGCTGGTGGATGGCGGCATTCTCAACAACGTGCCGCTGGGGCCGATGCGCGCGCTCAATCCGGGGACCAACGTGGCCATTTCGCTCTCCTCCGGGGCGCCGGTGCGCGCGACCCAGCCCTACGCGTCGCTGCCCGGGCGCTATCGCTTGCTGGGGCAGGTGCTCGCCCGGCGCGCCCGAGACGAGAGTTTTCCCGGCGTCATCGAAATCGTGGCGGAGTCGATGACCGTGACCAGCCGCCGTACCCTGACCCAGCTCAATCTGGCGCCGGACGTGCTGCTTCAGCCGCCGGCGGTGGCGGGCATGTCGATTCTCGATTGGCGTCGTACCCGCGAGCAGGAGGCCGCCGCCTACGCCTGGACGCAGGCACAGCTCGACGCCGTCGGCAGCGTCGAGGCGCTGCTTTCTGCGCCGCCAAAGGCTTGAGGTCCGCACTCTTTTAGGCAACAGCTACTTGCTCTGCGCATCGAACACGCCGTCCCAGCCAGCCGGCGCAGGCTTCGCGATCATGGCCTGCAAACGCCGGGCGTACAGAGCGTAAAGGCCTTCCAGCGTCGGTGGCGCCAAACGGCGAATATCGTGCAGGGTGTGCTCGGCAGCAGCAGGCTCCGCGGCGTACCAGTATTGCATCAGTTGCCGGTGCGCCTTCGATAGGGTGATGAAATCCGCGCTCCGGGCGGTGGCTTCATCGCCCAGCAGGGTATAGAGCACAACCGGCGCGCGCCGACCCACCACGCGCACGCGATCGACTTCCAGAAAGGCCAGCCCCGGGCTCTGGTCTCGCACGGTTTCAGTCACCAGAATTTCCACCCCGTAGCTTTTGGTCAGTCCTTCCACCCGAGAGGCGAGATTGACGCTATCGCCGATCGCCGAGTAGGAGAAGCGCTGAGCCGAGCCGAGGTTCCCCACACAGGCAGGCCCGGTATGCAGACCGATGCCGATCGAAACCGGCGTTTTCCACCGCTGGTTGAGTGTCTGGAGCCGCGCGCTCATCGCAAGCGCCGCCAGGCACGCACGCCGCGGGTGATTGGCAAGGGGCAAGGGCGCGTTCCAGAACGCCATGATGGCATCGCCCATGTACTTGTCGATGGTGGCGTTCGATGCCATCAGCACGTCGGTCATGGGGGTGAGAAAGTCGTTGAGCAGCGTGGTCAGCGCATCCGGGTCCAGCGTTTCGGAGAGTGTGGTGAACCCGCGAATGTCGGAAAACAGCAGCGTCAGTTCGCGGGTCTCGCCGCCGAGCGTCAGTGCCTGGGGGTGCTCCGCCAGCCGGTCCACCAGCGTGGGGGAGAGATAGCGGCTAAAGGCGCTTCGCACGAAGCGCTTTTCGACATCGGTCAGCAGCAGCAAAAGCGGCATGGTGGTGAGAAACACCGCCAGAAGACCGGCGGCGGGCAGCAGCGGGTCGACAAGCCAGGCGCGCAGGGCAAATGCGCCCCAGGAGAGCGCGATGACGGCGCAAAGCAGTGACAGCGCCGCGGCGCTGGTGACCAGCGCACCGCCGCGCGCGGCCAGCACGATCAGCAAAAGCCCCGCCAGCAGGGTGAGGGTGACCTCAAACCCGACGGCCCAGTCCGGGCGCACGAGAAACTGCTGGCCCATGATCTGGTCGATCATCTCGGCGTGCACGTTGACGCCGGGCATCGCCGCGTCGACCGGCGTGGCCACCAGGTCGCGAAGCCCCAGCGCGCTGGTGCCGATCAACACGATATGGCCGCTGACCATTGGTGCAAAGCGGCTCAGGGCATCGTCGTCGAGCAGTCTTGCCGCCGGAATCGATACCATGTCCGCCAGGCCCGAGTAGTACACCCACATCCAGCCCTCGGGGCCGGTCGGCGCGGTGAACGCACCGGCGCGCAGGTCGACGATGGCCGGCACGCCGCTGTCGAACTGGCCGCTGGCCGCCGTGGTGCGAACGATATAGCCGCTGGCGCCTTGAGCCACGCGCAGCGCTTCGAGCGCCAGCGCCGGATAAACCTGCCCGCCGGCCTGCTGGATCAGCGGCAGACGGCGCACGACCCCGTCATGGCTGCGGGCAAAGGAGAACACCCCAAGTCCGGTGGCGGCGCCGTCGAGCACGTCCAGATTGGCCACGCCCCCGGCGACATCGCGCAGCAGCGTGCGCGGGTCGTGGCCGCCCCAGGCGAAGCCCGCCTTGGGCGCGGGCAGCGCGCGGCGCTGTTCATCGGAGAGCGCCAGGCCCGCGACGACCGGATAGCGGGCAAACGCCTCGGCCAGCAGGGCGTCATTGTCCAGCCGCGCCAGCGCCGGCGGCAGCTCGATATCGATGCCGGCGCGCGCCAGCTGGCGCGTCAGGGCGGCGGGCGAGGTGCGATCCGGCTCGGCGAACACCATGTCGAAGACGATCGCGGCCGCGCCCATCTCGCCCAGTTGCTCGACCATGCGCGCGATCAGCGCCCGCGACCAGGGCCACTGGCCAAGCTCGCCAAGCGACGCTTCGTCGATATCGACCACCGTGACCGGCGCGCCGGCTTGGCTTCTGGGCTTGAGAATCTGATACAGATCGAAGGTCTGGTGCGTCAGCCGCTCGAGCGGCGTTCGCCCGCTGGCGGCGGCCAGCAATACCAGCGCCAGGCTCGCCATGCCCACGGCCCACACCCAGCGACGCCGGCGCCCCCGCGAAGAGGCGCCCTTGCGCTTGGCGGGCGCAGGAGCGACCGAATCCTTCAACGCTCCCCCATGAATACGCCGGTGGCGGACCAGTCGAGCGCATGTTCACGCGCGCTGAAGCTGCCAATGACGCCTTTGGCGACCTCGCCCGGTGCGTTGACCATCGCGCCTCTCACGTAGGCCGTGCCTGGCACGGAGGAGTGACCGTTTAGCTGACCGCTGCCGCCAAACTCCGCTGCAACGCCGTCCCCTCGGGCAAACACCGATGCCTGAATATCGCGCTCGTCGAAGCCGGTAATGGAAAGCGCGCCCTCGCGCTCGGCGAAGTCCCAGTCCATCGTGAGCTGCCCGCTGGCGGCGTAGATGTTGCCTCCGCTGGTCACGCTACCCAGCGCGTGGCCCAGGTAGCGGGCGGTGCCGAGCGAATCCAGCGTGGCGAGCTCGTCCATGCGGGTGATCTCACCGGTGACCCAGCTACCCATATGGACGCCGCGAATTTCGTCCAGGTCGGTAAGCTCGTCGCGAGTGCCCCACCAGCCCCACTGCAGGAAGTCGCATTCACAGGGCGTCACGCCATTCAGAAAGGGGAGCTCGCTCGGCGCCCCAAAGGTCTGCGCGGACACCACGTAGCTCTGGCGCTCGGCCACCCCGCTGGTGGGCAGCGTCTCGACCCCTGCCGCGGCGAAGATCTCATCGCTGATATACGCCGAGAAGCCGCGTCCGCCGCCGGCCCTGACCGTAACCCCGTTGGAAAGCAATACGTTGGCGCTCAGCGTGCCATCGGCGGCGAAGTCCACGGTGGCGCTATCATAATCGTCGTTGCGCACCGTTTCGACGCGGGAGTTCTGATAAGCGCCAATTTCCAGCGCGCCGGCAAAGTAGCCGTTGTAGCTATTGCCCGCCCAGGTGTGTTCGGGAAGCGCCTCGCGCTGGGTCAGGTGGGCGACGTGGGTCGTGGCGAAGGGCTCCTGCGCCGGCAGGTAATCTTCAGGAATGAGCGGGCGATCCTGAAAGCCGCTTTCCGCCTGGGCGCTCAACAGGAAGTTCTGCGCGCCGTCGCCATAAAAGTCGCCGCCCTGGCCGGCGTCGACGGTGGCGGTAAAGCCCGCCATGTGGACGCCTTGATCGAGCCCGTTCACCTGCGTGAACGTATCGCGGTAGCTGCCGGTGCGCAGGCCGTTGAAATCGCCGTTTTCGATGCTGCCCACGGTCAAGCCGAGCCCGCTGCGTCGCCCTTCCGTGACCAGCCAGGCCTGGAGCAGTACCGGGTCGGCGTTTTCCACGCCGGCAATGTGCACCGGTGTCGATATGGCCCGCTCGACCGAGCTCGTGGCGAAGGTGCGCGCGCCGCCGGGAGATACATTGATGAAAAAGGGCAGCGCCTGACCCGCATTATTGGCATACGGGGTACGCGGATCCGGCGTCAGCCCGTAGCGGCTCCAGCCTTCGAGCGCGGCGCCGGGGTCGTCGGTCTGATGGCCTGCCACCAGGGTATAGCCGCGCTGGCTCGTGTCCCGGAGCAGGTACGCTTGAAAGTCCTGCTCATCGCTATAAACGACGCCGGCAAGCGGTCGCGACATATCATCGGCCACTCGCCGAGCGCCCAGGTTCTGCTGCGTGAACGTGGCGGTGGCGTCCGCGTAGGTGATGTCGGTGGCGGTAAAGCCCTCGCCCGGCAGGTGCTCGACGCGTGGAAGCGTCAGCGTGCCGTCTGGCGTACTGGCGATATAGCGGCTGCCCTGCGTTTCAAGCTCCGCGGATAGAAGGCTCGTCGCGAGCCCGTCTGCGTCGCTAAAGCGCAGCTGAGCCATCTGCGTCGTAGGCTCGGGCTCGGGCTCGGGCGTGGGATCCGGCTCGGGCTCGGGCGTGGGCTCCGGTTCGGGCTCGGGTGTTGGGTCCGGTTCGGGCTCGGGTGTGGGCTCCGGTTCGGGCTCGGGTGTGGGCTCGGGCTCGGGCGTGGGCTCCGGTTCGGGCTCGGGTGTGGGTTCGGGCTCGGGTGTGGGCTCGGGCTCGGGTGTAGGCTCCGGTTCAGGCGTGGGCTCTGGCGCTGGCTGGGGGGCGGGCGTAGGTTCCGGCTCCGGTTCGGGTTCCGGTGTGGGTGTTGGCTCGGGGTCGGGCACGGGGGCCGGTTCGGGTTGTGGCTCGGGCGCCGGTGAAAGCGTATCGCGTTCGTCGTCGTATTCGGGGCGGGGCTGGTTGGCCTCTTCGGCTTGCCGGTCGCGCTGAGAGCGCTCGTCGACTACCTGGCGCGGCGCGGCGGTGGCCACCAGCGCCAGCGGGCGCTCGGAGTTGGTACGCGGCATCGCGCTTTGCGCCACCGTGTCGTTGCCGGGCACGCGCGTGGCGCCGCCGCTGCTACCGGGGCGCCCGGCCAGCGCGCTCTGGATGCGGCTAATGGCGCTTGCTGGCGTGCTGACCACGCGAGTTTGCCCCGCACTTGGGACTTCGATGGAGTAGCCGGCGGCGTAAAGACGCTCGCGCCCCTGGGTGCCTGCGAGCGTGATTTCATCGCCGAACACCAGCCCAATTCGCGCGGAAAGCCCCGTCTCCAGCGGGGAGAAGTCAAGGTCGGCCACCGCTCCGCGGATGCCGACGGTACCGACCGGCGTATTCAGGCTGACGCCGCCGGGAGTTTTCGAAGTACGCCCGCCGATGAAGCGAAACACGCCCTGGCCCAGCGATGCCGCCACTTCCGCGGTGCCTGCCTGCGGGTCGTAGACGAAGCGGTCGATGGTCAACGAGGAGTTGGGGCCGATGGTGAACGCCGTGCCGTCGGCCAGCAAAAGCTGCACCAGCCCCTGGTCGCTGGTGTCGATCCGCTCGTCGATGACGATATTGTCGCCCAGCGCGATCGTGCGCAGCGCCGCGCCCGGCGGCTGGCCGCTGGCCTGCTGATTGACGGCGGCGGTCACGCCGGCGTAATCGACGGCGTGCGCCGCGGGCACTGAAAGGCACAGGAGGGTACAGGTTAGGGTCTTGATCGTCCTCATGGGCATACCCTCTCGGTGCGGTGTCAAAAGCTGACGCTAACGGCCAGCGACACGCCGGTGTTGGAAAAATCACGCAAGTCGTAGTTGGAGGTCACGTTACGGCGGTCGATCTGCCACAAAAGCGCCGTGTTATCGCTCACCGGCGTGGTCAGGCCCAGCTGGGCGTAGGTTTCCTGGTTGTGCTGCTCGTCGCGGCGGCTGAATACCGGGTCGGGCCGATCATAGCGGCGGTCGAGATAGCCAAGCCCGGCGGAGAGCGTCCAGAGTGATGCATCGCTTCCCACCGGCGCGGCAAAACGCCAAAGCCCGCCGAGCGAAAGCTCGATTTGATCGTGGGAGAAGTAATCGGCACGCGCCTGGTGGCGCTCACCGGCAAGGCCGGTATAGAGCGAAAAGCGCTGGCTGGGCCGGTACTCCAGGCGCGTCGAGAGTCCCAGCAGTGGGCCGGTTCGCTCGTCGGCGTTGGGGCGGTCGGTCGAATTTTGATACGTCTGATAGCGGTATTCGCCGCCCAGAAAAAGATGCCAGCGCGGGTCGAGCGCGGTCGAGAATCCGGCGTTCAAACCCGGGGCCAGCAGATAGGGCTCGCCGTCGAGCAATACCCCCAGGGCACTGACGTCGAGCGCCAGTTCGCTTGCATCCATTTCAAAGCGGCCAAGATCGAGGGCGGCGCCGGCGCTGGCCTCGAGCGCCAGGGTGTCATACTCGTTGAGCGACTCGTGGCGCGTGGCGAAGGCCAAAAGGTGGCTTTCAAGGCGATCGCCCTGGCTTTGCAAATCTCGCGAGTAGTCGAAGCGGCCGCTGGCGAACACGCTGGCACCGGCGCGGCGCCGGGCGCTGTCATCGAGCAAAAAATCGATATCGTTGAGCGTCACGGTTCTCGCGCCGGGCCCGGCGTTGACGTTGCTTTGGTGGCGCACGCCCACGGTCAGGGTCGTGGCCGAGCGCGTTGGGCTTTGACGGGCGGCGATACGTTCAAGCAGCGGCTCTACGCGCGCGATGACTTCCGGCGGCACGTTGTCAGCGGCCAGCGCGCCTTCCAGGTAGCTGCGGGCGTTTTGCCAGGCGCCCAGCCGGTAGTAGAGCACGCCGAGCTCGAGCTGCAGGCGCGCAAGGCCCGGTGCGAAAATCAACATGCGCTCGAGGGTGGCGATCGCCGCTTCCAGATCGCCGGCCCGGGTGGCCAGCGCCGCGTAGCGAAAGGCAAGATCGAGGTCGGCGGGATTGGCCATCATCTGCTCGAACAGCGCTTCGCGCGCCTGGCGTGTATCGCGTGCCTGCTCCGGCACTACGTTGGCGCCCAGCGCAGCGCTGACCGGCATGGCGCACAGACACCCAATCAGCCCTACCGCAGCGAGCAGCGGCGATGCGCGATGATACGGTGAGGCTTTGGGCGGGGCAGGGCGACAGCAGATAGCCATGAGGACGGTCCGGCAGGGCAGTTTTGCAACAGAATGTCATGGCGTGTTGCGAAGGTGTCAGTCTCGTGTCTCTCAATTCTCTCGGGTAAGTGGCGCCGGAATCACCGGCTGGTGTCGCCCACGAACACGATGCCCTTGCCGAAAATGGTGCGGATGGGAAGCGACAGGCCGTGGCGGCGCGCCTTTTGACGCAGCCGGCTCAGGATGACGTCGATGCGGTGAAGCTCCGACTCCGGCTCGTATTCGAACAACAGATCGTGCAGCGACTGTCGGGTAAAGATCTGGTGGGTGGACGACACCAGAATGTCGAGCAGCTCGCTCTCCTTGGCGGAGAGCGGAAGCGCTGGCCCATTCGGGGCCACGAGATGGTCGCCGGCGCTACTGATGTACCAGCCACTTTTGCTGGAGGGTACGGTCTTGAGGGTCGAGCCGCCGCTGGCATCGAGCAGGCGCTCGCCGAGCCGTTCCAACGCGAGGGCAAGGGCGGCGAAGTTGATGGGCTTGACCAGAAACAGATCGGCCCCCAGGTTGAGCGCCTGTAGTTTGGCCTGATGATCGCCACGGGCGGTCACGATCACCACGCCGTAGCCGGTCAACTCGTGCAAAAATTGCGCGACGGAAAAGCCGCTTTCGCCGGGTAGCCCCAGGTCGACCAGCACGATCTCGACGGGCTGTCGATGCAGCTGCTTCCAGAACGCTTCGGCGCTCTCCACGCCCCAGGTCGAAAAGCCTCGATGGGTCAGGTAGAACAGAAGCTCCTCGCGCAGGTCCTCGTTGTCTTCGATGATGGCGATTCGGGGGCGTTTCTCGATCATGGAAGATCCTTGCCTGACGCTGCAGGCGCTCGATAGCGATGCCATCCGCCGGTAAGGGCTTCATGGGGTGAACGCCTGCGTACTCCAACGACGGCGCTGGCTCTCATGATACGAATTCGAGCGGCGAATGCCAGGCGCTGGGCACTCGCTTCAGGCCTGCGCCAGGGTGAAGACGAAGCGACAGCCCGTGGGCACACGCGGCTCGAGCGAAAGCTCGCCGCCGTGGGCGCGCGCAATGCGCCTTGCCAGATACAGCCCAAGCCCGACACCGCGTTGGGTCGCTTGCTCGATTTCGCCGCGGCGATAGCGCTCGAAAACAAGCTGTCGGTGCTCGTCGGCAATGCCGGGGCCTTGATCTTCGATGGACACGGTACAGCCATGCGTGCCCTGGCGATAGTCGATACGGATCACGCCCGAGGGGCTGTACTTCACCGCGTTGTCGATGACGTTGGAGAGCGCGATGCGCATCATGGCCGGATCGATCGACACGGGACTGGTCTGCGTGCCGTGGGTATCGTCATGGGGTCGGCCATTGATCGTGAACTGCCACTGGTGGTGCTCTGAAAAGTGAATCAGCGAAAGCGCCGAGTAAATCACCTCGGTCAGGTCAGTGGGGACCCGGTCGATCAACAGCTCATCGGCGTCGAGGCGAGCATCCACCAGACAGCTATCGGTGAGCTGGGTGAGGCGCTCGGTGGCGCGTCGCAGCCGCTCGTGGCGCTTTTGGGTCGCATCACTGGCAGCAGCGCTTTGCAAATTCTCGACACAGGCCGAAATGACCGCCAGGGGCGTGCGAAACTCGTGGGCGACCATGCCCATAAACTGGCGCTGGTGAAAGCGCGCCTTGCGCTCGACGCTCAACTCGCGAACGAGACGGGCGCGCTCGCGCACCTGACGGTGCTGGCTGCGTATGCGATAGACCGCCACACCCATCACCAGCAGCATGTTCAACAGCAACACGTTTTGCCACAGCAGGTAGAGCGCTTGCTCGAAGGGCAAAAGTCCCGCCAGCGCCAGCATCCCCAAAAGCGATACGACCAGAAACATGAAGGGGCCGGCGCCCAGCAGCAGCGTCATCGGCGACAGCTGCTCCAGGCGCTGAATACGGAAAAACGCGACGATGAAGATCACGCCGGTCACCACATAAATCGCGGTTTGTAGACGGATGGCCACGCCATAAAATCCCAACGGGATACTCAACAGGAGCAGCGCCGCGAGCGCGCAGGACGCCAAAAAGAGCCGGTAGATGCGCGGCATGTAGGTTCTCAAGCCGATGGCCTCGGCGGGCATCCAGAGCAGCGCCGGGTACATCAAAAGCGCCAGTACGCTGACCAGGTAGTGCTGGACCAGGTGCCCCTGCCAGGGCCACCACCAGGCGATGAAGCCTTCGACGCAGGCCAGCGACAGGTACGGAATAGCGGTGGCCGTGAGCGACCAGAGCAGCCGCCCGCCGAGTGTCATCGAGAGCACCAGCGCCAAAAGCGTTGCAATCGCCGCCATGCCGAAATAGGCGCCGTACCAGGCGGTGGAGCGCGCCGCCTGGGACAGAAAGCTCGCCGGCGGCGAGAGCTCCAATCGCAGCATCAGCGAGCTGGTGCTGGCAAGGCGAATGACGACTTCGTACGCCTCGGCGCTCTCCGGCAACGGGGGGAACTGCAGCAGCGGGAAGCGGTAGTGAACGTCGTCGCGGGCGGTCTCGACGGTATCGCCGAAGCGGCGTTCCTGCCAGGCCGAGCCATCTTCGTTCAAGGCACGCTCTGATGAAGAAGTACCGCGGTTATCTCGCGACAACTCCGGCATGTCGGCGGGCCCGACGGGGCGATAATAGACCCGCACATCGTCGAGAAAGTTGGGTCTGATCGTCATCCAGAGCGGCGCGTTTGCAAGGGCGCTCGCCGGCAGTGTAAAGCGCAGCCACCAGACGCTATCGGTATAGCCACGGGAGAAAACGGGAGAGGGGGGAAGACGCGGCGCGCGCGCCAGGCGTGGCGCCATGTCGTTCAGGGTTTGCTGACCCGGCGCGTCGGCCAGTACCTGGTAGGGAAGATCGAGTCCCGGGCGTAGCGGCGCCGCCGCTGTTGCTGCCTGGCAGGCGCACAGGGTAAGAAGCAACAGCACAACGAAAGCGAGCGCCGTACTTTTCAAGCAAAAGCCCCCCAAACGCTGTGCTGATCGAACCGCCGGCGCCTTGCAGTCTGCGCGCCGGCGCGGGTTTTGCCCTAGGGCAGCTCCTCTTCCTCTTCGTCGAGTGCCTTCTTCGTCGGGATCAGATCCTCGCGCGAGAGCTTCAGCGGCAGCAGCAGCGCCCCGGAAATATAGATCGAGGAGAAGGTGCCCACGCCGATGCCGACCAGCAGCGCAATGGCGAAGTTCTGAATCATGTCGCCGCCGAGCACCAGCAGCGCCAGTAGCACGAGAATGGTCGTGCCGGAGGTCGCCAGCGTCCTGGAGAGCGTGGCGTTGATCGCTTCGTTGAAGATTTGCGGCATGTCGTCGATGCGCGAGGTGCGAATCGACTCGCGGATACGGTCGTACACCACGATCGTATCGTTGAGCGAGTAGCCGATGACCGCCAGGATCGCCGCCAGCACCGTCAAATCGAAGTCGAGCTGGAACAGCGCGAACACGCCGACCACGATGATGACGTCGTGAATCAGCGCCAAAAGCGCCCCGATGGCGAACTTGTACTGAAAGCGCAGCGCCACATACAGCATCACCACGCCGAGCGCGACCATCAGGCCCATGCCGCTTTGATCACGCAGCTGATCGCCCACTTGGGCGCCGACGAACTCGGCGCGGACCAGATCGACGCTGTCACCGCTTTCACGCAGTAGATTGACGACATTGGTACCTACGTCCGGATCAAACGCCTGCTGCAGGCGAATCAGCACCTCGGTGGAGGCGCCGAAGGTTTGCACCGACACGTCCTGGAAGCCGCTGGCTTCCAGCAGCTGGCGCACGGCGTCGAGCGAGGGCGCCGCGCCGTAGCGGACTTCGATCAGCGTGCCGCCGGTGAAGTCCAGGCCAAGGTTGAGCGAGAACGCGGCAATGGCGACGATCGACACGACCAGCATGACGGCGGAGGCGATGAACGCCAGGTTCCGCCGGCCCATGAAGTCGATGTACAGATGTGATAGGGGTTTCATGACCACCTCTTGAAGTCGGGGCGAAGCGCGAGGATCTGGAACATGGCGATCAGATCCATAGCTTTTTAACGGGCTTGCTGCCGTAGGTCAGGTTGACCATGGCGCGCGTCACCATCAGCGCGGTGAACATCGACGTCAAAATACCGATCGAGAGCGTCACGGCAAAGCCTTTCACCGGCCCGGTACCGATCGAGAACAGGATCACCGCCACCAGCAGGGTGGTGATGTTGGCATCGACGATCGAGGTGAAGGCGCGCTCGTAGCCGGCGTGAATGGCCTGCTGGATCGACAGCCCGTTCTTGAGTTCTTCGCGGATGCGCTCGAAGATTAGCACGTTGGCGTCCACCGCCATGCCAAGCGTGAGCACGATACCGGCAATGCCGGGAAGTGTGAGCGTGGCGCCCAGCATCGACATCACCGCGACCAGCAGCGTCAGGTTCAGCCCCAGCGCGACGGTGGCGAACACGCCGAAGACCTTGTAACGGGCGAGCATGAACAGCACGACCAGCAAAAGACCCAGCTGGACCGACAAAAGCCCGCGCTCGATGTTTTCGGCGCCAAGGCTTGGGCCGATGGTGCGCTCCTGCACGAAGTAGATGGGCGCGGCAAGCGAGCCCGAACGCAGCAGTAGCGCGAGTTCGCTCGCTTCGGTGGGCGAGTCGAGCCCGGTGATGCGGAAGCTGTTGCCCAGCGCGCTTTGAATGGTGGCCAGGCTGATCAGTCCGCGCTCGGTGTAGGGCTCACGCTCGATGGTCTGCTCGCCGGTTTCCGGGTCGGTGACCACCGTGTCTTCGCTCTTGTGCTCGATGAACAGGACCGCCATGTTGCGGCCAATGTTGGTGCGCGTGGCGCGGTTCATCAGCGTACCGCCGGTGCCGTCCAGGTTGATGTTGACCTGGGGGCGGCCGTTCTCATCGAAGCTGTTGCTCGCGCTCGACACGCTGTCGCCGGTAATGATCACATCGCGCATCAGCTGCGCGCTGCGGCCGTCGTTGTTACGAAACCCGAAGCTTTCGGTTTCCATCTCCGGCGTGTCGCCCCGCGCTTCCAGGCGGAACTCCAGGTTCGCGGTGGCGCCTACGATGCGCTTGGCGGCCACGGTGTCCTGAATGCCCGGCAGCTCCACCACGATCTGGTTCGGCCCCTGGCGCTGCACCATCGGCTCGGCGACACCCAGCTCGTTGACCCGGTTACGCAGCGTGGTCAGGTTTTGATTGATGGCGTAGTCCTGGATTTCGCTCACGACCTGGTCGCTGAGCGTCATGGCCAGGCTTGCCGAGCGGCCGCTGCCGTTGCTGGCGTAATCGAAGTCCGGAAACTCGCGGCTGATCAGCTGGCGGGCGTCGTCGCGGTCTTCCGAGCTTGCGAAATCGAGCGACAGGGTCTGGCCATCGATCTCGGTATTGCGATAGCGAATACGTTCGCCGCGCAGAAGCTCGCGCATGGCGCTGGCGTTGACTTCCAGGCGCTGGGTGATCGCCGCGTCCATGTCCACCTCCAAAAGGAAGTGCACGCCGCCGCGAAGGTCGAGCCCTAACGTCATCGGCGAGGCGGAGAACGCCTGTAGCCAACCAGGGGTGGCATCGGCCAGGTTCAGCGCCACGGTGGCATCGCCGCCCAGCACTTCGGTGGCCGCGTCGCGCGCGTCGAGCTGGTCGTCGTCGCTTGCCAGGCGAATCAGCCACTGGCCGTTCTCCTGCTCGACGCCGGTGACGGCGATATCGCGCTCATCGAGGGCATCGCGTACGCGGGAGACGTCGCGCTCGCTCAGGGCATCGCCCTGGGCGCTACTAATCTGAATGGCGGGATCGGCGGGAAATAAGTTGGGAAGCGAATAGATAAGGCCAACGATCAAAACGACCAGTATCAGCAGATACTTCCACAGGGGGTAACGGTTGAGCATGTAAGCCCTGCCTTCAATGACATACGGAATTGCCGTACGCGGGCAGCCCGCGTACGGCAACGTTTACCATCATCGACCATCTCACCCGTGCCGGGGTGGCTGGCACGTGTCGGCAGGGTGGGGCGCGAAGATTAGATGGACTTGATAGTGCCCTTGGGCAGTACCGCGGCCACGGCGTTTTTCTGCACGTTCACTTCGGTGCCTTCGGAGACTTCAAGGGTCAGGAATTCGTCGCTGACCTTGGTGACGCGACCGACCAGACCGCCGCCGATGACCACTTCATCGCCTTTATCCAGGCTTGTGACCAGCTGCTTGTGCTGCTTGGCGCGTTTGGCCTGCGGGCGCCACAACAGGAAGTAGAAAATCAGTACGAAACCGACCAGCATGACGATTTGGGCAATACCGCCGCCGCCGGCGGCACCTTCGGCATGCGCCGGCGAGATGAAGAAATCCAGCATCGAGCGAGCTCCTGGGTTAATGACGTTGAGGTTGATGGAAAATGGGATAAAACCACTCGCGCACGCGAGTGGCGATCAATCAGGTATCGCTGCTTTTTATCACTTGGCAAGCGGTGGCACGGGCAGGCCGCGCTGGGCATAAAAGCCTTCCACAAAGGCGGTCAATGTACCCGCTTCGATTGCCGCGCGCAAATCCGCCATGACCCGCTGATAAAAGCGCAGGTTATGGATCGTATTGAGCATCGAGCCGAGCATTTCATTGCAGCGATCCAGGTGATGTAGGTAGCTGCGCGAGAAATTCTGGCAGGTGTAGCAGTCGCACTCGTCATCGAGCGGTCGGGTGTCGTGGCGGTGCGTGGCGTTACGAATTTTGACGGTGCCGGTGGAGACGAACAGGTGGCCGTTTCGCGCGTTGCGGGTCGGCATCACGCAGTCGAACATGTCCACGCCGCGGCGCACGCCTTCGACCAGGTCCTCGGGCTTGCCCACACCCATCAGATAGCGCGGCTTGTCATCCGGCATCCAGGTCGGCAGGTAGTCGAGCACCTTGATCATCTCTTCCTTGGGTTCGCCCACGGAAAGCCCGCCGATCGCCAAGCCATCGAAGCCGATCTCCATCAACCCCGCGAGCGAGCGCTCGCGAAGCTTTGGGTGCATGCCGCCCTGGATGATGCCGAAAAGCGCCGAGGGTGAATCGCCGTGGGCGTCCCGGGAGCGTTTGGCCCAGCGAAGCGAGAGCTCCATGGATTTCTCGGCTTCATGATAAGTCGCCGGGTAGGGCGTGCACTCATCGAAGATCATCACCACGTCGGAGCCCAGCGAGCGCTGCACCGCCATCGACTCTTCCGGGCCCATGAACACCTTGCTGCCATCTACTGGCGAGCGAAAATGTACGCCCTGTTCGGTGATCTTGCGCATCTCGCCAAGCGAAAAGACCTGGAAGCCGCCGGAGTCGGTGAGAATCGGCTTGTCCCACTGAGCGAAGTCGTGCAGGTCGCCGTGGGCCTCGATCACTTCCGTGCCCGGGCGCAGCCACAGGTGAAAGGTGTTGCCCAGAATGATCTCGGCACCGATCTCCTTCACCGCTTCCGGCGTCATGCCCTTGACGGTGCCGTAGGTGCCCACCGGCATGAAGGCCGGGGTTTCGACCGTGCCGCGGGGAAAGTGAAGGCGGCCGCGGCGCGCGCGGCCGTCCTCGGCCAAGCGCTCGAAGCGCATAAAGCATTCGTTTCGCATGTCTAGACTCGTATCTGAATTCGTTGAGGCGGCCGCGATCAGCGCGTCAGCAGCATGGCGTCGCCGTAACTGAAGAAGGCGTAGCGCTCGCGGACCGCTTCCCGGTAGGCGCGCTGGATGTTGTCAAAGCCCGCGAAGGCGGACACCAGCATCAAGAGCGTCGATTCCGGCAGGTGGAAGTTGGTGATCAACGCATCCACGCAGCGCCACTCGTAGCCCGGGTAAATGAAGATATCGGTATCGCCGCTGTAAGGGGCGATCTGGCCGTCCGCACTTTTCTGACAAGCGCTCTCCAGACAGCGCACGCTGGTAGTGCCCACGGCGATCACACGCCGCCCTGCCTGTTGCGCGTCGCGCACCTTCTGGCAGGCCTCTTCACCCACCTCGATCCACTCGCTGTGCATGTGGTGCTCGAGGATGTTGTCCACCCGCACCGGCTGGAAGGTGCCCGCGCCGACGTGCAGGGTGACGAAGGCGCTCTCCACGCCTTTCTCTGCAAGCGCGTCCAACAGCGGTTGATCGAAGTGAAGCCCCGCCGTGGGTGCGGCCACCGCGCCGTCGCGGCGGGCGTAGACGGTCTGGTAGCGCTCACGGTCGGAAAGCTCGTCGTCGCGGGTGATGTAAGGCGGCAGCGGCATGTGGCCGTGCGCTTCCAGAAGCGCGATCATCGGCGTCTCGCCCAGAAAGCGCAGCTCGAAGAGCGCATCGCGCCGGCCTTCCACCACGGCGTGAATGCCGCCTTCGAAGATCAGCTCGGTGCCGGGTTTGGGCGACTTGCTCGAACGCAGGTGCGCAAGGCCCCGGTGGGTATCCAGCGGGCGCTCCAGCAGCATTTCCACCTTGCCGCCGCTGGCTTTCTGGCCGTGCAGGCGGGCGGGAATCACGCGGGTGTCGTTGAACACCAGCAGGTCGCCGGGCTCCAAAAGCGCGAGAAGATCGGTGAAGCGGCGATGGTCGATGGCGCCGTTTTGGCCGCTCAGGCACAGCAAACGGCAGTCGCTACGCTGCTCGGAGGGGTAGCGAGCGATCAGCTCTTCAGGTAGCTCGAAATGAAAGTCCGCGCGCTGCATTAAAGGGCTCTTGTGGGTGGTCGAACAGGCGCCCTAGGATAGCGCTTTCACACGATAAAGTCAGTCGATGCGATTGACCCGGCAGCGATTCTCCGTATAATGCCCAGCCATTGCCGGTGTGGCGGAATTGGTAGACGCAGCGGATTCAAAATCCGCCGCTGTAACAGGCGTGCCAGTTCGAGTCTGGCCACCGGTACCATCTTGTTAAAAAAGGCCTAGCGTTTTCGCTAGGCCTTTTTTATTGGCTTCTACTACCGGCTTTTGGAGCCGCTTGGGGGCTCTATGGACTACACGCTCGTCGGGTGGGTCTTCATCGCTGTAACCGGCATTATTCTGAATACGGTCTTTGCCAGAAAGAAAGGCTACCCGACTGTTTTGGGCATTTTAATCGGGATTCTCCTGCCTCTCTGGGGGATTATCGTCATTGCGCTGATCCCTAATCGAAACAAGCGTGAAGACGGCACGTCGCCGCTTTCAGGCAAGGAGAGTGCACGCATTACGCTGGTGTCGTTGGTCATTGGCGCGCTACTGACCGTGCTGGTGGTTGGGCTCATTTACCTCGTGCTGTGGCTTGGGTTTCTTGCCAACTACTGAGGTTCATTGTGTTTTTTCAATCAACGAGGCGGTTTTCATCACGTCGAGCAAGCATTTTTGCCGCGTATGTCGTAGTCTCGGGGCGTTCTTTATTTAATGCACGGAGAAACACCATGAGCGTGACCTACCACGACAGCAACGCCCGCATGAGCCAAATCGCCATTCACAACGGCACCGTTTATCTGGCAGGCCAGGTACCGGCCGACGCCACCGCCGATATGAAAGGCCAGACCGAGCAGGTGCTGTCGCGCATCGACGAGCTGCTGGAAAAAGCGGGTTCCTCGAAAGCGCACTTGATCTCCGCCCAGGTCTGGGTCACCGATATGGCCGAGTTCGATGCGATGAACGTCGCCTGGGAAGCCTGGATCGGTTCGAACAACCCGCCGGTGCGTGCCGCCCTTGAAGCCAGACTGGCCAAGCCCGAGTGGAAGGTCGAAATCATGATCGTGGCGGCACTGGCCAACGGCTGATCCATCGCTCGTTTGATCCCTGCTTTAAAAAAACCCCGGCGCCCGCCGGGGTTTTTCGTTGAGTGCGCCCATTATTGAGGTATGCGAAGAGTCGCTGTTTTTGGGTAAACTCCATGGGGCCACTGAGAGCAGTGGGGCGTGCGCGTAAGCGCAAGGCTCATGACTGACAACCCGAACGGAGAGGCGATATGCGAGTGATTTCGAGCGAGGAGGTGGCCCGTCACCTTGAATGGAGAGGCCTGATCGAACGACTCGAACGAACTTTCCTCAACGGCGTGGAGTCACCGCCGCGTCACCATCACGCCATGCATCGCCCCGACGGCGAAGCCACGATGCTCCTGATGCCCGCCTGGGAAGCCGCCGGCTACATCGGTGTGAAAATGGTGAACGTCTTTCCCCAGAACGCCGAGGCCGGCGTGCCGGCGATTTCCGGGCTTTATCTGCTCAGCGAAGGCAAACACGGCCAGCCCCTGGCGTGCATCGACGGCAGCGAACTGACCCGGCGTCGCACCGCGGCGGCGTCCGCGCTGGCGGCCCGCAAGCTCTCACTCGACACCGCCGAGACGCTGCTGGTCGTGGGCACCGGCAAGCTCGCCCCCATGGTGATCGAAGCCCACGCAAGCGTGCGGCCCATCAAACGGGTACTGGTGTGGGGGCGAAACCCGAACAAGGCCGCCGCGATTGCCCGGGATTACGCCGACCGGTTCGAGACCCGCGCCGTCGAGGATTTGGCCGAGGCAGTGGCCGCGGCGGACATCGTCAGCTGCGTCACGCTCTCCACCCAGCCGTTGATCAAGGGCGAATGGCTCACGCCGGGCACTCACCTGGACTTGATCGGTGCCTTTCGCCCGCAGATGCGCGAAACCGATGCCGAGTGCCTGCGCCTGAGCGAGGTGTTCGTGGACACCTACGCCGGCGCGAAAGGCGAGGCGGGCGATATTCTGCAGGCCATCGACGAAGGGGCGTTTCGCTTTGATGACATTCAGGCCGATCTTTTGGAGGTGCTCAGCGGCGAGCATCCCGGGCGCTCCTCGCGTGAGGCGATCACGCTGTTCAAGTCCGTTGGCGCCTCCCTCGAGGATCTCGCCGCGGCGGTCGAGGTGTGGGAGACGCTGTCGGGTGCCGAGGCTTAGCCTGGGCGCTTACGATTGGCCGCGTTGGCTATTACATCGACGACGGGAACGTTAATCCAGGTCCCGGCGAACAACTTTAAAAGGGAGAAACGATGAGCCAAACCGGTTTTTACTGGCACGAGCGCTGCTTCTGGCACGACCAGGGCGCCATCGGCGTGTTTTCCGCCCCTGGCGAGTTCCTTCAGCCTCAACCCGCTTCAGAAAGCCCGGATAGCAAGCGGCGTCTCAAGAACATTCTCGAAGTCAGCGGGCTGATCGACGAACTTCGCGTCGTCAAACCCGCCTCGGCGGCCCGTGAAGATCTCGAGCGGTTTCACAGCCGGCACTATCTGGACGCGCTTCAAGCCGGCGATCAAGGCATGGGCGGAAATGGCGGCGACTGCGCCCCTTACACGCCGGGTAGCTGGGCGGCGGCGACTCAATCGGCGGGGCTTGCCATCGCTGCTGTCGAGGCGGTTGCGACCGGTGCACTCGATAACGCCTACGCCCTTTGCCGCCCGCCGGGCCATCACGCCGAAGCTGACCAGGGCCGCGGCTTCTGCCTGCTGGGCAATATTCCGGTGGCGGTCATACGCGCACGTGCGCTGGGTCAAATCAAACGGGTCGCGATTCTCGACTGGGACGTGCACCACGGCAATGGCCAGCAGTCTGCGTTCTATGAAGAGCCCGACGTGCTCACCGTCTCGATCCACCAGGCTGCCAACTACCCGCTGGATAGCGGTGGTTTCGACGAGCAGGGCGAAGGCGAGGGCCTGGGCGCCAATCTCAACCTGCCCCTGCCGCCCGGGTGCGGTATTGGGGCCTACGAGTATGCGTTCGAGCGCTTGGTACTGCCGGCTATCGAGGCCTTCGCGCCGGAGATGATCGTTGTCGCCTGCGGATATGATGCCTGCGCCAAGGACCCGCTGGGCAAGATGCTGCTCAACAGCCAGGCCTTTGCCGATATGACGTCAAGGCTCAAGGCTTTGGCCGAGCGCTGCTGCCAGGGCCGGCTCGTGCTGGTTCATGAAGGTGGCTACTCGGAAGGATACGCACCGCTTTGTGGCCACGCCACGCTGCAGGCCTTGGCGGGTAGCCATACTGCCGTACCCGACCCGCAAAACGACGAGATCGCCGCTTGGGGTTACCAGGCATTACAGCCGCACCAACGCGCGCTGATCGACCATTGGCAAACGGAGTGGGAGCGCAACCACCGATGACACCGCTATACGACCGTGACGGCTGGATCTGGCAGGATGGTGAATGGCTTGAATGGCGAGCCGCGAAAATGCACTTGCTCACCCATACCATGCACTATGGCATGGGCTGCTTCGAAGGCGTGCGCGCCTACGACGGAGCGGGCGGGACGCATATCTTTCGGGCGGCGGAGCATACCAGGCGGCTGGTGGAAAGCGCCCACTCGCTGGATATTCCGCTGTCGTTCAGCGAAGAAGCGCTGATCGCAGCCCAGCGCGCTTGCCTGGCGCGAAACGCGCTAACGGATGCCTATCTCAAACCGACCGTGTTTCTTGGCGCCGAAGGTTTAGGGTTACGCGCTCAGGGGCTGCAAACGCATGTGATGATCGCCGCCTGGGATCTGGGGCCGTACATTTCGCCCCAGGCGGCCACGCACGGGCTTCGCGCGCTGACCTCCTCCTGGGCACGCCACCACGTCAACATTAGCCTGTGCCGCGCCAAGACCAGCGGCCACTACGTCAACTCGATACTGGCGCTGAATACCGCAGTGAAGGCGGGCTTCGACGAAACCATCATGCTCGACCCCGAAGGCTACGTGGCCGAAGCCTCGGCAGCCAACGTCTTTCTGCTGCGCGACGGCGTATTGCACACGCCCGAGGTGACCTCGTGCCTGCAGGGCATCACGCGGGACAGCGTGATTCAGTTGGCCCGCCAAGTGCTCGGGTTGGAGGTACGCGAGCGGCGCATCACCCGCGACGAACTCTACACCGCCGACGAGGCGTTCTTGACCGGCACCGCCGCGGAGATTTTGCCACTGCGCGAGCTCGATGGGCGTCATATCGGCACCCGCGCCGGCGCGCCGCCGGTCAGTGAACCGATCAGCCATGAGAGCGTGACTGCCCGGTTGCAGCAGTTGTATCGCCAAGCGGTACGCGGAGAGCTTGATGAGTTTAAGCACTGGCTGACGCCCGCCTAACGGCGGGCTCGGCTTGGGAGCGTCAGGCGGACGCGTTGATCGCCCGCTCCAGAATGGCCAGCCGCCCGGGTTTTAGCGCATCCGCCACGGCAGTCACCCGGAGCACGTGGCCGAGTGCCGGATGCGCCGGGCGGGCGATCAGCCGGCCATCTTCGAGCAGCTCGCGGTTGACGCGCTCGGCCAGCTCGCTGCTGGCCAGCCGAATACCGATGAAATTAGTGGCACTTGGCAGCACATCGGCCCCCAGTGCGCGAAAATGCTCGGCGAGGCGCTCCCGGCGCGCTTTCACGTCACGAACGTGTTGATTGACCTCGTCCATGTTATCCAGCACCACTTCCGCTGCCGCTTGGGTGAACGCCGAGACCGCATAATGAATACGCACTTTCATCATCATGGCGAGCACGGCAGGGTCAGCAATGGCGTAGCCGATACGCAGCCCAGCCATTCCGTGGGCTTTCGATAGTGTGCGCAAACGAATGACGCCGGGAAGCGCCCGAGCGGCAAAGTCGCTGCCCGCATCGTCGCGAAAATCGCCATAGGCCTCGTCGAGCAGAAGCCAGCAGTGATCGGGCAGTGCTTCTCTTAGCTTCAAAATGGCGCTGTCGTCGTGCAGATAGCCGCTTGGGTTATCCGGATTGGCAAGATACACCAGCTGCGCGTTTTCCTGGTGCGCAGCTTCGGCCAATGCGTCGAGGTTCGGTGCGAGTACGCCGGGTGCTTCAAAGTAGGGCGGCTCCACCAGCCGGCAGCCCTGGCCTTTCGCAAAATAGCCAAAGGTGGGGTAGGTGCCCGCGGTGCTAATCACCGTGTCGCCGGCCATGCAGGTGGTTCGTAATGAAAGCGCGATCAGGCTGTCGGCACCGGCATCCACCAGCAGCTCGTCGAGCTTGATACCCTGCTGATCGCTAAGACGTTGGCGCACGCCCAGCGCTTCGGCATCGCCATAGCAGTAGGCGTGCTCGGTGGCGGCATCACCGAAATGCTCACGCAGCGCCCGGTGAGGCATATCGAGCCCTTCATTGGAACCCAGTCGATGGGGGATTTCGCGGCCGATGCGTCTCTCCAGCACCTTGATGCCGGGGAACGGGTTAACCGGACCTTCGCCGGTCAGGTGATCGGGGTAGCGGGGCATAACGGTATCCTGAAAGTAATAGCTGATAGTAATAACTGAATAGTAATAACTGAATAGTAAGAGGCTGGCGGCTTACTCAAAAAGCGTCTCGTCGAGTATTTTGCCGCGGTTGAGCAGCCCAAAAGGGTCGAGCGACTTTTTCAGCGTCTGCATCAGCTCGATCTCCGCCTCGTTGCGGCAGCTTCCAAGCCAGGCACGCTTTTCAAGACCGATGCCGTGCTCGGCAGAGATGGAGCCGCCCAGCGCCGTCAGTGGCTCATAGACCAGTGCCTCCACGGCGCGGCGGACTGCGGGCTCCTTGCTACCCACGCCGACCGAAATATGCAGATTGCTGTCGCCCAGATGGCCGAACACGATCAACTGCGAGTCGGGCCACGACGCTTCAAGCCTCGCTTCGAGCGTCTGGGTGTAACGCTCCATGTCGGCGATCGGCAGGCTCACATCGAAGGTCAGTACCGGGTGCAGCCCTTCCTTGAGTCCTTCGATATCTTCCCGTATCGCCCACAGGCCGTCACGCTGGGTGCTGGACTGCGCGATAACCGCATCGATGATCAGCTCCGCTTCCATGGCCTGTTCCAGCGCATCGCGAAACTGAGCCTCACTGCGGGCGTCGTCGCTCCCCAGACACTCGATGATCACGTAGTAAGGGTGCTCTGTAGAAATCGGGGGCGTGTGCCGTCCCAAGGTTTCTGTCAGCAGCTGGTAGTAGTTTTGCCACATCACCTCGAACGCCCCGAGCCCGCCGCCCAGCGTCTTACCCATCTGAGCGAGCAGCGCCGTCAAGGCCTCAAAAGAAGGGCAGGCGACCATGGCGGTGTGTTCGCTCGGCGTAGGCGGTTGCAGTCGCAGCACCGCGCGGGTCACGATACCCAGTACGCCTTCGGTGCCCACGAACAGCTGCTTGAGATCGAAGCCGGCGTTGTTCTTGAGCATGTGGTTCATCGAGCTAACCACGCGCCCGTCGGCCATCACCGCTTCGAGCCCCAGCACCTGCTGGCGCATCATGCCGTAACGAATCACCCGCACGCCACCCGCGTTGGTGGCGATGTTGCCGCCGATGGTGCAGCTGCCCCGCGCGCCCAAATCCAGCGGAAACTGTAGCCCGATGTCCTCGGCGGTTTCCTGCACGCGCTGCAGCGGCGCGCCGGCCTGAACCGTCAGCGTGGCGCCTACCGGGTCGACGCTCTCGATGGCGGTCATACGCTCCATCGAGATGACAAGATCGTCAGGGCTGGTTTGAGTACCGTGAACAAGTCCCGTTAGCCCGCCGTGGGTCACCACGGTCTGCTTGCACTCGAAGCAGGCGCGCATCACCGCTGAAAGCTCCTCGGTACTGGCTGGTCGAACGATGGCACCGGCCTGACACGGCGCGCCGGTCATCCAATCTTCCTGCCGGCTCGTCACATCGCTGCCAGTCAAGACATGGTTAGGGCCTACGATTGCGCATAGGGCCTCCAGGGTGATCTTCATTCATATTCCTTTCGATGACGAGACGGCTGGCAGGCGCTCGTGTTAAAAAAATGCATGCGAAACAATATCATGTTTTACATCGCGCTTTAGGCGCTGGCTGCCACTGGCGCCTCACGCCCGGGAATGGCCTCCAGCAGCGAGCGGGTATAGGCCTCGCGGGGATGTAAAAATATCTGCTCTGCGCTTCCCTGCTCGACGATGCGACCATGCTGCATGACCACGATGCGATCGCAGATCTGCGCGGCCACACGTAAATCGTGGGTGATGAACAATAGCGATAGCGACAAGCGCTGCTTGAGCTCCTCGAGCAGTTCCAGCACCTGGGCCTGAATGGAGACGTCAAGCGCCGAGACGGCCTCGTCTGCGACGATCAGTTCCGGATTGAGCGCCAGCGCCCGAGCGATGCCGATACGCTGGCGCTGGCCGCCGGAAAATTCGTGGGGAAAGCGATCCAGAGCGCTGGCGCCCAGGCCCACCATGTCCAGGAGTTCACCCGCCTGCGCCAACGCCTTTGCCTTGGGTGTGCCGTTGGCGATCGGCCCCTGGGCGATCGCCATGCCCACTTTTGTGCGCGGGTTGAGCGAGGCATAAGGATCCTGAAAAATCATCTGCACCCGGTGGCGCTCGCGGCGCAGGGCATCACCCTTGAGCGTTGACAGGTTCACGCCGTCGAGCAGCAGTTCGCCGTCGTCCGGATGCTCCAGACGTACGACGCAGCGCCCAAGCGTCGACTTGCCCGAACCGGATTCGCCGACGATGCCAACGGTTTCGCCGCGAGCAAGCGAAAGCGAAACATCGTCCAGCGCACGCACTTCGCGCGCTGGTTTCAAAAAGCCTCCGCGAGAGCGAAACACCTTGTTGAGATGCTTGATATCCAGAAGCGCTGCGGGCTCACGCGCCTCTCGGTGGGGCGGTACGGCGTTGCTCGGGATCGCGGCGATCAGTGCCTGGGTGTATTCGTGCTGCGGGTTGCCGAGCACCTCATCCGCGTCGCCGAGTTCGACGATCTTGCCGTGGCGCATCACGCAGACACGGTTGGCAATTTCGGCCACCACGCCGAAGTCGTGGGTAATGAACATCACCGCCATCCCCCGGCGGCGCTGCAGATCGCGAATCAGCTCGAGGATCTGCGCCTGGGTCGTGACATCCAACGCAGTGGTCGGCTCATCGGCGATCAAGAGCACCGGCTCGAGCGCCAGGGCCATGGCGATCATTACCCGCTGGCGCTGGCCGCCGGAAAGCTCGAAGGGGTAGGCGCGAATCGCCTTTTCCGGCTGCGGCAGGCCCACCTCGATCAACAGCTCCAGCGCGCGTGCCTGGCGCTCGGAAGGGGTCAACCGGCCGTGGGCCTCGAACACCTCGGCGATCTGGGCGCCCACGCGCATCAGCGGGTTCAGGGCGGTCATCGGCTCCTGGAAAATCATGCCGATCTTGAGCCCGCGCAGCGCCATGTGCTGCTTCTCGGTAAGCGCGAGCAAGTTCTGGCCCTCGAAGGTGATCTCGCCTTGTACCGGGCGTACGCCCTTGGGCAGAAGCCCCATTACCGTATTGGCTGCCATGGACTTGCCCGACCCGGATTCACCCACTACGCACATGATCTCGCCGCGGTTCACCTCGTAGCTCACGTTCTCTACCGCCAGGGCGCGATCCGCGCCCTTGGGCAGCGCCACGCTCAGGTCACGAATGCGAAGTACCGTCTCGCCCGGCGCCTGGGATGGATTCGATTGCGTCATGTCTCTCTCCTAGCGCTCGCGGGACAGTTTGGGGTTCAGCGCATCGTCGAGGCCTTCGCCCACCAGGTTCAGCGCCAGCACGGTAAGCAGGATGGCAACGCCTGGAAAGAAACTGAGCCACCACGCCTGACGGATCACGGTGCGCGCCGCGCCGATCATGTAGCCCCAGGACATCACGTTGGGATCGCCCAGCCCGAGAAACGAAAGCCCGGACTCCAGCAATATGGCCGTGGCCACCATCAATGAGGCCAGCACGATGATCGGCGAGAGCGTGTTGGGCAGAATCTGCTTGAGAATGATGGTGGTATTGGTCTGGCCCACCAGCCGTGCGGCTTCGACGTATTCACGGTGACGCAGCGACATGAACTCGGCGCGCACCAGACGCGCCACCGGTGGCCAGCTCACCAGCGCGATCGCCAGCACGACTGAGGTGACGCTGGGTTGCATGATCGCGACCAGTACGATCGCCAGGGCGAAGTTGGGAATGGTCTGGAAGAACTCGGTGAAGCGCATGAGCACGTCGTCGATCAGGCCACCGTAGTAGCCGGCGATAGCGCCCATGGGTACGCCGATCAAAAGCGCCACGCTGGTGGAGACCAGTCCGATCAGAAGCGACACCCAGGCGCCGTGCATCAGTCCTGCGGCCACGTTACGGCCCATGGTGTCGGTGCCCAGTATAAAGCCATCCTGCGCGAGAGGCGGCAGAAACGGGCGCTGCACCATGCGCCAGGGCGATTCAGGAAATAAAAGCGGCGCGAGTATCGCCATGACGATGATCAGCGCCAGAATGATAAGACCCACTAAAGCGCCGCGGTTTTGGGCAAAGCGTGCGAAAAAGCTCATGAAGCCCCCTTGATGCGCGGATCCGCGAGGCGGTAGACCAGGTCGGTCATGATGTTGAAAACGATGACCAGCGCGGCTGAGAAAAAGAAGATACCCAGCAGCAGGTTATAGTCGCGCTGCTGAAGCGCCTCGAACATCAGCCGGCCAATGCCGGGCCAGGCAAATACGGTCTCGGTGAGGATCGCCCCGCCGACCATTTGCCCCGCCTGTAAGCCAGCCAGCGTAATGATCGGCAGGAGTGCGTTACGCAGCACGTGGCGGCGCTGAATAATGCGCGGCTTCAAGCCCTTGGCGCGAGCGGTCTTGACGTAATCCTGCTGAGCGGCTTCGAGCATCGAGGTACGCGTCATGCGGGTGTAGATCGCCATGAAAAACAGCGCCAGGGTCGTGGCGGGCAGCACCAGGTGCTGGGCGACATCCCACACCAGCGCAAGGCCCGTATGGCCCGCGCCCACGGTATAGAGGCCGTAGGCGGGCAGCCAGCCCAGATAGACCGAGAACACCACCACCGACATCAGCGCTACCCAGAACAGCGGCGTTGCGTAAAACACCAGTGCCAGCGCCATGATCAGCGAGCCGGATGGTTTTTTCACCCGGGCGGCGGCCATGGAGCCGGCCACGATGCCCAAAAAGAGTGACAGTACGAAGGCCGTGCCGGTCAGCAGCAGCGTGGCGGGCAGGCGGGCCATGATCAAGTCGAACACCGGAACGCCCAAACGGTAGGAGTAGCCGAAATCGAGCATGGCGATGCCCGAAACGTAGCGCCACAGCTGCACGTACATGGGCTGGTCGAGCCCGAAGCGCTCGCGTAGCTGGTTGAGAAACTCCTGATCCGCCGCGCCGGCTTCGCCAGCCAGAATGGAGGCCGGGTCGCCGGGGGCAAGCTGGATCAGCAAAAAGTTAAAAATGACGATGAGAAATAGCACAATGACGGCTTTGATGAGCCGCATGGCAATCAAGCGGGCATAGACCATGATGGAATTCCTGACGTTTTTTTAGCCCGGCCGGAGCACGCCAGCCGGGCAAGGCTTGGCTTAGCGGTCGAGCCAGGCATCCCGGAAGCCGTCGTTGACGCCGACACCGGAGGTCACCAGGTCGTTGACGTCGCAGCGGTAGATCGTGGGAAAACCAAGCTCCATCAGCCAGCCCACCGGCACATCCTCGTGAAGGATCTCCTGCACTTGCTGGTAAAGCGCTTCACGCTCGGCGTCCGGATAGGCCGTAGCCGCCTCGTCGAAAAGCGCATCGACCTCGGCGTTTTCGTAGCCTTCCACGTTGTTCCAGGGCGAGCCCTTGGCAATGTTGTCCGAAAGGTAAGTGCGCGAGATGCCCAGCGCCGGGTCGCCGTACTGGAAGAGGTAGGTAAAGGCCAGATCATAATCCCAGTCGCCCAGGCGCTGGTTCCAGCCGCCCACGTCGGTGGCCTGGGTGCTGACGTTGATGCCTACTTCGCGCAGATTCTGCTGTACGGCCTCGGCCCAGCGGGTCCAGGTTTCGCCGTAGGGCAGTGGCAACAGCCTGATCTCTTCACCGTCGTAGCCCATTTCATCCAGCAGCTCGCGGGCGCGGTCAGGGTCGTAGTCGTAGGGCTCCAAATCGTCGTCCTGGAAACGCGCATTGGAACCGAAGGCGGAGAGCGGGACGTTACCCAACCCGTTCCAGAGCACGTTGCGGGCGAACTCACGGTCCATGGCGTACATCACCGCCTGGCGAAAGCGCTTGTCGGCGGTGGGGCCTTCGCGGTTGTTCATCCACAGCATGGCGAAGGGGCTGAAGTACTCATGGCCCTGCTCGGTCATGCAGACACCGTCCATCCCGGAAAGACGCGGGATGTCGAAATTTTCCACGGTGCCGCTGGGCAGCACGTCGACGGTGCCGTTTTCAAAGGCCACGGCCCGGGAGCCGCCGTCGGGAATGATGTGCCAATTTACCCCGTCCAGGTAGGGCAGGCCTTCTTCGTAATAGTCTTCGTTTTTGACCAGCTCGATAACCGTGCCGCGTTCCCAATTGGAGAACTTGAACGGGCCGGTGCCGATGGGGTGGTCGTTGTGCTCGTTATTGCGGAAATCGGTGCCTGCGTAGAGATGCTCCGGCACCATGGTGAACGTACCCGCCTCGAAGGAGAGCAAAAACGGCCCGAAGGGTTCGGCCAGCGTGAAGACTACGGTGTAATCATCGGTCGCTTCGATGCTTTCGACGTGCTCGAGCACGGCGCGGGCGCTGGGATTGAGTTCACGGTGAAAAACGTCTGCGGAGAACACCACGTCGTCGGCGGTGAAGGCCTCGCCGTCGTGCCAGGTCACATCATCGCGCAGATGAAAGGTATAGACTCGGCCATCTTCGCTCACGTCCCAGGACTCGGCTAGCTGCGGCATCGGTTCCAGGTCGGTGGTGTAGCGTAGAAGTCCCTCGTAGATATTACCCGCGACGGTACGGGTGGGGGCGTTCTGGATCATGCCCAGTACCAGGCCCGGCGGTTCGGGCTGAATGATGGTATCGATGGTGCCGCCGGTTTTGGGTTCCTGCGCCATCGCTGCGCAAGAAACGGCCAGGGCCGCTGCGGAAATCGCGAGAGCCAAAGGTGTTTTCATTGTTCCTACTCCTCGGTTATTCACGTCAATAACGTGATGTTTTGTCTTTTTAGCAAGCGAGGCGTGGTGCTGGAGAGCCCGTTGAAATAGGTTTTTGAGGGCCTTTTTGACCATAGCACCGCTCTTTTTAACTGTCGACAGTCGGCAGTCGTTTATCGACACTGCCCTTATTTGCGTCATACTGAACGTCGAAAACAATTTACAAAGGGAGGTGCCCATGGCCTTGTTACCCATGGCTCCCCAGGGGTTGATCCAGCAAAAGAATCTGGTCGAGCAAGTGGCCGATTTTCTTACTCAAGGTGTGATCGAACAGCGCTTCATGCCCGGCGAGCGGCTCTCGGAAGTGCAGCTTTCACGGGATTTGGGCGTCAGCCGCGCACCGGTGCGCGAGGCAGCCAGGCTCCTCGAAAGCCGTGGTCTTTTGGTTTCGCGCCCGCGGCGAGGATTTTTCGTCAAGGCGCTCGACGCGGTCGAGCTACAGGACGTGTTCGACCTGCGCCTGTGCCTGGAGCGCCACGCCATCGAGCGCCTCGCTCAGCGCTACACCCCTGAGGCCAGAGATGCGCTCGAACGACAGGTGGACGTGCTTTGCGAGGCGGCTACGAGCGATAGCGGCACGCGGCGTATCGAAGAGGATTTGAAGTTTCACCGCCTGATGCTGCACTACGCCGGCAATGAGCGGTTACTGCGCGCCTTCGAGGGGTTAGCGCACGAGCTGCGCCTGTGCATCACCCTGATTACGCGGACCCACGAAGCGCCGGAAACCATTGCGACCAGCCACTATCAACTGCTGGAAGCGCTGGCGAGCCAAAACGGCCCGGCCTGCCGGGAAGCGATCGACTACCACATCGGTGTGGCGAGAGATTCCGTGGTGCGCGGGATCAATGAAGCAGGTGCGCAGGAGGAGGGCGGCGCGCGGTGACCGCATGCGTTTGTACCGAGCTTTTGTTGCATGGCGCTTTCATGGCACGAAACGAGGAGACCTGGCAGTGCAGACGTTCTTTCACGACGATCAGAAGTGGCATCAGCCGCAAACCTACTTTTCGCGCGGCAAAATGCGCACGCCCCAGGAGGTCGCCCAGCGCGCCACTCACCTGTTGGCCGCCGCTGACCGGCTGGGGTTCGAACTATCGCCGCCCAAGGATTACGGCGTTGGCCCTCTTAGAGCGGTGCACTCACTGGCCTACCTGCGCTTTCTGGAAAGCGCCCATGCCCGCTGGCACGCCGTGGGCGAGGACTGGGGCGAAGAAGTGATTTCCAACATCTTCGTGCGCTCGCCCAACGCCTTGCAGGGCATTCTGGCCGAGGCCGCCCGCTACCTGGCTGACGGCAGTGCCCCGGTGGGCCAGCACACCTGGCACTCCGCCTACTGGTCGGCCCAGAGCGCGGTGGCCGGTGCCGAGGCGCTGATGAGCGGCGAGCGCTTCGCCTACGCGCTTTCCCGCCCGCCGGGCCACCATGCAGGCATCGACTCCGCCGGCGGCTTCTGCTTTCTCAATAACGCCGCCATCGCCGCGCAGCACCTGACCCGGCGCTACCCGCGCATCGTGGTGCTCGATACCGACATGCACCACGGCCAGGGCATCCAGGAAATTTTCTATTCTCGTAATGACGTGTTCTACATCTCGATTCACGGCGACACCACCAACTTCTACCCGGCGGTCAGCGGCTTCGAGAACGAGCGCGGTGAAGGCGAAGGGCTCGGCTACAACCTCAACCTTCCGATGCCGCATGGCTCTGCTGAGTCGGTATTCTTCGAGCGTTTGGAGCAGGCCCGTCAGGCCATTCGCCTGTTCGAACCCGACGCCCTGGTGCTGGCGCTCGGCTTCGATATCTTTGAGCGCGACCCCCAGGCCAAAGTCGCCGTTTCCACACAAGGCTTTCATGAGCTGGGCCGACAAATCGCGGCGCTGAACCTACCGACACTGGTGGTGCAGGAAGGTGGGTATTACCTGGAAGGGCTCGAAGCGAACGCGGTAAGTTTCTTTGAAGGTCTGCTGGCAGAGGCAGTTTAAGCCGAGCGCGCGTTTCGTATGGGCCTGCCAAGCGCCGCCTAAGCGAAGGATAAAATGGCGGTTTTGCCTTACTGGTTGAGGCTTGGCATAAAACCATCGGCCACATATCGTCGCTGTTGATTTCGATGTTAAAGGTGGGGCGCTAACACTCGATAGCAACGCCACACATATACTCTTGCCCACGATCGAATGGCTCAACCAAAATGTCATGCCGCCGCACGTGCCTGCCGAGCAGTTTTATTATCAGCGAAGACGTTGAAAGCACCTTGCTGGGCTACCATCCGTTCATCTATTGCGCGAGTACTTGACACTGATGCTGGAAAAACAGCGGACCTAGAGCATCAGCGGTTGGCTGAGCAGGTGATGTGTATGGGGCTGGTGTAATTGCTTATCTATTTATCGCGAGATCCCTGAATTATGTCCTTCGACCATAGGTGCATAGCGCATTGATGCGTTAGCAGCAGTATGATTTAAACCGGCAAAACGCGTAGGCACGCGAATTTTGGATATGCCGCCAAATTATGCTTTGCGAGCAATAGAAACAATGGGATAGAGTCAAATGAGCTGGCTACATAATCTCAATGAATGGACGGGCACGTTTATTGAGGTTATGCAGCCTGCCGTATAATCACTGTTATGCCTACGGAGGCTAATCTCAGATGGATCAAGATTGGATTCTTCAAAAGAAGGAGACCCGTCGTACATTTTCTACATCGACTTGGGTACCTTTGCGAGCTTCTCTAGAGAACGAGAACGGGAACGTTAAAAACATAGGTTACAGCAACGAGTTCTTTGGATGTGGGTCCGTTGCGTTCTCTCCAGAAAACCGTGAAATAGCTGAGGAATTAAGCTGGAGAGACATTGGGCTGAGCATCACAATTGGCCCTTATGCATACGAGGATGGCTTCTACTCGACTATTGATGAGTATCAATATAACGATAAAGAACCGATAGGCGTTCATTTGGTCCTAGAGTTGCCTTTACCAGTTGTCGGGGGAAGGGAATGGATTTTAAATCCGGACCTTGTTGCAGCCCTTCACGTTATTAAAGAAGGAGATAATTGGGTTAGGCCTGAGGAGAATTTTGTAGTTGTCGCTCGTGAGATTCTCGATGAGAACGGTGAGCAGCACCTCATAGAAATCAAGAGAGAATACTTACTTGATTACTTGGCAGCTAGGAACCTGGCGTTACGGCTCTCTTACTACCGCCAAAGAGTGGAAAATGTAACCTCTATTGAAGCTAGCGACTATGCAGGTCTAGAAGGCCATCAAGAAGAGCGAGATGGCGGTCGATATGAGTTACTGATTCGCGACATCAACGACGTTTTTGGTGGAAGCTGGGCGATGTTCCGCGCTTGGCGAACCGACGTAGACGAAGAAGAAGATGCACCCGTAATGGGGCCAGAAACCAACGAAAATACTGATTATGAAAGTTCCCAAGGACACAAAGGTGGTTACGAAGGTGTTCGAGTGGAGGGGGAGTTCTGGCGGGACGAATGGATAGATCACCAAGGGACTAGCACACGCGTAAGAGGGGATGCAGATAACAATCTACCTCAGTTCATAGTGGAAACTGATAGTACTCGTTTGCCGTCTGCCAAATTAAATAGTGAAGATATTGGAAGATGGCTTTGGTTTCGGTCCAATGTTGTTAATGAGCTTCTTGAGCTACGTGGATTTTCGCTCGGGTGGTATACAGCAGAAACTGGCAGTATCAAATCGACTTCCGGGTATTCGATTCACTTTGGGATAAACACTTCAGATTTAATCACCATCTATGCTTATGACATTGCTCGCCTTCCTGCATGGGAGCAGCATATTTGGGCGGCACAAAATGTCGTTCCAGATGGGAAGGTATCAAGTGAGCTGTTGGACTCGCAAGTGAAAGCTCAACCGGCATCTACACACGCTGTGGAGGAGCTACTTTTGGAGGTGATAGCTATGCTTGAAAACGGTTTTCGTGAAGCCTTTGGCGTTCCGCTTTTTACCCATGAAATTAACCGTTTAGAAGTTATGAAGCACATCTCTCGTTTCGCCAGCAAGGATCAGGCATCTCTTCTACGGTTGGCAAAAGAGCTCGTTCGCATTTTTTCTGATAGATTGGATGTGCGCGAGCTTCGTAAAATTTCAACGCATTCAAACAAGGATAAATTGGGTTCAAATAAACTCCTTGAGGACGTGCTGGCTCAAAAAGTAGGGCCCGAAAAAGCTCGTAAAGTATTTGGCCCAATTGCGGGGGCTTACGATATGCGAGTAGGTGATGCACATCCAACCAGTTCGAAGATCGGGGATGCGTTAAAGCTCGCGGGGGTTGACAACAGCAACTCATATTTGCGGCAAGGAGAGCAGTTAATATCCAATTTTGGTCAATCGATTTGGTGGATTGGAAAGTTACTGTTCGAAAAGCCGTAAAGTGAAATACGCAAGACGTTGGCATAACAAGGCGCTGCTGTCGGAAAAATTTTCCGCTGCGCTCCAAATTTGCCGCAGAGCGCGGCGTTATATCTAAAGGAGAATTCTGTGGGTCTTGTAACCACCATCCAAGACATCGAGAAAAACTTCCATGTTCTGCAATCGGCGATATCAGAGGGAGATGATCGTGCGATTGAACTCCTCAGAAATGGGAAATCAATTGTGGTCGGTAATATGGGTGGACGGCTGGCTTTTGCCCCGTCCCGCTTTCTGGGGTACCGAGACAACGACATTGATCAGCATGTTGAAGAGCGATCTAACCGGGATGGTAAGGAAACCAATCCAGCGATAAAGAAAGCTTTAGGTGTAGAGAAGTCTCTAAATGCGCCCGCCGAATCCGAATTCCTGCGCTATTGTAGAGGTTTGGGGGTCGCGCCTCCGGCAAATCAACGGCAATATTGGGTTCTACCTGATGCAAGCGCTCTAGTTGACTTGGAGGCGTTAAAACATGACGCTTCAGTCGGTGACACCGAAAAAGTTCAGCTGCAGAAAGCTAGGCTGGGGCAAGGGAATTTTAGAGCCAAGTTGGAAGCTAAATGGGGCGGTTGCTGCGTCACCGGCTGCAAGGTACGTGAGGTGCTGCGAGCCTCTCACATTAAGCCTTGGAAGGATTGCAACAATGGTGAGCGGTTAGATGGTGATAATGGACTTCTTCTGATCGCCAATATCGATGCACTATTTGATAGAGGCCTTATTTCATTTGACGCGGACGGTTCCATAATACGTACAAAGGCTTTGTCAGTGGATGATCTCGAAATGCTCACTGGCTGTACAATGGCCAGAATAGAATTAAGTCCGCAGCAAGCCGATTATATGCGGTTTCATCGTGAGCTCCATGGTTTCGATTGAGACAGAGTATAACAAGCGGCAGCACGGTGACCGCTTTTCCGCCACTTCGCGGCACCAAATCGGCACGTGTGCCAAGTGTTAAATGTCTATGATAGACCACGATAAGTTCCGGGCCTTGGTCACAGAGCTCTATTCAACGGTCAATGAGTTGGAGGCGATGTTCCCGGGCAGGCACTTTACCCCGGATGGTCATATGGTTGGCAGCTTGGGTGAATGCCTTGTGGCCGACGCATACAATTTGAAGTTGAAGACAGCGTCCAACAAAGGTTATGACGCTGTCACCGAAACCGGCTTGGAAGTTGAGATCAAGGCTACGCAATCCAACACGGTTGCTTTTCGGAGCCAGCCGCAGCATACGATCATCATCAAGATCCTGCGTGACGGTACATTTGAGGAAATCTATAACGGGCCGGGGGCCTTTGTTTGGGAGCAATTCAAAGGTAAACGGCTACCGAGTAACGGCCAGTTTCAAGTCTCTCTCAACAAACTCCGACAACTCAATCAAACAGTGGCTCAGGAGGACCGTGTGCCTAGGGCCATTTAATCAGGCGCAGCAGTTGGAGGTCGATGGCCTTAGGACACCCTTTATGTGACTCCTTCGTCGCCTCTGCAGTGCCGCCGCTGTGCTTCGGCGCTATAGCGAACCAAACATGAAACTACTCATACTAATGGTAACGCTGTTGCTATCAGGCTGCGTTGTTTATCCCGTCAACAAAACGCTGCAGCCGGAGGCTGAAATCCTCGTCACCGACGAGAAAGGAAAGCCCATTCAGGATGCCAGGGTGACTTTGATATCGAACTCCTACCCGTATGGCTTTGAACAGATGAGAAGGAGTGATCAAACCAGTAATGGCGGCGAGGCGAGCTTTCCAGAAATAAAGGAGTGGCGCACTGAATCGCTGATGATTCACGGCTCAAACGTGTTTTTCTGGAATTGGTGCGTAGTAAAACCAGGTTTTGAAACACACACGACCATGTGGAGTAGTGGTCAAGATTTTCAGCCCCAATACAACGTCACTCTTACGCCAGGGGAAAGCACGCCATGCCCAGAAGAGATGAATAAAATTGGCCGCAGGCTATAACAAGCACATGTTGCCGGGCTGATTTTAGCTGAGTTCCGGGCTGACCATCTATGCAGGTCATAAATGTGCGGGCAGGGCATTCAACGGTTAGATGATCTTCCTGACGTCGAGTGTGAGAACATGGCAGCTGTGCCTGCTTGGCCCGCACCGGATGCGTTTGGAGAAAACATGAAAAAGTGGTTATTCATAGTGCTTGCTACGCTGTCGCTGTCCGCCGTGGCTGACGACGAAGCGCTTGATTGCAATAACATCAGGAACACGCTCGAGACCAATCGGTGCGCGGCTATCGAGTTGGAGGCCGCCGAGGAGGTACTCGCCCACTATCTGGAAACGAGCGTTGAACATAACGCGGCGGATCCGGAGTTAGTCGAGGCTATCCAGGCGGCTCAAACGCAGTGGCAGGCGTATGCTGCGGCCCATTGCGGCGCGGTCTATACGCAGTGGCGCGACGGCACCATTCGCGGCGTCATGGGCATTACGTGCAGTACCCGCTTAACGAAACAGCGAACGCATGACCTCTGGCAAGATTTCCTGACCTATATGGACAGTACGCCGCCGGTGTTACCGGAACCCGCCATCGAGTAACGCCTTGATTCGTTACATGACGGTACTGTCGTTACTTTCTATAGGCACGTACCATGCTTTCTTCCGCTTGATCGAATGAGAGGGTTCCCCAATGCAGACGTTGAGAATTGACCTGGTGTCCGATGTTGCCTGCCCGTGGTGCGCGATCGGCTACCGGCGTTTGGAACAAGCGCTGGAAACCCTGAAGGGCGAGATCGAGGTCGAGCTTCACTGGCAGCCCTTCGAGCTTAACCGCGACATGCCGCCCGAGGGCGAGCCGATTCTGGAGCACCTGTGCCAAAAATACGGCAAGGATGCGGCCACCATGGAGCAGTCCCAGCGCGAGATCATGGCGGTGGCCGAAGAGCTGGGCTTGAATTTCCGGGGTGCCGTCGAGCGGCGGGCGAACAATACGTTTGCGGCCCACCGGGTGCTGGCTTGGGCGGCTACGCAGAACCGGGAAACACCTCTGCAATTGGCCCTGTTCGATGCCTACTTCGGAGAGGCGCAAAACCCGTCAGACCCAGAGGTGCTACGCGAAAAGGCGATTGAGGCGGGGCTTGACGGCGATACTGCCGAGGCCATCGCCCGCTCTGATCAGTACGCGGAGGAGGTTCGCGCGGCAGAGCAGACGTTCATGGAAGCAGGGGTGAGCGCCGTACCGGGGTTCATTCTCGACGGCCGCTACCTGATTTCCGGCGCCCAGCCCGCCGAGGTGCTGGTCGATGCGCTTCGTCAAGTGGCACAAGAGAACGCCAACCGCTGATGCTCTGTAGATTTTGAGAAGCGCCGAGCGGGCGAGGAGCAGAACGCCACTTACGTGGCGTCCGTGATTTTTAAGTTCTTACTCGCTCAGGCCCACCTTCTCCATGAATGCCCGCGCATGCACGTCCACCGCCTTGATGGCGCTGACGACCTGTTGCGGCGTGAGTTGATAGGCCAGGTTATGGCTCGATTCGCCTTCCTTTAGCGCCGCTTCTGCCACGCGGTACAAATCCTCGTCGCTGACGTCTTCGAGTTTGAGCGCTTTGAGCGTCACCGGCAGGCCCAGTGCCAGATAAAGATCCAGATACTCTTCCAGCTCTGCTTGCGGCGTTTGATCCAGAATCAGCTGGGCGACGGTGCCAAACGCCACCTTCTCGCCGTGTGTCAGCTCGTGAATCTCACCGTGCAGGGCGGTGAAGCCGTTATGGATGGCGTGCGCCCCGGCCAGGCCCCCGCTTTCGAAGCCTAGCCCGCTGAGTAGCGTGTTGGCTTCCACCACCGCTTCAAACGAAGGCGTGACGATCTGCGCCTGGTTGGCCTGGTAGGCGAGCATGGCGTGCTCGAAGAGGATCTCTTCGCACTTCTCTCCAATGGTCGCGCCCAGAAGCGTGGCCTTGCCGCCGGCCATGTTGTTGGCGTTGGCGCGAATCGCCGCGCGTGCCTCGACCCAAGTGGCCAGCGCATCGGCAATGCCCGAGGCCAGAAAGCGCGGCGGCGCCTTGCAGATGATGCCGGTATCCACCAGTACCAGGTTCGGGTTCTTATCAAAAAAACGGTAGGACTCAAACTCACCGTCGTCGTTGTAGATGACCGACAAGGCGCTGGTCGGCGCGTCGGTGGAGGCGGTGGTGGGGAGTACGGCGCAGGCGGCCTTGAGCTCGTCGGCCACGCCCTTGGCGGTGTCGATCGTCTTGCCGCCGCCAAAGCCGATCACCACGTCGGCCCCTTGCTCGCGCCCAAGCTTGACGATGCGCTCGATCTCGCGAGTGGAGGCTTCGCCTTCGAACACCACGCGCTCGAAGCTAACGTTTTCGCCCTGCAGGCTTTCGCTGAGCGCTTCGCCGGCGATATCCCACACGACGTCATCGGCGATCAGCAGTGCTTTCTGGCCGAGTGCGGCCACGTAGTGCCCGGCACGCGCCGTAACGCCTTCGCCCTGCACGTAGCGGGCGGGGCTGATGAAGACTTTCTCGTTGGTCGCTTCCATGGCGAATCGCTCCTGTGCATCAATGAGTGGCTAGCCCAGTGTAGACAGCGCCTGGGCTGAAACGCTCGGATTGATTCAGCGAACGTACAAGAAGCGACCGTTACCATGACCGGCGACAATAAAATGCCCCGCACCGGGCGGAGCATTGCGTGGCGAGAAAGGTTACTCCAGGAACTCACGCAGCAGGTCGCTCGCCTGGTCGATGGCGAGCACGCCGTCCAGATGGCCCTGATTGCCTTGAAGCGTTTCCAGCGTCACTTCATTGCCCGCCTGGCGAATCAACGCGGCGGTGCGGCGCACACCTTCCGCGGAGAAGACCTGATCGTCTTCGCTATAGAGCATCAGCGTGGGCGCCTGAATGTTGGCAAGCCCCTCATCGGCGGAGGCGCCGCCGGCCTCGAACGTCTGGTTGGCGCGCACCAGGTACAGCAGATGATTGGCATCGGCGGTGTGGGCGCGAGCGGCGGCCAGGTTGTCCAGCGTCTGCTCGATGGCGTAGCGGGCGTTTAGCTCTTCGGCCGGGTCGCGGTTTTCATCCGCCCAGTCGCGGGTGAAGGTGCGGTTCGCCCAGCGCCAGTGGCTGGCGTTGAGCGTGATCAGCTTGAGCGCCGCCTTGAGCCCTTCAAGCGGCGGCTCGCCGTCGTAGTAGTCGCCTTCGTTCCAGTTCGCGTCCAGGCGAATGGGCGCCGCCCAGGTATCGAGCATGGCGACCAGCCACGGGTCGGCGGCGCCGCTACCGATCACGGGCACCAGCCGCTCGACCCGCTCCGGGTAGACGCTTGCCCACTCGATCGCCTGCAGCGCGCCCATGGACGGGCCCATCACCGCGTACAGTGACTCGATCCCCTGGCTCTCCAGCAGTGCCCGCTGCACCTCGACGAAGTCGCGAATCGTCACTACCGGGAACGCCAGGCCCCAAGGCTCATTCGTCTCCGGGTTGATCGTGGCCGGACCGGTCGTGATCACATTCGGGTCATGGGCGTTGAGATTGACCAGCGTGTCGGAGGAGATGATATAAAAACGGTCGGTATCCAGCGGCTTGCCCGGGCCGATGATGGCGTCCCAGTAGCCGGGCAGCACGTCGCTTTCCGCGTAGCGGCCGGCGGCGTGGCTGGTGCCGGAGAAAAAATGCGTGATAAGGATGACGTTATCGCGCGCCTCGTTGAGCTCGCCGTAGGCCTCCCAGCCGACTCTCACCTCCGGGATCGTCTCGCCGCTTTGGGTCGTAAAGTTCTCGATTTCGAAGGTCTGTTTATCGACCAAACCGTCGAAGGCAAAAAGAGGCGTCGCGGTCATAAGGGCAAGGCTCGCTATCATCAGGGTGTATCGGTGCAGGCGCGGCATGGAATCTCCCGAAAGTATTGTGATTGTTTTGGATCGCGTGAAAGGGCGCTTTATTGAGCATGGTTTGTATCGAGAATAGTCTGTATCGAGAATAGTCTGTATCGAGAATAGCCTGGATTGAGCATCGTCAGGCGTCGAGTTTTTATCCCCACACACGCATCGGGAGCACCAGCGCCCATGAACCTTCTGTTTCTCGGCACCTCCGCCGGTACGCCCACTAAAGCGCGCAATTTCTCCGGGCTGGCGCTTCGCGAGCGCACCGGCAAGGGCTGGTATTTGATCGACTGCGGCGAGGCGACTCAGCATCAGCTTCTGCATACGCCGCTGTCACTTCATGGGCTGCGCGCGGTTTTGATTACCCACGTGCACGGCGATCACTGCTATGGGCTGCCGGGGTTACTCGCGAGCGCGTCGATGAACGGGCGTACCGAGACGCTGACGATCATTGCTCCACAGGCGATCAAGACGTGGATCATGGCCACCTGTGAGGCTACCCAGCTTCGGCTGTCGTTCGAGATGACGTTCATCTTCACTGAGACGCTTCCCGAGGTCGAATTCGACGCGCTGACGGTCGCCACGACGCGCCTTTCCCATGGGGTGGATTCCTTCGCCTACCGCTTTACCGAAAAGCCTCTGCCTGCGCTCGATACCGAAAAACTGATCACACGCGGCGTGCCGCGCGGCCCGCTGTGGGGGCAGCTCAGTAAAGGCGGGGAGGTCGAGTGGCAGGGCGAGACGTTGAAGGGCGAGGACTTTCTCAGGCTCGATCAACTGCCCTGCAAAATCGTCGTGGCCGGTGATAACGACCGCCCGGAACTGTTGGCCAGCGCCTGCGAAGGCGCCCAGGTACTGGTGCACGAAGCCACCTACACCGGCGCGATGGCCGAGAAAGCCGCCGAGGTGCGCCACAGCTATGCAGGGCAGGTGGCCGGATTCGCCGAGGCCGCAGGGCTACCGTATCTGGTGCTGACGCACTTCAGCCCGCGCTATCAGTCGCGCGCCGAGCCGTCGTCGTCGATCGAGGAGATCCGCGAGGAGGCCGAGCGCGTGTACTCGGGCACGCTTGTTCTGGCGCGGGATTTTCTGGAACTCGGCCTCGACAAGGCCGGTAACCTCTCGGAAGTCGTGACCGCAGATACCTTCAACGCCACTTGAACGGGTTCAGCCCGTTGGCCTGACGCATCATCAGGCGCTTGGCCAGCGGCAGGCGCTCGGCCAGGTGCAGGCTCAGGTCGCCGAGCTGGCGCAGCGGTTTGGCGCCGGTGAACAGGTGATGAAAGCCATCGGTGGCGGCGATCATCGCCTGATTGGCTAGGCGCCGGTGCCACTCGTAGTGTTGAAGCGCGGAGGCGTCGCCGGCATCAACGTGCTTGAGAATTTGCTCGGCCAGGGTGTCGGCGTCGTGCAGGCCGATATTCAGCCCCTGGCCCGCCAGCGGGTGCACCACGTGGGCGGCGTCGCCCATCAGCGCCAGGCGCTTGGCGGTATAGCTTCGGGCGTGCTGGCGCTTGATGGGGAAGCTTGCGCGGGCCACCACGCGAGTAATGCTGCCCAGGCGTTTGGGAAACGCCGCTTCGATGGCGTCCATCAGCGCGTCGTCGTCCAGCGCCTCGCGCGCCTGAATGGCGTTGGGTTCGTCGTACCACACGAGCGAGGCGCGGTGGCCGGGCAGCGGCAGCATGGCCAGCGGCCCGGTGGGCGTGAAGCACTGCCAGCTCACGTCCTGCTGGGGGAGCGCGGTTTCGACGTTGATGATCATCGCGCGCTGGCGGTAGTCGTGGGTGGCGATGTCGATGCCGGCCAGCTCCCGGAGCTTGGAATTCGCGCCGTCAGCGCCGACCACCAGCTCGGCGCTCAGGGTTTTGCCGTTATCGAGTTCCACCGTGCGCCCGCGGCCGCTGGCAAGGGTGGCGACCAGGGTAGTGTCGGTGTAGAGCGTCACACTCGGCATGTTTTCAAGCCGCTGCCAAAGCGCGTACTGAAGCGCTATGTTCTCGATGAAAAGCCCAAACTGCTCCAGGTCGCTGTCCCTGGCCGAGAAGAGGCTATGCCCGGTGCCTTCCTGGTTCCACACCTCGATATGGCGAAACGCGGCGGTGCGCTCCAGGGGGAGCTGGGCGCCGCTTGCCTCGATGAACTCGAGCGAGCGCTTGTTGAGCGAGGAGATGCGCAGGTCATAATCGCCTTCGGCCGCCTTGGGCGGCGCGCCTCGCTCGATCAGTGCCACGCGGCGCCCACTCTTGCCCAGCCGCGCGGCCAGCGCCGCCCCGACCATGCCGCCGCCAATGATGATGATGTCGTGATCCTGCTGCATGAGAGGCTCCTTTCTCCGCCGGGGGAGGGCACGTTATGGGCTCGCCCGATGTCTTACCGTATCGTTGGGATGTTAACCGGTTTTTTGAGGTGGCGTATTGACGCAGATAAAAAATCCAACCGATATCGAGCAGGCGGGCGAGGAGCTGGCGGCGTTCATCGCTGGCCATCCGCGCCTTTTCATCATTACCGGGGCCGGGGTCAGCACCGATAGCGGCATTCCCGATTACCGCGACGCCAACGGCCAGTGGAAGCGCTCACCGCCGGTGCAGCACGCTGACTTCATGGGCAACCTTCACGTGCGAAGGCGCTACTGGGCCCGCGCGCTGATCGGCTTCAAGGCGCTGGGTAGCGCTCAGGTGGGCGGCTCTCACCGGGTGCTGGCTGAGCTCGAGGCGCGCGGTTTCGTCGAAATGCTGGTGACGCAGAACGTCGACCGGCTTCACCAGCGCGCGGGATCCAAACGGGTGGTCGACCTGCACGGCCGCGCCGATACGGTCAGCTGCATGCGCTGCGGCTACTCGATGATGCGCTACGCCATGCACGCGGAAATGGCGCGCATGAACCCGCGCTTCGCCGCCATGGACGCGGCCCACGCCCCGGACGGCGACGCGGATCTGGAAACCGACTTCTCGAGTTTTCGCGTTTACGACTGCCCGCGCTGTCGCGGCGTCATGAAGCCTGATGTCGTCTACTACGGTGACGTGGTGCCGAAAGCGCGCCGGCTAGAAGCCGAAGCGGCGCTTGCGCGCTCAAGCGCCGTATTGGCGGTGGGCACCTCGCTGATGGTGTTCTCCGGCTACCGGTTTTGCCGCGAGGCGCACGCCAAGGGCCTGCCGGTGGCGTCGCTGTCGCTGGGCGTAACTCGCGCCGATCCGCTGCTTTCTCACCAGTGGCGGGCGCCGCTGACGCCGGTGCTGGCTCACGCGCTTGAGTGTCTTGATCGCGCGTCCTAGCGCGCTTTGGAAACCCACGGGTTGTCTGCGATCCAGAGCCGCCAGGGCGCGTCGCGATCGGCAGGCGAGGCGTAGTCGATGCCCACGCGCGGGCCGGTCGCGACGCGCTGTGGGGTGGGGCCCTGGGCGACCCAGAGCTTGTCTGCGCGGGTCATGTCCTCGCCGTACAGGGCCTTGTCGATCGAAAGCGCCCGGGTGAGCTTGCCCGGGCCGTTGGAAAGCTCGCGATTTCGCGCCACGCGCGCCCGTCGCATGGCGTCCTCGTTCAGGCAGGGCTCGACGGCGCGTACCAGCACCGCGCAGGGGTTGCCTTCCGGCTGGGTAACGATGTTCAACAGCCAATGCATGCCGTACACCAGATAGACGTAGGCGTGGCCGGGCGGGCCGAACATCGCCTCGGTGCGCGGCGTCTTGCGCCGGTGGGCGTGGCAGGCGGAGTCCGTTGCCCCCCGGTAGGCCTCGGTTTCCACGATGGTCGCGGCGATTAGCTCGCCTTCCACGCGGCGCACCAGCTGGCAGCCCAGTAGGTCCTGGGCGACCTCCAGGGTGTCGCGGTCGTAAAAACCGCGGGGCAGGGGCGTGGAGAAGGATGCAACGTCTGCAGAATCGGAAAGCGCCATAATATCGCCATAAACTTGAGTCAGGTGCTAGGGTATTAGCCCAACGACACTATTGAAAGCGGAGGCTCCAGTGCTGACATTCGAGCATGACTATACCCGGCTCCCTGAACCGCTGTGGCTCGCCTGCGAGCCTTCCGGTGTGTGCGCCCCGGCGCTGATCGCCTTCAACGAGGCGCTGGCCCGAAAACTCGGCGCAAGCGACGTGCCTGACGACGATACGCTCGCCCAGTGGTTCAGCGGCAACACGATTCCCGACGGCGCGAAGCCCATGGCGCTTGGCTACGCCGGCCACCAGTTCGGCAACTTCGTGCCGCAGCTCGGCGATGGCCGCGCGCTGCTGCTGGGCGACGTGGTGGACGCCGAGGGTCGACGTTTCGATATTCAGCTCAAGGGCAGCGGGCGCACGCCGTTCTCGCGTGGTGGCGACGGGCGCTCGCCGCTGGGCCCAGTGCTGCGTGAATATCTGGTTAGCGAGTTCATGGCCGCGGTGGGCGTGCCCACCACGCGGGCGCTGGCGGCGGTGGCCAGCGGCGAGCGCGTGGCGCGCCAGATGCCGGAGCCCGGCGCGGTGTTCACCCGCGTGGCTTCGAGCCACGTGCGCGTGGGCACCTTCCAGTTCGCCGCTCGCCACGGTGAGGAGACCACCCGTGCGCTGGCGGACTACGTCATTGCGCGCCACTACCCCGAGGCGCGCGAACAGGATGATCCGTATCTGGCGCTTCTGGAGGGTGTCACTCGCCGCCAGGCCGAGCTCGTGGCGCGCTGGATGAGCCTGGGCTTCATCCACGGCGTGATGAACACTGACAACACCAGCATTAGTGGCGAAACCATTGATTACGGCCCCTGCGCCTTCATGGAGCAGTTCGACCCGCGCAAGGTGTTCAGCTCGATCGACGAGGGCGGGCGCTACGCCTTCAACAACCAGCCGGCGGTCGCCCAGTGGAATCTGGCCCGCTTCGCCGAAACCTTACTGCCGCTGATGAACGTGCAGGGCGAGGAGGGCGTGGCGCTGGCGGTCGAAGTGATTCGCGGCTTCGAGGCGCACTTCGATAAAACCCGGCAGGCGCTTCGCATCGCCAAACTCGGGCTCGCCGAGAATGGCGGTGATACCGCCGACACGCTGATGGACGCACTCGAGACAGTGATGCATCAGGGGCGCATGGACATGACCGCCACCTTCGATGCGCTGACCCACTACGCCGACAGTTTCGAGACGCAACGTCGCGAGGCGCTGCTGGCGCTTTCCCATCAGCCCGAAGCGCTCGATGCGTGGCTCGAGCAGTGGCGCGCGGCGCCGCTTCTAAATGATGCCACGCGATTTGACGCCATGCGCCGGGCCAACCCGGTCGTGATTCCGCGCAATCATCGCGTGAAAGAGGTGATCGACGCCGCGATCAAAGGCGATTTCGCGCCGTTTCATACGCTTTTGAACGCGGTGAGTGCGCCGTTCGATGAGTCCGTCGAGGCGCGTCGGCTGGCCGCGCCGGCCACCGACAGCCAAGCGGTACTGCGCACCTTCTGTGGCACCTAAAGCGCGCGAGGCTATGGCGCGCGAGGCTATGCTACACTGTGATTTTTTACAGCGCCGGACCAGTTAACGGCCCGGCGCTAACCTTTCGACGGTGAGCCAAGCAGGGAGCCCGTGCGCAAGATTATTCACTGTGACTGCGACTGCTTTTACGCGGCGGTTGAAATGCGTGACAACCCGGCGCTGACGGACATTCCCATCGCCATTGGCGGCAGTGTCGAGCAGCGCGGGGTGGTGGCGACCTGCAACTACCCGGCACGCGAGTACGGCATCCACTCGGCGATGCCCATGGGCCAGGCGCTCAAGCGCTGCCCGCACCTGACGATCGTGCGCGGCGACATGCCCAAGTACAAGGAGGTCGCCCGGCAGGTTTTTGCCATTTACCGCGAGATGACCGAGCTGATCGAGCCGCTATCGCTGGACGAAGCGTATCTGGACGTTTCCGAGGTGACGCAGTTCAAGGGCAGCGCCACGTTGATGGCCCAGGCCATTCGCGAGCGGGTGCAAAAGGACGTGGGGATCACCGTGTCCGCCGGGGTCGCACCGAATAAGTTTCTGGCCAAGATCGCCAGCGACTGGAACAAGCCCGACGGCCTTTTTGTCATCGCCCCAGGGGAGGTCGAGCGCTTCGTCGAGCAGCTCCCGGTCAAGAAGATTCACGGCGTGGGCCCGCGCACCGCCGAGAAAATGGCGAGTCTGGATATCCACACCTGCCTCGATCTGCAAGCGCGCCCGCTGACCGAGCTGATCGAACACTTTGGCCGCTTCGGCAAGCGCCTGCATGAGCTGAGCCGGGGCTTTGATGAGCGCCCGGTGAAGACCCATCGCGAACGCAAGTCGATCAGCACCGAACAGACCTACTCTCAGGATCTGCCGACACTCGAGGCGTGCCGGGGCGAACTTCCCGAACTCCTGCAGGACCTGGAGCGGCGCTATGCCCGGCTCGACCCACCGCCGGCGGTGAAAGGGCTGATGGTCAAGGTGAAATTCAACGACTTTACCCAAACCACCGTCGAACATGCCGACCCGGCCCCGGACATGGCCCAGTTCGAAACGCTTTTGAACGTTGGTTGGGCCCGCAAAAGCCGCCCGGTACGCCTGCTGGGCGTGGGGTACCGCTTGGCCGATAGCGCGCCTGATACCCAGCTCTCGCTCTTTTGAAACTTCCCCTTTCGGCGCATTGACGCCGGCACGGGCAGCGATTAAAACAGGTGTATGAACGCTGGCGGCCTAAAGGGCTGCGCTTACCTTCTATTCTCCTCCACCTTGAGCCGCCCATGACGCCCTCCCGCCCTTTGCTGGTATTTGCCCACGCCAACGGCTTTACCGGCGCCAGCTACCGAAGCCTTTTGGCGCCGCTTGCCGAGCACTTCGAGCTTGGCCCCATCGACCGGGTGGGTCACCACCCGCGCTATCCGGTAAACCGCAACTGGGGCAACCTGGTCGACGAGCTGCTGCATTATCTGCCCACCCACCGAAAAGTGTTTGGCGTCGGGCACTCTTTGGGCGGCACGCTCATGGCCATGGCGGCGTTGCGCGAACCCGAGCGCTTTTTTGGGGTGGTCATGCTCGACCCGCCGTTGATGCTGGGCATGGATGCCTGGGCGATGAAAGCGGCCAAGCGCTTTGGCTTCGTCGATCGTATTACCCCGGCGGGCAAAACCAAAGGGCGGCGCAGCGTCTGGCCAAGCCGCGAAGCGATGGCCCACTCGCTGGGCCGCCGCGGCATCTTTCGCGGCTTTACCACAGAGGCGCTCAACGACTATGTTGAAACAGGCACGACGCTTCGCGACGACGGCCAAGCGGAGCTGGTATTCGAGCCGCGAGTGGAAGTGGCGATCTTTCGCAACCTGCCGGACCACCTGTCGTCGAAACTGACCAAAATCCGGGTGCCGGTGGAGATCGTTGCCGGCGACCGCTCGGATCTTTTAACGCCGGGCCGTATCGCGCGACTCACCCGCAAGGGCCTGCGCGTAAGCCGCGTACCCGGCGGGCACATGTTCCCGATGGAGCACCCGGACGAGACCCGCGCGGCGATCATCAACGCCTGGCAACGGCTTGCGCCCTAAGCTACAGCTCACGAGACCCATCAAGGAGGCACGCCATGTACCTTTCCGTACAGCTAAGCTACTACCCGCTGACCGACGACTTCAAACCCGTGGTCAAGGAGGTGGTCAAGCGCCTGGAAGCCACCGGCCTCGAGGTGCACGCCAACCGCATGAGTACACAGGTATTCGGTGAGTTCGACACGGTGATGAACGCGCTGACCGAGGTCATGAAGTGGTCCTTCGAGACCCACGGCAAAGCGGTGTTCACCGCCAACTTTCTGGAAGGGGATCGCCGGCCGCGGGAGTAGATAACCCCTCTCTGAACAACAACGCCGCCCCGAGGGCGGCGTTCTTTTTCATCAAACCAACGTTCAGGTTAGCGATTCGAGGTAGGACTCGATGATGTCGAGGCCTTCGTTGAGCACCGCGTCGTCGATGGTGACCGGCATCAAAAAGCGGATGGTGTTGCCGTAGAGGCCGCAGGAGAGCAGGATCAGCCCCTTTTCGCGGGCTTTTTTGCACAGCGCGCCGGCCAGGTCCGGGTTGGGGGCGCCGTCGGCTTTATTGGATACCAGCTCGAAAGCGGCCATCGCGCCCATGTTGCGCGGGTGGGCGACGCAGTCGAATTTTTCCTGCCACTGGCCGAAGCGCTGGGCGAGTTTGTCACCCAGTGCCCGGCTCTTCTCCAGAATGTTCTCTTCTTCGAACACCTCGAGCACGGCAAGCGCCGCAGCGCAGGCGGTGGGGCTGCCGGTGTAGGTGCCGCCAAGCGAGTTGGGGCCGGAAGAGTCCATGATCTTGTCGGTGCCGACGATGGCCGAGATCGGCATGCCGTCGGCCATGCTTTTCGCCATGGTCATGATGTCCGGCTCGACGCCGCTGTGTTCGATGGCGAACAGCTTGCCGGTACGGCCGAAGCCTGACTGCACTTCGTCGACGATCATGAGAATGCCGAGCTCGTCACAGATATCGCGCACGCGCTTCAAGAACGAGGCGGGGGCGGGATAGAAGCCGCCTTCCCCGAGCACCGGTTCGAGCACGATGGCGGCGGTATTGGTCGGGCCGGCGTCGGTCTTGAGCGTCATCATCAGCCCGCGGATCGCTTCCTCTTCGCTGATACCGTGGGAGGGCACCGGGTAAGGGGCGCGGAAGACGGTGCCGGGCATCGGGCCGAAATCGGTCTGGTAGGGCGCGACCTTACCGTTCATTGCCATGGTAAAGAAGGTACGGCCGTGATAGCCGCCGTCGAAGCAGATTACGTTGTCACGCTGGGTCGCCGCGCGGGCGATCTTGACCGCGTTTTCGAGCGCCTCGGCGCCGGAGTTGGCGAGCATCACCTTGGCGTGGCCGCGCACCGGCACGACGTGGCTGAGCTTTTCGGCGACCTTCACGTAGCCTTCATAAGGCATCACGGTCTGGCAGGTGTGCATGACCTTGTCGAGCTGATCCTTGACCGCGGCGACCACTTTCGGGTGGCGGTGGCCGATGTTGAGTACGCCGATGCCGCCGGCAAAATCGATGAAGCGGTTACCGTCGGCATCCCAGATTTCGGCGTTTTCAGCGCGGGCGGCAAAGGCGGTGGCGGGGCTTGCGGCGCCGGCGGCGACGTATTTCTGCTTTAGCGCGTTAAGCTCGGCATTACTCGTCATGGCGGGGTCCTCTGGCGTTGAGCAAAAATAACGGGTGTGAGGACAGCATAGTACGCAAGTGGCGTTATTTACACGTTCTTAGGCAAGGCTTACCTGGTTGCGCCCGCTGGCTTTGGCCTGGTACATGGCCTGGTCGCCGCGCTCGATGAGCTGCTCGGCAGAGGTGGCGGGCGTGCTGGCGACGCCGGCGGAGAGCGTGATCGACAACTGGTGGGGCGTGAAGCGGCGCTCCTCGATGATCGCGCGCAGGCGCTCGGCGGCGACGTGCGCCTCGTCACTACCGGTTTCCGGCATGATGATGAGAAATTCTTCGCCGCCCAGGCGCACCTGCAGGTCGGTGTCGCGCAGAGCGTGGGCGATCGCTGCCGTGACCTCGGCGAGTGCGGTATCGCCGGTAGCGTGGCCATAGGTGTCGTTGATCGATTTGAAACTATCCAGGTCGAACAGCACGACGCTGAGTTCGCCGCCGTAGCGCCGGCAGCGCTTGAGCTCCTCTTCGAGCTGGCAAAGACCCGCGCGACGATTTAAAAGCCCCGTCAGCTCGTCGTGACAGGCCAGGTGATCGAGCCGACTGTTGGCTTCCTGCAGGCGCTCTTCGAGCTTCTTGCGCTCGGTGATGTCGATGACGAAGGTGACCTTGTGCTGTTGATCGTCGTCGCTTTCGACCTTGGCGGCCTCCGTCAACACGGTGCGCCGCTCGCCGTTTTTGCAGTAAACCGTCCACTCCTGGCGGGCCTGGATCGTCTCCGTGCCGCCCAGAAACTCGGTATGCTGGGTACAGGCGAACGAGTGGTTTTCCGGCGAGAGCAGCATGATAAAGTGCTGGCCGATCAGCTCTTCCTGAGCGTAGCCGTAAAACGCACAGAAGGCGGGATTAACCAGCTCGAAATGGCCCTGTGGGTTGGTGACACAGATGCCGATGGGGGCACTGTTAAGAACGCTCCAGGCGTTACGTTTGGAGCGTTTGACCGTTTCTTGTAGTTGGTCGGTCGAAAGATCAAGCATTCGCTGTCTCGGGTATCGAACTTGAGTGCGCCTTGGCGCGAAGCGCCCCCAGGCGCGATGAAAGGTCTTCACCCAGTGAGTTGATGGCGGGTTTAGCATAAAAATAGCCCTGCTGACGCATAATGCCAGCGCGGGCGAGCCACAGCGCTTCGGCTTCGGTTTCGATGCCTTCGGCGATCAGGGTCGTGCCGAGTTCGCGCCCCAGCGTAATGACCGACTTCAAAATCGCCTGGCGGCGCGGGTCGCTATCGCAGTGCATGACGATCTCGCGATCGATTTTCAGCTTGTTGGGGGCAAGCTCGGTAAGAAGATCGAGATTGGCGTAGCCGTTGCCGAAGTCGTCGAGCGCGGTTTCAAAGCCCATGCTGCGGTAGGCGTCGATGATATCGGAGAGGTGCTGGCGATCCTTGACGCGCTCGGTTTCGGTGATTTCAAAGATCAGTCGATTGGCCGGCCAGCCTACACGCCGCGATACTTCGAGCGTTGCCTGAATGCAGGCACGGGGCTCGTAAACCGCATTGGGGAGAAAGTTGATGGAAAGACTGGTCGGCATGTTCAGCGCGCTGGCCATTTCGATCGCTCGGACGCGGCAGGCCTGATCAAAGCGGTAGAGTAGATCGTCGGTGACTTTCGAGAGAATGCTGTAGGCCGACTCTCCGTTCACACCGCGCACCAACGCCTCAAAAGCGATGACCTGCGCTTTGGCAATATCCACGATCGGCTGGAACGCCATGGTGAACTCGAACGGAAGCTCTCCTTCGCACCGATTACAGTGCCCCTGTACGCGAGCGCAGTTACCCATGAAAAACCCTCCACAAACCCTTGGTTTCTTGATTTTTTGAGCGCGCTCGTGACGCGCCGTATATCTAGTCTTTTAAGCTTAGATGCTGGTAGTTTAGTAGCAGTGCTGGAGTCCGTACATGTCCGGCGTTATGCTTTTAACGTTTAGTTAACAATTGTTCAAAAAATCGATATTTGCTCACGTTAAAGCAAAAAAACGCCCGAAGCGGGCGTTGAACAAGGGGAATCGTTAAATGGAGGAATCGTTAGATTGTGATGGCGGTGAGCGGCGGGGCTAAATGATGCCTGCTCGTTTGAGCGCTTCGCGCTGCTGTCGGGTAATACCGATCTCTTCAAGCACGTCGTCGGTGTGCTGCCCCAGAAGCGGCGGCGCGGTAGGCGCCGTGGCCGAGCGGCCATCAATACGCACCGGATTGGCGACCAGGTCGACGCTGCCGGCCTGAGGGTGAGCAAAGGTCTTTCTGAGTCCGCGAGCCTTGACGTGGGCATCCTCGAATACCCGGTCGAGGGTGTTGATCGGCCCGCAGGGCACGCCCACCGCTTCCAGCGCCGCCAGCCACTCGTCGATCGAGCGCAGCGCAAGCGTGGCCTCTAAAAGCGGCACCAACTCCTCGCGGTTGGCTACCCGGGCGCCGTTGGTGGCAAAGCGCGGATCATCACAAAGGCCGGGCTGCTCGATTACCTGACAAAAGCGCTTGAACTGCTCGTCGTTGCCCACCGCGACGATGATATGGCCATCCAAAGTGGCGAAGGCCTGGTAGGGCACGATATTGGGATGGGCGTTGCCCAGGCGCTCGGGCACGCGGCCCGAGGTCAGGTAGTTGGTCGCCTGGTTGGCCAGCACCCCGACCTGAACGTCCATCAGCGAAAGATCGATATGGCAGCCTTGGCCTGAGTCACGGCGGGCGTAAAGCGCGGCGAGAATGGCATTGGTAGCGTAGAGGCCGGTGAACAGGTCGGTGATCGCCACGCCCACCTTGACCGGTCCGCCGCCGGGTACCTCGTCCGGTTGACCGGTCAGGCTCATCAATCCGCCCATCGCCTGGATCATGAAATCGTAGCCGGCGCGGTGAGCGTAGGGGCTTTGCTGACCAAAGCCGGTGATCGAGCAGTAGATCAATCCCGGGTTGAGCGCTTTCAGGCTCTCGAAATCGAGCCCGTAGCGCTTGAGCCCGCCCACCTTGAAGTTCTCTACGACGACATCGGCGCCCCTGGACAGGGTTTTGATCAGGGCCTGACCTTCGGGGGCTGCCATGTCCACCGTCACCGAGCGCTTGCCGCGGTTGGCGCACAGATAGTAGGCGGATTCAAAACTGTCACCGAGCCAGGGCGGCCCCCAGTGACGGGTATCGTCGCCCTTGCCGGGGCGTTCTACCTTGATGACGTCGGCGCCCAGATCGGCCAGCGTCTGCCCGCACCAGGGGCCGGCGAGCACGCGGGAGAGATCGAGCACTTTGACGCCTTTGAGCGGGGTGGGCGCATCGCTCATAACAACTCCTTGCGCGGCGGCTTAGAAGAACGCCTGCAGACCGGTCTGAGCGCGGCCCAGAATCAGCGCGTGTACGTCATGGGTGCCTTCGTAGGTGTTGACCGACTCGAGATTGACCATGTGACGAATGACGCCGTACTCGTCGGAGACGCCGTTGCCGCCGTGCATGTCCCGCGAGAGCCGCGCAATGTCCAGTGCCTTGCCGCAGTTGTTGCGCTTGATCAGCGAGACCATTTCCGGTGTCCAGCTGCCGTTGTCCATCAGCCGGCCGACCTGCAGCGCCGCCTGAAGGCCGAGCGTGATCTCGGTCTGCATATCGGCGAGCTTTTTCTGAATCAGCTGGTTGGCGGCGAGCGGCCGGTTGAACTGCTTGCGATCAAGAGTGTACTGACGCGCGGCGTGCCAACAGAACTCGGCGGTGCCCATCACCCCCCAGGCAATGCCGTAGCGCGCCTTGTTCAAGCAGCCAAACGGGCCTTTCAAACCGCTGACGTTCGGCAGCAGGTTCTCTTCCGGCACGAAAGCGTTATCCAGCACGATCTCGCCGGTGATCGAGGCGCGCAGCGACACCTTGCCCTCGATTTTTGGCGTGGAGAAGCCTTCCGTGCCGCGCTCGACGATGAACCCCTTGATCTGGTTTTCATGGGCGGCTGACTTGGCCCACACCACGGCGATATCGGCGATCGGGCTGTTGGTGATCCACATCTTGGCGCCGGTCAGGCGGTAGCCACCGTCGACCTTTTCAGCACGGGTGATCATCGAGCCCGGGTCGGAGCCGTGGTCCGGCTCGGTCAGGCCGAAGCAGCCCACCATCTCGCCGGTGGCGAGCTTGGGCAGATACTTTTTCTTTTGCTCTTCACTGCCATAGGTTTCGATGGGATACATCACCAGCGACGACTGCACGCTCATCGCCGAGCGGTAGCCTGAATCGACGCGCTCCACTTCGCGGGCGATCAACCCGTAGGCGACGTGGTTGACGCCGGCGCCGCCGTACTCCTCGGCCACCGTCGCGCCCAGTAGACCAAGCTCACCCATCTCGGACATGATGTCGCGATCGAAGCGCTCTTCACGAAACGCGCTCAGCACGCGCGGCTGGAGATTCTCCTGGCAGTAGTCGTGCGCGGCGTCGCGGATCTGGCGCTCTTCGTCGGTCAGCTGTTGTTCGAGCAGCAGCGGGTCGTCCCAGTTGAAGCGTGACATGGCAATAGCCCTCCTGATAAGTGCGTCCAATGTAGCGCTGATATAAAAAAATATCTACATTTTTATAAAACGGCGACGTTAGCTGAGGAAATGCTAGTCGATGCCGCGCTCGCGCAAGAGCTCGGTAATGATCGGTACCGGCGTCATCAGGTGATCGCGCATCATGACCGCAGCGCGCTCGGCGTCGCGGGCCAGAATGACCTCGACCAGGGCGCTGTGCTCGTCGTGTTTTCGTGAAAGCGCCGCGGGCGACATTACCGTCTGCTTGAGCCAAAGGTGGCGGTAGCGCTCTACCTGGCTGAAGAGCGTTTCGCGCATCTGCAGAAGGTGGGGAGAGTTACAGCCGCTGGCGATAGCGGTGTGAAACGCCTGATGGCGCGCATCCCAGGTATCCAGCAACGCCTCCGGGGAGCTTACATTGGTGACCTTGCCAAGGCGGTGGGCAGTGGCCAGTACCTCGGCTTCCCAGTCATCGTCGCCGCGCTCGATGGCCAGTTTTAGCACCAACCCTTCGAGCTGTGCGCGGGCGTCGTAGATATCACGCAGCTCAGAAAGCGACATGGGGGCGACGCGGTAGCCGCGCTGACTAATGGCGATGACCAGCCGGTCCGCCACTAGTTGTGAAAGCGCCTCTCTCAGCGGGCCAGTGCTGAGCCCGTAGTGCTCCTTCAAACGACTCATCAACAGCTTTTCGCCCGCCGGGTAGCGCCCGCGAATAATGTCGCGCTTCAAATCGCGGTAGGCGTTGATGGCCAGGTTAGGCCGGGGCAGGGAGGTATCCATCGCGTATCCTGTAGCGGTGTTGGCCGTTTTTGATAAATGACGGTCATTATCCGTTAATTTCGATTCTTTAGCATGATCAAGCGCGCCTTTTAAACGCTTTTAAGGGCGAAAGCGTTCCAAAAACGCCGGCACAGAGCCTGGGTCATGGCACTATCGTCCCATTAACGTTTGATTTAAAACCGTGCTAACGTCGACTAAACGGTTGGGTGAAAAACATTTTCGAATGCCCGACGCCGTTGATACCGCCTTGATTTAAACATCAATAACGCTCCCAAAAGGATAGAGGCAACGCTCATGAAAACGCTAAAATACGCAGTCGCCACGACCATGTTGGCCATGGCGCTACCCGCCAGTGCCCAGCAGCTATCGATCGCCACCGGCGGAACCGGCGGTGTCTACTATCCGATCGGCGGCGGTTTGGCCGAGATGATCAACAACCACATCGAAGGCGCCCAGGCCACGGCAGAGGTAACCGGCGCCTCGGTCGAGAACATGGGGCTGATCATGCGCGGCGATGCGGACATGGCGACAGCGCTTGCCGACACCGTATACCAGGCCTACACCGGCACCGGCGATTTCGAAGGCCGCCAGGTCGAGAACACCCGGGCGCTGGCCTCGATCTATCCCAACGCCGTGCAGCTGGTCGTGCTCGCGGAATCCGACATCGAAAGCATCGACGATCTGGCCGGTAAGCGCGTATCGGTGGGCGCGCCGGGGAGCGGCACCGAGCTCAATGCCCGCGCCGTGCTCGAATCCAACGGCATTAGCTACGACGACTTCACCGCCCAGCGGCTGAACTTCAACGAAACCGCCGACGCCATCCGCGACGGCGACATCGACGCCGGTTTCTGGAGCGTGGGCCCGCCCACCAGCTCGATCATGAACCTGGCGGCGACCCGCGACATCCGCTTGATAAGCCTGACCGACGAAGAGATTGCCAATGCTCAGGAAGAGGAAGCGGTGTTCGCTCCCTACCAGCTGGAAGCCGGGCTTTACGACGGTATGGACGAAGCGGTGCAAACCATCGGTATTCCCAACGTGCTGGTGGTCAACGCGGACATGGATGAAGAGCTTGCCTATCAGCTCACCCAGCTTTTGTTCGAGCACACCGACGAGCTGATCGCCGTTCACCCGGCGGCCAACGACACCACCGTGGAGTTCACCATGGAGTCCACGCCGGTGCCGCTGCATCCCGGCGCGATTCGCTACTTCGAGGAGACCGGTGTCGAGATTCCCGACCGCCTGCGTCCTTGATCACTCTCTTAACACGTTCTCTTAACGATCGTTCAAAAGGCGTCTGATCATGCAGTGGTTCACTCTACCGCTGATAGCGCTTGCACTGATGACACTGCCGCACGCCGGCGCCTGGGGACAGGCGCCGGCGCGTTTGGTGGTGACCAGTGAGTCGGGTGAGGTGTTGATCGATGACACCGTTGTGGAAGGCGGGCGCTGGTGCATGGCCTGGAACCATTCGGTGGCGCACTTCACCGTGCTCGACTGCTATCGCAATCAACAGGGGCAGATGGTGCTCGAGCGCAGCCATCAGCCGGACTTCGCCGCGGGCCTTGGCCATATCGCGGGCCGCGGCGAGCAGGTCTCCGACGGCGAGGGCGGCTACTGGATCAACGCCATCGACGAGCCGGTCCCAAGCAACCGCTACCTGCTGCGGGCGGGGGCGCCTGGGGTGAATCACCGTATCGTCTGGCCTGACGGCGAGCATGAGCCGTCGAGCATCAGCGAGCGCGCCGCCGGCGAGCGCGTGACGATCGAGCTTGCGCCGTCGTCAAGCGCCAACACCGAGTGATCAACACGCTCGAATCGTCTCAGGTTGGGGTATGAAGATCTTCCAGGACCGCTTTTTAGCGCAATTTTTCTAACGCAGCTTTTTTTAACGCAGCTTTTTTAACGCTTCGAGGACTCCATGAGCGAATCCACTCAACCGCCGGTGGTCATGCCGGGTGCCAACGCGATTCAGCCTCGCGCCGCACTCTGGGCGATCACGCTGGTCGCGGTCGCCCTGTCGCTTTTTCAGCTCTACTCGGCGGGTATTCAGCCGCTCGGGCTTTTCTACCAGCGCAGCATTCACTTGGCGCTGGTCATGCTGCTGGCGTTTCTAATGTTTCCGGTGTTCGGCCCGGATCGTAAGCGCGGGGCGCTCGGCTGGGCGCTCGATGCCGTCTGCTTCGCTGGCGCTTTGATCACCGGCGGCTATCTGGTGTTCTTTCTCGATGAGATCATCAACCGCGCCGGGTTCTGGAACCAGACCGACATCATCGTGGCGATGATCGCGACCGTCACGGTGCTGGAAGCGAGCCGTCGCGCGGTGGGACTCGGCATGACCATCATCGGGCTGATTGCCATCGTTTACGCCCTGGCCGGCCCCCGGGGCGAGCTTCCCTGGCTTGGCGAGTGGCTGCCGGGCATTCTCTCGCACCGTGGCTATACGCTGGACCGCGTCGCGGGGCAGCTCTATCTCGGCCAGGAGGGCATCTTTGGGCTGCCGCTCGGCGTGGCGGCGACCTACATCTTCATCTTCGTGCTGTTCGGCGCCTTTCTCGAGAGTACCGGCGCGGGGCGATTCTTCATCGATATGGCCTACGCCGCCACCGGGCGCCAGCGCGGCGGCCCGGCAAAAGCTGCCGTGCTCGCCTCGGCGGGCATGGGCTCGATCTCCGGCAGCGCCATCGCCAACGTGGTGACCACCGGTGCCTTCACCATTCCGCTGATGAAAAAGCTGGGCTACAAGCCCAAGCAGGCCGGCGGTATCGAAGCCGCGGCTTCGACCGGCGGGCAGATCATGCCGCCACTGATGGGCGCCGGTGCCTTCTTGATCGCCGAGTACACCAACACGCCGTATCTGGAAATCGTCAAGATCAGTATCCTGCCGGCGATCATGTACTTCGCCACGGTCTATCTGTTCGTGCATATCATTGCGCTCAAGCAGGGCATGCAGGGCATGCCGCGCTCCGAGCTTCCGAAGATGCGCCAGGTGATGAAGGACGGCTGGCACTTTCTGCTACCGCTGGCGGTGCTGGTGTGGCTGCTGGTGCTGAATCTGTCACCGATGCGGGTGGGGTATTACGCAGTCATCACCATGGTGGCGGTGGCGGTGATTCGCTACGCGCTCTGGTACTTCTTCGTTGCCCCCGGCCAGGGCCAGCCGGTGACCGCAGCGCGTACCAAAGCGGTGGTCTGGTCGGGGTTGACCAAACTGGTCGAAGGGCTCGAACTGGGCGCGCGCAACGCCGTGGCGGTATCGATGGCCTGCGCCGTGGCCGGGATTATCGTGGGCGTGGTGGGGCTGACCGGGCTCGGGCTCAAGTTCTCCTCGATGATGCTCGCGTTCTCTGGCGGTAACCTGGTGTTGGCACTGGTCATGGTGCTACTGGCGAGTCTGGTGCTCGGCATGGGGCTGCCGGTGACCGCCAGCTACATCGTGCTGATCGTGCTGGTGGGGCCTGCCTTGACCAATGAGTTCGGCGTACCGCTTCTGATCGCGCACCTGGTGGTGTTCTGGTACTCCCAGGACTCCAACGTGACCCCACCGATTGCGCTGGCGGGCTTTGCCGGGGCGGCGATTGCCGGCAGCAAACCGATGGAAACCGGCTTCCAGGCCTGGAAGTTCGCCAAGGGGCTCTACCTGATTCCGCTGTTCATGGTCTTCAATCCGGAGATCATCATTGGCGGGCCGGTGCCGGTCGTGATCTGGAATGCGGTGATCGCGATCTTCGCGCTGTGCGCCTTTGCCGCCTCGCTCGAAGGCTATCTGTTCACGCGAATGAGCTGGCCGGCGCGTCTGGCGATCGGCGCGGCGATCTTCGGCGTCTTCTACCCAAGCCTCTGGACCGAGCTTGCGGGCGTGGTCGTGATGGCCGTGATCATCGCCGCCAACTACCTGGCCAGCCGCCGTGAGGAGCACCCGGTCATGCCGTGACCGGCCTTGAGTGAGCGCTATAAAAAAGCCCGGGACGCCATGGCGTCCCGGGCTTTTTCGTTCAGGCCTTTTTCGTTCAGGCCTTTTTCGTTCAGGGCTTAAAAGCGTTAGAAGATCGACTCTGCCGCGCCGGAGCCCTGGGAGCCAGTTGCTTCCTCGAACTCGCGGCTCACCGTGCGCGCCTGATAAGAGGGCAGATTATCCTCGCGGAACAGCTCCGTGATACCGCCGGACTGATTGTCGTAAAGCCGACGCCCGTTGTCCGGGTCGACCCGTGCGGTCACCACGTTGCTCGGACGCTCCGGCAGCGCCGACGGCGTACCCGCCAGGGCCTGGCCCATGAAGTCGATCCAGATCGGCAGCGCGGCGCTGGCGCCGTACTCGGCAGTGGTTTCGTTGCTGTCCTTGCCGACCCACACCGTAGTCACCAGGTTGCTGTTGAAGCCGGCGAACCAGGCGTCGCGCTGGTTGTTGGTGGTGCCGGTCTTGCCGACGATATCGTCCCGGTCGAGAGTGAGCGCGGCGCGCCCAGTGCCCGAGGTGATGACGTCGCGCAGCATGTCGCGAAGGATGTACACCGCCGCCGGGTCGGCCACGCGCTTGGCGATGGGGTAGCTCTTGCCGTCGATCTCGACGCTTTGCTGGCCTTCGGCGCAGCTCGCGCAGGCGATGCTGGGCGTGGCTTCGTCGAGAATTTCGCGGTCGTCGTTACGCGTGACGCGCTCGATGAACCAGGGCGAGACCTGGAAGCCGCCGTTGGCGATGACCGCGTAGGCGTTGGTCATCTCCATCGGCGTAAGGCTTGCGCTCCCGAGGGCTAGCGACAGCCCACGCGGCAGGCGATCCACCGAGAAGCCGAAGCCTTCCAGATAGTTGATGGTCGGGGTGATGCCCATCGACTGCAGTACCCGGATGGTGACCAGGTTGCGCGAGCGGGCCAGCGCCGGGCGCAGGCGCATCGGGCCCTGGAAGTCGCGGCTCGAGTTCATCGGCCGCCACAGCGAGTCGCTGCCGTCATCGACCACCAGCGGCGAATCGTTGACTACGCTCGCCGCGGTCATGCCGCCGTCGTCGAGCGCGGCGAGATAGATGAACGGCTTGAAGATCGAGCCGGACTGGCGCTGGGCCTGAATGGCGCGGTTAAATTTGCTGGCGTTGAAATCGAAGCCGCCCTGCAGCGCGAGAATGGCGCCGGTGCGCGGGTCCTGCACCACCAGCGATCCCTCAACGTCCGGGCGCTGGGAAAGGCGTAGCGAGCCGTCATCGCTTTCCACCACGCGAATCAGATCGCCACGCTCGGCGATTTGGCTGGCATTGGCGGGCTCGCCGCCGCGGCTTCGCGGGCTCAGATACTGGCGGGCCCAGTTCAGGCCGTCCCAGCCGATGGTTTTAAGTTCACGGTCACGGGTCAGCACCTGCATTTCGCGGCCGCTGCTTTCGACCACGATGGCTGGCTGCAAAAGCCCGTAGTTGGGCGTGCGCTCGATCACCTGAAGCCAGTTGGAGACGTCGCCCTCAATGCCTTCGATTTCGGTCTGGCTGCGTTCGGCGGCCTGGCGCGCGGTCTGGCGAATCTCCGGCGACTCGGAAAGCTCTTCCTCGAGCCCTTGGGTCGTGGTCTGCTCCTGGGCTTCGACCAGGCTCGCGGCGATGTCGCTCTGCTCCGGCCCGCGCCAGCCGTGACGGCGGTCGTATTCGATCAAGCCATCGGCCAGCGCCTGACGCGCGGCGGGCTGAAGCTCGCTATCGATGGTGGTATAGATGCGGTAGCCGCCGGTGTAGGCGGTATCGCCAAAGCGCTCGACGGCGTACTGGCGCGCCATTTCCGAGACGTAGGAGGCGTCCACTTCGGTTTGCGTATAGTGGCGACGCGCGGTGACCGGCTCCTGCACCGACGCCTGATAGGTGTCGTTATCGATGTAACCCAGCTCGCGCATGCGAAACAGGATCCAGTTGCGGCGAATCAGCGAGCGCTCGGAGTTGGCCAGCGGGTTGAACGCCGACGGCGCCTTGGGCAGGCCGGCGATCATCGCGGTTTCGGCCAGCGTGAGCTCGGAGAGCGGGCGGTCGTAATAGGTCTCCGCGGCGGTGGCGATGCCGTAGGCGCGGTTGCCCAGAAAGATCTTGTTCACGTAGAGCTCGAAGATCTGCTCCTTGGAGAGCACCTGCTCCATCTGAAGCGCCAGCAGGATCTCGCGAATCTTGCGCGTGAAGGTCTGATCCAGAGTGAGCATGTAGTTACGCGCGACCTGCATGGTGATGGTCGAGCCGCCGGACTGGATCGTGCCGCCACTGCTTGCAAGCTCCACCGCAGCACGGGCCAGACCCCGCGGGTCGACCCCCGCGTGCTCGAAGAAGCTCGAGTCCTCGGCGGCGATCAGCGCATTGATCATGTTTTGAGGGATTTCGTCGAAGTCCACCACCATGCGGCGCTCTTCACCGAACTCGCCGATCAGCCGGCCGTCGTTGGTGAAGATACGAAGCGGGGTGTGGAGCTCGAAATTTTGTAGCTGACGCACATCGGGAAGCCCGGGCGAAAAGTAGATGGCAGCGGCGATCACCGCCAGCGCCGTGGCGCCCACGAGGGCGACCACCGCGGAGAACAGTGACACGAGAAGAGTTCGTAAAAACGTCATGAACAGAGGGCACCCGTGGAGATAAAAGAGGTACGGCGTCCAGCTGGCCGTATTGCGCAATTGGGCACCATTATAAGAAGCCTATCCACCGGCCACCAGTGTTGATATGCCATGTGGGCCTTAACGTGTCGCGCCGCTAAAAATAAGGTAACCTCGCTACACGCTCGGTAAAACGATAAAACCAAACGGGATCCCATGCGCTTATCAACGTCTGGAAAGGGATTGATCGGGGTCGATATCACCTCGGCCACCGTCAAGCTTTTAGAGCTTAAACAGCTGGATACCAACTATCAGGTACAAAGCTACGCCGTACGCCCGCTCAAGGAAGGCGCGGTGGTGGAGCGGCGTATTCGCGATATCAACGACGTGGCGCGAGTACTTAGAGCCGCCGTCGAACACGCCAAACCCACCACACGCAAGGCCGCCGTCGCGGTACCGGCGAGTGCGGCGATTACCCGCACCCTCACGTACCCCGCATCGCTTGGCGAAGAGGACATCGAAGCGCGTATCATCGAGGAGTACGACCGCCACGTTCCCTTTCCGTTCAACGAGGTGGCGTTCGATTTCCAGCGCCTGGGGTTGGTGCCCGGCGACGACACTCTGCAGCAGGTGATTTTAGTGGCGTGTCGCCAGCGCGATGTCAGCCAGCTCACCGATACCCTGATCCAGGCCGGGCTCGAACCGGCCGCCGTCGACGTTGAAACCTTCGCCGTGGAGCGCTCGTTTGGCGAGCTCAGACGCCAGATCGATCTGGCCGAGGCGTCGCAGTCGAACATCGCGCTGGTGGATCTGGGCGCGACCATGAACGCTTTCCACGTGCTCGACCACGGCCGCATCATTTACAGCCGCGATACCGTTTACGGGGGGCGCCAGCTCACCGATAACATCCGCGAGCGCTATGAGCTGACCAACGAAGAGGCGGGGCTTGCCAAAAAGCGCGGCGGGTTGCCGGAGGACTACGAAAAGAGCGTGCTCGATCCTTTCATCGACACCGTCGTACAGCAGGTAGGCCGCTCTCTACAGCTTTACTACACCGCCGGGCGCAAGCGGCGCGTGGAGCATCTGGTGCTGGCCGGCGGGTCGAGCGTGATTCCGGGCCTTGCCGAGCGCATCGCCCAGGAGAACGACCTGACGGTGACCCAGGCCAATCCGTTTCAGCGCATGAAGCTTCGCTCGCGGATCAACGTCAAGGGGCTGACCAGCGACGCGCCGGCAATGCTCACCGCCTGTGGGCTTGCCATGAAGGTGAGCCAGTGAATATCAATATCAATCTGCTGGCCTGGCGCGAAGCGCGTCGGGAGAAGCGCACCAAACAGTTTTACGGCGTGCTGGCACTGGCGCTTGCGCTGGGTATTCTGGCCGCCCTCGGCGTTTCGCTCATTTATCAGCAGGAGCTCGACGAGCAGGCGATGCGTAATGACTATATCGTCCGTCACATCGAGCAGCTCGACCAGCAGATCGAGGACGTCAAGCGCTACCAGGAGGATGCTGCCCAGCTCAATCAACAGCTTGCCCTGTTCAGGACGCTGCAAAGCGAGCGCGTCGATACCGTCGAGCTCTTCAACGCGCTGGCGGCCAGTTTGACCGACGGTGTGGTCTACGAAGAGCTCAGCCGTGAAGGCCCGCGGGTGAGTGTGACGGCGACGGCCAACGACGAGCGCCAGGTCTCCGAGCAGCTTCGCCGCCTGGCCCGCGTGCCGGGCTTCGCGGTGCCGGTGCTATCGGAAGTCACCAGCGCGCCGGACGAGCAGGGGCGGCGTTTTCGCTTCGAGATGATTCAAACGATGCCCACTGTCGAGGCCAGTGCGACGACCGAGGAGACCGCCCAGTGATGAGTAAAGCCCGGGCGCGCCAGGAGTGGCAGCGTCTCAAGGAAGTCGAGGTGCAAAGTCTCGATCTAAAAGAGGCCGGCGGCTGGCCGATCTTTTTGAAGGCGCTGTGCGTGATACTGGTGTTCGCCGTCGCCTTTGGGGCTCTGATGGCCTGGCAGGTGAGCGAAAAGCGCGCTGGCCTTGCCGAGGCCAAACGTGAGGAGGCGCGCCTTTTAAGCGACTACCGCGTCAAGGCCTCGGAAGTGGCGCTCTTGCCCAACGTTCAAAGCCAGCTTGAAACGCTTGGCGGACACATGGAGCGCATGCGCGCGATGCTGCCCACCAATGTCGAAATTCCGTCCCTTCTGGACAGCATCAGCGATGCCGCGGTGGATAATCGTCTTACCATCGAGGTGATTCGCCTCGGGGCGCCGGTGGCCAACGAGCATTACATCGAGCATCCGCTGGATATTCAGGTGCGCGGCGGCTACCACCAGCTGGGCCGCTTCGTCGCCGATATCAGCCAGCTGGCGCGCATCGTGACCCAGCACGATTTGACCCTCACCGCCGTCGAGCCGCCGGGCGAGTCGCTTCGGTTGACGCTGGATGCGCGCACCTATACCTATATCGACGAGGCTCGACCCGACGAGGTAGCGCCATGAGTCCGCGCGCGCTAACGCCGCTTTTGCTGACCGCTTTGCTGAGTGGCTGCAACGACGCCATGCTCGACCAGCTCGATGCCACGCTTGCCGACATTCGGCGCGAACCGAACGTGCCGGTGGCCATCGACGCCGCACCGTTTCCCGAGCCCGCGCTATTAAACTATCGATATAGCGAGTCACGTAGCCCGTTTTTGGCGCCTGAGCGGCTAGCGCGCAGTGAGACAATCGCAACGCGCAATAGCGCCCTGGCGCCGGATACCGAGCGCCCGCTGGAGCCGCTGGAGGCCTTTGCGCTCCCGTCGCTACGCCTGGTAGGTACGCTTCAGATGGGCACTCAGCGCGTCGCCCTGATTGCAACGCCGGACGGCAGCGTCGTCACCGTGCGCGAAGGCAATCACCTGGGCACCAACTACGGGGAGATTACCCGCATTACGCTGGACGAGGTCACGCTGGTCGAGCGCATCCTTGACGAGCAGCAAGGGTGGCAAACGAGCCCGGCCGCCCTGTCGCTGCAGCCCTGAGGCGCTTGTGAGCTGCGGTTGAGCAACCATTTTCGTTGGACGTTTATTTGGACATCCCTGTTTATGATCACCATTGCCCGCAGTACCGCGCTTTGTCTGCTCGCCCTCTCTGTGCTCGCTTGCCCGGCGCTTGCCTCGGCGGCGCTATTGACCGACCTGGAGGTGCGTGATGCGCCCCAGGGGGAGGTCGAGCTACTGCTGTCATTTGACGGCGCGCCGGGCGAGCTGACTGGCTACGCGCTGGAGGCGCCGCCGCGGCTGGCGCTGGATCTGGCCAATACGCAAAACGGGCTTGCCGAGCGAAGCCAGGCCGTGGGGCTGGGTGGGGTGGAGCGCATCACCACCATCGAAGGTGGCGGGCGCACGCGACTGATCGTCGATTTGAGCGGCGCGCACACGTTTCGCTCGGCGGCCTCGCCCAGCCGGCTCAGCGTGTTTCTTACCCCCACCGCCATTGGCTCCCAGCCGCCGGTCGCGTCCACGCCAAGCGCCGCCAGCGTCCCCACCGCCCCACCGTCACCGCGCCCGGCGCCGGCCGCCTCTAGTGGGCCAAGCATCGAGGACATCGATTTTCGCCGCGGCGCCAACGGCGCCGGGCGGCTTCTGGTCACGTTCAGTCAAAGCGGGGTGAACGCCCGCGTCGAGGAGGCGGGGCTTGGCGTGGTGAACGCCACCTTGCCGGGCGTCACGCTGCCCGCGTCGCTCGACCAGATTCTCGATGTCACCGACTTCGCCACGCCCATCAATCGCATCACGCCGCGCACCACCGCCACGGGCACCCAGCTCGAGCTGCAAACCCAGGGGCCTTATGCGCTGCTCTCCTCGCAAAGCGGGCGGGTGCTGACCATCGACGTCGAGCCCGTGGCCACCCCCGCCGATTCGCTTGCCCAGGAGGCGGAAGAGCGCTTTACCGGCGACCGGCTGAGCCTCAACTTTCAGGACATCGAAGTGCGCTCGGTACTCGCCACGCTTGCCGAATTCACCGGGCTCAACCTGGTCGCCAGCGACAGCGTCACCGGCCGGGTCACGCTGAACTTGAACGACGTACCCTGGGATCAGGCGCTGGCGCTGATTCTGCAAAGCCAGGGGCTATCGAGCCGCGAGCAGGGCAACGTGATCGTGATCGCCCCGGCTGGGGAGCTCGCCGAGGTCGAACGTCAACAGATCGAGTCGCGCAATCAGCGCCAAACGCTGGCGCCACTGGTGACCGAGTTCATCGAGGTGCGCTATGCCCGCGCCGAGGACTTCGCCCAGCTCTTGCGCGGCGCCGAAGGCTTTGGCCTTTTGACCGACCGCGGCCGGGTCAGCGTGGACCAGCGCACCAATACGCTGCTGGTGCAGGATACCGCCGACCAGCTTCGCGAAATCGTGGCCACCCTCGACCGGCTCGATGTCGCCGTGCGCCAGGTGCAGATCGAGGCGCGCATCGTCATCGCCCGCGATAACGCCTCCCGCGAGCTGGGGGTCAACTGGAGCGCCTCGAGCACTCGCGGCTTTCAGATTAACGAGTTTGGGCAAGGCGTTCGTCGAGACCTCAATCCACAAGGTCTCAGCCGTGCTCGGGGCGGGCTCGCCGTGGACCTTGGCCCCGGCGCGGTCGCGGGCACCGGTTTCAGCTTCGGCTATCTCTCCGGCGACGTGCTGCTGGATCTCGAGCTTCGAGCACTCGAAAGCGAAGGCAAGAGCCAGACGATCTCCCAGCCGCGCATCATCACCGCCAACCAGCGCACCGCCACCATCCGCCAGGGCGAGGAGCGCGCCTTTCAAAGCGTCGATGCAGAGGGCAACCCGGATACCCAGTTCAAGGAAGCCGAGCTTTCGCTCGAGGTCACGCCGCAAATCACTCCGGACAACCGCATCATCATGGATCTGGTGATCAAGAACGATAGTTTCCGCGAAAGCGAATTCGGTGGTGAGCCGCCCATCGATACCAACCAGATCGAAACCCAGGTACTGGTGGACAATGGCCAAACCGTGGTGCTGGGCGGTATCTTGACCACCGAACAGCTCAGCCAAATTTCCAAAACGCCGCTTCTGGGCGATCTGCCGCTTTTGGGCCGGCTGTTTCGCTATAACCAGGAGAGCAATGAGAAGGTAGAGCTGTTAGTGTTTATTACTCCACGACTACTCGATGATGGTTTGACGGTTCGCTGATGCAGGATTTACCCAATCTTTTTCTGGTCGGCCCGATGGGAGCCGGCAAAAGCACCATCGGCCGTTTGCTGGCCGCGGAGCTTTCACGCACGTTCTTTGATAGTGATCACGTGATCCAGGACCGCTGTGGCGCGGACATTCCCTGGATTTTCGACGTCGAAGGCGAGCCCGGTTTTCGCCTTCGCGAAGTGCAGATGATCGACGAGCTCACCAGGCTTTCTGGGGTGGTGCTGGCCACCGGCGGCGGTGCGGTGCTGCGCGAAGAGAACCGCCGGGCGCTGCGCGAGCGCGGCACCGTGGTGTATCTGCTGACCACCGTCGAGCAGCAGCTCAAGCGTACCGCCCGCGACAAGAACCGCCCGCTTTTGCAGCGCGTCGACCGCGAGCAGGTACTCAAGGATATGTTTTTACTGCGTGACCCGCTCTATCGCGCGACCTCGGACATTACCGTACGCACCGACCGGCGAAGCCCGCGTGCGGTGGTCAACGACATTTTGCGCCGCGCGCGGCGCTTGAACGATCCGCTGGAAAGCCGCCAGCTCACCGACTCCGGGGTATCCTCATGACTGCCAACGCCCGTCGCACCCTCAACGTCGCGCTCGGCGAGCGCAGTTACCCCATTCATGTCGGCCGCGGCCTGATCGGTGAGCCCGGCCTGCTGGCGCCTTATCTGGCGGGCCGCCAGGTGATGGTAGTCACCAACGACACCATTGCACCGCTCTACTTGAAGGCGCTGATGGACGCGCTGCCCGAGGAGTGCGACGTGCGTACGGTGTCGCTACCCGACGGCGAGCGCTATAAGAACCTGGAGCAAGTCGAGCGCATCTGGGATGCCCTGCTGGGTGCCGGGTTCAATCGCCGCTGCACGCTGATCGCACTCGGCGGCGGCGTGATCGGCGACATGGTCGGCTTTGCCGCCGCCGCCTATCAGCGCGGAGTGGCGTTCATTCAGGTACCGACCACGCTGCTCTCCCAGGTAGACTCCTCGGTGGGCGGCAAGACCGGCGTCAATCATCCGCTGGGCAAGAACATGATCGGCGCTTTCCACCAGCCTCGCGCGGTACTCATCGATATCGACACGCTGGCCACACTCCCGCCGCGCGAGCTCTCCGCCGGGCTTGCCGAAGTGATCAAGTACGGCTTGATTCGCGACGAGGCGTTTCTTGGCTGGCTCGAGGAGCACATGGACGCGCTTCGCCGTATTGATGCCGATGCCGTCAGTGAGGCGATCGCGGTGAGCTGTCAGATCAAGGCCGATATCGTCGCCGAAGATGAAACCGAGCAGGACGTGCGGGCGCTTCTGAACCTGGGCCACACCTTTGGCCACGCCATCGAGGCGCACCAGGGGTACGGCAACTGGCTACACGGCGAGGCGGTCGGCGCCGGGATGGCGATGGCGGCCACACTCTCCTTCGAGCTTGGCATGATCGACGAGCCGATGCTCACTCGCGCCCGGACGGTGATCGAGCGCGCGGGGCTGCCGCTGGCCGCGCCGTCGAACATGAGCGTCGAGGATTTTCTCAGCCGGATGCGGCTGGACAAGAAAAACGTCGATGCCCGGCTCAGGTTGATATTGCTCAACGCTCTGGGGGAGGCGGTAATCAGCGATCAGACGCCACCGGATACGCTAAACGAGCTGCTTCGGCGCTACCCGCGAAGCGAATAATTCCGTTCTTCTGTCTTTGTCTTGACAGCGGGCGTCGACCGGCGCCTCTAAAACCCGCCCACGTGGCGGGTTTTGGCGTTTGGGTCATGCGTAAAGCCAATGGTTGCGCCAATCGGTATGCCGTATGCGTTATCGGCATGGATAAAAGCGGTGTTGTTAGACTAAAGTCTATGTGGCATTCGGGCTCACGCAGACTACGCATGATATCGGCTTAAGTGGTTGACGGAGCTATGTTTTTTGGTTGGGTGCTGCTGCAAATACAGGATTTGGCGAGAGTTTTGAGAAATTTGGCGCGGTCGGGCGATTGCGCCAGGTGGGGGCAAGTGGCTATGCTGAGCGGCCATTTTCCTGAGGCAGCGAACGCCAGGGAGCCGGGAGCTCGGGCGGGAAAGGCAAGACAAAATAAAAAGAAAACCCGCCATTAAAGCACAAGTTCGCTGCCAGTAAAACACCTTGACTAGAGGCACGCCCATGAACAAAGGTCTTCATCAGCCTGGCGAGTTTCGCGATAACTGCGGTTTTGGGCTTATCGCGCACATGCAAGGGGAAGCCAGTCACGATCTCCTCAAAACCGCCATCGAGTCGCTGACCTGCATGACCCACCGGGGCGGCATCGCCGCCGACGGCAAAACCGGCGACGGCTGCGGGCTGCTGCTGAAAATGCCGACCCGGTTCATGCGCGATGTCGCAAAAGAAGCGCTGGGCACCGAGCCCGGCGAGCGCTTCGCCGTGGGGGTGATCTTTCTGCCCAATGACGATGCGCGCGCCCGGACGGCCCGCGAGACGTTGGAGCGCGAGCTCGACAGCCGCGGCTTGAAGCGCCTGGGCTGGCGCGAAGTGCCCACGGATTCGAGCGTGTGCGGCCCGATGGCGCTCGATTGCCTGCCGCGGATCGAACAGATTTTCGTCGAGCCCGGCGATAGCGCCAATTTCACCGTCGATCTGTTCATGGCCCGGCGCTACGCTGAGCAGGCCTTGAAGAAAGAGGAGGACTTCTACGTCGCCTCGCTCTCTTCTGAAGTCGTCTCCTACAAGGGCCTGGTGATGCCGGAAGATCTGCCGGCCTTTTACAAGGACCTGAACGATTCGCGCCTGGAAACCGCCATCTGCGTATTCCACCAGCGTTTTTCGACCAACACCGCGCCGCGTTGGCCGCTGGCCCAGCCGTTTCGCCTGCTCGCCCACAACGGCGAGATCAACACCATCGAAGCCAACCGCGGCTGGGCGAACTCCCGGAAGGCCAACTTCGCAAGCGAGCAGTTGCCGGACATCGTCAAGCTCGACGAGGTAGTCAACACCACCGGCTCCGACTCCTCGAGCATGGACAACATGCTCGAAGTGCTGCTCACCGGCGGCATGGAGCTTCATCGCGCCGTGCGCATGATGGTGCCGCCGGCCTGGCAAAACGTCGAGACCATGGACGCGGAGCTGCGCGCGTTCTATGAGTACAACTCCATGCACATGGAGCCCTGGGATGGCCCCGCCGGCGTGGTCATGACCGATGGCCGCCAGGCGGTGTGCATGCTCGACCGTAACGGCCTGCGCCCGGCGCGCTGGGTGATGACCAAGAACGGCTACATCACGCTCGCCTCCGAAACCGGCACCTACGGCTACAAGCCCGAGGACGTGGTGGCCAAGGGCCGCGTCGGCCCGGGCCAGATGCTCGCCGTCGATACCCAGACCGGCGAAGTGCTGCATACCGACGACATCGACAACCGCCTGAAGTCCGCCTACCCCTACAAGCGCTGGCTGAAAGAGCAGGCGAGCTATCTGGAGTCAGCGCTGACCGAGCTTGCGCGGTTCCAGAGCATGGATACCGATGCACTCAACGTGCAGCAGAAGATGTTCCAGGTGACGTTCGAAGAGCGCGACCAGGTGCTGCGCCCGCTGGCGGAAAGCGGCCAGGAAGCGGTTGGCTCGATGGGCGACGACACGCCGATGGCGGTGCTGTCGAGCCGCCCGCGTCTTCTGACCGACTTCTTCCGGCAGAAATTCGCCCAAGTGACCAACCCGCCGATCGACCCGCTGCGCGAGGCGATCGTGATGTCGCTGGAAACCTGCTGCGGCGCCGAGCTCAACGTCTTCAAGGCGACCCCGGAACACGCTCATCGCCTGATTCTGACCACGCCGATCCTGTCGCCGCGCAAGTTCACCGCGCTGGTCAGCCAGGACGATCCGGCGTTTGCCAGCTGCCTACTCTCGCTTGGCTACAACCCGGACGAGACCAGCCTCAAGCAGGCCGTCGACGCGCTGTGCCAGAAGGCCGAGCGCCAGGTGAAAGAGGGCTGCGTGCTGCTGGTGCTCAGTGACGCCGAGCTGCCCAAGGGCGAAGTGCCGATTCAGGCCGCGCTCGCCGTGGGTGCCGTACACAGCCACCTGGGCCGTCTTGCCATGCGCCCGATGGCGAACATCATCGTCGAGACCGGCTACGCCCGTGATGCTCATCAGATGGCGGTGCTCTTCGGCGTGGGCGCCACGGCGGTCTATCCCTGGCTTGCCTACCAGGTCATGGCGGACATGCATCGCGTCGGCGAGCTGACCGGCAACCCGGCGGACGCCCGCGAGAACTACCGTAAGGGCCTGCAGAAGGGGCTGTTCAAGATTCTCTCCAAGATGGGCATCTCGACTTTGGCCTCCTACCGCGGCTCGATGCTGTTCGAGGCAGTCGGGCTCAACGACGAGATCATGGACACCTGCTTCGTGGGCATGGCCTCGCGCATTCAGGGCGCAGGCTTTGGCGAGCTGCAGATGCAGCAGACGCTGATCGCGAAGGATGCCTGGACGCCGCGCAAGGGAATCTCCCAGGGCGGCCAGCTCAAGTACGTTCACGGCTATGAGTACCACGCCTACAACCCGGACGTGGTCATGACGCTGCAGGCGGCGGTGCAGGAAGGCAGCTACGCCAAATGGAAGAAGTTCGCCCAGCAGGTGAACGAGCGCCCGGTGGCGACCATTCGCGACATGCTGAAGCTCAAGCAGTCCGGCGATTCCATCGCCTTGGACGAGGTGGAGTCCATCGAGGAGCTCTTGCCGCGCTTCGATAGCGCCGGCATGTCGCTTGGCGCGCTGTCGCCGGAGGCTCACGAGGCGCTGGCCCAGGCGATGAACGAAGCCGGCGGGCGCTCCAACTCCGGTGAAGGCGGCGAAGACCACGCCCGCTACGGCACCATCCGAAGCTCCAAGATCAAGCAGATCGCCTCCGGCCGCTTCGGTGTGACGCCGTCGTATCTGGTCAACGCCGAAGTGCTGCAGATCAAGGTCGCCCAGGGCGCCAAGCCCGGTGAAGGCGGCCAGCTGCCCGGCGGCAAGGTCAACGAGATCATCGCCAAGCTGCGCTACGCCGTGCCTGGTGTGACGCTGATCTCGCCGCCGCCGCATCACGACATCTACTCGATCGAGGATCTGGCGCAGCTGATTTTCGACCTCAAGCAGGTCAACCCACAAGCGCAGGTCTCGGTCAAGCTGGTCTCCGAGCCCGGCATCGGCACCATCGCCACCGGCGTTGCCAAGGCCTACGCTGATTTGATCACCGTCTCCGGCTACGACGGCGGCACCGCGGCGAGCCCGCTGACCTCGATCAAGCACGCCGGTTCCCCTTGGGAGCTGGGCCTGCCCGAGGTACACCAGGCGCTGCGTATCAACGGCCTGCGCGACAAGATCCGCCTGCAGACCGACGGCGGCCTGAAGACCGGGCTCGACGTCATCAAGGCGGCGATTCTCGGCGCCGAGAGCTTCGGCTTCGGCACCGCACCCATGGTCGCGCTGGGCTGCAAGTACCTGCGGATTTGTCACCTGAACAACTGCGCCACCGGTGTCGCCACTCAGGATGACTACCTGCGCGGCGAGCACTTCCGCGGCACCGTCGACATGGTCAAGAACTACTTCCGCTTCATTGCCGAAGAAGTGCGCGAACTGATGGCGATGATGGGCGTGCGCAGGCTGACCGACCTGATCGGCCGCACCGATCTGCTCGAAGTGATCGAAGGGCGCACCGCCTCGCAGCGCGGGCTCGATTTGACCCCGCTTTTGAAAAACGATTTCGTGCCGGCGGATGCGCCGCAGTTCTGCACGGTGAGCCGTAACGTGCCCCACGATCCGGGTGCGAAAAACCAGGAAGTGCTCGAGGCGCTCAAAAGCGCCATCGAGAACCGCTCCGGCGGCGACTTCAGCTTCGATATCACCAACTGCGATCGTAGCGTCGGCGCGCTCTCCTCCGGCGCCATCGCCAAGCGCTATGGCGAAGAGGGCCTGGAAGACGCCCCGATCACCGCGCGCTTCACCGGCGTGGCAGGCCAGAGCTTTGGCGTGTGGAACGCGCGGGGGCTGAATCTGTACCTCGAAGGCGACGCCAACGACTACGTCGGCAAGGGCATGAACGGCGGGCGCATCGTCATCGTGCCGCCAGCGGTGAGCGAGTTCGAAAGCCACAAGACCTCGATCGTCGGCAACACCTGCCTGTACGGCGCCACCGGCGGCACGCTGTATGCCGCGGGCGTGGCTGGCGAGCGCTTTGGCGTGCGCAACTCCGGCGCCATGGCGGTCATCGAAGGCGCGGGGGATCACTGCTGCGAGTACATGACCGGCGGTATGATCTGCGTGCTGGGTGAGACCGGCGTCAACTTCGGCGCCGGCATGACCGGCGGCTTTGCCTACGTGCTCGACGAAGAGCGCAGCTTCGTGGACAAGTACAACCACGAGCTGGTCGAGATTCACCGGGTCAACACCGAGGCGATGGAGGCGTACCGCCGCCACCTGCGCGAGACGATCGAAGCCTACGTGGCCGAGACCGGATCAAAGCGTGGGGCAGCCATTCTGGAAGACTTCAGCGACTACGCGCGCCACTTCTGGCTGGTGAAGCCGAAGGCGGCGAGTCTGGGAAGTCTGTTGGATCAATCTCGGCGTCAGCCGCAGTAATCCGAATGTGTCCATCGCCGAGAGGAGAGAGATCATGGCCAACCGTTTGAACAACGATTTCCAGTTTATCGACGTGGGTCGCAAGGACCCGCAGAAAAAAGAGGCGCACGCGCGCGCCAAAGAGTTCGCCGAAATCTACGAGCCGTTCAAGCCAACGGACGCGGCGAGCCAGGCGCACCGCTGCCTGCACTGCGGCAACCCGTACTGCGAGTGGAAGTGCCCGGTGCACAACTACATTCCCAACTGGCTGCAGCTCGTTGTGGAAGGCAACATCATCGAAGCCGCGGAGCTTTCGCACAAGACCAACTCGCTGCCGGAAGTGTGCGGGCGCGTCTGCCCGCAGGACCGTCTCTGTGAAGGCGACTGCACGCTCAACGATGGCTTTGGCGCGGTCACCATCGGCTCGATCGAGAAGTACATCACCGACACCGCCTTCGCCATGGGCTGGCGCCCGGACATGTCCAAGGTGGTCTGGACCGACAAGAAGGTCGCGATCATCGGCGCCGGCCCCGCGGGCCTGGGCGCGGCGGACATTCTCGCGCGCAACGGCGTCAAGCCCGTGGTGTTCGACCGCCACCCGGAGATCGGCGGGCTTTTGACCTTCGGTATTCCGGAGTTCAAGCTCGAAAAGAACGTCATGGAGCGCCGCCGCGCGGTGTTCGAGGAGATGGGCATCGAGTTTTGTTTGAACGTCGAGATCGGCGTGGACATCGAGTTCGACACCCTGGTGCAGGAGTATGACGCGGTATTCCTCGGCATGGGCACCTACCAGTACATGGAAGGTGGCTTCCCCGGTGAAAACCTGCCCGGCGTTTACAAGGCGCTCGACTTTTTGATCGCCAACGTCAACCGGCGCCTGGGCTTCGAGAAGGATCCGGCGGACTACATCTCGATGGAAGGCAAGCGCGTGGTGGTGCTCGGCGGCGGCGATACGGCGATGGACTGTAACCGCAGCTCGATTCGTCAGCGCGCGGCGAGCGTGACCTGCGCCTACCGCCGCGACGAAGAGAACATGCCCGGCTCGCGCCGCGAGGTGGCCAACGCCCGGGAAGAGGGCGTCGAGTTTCTCTTCAACCGCCAGCCCATCGCCGTGGTCGGCGAAGGTAAGGTGGAAGGCGTGAAGGTCGTGCGCACCCGGCTGGGCGAGGCCGATGAAAACGGCCGCCGCCGCCCGGAAATCGTGCCCGGTTCCGAAGAAGTGATCCCGGCGGATGCCGTCGTGGTCGCCTTTGGCTTCCAGGCAAGCACGATCCCGTGGTTCGAGGGCGCCAGCGTCGAGGTTTGCGAGCGTCGCCTGGTCAAGGCCCCGGAACACGGTCAGTACGCCTTCCAGACCACCAACGAGAAGATCTTCGCTGGCGGCGACATGGTCCGCGGCTCGGATCTGGTGGTCACCGCCATCTATGAGGGCCGTCAGGCCGCCGAGGGAATACTGGATTATCTGGGCGTCTGATTTCTTCCTGCCAAATCAACAGGTCGTGTTCGCACGGCCTGTTTTTTTATGGGCGCAAGGTTTTCTCGGCAGTGGAGGGCCGGCCAGTTCAAATTGAGCCTTCGGGCGAGCTCTGGTATTCTGTCATCCCATCCTGGTGTGGCTTTCTGCCGTGCCTTCTGATCACGTTCTTACAGGTTTTCCATGACACGATATATCTTCGTGACCGGCGGCGTTGTGTCCTCTCTTGGCAAGGGCATCGCGTCGGCCTCGCTGGCGGCGATTCTAGAGGCCCGCGGCCTTAAGGTCACCATGCTCAAGCTCGACCCGTACATTAACGTGGATCCGGGCACCATGAGCCCGTTCCAGCACGGCGAGGTGTTCGTCACCGAGGATGGCGCCGAAACCGATCTCGATCTGGGTCACTACGAGCGCTTCATTCGTACCAGGATGACCCAGGGTAACAACTTCACCACCGGCCGGGTCTACGAGCACGTGCTGCGCAAGGAGCGCCGCGGCGACTACCTGGGCGGTACGGTGCAGGTCATCCCGCACATTACCGACGAGATCAAACAGCGCGTCTACGACGGTGGCGAAGGCTTCGACGTGGCGCTGGTCGAGATCGGCGGCACCGTCGGCGATATCGAGTCGCTGCCGTTTCTGGAATCCATTCGCCAGATTCGAAGCGAGCAGGGCGCGAGCCGCGCGATCTTCATGCACCTGACGCTGGTGCCCTACATCAAGACCGCCGGCGAAACCAAGACCAAGCCGACCCAGCACAGCGTCAAGGAGCTTCGCTCCATCGGTATCCAGCCGGATATCCTGATTTGCAGAAGCGAAGTCGAGCTCGAGGAGAGCGAGCGGCGCAAGATCGCGCTCTTTACCAACGTCGAAGAGCGCGCGGTGGTACCGCTTCAGGACGCCGACACCATCTACCGCATCCCGCTGATGCTCCACGAGCACGGCCTCGATGACATCGTCTGCGACAAGCTGCGCCTGGAAGCCGAGCCTGCCGATCTCTCCGAGTGGGTCAAGGTGCTCGACGCCAAGCTCAATCCGCTGAAGTCGGTGAGCATCGCCATGGTCGGCAAGTACATGGAGCTTTTGGACGCCTACAAGTCGCTCAACGAAGCGCTGATTCATGCCGGCATTCAGGGACGCATCAAGGTCAACGTCGACTACATCGACTCCGAAGACATCGAGCGCCACGGCACCGAGCGCCTGGCCGGCAAGGACGCGATTCTCGTGCCCGGCGGCTTCGGCGAGCGCGGCGTCGAAGGCAAGATCAAGACCGCTCAGTTCGCGCGCGAGAACAACGTGCCGTACCTGGGGATTTGTCTGGGGATGCAGGTCGCGGTGATCGAGTACGCCCGCAACGTCGCCGGCTGGACGGACGCCAACTCCACCGAGTTCACCCACGACACTCAGCATCCGGTGGTCGGTTTGATCACCGAGTGGCTCAATAGCGAAGGCAAGATCGAGCTGCGCGACGCGGCCTCTGATCTGGGCGGCACCATGCGTCTGGGCGGCCAGGTGTGCCACCTTGCCCCGGGAAGCAAGGCGCGTGAAGCCTACGGCTCGGATGAAATCGTCGAGCGCCATCGCCACCGCTTCGAGGTGAACAACCAGTTCATCGACGAGCTCGAAAAAGCGGGGCTGGTGATTTCCGGCAAGAGCGTCGATCAGTCGCTGGTCGAGATGGTCGAGCTTGCCGACCACCCCTGGTACGTAGCGTGTCAGTTCCACCCGGAGTTCACCTCCACGCCGCGCGACGGGCACCCGCTGTTCTCGGGCTTCGTCAACGCCGCGGTCGAGCACAAGGCACAACGCACGCGCGCCCACGCCGCGCCCCACGAGTAAGGAGCCGTCATGGCCTCTGATCAAGGCGTTCGCGAGCGTCACATCGACATTGCCGGCCTCAAGGCCGGCAACTCTCTGCCGCTGATGCTGCTCGGTGGCATGAACGTGTTGGAGTCCGCCGAGCTTGCCGATGAGGTCGCTGCGGCCTACGTCGAGGCCACCTCGGCGCTTGCCATGCCCTACGTGTTCAAGGCGAGTTTCGACAAGGCCAACCGCAGTTCGATCAATTCGTTTCGCGGGCCGGGGCTCGAGAAAGGGCTGCAGATACTGGCCGATATCAAATCGCGCTATAACGTGCCGATCATCACCGACGTGCACGAGCCCCACCAGGCGGCGGCCGCGGCGCAAGTAGCGGACATCATCCAGCTCCCCGCGTTTCTGGCCCGCCAGACCGATCTGGTCGTCGCCATGGCCAACACCGGGGCGGCGATCAATATCAAGAAGCCGCAGTTTCTCGCCCCGCACGAGATGCGCCACATCATTGCCAAGTTTGTTGAAGCCGGCAACGACCGCCTGATGCTCTGCGAGCGTGGGTCGAGCTTTGGCTACAACAATCTGGTGGTCGACATGCTCGGCTTTGGCGACATGAAGGAGACCGGCTACCCGCTCTTTTTCGATGTCACCCATGCGCTCCAGCGCCCCGGCGGTCGCGCCGACAGCGCCGACGGGCGCCGCGCTCAGGTAGCGGAGCTCGCCCGCGCCGGTGTCGCCGTGGGCCTGGCCGGGCTCTTTCTGGAAGCGCATCCGGACCCGGACAACGCCAAGTGCGACGGGCCGTGTGCGCTGCCGCTGGATCAGCTCAAACCGTTTTTGACTCAGCTTTCACAGCTCGACGCGCTGGTAAAAGGCTTCGAGCCGCTCGTGATTCGCTAGGCGCGCGATGGGCGCTAACGCCACGGCCGGCGCTCACGGGAAACATCGCTAGTTAGTAGACCGATAATCAAAAAGGACGCTGTCATGACCAAAATTGTGGATATCACCGCGCTCGAAGTGCTCGACTCCCGCGGCAACCCCACCGTGAGCGCCACGGTGCGCCTGGAAAGCGGTGCGGTGGGCCAGGCCTGCGCGCCAAGCGGCGCTTCCACCGGCTCGCGCGAAGCGCTGGAACTTCGCGACGGCGACAAGGCACGCTATCTGGGTAAGGGCGTGTTGAAAGCGGTCGAGGCGGTCAACGGCAGCATCCGCGAGGCGCTACTCGGTATGGACGCGCGCGACCAGCGCGGGCTGGACGACGCCATGCTCAAGCTCGACGGCACCGACAACAAGGCAAACCTGGGCGCCAACGCCATTCTCGCGGTGTCGCTGGCCGCGGCCAAGGCGGCGGCCAACGCCAAGGGCGTGGCGCTCTACGCCCATATCGCCGAGCTCTACGGCAAGCCGGGCCACTACAGCATGCCGGTACCGATGATGAATATCTTGAACGGCGGCGAGCACGCGGATAACAACGTCGATATCCAGGAATTCATGGTTCAGCCCGTGGGCGCGGCCAACTTCCGCGAGGCGCTGCGCGTCGGCGCCGAAATCTTCCATGCGCTGAAGAAGGTGCTCGCCGCGAAAGGGCTCTCCACTTCGGTGGGGGACGAGGGCGGCTTCGCGCCGAACCTCTCCTCCAACGCCGAGGCGCTGGCGGTGATCAAGCAGGCGGTGGCGGATGCCGGCTACACCCTGGGCACTGACGTGACCCTGGCGCTCGACTGCGCCTCTTCCGAGTTCTACAAGGATGGCCAGTACGTGCTTGCCGGCGAAGAGAAGAGCTTCGATGCCCAGGGCTTCACCGATTATCTCGCCGGGCTTTGCGACGACTATCCGATCGTTTCGATCGAAGACGGCATGGACGAGTCCGATTGGGACGGCTGGAAGGCGCTCACCGACAAGCTCGGTGATAAGGTCCAGCTCGTGGGTGACGACCTGTTCGTGACCAACACGAAAATTCTCAAGCGCGGTATCGACGAGAAGATCGGAAACTCCATTCTGATCAAGTTCAACCAGATCGGCTCGCTCTCCGAGACCCTCGATGCCATCCAGATGGCCCAGGATGCCGGCTTCACCGCGGTAATCTCACACCGCTCCGGTGAAACCGAGGACACCACCATCGCCGATCTGGCCGTGGGCACCGCCGCAGGCCAGATCAAGACCGGATCGCTTTGCCGCTCCGACCGGGTCGCCAAGTACAACCGCCTGCTCATGATCGAGGCGGAGCTTGGAAACGTCGATTACCCCGGGCTAAAAGCGATCAAGGGGCAGTGAGCCTGGGCGCCTCGCCTGTAAGTAATCGTTTAATCGGGTGTAAGAGATCGCTTACCTGACGCTAGGAAAATAGTACTAAAGCGTTGGAAATAAAAAGCTTTCTTTATAATGGATTTTTTAAATAATTGATTTTTATAGGGTTGAAATCTCAAGGCGAGCCTCATGGCTCGCCTTTTTTAATGACAAGCACTTTTTGCGCTGCGCTTCATCTCTGTCACACTGGCCTCAGGACAAGGGGAGGCAAGGATGCTTTAGGCAGGATAGAGAGCGAAAGAAGCGGTGCGCCGGGGCCAAGGTAAACGAGGCGCCGGCAGGGAGGACACCGAGGAGTGTTGACACAGGATGTGGTGAAAGGAAGTGCTTGGAGCGGGCGGCCTACGGGCCGCCTTTTTTATGTGCCTGTTTATGTACTTGCCATGGGCATTGAGGTCGTTGTGATCCCGGGCGGCGCACTCTACCGGGCGTTAGCGCGAATGCTATCGATGGTTATAAGAAAAATGCATTGTTATTCCTTTCGACGATTAATTACCATGTCGCGTCCGAGTTAGCAGGCTATCGTTTGGTCTGCTCGTTGTCCGGTGCATTCCGCACCGGCCTGGTTTCAAGGAGGCGACGACCATGCCCTGGTGGGTAGCGATAAACGTACTGATTTTTGCGCTGGCGATCGCACTGCTGGCGCGCTGGCAGCGCCGCGGCGCGAGCCTTTCTCGCGTGGTGTTGGTGGGGCTGATTATTGGTGTACTGCTGGGTGCTGCGTTGCAGGCGCTTTATGCCGACACCGCCACGCTCACCGGCACTATCGACTGGGTCAACCTGGTCGGCGGTGGCTACGTGCAGCTTCTCAAGATGATCATCATGCCGCTGGTGCTGGTGACGATTCTCTCGGCAGTCACCCGGCTTCACGACGCCAGCTCGCTTGGCAAGATCAGCGTTGGCGTGCTGGCCATGCTGATGATCACCACGGCGATTTCTGCGATCATCGGCATCGGCATGACCCAGATGTTCGGGCTTTCCGCCGAAGGGCTCGTTCAGGGCGCGCGCGAGCTCGAGCGCGGCCAGGACATCATCGAGCGTAGCGCCCAGGTCGCGGATCTGACCGTACCACAGCTGCTTTTATCCTTCATTCCCAGCAACCCGTTCCAGGACCTGGCCGGCGCGCGCCCGACCTCGATCATCAGCGTAGTGATTTTCGCGACCTTTCTGGGCATGGCGGCACTGGGCATCAAGCGCGAGAACGCGGTACTCGGCGACAGGTTGATCGACGGCATCGACGTGGTGCAGAAGTGGATCATGCGCCTGGTGCGCATGGTGATTCGCCTCACGCCCTACGGCGTCATGGCGCTGATGACCAAGGTGGTCGCGACGTCCGACATCGGCGACATTCTCGGCCTTCTGGGGTTCGTGGTGGCCTCCTATATCGGGCTTGGCCTGATTCTGGTGATGCACGCGCTGTTTCTCTCCGGCGCCGGGGTCAATCCGCTGCGCTACTTCCAGAAGGTGTGGCCGGTACTGACGTTCGCGTTCACCTCGCGCTCGAGTGCGGCGACCATTCCGCTCAACATCGAAGCCCAGGTCGACCGTATCGGCGTGCCGCCGGCGATCGCCAATTTCGCCGCCTCCTTTGGGGCCACCATCGGCCAGAACGGCTGCGCGGGGCTCTATCCGGCGATGCTCGCCATGATGATCGCGCCGACGGTGGGGATCGACCCGCTCTCGCTCGAGTTCCTGGCGACGCTGGTGCTGGTGGTGACGCTGGCCTCGTTCGGCATTGCCGGCGTCGGCGGCGGGGCGACCTTTGCGGCGATCATCGTGCTCTCGACGCTGGATCTGCCGATCGCACTGGCCGGTCTTCTGATCTCGATCGAGCCGCTGATCGACATGGGCCGCACGGCGATCAACGTCAACGGCTCCATGACCGCAGGCACCGTGACCAGCCGGCTGCTGGGCCAACACGACGGTGCGGTCTTCGCCGCGGAGTCCGACGAGCTGGGCACGCCGAAAGCCGCCTAGCGCGCTTTCAGGCCCAAAAAAAGCCACCTTCGGGTGGCTTTTTTCATTTGCAAGGGTAGGGCAGGGCTCAGCGTTCGAGCTTGTCCATTTTGCCGCTCTTGCCGTCCCACTCTTCGGCGTCCGGCAGCGGGTCTTTCTTTTCGTTGATATTGGGCCATACGTCGGCGAGCTCGGCGTTGATCTCGATGAAGGGTTCCTGGCCGCTTGGCAACTCGTCTTCAGAGAAGATCGCCTCGGCGGGGCACTCCGGCTCACACAGCGCGCAGTCGATGCACTCGTCGGGGTGGATCACCAGAAAGTTCGGGCCTTCATAGAAACAGTCGACCGGGCAGACTTCCACGCAGTCGGTATATTTGCACTGGATGCAGTTTTCGGTAACGACAAACGTCATCGGTTGGTTCCTCTTGCCTGGCCGCCGGCGGCCACGGTAATCGTAAATGATTGCTAATCGTGAATGGTTATAAGCTAACCGCTTTTTATAAGCTAAAACGCATGCCGAGTATTCTAGAGGGGGTGCCGGGCTGCGGCAAGCGCGAACTGGCCCGTCATAGAAGCGCCCGCCACTGATACATCAGGGCCAATGCCTCCCGCGGCGATAGATCGTCCACGTCGACGTTGGTAAGCGCCTCCACCACCGGGTGCGGAGCGCTGGCGAACAGATCGCTTTGCAGCGGCGCGCTGGCCGCCGGTGCCGGGCGCTGCTGCTCGTCGACGTCGCGCTGCTCGAGCATGGCAAGCTTCTCGCGGGCGCGATGGATCACCGCACCTGGCACGCCGGCCAGCTGGGCGACCTGCAGGCCGTAGCTCTGGCTTGCCGGCCCCGCCTCGATGCGGTGCATGAACACGATGCTGTCGCCATGCTCGGTGGCGGTCAGGTGAATGTTCGCCACGCCCTCGGCTTGCTCCGGCAGGGCGGTCATCTCGAAGTAGTGGGTGGCGAAGAGCGTCAGCGCTTTAGTGTCCGCCAGCTGCTCGGCGCTCGCCCAGGCAAGCGACAGGCCGTCGAAGGTGCTGGTGCCGCGGCCGATCTCGTCCATCAGCACCAGACTCTGGTCGGTGGCGTTATGCAGGATATTGGCGGTTTCGGTCATCTCCACCATGAAAGTGGAGCGCCCGCCGGCGAGATCGTCGGAGGAGCCGATGCGGGTGAAGATGCGATCGAGCGGGCCGATCTCGGCCTGCGCGGCGGGAACGAAGCTGCCGCAGTGGGCGAGCAGGGCGATCAGCGCGGTCTGGCGCATGTAGGTCGATTTACCGCCCATGTTGGGGCCGGTAATGACCAGCATGTGCCGCGTCGGGGAAAGATCGATGTCGTTGGGCACGAAAGGCGTTTGGCTGACGTGCTCGACCACCGGGTGGCGCCCGGCAGTGACGTGAATGCCGGTTTCCTGGCTAAGCGTCGGGCGCACCCAGCCAAGCGCCTCGGCGCGCTCGGCGAAGGCGCACAGCACGTCGAGCTCGGAGAGCGCCTGGGAGGTCGCCTGGAGCGCGTGAAGATGGGCGTTGAGCTCGCCAAGAAGGCGCTCGTAGAGCCACTTTTCCCGCGACAGCGCCCGGGACTTTGCCGACAGCGCCTTGTCCTCGAACTCCTTGAGCTCGGGGATGATGAAGCGCTCGGCATTTTTCAGCGTCTGGCGGCGAATGTACTCCGCCGGCGCCTGCTGCGCCTGAGCGCGGGGCAGCTCGATGAAGTAGCCGTGCACCCGGTTATAGCCCACTTTCAGGTTTGAAAGCCCGGTGCGCTCGCGCTCGCGCCGCTCGAGCTCGACCAGATACTCGCCGGCGTTTTCCGCAAGCCCGCGGTGCTCGTCGAGATCATCATCGAAGCCTTCCGCGATCACGCCGCCGTCGCGAATCACCACCGGCGGGTTGGTGATGATCGCCCGGGTCAGGGTGTCCGCCATCTCCGGGTAGGGGCGAACGTGGGGCTTGAGCGCGTCGATGGCGCTGCCACTCTCCACCGCCTCCAAAAGGCGCTGTAGTTCGGGTAAAGCGTTGAGCGCATCGCGAAGCCGGGCCAGATCCCGCGGGCGGGCGCTGTAGAGCGCTACGCGCGCCAGTATGCGCTCGATGTCGCCAAGCTCAGAAAGCGCCTCGCGAAGCTCCATATAGGCGGCGTCGAGGCTCAAAAGCGCGACGCCGGCCTGGCGGTCCTTGACCAGCTCGATCTGGCGAAGCGGGCGGTTGAGCCAGCGCTTCAAGAGCCGCGAGCCCATCGGCGTGGCGCAGGTATCGAGCACGCTCGCCAGCGTATTGTCGGTGCTGCCGGCGAGGTTGGTGTCGATCTCCAGGTTACGCCGGCTGGCACCGTCGATGACGACGGCGTCGTCGCGGTTCTCGACAGTGATGGCGGTGACGTGGGGCAGGCGCGAGCGCTGGGTGTCGCGGGCGTAATCGACCAAAACGCCGGCGGCGATGAGCGCCGTGGAAAGGTGCGCGCAGCCGAAGCCGCGCAGATCCTGCACCTGAAACTGATCACACAGGCTCCGGTTGGCGCTGTCTAAATCGAACAGCCACTCGCCCTGGCGGCGCAGGCTGCGCTTTTGCGACCAGGCCTCCGGCAGCGTCAGGTTTTCCGGCACCAAAAGCTCCGCCGGCGCCAGGCGGGTCAGCTCGGCGAGCATCTCCGCTTCGCTCTCTACCTCGAGCACGTTGAAGCGCCCGCTGGAGAGTTCGAGCCAGGCAAGGCCGAAGCGATCGCGGCCCGGGGCGAGCGCGACCAGAACGTTATCGCGTCGGGCGTCGAGCAGCGCCTCATCGTGCAGCGTGCCTGGGGTGACGATGCGCACCACCTGGCGCTCCACCGGGCCCTTGCTGGTCGCCGGGTCGCCGATCTGCTCGCAAATCGCCACGGACTCGCCGGCGGCGACCAGCCGAGCAAGATAGCCCTCGGCGCTATGGTAAGGGACGCCAGCCATGGGAATCGGCTTGCCGCCGCTTTGGCCGCGGGCGGTCAAGGTGATATCCAAAAGCGCCGCGGCGCGGCGGGCATCGTCGAAGAACAGCTCGTAAAAATCCCCCATCCGGTAGAAAAGCAGCACTTCCGGGTGGTCACGTTTGATCTTCAGATACTGCGCCATCATGGGCGTATGCGCGGGGCTTTGTGACATGGACGTCCTGGCTTGGCGTGGCCCACGGCAAGGCCTGACCGTGGGCGGTGTTCGAGTTCCGTGTGTTGGTTCTATAGGCAACACAAACGCAGTATTCTACGCTGAACACAGCGCTGACATGAAGGAGTCTGCAAGGTGGCTGACGTATCCGGCTTGAAAAATCTCGATATGGCGCTGCTTGCCAAGCGCCTGGGCAAGCTCTGCGTGGCCCAGAACGTCACGCTGACCACGGCAGAGTCCTGCACCGGGGGCGGCATCGCCTCGATGATCACCTCGGCGGCGGGCAGCTCCGCCTATTTCGAAACCGGATTGGTGACCTACTCCAACGCGGCCAAGACCCGGCTTTTGGGCGTGGCCCAACAAACGCTCGACGCCCATGGTGCGGTGAGCGAGGCGGTGGTGAACGAGATGGTGCGCGGGGCGTGTCGTGAAAGCGGCGCACAGCTTGGCGTGGCGGTGAGCGGCGTGGCCGGGCCCGGCGGCGGCAGTGCGGAAAGGCCCGTGGGGCTCGTGTGGCTAAGTGTGGGCAGCGAGCGCGAACAGCGCGCCCAGCGCTTCATGTTTCCCGGCGACCGGCAAGCGGTGCGTGAGCAGGCGGTGCGCGAGGCGCTGATCGCGTTGATCCTGCGCCTTTCGCGCTAGCGCACTCGGGCAAAAAGCACTGCTGTCAGCGCTTTGAGAGCGAACTGATAGCCGGGGTGCTGCGGAAATAAATAGCGCGACAGGGATAGGTTTTGCGGCCAATATTTGGCATAATACTGGCTAATTATACAGGTTGTTACGAGGACGCTTTACATGGCTCAAGATGAAAACCGTACCAAAGCACTGAACGCCGCGCTCAGCCAGATCGATCGTCAGTTCGGCAAGGGCACCGTCATGCGTCTGGGCGATGCGCCGCGCGTGGTCATGCCGTCGGTATCGACCGGATCATTAGGACTCGACATCGCGCTCGGCATTGGCGGTCTGCCCTACGGGCGGGTCGTCGAAATCTTCGGCCCGGAGTCCTCGGGCAAGACCACGCTGACGCTGTCGGTCATCGCTCAGGCGCAGAAACAGGGCAAGGTGTGCGCGTTCGTGGACGCCGAGCACGCGCTCGACCCAAGCTACGCGGAAAAGCTCGGCATCAACCTGGATGACCTGCTGGTCTCCCAGCCGGACACCGGTGAACAGGCGCTCGAGATCACCGACATGCTGGTGCGCTCCGGCGGTGTCGACGTCATCATCATCGACTCCGTGGCGGCCCTCACCCCGCGCGCCGAGATCGAAGGCGAAATGGGCGACGCCCACGTGGGTCTGCAGGCGCGCTTGATGTCTCAGGCGCTGCGCAAGATCACCGGCAACATCAAAAACGCCAACTGCCTGGTCGTCTTCATCAACCAGATCCGCATGAAAATCGGCGTCATGTTCGGCAGCCCCGAAACCACCACCGGCGGTAACGCGCTGAAGTTCTACTCGAGCGTGCGTCTGGACATTCGCCGCACCGGCTCGGTGAAAACCGGCGACGAGGTCACCGGTAACGAAACCCGCGTGAAGGTCGTGAAGAACAAGGTCGCGCCGCCGTTCCGTCAGGCCGAGTTCCAGATTCTCTACGGCAAGGGCATCTACCACGCCGGCGAAGTGATCGATCTGGGCGTGCAGTGCAACCTGGTCGACAAGGCCGGCGCCTGGTACAGCTACAAGGGCAGCAAGATCGGTCAGGGCAAGGCCAATGCGTCCCAGTACCTGGAAGAGCATCCGGAAATCATGGAAGAGATCGAGAGCCAGATTCGCGATCAGCTGCTGGCCAAGGCCGAGCCCAAAAAAGAAGAAGAGGTCGCCGCTGCGGATGACGCGGACGGCGAAGATAGCCTGATCTAATCGTCCGTCCCTGCGGAGAGAGCCATGTTTGGCGCCGGTAATGCGACCCCGCGCGGGGTCGCCATCGATCTACTGGCCCGGCGCGAGTACTCCCGCGCCGAGCTCCATGAAAAGCTTGCGCAAAAGACGTTCGAGGAGGCCGATATCCTCGAATGCCTCGACGCCCTCGAGGAGCAGGGGCTTCAAAACGACGACCGCTTCAGCGAAAGTTTCGTACGCTCGCGGGTGCTGCGAGGCCAAGGGCCCATACGCATCAAAATGGAGCTTGGTCGCCGTGGTATCAGAGGCGATGCCCAAACGCAGGCGATTAACGCGGTCGCCGAGCGGGAGCGCATCGACTGGTTCGAACTGGCGGCTGAAACGCTACAGCGGCGCTTTCGCACGTCCGGGGCGCCTTCGGGCGAGCGTTTTGTGCCCCCCAAAGAGCGCGCCAAACGCGAGCGCTTTCTGGCTCAGCGCGGCTTCGACTTCGAGCAGATTCGCTACGCGCTCTCCACGCTTTCCGACTAAACCGCACCTGTAATTCCTTCACCCATCGCACTGCTTGTAAGACGCCAGCGCTTCGTGGCTTTAGTCGCGTGACAACTTCGTTATAATGGATGTTTTGCGGCTCCCAGGGTGGCGGCGATAGCGCCCCGGGGCATCACGCTTCATTGTCACGGAACCCCTATGAAAAGCGCAGCGATCAGGCAGGCCTTCCTCTCCTATTTCGAAGAGCACGGACACACCGTGGTTCCCACCAGCTCGCTGGTGCCCGGCAACGACCCAACGCTTTTGTTCACCAACGCCGGCATGGTGCCGTTCAAGGACGTTTTTCTGGGCCGCGACCCGCGCCCCTACGTGCGCGCCACCTCGGCCCAGCGCTGCGTGCGCGCCGGTGGCAAGCACAACGACCTGGACAACGTCGGTTACACCGCGCGCCACCACACGTTTTTCGAGATGCTGGGCAACTTCAGCTTCGGCGACTACTTCAAGCGTGATGCCATCCGCTTTGCCTGGACGTTTCTGACCGACACCCTGGGCCTTCCAAAGGAGAAGCTCTGGGTCACCGTGCATATCAGCGACGACGAGGCCGAAAGGATCTGGAAAGAGGAGATCGGCATCGACCCCGAGCGCTTCTCGCGTCTGGACGAGGACAACTTCTGGCAGATGGGCGATACCGGCCCGTGCGGGCCGAGCTCGGAAATCTTTTTCGATCACGGCGCTGACGTTTGGGGCGGGCCGCCCGGAAGCCCGGAGGAAGACGGCGACCGCTACATCGAGATCTGGAACCTGGTCTTCATGCAGTTCGACCGTGACGCCGAGGGCACGTTGCATCCGCTGCCCAAGCCTTCGATCGACACCGGCATGGGGCTTGAGCGTGTTGCGGCGGTCATGCAGGGCGTGCACTCCAACTACGAGATCGACCTGTTCCAGAACCTGCTGAAAGCGGCCGCGCAGGCCACCGGCTCCCATGATCTCGAGGCACCGTCGCTTCGCGTCATCGCCGACCACATCCGTTCCTGCGCGTTCTTGATCGCCGACGGCGTGCTGCCCTCCAACGAAGGGCGCGGCTACGTCCTGCGCCGGATCATTCGCCGCGCGGTACGCCACGGCCACAAGCTTGGCGCCACGGGAACGTTCTTCCATGAGCTGGTCGAGGCGCTGGATGCGGAGATGGGCGACGCCTACCCGGAGCTTCGCGAGTCGAGCGCGCAGATCGCCCGCGTGCTGCTGAAAGAAGAGGAGCAGTTCGCCCGCACGCTGGATCATGGCATGGGGCTTCTGACCGAAGCGCTGGAGAATCTCGACGGCGACACGCTGCCCGGCGAGACCGTGTTCAAGCTCTACGACACCTACGGTTTCCCCTTCGATTTGACCGCGGACGTCTGCCGCGAGCGCGGCGTCACACTCGATGAAGCGGGTTTCCAGCGCGAGCTCGAGGCCCAGCGTGAGCGCGCCCGCGCGGCGAGCCAGTTCGGCGCCGACTACAGCGCCAACATCGAGCTCGAAGGCGCCACCGACTTCACCGGCTACGAGCTTTTAGCCGACGACGCCCAGGTGACGGCGCTACTCGATACCGAAGGCAACGCGTTGGCCGCGCTCGAGGCAGGGCAGAAGGGGATCGTCGTGCTGGATCGCACGCCGTTCTACGGCGAGTCCGGCGGCCAGGTGGGCGACACCGGCTACCTGCACGTCGACGGCGGGCGCTTTCAGGTCACCGATACCCAGAAGCAGAGCGGCCACCACCTGCACCAGGGCGTGATGGTCGAAGGCACGCTGAGCGTCGGCGCCGGGGTGCGTGGTGAGGTCGATACCGGCCTTCGCGCCGCCACGGTGCGCAACCACTCCGCCACCCACCTGCTGCACGAAGCGCTGCGCATCGTACTGGGCGACCACGTCCAGCAGAAGGGCTCGCTGGTCAACGCCGAGCGCCTGCGCTTCGATTTCAGCCATTTCGAGGCGCTGAGCGCCGAGCAGCTTTCCGAGGTCGAGCGGCTGGTCAACGAGCAGGTGCTGGCCAACGCTCCGACCCGCACCGAGCAGATGACGCTTTCCGAGGCGAAAGCCAAGGGCGCAGCGGCGCTGTTCGAGGCGAAATACGCCGACAGCGTGCGCGTGCTGACCATCGGAGCTGACGACTTCTCCATCGAGCTTTGCGGTGGCACCCACGTGGCGCGAAGCGGCGATATCGGCTGCTTCCATGTCGTGAGTGAGGCGGGCACCGCCGCCGGCGTTCGTCGTATCGAGGCGATCACCGGCGAGAACGCGCTGGCCTACTTCCAGCAGCAGGAAGCCACGCTCGAGCGCCTGGGGGCGCGGCTCAAGGCCAAGCCTGAGCAGGTCGAGTCCCGCGTGGAGTCGCTGTTTGAGCGCAACCGCACGCTCGAAAAAGAGCTCGAGCAGCTCAAGGCGAAGCTTGCAAGCTCCGCCGGCAGTGACCTGCTTGGCCAGGTCCAAGAAGTAAGCGGCGTGAAGCTTCTGGCGACTCGGCTCGACGGCGTTTCCGGCAAGGACCTTCGCGGCATGCTCGACCAGCTCAAGCAGAAGATCGGCTCCGGCGTGATCCTGTTGGCGGTCGCGGACCAGGCGGCGGGCAAGGTGAGCCTGATCGCCGGGGTGACCGACGATCTCACCGACCGCGTCAAGGCCGGCGAGCTGGTCAACCACGTCGCCGCACAGGTCGGCGGCAAGGGGGGCGGGCGCGCGGACATGGCCCAGGCCGGCGGCAGCCAGCCCCAGGCGCTACCCGGGGCGCTCGATAGCGTGCCGGCCTGGCTTGCAAACGCGCTCTAACTCAAAGGGCCGGTGGCGCTGCCATCGGCCCTTTTTATAGCGGTAGTCAGACTAGCGCATGTTTCCAACGCTAATTTCCCGCTAGTCTACTATTACTCTTTTACTCCGAACGCATAGGGAAAATGGCATATGGCACTATACGTACAAAAGTTCGGCGGTACGTCGGTCGGCTCCGTCGACCGGATCAAGGCCGTGGCGGAAAAGGTAAAAGGCTTTCGCGACCAGGGCCACCAGATCGTGGTGGTGGTCTCCGCCATGAGCGGCGAGACCAACCGCCTCACCGATATGGCCCACGCGCTCAACGAAGACCCGGCGCCGCGCGAAATGGACATGCTGCTCTCCACCGGCGAGCAGGTCACCATTTCACTGCTGGCGATGGCGCTGCAGCAGCTCGGCGTGTCGGCGACTTCGCACACCGGCGCCCAGGTGGGTATCCATACCGACAGCGCTTACACCAAGGCGCGCATTCAGCGCATCGAAACCGACGATCTCAAGACCGACCTCGACGAAGGCAAGGTCGTGGTCGTGGCGGGCTTTCAGGGCGTGGATGAAGAGGGCAACATCACGACCCTCGGTCGCGGCGGCTCGGACACCACCGGCGTGGCCCTGGCCGCGGCGCTCGGTGCCGACGAGTGCCAGATCTATACCGATGTCGACGGCGTCTACACCACCGACCCGCGCGTCTGCTCGAAGGCGCAGCGCCTTACGAGCATCACCGTCGAGGAGATGCTGGAGCTTGCAAGCCTGGGATCCAAGGTGCTGCAGATTCGCGCGGTAGAGTTCGCTGGCAAGTACAACGTTCCGCTTCGGGTGCTGTCCAGTTTCGAGGATGGCCCCGGTACCCTAATTGTTGCTGATTCTGACCAAGACGAGGATTCCATGGAAGAACCGCTGATCTCCGGTATCGCCTTTACCAAGAACGAAGCCAAGCTGACCCTTTTGCATACGCCAGACGTGCCGGGTGTCGCCTCACGCATTCTCGGCCCGATCGCCGACGCCAACATCGAAGTCGACATGATCGTGCAGAACGTGGCCCCCGCCGGCGACTACACCGACTTCACCTTCACCGTGGCCAAGGGCGACTACAAGGCGACCAAAAAGCTTCTGGAAGAGAGCGTGATTCCGGATCTGGGCGGCGGTGAGCTGCGCGGTGACGACAACATCGCCAAGGTCTCGCTGGTGGGTGTCGGCATGCGCTCTCACGCCGGCGTTGCCTCGAAGATGTTTCGTGTATTGGCCGATGAGAACGTCAATATCCGTATGGTCTCCACCTCGGAAATCAAGATTTCCGTGGTCATCGATGAAAAGCATATGGAACTGGCGGTGAACGCGCTACACAAGGCGTTCGGTTTGGACAGCACAAATATAGAATCTGAATAACATTTGTGCTCTAAACCTTCTACGCTAATAGGTAACTTGCTGCCAACGGTGGTGAGCTCACTTACAGCGAATGCTTAACGTGTCATGGAGCCAGAGGCAACAGTCGTTGGTGACTGGTGTCGCTTTGTCGCATAATAGCGACGGTGACGCCTCTGGCGGACACGGTTCGTTGTACAAACGTCTGAGAAGGAGATCAGCCATGCTCATCCTAACGCGCCGCGTAGGCGAAACGCTGATGATAGGTGATGAGATCACCGTCACAGTGTTGGGAGTAAAAGGTAATCAGGTCAGAATTGGTGTGAATGCTCCCAAGGATGTCGCCGTACATCGCGAAGAGATCTACCAGCGCATTCAGCGCGAGCGTGACACTGAAAGCGAACCTGAATAAATGGCGGCTTATCCCACGTCCACTAGAGGGCGTCTAAGCGCTAACATGAAGCCGGTGCGAAAAAATTTCTGCTTAAGTCTGGACAACCCAACGCATAATCGGTAATATTCGCGCCGTGCCGTTGAGGAGAGGTGGCCGAGTGGCTGAAGGCGCTCCCCTGCTAAGGGAGTATAGGGTTTATAGCCCTATCGAGGGTTCGAATCCCTCTCTCTCCGCCAACTGCCGAACTTGTTGAAAATCGTTTTACGTTTCGAAGTATTTTGGAATCGAGCGAGTTTTCATTGGATATGCGCCCGTAGCTCAGCTGGATAGAGTATCTGACTACGAATCAGAGGGTCGGAGGTTCGAATCCTCCCGGGCGCGCCATCCACAGGTTGTTTGATTGAGTCGCACGATTGAATCTGGCGATTTGGATCAAAAAAAGTATGCAGGCAGGAAGTGGCTGGCATACAAGCAAGCAGCAAGACATTTTTTAAAGCGCCCGTAGCTCAGCTGGATAGAGTATCTGACTACGAATCAGAGGGTCGGAGGTTCGAATCCTCCCGGGCGCGCCAAATTCCAGGAAAACCCGTCTCTTTTGAGGCGGGTTTTCTGCGTCGGCGCCATGTAAACACGCCAGACGCGCCCCGCAGGCTGGTTCAGGAGGATGGAGCCTGTGCATGAGAGCTGCTCGCGCTCTCTGCGGTCGTTTAAAACGCCTGCCACGCTACGTGGTCAGGCGTTTTTTTTTGGCTAATGGCTAGGCGAGGGCGCACGCCCTGGGGGTTGGGGCGAGCTCGGCGAGCAGCACGTTGAGTTCGGCGATGCGCTTCAAGCGCTGAAAATGCTGGTTGGCCTCGGTGCTTGCCTGGCGCATCTGGGCCAGCCACTGCTTGACCAGCGACACGACCACGCGCTCGGGCAGCGCTTCGCGCTGGCGCCTTGCGTACTCGGCGATGACGCCTGCGCGCATCGCCCAGCTGGTGTCGGGCAGGCGCTCGCCGGTGTCCAGCCAGTGACGAATGCGCGGGGCAAGCCAGGGGTCCGCCAGCGCACTGCGCCCGAGCATCACGTCGCGACAGCCCGAAAGCGTGCGCGCCTTCCAGTAATCCTCCAGCGTCCAGATATCGCCATTGGCCACCACCGGGATCGAGAGCCGCTCGCGGATGCGCCCGATCCACTCCCAGTGCGCCGGCGGCCGATAGCCTTCGTCACGGGTGCGCCCGTGCACCACCAGCCTTGCGGCGCCACCCGCCTCGGCGGCCTGGCCGCAGGCCACCGCCAGGCGCCGATCGGAAAAGCCCAGACGAATCTTTGCCGTGACCGGGATGCGCCCCTCCAGGGCTTCGTGCACCGCGCTCACCGCGCGAAAGACCCGCTCCGGGCGGCGCAACAGCGAGGCGCCGCCGTCGTGGCGGTTGACGAGTTTGGCCGGGCAGCCAAAGTTCAGATCCACGCTGACCGCGCCCAGCTCGAGCGCCTGACGCGCGTTGGCAGCCAGCGCCACCGGGTCAGAACCCAGAAGCTGCAGGTGCACCGGCACGCCGCTGGGCGTGGCGACCGGCGGGTGCTCGAGCTCCGGGCAGTGCTTGTAGAACACTCGGGGTGGCAGGCGCGCATCCACCACGCGTACGAACTCGGTCACCGTCCAATCGAAGCCGCGCTCTCGGGTGAGCAAATCGCGGGTGAGAGCGTCGATGACACCCTCCATCGGCGCCAGGCCGATTTCCCCCTTTTGTAGTAAATTAACAACCATGACTTCCACTTTTGCGGCATTGCAATATATGCTGGATATGGCAGGTTAGAGGATTGTCCTTACTGCGCCAAGCGCCTTTGCAAAAGCCCGGCGCGCCAATCGATGGGATCATTCGGGAGAAAACCGTGCAAGAAGAAGAGCTGCTACAGGAAGGGCTGGCCCTGATGGGATTGGGGATGGGCTTTGTGTTTGTTTTTCTTACCATACTGGTGATCAGCGTAGTGCTGATGTCGGCGCTGATAACGCGCATGCAGCCCGCCGCCGAATCCACGCCAACGCGCGTCAAATCCAGCGCTGGCGCGACCCCGGCGGGTCAGGACGACGAGGTCGTGGCGGTCATCTCTGCCGCGGTGCATCGTTACCGCAGTTCGCGTACCCGATAGCGACACCGCTGACTAGCGAACTTTACAAAGATAAAGCGGCTTTTTTTGTTAAGTTTACTAACAAAACAATTTTGGAAACGAGCCATGAACGAGCCACTCACACACGAGAAACCCCGCCCGCTGGGCATCACCGATGTCGTGTTGCGCGACGCCCACCAATCGCTGTTCGCTACGCGCCTTCGCCTGGACGATATGCTGCCGATTGCCGAAAAGCTCGACAGAATCGGCTTCTGGTCATTGGAGACCTGGGGCGGGGCGACGTTCGATGCCTGCATTCGCTATCTGGGCGAAGATCCCTGGGAGCGTATTCGCGCGCTCAAGGAAGCGATGCCCAACACACCTCAGGCCATGCTGCTGCGCGGCCAGAACCTGCTGGGCTACCGCCACTACGCCGATGACGTCGTCGATAAATTCGTCGAGCGCGCCAAAACCAACGGCGTCGACGTGTTTCGCGTGTTCGACGCCATGAACGACCCACGTAACCTGGAGCGCGCGATCAAGGCCGTGCGCCAGGTCGGCGGCCATGCCCAGGGCACCATCTCCTACACCGTAAGCCCGGTTCATACCCTGGACAGCTGGGTGGAGCTTGCCCAGACCATCGCCGGGATGGGCGCCGACTCGCTGGCGATCAAGGATATGGCGGGCCTTTTGACGCCTTACACCGCTTTCGAGCTGGTCACGCGGCTGAAAAGGGCGCTGTCGATTCCGGTTCACCTGCACTGCCACGCGACCACCGGGCTTTCGACCTCGACCATCTTGAAAGCAGTCGAGGCCGGCGTGGACAACGTCGACACCGCGATTTCATCGATGTCGATGACCTACGGCCACAGCCCGACCGAATCCGTAGTGGCAATGCTCAAGGACACCGACCGCGACACCGGCCTCGATCTTGAGGCGCTCGAGGACATTGCCGGCTATTTCCGTCAGGTGCGCAAGAAGTACGCCGCCTTCGAAGGCTCGCTCAAAGGCATCGACTCGCGCATCCTGACCGCTCAGGTGCCCGGCGGCATGCTCACCAACATGGAGAGCCAGCTCAAGGAGCAGGGCGCCGGCGACCGGCTCGACGACGTGCTCGAGGAAATTCCGCGGGTGCGTGAAGACCTGGGTTTCATACCGCTGGTAACGCCGACCTCGCAAATCGTCGGCACCCAGTCGGTGATGAACGTGATGATGAATGAGCGCTACAAGTCGATCTCCAAGGAAGTGCAGGCGCTGTTGAAAGGTGAATACGGGGCCGCGCCCGCGCCGTTCAATTCGGAGCTTCAAACGCGCGTACTGGAAGGCGGTGAGCCGATCACCTGCCGCCCGGCAGACAACCTGTCGCCCGAGATGGAGCGGCTAAAAAGCGAGCTCGAAGAGAAGGCGAGCGCCGAGAGCATTCGCCTGAGCGAAGGCGAGCAGCGCATCGACGACGTGCTGACCTACGCGCTGTTTCCACAGATCGGCCTGAAGTTCCTGAAAAACCGCGACAACCCGGACGCCTTCGAGCCCGCGCCCCAGGTCGAGCAAGCCAGGGGTGACGACAAGTCCAAAGCTCAGTCACCGGCATCGGCCGCCGCGGCAACGGCCAGCGCAGCGACGGCTGGTGCGGCAACGGCCGCCGGACCCGAGACCTATACCGTCAAGCTCAACGGCAAGGCCTACGTGGTCGAGGTCGCCGAAGGCGGCGATATTGGCCAAATCACTGACACCAGCGCGTCATCGGCGCCGGCGCCAACGAGCGAGCCGGCTGCTTCGAGCGGGGAGAGCATCGATGCGCCGCTGGCCGGTAACATCTTCAAGGTCAACGTGAAGGTGGGTGATCAGGTGAGTGAAGGCGACGTGGTGATCATTCTCGAAGCCATGAAGATGGAAACCGAGGTGCGCGCCCAGAGCGGCGGCACGGTGTCCAGCGTCAACGTGAGCGAAGGCGACAGCGTCGCCGTAGGCGACTCTCTGGTCGAGCTTTAAGGGCATCCGATAATGGATAAATTGATTACCCTGTGGGAAGGCTCGGGGCTTTATAACCTCCAGCTCGGCCAGGCGGTCATGATGGTGGTGGCGCTGGTGCTTTTGTATCTCGCCATCTACAAGAAGTTCGAGCCACTGCTGCTGGTGCCGATCGGTTTTGGCGGGATTCTGGCCAATATCCCCGAGGCGGGGCTTGCGATTTCGGCGCTCGATCAGGCGATCGATGTGGCGCGCCCGGCGCTGCTGGAGCAGATCGGCGCCGCCCTGGGGGTGGCGCTCGACCCGGCGGCAGGGTTGGAGGCCTGGCGCGAAGCGCTCAAGGTGGTCGCGCACGACGCCGCCCCGGAAGCAGCGCGCGCCGCCCGCGACATCGCCGTGGCGGCAGGCTACAGCAACGGCGTGCTCTACAACTTCTACAGCGTGGCCATCGGTTCGGGCATCGCGCCGCTGGTGATTTTCATGGGCGTGGGGGCGATGACCGACTTCGGCCCGCTGTTGGCCAACCCGCGTACGCTGTTTCTCGGCGCGGCGGCGCAGTTCGGCATCTTCGCGACGCTTTTTGGCGCGGTGCTGCTCACCTCGATGGGCGTGATGGACTTTTCGCTCAATCAGGCCGCGGCGATCGGCATCATCGGCGGCGCGGACGGGCCGACCTCGATTTATGTCTCGAGCGTGCTGGCCCCGGAACTGCTGGGGGCGATCGCCGTGGCGGCTTACGCCTACATGGCGCTGGTACCGCTGATCCAGCCGCCGATCATGCGCCTGTTGACCACCGACAAGGAGCGCAAGATCGCCATGACGCAGCTGCGTCCGGTCTCGAAGCTCGAAAAGATCGTCTTTCCGATCATTTTGCTGCTGCTGGTGGCGATGTTTCTGCCGGACGCCGCGCCACTTCTGGGCATGTTCTGCTTTGGTAACCTGATGCGCGAATGCGGTGTGGTCGAGCGGCTGGCAGACACTGCCCAGAACGCGCTGATCAACATCGTCACCATCGTACTGGGGCTTTCGGTGGGCTCGAAGCTCATGGCCGAAAGCTTTCTTGCCTTCGAGACGCTGGGCATTCTGGGTCTGGGCATCGTGGCCTTCGGCATCGGCACCGCCGCCGGCGTGTTGATGGCCAAGCTGATGAACCTGGTGAGCAAAATGCCGATCAACCCGCTGATTGGCGCCGCTGGCGTTTCCGCCGTGCCGATGGCCGCGAGGGTCGCCAACAAGGTGGGGCTCGAGTCGAACCCGCACAACTTCCTGCTGATGCACGCCATGGGCCCGAACGTGGCCGGCGTTATCGGCTCGGCGGTGGCTGCCGGGGTAATGATCAAGTATCTGGGCTAAAAGCCGCGGTGTAAGTGAAAGCGTCAGAGAACGTGGCGCGGTGTCGAGCAGCCCGTAGTGAGGGTCTTTCGCCAGGGATGGCGAAAGTAGCGCTCAGGGAGGGGTTCACAGCGCCTCACGTAGGGGTGGGCGACACCGCTTCCTGCACCGGATTAGACGAATGGGCCAACTGACACGCCCCGCTTTCGAGTGGGGCGTGTCAGGTTTTGACGCGTTGAATGTCCAGCGCGCTTTTCAGGCGACTTTCGAGCACGGTGAAATCCGCCGGCTCGTCGGTGGGCCAGGCGACGGTCAGCGTCACGCCCTGGCCGTCGTAGTCGGCACCCGTAATGGGCGCGCTCTGTTCGTCGAAGTAGGCGCGGGTCTGGGCTTCCTGGGCGAAATCGACCTTTACACGGTAGGACGTACGCTCGACGATTTCGCGCGTAGGCAGCGTCTCGAGGGCTTTATTCACCGACTGAGCATAGGCACGGGCCAGCCCGCCGGTGCCGAGTTTGGTGCCGCCGAAGTAGCGGATGACCACGCAGCCGATTTCACCGAGCCCGCTTCCCGAAAGTGCCTGATACATCGGCCGCCCCGCGGTGCCGCCGGGCTCGCCGTCGTCAGAAAATCCGATATGGGTCTGCTCGCCGGGCGGGCCGGCAATGAAGGCGCTGCAGTGGTGGCTGGCGCTTGGGTGCGCCGACCGCGCCGCTTTTAAAAGCGTCTCGAAGGCCTCTGGCGTCGGTGCGTGGCAAAGCCAGGCGATGAACTGGCTTTTCTCGATGACAAGCTCGGCTTCAAAACGGGTGTCGAGCGCAAGGTCGGGGGCTCGGTAGCGCAAGCGGGGCTCCCTGAAACGGTTAGTGGCGCCGAGTGGTTGCGGCGGGGCTTTCAACGCCCATCACCATGCCCAGCACCTGTATATCGCTATTATGCAGGAAAACCGTCGGCATCGCCTCGCCTTCGGCGCACAGGCGCAGGCCAAGCCGGCTGATCGACAGCTCCTTGAGAGCGATTTCGCGCTGGTTGATCGTCGCGGTGGCGATTTCCCGGTGGCCACCGCGCTGCTGGCGGTGAATCACAATCACGTCGCCGTCAAACAGATTGTACTGCTGCATGCGATGACCGCGAACGCGCAGCGCATAGGTGTTGCGCCGGGTGACTTCACGCTGCTCACCGGTTACCCGCTTAAGGGCGGGGTTACGCGTGCTGGCCGCGACGCGCGAGGCGGTGGCAGGCTCAATCGGTCGTGATGCGATCATCGGTTTCTCTCCAGCAATCGCCCGCTCCCTGGGCGTGAACAAGTGAAAAGCGCAGAGCATGTCTTTTCATACAGTGGTTGGAGTATAAACCTGTTTTTAAATACAGTGCTACCCCTGTAGGGCGTTTACCTGGAGACCGGTTTCAACGCTTGACCGCTCGTACCCGCAACGTCAGGCGCGAGCGGCGTTCACGTCGCTTACCGGGGCCGGCTTGCTGGCGGGAAAGCGCATTTTTGTGTACAGTGCGCGCGAACTTCACGCCCTGGAGATGCCCCTTGAGCCTGCGCCTTCAAGCCCGACAGCTTGCCTGCGAGCGCGACGACCGCTGGCTGTTCGTGGGCTTGAACGTGACGCTTGAACGCGGCGAGATCCTGCGCGTCGAGGGGCCTAACGGCAGCGGCAAGACCACGCTTTTGAAGATTCTCTCCGGGCAGCTCGACGATTATGAAGGCGCGCTTGAGTTCAATGGTCAGCCCCTTCGCACCTGCCGCGATGTGTTTCTGGCGAACCTGCTCTATCTGGGCCACGCGCCCGGCGTGAAGGCGGGGCTGACGCCGCTCGAGAATCTGGCCTGGTATCAGGCGCTGGGCGGTGAGCCGCCGGATGAGGCTGGCTGCGAGCGGGCGCTTAATGATGTCGGGCTTGCCGGGTTCGAGGATACGCCCGTCGGGCGGCTCTCCGCCGGCCAGAACCGGCGCGTGGCGCTTGCCCGGTTGACGCTCACACCCCGGGCGCTCTGGGTGCTCGACGAGCCCTTTACGGCGCTCGACCGCGAAGGCGTTTTGATGCTGGAGCAGCGGCTTTCGCACCACGCCAGAACGGGGGGAAGCGTCATCATCACCACTCACCACGCGCTTGGCGGGCTCGAGCGGGTGCGCCGCCTGCAGCTGGGGTCGGCATGAGCGCCAGCAATGACGGCGCATTAAGGGCGGCGCCTCACGGGGCCGGGCGTGCGTTCATCGCCACGCTCTCGCGCGGGCTCACACTGGCGTTTCGCCGCCGCGGCGAGGCGCTCAACCCGCTGGTCTTTTACGCGCTGGTGATCACGCTCTTTCCGATCGGCATTTCGCCGGACCCCAAGCTTTTGGCCGTGATAGCGCCAGGGCTTTTATGGGTGGCGGCGCTTCTGGCCGCGCTGCTGTCGCTGGATACGCTCTTTCGCGGCGACTTCGAGGATGGGAGCCTTGCGCAACTCATGCTCGCGCCGCAGCCGCTTTGGACCCAAACGCTTGCCAAGGTGTGCGTGCACTGGCTGATAACGGGGCTACCGCTTTCGCTTTCGGCGCCGCTGCTCGCAACGCTCCTGGCGCTTCCCGCGGGCAGCTACGCGGTGCTGACGCTGTCGTTACTGCTTGGCAGCGCCATACTCAGTTTGGTCGGCGCGATCGGCGCGGCGCTCACGGTGGGGCTTGCTCGCGGCGGCGTGCTGACCTCGCTTTTGATCCTGCCGCTCTACATTCCGGTGCTGGTGTTTGGTACCGGCGCCGTCGAGGCGGCCATCGCCGGGCAAAGCGCCTTGCCTTATCTCGCGATTCTGGGGGCGCTTTTGGCGCTTTCGCTGATGCTCGCCCCCTGGGCGATCGCCGCGTCGCTTCGTATCAGTCTCAACGGTTGAGGAGCCGCCATGTGGGCCATCGTGCACAAGTTTGGATCACCCCAGTGGTTTTACCGGCTAAGCGGCCGGCTCACACCCTGGTGCTGGACGCTGGCGGCGCTGTCACTTGGCGCGGGGGGCGTCTGGGGGCTGGCTTTCGCGCCGGCGGACTATCAGCAGGGCGAGAGCTTTCGCATCATCTACGTGCACGTGCCGGCAGCACTCCTGGCCCAATCGGTATTCATTGCGATGGCGTTTTCAAGCCTGGTGTTCATGGTCTGGAAGATCAAGGTGGCCGACATGGCCGCCGCGGTGATGGCGCCGTTTGGCGCGGTGATGACGTTTACGGCGCTGTTTTCCGGCGCCGTGTGGGGCGTGCCGACCTGGGGCACCTGGTGGGTGTGGGACGCAAGGCTCACCTCGATGCTGATTCTCCTGTTTCTCTATCTGGGCGTGATTGCACTGCGCGGCGCCTTTGGTAGCCGCCAAAGCGGGGCTCGGGCGGCGTCGCTTCTCGCCATGGTGGGGGTGATCAACATTCCGATCATCAAGTATTCGGTCGAGTGGTGGTATACGCTCCACCAGTCCGCCACGTTCTCGCTCACCGAGCGCCCGGCCATGCCGGCGTCGATGTGGCTGCCGCTTTTGCTCATGGTGATAGGCTTTTATAGCTTCTTCGCGGCGCTGACGCTTGTGCGCGTGCGCAGCGAAATTTTAAGGCGCGAAGGCGACAAGCGCTGGGTGCGCGCGCTCACGGAGTCCTCTTCATGAGCGCCTTCGACTCACTCGGCGCGTTTTTCGCCATGGGCGGCCACGGCGTGTACGTCTGGTCGGCCTGGGGCGTCACCGCGGCGCTGCTGTTGCTCTGCTTTTGGCAGGCGATGCTCGAGCGACGCGCGCTGCTCAAGGCGCTCTCACGGCGCGCCCGGCGCGAGCGCGCCCGTACCGAGTCTCCCTCCACCCCCACGCCAACCGAGGTCAGCGATGACGCCTAAACGACAACAGCGACTGTTCGCGCTTTTGGGGCTGGTGGTGCTGGCGGCGGTGGCTCTGGGGCTAACGCTCTATGCGCTGCGCGCCAACATCAACCTGTTTTTTAGCCCGGTGCAGATCGCGATGGGCGAAGCGCCGCTCGAGCGCCAGATTCGCGCCGGGGGCCTGGTCAAGGAGGGGTCGGTCGCCCGCGACCCGCAAAGCCTCGATGTCGACTTCGTCGTTACCGACTACGTGGAGGAGGTCGAGGTCTTTTATAGCGGCATCCTGCCGGATCTCTTTCGCGAAGGTCAGGGCGTGGTCGTGGTCGGCGAACTCCAGCGCGATGGGCGAATTCGCGCCGACAAGGTGCTTGCCCGCCACGATGAAAACTACATGCCGCCGGAAGTGGCAAAGGCGTTGGAAGACGCGGGCTACGCGCCGTCGGACTACCAGCAAAAGGCCGCGCGCGTTGCCGAGCGTTTGGCGGCGCCGACCCGCGAGGACGACTAGCCCATGTGGATACGGATGATTCCCGAGGTCGGCCACTTCGCGCTGATTCTGGCGCTTTCGATGGCCGCGCTTCAGGCGATCCTGCCGCTGGCCGGAAGCGCGAGCCGGCGCCCGCTCTGGATGGCGTACGGGGCGCCGATGGCGGCGGGGCAGTTTCTGTTTCTGGGCGCGGCTTACGTGTGTTTGACTGCAAGCTACCTGCTCGACGACTTCAGCGTGGCCAACGTGGCCAACAACTCCAACTCGTTGCTGCCCTGGTACTACAAGGCCAGTGCCGTCTGGGGGAATCACGAAGGCTCGGTACTTTTGTGGAGTTTGATGCTCGCGGGCTGGGGCTTTGCCGCCTCGCGCTTCTCCCGCGCGCTGCCCCGCGACATGGTCGCCCGCGTGCTTGGCGTGATGGGGCTCGTGAGCGTCGGCTTTCTGCTTTTCATACTGCTTACCTCCAACCCCTTCGAGCGGCTGCTGCCCAACGTGCCCGGCGACGGCGCCGACTTGAATCCGCTGCTGCAGGATTTCGGCCTGGTGATCCATCCGCCGATGCTCTACATGGGCTACGTCGGTTTTTCGGTGGTCTTCGCCTTCGCCATCGCCGCGCTGATGGGCGGGCGCCTCGACGCGGCCTGGACGCGCTGGGCCAGGCCCTGGGCGAATCTGGCCTGGGCGTTTTTGACCGTGGGCATCGCGCTTGGCAGCTGGTGGGCGTACTACGAGCTTGGTTGGGGCGGCTGGTGGTTCTGGGACCCGGTCGAGAACGCTTCGCTTCTGCCCTGGCTGACCGGCACGGCGCTTTTGCACTCGCTGGCGGTGACCGAAAAGCGCGGCTCCTTCAAAAGCTGGACGGTACTTCTGGCGATCACCACCTTTGCGCTTTCGCTGATGGGCACGTTTTTAGTGCGCTCCGGCGTGCTCACCTCGGTGCACGCCTTCGCCAACGACCCGGCCCGCGGCTTTTTCATCCTGGTGCTGCTGGGTGTAACGGTGACACTGTCGCTTTTGCTGTTCGCGCTGCGTGCGCCCCGGGTCAGCCACCGGGTCGGCTTTAGCTGGTGCTCGCGGGACGCGCTGTTGTTGATCAACAATTTCCTCTTGGTAATCATGACCGTCACGGTGCTGCTCGGCACCGTTTACCCGTTGATTCTGGACTCGCTGGGCCTTGGCAAGATCAGCGTCGGCCCGCCGTACTTCAACGCGCTGTTCGTGCCGCTTACCCTGGTGATGTGCCTGTTCATGGGGGCAGGCCCCGTGGCGCGCTGGAAGCGCATGCCCTTTGTCGAGCTCAAGCGTACGCTGTGGCTCTCCGGGCTTGCCGCGCTCGTGTTCAGCATGGCGGCGCCGCTGCTCTTCGCCGGGCGCTGGAACCCGTGGGTGAGCCTTGGGCTTCTGGCCGCACTCTGGATTGTGCTGCCGCTGGTTCGCGACGTGGTCGCGACCTGCCGCCGGGCGAGCTCGGTCCGGCGCGGGCTTGGCAAGCTGTCGCTCGCCTACTGGGGCATGGTGCTCGGCCACGTGGGACTCGCCGTGACCATCGTCGGGGTGACGGTGGTGTCGAACTACAACGTCGAGCGCAACGTGCGCATGGCGCCGGACACCGCGGTCGAGGTAGCGGGCTATGAGTTCACCATGCGCGAGCTGACTAGCCGCCGCGGGCCGAACTTTTTGGCGGATACCTCGGTGATCGAGGTGCGCAAGGGCGGCGACGGGCGCGCGTTCATCATGCGCCCGGAAAAGCGGCTTTATCTGGCCACCGGCATGCCCATGACCCAGGTCGCGCTGAGCCCCGGGATTTTTCGCGATCTTTACGTGGCGATGGGCGAAGACCTCGACGACGGCAGCTATGCCATGCGCGTGCAGTACAAGCCCTTCGTGCGCTGGCTCTGGCTCGGGGCGCTATTGATGGCGCTTGGCGGCGTGCTGGCGGTGATCGACCGGCGCTACCGGCGCGCGTCTTCCCCCATCCAACGCGAGGTCACGCCATGAGACGCTGGCTATTGCTACTGCTGCCGCTCGGCTTCGTCGGCATCGCGCTGTTTTTCTACCAGGGGCTTTCGCGCGACCCAAGCCAGCGCGACTCGGCACTCATGGCCCGCGAGTTTCCCGCCTTTAGCGCCACCACGCTTGGCGACGAGACGCGCCGCGTGGACGAGTCGCTTTTGCACGGCCAGCTGACGCTGGTCAACGTGTGGGGCGAGTGGTGCCCGGCCTGCAAGCAGGAGATGCCCCAGCTTCTGGAACTGGCCGATCACGGCATCCGTCTGGTCGGGGTGAACTACCGCGATACCCGCGAGAAGGGCACCGAATTTCTCCAGCAGTACGGTAATCCCTTCGAGGTCAACGTGTTCGACCCCGACGGCGCGCTGGGCTTCGATCTTGGCGTCTACGGCGCGCCGGAAACCTTTCTGGTCGATGAAAAGGGGGTGATTCGCTACCACCACAAGGGCTATATCTCACCAAGCGATGTCCAGGAGCAGATCCTGCCGGAGGTGGAGAAGTGGCGATGATCCGGCGGTTAGTGGGAGTACTGGCGCTGCTACTGGTGGCCGGCTCGGCGCTGGCGGCGATCGAGGTGCGCGAGTTCAGTGATCCGGTGCTCGAGCGGCGCTACGTCGATCTGACCGCTTCGATGCGCTGCCCGCTGTGCGAAAACCAGGCGATCGACGACTCCAGCGCGCCCATCGCCGCCGACATGCGTCAGCGCGTTTTCGAGCTGCTCCACCAGGGGCAGTCGGATGGCGAAATCGTCAATCACATGGTGGAGCGCTTCGGCGAGTACATCCTCTACAACCCGCGCCTTGAAAACCGCACCTACCTGCTCTGGGGCATCCCGGTGGCGCTTGTGGTCCTCGCCGCGCTGGTGCTTTCGCTGATCGTGCGCTCCCGACGCCAGGCGTCGCATCGCGCGCTGAGCCGCGAAGAGCGCGCCCGCCTCGAGGCGCTGATCGACGAGGAGAAGAGCCCATGACGCCGCTCTGGATCGCACTTCTGATCACGGCGCTACCGGCGCTTTGGCTGATGCTGTCGCCGCTTTGGCGAGCGCGGGCGCTGTTTGAGGCTCAGCGCCGTTTTGAAGAGCGCGATGATGCCAACCGCCAGAACGTCGCCATTTTTCGCCGCCGGCTCACCTCATTGGAAAGCGCACTCGATCGTGGCGACATCGACCAGGCGCGTTTTGACGAGGACAAACTCGAGCTCGAGCGAAGCCTTCTTGAGGACACCGCGCCCGCGCCCAAACGCGCGCTGAAAAAGCCAGGCGCCGGGCGGCGGGTCGTGCCGCTGGTGGCGGTAGCGGTGCTCGTCGCGGCGGTGGTCGGCTACCAGCGAAGCGGCGCCGAGGGTGATCTGCGGCTCTACGCGCTGCGAAGTGCCTGGGAGAGCACCCCGGGGCACTCTTTCGAGAGCTACATTGCACCGCTGGAAGCCGAGGCTGGCCGCCAGCCCGGTAACCCCAACGTCTGGGGAACGCTGTTCACGCTCTATCGCGAAACCGGCCGGCTCGAGCAGGCGGCAAAGGCGCTGAACCGGCTGATCGCTATCGAAGGCCGCGCACCGGCGCTTTTGAGCGAACTCGCCGAGCTGCGCTTTTTCATGGCCGAGCGCACGCTGACCCCCGAGGTGCAGGCGCTGGTCGACGAAGTGCTGGCGCTGGACCCGCGCCAGCCCAAAATCCTGAGCCTTCTCGGCGTTCACGCCTTTGGCGAAGGCGATTACGCGCTTGCCATCGACCGCTGGCGCCGGGCGCTGGCAAGCCTTGGCGAGGGCGAGACGAGCGAGGCGCTGCGCGACGGCATTCGCGAAGCCCAGGCGCGTATGGCATCGAGTGAGGCTAACGTTTCGACCGATGGTGTGTTTGAATAGCCCGCTCGTTTTTTCCGTTTTCAAAGAGCCGCGATGCGCCTAACGTCCATACGCCTTACCGGGTTCAAATCCTTCGTCGATCCCATCACGGTGCCCTTCGATGGCAACATGACCGCGATCGTCGGCCCCAATGGCTGCGGCAAGTCCAACATCATCGACGCAGTGCGCTGGGTGATGGGCGAGTCTTCGGCCAAGACCCTGCGCGGCGAGTCGATGGCGGACGTCATCTTCAACGGCTCCACCGGGCGCAAGCCGGTCGGCCAGGCCGCCATCGAGCTCAAGTTCGACAACCGCGACGGCGCCATGGGCGGTGCCTACGCCCAGTATTCGGAAATCGCCGTCAAGCGTCTGGTCACTCGCGACGGCCAATCCAACTACTTCTTCAACGGCCAGAAGTGCCGCCGCCGGGATATCGCGGACCTGTTCATGGGCACCGGGCTCGGCCCGCGCTCCTACGCGCTGATCGGTCAGGGCATGATCTCCAGGCTGATCGAGGCGCGCCCGGACGATCTGCGCGCCACGTTGGAAGAGGCCGCCGGCATCTCCAAGTACAAGGAGCGCCGCCGCGAAACCGAAAACCGCATGCGCCGCACCCAGGAGAACCTGGAGCGCCTGGATGACATTCGCGAAGAGCTCGACAAGCAGCTCGAGCGCTTGAAGCGCCAGGCCGAGGCCGCCAAGCGCTACCAGACGCTGAAATCCCAGGAGTACCAGCTCAAGGGCGAGCTTGCGCTGATTCGCGGTCGCGCCCTGCGTGCCGAGCAGACCCGCCAGGAAGCCCGTGTGCGCGAGCTCGAAATCAGCGTCGAGAAGGACGTGTTCGGCGTGCGCGCCTGCGAAACCCGCCTCGAGCAGGCCCGCGCCCAGCACGACGAACTCGCCGAGGTGCTCGAGCGTCACCAGCAGCAGTTCTTCGAGACCACCACGCGCATCGCCCGCCTTGAGCAGGACCAGGCCCACCGCAAGAGCCGCGAAAGCCAGCTGGCAAGCGATATCGACACCGCCCGGCGCGATCTCGATGAGCAGCGCCGGGTGAGCGAAGGCGACCGCGAGCGCCTGAGTGCGATCGACGAGCGCTGGGAGACGCTGTTGCCGGAGCTCGAAGGCCTGGAGGAGCAGCTCGAGGCGCTGGAGGAGGCGTTAGCCGGCATCAAGCCGACGCTCGAGCACGCCGAGCAGCACTTTGCCGACCTCGACGCCCGCTGGCGCGACGCCAGCCGCAGCGCCGAGCGCGGCCAGGACCAGGTGGCCGATCTGGAGCAGCGCATCAAGCGCCTGCAGGGCGAGCGTGAGCGCCGCGAGCAGCAGCGCGGCGATCTTGACGACACCAACGCCGTGCGCCAGGAGCACGCTCAAAGCCAGACCGAGCTCGAAGCGGCCGAGTGGCGCGTCGAGCAGTTTCAAACCGAGCGCGAGCAGGCCCAGCAGCGCATCAGCGACACCAAAGGTGCGCACCAGCGCGCGCTCAAGACCCGCGATGACAAGCGTGGGGAACTGAGCCGCTGCCAGGGCGAACTCGCCTCACTCAAGGCGCTGATCGACGCGGCGCTTGCCGACCACGACCCGGCGCTCGATGGCCATCTCCAGGCGCTGGGCCTCGAGAGCGCCCCGAGGCTCGGCGAAACCCTGCAGGCCGCGCCCGGCTGGGAATCGGTCGTCTCCTGGCTGCTCGCGCCCTGGCTCAATGCTCGTATGGTGGACGGCGCGGCGCTATCAAAGCTGCCCGAGGCGCTGGCCACCGACTGGTGCCTGATCGACGCCACCGCTCCCAGGACACACAACGACGGCCGGCTCGATGCGAAGGTGGACGGCGCCGGGGCGCTTAGTGAGTGGCTCGCGCGCATTCACGTTTTTGAGCGCGATGACGAGGCCCAGGCGCTTGCCGCCCGTCTGCCTGCAGGGGAGAGCGCGGTCAGTCGGCAAGGGCTCTGGTGCGGGCCGGGGTGGCTTTCGCAGAAAGCGAGCGGGCAGGGCGTCGATGCGCTGCTGGTGACTCGCCGGCGTTTCGACGAACTCAGCCGGGAGCAGGAGGCGCTCGAGCAGGCGCTCGAAGCGCTGGACGCGCAGTGCGAAAGCCTCGCCGAACAGCTTGAAAATCTCGAGCACGAGCGCGGCGAGCGCGACCAGGCCGAGCGCGAACACGGTGCGCTTCGCCAGCAGCTCGCGGTCAAGGAGCAGCGCCTGGCGCAGCGCCTCGAACACCTGGAGGGCCGCGCCGCCGAGATCGACGACGAGCTTGTCACCCTCAAGGAGGACGAGGCGACGCTTACGCTGAACCTCGAGGAGCAGCGCGAGCGCTGGAACGACGCCATGGCAAAGCTCGACGAGGCGGCCACCGCCCGCGAGGAGAGCGTGGAGCAGCGCGCCCGCGCCCGGGAGGAGTTCGAGCGTTTGAGCCGCGAGCAGGCCCCGCTCAAGGCGAGCCAGCAGTCGCTGGCGCTGGAGCGCGAGCGGCTCAACACCGAGCGCGATAGCCTGCGCGCCCAGCAGGCCCGCGCCAAGGAGAGCGACGAGCGCCTGACGCTGCGTATCGAAGAGCTCGAAGAGGCCCGCGAGGCGCTAAGAGAGCCCGACGAACTCGCTGCTGAAGAGCTCGAGGAGCTTTTCCATGAGCGCGAGCAGCGCCAGGCCCGGCTGAGTGACACCCGCGAGCAGGCCCAGGTCATCACCGAACAGCTCAGAAATGACGAGCTCGCCCGACAAAATCACGAGCGCACTCTGGAGCAGAGCCGCGAACAGCTCCAGACGCTTCGCATGGAGGTGCAGGCGCTGACCCTCAAGGCCGCCACCCAGGACGAGGCGCTGGCCGAGCTCGGCCACGATGTCGAGGCGCTCGCCAACGGGCTTGCCGATGATGCCGAGGAGTCGCGCTGGCAGTCGCTTCTGGAAAACACCTCGGAGAAGATCCGAAAGCTTGGTGCGATCAACCTGGCGGCGATCGAGGAGTACGACCAGCAGGCCGAGCGGCGCAACTACCTGGAAGCCCAGCACGCCGAGCTGACCGAGGCGCTGGAGACCCTGGAACGGGCGATCAAGCGCATCGACCAGGAGACCCGGGTGCGCTTTCGCGACACCTTCGATCAGGTCAACGCCGGGCTGCAGGAACTCTTCCCGCGGGTGTTCGGCGGCGGCGCGGCGTGGCTCACGCTCACCGGCGAGGATCTGCTGGAGACGGGGGTGGCGATCATGGCGCGCCCGCCGGGCAAGAAGAACAGCACCATTCACCTACTCTCCGGCGGTGAAAAGGCGCTGACGGCGCTGTCGCTGGTGTTTTCGATCTTCAGGCTCAACCCGGCGCCGTTTTGCATGCTCGACGAGGTCGACGCGCCGCTGGACGATGCCAACGTCGGCCGCTACGCCAAACTGGTCAAGGAGATGTCGGAGAACGTCCAGTTCATCTACATCACCCATAACAAGATCGCCATGGAGGCTGCCGAACGGCTGATGGGTGTCACCATGCAGGAGCCCGGCGTCTCAAGGCTGGTGTCGGTCGGTATCGACGAAGCCGCCGCTTTGGTCGACTAAAGAACGAGGGCAGGCCCCATGAAAGGCGCCCTTTATCCGACGTATCGATGCCAGCCGATAGCGTGGGCGCGGAGCGTTTGATCCCATTGATGAAAAAAATAGCGGCTGGACATATATATAGTATAAAAGGAGCGCTTAACGAGTTTCGTTATAGCGCTCTTTTTAATCAAACTAACGCCAACTCTTGAGCACTTGTCGCGATAATCCCGAGTTGTGCTTGTTTAATGAGCGAGTATGGCGGTAAGATTTTGTCATCATGGGTTAACGCTTCTACACTGAGCACATTTATAAGCGGGACGGAGCGTCATCAAAGACTCGCCGACCGCTAAAGGGCCCGCGGCCCACGTGTCGAATAGCGTTGGCCCGAACAAGCGCTAGGATGGCACTTTTAGCGTTACCGTTTGTCCAAGCGCCGGATTTACTCTGTCGAGTATTGATCGAAATGGCGGATAGCCCGCGTAGAGCAAGCACACGTTGTCCTTTTTATAGCAGTCGCACTATGTTTGGTGGTCGGTGCAGCGTTTGGATGGACGCGAATGATCATCAAGGGTAGCGCCTTTAACCGGTTAAAATGACCCATGGAATGCTCGACATGGAATTAAGAGAGTGGTTAATCATTCTGGGATTGGCGTTGGTGTCGCTTATCGTGGTCGATGGGGTTCGAAGGCTTCAGCGCCAGCGCCGAGTGCCAAGGCTCGACCAGGCGGTCGATAACCTGCCTAAAGCGTCGGCAGAGGAGTTCGATGACGAGGCCAAGGAAGCCGAAATCAACTGGGAGCTTCCCAACGGAGGCGCGCGCGTAGTCAAACCCGCCGACTACAGCGGTTTGGGCAAAAAGCCGCAGCTGGAGCGTCAGGAGCACCCAGGCCCGTCCCGCGTACTCTCCGATTTCAAACGTTCGTTCTCGCGGGCAGCCACGCGTTCCAAAAAGGCGGCCGGCGGCCAGCAGTTTGCTTATGAAGGCGGCTACAGCGATGAGCACGCTGAAAGCGCCTCTCAAGCCCAGCCCGGCGCCTCCAAACGCGCTGCTTTTAAAGCATCAGCAGCAACGCCTGCACCTAAAACGTCTGCCGCAAATGCTTCAGCGTCTGAAATATCAGCCCCTTCCTTCGCCACCGATGAGCCCGTAAGCCCGGCGCCGCAACCCGCTACCGAGCCCGCCCTGGACGGCGCGGAGCGTCAGGAGCCCAGCCTTTTCGTCGAGCCGGCGCCCGAGAGTAGCGCGTCGTCCGTCGAGCCGGTCGAGCCGACCCTTTCTGCTGCCCCGGCCGAGCCTGCACCGGTTCAGGCTAAGCCCGCACCGCTTGATGAAACGATCGACCCGAGCATGACCTCGGAAACGCCCGCTTCGCGCCCGGAACCGCTTTCAAGTGACGAGGCCGTCGCGGCAAGCGAATCGGCCCCGGCCGCCGAGCAGGAGCCGGTGCTTCGTGCCGAGCCCGAAGACACCGCTGCGCACGTCAAGAGCACCGAGGCGCGCAAGCGGCGCCAGCTGCGCGCCCATACCGCCGGCGAGCTCGACGACGATACCGTCGACGAGTACCGGCTGGTCGATTTCGAAGGCATCGGGCGCTCGTTCAAGCGTCGGATGATCGAGCACCGCCAGACCCGCGAGCGTAAAAAGGTAGAAAAAGCCGAGCGGGCGAAGGCGTTGGCCAAGCAAAAAGCTGAGCGTAAGGCGCTGGAAGCCGAGCAGCGCCGTGAAGCCAAGGAGGCCGCCGAGGCCGAAAAGGCGCGCATTGCTCAGGAAAATGCCCGAGCCCGCGAGCTTGAAGCTGCCAACAGCGCGACCCGGTTCGAAAACGATGAGCTTTACAGCGCCGAGCCCTCCATGAGCGCGCTGCGCCGCCAGGGGGGGGAGCGCCGTTATGACGAGCGCTTTGCCGAGCCCCGGAGCGACGACCGCGACGATGGCGATTACCCTGACGAGTACGGCGACGAGTACAGCGATGCGCCGGCGTTTGAAGAGAGCAGCGTATGCGTGCATCCGACGCTTGCGAAAGCGCTTCGCCACGACGTTTCTGGCGCTCGCGCCAGGGACGCACTAACCGACGCGTCGGAAATGGTCGTCATCAGCGTGCTTTCCCGGGATGAAGACGGCTTCGACGGCGGCAAACTGCTGGAGCTGATGATGGCCTGCGGGCTTCGTTACTGCAGCGCCATGGGCGTGTTCCACCGTTTCGAGACCGAAAGCGACGACAGTGCGCTGCAGTTCTCCATGGTCAACGTGGTCAAGCCCGGTACCTTCCCCATCGAGCAGATGGACGAGTTCGCCACGCCCGGCGTCACCTTCCTGATGCCGCTGCCCGGCGCGCTCGACAGCGCCGCCGCGTTCGAGGCGATGGTGGAAACCGCCATGGTAGTGGTGCGTCACATGGGCGGCGAGCTCAAGGACGAAAACCGCAGCGTCATGACGGCGCAAACCATCGAGTTCGCCCGCCAGCGGGTCCACGAGTTCGAACGCCGTCACCGGCTACAGCGCCACGCCCGCTAGCACTTCGTCTGTATGAAAACACCCGCCTGAAAAGGCGGGTGTTTTTGTTTCTGGAGCCGCTGGCTGCCAGGCTTTAGGATATGTCCATCAGAGACCCGCTTCACGGAACCCCAACGCATGAGTCAGCCCTCTATTGAGGTGCTCGAAGAGCTCGCCTCGCTTCGCGCCGAGCTCGACGACGCCAACCACCGCTACTACGTGCTCGACGAGCCCGCGCTGACCGACGCCGACTACGACCGCAAGCTGCAGGCGCTGAAAGAGATCGAGGCGAAGCATCCGGAGCTCGTTACGCCGGAATCGCCTACCCAGCGGGTAGGTGCGGCGCCAGCGGAAGGTTTTCCCGCGGTGGCCCACGCTACCCCGATGCTGTCACTGGACAACGCTTTTGACCGCGACGACATCTTCGCCTTTGCCGAGCGCGTGGCCGAGCGCCTGGAGTGTGACGCAAGCGAGATCGAATTCAGCTGCGAGCCCAAGCTCGACGGCGCGGCGGTGTCGCTGGTGTACGAGCAGGGCGTGCTGACCCACGGCGCGACCCGCGGCGATGGGCGCACTGGCGAAGGCATCACCTCGAATCTGCGCACGCTGCGCTCGATTCCGCTCAGCCTTCGGGGCGACCCGGCCCCGGCGCTGCTGGAAGTGCGCGGCGAGGTCATCATGCGCCATGAAGGTTTCGAGGCGCTCAACGAGCGCGCTCGGGAAGAGGAGGGCCGGGTGTTCGCCAATCCGCGCAACGCCGCCGCCGGCAGCCTGCGCCAGCTCGACCCACGCATCACCGCCAAGCGCCCGCTGGAGTTTCACGCCTACCAGGTCGCCAGGCTCGACCCGGATGCCGGCGACACCAGCCACACCGCACTGATGGCCAGACTCAAGACGCTCGGCTTTCGCTCGAGCAGCGAGCTTGAAACGCTCACCGGCCCCGACGCGGTGGCCCGCTACTGCGACGCGCTGGGCGAGAAGCGTTTGAAGCTGGGCTATGACATCGACGGCGTGGTGATCAAGGTCAATGATCTGCGCGCCCAGCGCGAGCTCGGGTTCGTGGCCCGCGCGCCGCGCTGGGCAGTGGCGTTCAAGTTCCCCGCCCAGGAGGAGGTCACCACGCTCAACGACGTGGAGTTTCAGGTCGGGCGTACCGGCGCCATCACCCCGGTGGCCAGGCTTGCGCCGGTGAGCGTGGCCGGCGTCACCGTCTCCAACGCCACGCTCCATAACGCCGATGAGATCGAACGGCTTGGCGTGATGATCGGCGACACCGTGGCGATTCGCCGGGCCGGCGACGTCATTCCCCAGGTCGTGCGCGTCGACCCCGACAAACGCCCGAAGGCCGCCCGCGTAATCGAGTTTCCTACCGCCTGCCCGGTGTGCGGCTCGGACATCGAGCGCGTCGAGGGCGAGGCAGTGGCGCGCTGTACCGGCGGGCTATTCTGCCCCGCCCAGCGCAAGGAGGCGCTCAAGCACTTCGCCAGCCGCAAGGCGCTGGATGTGGACGGGCTGGGCGAAAAGATCATCGACCAACTCGTCGAGCGCGACTGGGTCAAGACACCGGCGGATCTGTTCGGTCTCACCGCCGAGGGGCTGGCCGAACTTCCGCGCATGGGCGCGAAATCGTCGCAGAACCTGGTCGCGGCGCTCGAAAGTGCCAAAAACACCACCTTCGCACGCTTCGTCTATGCCCTCGGCATTCGCGAAGTGGGCGAGGCGACCGCGGTGAATCTGGCGAGCCACTTCGGCACGCTCGAGGCGCTGATGGCCGCCGATCAGGCCGCGCTCGAAGCAGTCAACGACGTCGGTCCGATCGTCGCCGCCCACGTGCATCTGTTTTTCCAGCAGCCGCACAACCGGGAAACCATCGAGGCGCTGATCGCCTCCGGCCTCACGTGGGAGGAGGCGGAAGTCACGCGCGGCCCAACGCCGCTGGAGGGCCAGACCTGGGTGCTCACCGGAAGCCTTGAGACCATGACGCGCGACGAGGGCAAGGCGCGCCTGCAGGCGCTGGGGGCGAAGGTCGCCGGCAGCGTTTCGAAAAAGACCACCTGCGTGGTCGCCGGCGAAGCGGCGGGCAGCAAGCTGGCCAAGGCCGAGGAGCTCGGGGTCGAGGTGCTGGACGAGGCCGCCTTTACGCAACAACTCAAGCAGTGGGAGCAGGCCGAATGAGCCGATTCATCGAAGTGCCGGCGCGCATGCTGCCGCCGGAAACCCTGAACGCTCTGCTCGAGGCGTTCGTGACCCGACAGGGCTACGACACCACCGACACCAGCGGTGAGGGCATGCACGGCTGGGTAGTCGAGCTCAAGCGCCAGCTCGAGCGCGGCGAGCTGCTCATCGCCCACGATCTGGAGCTCGAGTACACCGAAGTGATGACGCTCGAGCAGTGGCGCGCCTTTGGCCGCGATCTCGCCGACGACGAGGAGGAGGGCGACTACTAAGCGCGTACTGCCTATGAATCGGCGCGAATCAGCGCGCTGATCAGCCGGCGGCCCGGGTGCAGGTGATCGGCGAGCGCGGCCTCGACCGGCAGCGGCTCATTGAGCATCCGGGAGGCGATGACCTCGGCGCACAGCGGGGCGCTGGCAAGCCCCCGGCTGCCGTGCGCCGCCGACACCCAGAGCCCCGGGTGGTGCGCGCCGGGTATGGGCGCCACGCGGGAGGCGTCCTTCGAGAGCGCGGCGTAGTCGCGCTGCCAGGCCTCTGCGTTGGGTACCGGCCCGGCGTAAGGCGTCTTGTCCGGGCTCGCCGCGCGGATCGCGGCCCGCCCGGAGAGCCTTGCCGGCGTCAATGGGCCGCTTGCGCGCTCGAGCGCCTCAACCCATTCGGGCAGTGCGGCCTTGAGCTCGTCGATATTGCGCTGGTGATCCGCCTCACGCAGGTCGCGCTCGCCGTCGTTGGGCACGAAGCTTGCGCCGAAGGTGAGCACGCCCTCCACAGGCGGGCAGACGTAGCCGCCGGCGCACACCACTCTGGACGGGGCGCTCACGCCCTCGGGAAGCGCCAGCGAGCTCACCTGGCCGCGCACTTTTTGCAGGGCGAGCGTTTGCGTCTGGGTGAACGCGTTTGCCTGGTGCGCGCAGGCAATGACGACCTGATCCGCCTCGTAGGCGGTATTATCCCCAAGCGTCAGGCGCCAGCCGGATGCATCGGCTTCAAGCGCGCTCACCTCGGCTTTTTTGAGCGTAATGCGCGGATGGTCCAGCAGCGCCTGGCAAAGTTTCTGGGGGCGTGCCCAGCCCGCCTGTGGATAGAAAAGCGCGTGCTCGGTCTCGCCTGTGACGCCCGCCAGCGTGGCGAGCCCCCCCTGGTGCGCCTGAACCACCGCATCCCCCAGCGGGTGGCGCGCCAAAAAGCGGCGCTGGCGGCTCGCTTCCTTGTCGCTGGTCGCCAGCTGCACCACCCCGCAGGGCGACCAGAACGCCTCACTCCCGTGAAGCCCGCCCAACCAGCGCGCGCTGTACAAAAGCCCCGCCAGATAGAAGCGGCTCTGCCGGTTGGTCTCGACGGCGAGCTTGACGTAGAGCGCGCCCTGGCGGTTGCCCGAGCCGCCGGCGCCCGGCGCTTCGCGCTCGAACACGCTGACCTTCACCCCACGCCGGGCGAGCGCGGCCGCCGTGCAGGCCCCGGCCAGGCCCGCGCCGATCACCGCGACGTGCGCGACTGGCTGCAGCGCTTGCGGAGTGAACCAGGGCGTGTGGTGGCGGCGGTTATCCACCGGCGGGTGGTCGATCTCGCCAGCGAGCATCTCGCGCTTGCGCCCAAAGCCCGGCACTTTACGGATCGCAAAGCCCGCCGCCTTGAGCCCACGCTTGACGATACCGGCGCAGGTGAAGGTGGCGAAGGTCGCACCGGGGTGCGAGCGCGCCGCCATGGCCTCGAACAGCGCGTCCTGCCACATTGCCGGGTTTTTGGAGGGCGCGAAGCCGTCCAGAAACCAGGCGTCGACCCGGCCGTCGAGCAGCGTTAAACGCTCGGTGGTATCGCCAAAGTGAAGGTCCAGCGTCACCCGCTCGCTCAAGTGCAGCCGGTGAATGCCGGCGACGGGGGCGGGCCAGCGCGCGCAGAGTGCGTCGGCGTAGTGGGAAAGCGAGGGCCAGGCGTTTAAAGCGCGGGACAGCGCTTCGACAGGCATTGGGTACTTCTCTGTGGATAACAGATGAAGGCGCGCGCCAGCCTGGGCGTGCTTCTCGAAGCACGCCCAGGCGCTGAGCACGTTGAGCCCGGTGCCAAAGCCCGTCTCGCCGATGACGAACGCCCGTGGCTCGCGCCAGGTGGCAAAGCGCTCGGGCAGCCGGTTGGCGTTCAGGAACACGTGCTCGGTTTCGGCGCGGCCGTCCTCGCGGGAAAAATAGACGTCGCCGAACTGACTCGAGTGCGGGGCGGTGTCTTCCCAGGTCAGCGGCGGGGCGGTCAACGTCTCCAGGGGCGGCATTACAGGGTGGCGCTGGGTCACACGAATATCCGTTGTCGAGGCAAGCGTGAAAAGCGGTTAAAAAATGATCAATTCGTTAATACGGGCGCACTCTCTCGCTTTGAGAAAAGCGTCCGCCGTGTTTTCACAGAGTTTTCCACAGCCTCTGTGCAAAAGCCGGCGGCACCCCCATAGCAGCCCGTAAAAATCAAGGCATTACTTTTTTGAAGGGCTTCACGGTGACGCGGGCGTAGACGCCTGCCGCCACGTAAGGGTCGCTATCGGCAAACGCCTGGGCGTCGTCCAGACTATCGAACTCCGCCACGACCAGGCTGCCGGTGAAGCCGGTATCTCCCGGGCTTTCGCTGTCGATGGCCGGGTGCGGGCCCGCCAGCACCAGACGGCCCTCGTCGCGTAGCGCTTCCAGGCGGGCGAGGTGGTCCGGGCGCGCCGCCTGGCGCTTTTCCAGACTATCGGAAACGTCTTCACTCATGATGGCGTAGAGCATGGGGTGTCCTCGGCGTTAAGCGCAAAGCGTGGTCTGGGGGGCGGGCCGTGAATAAAAATCAGCGTTTCATATCGCGGCGTACATGGTACGGCGCACGCGCGTTAGGTACCATGGCGCGGCGCGTGCAAACGCCCGTATTTATACGTGAAGGCCCCCATTCTGACAAACTCCCCAACCGACGTCATGCCCATGCCCCGACTCCCTGTGACCGTGCTGCCCGAAAGCTTCGAGGCCGACCACGGCTATCCGGTGGATTTGCACATGCATTCCACCGCCTCCGACGGCGCGCTGTCGCCCTTCGATCTCGTCGCGCTGTGCGCAAGCCGCGGGCTTTCTCATATCGCTTTGACCGACCACGACACCATGGACGGCGTGGCTGAGGCGGCACTGGCCTGCGAGCGAGAAGGCCTTTGTCTGATCGCCGGCTGCGAGCTCTCCACGCGCTGGCAGGGCATCAACATTCACGTGGTGGCACTGATGCCGGGGGGCGCCCGCGGGCCGCTCATCGAAGGTCTCGAGGCGCAGCGCCAGGCGCGTATTCAGCGCGCCGAGGTGATCGCCCAGCGGCTGGAGAAGTTGGGGCTCAAGGATGCGCTGGCCAAGGCGCGCGAACACGCCGGAAGCGAGCGCCCGCTGGGACGCCCGGACTTCGCCCGGGCGCTCGTGGCAGAGGGGCTGGTGCCGGACTGGGCCAGCGCCTTCAAGCGCTACCTGGGCAGTGGCAAGAAGGGCGACGTCAAGGCGCACTGGCCCGAGATCGGTGAGGCGGTCGAGTGGGTCGTCGCCTCCGGTGGGGTAGCGGCGATCGCCCACCCGCTTCGCTACGGGCTGACCCGGCGAAAGCGCGGCCAGCTGATGGACAGCTTCGTGGCCGCCGGCGGCCAGGCCGTGGAGCTGGTCAGCGGCCAGCAGAATCCGGACGCCACCCGCGATCTGGCGCGCCAGCTCGTCGAGCGCGACCTGTATGCCTCCCTGGGCAGCGATTTTCACTTTCCCGGCAGCCACGCCGCCCCCGGTAGCACCAGCGCCATCCCGCGCACCGCGGCGCGGCCGATCTGGCAGCATCCGCGGCTAATCCATTTACACGAGGCGCCCGCCGGGCTTCTGCCCGTGGGCACGCCGGCATGACACGGCCATCGTGAGCTATGCTTGGGGAACACCGCCCGCCGGGCGAGAAGTGACAGGGCAAGGAGTCAGCCATGAGCCAGTATTTTCAGATCCATCCGGAAAATCCGCAAAAGCGCTTGATCGACCAGGCCGTCGAGATCATTCGCAAGGGCGGGGTCATCGCCTATCCGACGGACTCGGGCTACGCGCTGGGCTGCCATTTGGGCGAGAAAAAGGCGATCGAGAAGATCAAGTGGCTGCGCTCGCTCGACGACAAGCACAACTTTACCCTGGTGTGTTCGGATCTCTCCGAAATCGGCACCTATGCCAAGGTGGATAACGCGGTGTTTCGCCTGCTCAAGGCGCACACGCCGGGGCCCTACACCTACATTCTGGAAGCGACCACCGAAGTGCCAAGGCTTTTGCTCCACCCTAAGCGCCGCTCGATCGGCGTGCGCGTGCCGGACCATCGCATCACCCACGCGCTGCTCGAAGCCCTGGGGGAGCCCCTGATGAGCGTGACGCTCATCCCGGTGGACGAGACGCTTCCCATGAACGACCCGGAAGAGATTCGCGAGCGCTTCAGTGCACACCTGGATTTGATCATCGATGGGGGCGCCTGCCATCTGGACCCCACCAGCGTGATCGATCTTCGCACCATGCCGCCGACCATCGTGCGCGAAGGGCGCGGCGATACCGCGCCCTTCGAGAGCTAGCCTTGTGGGCGACGCCGGCGACTAGTCGCCGGCGTCCTCGTCTTCATCGGCGCGCTTTTTCTCCTCGAGCTTCAACTCCTCCATCTTCTCCTTCGCTTCCCGGGCCTTCTTCTCTTCCTTTTCGCGTCGCTCCTCCTCGCGCGGGTCCTCGCTGAACTCGTCGAGCCAGGTGCCGCAACGCAGGCAGTAGCGGGCGCGCTTTTCGTGGTGGTCGTGACCGCAACCGGGGCAGGCCTCTTCCGAGTAGCGGTCCTCACGAATGGAGCGGATTACCTGGGCCGAGAAGACGCCGGTGGGCACGGCGATGATCGAGTAGCCCAGCAGCATCAAAATCACCGTGATCGATTTGCCCAGCGGCGTTAACGGCACGATATCGCCGTAACCTACCGTGGTCATGCTCACGATCGCCCAGTAGATCGAGATCGGAATGCTGGTAAAGCCCGCCTCTTCGGACTCGATGGTGTACATCAGCGCGGCGAACAGCGTCACCACCATCAGAATGCTGCTGAAAAAGAGCAGAATCTGGCGTGAGCTACGCTTGAGCGCCTCGAGCAGCATGTGGCCTTCGCCGACGAACTCCATCATTCGCAGAATGCGAAAAATACGCAGCACGCGCAAAAGGCGCACGATCACCAACCCGTGCGCGCCGGGTACCAGCAGCACCAGCCAGGCGGGAAGAATGGCGATCAGGTCCACCGCGCCGTAGAAGCTTTTGATATAGGCCAGCGGTCGATCCAGGCAGTAGAGGCGCACCAGAAGCTCGATACTGAACAGGATCGTGATCGTCCACTCGATGTAGAGAAATATCTCCCCGTAGGGCTGGGCGATGCTCTCGACACTGCCAAGGATGATGATCGTGACGCTGGTGAGAATCGCGATGATCAGCGCCAGATCGAAGGCCTTGGCGCCGGGCGTATCGGATTCGAAAATAATGTGAAAAAGCTGCGAACGCAGGCCTTCCGGGCCCGGCGCGAGGTGAAGGCTCATGGCGTTATCCTTGAACGTGGCAAGCCGGTTCAGCTTAGCGCGCTTTCAAGGGTCAGGCGATGCGCCAGACTCAAGGCGTTGTAGCCAAAGCTGATACTCGTGGCGTTTTTATCGAGCGCCCGAGCGAGCGCCGCCGCGGTCGGGCGAAGCGGCTCGGCAAGCGCCGGATGCTCGGCCAGCGTCTCGTAGGCGCGAACGGCGTGCTCGAAGTACGCTGGTTCGCGGCTGTCCTGGTAGGCGTCCATCGCCACCGTCGCCCGGTGCAGCCACTCGCTGGGGGTGTCGGCCTGGGGCAGCGTCCACTCGCCATGACTCAGGGCATTGCCGCGGGCGGCCTTGCTCGAATCGCTCGGGCGAAGTGGGACGAAACTCGACATCGAGAGCGCCAGCGACCAGAGCGCATCGGGAGCGCCTTCCTTGAGCTCGAGCTCGATTTCACAAATCACGGCCCGCGCGCCGTTGGCACGGACCTCGCCTTCATCGAGCACGAGCTCGATGCGGCTATCGTTCCAGTCGATCATCCAGCTGCGCCGGTCGAAATCCGTGGCAAGCGTCGGGGTGAGGGCCTTGAGCGCCTCAATAGATACGTTCTCGAACGGCGGCAGGGCGGCGAGCGCCTTTATATCCAGCCCTTTGCTCACGGCCCACTCCCACTCGCCCCGTGTCGAGAGCCCGCCGCCGCCGTGGCCTTTGGTTTTGACCGTTTGCAGCGTCTGCCCGCCGGTCTGGCGCAGCCGCACGGCGATGCCCTGGCGGGAAAGGTCCTTATTGGGGGTGTCGTAATAAGTGTTGGTCAGGCGCTTTCGGGTTGGGGCCTTGGCCAGGGCAGGGTAGCTTAAAAGGGCGTCGATGGACGCGGCAGGCAGCGCTAGCTTAAGCTCTACTTCGAGCGGGGAGTGATCTTTCATGACAATGGCTACCTTGCTTTTGTGAACGTTGCGTTAAATTTCGACGTCTTTATGAACTTTTCATGACGGCGGCAGGCGCACTCTTTATACTAGCGCCGCCATTTTCAGGCTTTCCACACTCAGGATGAAAGGCACTATGGTTACCTCCAATCCTTTTTCCGCCATGTTCGGCCGTTCGCCCTTCCAGCCGCTTCTGGCCCATATCGTCAAGGCCAACGAGTGCGCCGATCAGCTGCTGCCCTTTTTCGAGGCCTCGCTGGCTGGCGACTGGGAGACCGCGACGGCACTGCGTGAGCGTGTCACCTGTCTTGAGCACGACGCGGACACGCTGAAAACCGAGCTGCGCTTGAATTTGCCCAGCACCATGTTCCTGCCGGTATCGCGCTCGGATCTGTTGGATCTGATCAGCGTGCAGGACAAGATCGCCAATAAGGTGCGTGACATTACCGGCATTATGCTGGGACGTAAAATGCGCGTGCCGGATGAGCTTGCCGAGCCGATGCGCGACTACATGATCACCAGCGTAGCCTGCGTGGCTCAGGCGCGTCAGGCGCTCGAGGAGCTCAAGGAGCTGCTGGAATCCGGCTTCGGGCGCAACGTGTCGGATGTCATGCAGAACATGATTCGCGAGCTGCATACCCTGGAACATCAGGCCGACGATCAACAGGTGGCGATTCGCCGCCAGCTCTTCGAGCTCGAAAGTGTACTGCCGCCGGTGGATGTGATCTTCCTTTACAAGATCATCGAGTGGGTGGGCGAAGTATCGGACCGCGCCGAGCGCGTGGGTAGCCGACTGCAGATTTTGACCGCGCGTTAAGGGGACCGCATGCAGATTATTGCCCAGTATGGCGATATTTTTATCATTCTCGCCTGTGTATTCGGCTTTTTCATGGCCTGGGGCGTGGGCGCCAACGATGTCGCCAACGCCATGGGAACCTCGGTGGGGTCGAAAGCGATCACCATCAAGCAGGCCATCATCATCGCGGTGATTTTCGAGTTTCTTGGCGCCTGGCTTGCCGGCGGCGAAGTCACTGCTACCATTCGGGGCGGCATCATCGACCCGGCGCTTTTGGAGGCCAATCCGCAGTTTCTGGTCTACGGCATGCTCTCGGCGCTTCTGGCCGCCGGTATCTGGCTGATGGTGGCCTCGGCCAAGGGCTGGCCGGTCTCGACCACCCACTCGATCGTCGGCGCCATCGTCGGTTTCGCCGCGGTGGGCCTGGGGGTCGAGGCGGTGGCCTGGGACAAGGTGACCCAGATCGCCTCGAGCTGGGTGGTGTCGCCGCTTCTGGCCGGTACCATCGGCTACGTGCTGTTCAAATCCGTTCATCATTTGATTTTCGAAAGCAATGACCCCTTTGCCGCCGCCAAGCGCTACGTGCCTGGCTACGTGTTTCTGGTCGGCTTCATCGTCTCGATGGTGACGCTCACCAAGGGGCTATCCCACGTCGGGCTCGACCTGAGCTTTAGCCAAAGCCTGATCCTCTCGATTCTATTGGGTGCGGCCATCATGGGGCTGGGGATCGTCATGCAGCGGCGGATCAAGTTCGAACAAAACGCCGCCGACCACTTCGGCTACGCCAACGTCGAGCGCGTATTTGGCGTGCTGATGATCTTTACCGCCTGCGCCATGGCGTTCGCCCACGGCTCCAACGATGTCGCCAACGCGGTCGGCCCACTGGCCGCGGTGATCAGCGTGGTGCGTAGCGAAGGCATGATCGACAGCGCCGCGCTGGTGCCCTGGTGGGTGCTGGTGCTCGGTGGTGGCGGTATCGTGTTTGGTCTGGTGACCTACGGCCACCGCGTGATCGCCACCGTCGGCACCGGCATCACCGAGCTTACGCCGAGCCGCGGCTTTGCTGCGACCCTGGCCGCGGCGAGCACCGTGGTACTGGCCTCGGCCACTGGCCTGCCGATCTCGACCACCCACACGCTGGTCGGCGCGGTGCTGGGCGTGGGACTTGCCCGCGGCATGGCCGCACTCAATCTGCGCGTCATCGGCACCATCGTGATGTCCTGGCTGATCACACTGCCGGCGGGCGCGTGTCTGGCCATCGTGTTCTTCTTCATGTTCAAGGGCATGTTCGGCTAACGCCAACGCGCCTGCCACGCGGCACCGTTTTGCTTCGCCCCGGCGAGTCTTGCAAAGCGGTGCCGTTTTTTTTGGCGCTGGTTTTTCGGGCTCTGTTAAAGTAGTCGGTCTGCCAATGCCTTCATTCACTCTGCGCCGGAGAGCGGCCCCTTGGATAAACGCTTCCCCTTTGTCGACTGGTTTCGTAACGCCTCGCCGTACATCAACGCGCACCGCGGGCGAACCTTCGTGATTTTGATCGAAGGCGACGCCATGGCCTCACACCGTGGCGAGCAGCTGATTCAGGATCTGGCGCTGTTGCACACGCTCGGCGTTCGCCTGGTCGTGGTGTTCGGCGTGCGCCCCCAGGTGCAGGCTGCGCTCACCGCGGCGGGCGTGGCACCCGTTCACGTCGACGGGCGCTGGGTGGCCGACCGCGCGGTGATGGCTCAGGTCGAGCAGGTGGCGTCCCACCAGCGGCTGTGGCTCGAGGCACGCCTCTCCCTGGGGCTGCCAAGCTCCCCGCTGCACGGTGTCGAGTTAAGCGTAGTCTCCGGCAACTTGGTCACCGCCAAGCCGCTGGGCGTGCGCGAAGGGGTGGATTTCGATCATAGCGGCGAGGTGCGCCGGGTGCGCGCCAGTGCCATTCAGGAGCTTTTGAGCCAAGGGTCGCTGGTATTGCTGCCGCCGCTGGGCTTTTCCAGCACCGGCGAGGTGTTCGATCTCGACGCCGCCGACGTCGCTCAGCACGCCGCCGTAGCGCTCAAGGCGGACAAACTGATTCTGCTCGGCGACTCGGAAGGCCTCGAAGACGAGCAGGGCGGGCTGCTTCGCCAGCTCAGCCCGAAGGAGGCCGAGCCCCGGCTCGCCGCCGCCGCCCCCGGCTCCGAGCTCGCCCGCCACCTGAGCGCGGCCTCTACCGCGGCGCGCAAAGGCGTGGCGCGCACGCACCTGCTCAGCTGGCAGGACCCGGATGCGCTGCTGGGCGAGCTTTTTACCCGCGACGGCGTGGGGACGATGATCACCGAGCACCGCTACGAGCAGCTTCGAGCCGCCACGCTCAACGACGTGGCGGGGCTTTTGGAGCTTCTCGAGCCGCTGGAGCGCCGCGGGATGCTGGTGGCGCGCTCCCGCGCGCGCCTCGAGCACGAGATCGACGACTACCAGGTGATCGAGCGCGACGGCATGGTGATCGGCTGTGCGGCGCTGCACCTCTTTTCGGAGGCCGGCGTCGGCGAGCTGGCCTGCGTGGCGGTGCACGAAAGCTACCGCGGCGGCGAGCGCGGCGAGCGCCTGATCGAGGCCGTCGAGCAGCGCGCGCGCAAAGCCGGGCTGGCGGCGCTTTTCGTGCTCACCACTCACACCGCCCACTGGTTCGTCGAGCACGGCTTCCAGGACGCAAGCCTGGAGGAGCTTCCGCCGCTCAGGCGCGATACCTACAACCACGCGCGCAAATCCAAGGTGCTGATCAAAACGCTGTAAGACGCGCGACGGGCAGACGGGGCGGGCGAAAAACTGGATAATGGGGGCCATCGCCCAAAGCCCTATAAACGCGCCGGGCACACTCATCGATTCGGACGTCTGCCCCATGGAAATCAAGGTCAACTATCTCGACAACCTTCGCCTCGAGGCGAAGTTCGACGACTTCAGCGTTATTTCGGATCAGCCGATTCGCTACAAGGGCGACGGCTCCGCCCCCGGCCCCTTCGACTACTTTCTGGCCTCATCCGCCATGTGCGCGGCGTACTTCGTCAAGGTGTACTGCAACGCGCGCAATATCCCGACCGACAACATTCGGCTCTCCCAAAACAACATCGTCGACCCGGAAAACCGCTACAAGCAGATCTTCAAGATCCAGGTCGAGCTGCCCGAGGACATTTCCGAAAAGGACCGCGAGGGCATGCTGCGCTCGATCGACCGCTGCACGGTGAAAAAGGTCGTGCAGACCGGCCCGGAGTTTCAGATCGAGGTGGTCGAGAACATCGACGAGGACGCTCAGGCGCTTCTCATGGGCGCCCCCGAAGGCGGCGAAACGTTTATTGAGGGCAAGGATGCACCGCTGGAGCAGACCATCGCCACCATGAGCGGCATCCTTGCGGATCTGGGCATGAAGATCGAGATCGCCTCCTGGCGCAATATCGTGCCCCACGTCTGGTCGCTGCACATTCGCGACGCCGCCGCCCCCATGTGCTTCACCAACGGTAAGGGCGCGACCAAGGAGAGCGCGCTGTGCTCGGCGCTGGGCGAGTTCATCGAGCGCCTGTCGTGCAACTTCTTCTACAACGATCAGTTCTTCGGCGAAGAGATCGCGGGCAGTGACTTCGTCCACTACCCGAATGAAAAGTGGTTTCAGCCGGGCCCCAATGACGAACTGCCCGACGAGATCCTCGATGCGCATACGCGGGCGATCTACAACCCGGAAGGCGAGCTTGCCGGCTCGCATCTTTACGACACCAACTCCGGACGCGTGGACCGCGGCATCGTCTCGCTGCCGTTTACGCGCCACTCGGATGGCGAGACGGTCTACTTCCCGTCGAATCTGATCGAGAATCTGTTTCTGAGTAACGGCATGAGCGCCGGCAACACCCTGGCGGAAGCCCAGGTGCAGTGCCTGTCGGAAATTTTCGAGCGCGCGGTCAAGCGCGACATTCTCGAGCAGGAGCTTGCGCTTCCGGACGTGCCGCAGGCGGTGCTGGCGAAGTACCCGGGTATTGTCGAAGGCATCCAGGCGCTGGAGGCCCAGGGCTTCCCGGTGCTGGTGAAGGATGCCTCGATGGGCGGCCAGTTCCCGGTCATGTGTGTGACGCTCATGAACCCGCGCACCGGCGGCGTGTTCGCCTCCTTCGGCGCGCATCCAAGCTTCGAGGTGGCACTCGAACGTAGCCTCACGGAACTGTTGCAGGGGCGCAGCTTCGAAGGCCTGAACGATCTGCCGCTGCCGACGTTCAACTCCCAGACGCTGGCCGAGCCCAACAACTTCGTCGAGCACTTCATCGACTCGGTCGGCGTGGTCTCCTGGCGCTTTTTCAGCGCCCGCTCGAACTTCGAGTTCGTCGAGTGGGACTTCACCGACGAAGGGCGCAAGACCTCCCAGCAGGAGGCCGAGACGCTGTTCGACATCTTCGCCGAGCTCGACGCCGAGGTGTACATGGCCGTTCACGAGGATCTCGGCGCGCCGGTATGCCGCATTCTGGTGCCGGGCTACTCCGAGGTGTACCCGATCGAGGATCTGATCTGGGACAACACCAACAAGGCGCTCGACTACCGCGAGGATATTCTCAACCTCCACGCCCTCGACGACGAGGCGCTCACGGATCTGGTCGAGCGCCTGGAAGAGAGTCAGATGGACGATCATGCCGACATCATCACGCTGATCGGCATCGAGTTCGACGAAAACACCGTCTGGGGCCAGCTCACTATATTGGAACTCAAGCTTCTGATCTTTCTGGCGCTGGGTCGGCTCGACGAGGCGCTGGACTGCGTCGAGATGTTTTTGCAGTACAACGACAACACCGTCGAGCGCGGGCTCTTCTACCAGGCGGTACAGGCGGTGCTGGAGATCGCGCTGGACGACGAGCTGGAGCTCGACGACTACCTGCCAAATTTCACCCGCATGTTCGGCGAGGCGACCATGGCGGCGGTGGTCGGCTCCGTCGAAGGCTCCGTGCGCTTTTACGGGCTCACGCCCACCAACCTGCAGCTCGATGGCCTGGAGCGCCACCAGCGCCTGATCGAAAGCTACAGGAAACTTCACGCCGCGCGTGCTGCCAAAGCGGGCCTTGCGTGAGCCAATCAAGAGAGGGTGATATGACCACACCGACGCTACTCAACACCTCGCTGATCGCCAGCGCCCTGGCCCTTGCCCCGGCGGCCTGGGCCCAGAGCTCCGAGCAAAGCCAAAGCGAGGTGCGAAAGCTGTATAGCGGCCAGATGATGCCCGACGAGCAGGTCGAACTTTCGCGCCACATCGACCGGCTCTTCCCAACCCGCACGGTCAAGGCGGCGGCTGAGCCGCATCGGTTTGGTCAGCGCGACGCCTCGCTTGAGGATTTCTCGCTGACCCATGATGGCGTGACCTACGACATTTATGACTTCATGGCGCTCAACCGGGTGAGCGGGCTGATGGCGGTGCATGACAACGACGTGGTGTTCGAGCAGTACGCGCTCGGCAATACCGCCCAGACGCCCTGGATGTCGATGTCGATCGCCAAGTCGGTCTCCTCGACGCTGATCGGCGCCGCGCTCAAGGATGGCCATATCGAAAGTCTCGACGACCCGGTCAGCACCTACGTGCCGGCGCTCGAGGGCAGCGTCTATGACGACGTCAGCGTCGAGCAGATTCTTTTGATGGCTTCCGGCGTGGCCTGGGATGAAACCTACGCCGATCCGGACTCCGAGCGCCGCCAGATGCTCGAGCTTCAGCTCGAGCAGCGCCCGGGCGCGATTCTCGAGTTCATGGGCGGGCTCGAACGTGCCGCCGACCCCGGCACGGTGTGGAACTACAGCACCGGCGAAACCCAGCTGCTCTCGGCGATCATCAACGGTGCGGTAGGCAAGAGCGCCTCTGAATACCTCTCCGAGAAGATCTGGGCGAACTATGGCATGGAAACAGATGCACAGTGGTGGCTCGACGGCGAGGATGGCCAGGAGATCGGCGGAAGCGGGCTTCTGATCACGCTACGCGACTATGCGCGCTTTGGTCAGTTCGTGCTCGAGGAGCAGCGTGCGCCGAACGTGCTGCCGGAAGGTTGGGTGACGGAGTCGGCAAGACCTCACGAGATCGGTGGCGAGGAGATCGAGTACGGCTACTCCTGGTGGCCGGAAGGTGATAATGCCTTCTCGGCGGTGGGCATCTTCGGCCAGTGGGTGTTCATCGACCCGGACAACGATATGGTCATCGCCATGACCAGCGCCCAGCCCAAGGCGGAAGCCTTCGAAATCGTCCCGGTCACCCAGTTCTTCCACGCCCTGAGCGACCACCTGGCCGCCAGCGGCGCCGAGCGTTAGACGAGCCGCGCGACTCGGTCGCGCAGACAAGGGCCATCCGTCAGGAGGTAGCGATGTTTATTCAGGAGCAGCAGCTCGAGGGCCAGCACGTGCGCCTGGAGCCCTTGAACGCCGGGCATATCGAGGCGCTTGCAGAGGCGGTGCGCGACGGGCAGGGCTGGACGCTCTGGTACGCCAGTGTCCCGCGCCCCGAAGAGATGGCCGCCTACGTGGAGCGGGCCATCGAAGAGGCCAGCCGCGGCCACCTGGCCTACGCCGTGCGCCACCTGGCCAGCGGCGATATCGTCGGTACAACGCGGTTTTACGCCGTCGACGCCGCCAACCGCCGGGCGATGATCGGCTATACCTGGTACTCCCAGAGCGTGCGCGGCACCGCAGTGAACGCCGAGTGCAAGCTCCTGATGCTATCGAACCTGTTCGAGGCCTCCCGGGCAATTGCCTGCGAGTTTCGCACCCACTTCTTCAACCGGGCTTCGCGCGCGGCGATCGAGTCGCTGGGCGCCAAGCAGGACGGTATTTTGCGCGCCCACCAGATCCTGAGTGATGGCTCGCTGCGCGACACCGTGATCTATTCGATCATCGAATCCGAGTGGCCGGCGGTGCGCATGAATTTGAGGAGCAAGCTCGCGCGATTGACGCCGGGCTGAGAACGCTATTGACCGCGATACGGGGTCAGACCACTTGGGCGCCCAGCACGTTCTGAAAGTGACCCAGCGCCCAGGCGTGGCCGGCGGCGTCGAAGCTTGCCACGGCGTTCTGATGGACGACGATTTTGAACCCCCGGTTGTAAGCATCGACCGCCGTGTGCAGTACGCAAATATCGGTACATACGCCGACCAGATGCACCTCGGTGATTCCGCGCTCGCGCAGTTTGATTTCAAGGTCGGTGCCGTGAAAGGCGCTGTAGCGGCTCTTGTCCATCGTATGCACGTTGGGTGCGTGCTTTACGCTTGCGTGGTACGCCGCGAGCTCGCCATAGAGCGCCCGGCCCTCGGTACCCTCGATATTGTGGGGCGGAAAGAGCGCCGTTTCCGGATGGTAGGGGTCGTCTTGAGCGTGCCGATCGATGGCGAACACGACGAAGTCGCCGGCCTCGACGAACGACTTCGTCAGCGCCAGCAGGGCATCGTGAATGGCCTGACCCGGCGCGCCGCAGGTGAGACTGCCGGTGTCGGCGACGAAGTCAACGGTGTAGTCGATGTTGATCAGTGCTTTCATGTCTGCCCCTTCGGTCGTGGTGTGGCTGCGCCCTGGTGTATCTAAAGCGAGAGAAAAAACAAAATCAACGGCGGTGATAAAAGCGACAGGATGAAGCCGCTGACCACCGCGACCGGCACGCAGGCCACGCCGCCGTGCTGCTGGATCACCGGTAGGGTGAAATCCATCGAGGTGGCGCCGCCGACGCCGATGGCAAGCGGCGCGTGGCGGTGTATGATCAGCGGAATCAGCACGAACGCTAAAAGCTCCCGGGCCAGGTCGTTGAAAAACGCCACGCCGCCGAGCAGCGGGCCGAGCTGGTCGCCGATCAGAATCGCCGAGAGCGAATACCAGCCAAAGCCCGAGGCCATGGCGAGCCCCTCAAAGGGCGTCAGCGATAAAAGCGGCGCGGCGGCAAGCCCGGCCAGTAGCGAACTCGCTGCCAGCGTCGCGGCGATGGCCAGCCCCAGCCGGTTGAGCAGAATCTGCTTGAGCGCCATGCCGGAGTTGCGTAGCTGACACCCGATCAGTACGAGCAGCGCGTAGAGCGCCCATTCGGCGAGCAGATCCGCCGTGGTGAACAGTTCGCGGCCCCAAAGCGGCGCCAGCAGCAGACCCAACACCACACCCAGTACGACCGTCACCAGCAGTAACAGTGAGCCTTTGATCGCGGCAAGCTTGCTGGTCGGCGCGTTCTCGACCACGTTTGATGCGCCAGCCTTGAGCGTCAGCCTGCGCGATAGCCAGCCAAGGGCGGCCAGGTTGAACACCATCGTGATCGAAAACAGCACCAGCGTGCTGCCGCCCAGTGTCGAGAGCTGGCCCGCCAGGTTTTCGAGCCCGGCCAGGCTCACGCCCATCAGCAGCAGAATCAGATACACCGAGGCGCTGACGCCGCGATTGATGAGTTCCAGCAGCCGCGGTGAGCGAACGCGCAGAAGATAGCCCCCGATCAGGGGCAGCAGTACGATGAGTAAACCGGAGAACATGGGGGTGGGTGAGCCTTATTGCGGTGCAAACCGTGTCAACGTGAGGGTGGTATCCCGGCGGCCATCCTTGATGTACTCCGCCGAGAGAATCAGGCCGGGCCACTGGGGGTGAAAGCTAATGTCGATATGGCGATCCGGCTTTTCGACGTCGGTGAGCGTAACGCTCGGCGCCTGAAACTCACCGGCGGGAACGCTCACGATGGCGTCCGGATGGACGTAGTACTGAAAGTGTTCGTCGCGCCCGCGGTGGTCGAGAAAGGTGATATCGCAGGGCGCGCGCTCGGTGCACTCGGAATGCTCCACGCGGCGCGACAGATCGAACAGTGCGGTTTGACGATCGAGGGCGGTAAGCTCGGCCTCACCAAGCGTATAGTCGTCGCCGACGCCCAGCAGGGAATAGCTGCTCGAATAGAGCAGCGCCCGGGTGTCGTTGCCCTCCACCGCGAAGCGGCTGCGCTCCTCACCCTTGGCCACGGCGATGGAAAAACGCATGCTCGAGAGCCAATGAAGCCCTTCCTGACTGAGCGTATGGCGCACGGTGGCGCCGGGCCAGCCGCGAATTTCCAGCCGGTAGCTCGCCTCGAAAGGGCGCGGGGCGACAAGCTCCGGCGTCTGGGCCGCAGTGCTGGCCGCGGTGACGCCCATGGTCAGGCACGCAAGCGCCAGACAGGCGGCGCGGCGGCGCGAAGGTACAGGTTTGAGCACGATCCTTCTCCTTTGCTTCAATCTTCCCTGAGAGCGTCGAGCTCAGCGCTTCGTTCAGTCAAAACGTCGCGGCCGTCAGTAGCCGTCGCTTGGGTTGACCGTGGCGATGGCGTCGCCGGCCTCGAAAGCGTGCAGGTACGAGATCACCTGGTCGATGGCGTCCGCCAGCGGCGTGGGGGCGGCCATGTGCGGCGTGATCAACACGCGCGGATGCTGCCAAAGCGGGTGGGCCGCCGGCAGCGGCTCCTCGCTGAACACGTCCAGCAGGGCGCCGCGCAAATGGCCTTCCTGCTCACCGCTTCCCAGCGCCTCGAGCAGGGCGTCTTCGTCGATCAGACCGCCCCGGCCCGGGTTGATGACGCTTCCGCCCCTGGGCAGGCGCGCGAGCCGCTCGGCGTTCAGAATATGCCGAGTGGCCGGGGTGTCCGGCAAAATGGTCACCACGCTTTGAACCTGGCCCAACAGCTCATCGAGCCCCGCCTCGCCGTGCAGGCAGCGCACGTTCTTGAGCGTCTTGGGCGACCGGCTCCAGCCCAGCACCGGAAAACCGGCCTGGTCGAGGGCGCTCGCCACCGCCTGGCCGATCGCCCCGAGCCCCAGGACGCCGACCGGCCACTGGGCTTTCTCCACGACCTCGTGTGGCTGCCACTGCGCGCCTGGCTGCTGCGCGCTGTAGCGGTCCATGCTGCGATAAAAATGTAGCACCCCGTAGAGCACGTAGTCAGCCATCAGCTCGCCCATACCGGCGTCGCGCAGCTTGACGATCGGCACGTCTGCCGGGCGCTCGGGGGAGGCGAGCAGGTGATCCACACCGGCGCCCAGGTTGATGATGCCTTTAAGCGCGCGCTGCTCGGCCAGCAGATGCCCCGGCGCCTTCCAGACGGCGAGATAGTCGGCGCCCTGGCGCTCTTGCGCCGGCGCATCGCTTTTGAGCACCGTTGCCTCGGGTAGCGCCTCGCTGAGTGCGGCCTGCCACTGGTCGGCCTGGTCGGTATGTACCACGATCTTCATGAAAAACCTCCGTGAATCGCATGTTGTAGGTTACCAGCTATCATGGGTTAAGTGGGGGAAGGGCTGCAAGGACGCCGCGCACCCTCAGCGCCACGTTGGCGCCCATTTTGAGGCGAAAAGGAGATTCACCATGGCAACCCGCAAGGCCCACGTGGTCACGCGCAAACGAAGCGGCAAGGGCTTTACCTATAAAACCGAAGATGGCGAAACGCTCAAGGATCAAACGTGGCGCGACTGGATCAAGTCGCTTGCCATTCCGCCGGCCTGGCGCGACGTCGAGATCACCCTTGACACGCGCCACCATATCTACGCCACCGGCCGCGACGACGCCGGGCGCAAGCAGTACGTCTACAACCCCAAATGGCGCGAGAAACGCGAGGCGCTAAAGTTCGATCGCATGATCGCCTTCGCCCAGAAGCTCACGCCGATGCGAAGGGTGACCGGCCAGCACATGCTGCAAGAAGGTCTGCCGCGCGAAAAAGTGCTGGCGTGCATGGTGCGTTTGATCGACAGCGCTTATTTCCGCCCGGGCAGCGAGCGCTATCGTCAGCAAAACGACTCCTATGGGCTGACCACCATGCGCTCGAAACACTTGACCATCGACGGCGACGAGCTGATTTTCGACTACCGTGGCAAAAGCGGCCAGGACCAGCACCGGGTGGTGGAGGACGCGCGTTTGGCGAGCGTGGTCGCAGAGCTCGATGAAACGCCGGGCTACGAGATATTCAAGTACTTCGACGACGAGGGCCACAAGGTGCGCGTCGACAGTGCTGATCTCAACGACTACATCCACGAGGTGATGGGCGAGCAGTTCAGCGCCAAGGATTTTCGAACCTGGGCGGGTACCTCGATCGCCGCGCTGGCGCTCGAGGAGCTGGGAGTCGACGAGGATGAAAAGGTCAGCGAGAAGAACGTGCGCGAGGCCGTCGAGCGGGTGGCGAAATCCTTGGGCAATACGCCAAGCATCGCCAGGGCGAGTTACATCGACCCTCGGGTGGTGGAGAGCTACCTGGACGGTCAGACGCTCGAGAACTTTCGCCAGCTGGTCGAAGTCGAGCTCGAACACGAGGATCTGACCGGGCCGGACGAGCGCGCCGTGCTCGAGCTTTTGAAAAGTCGCCTGAAGCGCAAGACCTGATGCGCGTCGACGCCACGCCAGCACGGCCGGTTTTTGATAAGGGCTTTTGGTAAGGGCTTTTGATAAAGCCTTTGACCCAACGCCAAGGGTCGGTGCTAGTATCGGCTCAAGACGGCAATGGCGGTGCTCGCACGGACCTTTCGCTGCATGGGCCCAGCAAGCTGGTTTTTAGTGATTTAAAAGGGCGAGTTGCTCGATGAATGAGGTTTCCCTGCCTTTCACTCGCGAAGAGTATGCCGCGCGCCTTTGGAAGGTGCGCGCTGAAATGGCCAGCCGCGGTATCGACGTACTGATCGTCAGCGACCCCTCCAACATGGCCTGGCTGACCGGTTACGACGGCTGGTCGTTCTATGTCCATCAGTGCGTACTGGTGGGGCTCGAAGGCGAGCCGGTCTGGTTCGGACGACGTATGGACGCCAACGGAGCGCTTCGCACCTGCTGGATCGACCCGGAGAACATCACCTACTATCCCGACTACTACGTGCAGAACCCGGACATGCATCCGATGGAGTATCTGGCACAGTCGGTGATGCCCGGGCGCGGCTGGCACACCGGCGTGGTCGGCATGGAGATGGACAACTACTATTTCTCCGCCAAGGCCTACCAAAGCCTTCTACGCGAGCTGCCCCACGCCCGCTTCATGGACGCCAACGCGTTGGTCAACTGGTGCCGTGCGATCAAGTCGCCTCAGGAGATCGAGTATCTGCGCGTAGCCGGACGCATCGTCGAGGGCATGCACTCGCGCATCATCGAAGTGATCGAGCCGGGTCTTCCCAAGAGCAAGCTGGTCTCGGAGATCTACCGCGTCGGCATCGAAGGCTTCGTCGATGAGCAGGGCCGCGTGTTCGGCGGCGACTACCCGGCCATCGTACCGATGCTGCCCACCGGCAAGGACGCGGCCGCCCCGCACTTGACCTGGGACGACACCCCGTTTCGCGAAGGCGAGGGCACGTTCTTCGAAATCGCCGGGGTGTTCAAGCGCTACCACGCTCCGATGTCGCGCACGGTGTTTCTCGGCACGCCCCCCAGAGACTTCATCCGCGCCGAATCCGCGCTTCTGGAAGGCATTGAAAACGGCCTAACCGTGGCCAGACCCGGCAACCGCACCGCAGACATCGCCATGGCCCTGGGCGCGGCGATGGACAAGTACGGCTTCGATCGCGGCGGTGCCCGCTGCGGCTACTCCATCGGGCTCTCCTACCCACCGGATTGGGGCGAGCGCACCATGAGCCTGCGCCCGTCCGACGAAACGGTTCTGAAACCTGGCATGGTGTTTCACTTCATGCCCGGGCTCTGGGTAGAAGAGTGGGGCCTTGAGATCACCGAAAGCATTCTGATCACCGAAAGTGGCTGCGAGACCCTGGCGAACTTTCCCCGGCAGCTATTTGTGAAGTAGCGAGGCGACGATAGGCTCCACGTTCGCCATCGCGCCGACGACGATTCGACACAAGGACATATGCATGACTCAGCAAGCGAGCACCCGGCGGCCAAGCCCCGTCTCCGCCACCGTGGATTTCGACGCCGACGGCGTTCAGCACGGCTTTCTGAAGCTGCCGATCTCCACCGATATCTCTGCCTGGGGGGCGGTGATGATTCCCGTCACCGTGGTGAAAAATGGCGACGGCCCCACTGCGCTTCTGACCGGCGGCAACCACGGCGACGAGTATGAAGGCATCACCTCGCTTTTGAAGCTCTCAAGCGCCCTGAAAGCCGAGGAGGTCTCCGGGCGGGTGATCATCGTGCCGTGCATGAACACTCCGGCGGTAATGGCCGGCACGCGCACCTCGCCGATGGATAAAGGCAACCTTAACCGAAGCTTTCCCGGCGACCCGGATGGCGGCGTCACCGCGCAGATCGCCGACTACTTCACCCGCGTGCTGGTACCGATGAGCGACGTGGTGCTCGATCTGCACTCCGGTGGGCGCACCCTCGATATCCTGCCGTTTGCCGCCTCCCACGTGCTCGATGACAAAAATCAGCAGCGGGCCGCCCTCGATGGCGCCAAGGCGTTCGGGGCACCCTACGCCATGGTGATGTTCGAACTCGACGCGGAAAGGCTGTTCGATACCGCCTGCGAGCGCCAGGGCAAGGTGTTCGTGGCCACCGAGCTCGGCGGCGGCGGCACGTCCACTCCGCAAAGCATGGCGATCGCCGAACGCGGCGTGCGCAATTTCCTGATTCACTACGGGCTGGTCGAAGGCGAGGTGGCCATGCCGGACGGCGGCCAGGTCTATCTCGATATGCCGGATGCCCGCTGCTACGTGCAGAGCCAGCACCAGGGCGTGTTGGAGTTGACCGTGGCGCTGGGCGATGCGGTCCAAAAGGGCCAGACCATTGCTTACGTGTACGACATGTCGCGAAGCGGCGCCGAGCCGGTGGCTTACAAGGCCGAACGCGACGGTGTTCTGATGGCGCGCCGCGCACCGTCGCTTATCAATATGGGAGATACGCTCGCGGTGATCGCCGATGTCGTCGACCGACTTGAGGCGTAACGCCACGTGCTGAAACTCGACCGCTATGACCTGAAGATTCTCGACATTCTCAGCCGCGATGGACGCATCACCAAGTCCAAACTGGCCGAGGCGATCAATCTATCGATCAGCCCCTGCTGGGAGCGGGTCAAGCGGCTCGAAAAGGCCGGGGTCATCGAGGGGTATACCGTCTGTATCAACGCCGAGGCTCTGGTGCCGCGCAACCCGGTGTGGGTGCAGATCGAGCTCAAGGCGCACAACGTGGAGAGCTTTTCGCGCTTCGAGGCGCTGGTGCTTGAAACGCCGGAGGTCACCGAGTGCGTGGCGGTCGGCGGCGGGGTGGATTACCTGGTGAAGTTCGAAGCACGCTCGATCGACAGCTATCAGCGCCAGATGGATCGCTGGCTGGTCTCAGAGGCCGGTATCGAGCGCTACTTTACGTATATCGTGACCAAGACCGTCAAGCGCCAACCGCTGGCGCTCGAGTTCGACGAGCCGTCATGACATCTTGTTGGCGTGATGAGGGGAAGGCGCATACTCGCGCCGGCACACCCGATTGCGCCCTTGCTGCTTGGCATCGTAAAGCGCCTGGTCGGCGCATCGGGTCAGCTCCTTGAGGGTAGTGCCACTGCCGAGCGCCCCACTGCAAACGCCCACGCTCACGGTCACCTTGCCCGCCGGCACGCCCCGGTGGGCAATACGCCGTTCGGCGACCCGCTCGCGAATGTGCTCCGCTACGGCCAGCGCGTTATCGTGGCAGGACGCTTCGCCGTAGCGCAGTACCAAAAACTCTTCGCCCCCATAGCGGCACACCACGTCCCTGGGCGCGCAGGCGCTTTTGATGGCATTGGCGACCTCGCGCAGCGCACTGTCTCCCTCGGCATGACCGTAATGGTCGTTGTAATCCTTGAAATGGTCGATATCGACCACGATCACCGTGGCTTTCTCTAGCGAAGCGCTGCGCTGCGCCAGTTTCTTTTCCTGACGGGCCAGCGCCCGGCGGTTGGCAAGCCCGGTGAGCGGGTCCAGGTGCGAAAGGCGCTCGAGTTCGACGTTACGCTCGGTCAGCTCGCCGCGCAGGCGCTCCACGTGGAGATTCTCCATATAGAGGCGCAGCGACTCGGAGGAGAAGCGGTAGTTGGCCATCAGCGACAGCACCAGCACCGGCACGCCGACGGACAGATTACGCACGACGTACTCTGGCGTCACTCCCTCCAGAAACCAGACGGTCGAGTAGAGGCACGCAAACACGAACAGCGAGGCGTAAACGCTGTACTCGAATGGCGGAGTAAAGACTATGGTGAGCACGAGAATGAACACTAGCCCGGCATAGAAGTAGTCGAGCACGCTCGGGTCGTGGGAGCCAACGATCACCAGACACCAGGCGACGCATCCAAGGCAGGCCTGGCAGGTGCCTGCGAGTTCCTTTAACCGAATCGGGCCGGGCCGGTCGTAGTAAAGCATCAGTGCGACCGTGGTCGGCCCCACCAGCAGCCCGCGAATCAATATCGAACGCCAGGTGACATCATCAAGCAGGTAGATATCGACCAGCGTGTAGAAAAAGTAGAAAAACGCGAGCCAAAGCGTGAGCAGCTTTATCGAGCGAAGGCGCTCATCGTGTCGATAATTATCGTAGTGATCACGGACCGTCAGGTCGCCGGCGCGTTGCGAAAGCGCCTTGTAGTAGGAAGTGAGTCGATACACGAAATCGGCCTCTATGATGCCGGCACGGGGGCAATGGGTCACTCAAACGGTGCCGGCATGAAAAAGATCATTTAACTCTCATGAGTTTACTCCACAAATGTTTGCAAGTGCCGTATTTGCACATGCGAACCAAAAAAAACCGTCGTTGAAGCGCGAGCCACCAAAAAAAGCGCACGCTCGACCGCGTTTTTCGAAAACACTTCGGGTGAATCCTCGCGTAGCGTAGAGCCATAGAGTCAGCGCCACGGGCGCTTATCGCTTTTTGCACGTCTTCGCCGCTTGTTGACGAAGGCCAGGGAGGTTTTATGACCACGTACGCCGCCACACTGTCCAATCGTCTGGATGACCCGCGTCTGTTTCGCCAGTACGCCTACGTGAACGGCAAGTGGACCCACGGCGAGGGCGGACGCGAGGAGGGCGTCGTCGATCCCGCCACGGGAGAGACGATCGGCCATATTCCGCTGCTCGAGGCCAGCCAAATCACCGCCGCCGTTGACGCCGCCGAGTCCGCCTTCAGCCAGTGGCGGCTGCTGCGCGCCGACGAGCGCTGCGAGCGCCTGCTTGCCTGGTACGATCTGATTCAGGCCCATCGCGAGGATCTGGCCCGCATCATGACCCTGGAACAGGGCAAACCGCTGCCGGATGCCCGCGGCGAAGTGGAGTACGGTGCTAGCTTCGTGCGCTGGTTTGCCGAAGAGGGCAAGCGCACCTACGGCGACACCATCCCCAGCCACATTCCGAACGCCTCACTGGGCACCATAAAGGAGCCGGTCGGCATCGCGGCGATGATCACGCCCTGGAACTTCCCGCTGGCGATGATCACCCGCAAGGCAGCGGCGGCACTTGCCGCCGGTTGCCCGGTGATTGTCAAGCCCGCCAATGAAACGCCGTTTTCCGCGCTGGCGCTGGCCGAGCTTGCCGAGCGTGCGGGCATTCCGGCGGGCATTTTCAACGTGGTGCTGGGCGAGCCCGCCGAGGTGTCGAAGATTTTGTGTCGCGAGCCGCGCATCCGGGCGCTGTCGTTTACCGGCTCCACCCGCGTCGGGCGGCTTCTGATCGAGCAAAGCGCCGACACCGTCAAGCGCCTGTCGCTGGAGCTGGGTGGCAATGCCCCGTTCATCGTCGGCCCGGATATGGATCCGCGCGAGGCCGCACTCGCCGCGGTGGCGGCGAAGTTCCAGACCGCCGGGCAGGACTGTCTCGCCGCCAACCGAATTCTGGTGCACGCCTCGATCCATGATGAGTTCGTGGCGCACTTTACCGAGCGGATGGCTGCGCTCACCGTGGGCAACGGCTTCAAGGGCGAGGTGGACCTGGGCCCGCTGATTCACCGCCAGGCGGTAGAGAAGGCCGCCGCGATCGTCGACGACGCCCTTTCCAAAGGCGCGACGCTGATCGCCGGCGACCAGCAAAAGGCGCCGGGCGAGAACTTCTTCATGCCGGTGCTGTTGACGGGCGTTACGCCGAAAATGAAGGTCTGGCGCGAGGAAAACTTCGCCCCGGTGGCCGGTATTACCGCGTTTGAAAGCGATGACGAGGTGATCAGTATGGCCAACGACACCGAGTATGGGCTGGCCGCCTACGTCTATACCCACGATATCCGTCGCATCTGGAAACTTTTGCGGGCGCTTGAGTACGGCATGGTCAGCGTCAACTCGGTTAAAATGACCGGCCCGCCGGTGCCCTTCGGCGGCGTCAAACAGTCCGGGCTTGGCCGCGAGGGCGGCGCCACCGGCATCGACGAGTATCTGGAAACCAAGTACTACTGCCTGGGGGCACTGGGCTCCGTTTCCGGCAGTTAAGCGAATCGGCAACGTCATGTCATTTTTATCACGCATTTATCAGGCCTCGTTCGATGTCGAGCGGGGCGCACGTCAAGAAGGCAGCGTATGAGTCAGCATCAAGCGTTAATCGACCGCGACCGTGAGGTCACCTTTCACGCCTCGACCCACCTCAAGGACTTCGCCCACGGCGACGCGCCGGGGCGCGTGATCACCGGCGGTAAAGGCATCAACATCGTCGACAAGGACGGCCGCGAGTTCATCGACGGCTTTGCCGGGCTATATTGTGTGAACATCGGCTACGGGCGCACCGAAATCGCCGAGGCGATCTACAAGCAGGCGCTCGAGCTCTCCTACTACCACACCTACGTGGGCCACTCCAACGAGCCGCAGATCGAGCTGTCCGAGCGCATCGTCAAGGCCGCTGGCATGAACATGTCGAAGGTCTACTACGGCATGTCAGGTTCGGACGCCAACGAAACCCAGCTCAAGATCGTGCGCTACTACAACAATGTGCTGGGTCGCCCGCAGAAGAAGAAGGTCATTTCGCGGATGCGCGGCTACCACGGCTCCGGCATCGCGTCTGGCTCGCTCACAGGCCTCAAGGCGTTTCACGATCATTTCGATTTGCCGATCGACACCATCCGCCACACCGAAGCGCCGCATTACTATCTGCGCGCCGCCGAGCAGCACGGCATGACCGAGCGCGAGTTTTCAGCGTATTGTGCCGAAAAGCTCGAGACGATGATTCTGGAAGAGGGTCCGGACACCGTGGCCGCGTTCATCGGCGAGCCGGTGCTCGGCACCGGCGGCATCGTGCCGCCGCCGGAAGGCTACTGGGAAGCGATTCAGGCGGTTTTGAACAAGTACGACGTGCTGTTGATCGCCGACGAAGTGGTCTGCGGATTCGGGCGCACCGGGTCCGCCTTCGGTAGCCATCACTACGGCATCGAGCCGGATCTCGTCACCATCGCCAAGGGCCTGACCAGCGCCTACCAGCCGCTGTCCGGCGTCATCGTCGGTGACAAGGTGTGGAAAGTGCTCGAAGCCGGCACCGGTGAGTTTGGCCCGATCGGTCACGGCTGGACCTACTCCGGCCACGCGCTGGGCTGCGCGGCGGGGCTTGCCAATCTCGATATCATCGAGCGCGAGAACCTGGTCGGCAACGCCGCGGAAACCGGCGCCTACTTCCAGAGCCAGCTGAAAGCGACCTTCGAGGGCCACCCGCTTCTCGGCGACGTGCGCGGCGTGGGCCTGATGGCCGCACTCGAGTTCTCGCCGGAGGCGAAACAGCGCCTGCACTTCGACCCGGCGCTGAAAGTCGGCCCACGGGTCGCCGCGGCAGCACTCGAGGAGAACCTGATCGCCCGCGCCATGCCCCAGGGCGATATCCTCGGCTTCGCCCCGCCCTTGACCATCAACCGCCAGGAGGTGGACGAAGTGATTGCGCGGGCCAAGCGCGCCGTCGACCGCGTCACCGACGAGCTGACCCGCTCGGGCGACCTCAAGACCGGCGAGCAGGAAGCGGCGTTTACCGTTTGATCCAGCGCTTCGTTCAACACGCCGCTGCCTCGTGCAGCGGCGTTTTTGTTTTGCGCCGGGCAGGCTACGCTTAGAGCATCCCTTTTGATTCTGACAACGAGGTGCAGGATGCAACCGGTTTTAGCCTTCGACGTTTACGGCACGCTAATCGACACCCAGGGCGTCACCGAGGAGCTCGAGCGGCGGCTGGCGGACGGCTCGCGTGCTCAGGAATTTGCCAGGCGCTGGCGCGAGAAGCAGCTCGAGTACAGCTTTCGCGTTGGCCTGATGGGCGCCTACGTAACGTTCGCCGAATGCACTCGGCGCGCGCTGATCTTTACCGACCGGGCGCTGCAAACCGGCCTTTCCGACAACGACTGCGATCACCTGATGACGCTCTACGGCGAGCTTCCCGCCTTCGATGACGTACGCCCGGCGCTGGCCGGTCTCAAGGAAGCCGGCTTTCGCTGCGTGGCGTTCTCCAACGGTACCGAAGAGGCAGTGGCAGGGCTTTTGGGCCGGGCCGGCGTCTCGGCCTACATCGATGACTGGGTCAGCGTCGATGCCATCAAGCGCTTCAAACCCGACACGGCGGTTTACGCCTATCTTCGCAGCCGGCTGGACGTGCGCCCCGAGCACACCTGGCTCGTTTCGAGCAACGCTTTCGATGTGATCGGCGCCAGGCACGCCGGGCTCAAGAGCGCCTGGGTGCGCCGGCGAAGCGATGCGCCTTTCGATCCTTGGGGAATCGAGCCGGACATGACCGTCACCGACCTCGAGTCGTTTTCGTCGCGTATCATGGGGTAGGGCGCTTACGAGCGCGGTGCTTCATTGACAATCCTGCGCCGCGCTCCTATAAACACGTTACACCCCTCACCGCCAAGTGCTCATGCTCCTGCTCATCGTTACCGCAACGCTTGCCATCTCTTTATCGTTTCTTTGCTCCATTCTCGAAGCCGCGCTCTTGTCCATTACACCAAGCTATATTGCCCGGCTGAAAAACAACAATCCGCGCCTGCACGCCTCGCTGAATACCCTCAAGACCAATATCGACCGGCCGCTGGCGGCGATTCTCACGCTCAATACCATTGCCCATACGGTGGGGGCGACGGCGGTGGGGGCTCAGGCGGCGGTCGTGTTCGGCGAGGCCTCGATTGCGATCGTGTCGGCGGTGATGACGCTGCTGATTCTGGTGCTATCGGAAATCATTCCCAAGACGATCGGCGCTACCTATTGGCGCGCGCTGTCACCGCTATTGCCGCGCTTGCTCAAGCCGATGATCCTGGTGCTGTTGCCGTTCATCTGGCTTTCCGAGCAGATCACGCGCCGGCTGGGAAGTGCCGAGCACGACGTCGACCTGCGCGAGGAGATCAAGACGCTGGCGCGGGTCGGGCTCGAGGAGAAGGTGCTGGACGACGACGAGTCGCGCACCATCGTCAACATGCTCAATTTGCACGAGATCGCCGTGTCCCAGGCGATGACGCCGCGCACGGTATGCGTGACGGTCACCCCCAATATGACCGTGGCCGAGTTCGACGGCCAGCATGGCAAGGCGTCGTTTACTCGCTTTCCGGTCATGGACAGCGCCGAGCAGCCCTTTGGCTACGTTCACAAGGCCGATATCTACCACGCCGACGACGACAAGAGCATGAGCGAGCTGATGCACTCGATCGGCCGGGTGGATGTCGATCATCACGTCGAAGAGGTGTTCGTGTCCATGCTCAAGGATCACCTGCATATGCGTGTGGTATATGACGAGCACGGCACGTTCGTGGGGCTGATTACGCTCGAGGATATCTTCGAAACCATTCTGGGCCAGGACATTGTCGATGAAACCGACCGCGTCACGAACCTGCGCCATCACGCCAGACAGCGCTGGCTCTCTCGGGTCAAGCGGGGTCGCGAGCCGGCTGATATGGTCGCGGCAACGAAAGAGCCGGCTCAACCGGGCAAAGAAGGTGGAACGCCGTAGCGCCAGGCAGTGTCTTAAAACCAAACGTTCTATAGAGAATTGGTAGAGCGTGGTTTAAGGTATTAAAAGTTCGACCACCCGCAAAGGAGGCACCATGTCACTACGTATCAACGCCGTCGTTCCGGATTTTGACGCCGAGACTAGCCAGGGCGCGATCCGCTTTCACGACTGGATCGGCGATAACTGGGCGATTCTGTTTTCGCACCCCAAGGATTTCACCCCGGTATGTACGACCGAGTTTGGCGCGGTCGCAAGGCTCAATGACGAGTGGAAAAAGCGCGGCACCAAAGTGATCGGTGTCTCCGTGGATGGCGTCGAGGATCACAAGCGCTGGGCGGGAGATATCGAAACCTACAGCGGAAGTGCGGTCGGCTTTCCGATCATCGCCGACGAAGGTTTAAACGTCTCCAAGCTTTTCGACATGCTGCCGGAAGACGCCTACCTGCCCGATGGCCGCACGCCGGCAGACAGCGCCACGGTGCGTTCGGTGTTCATCATTGGCCCGGACAAAAAGCTCAAACTGTCGATGACCTACCCGATGTCCGTGGGGCGTAATTTCGCGGAGATCCTGCGGGCCCTCGATGCGCTGCAGGCGACCGAAAAGCACGGCGTGGCCACCCCGGCAGACTGGACCGTAGGTCAGGATGTGATCATCCCGCCGAGCGTCTCCAATGACGATGCCAGGGATAAATTTGGCGAGTTCGACGCGGTACTGCCTTACTTACGTAAAACGCGCCTCAAGTAATAGTGTTCAGGCGCCCGCTATTGGGCGTTAGGAAGAGGGCGGCCGCTGGCCGCCTTTTTCGTTTTTGCGTTGTTCAGCGCGGCACTGCCCCTTCTTTTATCCAGCCGGTGGGCCTTATCACACCGATTGAAGCGCCAGCCGTTCGACGGAGTCCGATACGCCGCGCGCGCCAGCAAGGATCTCGTTGACGATGGTCTCGATCTCTCCCACGCTTGCCTGGCTGGTTTTACCCTGCTCGACCACCTGGGAGACGGCGAGGCTCGTACGCTCGACCAGCTCGCTGTTTTCTCTGAGCACGCGAGTAATCTCTTCGACCGCTTCACTGGAGCCCTTGGCCAGCTGGCGCACTTCGTTGGCGACCACGGCGAAACCGCGCCCCCGTTCCCCCGCTCGCGCCGCTTCCACGGCCGCGTTCAGTGACAAAAGGTTGGTCTGATTGGCGATTTTGGCGATCGCAGCGGTGATCTTGTTGATCGTTTGCGCCTGCTTGTTGAGCGCGGTCATGAGCTGCTGGGCATCGGCCAGGGTCCGGGCCGCCTGGCGTGACTCCTCGATCACCCGGTGAAGGTGCGTCAAGCCGTTCTGGGCGATCTGCTCGGTCTGGCTGGACGTGCTTTGGGCGTTCAACACCGCGCGGCGGGCGGCCTCGCCCTCCCTGACGGCACGCGTGATGTCGGTGGCGAACTTGACGATCTTGACGACGTTGTTATGGCTGTCGTAAACCGGGTTGTAGGTGGCCTCGAGCCATACGCTTTGGCCCTGGCTGTCAAGACGCTCGAACTTGCCCTGCTTGAACTGACCGCTGGCAAGCGCTGCCCAGAATGCCGGCAGCTGAGAGACAAAATCCGGCGTGCAGAAGAGGCGATGGTGCTGGCCCTTGAGCTGCTCACTCTTGTAGCCCATGACGCGCTCGAAGTTGGCGTTGGCGTTCAAAATGGTGCCGTCGGGGGCGAACTCGATGACCGCCATGGAGCTATCGAGCGCGCGGAGAACGGCGCTGTGGCTTTGGGCGGATTGGTGACGCGTGGAAATGTCGCTAGCGATCTTGACGATCTTCTCCACCTTGCCGCGACGGTTTCTCACCGGCAGGTAGATCGCTTCGAGCCAAATATCCTCGCCAGCGGCACTGATACGCCGAAAGCTGCCCTGCTGCGGCTCACCGTTGGCCAGTGCGCTCCAAAAGCGCTGATAATTCGCCGAGGAAGTCTCCTCCACTGGGCAAAAAATGCTGTGGTGCTGGCCGACGATATCGTCCAGCTGATAGCCGATCTTTTGTAAAAAGATGGGACTTGCATCCAGGATGGTGCCATTGGGTGAGAAATGAATACTGGCGGTGTGTTCCTGAAGCGCCAGAGGCAAGGCGTCGTGCTTGATGAAGGTGAGCATGGGCGTTCTCGATGGGTAGGGGTTGTACCGCTTTGGTCATATGGTTCTATTTTTGTATGAATTATGTATTAGTTTTTTACTTTTTCAAGCGCTAGACATCATGCGTTTTGATTAGAGTAATCCTGCTCCATTTATTTGCGTACTAATCAGTTGCAAACAATTGTGACGTCTTCATTTAACGATTGAGAGACGCTATCGAGTACGATAGGCATACTAAAATACCGGTATCGTCGAGCCTGCCCTGGGTGGCATTCGAGAACGTGCTTGCTATAATCGCGCTCTCTGAAAAGCCGCGTTAGTCGGCTTTTGCCTCGATCACCTCGCAAGGCAGCGGTAATTCATGCTTCTCACCTCTCTCTGGACGATGCTTCCACCCTAGCGCTGTGCCCTCACATTGCGGCTTTTCGCCGCTATCCTCGCATCCGTTCAGCGCGCCTGTGCGCGGCTGGGGGCTGCACGACAGATCGATCAACGTTTTACGGGATATGGCATGGCGCTTTTCAACAAGTACGAATGGTTTTCCAACATCAAGGGCGATACGCTTTCAGGCATCGTGGTGGCGCTTGCGCTGATTCCCGAAGCGATCGCCTTTTCGATCATCGCCGGCGTCGACCCCAAGGTGGGGCTTTACGCTTCATTTTGCATCGCGGTGATCATCGCCTTCACCGGCGGGCGGCCTGGCATGATTTCGGCGGCGACGGGCGCGATGGCGCTGTTGATGGTGACGCTGGTACGCGAGCACGGCCTCGAGTATCTGCTGGCGGCTACGCTTTTGACCGGCGTTCTACAGATCGCGGCAGGCTATTTGAAACTCGCCGAGCTGATGCGTTTCGTTTCGCGCTCGGTGGTCACGGGCTTCGTCAACGCGCTGGCGATTCTGATCTTCATGGCACAGCTGCCCGAGCTCACCGATGTAACCTGGCACGTCTACGCCATGACGGCGGCAGGGCTTGGCATCATCTATCTCTTTCCCTATCTGCCGGTAATGGGTAAATCGCTGCCGTCGCCGCTCGTTTGCATCGTGGTGCTGACCATTGTTTACCTGGTCAGCGGCATCGACATTCGCACGGTGGGTGACATGGGTGAGCTGCCCGATACGCTGCCGGTGTTTTTGTGGCCGGACGTGCCTTTGAATGTCGAAACCCTCGCGATCATCTTCCCCTACGCTGTGATGATGGCGGTAGTGGGGCTTCTGGAGTCGATGATGACCGCGACCATCGTCGACGACCTGACCGACACGCCCAGCGACAAGAACCGCGAGTGTAAGGGGCAGGGCGTGGCGAACATCGGCGCGGGGCTTTTGGGCGGCATGGCGGGCTGCGCGATGATCGGCCAGTCGGTGATCAACATCAAATCCGGCGGGCGCACGCGGCTCTCGACCCTGATTGCCGGGGTAGTGCTTTTGATCATGGTGGTGTTCTTGTCCGATTGGGTATCGCAGATTCCCATGGCGGCGCTGGTCGCAGTGATGATCATGGTCTCCATCGGTACCTTTAGCTGGGCCTCGATCCGCGATCTGAAAAAACACCCCATGAGCACTAATATCGTCATGCTGGCCACCGTGGCGGTCACCGTGGGCACCCACAACCTGGCGCTTGGCGTATTCGTCGGCGTGCTGCTGGCGGCGCTGTTCTTTGCCAACAAGGTAGGCAACATCATGGCCGTGTCGAGCGCCAGGACCCATGAAGGGACGCGAGAGTATCGCGTCATCGGCCAGGTGTTCTTCGCCTCGTCGCAGCGCTTCATCGCCAACTTCGATATCAAGGAGAGTCTCGATCACGTCGTCATCGACTTATCGCGCGCCCATTTTTGGGATATAACCGCGGTACAGGCGCTTGACCGGGTAGTGATCAAGTTTCGCCGTGAAGGCACGAGCGTGGAGCTCAAGGGGCTGTCCGAGGCAAGCGCGACCGTGGTCGACCGCTACGCCGTTCACGACGACCCGGAAGCCGTCGAAAAGCTGATGGGCGACCACTAAGCATAAGGAGCAGGTCATGACCGAGCACGTATTTGCCGCCATCGACGACTCGCGTTTTGCCCAGAGCGTTAGTGAGTACGGCGCCTGGGCGAGCCTTGCGCTAAAGGCACCGCTGAGCCTTTTGCACGTGATCGACAACCACTCCGGCGTGCCCGGCGAGCAGGACCTTTCCGGCAATCTGTCGCTGGGCTCTCAGGAGCAGCTGATGGAAACGCTCTCGAGTTTCGATGAACGGCGCGCACGGGAAAATCGCAAGCGCAGCAAGGCGCTGTTGGAGCAGGCCGGTACCTGGGCAAAAGCGCAGGGGGCCCAGGCCAATGCGCGCCAGCTCAACGGCACCTTCGTCGAAACGCTTTTGGAGCTCGAAAGCAAAACGCGGCTTCTAGTACTGGGCAAGCAGGGCGCCAGCCATAGCCAACGCGAGGAGCTCGGTGAGCATATCGAAGCGCTGGTTCGCCGCATCCACCGCCCGGTGCTGATCGTGCCGCACACATTCACGCCGCCCAAACGCGTGCTGATCGCCTTCGACGGCAGTCAAACGGCGCGCAAGGGGGTCGAAATGCTGGCGCGCTCGCCGCTGTTTAGCGGCGCCGAGTGCCATGTGTTGATCGTGGGCGCGGCAACCGGCGAGCACACAAGCGAGCTCGACTGGGCGCTCGAGACACTCACCGCCGGTGAACACCAGGCGAAAGGCGCGATTCGCGCCGGCGATGTCGACCAGACGCTCGAGACCTACATGGCCGAGCATGCCATCGATCTTATGGTGATGGGCGCGTTTGGACACTCACGGCTCAAGCATTTGCTCATGGGGAGTACCACGACGAAAATGCTGCGCCGCGCTGCCACGCCGGTACTGGTGCTGCGCTAGTCCTGTGGATTAGCCCTGTGCGTTAGCCCTGCGCCCTGGCCAGCCGCTGGCCAAGCCCGGCACCCAAAAGCCAGAGCGCCACGCTTGTCAGGGCATAGGCGCCGGCGAGCCAGCCGTGAAGCTTGAACAGCGTGAGAAGTTCGAGGCTGAAAAGCGAGAAGGTGGTGAACCCGGCGCAAAAGCCGGTCACCCAGAACGGCTGCCAGCGTGCCAAGCCGCTATTCGGGGCCTGCGCCATTCGGGTCGAGAGCCAGCCGATTAGAGCCGAGCCCAGCGCGTTGACCAGAAGCGTCCCCCAGGGCAGAGCGTTGCCCAGCCCGGCCAGCGCCAGTAGCGACACCGCGTAGCGACACACGCTGCCAAGCGCGGTCCCCACGCCGACGGCCAGGTACGCCGCTATCCCCTTCATAACGCCCCCCCCGTTAGGTGCCATCCCAGCGCGGCGAGGGCTACGCCTGCGGCGAGCGTGCCCGCCAGATACGCGATCGCCGTCCGTGGTTGGCGGTCTTGCCAGAGCGTGAGCGTTTGCAGGGAAAGTGACGAGACGGTGGTGTAGCCGCCGAGCAGCCCGCCGATCAGCAAAAGCCCGACCGGGGAGTTCGACAACGGCGCGAAACCGTAATGGCCTAGAAGCGCCCCGGCAACCAGGGCGCCGCTTGCATTGACCGCCAGCGTCCCCCAGGGGAAATCCGTTGCCAGATGCCGGGCGGCCAGCCGCGTGACGGCCAGGCGACCCATGCCGCCAAGCCCGGCGCCGAGCGCTAAAAGGGCGATATTGATGACTGTTTGAATACCCCCGTGACCCATCGCTACCTTTCACCCTGATTGAACGTCACCGGGAGTATAACAGGCCCGCCGGGCGGGCCTTGAGCGTCAGGCGAGGAGCGTGCGACACCTCAGACGGTCGCGTTTTCGCTGCGTGTCAACGTGTCCTGGCTTGCCTGGGTCTGGGCGGCGTTGATGCCCGACAGCAGTGCCTTGAGCGAGGCGCTCACCGTGTCGCTGTCCTCGGCGACCGCGCAGATGCGCTGGCCGTCGACGTTGAGCTGCACGAACGCGATGGCGTTGGCTTCGCTATCGCCGCCCAGCGAGTGTTCGCTGTAATCGACGATCGCCACGTGGCTGCCGGCGTGCTGGCGCCAGGCGTGGGTAAAGGCGGACATGGCGCCGTTGCCGGTGCCTTCCAGGCGCAGCGTGTCGTCGCCTTGCGTCAGCGTGACCTCGATACCTTCGTTTTGACCCTTTGAAAGGCGGTAGTCGGCAAGCGCCAGCGGTGCTTGATGACTAAAGTGATCGAACATCACCTGGCGGACCATTTCGCTTGAAAGCTCGCTGGCGCGCTTCTCGCTCTCCTGCTGCACGTAGGGGGCGAGCGCCAGCATCATCCAGCGCGGCAGGTTGATGCCGTAATCGCGTTCGAGCAAAAACGCCATGCCGCCCTTGCCGGACTGGCTGTTGACACGAATCACTGCCTGATAGTCGCGGCCGATATCGCGCGGGTCGATCGGCAGGTACGCCACCTGCCAGGGCTCGTCGGCTTTCTGGTGCTTGAGCGACTTGCGAATCGCGTCTTGGTGGCTGCCCGAAAACGCCGTATAGACCATCTCGCCGACCCAGGGGTGGCGCGGGTGCATGGTGATACCGGTGCACTCCTGCACGACCTGCACGATTTCGTCCGGGTTGGACAAATCGAGTTCCGGGTCGATGCCCTGGCTGTAGAGGTTCATGGCCAGCGTGACGATGTCCATGTTGCCGGTGCGCTCGCCGTTGCCCAGCAGCGTGCCCTCGACCCGGTCGGCGCCGGCCAACAGCGCAAGCTCGGCGGAGGCCACCGCGCCGCCGCGGTCGTTATGCGTGTGCACCGAGATAATCACGCTATCTCGGCGGCTAATATGCTGACAGAAGTACTCGATCTGATCGGCGTGGTGATGCGGGCCGGCCACTTCCACGGTGGTCGGCAGGTTCAGAATGCAGGGGGTTTCCGGGGTCGGCTGCCAAACGTCCATGACCGCCTCGCAGATCGACAGCGAAAAGTCGATTTCGGTGCTCGAGAAGCTCTCCGGCGTGTACTCGAAGCGCCACTCGACGTCCGGGTACTGGTCGGCATAGGTTTTGACCCACGTCGCGCCCTGCACGGCAATATCGGTAATGCCGCCGCGATCCATCTCGAAAACCCGCTCGCGCTGCACGGTGGAGGTGGAGTTGTAAAGGTGGATGATCGCGCGCTTGACGCCGACCAGTGACTCGAAGGTCTTCTCGATCAGGTGCTCGCGGCACTGCACCAGCACCGCGATGGTCACGTCCTCGGGGATCTGGTCCTCGTCGATCAACCAGCGCACGAAGTCATAGTCGGGTTGGCTGGCCGAGGGAAAGCCGACCATCACTTCCTTGATGCCCACCTTGACGATCTGGTGCCAAAAGCGTTTTTTCTGCTCCACGGTCATCGGCTCCAGCAGCGCCTGATTGCCGTCGCGCAAATCTTCGCTCACCCAGATCGGAGCGCGGTCGAGATCCTTGTCCGGCCAGGTGCGGTCGAAAGCGGGAACGCGGGGAGCGGGGCGGTACTTGCGATGATCGAAGGCAGACATAAAAAGGCTTCCTGACGTTAATGGGATGTTGAGACGTATCGTCGGCTTTTCGAGCGCGTTTCGTCTTCTGACGGTAGCACCAGTATACCCATGGGGCGCCAGAAGATTATTGCTAATACTTGGCTCTTGCGGCAATAATTGGCAGAAACTATCGTTAAAAGATAAAATTTTGGCAGGAGGTGGCCGATGCTGCCCGTTCCGCTGGAACTCGATCGCTATGATCGGCACATTCTCGACGTGCTACAGCAAGAGGGGCGTATCAGCAATCAGCTGCTCGCCGAGCGCATCGGGCTTTCGCCGTCGCCGTGTCTTCGCCGGGTGCGCGCGCTCGAGGAGCATGGCCTGATCGCGGGCTACCGCGCCGAGGTCGATGCGCGCCAGCTCGGCTTCGATTTGATGGTGCTTCTGCACATCGCCATGGATCAGCACACCCAGGAGCGTTTTGATAACTTCGAGCGCCAGGTGCGCGAGATCCCCAACGTCATCGAGTGTCTGATCATTACCGGTCAGGCCGCAGACTTTCAGCTCAAGATCCTGATTCGCGATATGGACGAGTATCAGCACTTGCTGCTGCACGTCATCAACCGCATAGAAGGCGTCACCGGCGCGCATACGAGCTTCGTGCTGCGCCGGGTTTTCGAGCACCGTCCCGTGCCTACGCGCCGCTAGGCGCTCCAGGGCACCACTTTCAAACAGGAGAACGCATGTCCATCCAGCGTCACGATACCAAAGCGCGCATGAGCCGCGCCGTCATCCATCAGGGGGTGGCCTACCTGTGTGGCCAGGTCGCCGGACCCGATGCGCGTCAGGGCGATATCACCGAGCAGACGAAAAGCATGCTGGCACGCGTCGATGCCCTGCTCGAGGAGATCGGCTCCAGTCGTGAGCAGCTTTTGAGTGCGACGGTTTATCTCAAGGATGGCGGCGACGTCGCGGCGATGAACGCGGTGTGGGATGCCTGGGTGCCGGAAGGCCATGCGCCAGCGCGCACCTGCGTCTGCGCGCCGCTGCCCGCCAACGAGCTCAAGGTCGAAATCACCGTGACGGCCGCCGTTAGCCAGTAGCCGGCCGACTACTCCAGCGGAAAGCGCGTCTCGCGCAGGCTCTCCTTGATTTTCTTGAGGTGCGGCAGGAAATCCTCACCGCGGCGCAGCGTCACACCGGTGGCCAGCGCATCGATCAGGGTAAGCTGGATGACCCGCGAGGTCATCGGCATGTAGTGGTCGGTGTCCTCGGGGGTGGCGACATCCAGCGTTGCCGTGCACTCGTTGGCAAGCGGCGAGTGGGGGGCGGTGATGCCCAGCACCACCGCGCCGGCGGCGCGCCCGAGTTTGGCGATATCGACGAGCTCTCGGGTGCGCCCGGTGTAGGAGATGATCACGATCACGTCGCCTGTGTGGCAGGCCGCGGCCACCATACGCTGCATCAGCACGTCGATATAGGCCATGACCGGCAGGTTGAAGCGAAAGAACTTGTGCTGCGCGTCCTGGGCGACCGCGCCGGAGGCGCCAAGGCCAAAAAAGTGGATGTGCTTGGCCTGGGTCAGGTAGTCGACCATGCGCTCGATCGCGGCCATGTCGACCTGGCGCTCGGCCTCCTTGAGCGCGGCGATCGTAGCGCCAAAGATTTTCGGCGTGTACTGGGTGGCGCTGTCACCAGGCTCGACCGCGCGGGTCACGTAGGGCGTGCCGCCGGCCAGGCTCTGAGCCAGCTTGATCTTGAAGTCCGGATAGCCCTTGGCCCCGAAGTTGCGGCAAAACCGGTTCACCGTTGGCTCGCTGACCCCAGCGGCCTGGGCCAGGCTTGCAATGCTCAGGCTCGTGGCGGCCACCGGGTCGTCCATGATGACGTTGGCCACCTTGAACTCCGAGCGGTTTAGATCGTTGAGCCGTTCGCGCAGGCGGTCGAGGAGATCGTGGGCCATGTGGGTTCCAGAGCATTCGTCGAAGGGTGGGCGTCTCCCCACTGCGCGCACCAGTCGAAGAACTCATCGGCGGGCAGGGGGCGGGCATAATAATACCCCTGCGCCGCCTCACAACCAATGGAGCGCAGGTAATCCGCCTGGGGCTTGGTTTCGATGCCCTCGGCGACCACGTCGCACCCCACGGCGTGGGCCAGCCGCGTGATCGCCAGCGCCAGGTGTCGGTCGACCTCCGTATCCTCCAGATCCATGACGAAGGCGCGATCGATCTTCAGCGTCGAGAAGGGCAGCGTTTTGATATAGGCAAGCGATGAGTGGCCGGTGCCAAAATCGTCGATGGCCACGGCGATGTTGAACTGGGCGAGCTTGGCAAGCTGCAGGCGGGCGTTGTGCATGTCGCTCAAAAGCCCGGACTCGGTCACCTCCAATGAGAGAAAGTCCGTCGGTACCTCGTAGGCTTCGAGCGTTTTTAGCAATGTGTCGGCGAAGTCGCGTCGGGCGAGCTGGCGGGCGGCGACGTTGACCGCGATATGAAACTGGTCGTTCAAAAGCCCCTGATGGCGCCAGGCCACGATGTGACGAAGCGCCTCTTCGATGACCCATTCGCCGATGGCGAGAATATCGCCGCTGGCCTCGGCCAGCGGGATGAACTCCGCCGGCGAGACGCGCCCAAGCGTGGGATGGTCCCAGCGGATCAGCGCCTCGGCGCCGATCACGCGGTCGTCCGACAGCGAGATCTTGGGCTGAAAGGCGAGGCTGATCTCACCGCGCTCGGTGGCGCCACGAATCGACTGCTGTAGGCGCAGCCGCTGACGCTGAAGGGTTTCGAGCTCTTCGTTATAGCTTTGCACGCGCACGGGGGCGTTTTTCTGTGGCAACGCCAGCGCCGCCATGTGTACCAGCCGCTCCGGATCAAAGCCCTGATGGGCGCTGCTGATACCGATTCTGGCCCCCAGCGGTAGCAACAAATCCTCCAGCGCCTGGTCCTGGTTGAAGCACTCCAGCAGATGAATGGCCCGGCCGGTCAGCCGCTCGTGACTCGTTTCGGGCAGGATGACCAGAAGCTCGCTGCCGCCCCAGATGCCGAGGGTGACATCGCTTTGCAGCTGGTTCTGAAGCTGTTGGCTAACGTGAAGCAGCAGCTGATCGGCGATGGCGTAACCGTGAAGGCGCACGACATCGTCGAGCTGGTCGATGGCGATGAACAAAAGTCCGGTCGGCGCCTTGTCGCGGGCAGCGCGCTCGAGCGCATGGGTCATCGCTCGGCGATTGGGCAGTTGGGTGATGGTATCCGTGCGCAGCTGCTGGTCCAGCGCCTGAGAGTGCTCGTCAGCCAGGCGCTTGAAGCTCTGCGCCTGACGGGTGCTGCGTTGATAGCGCTGTTCGAGCTCCAGCGTGTTGCGAATACGCTGCATTACGTCGTCATGTTTGAACGGCTTGGTAATGAAATCTCTAACGCCCAGGGCCAGCGCGCGGTGGCGCGTCTCGTCATCGATTTGCGCGGTGAGCACGATGATGGGAGGTAGCGCCTCGCCGCAGTGCGCCTTGAGCGCCTCGGTGACCGCGTAGCCGTCCAGGTGCGGCATGCGAATATCGAGCAAAATCAGATCGGGGCAGTGGCGTTGGCAGTAGCCGAGTACCTCGCGGGAATCGCTCAGGCCGTGTACGTTGTCGTAGCCGTGCTCCTCGAGCAGGTCGGTCAGAAGCTCGACATTGATGGCGTTGTCATCCACGACCAGCAGGTGCTTTTGGGCCAGTTTCATAGATCGCTTCCAGATGCTGGGTGAAGATGCTCCTCGAGCGCCTTCGTGAGTTTATCGATGTCCAGAGGCTTGGTGAGATACTCGTCGAATCCGGCGGCAAGCCCTTTTTCGATATCCTGAGGCGTGGCGTTGGCGGAAAGCGCCACCACGCTCATGGCGTCGAGCGCTGGGTTCTGGCGTAGCGCCTTGAGCGCCTGATAGCCGTTCATTCCGGGCAGATTGATGTCCAAAAGCACCAGGTCGAAGCGGGTGTGGCGCAGTATTTCCAGCGCAAGCTCGGCGCTGCCCACCACTTCCAAATCCACCGCCTCCACCTCCTCGAGAATGTCCTGCATCAGTCGCTGGTTGGTCGAGTTGTCCTCGACGTAGAGAATGCGACACTGCGAAGCGTGTGCGCGGTGATTAAGCGGCGCTTCGCTTTCGGGAGCAGCTTCGACCCCTTCGTCGGTCAGCGGGAGCGTGAACCAGAACGTGGCGCCCATGCCCTGGGCGCTCTCGACGCCCACCTTGCCGTGCATGCGATGAACAAGCTCCCGGGTGATGGCAAGCCCGATGCCGGTACCCTCGATGGCGCCGTACTCCGCATCCAGCCGGTTGAACGGCTCGAACAGCTCGCTTTGGCGCTCCGGGGCGATGCCGGCGCCGGTATCGCGCACGCTGATTTTAAGCGCATTGCCTTGGGCAACGGCGCGTATCTCGATGCGCCCGCGTGCGCAGTTGTACTTGATGGCGTTGGAGAGCAGGTTTAAAAGCACCTGCTTGGTGCGGGTGTAGTCCGCCAGCACCCGCCAGCCCGCCGCCAGCGGCGCGCGCTCGAGCGTAATGCCCGCCGCCTCGATGTTGGCTTCGAGAGTGGCGCAGGCGTCGTCGAGCACGGCACTCACGGAGATCGGCTCAAGCGACAGTGCCAAATATCCGGATTCGATCCGCGCGAGATCGAGGATTTCGTTGATCAGGCCCAAAAGATGCTGACCGCTTTTTTCGATCTGCTGTACCTGGCGCTGCTGCTTGTCACTGAGCGGGTCGCGCCGCCCCTTGTCCAAAAGCTGCGCGAAACCGATGATCGCGTTCAAGGGCGTGCGCAGCTCGTGGCTCATCGAGGAGAGAAACTCGCTCTTGGCCTGGTTGGCCTCTTCGGCCTGGTCACGGGCGACGGCCAGCGCCTGGAGCACGTGCTCGCGCTCGGCCATCTGACGGTAGAGATTGATCAACAGTGCGCAGGTGTCGGTGAAGGGTTGAAGCCAGTCGATCAGCGCCTGGTTGAGCGGCTGCTGGCTGTTGGCGATCGCGTACATGCCGATGACTTGATCGCCGCTTAGAATCGGCACGCCCAGGTAGTTATTCAGCCGCGGGTGGCCGGGCGGAAAGCCGCCTCGGCTCTCATGACCATAGACATCGTCGGTAATCACCACCTCGCCAAACGCAAATACACGACCCAAAAGGGTGTCGGGTTTGGTGAGCGTCATGTCACCGCTGCGCAGTCGCTCCATCAGCTTGTGGGAGGTTTCGCTCCAGGAAAGATCGGTCAGTGCGTGAATCTTGAGCGCGTTGCTGGTATCGGTGGGCAGCACCTCGCCGATCAGCGCGTAGTCGCTGTCGGTCAACTCTCTCAGCGCTTCCATCAGGAATATCCAGAGCCGCTGGCCGGACATCAGCGCCTGGTAGTCGGTGATCCCTTGATGAAGCACTTTTAAAAGGCTCTGCTCCTTGAGAATGCGCTGATTGGCGGCGTAGACATTGCTCAGGTCGGTCATCACGGCCAGAAACTCGACGACGTTGTGATGGGCGTCGTGAATGGCGTTGAGCGTCATGTGAACCGGCACGCGGTGGCCATCGCGGTGCAGCGCTTCCACTTCGCGGCCAAGGCCGATCACCGTCTGCGCCTCGCCGGCCAGGTAAGCGTTGATGGCGTGGTGGTGCTCGGCGGCGATCTCCGGCGGCGTCAGCATGTCGATGCTTTGATGCAAAACGTCATCGGCCGCAAGACCCAATAGCTTCAGCGCCGAGGGGTTGATGGCGCTAATGTCCCCGTCGCGGCTGATCCGCACCTTGGCCACCGCGCTTTTGCTGAACAGCGCCTCGAAGCGTTCGGCATCGCGGGAAAGCAGGGCTTCGCGCTTGTGGCGCTGGAAAAGATCCTCGACCTGAGCGGCGAGATTGGCCAAAAGCCGCTGCTCCCGCTCGCTAAAGTAGCGCGGGGTCTGGTCGATCAAACACAGCGTGCCGAGCACCTGACCGTCGAACGGGCGCAACGGATGCCCAACGTAAAAACGGATGTGCGGATTGCCGATCACCAGTGGATTATCGACGAAGCGCGGGTCCTTGAGCGTGTCTTCGATGATCAATACGTCGTTTTTTAAAACGGCGTGGGCGCAGAAAGAGTGCTCGCGCGGCGTTTGCTGTATGGCCAGGCCAGTGTGTGATTTGAACCACTGGCGATCCGTGTCCACCAGCGTGATCAAGGCAATAGGCACATCGAAGATGTCGCAGGCAAGCTCGGTCAAGCGGTCGAGCATGTCGTCCGGCGGCGTGTCCAACATCTCCAGGTGGTGCAGGGCCGCTAGTCGCTGGGGTTCATTTTCGGGTATCCGGGCGGCTTGCATAGTCGTTCCAGGAATGGGGCAATCCCTTCTTTATCGGTCGTTTTTAGCCAGGCTTTAACGATTTGCCGGCCCGTCGTCCATTTTTTTACATCCGATTGGTCTGGTAAAGCGATAAACGCCCATGCCGGGTTCTAGTGAGCGTTTGATTGCGCGATACTCGGTGTCAAAGCGGCCAGACGATGGCCGTTATTCGTTAGCGGTAAAATGACCGACAGTCATTCAATGCGAGGTGTTCATGACGGATGGCAGGTCTTCACAGGCGTTGAATTTGGTCACACTCTCGTCGATCGAGCACGTGCCAGAGGCGCAGTGGGATGCGCTGGTAAGCCCGGAACAGCCTTTTTTACGCCACGCCTTTTTGAACGCGCTGGAGCAAAGCGGCTCGGCAAGCGAGGCCACCGGCTGGCAGCCGCGTCATCTCTGCGTATGGCAGGGGGAGCGGCTGGTCGCGGCGCTGCCACTTTATTTGAAAAGCCACTCCAGCGGCGAGTACGTGTTCGACTGGGGCTGGGCAGAGGCCTTTGAGCGCGCCGGGGGCGACTACTACCCCAAGGCGCTGAGCGCCGTACCCTTTACCCCGGTACCGGGCCAGCGCACGCTGGTGGCCTGCGATATCGATGCCCAAAGCGCCTTTGCGCTGCTCGCCAAGGGGTGGCGGGATCAGTGCGAGACGCTGGGGCTTTCGAGCTGGCATCTGCTGTTTGCCAATGACAACGAAGTCGATGCCTGGCAGGCCCAGTGCCCGGAGCTGATCGTTCGCCACGGCGTGCAGTTTCAGTGGCGCGACCGCGACTTCAAGGATTTTGATGGCTTTTTGGAAAGCCTCACTGCCAAGCGGCGCAAGACGATCAAGCGCGAGCGGCGCCTGGTTGCCGAGCAGGGCATCACGCTCAGGCGCCTGGAAGGCGAGGCGATCGACCTTGAGGCGCTTGCGCACTTTTTTCGCTGCTACACGATCACCTACCATGAGCGCGGCCGCCCGCCGTACCTCAACGAGGCGTTTTTTCAGGCGCTTCGCCGGAACATGCCAGAGTCGATGCTGCTTGTGCAGGCGCTCGTGGACGACCGCCCGGTGGCCGCCGCGCTCTACTTTCGCGGCGCCACCACGCTTTATGGGCGCTACTGGGGCAGCGAAGTGGTCGCCGACTGCTTGCACTTCGAGGCCTGCTACTACCAGGGGATCGAGTTCTGCCTGGAGCGGGGGCTTTCGCTTTTCGACCCCGGCACCCAGGGCGAGCACAAGCTGGTGCGCGGCTTCGCCCCGACGCCCACGCGCTCGCTTCACTACCTGGCCCACGAAGGGCTTGCCGCCGGCGTTGCCGAGTTCTGCGCTCGGGAAGGTGAACACGTCAAGGCTTACCGCCAGGCGGCGCTGGAGGCGCTGCCGTTCAAGGCGTGGCCATAGCGCAGCTCGCGACACACGGCTCGCTGCCAGGCCCGCTTGCTGGCATAATGCGCGCCGTTCACGCCTTGAAAAGGCACTCGATTACAGGAAGCTTCGATGCATCGATGGCTGGTGATCGCCCTGGTGGGCGTTCTGGGATTTTTACAGTATCAGCTTTGGCTGGGTAACGGCGGCTGGCAGGATCTGCAGCGCGTCGAGCAGCGCGTGACGGTACAGGAGGCGGCGAACGTGCCCATGCGCGAGCGCAACGCGCGGCTGGCCGCCGAGGTCACCGATCTCAAGACCGGTCTGGATGCCATCGAAGAGCGCGCCCGTAGCGATATGGGCATGGTGCGAAGCGACGAGCAGTTTTTCTGGGTGCCGGGCGTGGCGATTCAAAACGAGCTGATCGGTTTGAACGCGGCAATGGTCGCCAACCCGGTCGCCGCCGAGAGCGAGACCGCCGATGAGTGATCGCCTCTGGATGGTGGTGCCGGCGGCGGGCCAGGGCCGGCGCATGGGCGCCGACCGGCCCAAGCAGTATCTCGAGATCGAAGGCCGCCCGGTGCTGGCCCACACACTAAAGCGCCTGCACGCCGCCTATCCAGAGGCGCGGCTGGTACTCTGTCTGGACGCCGACGATCGCTTTTTCGATCCGCGCTTCGTGCCGTTTGAACACTGGCAGCGGGTCGACGGTGGGCGCGAACGGGTCGACAGCGTCCAGAACGCGCTGAACGCGATCGACGCCGAGGATGACGACCTGGTCATCGTGCACGACGTGGCACGCCCTTGCGTCAGCGTCGAGGATCTGCGCGCGCTGGTCGATAACGCTCGCATTCATCCGGGCGGGGCGCTTCTGGCCATGCCGGTGGCAGACACCATGAAGCGCGAGACGGAGGCCGGGCGCAGCGCGCATACCGAGCCCCGCGACGGGCTCTGGCACGCACTGACGCCCCAGGGGTTTCGCTTCGCGCTGTTAAAACGGGCGCTCATACACGCGCAGGAGCTGGGCATGGCGGTTACCGACGAAGCCTCCGCCATCGAGGCGCAGGGGCTTTCGCCAAAGCTCGTCAGCGCCCGCCGCGACAACCTGAAAATCACTCATCCCGATGATCTTGCCCTGGCGGCGGCGATTCTCTCGCTGCAGGCCGGCAACAGTAAAGAGTAGTGCTCATGCGTATTGGCCATGGATTCGACGTACACCGCTTCGGCCCGGGTGATCATTTGATGGTCGGTGGGGTTCGGCTCGCGTTCGAGCAGGGCTTCGTTGCCCACTCCGACGGCGACGTGCTGCTTCACGCGATCAGCGATGCGCTGCTGGGCGCCTGCGCGCTTGGCGACATCGGCCACCACTTCCCGGATACCGACCCACAATGGAAAGGCGCCGACAGCCGCGCACTCTTGCGCCACGTGGCCGCGCTGGTGGGCGAGGCCGGCTTCAGTGTGGGCAATCTGGACGCCACGATCATGGCCCAGGCGCCGAAAATGGCGCCCCATATCGGCGCCATGCGCGAGGTGATCGCTTTGGATCTCGGCGTGACGCTGGGCCAGGTCAATGTCAAGGCGACCACCACCGAGCGGCTCGGCTTTACCGGCCGGGGTGAGGGTATCGCCGCCGAGGCGGTGGTGCTGCTAACGCCCGGGGCGCGCTGATGAATCCACTGCCGGACTGGCCCCGCGCGCTGGAGGCTCGCTTTGGCCCGCGCGCGCCGGGCCAGTACCGCCAGGTACCGGAGGATTTCTTCGTCGATGAGCAGCTCGACTTCACCCCACAAGGCGAGGGCGAGCATGTGTGGCTGCGCCTTGAAAAACGCGGCCTGACCACCCTCGAGGTGGTCAAGCACCTCGCCCGACTTTGTGAGGTGGCGCCGCGCGCCATTGGCTACTCGGGCATGAAGGATAAAATCGCGGTGACGCGCCAGTGGCTCAGTGTCCACCTGCCAGGCCGGCCGTCGCCGGAGGGCCTGGAGGAGGCGCTCGCGGTTCAGGGCATTCGCCTGGTCGAGCAGGGGCGACACCCGCGCAAGCTCAAGCGCGGCGTGCACCGCACCAACCGCTTTCGGCTGCGCGTAAGCGGCGAGGCCGTCGAAACCCAGGCGTTCGCCAAACGCTGGGAGGCGCTGTGCCGTGAAGGCGTGGCCAACTACTTTGGCCCCCAGCGCTTTGGCGCCCAGGGGCGCAATCTGGAAAAGGCGCGCGCGGTGCTGCAAAAGGGCTGGCGCAAGCGCGACGACCGCCAGGGCATGCTGCTCTCCACGGCGCGCGCGTTTTTGTTCAACGAGTTTTTGAGCGCGCGGGTGGGTGATGGAAGCTGGCACTCGCCGGTACCGGGCGATACGCTGATGCTCGACGGCACCCAAAGCGTGTTTAGTATAAACGAGGTCGATGAAACGCTCACCGCGCGCGCCGAAGCGCTCGACCTTCACCCGGCGGGGCCGCTTTGGGGCGTTGGCGAGGCTGCGCTCGGTAAGGCCGGCGCGCTGGAGCAGGCGCTTTACGCCCGCGAAGCCGCGCTGTGTGACGGTTTGAACCGGGCGGGGGTGAAAAAAAGTCACCGGGCGCTTAGGATGCGCGTCATCGAGCCCGTACTGACGCGTGAGGCCGATGCCGTAGTGCTCGCATTTTCTTTGCCGCGTGGCGGCTTTGCGACCGCGCTTTTGCGCGAGCTGATCGACCACCCGGATTTTTGAAGGCGCGCTTGCGCGAGCGTACTCGCACATTTGGTGCCGTGCACACGGTCAGGGAATCACGCCACACCGACTGTCCAGGGAGAGGCCCATGCGACGACTGCTTTTATCCAACGACGACGGCGTGTACGCCCCGGGGCTTCGCGCGCTGCACGACGGGCTCATCGAGCACGCCAGACTGCGCGTGGTGGCGCCGGACCGTGACCGCAGCGGGGCGAGCAACTCGCTGACGCTGTCGCGCCCGCTATCGCTCACCGCGCTCGACAGCGGCTTTTACAGCGTCGATGGCACACCCGCCGACTGCGTCTATCTCGGCGTGAACGGGGTGTGGGATGAGCGCCCGGATCTCGTGATCGCCGGGATCAATCACGGTAGCAACCTGGGCGACGACGTGCTTTACTCCGGCACCGTTGCGGCAGCCATGGAAGGGCGCAACCTGGGCATGAGCGCGATCGCCATGTCGCTTTGCGGCGAGCGTCATTTCGAGAGCGCCGCGCGCATGGCGGCGACACTCGTCGGCGCTGCCGATACGCTGTCGCTGCCGCCAAGAACCCTTTTGAACGTCAACGTGCCGGATTTGCCCTGGGAGGAGATCAAGGGCGTTCGCGTGACAAGGCTTGGCTATCGCGGCCCGGCGGAGAAGGCGGTACCGATCAAGGATCCGCGCGGGCGCACGCGCTACTGGATCGCGCCGGTGGCGGCCAACGCCGACGACGGCGAGGACACGGATTTCGCCGCAATCAACGAAGGCTTCGTCTCGATCACGCCGCTACAGACCGACTTGACGCGCCACCCGGCGCGGGGCGACGTGCAAGCCTGGCTGGACGCTTTTGCCTGATCTCTTTCAGGCAGAGCGCCGTGGGCGGGGGATGACCTCCCAGCGCACGCGAGACCGTATGGTCGAACGGTTGATCGACCAGGGCATTGTTGACGCGCGGGTGCTCGAGGTCATGGCCGCTGAGCCGCGCCACCTGTTCGTCGACGAGGCGCTGGCGCACCGGGCGTACGAGGACACGGCGCTGCCGATTGGCTATGGCCAGACGCTTTCGCAGCCGTTCATCGTGGCGCGCATGACCGAGCTCGTGCTCAAGGCCAACCCCCGGCGGGTGCTCGAAGTAGGCACCGGGTCGGGCTACCAGGCGCTGGTGCTTTCGCGGCTGGTACCCACGCTTTATTCCGTCGAGCGAATCGTCACGCTTGGCGAGCGCGCGGTCGGGCGGCTTTCGAGTCTCGACGCCCGTGTGAATCTGGCGATCGCCGACGGCGGCGAGGGCTGGCCCGGCGGGCACACGTTCGACGTGATCCTGTTGACCGCCTGCGCGCAAACGCTGCCCAAAGCGCTGTTGGAGCAGTTGGGTCGTCACGGCGTATTGATTGCGCCACTGGAAGCGCCGGACGGCAGCCAGTGGCTAACACAGGTCAAGCGTATCGGTGGGGCGTTCGAGAAGCGCCGTCTCGAGCCGGTACGCTTCGTCCCTTTATTGCAAGGAGTGGTGGATTGAAGCATCGACGCTTGGGCGTATTTTTGAAAGGCGCCGGGATGGGCGCCGCCGACGCGGTGCCCGGCGTTTCGGGAGGCACGATTGCCTTCATTACCGGTATTTATGAAGAGCTGATCCACACCATCAAGCAGTTCGGCCCCAGTGCCTGGCCTGCCTGGCGCCAGGGCGGCTGGCGGGGCCTTTTTGCGCATCTGAATCTCGGTTTTTTGGTGCCGCTTCTGGCCGGTATCGCGCTGAGCCTGGTGAGCGTGGCGCACCTGGCGCTTTGGCTGATGCACACACACCCGTTGCTGCTTGACGGCTTCTTTTTCGGGCTGGTCGCTGCCTCGGCGCTGGTGGTAGGTCGGGCGAGCGGGCGCTGGCGGCTTTTGTACGTGCTGCCGCTGTTGGCCGGGCTGCTGCTTGCCCAAGCGCTGCCGGCATTGATGCCGCTGGTGCTGCTGTTGGGCAACGAGGCGCTGATCGTCGTCGTGGCTGGAGCCATCGCCATCAGCGCGATGCTGCTGCCCGGCGTGTCCGGAAGCTTTTTGTTACTCACCATGGGGCTTTATGGCACCATCATGGGGGCTATCAAAAGTCTCGACATCGGTATTATCATGTGGTTTGGCTTGGGCTGTCTTGTCGGTCTGATGCTCTTTTCACGGTTTCTCTGGTGGCTTTTGAAGCGCCATCACAACGCCACGATGCAGCTACTTTTAGGTTTCATCGTCGGCTCGCTACCGGTGCTGTGGCCCTGGCGCGAACTTCTTAGCTATCAAATGGGCCCCGAAGGGCAGATCATTGCGCTATCGCACCGCTACCTGCTGCCAGGTGACTACGCTAACCTGATCGACGGTAGCGCTCAGGTAGCGGGCGTCGTTGTCATGATGCTCATCGGCGCGGCGCTGGTCGTGGTACTTAGCCGGCGGGCCGTTCAAGGACCAGGCAGTTCGACACAAGGCGCGCGGCGTTGAAAAGGAGTAGAGTTTGCATGCGTAAGGTTTTTACACTCTCTTTGGTGGCGTTGGCCATCAGCGGTTGCGTCAATCAGCCGTCAAACGCGCCCCAGGTACGAGATCTGAGCGAGGCGCGCCGCGCGGTGGAAAGCTCGCCCCAGTACACCGTCGCGCCGGGCGACACGCTCTATGGCATCGCCTGGCAATACAATTTGGACTACCGGGAGCTGGCGGCGATGAACAACATCGCCCCGCCGTATCAGATTCAACCCGGCCAGACCATCACGCTGCGCCAGGGCGGCGGGGCGAATGCTCAAGGGCCGAGCCCGGCCGATCAGTCGCCGCCGGCGCGTCAGGGGGGCGCGGTAGCTACTGGTCTGGGCGGTGGCGTGGCGATCGCTAGCAACGAGACCGGAGGCCAAAACACCGTTCAGTCAAGCGACCAGCAGATGGACTGGCTATTGCCGGATGAGAGTGCCATCGAGCGCAATCAGCGCATCACCGCCGAGCGCGGCGACACCAATAACGGCAGTAATGACGGCCAGGCGCCGGCGCGTGAAGAGGCGCCCATCGCCGAACCTGCGGCCGAGTCGTCGATAGAGGAGGCGCCCGCCGCCACGCCGGAGCCGGAGGCACCCGCTGAGCCCGAGCCGCAGCCCGAACCGGTGGAGTCGACACCCGAGCCCGCCGCCGCGCCCGAAGCGCCCGCGGCTCCGGATCGCTCCTCGCGCACCTTCACGCCGGCCGAGACCATCAACTGGCGCTGGCCGGCGGATGGCCAGGTCGCCGGTGGCTTTGGTGAGGGCGAAACGATCACCGCCGGGATTGATATCACGGGACAAAAGGGGCAACCTGTAAGAGCCGCCGGTCCAGGCATCGTGGTCTACGCCGGTAGCGGAGTACGGGGTTATGGCAACCTCATACTACTCAAACACAATGACCAGTTTCTTAGCGCTTACGCGCACAACGACAGCTTGCGCGTCAGCGAAAACGATGTGGTCGAGGCAGGAGAAGTCATTGCCACCATGGGCGATAGCGACACCGACAGCGTCAAACTTCATTTCGAGGTGCGCCGCGATGGCCAGCCCGAAAACCCCTTGGACTTTTTACCATCGCGATAAAGCGCTCTCTTTGATCGGCTTGGCCAAGGCGCCCTGCGCCTTTAGAAAAACCCGAACAGCTTGATAAGAGCGTCATATAACAATAACGGTGAGCGCGTACAGACAGTACGACCACCCACACTTTTTTACATGGCGGTTAGGCAAGACAACGGGGGTAAGATCATGAGCATGCTGGAGAAGGACCTGCAGGAGGTTGACCTCGAGACCGCGGAGGAGGCATTGGACGATGCCGAGGAATCCGCCAACGAAGAGGAAGATGCCTTCGAAAAAGCACTGGGGCGCGAAGATCGACAGTCGACCCAGAGCCTGGACGCTACGCAAATTTATCTCAACGAAATCGGTTTTTCGCCGCTTTTGACGCCGGAAGAGGAGGTCTACTACGGCCGGCTAGCGCGCAAGGGGGACCCGCTGGGTCGCTCGCGGATGATCGAATCCAACCTGCGCCTGGTGGTCAAGATCGCCAGACGCTACCTCAACCGGGGTTTGACGCTGCTCGATCTGATCGAGGAGGGCAATTTGGGCCTCATTCGCGCCGTGGAGAAGTTCGACCCCGAGCGCGGATTTCGTTTTTCGACCTACGCTACCTGGTGGATTCGTCAAACGATCGAACGGGCGCTGATGAATCAGACGCGCACCATTCGTTTGCCCATCCACGTAGTCAAGGAGCTCAACATCTATCTGCGCGCCGCGCGTGAGCTGACGCAAAAGCTCGACCACGAGGCGACCGCCGAAGAGATTGCCGAGCATCTGGACAAACCGGTGAGCACGGTCAAGAAAATGCTGGGCTTGAACGAGCGCGTGTCGTCGGTGGATTACCCCATGGGCGGCGAAAGCGACAAACCGTTGATCGACACCCTGGCTGACGACGATGTCTCCGGCCCGGAATCGCTACTGGTCGACGGTGACGTGCGCGAGCACGTCGATCACTGGCTCGACGAGCTCAGTGAAAAGCAGCGCGAAGTCGTGGTTCGCCGTTTTGGCCTTCGAGGCCACGAGTCGGCGACCCTCGAGGAAGTCGGCGCTGAAATTGGTCTGACTCGCGAGCGGGTTCGTCAAATCCAGGTCGAAGCGCTAAAGAAGCTTCGTCGCTCGCTGGAAAAACAGGGCCTCTCTCTCGACGCCATTTTCGAGAGCTAAGCCTTAAAGCACTGCTTCCCGCGAGACTTGCCAGCGGCAAGACAGGGCGCACCGGCCAGCCGGTGCGCCGGTATCCAGGCAGATGACCCGGCCCAATACGTTGGGCTTTTTTATACCCGAATGAAAACCGCAGGCGCCGTTTCAGCGCCTGGTAAGTGAGAAGAGCCATGCGCCCGCTGGCGGCCCATATCGATCTCGACGCGCTGCGTCACAACTACCGCGTGGCCGCCGGCTGCGCGCCCCAAAGCCGGTCCGTGGCGGTGATCAAGGCCAACGCCTACGGCCACGGCGCACTCGCCTGTGCCCGGGCGCTTGCGCCGCTCGCGCCGGCGTTGGCGGTGGCGTGTATCGAAGAGGCGATCACGCTGCGCGAAGGCGGCATCACCACTCCCATCGTACTGCTCGAGGGCTTCTTCGACGCCGAAGAGCTCGCTCTTATCGATGCTCACGGCTTATGGACCAGCGTGCACAGCGAGTGGCAAATCGAGGCGCTATTGGCGTTTACGCCCCAAACGCCGATCCCCGTCTGGGTCAAGGTCGACTCCGGCATGCATCGGCTGGGGTTCGAGCCCGACCGGGTAGAGGCCATTTGGCGCCGACTCGAGGCCGCCCCTGGAGTCGGCGAGCTTCACCTGATGAGCCACTTCGCCACGGCGGATGCCGGCGACAGCGGCTACTTCGAGCGCCAGCTTCAAAGTGTCGCGGCACTTGGAAAGGCGCTCGGCGCGCCGCTTTGCCTGGCCAACTCGCCGGCCACGCTTGCCTATCCCGCTGCTCACGGCGCCTGGAACCGGCCCGGGGTAATGCTTTACGGCAGCAATCCGCTGGAAGTGGACAACGCCATTACCCAGGCGCTTCGCCCGGTCATGAGCCTGCGCTCGGAAATCATCGCGCTGCGCGAGATCGAGGCAAACGAGCCGGTCGGCTACGGCGGGCGCTGGCGCGCACCCGGGCGCTCATTGATCGCCGTGGTCGCCGCGGGCTACGGTGACGGCGTCGATCGTCACGCAAAAGACGGCACGCCGGTGCTGGTTAACGGTCAGCGCTGCCGGATCGTTGGGCGCGTGTCGATGGACATGCTCACCGTGGATGTGACCGACGTGAGCGGCGTTGCGATCGGCAGCGACGTGACGCTCTGGGGTCAAAGCGCCTGTGGGGCGCTTTTGTCGGTGGACGAGGTCGCCCGCCACTGCGACACGATCAGCTATACGCTCTTGACCGGGGTGCTGCCCCGGGTGCCGCGCCGCTATCACGGCGCTTGATCAAGGTTATTGGAATGTCGAAGAAACCCTTTCCCCGTTCGTTTGCTCACCCGCGCTACTGGTCGACCTGGCTTGCCATCGGCGCGATGGTTGTTGTGGCCTGGCTGCCCTGGCGGCTGAAGCTCGCGATCGGCAAGCTCATCGGGCTGATGGCCTGGGCGCTGATCAAGCGCCGGCGCCATATCACCGCGACCAACATCGCGCTCTGCTTTCCGGAAAAAAGCGCTGAGGAGCAGCGCCAGCTGGTCAAACAGACCTTCATCGCCAACGGTATCGGGCTGGTCGAGACCGCCACCGGCTGGTGTCGCCGCGCCGAGGGCTTTCGCCACCGGGTGGCCTACCATGGCGAGGAGCACCTGGCCCGGGCCAAAGCTCAGGGCAAGGGCGTGCTGGTCGTCGGCATTCACTTCTCGACGCTGGATTTAGGCGGGGCGCTGCACTCGCTCTTCTTTCCGGCGGACGTGGTCTACCGGCCGCACAATAATCCGCTGTTCGAGCGCTTCATGACCCGGGCCCGCTCACGGATTTTCGGCCAGGCGATCGACCGCCACGACCTGCGCGGGGTCGTGCGTCGCATCAAGGCGGGGCATATCGTCTGGTACTCGCCGGACCAGGACTTCGGCCGCGATGTCAGCGTATTTGCGCCGCTCTTTGGCCAGCAGGCGGCGACCATTCGTCTGACCTCGAAGATCGCGCGCATGACCGGCGCGCCGGTAGTGCCCTTGATGTTCCACCGCAATCCGGATAACCGCACCTACACCATCGAGTGTCTGCCGGCCTTCGAGAATTTCCCGAGCAAGGATGAAGTGGACGACGCCACCCGGGTGAACCAGTTCATCGAACGGGCGATCCGCAAGCACCCGGAGCAGTACCTGTGGCTTCACCGGCGCTTCAAGACGCGCCCGGAGGGGGATGGGGAGGTTTACTAGCGTGGAGGTGGTCTTGAGCAACCCTACGCGGGGCGCCATGAATACATCCTTGTAGGCTACTTTCGCCATCCTTGGCGAAAAACCCCCGCTACGGATTGCTCAAGACCGCGCGAGCATCATGAGGCGGCCACTATCAAAAAAAAGCCGACGCATGGGCGTCGGCTTTTTCGTATGCGGCCGGTAGGCGCTTAATCGAGATTGCGCGAGTAGAAGATCTCCAGCATCTCCTTGCGCAGGCGGCTTTCGATGTCGCGCGCCTCCTCGAAGGTGATGTCGCGCCGTGAGGTGCCGAACAGATAGTTGTCCAGCTCGAAATCCTTGAGCAGCATCTTGGTATGGAACATGTTGTCCTGATACACGTTCACATCCATCATCTGATACGCCTGTTTGGTGTCCTCGGCCAGGTAGTCCTGAATAGAGGTAATGGCGTGGTCGATGAAAAGCTTTTTACCGTCGACGTCGCGAGTGAAGCCGCGTACCCGGTAATCCATGGTGACGATATCGGAATCGAAGCTGTGAATCAGGTAGTTCAGCGCCTTGAGCGGGCTGATGTGGCCGCAGGTGGAGACATCGATATCCAGGCGGAAGGTGCTGATGCCGTTGTCCGGGTGGGACTCGGGGTAGCTGTGCACCGTCACGTGGCTCTTGTCCAGGTGGCCGACCACGGTTTCCGGCAGCGGGCCCGGACCGGGCGTCGTTTGGGCGACCGGCTCGTCGAGCTCGTGCTCGGCGATCAAGATGGTCACGCTGGCGCCGTGGGGCTCGTAGTCCTGGCGCGCGATGTTGAGTACGTGCGCGCCGATGATGTTGGTCACATCCTTGAGAATCTGGGTAAGACGCTCGGCGTTATACAGCTCATCGATATAGTCGATATACGCGCCGCGCTGCTCTTCGGTCTTGGCGTAGCAAATATCGTAAATATTGAAGCTTAACGAGCTGGTGAGGTTGTTAAACCCGTGGAGTCGGAGATTATCAGGCAATTCCGCGCCTCCTGATGGCAGTGAAAACACCCCGACGAGCCAGCGCCGGAACCGATTCGCAAATGTTGAGCGCCCCGCGTCGGGCGCGAGGGCGGGCTATTATGCCCCCCCGCGGCCCGCGTTGCATCCCGGCTGGCCATTTTTTTACGACGCAGCGTCCTGGATCTCGAAGGAGTGCGTGATGTCAACGCCGCCCTTGACCAGCATGATCGAAGCGCTGCAGTACTTCTCCGCCGAGAGCTCGACGGCGCGCTGCACCTGCTTCTCCTTGAGGTTGCGCCCGGTGACCACGAAATGCACGTGGATGCGGGTGAACACCGAGGGCACCTCGTCGGCGCGTTCGGCGTCGATCTCGGCCACGCAGTCGATGACATCGGCTCGCGCCTTGTCGAGAATGTTCAACACATCAAACGCCGTGCAGCTGCCCATGCCCATCAACAGCATTTCCATCGGGCGTGGGCCGGTGTTGCGCCCGCCGTGATCCGGCGGCCCGTCGATCACCACGCTGTGGCCGCTGCCCGACTCCGCCACGAACTGGCGCCCGTCTGTCCATTTCACTCGTGCTTTCACGCGGCTCTCCTTTTGACTGATGCCGGAGTTTGAATACGTTAATAGGCTGTTCCAGGGATGCCAAGCGCGCTTGAGAAGGGCGCCAGCTCCACGACTGATGCGCGCAGCATAGCACGCCTGCCACTCGAGACCCTTAGCGCGGCAGCGGCCAGCCACCTTCATCGATGGCGATGAAGTCCGCGATCTCCGGATTGTAGAGATAGACCCACGCCTCGCCGAAGCGGGTGGTCAGCGTAACGCGCTGATACTCGCCTTCTCCCGGGGCGTCGAGTCGGTGATCCTCCAGCACGTCGAGACGGGCGAGCATGGCCTCATCGACGCGGTAGACCTCCAGCGCAATGCCTTTTGATTCGCGCTGTTTGGCGCCGGGATAAGGGCCCACGTCGTAAAGCGTGAGCACGCGGCTGGTATCCGCGCCGACGAACTCGGCGCCCTCCAATAGATAGGCATTATTGAGCCCCTTTTTCAGCGTGCCGTAAACGGCGACCAGGGGTGTGACGGCGATGTCGTCGGCAAGGCTCACGGTGACTCCTCGTTGAAACGGTGGGTCGATGACGTCAAAAAATCCTCGAGCGCTTCCAGACGCGCCGGCGTGCCGACGTCCACCCAGTGACCGGTAAAGTGCTCGGCGCTGACCTGCCCGCGGGCAATCGCCTCTTTTAGAAGCGGCGCCAGCGCGAAGGCGCCGGGGGAGCAGCCCTGAAACAGCGCCGGATGAATCACGGCGATGCCCGAGTAGGTAAGCGCCGGCGTATCGAGTCCCGCCAGGCCCTGTTCGAGCGAGAAGTCTCCGTTTGGGTGCTGGGGCGGGTTGTCCACCAGCATCAGGTGGGCGAGCGCCTGAGGCACCAGCGTTGGGGTAGGCAGGGCGTCACACCAGACGTCGCCATTGACCAGCAAAAAGGGCGCCTCGCCCAGAAGCGGCAGAGCGTTGAGGATGCCGCCGCCGGTTTCCAGCGGCGTCTGTTCCACGCTGTAGGTGATCGAGAGCCCGTAGCGCGCGCCGTCGCCCAGGGCCTCCATGATCTGCTCGGCGCGGTAGCTTACGTTGATCACCACCTCAAAAATGCCGGCTCGGGCCAGGTGCGCCAGATGATGCTCGATCAGCGCCTTGCCGCCTACGGTCAGCAAGGGCTTGGGGCAGGTGTCGGTCAGCGGGCGCATGCGCGTGCCGAGCCCGGCGGCCAGAATCATCGCCTTCATGGTGAATCTTCCAGCTTGGCGGCGATGGCCGGGCGCAGCGTATCGCGCGTCCAGCGGGCGAAATCGTCGTGGCTTGAGAGCCCGGCCAGGCTGTCCTCGAGGTGATCCAGAAAGTGGGGCAGCCGCTCGAGGTAGCCGGTTTTGGCGTCGCGCAGGGTCAGACGGCAGAAAATGCCCAGCACCTTCAGCGAGCGCTGGGCAGCCATCGCGCGACACCAGCGCAAAAACGCCGCCGCGTCGACGCTTGCCGGCAGGCGCCCGTCCTGGCGCGCCCGGGCGTGAAACGCCAGCGCCAGCGCGTCGAAATCACTCGCGTCAAAGCGCCAGTAGCGCCCGCACAGAAGCGATATGACGTCATAAGTGATGGGCCCGGCCACCGCGTCCTGGAAATCGATCATGTAAAGGCGCCCGGCGTGGGGCATGAGGTTCATGGCATCGAAGTCTCGATGTACACTCACCACCGGCTGCGAAAGCGCCAGCCGCGTGAGCTCATCCTCCAGAGCGGCAAGCGACGCTGGCACCTCGAGGCCGAGCCAGCTCTTCAGGCACCACTCGGGAAATAGCGCGAGCTCGCGGCGCAGCAGCGCCTCGTCAAATGGCGGAAGAAAGCTCGGGTCAACGGCGTTTTGCAGTGCGCTCACAAGCGCGAGCGCTTCTGCCGTGTGCTCATGCACGCTCGCGGTATCGATGAATCTGGTCTGAAGCGGCGTATCGCCCAGGTCCTCGAGCAGCAGAAAGCCTTGGTCGAGATCCGCCTGATAAATGGCGGGCACCGGCAGGTTCGCCGCGCGAAGCCGCCGGCCGATCGCCACGAACGGGGCGGAGTCCTCTTGCTCGGGCGGGGCGTCCATGACAATTTGTGTTTCGCCGGAGGGAAGTCTCAGGCGAAAATAGCGGCGAAAACTCGCATCGCCCCCGGCTGGGGCGAGGGTAAGGGCGGTCGCATCGAGACCGTGCTGGTCGGCGACCCACCTGGTGAGGGCGTCAAACCTGGATGTGGACATGCAAGCTCCTTGCTGGTCGGGCATCATGCGAGCTGTATAATACCGATTCTGAATGCCAAGGATAACGAACATGGGCAAGCGATGTACGGGAACGGCGCTGGCAGGACATACGCTGCTGGGCATTTTTGCGCTCACGGCGACGTCGGCGGTAGCGCAAGGCGAGCCGCTGCCCGCCAGTGCGCTGGACTGGCAGCCCTACCGGCCGGACGAGGCGTCCAATCAGCTGTGTCGCGGCCGCTACGTGATGCCCGGCTATCGTTTGCCCGCCGAGCAGAACCCCGAAACGCTCTCGGTAGAAGCGGGAGAGGCCGACTACGCCCAGAACGGCGAGGCGCTCTTGCGCGGTGACGTGGTGCTGCGCCGGGCTGATAGCGAGCTTCAGGCCGCGCAGATCTTTCTTCCCGCCGAGCGCCAGCAGGTCGATGCTGAAGGCGAGCTTGCGCTTCGAAACGGCCAGGCGCTGGTGCGCGGCGACCAGGCCACGCTGTTTCTCAACGAAGACCGCGCCACCATCGACAATAGCCATTATGTTCTTTACGAGCCGCGCCTGCGCGGTCAGGCCGAGCGGCTCGAACAGACCGGCGAGGATCAGTACCGGCTTCGAAGCGCCAGCTTCACCACCTGCGAGCCCGGCGAAAATACCTGGCAGATTCTGAGTAGCGATATTCGCCTGAATCAGGCCGCGGGCTTCGGCACCGCGCGCAACGCCCGCCTGCACGTCAAGGATGTGCCGGTGTTCTACTGGCCCTGGGTGCGCTTTCCGCTCGACGACCGGCGCCAGAGCGGCTTCTTGTGGCCAACGCTTGGCTTCTCCAATGATGGATTGGACTACGCCCAGCCCTACTACTGGAACATCGCGCCCAACCAGGACGCGACCATTACGCCGCGCTTCATGACCGACCGGGGGCTTTTGCTCAACGGCGAATACCGCCACATGAGCGAGCAGACCCGCACCCTCGTCGAGGGTGGTTACCTCGCCGACGACGGCGGCCGAAGCTCCGGCGACAACCGCTTCGAGGGCGAGGAGCGCTGGTACATCGACGCCCAGCACCGCGGGCGCATCAACGCGCGCAGCAATTACAATTTGCGCTATGGCGGCGCCAGCGACGGGCGCTACTTCGATGACTTCGGCGCCGAGTTCGGCAGCAGCGAGCGCGCCGGTATGGAGCGCCTGGCGCAGGTGGATTACCGCGGCGAGCGCTGGCAGCTCGACGCCCGCGCCCAGGGGTTTCAGCGCCTGGAGGACCCGCTGGCCGATAGCGACAAACCCTTCTATCGCCTGCCGAGTCTGACCGCCAACACCACGGACTGGGATCTCGGCGGCGGCTTTTACGGCCAGTGGCGCTCGAATGCGACCTACTTCTGGCGCGACGTGAACGAAAACCTGGTGCCCGAGCGTGAAGCGGCCAACGGCTCGCGCCTTCACCTGACCCCGGCGGTGGGCTGGCGCTTCGAGAAGCCCTGGGGCTATATCGAGCCGCGCACCGAGTTCTGGAACACCGCCTATGAGCTCGACTACGGCAGCCGCGACACCGACCGCGCCACGTCGCCCACGCGAAGCCTGCTGGTCACCTCCATCGACAGCGGCCTGACTTTCGAGCGCGATCTGGAGCTCGGCGGCGACGGCTATCGCCAGACGCTGGAGCCGCGGCTGAATTACGCCTTCGTGCCGCGTACCGACCAGACCGATTTGCCCGAGTTCGACAGCTATGAGCGTGCTTTTTCCTGGGATCAGCTCTGGTCGCCGCTGCGCTTCTCCGGCGCCGATCGGGTGGGCGATCTCAACCGGATCTCCTACGGCGTGCAGTCGCGGTTGATTGAGGACGACGCCGGGCGCGACCGGCTCACCTTCGGCGTAGGCCAGAGCGCCTACTTTGCCGAGCGGCGCATCGACGAAAACGGCGACCCCGACACGCTACCGGCTCGCCCGGAGGAGAACCCCTTCGTCAATCCGCAAAGCCGCTACCAGGCGACGCGCGACCGCTCGCCGCTGGTGACGCGGCTGGATTGGCAGATCAGCGACCGCTTCAGCACCGGCTACGAGTGGCTCTACGACGACCAGCGTCAGCAGACCGAGCGCTCCAGCGTCGACGTGCGCTATCGCCATCCCGAGGGGCACGTAGTGAACCTTGGCTACCGTTGGGAGATCGAAGGGTTCGATCCAGGCGTTGTGCCGGGTGATGACGGCTTTCGCGACTACAACCGTGAAGAGTGGGATCTTTCGGTGGGGTACAAGGCTGCCCCGCAGATCGACCTGATCGGGCGCTATCTGTATGACCAGACCAACGACCGGGCGCTGGAACAGCTGGCCGGCGTGCAGTGGAACGACTGCTGCTACGGCGTTCAGCTGGTGTGGCGCGAATGGATCGACGACAACGACACCGCCCGTGTGGCCGACGATTTCAGCGACCGCGGCCTGTTTTTGCGCTTCGTTTTCCGGGGGCTGGGCGGCGTTGGCCAGGGCGCGAACACCTACTTCGACCGGGCGATTCCAGGCTACACGCCTTCGCCTTTGTAACGTGCCACGGTGATGATGCGTGATTCGCGTAACGCGCGGCTATTTTTAAGCGACGAAGAGAGTTTTCTTATGATGATGCACAAACGCCGGGCCCAGGGCCGCTTTACACGAACGCTTTCGCGGCTGACCACGGTTGGGGCGCTGGCGCTTAGCCTGGGCGCCGGCGCGGCGCTGACCAGCACCCAGGTGCTGGCCCAGAGCTTTCAAAACAGCCAGCGCCAGACGCTCGATAGCGTCGCGGCGGTGGTCAACGACGGCGTGATCATGCAAAGCGAGCTCGATGATCGCGTCAATCAAATCGAGCAGCAGGCCCAGGCGCAGGCGCAGGGCGGCGAGCTGCCGCCGCGGCGCCAGCTCACCCAGCAGGTGCTCGAGCGCATGGTGCTCGACGAAATCCAGCTGCAGATGGCGCGTGATGCGAATCTCAGCGTCGACGATACCGAGCTCAACCGCCAGCTACGCAGCATTGCCGAATCCAACGGCATGAGCCTTGATGGCTTCGCCGACGCCCTCGAGGCCGACGGGCTGAGCCTGGCCGAGGTGCGCGAGGACGTGCGCCGCGAAATGCTGATGCGCCAGGTGCAGCAGCGCCAGATCCAGCAGCGCGTCAACGTCAGCGAGCGCGAGGTCGACCGCTTTATCGAGCAGCAGCCCGGTCAGCAGGGCCAGTCCTTCATCGAGGAGAGCCAGGCGCGCCACATTCTCGTCGCGCTGACGCCGACCCGCGATGAAAGCCAGGCCCGCGCCCGCGCCGAGCAGGTGCGCTCGCGCCTGCAGCAGGGCGAATCCTTCGCCGCGGTGGCGCGCGAGTTCAGTGACGACAGCGGCAGCGCCATGAATGGCGGCGATTTGGGCTGGGTGCGCCCGGGCCAGACCGTGCCGGCGTTCGAAGAGGCGATGAATAGCCTGAGCCCGGGCCAGATCTCGGCGCCGGTACGCTCGCAGTTTGGCTACCACGTGATCGAGGTGCTGGACCGCCGCCGTCAGGACGTGACCGACGAGAGCCGCCGCGAGCAGGTGCGCCAGGCGATCTTCCAGCGCCGCGCCAACGAAGAGCTGCAGAACTGGCAGCGCGAGATTCGCGAACAGGCCTTCGTGGACATTCGCCAGTAATGTCACGAGAGCCCCGGTTACCGCTTTTAGTCACCACCGGTGAGCCGGCGGGCATCGGCCCGGAACTGGTGCTGATGCTGGCCGCGCAGAAGCGCCTGCCCCCGGACACCGTTGCCGTGGGCGACCCGCAGATGCTGGCCGAGCGCGCCGCACGCTTGAAGCTCGACGTTGACATTGTGACCGAGCAGCACGCGTCGGAAAACGTCTTGAGGCCTCAGCTTCCAGTGTGGCCGGTCACCCTCGCCGCGCCCTGCGTGCCCGGGGTGCTGGCCCCGGCCAACGCCGCCTACGTGATCGAAACGCTCGAGATCGCCGTTCGCGCCTGCCTGGAAGGGCAGGCGGCGGGTATCGTCACCGCGCCGCTGAACAAGGGTGTGATCATCGACGGCGGCTTTACCGGCTTCACCGGCCACACCGAGTGGCTGCGCGATGCCTGCGGCGTCGATGAGGTGGTGATGATGCTGGCCACCGACCGCGCCCTGCACGCCCAGCAAGACGGCTGGCAGGGAAGCCGTGATCTGCGCGTGGCGCTGGCTACCACGCACCTGCCGCTTCGCCAAGTGGCGGACGCCATCACCTTCGAGCGCCTGACGCGCCTCATTACGCTGCTCGCCGAGGACCTGACCCGCCAGTTCGCGATTGCCTCTCCGCGCATCGCGGTGTGCGGGCTCAACCCCCACGCCGGCGAAGAGGGGCATTTGGGCGTTGAAGAGATCGAGACCATCACGCCGGCCATCGAGCACCTGAGCGCACAGGGAGTCGACGTTCGCGGCCCCTACCCGGCGGATACGCTCTTCACCCCGCGCCACCTCAAGGAGGTCGACGCGGTGCTGGCGATGTATCACGACCAGGGGCTTTCGGTGCTAAAGTATGCAGGGTTCGGCCAGGCGGCCAACATTACCCTTGGCCTGCCGCTGGTGCGCACGTCGGTCGATCACGGCACCGCGCTGGATTTGGCGGGGCTGGGCGTGGCGAGCCCCGAAAGCCTGCTGGTGGCGATCGATCTCGCCAGACGCCTTGGCGACCAGCGCGCCGCCCATGCCGCCGCGGCGCCTTAGCCTCCGGTTCATTCGCCACCCCGTTACACGCTTTATCCTACTCAAGGACTTTCGTTCGATGTCTCAAGCGCCCCTTCAACACCGCGCCCGAAAACGCTTCGGCCAGAACTTTCTTCGTGACCCCGGCACCATTTCGCGCATCGTGCGCGCCATTGGTCCTGCGAAGAGCGACCGGCTGATCGAGATCGGCCCGGGCCAGGGGGCGCTGACCGAGCCGCTTCTCGACGCCGGTGGCGCGCTCGAGGTCGTCGAGCTCGACCGTGACCTGATCCCCGGGCTGCGGGTGCAGTTTTTCAACTATCCGGGGTTCGTGATCCACGAAGGCGACGCGCTGAAGTTCGATTTTAACGCGCTCAAGGGCGACGGCCCGGCGCTGCGCGTGGTGGGCAATTTGCCCTACAACATCTCCACGCCCCTGATCGTGCACCTGCTTGGCATGGGCAGTGCCGTGGCCGACATGCACTTCATGCTGCAAAAGGAAGTGGTCGAGCGCCTCGCCGCCGAGCCCGGCGGCACCGACTGGGGGCGGCTGTCGGTGATGGCGCAGTACTACTGCCAGGTCGAGCAGCTTTTCATCGTGCCGCCGGAGGCGTTCGTCCCCAGGCCCAAGGTGGACTCGGCCATCGTGCGCCTGACGCCGCATGAGTCGCTGCCGCACTCGGCGGATGATCCGGTACTGCTGTTCGAGCTGGTCAAGCTCGCCTTTGGCCAGCGGCGCAAGACGCTGCGCAACAACCTCAAGGGCCGGGTCAGCGCCGAAACGCTGGAGTCGCTTTCGATCGACCCAAACCGGCGCCCGCAAACCCTGAGCGTGGCGGAGTACGTGCTGATTGCCAACCACGTCGCCCGCCTGGACGCCGAACAGACAAGCGCCGAGCGGGGTGAGCCGTGAGCCAACTCGATATCGAGGTAAACGTGACGCCCGAATACTGCATCGAGGAGTCGAGCGTGAGCGAGTCGCGCTTTGTATTCACCTATACCGTGACGGTGCATAACCAGAGCCCGCACAGCGTGCAGCTCATGGCACGTTACTGGAAGATCACTCAGGGCAGCGGCGACGCTCAGGAAGTGCGCGGCAAGGGCGTGGTGGGCCAGCAGCCTCTGATCGGTCCCGGCCAGCGCTTTCGCTATACCAGCCGGGCGATTCTGCAAACCCCGGTCGGCGTCATGGAAGGGGCGTACACGCTGCTCAACACCTACACCCAGCGCGCTTTTGATGTCTCCATCGCCCCGTTTCGTCTGGCCGCGCCCAGCCAGCTCCACTAGACGCGCCCCAGCTCCAGCGCCTCGTCGATATGCACACCAAGGCGCAGGGCGAGCTGAACGATGGTCAGCGTCGGGTTGGCGTGGCCGGCGCTTGCGAACACGCTGGAGCCGGCCACGAACATGTTCGCCTGGGCAAAGAGTCGGCAGTCGCGGTCGACGATGCCACGGCGAGCATCATCGCTCATGCGCGTGCCGCCCATGTGGTGGCGCCCGGCGATTTCGCCCTCTTCGGGAAGTTCCACCGGCTCAACGGCGAGCCAGTCGGCGAACTGCACCCGGCCGATATTCTCCTCGAGCAGGTACTCGCCCAACAGCATCAGGCTTTCGCGGATGGTGTGGCGATCCAGCGCTGACTGCTGCCACACCAGCCGGCTTCGCGGCACGCCCAGCTCGTCGCGCTCCTCCATAAGTTCCACTGCGTTATCGAAGCGCGGCTCCTGCTCCCAGGCGGCGCGTAGATAGACGCCGTGGGCGGTGTCCGCGCTTTGCGCAAGGGTGGCCTCGAGCCCCGGCGCCTCGGCTGCAAGCGCCTGGATGAGCTCACGGGTCGCTTCCGGCGCCATGCGGTGCAGGCGCAGCCCGCAGTTGAGTATGCCGCGCTCGCTCATCGCGCGCGGGGTCGGCGACAGATAGACGTTGTAGTCGGTATCGAGGCCCAGCCGGGCCGGCTCGAACAGCAGCGCCTGGCCGATAGTGGCGTGCGGGTGCTCCATCCAGTAGCGCCCGAGCGTGGTGGCGTCGGGCACCAGCCGGCCACCGCTTTGCGCGTTACACCAAAGCAGCAGCCGGGCGTTCTCGATGCCGCCGCAGGCGAGCACGAAGCTGCGCGCGCGCATCGTTTTACGCTGGCCGTCGAAGTCGCTAAAGGTGGCCGCTTCGACCCGGCCGTCGCCCACGCTCAGACCCACCAGGTTGGCCGTCAGGCAGTAGGTCAGCGTCTCGAGGCCGTTTAAGGTCGCGGCGAATTTGTCCTTCATGCGCGTGGGCGGGCCCAGCGAGAAGTAGACCCGCTCGAGCCCGGTATCTTCGACCGGCGTATCCGGGGGGATCTCCTCCAGATCCAGAAGCGCGGCGGCCGCTTCGAAATAGGGGTCCAGATCCCCACGGCCGATCGGCCAGGCCGTTTGCGGGGCGGCCTGTTTGGCGGTGAAGTCATGGGCGTCCAGCGGCCGGCACACGCCGCCCCAGTGGTTGGTCGAGCCGCCCATGTAGCGAAGCCGAATGCTCGAGAGATCCAGATAGGTATCGCCCAGGGTGTCGCCGCGATAGAGCGCCTGAGAGCGCTCGCTAAAGGAGGCCTCGCCGCCTTCGCACAAAAGCACCCGGCGGCCCTGGCGTGCCAGCGTCATGGCAACGGTGATGCCCGCCGCACCCGCGCCGATCACGCAGACGTCGAAACTCTCCCGCTCGCTTAGCGCGCTAAAGGGCTGATACATTAGCGGCTCGCACCGTCGATGTCGGCGCGGCGCAACAGCCAGCCGTTTTTCAATAGCGACGGCGCTGTCGACGCTGCCTGGACCAGAGTAGGGGGCACGCCGGCCAGCAGCGCGCCGCCGGCGCCGAGCGACAGGCTTTTCAACAGCGCCCGGCGCGCGGGGCTTGTAAGCGTGAGCTGCGCGCAGGCCTTCGCCTCGCAGTCGATCGGTAGCGTGTGGAGTTTTGGCATGGTCGTTGTCACCCTGAAGCCAGCACGAGGTCGTGGTATTTGCCTATAGTAGCCGGACGAACGCTTTCGGCGGGCATTTCTTTCAACGTTTCGCGCCGGCTCCATCACGCCCGCGCTTTTCACGGTGTCGCCGCCTTTTATGAGTAACGGTTTTTTTATGAGTATCGACGTTTTATGAGTACGTATGCCATCGGCGATCTGCACGGCTGCCACGCGGAGTTCGTAGCACTTCTGGACAAACTCGCTTTCGACCCGACCCGCGACACCCTGTGGCTGGTGGGCGATTTGATCAACCGCGGCCCAGGCTCGCTCGAGTGCCTGCGCGAGGTCAGGGCGCTGGGGAGCGCGGCGCGCTGCGTGCTGGGCAACCACGATTTTCACCTGCTGGTGGCGGCTCGCGGCGGCGGCCGGCTGAAAAAGAACGACACCCTGGCGGCGATTCTGAACGCCCCGGAGCGCGAGGCGCTGCTCGACTGGCTGCAGGCTCAGCCGCTGGCGGTGTTCGAGCACCACACGCTGATGACCCACGCCGGCGTGCTGCCGAGCTGGAGCGCGCACGCCGCACTTGGCTACAGCGCCGAGGTGCAAGCGATGCTCAAAAGCGAAAACGCGGGGCAGTTTCTACAAACGCTTTACGGCAACGAGCCGGCGCGCTTCGTCGAGTCGCTCGAGGGCATGGACCGGCTGCGCGCGCTGGTCAATGTGTTCTGCCGCATGCGCTTCATCGACGCTGACGAAACGCTCGATTTTGCCGCCAAGGAGGGCCTGGATAGCGCCCCGGAAGGCTTTCACCCCTGGTTTCAGTATCCGCGTCGAGACGACAGCCGGCTGGTGTTCGGTCACTGGGCGGCGCTGGAGGGTAAAACCCCCGGCGCGCAGATCGATGTTCATGCGCTGGATACCGGCTGCGTGTGGGGTGGGGCGCTCACCGCGATGAACCTCGAGACGCTCGAGCGCGCAAGCGTACCCAGTCAAAAGAAGGGGCGCTGACGTGGACGCTTGCGACAAGGCGCTCGATGGGCTCGAGGTGTACCGGGTCGGCGGCGCGGTGCGCGATGCGCTGCTTGGCTGGCCGGTGTTCGACAACGACTGGGTGGTGGTCGGCGCCACGCCGGAAACGATGCGGGCGAAGGGCTTCAAGCCGGTAGGGCGGGATTTTCCCGTATTTCTACATCCGGAAACCTTCGAGGAGTACGCGCTGGCGCGCACCGAGCGCAAGGCGGGCCACGGCTACGGCGGCTTTACGGTGCACGCAAGCCCGGACGTGACGCTGGAGGAGGACCTGCTGCGCCGCGATTTGACCATCAACGCCATCGCCCAGCGTCCGGACACCACGCTGGTCGACCCGTTCGACGGCCAGAAGGATCTCGAGCGGCGCCTGTTGCGCCACGTCTCGCCGGCGTTTGCCGAGGACCCGTTACGCGTACTTCGTACCGCACGCTTTCTGGCCCGCTACGCCGGTCTCGGGTTCGTAATCGCCGAAGAAACCCGGACGCTGATGCGACAAGTCGCGCAAAGCGGCGAGCTTTTGCATCTGGCCGCAGAGCGGGTGTGGGTCGAAACCGAGAAGGCGCTGGCCGAGCCCCACCCGGCGCGCTTCTTTACCGCGCTCGACGAGGCCGGGGCGCTTGAAAGCTGGTGGCCGCACCTGGCGGCTCATCTCGACGAGGCACTCAGGCTTTTAGAGAAGGCGCCATGCGAAGGTGAACTTGCCCACTGGCGCATGGCGCTTTTGGCAAGCGCGCTTTGCGAGCCCGAGCGTGAGGCGCTGATCGAGCGGCTGCGCTTGCCCAACGCCGTTGCCGCGCTTTGTCGCCACGTTGCGCTTACGCGCGCGTTGATCGAGGGCGAAGTCGACGGGGCGCTCGCGTTCGAGTGGCTCGAACGCCTCGATGCCTTTCGCAAGCCTGATCAGGTCGAGGCGCAGCTTTCCCTGATAGGGGGGCTGGCCCCGGCGCTCGAAAAACCGCTTGATGAGGCGTTTCGGCGCGCCCGGGACGTGAGCCCGCAAGCGCTGATGGCGGAGGGGTTTCAGGGCAAGGCGCTAGGGGAGGCGCTGCGCGAGCGGCGTTTCGCGGCAGTCGATGACGCTCTGAGCGCAGAAAAGGGTTAGGGCGAAATCGCCACGCCGCGAAAGCTGAACGTCACCGGCCACAGCGGCTGGTCGCTGAAGTCGGCGCGCGCGAAAAGCGTGGCGTAGGGCGTTTTACAGCGTGGATGGCGCTCGTTGGGTAGCAGCTCGGCGAGCGGCTTGAGCACGAAGGCGTAACGGGTGATGTCCTGTCGGGGCAGAGTGAAGCCCTCGAAGTCGGCACAGGTATCGCCCACGCTCAGAAGGTCGATATCCAGCGCCCTGGGGGCGTGGCGGTTGCGGGGGGCGCGCGGGTTCAGCGCCGCCTCCTGGGCTTTGGTCCACGCGTTGAGCGCCTGCGGGCTCCAGTTGCTTTCAAAAGCGACCACCGCGTTGAAGAAGTTGACCGCGGCCTGGCAGCCGACCGGCTCGCTCTCGAAGACCCGCGAGATTCTCACTGCATCGAAAGTGCGCGTAAGCGCCTCGAAGCAGGCGCCAAGGTGCGTGGCCGGGTCGACGTTGCTGCCCAGGCTCAAGCAGACCAGGCTCACGTCGCCGGGCGCTCGATGACCTCGGGAATCTCGCCGCGGGTGATCTCGAGCCCCACGCTTTGGGCGGCGGGCACGGCGGCGGGTTTGCGCACGGCCAGGCGTAGCCAGCTGATGGGAAATTCGTGGCGCAGGCATTCGCACAGCCGCTCGGCGAAGGTTTCGATCAGGGCGAAGTGGTGCTCGTCAGCGAACTGCTGAATGCGCTGGCAGACGGCGCCGTAATCCAGGGTCAGGTGCAAGTCGTCGGTCGCGGCCGCCGGACGAATGTCGGTGGCAAGCGTCAAGTCCAGGCGCAGCGACTGGGTGATGGTGCGCTCCCAGTCGTACACGCCGATGACGGTTTCAATCGTTAAGCCTTCAATTAAAATACGGTCCATGCGCCCTGTTCCTGTTACAAGTGCCTGTTACAAACCCTACCAAGGTCAAAAAGAGTGTACGTGAGCCGTCCGACAAACGATACCAACCCGCGCGTGTGTGCCCGGTGAATGCGCTTCTCTGGGCCCTGGCGGGCTACCTGAGCGGCAGCTGGCTTGCCGCCATCGTCGTGTGCCGGCTCGCCGGCGTTGCCGACCCGCGCTGGTGCGGCTCGCAAAACCCGGGGGTTTCCAACGTGCTGCGAAGCCACGGACCGCGCCTGGCGGCGGCCACGCTGGCCCTCGACGCCGCCAAGGCGATGCCGGTGTTGATGCTGGCCAAAAGCCAGGCGCTGCCGGTGTGGCTCCAAGGCGCGGTGGGGCTTTCGATACTGTTGGGCCACAGCTACCCGGTGTGGTACGGCTTTCGCGGCGGCAAGGCGGTGGCCTGCGCCTTCGGGGCGCTGCTGGTGCTGGTGCCCTGGGTGGCGCTTTTGTGCGCCACACTCTGGGCGCTGATCGCCTGGCGACTTCGCACGGCGGCGGCGGCCTCGCTTGCAAGCGCGTTGGCCGCGCCGCTGTTGACGCTCTGGCTTTCGCCTGCGTATCTGGGCGTGGTCGGCGCGTTCACCTTGCTGGTGGTGGCGCGCCACGCGCTCAATATTCGCCGCCTGCGCGACGGCCAGGAGCCCCGCCTTCACCGCTAGCGCTCTGGCGGGGTCAGGGTGTCCAGCGGCCAGCGCGGGGTCGACTGCATGACGCCGACGGTATCGCGCTCGCCGGCTTCCAGGCGCCGCGCGCCCACGTAGGCGATCATGGCGCCGTTGTCGGTGCAGAAACGGGCGCGGGGGTAGAACGTCTGGGCACCGCGCTTTTCGGTCTCCACGGCCAGCCGCTCTCGAAGGCGCGTATTGGCGCTCACCCCGCCGGCCATCACCAGCCGCTTGAGCCCGGTGTCATCCAGCGCCCGGCGGCACTTGATCACCATGGTGTCCACCACCGCTTCCTCGAAGGCGCGGGCGATGTCGGCGCGGGCCTGCTCGTCCAGCGCCCCGTCGGCGTCGAGCTTTTTGATCGCGGTCAGGGTGTGGGTCTTGAGCCCGGAGAAGCTGAAATCGAGCCCCGGACGGTCGGTCATTGGCCGCGGAAAGCGAAAGCGCTTCGGGTCGCCGCGCTCGGCGAGCCTGGCCACCTGGGGGCCGCCTGGGTAGGCCAGGCCCAGCATCTTGGCGGCCTTGTCGAAGGCTTCGCCCGCCGCGTCGTCGACGGACTCACCCAGCAGCCGATAGCAGCCAAGCCCGCTGACCTCGACCAGCTGGGTGTGCCCGCCGGACACTAAAAGCGCGACGAACGGAAACGCCGGTGGGTTCTCCTCGAGCATCGGCGCGAGTAAGTGGCCCTCCATGTGGTGCACGCCGAGCACCGGAATATCCAGCGCCCGCGCCATGCCGTGGGCGGTGCTGGCGCCGACCATCAGTGCGCCGACCAGCCCGGGCCCTGCGGTATAGGCGATACCGTCGAGATCGCGCTTATCCAAACCGGCTTCCTGGAGCACCTGTTCGATCAGTGGCAAGAGCTTGCGGGTATGATCCCGCGAGGCCAGTTCCGGCACCACGCCGCCGTACTCGGCGTGCATGGCGACCTGGCTGTAGAGCGTATCCGCCAAAAGCCCTTTGCCTGCCGGGGCGCGGGTGTCGTAAAGCGCGACACCGGTTTCGTCGCAGGAGGTTTCGATGCCAAGCACTCTCATGGGGGTCTCTTTAAAAGCGTTCAGGATGAGCGTGATTTTATCACGCCAGGCCTTCGAGCCGGTACGCGCGTTCGCCATGGGCTGCGTGCCTGGCTTTCGTCTGATTTCTGATTGACGCGGGGCAGCGCTCGACTAGGTTTATTAAACTCGTTCATACACCTCTCGTTCATGGATTCAAGGACATCGCCATGCGGCACGCACTCCCTCTTACTCGACGCCGGCTTCTCGGTGCCCTGTCGGCACTGGCGGGGTCGAGCCTGGTGCCCGGTGCCTACGCCAGCGACGAAAGCGAGGACAGCGACGATACTGCCAGCGACTCGCCCACGCGCTGGTGCATCAAGAACGCCACCATCCTGACCATGGAGGAGGGCAAGGCACCGCTGGAGAAGGCCGATATCTGGGTCGTGGACGGGCGTATCGAGGCGGTGGGTGAGAGCCTCGATACCGGCGACAGCGAAATGATCAGCGGCGAAGGCTGCATCGTCATGCCGGGGCTGGTCGATACCCACAATCATATGTGGCAGACCCAGATGCGCGGCATGTTCGGCCAGACCGAGCAGACGCTGTTCTTCCCGCTGACACAGCGGCTGAGCGAGCACTTTCGCCCCGGCGATATCTGGATTGGCGAGTATCTGGCGGCGATGGAGAACGTCAACGCCGGCGTGACCACCAGCTGCGATTTTTTCGACAACAATCGAAGCCCCGAACACTGTCAGGCCGCGCTCGAAGCGCTTGGCGCCTCACCCTTGCGCACGCGGCTGATGTTCGGTAATCAGAGCAAGACCGCCGGTAGTCAGATCGATCTTGAGCACCTGAGCGAGCTTGTTGAGAACTGGGAGCGCTATAGCGAGCGCGGGCGCCTGTCACTGGGCCTGGCCTGGCGGCTACCCGACAACCTGGGCAATCAGGACGCCATGGCCGTCAAGCGCCGGGAGTTCGAGGCGGCGCGCGAGATGAACCTGCCTGTCTCCGTACACGTCAGCGGCGACAATCACGATGGCCTGTTTCAAGCGCTGATCGACGGCGAGTTTTTGATTCCAGAGCTTCAGGTCGTACACGCCACCAACGCGCGCGAAGAGCATCTGAGCGCCCTCAATGAGGCTGGCGCTAGCCTTTCGCTGACGCCCATGACCGAGCACCGGGTCGGCTATGGGCTTACGCGGCTGTCGCATTTTGAGAGTGTCGAGCGGCTGGGACTTGGGATCGATGGCAACGCCCTGGCCGGCAGCGGCGATCTATTTTCGGTGATGAAACACGCCGCACTGACCGAGATCGGCGCCAGCGAACACCAGACCAGCGTCGATTGCGAACGGCTGGTGGCGTTGGCGACGCGCCTCGGCGCCGAGTCGATCGGGCTTGGCGATGAGATCGGCACGTTGAGCCCGGGCAAACAGGCGGATTTGATCATGCTCGACACCCACCAGGTGAGTCTTGGCATGCTGCCTGGTGAACCCTACGCGTTTACCGTTTTCGCCGCGACCCCGGCAAGTGTTTCGCTGGTCGCCGTGGGCGGGCGCATCGCCAAGCGCGGCGGGCAGCTTTTGAATATGAACGATGAGCAGATCGCCTCGCGCATCGACGCCTCGCTTTCGCACCTGCGCGATAAGCTATGATCCAGGTTTGAAAAAATCGGAACAAGAGGTGCCCGCGGCGGGCGCGGTGGCTGGCACTCGGGCGCGCCCGGTTGCAAAATAGGCGTATCACGACTAGACTACTCGGCGCTGTAAAAAAGGGTCGTACACTGTATCTACAGATGCTGGATTAAGCGGTGTGCGCACTATCCGAACTCAAGTCTCCTTAAGGTGGTGAGTGCTTAATGCCTTCTGTAAAAGTACGTGATAACGAGCCGTTTGACGTCGCTCTGCGTCGCTTCAAGCGTTCTTGCGAAAAAGCCGGCGTTCTCTCTGAAGTACGTCGTCGTGAGCATTACGAGAAGCCGACAGCCGAGCGCAAGCGCAAGGCAGCGGCAGCTGTGAAGCGTCACGCTAAAAAGCTTCAGCGTGAGCGTAAGCGTTTCGAACGGCTCTATTGATCCGTACCCAGAAACACGCGCTTGGGCGTGTGTTTCAAGAGGGATGCCAAGCGGCCGCCGTCAGGTGGCCGTTTGTTTTTGAACAGAACGACATCAATGAGTGATCTAACCCAAGTCGCGCTTGGGTTAGGCCATTGACCCTTGCTCCGCGCAGGAACGCCCCTCATGGCCGGACAGATCCCCCAGCGTTTCATTGACGATCTTCTGGACCGCACCGACGTCGTCGAGGTGGTGGGCGAGCGTGTTCAGCTCAAAAAGGCCGGGCGTAACTACTCCGGGCTCTGCCCCTTTCATCAGGAAAAGACCCCTTCCTTTACGGTGAGCGCCGACAAGCAGTTCTATCACTGCTTCGGCTGCAGCGCCAACGGTAACGCCCTGCGCTTTTTGATGGAGTACGACAAGCTCTCCTTTCCCGAGGCGGTCGAGCAGTTGGCCGCCCGCTTGGGGCTCGACGTGCCCCGCGAAGGCGCCGACGACCCCCGCGAGCGCGAGCGTGAGCAAAAGCGCAAGGAGGGCGTGAGCCTTCTGGAGCTTGCCGGCAGCTTCTACCGCGAGCGTCTGAAGATGCAGGCGGGGCAGAGCGCTCGCGACTATCTTAAAAAGCGCGATCTTTCCGACGAGGTCATCGCCGCCTACGGCATCGGCTTCGCGCCGGATGGCTGGGAGGCGCTCAAGCAGCACCTGAGTGCCAAGGGCGTCAGCGAAGCGGTGCAGATCGAGTACGGTCTGTTGATTCACCGTGAGGATACCGGGCGCACTTATGATCGCTTTCGCGACCGGGTGATGTTTCCCATCCGCGATCTGCGCGGACGCACGCTGGGCTTTGGCGGGCGCATCATGGGAGACGGCCAGCCGAAATATCTGAATTCGCCGGAAACGCCGGTGTTTCACAAGGGGCGCGAGCTCTACGGTCTTTATGAGGCGCGCAAGGCCAGTGCCAAGCTCGAGCAGCTGATCATGGTGGAGGGCTACATGGACGTGGTGGCGCTGGCGCAGTACGGCATCCACAACGCCGTGGCCACGCTCGGCACCGCGACCACCGAGGATCATCTGCACCGGCTGTTTCGGCTGGTCAGTCGGGTGGTGTTTTGCTTCGACGGCGACCGCGCCGGGCGCCAGGCGGCGAGCCGGGCCCTCGAGACGGCGCTGCCACAGATGATCGACGGGCGCGAGGCGCGCTTTCTGTTTTTGCCTGAAGGCGAGGACCCGGACTCGCTGGTGCGCCGGGAAGGCGAACGAGCGTTTCAGGACCGGGTCACCTGCGCGATGCCGCTGTCCGAATTTCTGTTCGAGCAGGCCGCCCAGGGGCGCGATCTGAATACCGTCGAGGGCAACGAGCGCTTCGCCAGCCACGTTCTCCAGGCGATCAACCGGGTGCCGGACGGCATGCTCAAGTCGCTGCTGCTGGAGGCGCTGGCCAAACGCAGTGGGCTGGGCAAGGAGCAGCTCTCGTCGATGCTCGAAAAGCCCGCCCTTGAGCCCGCGCCGGGTAGCGACGAGCCACCGCCGCTCATGGATAGTTTTTATCCGGAGTCGGCGCCTGCGCCCCCGATGGCAAGCAAAAAGCCGAAAGCTTCGAGAAAGGTGCTTTCGACCGTCGAGCGCATCAGCCAACTGCTGTTGTTCGAGCCGCGCCTTGTTGACGTCATGCCCGAAAACCTCGACTGGCTACCGCAGGGCGCCCCGGATGGCGCGCTTTGCCGCGAGCTGGTCAGGCTTTTACGCGCTGGGCGCTACAAAAGCCCGCAGGTGGTGCTGGCGCACTTTCAGGGTAGCGAAGAGGGGCAGGCGCTCGATGAGCTCGCCCGACGCGAGCTGTTGATTCCCGCCGCGGCCAGGGAGACCGAGCTTTTAGGGCTGGTCGAGCATCTTGCGGGACTTGAGCGCCGGCGCTCGCCGCAGGAGGAGTACGAGGCGCTGTTGGCACTCGAGCGTTCGGGACAAAAGCTGGACAAGAGCCAGCGGCAACGTTTGGCAACGCTCGTGGTCGAACTGACTCGTAAGCAGTAGCTCATACGCAGTAGTAAGACCGGGCGGCCAACGGTTGAAGGTCAAAAGCGTCGTCAGGGTTTGAGTCAGCGTTTGAATAGCGCGTAGCGAGCGGGGTTGAATTACGCCCTTGCGGCGCCATATAGAGAGCATTAGAGGCCGGTAAGCGGCCTAACCGAATAACCTAACACACCTGATTCGTCGCGCAAATACGTTTCGCTGGGAAAAACGCAGCAAATTACGCTATAATGTTCGGCTTGTTGAGTTTTATCGATTCAGCGCCCCAGGTGTTTCATTCTTCTTCGTCGAGATAGGGTTTCTATGGCTGGAAATGCGCAGCAGCAGTCACGTCTGAAGGAGTTGATCGCGCGCGGCAAGGAGCAGGGTTACCTGACCTATGCCGAGGTCAACGACCATCTACCCGAGGATATCGCCGACCCGGATCAAGTGGAAGACATCATTGGCATGATCAACGACATGGGTATCAGTGTCGTTGAGGAAGCGCCGGATGAAGACACTTTGATGATGTCGGATCACTCCACGGACGAGTCCGCTGCGGAAGAGGCCGTGGCGGCCCTTGCCGCCGTGGAAAGCGACGTGGGTCGCACAACGGACCCGGTTCGCATGTACATGCGCGAAATGGGCACGGTCGAGCTTTTGACCCGCGAAGGCGAAATCGAAATCGCCAAGCGGATCGAAGAGGGCACGCGGGAAGTGATGTCGTCACTTGCCTATTTGCCCGGCGCGGTCACTTCCATTTTGCAGGCCTACGATGCCACCCAGGACGAAGAAGCGCCCGGGCGGCTTTCGGACCTCTTCTCTGGCTTCATCGACCCGGATGAGGGCATTCCAGGCGTTGCCGAGGCCGAAGTGGCCGAGCCGGTCGTTGATGCCGAGCCCGGCGACGACGAAGACCTCGACGGCGACGACGAGGACGACGAGGACGATAACTCGGCCAGCGAAGGTGGCCCGGACCCGGAAGAGGCCCGTGCGCGTTTCGAGCAGATTCGCGAGCAAAACGCCGCCGTCGACGCCGCCTTCAAAAAGCACGGCCGCGGCAGCGCCGAGCTCAAGGCAGAGCAGGCGCGTTTGGCAGAGCTGTTCTCGCCGATCAAGCTCGTGCCCAAGCACTTCGAGCGCCTGGTCGGGCAGGTTCGCATCAGCGTCGAGCAGGTGCGCGCCCAGGAAAAGGCGATCATGCAGCTGTGCGTGAAAAAGGCCAAGCTTCCGCGCAAACTGTTCATCAAGTCGTTCCCGGGTAACGAGTCCGATCAGAGCTGGCTCGACCGCTTCCAGGAGGAGCAACCCAAGTACGCCGATCGTCTCGAGCCGCTGCGCGCCGATATCGCCCGCTCCCAGCGCAAGATTGCGTTCGAGGAAGATATGGTCCAGCTGATCGTGCCGGATCTGAAAGAGGTCAATCGCAAGCTCTCCATTGGTGAAGCGAAGGCGCGCCGGGCCAAGAAAGAGATGGTCGAGGCTAACCTGCGTCTGGTGATCTCGATCGCCAAGAAGTACACCAACCGCGGCCTGCAGTTTTTGGACCTGATTCAGGAAGGCAACATCGGCCTGATGAAGGCGGTAGACAAGTTCGAATACCGTCGCGGCTACAAGTTCTCGACCTACGCCACCTGGTGGATTCGCCAGGCGATCACCCGCTCGATCGCCGACCAGGCGCGCACCATCCGTATCCCGGTGCACATGATCGAGACGATCAACAAGCTCAACCGCGTATCGCGCCAGATGCTCCAGGAAATGGGCCGCGAACCGACGCCGGAAGAGCTTGGCGAGCGTCTGGAAATGCCGGAAGACAAGGTGCGCAAGGTGCTCAAGATCGCCAAGGAGCCGATCTCCATGGAGACGCCGATTGGTGACGACGACGACTCGCACCTGGGCGATTTCATCGAAGACGGCACTATGCTGCTGCCGATCGATCTGGCCACCGGCGAAGGCTTGATCGAAGCCACGCGCAACGTGCTGGGCGGTTTGACCGCGCGCGAAGCGAAGGTGCTGCGCATGCGCTTCGGGATCGACATGAACACCGACCACACCCTCGAGGAAGTGGGCAAGCAGTTCGACGTCACCCGGGAGCGTATTCGTCAGATCGAAGCCAAGGCGCTGCGTAAACTGCGTCACCCCAGTCGCTCGGAGCCGCTTCGCTCGTTCCTCGACGAGTGAGCTGACCGCCACAACAGGTGGTGAACAAAAAAGCCCCGCCGTTTCATGAACGGCGGGGCTTTTTGCGTTGGATACTCGGGTGCGGCCGACCTGGCCGCGCCCGAGAGACCGATCAGTTCAGCGGTTTGCCCGCCTTGCGCGCGAGATAAATACGCCGCGCCATGAGCAGAAGCTCGAGCGTGGCGAACATGATCAGGCTATAGCCCAGCAGCTCGATCACCTCTTCGGCGGCGTCCTTGATGGTACGCTCGAAGCTTTCACCCAGTACGGCTTCCCAAAACACGCTGCGACCATAAAGGCGCGAGAAAATATAGGTGGTCAGCACGCCGCTGGCAAAAAGGCCAAAGGAGAAGGTGTTGCTGAAGTAGCGAAACTCGTCGAGAAACCGACGGCGTTGAATGATGACCCAGGTGATCGACGGCACGACGATCAGTGCCACCAGAATCTTCCAGGTGTGGCGGGCAACGTACTCGTCGAGAAAGTAATCCTGCTCGCGCACCAGCGAGGCGGCGATGAACGCGAACAGCAGCAGCGTAACCGTGGGCCATACCTTCAGGACCTGTCGCACGTAGATGAGCATCAAACAGGCGCTGGCCAGTACGGTCGTCTGGGCAAGCTCGGTAAAGCCGTACTCACTGAAGCGAAGTTCAGGCATGTAAAGTGCTTCGAGGTAGCTGCCCTGGGCAATGGCACCGATAAACAGCACATAAAGTATTGCGCGCATGAGACTCGTTTTGAAGTTGATGGACCAGTTGGGTGGGGGCAGTGACATTGAGCATCCTTACGGGGCGTGACGCGGATCATAAACATTCAGCATTGAATGTTCATTATATCGTCACTTTGCTTTGCTCGCACCCTGATAATGCCCGAGGCACTCGCCCGCGGACACCCTCCAAAGCCGCAAGAACGGCCTTGTATTAGCGTTCCGGTAGTCCGGTATCGATATGGGTCGCCAGGTAGTCTACCAGCTGGCGAATTTTAGGCGAGAGGTGGCGGTGGCGCGGATAGACCGCCCACACCGCGGTGTCGTGATGCTGAAACGGCTCCAGCACCGCGACCAGCTCGCCGCTTTTCAGATAAGGCGCCACATAGTAGTCGGGAAGCTGGGCAAGCCCCAGGCCCTTGAGCGCGGCATCCAGAAGGGCCGGGCCGGAGTTGCCGCTCCACCGCCCCTCCAGGCGAACCTCGCGGCGCTGGCCGTTGACCTCGAATAGCCAAAACGGGCGCGAGCCCAGCAGACACGGGTGCTGGCTGAGTTCCGAGAGCGTATGCGGGCGCGGTGCCTGGCGGAAATAGTCGCTGGAACCAACGATGTATTCGCGGCGCTCGCACAAACGCTTGGCGATGAGGCTGGAATCCTTGAGCACGCCCATGCGAATGGCGATGTCGAAGCCTTCGTCGATCAGCTCCACCGCCCGGTTGGTGAAGTGCATGTGCACTTCGAGCGCCGGGTGCTGGCACTGAAAGTCGTTGACCAGCGGGGCGACGTAGCGTTCGCCGAAGGTGGTGGCTGCAGTGAGCTTCAAAAGGCCGCTGGGTTTGGCTTGAAGCTTGTTGATCATTTGCTCGGCGTCGCGCAGCCCATCGAACAGGTGGCGACAGTGCTCTACATAGAGTGAGCCGGCGTCGGTCAGGCGAATCTGGCGCGTGGTGCGATACAAAAGCTGCACGCCGAGCTGATTCTCGAGCTGGCTGACCAGTCGGCTGGTGTGCGATGTCGATACTTTCAGATGGCGCGCCGCCGCAGAAAAGGTGCCCAGCCGCACCACTTCGACGAAGGCTTCGATACGATCCCAGCGCTGCATGAAACTCCTTCAAAGCCAATTATTGCTGATGAGCAACAATCTTGTGAGTATATCCCTGTTTATCCCGTTCGCACAGGTGGCTACACTGGCTGGCATGGAGCAAACGTTCGGCTCTTTATCCCAGGAGATTTGATATGAAGTCACGCGCTGCGGTAGCGCTTGAAGCGGGTAAGCCGCTCGAGCTCGTCGAAATCGACGTCGAGGGTCCGAAAAAGGGCGAAGTGCTGGTGAAAATGGCCGCCACGAGCGTGTGCCACACCGACGCCTATACGCTCTCGGGCTCCGACCCGGAAGGGCTCTTTCCCTCGGTGCTGGGCCATGAAGGCGCCGGTGTCGTGCAGGAAGTGGGCGAGGGCGTGACCAGCCTGAAACCCGGCGACCACGTGATTCCGCTCTACACCGCCGAGTGCGGCGAGTGCAAGTTCTGCAAGTCTGGCAAGACCAACCTGTGCGGCAGCGTGCGCGCCACCCAGGGCAAGGGCGTAATGCCCGACGGCACCTCGCGCTTCTCGCTCGACGGCAAGAAGCTGCACCACTACATGGGAACCTCAACCTTCAGCGAGTACACGGTCGTGCCGGAAGTGTCGCTGGCGGTGGTATCGCCGGAAGCGCCGATGGACAAGATTTGCCTGCTCGGGTGCGGCGTGACTACCGGTATCGGCGCGGTACTCAACACCGCGAAGGTCGAGCCGGGCGCGACGGTCGCCGTGTTTGGTCTGGGCGCCATCGGTCTGGCAGTCATTCAGGGGGCGGTCATGGCGAAGGCGGGCCGGATCATCGCCATCGACGTCAATGAGGACAAGTTCGAGCTGGCCAAACAGTTCGGCGCCACCGACTTCGTCAATCCCAAGAAATATTCAGACCCGATTCAGCAGGTCATCGTCGATCTGACCGATGGCGGCGTCGACTACTCCTTCGAATGCATCGGCAATGTCAACGTCATGCGCTCGGCGCTGGAGTGCTGCCACAAGGGGTGGGGAGAGTCGATCGTCATCGGCGTGGCCGGTGCTGGCGAAGAGATCTCTACCCGTCCGTTCCAGCTGGTCACCGGCCGGGTCTGGAAAGGCTCGGCGTTTGGCGGCGTCAAGGGCAGAAGCGAGCTTCCCGGTTACGTGGAGCGCTACATGAACGGCGAGATCAACATCGACGACTTCATCACCCACGACATGCCCTTCGAGAAGATCAACGAAGCCTTCGATCTGCTCCACGAAGGCAAGAGCATTCGTACCGTACTGCACTACTGATGAGCCGCGGTGACAAAAGGCGAGCCCGCTTTCTGTCACCCGGATGTTAGAGCTCGTCATTTACCACTACAGTTAACCACTATAGTTACCACTACAGTGAAACAAAACGCGGCGGTATTTCCCGCCGCGTTTTCATCGTCAGGAGCGCACTCATGAGCATGAGCGAAACCCTGGAACTTGTGTCTGCCAACAGAAGCTTCGGCGGCTGGCACAAGCGCTACCGCCACTACTCGCGGGCACTGGACTGCAATATGGTCTTCGCCGTCTACCTGCCGCCGCAGGCCGAAAACGAGCGCGTGCCGCTGGTCTGGTGGCTCTCCGGGCTCACCTGTAACGACGAAAACTTCATGCAGAAAGCCGGTGCTCACCGCGTGGCCGCCGAGCTCGGCATCGCCATCGTCTGCCCGGATACGAGCCCCCGGGAAACCGACCTGCCCGGCGAGCACGAAAGCTATGACTTCGGCTCCGGCGCCGGCTTCTACGTCAACGCCACAAAGGCACCCTGGAAAAGCCACTACCGCATGTACGATTACGTGGTCGAGGAGCTTCCGTCGGTGGTGCGCCAGCACTTTCCGGTCAACGGACGCGAGTCGATCAGCGGCCACTCCATGGGCGGCCACGGCGCGCTGATTCTGGCGCTGCGCCATCCTGGCCGCTTCAGCTCGGTATCGGCCTTCTCGCCGGTGGTAAACCCAATGAACTGCCCCTGGGGCAAGAAAGCGTTCACGAACTACCTTGGCGAAGATGAATCGAGCTGGCGCCAGTACGACGCCTGCGAGCTGGTGGCCAACGGCGCCTCGCGCCAGCGCCTGTTCATCGACCAGGGTGATGCCGACCAGTTTTTGGAAGAGCAGCTCATGCCCGAGCGTCTGGAAGCCGTGTGCGAAGAGCACGATCACCCGCTCACGCTTCGTCGTCAGCCAGGCTATGATCACAGCTACTTCTTCATTGCCTCGTTCATCGAAGAGCATTTGCGCTATCATGCGCAGCATCTCATGAAACGCTAAGGATTCTGTAATGCTCAATCGCGCGCTGCGCCGCTGGCTTGAACGACTCTGGCGTATCGTCTGGCGTGGCGCGCTGGCCTTCGTGGTGCTCTCGGTCGCGCTGGTGTTGCTGTTCAAGGTGGTGCCGCCGCCGGGGTCGATGGTCATGGTCGAGCGCAAGATTCAGAGCATCATCGCCGGCGAGCCGATCACCATCACCCATCAGTGGCGCAGTTTCGATGAGCTCTCGAGCAACGCCAAGCTCGCTGTTATCGCTGCGGAGGATCAGCGCTTTCCCGAGCATCGCGGCTTCGATTTCGTCGAACTCAAGCGCGCCTGGCAGGCAAGCCAGGACGGCTCACGCCTGCGCGGAGCGAGCACCCTGAGCCAGCAAACCGCCAAGAACGTATTTCTCTGGAGCGGACGAAGCTGGCTGCGCAAAGGGCTCGAGGCCTGGTTTACGCTGTTGATCGAGACCTTCTGGAGCAAGACTCGCATTCTCGAGGTGTACTTGAACGTGGCCGAGTGGGATACCGGCGTATTCGGGCTCGAAGCTGCGGCGGATCACTACTTCGGCGCCTCGGGCAGTGCGATGACCGAGCGCCAGGCGAGCCTTTTGGCGGCGATTTTGCCCGACCCGCGCAACAGAAGCGCCGCCCGCCCGGATGCCCAGGTCGAGCGGCGCAGCCAGTGGATTCGCCGTCAGATGCGAAACCTGGGCGGGGTCGGCTATTTGGAGCGGCTTTGAGCCGGTGGCGAGCGCTGGATCACCAGCATCACTCCGACAATGGCCACGACCATACCCAAAAGGCCCAATAGCGGCAGCCGCTCGTCAAACAGCCACCACGCCTGTAGCGCCGTAACCGGCGGCACCAGATAGAACAGACTCGCCACTTTCGACGCTTCGCCCTGGCGGATCAGCGCCATTAAGAGCAGAATGGCGGCGATCGACAGCACCAGTACCAGCCAGCCTAGAGTCAGTAGAAACGTCGGCGCCAGCGTCACTTCGCGGGTTTCAAACAAAAGCGCCCCGACCCCCAGCAGCGCTCCCGCCGCCAGATACTGAATCACCGTGCCGGAAAGAAGCGCCATTTGCGTACAGAAGCGCTTTTGGTAAAGCGTGCCCAGTGAAATACCCAACAGGGCAACGAGCACACACGCCAGTGCATCAAAACCGAAACCATCAAAAAGTTGCCGGCCGGACTCCAGCTTGCTGCCCAGTACCAGTGCGATGCCGACAAGCCCCAGCGAAAGCCCCAGCCACTGCCAGTATGTGAGACGCTCGCCTAAAAAAGGGCCTGACAAAAGTGCCGTCAACAGCGGCTGAAGCCCCACCAGCAGCGCGGCAAGCCCCGACGGCATGCCCAGATAGATGCCGTAAAACACTCCGCCCAGGTACGCTCCATGCACCAAACACCCCGAAACGCCAATGTGCGCCCAAAGCGCGGTCGCGTGCGGCCAGGGGGCCTTCATGACGAAGGCCAGCGGAACCAGCAGCAACAGCGTCAGTACGAAGCGAATGAACAAAAAGGTGAAGGGCTCGGCGTAGGGTAGGCCGAACTTGGCGCCAATGAAGCCGGTGCTCCAAAGCAGTACGAACACAAATGGCATGGTCGTCAGTCCGGCGTGCGCTATTCGCGCGCGGGGCGTGGCATCGGTCGAGAAGCGCATGGCTCACCTTCAGGAATGGATGTTTTCATTTATTAACTTGCTGTTACTTATAATTACACTAAAAATTGAACCTGTTGGAGCGCGCTGCGTCTGAGTCACCACATACATAACGCGCAAAGAGGTTTCTTATCATGCAACGATTGACTGCCTTGTTTTCAGCTGCACTTCTTGCAACCGGTTTGATGGCAGGTACTGCTCAGGCCCAGCAGGAACAAGAGCCAGCGCAGGATTCCGCGGCCACCCAACAAGCCGCTCCGACGCAGGACTTTTCTGACGAGCAGCTACAGCAGTTCGCCGATGCTTCTCAAGAAATCGCCGTGATCTCGCAAGAGTACACACAGCGCCTGCAGGAAGCAGAAGACGAGTCCGCTCAACAGGAAGTTCGCGCTGAAGCCAACGAGCGCATGATCGAAGTGGTCGAAGGTAGCGGTCTGGACGTCGACACGTTCAACGCCATCGGCCAGTCCATCCAGCAGGATCCGGAAATGATGCAGCGCGTTCAAGAGATGGCAAGCCAGTCCTGATGAGACCGACGCCAAGCCCCGACCGGTTCAGTGTCGGGCGCGCTCTTTAAGGCGTCAAGCAGGTTCTGAGCTTAAAAAGCCCGGCGTTTTTCGCCGGGCTTTTTTGTGTGCCCCGCTTTACCGGCCAGGGATATGCCGCCAAACTTGGTGCCAAACGGGCGAGCGCTTCACCGAGGAGTCATTATGGATGTGGAACTGTGGGAAATACGCCAGCACATGGGGCAGTTTCCCCCCTTCGACGGGCTGTCCGACGAGCTTTTGGACGCGATCGCCGAAAGTGTCGAGATACGCTACTTCAAGACCGGCACCGAGGTTTTGAAACTCAACGAAGTGCTCGACGAGCTTTGCTATATCCGAAGCGGCGCAGTCGAGGTCTATCGTCGCCGGGGCGAGCTTTATAACCGCTTGGGCGAAGGCGATATCTTCGGTCATTTCAGCCTTTTGCGTAATCATCGCGTGCGTTTTCCGGCCACCGCCATCGAAGACACCCTGATGTACTTCATCCCAAAGGACATTTTTCAGCGCCTTTGTGAAGAAGACGAGGATTTTGCCGACTTCGTCGAGCTCGAGCGCCCGCGCCTTGAAAGCGTCGCGCAGCAGCAAAAAAAATCCAACGACATGATGGTCACCCGGATTCGTAAGCTGGTCACACGCTATCCGGTCATGGTGGAGTCGACCATCAGCGTTCAGGATGCGGCGATTCAGGTCGGCCAGGCCCAGGCCTCGGCGGTACTGGTGATCAACGAGGGCAGCGATAACCCGCGCTACAGTTTCAAGGACAGCGAGGGCAAGACCTGGCAGATGTGCGGCATCCTCACCGACAGCGATTTCCGCAACCGCGTGGTGGCCAAGGGTCTCTCGCCGCAAACCCAGGTGGGCGACGTGGTGTCCGATCACCTGATCACGGTTCAGTCCGACGCCTCGGTGTACGAGGCGATGCTGATCATGCTGCGCAGCAACGTCCACCATCTACCGGTGCTCTACCGCCAGCGCCCGGTCGGGGTGGTGCATCTGTCCGATATCATCCGTTACGAAACCCACAGCGGGCTCTATCTGGTGAGCAATATCTTCAACCAGTCAAGCGTTCAGGGCCTGGCGCGACTCGCCTCGGACGTGCGCGCCGCCTTCGTGCGCATGCTGCAGGAGGGCGCTAACTCGGTCATGGTGGGGAGCGCGCTGTCGACGATCGGGCGAAGCTTCACTCGGCGCCTTTTGGAGCTTGGCGAGGAGGAGCTCGGCCCGCCGCCGGTGCCGTACTGCTTCATGGTCAACGGCTCCATGGCGCGCAACGAGCAGGGCATCGTCACCGACCAGGACAACGCCCTGATCCTGTCGGACCGCTTCGATCCGGAGCAGCACGACGAGTACTTCAAGGCGCTGGCAAAGATCGTCAGCGACGGGTTGGACGCCTGCGGCTACACCTACTGCAAAGGCGATATCATGGCGACCAACCGTCAGTGGCGCCAGCCGCTGCACGTTTGGAAAGGCTACTTCGAGGAGTGGATCGCCAACCCGACGCCGGAGAAGCTGCTTCACAGCTCGATCTTTTTCGATCTGGACAGCATTTACGGCGAGGACCATTACGTGGAAACGCTGCAGGACTTGATCGCCCAGCGCGCGCCACAGGCGCCGCGCTTTCTCGCCGCCATGGCGCGAAACGCGCTCAACCGCACGCCGCCGCTCGGGTTTTTCCGCACCATCGTCATGGAGAAGGACGGCAAGCACAACAACTCCATCAACCTGAAGCGCCGCGGCACCGCGCCGATGGTGGATCTGATTCGCGTCCACGCGCTGGCCTGCGGCTCCAAGGCGCAAAACAGCTTCCAGCGCTTGAACGATATCGACAACACCCAGCTACTCGCCTCGGGGGTGAGCGACAAGCTCAGCTACGCGCTCGAGTTTCTGCACATGTCCAGGCTTCGCCACCAGATGATCGACCTTCAGGAGGAGCGCGAACCGGACAACAACATCGAGCCGGAAAACGTCGACGACAGCGAGCGCCACACCCTCAAGGACGCCTTCCAGGTGTTGAGCAATGCGCAGAAGTTCTTGAAGTTTCGCTACCCCATTCCGGCCCAGCGCTAAGGACGTCACCATGAAAGGAATACGCCCGCGCCAGCGCGTCAATCAGGCCGACTGGAATGGCTACATGAAAAAGCGAAGCGCGGTCGCTCAGGACGACGCCCTGAAGCGCTTTTTCGACACCGAGCTTCCTGGTCCGGACACGCCCATCTCGGAAGTGCCCATGGTGGCACTGGATATGGAAACCACCGGGCTCGACGAGCGCCGCCACGCCATCGTCAGCATCGGCTTGATCCACTTCACGCTCGATCGTATCCCGCTCTCCAGCCGGCGCTACTGGGTGGTCAAGCCGCCCCGGCCCTTGAGCGAGGAGTCGGTGACGTATCACCACATCACCCACTCGGAGGTCAGCGATGCGCCGGATCTGGACGAGGTGCTCGAGCCCTTGCTCGACGAGCTGGCAGGAAGGCTCGTCGTGGTGCATTTTCGCAACATCGAGCGGCCGTTTCTGGACGCGGCGGTGAAGTCACGCCGCGGCGAAGGGGTGCTGTTTCCCATGATCGACACCATGTCGCTGGAGGCAAGGCTTCACCGTCAAACGCTCTGGTCGCGGTTTCGCCGCTGGCTGGGCCGTCCGCCGGTCTCCATTCGATTGGATGCCAGCCGTCAGCGCTACGGGCTTCCCACCTACCAGGGCCACCACGCGCTGACCGACGCGCTGGCCACCGCCGAGCTCTTTCAAGCGCAGGTCGCGCACCGCTATTCCCGCGATACGCTGCTCAAGACCTTTTGGTGTTAAAACCGGCACAAGCGCCAAGACATTCAGGCATAAAAAACGGGCAGCCCTTTGGCTGCCCGTTGTCGTAGCGCTAGGGCTGGAACGACCCTGGATCATATTGCCTTATTATCACACCGTTTTGGGCTCGCTCATCAGTCCCTTGATGATGGCGTAGCAGGCCACCAGCAGGATGAGCGCGAAGGGGAAGCCGGTGGAGACCGCCATGGTTTGCAGCGCGGTCAAACCGCCGCCGAGCAGCAGCGCAATAGCGATCGCGCCTTCGATGATCGCCCAGAATACCCGCTGCGACGTCGGAGCATCCATTTTGCCGCCGGCGGTGATCGAGTCGATTACCAGAGAGCCCGAATCAGAAGAGGTCACGAAGAAGAAAACGACCAGCAGGATCGCCACGAAGCAGGTGATTTGCGAAAGCGGCAGTTGCTCCAGCATCAAAAACAGCTGCAGATCGACACCCGCGTCGCGCACGGCGCTGATGCCCTGGTTGATGTATTGATCGATGGCCGTGCCGCCAAAGGTCGTCATCCAGAGTACCGATACCATGGATGGGATGATCAAAACGGAAATCAGGAATTCGCGAACCGTGCGGCCCCGTGAGACGCGGGCGATGAACATGCCCACGTACGGAGACCAGGAGATCCACCAGGCCCAGTAGAAGGTGGTCCAGCCCTGGCTGAAGTCGGCATCTTCACGACCAAAAGGATTGGAAAGGGCGGGGAAGTGGGCCGCGTAGCTCCACAGGTTCTCGAAAAAGCCGGTCAGGATGAACAGTGTCGGGCCAACGGCGATCACGAAGAACAAAAGCGCCGCCGCCATCACGATGTTGATTTTGGACAGAAGCTGCATGCCCTTATCGACACCGGCCGCTAGCGAAGCAATGGCCAACATCGTGATGCCCACGATCAAAAGGATCATGGTGATATCGCTTTCCGGCGCGCCGAACAGATACGATAGCCCCGCCGCGGCCTGGCTGGCACCGAGCCCAAGCGACGTTGCCAAACCAAAGAGCGAGGCGAACACTGCTAGAATATCGATCACGTGCCCGGGCCAGCCCCAGACGCGCTCGCCAAGAATGGGGTAGAACACCGAGCGGATCGAAAGCGGCAACCCCTTGTTGAACGAGAACAGCGCCAGTGAAAGGGCCACGATGGCGTAGATCGCCCAGGGGTGCAGACCCCAGTGATAGATAGTGGCGGCCATGGCAAGCGACGTCGCCACCGCCGTATCTCCCTCGGCACCGCCCAGAGGCGCCCAGCCGTCGCCATCAAAAGAGGTGCCAAAATGGGTGAGCGGCTCGTTGACTGCAAAGAACATCAAGCCGATGCCCATACCGGCGGCAAACAGCATCGAAAACCAGCCCATGTAGGTATAGTCAGGCTTTGCGTTGGTTCCCCCCAGGCGTATCTTGCCAAGCGGCGAGAAAATCAAACCAATGCATAAAATGACAAAAACATTGGCCACGGCGATAAAGAACCAGGAAAGATTGCCGGTCAGAAAGTCGAAAATGGCGTCGTAGACGGGCGCAATGGTATCCTGCAGCGCCAGCGTCAATACCACGAACAGCAGCACGATCACGGCGGAGATACTAAATACCTTACCGTGAAGGTCGAGGTTGATCCCCATCTTGTTGGTCGTGAAGTTGTCCTGACCCACGACGTAATCGGTATCGATCAAATTCGCTGCCCCTTCGGGGGCGGGTATACCGTCTGACGCCGGCTCGTCCGATGAGTGATTGGGTTCTTGCTTGTCCACGGTTACCTCTGCGCTTTGCATAAAAAAACACGCCTTGACGGCGTGTCGTGTTTGTTGCGCAGTATATTAACAATAATTATACTTTTGCGCCTCCATGAATATGGTTTGTAAAAAAATTAATTCGTAAACGCGGTGGTTACCTGACGGGCGGTACGGCTTTTCACCAGGTTCTGTCTGAAAAGTGCCTGCGCTCGACAATACGGCGTTAAAAATTGGCTCAGAATACTCATTTACTCACTGTAAACTCCGTTTCTTCGCCCATTTTTGCCTTGTCCTGTCTTCGCTCGCCGACTTTTCAGACAGAACCCAGGCCGGTCATGGACTCCCGGGCCCTGCCTGACCGCACGTTGGCGCCATTTTCACCGCACGTAAAAAAACGGGCAGCCCTGAGGCTGCCCGTTTTCGTACGGCTTGCGATTAAACCGCCTTGGGTTCGCTCATCAAACCCTTGATGATGGCGTAGCACGACACCAGCAGGATAAACGCGAAGGGCAGGCCGGTAGAGACCGCCATGGTTTGCAGCGCCGTCAGGCCACCGCCGAGCAGCAGCGCGATGGCGATCGCACCCTCGATGGAGGCCCAGAACACACGCTGGGGGATCGGCGAGTCGACCTTGCCGCCAGCGGTGATCGAATCGATGACCAGCGAACCGGAGTCCGATGAGGTCACGAAGAACACGATGACCAGCACGATGGCGATGAAGGAGGTGATATCCGACAGCGGCAGCTGTTCCAACATCAAGAAGAGCTGCAGGTCGACGCCGGCGTCGCGCACCGTTTCGATGCCCTGGCTTACGTACTGATCGATCGCAGTACCCCCGAAGGTGGTCATCCAGAGAACCGAGACGACGGACGGGACGATCAATACCGAGATCAGGAATTCACGCACCGTGCGGCCGCGCGATACGCGGGCGATGAACATGCCGACGTACGGAGACCAGGAGATCCACCAGGCCCAGTAGAAGGCAGTCCAGCCATGAGTGAAGCCAACGTCTTCACGGCCGAAGGGGTTGGAGAGCGCCGGCAAATTGACGACGTAGTTGAACAGGTTCTCGAAGAAGCCAGTGGCGATGAACAGCGTCGGGCCAACGGCGATCACGAAGAACAAAAGTCCGGCGGCCAGGGCGATGTTGATCTTGGACAGCAGCTGAACGCCCTTGTCCACGCCAGCCACGATCGAGCAGATCGCCACGCAGGTGATACCCACGATCAAAAGAATCATGGTGATGTCGCTTTCCGGCGCGCCGAAAAGATAGGTGAGGCCCGCGGCGGCCTGAGTAGCACCCAAGCCCAGCGAGGTGGCGAGACCGAAAAGCGTAGCGAATACTGCCAGAATGTCGATGCAGTGGCCCGGCCAGCCCCACACGCGCTCGCCCAGAATCGGATAGAACACCGAGCGCATGGAGAGCGGTAGGCCCTTGTTGAAGGCAAAAAGCGCAAGCGACAGTGCAACGACGGCATAGATCGCCCACGGGTGCAGGCCCCAGTGGAAGATGGTCGCGGCCATGGCCAGCGCCGTCGCGCCCGCAGCGTCACCTTCGGCACCGGAAAGCGGTGCACCGCTGCCGCCCTCGATGGAGGTACCGAAGTGGGTCAGCGGCTCGCTGACGCCAAAGAACATCAGGCCAATGCCCATGCCCGCGGCGAACAGCATCGAAAACCAGCCCATGTAGGTAAAATCCGGTTTGGCGTTGGCACCGCCAATGCGAATTTTACCTAACGGCGAGACGATCAGGCCCAGGCACAGGATGACGAAAACGTTGGCGGTAAGAATGAAGAACCAGGACAGATTGCCGGTCAAAAAGCCAAAGATGGCATCGTAGATGAACGAAATATTGTCCTGAAGCGCCAACGTCAACACGACGAACAGCGTCACGACGATAGACGAAATGGTAAAGACTTTACCGTGGAGGTCGAGCCTCAAGCCCATTTTTTCGGCGGTGAAATTGTCCTGACCGATAACGTAATCGGTATCGATGAGGTTCGCTGGCCCGTCCGGGGAGGGGATACCCTCACCGACCGGCTCTTCCTTGGGCTGATTGGGTTTTTCGTTTTCCACTCGATCTTTCTCCATGTTGAATCGAATTCGCTAGGTGTACGACCATAGGGATGCCGGGTAAAACGAGGTCGCGAAGCGCCTGCCCGTCAGTTGTATAAGAAACACCCCTCTTGTACAAACTGTTTGTACAAGCCTTTTGTTAACCCGGCGCTTGGGCCGGGCCACGGTCGCGATTACGAATCGAGCCACTGCTCGACAACGTCCTGGTTCTCTTCGACCCACTGCTTGGCGTTTTCATAGGGGTCGCTGCCGTCTTCCTGGTTCATGAGCATGACTTCGCCCATCTGCTCCGGGGTCCACTCGAAGGCGTCCAGAATGGCGTAGGCGCCGGGCATGTCGTCCTCGAAGCCGTTGCGAACCACGGTATGGATCTGCTCGGCGCCGCCGAACACGCCTTCCGGGTCGTCCAGGTACTTGAGGTCCCAGCGGGCGAACATCCAGTGCGGTGTCCAGCTGGTCACGACGATGTCTTCTTCGTTGTTGATGGCGTTATCCAGCGCCGCCACCATGGTCGCGTCGCTACCGCTGCGCAGGCGAAGATCAAGATCATAGGTATCGACGGCTTCCTCTGCCAGCCCCATCAGGCCGGCACCGGGGTCGATGCCGATGATCTCGTCGTCGAACAGCTCGGCGTTGTCGTTGAGCTCATCGATCGAGTTCACCTCGGTGTATTCGGGAACGACCAGACCAAGCTTGGTACCGTCCAGATTTGGGCCCAGGTCCTCGACGTCGCCGCCAATGCGCTCCATGTAGTCGGCGTGGGTGGTGGGAAGCCAGGCCGCGACGATCGCGTCGGCATCGCCGGTCGAAAGTGCCTGGAACATGGCCGCTGCGGAGAGCGAGGTCATGTTCACCTCATAGCCTTGCTGCTCGAGCACGGCGGCGATCACGTTGGTGGAGGCGACCTCGGAGGACCATTCGACGTAGGCCAGGTTGACCGTGCCTTGCTCCTGGGCCTGAGCAAAGCCGCCGGCGAGCAGGGCGCTGCCAGTCATGAGCCCGAGCGTGGCAAGACGAACAGAACGATTGATGCGTGTTTTCATGCTGTTTCCCTTTTTTGAATGTGTAACACTTTTATAAAAGGCAAAAAAAGCCTTCATCTTATGAGAAGCCAAACCGCGCGAGAGCGCTGGTTTTGGCTTCCCAAGCATGGTGGCTTATAGCGTGGGCTTCAAGTTTTGCGCGCCCGCGCGATAAGGCCATGGCCTCATTGACGCTTTGATTTACGTAGCGCCTGAGTCAAACGGTCGAGCAGCATGGCCAGAATGACGACCGCGATACCGGCCTCGAAACCATCGCCCGGGCGCAGGCGCTGAATGGCACGCCACACTTCGCTGCCAAGCCCGTCAGCGCCGATCATCGCGGCGATCACCACCATCGACAGCGCCAGCATGATGGTCTGGTTGATACCGGCCATCACCGTGGGCAGCGACAGCGGCAGCTGCACCTTGAAGAGTTTTTGACTGCGCGTGGCGCCGTAGGCATCGGCGGCCTCGATCAAATCCGTCGGGACCTGGCGAATGCCGAGCGTCGTGAAGCGTATGGCCGGCGGCATGGAGAAGATCACGGTAGCGAAAATCGCCGATACCGCGCCGATACCGAAAAATGGAATCGCTGGAATCAGGTAGACGAACGCCGGCATGGTCTGCATGAAATCCAGAATCGGCATGATCACCTTGTAAAGTCGGTCGGAAAGTGCCGCCAGGATGCCGATGGGAAGCGCGATGACGACCGCCACGAGCGTGGCGATCACCACCAGCGTCAGCGTTTCGATCATCGGGTTCCAGAGATCCATGTTCCAGATTAGCGCCAGACCCGCTACCGCGCCGATCGCCAAACGCGGGCTCGCCAGCCGCCAGCAGAGCAGGGCGATGAGCGCCATCAGCGCCCACTCGGGTAGCCACATCAGGGCGTCGTTCAGGCTACTGATACCGGTTTGAGTCACGCGTGAAATCGCGCGGGTGACGACCGAGTACTCGCTGGTCAGCCAGCGCAGTGCGGTTTCGATCCAATTGCCCAGGGGAATACGGGGAAGGTTGTCCATTACTGATCTCCTGCTCGTGCCAGTTCATCCAGTACTGCGCCCTTGACGATAACGCCCAGAAGGCGCTTCTCCTCGTCGACCACGGCGACTGGAAAGCCTTTTTCGCTAAACATGGCGAACAGGTGCTGCAGGGGCTCCTGTGGGGTGACCAGACGGAAATCCTGGGTGAGGTAGGCATCCAGCGTTTCGTCACCGGCTTCGATGGCCTGACTGGCGGCGTCCGCCTCCAACAGCCCCTTGAGGCGGCGGTCGCGGTCGGTCACGTAGATGGAGTCGATGCTGTAATCGCGCATGCGGCGAAGTGCTACGCGCGGGCCGTCGGTGTCACGAATGCTGGTGCGCACCGGGCGCATGGCGCTCTCGGCGGTCAAAATACGCGAGCGGTCCACCCCTTCGATGAAGCGGCGCACGTAGTCGTCGGCGGGCTTGGTGAGAATTTCTTCCGGTGTACCGATCTGGACCACTTCGCCATCTTTTAAGAGCACGATGCGATCACCGATCGACAGCGCCTCGTCCAGATCGTGGGTGATGAACACGGTGGTTTTCTGCATGCGCGTTTGAAGCTGCAAAAGCTCCTGCTGCATCTCCTTGCGGATCAACGGGTCGAGCGCGGAGAACGCCTCGTCCATCAGCAGGACGCTGGCATCGTTGGCCAGCGCCCGCGCTAGCCCCACGCGTTGCTGCATACCGCCGGAAAGCTGGTGGGGATAGGCATCTTCCCAACCGCCCAGCCCCACTTGCTGCAACGAGTTGTAGCCAAGCTCTCGGCGCTCGGCCTTGTCGACGCCGCGAATCTCGAGGCCAAATTCAGCGTTTTGCTGAACGGTGCGGTGGGGAAAAAGCGCAAAGTTCTGAAACACCATGGAGAAATGGCGACGACGACACTCAAGAAGCTTCTTCTCGCCGAGCGACGGAATATTCTCGTCGTCGATGACGATCTCGCCTTCGGTGGAGTCGATCAGGCGATTCAAACAGCGAATCAGGGTGGACTTGCCGGAGCCTGAAAGCCCCATGATGACCAAAAGTTCACCTTCATAAACGTCGAAGGTGATGTTGGAAAGGCCCAACGTTTGTCCGGTCTGCTCGAGTATCTCCGGGCGTTTGAGGCCCTGGTCGCGTAGCTCGAGTGCTTTTTTTGGCTGTTTCCCAAATACCTTGCTTAAATTACGAACCTTGATTTTGACAGGACGTGTTTCATCCATTAATCGAACCTTTTTATGGAGTGATTTATCGTTGGCTATCTCTCTAACGCGCAGGCTTTGAAGACAGGAGCCTGCCACGGTTTCCCGGAGATCATAAAAGTAAATTAACGATTACCAGCTGTATTATTAAAAATTATTATACATAAGTCGCATCAGTGTGTCACAACGCCCGGCCGACACGGTGAACTAACGCTACATGTGTCATTTTGTGCCTGCCTCCCATTAGCATAGATTAATCCAAAAGGTCGGGGTAATTTTTTATAAACTATTGATTTTTATTTAAAAATTAAAATTCAGTGCTGCAGTGGCACGACTTGTGTAACACCACTTTCAACGACACGCGTTGAAGATTCAGGGTCGAAGGATTCGACGCAATTGCCAGGAATGGCAGCCTGACTAGCTCGCTGGATTCAATGGAGGCAGGCTTTATGGATAAACGTTTTATGGAAAAACAAGGCAAACCGATGTTCAAACGCAAATCGCTCGTTGCCCTTGGCATGCTGCTGACTGCCAGCACATTGACGCTTGCCGGTTGCGGCGGCGACGATGAAGATGAGATGCCGCCGGCTCAGCAGCCCGAGACCATGGAGCAGGGTGGGACCGCGAACGACCCGGCCATGAACGAAGAGCCCGGTATGGCCAATGACCCGGCCATGAGTAACGACCCGGCAATGGCTGACGACCCGGCAATGGCCGACGGCCCGGCGATGAGCGACCCGGGCCTTGAAAGTAACGCCACGACCTCGCAGGAGCCGATGCCCAGTAGCGAAGGTGCCATGGACGATCAGGACCCGGAAGAGAATCCCGGTTTTGGTGACGGTACCGAGCCGATGCCGGGCTCTGCACCGGGCGACGGCGAACGCGACGACGAAACCACCCAGTAAATCGGCTCAGTAAATCGACCCGGTGAACAGACCCGGTTAGATGACCGCTCCCTACGGTAATGAATCGAGCGGGCTGTCCGTTCCCTGCGGCTGCGCTCAATGCTTCATTACCATTACCCCCGCGCCTGCGGGGGTTTTTTTGTACCCATGGGAGGAGAAAGGGGTTTGAAACGTTTGCAGCACTGGCAAAAACCAGGCGTCAGCGCTAGGTTTAAGAGGCTCTGTACGGGCAGATCGCTTCAAGGAACGCGACTTCACAAGGTCAAGGAGAAAGACACATGGCACAACAACGTGGCGACCGTTTTAAAGCGCTGCTGTTAAGCGCTCTGCTGGCCTTTGGTGCGCTCGGCCTTACCGGCTGTGGCGAACCCGACGCGCCCAACCCGGACGCCGAGCCCGAGGAGCAGCAGCCCATGGGCACGGGCCCGATGTCCAACGACGATGCCGGCGAAACGCCGAGTGACGGCGTCTAATCGAACACGGGCGGTTTTGATCTCCCAATGGCCAGACAGCCGCGACTGTCTGGCCATTTTTTGGCCATCAACGCATGACTAGCTGTCATCCTCGAGACGGCGGTAGAGCGTGCGGCGGGCGATACCCAGCACTTCGGCAGTGCGCCGCTTGTTGCCGCCGGTCGCCTCGAGCACCTTGCGGATATAGCGCTTTTCGACCTCCTCAAGGCTTGGCCAGCGGGCGGGCGCCGGGGCGGGTGTCTGGGTGCCCGACAGCACTTCACCCCTGAGCGTTGGGGTAAACTCGGCGTCCGACTGAGCACTGACGTGATCGCGAAGCCGCTCCGGCAGATCGCCATGCTGTAACACGCCCTCTTCACTGAGGGTGACGGCGCGCATGATCGCGTTTTCGAGTTCACGCACGTTGCCCGGGTAGGAGTAGCTCAACAGCGTATTGAGCGCCTCGGGCTCGATCTGTTCGATCTGCTTGCCCTGAGCGTCGGCGTGCTTGTCGATCAGCGCAAATACCAGATGCTCGATGTCGCTGCCGCGCTCGCGAAGCGGCGGAATGCGCAGTGAAAAGGTCTCCAGACGATAGAACAGGTCGCTTCTGAAATTCTGCGCCTCGATCTCCTTGTCCAGATCGCGGTGGGTCGCGGCGATGATGCGCACATCCACCGGCTCTTCGCGCTCGCCGCCTACCGGGCGAATCGTTTTCTCCTGCAGCGCGCGCAAAAGCTTGGCCTGCAGGTTGATCGGCATTTCGCCGATTTCGTCGAGAAACAGACTGCCGCCCTGGGCGCTTTGAAAAAGCCCCTTACGCGCTTCGTTGGCACCGGTGAAGGCGCCCTTTATGTGGCCAAAGAATTCGCTCTCCATCAGGTCGGCGGGAATGCTGGCGCAGTTGACCGGCACGAAGGGCGCATCATGGCGCGGGCTTTCCTGGTGAATGGCGCGGGCCAAAAGCTCCTTGCCGGTGCCGCTTTCGCCCAGAATGAGGATCGGCGCGCTGCTTTTGGCAAGCCTGGAGGCGTCGTGGAAAAGCCCCTGCATGGTCGGGCTTTTGCCCACGATGCCGTGAAAGTGGGTAAGCTCGGCATCGTGAGAAAGCGCCAGGCGTTGGCGCTCCAGCACGCGAAAAACCGCCTCGCGAATGGCCTCCAGATCCAGTGGCTTGGTGAGAAAGTCATTGGCGCCGAGCTTGAGTGCCTCGACCGCCTGGTCGATGGTGCCAAAGGCGGTAATCACGATGATGCCAAGCTCCGAGCCGCTCTGGCGAAGTTGTTGCAATAGCTCGATACCGGACATGCCCGGCAAGCGCACGTCGGTGATCATCATCGCCACCGGCGTGTGGCTCAAAAGCGCCACGGCCTCTTCGGCGCTCGGTACGCCAAGCGTGGTGTAGCCGGCGTCATTGAGCTCCTCTTCGAGCAGTTCGCGAATGGCGGGGTCGTCCTCGACGACCAGAAGCGGTAAAGCGTGTTCCTGTTCGGTCACAAACGTTTTCCTCAAGCGGATGCGGTGTCTTCACTCAAGGGGAGGGTGATTTCAAATCCTGCTCCCCCGAGGGCGCTGTCGAACACGCCAATCGTCCCGCCGTGATCATTGATAATGCGGTGTACCATCGAAAGCCCCAGCCCGCTACCCTGGCCCACGGGCTTGGTGGTAAAAAACGGATCGAACACCTGCTGATGGTGCGATACCGGAATGCCCGGGCCGTCGTCCTCGACCCAAAGCGTCATTTCACGGCTGTTCTCCTGCGCGCGAACCCGGATAAGGCTAACCTCCGGCGCCTGGGCGGCGTTACGCAGCAGATTGGTCAGCACCTGCACGACCTGCTGGCCGTCGACCATGACCCAAAGCGGTGGGGTAGGAAGTTTGACGTCCAGCCGGATGCCGCGGGGCTCCAACTCCTCTTCCACCAGCTGGCTTGCGCTGGTGATAAGGTGATCGAGCGACTGCTTCTCTTTCTCCACGTTGTGTTGTCGGCCAAGCTCCATGAGCTGGCGCACGATCTCGACTATGCGCTCGACCTCGCCGCGAATACGCCCAAGCCGGGCGCGCTCGTCGTCGCCGATCACGTCGCGCCGCGCCAAACGCTGGGCCTGGCCGTTGATCACGGTGAGCGGCGCGCCGATCTCATGGGCGACCCCGGCGGCCAACACGCCAAGCTCGGCGAGTTTTTTGGATTTACGCAGGCGCTTTTCGAGTTCGATTTCGCGCTCCCGGCGGGCATCGATGTCGCGGTCCTTCTCGGCCATGGCGTCGAGCATGCCGTTGAGTCCGGAGGCCAGCCGGCGATACTCTGCTGGCCCTTCGACGCTTGCGCGCTGACGCCGGTCGCCATCCTCGACCAGCAGCATGACGCGCAGAAGCTGGTTCAATGGCCGCTCGATGTAGCGACGAAACCCCCACCAGATACTGAGTACGATACCGCCGGCGCCGATGATGAATACCAGCACCGCCACGATACTGATAAACCCCGTGTAGTTCTCGATGCCGGTGTTGAGTCGGTTGACCTGCAGCACGCCGTAGACGGTGCCGTCCTGGGTGCGCAGTGGAATCAGCGCCGAGTAGTAGGTCCAGCCGTCGTGCTGGCGGTAGTTGCTGTAAAGATCGTCCCGCGAGATCACGCTTTGAATCTCGTCCGGGGTGAAAAGATTCTTGCCAAGGCCCAGCCCGTAGATCTCCCGGCCCTGCACATCGAACACGTAGGCGCCGTAGATCCGGTGAAACGAGAACGCCGACTGCAGCGCCTCTTCCAGCGGCGCGGCGCTTTCGCGGGCGACGGCGTAGCTCAGCGAGGTGCTCAGCGCCCGGGTAATGATTTCGACCTCGGTTTGAAGCTTCGAGCGCACGTTGTCCTCGAGCGCCTTGATCGCCACGAAGCTGAACACCACCAGCGCCACGAACAGCGGCACGATGACCGTCAGAATCATTAAATTGCGTAAGCGCATCGCGTGTCCGTCGCCGCCAGGTGTTATTAAAAGCCGTTAAAAGTCATTCAAGCGTCAGTCAGTCGGTCGGCAGCAAGCGATAAAGCCCGCCCTGGTCGCTGTCGGTCAAAAGGTAAATGCCGCCGTCTGGGCCCTGGCGCACGTCGCGAATGCGCCCGACTTCACCTTCGAGCACCACTTCGCTCTCCACGGCGCGGCCGCTTGCGATCACGAAGCGCTCGAGCTTTTCGCTGGATAGGCCGCCGGCCAGCAGATTGCCCTGCCAGGCGGTAAAGCGCTCGCTGTTCACCTCGGCAAGCCCGGACGGCGCAAAGCGGCCCTCGAGGGCGACGGCCGGGCCGGTCATGCCCGGTTTGGCGTCGACGCCCAGCGGCTCGTTGGTGGCGTAATCGTTGCCCAGCGTGACCTCCGGCCAGCCATAGTTTTCGCCGGGCTGGATCAAGTTCAGCTCGTCGCCGGTGCGCGGGCCGTGCTCGGATACCCAAAGCTCGCCGTTGTCGCGAACGGTCATGCCCTGGATGTTGCGATTGCCCAGCGTATAGATTTCATCGAGCGTGGCGCCGTCATCGACGAACGGGTTGTCTGCCGGTACGCCGCCGGTCTCGGTCAGGCGCAGGGTAGAGCCGGCGTGGTCGTCGCGCGCCTGGGCACGGGTTGGGTCGGAGCCGCGATCGCCGACGCTCATGACCAGCGTGCCGTCGTCCAAAAACGCCAGCCGCGAGCCGTAGTGACGCCCGGGGCCCGAGGCCCGGTCCTGCTCGAACAGGTGCTCGAGCTCGCCCAGACCGTCGCCTTCCCAGCGCACCCGCGAAAGCGCCGTGCGCGTGCCGTTTTGATCCGGTTTACTCCAGGTGAAGTAGATCCAGTCGTGCTCGCCGTCACCAAACGCCGGATGGAGCACTACATCCAGAAGCCCGCCCTGGCCCTGGGTGCTGACCTCGGGCATGCCCTCGAGCGCCTCGATATGACCCTGATCATCCACCAGATTGAGCGCGCCGCTTCGTTCGCTCACCAGATACCGCCCGTCGGGTAGAAACGCGACCGCCCAGGGGCGAGTCAGGCCATCGGCTACGCGCTCGATCGAGAACGTGACGGCGTCGGTTGCAACGGCTTCATGGGTCATTTCGGCCTGGGCGCTACCGGCGCCGGTTAAAAGCACAAGCCCACCCAGAACGCCAAAGGCGCGAAGGGACGAGGACAACGGGGCAGCGGGGTAGAACATGAGAGCTCTCCGACCAGGGTTTGACGTCGATCCAGCAGTGACTGCGCGTGTGCGAGCAGGTTCCCTACACGCTACATCATAAACGCCAGCAATGCAGGCAGATAGAAAAGCGCCAAAAGCGTCGAGCAGAACACCAGGCTTGCCACGTAGACCGGTTCGCGCTGGGCACGCTGAGCGAACAGATAGTTGAACACCGCCACCGGCATGCACATTTGCAGCACCAGAATCATCTGCGCCAGTGCCGGCAGATTTAAAAGCTCGGCCACCAGCCAGGCCGTGACGGCGGCCAGCGGAATGCGCACCAGGCTAAAGCCGAGCCCCGAGCGCAGGTTGTCGACCCGGATGCTTGCCAGCGACACGCCGAGGGTGATCAGCATTAGCGGTACGGTAAAGCCGGACATCAGATCGACGGTGTTGGCGATCCAGCCAGGCAGCGCCGTGTCGGTGAGCATCAGCGCCATGCTGATCAAAATGGCGTAGACCGTCGGCGTTTTGACCAGCGTCTTGAGCGGATTACCCCGGCTCGAGAGCATGGCGCCTATCGTGAACTGAAAAAGCGAGACGGTCACCATGACGGTGATGCCATAGACGAAGCCGGCGCTGCCAAACGCGTAGAGCACCACCGGCAGGCCCATGTTGCCGGTGTTGGGGTACATCATGGGCGCGATGAGCACTTTCCAGTCGCGGCGCAAAAGCCTGGCCACGCCAAAGGACGCCATGCCCATCAGGCTGATGACCAGCGCGGCGGCCAGCATGGTCTTGCCGAAGGTGTGGGCATCGATCGAGGCGCCGGCAAGCGAAGCCAGCACCAACGCCGGCGTTCCAACGTTGAATACCAGCCGGGTGACGAATTCGATCGGGTAGGGGTAGCCCAGGCGCACCCAGAAAAAACCCAGGCCGGCACCGGCCAGCACCGGAGCCATCACGGCGAACAGTTCAACGAGCATGGAGCGTTCCTGGCAAGCGTAAACGCCTATTGTCATCAATCGGGTCGTTAGCTGGCAAGGTTTCCCGGTGATCGCACTGCTGCCAAACGCTAACACCGGGCGAAAACGCTAGGCGAACAGCGGCGGCGCCTGCCACTGGTGCGGCACGTGCTCGCGCAGGCAGCTCAACAGGGCGCTGACCCGGCGCGAGTGGTGGCCAAAGGCGTAGAGCATCGACACCGGCAGCGGCTGGGGCTCCCAGCCCGCCAAACACGGTACCAGCTCGCCGGGGTGGTGCATTTCGCGCTGATTGACGATCCAGTGCGGCAAAAGCCCGATACCCTGGCCGCTGGCGATCGCGTCCACGTGGATCAGCGTCTGATCCACCCTGAGTCGTGAGCGGGGCGGCGAAAACACGTACTCCGGGGCGCTGGCGTGATAAAGCGGCAGGCGCGTCGTGTCGGTGTCGAGCAGATCGATCCAGGCGTGGTGATCCAGATCACTTGGGTGAGCAAGCATGGGCGCCTGGGCCAGATAGCGCGGGCTTGCGTAAAGCCCGCGGGTGAGCTGACCCAGGCGCTCCTGGTTGAGCCCGCTTTCGTCGAGCGCGCCAAGCCAGATATGTACGCTGTTGGTTTGAAGCGTCGTGGACGGCCTTTCCCGGCTCTGAAGCGTCAACTCGATCCCCGGGTGGCGGTCCAGAAAGATATCCACGACTTTGGCGACCCAGTTGCGGGCAAGCGCGCCGTGAACCTCCAGCGTGATCTTGCCGCTGATCTCCTCACGAAGCTCCGACAGCGCCTCCTGGCTTTGCCTGGCCAGCGTTAAAAGCTCCGTGCAGTAGCCATGAAAAAGAAGCCCGGCTTCGGTAGGCGTCAGCTGGTTCGCCTGGCGGCGTAGAAGCGGCTGGTTCAGGCGCGACTCGAGCTGGCTGATGCGCCGGCTCAGCGTGGATTTGGCCACCCCCATGCGCTGGGCGCTGCGGGTCAGGCTGCCGGTCGCCATGACATCCGAAAAAGCGTTGAGTTCGTCGAAGTCGTACATGAAAGCGGGCCCGCGAGCAAAAGAGTCACATTGTGCCAGTAATGCTCACAAATGAAAATAAGATCGATTTGTGTTGCGGTTCCGGCAACTCCACGTTCCCCCACGGGCGCGAATGGATGTGAGAGTATTTGAATGCTAATTATTAGCATTCAGAAAACGATAACACTATTACGATATCCGGATCTTCATAGGAACTGCGTCATGTCATTCCCCTTGCGCAAAACGCTGCTGGCGAGCGCGATCTCCTCTTTGGTCGCCGTCCCGGCTTGGGCCCAGCAAAGCACCTCGTTGAACAATGTCGTGGTCACGGCGGCCGGCTTCGAGCAACAAATCACCAATGCCCCGGCGTCCATCAGCGTGCTCAGCCGTGAGGATATCGAGCGCGGTCATTATCAGGATGTCACCGACGCGCTGCGTAACGTACCCGGGCTCATCGTGACCGGTGGGGGCGCCGGGGATAACGGTAACGATATTTCGATTCGCGGCATGCCCTCTGAATATACCCTGATTCTCGTCGATGGTCGGCCACAAAACACCCGCGAGACGCGACCCAACGGCAGCGGCGGTTTCGAGCAGGATTGGCTGCCGCCGCTGCAGGCGATCGAGCGTATCGAAGTCGTGCGCGGACCGATGTCGACCCTGTACGGCTCCGACGCCATCGGCGGGGTCATCAACGTGATCACCCGCACCGTGGCCGACAGCTGGCACGGCAACGTACAGATCGACACCGTCATTCAGGAGAACAGCGAGTCCGGCGACAGCCGCCAGGCCAACTTCTACGCCGGCGGCCCGCTGGTGCAGGATATTCTCGGGCTCGAGGTGTATGGCCGCGCCTCCGAGCGCGACGAGGACGACATCGTCGACGGCTACGAGGAGCGAAGCCTGCAGAGCCTGACCGCCAAGCTGAGCCTGGACGCCAGCGACAATCACGATTTCAGCCTCGAGGCGGGCGTGACCGAACAGGACCGCCGCTCCCGGGTTGGCAAATCGGCTCCCGCCGAGGGCTGCCGCGGGCCATGCACCGACAGCTTCAACGAGTACACCCACGAGCACGTTGCGCTGACCCACAGCGGCAGCTTCGGCTGGGGCACCACGGAAACCTACCTGCAGCGGGAAAGCAGCGAAAACGATTCGCGCGAAATCGAGATTACCAACACCACGGCGAAATCCACCGCGGTACTGCCGCTGGGTGCGCACATGGTCACCGTCGGGGCGAGCTACGAAGAAGAGGAGCTCGACGACGGCACCACCAACCAGATTTCCGATCTCGAACAGATCGACCAGTACCGCTGGGCGCTGTTCGCCGAGGACGAGTGGATGCTCGCGCCCACCTGGGCGCTGACCGGTGGCCTGCGTCTGGACAAGGACGAGAACTTCGGCAGCCACCTAAGCCCCAGGCTTTACAGCGTCTGGAACATGACGCCGGACTGGACGCTGAAAGGCGGCGTTTCCACCGGTTTCCGCGCCCCGGCGCTGCGTGAAATCACCCCCGGCTGGGGGCAGGTCAGCCGCGGCGGTAATATCTACGGCAATCCGGATCTCGAGCCCGAAACCTCGCTCAACAAGGAGATCGCGCTGCTCTACGGCGACGAAGCCGGCCTCAACGGCAGCTTCACGCTGTTCCACAACGATTTCGACGACAAGATCACCCGTATCGGCTGCCCGATCGCGGTCTGCCCGGACGGCGCCAACGACTTCGGCAGCGACCCGACCTACCGCGTGAACGTCGATGAGGCCGTCACCCAGGGCGTGGAGGCGAGCCTCGGCGCGCCGATCACCGATGCGATCTCGCTCAGCGGCAGCTACACCTACACCGACTCCGAGCAGAAAAGCGGCGAGTTCGAGGGCAACCCGCTGACCCAGCTGCCCAAGCACGAAGTGGCCGCCTCGCTCGACTGGCAGATCGACAGCCAACTGAGCCATTGGACGCGGGTCACCTACCGCGGCGAAGAGAGCCAGCCCACCGGCGGTCGCTCCTCGGGCTCGCTGGTCGCGCCGTCCTATACCCTCGTCGATACCGGTTTTGGCTATGATTTGAACGACACCACCACGGTGAGTGCCGGTATCTACAACCTGTTCGACAAGACGATCCGCCCCGACGACTACAGCTACGCCGAAGACGGCCGCCGCTTCTGGCTGGGCCTGAACGTCGACTTTTAAGGCTCTTTCGAAGCGCTCTTTTAAAGCTTGCTTTTAAAATCCTAGGCGCTTCATCTCAAACGGCTACCTTCGGGTAGCCGTTTTTTTCGTGCGCACGAAAAAGCCCCGGCCAGGGCCGGGGCTGAATCAGTAAGCGAGATCAAGCGAGCTGCTTGCGAGCGCAGCGCTGCCTAGAACTCGTAGGTCGCGGAGAGCCAGTAGCTGCGACCATCGAGTGCCACGCCGTCGGTGGCGCGACCGGTCTGGGTATAGTCGTAGGCGATATACGTTTCGCCGTCGAAGTCGTAGGTGTCGTAGCCGCCAAAGTCCTTGTCGAACAGGTTATACACCGTGCCGGTCAGACGCAGGCTATCGGTGAAACGGTAGGTCGAGCGCAGGTTGAAAAGCTCGTAGCCGTCGAGCTTGTTGCCCAACTGCTCGACCAGCGCCGCGGAGCTTCCCGACACGTTGCCGGAGAAGCGCTCGCGGGAAGAGTAGTACTCGCCCTCAAGGGTGGTGCTCCACTGCGGGGTGATCGCCCAGGAAAGGTCCGCAGTCAGCTTGTGTTTGGGCGCGTTGGTCAGCTTTTGTCCTTCGTTATCGCCGGAGGTCACTTCGGTATCGGTGAAGGTGTAGCCACCGCTCACGCGCCAGGCCGGGTCGAACTGGTAGCTCGAGATCAGCTCGACGCCGCGGGTTTCGGCGCGGTCGACGTTGACGGAGCGGTTGAAGCTGTCCTGACTGACGAAATCGCCCACGCTGATGCAGTTGGCCGCGTTCGCGAAGGGCCGGTTGCCGTCGCTGTCGATGAACTGGCAGTTGGGAATGTCGTCGCCGCTTGAGATGCGGTCGCGGAACTGGGTGAAGAACACCGTGGCGCCGGCGGAGAAGCCGTCGAGATTGTCGTAGATCGCGCCGATTTCGTAGTTGGTGCTTTTTTCCGGTTCGAGATTTGGCGACCCCAGACTCGCGGACTTGCCCTGGTTGCCAAAGCCGTTCACGCCGTCGTGAAGCTGATTGAGCGTCGGCGTTTTGTAGCCCTGGCTGATACCGCCCTTGAGCGTCCACTCGTCGGTGGTGTTCCACACCAGATACCCCCGCGGGCTGAAGTGGCCACCGAAGGCGTCGTGATGCTCGTAGCGCCCACCCAGCGTCAGCGCCAGATCATCACGCAAGAACCACTCGTCCTCGACGAACAGCGCCCAGCTCGATTGACTGAACTCCTCGTTGCCGGCGGTGGCGTCCGTCAGGTCGGCGTCGATGTATTGACCGCCCACCGTGAGCATGTGCGCGTCAAGCGGCGCGACGAATTTGGTATCGACGACGACGTCGCGGTTTTCCAGCGTGCGCGGCTCGCCGCCCAGGGCGAAGTAGCCGTAGTCCGGCGCGTTGCCGGCGGGCAGCGTGCGGCCAAGCGATTCGGTTTCGTTGCGCGTGATGCTGGTGTCCCAGGTCCCTGCGGCAAGGCGCGCGGAGTGGCCCAGCGCGATCTGGTCGCGCTGGAAGCGAAGCTCGTCCTCGTAGCCAAAGAACTCGGTGGGGGCGGGCGTTTCGCAGTCGTTGCGGCGCAGGCCGTCGCGGCTACCCAGCCGGCAGTCGGTATTGTCGTAGACCTGGCGGGCGCGCTCGGCGTCGAGCCAGATCTCGTGGGTGTCGTTGGGCGTGAAGCTTAGCCGGCCGCCGATGGAGTAGATACGCGCCTCGGACGGGCGCGGGTCACGGCCGACGCTCTCGTCCACCAGCCGCTCGGAGCTGTCGCGATCGAACACGCGCCCACGCAGCTGCACGCCAAGGGTATCCTCGATGAGCGGGCCGGTGGCGTAAAGATTCAGCGTCGAACTGTTGCCCGCGTCGTGGTCCTCCTGGAAGGTGTTTTCGACGGTGACCGAGCCCGCCCAGTCGGTGCCGACGCGGCGAGTGATGATGTTGACTACCCCGCCGAGGGCGTCAGAGCCGTAAAGCGTGGACATCGGCCCGCGAATGACCTCGATACGCTCGATAGCGGAAAGCGGCGGCATGAAGCTGGTGGCGGTCGAGCCAAAGCCGTTCGGCGTCACGTCCCCGGAGGTGTTCTGGCGGCGGCCGTCGATCAGGATCAGCGTATAGTCGCTGGGCATACCGCGAATCGAAATGCTCTGACCGCCGGTTTTGCCCGTGCCCGCCCGTACGTCCACGCCCGGTACGTCACGAATCGCCTCGGCGATGCTGGAGAACTGGTTCTGCTCCAGCTCCTGACGCGTCACGACCGAGATGCTCGCCGGGGCGTTGTTGAGCGTTTGCTCGTAGCCGGCGGCGGTCACGACCATGCTGTCCAGGTGGGTCGCGCTTTGCTGGGCGTGTGCGGCGCCGGCGGTGGTTCCCAGCGCAATGGCGCTGGCGAGGGCGGTGCGAGTAAAACGAGCCATGAAACAACCCTTACTTGAAGAACGATCTTGAAGACCGATGCGATCGATGTTTTGGTTTGAATGATATTTGTTATCAAATGCGATCGAGAGTCTAAAAACAAGAGTTCCCAATATCGAGCTAAAATTCAGGAACGTTACGTTGCAAAAAAGGGAACTTTTAGCACGTTATCGATATGGCCTTACGCACGGCGCTGCCATTGCGAGCGAATTGCTAAAAGTGGAACAAGCCATTCGGCAGGATGGTAATGCAATCGCTTTTGAGAATCGTTATTATCATCGCCATCGATAAGCGGCAGGCATTCTCAGGAGAGTCAAATGGCGGGTAAAGCGCGCGGTACGATGAAGGCAACGACGTTCAACGCGGCGTGGCGTGTGGGGCTGGCCGGGGCACTGATGGGCGCGTTACTGACGAGCCAGGCCCAGGCGCGTACGCTCGACACCGCCTATGGCGAGGTCGAGGTGGACGGCACCCCGGAGCGGGTCGTCACGGTGTACGAAGGCGCACTCGACGCCTCCATCGCCGCCGGTATCATGCCGCTGGGCGCGGTGACCACCCGCGGCGGCACCGATGTCGCCGACTATATCACCGACTACTTTACTCAAGCGTTCGACGGCGAGCGTCCGGAAGTCGTGGGCGTGGTGCGTGAAATCAACATCGAAGCGGTGCTTGCCCAGCAGCCGGACCTGATTCTGGCCGCACCGCAACTGCCCGAAGAGCAGTACCAGCTGCTCTCGCGCATCGCGCCGACCGTGGTGCCCCCGGGCAATGGGTTCAAGCCGGACAACTGGGAGAGAGAAGCGCGCCTGTTCGGTGAAGCGCTCAACCGCCAAAGCGCCGTCGAAGAGGCGATCACCGCCGTCGATGAACGCGTCGACGCGCTTTCCGCGCGTATTGCAGAAAACCACCCGGACGAAAGCGCTTATGTGGTGCGCTGGATGCCGAGCGGCGCCATGGTGATGTCCGAAAACCTGATCGCTACCGGACTTCTCAACCGCGTGGGCGTGAACGTCAGCGACGCCGGTCTGATCGAAGAGGGCAGCGCTCACAGCGACGTGCTGAGCCTTGAAAACCTCTCCATGGTCGATGGCGACTGGCTGTTTCTGGCCACCCTCAACGAAGAGGGCCAGCAGGCACTGGATGCCGCGCGTGAAAGCGCCGCCTTCTCGCGCCTGAACGTCGCGCAGCAGGAGCACGTCGTGCCCGTCGATGGCCAGCTCTGGAGCAGCGCCAGTGGCCCGCTGGCGGCGCTGGCCATTCTCGATGATATCGAAGACGCACTGCTGCCGTGACCAGCCTTGCCAGTGTGGCGAGCGGCTCTCTCGCTCGCCGCTCGCCACACCATTTGATGCTGGCTCTGCTCACCGCCCTCGTGGCGGTGAGCGCGTTGAGCCTGTTGATCGGCGCGGGCAGCGTTGGCCCGGCGCGCATTCTGGGGTTTTTGCAGGGTAGCGCCGACGATGAGGTGCGCTTTGTGATGTGGGAGCTTCGCGCGCCGCGCACGCTGATCGGCATCGTTGTGGGCATGGCGCTGGGCGTGGCCGGGGCGCTGTTGCAGGCGGTGTCACGTAATCCGCTGGCGGAGCCCGGACTTCTGGGCGTGAGCGCCGGCGCCGCCTTTGCCGTGGCGCTGGCGCTGGTGTTGGGGGCGAGTGCGGCGACGCTGCGCATTTCCGTGGCCCAGCTCGGTGCGCTGGCCGGCTGTATCTGCGTGATGAGCGTGGCGCGGTTTCGGGGCGTGGGCAACGACCCGGTGCGGCTGGTGCTGGCGGGGGCCGCGTTTTCCGGGCTTTTGGGCTCGCTGACCTCGCTGCTGCTTTTGTATGATCAGCGCGCGGCGGACGAGATTCGCTTCTGGGTGGTCGGCAGCCTGGCCGGGCGGCGTTTGGATGACCTGGTCAGCGTGCTGCCGAGTCTAGCCGTGGCCGCGACCGCAGTCGCGGTGACCGCGCGGCCCCTGGCGGCGCTGGCGCTCGGTGAGCGCGCCGCCTCCGGGCTTGGCCATCGCCCCGGCTTGATCCGCTGGATCGTGATTGGCAGCGTTGCGCTGTTGGTCGGCGCGGCCACGGCGATTGCCGGGCCGATCGCCTTCGTCGGCCTGGTGGTGCCGTTCGTCGCCCGCGCCCTGGCAGGGCCGGACATTCGCCGCACGCTCTGGTTCTGCCTTCCCATTGGGCCGTTGATCGTGGTGAGTGCCGATATCATCTCACGGGTGGTGGTGGCGCCCTCGGAGCTTCCGTTAGGGGTGTTGACCGCGCTATGCGGCGCGCCGGTGCTGATCGCCGTGGTTCGCGCGCGGCGTTTGCCCATGCTTTAATGCCCGCGCTCAGCCGCCGCGCCTCGATACCCGTTTTTAGAGATACCTGTGTTTAGCCATAACGCTCTTTTATTTGCCGGCGATTCATCCAGTGACGATTCCATCAGTGACCATGGCTTCCAAAACGACCGCCACCTCCGAGTACCTCTCGGGGGCCACCTCTCAACCGCGCCCCGTGAATGACGCGCCGCCGGGCTACTGGTGCCTGGCCTGGCAGGGCAGGGAGAATATCTATAGCGTGCTGCTCGAGCGCCGCGCCGTGGCGGTCAATCTGGGGCTTTTGCTTGCCCTGTTGATCGCCGGGGTGGCGTATCTGAGCTTTGGGAGCGTGCCGCTGTCCGTGAGCGAGGTCATCCCGGCGCTAGTCGGCCGAGGCGACATGATGGCCACCTTCATGGTGTCGGAGCTTCGCCTGCCAAGGCTAGCCGCGGCCTGCCTGACCGGCGCCGCCTTTGCGCTGGCGGGCGTGCTGATGCAGACCCTGGCGGGCAACCGGCTGGCAACGCCGGGCATCATCGGCATCGACAATGGCGCCACGGCCTTCGCCATTGCCTCGGTCATTGGCGTGGGCGTGACCATCGCCCCGCCGGCCATGGCGCTGGCCGGGGCGGCCACCGCCGCCGCCATCACCTTCGGGCTTTCCGCCGGTAGCGGCACCCAGGGCTATCGCTTCATCGTCGCCGGTATCGGCGTGGGCGCGGTCTTCGGCGCGCTCACCCAGTTCTATCTTGCCCGCGTGCCGATCGACACCGCCAACGCCGCCTACCCCTGGACCGTCGGCACGCTCAACGCCCGCTCGCCCGGCGCTGTATCGCTGCTGGCCGCGGGGCTTTCTGTCGGCGTGGTGCTGGCGATGGGGCTGGCGCGGTCGCTGTCGATTCTGCGCTTTAGAGACGCCGTCGCCAGCGGCCTAGGCGTGAAGGTGAAAGCCTGCCGGATTCAGGTGCTTGCCCTTTCCGTGGTGCTCACGGGCCTGGCCGTGGCGGTGGCCGGCCCCGTGGGCATGGTGGCGCTGATCGGCCCGGAAATTGCCCGCTCGCTTTCAAGTTCGCGCCACGTGCCGGTGCTGGCCGCCGCGCTCGCCGGCGCCCTGGTCATGGTGCTGGCGGATCTGGCCGGGCGCACGCTGCTCGCGCCGATCGAGATTCCGGTGGGGATCGTGACCGCCGTGGTCGGCGGCCCCTGGCTTTTATGGATATTGATGCGCCCACAAAGGAGCCGCCCATGAGCACGTCCCACGACACGCCGGCGCCCACGCTTTCGACCCAGGCGCTGAACATGAGCTACGGCGCCCGCCGGGTGATCCGTGAGCTGGCGCTTGACCTGCCGAGCGGCAAGGTGACCGCGATCGTTGGGCCCAACGGCTGCGGTAAATCCACGCTGCTCTCGGGGCTTTCCCGGCTGCACAAGCCGGAAAGCGGCGCGGTGCTGCTCGACGGCGCCGATATTCAGACGCTTCCCGCCAAAACCCTGGCCAAACAGCTCGCGCTGTTGCCCCAGGAAGCGATCGCCCCGGAAGGGCTGACCGTGACCGAGCTGATCCGTTTTGGCCGCCAGCCCCACCAGGGGTGGCTACGCCAGTGGTCGCCGGAAGATCAGAAGATCGTGCAGTACGCGCTCACCGCCGCCGGGCTGGAAACGCTTGCCGACCGGCCGCTGGAGGCGCTTTCCGGCGGGCAGCGTCAGCGCGCCTGGATCGCCATGACCATCGCCCAGCAAACGCCGCTGTTACTGCTCGACGAGCCCACCTCGGCGCTGGATCTCGGCCACCAGATCGAGGTGTTCGAACTGGTGCAAAAGCTGGCCAGTGAAGGCCGCACCGTGGTGATGGTACTGCACGACCTGGCCAGCGCCTGCCGCTACGCCGACCACCTCATCGCCATGTGTGATGGACGCATCGTCGCCGAAGGCGCGCCCTCCAGGATCGTCACGCCGGCACTTGTCCGCACGCTCTATCAGGTCGACTGCACGCTGCTCACCGACCCGGATACCGGCAGCCCGCTGATCGCCAATGTGCGCCGGGCCGTAACGCCGGCCTGACTCAAAAGCGGAGCGGTTCAGCAAGCAAGTCGGGTTAATGCTGGCCATGTTGTAAAACGCCACACGAAGGAGGGCAGCCTCAGGGCTGCCCTTTTCGGGTTTAAAACGTAACGTTGAGCCCCGCGTTGAACCGGCGGCCGTCGAGTATTCGGCCAAAGTCGTCTTCGTCGATGTCCTTATCGAGCAGGTTGTAAATACCGCCGTAGAGGCTGACGTTCTCGCTAAGCTGATGGCGTACGCCGGCGTCGACCAGCGTGTAGCTGGGGTAGGAACGGCTCAGGCCGCGGCGCCCGGCGACCCGTTCGGTTTCCCCCTTGTAGCGCGCCTGGGACCAGAACTGGGTGTCCGCCGTGGCGTCCCAATCGAGCCCTAGCGTGGCACGGTGGCGCGGCTGGTTGTTAAGCGGCAGGCCCGCGTTGTCGCCGGACTGCTGCTCGCTGTCGGTGAAGGTATAGCTGGCACGCAGTGCGACTGTCTCCCCCAGGGGGCGGTCGAAGGTCAGCTCGGCGCCATTGACGATGGCTTCGTCGACGTTGATATAGCGATAGATCGCCGTGTAGGGGTCGCCCTGATAAAGGCATAGCGCGTCTCCTTCGCGTGTATCGCACAGCACCGGCTTCTCGATTTTATCTCGATAGTCGGTATGAAAGAGCGTCGCGCCAAGCTCCAGCCCTGAGTCGCCCTGCCAGAGCGCGGCCAGCTCGTAAGTGGTGCTCTTTTCGGCTTCGAGATCGGAGTTGCCCACGTCGCGGCAGTCCGGACAGTTAGGGCCGCCGCCGCCTTCGATCCAGTTGGAGTCACCCTGTTTGAGATCCGGCGTGCGATAGCCGGCGCTCACGCCGCCTTTGATCGTCAGGTCGCGAGTGGCGTTGAGCACGCCGTAAAGGCGAGGCACCAGCTGTGAGCCGTAGTTCTCGTCATCTACTAGCCGTGCGCCGGTGGTAAGGCTGAACCGGTCGGTCAAAAACCACTCGTCCTCGGCGAACAGCGCCATGTCCCAGCGCGAAAGGCTCTGCTCGCCAAAGCCGCGGTCCGGGTTATCCGTACTCTGCTCGCGCGCTTGAGCGCCGACGGTCACCAAGTGGTCGGCCAGCGGAATCACCGTAGAGGTGTTGGCCGTAACACGTTCGTAGATCGAGCGATAGGCGCTGTCGTTCTGACGCATTTCAGTGCGCTGCACGTAGCTTCGCGTGGTGAGGCGGTCGCCCCAGTTCAGCGTATGGCGTAGCGTTTGACGCTGGCGGCGGGTGTCGAGCTCGCTGTCGCGGCCAGTGTTATCGGCGCGCCCGCGCGTGTCCTGGGTGCCGTAACCCGCCTCGAAGCTTACCCGGTTGGCGTCATTGGGGCTCCAGTCGATCTGGGCGGCGATATCCCGGCGGTCGTACTCGCGGTAGCCGTTTTCGATCTCGTCCTCGTCGCGCTGCAAAATCGAGCCGTTGATCGTGGCAGAGAGCGTATCGTCGATGAGCGGCCCGCTCAGGCGAAATTGGGACTGCTGGCGGTCGCCAGAATCCGCATCCTGCTGAACGACGGTATCGACGTTGACCGAGCCACCCCACTCATCGAGCCCGCGTCGGGTAATGACGTTGATCACCCCACCCAGCGCGTCGGAGCCGTACAGCGTCGACATGGGGCCACGAATGACCTCGATACGCTCGATGGACGAAAGCGGCGGTAGCCAGCCGAACTCCGCGCCGGAACCGTTGCCGTTGTAATAGGCCTGCTGCGAGCTTTGGGGAACGCCGTCCACCAGTATCAGCGTGTATTTGGAATCCAGCCCGCGAATGGAAATTTCGCCCGTGCCGCCTTTTCCAGAGGGGCCGTCATCGACGTAAACTCCAGGAACGCTCTGCAGCGCCTCGGTGATATCTCGAAACGACCGGCCCTCCAGCTCTTCCCGGCCGATTACCGAGATACTCGCTGGCGCGTTGGCCGGGTCCACGGCATAGCCGGAGGCCGCCGCCGAGGTGACCGTGACGGTCGACAGCTCGGTGCTCTCGCTCTGCGCGTAGGCCTGAGGAATCAGCAGCGCAGCGGTCAGCAGGCCGGTCTTGATCGGGCGGTGAGTGAACGGCGTGGCGTGTAAGTAATATTGTCGTGCAAGTGACATAGCGAACTCATGATCGTTTTTAGAAGTGAGTTGCCAGCAACGGTAGGCGGCAGGGCCGCTTGTTTTTATGTAAGTTTTACAAAGGGAAGGGGAGCTATAAAGCGCTTTAGCCTCCCGTAAAACGCGCCAACGATTGTGGTTTAATTGATAATGAATATCAATATCAAATGATATTTAAATCATGCGTGCGCAAAAAAGTTCGCCACCCTTCTGTATCAGCAAGGCGGCGAAGATAACTAGCCTGAAGCAGTTAAGAAGAAGACGACGCTAGCGGTTGATCAGTACCGCATCAAGCGTGACCGGCACGTGGTCGGCGATCTGCTGATAACCCAAAAGCGACATGACGCTGCGTACCGTGTTGTTGGCCATCAGCGTGCTGCCATCCAGTTCCATCGGCTCGGCGTGAGTCACCCGCACCTGGTTCAAGCCCTCGCGGGTAAAGCGAAGCGGCACCTCTTCCTGGCGGTTGATGCCTTCGTTCTGCACGCGAAAGGTGAGCGTCTCGACCATCGACTCGCCGATATCCAGCGCGTCTAGGCGCTCCGGCGGCATCTGAGCGGTCAGCGTCACCAAAGTGGAGTCGGTCAACAGCCGCGCCCACACCGGCAGATCCCCAAAGCGTGAGAGCAGGTCGGTTTGGTTGAGCCTGAGCGGCAAGGTCAGGGTACCGTCCGGCGAGATGGTGCCCTGAAGGTTGCGCACCTGATGATGATGGGTTTGCGGCGAAGGGCCGTCGAGCTGCGTGATACTCGCCTGCACCTGGGACTGGCTCGAATCCAGCTGCCAATCCGCGAAGGCGGGGGCCGCCAGCATCAGCGGTACAAGAGCAAACAAGGCTTTCATGGCATGTCTCCACAGTAAGGACTCCACAGCAGACTCGCCCCTCGGGTAAAAGTGCCGTGGTCATCGCAAGATAGCGCCCCAAGGGTAGCCTCGCCCCGCCACATTCGCTATGATATACACGCTTTTCGGGCCTATAGCTCAGTTGGTTAGAGCAGGGGACTCATAATCCCTTGGTCGTAGGTTCAAGTCCTACTGGGCCCACCATTCCATTACAGCTTTTGCATCCCATTGCTTGATCCAGGCGCTTAAACAACACTCCAGGCCTGCTTCAACCGCTCCACCGTATGCTCCCACTTCGGCGTGGTAGGCTTGCACACCGTATTCTGATTCCCAAAAAGCCCTACCTCACGAAAAGCCTCAGTGACAGGAACGCTTTTGATCCAGCGTACCGGCACGATGTACTCCAACGTGTCTTCGTCATCCATAGAACTGGCTTGGTGCAGGTGAGGGTATTCGGCGGGTGTGATCACCGCTTTCAAACGTTGTAACCCCTCCACGGTTTCGACCATGAACTCATCTGCCCGTACCCGCTCGCCGGTGACTTCGGCCACGCCCACATAGCCGGTTCTAGGAATGTTGACCCACACCCGGTCGCTTTCAGAAAGCAGGTTGAGCATCTTGGAGTACCAGTGGGCGCCGCCACCGGCGATGAAACCAAAACGCCGGGCCAGCTCCCAGGGGGCGGTCGTCGCCGAAGGAGGCGTAGAACTCACCGTTCCAGGGGGCTTTCTGCGCTTTGCGCGTGGCTGGCTGGGGCGGCTCGTCCGGGTCGATCATCCAGGCGCGGCTCAGGTAGTGGTTGCCACCGTCTTCAAACGCCGAAAAGAACATCGCGTTGATCGAAAGCTGGGCGTGGTCGTTCAGGTAGTTGATAATGCGCTCGCTGCTGGCGTCGAGCCGGGTGGCGACCACCACCATCTGGTGGCTATCGTTGAGCGTCACGTCATCGAGCGGTACGCCGAACTTGGCGTCGAATGCGTCTTCCAGAGTGGGGTAAGGGCGGTGGTAGCGCTCGGCAAAGGCCTGATAGATATCGGTCAACTGGTAGTCGGCCAGCGTGACTACCCAGCTGGCGTAGTCGATGGCCTAGGCCACCACGTCCCGGGGTGTTTTATCACGTTTCAATTCGATGATAATCACGTTGCCGTTGGCATCGAGTGCGAGCAGGTCGATCAGCTTATCGAAGCCGGTGCGTACCTGGCGGCCGATCAAGAGCCAGTCCCGATTGAGGATCGAGACGTCCTGCATGATCTGCTCTTCAAGCTTACCTTCATCGGCAAGCCCCATGGGGCGCAGTTTTTGCGGGGCTTCGCTGGCACCGCTTGCCAGTTTCCAGATGCCTTGCTCGATCGCCATTCGGCGTCTCCCGTGTAGGTGTTATTCAAAGACACTGCTTCTCAGGCCGAGGCCAGCTCGCTCAGCCGCTCGGTATACCAGTTCACCTTGCTCCCGGTCACCATCAACCGTCTTCGCGCTCGGGTCATGCCCACATACAGAAGCCGCGCTTCCTGGGCCTGCTTCTCCTCGGCGGAGTCGAGCGCGCCGAGGCCGCTGAGCAGTACCGTGTCGAACTCCAGGCCCTTGCTGCTCTGGCGGCTGAGCAGGACCACTTCCTGGGCTTGCGGGTCGTAGCTGCGTTTATCGAAGGATTGCTGCAGGCAGCGGCTGGGAATGCCGGCGCTTTGAAGCGCCTCGTGGAAGCGCTTTCCCTGAGCGTTGCTGGTATAGACCACTGCGATGCTGTTCAGCTCGGTTCCGTGTTCCTGCCAGGTCTGAATACAGCGCACCAGGTAGTGGGCCTCGGCGTCGTCGCTTTTGAAGGCTCGAAACGCGGGTTTAGGGCCGCTGACGCCGGCTACTTCTGGGGCGATGAGCGGTACGTGGTCGTCGTCACCATCGTGCGCCGTGAGGAAGTCCTGGGCGAACTCGTAGGCGAAGCTCAATATCTCGCGGGTGTTGCGGTAGTTGAGCTTGAGGATGGTGGTGCGCCCGCGCGCCTGAATACCGGCGGAGGAGAGCGGGAATTTCAGCGCGCCTTTCTGGTAGATCGACTGGGCGTCGTCGTAGAGCAGCAAAAGCGAGTTGGTATCGGGGTCGATCATCTGCACCACCAGCTTGAGCCAGGCCTGTTCGAAATCGTGGCCCTCGTCGATCATCACGGCGGCGTACTGGGCGCGGGGAATCTGCCCTTGGTCGACGGCGTGAATCACGCTCTCCACCTGGCGCTCGTACACCGGGCGGCTGCCGGGCAGCAAATCGACGTGGTACGTCTTGAGTTGTTGCCCGCACCATTCGTGAAAATGGTGCACCTTCACCTTTTCGGTCAGGCCTTTTTCGGCGATGAAGCAGCGAAGCCTGGCAGCCAGCGTGATGTTGAAGCAGAGCACCAGAATCGGCTTGGTGGTGGCTTGCGCCAGATGCAGGCAGCGATAGCCCAGGATCAACGTCTTGCCGGAGCCGGCCACGCCGTGGATCACCCGGTGGCCGTCGCCCATGCTGCGCGCCAGTAGCTCCTGCTGCAGGTCCATCACGCGCACGATATCCGGCACCGCGTTCGTGGCCGGCGTCTCACTCTGCTCTTCGTCGCCGAACAGATCGCCAGTGGGGGCGTCGATGCGCACTTCCGGAAAGAGCTGCCAGCGAATGCGGTCGAGCTGGGGCAGGGTGAGCTTCTCGCCAAAGCGGTAGTCGAACATGGCCCACAGCCGTTCCTGAAACGCTTCCGGGTCGGCGGTGGCGAGCATCTCGTCCTGGGAGATCAAACGATGCCCCGGCAGCACTCGCTCCTGGGCTTCCTCGCTCATGGCCTCGTCCCATTGGCGTCGGGTGATATTGGGAAAAATCACGCCGAAGCCGTAGGGAAAGCAGAGCTTGCCCTGGTAGCGGCCATCGCTTTGGGTGAGCTGCGGGTCACGCTCCAGCTGGTCAAGAGCGGTAAAGGCATACTGGCGCGCCTGTATCAGCGGATTGCTCACCGTCTTGCGCCCCTTGGGGGTGTCGATGACCGCGCTTTCCGGTGTGATCGAGTGCAGGATATCGAGCTTCCAATCCTTCACTTCGAGAAACAAAAGCCCGCGCGCGGGGTGCAGCACGATGAAGTCCGGGTAGCGGCGCTGGCGCCCGAGCGGGATGTCGTACCAGACGATGTAGTCGTCCTCGAGCAGGCTATCCAGGCGTTGGGCCACACGGCGCTCGCCGGGCGTCATGCGGGCACGGGGAATGGTCGAAAGCGCAGGAATGAACGTGGCCATGGCGTGAAGGCTCCGCAGTCGGGCCATTGACCCAAGGGTGAAGTTTTATTTGGTTGCTTGATTCTATCCGCCGTGCCTGCCACCCGCAATTGCGCTCGCGGGTGGCCCTCTTTATGCATGGTGTTTTGTCAGGCTCCAACCGATTCCCTTGAGATGACCGGCGCGCGCCCGGCAAGGAGGCTTCCCATGCGCTCATTGGCAATGCTCAGGCCGGTGAAATCGATTCTCTACAGTGTGGCACTGCTGCTTCTGGGCAACGGCTTGCTCAATACGCTCTTGAGCCTGCGCGGGGTGAGCGAGGGGTTTTCCACCGTGCTGCTGGGGCTGGTGATGTCCGGCTATTTCGTTGGGTTCATCTGCGGTACCTGGGTGAGCCGGCGGCTGATTCGGCGGATGGGGCACATTCGCACCTTCGGCTTTTGCGCCTCGCTATGCGCCACCGTGGCGCTGTTGCACCTGGTGTTCGTCACGCCCTGGGTATGGCTGCCGCTGCGGGTGGTCTACGGGCTTTCGTTCATCACGCTGATCACGGTGATCGAAAGCTGGCTCAACAGCCAAGCGGCCAGTCACGAGCGCGGGCGCCTCTTTGCCGTCTACATGGTGGTCAATCTGGGGGCGCTGGCCATCGCGCAGCAGTTTTTGCGGATCTCCTCCATCGAGGGGTATCTGCTGTTCGTCATTATCGCGATGTTGATCAGCTGGGCGGTGCTGCCCATCACGCTGACCCGGCGGGTGCAGCCGAAAGTGAGCGAGCGCCCGAAAAGCAGCCTGCGCGCGCTTGTAGGCTTTGCGCCGCTGGCGGTGGCGTCGGCGGCGCTTTCCGGGCTTGCCATGGGCGCGTTCTGGTCGATGACGCCGATCTACGCCGACCACATGGGGTTCGATCTTGCCGGGGTGGGGCTGGTGATGAGCACGGCCATCGTCGGCGGGGCGCTTTTGCAGATTCCCATCGGGCGCTTTTCCGACAAGCACGACCGGCCGGTGGTGCTGACCTGGGTGGTGCTGGGCGCGGCGCTGATAGCGCTGATGATGCCTTTCGCACCGAACCAGGGCGCGCTGCTGGCGCTCTATTTTCTGTGGGGCGGACTCGCGTTTTCGCTCTACCCGCTGGCGGTAGCGCAGCTGATCGATCAGCTCCACCCGGACGAGATCGTGGCAGGCTCGGCAGACATGCTGGTGATGCACGGCGCCGGCTGCGCGCTGGCCCCGCTGGCGGCGGGCACATTAATGCACGCGGTCGGGGACCAGGGCCTGCCGTTTTATATCGCCAGCGTGTTCCTGCTGCTGGGGCTTTATGCCCTTTACCGCCGCCGGCGGGTGCGGGCGCTGAAGACCCACACCGCCCATTTCGAGCCGATGGTGCAAAGTAGCGCCGAGGTGCTGAGCATGATGTTCGACGACGTTCAGCCGGACCTGTTCGACGACCCGAGCTTTTACGAGGCGCAGGAGCGCGAACGGCTGGCGACGGTGCTTCGCGAGGGTTAGCCCGGTGGCCGCTTGTGATTCGATGTTGCAATCACCAGGCCCACCACGATCAGCATACCAAGGGGGATCATCCAGCCGCCGAAGAGGGCGTTGACGTTGGCCGTGCCCAGCGCGCTGGTACAGCCAAAGCCTCCGAACCCGAAGGCGCAGTTATAGGGCTGGCGCTCTAGCGAGACGACCAGCCCGATCCATAGCGCTATGCCGGCCACGGCGGTGAAGAGCATCGCGCCCACGTGCCGGGAGCAGCGCAGCAGGGTGCGAATCGCCACCCATACCAAAAGTGCATAGGGCACCACCCAGCCCACCACCGCCAGCCAGTTATGCAGGGAGTCCTCGACGAACACGAAGGTCATGTTCATGCGCGGGTCGCAGGCCAGTTTTACGGCCTCATCCGCCGGGCGATGAGCGCCCCACAGAACATCGGAGCAACTGTAGGGCGTATAGGCCAGCCCCCAGGCGGCTAGCCAAACCGGCAGGCAGAGGGCGGCGATGATGAGTAGCGTCCGATGGCGTGGCACGGCAGGGCTCCGCGGGTCTATTCGAGTGTGCTTATCAAAGCATCACCGCCGCCACCCAGGCAAACAGCAGCATGCCAAGATTGGCGTGCAGGAACATCGGGATCACGCTGTCGCGAATATGATCGTGCTGGCCATCGGCGTTGAGCCCGGCGGTGGCACCAAGCGTAATGGTGGAGGCCGGCGAGCCCGCGTCGCCGAGTGCGGCCGAGGCGCCCAACAGCGCCACCGTGGCCATGGGCGAAAACCCGAGCGCCAGCGCCAGCGGAATATAGATCGGCGCGAGAATCGGCACGCTGGCAAACGAGTCGCCGAAGCCAATGGTGATGAAAAGCCCCACGACCAGCATGAGCGCCGCGCCGAGCATCATGTTGCCATCGAGCAGCTCGGCGGTGGCCGCCACCAGCGAGCCGATCTCGTCGGTGGCGCCGAGCACGCCGGAAAAGCCCGAGGCGAGGGTGATGATGACCGCGATCTGGGCCATCATGCGCATGCCTTCGGTGAAGACGTCGTCCTGTTCCTGCCAGCGAAAGACGCCACTCAGTCCCAGAATCATGAAGCCTACCAGTGCCCCTACCAGCAGCGAATCGAACAGCAACTGACACACCAGCGCCGCGCCAATGGCCAGCACCGTCGCCAGTAACTGGCCGGCGTTGGGCCGGCGGCGCGGGGCGTCGGTGGCAAGCTCGGTGGCGGGTACGCTCTGGTACTCGCGGGGTTGTCGGTAGCTTACGAAGATGCAAACCACCGCGCCGACTAAAAGCCCCATCACCGGCAGAAACATGGCCTGGGGCACCACGGCGGCGGTGACCGAAAGGCCCAGTGGCTGGCCGATGTCGTTGACGTTGGTCAGCAGAATCTCGTTGAGATAGATCGCCCCGAAGCCCGTGGGCAGCAGCAGGTAGCTTGCGCTGATGAAGCAGCCGAGTATGCAGGCCACCGCGCGGCGATCGATCTTCAAGCGGTTCATCACGCCCAGCAGCGGCGGAATCAGAACGGGGATGAAGGCAATATGCACCGGCACGACGTTTTGCGACATGACGGAGGCGACCATCAGCGTCAGAAAGAGGCTCCACTTCACGCCCTGGTTGGTTGCGCCTTCCTGCCAGTCGAGCTTCGAGGCGATGCGGCGGGCCAGCAGATCCAGAAGCCCGCTTCGCGCGATGGCCACGGCAAAGGCGCCGACCATCACGTAGGTCATGCCGACCTGAGCGCCGGTCAGCAGGTTCTCGTTGAAGGTCGCGATCGCCTCATTCATCGTAAGCCCGCCGTGAAGCGCGCCGAGCAGGGCAGCGCCGATCAGCGCGATCGCCACCGGCATCTTCAAGAGACAAAGCGTCACCATCAGTGTGATGGTGAGCACGGCGGTGTTGATGTGATAATCAAGCGCCAGCGCCGCCCCGTAGATCAGGACGAAAAGCCCAAGCGTGGGCAGCACGCGCCGTTTAAGAAACGCATCATGCTCGGGGTGAGGGCGTGAAGGCGAAGAGTTCATGCACTTTCCTTTTGTATCATCGTAGGCTGGCCGGGGCGCCGGCGCGGGATGATAGCAGATCGCGTAGAGGCTTAGCGCCATTGACGAAAAAGGCGCCTGGTAAGGCCCTTTCAACGCGTGTTGAGCGCTGCGATTTGTGGTCGTGAATAAAAATATCTATCATTCGCTTTACTTGATCGTCCCCTTGCTCTTTAACGAGACCGACTACATGTATTCCAAGCCCTTCGCCGTTGCGCCTTTATCGTTGGCCGTTCGCCGCTCGATACTTCTTTCTCTGACTGGGGCGCTGGGCGTTGTGCCGCTGGCCGCACTGGCTCAGGAGCAAACGGTGACACTGGGCACCACCACGGTGACCGCCACGGCGCTCAAGGTCGACACGCCGGATATCGAAACGCCACGCTCGATCTCCACCGTCAGCAGTGATGCGCTCGACACCCAGGGCGTGCGCACCTTTGATGAAGCGTTCCAGTACCGCTCCGGTGTCACCTCGCAGCCCTACGGCGACGACAACAACGCGGACTGGTTCCTGCTGCGTGGTTTCAGCGCCGAAAGCGCGACCTACCAGGACGGCCTGCGCCTGTTTCGTACCGGCGGCTACTTCTGGTGGCTCACCGAAACCTTCGGCCTCGAGCGGGTCGATCTTCTCAAGGGCCCGGCCTCTATCCTTTACGGCGAGGCGCCTCCGGGCGGGGTGATCAACGCGATCAGTAAGCGCCCGACGCGTGAACCTCAGGGCACCATAGAGCTTCAGGCGGGCAACCACGACCACCGCCAGGTCGCCATCGATACCGCTGGCCCGGTGGGTGAAAACGAGGATGTGCGCTATCGCATGGTCGGGCTCTACCGCGACCGGGACGGGGAACTCGACGGTACCGGCAGCGAGCGCTACTACTTCGCACCGAGCCTGGCGGTCGATTTTAATGACGACACCACGGTGACCTTTCTGGCCAGCGTCCAGAAGGACCGCGGCACGCCGACCTCCGGTTTCTTCCCGGCCATGGGCACCGCAAACGCCACGCCGCTTGGCCGGATCGACCCGCAAACCAACTACGGCCAGCCGGATTTCGATACCTTGGATCAGCGCCAGACCTCGCTGGGCTACGAGCTCGAACACCAGATCAACGACACCTGGGAGTTTCAGCAAAACGCCCGCTATGCGCATCTCGATCTCGAGCTCAAGAACGTTTACCCCAACTCTTTCGTCACGCCGCCGCGCAGCATTTCCCGTGGGGTGATCGACCGCGACGGTGATTATGACGCCTACACCCTCGACAACCGCCTGATTGCGCGCACCTATACCGACAACACCGAGAACACGCTACTGCTCGGCGCGGGTTATCAGAAGCTCGACTTGAACTACGTCAACCGGGACAGCTTCCGCACCCTGGGCGACGGCTCGAGCTTCTTCGCCAATATCGACACCGTCGATCTCTACCAGCCGGACTACGCGGCCTTCAGTGAGCCTGACACCGGCGACCCCACCCGGCACGACCTGAGCCAGCGCCAGTTCGGCTTCTACGTGCAGGATCAGCTGCGCGTCGCAGACAAGTGGATCTTTCTGGCCGGCGCCCGCTACGACAACGTCAAAAGCTCCGAGGATTTGAGCGATACCACCGGCCGCTCTGATCAGGGCTACGACGACGAGCAGGTATCGTTGACCGCCGGCGCCATGTACCTGGGCGATAACGGCATATCGCCCTACGTAAGCTACAGTGAATCCTTCACGCCGGTGGCGGGCAGCGGCCCGAGCGGCGAAAGCTACCGGCCGCTGGAAGGTCGCCAGCTCGAAGCCGGAGTCAAGATCGCGCCGTTCGACATCGACGGTTATGTCACCGTCGCCGCCTTTGATGTGGAGGAGGACAATACCCTGATCTCCACCGGCGCACCGGTGCAGGAGCAGGCCGGTGAGCGCCGCTCGCAAGGCCTGGAAGTGGAAGGGGTGGGCTACTTGACCGATGCACTGCAGCTTACCGCCGCCTATACCTACACCGATGCGCGCTATGACGTCAGCGACGCTCAGCAGGATGAGCGCGTGCCGCTGGTACCGCGCCACTCCGCCTCCGCGCGGCTCGATTACGACGCCAGCCAGTTCGTGCCCGGCGTCTCCGTCGGTGCCGGCGTGCGCTACGTGGGCGAAAGCGAGCCAAGCCCGGGCAGCAGCGTCGAGGGCAGCGTGTCCTCGGCCACCGTCTTCGACGCCGTAGCCAGCTACGATTTCAACCCGAACTGGACCGCCCAGGTGAACGTCAACAACCTGACCGACAAGGAGTACGTTAGCGGCTGTGACTTCTACTGCTACTACGGCGCCTCGCGCAGCGTGATCGGCAGTATTAGCTACCGCTGGTAGGATTTTCGCTCGTGCTCAAAAAACCCGGCTCAGGCCGGGTTTTTTTGTGAGCGCTAGAGGGCGCGGCCATCAAGTTTTCATCGCCTCGATACGAGTAGCCTGCCAGACAAGGCTTTCCGTAGGGCCCTGGTCGAGATCGGCGCAGGTGTCGACGCGTAAAAGCGCCATGCTCTGGCACTGCACCTCGAACGTGGTGGTATGGCCGCCCTGCTCGCACTGCCAGCGAAGCGTGCGCTGCTGCTCGTCGCCCTGGTCGTTGGTCAGCATCAGCTGGGAAAAGGGCGCCTCAAACTCAAGGCGTTCGAGCAGTGCCACCTCGGCGCACTGCTGGGCCGGGGTGAGCCGCGAGTCGCCGCGGTAGCCGGGCAGAAACCGCCGGCCGCTGGCTTCAGCGCGCAGAAAGGGCAGTACCTGTTCGGGGCGAAGGCGACCGTACTTACGCACGCGGGGCAGCACAACGAGGCTGGTGGCCAAACGGCACCCACCCAGGTGGCTGCTCTCCCATACATCGAAAGGCAGGGCGTGCTCCAAAACGGCGGCGGCCAGCGCCTTGTAGGTGCGGTAGCCGTATTTCGCGCAGCACTTGTCCTTCTTGCCGTGCGTGCAGCACAGAATCAGGTCGGCTTCCGGCGGTGCCTGCTCCCACCGGGCAAGCGAGTGGGCCTGGCGCCATCGGTCGAGAAAGTGGGAAAGCTCGTCGCGCGCCACGTCGAAGCGGCGCCTTTCGGGCATCAGGAAAACCTGATGGCAGGTGGCGTCCTGCGCCCGGCGGTGAATCAGGTTGACTCGCCGGCCGGTGGCGGCGATCTCATCCAACTGTGTTTTCAGCGAATCTGCCATGTCGCTTGCGTGGCGCAGGTTACGCTGCCACTTGGCCCGGGGCCAGCTGATCAGCAGGTTGTGCTCGGCGTGGGCAGCGCTGCCCGCCAGCGGGTCGTGCTGCTGCTGGCTCAGCTCGGCGCAGAAGGTGTGGGTCATGAGGCTTTTCGCTGCGCAAGGCTGCCGGGCGGGCGCTCCGGGGCGCGCTTTCGCGGCACGCAGATCGGGCGGCCGCTTTCCGGGTCCTTGAGTACCTGGGCGTCGAGTTCGAACACGCGCGCAAGGTTCTCGGCGGTGAAGACTTCGCCAGGCGCGCCCTGAGTCACGATGCGCCCGTCGCGCATCAGCACCAGACAGTCGGCGTAGGCGGCGGCCAGGTTCAGATCGTGCAGTACCAACAGCAGCGTGCGGTTTTTCTCGTGGGCGAGCCGCGACAAAAGCTCTAGAAGATCCACCTGCACTTTCAAGTCCAGAAAGGTGGTGGGCTCATCGAGCAGGATCAAGTCGGTCTGCTGGGCCAGCACCATGGCGATCCAGCAGCGCTGGCGCTGGCCGCCGGAAAGCGCATCGACGCCGCGCTCGGCGAAGGCGCCAACGTCGGTGTAAGCCATCGCCTCGCGCACGGCCTCATCGTCCTGGCGGCTGTTTTTCTGCCATAGCCCCTGGTGGGGAAAGCGGCCCATGCCGACCAACTGGCGAACGCTCAAGCCTTCTGGTGCCACCGGGCCCTGGGGCAGAATCCCCAGGCGCTTGGCGACCTCGCGGGTGGGGCGCTGGTGAATGTCCTTACCGTCCAGGTAGACCTGCCCGGCGCTGGGGGCGAGCGTGCGCGCCAGGGTCTTGAGCAGCGTCGACTTGCCGCAGCCGTTGGGGCCTAAAAGCACGGTAAGCCGGCGCTGCTCGATGGCGATATCCACACCTTTCAGCACGGGCTCGATGTCATAGCCGGCGCGAAGGCCAGCGCCGGTCAGGCGAGAAAGCGGGGGCGAAGAGAGCGTCATGAGCGGGCTCGTGCAGTCGGCGAACGGGGCAAACCCTAGGATAAAACATTCTCATTTTCAATATTTCCCGTTTTAACTTCCTCTTCCGGTAAGAAATATCGCGACCCATAAAAGAGCATGAGCGCACGAATGTATCGAACGCGGTGTTTCATTTTATAGAAAATAAGCGTCTAATATGCGCAATACAATCATTATCATTTAGATGCTCGTTTGTACTGCGAGCCTCTCTGCGCACCACCGCAAGGCTCATTCAAAAGCGGTTTAAAAAGCGGTTAAAAAAAGCTTTTAAAAAGGGGTAGGACAAGGTGAATATCGATAAACGCATGGCCGTCTGGCCAACGGTCACGCTCGTCGGGCTGGTCGCGGCGACTCAGGGCTTTGCTCAACAAGCGGCGCTCAATGAACCCGTTGAGCGCGGCAGCGCTGAGCCGACCATGGTGGTCACCGCCTCGCGCACCAATGCAACCGTCGAGGACTCACCGCAGACGGTGCGCATCATCAGCGAGGAGGAGATCACTCAGCAGCGCCAGATGACCAGCGACTCATCGCAGATCCTCAGCAACCTGCTGCCGTCCTATTCACCCAGCCGCCAGAAGATGAGCGGCAGCGGCGAGACGCTAAGAGGCCGCACGCCGCTGATCCTGATCGACGGTATTCCCCAATCCAACCCGCTACGCCCGACCGGGCGCGAAGCGCACGCCATCGATTTCTCGATGGTCGAGCAGATCGAGGTGATTCAGGGCGCCAACGCCACCAACGGCGTGGGCGCGGCGGGCGGGGTGATCAACCTGATCACCAAGCGCCCGGAAGCCGGCTCCTTCAACCAGTACGTGGAGGGTCAGGTCACCACGCCCACCCGTGAGCTCGATAGCGAAACGCTAAGCTACAAGGCGGGCTACGGCGTGAGCGGCAACAGCGGCGACGTGGATTATCTGTTCTCGGCAAGCGTTGAGGACCAGGGGCTGTTTCTGGACGGCAACGGCGACGCGGTCGGGGTGGACAACACCCAGGGCGATTTGATGGATTCGCGCTCGTTCGATCTGCTGGGCAAGCTTGCCTACTGGATCGACGACGACCAGCGGCTGCAGTTCACGCTCAATCACTACGATATCGAAGGCCACAACGACTACTTAAGCGTCACCGGCGACCGCGCCAGCGGCGTGGTCACGACCTCGCGGCGCGGCACCCCCGAAGGCGATGCGCCCTACAACCGGGTGTGGACGACCGGGCTTGGCTACGACCATTTCGATCTGGCCGGCATGCAGCTCAGTGCCCAGGCGTTCTACCAGGACTACGAGGCGCTGTTCGGCGCGACCGACTCGGCGACCTTCCAGGACCCGGCGCTGGCGCCGGTGGGCACTTACTTCGACCAGACCCTGGCGGCGACCACCAAGTTCGGCACCAAGGTCTCGTTGACCCGAGATGATCTGTGGGACGAGCGCCTGAAAGTAACCCTGGGCTTCGATACGCTGTTCGATGAAACCGAGCAGTATCTGTACACCAGCGATCGTACCTACGTGCCGCCCACCGACTACACCGATCTCTCGCCGTTCGTGCAGGCGGACCTGCGCCCGGTCGATTCGCTGTTGTTTTCCGCGGGCGCGCGCTACGAGTACGCCAAGCTCGACATCGACAGCTACCGCACCGTGGCGGCCAACAACGGCGTGGCGGTGGAGGGCGGTGACCCCAGCTTCAACGAAACGCTCTATAACCTGGGCGCGGTCTGGAGCCCGGTCGCGCACTGGAGCCTGTTCGCCAACTACTCCGAAGGCTTTTCGATTCCGGACGTGGGGCGCGCGCTTCGCGGCATCAGCACGCCGAATCAGTCTGTCGATAGCATCGACAACCTCGCCCCAATCGTCACCGACAACATCGAAACCGGATTGCGCTTCGAGAACGGCCGCCTGGCGGCACAGCTCAGCTACTACGAATCCTCGTCGGATTTCGGCAGCCGCCTGACCGAGATCGACGACGTCTTCTACATGCAGCGCCAGGAGACCAAGATCAAGGGCGTCGAGGCCGCGCTGGACTACCAGTTCAACGACCGCCACTCGGGCCGGGTGGCCTACTCGCGCATGGACGGGCGTTATGACAGCAACGAGGACGGACGCCTGGATGCCAAGCTCTCGGGGCTCGATGTCTCGCCGGATCGTCTGACCGCCAGCTGGTCGGCGAACTGGACGGATAACCTCTCCACCTTCGTGCAGGCCAACTACGCCTTCGATGAAACCTTCGATGAGGCGAACCGCGAGTTCGACGGCTATCTGCTGATGGATGCGGCGGTGGGTTACCAATTGCCGGTGGGTCAGGTCAACGTGGGGGTGTCCAACCTGCTCGACGAGCAGTACGTGACCTACTACTCGCAGAGCGCGCTGGTCAACGACGAGCGCTACTTTGCCGGTCGCGGGCGCACGTTGACGCTGGGCTATCGTCTGGATTTCTAACGCCCACAGGATCGGGAGGCGGGGTGAAGATCGAGCGCTCCCTGTCTAACGCGTTCTATACAGCAGGTAGACGAAAAAGGGCGCGCCGATGCCGGCCACGAAGATGCCCGCCGGCAGGTCCTTGGGCAGAAAGGCGACCCGCCCCAGCAGGTCGGCGCAGAGCACGATGAGCGCGCCGACCAGCGCGGCGGCGGGCAGAAGCCGTGCCAGGTGGCGACCGGTCAACCTCGCCGCGAGATGCGGCGCCATCAGCCCAACGAAGCTCAATCCCCCGGCAAAGGCCACCGCCGCGCCCGCCAGCACCACGCTGCAGGTTAAAAGCGCCAACCGGCTGCGCGTGATGGCCACCCCCAGTCCCAGCGCCACGTCGTCGCCCAGCGCCATGGCGTCGGCGTGGCGGGCAAGCATCAAACACATCGGTAGCGTCACCAAAAGCCAGGGCAGTAGCCCCAGCACATCGCCACACTGCGCGCCGTAAAGGCTGCCGGTGAGCCAGACGTAGGCCGCCATGGCCGCCGCGTCGTCGCCGATCACGATCATCATCGTCGTACCCGCGCTTAGCGCCGCCGCCAGGCCAATCCCCACCAGGACCATGCGCGTCGGGCGAAGTCCCCGCTGCCAGCTCAGCCCGATCACCGCCAGGGCTGCGGCCAGCGCGCCGAGCATCGCCGCCACGGGTAGCCAGTGGATGCTTAGGGTCGATCCCAGCAGTGCCAGAAACGCCACCGCGGCGAAGGCGGCGCCGCTGGTGATACCGATCACGTCCGGCGAGGCCAACGGGTTGCGCACGATCGCCTGCAACAGCGCCCCGGCCACGGCCAGCGCCGCGCCGACCAGCACTGCCAGGGCGATGCGCGGCAGACGAAGCTCCCAGACGATGAAAGCAATATCGCTTTTTGACGGCGCAATTAACGCCTCGGCCACCCGAACCGGCGAAGTCGGAAAACTGCCCAGGCACAGCGACAGCGTCGCACTGGTCATCAATAGTAGAAAAAGCGATAGCAGCGTGGCGCGGAAGGAGGCGAGCGCGGCGGGAGCCGCGCGCGAAGAAGCGTTCGAGTTCATTGGGCGGCCAGCCTGCGCCTTGCCAGGTAAATGAAGAAGGGGGTGCCGACCAGCGCGGTCATCACGCCCACGGGCACCTCCTGGGGCGGCATCACGAAGCGCGCGGCGACATCCGCCAACAGCAGCAGCGCCCCGCCGAGCAGCGCGCAGGCGGGCAGCAACCAGCGGTGGTCGATGCCGAAGAGCCCGCGCGCCATGTGCGGCACGATCAAGCCCACGAAGCCGATCATGCCTGCCAGCGCCACGGAGCTTCCCGCCAGCACGATGACCGCCGCGCCCAGCAGCAGCTTGGTGGTCGTCGCCGACATGCCAAGGCCAGTGACCAGATCGTCGCCCAGCAGCAGCGCGTTGGCGCGCCCAGCGAGTAGCGCGCTCAGCGCGAAGCCCCCCAGAAACAGCGGCAGTAGTGGCGCCACCCGATGAAGCTCGCGTCCAGACACCGAGCCCGCCAGCCAGTAGAGCACGCTCTCGAAACTCTGCTGGTCGATCACCAGAAGCCCCTGGCTGAACGACACGAACAGCGCCGTGACCGCGACGCCGGCCAGCACTACGCGTAGCGGTGAAAACTCCCCCTGGCGGCCGCGAGCCAGCGCCACCACCAGGCCGGCCGCGGAAAGTGCCCCCAAAAGCGCCGCCCAGACGATTTGCCCCGGCGTGCTCAGCGGCAGTAGCGACACCGCCACTACCACGAAAAACATCGCGCCGGCGTTGATGCCCAGAATCCCGGGAGAGGCGAGCGGGTTGCGGGTCACGGTCTGCATCAAAGCACCCGCCACGGCAAGGCTCGCGCCGACCAGCGCGGCCACGCAGGCCCGGGGAATGCGCTCGGTGAGCAGGATGATCTGATCCACCCGGGCGGGGTCGTGGTGAAGCAGTGCCCGGGGCAGGGCGCTCAAGGCGATCGGCGTGGTGCCCAGCATCACGCTCGTCATGAATGCCGCCAGTAGCGCAAGCGCCCCCGCCAAAAGCCCCAGCGCCCGGCTCGATGTGCGGCTCAGCATGAGGCGTTTTCCCTAACGGCCGCGCAGGCGCTTTCGTCAAACGCGGATACGTCGGCCAGGGCGGATACGTCGGCAAGGGCGGCAGGGCGAAGCTGGTAGTGACGGTAAAGGTCATCGAGCATGGCGTTGGCGGCCAAAATGCCGCCGCCCATCATCCAGCTGACCGGCTCGACCTCGAATACCCGGTTGCGCTCGACCGCCGTCAGCCGCTGCCACAGCGGATGCGCCGACCAGCGGCGGTAGTTGTCGGCAATGGCCGGGTCATCGGGCTCGAGCAGCACGAACATCACGTCGGCGTCCAGCACCGGAATGTTCTCCGGACTTGTCAGCTTCATGCCCCAGCTCTGGGCGGTGAGCGTCTGCGGCTGTGCAAAGCCCAGCTCACTGAGAATCGAGCCGGCGAAGCCGCTGGTATAGATGCGCAGGTGATCGCTCTTGAAGCGGACCACCGCCACCTTTTGTGGCCATTCGCTGCCGAATCGTTCAATGATCTGGCGGCGAAAGTCGGCGACTCGTGCATCCCAGCGCGCAAGCAACGCCTCGGCGCGCGCCTCGCGCCCGGTGGCCTCGGCCATTTGGCTCAGCGTGGTCTTGAAATCGAACACCGTAGGCATGGAAAGCGTCGGCGCGATGGCGCGCAGAAGCGGGGCGACCCGGGCGTGACGAAAGTCGCTGGCAACGATCAGCTCGGGGGAAAGCCAGGCGATTTTCTCGAGGTTGGGCTGGGTTTCCAGGCCCACGTGCGCCACTCCGGCCAGATCGTCTCGCAGGTAGCGGTACATGGGCGGCTCGAGCCAGGCATCGACGACGCCCACGGGCGTTATCCCCAGCGCTACGGCGCTATCGGTCGCTCCCTGGTAGAGCGTGACGATACGAGGGGCAGGCGCGCTGGCGCGAGCCGGTGTCACGACCAGCATGGCGGCAAGCAGTAGCACGCACTGGGTGAGCAACCCACGCTTGGCGCTCACGCTGCGGTAGCAGTGTAGTGTTGGCATACGCCTGCTCGGCTCTGGATAAATGCCGGATAATGTCATGCAAAAAAAGAGAATGCAAAGCGTTATCAATTACGTGAGGTTAGCGGGTGTTAACCCTGCCTTGTCGGGAACGACGCAATGCGCTCGCTTCAGCCCTCTTTGGTGCGCTAGAGAACAGACGCGCCTGGACCGGTTTCCTATGCTCAAATAGCGCCCTGCTGGCCTACGCCGTGGTGCCGTGGCGCCCAGGTACCGTCTATGCCCTTATTGTCTGGTTGGCTTCATCGTCGTCGCGCTGCGGCGTCGCCCTGGCACTCTCTTGCGCCGATCCGGGAAGAACTCTTCAGCGTCGAACGACTTGAACAGCACGCCGTCAGCCTGGCCGCCGCCCAGCGCGTGAGTGCGTCGCCGCCTCGGGTGTTTTCGTTGCAGCGGCGCCTTCAGGGCAATACCGCCGCGCTGCTCGATGCCTATCAGACCAGTGCGCAAGCGCTGGCCGACGGGCGGGATATCATGCCCGCCGCGGCCTGGCTGCTGGACAACTACCATCTGGTGGAAGCACAGATCAAGGAAGTCCGCGCCGATCTTCCGCCGGGCTACTACCGGCAGCTTCCCAAGCTGGCCGATGGGCCCTTTGCGGGCTATCCGCGAGTGCTGGGGCTGGCCTGGGCATTCGTGGCGCATACCGACAGCTACTTCGATCCCGACGTGCTGCAAAGCTTTCTGGCGGCCTATCAGCGCGTGCAGCCGCTGACCATCGGGGAGCTTTGGGCGGTGGCCATCACGCTGCGTATGGTGCTGATCGAGAACCTGCGTCGGCTGGCCGACCAGATCACCGAGGAGCAGGGGGCGCGCATCGAGGCCGACGAGCTGGCTCGGCGGCTGCTGGTACCCGATGGTGATCGTTCGGTGCCGGTGCTCGATGAACTGTCGCGCGATCAACAAGGCTTGTCCGAGGCCTTTGCCGCGCAGCTGGCCAAGCGCCTGCGCGATCAGGACCCGCGCACCATGCCGGTGCTGGGCTGGCTCGAGCATCAGCTGGCGCGCCAGGGCGACAGCATCGACGAGGTGGTTCACCGCGTTCAGCAGCGCCAGGGCGCGGCCAACGTCACCATGCGCAATATCATCAACAGCATGCGGCTGGTGTCGAGCATCGACTGGCCGGATATGGTCGAGCGCGCAAGCCTGGTGGATGCAAGGCTGGGGGCTGCCAGCGGATTTGCCGCCATGGATTTTCCGACCCGCAACCGTTACCGGAACGCCATCGAGCGCCTGGCTCGAGGCGCGACGTGCGCCGAGCTGGACGTGGTGGAACACGCTCTGGCCGCCGCCCAGCAGGCCCGCGCAAGCGAGGCGGAATTCATCGAGGCGGCGCGGGTGGGCGACCCGGGCTATCATCTGATCGGCGCGGGGCGGCGGGCGCTGGAAAACGCCATCGGCTACCGGCCCACGCTGGGCCGGCGCCTGGGGCGCGGGGTGCGCGGGCTGGGTATTGCCGGCTATCTGGGCGCGATCGGTGTCTTCACAATGGGGCTGCTGGGCCTGGCGCTCTGGGCGCTGACGGCCGTGATGCCGAACGGCTGGTCGAGCGACGGCGCGGGGCTGCTGGTCGCGCTGGCGCTTGTCGGGTGGCTGCCTGCCAGCGACGTTGCCACGGCGCTGGTCAACCTGGCAATCACTCGTCGGGTCGGGCCGCTTTCACTCCCGAGCCTTGATCTGGCCGCAGGCGTGCCGGCGTCGATGCGCACCCTGGTGGTCGTACCCACGCTGCTCACCAGCGAAGCGGAGCTTGACGATCAAATCGAACGGCTGGAAGTGCATCACCTGGCAAGCGGCGAGGGAGCGCTTCTTTATGCCCTGTTGGTGGATGGCATCGATGCCGAGCAGCAGGTGCTGGCATCGGATGCGCCGCTGCTGGCGGCAGCGCGCCGATCGATCCAGCGGCTCAATCAGCGTCATGGGGGCGTGAAGGGGGAGTCGAGCGAGCGCTTCATGCTGCTCTACCGGGGGCGCGCCTTCAACGCCGTGGAAAAGTGCTGGATGGGCTGGGAGCGCAAGCGCGGCAAACTGCACGAGCTCAACCGGTGGCTGCGCGGGGCCACGGATACCGCCTTTATCGACGCGCCGGCCGCTCCGGCCAACGTACGCTACGTGATCACCCTGGATGCAGATACTCGGCTTCCCCGAGAAGCGGCGATCCGGCTGATCGGCAAGATGGCGCACCCGCTGAATCGTCCGCGTTTCAGTGAAACCGACCGCCGGGTGGTGGAAGGCTACGGCGTGCTGCAGCCGCGCAGTTCCCCGGCGCTTCCGGTGGGCGCGGAAGGCTCGCGGTTCCAGCGGCTCTTTTCCGCCCCGGGGGGCATCGACCCTTACGCCGGCGCGGTGTCCGACGTGTATCAGGATCTCTTCGGGGAGGGCTCCTTCGCGGGTAAAGGGATCTACGATATCGATGCCTTCATGGCGGCCATGGAAGGCCGGGTGCAGGACAACACACTGCTCAGCCACGATCTTTTCGAGGGGCTTTTCGTGCGCGCGGGGCTGGTGTCGGATGTGGAAGTCGTCGAGGACTTTCCCGCGCGCTACGACGTGGCCGCCAAGCGCCAGCACCGCTGGACGCGCGGCGATTGGCAGCTTTTACCCTGGATCGTCGGCATGGCGCACTCGGGTATCAGCGCAAGGGCGCAGAGGCTTTCACTGCTGGCGCGCTGGAAGATGCTGGATAACCTGCGCCGTTCGCTGTTGATACCGGCCACCCTGGCAAGCCTTGCGTTGTGCTGGTGGCTGCCGTTGCCCGCCGCGGCTCTGGGCACACTGCTGCTGGTCGGGGTGATCGCCGTGCCGCCGCTTCTGCCGCTGCTGGCCGCCATTGTGCCTGCCCGCCCGGGGCTCGAGCTTCGTCCGCACGTCGCTCGGCTGCGTCTGCTGTCACGGATTGCGCTGATGCAGACGCTCATGCTTCTGGCCTTTCTGCCGGATCAGGCCGGGCGCATGCTCGATGCAATCGGCCGCACGCTGTTTCGCCTCGGCGTTTCCCGCCGGCACCTGCTCGAATGGACGACGGCGGCGCAAAGCGCGCTCAGCCCGCATCTCACTCCCCGGGGCTTTTATCGCGCCATGGCTTTGGGCCTGGCGGCGGGGCTTGTTGTCGCGGCGGCGGCGGTGCTGCATGACCCCCGCGTCGGGCCGGTTGTCGTGCCCATCGCTCTTTTATGGCTGTGCGCCCCGGCGCTGGCCGCCTACCTGAGCCGGGCGCCGGTGGAAACACCCCGGCGCCCGCTGAAGCCGCAAGAGCGGATCGAGCTTCGTCTGATCGCGCGGCGAACCTGGCGCTTTTTCGAGACATTCGTCACACCGCTTGAGAACGACCTTCCTCCGGACAACTTCCAGGAAGATCCGCAGCCGGTCGTGGCGCCGCGCACGTCGCCCACCAACCTGGGGCTTTACCTGCTTTCCACCGTGGCCGCGCGGGATTTCGGCTGGGCGGGGACGCTGGCCATCCTGGAGCGCCTGGAGCGCACCCTGGCCACCATGCGTCGCTTGCCGCGCTACAACGGGCATTTCTACAACTGGTATGCAACGCGCGATCTTCGTCCACTCGAACCCATCTATATCTCATCGGTGGATAGCGGCAATCTGGCGGGGCACCTTATCGCCCTGGCCAACGCCTGCGAGACCTGGCTTCCCGCCCGGGCGCTGGCCGATCTGCGCCCGGGTCTGGGCGACACGCTGCATCTGGCGCAAGAGGCACTGGGGAGGCTCGATCTACCGGAGGATCAGCGCCAGGGACTGACCGCGCAAGGCGAGGCGATCGCTGCGCTGCTCATGGCGTCACCGACCGAGCTGGCGCTACCCCGCCTCACGCTACTGAGCGAAACGCTGGCCCGTGCGGTGCGTGATCGTCTGACGCCCGGCGTCAGCGAGCCGGGCGACGAGGCGCTTTTCTGGGTCGCGGCACTTGAAAGGATGCTGGGCGAGCATGTTCAGGATACCGAGCGGCTCGGCGCGCCGGACATCGCCTCGCGCCTGCAAGCGCTGGCGACAGAGGCGCGCCAGATGGCGATGGCGATGGACTTTACCTTCTTGCTCAATGATGAGCGTCGGCTGCTGTCGATCGGCTACGCCGTGGCCCAGAATCGCCTGGATGAAAGCTGCTACGACCTGCTGGCCTCCGAGGCGCGTCTGGCGAGTCTTTTCGCGATCGCCAAGGGCGATGTGCCGACGCGCCACTGGTTTCGCCTGGGCCGTACGGCAACGCCTCTGGGCGGCGCTTCGGCCCTGATCTCCTGGTCAGGTTCCATGTTCGAGTATCTGATGCCATCGCTTTTGATGCGCGCCCCGGATGGCAGCCTGCTGGCCCAGACCAACCGCCGCGTGGTCAAGCGCCAGCGGGCCTACGGTCAGTCATTGGGCGTGCCCTGGGGGCTTTCCGAATCCGCCTATAACGCGCGGGATCTGGAGTTCACCTACCAATACTCCAACTTCGGCGTACCGGGGCTGGGCCTCAAGCGCTGGCTTTCCGCGGATGTGGTGATCGCCCCCTACGCCACCGGGCTTGCAGCCATGGTCGACCCGCTCGCGGCGCACCAGAACTTTGCCCGGCTCAAGGCCATGGGCGCGCTCGGGCGCTACGGTTTTTACGAGGCGCTGGATTTCACGCGCACGCGGCTACCGGTGGGCGAGCAGGTTGCCATCGTGCGAAGTTTCATGGCACACCATCAGGGCATGACCATCGTGTCGCTGGCCAACGCCGAGCATCAGGGGCTGATGCGTGCGCGCTTTCACCGTGAACCGATGATCAAGGCCTGCGAGCTGCTGCTTCAGGAGCGAGTGCCCCACGATATCGCCATTGCCTATCCGCGTGCGGAGGAGGTCAAGGCGGCCCCCCGGACGCTGCCCGGCGAGGCGCCGACGGTTCGCCGCTTCACCATGGCGAACGCGGCGCCCCCGGTCACGCATCTGCTCTCGAACGGCCATTACGCAGTCATGCTCACCGCCGGCGGCGGTGGCTACAGCCGCTGGCAAAGCGTGGCGGTCACCCGCTGGCGCTCGGACGCCACCTGCGACGCCTGGGGCAGCTTCATCTTTCTGCGCGATCTCCAGGACGAGGTGGCGTGGTCCGCCACCGGCCCGCTGGCAAGCACCCCCGATGCGTCGCAAAAGGATCGTCAGGAAGTGGTCTTCGCCGAGGACCACGCCAGCTACAGCCGCCGCCACGGCCCCTTGTCCAGCCTGCTCGAAGTGCTGGTTTCCGGCGAGGATAACGGCGAGGTGCGCCGGGTATCGCTGACCAACACCGGGCGTAGCGCACGGGATATCGAGGTCACAAGCTACGCGGAGCTGGTGTTGACCACGCCGGCCACGGATAACGCCCACCCGGCCTTTGCCAAGCTGTTCGTGGTGACCGAGTATCTGCCCGAACTGGGCGCGCTGATAGCCACCCGCCGCCCGCGGACCCCGGACGAGCCACCGGTGTGGGCGGCCCATTTCGCGGTGGTGGAAGGCCATGTGCTGGGCGAGCTCGAGTACGAGACCGACCGCGCGCGGTTCATCGGGCGCGGTCGCTCGCTGCCAACCGCCGCAAGCCTGGCCAAGGGCCAGGCACTGTCGAACACCGTGGGCACGGTGCTCGATCCGGTATTTTCACTGCGCTGTCGCGTTCGCGTGCCGCCGGGCAGTGGCGTGCGGGTGGCATTCTGGACCGTGGTCGCCGCCTCGCGTCAGGCGCTTGTCGATCTGATCGACAAGCATCACGACCGCAGTGCCTTCGACCGCGCCCAAACTCTGGCCTGGACCCAGGCGCAGGTCCAGCTTCGTCACTTGGGCATCAAGACCGACGAGGCGGCGGATTTTCAACGTCTGGCAGCGCCGCTGCTTTACCCGGATGCGCGGTTTCGGGCGCCCGCCGAGGCGATCCTGCGCGGCGCCGGTCCCCAATCAGGGCTCTGGCCCCACGCCATCTCCGGCGATTTACCCATCGTGCTGCTGCGTATCGATTCACTCGATGATCTGGCGCTGGTGCGTCAACTGCTGCGCGCCCACGAATACTGGCGCATGAAACGCCTGGGGGTCGACGTGGTGATCGTCAACGAACGCGCCTCTTCCTACGTTCAGGATCTGCAAAATGCCATCGAAACCGCCGTGCTCAGCAGCCAGGCACGCCCCCGACTTCGTGACGGGTTCGTTCAGGGTACGGTGACCACACTGCGCGCCGACTTGATGAGCCAGGCCTCTCAGGCGCTGCTGCGCTCGGTGGCCCACGTGGTGCTGCAGGCCCACCGCGGCCCGCTGTCGAGCCAGCTTGAGCACATCGAACCCGCCGGCAAGCCCGCCGAGCGCGCACCGGACAAGATACTTCCATCGCCGCGCAAGGAGTGGGTGGACAGCGTCAAGCACGCGGACGTGCCGGCACTCGAGTTCTTCAACGGCCTGGGCGGCTTTGATCGGCACGGGCGCGAGTACGTGACGGTGCTGACACAAGGGCACACAACGCCGGCACCCTGGATCAACGTCATGGCCAATGCCGGGTTCGGCTACCAGGTCTCTGCCGAAGGCAGCGGCTACCTGTGGGCCGAGAACAGCCGCGACAATCAACTGACCCCCTGGTCCAACGACCCGGTCACCGATGCGCCCGGTGAGGCCTTCTACCTGCGCGATGAACAAGGCGGCGCACTCTGGACGCCGACGGCGCTTCCCATACGCGATGCCGGCCGCTACCTGGCCCGCCACGGGTTCGGCTATAGCCGTTTCGAACACCAGGCGCACGGCATCGCGACCGAACTCTTGCATTTCGTGGTGCTCGATGCACCGGTCCGGGTTTCCCGAATGACGCTCGAGAACCGCTCCGGTCGGGTGCGCCGCGTGTCGGTGACGGCGTATCTCGAGTGGGTGCTGGGCACTTCGCGAAGCGAGTCCGCCCCTTTCATCGTCACCGAAATGGACGAGACGAGCGGGGCGATGCTGGCCAGGCGGCCGTGGAGTATCGGTTTTTCCGAGCGCATCGCGTTTGCCGATCTGGGCGGGCAGCAAAGCGCATGGACGGCGGATCGCCGCGAATTTCTGGGGGAGCGGGGCACGCTTGGCGCCCCGGCCGCGCTGACCGGTGACACGCCGCTGTCCGGCGCCTGCGGGGCGGGGCTTGACCCGTGTTCGGCGCTGCAGTGCGAGGTGGAAATCGCCCCCGGTGCTCGGGTCGAGGTGATCGCTCTGGTGGGGCAGGGCCGCTCGCTTGACGAAGTGCGATCGCTCATCGCGCGCTATCGGGCGGCGGATCTGGACGCGGAGCTGGCGGCTGTCGAGGCGCACTGGCAGGCGCGGCTGAATGCCGTGCAGGTGAAAACGCCGGATCGCGCCATGGATATCATGCTCAACGGCTGGCTGCTCTATCAAACGCTGGCGTGTCGAATCACGGCGCGGTCCGCCTTCTATCAGGCCAGCGGGGCTTACGGGTTTCGCGACCAGCTACAGGACGGCATGGCGCTGAGTTTCGCCTGCCCCGCGATCACGCGAGCGCATCTGCTCACCGCCGCCTCGCGCCAGTTCGTCGAAGGCGATGTACAGCATTGGTGGTTACCGCAAGAGGGGCAGGGGGTGCGCACGCGGATTTCCGACGACCGGGTCTGGCTGGCCTACGCCTGCGCCCTGTATATCGAGACCTCCGGTGAGGCTTCGATTCTTGAGCAACGTGTTTCCTTTCTCGAAGGGCCAGCACTGAAGGACGACGAGCACGATGCTTTCTTCCAGCCCGAAACCGCCGTCGAGACGGGCACGCTGTTCGAGCACTGCGCCCGAGGGCTCGATCAGAGCCTGGCCTTGACCGGCGAAAACGGCCTGCCCTTGATCGGTGGCGGCGACTGGAACGATGGCATGAACCGGGTGGGGGTGGCGGGCAAGGGCGAAAGCGTGTGGCTGGGCTGGCTTTTGCTGCGTACCCTTGGGCTGTTCGCCCCCTACGCTGAGCGTTACGACCCGCCTCGCGCCGAGCGCTGGCGCGCCCACGCGAAGGGGCTTCGTGAAGCGCTCGATAGCGTCGCCTGGGACGGCCAGTGGTACCGGCGCGCCTGTTTTGACGATGGCAGCTGGCTGGGGGCAGAGGGCGCCGAGGAGTGTCGCATCGATGCCATCGCGCAGACCTGGGCGGTGCTCTCCGGCGGCGCCGATCCCGAAAAAGCCGCGTGTGCCATGCGGTCGTTCAAGCGCGAACTGGTGCGAGACGAGAGGGGGATGGCACTGCTGTTCTGGCCGCCTTTTGACAAGATACCCAAGGACCCGGGCTATATTCGCGGCTACCCGCCGGGGCTTCGCGAAAACGGTGGCCAGTACAGCCATGCAGCGATGTGGGGAATTCTGGCGTTTACCGAGCTTGATGAGGCGGACGAAGCGGTGTCACTTTTCGGGCTGCTCAATCCCATCAATCATGCACGCACGCCGGACGCCACGCAGCGCTACAAGGTCGAACCCTATGTCGTCGCCGCGGATGTCTACTCGGTGGCGCCCCATGAAGGGCGTGGTGGCTGGACCTGGTACACCGGCTCTGCGGCCTGGATGTACCGTGCGGGCATCGAGGGCATCCTGGGGCTTCGCCGCCGCGGGCAGACGCTTGTCATCGCGCCCTGTCTGCCGACCTCCTGGTGGGGGTTCGAGGTCCAGGTGTGTGTCGATGCTACTCGCTACGCTATCCGGGTTGATCAGGTAACAGAAGAGGCTTCTGACCGGGCCGTGCTCGACGACTCAGCGCTTCCCGATGTTGACGGGCCGCTTATTCTGCCGCTGGACGGCGGCGATCACCGGCTAACGCTCACGCTGGCGCAAGGCGATGCAGGGCTGGATGGAGGTAAAAAGGGGCTAAGCCGGATTTAAGCGCCAGGGGCCATGGTGCGGACGTACAGCGCGCAGTCCGTCTCGTAACACGAGCAAGCCACCGCGATCAGCCCCGGCCGGTCGAGAATAATGATCTCACCGCGGTGGTAGTCGATGAGCCCACTCGTTTGCAGCGTAATGGCGGAAAGGGTAATACCTGCACGGCGAACGCCCAACATGATGGCCAGAAACTCGTGGGTCAGCTGTAGGTGGTTCGAGCGTGCACGGTCCTGAGTCATCAACAGCCAGCGAGCGAGGCGCTCCTCGATACGGTGAAAGTGGATACACCCTGCCGCGCCGGCGAACTGATTCATTACCACGTAGAGGTAGCGCATGAGCCGGCGATGTAGCTCGGGGCTGTTGGCGACCAGCAGGCGAAAGGCATCGGCCTCGATACGTAACGCGCTGCCAGCGCCCTGCACGATTCCCATCAGGGTGGGGTGGTCGACGCCCAAAAGTGTGGCCACGCCCAGCATGCCTTCATGGCCTGCCATGGCGACTTCGAGCCGGCTATCGGTATCGAGCACCGTCATTTGTGAAATAAAGCCGTCGGTCGGGAAATAGACGTGGCGCTGGAGCTGGGTGGGGCGCTGGAGAATCTCCCCAAAGATCAGGGGCACCGACTCGCACACGCCTGAAAAACGATCCCGTTCCACGCCGGGCAAATCCGCGAGCAGTTGGTTGGCACTGAGCAAGCGATGAATGGGCGTCATGTGCCCCTCTGATGAAGTAAACCAGGCAAACGGCACGTTAAAACGGCGCTATCGTTTCAATGTCGACTGCAGTGAGTGCATGTTCTGGTGATGCACATCTACAGTACCAATTGATAACGGCGGCGTCGGCACGCAAGCGTACATAGCAGGGCCGACGTACAGAAATAAACGAAACCGTAAGCGCCGGTGTTACGTCACATCCGCGTGCTTGAGTAGGCGGTCGTACTCGTTTTTCACCACCGCGTAGCATTCGCACACGCGGGCTTCCAGCCCGGCCCGGTCACGTACGGTAATGCGGCCACGGTTATAGGCAATGAGGCCGGCCTTTTGCAGTTTTCCTGCGGACTCGGTAACGCCCTCACGACGAACGCCCAGCATGTTGGCAATCAGCTCCTGCGTCATCACCAGTTCGTTGCCCGGTAGCCGGTCGAGGCTCAGCAACAGCCAGCGGCAAAGCTGCTGGTCGACGCTGTGGTGGCGATTGCAGACCGCCGTTTGTGCCATCTGGGTCAGCAGCGCTTGGGTGTAGCGCAGCAGCAGGCGCTGCAGGCCACCGGCGCGATCGAACTCGCGTTTGACCAACGCCCCCTTGAGGCGGTACGCACGCCCCGAACTTTGCACGATGGCGCGGCTGGGAGTGGTTTCGCCACCCATGAACAGCGAAACACCGATCATTCCTTCGCGGCCGACCACCGCGATCTCGGTAGAGGCGCCGTTTTCGATGACGCACAACAGCGACACGATGGCGTCGATGGGAAAGTACACGTGAGTCAACGTTCGGCCCGACTCATGCAGCGACTGGCCCAGCGCCAGGGTGACTTCCTCGAGGTGCGGTGTCAGGTGAGCAAGCTCTTCTTCATTGAGTAAGCCAAGCAAACCATTTTGACTAAATGGGCGTAGCTTGAGCATTAAGTAATCCCCCCTTGGTTCACATAAAACGGCGTGGTGCTTGAGTAGAGTTAATTTTTTCTATTTATCAGCAATTTATAATTTTTGAAGTAAATGCTTTTCGTTAGACAAGCCTTTTTTGAGTATAGAGACCCTGGACAATAATTCTGTACGCTGTCGAACATAGCCGTGTGATCGATAGCGTGCTTACTGTAACGCTATGTAAAAAAAACACTCAAATAGCGTTGAAAACGCCTTTCCCATGTTCGCCAACGTACAGTAGACGACCAGAAGGTTGACTATGGTCTTCAACGTATATCCTGGGAAGAAGGGGGAAAGGGGGTGCCTTGTAACCCCAATGCCCGGGCTTTCGATGGGGGATATGTATCGCGCCGCATTGAGATAGCGATACGTCTGATCACGTTCAAAACGCCGCCACTGCTTGGGGCGAGAGGCTTAAAAAAATACCGGCTGAAAAAAGCCGTAAAAAAGCAGGGCAGGCATCGGTCGATCATAAAGCATCATCCCGGATGCAATTACACATGGGGAAAATGGCATGCTATACGGAGATGGCAATAATCGTCCCAGAGAGACAAAGGCTTTCAAAAAACTGGCGCTCGACGCGGACTCGCAGGGAGGGGAGGCCGCCTGGGTCGCCGAGAAGAGCTGGGCTCACGTTACGCTGAACTCCATTACCGACGCGGTGTTGACCACGGACATGCACGGCCGGGTCACCTACCTGAACCGCGTGGCGGAAGCGCTGATTGGCTGGTCGAGGGTGGAAGCCGCTGGCAAGCCCGTCGAGGACATCCTGTCGATGGTCGATAGCCATACCTATCAAACGATGGTCAATCCAGCGATCCGCGCCATGATCGAGGATCGCGCTCAAGGCTTCGTTCTCGGCGCCGTTCTGATCCACCGGGACGGCAGCCAGCGCGAGATAGAAAGCTCCGCGGTCCCGGTTCACAATCTTTCGGGCATGATCGTCGGGGCCGTCGTCGTCTTTCATGATGCCTGCCAGTCGCATATCCGCTCGGCTCAATTCGCCTATCAGGCGCAGCACGATCCGCTTACCTCCCTTCCCAATCGCTTTCTCTTTGCCGATAGATTGGCGCGGGCGGTGGGCCTGGCAAAGCGCCACCAGCACAAGATGGCGCTTATCTACCTCGACATGGATCATTTCAAGGCCATCAACGACACGTTCGGGCACGCCCTGGGCGATCGCTACCTGCAGATCGTGGCTGAGCGTCTGAGCGGCTGTATCCGTACCACCGATACCGTCTGCCGCCAGGGTGGGGATGAGTTCGTGGTGCTATTGAGCGAAATCGAAAGCGTAAAGAGCGCGCTAAACGTGGCATCGAAGATCCTGACCGCATTGGCCACGCCCTGCCAACTGGCCGGCCATGAACACACCTTCAGTGCCAGTATCGGGGTGAGCATCTATCCGGATCACTCGACCGACGAGCAGGCGCTGCTTCACTACGCCGATCTTGCGATGTACTGCGCCAAGCAAAACGGCCGGCAGCAGTGTCGGCTGTATCTGGCCGAAATGGAAGAGCGTCAATCCTGACGGTGGGCGCCAATGAAAAACGGGTAACAAACGCCCGGGCACGATCAGCCCGGCAGGGCCAGCGCCGCCAAAATCACTACGACGCCAAACACCGTGACGCCCGCGGCCACGGGCCAGCCCAGTGAACGCGTACGTCGCCACACCAAACAAGTGGTCAGCAGGCCAAGGGCGGTCGCGACCCAGGAGGTGGTGCCTGGGTTGACCGGCACGATCGACACTCCCAGCACCGCGGCGATCATCAAGGGCCCCAGCGTGGCCAGCCACCCCGGCAACGGGCTCGGGCCATCGCGCTGGTCGAGGCGCCGCTGCATCCAGAGAAACGGCGCCACGCGAATCAACAGCGTGCCCAGCGCCGACATCGCCACGGCGATCCAGAGCTCGACACTCATGCGCGCCCCCTGGCGGAAAACCGCACCGCGTAAAAGCACAGCGCCCCGCACGCCGCCCCCAGTGGAATCGCAACGTTGCTGGCGCCGGTCAGCGTCAAAGCCAGCGCCGCAACGATAGTGACGATGAGCGCCAGCGACCAGCGCAGGTCGACAAAACGCGGCGCGGTCATGGCGAGAAACAGCGCCGGCAGGGCAAAGGGCATGATCTCACCCAGAAGCGGCCAATACGCGGTCACCGCCTCGCCGGCCACCGCGCCAATCACGGTGCCTACCACCCAAACCGCCCAGGCCATCAGCGCACAGCCCAGAAACCAGCCGAAGCGCCGCGCGGGGGCGAGCGCCGGGAGTCTCGTCAGCGCCAGGGCGAAGACCTGATCGGTCAGCCCGTGCATGAGCCAGAGCCAGTGTCGACTTCGGGGCAGTAGCGCGGCCAGGTTGGGGCCATATACCAGGTGGCGGGCGTTGATTAAAAGGGTCAACGCAACGACCAGCCAAAGCGGTGCGCCCGTGGCGATCATGCCCACGAACAGAAACTGCGAGGCGCCGGCGTAGATCAAAAGCGAAATCGCCGCCGCCTCGAACGTCGTAAAGCCGGCCTGAGTCGCCACCAGCCCGAACGACAGCGATACCGGTATGTAGCCGCCCAGCAGCGGAATGCCCTCGCGTGCGCCCTGAAGGGCGGCGTGCCAAACAAAGTGGGGGCCGGCACTGGATTCGGTGGACGCGCGCATGGGACCTCGATGCCTTTGAGCTGTCAATGTTGGTGCGTAACACGAGATGGCGAGTGGTACGTGATAGCGATCGATGCAGGTAGCTAGTGGTAAGTAATGGTCACCAGCAGCGTGGCGCGATCAAGACCGGTGCGATAAAGGTGCGGTCGGTCGGCGTTGAATTGGGCACTGTCACCGGGAGCCAGCCATCGCAGCGCGCCGAGTTCACCCGCCTCGATGCGTCCGCTAATGACGAACAGCGTCTCGACGGTGCCTGGAGTGTGCCCTTCGGCCTGGCGCTCGGAATTGGGTGCGAACCCCATCCAGTAAGCGTCGACCTGGGGCGTGCTTTGGCCCTGCTCGATCAGGGTGAGCTTTACATCGTCGTCGCAAAGCGCCTCGTCGACCGGCGCAATCAGCGCCCCAAAGGGCACCCCGAGCTGCACCGCCAGGCGCCAGATCGTATCCAGCGTCGGGTTACCGCTACCTTGCTCGAGCCGGCTCAGGTTGGATTTGGCCATGCCCGCCGCGCTTGCCAGCTGGCTCAGCGACAGCCCGCGCGCCAAGCGCAAACGCTGAAGGTGCGCGCCCAGCGTGCGTAGCGTCTCTTCTTTCATGATGGACCGTTCGCTTATCCAGCGAGGTGCTATTTTTAAGGTGTTCTTTTTAGAGAACGCTTTATATAAGAAACGTTTTATAAAAAGAACGCCGGGTCGTCAACCCGGCGTGGTGAATAAAACGATGAGAGGGGAGATAAAGAGAAGGCGCGGGCTGAAAAATCAGGCGTCTGCTTTTTTCGCGCGACAGGCAGCGGCGGTAAAGAGCACGTCGGTCGAGGAGTTCAGCGCGGTCTCGGTGGCGTCCTGCACCACGCTGATCACAAAGCCGATCGCCACGGCCTGCATCGCCACTTCCGTCGAGATGCCGAACAGGCTCGCCGCCATGGGAATCAGCATCAGCGAGCCGCCGGCCACGCCCGAGACCCCACAGGCGGCCAGCGCCGAGACCACACATAGCAGCAGCGCGGTCGGAAAATCGACGCCGATGCCAAGGGTGTGGGTCATGGCCAGCGTGATCACGGTGATGGTGATCGCCGCGCCGCACATGTTGATGGTCGCGCCTAGCGGTATCGAGATCGAGTAGGTATCGGCGTCGAGCTCGAGTTTGCGGCAAAGCTCCAGATTCACCGGAATATTGGCCGCGGAGCTGCGGGTGAAAAAGGCGGTAATGGCGCTCTCTCGCAGGCAGGTCCAGACCAGCGGGTAGGGATTTCGCCGTGTCACGACGTAGACCAGCAGCGGGTTGGTGATGAGCGCGACGACGCCCATGCAGCCCACGATGATACCCAAGAGCTGGGCGTACTTGAGCAGCGCCGAGGCGCCGGACTCCGCCAGTGTTCCCGCCACCAGGCCGAAGATGCCCAGCGGCGCCAGGCGAATCACCAGAGTGACGAGCCGGGTGACCGCCCCGGACAGATCCGAAAGCGCCTGGCGAGTCGTGTCGCTTGCCTGGCGCAGTGCCAGCCCCAAACCCACCGCCCAGACCAGAATGGCCACGAAGTTGGCCTCCATCAGCGCGCTGACCGGGTTGGAAATGGCATTGAGCAGCAGATCCCGCAGTACGCCAACGATGTCGCCCGGCGGGTTGCCGTCGGCTTGGGGCGCGTCCAGCGCAAGCTCGGTGGGCAGCAGGAAACTCGCGCTCACGGCGATCAACGCCGCAATCAGCGTGCCGATGACATAAAGCACCAGCACCGAGCGAATCTGCGTGGGCCGGCCCTTCTGGTGAGCCGCGATCGCCGCCATTACCAGCACGAACACCAGAATGGGTGCGACCGCTTGCAGCGCGCTGATGAATAGCTGACCAAGCAGCGCCACGCGGGTGGCCACCGCCGGCGAAAGTAGCGCCAGCGCAACGCCGGCGGCGATACCGATGAGAATTTGAGAAATCAGGCCCAGCCGTAATAGAGGCCGAAACGCCGCTTGGGCAGTCGCAATCATTGCAAAGCTCTTGGTCAGTCAGGACAAGGCGTCGACGCGCTGTTCGACGCTCGCGAAAGGCGGGTATTCTAGCAGTGAAGGCACAGGGCAGGGGCGTTGCGAGAAAAAAACGTCAGACCCAAAGCAACGCCGGCGTTGTTGATAAGCGGACACAAAAAAACGGCTTGCTTTCATCCGGAAAGCAAGCCGTTTTTATTAAGCCTGGCCGTTAAACCATCACGCCACGGCGGCTTCAGTCTCGACGCTAACTTTATGTGCAGCGACCGGGCTAACGGTCCTGGACTTGGCGGTCGCACTCATGGCATCGACCATGGCGTAGCCCTTGTTGATCAGCTCGACCACGTCCGGCGAAGAGCCCCACTTCAACAGCATCTCATCGAGATAAAGCTCAGCGGTCGTAAAATGGCCGCAATGGCTCAACATTTTGGCGATGGTGAAGTCCGTATGCGGCGTGTCGAACATTTCGCTGCGGATTTCCTTGATCGCCAGCTGAAGGCCGGCTTCCGAGATGTTTTCCAGTTGTAATCTGTGCATGCCACCACTCCTTGTGAATGCTGATACTTGAATAAAGTATTTATTTATACGCGTCTTGTACCAATTCACAGTAATACACCTCATCAGCAGAAGCAATCACCAATTTTGGCCCTATCGAAAAAATTGATGCGTATAAAAAAAACCCCGCCGACGGTGGCAGGGTTTTCGCTGTGAATACGGGGTCTTAAAGCGGTACTACGAAAGCGAGCGTTGCAAGGCTTCCGGCGAGAAAGGCGGCGGCGGTCAACCATAAAAACTCCGCGTTACTCTCCTTTTCTCTCCTAAGCTTCTGTTCGCTTAGATATTTTTCCAGATGCTCTGGGCTTCCTGGTTGAGCCCCATTGAAAAGATGTTGGCGTATCATCTTAACTCCTTGAGCGTAAACGATTTGAGTAAATCCCCTCGTACGTGTTTCGTGACCAGCCCGATGCTTGTACAGACATTCTCTGGGTCATGGCGAAAGTATAGACCATGTACCGGGTGCGGCGTTCATGAAAGTTGTACAAAAAGTTAACCTGAAGGTCATCAAAACGGCACACAGGAAACGTTCGTTTGCTAACCGGTTAATCTCAAAGGCGATGTCCTCAGGGAGGCCGATGCATCGATATTCTATAAGAAACCATGCATGTAAACGGGAAGGGCGGTTTATTCAACTAAAGTTGTTAGACTTTGGTAGTAATCGGGGCTAATTCACTGGACTAATAGCCGCTTGCAGGGAATAAAGGGCCCTCTAAAATCGGCGACGCTGTTTTAGCCATCTCAAGGCGCTGTCGCGAAGCGTCTTTACTGCTCACTCAATACCAAGCGGTACTGCCCCATGTTCAAAACGGCCACCCTATCGGTCTGGGACCAGCTTTGGCACTATCATTATCAGGCCAAACACCTTCTTCTGTGCGCACTGCCGACCTCCGGTGCCCCTGGCGCTACCGGTGCGCAGGGCGGTTCAGGTACGCCGACGCCTCCCGATAACACCCCCTCGCCGCGCCCGCCGGCGTACAATCGTGCGCAGTCCATCGGGCTCGTGCTCGGGCCGCTGATGTTCGCGCTAACGGTGATGTTCTTCGAGCCGGCGGATTTGAGCTTCGAAGGCCGCATGGTGCTGGCGACCACGCTTTGGGTCGCCATCTGGTGGATCACCGAGGCCATTCCGATTCCGGCGACCTCACTGCTACCGATCATACTGCTGCCCATTACCGGAGCGCTCGAGGGCAGTGCTGTCACCGCCGCTTACGGTAATCCGATCGTCTTTCTGTTTTTGGGCGGTTTTTTGATCGCGCTGGCAATGGAGAAATGGGATCTGCACAAGCGTATCGCGCTGACCATCATTTCCGTGCTCGGCACCAGTATCAACAGCATCGTGTTCGGCTTCATGGCCGCCACGGGCTTTCTTTCGATGTGGGTGTCCAACACCGCCTCGGTGATGATGATGCTGCCGATCGCCACCGCGATCGTCTATCAGGTCACCCAGGAGCTTGCCAAGAGCGACGGCGACCACAGCGGTGAAATCGACAAGTTCAGCAAGGCGCTGATTTTCGGTGTCGGCTACGGCGGTACCATCGGTGGTCTCGGCACGCTGATCGGCACGCCCCCCAACATCATTCTGGCCGCCGTAGTCAGCGAGCTGTTCGGCTATGAAATCTCGTTCGCCAGCTGGCTGATGTTCGCCTTCCCGGTCGTGGTCTTGCTGCTGTTCATCGGCTGGCTCATGCTCACGCGCTTTATCTACCCGATGAACCTGGGCCATCTGCCCGGCGGCAAGGAGTTGATCAAAAAGGAGATGGAGGCGCTTGGGCGCACCAGCTTCGAGGAGAAAGCGGTGCTGGCCGTGTTCCTGCTGGCAGCGTTTTTCTGGATCACCCGCTCGTTTTTATGGCAGGGCCAGGTCATCAATATCCCCGGCATCAACGACACCATGATCGCGATCACCGCGGCGGTGGCTCTGTTTTTGATTCCCTCTCGCACCAAGGGCGGCTGCCTGCTGGACTGGGAAATCGCCCGTGACGTGCCCTGGGGTATTTTGCTGCTCTTTGGGGGCGGTCTGGCGATCGCCGCCGGCTTCAACTCGTCAGGCCTGGCCGCCTGGATGGGCGATCAAATGAGCGTGCTGGAAGGCGTCAACTTCCTGATGGTGATTCTGCTCTCCGCGGCCATGGTGCTCTATCTCACCGAGATCACCTCCAACACCGCGACCGCGACCATGATACTGCCGGTACTGGCGTCTTTGGCGCTGGCGCTGAACGTGCATCCGTTCGTGCTGATGGTGCCGGCGGCCATGGCGGCCAACTGTGCCTTCATGCTGCCAGTGGGCACGCCGCCCAACGCGATCATCTTCGCCACCGGCAAGATCACCATCGCCGAAATGGTGCGCAACGGCTTCTGGCTCAACATCATCGCGCTGATTCTGATCGTGGCCGCGACCTACTTCCTGCTCCCGGCACTTTGGAGCGTGGATCTGACGGTCTATCCGGACGCGTTTCGCAACTAAGCTGCTCGCGTTTAGTCACCAGGCCCAAAGCCCCCGTTCGATGCGGGGGCTTTTCGTTGGCAGATGAGCGCCGCCTCGCTACGCTGGATGAAACGCTCACGGCAATGAGCTTTAGCGCCAGAAATTTCTCACGCACAAACTCCTGGCGCCACGAATCTTGAAAAGGAGAACCGCATGGACTCGCAAGGCGACTCGCAAACCCGTATCCGCCAGGCCCTTGGCGTCAAGGCGTCGATCGATGTGAAAGAGGAGATCGAGCGGCGCGTGGCGTTTCTTTATCAGCGCCTCAAGGACACCGGCCTGCGTGCGCTGGTGCTCGGCATCAGCGGCGGCGTCGACTCCACCGTGACCGGGCGCCTTTGCCAGCTCGCGGTAGAGCGAGCCCGCGCCCAGGGCCGCAAGGCCGAGTTCTACGCCATGCGCCTGCCCTACGCCGTGCAGGCCGATGAAAACGACGCCCAGCAGGCGCTCGACTTCATCCGGGCCGATCATCTGCTCACGGTGAACGTCAAGCCCGCCAGCGACGCCGCCCTCAAGGCGCTCGAGGAGGGCGGCCTTGTGTTTCGCGACGAGCACCAGCGCGATTTCGTGCTGGGTAACATCAAGGCGCGCCAGCGCATGGTGGCGCAGTACGCGGTGGCCGGCGCCCACGCGGGGCTGGTGGTCGGCACCGACCACGCCGCCGAGGCGCTGATGGGCTTTTTCACCAAGTTTGGCGACGGCGCCTGCGACGTGGTGCCACTCGCCGGGCTCACCAAGGACCAGGTGCGGCGCCTCGGCGCCGAGCTCGGCGCGCCGGCGTCGCTGGTGAAAAAGCCGCCCACCGCGGATCTCGAAACCCTCAAGCCGCAGCTTGCCGACGAGGACGCCCTGGGCGTGACCTACGCCGAGATCGATGCCTTTCTGACCGGCGAAGAGGTCGACGACGCGGCGCGCAGGACCATCCTGCAGACCTTCGAGCGTACCCAGCACAAGCGGGATCTGCCCATCGCGCCCTGAAGCGTTCAGCGGCGTCGCAGTGCCAGTGCCCGGGGGTGAAGGTCGATGATAAGATGCGGGCACTTTCATTAAGGCGATGCCATGCGACTACTGCACACGGCCGACTGGCACCTGGGGCGGCTTTTTCACAACGTATCGCTGCTCGATGACCAGCGCTTTGTACTCGACCAGCTCATCGAGATCGTCGATCGTGACGCCGTCGATGCGGTGCTGGTCGCCGGCGACATTTTCGATCGCGCCATTCCCCCCGCCGGCGCCGTGACGCTGCTCGACGACGTGCTTTATGAGCTCTGCGATAAGCGCGGCCTGCCGGTCGTGATGATCTCCGGCAACCACGACAGCGCCGAGCGGCTGCGCTTTGGTGCCCGCCACCTCAAAAAGACCGGGCTTCATATTCTCTCCGAGCTCGACCGAGCCGACGCGCCGGTCACTCTCGAGGCCGGCGGCGTGACGGTGGATGTCTTCGGCATTCCCTACGCCGACCCGGAGCACGTGCGCAGCGCCTTCAAGTGCGAGGCGCGCGATTTCGACAGCGCCCACCGCTTCTTGCTCGAACGTATCGAGGCCGTTCGCCAACCAGGCCGCCCGGCGCTGTTGATGAGCCACTGCTTCGTCGACGGTGGTGCCGCCTCGGACTCCGAGCGCCCGCTCAATCTCGGTGGGGCGGAGAGCGTGGCTTGGGAGCCGATGCAGCGTTTCGACTACGTGGCCCTTGGCCACCTGCACGGGCCGCAGTATCGCGGCGGCGAGCACATCCGCTACAGCGGCTCGCTACTAAAATACAGCTTTTCCGAAGCGCGCCAGCGAAAGGGCGTGACGCTGGTCGATATCGATACGGACGGCCAGCTCGCGTTCGAGTGGCGCACGCTCACCCCCAAACGCGAGGTGCGCGTGCTCGAAGGCGAGCTGGAAAGCCTGCTGGCGCAGGCACAAAACGAGGCGTCTGAGCGCCGCGAGGACTACCTGCTGGTACGCCTGACTGATCGCCACGCCATTCTCGACCCGATGAGCAAGCTGCGCGCGCTCTACCCCAACGTGCTCCATCTGGAGAAGCCGGGCATGCTCGAGGCGCGCGGCGCCCAGCAGCTCGACCGCGAAAAGCTTCACTTCAGTGCGCTGGAGATGTTCAGCGACTTCTTCGAGCAGACCAGCGGCGAAGCGCTCGACGACGACCAGCAAGCGGTCGTGCGAGCGCTGATTGCAGAGCTGAACAAGGCGGAGGGCGGCCCGTGACCCCACTCGTGCTCACCATGCAGGCCTTCGGCCCCTTCGCCGGGGTCGAGCGACTCGATTTCACCGCCCTGGGCCGCCATCCGCTGTTTCTGATCAACGGCCCCACCGGCGCCGGGAAAAGCTCGATTCTCGACGCCATCTGCTTTGCGCTTTATGGCCAGACCACCGGCGAAGATCGCACCGGTACGCAGATGCGCTGCGACAGCGCAAACCCGGCGCTGCTCACCGAGGTGACGCTGGAATTTCGCCTGCAGGAGCGCTTTTATCGCATCCGCCGTGTGCCCCAGCAGGAGCGCCCCAAGGCGCGCGGCGAGGGCACCACCACGCAAAACACCGAAGCCCAGCTCTGGCAGCTCAACGAGGCCCTCGAGGAGCAGACGTGCCTGGTGGCCAAAAACGTCGGAGAGGCCACCGCCCAGGTTCAGGCGCTGCTCGGCCTGGACATCAAACAGTTTCGCCAGGTGATGGTGCTGCCTCAGGGCAAGTTTCGCGAGCTGCTGGTCGCGCCGTCCAGCGAGCGTGAAAAGATCTTTGCCCGGCTGTTTCAAACGCAGATCTTCAAGCGCATCGAGGATGAGCTGCTGGAGCGCTCGAAAGGCATCGTCGCCCGGGTCAAAAGCCACCGTGAGCATATCAGCGGCCTGCTGGCCGGCGGCGAGCTCGAAAGCGAAGCCGCGCTCGAGGAAGAGCTTGCCGCACTTTCGCCCCGGGTCGAGGAGGCCACCGCCGGGTTCGAGGCCGCCAGGCACGAACGCCGTCAGGCGGAGCAGCGCCGCGACGCAGGCGAGGAAACCCTGCGCCAGCGCCAGGCGCGTGACGCGCTGATAGGTGAAAAAAGTGCGCATCTGAAAAGCGCTGATGCCATCGAAGGCGAACGCCACCGCCTGGCGCAAAACGAGCGCGCCCAGGCTCTGCGCGCGCCTTTCGAGGCCGAGGCCCAGGCGCGCAGGACGCTGGAGGTGGCCCAAAAAGAGTGGCGCCAGGCGCTGGCGGGGCTCGATGATCAGCGCGCACGCACGGCAAAAGCGCAAGCGTCGCTGGCCGAGGCGGCAACACGTTTCGAGCGGCTTGATGAGCTCACCGAGCGCCGCCGGGCGCTGGGCGAATACCTCGAAAAGGGCCAAGCGCTCGAGGAGCTCGCCGCGCGAGCCCGCCAGGCCGAACAGGCGCATCAGCAGGCCCACTCCACCTTCCACCAACAAACGCAGCGCCTGGAGGAGATTCGCCGACAGGGGGAGGCGGCCAGCCAGCGTGTTGAGGTGCTTCAGGCGGAGTATCAACGCCTGGCCGGCGCGCCGGCGGAGCTCAATCGTCACCAGGCGCTTCTAACGGCGCGCCGCGAGCTCGAAGCGCTGGCAGACACAGAGCGCCAGACCCAGGCGGCCGAACAGCGCGCGGCGCAAACGCTCGAGCGCTGCCAGGCAGAGACCCGCCGCGCCGAGCACGACGCTACCGAGTGCGAGATGCGCTGGCACCAGGGCCAGGCGGCCCTTTTGGCGCAAACCCTCCAGGCGGACGCGCCTTGCCCGGTGTGCGGAAGTCACGCCCACCCCGCGCCCGCAAAGCCTGCCGGCGACATCGTCACCAAAGAGCAGGTGGAGCAGGCCAGAACGCAGGCGGCCACCGCCCGCCAGGCGCAGCAGGCCGCCGAGCGTGCACTGGAGGCGACGCGCTTCGATGCCCGCCAGCACGCCGAGCAGCGAAGCCGCCTGCGTCAGGCGCTTGGCGAGTGGGCCGGTGCGCCGCTATTGGAGCTCGAGCGCGCCGTCTCAACGATCGAGGCCAGCGCGGCGCGGCGCGAAAGCGTCGAGCGCGAGATCGACGCGCTGTCAACGCAACGCGAAACGCTGCGTCGCGACTGGAGCGCCCAGGATCAAAGGGTGAAAGCGTCTCAGACCGAGCGGGACGCGGCGAAGGAGCAGGCGCTTCGCCTGACAAGCCAGCGCGACCAGCTCAGCGAGTCGCTGCCCGCGGATGCACGCGATCCGCAGGCGCTTCGAGCCAGCATTCAGACGCTTACCGCTGACATCAGCGAGATCGAAACGGCCCACGCCAGCGCCCGCCGGGCGTACGACGAAAGCGTGGCCCTGCAGGCGCGCGCCGAGGAGCGCGCAAGCGGCGCCAAAACGCGGTGTGAGCAGGCCGAGCAGGCATTGGAAAGTGCCCGCGCCGAATGGCAGAAAGCGCTGGCGGCCAGCCCCTTCGAGGACACCCGCGCCTTTGAGGCCGCCCGGCTCGACGACCCCGAGCGTCAGGCGGCGGCCCAGCGCGTCGAGGCCTACCAGCGGCGCCTGGACGAACTCGTTGGCGCCATCGCCAGCGCCGAGGCCAGGCTCGATGATCAGCCCGAACCGGACATGGCGGCACTTACGGCCGACGTCGAAGCGAGCCAGGCCCGCGAAGAAACGCGTTTAGAGGCGTGGCGCGGGCTGAGCGAGCGCCAGAACGCCTTGAACGGCGTGCGTCAGAAGCTCCAGGCCGCCCATGAGGCTCAGCAGGAACTCGAGGCGGAGTACAGGCTTTGGGGGACGCTCAGCGACGTGGCCAACGGGCGCACGGGCAACCGCATCAGTTTGCAGCGCTTCGTGCTCGGCGTGCTGCTCGACGACGTACTGATCCAGGCTTCCGAGCGGCTCACCCGCATGAGCCGCGGGCGCTATCAGCTCGTGCGCCGGGAGGACCCTTCGAAAGGCAACAGCGCCTCGGGCCTGGAGCTCGATGTGGCGGACACCTACACCGGCAAGCAGCGCCCGGTGGCGACCCTGTCCGGCGGTGAGTCCTTCATGGCGGCGCTTTCGCTTGCACTGGGGCTATCGGATGTGGTCCAGGCCTACGCCGGCGGCATCAAGCTCGATACGCTGTTCATCGATGAGGGCTTTGGCAGCCTCGATCAGGACGCGCTGGATCAGGCGATCGAGGTGCTCTGCGAGCTGCAATCCAGCGGGCGCATGATCGGCATTATTTCTCACGTTAGTGAACTCAAGGAGCAGATGCCGGTTCGTATCGAAGTAGCCGCGCACCGCCTGGGCAGTACGACTTCGATCAAGGGCGCGGTCCATTGAACGTTGACGTCACAACGACAAGGAGCCATCAATGAACGCGAGCAACATTTTACAACAGCTGATGAAGCAGGCCGGCGGCAAGGGCCAGAGCGGCGGGGTGGACGTCAAGGGCATGCTCGACGGCCTCTCGCGCCAGTTTGGCGGCGGTGACGAGGCCAAAAAGGGCGGCGGTGGCAGCGGCTTTGACGTCAAAAGCCTGCTCGGCGGCGGCGCCATGGGGATGCTGGTGGGTTCCAAACGCGGGCGCAAACTCGGCGGCAAGGCGCTCAAGTACGGCGCGATTGCCGGCGTTGGTATGCTCGCCTGGAAGGCGTGGCAAAGCCACCAGGCCAAGGGCAGCCAGAATGATGCGCCCGGTCGCGAAGAGGGCGAGCGGGTCGACGTGCTCGAAGGCGAAATCCAGGAGCGGCGAAGCCTGGAGCTTTTGCAGGCGATGATCATGGCCGCGCGCGCCGATGGCCATATCGACGCCGAGGAGCGTGCGTTGATCAGCGAGCAAATCGATGGCCTCGGCGCCGACGACGAGCTGCACGCCTGGGTCGAGCAGCAGCTCAACGCCCCGCTCGATGCCAAAGCGCTCGCCTCACAGGCGGATTCGCCTCAGGCAGCGCGGGAGATGTACCTGATCAGCCTGGCGGTGAGTGACGAGCAGAACCCGATGGAAAAAGCCTGGCTCGACCAGCTCGCGCTGGAGCTCGACCTGGATGCGCCGATGGTCGCCGAGCTCGAGCGCCAGGCGGCTCAGGCCGGGTAATGGGCGCCGACGGCGTTGGGTAGAGGTCAAAGGGAGCGAAACCGTCTAACCTGCTGGTAGGGTGGCGGCTTGCCACTCCATTGAATCAAGGAGTCCACGGATGAACGCAAGCAGTATTTTCAAGCAGTTGATGGAGCAAGGCAGCGGCGAGTTGGGCCTCAAGGGCGTGCTGGACGAACCGACGCCGGGTCCGCGCGGCCCGCGCCCAAACCGCACTCAGTCGCCCCGGCCGCGCGCAGGCTTCGATACCCGAAGCGCGCTGGGCGGCGGCGCCATGGCGCTGCTGATGGGATCAAGACCTGGTCGTAAGCTGACCGGCAAGGCGCTCAAGTATGGAATCGTGGCAAGTATCGGTATGTATGCCTGGAACGCGTGGCAAAGCTCCGAACTACGTAACGGACCGAGCGCCGGTGCCGATGCCGAGTGGGACCGCGACCAGGCCCGCACCGCCAGCGACGAGCACATCGATTCGCTCAGCAGCGAGCACCAGGAGCAGCGCAGCCGCACACTGCTGCAGGCGATGATCCTGACCGCGCGCGCCACCGGCCAAAGCGAGGAGCAGACGCTCACCCGAGTCACCCAGAAAATGAGTGACCTGGGCGCCGATGACGAGCTCTACGCCTGGGTAGAAAAGCAGCTCAGCGCGCCGCTGGAGGCCAGCGTACTGGCCGAGCAGGCGGATTCACCCCAGGCGGCTCGCGAAATTCTGCTGGTCAGCCTGGCGGTGGCCGGTGAGCGCCACGAGATGGAAAGCGACTGGATTGAGCAGCTCGTCGACGCCCTGGGGCTCGATCGCGAAACGGTGATCCGGCTCAAGCGTAAAGCCGCCCAGGCGGGCTGATGCTCGAAACGCTCAATATTGCGTTGGCCTCGGGGCTGGGGGTGGGGTTTGCGCCGCTCGCCCCAGGCACCGTGGGCACGCTTTGGGGCGTAGCGCTGGCCTGGTGGCTACTGAGCCATCGCGTTAGCCATCAAGTGGCGATCAGCGCGCTGATGCTGGGCCTGGGCGTGCTCGTTTGTCACTACGCCTCGCGCTACTACGGCGGGCTCGATTATGGCAGCATCGTGTTCGACGAAATCGTCGCCTTTCCGCTGGCGGTGATTGGCCTCAAGGCGGCGCGAACGCGTTGGGTAATGGCAGCCGCGTTCATCGTTTATCGGCTACTCGATGCGCTCAAGCCGCCGCCCATCCATTTGGCCGAGTTCGCCCCCGGCGGGCTCGGCGTGGTGCTGGACGACGCCATCGCGGCGCTGTTGACCTGGCTTGTGATGGCCGCGTTGCTGCTGTTTCGCCGCCGGGCCTACACCACGCGCTCCATCTGACGCGCACAAAAAACGCCGCAAGCAGCGCTTGCGGCGTCAATCAGTTTTGCTAGTAAAGGCCTTTCAGGCCGACACCGTCCCCTTACTCCTGAACGATGATGACCGCCTTGGCATTGACGAATTCGTGCATGCCGAAGCCGCCGTGCTCACGGCCGTAGCCGGAGTCCTTCACGCCGCCAAAGGGCATTTCCGGGGTGGCCACGCCGAAGCCGTTGATGAACACCATGCCGGTATCGAAGTACTTGCTGGCAAGCTCGGTGGCGCGCTTCACATCCTTCGAAATGATGCCGCCGCCGAGGCCATAGCGGCTGTCGTTGGCGATGCGCATGGCGTCTTCGTCGTCTTTTGCGCGAATCAGCGCGGCGACCGGGCCGAACAGCTCGTCATCGTAAGCTGGCTGGCCGGGGGTAACGTTGTCCAGCACCGTCACCGGGTAGAACGCGCCGGGGCCAGACGGTTTTTCGCCGCCGCAGAGGATGTTGGCACCGTTTTGCACGCTTTTCTCGACTTGGTCGTGCAGGTCGTCGCGCAAGTCAACGCGGGCCATCGGGCCGACGTCGGTGCCGCTCTCTTTCGGGTCGCCGACCTTGAGCGCCTTCATCTTCTCGACGAAACGCTCCTTGAAGGCCTCATAGTTCTTCTCGGTCACCACGAAGCGCTTGGCCGCCACGCAGGTCTGGCCGCCGTTGAACACGCGACCGGTGACGCAGGTATCCACCGCCAGATCCAGGTCAGCGTCGTCGAGCACCAGGTAGGCGTCGTTGGAGCCCAGCTCCAGCACGGTCTTTTTCAGGTTCTCGGCGGCCTTGGCGGCGACCTTGCGCCCGGCGGTGTCGCTGCCGGTCAGCGTCACACCGCGAACAAACTTGTGCTCGATGATCTTGTCCGACACGTCGTGGGAGATGACCAGCGTGCGGAAAACGTTTTCCGGCAGGCCCGCATCACGGTAGAGCTTCTCGAGGAACAGGCCGCTGCCGGTGACGTTTTCGGCGTGCTTCAAGAGCACCCCGTTACCCGCCATCAGGTTGGCGATCGAGTAGCGCACCGCCTGATAGGCGGGGAAGTTCCAAGGCTGGATGCCGTAGATCACGCCCATCGGCGAGTAGGTAACGATGCCGCGCTCGCCGTTGCCGGGCTTGCGCTGCTCGTCGGCGAGCTTGGTTGGCCCGTGCTCGGCGGTGTAGTCGCAAATGCCGACGCACAGATCGATCTCCTGGCGCGCCTCTTCCGGCGGCTTGCCCATTTCATCGACCATCAGCGTGGCGAAGGCTTCCTTGTTATCGGCAAGCGCCTTGCCGATCGCCTTGATGACCTTCGCCCGCTCGTCCAGCGACGTGAGCCGCCACTGTAAAAAAGCCTCGTGGGTCTGCTCGACGACCTTGAGCGCCTGGCTCTCGTCCATCAGCGTGTAGCTTTCGAGGTTTTTGCCGGTGGCCGGATTGACCGTCGTGATGCTGTTGCTCATAAGACCCCCTGTCTTTTAATCAACGCTTTGAGTGCGGGCCCGAAGCCCGCGTCCAGTCCTTGGGTGAATCACCCATTAGCCGACTGGTCTATTTGGTTCGCTCTTAACCCTAGTAGACAAACGCCGCGCTGGCCAAACATGAATATCGATCGGCTTCGATGAGGTTCGACCAAAGGCTCGGCCTATTCAGCGTAGCTCGTTTTGATCACTCGACCGCAAGGATGGTTCCGAAGGATTCGCGCCGGGTTGCGAGCGGCGGCGACTCAAATTCGGTGGAGCCAAACGCTATCCAGAGTGTCGAGCGCCGCGCGAATCGGCGGCTCGGCTTCGCGGTCCTGTCGCCAGGCAAGGCTGAGCGCGCAGGGCAGACGCACATCGTCAACCACCGCCAGTCCGTTTTGCTGGCGCTCGGCCATGGCCTGGGCGTCGCGGGCCAGGCTCAAACCCACGCCGGCACGCACCAGATCCAGCATGCACGCCTCCTGGTCGACCTGGGCGACACGATTGGGCGCGGCGCCGCACTCGGCCAGGGCGAGGCTCAAAAGCCGGTGGTGGGCGGAATCCGTGGGCGTGACGATCCAGGGTAGCCGCGCCAGCGCTTCCCAGCGGGTATCCAAAAGCCGGTTCTCCCAGCCCGGCGGGGCTACCACGTGGTAGTGAAAGTGGGTCAGCTCGCGAAATCCGAGTATATCGACGCCGGGGCCTTGGCCGGGCGGGGCGAGGATGAAGCCGACGTCGAGTTCGCCCCGCTCGATGTGGGTGATCACACTGCCGCTCATGCCGTGGGCGAGCTCGGTTTCGAGCTGCGGCGCGCGGGCCATCAGCCGGCTCAAGAAGTGGCCCAGGCGGATGAATTCCGGGTCGACGATGGTGCCGACCCTGAGCTTGCCGCGAAGCGTCTGCTGCAGGGCATGGGCGCTCTGCTCGAAGGCCTGGGCGCTGGCCAGCGCCTGGCGCGCGGCGGGCAACAGCGCATAGCCATCGCTGGTCAACGCAAGGCCCTGGGGGCGGCGGATAAAGAGGGTGAGGCCCAAATGCGCCTGCAGCTGCTTCAACTTTAGGCTGACGGCGGGCTGGGTCAGGTGCAGCGTGGCGGCGGCTTTCGAGACGCTGCCGCTTTGGGCAACGGCCACGAACGCCCGCAGGGCGGCGTACTCCTGCATGAAAGCTCCTGTGGGTCGGTTTTGTTATCAGAAAAGCTTATATCGCGCTTAAGAATTACTCAATTGATCGCGGCCCGGCGCGGGGTAAGCTCGAGCGAGCGATAGTTTCAGGCCGCACCGTCGATCAAGCGGGCGAGCCGTATCCATGATCACCGACCAGAAGGCAGCTTATGTCCACCGCGATTCAGCACTACATCAACGGCCAGCGTGTAGACGGCGACGCCGCCGAGCGCCAGCCTGTCACCAACCCCGCCACTGGCCAAGTCACCGGTCAGGTGGCGCTGGCGAACCAGGCCGATGTGAACCGGGCCGTCGAGGCCGCAAGCCGGGCGTTTCCCGCCTGGGCGGATACGCCGCCGATTCGCCGTGCCCGGGTGCTGTTCAAGTTTTTGGAGCTTTTGAACGCGCACAAGGACGAACTCGCCGAGGCGATTACCAAAGAGCACGGCAAGGTCTTCTCTGACGCCCAGGGTGAGGTGGCCCGCGGGATCGATATCGTCGAATTTGCCTGCGGCGTGCCGCAGCTACTCAAGGGCGACTATACCGATCAAGTGAGCACCGGCATCGACAACTGGACGCTGCGCCAGCCGCTGGGCGTGGTGGCAGGCATTACGCCGTTCAACTTCCCTGCCATGGTGCCCATGTGGATGTTCCCGGTGGCGCTGGCCACCGGCAACACCTTCATCCTGAAGCCAAGCCCGCTGGACCCGAGCGCTTCGCTACTGATCGCGGATCTTCTAAAGCAGGCGGGCCTGCCCGACGGCGTGTTCAACGTGGTGCAGGGCGGCAAGGAGGCGGTCGAGGCGCTGATCGACCACCCGGACGTGCAGGCGCTGTCGTTCGTGGGTTCTACGCCGATCGCCAACGCGATCTATCAGCGCGCCGCCGGCCACGGCAAGCGGGTGCAGGCGCTGGGCGGGGCGAAGAATCACATGGTGGTGATGCCCGACGCGCATCTGGACAAGGCAGTGGATGCGCTGGTCGGTGCGGCGTTCGGCTCCGCCGGCGAGCGCTGCATGGCGATCAGCGTGGCGGTGCTGGTCGATGACATTGCCGATGAGGTGGTGGCACGCCTTGCCGAGCGCGCCCGCACGCTCAAGGTGAAGGACGGCATGCAATCAGACGCCGAAATGGGGCCGATCGTCACCAGAGAGGCCCACGCGCGCATCACCGGCTATATCGAAAAGGGCGCGGCAGAAGGCGCTGAGCTGGTGGTCGACGGGCGCGCGTTTGAGTCGAGCCAGGCGGGCGAAGGCAACACCGACGGCTTCTGGATGGGCGGCACGCTGTTCGATCACGTCACCCCGGAGATGACGATCTATAAAGAGGAGATCTTCGGCCCGGTGCTTGCCTGCGTGCGCGTGCCGGATATCAAGAGCGCCATCGAGCTGATCAACGCCCACGAGTTCGGCAACGGCGTAAGCCTTTTCACCGAAAGCGGCAGTGCGGCGCGAGAGTTCGGCCGGCGTATTCAGGTCGGTATGGTGGGCATCAACGTGCCGATTCCGGTACCCATGGCCTGGCACGGCTTCGGCGGCTGGAAGCGCTCGCTGTTTGGCGACACCCACGCCTACGGCGAAGAGGGCGTGCGTTTCTACACCAAACAGAAGTCGATCATGCAGCGCTGGTCCGACTCCATCGACGACGGCGCCGATTTCATGATGCCCACGGCCAAATAGTCAGGAGGTTTCATGGCAGCGCGCACTAACAACGCACATCAAGGCGCCGGCGACACCTTCGACTATATCGTGATCGGTGCCGGCACCGCGGGCTGTTTGATGGCCAATCGGCTCAGTGCCGACCCGAATAATCGCGTGCTGCTGATCGAGGCGGGCGGGCGCGACAACTACCACTGGATTCACGTGCCGGTGGGGTATCTTTACTGTATCAACAACCCGCGCACCGACTGGCTCTACAAGACCGAGCCGGATGCGGGCTTGAACGGCCGCTCGCTGATCTACCCGCGCGGCAAGACCCTGGGGGGCTGTTCGAGTATCAACGGCATGATCTACATGCGCGGCCAGGCCCGCGACTATGACCACTGGGCGCAGGTGGTCGACGACCCGGCCTGGAGCTGGCAAAGCTGCCTTGCGGATTTCATGCGCCACGAAAGCCACTACCGGATGGACGACGGCGGCGACGCCGACGAGGCGCACCGGCGCTTTCACGGGAAGGAAGGCGAGTGGCGGGTGGAGAAGCAGCGGCTCAAGTGGCCGGTACTCGACGACTTCGCCCGCGCCGCCGTCGAGGCGGGCATCCCGCGTACCGACGATTTCAACCGCGGCGACAACGAAGGCGTGGCCTACTTCGACGTCAACCAGCGCGCCGGCTGGCGCTGGAACACGTCCAAGGCGTTTCTGCGCCCGGCATTGAAGCGGGCGAACCTGACGCTCTGGCACACAAGCCAGGTCAACGCGCTCTGCTTCGAGCAGGGCGAGAGCGCGCCGCGTTGTACCGGCGTCGAGCTCAAGCGCCAGGGGCGCCTCGAGCAGGTGAGCGCCTCAAGGGAAGTGGTGCTCTGCGCCGGTGCCGTTGGCTCGCCGGCGCTTTTACAGCGCTCCGGAATCGGTGCGCGAGCTCACCTGGAAGAGCTCGGCATCGAGGTGGTGAAGGAGCTGCCCGGCGTGGGCGAGAACCTGCAGGATCACCTCCAGATCCGCTCGGTGTATCGTGTCAGCAACGCCAAAACGCTCAATGCCATCGCCTCGACGCTTTTGGGCAAGGCGGGCATCGGCTGGGAGTATCTGACCAAGCGCACCGGGCCGATGAGCATGGCGCCGTCGCAGCTGGGCGCGTTTACGCGAAGCTCCAGTGATTACGCCCACCCCAACATTCAGTACCACGTGCAGCCGCTGAGCCTCGAGGCCTTCGGCCAGCCGCTTCACCCGTACCCAGCGATCACCGCAAGCGTGTGCAATCTGAATCCGACCAGTCGCGGCACGGTACGTATCAAAAGCCGCGACCCGGCGGTGCCGCCGTCGATTCGCCCGAACTACCTGAGCACCGAGGAGGACCGGCGGGTCGCCGCGGACTCGCTGCGCGTGACCCGGCGTATCGCTGCGCAGCCGGCGTTTGCAAGGTACGAACCCGAAGAGGTCAAGCCCGGCGCGCAGTACCAAAGCGACGAGGAACTGGCACGCTTGGCCGGCGATATCGGTACTACGATCTTCCACCCGGTGGGCACCACGCGCATGGGAAAAGCGGAGGATCCGATGGCGGTGGTGGATGCCCGATTGAGAGTGCTGGGCGTGGCCGGACTCCGGGTGGCAGACGCCGGTATCATGCCCACCATCACCAGCGGGAACACCAATTCACCCACCCTGATGATCGCCGAAAAAGCCGCTAAGTGGATTTTGGATGCAGCGTCATCGCATTGACATTTTTTTAAGGCATGGTGTTGACGTGTGTGCTGCATAGGCGCATGCTTCGAAGCAGTAGGTTAGCAAGTCGAACGTTGTCAGCAGCATCGAAACGCTCAAGCGTTGAGTCTGGTGAAAGTTTCTTGTTCTACCCACTGTAACTCGGGTATTACCCGGCTTTTCATTAAGCTACATCGAGGATTTCGATCATGGCAACTGGTACCGTTAAGTGGTTCAACGACACTAAAGGTTTCGGCTTCATCTCTCCGGACGACAATGGCGACGACCTGTTCGCGCACTTCTCCGAAATTCAGGCTGACGGCTTCAAAACTCTGCAGGACGGTCAGAAGGTTTCCTTCGACGTCACCCAGGGTAAAAAAGGCCTTCAGGCTTCCAACATCAAGGTTCTGTAATTTCGAATCGCTGATGTTTCCCGCTTGCTAACGCAATCGGGCTAGAAAAACCCCGCTTATCGCGGGGTTTTTTATTGGCTGGCGTTTGGGCACCTAGACCAGATCGCGAGGGATCGACTCGTCCCAGCTTTGCGAGTAGACCCGCGTGTCGCCTTCCCAGGCGTCCAGGGTTGCCTGAATGCGAAAGGCGTCCGCGCTTGCCGTGAGGCGCGTGTGGGTCAGCGTGCGCACCATCCAGTCGCCGCGGCGGAAGGTGCGCTCCCAGTCGGTGATCCCTTCGATGCTGCGATAATCGCCATAGGCGTAGCGGTAGCGCTCGGTCACCTTGCCGGCGATCTCGAGATCGATGTCGTCGAAGCGGTAGGCACCTTCGTCGTTGACCACCAGCACCTCGTTGACGTCGGTAGCCAAATCGCGAATCACCCGCCACACCTCGCTGCCGGTCTCGATGACCGTGGTGGCCAGCCCCGGCGCCGATACCGGTGGCTCGAACGCGGGCAGCGCCGCCTCCTCCTGTGGTCGCGGCTCGCGGGTGGGCAACGTCAGCCGGCACGCCTCGGGGTGGAAGGTCAGGCGAACCGGCTCCGGCGCCGGCCAGGCGATCGGCCAGTAGCTCGTCGAGATCGACACGCGAACGGCGTGGCCTGCCATGAATTGCTGAGCGATGTGCTTGAGCGCGACCCGCACGCGGTAGCGCTTGCCGGGCTCCAGAGACTCGGGAAACTCGTCGCTGTCGCGGTGGGTCAGGTTGAGAAGCCCAAAAGAGACGCGGGTGGCCTTGTCGTCCAGGTGAATGTCGCTCAGGCGCACCGCGACCATCGCCACCGGCTGGTCAGAAGAGAGCTCGAGCTCGAGCACCGGCTGGCCGCAGATCTCGAGTGGGGCGTCCAGCCGCGCGGTCTGAAAGATCAGCGAGCCGCCGTCCTCGTCGCGCTGATCGTGGGGGAGATCCGGCGGCGCGTTGTAGGAGCACCACTTGCCGGCGTGAAGCCCGACCGAGAGTGACGAGCGCAGTGTCATTGGCGCCTCGGCCGCGCCGCTTGCGCTGCCGTTTGATTCGTCGTCTTCGGCCAGCAGGTCGTGGCCGGCGGTGAGCCTGAAGTGTTGGGGGACGATATGGCGCGAGGGCCAGCCGGGCTCGGCGACCCAGCGCCCCGGGCGGTGGTCGTAACGGGTGGAAGGCGGCGCCGACTCCTGCATCCAGACCCGCAGCATGGGTTCGTCCATGATGGTGTTGTCGATGCCCTTGAGCCAGTAATCCCACCAGCGCAGCGCATCCTGCAAAAAGCCGATGGCGGGGCCGGGCACGCCCAGGTGCGGGTACTTGTGCGACCAGGGGCCGATGAGCCCCTTGCGCGGCACGTCGAGCCCTTCCATGAGCCTGAACACTGCGTTGCAGTAGCCGTCCGCCCAGCCGCTGATGGCGTAGACCGGGCACGTGATGGCGCCAAAATCCTCGCACACCGAGCCGTGCTTCCAGTAGTCGTCGCGGCGCTGGTGCTCGAGCCACTGCTTGAGCCACAGCCCGCTTCCGGCCAGGCGCTCGAGCCACATCTCGCGCCAGCGCTCGCCGACCAGCGCCGGATCCGGCGGGCAGGCGTTGCCGTCGAACATGGTCGAGGCCCAGGAAAGGTTGTCCACCAGCATGCAGCCGCCCATGTGATGGACATCGTCGGCGTAGCGGTCGTCGGTGGAGCAGATGGTAATGATCGCTTTCAACTCCGGCGGCTGGCGCGCGGCGATCTGCAGCCCGTTGAAGCCGCCCCAGGAAATCCCCACCATCCCCGCGCTTCCGGTACACCAGGTCTGGCGGCCGAGCCAGGCAAGAATCTCGACGCCGTCATCGAGCTCCTGGGGCAGGTACTCGTCATGGAGTACACCGTCGGACTCGCCGGTACCGCGAATATCTACCCGCACGCCGGCATAGCCGTGGCCGGCCCAAAAACGGTGCATGCCGGCATCGCGCTGGGCGGTCAAATCGCGCTTGCGGTAGGGCAGGTATTCGACGATGGCGGGTACCGGGTCGGTGTCGGCGTCAACGGGGCGCCAGATGCGCACGGCCAGGCGCGTGCCGTCACTCATCTCGATCCAGGTCTCCTCCTCGAAGACGCAGCGGGGCAAGTCATCCACGATCTGCATAAGCACTCTCCTTGAAAGCGAATATGGCCTTGAAAGCGAATATGGCCTTGAAAGCGAACGTGTCGCTTAGCCGATCACGTCGCTGAATTCGAAGTGAAGCCGCTCGGCCAGGTTGCGGTAGTTTTTCTCCAGCACCTCGCTGGTGGGCGCCCCCATCCAGATGTAGGCGAGCGCGTAGCTGTAGGCGTCCTGCTCGGGAAGCGTTGAGAGCCGCTGGCCAGGCGCCACCTGCAGATCGATCAGCGTGCCCGGGTAAGCCTCTTCCAGCGCCTTGATCTCCTCTTTGGAGGGCACGCGGGCGACGGTGGCGTCATCGAAAAAGACGCGGTAGAAGAACTTGCCGGCTACCGGATAAGCGCCTTCGCGATGAGGCATGTTCGGCGTTTGGCCCAGCGCCAGGTCGATGGTGACCTGCTGGTGGCTGACGCCGTCGACTTTTTCGAAAAGGTCGCAGTGAGACTGCGAAATGCGCGTGTTGACCTCCAAAAGCCAGATGCGGTTTTGAACTTCGTCCCAGAAAAACTCCACGTTGAAGGCGGCGTTGTCGTAACCGATATGCGACAGCAGCATCGTGGTCAGCTCGCGCATCTTGTCCTGAATCTTCTCCGGCAGGGTGGAGGGGTAGTGGTAGTAGAGAAAGCTCAGCACCCGCGGGTAGCGAAGCGAATCGACGATGCCGTAGGGCACCACCTTGCCCTCGAACACGTAGCCTTCCACGGTGCACTGCCAGCCGCCGATGATCTCCTCGGCCATGCAGAAGCCGCCGTCGACCCGGCGCACCTCCTCGGGTATCTCGGCCTGCTCGAGAATAAAGTTGAATGGCTCGGAAATCAGCCCGATATCACGTCTGAGCGCCTTGATCGCGGATTCGAAATCTTCCGGGCTGTCGATGCGAAAGCCAAGTCGGGAGCCAGATGACTTGATCGGCTTGATGAAGAACGGAAAATAGAGCCCGGCGCGGCCGATTTCCGACAGCGCCTGGTCGTCGAAGGGGTCGAAGGCGGTAAAACGGGGGATGAAGTTGCCGATCACCTCACGCTGACAGCACCGGCTCCAATACTTGTGCTCGCACTTCAAAAGGCTCTCCAGGCTCGTGGTGCGGGTGTTAAAGCGGTTGCACAAAAGCGGCAGCATGGTCGAGACGGGAAAATCCATGTAGCCAACGATGGCGTCGATATCGTGCTCGAAGTTCGAAAGCGTTTCGCTTGCGCGCTCGACCATGGACGCGATCGGAAACACCTCGGTGTCGTAGACCTCGGCGGGCTCGATGACGCCATGAAACTCGAAGTGCTCGGCGCCTCGCAGGCGCTTCAAGCGCTCGTGGTTAAAGTCGTTGAGCCCGACGACGAAGATATGCTGCGTTTCCATGCGGTCTTCTCCCGTAATGACGAAACAGTCCGGCCGACCACCACGTACGATTCAGGTACCGCTTATCCATAATGTAAAGAAAGGTTAGCCTTTGATATTTTTGGTAACGGCCGCTTTTAGGAGCTTAGCGGGCTTTTCTCCCAGGCGCTCGGCGCTTTTCATCGATTTTGTAATCACGCCACTTCCCATTTTGAGTAGCTACATGAAGAAAGCGGCGCGAATGATCTCTTTATATTCTTTTATCGAATAAATGTGTTCCTAAAAATAGCTTTTTGGAATATCTGGCAGGCGGCACAATGAGCACGTTTCTTTTTTTAAGGCGCGCGTCATGTCATTGGATGCTTGGATTGCGATCGGGGTCGTACTAACGGTATTTCCGTTGATGGCGCTCTCCCGGCTGGGGCCGGATATTATCCTGATGGGCGCGGTGGTAGTGCTGCTCACCCTGGGCGTGATCGACCCAAGCCAGGCGCTGGGCGGGTTCTCCAATTCCGGGCTTTTCACCGTGGCCTTCATGTACGTGCTGGTGGCGGGCATTCGTGAAACCGGTGGCATCGATCTCATCATTCGCCACGTGCTCGGCACCCCCGCCACCGAGCGGCGAGCGCTCTCGCGGCTGGTGTTGCCGGTCGCCTCCTTGAGCGCGTTCTTGAACAACACCCCGGTCATGGCGACCTATATTCCCGCGGTCATGAGCTGGAGCCGGCGCATTCGCCGCTCGCCGCAGCGGCTGTTGATGCCGCTAAGCTTCGCCTCGATTCTCGGCGGTACCGTCACGCTTTTTGGCACCAGCACGAACCTGGTGGTCTATGGGCTTTTGACCGAGCGCTACCCCGAGCTTTCGATGGGCCTTTTCGATCTGGCCTGGGTGGGCCTGCCCGTGGCGCTGGCAGGGCTTGCCTACCTGATTTTCGTCGCGCCCAGGCTGTTGCCCAACCGCGAAGGGATGGGGCGGGCGTTCGCCAACCCCCGGGAGTTCACTATCGAGATGGAGGTCGACCCCGGCGGCGTGCTGGTCGATCGCACCGTGGAAGAGGCAGGGCTTCGGCATTTGCAGGAGCTCTTTCTGGTCGAGATCGAGCGGGCCGGTAACGTGGTCAGCGTGGTCGGCCCCGGCGAGCGGCTCAAGGGCGGCGACCGGCTGGTGTTTACCGGCACCAGCGACGCCGCCGTCGAATTACAGCAGATCCGCGGGCTGGTGCCGTCGAGCGAACGGGGCTCGAACCTGGAGAAGGAGTTCAAGGAGCGCCGGCTGGTCGAGGCAGTGGTGTCACACCAGTGCCAGTTCATCGGCCAGCGCATCCGCGACGGGCGCTTTCGCACACTTTATGGGGCGGCGGTGCTAGCGATTTGCCGCGGCGGCGAGCGGGTCACCGGTAACCTGGGTCAGGTGCGGCTGCAGTCGTCGGACGTGCTGCTGCTCGAGGCGCGCCCGCCGTTCATCGAGCGCCACCGCGAATCCCGTGATTTTCTTCTTATCAGCGAGCTCAATGGCGCCGCCCGCCCGGTGCATGAAAAGGCGCCGCTGGCCTGGGGTATCCTGATCGGCGCGGTGCTGTTGGCCGCCGTGGGCGTGATGAGTATGCTCAACGCGGCGATGCTCGGCGCCGCACTGGCACTTTTGACCGGCTGCTGTTCGGTGGCCGGGGCCAAGCGCGGCCTCGACACCCAGGTGCTTTTGACCATCGCCGCCTCGTTTGGAGTGGGCGGGGCGCTTCAGGCCTCCGGGGCGGCGGACGTGCTCGCCGGCGGCGTGCTCTCGATGGTGGCGGGAAGCCCCTGGCTTCTGCTTCTGGGCACCTACTGCGTGGTGGCGCTTCTCACCGAGCTTGTGACCAACAACGCCGCGGCGGTGATCATCTTCCCGGTGGTGACCGCCGCCGCTGAAAGTCTGGGCGTGAACGTGATGCCTTACGTGGTGACCATCATGTTCGCCGCCTCGGCGAGCTTTCTGACCCCGATCGGCTATCAGACCAATCTCATGGTCTATGGGCCCGGTGGCTATCGCATCAGCGACTTTCTCAAGGTCGGTGGCGGGCTCAACGTGCTGACCGGGGCGATCGCCGTGGCGTTGATCCCGCTGGTGTGGCCTTTCTAGCGCTCGCCGTCACGACCACTTTGCGCTAGGGTGTCGCTTTTGTTTACGAGGAGATCGCGTTATGTCAGAGCCGGGTGAACTGATCATCGAGCCCAAAAATGGCCAGCCGGCGGATGCCTGCGTGTTCATCATTCACGGCCTCGGCGCGGACGGTCACGACTTCGAGCCCTTGATTCCGGCGATGGGGTTATCAAAGGATATGAACGTGCGCTTCATCATGCCCCACGCGCCGCGCTTGGCCGTCACCGTCAACGGCGGCATGGTGATGCCCGCCTGGTACGACATTCTGGCGATGGATCTTGGCCGCCGGGTGGACGAGGCGCAGCTCAAACGCTCCGCCGAGCGCATTCAGGCGCTGATTCAGGAGCAGATCGACCAGGGCATGGATAGCCGCCGTATCATCGTGGCGGGTTTCTCCCAGGGCGGGGCGGTCGCCTATCAGGCCGCACTCACCTTCGAGGCCCCGCTGGGCGGGCTTCTGGCGATGTCGACCTATCTGGCCACTGGCGAGAGCATTGCCTTTGCCGAGGCCAACGCCGCCATTCCCGTCGAGGTGCACCACGGCAATTTCGACCCGGTGGTGCCGGAAACCCTGGGCCGCGCCGGCGCTGATCGGCTCAAGGAGAAGGGCTACAGCGTCAACTATCGTCAGTACCCCATGGCCCACGCGCTCTGTCCGCAGCAGGTCAACGATATCGGCAAGTGGCTGCAGGCGAGGCTTGGCTAGTCCTTCGTCGACCGGCGACCGTGTGACGGGCGAAAAACCGGCGTGTCCCCGTTCGACAAGCGTTTGAAACGCAGGCAAAGTGGTTCTTTTCCAGCCGAGCAGGGAATCAGCGAGGCCTATGTTAGCGTCCATCGATCTGTGGGAAGCGGGGCTGGCCGCGTGTCTGGCGCTCGCCGCGCTCGTTTGTCTGTTCGACCGCCACGTGGCGCGCGCTACCTGCGCGTTCCTCGCATTTTCGCTTGCCATGACGCTGGCCTGGTGGTGGCTGGGCGCGCCCTGGCTTGCGCTGTTGGAACTTGTACTCGGCGTGCTGCTCACTGGTACGGCGCTTTTTTATGCCCTGGGCGCTTTTACCCATGGATTTTCCTGGCGCGCTTTTCAGCGTGAAAGCCACCACGTCGATACCTTTCAGGGGCCAGTCAGTCACCGCTTCGCCCGCGCCGCGCTGACCCTTGCCTGGTGTGTAATGATCGGCGCGGTGATTCGCCTTGTCGTGCCCGGCATGGTCTACTCGCTTTCCGAGCATCCGCTGATGATCGTGGCGGTGCTGATGGTCGGCACCGCCATGGGTGCGTTTGCGCTTCACCGCCACCGCTTGCGCCGGCTGCTCGCCTTCAACGTGCTGGGCTCTGGCGTATTTTTGCTGATGACCGGGCTTGCCGGCACCGAGGAAGGCGCCCAGGCCCTGGTCGGCGTCGGGCTTGTCATCGCCTGGTTCGGCTCGCTTTTGGGGGCCTTGTTGATTCGCCATCTACACTCCCATGAAGACGAGGCGGGCGAGGAAGATACCCCCGGTGCGGGGAGCCCCTCATGACCTGGCGCTTTGGACTGTTCGACAGCACGTTTTCGCCGCTGGCGCTTAGCCACTGGGCGCTTTTGTGCGCGCTGGTGCTGCCGCTGGCGGCGGGTCTTGCCGCGGTACTTTACCCTCCCAAGCGCGGCTGGCCGGTGCTGTTGGTGAGCGCTCTGGTCGTGGTTGCCGGGCTCTGGCTTTTGCGCGATGTTCAGCAGGCGGGGCTTTTGCGCTGGCAGGCCGAGGTGGTGGGCGTGACGCTGTCGCTTCGCATGAACGGCCTCGGGGCGCTGCTGCTGCTCGTCACTCAGTGTGTGGGCGCGGCGGCGGCGCTTTATGCCCCGGGGCATTTTCGCCTGACCGAGTCGGGTGCCGGCGAGCGCTGGCTGTGGCCGCTGATGGGAGGGCTGATCAGCGCGCTATCGCTTTTATGGCTCGCGGCGGATCTTTTGACGCTCTACGCGGCGCTCGAAACGCTCGGGCTGTCGGCGGTGGCCATGCTGCTCTTGTCCGGCAAGCCCGACGCCCTCGAGGCGGGCATGCGTTATCTGATGCTGACACTGGTCGGTTCGCTCACGTACCTGATGGGGGTGGCGCTGATTCTGGGGCAGTGGGGCGAGCTTGAGCTGCTTGCGCTTTCCCGGGTCGTCGAGCCTGGCCTCGTTACCTGGGTGGCGGCGGCGCTTCTGGGTGCGGGACTTGCCTTGAAGGCGGCGCTGTTTCCGCTGCACGCCTGGTTGAGCCCGGTTCACCAGAGCGCCTGGACACCGGTAAGCGCGCTGCACGCGGGGCTGGTGATCAAGGGCTCGCTCTACATTCTCATCATGCTTTGGAGCATCTTGCTCCCGGATACCTTTTGGGCGCCGCGGCTGGTGGCCTGGCTTGGGGCGCTTGCGATCGTCTGGGGCGGGCTGATCGCTTGGCGAGCAGACTCGCTGAAAACCCTTGTCGCCTCCTCGACGGTGGCACAGCTTGGCTATCTGATGGTGGCCTTTCCGCTGCTGCTCGGGCCGGACGTCGCGCCGATTCCCCGGGCGCTTGGCTGGCAGGGGTTCTGGCTGATGCTGATCGGCCATGGACTTGCCAAGGCGGCGATGTTTCTGGCGGCAGGCAACCTGATTCTCGCCACCGGCGAAAGCTCGCTGAAAGGGCTCGCCGGGACCAGCCGGCGACTGCCGCTGTCGCTACTCACCTTCGGGATCGCTTCGATCACGCTGATGGGGCTGCCGCCCAGCGCCGGGTTCACCGCCAAGTGGCTGCTTCTTCATGCCATGGTACTGGAAAGCCAGTGGACCTCGGCGGCGGCACTTCTAGCGGGAACGCTGCTGACCGCGGCCTACGTCTTTCGCGTGTTTCGCTACTCCTTCGATGAAACCGCACCGCGCCACGACTACCGCCCATTGGCGCCGGGCATGGATGCGATAGCGCTGATTCTGGCGCTCGCCGCGCTCTCGCTGGGGCTTCTGGCGCATCTTCCCCTGGGGCTTTTGCATGGAGCGGGCGCATGAACGAAATGAACGACATGGCTTGGCTGCCGCTCGCCGCGCTTTTGGTATCGCTTTTCGCCGCGATCACGATCTTTTCGCTGCCGGAAACTGCGCGGTCGGCGCGCACCGTGATCAACCTCGCCGCGGCGGCGTGCAAGGTGGCGCTGGTAGTGCTGATGGTCTGGCGGGTCTCCCTGGGCTTCGAGGATACCTTTAGTTTTCAGATCATCGGCGGCATCGACTTCGTGCTGCGCGCCGATGCGCTGGGCGTCATGTTCGCCGGGCTCTCATCAATACTGTGGCTCTGCACCACCGTCTATGCCATCGGGTATCTCGAGGGCGCGGCGAATCGCAAGCGCTTTTTTGGCTTCTTTAGCCTTTGTGTGACCAGTACGCTCGGGATCGCGCTGGCGGGCAATCTGTTCACCTTCCTGATCTTCTACGAAATGCTCACGCTCTCGACCTACCCGCTGGTCGCCCACGCCGGCACGCCCAAGGCGCTGGCGGCAGGGCGGGTGTATCTGCGCTATACGCTCAGCGCCGGCGTGGTGGTACTGCTCGGCGTGGTGCTGCTTTACAGCCTGACCGGCGATCAGTCGTTTGCATCAGAACAGGGGCTTGATCGCTACCTGGGCGATCACCGCGGGCTTTTGATGCTCATTTTCGCGCTGCTGGTCGGCGGGCTGGCGGTCAAGGCGGCGATCGTGCCGCTGCACGGCTGGCTGCCCCGGGCGATGGTCGCGCCGGCGCCGGTCAGCGCGCTGTTGCACGCCGTCGCCGTGGTCAAGGCCGGCGCCTTCGGCATTCTGCGCATCATCTATGATTTGTACGGCATCGAGCTTAGCGTCGAGCTCGGCGTGACCACTTGGCTTGCGGCGCTGGCGGCTTTTACCATCCTGTACGGGTCGCTGCGGGCGATCACCCAGGCCGAACTCAAGCCAAGGCTTGCCTTTTCGACCATCAGCCAGGTCTCCTACATCGTGCTCGGGGCGTGCCTGGTCGGGCCTTTCGGCACCATCGGGGCGCTGGCCCACCTGCTGCACCAGGGGTTGATGAAGGTGACGCTCTTTTTCTGCGCCGGCAGCTACGCCGAGGAGCTCGGCATTCACCGCATCGACGAGATGAACGGGGCCGGGCGGCGTATGCCGCTGACCAGTATCGCGTTCACCCTGAGCGCACTCGGTATGGTGGGCCTGCCGCCGACCGCCGGCTTCATCACCAAGTGGTATCTGGGCATCGGCGCCATCGAGGCGCAAATGCTCTGGGTCGTGGCGGTGCTGGTACTCAGCAGCGTGCTCAACGCGCTCTACTTCCTACCGATCATTTACCGGCTCTGGTTCTGCCAGGGGCCGGCTCACGGGGTGGGCGAGTGGCCGAGCGAGCAGCGCCTGGGGCGCCTGGAGACCCACGGGTGGCTCTTGTGGCCGGCGGTGTTTACCGCGACGGTGAGCCTTCTGGCCGGGCTTTTGGCGGGACTGCCCTTTAGCCCGCTGGACTGGGCGACCCGCGTTGCGGTCGGGGAGTATCTGCCATGACCGCGCTGCTGTTGGTCGCGCTTTTATGGCCGCTTTGCGTGGCGCTGAACGTGGTTCGGCAGATGTTTCGCCCGCCCAAGGCGCGGCACTTGTTTTCGCTTTGGTGGCTCAGCGCCGCCTGGCCTTCCCTGTTGCTTGCGCTCATTGGCGAAGGAGCGTGGGAGTGGCAGGCCTGGCTGCTCGGCGGGCAGTGGGCACTCGACACGCTCGGCCGCGCCTGGCTTGGTTTCACCGCGCTTTTGTGGAGTCTGGCGGCGCTTCACGCCCGGGGCTACTTCAAGCGCGCGGCGGCGCGTGCCCGCCTGGGCGACGACGGCGAACACTATAGGCTTTTGCGCTTCACGCTGTTCTGGCCGCTGACGTTTCTGGGCAACGCGTTTTTGATCCTCTCGCAGGACATCGCAAGCTTCTATTTCGGTTTTGCGCTGATGACCTTCGCCGCCTACGCGCTGGTGCTGCACGAGCAAAGCGACGCGGCCAAACGCGGGGCGCACGCCTATATCGTGCTGGCGGTGATCGGTGAAGCTCTGATCCTTGGCGGGCTTTTATGGGCGGCGGGCAGCGGCGAGGCGACCACGCTCGAGGGCGTGCGCGAGGCGATCGCCGCCGCCCCCGAGGGCGTGTGGATGGCGCTTGTTCTGTGGCTGGGCTTTGGCGTCAAGGCCGGGGTGATCGGGCTTCACGTCTGGCTGCCGCTGGCCCATCCGGTGGCGCCGGCGCCGGCAAGCGCGGTGCTGAGTGGGGCGATGATCAAGGCCGGGCTTCTGGGCTGGCTGATGCTACTTCCGCTAGGCATGGAGGGGTTGGCGCCGGCGTTTACGACGCTGGGCAACGTGATGCTGGTGGCCGGTTTCGCCGCTGCCTTTGGCGCGGCGCTTTACGGGGTGGGCCAGCGCCACCCGAAAGCGGTGCTGGCCTACTCGAGCATCAGCCAGATGGGCATGATGACCACGCTGGTGGCGGTGGGGCTGCTCGACCCGACACTTTGGCCGGCACTGCTGCCGGGCATTGCGCTGTTTGCCGGCCACCATGCGCTGGCGAAGGGCGCGCTGTTTTTGGGCACCAGCGTGAGCGAGCACATGCCGCGCCTGCCCACCGCACTCTTGTGGAGTGTGCTGGCGCTGCCGGCGCTGTCGCTGACCGGTGCCTTCGGCGCAGGGGTGATCAGCAAGTACAGCGTCAAGCACGTTCTGGAGGAGGGCGGGCATCACTATATCGTGCTCCTGCTGACATGGGCGGCGGTGGGCACGACGGCGCTGGTCAGCGTGTGTGTATGGCGCCAGTGGCAGGACCGCGACACCGGCGACAGCGACGCCTGGCAGCTCGCCGGCTGGTCACTGGCGATTCTGGCCGCCCTCACCGCGCCCTGGTGGCTGCCACTGCCGGATCAGAGCGTGCACGTACCGGCGCTGTCGTCGCTCACATCCCTGGTATGGCCGCTGCCTGCCGGGATCGTTTTGGTGGTCGTCGGCGTGGTGATTGCTCGCGCTTTAAGCGCGCCGACGCTGCCGGCAGGGGATTTGTGGTGGCCGTATCGAAAGATCGCGAAGTGGCTGGTCGCGCTTTGCCGGGGGGTAGCGCGGCGGGCAAAACGCGTGAAGCGCTCGAGCGTTGCCCGCGCGCTGGTGCTCGAGCGTTTCGTGATGGCGCGCTTGAATCATGCGCTTGAAGGGGAGCGATGGATGCGCCGACACGGCAGCGGGCTGATGATGGCGCTGGCGGTGGTGCTGGCGCTGCTACTGATTTGGGAGGGAAGCCAATGAGCGAGACACCGCAGAAGAGCCAGCGCGGGCGCCGAGCGCAAACGCCAGAAGAGATTCCCACGCCCGGGCTTCTGGACGTGTGCTGGCGCGTGGTGCGCGCGGCGCGGCGCAACCGCCTGACCATGTTGGCCGCAGGCACCGCTTTCTACGCGCTGTTGGCGCTGTTTCCCACCATCGCGGCGGTCATCTCGCTTTGGGGGCTTCTATTCGACCCGCTGGAAGCAGCCCAGCAGCTTTACGAGATCAGTCGCTTCATGCCGCCGGACGCGGCGAATTTGATCGACCAGCAGGCCGAGCAGGTGATCGAAAACACCGAAGCGGGCAACTTCATGGCCGCGATGATCGGGCTTGCCATCGCCATGCTCATCGCCTCCAAGGGGGTGGCGGTGCTGGTGGTAGGGCTTAACGTCGTTTACGGCGAAAGCGAGAAGCGCCCTTTTCTACGCCGCACGGTGCTGTTGACCCTGCTCACCTTCGGGCTGATCGCGATGACGCTGATTTCGCTTGGCTTCATCGCGCTGATTCCGATGGCGGTGGAGTCGCTCGCCATCGACGCGCCGCTGAACAACCTCATCAACTGGCTGCGCTGGCCGGCGCTTTTGATCATCACCAGTTTTCTGATCACGCTGCTCTACCGCTTTGCGCCCTATCGGCGAAAGCCGCGCTGGGAGTGGCTCAACTACGGCACGCTGTTCGCTACGCTCACCTGGCTTCTGGGCTCGGCGGCGCTGTCGCTCTATGTGGGCCACTTCACCACCTTCAGCGAAGTCTACGGCTCGCTGGGGGCGGTGGTCGCCATGATGATGTGGTTCTGGATGTCGGCGTTTTTAGTGCTGTTCGGCGCCGAGCTCAACTGCGAGCTGGAGCGCCAGACCGTGAAGGATACCACTGTCGGGCGTTCGCGCCCGCTGGGTGAGCGAGAGGCCTTCGCCGCGGACACCGTAGGCGTGCCCAACCCGATGGGTGACGAAGAGAAGGATGAGAACGCGCCGGATACCCGCTAGCCGCGCCGCCGTTGGCGGCGCGAGTGGGAGGTGATGAAAGAGATTGATGGAAGAGCTTACAAAAGCTCTTCGGCGGCCAGCGCCAGGCGCGAGCGCTCGACGCCCTTGAGCGTGATGTGGCCGGCGTGGGGCCAGTCTCTAAAGCGTTCGACCACGGCGGCCAGACCGCACGTATTGGCGGTGAGGTACGGTGTGTCGATCTGGCCGACGTTGCCCAGGCAGACGATCTTGGTGTTGCGCCCGGCGCGGGTCACCAGCGACTTGAGTTGCTTGGGGGTGAAGTTCTGCGCCTCGTCGATGATCAGGAAGGTGTCGTTGAGGGTGCGCCCGCGCATGAAGCCTGGCGAGCGGATCTGAACCCGCGAGCCGATCAACTGACGGGTAGCCCCGTTGTCCCAGCTCGATTCGCCATCGTCGTTGCGCAACAGGTTGTCCATGTTGTCGTGAAAGGCTCCCATCCAGGGCGACATTTTCTCCTCCTCGGTGCCCGGTAGAAAGCCAATGTCCTCGCCCATGGGGATCGGCGCGCGGGTGAACACGATGCGCTCGAACTGCTTGGTGTCGAGCGTTTGCTGGAAGGCCGCGGCGAGCGTCATGTAGGTTTTGCCAGTGCCGGCGTTGCCGGCAATGGTGACCAGGTCGATCTCCGGGTCCATGAGCAAATTCAGCGTGAAGTTCTGGCGGCTGTCGTGGGCGTGCACGCCCCAAACGCCCGAGTGGTGGCGGTAGTTGGTCAAAAGCTGGAGCGTGGCGCTCTCAGGGCCCAGTTCGCGCACGATCGCCTCGAACTCGGCGCCGTTTTCGCTATCGCTGACCAGCATGCCGGTGTGCCACGCCACGGGCATGTCGCCCTTGAGGTGGTAGAAGGTGTGATGGCCGGTGCGCTCGACGTCGACCTCGACGTTGAGTGTCTCCCAAAGGGTGGTACCTTCGCTTGCCGCGTGCTGGTAGACGCTGGCGCCCTCGATCATGGCGTCGCTGTCGGAGAAGGCGCGATCGTTGTGGTAATCCTCCACCGGCACCTTGAGTGCGGCGGCCTTGATGCGAAGGTTGATGTCCTTGGTGATCAGGATGACCGAGGCGTCCGGGTTCTCGTCACGAAGCCTACAGGTCTCGGCCAGTATGCGGTTGTCCGGGGTGTCGCTGACTTCGTTGAGAAGCTTCAAATCGCTGTAGCAGAGAAAATGGAGCCGGCCGCTTTCGCCGGAAAGCCTGGGGATGGGAACGCCGTACTGAACTTCCTTGAAAGTAACCTGGCTTGTGAGATCCGACAGCGTGCGGCTGACCTGGCGCGCCGTACGGGCGATTTCGCGAATGCCGTTTTTGTGCTTGTCCAGCTCCTCGAGGACGGTCATGGGGATGACCACATCGTGCTCTTCGAAATGGTACAGAGCCGCGGGGTCGTGAATCAGAACGTTGGTGTCGAGCACATAAAGCCGTTTGGCTTTCTTATCGAGTTTGACCATCGTGGAAGTCGCTCCTTGGTGGACGGCAACATCGACACTGGCAGGGCTTTTTGACGCACGCATGACACTGCCCGTGTTCTACGCTCTAGAGTGTCATCGCTCTCCTCTGTGGTTTTCTATAGCGTGGTGGGCAACGCCACTTTTCGCCAATCACGCATTTCAACGAAACCGCGCTCACTCCTGGTGGGCCAAAAACCGGGTGAGCCGGCCAAGCAGCGCGCTCGCCACCGGCCCCTGGGGGCCGCTCACCAGCGAGCGGTAGTGGTAGCTTTCGAGCGCAAGCTCGTGGGGCAGGCGGCTAAGCGTGCCGGCATCGAGCGCGTGACGTATGAGCGGGGCGGGCAGAAGCGCCCAACCAGTGCCCTGGATCACGGCGTCGCGCATCAGCTCGAACATCGTCACGCCCAGATAGTTGGCGGAGAACAGCGCCTCGCTCACCAGCCGGTCGTCCTGAAGGTGGCTCAGGCAAATCTGGGTGTACTGGGCAAGATCGTCGCGCTGCACGCTGGGCAGCCGGCTCAAGGGGTGGTGCGGCGCGGCCACCAAACGCATGTCGACCGGCGCCAGGCGTCTGGCGTAGTGGGGCAGCGCCTGAACGCTATAAAGGCCGAAGGCGATATCCACCGTTTGGCGCGCGATCAGCGTCTGGTGGGTCTGGGGCGGGGCGAGATAGACCGAGATCGCCGTGAGTGGAAAGCGCGTTTTGATGTCGTGCATCACGCCTTGCCAGAACGCCTCGGGCAGGGCGTCGTCGCGGGCAATGCAGAGCTGACTCTCCACACCCAGGCTATGCTGCTGGCAGTACTTGTCGATGCGCGAAGCGCTGGTCAAAAGGCGATAGCAATCCGGCAGAATGCTCTCGCCCATCGGGGAGAGCGTAAGGCTATTGCCGGAGCGCTCGAAAAGCGCCACGCCCAGGTGATCCTCCAGCGCGCTTACCATGGCGCTCAGCGTGCTGCGCTTGGCACCGGTATGGCGGGCGGCGCCGGCGAAGGAGCGCTGCTCGGCAACCTCGATGAACGCCTGAACCTGTTCGATACGCACAAGGCCTCCAGCGCCAAAAAAGTTGGCGGTGAGCGATTGGTGGAAAGCGGTTTGGGCGCCTATTATGGCCTACCTTTCCTCTTCCCACGGATGTTTTCTGCGTGTCATCGTCAACGATCGAGCGCCGCGCGCTCAAGTTTTCGGCGCTCTCTGCCTCGCTGTTCGCCTTCATCGGGCTCTTCATCGGCTTGTCTTCTGGCTCCATCACCATCCTGTTCGACAGCGGCTACTCGCTACTGAGTTTGGTGCTGGCGACGCTGTCGCTGGTCGCGCTCAGCCACGCGCAAAAGCCGGCCGACGAGCGCTACCCCTTCGGTCGGCTGACCGTCGAGCCGCTGGCGGTGCTGTTGAAGGGGGTGGTGATCGCGCTGGTGTGTCTATTTTCGCTGGTGTCGGCGCTCTGGAGTCTCTATCAGGGCGGGCGGCTCGTCACGCTCGATTTGGCGCTGGGGTTCGGCGCCTTCAACGTGCTCGGTTGTCTGTTCACCTGGTGGCGGCTGGCGCACTACGCCCGCGGGCGCCACTCCTCGCTCATGGCCGCCGAACTCAAACAGTGGCAGATGGATACCTGGCTCTCCGCGGCGGTGCTGATCGGCTTCTTTGCGACCTACCTGCTGACGCTCTCGCCCTTTGCCGCCTGGGCGCGCTTCGCCGACCCGGCCATGGTGCTTCTGATCGTCGCCTACTTCTTGCCCATGCCGGTGCGGATGATTCGCGGGGCGCTGAAAGAGCTCATGTTCGGCGAGCCCGGCGGTGGCATGCGCGAGGAGCTCGCCGTGGGCGTGGCGGATTTCGCGGTCGAGGAGAGCGACGTTCGCCTGGCGCGGGTAGGCAACTTTTTGATGGTCGACATTCAGCTCGAAAAGGCGCAGATCGATGACGCCGAGGCTATCGTCGAAAGCGTGGCGCGCCACTGCCACCGCCGCCAGCTGCGGCCGGTGACCAGCATTACGCTCATCACCTGAGCCCGGCAAAAAGCGTTGACGCCGCGGTGCGCGGGTGGTATCTAGCGCTACCGGCAATCGGGCCGGATTTTGAGGGTTTGAAACATGCTACTCGGCCGCTTTATCGCTTTGCTGGTCGCCACTACGCTGGTCGCGGGCTGTGCCAGCACCACCGTCGCTCCGCGCTACACCTCGACCAATACCGACGTCATGCGCGTTGGCGGCGAGCGCCCCTCGAGCGCCGACCCGCGCACCGAGGATATGGGCTCGTATTGCCTGGAAACCACCGAGCGCTGGAACGAGCAGGGCCGCACCCCGGATGGTCAGAACCTGTGGGCCAAGGACACGCTGCGCAAGGTCGTGCCCTGCCAGTAAAAAGTCAGCCTTTGCACACAACGCCCGGCATCGATGCCGGGCGTTTTGATTGCGCGCTGGTTGAACGCACCGCGTGCCTAGTCATCGCCTTTTTTCTCAGGCTTGCCCTTGCGTTGAGTGCTGGCGAACTCCTCGAGCTCCTTCTCGCTCATCGAGTCATACATCTCCTTTGACGAGCCTGTAAGCTCGCTCACGTTGGTCTCGCCGCGCTTGGCGGCAAGGGCGGCCCCTGCGGCCTTTTGCTGAGCCTTCGATTTTGCCGGCATCTCTTTCTCCTGACGCTTGTTTTCCTGGTGCGTGTTTGCTGATGACTGGGAGGCGTTTATCTTTTCCATGACGCTTTGCTAAAGTTTAGTCACTTCTCGAACGCCTGCCGAAACAATGCAAGGAAAGCGCCATGACGCCAGCCATCAATACCGCCAAACGGGCGGGTATCGCCTTTACCGTGCACGAGTACAGCCACGAAAGCGGCGCCCCCTCCTACGGGCTGGAAGCCGCCGAAAAGCTCGACGTCGATCCGTCGCGGGTGTTCAAGACGCTGGTCGTCGAGCTCGACGGCAAGACGCTGGCGGTGGGCGTGGTACCGGTCACCCACCAGCTGGGGCTCAAGCAGATCGCCCGCGCGGCGGGGGCGAAGAAAGCGGCCATGGCGAAGGTCGACGCCGTCGAGCGCGCCACAGGCTACGTGCTGGGCGGCGTGAGCCCGCTGGGGCAGAAAAAGCGCCTGGCGCTGTACGTCGATGAAAGCGCCCGCGCGTTTGAGTCCATTTTCGTCAGCGCCGGGCGTCGGGGGCTCGAAATCGAGCTGGCGCCCCAGGCGCTGGCCGCGCTGGGTCAGGCGCGCTTTGCGCCGCTAGCGGTGTGAGGTCGGCGCAAAGCGAGCCGCTTTCTGGTATCGTGCGCGTTATGCGCACCAGCGACGGCGCTTGGCAGTGACCGGCGCCGTCGCCTCTTTTTTTCAGGAAATATTCGTGGCCGATACCTCTTTCGCCTCTCTGGCGCTGCCTTCTGCGCTCACCGACAATCTCGCCTCACTTGGCTATCACGAGATGACGCCGATTCAGGCTCAGAGCCTTCCGCCCATGCTCGAAGGCCGCGACGTGCTCGGCCAGGCGAAGACCGGCTCGGGCAAGACAGCGGCGTTCGGGCTGGCGCTTTTGGCCAAGCTCATGCGTGAACGCTCGCACGTTCAGGCGCTGGTGCTCTGCCCGACCCGGGAGCTTGCCGATCAGGTCGCCGAGTCGATTCGAAAGCTGGCCCGGGCGCTGCCCAACGTCAAGGTGCTCACTCTTTGCGGCGGCGCCCCCCTGGGCCCGCAAATCGGCTCGCTCGAGCACGGTGCCCATATCGTGGTGGGCACGCCCGGGCGTATCGACGAGCACCTGCGAAAGGGCTCGCTAAGCCTCGATGCTCTCGAAACCCTGGTGCTCGACGAAGCCGATCGCATGCTCGACATGGGCTTTCGCCCGGCGATCGACGCGATCATTCGTCAAACCCCTAAAGCGCGCCAGACGCTTCTCTTCAGCGCGACCTTCCCGGACGATAACGAAGGCGGCGAGCTTTTCGAGATGACCCGCGGGGTGCTGACGGACTACGTCAGCGTCGCCATCGAAGATGGCCACGACGCCGCTACCATCGAGCAGCACTTTTTCGCCGTACAAAGCGAGCAGGCGCGTCTGGCCGGGCTCGAGGATCTGCTGCTGCACTACCGGCCGACCTCCAGCGTCGTGTTTTGTAATACCAAGCGCGAAACCGACGAGGTCGCCGAGGCCCTTTCGGCGCATGGCTTTAGCGCCGTGGCGCTGCACGGCGATCTGGAGCAAAAGGAGCGCGACCGGCTGTTGGTGACCTTCGCCAACCAGAGCGTTTCCATTCTGGTGGCCACCGATGTGGCGGCGCGCGGGCTCGATATCGCCAAACTCGACGCCGTGTTCAACTATCAGCTCGCCCGTGAGCAGGGCGCCCACGTTCACCGCGTCGGGCGCACCGGCCGGGCCGGGGAAAGCGGCGTCGCGGCTACGCTCATCGCCCCGGAGGAGCGCTACCGGCTGGAGCGTTTGAGCGACTATCTCAATGAGCCGCTCACGGTCGAACCGCTGCCCAAACCCGCTCGCCGCACGCCGTTTACCGCGGCGATGGCCACGCTTGAGCTAAATGGCGGCAAAAAGGACAAGCTGCGCCCGGGAGACATTCTCGGCGCCTTGACCGGCGAGGGCGGCATTCGCGGCGACCAGGTCGGCAGCATCAAGGTGCAGGCGAGAAGCGCGTTCGTGGCCGTCGAGCGGGGCGTGGTCGACCAGGCGCTGGGTAAGCTTTCGCGCGACAAGCTCAAGGGCCGCGCCTTTCGCGTGCGCCGAATTTGAACCGTGTACCGTTTTCACGTGCATTCACCGCTTCACGCATTCGCCATCAGGAGTGACCGTCAGAGGCCATGAAGATACCCAAACGATTACAGCCACTGGTCGACGACGGCCTCGTCGACGAGGTGTTGATGCAGCTGATGAGCGGCAAGGAAGCGCAGGTGTACGTCGTTCGATCCAGCGGTGAAAAGCGCTGCGCCAAGGTGTTCAAGGAGGCGAGCCAGCGAAGTTTCAAGCAGGCCGTCCAGTATCAGGAGGGGCGCAAGGAGCGCAACAGCCGCCGGGCCCGGGCCATGGCGAAAAAGACCCGTTACGGGCAAAAAGAGCAGGAGCAGGCCTGGCTCACCGCCGAGGTCGACGCGCTCTACCGGCTGGCGGGCGCCGGCGTGCGTGTGCCCACCCCCTACGGCTTCGTCGACGGCGTGCTGTTGATGGAGATGATCACGGACGCCGAAGGCGACGTAGCGCCGCGCCTTGGCGACGTGACGCTTTCTGAAGCCCAGGCGCTCGCCTACCACGACAAGGTGATCGGTGACGTAGTGCGTATGCTCTGCGCCGGGCTCGTTCACGGCGATTTGTCCGAGTTCAACGTACTGGTCGACGCAAGCGGCCCGGTGATCATCGACCTGCCCCAGGCGGTGGACGCCGCGGGCAACAACAGCGCCGCCGCCATGCTCGAGCGTGACGTGAACAACATGCGCGCCTACTTTGGCCGCTACGCGCCTTCGCTTTTGGCCACCCACTACGGCAAGGAGATGTGGGCGCTTTTCGAGGCCGGCAAGCTCACCCCGGAGAGCAAACTCACCGGCCACTTTGAGTTCGACACCAGAAGCGCCAACGTCGACGAACTTCTGGACGTTATCGACGACGCAAAAGAAGAAGAGGCCGAGCGCCAGGCGCGGCTCAGAGACGACGACGATGATGACGGCTACCCGTACTAACCTCGCCTGGTTGCTCTGATGCTATGCTAAGCGCCAGAGCTCATTAGCAGGTTAAGAAACGGCGCGAGGCGCCCGGGGTATCCGTTTGAAGGTAATACCAACCAACCGCACGGCCAGAGGGCTTTTGACCTCGCTTGGCGCCGGCGCAGTCGGCGGCACGGTATTTCAACTGATCGGTTTGCCGCTGGCCTGGATGCTCGGGCCGCTGGTGGCGAATCTGCTGCTTTCCTGTAACAACGTGCATGTGGCCGTGCCCGAGCGCCTGCGCAGCGTGTTTCTGGCGATGATGGGGCTAGTACTTGGAAGCCAGGTCACGCCGCAGCTTGCCCACCGCGTGGGTGATTGGCCGATCTCGGCGGCGCTTTTGCTGGCGGGTGTGGCGGCCTCCACCGCCGCCGCGGCCGCCTGGTACCGGCGCTGCGGGTTCGACGCGACCAGCGCCTGGTTCAGCGCCGCCCCTGGGGCGATGACGGCGATGATTCTACTGGGCGACCGCTGCGGCGGCGACCCGCAGCGCATCGCCGTCGCCCAGTCGCTTCGCGTGGTACTGGTGATTCTCTTCCTACCCGCGTTTTTCTGGGTCGCGAGCGGCGAGGGCGCAAGCCCCATGCCGCCAGGCACCGCGTTTGAAAGCGGCTGGATGCTGCTGCTGATTCCGCTCGTGCTGCCCCTAGGGCGCTGGCTGCGCCTGCCAAGCGCCGCGCTGCTGGCGCCACTTCTGGTGGCCGCAGTGCTATCGGGGTTCGATATCGCAAGCCTTGCGCTACCTGGCTGGGGCATGAACCTGATGCTCTGGGTGCTGGGCAGCGCCATCGGCTCACGCTTCAGGGGCATGACCGGGCGCCAGCTCTCGCGCTACCTGTGGCAATCCGGCGTGGCCACCCTGTTGGCGCTTATGGTGCTGGCGCTTTTTGCCGAGGCGATTCATCAGTTTCTTGGGGTCGGGCGGGACGTCGCGATTCTGGCGCTGGCGCCGGGCGGTATCGGCGAAATCGCCATTCTCGCCGTGGCGCTCGACATCGACCCGGTGTTCGTCGCCTTTCACCATCTGCTGCGCATGATCACACTGATGATCATCGCGCCGTTCTGGGCGCGCTATCTCACCCGGCACCGGTAGCGTTTGCGATCTCGTGCCAGGCTGTTCAGGCCACGCGTTGAACCTTTGATTTTGAACCATGCCCTGGTCGCGCCTTTCGTTACCCTTTTGAATGCTTTGTTATCCCCTGTCTTTTGGTTTCAAGGACCTTCCATGCTCGCTCGCACTATGAAATCGCTGTTTCAGTTTTTTGAGAACCGCGTGAACCCTTATCCACACGCGCAGATGACCACGCCGCCCAGGGGACTAGTGCCGTTCATCTGGCACTTCTCCAAACCGATCTGGCCGCTGTTGCTGGCCATGTCGCTGGTCACCGGCGCGGTGTCAGCGGCGGAGGTGTTCTTTTTTAGCTACATGGGCGAGCTGGTCGACTGGCTGGGGCAGGTCGAACGCGAGGGCTTCTGGCAGCAAAACGGTAGCTGGCTGATGGGCGTGGGGCTTCTGGTCGTCGTCGGGCTGCCGCTTCTGGTGCTGCTGCAGTCGCTGATCACCCATCAAAGCATTTTCGGCAACTACCCGATGATCGGTCGCTGGCTATCGCATCGCCACATGTTGAGCCAAAGCCTGGCGTTCTATCAGGACGAGTTCGCCGGGCGCGTGTCGCAAAAGGTGATGCAAACTGCCCTTGCCATCCGCGAAACGGTCACCAAGGTGATGGACCTGATGGTCTACGCGCTGGTCTATTTCACCGGTGCAGCGTTTCTGCTCGGCCGCGCCGACCCCTGGCTTTTGCTGCCGCTGGGGCTTTGGCTCATTGGGTATCTGGGCATCATGCGCTACTTCGTGCCTCGGCTTCGCGACGTCTCCATGGCCCAGGCGGACGCCCGCGCCGAGATGACCGGGCGCGTGGTGGATAGCTACAGCAACATTCAAACCATCAAGCTCTTTGCCGACACCCTGCGTGAGCAGCGCTACGCGAAAGACGCGATGGAGGGGTTTCTCACCACGGTGCACCGTCAGATGCGCCTGGTGACGGTGATGAGCGTTTGTTTGACGCTGCTCAATACGCTGCTGCTGGTCGGCATCGCCGGCATGGCGATCAGTGCCTGGTACGTCGAGGCGATTTCGCTTGGCGTGCTGGCGATCGCCATTGCGCTGGTGATGCGCATTCGCTTCATGTCCGACTGGATTTTGTGGGAAGTCGCCGGGCTGTTCGAGAACATCGGCACCGTGCAGGATGGCATGAACACCATCGCCCAGGCGCCGAGCATTCAGGACGCCCCGGGGGCGCCGCCGCTCAATGTTCCTCGCGGCGAAATCGTTTTTGATGCGCTCACCTTTCACTACACCCAGGCCAAAGGCGAGCACCGCACCGTGTTCGACGGCTTCGACCTGACGATCAAGCCCGGTGAGAAAATCGGCCTGATCGGCCGTTCAGGGGCGGGCAAGTCCACGCTTGCCAACCTGCTGCTGCGCTTTTACGACTTGCAGGGCGGGCGCATCCTGATCGATGGCCAGGACATTAGCGACGTGACCCAGACCTCGCTTCGCCACCAGATCGGTATGGTGACCCAGGATACGTCGCTTCTGCACCGCTCGCTTCGAGACAACATCCGCTACGGAAGCCCTGATGCCAGCGACGAAGACGTCTGGCAAGCGGTGTGCCGGGCGCACGCCGACGGCTTCTTGCAGGAGCTGGTCGACCCGCACGGCCGGCGCGGGCTGGATGCCCACGTGGGCGAGCGCGGGGTCAAGCTCTCCGGTGGGCAGCGCCAGCGCATCGCCATCGCCCGGGTGCTTTTGAAAAACGCGCCGATTCTGGTGCTGGACGAAGCGACCTCGGCGCTCGATTCCGAAGTGGAGGCGGCGATTCAGGAGCAGCTCGACGCGCTGATGGAGGGCAAGACGGTGATCGCCATCGCCCACCGACTCTCGACGATCGCCATGCTCGACCGTTTGATCGTGGTCGACGGCGGCGAAATGGTCGAAAGCGGCACACATCAGGAACTGCTGGCCAAAGGCGGCATCTACGCGAGTCTTTGGCAGCGCCAGTCCGGCGGATTTTTGGGGCTGGACGTGTCGGATGCGGATTCGTCTGCTAACGTGACGTAAGCGCAGTAGACCAGTTGATTAATGGATGAATCAGGAGGAGTGTATGTCCAACCGTACCGTTACCTTGAAGGCGCCCGGCGGGCTCGACCAGCTCGGCGTTTTCGAGCGTGAGGCTCCAAACGCGCCCGGCGCGGGTGAAATTCTCGTGCGCATTCACGCAAGCTCGCTCAACTTTCACGACTACGCAGTGGTCGCGGGCATGATCCCGACGGACGACGGGCGTATTCCGATGTCCGATGGCGCCGGCGTCGTCGAGGCGGTGGGCGAGGGCGTGACCGAATTCGCGGTCGGCGACCGGGTCGTGTCGACATTCTTCCCCACTTGGCTGGAAGGCCCGGCGCGGGTGGGCGATTTTCGCACCACGCCAGGCGACGGCGTGGACGGCTACGCCCGTGAGCAGATCACACGCCCGGCCACCTGGTTCACCCATCAGCCCGAAGGCTATAGCCATGCAGAGGCGGCAACATTAACCACCGCAGGGCTGACCGCCTGGCGGGCGCTGGTGGTCGATGGCGGCCTCAAGGCCGGCGACACCGTGCTGGTGCTCGGCACCGGCGGGGTGTCCATTTTCGCGCTGCAGTTCGCCAAAATGATGGGCGCGCGGGTCATCGCCACGTCGTCGTCCGACGAGAAGCTCGAAAAGCTCAAGGCGCTCGGCGCCGAGCACGTGATCAACTATCAAAAAACGCCGGAGTGGGGCAAGAAAGTCAAGGAGCTCACCGGCGGTGAAGGGGTCGATCACATCGTCGAGGTGGGCGGGCCGAAAACGCTGCCTCAGTCGATCGACGCGGTGAAAATCGGTGGTCACATGGCGCTGATCGGCATTCTGACCGGACGCGAAGGCGATATTCCCACCGCCAAGCTGATGGCCAAGCAGGCCACGCTCAAGGGGCTGATCGTGGGCAGCCGCCGGGATCAGCTCGAGATGATTCGCGCCATCGAAGCCTCGCATTTGCGCCCGATCATCGATCGTGAATTCGGCCTTGAAGAGATCGGTGATGCCTTTCGCCACCAGGAGTCCGGCCAACACTTCGGCAAGATCTGCCTGAGCTTTTAAACGCTTCAAGCCATGTTCGGTAGTTTAAACGACGACTGCACGCCCAAAGGCGTGCAGTCGTTTTATAAGAGTCGTTTGAAGACGGCGTCAGGCGCTACGCTCGGTGGGCTCGCCGATGCGGCTATAGACCACACCCTTGACCTCGAGCTCCCACACGTCCTGGTAGGGGAGCGTCAACCCCTCGATCTCGTCAGAAGCGCCTTGAGCGCTTTTGATCAGCGCCTCGGGAATGACCCTGACGCCTTTCGTATCGGCCTGTTGAATGCGCGCGCTAAAACGGTTGCCATCGTGGTCGATCAGCACCCGCTCACCTGACATGCATTTGGTCAGCTTTTCGTGAAGCTGGCTTTCGTTAACTTGAACAACGCTCATTGCGACCTCCCGTTGGGCAACGACCGGTGATGACACCGGGGTCTACATGCTTGAGTGTTCTCCTGGCACCGCCGCGCGAAGGTCTTTTAACGGACTCTTGTTGCGGTCAGGTCTACCCCTATTGACCCTTTTACTCGCGTTAAGTTCGTAAGCACCGGCTCCGGTGCAGCGTGCTAAGCTGAACGTCTTTAGCAACCAACGAGATGCGCTATGGCAAAGCGTTCGGAAGATGCCTCTTCCCCCCTTTGGGAGATCGTCGAACTCGAGGCGTTTTCTACTCCACAGAAGACCCAGCAGTCCCGCCGTCAGCGCTACGTTCGCGCACTCAAGACCTGGCTCACAGGACAGCGCGCCGCCCAGCGACACGCGATCGAAGAGCAGAAGCTGAGAAAGCTTCCCGAAGTGCGCCTGGCCCACCTGGCCCCGCCCATCGACTGGTCCCGACCGGCCACTGCCCTGGGGGAGACGCTCGATCGCACGTTTTATCAGCAGCCGGTAGTGATTTTCATCACGCCTCCCTACGGCGGGCACCAGCAGATCGTTTCCCAGTGGGCCAGAGACCAGCAGGTGATGCTTGCCGAGTCGCCCTCGGTCGAGGCGCTGCTGGCGGCTGATACCGACTGGATCATGGCGTTCGACGGTCAGCAGCGCTGGGCGCTACCGGCGCTGGAGCGCTGTTTCTTACGCAATCACGCCGGCATTCAGGGGGTGCGTGCCTTTCTGGAGCGCGCGCTCGGTGGGCATCTTGGCCAGGGCGTGATTGGCTGCGATAGCTGGAGCTACGCTTTTCTCAAGCACATCATCGGCCTGGACAGCGTGCCGACATTGACCCTGCAGGCCGTGGAGGGGGAGCAGCTTGCCGAGTACTTCATCGGCGCGGGGTCGGGGCACCAGGCGCTCACGGTCTACAGCACGCGCACCGGCGAGCCGCTGACCGTCGAGAGCCAGCAAACGCATAAACACGAAAGCGATATGCAGTACCTGGCCGTGCACTGTCGCGGCCAGCTCGGCATCGCGCGCAGCTACTGGCGCGAGCAACTTCGCGAGCCAATCGAAGAGAGTGGTCACGACGATGAGCTTTGGCTGCTCGATGCGCTAAACGAAGCGGAGCTGACCAATGAAACCGGCGATGTCGCCACGCTCGTGCTGCATTCGCTGCTCGTCCACGGCGGGCTTTGCGACCAGGCACTGCCCGAGGTCGTGCCGTTCACCCGCTCCGAGACGCTCAACGCGCGGATGGTGCTGTCCCGGCAGGGGGTTCTCACGCATTACGAAGGGCGATGGCAGGTAGCCCCTCTGGCGTATACCAGCGTTCGCGAGCTTTTGTCCTCGCGTAACTATCTCATCGACCCGCTTTAGGACGTTTCATGGAAGAGCGCAAACGCTACGCCGAGCTATTCAACGATATCGATACCAGTACGGTCATCACCGTCGGCCTGATTCTATTGGCGACGATTCTTCTGATCGTTTTGAGCCAGCGCGGATTGAACTGGCTGGCCAACCGGCTTCACGGCCAGCTTCGCTTTCGCGTGTTCGCGCTGGTGCCGCTGACCAGGCTTCTGATTCTGATTGCGGCGATCGTGTTGATCGTGCCCATGATCATCGACCCATCGCTTCGCAATATGGTGACGCTATTCGGCGCGCTGGGGCTGGCGGTTGGCTTCGCGCTGAAGGACTACGTGAGCAGCCTGATTGCGGGGGTGGTGTCGGCGGTAGAGCTTCCCTACCGCCCCGGAGACTGGGTGCAGATCGAGGATGCCTATGGTGAGGTGAAGCACGTGGGCATGCGCACCGTGCACATCCAGACCCCGGACGACGACCTGGTCGCCATGCCGCACCTGAAGCTGTGGGATACGCCGGTCTATAACGCCAACAACGGTGGGCCGTCGCTACAGTGCGTGACGAGCTTCTATCTTTGCGTCGATGACGCTGCGGGCTGGGTGCGCCAGGCGCTCAAGGACGTTGCGCTGACCAGCGCGTATTTAAGGTTCGATGCGCCAATCATCGTCGTTGCCGAGGAGAAGCCCTGGGGCACGCACTATCGCATTCGCGCCTACCCGGTCGACCCGCGCCAGCAATTTTTGTTCATTACCGACCTGACCGTGCGCGCCAAACAGGTGCTCAGTCAGGCCGGGATCAAAACCGCGCATCTGCCGCCGGACACCGCGCTCGATGCCGGTGAGGTGACCTCGGGGCCGAGCAAGCCGCGCGGCTAGCGCGGGCTTAGCTTTCCTGCTCGGGCAGCTCGGCGCTGTGAAAGACGTTTTGCACGTCGTCCAGGTCGTTGAGCATGTCGAAGAATTTCTCGAACATCACCGCGTCGTCGCCTTCCACCGGCGTGGTGGTCTGGGGCAAGAACTGGATTTCGTCGGCTTCGAAATCGAGCTCGCCAAAGGCGTCGATCAGCGCCTGCTTGGCCTTGGCGTAATCGGTGTGCGGCGCGAAAACGGTGATGCGCTCCTCTTCCTGCTCGATGTCGGTGACGTCGACATCGGCTTCCATCAGCGCCTCGAGCACCGCTTCCTCGTCTTGCCCCTTGAAGGAGAAGATCGCGCAGTGGTCGAACATGTGGCTTACGCTTCCAGGCGTGCCGATCTTGCTTTTGGTCTTGGTAAAGCAGCCGCGCACGTCGCCAAAGGTGCGGTTCGGGTTGTCGGTCAGACACTCGACGATCACCATGGCGTTGCCCGGGCCAAAGCCTTCGTAGCGGGCGGTAGAGAAGTCCTCGCCGCCGGCGCCCGACGCTTTATCCAACGCCTTGTCGATCACGTGCGAAGGCACCTGATCCTTCTTGGCGCGCTCCATCAGGCCACGCAGCGCCAGGTTGCCGTTGGGGTCGGTGCCGCCGGACTTGGCGACGACATAAATCTCGCGCCCGTACTTGCTGTACACCTTGGTTTTCGCCGCGGCCGTCTTGGCCATCGATTCCTTGCGGTTTTGAAACGCCCTACCCATGTTAACGTCCTTTCATCGCCTAAAGCTGCCTGAACGCCAGGCGCTATATTCATCAACGCCATGGTAAATCGACATCGCGAGCCCTGGAGCTCGGGACGATCAACGCCATGGTTCATCAAAAGGGAAAAATTTTACCCAACAGCGTAACATGCTAACAGCGTTATTTAAGACCGCGTGGCGGGGAGTGTTTCGCCGCGCTTGAAAGCCGCCCTCGGCGACGATAAAAACGAGAAGGAAGAACGTATGCCGCTGTCACTTTGGCTGTCGCTGGCCGCCATTTGTACCATGGGCGCGATGTCGCCCGGGCCAAGCCTGGCGCTCGTGTTACGCCACACTTTGGGGGGCGGGCGCCAAAGCGGAATGATCGCGGCGGTGGCCCACGCGCTTGGCGTAGGTATCTACGCGCTATTGACGGTGCTGGGGCTTGGCGCGCTGATCGCGAGTCACCCGGAGCTCTTTCGCTGGGTGACCTGGCTTGGGGCCGCCTATCTTGCCTGGCTTGGCGTCAAGGCGTTGCGCGCCGGCCGTTCAGGCGTACTCTCGCCAGCCCACGTGGCAACGACGAGGCGTCTGGCCGCAAAAGAGGGGCTATTGGTGGCGCTGATCAACCCCAAGCTGATTCTCTTTTTCGTGGCGCTTCTGAGTCAGTTCGTATCGCCGGACATGGGGCTTTTCGCCAAACTGATCATCGTGATGACGGCGGTCGTGATCGACGGCGGATGGTATTTGATCGTTGCTCTCGGGCTTTCGCACTCTTCCGTGCTGCCCTGGCTTCAGCGCCGTTCGCACTGGGTCAACCGGGTGACCGGTGCGCTGCTTTTACTACTGGCGCTGCGCGTGGTGATGGGGCCGCTGGTCGAGGCGTAATGCGCCGGGTAACGTCATCGTTTTCAACGGGTTTTCGACAAGGGCTTTGCCATGACCATTTTCGAGCAGGACTGCCATACCCATCAGGGCGAACCGTTCAACCTGCGCGCGCTGAAAGGGCAGGTGCTGCTGGTAGTGAACGTCGCAAGCCAGTGCGGCTTCACTCCGCAGCTCGAGGAGCTCGAAAGCCTTTACAAGCGCTATCGCGACCGCGGCTTCACCGTGCTCGGCTTTCCCTGTAACCAGTTCGGCCGTCAGTCGCCGGAGAGCGCCGAGGCGTTTTGCCAATTCGGCGAGCAGCGCTTCGGGGTGCATTTTCCGCTAATGGAGAAGGTGCGGGTCAACGGGCCCGAGGCGCATCCGTTGTTCGCCGCGCTCAAACGCGACGCGCCGGGACTTTTAGGCACCCGCATGATCAAGTGGAACTTCACCAAGTTTCTGGTCGGCCGCGACGGCCGGGTGATCGCGCGCTTCGGCCCCAGGGAGCGCGGCCTGACGCTGCGCCGGGCGGTGGAAGCCGCGCTCGATCAGGAGCCCTGAACGTCCCCGCGCGCGACCATCAGCCGCTGCATCAGCGCGCCCCAGCGGTGGCGCACCATCATCGTGGTCAATCCCGAAAACAGCGCCCAGCTCTTGCGCCGCCAGCCGCGCAAGCGCAGGTTGTGCGAGACGAGCTGCTGCATCAGCTTACGATCGTCGAACGCTCGCCATTCACTGGCAATGGAGAGCTGATGGCGCGCCATCACCGGCGCGAGCTCCAGGCGAAACATCCACTCGAGCTCCTTGAGCGACAACCCATGCGCCTGGATCACCTCGATCATGTGCGCGTAGTCGCGCTCGCCGGGCTCGCGGTCGAGCCAGAGCGGGGCGAGGGCGAGCCAAACGTCGCCACGTTCATCCACTAACTGCTGTGCGTTCATTGGTTCATCATCGCGAATTGGCCGTCCAGGCATCGGCCCTTACAGGGCCTGATACGTTCACCTGAGTATCCTGACGCGAAAACCCGCCAGGCTCAAGTGCGGACAGCGTCGCCTCGGCCCGCTAGAATGGGCGCCAACGCCACGGGCCTGCCCGTCGATGAACCCCGATTTTCGATAAGGAGATCCCAGTGATTATCAAACCCAAAGTACGCGGCTTTATCTGCACCACCACGCACCCCAAAGGCTGCGAGCAAAACGTGCGCGAACAGATCGAGGCGACCAGAGCCCGCGGTCTGGACAAGCGCCAAGGCCCGAAAAAGGTGCTCGTGATCGGCGCCTCCAGCGGTTACGGCTTGGCGGCGCGCGTCACCGCCGCCTTTGGCTATGGCGCCGACACGCTGGGCGTGTTTTTCGAAAAGCCCGGTACCGAGAAAAAGCCCGGCACCGCCGGCTGGTACAACAGCGCCGCGTTCGACAAGTTCGCCAAGCAGGAAGGCCTCTACAGCAAGGCGATCAACGGCGATGCCTTCTCTCATGAAGCCCGCGAGAAAGCCATCGAGCTGATCAAGCAGGACATGGGGCAGGTGGATCTGGTGGTCTACTCACTGGCATCACCCGTACGTAAGCTGCCGGATACCGGCGAGCTCAAGCGCTCAAGCCTTAAGCCGATCGGCGAGACCTACCGCGCCACGGCGATCGACACCAACAAGGACACCATCATCGAAGCCGAAGTCGAGCCCGCGACCCAGGCCGAGATCGATGACACCATCACCGTGATGGGCGGCGAGGACTGGGAGCTCTGGATGAACGCCCTGGCGGATGCCGATGTGCTGGCCCCGGGGGCGAAAAGCGTGGCGTTCAGCTACATCGGCACCGAGATCACCTGGCCGATCTACTGGCACGGCGCGCTTGGCAAGGCAAAAGAGGATCTGGACCGCGCGGCCACGGCCATCGACGCCAAGCTGGGTGAGACCGGCGGCCAGGCGAACGTGGCAGTGCTCAAGTCTGTGGTGACACAGGCGAGTGCGGCCATTCCGGTCATGCCGCTCTATATCGCCATGGTGTATCGCATCATGAAAGAGCAGGGCCTGCACGAAGGCACCATCGACCAGCTCAACCGCCTGTTCGGCGAGCGCCTCTACGCCGAAGACAAGAGTGCCCAGGGGCTCGACGAGATGGGGCGTTTTCGTCTGGACGACTGGGAGCTACGCGACGACGTCCAGAAGGCGTGTCAGGATCTGTGGCCGGAAGTCACCAGCGACAACCTTTTCGAGATTACCGACTATGCTGGTTACAAGCACGAATTCCTGAAACTGTTCGGCTTCGAGCGTGAGGACGTCGACTACGACGCCGACGTCGACCCGGAGGTCGATTTCGACGTCGTCTCGCTTTAACGGCGCTTTTCAAAAAGGCTCGAAGCCTGTGAGGGCGGGCGCCCGTCCCGGGCGCCCGCTCAAGAGGCGAGGCCATGGATACCCGCGAAAGTAAAACGCCCAAACAAGAGAAAGAGCACGTAATGGGCCAGCGCCAACCTGAACGGGCGCCGCAGATGCCCGCTCATCGACAGCCCGAAGCAAGGCGCTCCCCCAAAGGATTTTATAAACTCCTGCCCATCGTCGTTTCCGTACTTGCCGTGGCGCTCGCACTGTTCATTATTGCGGGCATACTGCTCGGTAAGTGACCCGCACCGACGTTGCAGCCAGACTCTTTCAAACAGACCTTTCAGCCAGACCCAAACGTCTCCCGATGCCGTTGACCGTGCGGGCGCAAAATAAATTGCGTATCGCGGCTTTGCTCACTAGCTTCAATAGAGTCGATCAACTACAAGGAGTCACCCCATGAAACGGACAGCACTGGCGGTCGCCATCGCCGCGATCTGCGCGGGCACGTCGTTTGGCGCCCTGGCCGAAGAAGAGAGTCCGGCGGCGTCCGGCGGTTCCAACGAGCAGCAACAGACGTCAGGAGCGGCTGCCCAGGGCGCGCAGGGGGCGCAAAGCCAGACCAGCACCGAAGACGACACCGACGGTAGCGACGCGCAAAGCGGCGATACCGATATGGACGCCGATACTGACACGGATACCGATACCGACATGGAAGCGGATACCGACATGGGGACGGCGGCCGAGCCCGACGCCAATGCGGACACCGACAGCGGCACCGGTAGCGCCTCCGGCGCCGACAACGAAAGCCAGGGCCAGATGAGCGATGACCAGGGCAGCGATGCTGACATGAGTAGCGACGCTGACGCGGTAGACGATACCGAAAGCGACGGCCAGATGGAGAGCCCGCCCTCAACCAACTCCGACGACGCTACGACCGAGGAAGCCATGGCGGCGGAGGAGTCCATGACCGAAGAGGCCGCTGACGACAGCGCCGGCCAGATGGACGGCAACCAGGGCCGTAGCCCGAACGCCATGGAAGATCCGGACAACCTCGAGCCTGACGAAACGCTCGCCGAAAACGACACCCAGGGCGGCCTGATGTCGCTGACGATCAGCGATGTCGAAGGCATGACGGTAGTCAATCAGGAAGGCGAGGAGATCGGCGAGGTCGATAACGTGGTCGAGCACAACGACTCCGGCGATCTTTACGCTGTCGTCTCCATTGGCGGCTTCTGGGGCTTCGGTGCCACCGATGTGGCGCTGGCGCTGCAGGAGATCAATCTCGAAGACGATCAGCTGGTGATGCAAACCACCTACGGTAGCGACGAAATCGAGTCCGCGACCGAGGAGTACAACGAGGACAACTACAGCCAGGTCGACGGCGACATGCAGGTGGGCGAGCTCGCCAACCATCCGAACCGCGGCCAGTAAGGCGCCACGTTCGTGGCAAGCCTTCGCTGGCGCTAAAACGCACAGGGCAAGGGGCTTCCCCTTGCCCTGTTTGCGTTGGCCGCTTTTCTTACAAAGCCGCACTGATTCCCCGGGCGTTATTGGTTAAGATATCCCTTTGTTTTCAACCGGTCGTTTTCATGGCGCACGCGTCACCTATCGATGCTCCTTCGTCCACTCCGAAGCGATTCGGCGTGCTGCTGCTGCCCGGCTTCTCTCTGCTCTCTCACGCTTGCCTGGTCGAGCCGCTGCTGCTGGCCAATCAGCTCAGCGGCCAGAGCCGCTATCAGGTGATCTCGCTCGGCCTTGAAAAAGGCAGCGTGCGCAGCGCCGCCGCCCTCAGCGCTGATGTCGAGTTCGGGCTCGGCGACGGTGCAGAGGCCTTTGATTGCGTGTTCATCGCCGCGCCTTCGCCGCTGCCCTATCCGCTCGGCGCGGCGCTGCTAGGGTGGCTGCGCACGCTCCCTTCGAAAACGGCGCTAGGGGGGCTTGCCGGTGGAAGCGAGGTGCTGGCGCGCTGTGGGCTTTTGGACGGTTACCGGGCGACGCTTCCCTGGCAGCGCTTTGCCGCGCTCTCTCAGGCCTACCCGGCGGTCACCTTCACCCAGACCCTGTTCGAGATCGACCGTGACCGCCTGAGTGCGGCCGGCGGCACCGCCGCGCTCGATATGACGCTAACGCTGATTCGCCGCGAGCTGGGGGCCGAGCTTGCCCAGCGGGTTTCCGAGCAGTTCGCCTACGAGCGCGTGCGTACCGCCGACGAGCCCCAGCACGTGCCGCTTCGAAGCCGCCTGGGCCACGCGCCGCAAAGCCTGGTGGACGCGGTGGCGCTGATGGAGGCGAACATCGAAGAGCCGTTTTCGACGCTGGAGCTCGCCGAGCATCTGGGCGTCTCGCGCCGCCAGCTCGAACGGCTGTTCAAGAAATACCTGCAGGCGGTACCGAGCCGCTACTACCTGGATTTGCGCCTGCAGGCCGGGCGCTCGCGGCTGCGCGAAAGCGACCAGCCGATCGGTGAGATCGCGCTGGCCGTGGGGTTTTCTTCCGGGGCGCACTTCTCGACCGCCTACCGCAACCACTTCGGCCTGACGCCCCGGGAAGAGCGGTTGACCTGACGCGCCCCACGTGACGTCTCGTACAGCGTCTAGGCCATGGTATCCACGATACCGCCTTCGACCCGCAGCGCCGCACCGGTGGTGGCGCTGGCTTGCTCGGAGGCGACGTAGACGCACAGATTCGCGACTTCGTCGGTGTCGGCGAGCCGGTGAATGATCGACGAGGGCCGGTTTTCGTCGATAAAGCGCGCCTCCGCCTCCTCGATCGATATATCTTTCTCGCGCGCCTGCTCTTCGATCATGGCATTGACGCTTTCCGAGCGGGTCGGGCCGGGCAGAATGGCATTCACCGTGACCCGTGTGCCGGTGAGCACCTTGGCGAGCCCGCGCGACACGGACTGCAGTGCGGCCTTGGTCATACCGTAGTGGACCATCTCGGTGGGGATGTTCAGCGCCGACTCGCTGGAGATGAACTGGATCCGGCCCCAATTGCGCTCGCGCATGCCGCGGGCATAGTGGCGCGACAGGCGCACCGCGCTCATTACGTTGGTGTCGAAAAAGCGCTGCCAGGTATCGTCGTCGGTATCAAAAAAGTCGCCGGCTTCGAAGATACCGACGTTGTTGATCAGGATGTCGGCCTCCGGCACGCGCTCGATCAGTTTCTGGCAGCCGTCTGCGGTGCTCAAATCCACCGCCACGCCGGTAGCGTTGGCGTTTTCGACGTCGCGCCCTAGTGTTTCGAGCGCCTGGTCGATCCGCTCCTTGCTGCGCCCGGTCACCACGACGCTGGCGCCCGCCGCGGCGAGCCCCTTGGCGATCGCGTAGCCAATGCCGCCGGTAGAGCCCGTGATCACCGCGCGTTTACCGCTCAAATCGATCTGCATACGTTTCTCCTGGATGGGTCGTCAAAACGGCTCGGGCCGTCGTGTTAGCCGGCTAATCGTCGCGTTAATCACTATGGTCGCTGAGGGTGGAAAATCAAGCCGGCGCTCTTTCAGGTACTCCTTCCCGCACGCGTTCCGGCACCCTTGTAAAAGCGTTGCGTCGTGAGTGAGTCTCGTACCGGCTACTGCCGCTTTACATAATTAACCGTCTCAATCGTGAAAGTGTGAAACGTGACGGGCTGCGTATACTGGAACTCTTTTGCCCGTAACCGGAGAGTCACATGAGCCACACGCCCAGCCGTCAGGATTTCGACACCTACATGACGCCCAACTACGCGCCGCAGCAGGTGGTGCCGGTGCGCGGCGAGGGCAGCCGCCTGTGGGATCAGGAAGGGCGTGAGTACATCGACCTGGCCGGCGGTATCGCCGTCAATGCGCTCGGCCACTGCCACCCAGCGCTGGTCGGCGCGCTCAAGGAGCAGGGCGAAAAGCTCTGGCACCTCTCCAACATCTATACCAACGAGCCGGCCTTGGCGCTTGCCCGCAAGCTGGTCGACAGCACCTTCGCCGAGAAGGTCTATCTCTGCTCTTCCGGCGGCGAGGCCAACGAGGCCGCGCTGAAGCTGGCTCGGCGCTACGCGTTCGATCATTTCGGCAAGCAAAAGGACAAGATCATCTCCTTTCGCCAGTCGTTTCACGGCCGCACGCTCTTCACCGTCACCGTTGGCGGCCAGCCCAAATACTCCGAAGGCTTCGGCCCGGTGCCCGGCGCTATCCAGCACGCCGAGTACAACGACCTGGAGAGCGTGCGCGCGCTGATCGACGACGACACCTGTGCGGTAATGGTCGAGCCGATGCAGGGCGAAGGCGGCATCATTCCCGCCACCCAGGCGTTTCTCGAAGGCCTTCGCGCGCTGTGCGACGAGCACCAGGCACTATTGATTTTCGATGAGGTGCAAACCGGCGTCGGGCGCAGCGGCAAGCTCTACGCCTACCAGCACTTTGGGGTGACGCCGGACATTCTGACCACCGCCAAATCCCTGGGCGGCGGCTTCCCCATGGCGGCCATGCTGACCACCGATAACATCGGCGCCTCATTGGGTTTCGGCACCCACGGCTCGACCTACGGCGGTAACGCCCTGGGCTCGGCGGTCGCACTCGCCGCTCTCGACGTGATCGATACCCCGGAAGTGCTCGACGGCGTCCAGGCGCGCCACCAGCTGTTTCGCAAGCACCTGGAGGCGATCAACGAGAAGTACGGCGTGTTCAAGGAGATCCGCGGCATGGGTCTGTTGATGGGCGCGCAGATGAGCGATGCCTTCGAGGGGCGTGCCAAGGACATCCTGCCGCTGGCCATCGAAGAGGGGCTGATGGCGCTGATCGCCGGGCCCAACGTGCTGCGTTTGGCGCCGTCGCTGGTGATTCCCGAGGCGGATATCGAGGAGGCCATGGCGCGGTTGGAGCGTGCGATCAAACGTCTCGTCGCGCATTCATGAACCGGGCCGAGCAGGCCCTGACGGCAGGGAGGCTGAGTATGCGAATCGTGCGCCCGGTGGCGATGACGGATCTCGACGCGCTGATGGCGCTGGCCGAGAACGCGGTGCCACGGCTAACCAACCTGCCGGCCAACCGGGCGCGCCTTGAAGAGCGTATCGCGCGCTCGCTCGAGGCGTTTGCCCGTGAGGCAGAGTTTCCCGGCGACGAACACTACATGTTCGTGCTGGAGGACACCGGCGCCGAGCGCGAGGCCGAGCGGGTGCTGGGCACCGCTACCATTCGCGCCCAGGCCGGGGCGACGGATGCCTACTATACCTATCGCCAGGAGACGCTGATCCACGCCTCCCAGCAGCTTAACGTGCGTCGTGAAGTGCAAACCCTGGCACTCTCTCACGAGGTGTCGGATGCCACGCTTCTATGCGCGTTCTCGCTGAACCCGCGCTATCAGGGCACCAGCGCCGAGAGTTTGCTGCGCCGCGCAAGGCTTTTGTTCATCGCCCAGTACCCGGAGCGCTTCTCCAACATTCTGGCGGTGGCGTTTCCGGGCTATCTCGATAGCCAGCAGCAGTCGCCGTTCTGGGAGAGCGTGGGCAATCATTTCTTCGCGCGCAGCTTCCAGGAGATCAACCACATCGCCGGCCTGCGCTCGAAAAGCTTCATCGCCGAGGTGATGCCTCAATTTCCGCTGTATCTGCCGCTGCTGACGCCCCAGGCCCGCGCGGCGATCGGCCGCGAGCACCCGGCCCACGAAGGCCCGCTGCAGGAGATGCTGGCAGAAGGCTTCGCGCGTTCGCGCCACGTCGACATCTTCGATGCCGGCCCGATCGTCAAGGCCGAGCGCGAGCGGCTGGAAACCTTTCGCCAGGCCAGCTGGCATCCGGTGCGTATCCGCCCGGAACACACCCTGCCGGACGCCGAGCCTGCGCTCATCGCCAACCAGAGCGCGGCGTTTCGCTGCCTGGTGGCGCGCTATGCGCTTTCGCCGACCGGCCAGCTCATGCTCAGCCCCGAGCACGCCGAAAGGCTTGGCGTCGAGGAAGGCCGCGCGGTGCTGGTGGCGCCGCTGACACTACCTGGTGCCCAGGACGTTCTCGACGAGGGAGAGATGTAATGCGCATTCGACCCATCGCCCGCGGCGATATCGATGGTCTCCAGATGCTGGCGCAGCAAACCGGCGTCGGCTTTACCTCGCTTCCGGACAATCGTGAGTTTCTGGCCGGCAAGATCGAGACCGCCGTCAGCGCGTTCGAGGAGCGCACTCCGGTCGATGACCGGCTCTACTTCTTCGTGCTCGAAGACGACGCTACCGGCGAGCTTGCCGGCTGCTGCGCCATCGAAGGTCAGGTCGGCCGCGAGGTGCCGTTTTATCACTACCGGCTCGGGACGCTGGCGCATTCGTCCGTGCAGCTCGATCTGCACCGCACCATCGACACGCTCTTCTTGAGCTCGGATCACACCGGCGACGCCGAGGTGTGTTCGCTCTACGTGCGCCCGGAGTACCGCGGCGAGGCCAACCGGCATTTGCGCTGCGGCGCGCTGCTCTCCAAGGCGCGCTGGCTGTTCATCGCCGAGTTCCGTGACCGCTTCCCGGACAAGGTGCTGGCGGAGATGCGCGGCGTGTTCGACGAACATCACCAAAGCCCGTTCTGGGAGAGCCTGGGCAAGCACTTCTTCCCGATGGATTTCAACGAGGCCGACCGGCTCACCGGGCTTGGCCAGAAAAGCTTCATCGGCGAGCTGATGCCGAAATTCCCCATCTACACCACCTTCATGTCCGAGAAAGCGCGCGCCTGTATCGGCCAGGTTCACCGCGACACGCGACCGGCGCTCGAGATGCTCAAGAAAGAGGGGCTACGCTGGGAGGGCTACATCGATATTTTCGACGGCGGCCCGACCGTGGAGGCCTATATCGACGATGTGCGGGCGGTGCGCACCTCCCAGGTTCATTCGGTAGAGATCTCGCGCGACCCAAACGTCCAAAGCGTCAGCCGCTGGCTGGCGGCCACCACCACGATCGGCGCGTTTCGGGCCGCCTGGCTCGGTCGCGGCCCGGATGATAACGGCACGATCTTGCTCAGCGAAGAGGAAGCGCGGCGGCTGGATGTCGGCGCCGGCGACACGCTCAGACTACTCGACACTCAGGAGGCGTCATGACCGCACAACCATTAAGCGCAAAGATGCAGCAGCTGATCGACGGCCGCTGGCGTGTGGGCGAAGGCGCGCGCTTTAGCAAAACGGACCCGGTCGGCGGGCAGGCGCTTTGGCAGGGCGAGGCCGCAAGCCCCGCCCAGGTCGGCCAGGCCGTCGAGTCGGCGCGCGCGGCGTTCAACGCCTGGGCGCGCACGCCGTTTGAGCAGCGCCTGGCGCTGGTCGAGCGCTTCGCCGAGGTGCTCAAACAGAGAAGCGAAGAGCTTGCCTGGGCCATCGCCTCGGAAACCGGCAAGCCGCTTTGGGAGGCGCGCACCGAAGCCGGCGCGATGGTGGGCAAGGTGGCGCTCTCGATCCGGGCGCATGACGAGCGCACTGGCCAGCGCGAAAAAGAGGTGGGCAGTGCGAAGGCCGTACTGCGCCACCGCCCCCACGGCGTGATGGCCGTGTTCGGCCCCTACAACTTCCCCGGCCACCTGCCCAACGGCCACATCGTGCCGGCGCTTCTGGCAGGCAATGCCGTGGTCTTCAAGCCCAGCGATCAGACCCCGCTCACCGCGGATCTAACGCTGCAGTGCTGGCAAGAGGCGGGCCTGCCGGAGGGCGTGATCAACCTGGTGCAGGGCGGTGTCGAGGTCGGCCAGGCACTGGCCGGTGATGGGCGCATCGACGGGCTGCTATTCACCGGAAGCGCAAAGGTCGGGGGGATGCTGCACCAGCAATTCGCCGGGCAGCTCGACAAGATCCTTGCGCTCGAGCTTGGCGGCAACAACCCGCTGGTGGTCAAGGAGGTGTCGGATGAGCGCGCCGCCGTGCTGACCATTTTGCAGTCGGCGTTTCTCTCCGGCGGCCAGCGCTGTACCTGCGCCCGGCGGCTGATCGTGCCCAACGGCGAGGCCGGCGACCGGCTGATCGAAGCGCTCTCGAAGGCCATCGAAACGCTTCACGTGGCCGGGCAGTTCGAGGAGAACCCGGCGCCGTTCTATGGCGGGCTCGTAAGCCCGGCCGCCGCCGACGGCCTGCTAAAAGCCCAGGACGCGCTGGAGGCGCAGGGTGGGCGGGTGCTCAATCGCATGCAGCGCCTTGAAGAGGGTACGAGCCTTGTGAGCCCCGCGCTGATCGACGTGACCGGGCTGAAAGTACCCGACGAGGAGCACTTCGGCCCGCTTTTGAAGATTCACCGCTTTGATAGTTGGGACGAGGCGCTCGCGCTTGCCAACGACACCCGCTACGGGCTTTCCGCTGGGCTGATCGGCGGCGACCCAACCGATTGGGACGATTTTCTGCTGCGCATTCGCGCCGGCATCGTCAACTGGAACCGCCAGACCACTGGTGCCTCGGGCGATGCGCCTTTCGGCGGCGTGGGCGACAGCGGCAACCACCGCCCGAGCGCCTTTTACGCCGCGGACTACTGCGCCTACCCGGTCGCCTCGATGGAGGCCGAGTCGCTGGAGATGCCGGAAACGCTGCCGCCGGGTATTACGCTATGAGCCGCGTGGATGAAAGCGTTCAGGAGGTCAACTTCGACGGACTGGTCGGCCCGACGCACAACTACGCGGGCCTGGCCGCCGGTAATCTGGCCTCCCAGCGCCACGGAGGGCTCACTGCCAACCCGAAAGAGGGCGCGCTGCAAGGGCTTTTGAAGATGAAATCGCTGATGGAGGCGGGCTACGCTCAGGGCGTGCTTCCCCCCCAGCAGCGCCCGGACCTCGGCGCACTGCGAAAGCTCGGCTTTACCGGCAGTGACGAGCGCGTGCTGGCAAGCGCCGCCGACCAGGCGCCGCAGCTTCTGCGCGCGGTGTGCTCGGCGTCCAGCATGTGGACCGCCAACGCCGCCACGGTCACCCCGGGCGTCGATGCGCCGGAGGGTCGCGTGCAGTTCACCCCGGCCAACCTGCAGTCGAGCTTCCATCGCTTTCTCGAGCCCGCCACCACCGGCCGTGTTTTGCAGGCCATCTTTCATGACGAGCGCCACTTCGCCCATCACCCTGCGCTGCCGGCAACGCCGGCGTTTTCTGATGAAGGCGCGGCGAACCACACCCGGCTTTGCGGCGCGCACGGTGAGCCCGGCGTGCACCTGTTCGTTTACGGACGAAAAGCGTTTGGCGGTGAGCGCGAGCCCCGCCGGTATCCGGCCCGGCAAACGCTGGAGGCGAGTCAGGCCGTGGCGCGTCAGCACGGGCTTACCGATGCCCAAACCGTGTTCGCCCAGCAGCATCCGGACGCGATCGACGCCGGCGTGTTCCACAACGACGTAATCGCCGTGGGCAACGGCCCGGTGCTGCTCTACCACGAGCTGGCCTTTCTGGACGAGGAGGGCACGCTGGAGGCGCTGCGCGCCAAAATGGCCACGCCCCTGATCCCGGTGCGCGTGCCGGTCGAGGCGATCAGTCTTGACGACGCCGTCGGCTCGTATCTCTTCAACTCGCAGCTTCTTTCCAATCCGGACGGCAGCATGACGCTGGTGGTACCTGGCGAGTGTCAGGAGAACGACACGGTGTGGCGCGTGATCCAGGATCTGATTCTCGCGGGCTACAACCCGATTAGTGAAGTGCTCGTCAAGGACGTCAAGCAGAGCATGCAAAACGGCGGCGGCCCCGCCTGCCTGCGCCTGCGGGTGGCGCTCTCGAGCGCCGAGCGCGAGGCCATCAAGGCGCGGGCGCTGCTCACGCCGGCGCTGTTCGAGGATCTCACCGCTTGGGTCGAGCGCCACTACCGCGACCGGCTGGCACCAAAGGATCTGGCCGACCCGCAGCTTGCTCGCGAGTCGCTCGCCGCCCTCGATGAGCTAACAAAACTGCTCGAAATGGGATCGGTGTATCCGTTTCAGCTGGGGTAGAGGAAGTAAAGGAAAACGCTTGCGTATCAATCCTGAAGCGGCGGCCCGATACAGCTTTCGAATATTGCGGCCAGGGCCTCGTACTCGCACGCCATGGCTGCGATATTTGCCTTTATCCATGTCGCTCGTTCGATACCTGCCCAGGAAATACGGTAACCACAGTTGATAATCAGATGCTCGAAAAAGAGCCGCTGAGTACGTCCGTTACCTTCGCGAAAAGGGTGAATGGCATTCAAATCCCCGTACAGTTCGGCGCAGGCAGCCACGAGAGCGCTCTTATCCAGTTGAGTGAAGTACGCTTGCGCTGCCAGTTTCCTGAAGAGTTTTTCGGATTCGGGCGCTATAAAAGGAACGTGACAGAAGCGCGTGTCTCCCTTTGCAATATCGATGGACCTCAGCTCTCCTGCCCAGTCATAAAGATCATCAAAAAGTCGAGAATGCAGGCGCTGCAGATAGGCGAGGTCAAAAGGCGGTGGTTCGAGCTCAATACTGGCGGCGTTGATCATCGATAGGTCGCGTTCGGCTTCTTCGAGCGTGGCCGCCTCATCGATATTCAACTTGTTTCTTAATACGTCAGTACCAGGGTAACAGTAGGGATCCTGACCGGTACCGTACTTATCCATCAGCGTTTTTGAGTTTTCGTATATTTGGCGATCACGTCGGCTTTGGTAAGCCGCGACGTGCGAGGGTCGACCGCAATGCCTTCGAGCGCCATGCTGGACTGATAGTTGGTGCGCCGGACTTCAGCGTTATAACGCCGCTTGGTTTCCCAGGAGAGTGTTTGCATGGGGCCTCCTTGATTCGTAGCACTCATTATAACGTAGTCGCGCTTGAGGTTTCATCAGGTTGTTGTAGCCAATCACCGCGTGAAAGCCGCGTACCGAAGTCGACAAAACGTTTTGGAAATATCGGAATGACACCGTACTTTCGACGAACCAGCGACAAAGCGTTCGCCGCCGATCTCATTCGGCGCAACATGGCCGGCTATTTCGATGCGCTGGGTATGCACTGGGATGATGCCCTGTTCGCGCGTCAGTGGCGCGAGATGGAAAGCTATCAGCTTCTGGTAGAGGGTTCCCCGGTAGGGCTTTTGTGCCTCGATCCTGCTTCGAACGCCTGTACTATCCGTGAGCTGCAAATCGCCTCGGCATGGCGAAGCCAGGGGCTGGGCACCGCCGCCATCGGCTTTGCCGAAACCCGGGCCCGCCGGGCCGGTAGCGCTACGCTGCGATTGCGGGTCTTCACTCTCAATCCGGCGGTGGCGCTTTATCGCCGGCTGGGGTTTGGCGTCGTCACCACCGAGGCCGGCGCTCACACGATGGAAAAGCGGCTCGACTAGGCGTTTTGAATGCGCCCTTCTGATCAACGCCTCAGGTTTTCTGGCGAACCTTGTCCAGGTTGAGCAGGGCGATCCCGATGGCGATCAAAAGCCCGCCCAGGAGCAACCCCTCCGGGGCGCTTTCGCCCTGTATGAATATCGCCACCGGCACGCCGAACAGTGCCCCTACCGACCCCAGCAGGCTCAGAAGCACCGGGCCGCCGCTTTTCTGTAGTAAAAAGAGCAGCAGGAACTGCCCGGCAAAAACCACCGCCTGCAGGCCGATCAGTGAGATCAATTCGAGGCGAAGCTGGGGCACCGCAAGCGAAAAGTCGGGCAGCAAGCTTACGCCCAGCAAAAGCACCACCGCGGCCACCAGCATGCCCGGCGCCAGGGTTTCGCCGGCAACGCCTGGCGGCCAGCGCAGCGTGCGGTAAAGATTGCCAATCGCCAGCAGCACCGGGCCGAGTAGTGAAAGCAATATCCAGTGAACGTCGGCCTGCGGGGCGGCGATCTTGTGCGCGGCGAGAATGAGTGCCCCGGCGAGCGCGGTGAGCACGCCCAGGCCGCGGCTTGGCTGAAAACGCTCGATCTTCAGCGCCAGCGCGCCGAGATAGGTCAAAAGCGGCGGCAGGGTGATGATTAGCGCCACGAAACCGGCACCGATATGGGCAATGGCCGAGAAGAACAGCAGGTTGGAGCCCGCCACGCCGACCAGCGCCGACACCGTGTAGTACTCGAGCGTGCGGGCGTTGACCGGCGGCAGCCGGCCCCGCCCGGCGGCCAGCGCCAGCAGAATCAGCGCCGCCCCGGCCAGCGACCAGAACAGAAACGCCAGCGGCGACAGCGCCATTTCGCCGGCCTGCTTGGCCAGGTTGGTGGAAAGGCCCAGCAGTGCCCCACCGGCGAGCAGATAGAGAAGCGGGGCGAGACGCCTTGAGGCGAAGGCCTTATCGTTAAAAACGCGGCGGACGGGCGGCATGACGACTTCCTGTTCAAGTATCTTGATATCAAGGTATTCGACTTTTTATCTTGACGTCAAGGTAAAAAGTCGTAAGCTCGACGCCATGGATCATGTCGATAAAATACTTCTGCAGTGGCAGCGCCAGCGTCCGGAGCTGAACGTGGCGCCGATGGGCACGCTTGGCCGCCTCAAGCGGCTCAACCAGGTGCTGATGCGTGCCATGGAGCATACCTGGGAGCCGTTTGGGCTGAGCGAGTCGAGCTTTGACGTGCTCGCCACGCTCCGGCGCGAAGGCCCGCCCTTCGCGCTGTCGCCAAGCGCCTTGATGGCCTCTACCATGGTGACCTCCGGCACCATGACCCACCGCCTACAGCAGCTCGAAAAAGCCGGGCTCATCGAGCGGGTGAAAAATCCCGAGGACGGGCGCGGCTTTCTGATTTCGCTCTCGAAGGCAGGCTTTGCGCTGATCGACGACGCCGTGACCGCCCACGTCGAAACGCAGCAGGCATTGGTGAGCGGGCTGAGTGAGGCGCAGCGAGCCGAACTCGATGCGCTGCTCAAGCAGATGCTGGAAAGTCTCGATCAGCGCTCCCAGGAACACGCGAGGTAACACGCGATGGCGCTTTTATTGAAATGTCTGCTCGGGGCGCTGGCGGTGCTGCTCATTGCGCTTTTGTCGCGCACCAGGAGCTTTTTTATTGCCGGGCTGGTACCGCTGTTTCCCACCTTCGCGCTGATCGCGCACTACATCGTGGGTAGCGAGCGCGGCATGGCGGATCTTCGCACCACGGCGGTGTTTGGGCTCTGCTCGCTGATTCCCTACGCGGCCTATCTCGCCGCGATCTACTACGCCAGCTACCGATTCGACCTGACCGGCACGCTGACCGCCGCTACTCTGGTCTGGATCGTCTTCGCACTACTGCTGCTTTGGGGCTGGACGCGGTTCTATTCCGGTTGAAGCGGGCTTTTATGTCTTCGCGCTTTTGCAGGCGTGTTCGAGTCGCGGGCGCAGCGCCTCGCTCACCGTATCCATAAAGGCACGCACCCGCGCCACCCGGCGAAGGTCGGGGTGGGTGAGTAGCCAAAGCGGCGTCGCTAGAGCCTCTATCGGCGCTGTCAGGCGTGTAAGCGCCTCATCACTCTCGCCCAGGTAGCAGGGCAGCACTCCGATGCCGGCACCGTCGCGTATCGCTACCTGTATGCCGAGTAGGCTATCTACCCGGTAGGCGGCACCTTTATCCGCCATCCAGGCCTCAAGGATGGCATCGCCCAGGTGCGCGTCCGGTGCTATCCAAGCCTGATTCGATAGCGTCTTTAATGTGACGTGGCGGTGGACGTCTTCCCAATGCTTGCCTAGCCCATAAACCGCCAAAGCGATATCACCCAAATAGCGGCCCACTAGGGTGTCTGGCGGCGCGTGGGTCGGGCGCAGGGCGATATCTGCCTCCCGGCGCGACAGGCTGTGGCGCTGGTTGGAGAGAGCCACTTCCAGCTCAATCGCTGGATAGCGCTGGCGGAACGTGGTGAGCACCGGACTCAAGAGCCCGGTGAACAACGTGTCCGTGGTGGTGATGCGAAGGCTGCCCGTAAGTGCTATGTCCTGTCCGGCCAGCCGCCGCTCTGCACCGTGGATCTCACGCTGTACGCGCTCGGCGGTGGCGGCCATGTCCTCCCCGGAAGGCGTCGGCGTGTAGCCTTGGCGGTGACGTTCGAACAGCGTCACCGCCAAGCGCCGCTCGAGGGCGTTGAGCCGGCGAAACACCGTAGCATGGCTGATACGAAGCTGCCGGCTGGCGCCGGAGAGCGAGCCCGCTTGGGCGATCGCGAGCACGATCTGCAGGTCATCCCATTTCACTGTCTGTGCATTCATGAAAATCCAGTTGGCATTTTTAGGGAATATTGAAGCAAATATGAACAGAGTAGCCTGTCATTTCTCATCGTGACAGGAAAGCTTGAGCATGAACGTACTGATCATTTCGGGGCATCCGGAGCCGCGCTCGTTCAACGGCGCGCTAGTCGATATTACCGTCAGCCGACTCAAGGCCATGGGGCATCAAGTCGAGGTAGGCGACCTCTACCAGGAACGTTTCGACCCGGTCGAACGCGCCGAGCACTATGCGTCGCGTGGCAGCGGCGAGCCTTTCGCGCCGCTCGACGAACAGCGCGCCCATCACGACCGGCAGGCGCTTCCCAAGGAGATAACCCGTGAGCTTGCACGGCTTGAGTGGGCGGAGCTGGTAGTTTTTCACTTCCCGCTCTGGTGGCACGCTCAGCCCGCCATCCTGAAAGGCTGGTTCGATCGGGTGATGGTCTACGGCGGCCGCTACACCAGTCGCATGCGCTATGACCAGGGGTATTTTCAAGGCAAACGCGCGTTGCTTTGCGTAACAGCGGGCTCGCCGGAGCCTGCCTTCCAGCCTTTCGGCCGGGCCGGGGACATGGCGGCGTGGCTCTGGCCGATGCACGCCTCACTTTATTACGTTGGATTTGACGTGCTGGCACCCCAAGTGAGCTACGGGGTACAGGGTGGTGGAATCGAGTATCAAGGCAAGGCAGCGTTGCGCGAGCACCTGGAAGGCTGTAAGCGGCGCTGGGCAGAGCGCTTGCCGGGTCTTTCAAATGAGGCAACCATTCCCTTCGCGGGTTGGGGGGATTGGAACGAGCAGGGCGTGCTCAAGGAGGCATCGCCACTGCGCTGGCGCTTGGGGTGAGTACGCGTCGTCATCAGTAATACCAAGAGTAGTCGAGTCAGCGCGAGGGCTTTCGAGCAGACGCGCGAACGGTATCGACACCGGTCACGCCGGTTACGTCGGCTAGCGCATCCATTAGTGAGGCGCGAAAGGTCTGGCCGTGGTTCATGCCGCGAAATTCGCGGTAGGTGGCCCTGACGCCGGGCATAACGTCGAGGCGCTCGGCCAGCGTTTCGACGGTATCTGCGGGCACGCTGGTCACGCGACGCAGGTGCTCGCGTACGCGCGGGTCGTTCATGTCGCGGTGAGAGGTGTCGCGGCGGCGCTCGTCGCCGCCCAGGCTCAGCAGCACCCGGGCCGAGGCGTCTTCGTGATTGGCGATGAAGGCCTGCTCCGGGCCATCGAGAAGCGCGCCTTCGGCCCACCATAGTGACGGGCTGCCCGCGGCGTAGGTGTCAAAAGCGTCGGGGCGGGTGAACAGCGTCGTCAGGGTGAAAAGCCCGCCCAAGGAGTGGCCCCATAGCGTCTGCTGCTGTGGGTTGGTCGTTGCATACTGCGCGATGGCCGGGCGAATGCGTTTCTCGATGACGTCGAGCAGAGCGTTGGCGCCGCCGCCCTGGTCGCCGTCCTCAATGAAGGTGTAGTCGTGTACACGTCGGCGGTCGATGCGCAGGTCGTTATCGTAACCCACGAACACCAGCACTGGCGGCGCCGGGCGCTCACCGAGTGCGTCGAGCAGGGCGGCATCGAATTCCATCAGCGCGGCGTTGCCATCGAGCATCCAAAAGGCGGGGTAGTTTGATGCCGGTGCGCTGGCTGCGGGAATGCCCAGGGTGACGCGATAGCGCGTTTGGGAGTCGGTATTCTCGACCGTGAAGCGCTCGAAGCGATAGGCACCTTCGGGCTCGTCGAAAACGGTGTGCCCGATCGTCTGGGCCGGGTCGCGCTGCTGTGCCACGGTGACGGTACTCCATAAAACGCTGACGAAGAGAAACGCAGCGACGGCGCGCAAACGCTTGAGCAGAAAACGATTCGACATGATCCATCCACGGCTGAGGCAGAGACATCAACGTTAATGATAATTGATGTTAATTGACAGAGCGCTGGAGAGGCAACCACGGGCGGCTCATGTGATGATCGCCAGTAGCGCCAGACGGCAGGGCCGTTTGGGGCGTAGCGAGTTCGCGCTATACTCCCGGGCTTTGAACGCCGTGACTGAAAGGACCAGACGTTATGTCACTACACTTCAACTGGGCACGCATCGATGAGCTCAGCGCCCGGGATTTTCACGAGATCGCCCGCGCCCGCGAGGCGGTGTTCGTGGTCGAGCAGGCCTGCGCCTACCAGGAAGTGGACGCGCTCGACCCGTTGGCCTGGCACCTGCGCGCGACCGTCGATGGCGCGCTTGCGGCCTACGTTCGTGTGGTCGGGCCGGAAGAGAAGTTCGATGAGCCTTCCATTGGCCGGGTAATGACGGTTCGGGCCTTTCGCGGACAGGCGCTGGGGCGTGCCCTGATGACGGAAGCGATTCGCTTTACTGAAGCTACCTACCCGGGGCGCGGCATTCGCATCGGCGCCCAGGCGCATCTCGAGGGCTTTTATGCCTCGCTCGGTTTCGAAACGGTCAGCGAGCCGTTCGACGAGGATGGCATCATGCACATCGAGATGATCAAGCCTGCCCCATGAGCGACTCACGCCACCGCTTTAGTGAGGCCGAGCGCGCCGGGGTCTACCGCGCCATTTTCGAGCGCCGCGACGTTCGCGCACAGTTTCTGCCCGACCCGATCCCGGATGCCGTGCTCACACGCTTATTGGAAGCGGCTCACCACGCGCCGTCGGTGGGCTTCATGCAGCCCTGGGATTTCATCGTTATCGAAAGCCGTGAGGTGCGCGAGAACGTGCTCGCGCTGTTCGATGCGGCCAACGCGGCAGGCGCCGAGCGCTTTTCCGGCGAGCGCCAGGCGCTTTATCGCAGCCTGAAGCTGCAGGGCATTCTCGAAAGCCCGCTCAATGTGTGCATCACCTGCGATCGCCGCCGTGGCGGTGACCATGTGCTGGGCCGCGACAGCGTGATCGACACCGATCTGTTCAGCACCTGTCTGGCGGTGCAGAACCTGTGGCTCGCCGCCCGGGCCGAGGGTATTGGCGTTGGCTGGGTGAGCATCATCGACCCCATCGAGCTTGGCGGCGTACTGGGCCTGCCCGAGTATGTCTATCCGCTGGCCTATCTATGCCTTGGCTACGTCAGCGAGTTTCTGGAAAAGCCGGAGCTGGAGGCGAAGGGCTGGCGCTCCAGACTGCCGATCGAGTCGCTCGTGCATGCCGATCTTTGGGGGCAGCGCCCGGCCGGCGGTTCAGCCGGCCCTTTTGGTAACGAGTAAAAACGCGTCGCACTCTTGACACTGTAAACCCGGCGGTTACTAGTGCCCAACCGATGGCGTATCAATCATCATGGCGCTCTCGGTTCGAGCGCTTATCGTCATACATGCGTTCGTCGGCCACCGCCAGTACTTCCTGAGAGGGGGCTTCACTTGAACAGGCGCACCCCAGGCTAAGCCCAAGGGCGAGGCGATGCGGCCCGGTGGGAAGGTTGATCACGCAGTATTGGTCAACGAGGTGAGCGCGAATGCGCTCGAGCAACGCTTGAGCCGCGTCGAGGTTTGTCGCTGGCAGCAGGAACGTAAACTCATCGCCACCGTAACGAGCGAGGATGTCGCTCTCTCGGGTGCACGCCTGCAGATGCTGGGCAACGCAGGTAATCAGCGCGTCGCCTGCCTCGTGGCCATAGCGGTCGTTTGCCTCTTTCAGGCGGTCGATATCCATCACGATCACGGCAAAGTCGGCGCCGGACAAGCGCTCCTTGTTGGCGATACAGGCGTGCAGCGCCGAATCGAAAAAGCCGCGATTGTAGAGGTTTGTGAGGGCATCGCGTTCGGCAAGCCGGGTGAGCTCGAGCTGAAGCAGCTTGTTTTCGGTGGCGCCGGCCAGTTGGTCGGCGAACAGCGGCAAAATCTGTTCGAGCCCGCTGTTTTCCCCGGGGGCCTTGACGATGAGCCAGCCCAGGTAAAGGCCGGAGCGGTGATCCATGGGCGTGAGATAGAGCGAGGCGCCATCACCGCGTTGGCGGACGATGGCTCGGCCTGTTTTTTCTGCCGAAAGGTTCTCGGTCAGTGTCGTTAGCTGCTTTCGATCGTCGGCCGTCAAGTTTGCGGTGGCCGCGAACGAATCGGTAGCCGGCCGCGCGCGCTCATGAAGGATCACGGCGAACCCGTAGTCCGGGAAATGGGTGCGCAAGTGATCGAGAAATTGATCGAGCAAGGCGTCAATCGTTGTCGTGTGATGACTGAGCAGGGTCAAGTCGAGTAGGGTTTGAAAGAGGCGATTCTGCATCTCGATGGCGCGCATGTTGCGACCTATCTGACGATTTTGCTGATAGGTGACGCGGCCCATCACCATGAAATAGCCCACGGCGCCCGCCCATTGATAGATGTCGACCCGGACATTGACGTAGGGCCGAAAGTCCGGACCGGTGACCAGCGCGCCGATCAACGCTGAAAAGGTAAATACCAGCGCCGAGAGCAGCATGCGGCGTGGCCCGCCCACCACGAGATTGTTCAACAAGCAGGCTAGTCCGATGGTGATGGTGCCCAGCACATAGAAATCCAGCACGCTGCACCAGAGGCCAAACAGCAGCGTATCGACAAGCAGGTTATTGAACTCGGCACGTTTGGTGTTTTTGGCAAGCGTGGCATGCCAGTAGGCGATCCCCGGCCAAATCAGCAGCACGACGCCGGGCAGTACCAGCTGCCACTGTGTTCCCTCCACCTGCGCAATCCACACCGTGAGGCCAAACGCGTGAAGAAAGGCAAACACCCGTGGGCCAGTCGTTGCGAGCGTCAGTCGGTGCAATCGCCGAGGACGCGGGAGCGCGAAGGAAAATGGCATGCGATGGGGTTCTCGGATCACGGTTTGTGGGAGCCTAGCACGCCAGGCGTGCAAGCGAGCTTACCCATTGATCGTAGAAAAGTATGAGTGAGCGTTGGGGGCGTCACGATAGGGCCTCAGGATAGGGTGTCAAGAGAGAGCGGCGCTTATCGCCTGGCGGGTTTTGGGTTAGAGTCCTCCCATCGATAAAGGAATCGCTTCATGGAAGACCGGCTCGACGCGCTGCTTGCCCCGCTGATCAAAAAGGCCGTGCTGCTTACGCCCCACGCCGACCCCAAGGCGTGGGTGCCATTGCCGGTCAGCAAGCTCGGCGGTTTGCCCTACTTTGAAGCGGGGGCGACGTGGCCTGTATGCAAACTTTGCACCCAACCGCTCACCTTCGTTTTCCAACTTTTTGATGAGACGACGAGCGCGCTGCTTGTCTTTCACTACTGCTTTGACTGCCTGCCCGCGGGCGACGACCCGCGCGACCGTGGGCTCTGGCACGCGCAGTGGTTCACCGCGCCGCAAGGCTATAAGCAGATTCGACTGGCGCCACCCGGCGCCGATCGCAACGCCATCACGCCGTGTCGGATTACGCACCAAACGGTGCGCTCGCTACCCGGCTGGGAAGGGCTCGATACCCAAAGCCCTGAAGCCGAAGGGCTTTGTTGCGAGCTCGACCCGGAAAGCCCCTGGCAGGCTTTTGATCAGGCAGTGACGCGGGCAGGCTGTATCGATGATTTGAAAAGCTGGCAGGGCGGCTACCCGCTCTACCTTCAGGGCGAGCACGTGCCCGATTGCCCCCATTGTCAGGCGTCCATGACGTTTTTCGCCCAGATCGACTCTGAAGGCGAGGCGAACCTGGATTGGGGGGCGGTCGGGCTCATCTACCTCTTTTACTGCGCGCAGCATCCGCAGAGCGTGGAGTTCGTTCGGCAGAACACCTAGACCGCGAACCCGTTTTCATGCACCACCAGGACGACCCATGACGGATACCTTCACCATCGAACGCCTTCGCGCTGACAGCCCACACGTCACGTTGGTGGCGACCTGGACCTTCGAGGCCTGGGGGCACCTGCACCCCGGCCAGACCCTCGAAAAGCAGATCGCGTTCGTGCGTTCAGAGTGCGGTGTGGGCGGGGTGCCGTCGATCTTCGTGGCGCTGGAAAAGGGGGCGGCGGTGGGCACGGCGAGCTTGATCGCGGACGACATGTCGACCCGGCCCGAGCTTGGCCCCTGGCTTGCGTCGGTGTTCGTCTTGCCGAACCAGCGTGGCCGAGGGATCGCCTCACGGCTGGTCGCACGGGTCGAGCAGGAGGCTTTATCGAACGGCTTCGAGTGCGGCTATCTCTACACGCCGGATCAACAAGCACTTTACCACCGCCTGGGTTGGCGCGCCTTCGAGGAGGTGACGTATCTCGGCGAGCAGGTCACGCTCATGGCGAAGTGCGTCAGCGAGACGGTCCAATGATCAGCGGCCGCGCGCTTCACTACTTCGATACCGTCGCGCGGTGTCGCTCGCTACGCCAGGCGGCGGCCAAGCTGCACATCGCACCTACAGCGATCAGCCGCCAGATCGATCTGCTGGAGCATCAGATGGGCGCGCCGCTACTGGAGCGAGGGCCCAACGGTATCAGCCTGACTGCGGCGGGAGAGCTATTGGCCGCCCAGGCACAGCACACACTGCGCGATCTGGAGCGCGTCCAAGAGCATATTGCCGACCTCAAGGGCTTACGTACCGGGCGAGTGCGTTTGCAAGTGGCCGAGGGCGTGGTGGCGGGGCTACTTGCTCCAGCGCTGGCCGACATGGCTGCGCGTCATCCTAGGCTTAATTTCGATATCGGCATCGCCAGCGCCGGGCAGATGGTCGAGAGTCTACGCTTGGGTACTGCGGATATCGGCCTGTCATTTTTCATGCCGCGCCACGAGGATATTCTTGTTCTGGAGAGTGTGCGCCTGGAGCACCATGCGGTCATGGCACCAGAGCATCCATTGGCCGCCGCTTGCGAGGTGACGATCGAAGCACTTGCCGAGCACCGTATCATCTTGCCGGGTGAAACCTTTGGAGCGCGTCAGGCGTTCGAGCGAAGTGCTCATCGGGCGGGCATCAAACTCATGCCTACCTTCGATACCGCGTCGCTCGAGACCCAAAAGGCGCTGGCCCTGAACGGGGCTGGCGTACTCATTCTCCCGCCCATGGCGGTGGCCCGTGAGTGTCGAAACGGTGAACTCAAGAGCATTCCTCTCGCTCCGGACGAGCTCGAACCGGCGCGTATGGATCTCTGTGTCTTTCGTCACCGCACTCGAAGCTTCGCCGTCGAAGCGTGTCTTTCGCTGCTGGCCAAGGCTTTGCAGGCTCATGACAGCTCGCCTCGTTAAAAGTGCACACAAAAAGTGGACACGCTGACATTAAAATTGAAATAGTATGTAGCGCTGACTAACGCCATTCTAAAAGCGTCGATAACAACGCAAAGGACGACGGCATGTTCGAGCTTCATCAATTGACGGCGACCCAGCTGCTGGATGGCTACCGAAACAAGGCATTCTCCCCCGACGAGGTGGCCAAGGATCTGGTTGCTCATATTGAGCGCCACGAAGGACAAATTAACGCGCTTTACGCCTATTCGCCGGAGCGCTTTCTCGACGCCGCCAAGGCTTCCACTGCCCGCTGGTCGAAAGGCGAAAGCCTAGGGGCGCTCGATGGCGTCCCGGTGACGCTGAAGGAACTGGTGGCCACTCGAGGCCAGCCCGTTCCCGTTGGGACGGGGCTGGGTGACCAGACCCCGGCGGCGGCGGACGCGCCTCCCGCCGCGCGCTTGGACGAAGCCAATGCGGTACTGCTTGGCAAAACTACCTGCCCGGATTTTGGCATGCTCTCGTCGGGGCTCTCCTCGTTTCACGGCCTTACCCGTAATCCTTGGGATTTGAATTGTAATACCGGTGGTTCCAGCTCCGGCGCCGGTGCGGCAGCAGCGGCCGGATTCGGGCCTGTGCACATCGGCACTGATATCGGTGGCTCGGTGCGCCTGCCCGCCGCCTGGTGTGGGGTCGTGGGCTTCAAGCCGACCCTTGGTCGTATTCCGATCGACCCTTATTACGTTGGCCGCTGCGCCGGTCCCATGGTGCGCTGTGTCGAGGACGCCGCACTGGTGATGCCAACCTTGAGCCGGACCGATCGCCGCGATGCCATGCGCCTGCCGCCGGAGCGCATCGACTGGCAGGATCTGACGCTTGATATGAACGGTCTGCGTATCGGCGTGATGCTGGATGCGGGCTGCGGATTGGCGCTCGAACCGGACATCGAGGCGGCGGTGACCTTCGCCGCCCAGCGTCTGGAAGCTCGCGGCGCAACGCTGGTGCCCGTGGCTCCCGTACTAACACGCGAGATGCTCGATGGTCTGGATCGCTTCTGGCAGGCGCGCCAGCAAGGCGAGCTCGAAAAACTGAGTGACGAGGAGCGCGCCCGGGTTCTGCCCGCGATTATCGAATGGGCTCGTGGTGCGAAGGAGTCGAGCGCGCTGGATGTGGTGAGTGGCTTTCAGCAGACAATGGCAATGCGCCGCGAAAGCGAGGCCATCTTCGAACAGGTGGATTTCGTGATTTCGCCTACTACACCCAACGTCTCATTTCCCGCCGAGTGGGCTTCGCCGACCGACGACCCGCGCCGTCCCTTCGAGCACATCGCCTACACCGTGCCCTGGAACATGGGCGAGCAGCCGGCGCTTTCACTCAATGCGGGCTATAGCGAGGACGAGATGCCTATCGGCGTACAGTTGATCGGCCCCCGGTTTAACGACCACGGAGTATTGAAACTGGCCTACCAACTGGAAACCGAGCTGGCGTTACCCGTGCGTTGGCCGAAGCTGGATACGCGTGCCGCTTGAATCATGAAAAATGACCTGTCTCCCAACAATCCCAAGAGAATTGCCATGCGTCGTCTTTTCGTATTACCCACCTCACGCGCGGGGTGGGGCCTTCTTGCTGCATTTATCGTGCTGGTGCTGGCCGGCACCTGGCCGGTCATCGGCTTTATCAACCAGGCAGCACTGGTGTTCGGTCTGCCGCTGATGATCGTCTGGAGCTATGTGGTCATCTTTTCCTGCGTGGGCGTGATGCTCGTCGGCAACCGACTCGTCGAGAGGGATGGGCATGAATAGTTCCTGGCCGCTCATCATAACGTTAGGGTACGTGGCCATTGCCATGATCATTGGGCTCAAGGCTCGTGCCGGGCACCGTATGGATACACTGGAGCAGTGGGGCGTGGCCGGGCGAAGCATGGGGCCGGTCACGCTGTATCTGCTGATCGCCGCGGGCAGTGTGAGTGCTTACACCTTCATGGGCGCGCCGGGCTGGGCCTACTCCAAGGGCGTGGCGGTGTTTTACGTGGCGGTGTATCTGGCTTATCTGGCGCTAGTGGCCTGGTATTTCGGGCCCAAGGTGTGGCAGTTCGGCGCGCAGTTTGGCCACGTCACTCAGGCAAGCGCGATTGCGGATCGCTACCAGAGCCCGGCACTCGGCGCGCTGGCATCGCTGGTGATGGCGGTGGGGTCGATCGCCTACGCGGTGCTTCAGACCGTGGGGTCGGCCTATATTCTGTTCGTGATGAGCGGTGGCGCCATCCCCGTATGGCTTGGGGTAATCATCGTGCTTTCCTGTATCGCGGTATATCTCTATATCAGCGGCCAGCGGGCGATCGGGCGCACCAACGCCTTTCAGGGCGCGTTGATGCTGGTGGTCGCCTGGGCGGTGGGGCTTTGGGCGGTGCAAAGTGCCACCGGCGGGCTCGACATGTCCGCGGTGTTCACGCGCATCCAGCAAGACCACGCCGAGTTTCTGACGCTGCCCGGCGCCAAGGGTGACATGAGCTTCAGCTTCTGGACCACCTCGATCATCGTGTCGATGTTTTCGTTCATGCCGCCGGTGTGGACGCAGTGGATGTGTGCCTCCTCGGCGCGCACCATTCGCCGTAGCGCGACCTGGCTTCCGACCTACTACGTGGTGATCCTGCCTGTGGTGGTGGTCGGGTTCATCGGTATCTACTCGCTGCCGGAGCTCGAGCGCGCCGATACCGTGGTGCTGGAGTACGCCATGGCGAACCTGCCGGTGGTGCTGGTGGGCCTTTTAGGCGCCGGTACGCTGGCGGCTTCGATGTCCTCGAGCGAGCCGTTCATTCACTCGGTGGCGCTCTCCGCGACCAAGGACGTGCTGCAGCCGTTGTTCAAGCTCTCGGATGCGTTCACGGCCAAACTCGCGCGTTGGCTGCTGCTGCCGGTGATGGCGCTGATCATCGCGCCGCTGGCGATCGCCGAGCCGGGGAGCCTGGTGATGATTCTGCTGGTGGGGCTGGGGTTTGCCTCTCAGGTATTGCCGGCGTTCATCGGCATGTTCTTCTGGCCGCGCGCCTCAAAGCTCGGCGTCATGGCGGGGATTCTTTCGGGGTTCGCGGTGACCGTGGCGTTCACCACGGTGTGGTCGCATCCGCTCGGCATTCACGCCGGCTTCTGGGGGCTTTTGATCAACCTGCCGGTGTTCGTCGCCGTGTCGCTTGCCACGCCCGCCGTCGAAGCCAGCGTGGTCGAGCGATTTTTCCGTATTTCGGCGCCGCGTGGGTTTGCCCGACGCCAAAACGCCGGGCAGGTGCTGCGTTAGCCTTCGCGGCTTTTCAGTCGGCGGCGCTCGGCCTGCCAGGCGCGGCCGGTGCCCGCCTCGCCTGCCGCCCAGACCTCGTACTGCTGGGCGACGTGCTCGCCCATCTCCCGGGAGGCCGTGATCAAGGCCTGGCCGGTGCCCTGGGCGGCCAGCTGCGCACGGCAGCTGCGCTCCAGGTCGCGCATGCGCAAAAAGGCCTCGCCAACGCTTTGCCCACAGGTCAGCAGACCGTGTTGGCGCAGGATCATCGCCGAGTTCTGGCCCAGATCGCGGGCCAGCCGCTCGCGCTCTTCGAGATCCAGGGCGATACCTTCGAAATCGTGGTAGCTCAGCCGATCGAAGAACTGTAGCGCCCACTGGTTGAGCGGTAAAAGACCCTCCTCGAGACACGATAGCGCTACGCCGGCCACCGTATGGGTATGCAGCACGCAGTGTACCTCCGGGCGAGCCTCGTGCAGGGCGCTGTGGATCGTGAAGCCCGCTGGATTGATGCCCAGGCCGGTCGGGTCGTCCAGCACTTCACCGCCGGCGTCGAGGATCACCAGGTTGTCGGCGCGTATTTCGTCGAAGCGCAGCCCGTAGGCGTTGAGAAGAAAGCGATCGTTTGGCAGGCGCGCCGAGATATGTGTCTCAATACCGTCGTCCATGCCCTCCAGCGCAACGAGCTGGTACGCCGCGGCGAGATCTTCGCGAATGGTCTGTTCGTTCATGGTGTTCGCGCTCACTGGCTGCTCTCCAGGATGGTTTGGGCGTCTTCTCCATCGAACGTCGTGACGCCTTCGAGGAAGGTGGTCACCCGCTCCGGGTGATCCGCCAGCCACTGGCGAGCGACATCCTCCAGCTCGCGCTCTTGTTGGCTGTAGGCGCTAATGAAGGCGCTCTGCTCCTCGGCGGTGAAGGCGAACTGATCGAGCAGGCGCGTCATGTTGGGGTTGGCATCGACATAGTCCTTGGCGACGATGGTTTTGACGTCGTTGTCGCCGTTGCGATCGCCGAAGACGCCGTTGGGGTCGTCGAGAATGCGAACGTCGTACGCCGGCACCATCCAGTGGGGCGTCCAGCCGTAAAACAGAATCCAACGGCCATCGCTGTTGGCCGAGGCGACTTCGCTGAGCATGCCTGGCGTGGAGGAGGAGAGGATCGACCAGCCGGCCAGCCCGTAGGTATCCTGATCGATGGCGCTCTCCATCATCTCGGTGACCGTCGAGCCGCTTTCGATGCTGTAGATCCGCTGCTCGAAGCGCGCCGCGACTTCCGGGTCGGCCAGCTGCTCGGCGCTGGTGATGCCTTCATCGGCGACGTAGCCGGGCACTGCAAAGCCCATACGCGCGCCTTCGACGTTGTTGCCCAGATCCACGATCGTGCCGGAGGCCATCGCGGCGTCGTAGCTCTCCTGTTGAGCAGGGAGCCAGCCGGCCAGGAAGGCATCGCTGTCGCCTTGCTGGAGCGTGCTGTACCCCACCGTCGAGCTCAGTTCTTGAGTCGTGGCGCGGTAGCCCAGCGGTTCGATCAGTTGAGAAAGGATTTCACTTTTGACCGTCACGCCGGGCCAGGGCGGAGTGATCAGGCGAAGTTCACGACTCTCGTCCTGAGCCGCCTGTACGGCGAGTGGCAGCGTGGTGATAAGGGCAAACGTGGTCAGTAGAACTCTTTGCATATCAGCATCCTTTAAAAGCAGTGAATCCGCGAAAGCACGACCTTCGGCGTGGGCGGCGGCGTGGGTGCGTAGCCGGTCGCGGCCTCATCGCTGACGGATATTTTCATTATCCGCAGGGGCGGCCATTACGTTCGATATCACCGACACGAGGCACGAATAGGGGCTTGCGAACCGGAAGGGGCGTCCAAACGCCAATAGTGAAAATCGTTGAAAAGACTCCTCGATAATGTTGACTTTCTTTATAACTGTAGCCTATTTAGCTGATTATTCTGGTTTTAATGGATTTTTTCAGATCATGAGCCAAGGGGGCTGGGCCTCCAGCTCGTGTCATTGCCAGGCTTGCACTGTCTTAAACCCTTAACGAAGCGCGGTCAGACTGAGGGGCTTGCATCCCTTCAGGAGAGCCGCGCAATGAGCCATCGGCTGGTCGGGCGTAACCGCCCTCAACAGGTTATCGAAGCACTTCACGTAGCCAGCGAGTCGCTACCCGCGGCGCAGCGCCAGGCGAGATTTGCGCGCATGGCGGCGTCGCCGCGGCGCTTTTTCGACGCCACGAATCATCTTTACTGGCAGGATGTCTGGCCCGAGTGGCGCCTCGCGCTGTTTGGCGGCTGGCCAGAGACGCAGACCTGGCTGCACGGCGACGCCAGACTTCACTCCTTTGCAGCAGTGGGGCATGCGGGCCAGCCAATTCGCTATGGTTTGACCGGCGTGGATCGCGCGCTGATCGGCGACTATCAGCTCGATCTGTGGCGCCTGGCCGCAAGCCTTGTGCTGAACATCCGCGAGCACGGCGAGCTTTCGTCAAAAGCGCTCGACCGCGCGCTGTGGGCGCTGGCTCAGGGCTATCGAGAGCGGCTTGACGCGCTTCGAGAAGGCCAGTCGGCAAAAGGCAGCGAGCTCCACAACACCAAGGGCCCGCTCAAGGCGTTTTTGGGCAAGGTGGCGGACAAGCAGCACCCCGGCCGCGCGCTGGACAAGTGGACCGAACTCACCGAGCAGCAGGGGCGACGGTTCGTCCCGCAGCCGAACAAGCTCGCCAACCTGCCAGTGGATGTGGCAAGCCGGCTCAAACGGCTGATCGAAAACGACTACCCGCAAACCCTGCCCAAACCGGTCAAGGAGGGCGACGAGGGCCACTTTCGCGTCAAGGACACGGCGCGCCGGCTCAACACGCTGGGAGTGGAGCACTACTACGCGCTGTTGGAAGGCGGCGCCCGGGGTGAGCACGATGACGTGATCATCGAGGTCGTCGAGCAGACGCCGCCGCCGGCATTTCATCTGTTGAGCCGCGCTGACCAGCAGGGCTGGCGCAAGCTCTTTCCCAACGAAGCACTTCGTCACGCCGCGGCGTTTCACGCATTGGCGCCCCACACCGACCCTTATCTTGGCTGGCTGACGCTCAACGACCGGGTCTTCGCGGTGCGCCGGGTGGCGGGGTTCGAGAAGCGCCTGCCTACCCACAAGCTCAAAAGCGCCAAGACGTACCGGCGGCTGGCACATCAGTGGGGCGGGCTGCTTGCCGAGCACCACGTGCAGGCAGCGGCGGCGCTCCACCGGGAGCCCGCGCGCTTTGTCGAGGCGGTGTGTCGGCGCATCGACGGCCGTGAAGAGGCGTTTTGCGAAAGCGTGGCTGCGTTTGCAACGCGCTACGCCGACTGCGTCGAACAGGACTACCGCCTGTTCACCGAGCACTTCATGGGCGGCGCAAGCTAGGGCCGGCCAGGGCACTACCCTGGCCGGCCGGAATGAGGCTGGGCCGAGACGTCAACGTCTTGATAAGCGCCCGCGCGCACGAAGCGGTTGCGCCCGCGGTGCTTGGCTTCGTAAAGCGCCTGGTCGGCGAGCTGGAGCAGCGCCGAGGGGGCCACCGCATCTTCCGGGTAGTTGGCCACGCCGCAGGAAAGCGTGACCCGAATCGGTGGCTGTCCGTGGCGGTTGATCGTGCGCGCCGCCATGGACGTCACCAGCGCCTGAGCGTAGCTTTGGCCCTCGCGCGCGGGCAGATCGGTCATCACCGCGACGAACTCTTCACCGCCGAAGCGACAAACGGTGGCGATACCGGACAGCTGCGCCTCGAGGTGGCGGGCGATTTCGGTGAGCACCATGTCGCCGATGGCGTGGCCAAAACGATCGTTGATCGACTTGAAGTGATCGACGTCGATCATCAATAGCGTCAGTGGCCGGTCCAGCGCTTTTGCGTGCTGGCACTCACGTTCGAACAGCGAATCGAAATGGCGGCGGTTGTAGAGCGTGGTGAGCGGGTCCTGGTAGGAGAGCCCGCGAAATCGTGACACGAGCCGGTCGAGCTCTTCGGTGCGCCGGGTCACCTCTTGTTCCAGGGTTTCGTTGGCGCGGGCGAGCTGACGCTGGGTGCGCCGGTAGTGCCACAGAAAGATCGCCGCGTTAGCGAGCGTAAACGCGAGCAGGCCACTGCTTAGCGGCACGAGGCGCCAGCCGATAAAGCCGTGAGCGACCAGCATGTCGAGCACCAACAAGAACGCAAACAGCGTAATGCTCACGATCAACAGGCGCTGCTCGAGAGCGAGCGTCGAAAAGCGCCAGTACGCAAGCGCCAGCATCAGGGGCAGTGTCACGAGCAAAAGCGCGTCGAACAGCGGAAACGTCAGCGGTAGCGCTACCAGCCCAAGCGCCACCGCGGCCATGGAGATGGCCAGGTAGAGCAGATGCAGCTGCCAGACCCACGCCATGAGATGCCGCGTGCGGCCTTCGAGCCAGTGGCCGAGCAAAAGGCCCAGCGCAATCGGCAGGGTGAAATAGCTGGCGGCGCGCAGCGTATCCCAGACCAAAGCGTTGGTGAAAAAGAGCTGGCGCGCCGGCGCCTCGGCGACGAGCATGAGCCCGGCGGCGTAGGCGAACAGCGCAAGGGCACCAAAGCCGCGGCGCTGCGGTCCGACCAGCATGAAAAGGGTGGACAGAATCGCCAGTACGAGCAGCAGCGCGCTGACCGCGAGCGCCTGGGCGGAGCCCTGAAGCACCTGCTGGAAAACGTCGAAGCGCTCCATCACCTGTACCTGCCCCCAAAGGCCGATGCTGGTGTAATCGGAGTAGAGCGCGAAGACGAGCGTGGTGCCAGCGCTTTCAGGAGGCAGCGTGATTACGTGCCAGGGCCAGCCGGCGAAGCGGCCGCGCCCTTCGGCGTCGAGCGCGCCGTGCTGGTAGATCAATTCGCCATCGAGATAGACCCGCCCGACCAGATTGATGCTGGTGATATAGAGCACCGGGTCGTGCCACTCGCCCTGAGGCAGCGTCGTGCGAAGCCAGAGATAGCGCTGGCCACCTCGCCCCGGCGGGTTGGAGGGCGAGGCGACCGGCAGCCAAGCCGCAGGGTCGTTCTCTGTACCGGTGACGCCGTTTTGCGCAATGGGCGCCTCGCCGTAACGGTACTCCCACTGGGTGAGTGGGGCAGGCGGGCTGGCCGCCTGGGCCACTTGTGGCAAGGCAAGCAGTAAGAGCACAAGCCAGCCGCAGCGTGCAAAAAAAGCAAACGAACGCATCTGAGTCTCTTGACCGATACGCAGCACGCCGGCGTTTGGCCGGCTCGCCATCCTTGAGCGCCACGTCAGGAGTACATGAAGACGTACATGAAAATGTACATAAAAAAAGTAAATGAAACGGTGAGGCCAATATACCCTACTTGACGCTACAAAAGCGTTAAATCGGGCTTGGGGAGGCGTTCAACGTCAAACGCCGAGCACGGCGGCTCGGCGTTTGAAAAATGAGGCGAGTGAAAGGCGCTTACTGGCCTGCGGCACCGCCTACCACGCCGCTTTGAAAGGCGTTGGGGCGCGTGCCGCGACCGGCATCGCTTTGGCGCAGATGACTTGCCACGGTGTCTTCCGGGGAGCCCGCCATTTCACGGAACATGCCCATCGAGCCCAGAAGCGCTGAGGACTCATAAGGCACGAACACCCGCTCACCGTCCTTGGCCATGTTGGGCAGCACCTTGATGTAGCTCTGGCCCAGCAGATAGCCAACCACGGTGCGCTTATCATCTTCGCTTTCACCGAGGGCGTTGAGCACCAGCTTGATCGATTCCTGCTCGCCCTGGGCGCGCAGAATCGCCGACTCCTTGTCGCCCTGAGCGTTGAGAATCGCGGACTCGCGCTGGCCCTGGGCCATGGCGATCGCCGCGGACTTCTCGCCCTCGGCCTCGGTCACCGTGGCGCGGCGCTTACGCTCGGCGGCCATCTGCAATCGCATGGCGGACTCCACCTCTTCGGGCATGGCGATGTCCTGCACCTCGACCCTGGAGATCTTCACGCCCCACTTGGAGGCGGGCTCCTCCATCGCCGCCTGGATTTCGTTGTTCACCTCGGCACGAGACTCGAACAGCTTGTCGAGCTCCATCTTGCCCACCACCGAGCGCAGCGTGGTCTTGGCCAGTACCTCGACAGCCTGGCTCATGTTCTCCACTTCGTACACCGCGCGTTTGGGGTCGATGATCTGGAAGTAGAGCGCGCCGTTGATGCGCACCGTGACGTTGTCGGTGGTGACCACTGGCTGGCCGGGGAAGTCCATGACCGTTTCGCGGCGGTCGATGCGGATCTCGTCGGTGGTGATCGCCTGGTACTCGTCGCCGAGCTTACGATAGCGCAGCATGGTGATAGCGCGGGGCTGCTCGATGAAGGGGATGATCACGTTGATGCCGCTTTCCAGCACCCGGTGGAACGAGCCGAGGCGCTCGACCACCATGACCTCGGACTGGCGCACGATCACCAGCCCCTTGGCGATGATCGTGATACCGATAACGACGACGATCAGGCTAATGATCAGACCGGGGCTAATGGGTAGATCCATGTTCAGGGTTCCTTGTACTCGGTGGGTTCTACGGGAGCAGGGGGCGCATCGATATCGCGCGTGACCAGGGCGGTCGTTCCTTCGAAGCGTTCGAACAGCACGACGCTGCCTTCGGGAAGCTCGGTGTCGTTGCTTTCGAGCACGCGCAGGCGGTAGAAGTCGCCATTGACCTTGATACCGGTGGCGCCGTCGAAATCGCGCGTGATGGTGGTGTAACGGTTGCCTTTCTCCACGCCGGTGCCGGTGGTGCCATAGGCCACCCCGCGGGGTGAAAAGCGCGGGCGAATGTACCTAATGCCGACCGGCACCAACACGCCGGAGAAAACGCCCATGTACACCAGCTGCCACGTAAGATCAAGCCCCAGCGCGGTGACCAGCGCCGTGAGCGCGGCGGCTACGCCCAGCGCCAGCAGCAGCATGGCGCCGGAGGTCAGCTCGGCCAGGCTCAAAAGCAGCGCCAGCACGAGCCAGGTGTAGGCAGGGTTCCATTCCATGGGGCGTTCCTCCTGAAGACGCCGCAGCATGACGCAAGCGTCGACGGCGGCCATCCATATGTAATCACGCGAATTGATGCTAGCTTACCGCAATAAGGGGCGCGCGCGCCGTTCGAATGCATCGAATGAAAGGGGAGTCGTGTGTCGGGAGTGGTGTACTGGCTGGATATGACCGGGGTGATCGTCTTTGCGCTGTCCGGCGTGGTGCTGGCGTGTCGCTCGCGGATGGACCCATTCGGCATGCTGGTACTCGCTGCGGTTACCGGCATCGGTGGCGGCACGCTGCGCGATCTGGTGCTCGGCATTCGCCCGGTGTTTTGGGTCAGCGACCCCACCTATCTGTGGGTGATTCTGGCCACGGTGGGCGTGGCACTTTTAGGGTTTCACTACATTCACCGGCTGTCGCGCCGGTTTTTGCCCGTGGCCGATGCCTTCGGGCTTGCGCTATTCGTGGTGATCGGCACGCACAAGGCGCTGCTGCTGGGCACCTCCGCCGTGGTGGCGGTGGTAATGGGGATCATGACCGGCGTGGCCGGCGGCATGCTGCGCGACGTGCTCGCAAGGCGCGTACCGATGGTGCTGCGCGAGGAGATCTACGCCACCGCGGCAATGGCCGGCGGCATCGTCTACGCCGGGCTCTACACTCTGGGCGCGCCGCTCTACGCGACCATCGCCATCTCGCTGGGCGCAACGCTCGGGCTGCGTTTGGCCGCAATTCGCTGGCGCCTGGCGCTGCCGCAGTTCGCCTGGGTGAAGGTGGCGCCTAAAGTCGAGCAAGGCGACAGCGCGCTCTCTACGCCAAAAAAGGCGAAAGAGCGGGTGCGTATGATTCGCCGTCAGCGCCGGCGCTAGCGCCGCTTACGGGCGCGGGTAGCGCTGTGCCTGGCGCCAGCGGTCGAACCAGCGTTTGGGCTGCAAAAGGCGCAGGCTCGGCTCACCGTCGACGAGCTCGACCCCGAGCCCCAGCACCCCCAGGCGTGCGTAGAGCGCGCCGTTGACGCGTTGCTTTTCGAGCGTGACATCCGACAACAGCCAAAGTGACCCGCCAGAGAGCGTCAGGTCATTGAGCGCGATGCGCTCACCGCTCATGGAGAGCTCGGCGCTGCCTTCGATGCCGTGAACGTTCAACAGTCGCCCCAGCCAGTCGTTGTCCCGGGCACGGGCCAAAAACAGCCGCGCCAGCAGGCCGGTGTCGCGCATGCCAAGGCGCAGCGTGCTCGTAAGCTCGACGGGCTCGTCCATGGTCAGGGCGGCATCGATTAGCTCCAGACGCACCCACCAGCCGGCGTCCTGCCGGCCCTCGCCGCTCAAGCGAAACACGTTTTCCAGCTGGATCCAGGAGTCATCGGCGCGAAAGCGGCGGGTCTGCCAGTCGCCTTCGGTCAGCGCCAGGTGCAGCTCGATATCACCGCGCAGGCGCTGCTCCAAAAGCGAAAGCTCCGTTTGAAAGGCGCGCAGCGTGGTCTCGCCTTCCACCTGGTAGCCTTCCAGACGCCATTCGCTTTCTAGACTTGCCTGGCCGCCCAACAGCGTGACGCCGTCGGTGTCCGGAAGGTAGTCGTTGTAGCGGGTGATGTCCGCCACCTCGATCACCGGAAGCTCGACGCGGGTGGTGAAATACTCGGGGGAGGGCGCCTCGCGCGCCTGGCGAAAGCGCGCTGTCTGCGTGGTCAGCGCCAAATGACGCCCGGCGAGCGCCGGGCGGTCGTCGCCTGCGCGGGTCAGCGCAAAACGCGGGATCGAGAGCGTCAGCGAGGCGTCGTCGCGGCTTGAAAGCTCGCCGTGAAGCTCCCCCCGGCCGCTCGCGGCGAAATCCAGAAAGCGGGCCTCCAGGTCGTTGGCGTTCACCCGCAGCCGGGTCGGCGGTAAAAGCTCGCTCCCGGTAAAAACGGCGTCCAGGAACAGCTCGCCGCTTCCTGCCACGGAAAGCCCCGGGCCCTCGGGCAAAAAGGTGTTCAAAAAGCCGAGCCGCTGGACCTCGCCTTCCAGCGACAGCTCGCCGCCGAGCACGCCGTTCTGGCGGCGAAAGCGCCCCTGTCTGAGCACCAGTACGCTCTCCAGGCGCTCGGCCCGAGCCTCACGACTGGCGACCTGCCAGCGAAGCGATGAGCCGCCGAGATCAAACGCCGAGCCGTCGAGCGTGGCACGCCGAACGTTGAGCGTAAGCCGGGCGTCGCTTTCAAGCGTTTGGGGTTGGCGCTCGCTTTGCAAGCGGGTGACCCAGCGCTCGCCGGAAAGCGTCATTTCGCCGTCCAGTTGACCCGCGTCCAGCGAAAGCTGCCCCTGGCTTCTGGCCCGACCGCTGACGAGCTCAAGCGCACCGGGGGAGGGAAGCGCCGCGTTCAGGTAGGGCGTGAGGGCGACGATGCTGGGAAGCGTGGCGTTTTGCCAGCCAAGCCGAGCGGTGACGTTCTCGATGCTCGGTTGCTCGATCGGGCTTTCCAGGTCCAGAGTGATGTCGCCATCGGCCAGCAGCGTGCGATTTTGGTGGGTCAGCGAGGCATCTTTTAGGGCGAGATGGGCGTCGAGCGGCGCGCCGGGTTCGCGCTCGGCGCTTAGCGTACCGTCGCCCTGGGCGGTGAAATCGTCGTAGGCCGCGCCGAGATTCTGGGCCTGGATATCGAGCCGGCCTCTATAGAGCTCGCTTTGGCGAACGCTTACGCGCAGGCCCAGCCTCCCCTGGCCACTCAGCGCAAGGGCCCCCGGCGTCGAGGGGCGAAGGTAGCGGTCGAGCATGTCCAGGCGCGTGACGCGGCCGTCAAGCTCGAGCTCGGCGCCGCTGGGGGGCTCCAGCCGGTCCAGGCGCTGGTTGGGGATCGAGGCGGACATTGAAAGCACGGCCTGCTCGGCGTAGGGGGTGGCGTCGGCCAGCACGACGTCCTCGAGCGCGGCGGCAAAGTGCAGCACATCGTCACTGACGTGCAGGCGCACCTGCCCACTGCCCGTCGCGGTGTGCCGCGAAAGCCCAACAGGCTGCGGTGCGCTCGAAAGCGCTGCCGTATCCACCCCCAGTTCGAGCTGTGGGGCGCGCAGCGTCACCTCACTTGCCTCCGACAGCGTACCTTTCTCCATGGCCAAAGCCACCTCCAACGCGCCGCGGCCGGCAAGGCTCAGCCAGGGGAGGGCGTCGAGGTAGGGCATGAAAACGTCCCAGGCATCCGCCCGGGCCGAGGCGTCGACTCTCGCGCTGAGCGCCTCTAAAAGCGCAGGTGTGAGCGAGACGTCGCTCGGCTGACGGGTGAGCAGCGGCGCGAGCGTGCCCTGGGCGTCGAGGGCGATGTCGCGGGCGAGTATCGCGCCATCGCTTGCGCGCACCAGTCGGCCCTGCTCGACTGCTAGCATGAGACGGGCGGCGCTGAGCGTATCGCCGCTGAACGTGGCGTCTTCGAGGCGAAGATTGCCCTCGGCGTTCAGGGCGATATCGCCTACGCGAAAGCGGCGAATGCCGTCGGCCTCGAGCGCCTGGATATGCAGCGTTCCGCGTAGCAGCGCGGGAAGTGAGAGTGAGAGCGTGGCGCGTTCGACGCTGATACTGACCGGGAGCGCCGTGTCCTGACGGGTCAGGGTCAGTTGGTCCACTTCCCAACGGCCGGGATGCTGGCTGTGAGCGCGCTCCCAGCGCACCTCGACGCCGTCGATTTTCGATAGCCGATTGGCCATCCACTGGCTGTTGAGAAGCAGGGAATTGACCAGCCACCACGCCATCGAAAGTATGATGGCCAGGATCAGGACTATACTCAGTGCCAGCAGTAGCCATCTGGGTAACAGGGTGGTTTTGGGCAACATACGGCTTTTGATAATGGCTCCTTTTGGCGCATGTTTTATGGCATTATGCGCGACAAGGGACTGATATGGGTTTTCGACTTCAACGCTAGGCAGGCAGCAAAGCCATGTTCAAGGATTTTTACACGCAGCGCGGAGATCTCGTGGTGATCTCCGCGGAGCAGGCAAGCCGTTTCGCCAAGGGCGTCGCCGGTGACTACAACCCCATCCATAATCCGGACGCGAGGCGTTTTTGCGTGCCAGGGGATCTTTTGTTCACCCTGGTGCTGGCCAAATTCGGGCTTTCGCGCCACATGGAATTTCGCTTTACCAATATGGTCGCGGCGGACACGCCGCTCAAGTTCAGCGAAGGAGACGACGGCAAGCTCCACGTGTGCGATGAAAGCGGCAAGTGCTACCTGCACGTGACGCGCTCGGGGGAAACGACATTCGAGCCGGACGTGATCGAGAACTTCGCGCGCTGCTATGTGGCCTTTTCGGGCAAGAACTTTCCGCACTACCTGAAACCGCTCATGGAAGAGCACGGGGTGATGTTCAACCCCAAGCGTCCGCTGGTCATCTACGACAGTATGGGCTTTTCGCTGACGCGCCTGGATGGCTTCACGCCGAATCTGGCGCTGACCGACTCTTCCTTGAGCGTTCAGGGCAAACGTGCCGAGGCGCTTTTGGAGTTCGCTATCGAATCCGCCGGCGAATCGGTGGGCGTCGGGTCCAAAAAGCTCGTGGTCAGTGGGCTTTGTGACTACGATGACCATCAGATGTCCGCGATCGTCGACGAGTTTTACCGGCTGAAAGCCGCCTACGAAGCCGCCTGAAATATCGCCAGGCGGCGCTGGCCGCCCGGCGATGGAATCCTCGCCGCGACCGCTCTAGCCGGCGCTGCGCTTGAAGGGGATCACGTCGACCTCGACCTCCAGGTGGTGCCCTCCACCACCGTTCATGACCCCCTTGAGCGGCGCTACATCGAAATAGTCGCGCCCCCAGGCGAGCACCGGGTGGCGCTCGCCGGCCAGCGTTCCGTTGGTCGGGTCCAACGACAGCCACCCCCACTCCGGGACCCACAGCGCAAGCCAGGCATGCGAGGCGTCGGCGCCCACCAGTCGCGGCTTGCCCGGCGGCGGCTCGGTTTCCAGATAGCCGCTGACGTAGCGTGCCGAAAGGCCGATCGAGCGCAGCGCGCCGATCATCAGATGGGCGAAATCCTGACAAACCCCGCGCCGGCTGGCCAACACTTCGGAAAGCGGCGTGGCGAGCGTGGTGAAGCTCGGGTCGTACTCGAAATGGGCGTGCACGTGGGCGGTCAGCGCCTGGGCCGCCTCGATGATCGGCCGATTAGGCGTGAAGCACTGTTTGGCGAAGGCGGCGAGCGCATCGCTTTTGCGCACGAAGGGCGAGTCCATGCGGTAGAGCTGGGTCTCGAAGCGCGAGTCGGCGTCCAGCAGCGTCGCGACCTGCTCCCAGCCGCTCGATGAGGCCGGCAGCGGGCTCATCCCCCAGGTGTTGATCGGTGTGGTGACGGTCACGTCGAGCGTGCGGTGCGGCTCTTCCAGCGCAAAATAGAGTACCCGGTTGCCGAACACGTCGCGCCGCTCGGCCTGATAGTGCGGCGTTGGCGTAATGGTGAGCGTCGAGGCGCCGCACTGCTGATACTGCGCCTTGCGCGGCAGCACCCGCGCCTCGCTATGGCAAAGCGTGACCGGCGCGCCGTAGTGGTAGCGCGTGGTGTGGCGAAGGGTGTATTTCACGGTGCGACCTCTACGCTGACCAGCAGCCGCGCGCGCTCGACGTGACTGAAGTGGCTGTGGCTGATCGCATCGGACAGCGCGTTAAGCGGTGCGAGCAGCTCATCGAGCAGCTGGACGAGCGCCTGCTGAGCTTCCGGGGTGTCGTTGACGTGGCTGAGCCGGTCGATATCCGCCAGATGCAGCGCGGCGTTGGCCTGAATCAAGAGCCTACGCTCGGCGTTGCGGTAAGGCGTGGCGCTGCCGGGCAGCCGCTCGACCTGCTTGTGCAGGCGCTTGAGCATGTAGCCCACCGAGCGCGGGTTGGTTTCGTCGAACAGTAGCAGGTCGATGATCGCCGCCGGGTGAAGCTCGCTTCGGTAGCGCCGTCGGTAGGCGGTGAAGTTGTCGGTGGTGGCCAGCACGACCTCCCATAGCGCCGAACGCCGCTCCGGGCGGGCATTGAGGGTCAGCTTCAACAGCGTCAAAAGCCCCAGCGCCCGATCCAGAAAGCGGCCGATATCCATGAACCGCCAGCCAAAATGGTGCGGCATGGTCTCGTTGCACAGCCCGAAAAAGCCGGCGAGTTGGGCGAATACCCCTTCACAGGCGCGCCGCGCGGCGCTGGTATCGATGTTTGGATCGAAGGCGTCGAACTGCTGACGAAGCTGGTGAACGACCCGCCAGGAGTCGTCGCCCAGGTGGTCACGCACGCTGCGCGCGTTGTGTAAAAGCTGCGAAAAAAGCGGCTGCAGCGCGCGCGGGTCGCGCCCGTCGAACTGGGTCAGAAGCGCCGCCCGCTTCGGCCCAAAGCCTTGAGGCGGTGCGGCGTCGGCGCGTTTGGGATCACACAGATCGAGCGCCAGCAAAAGCTCGTCCAGCACCTGGTCGGCGATATCGTCCTGGTCGTACTCCATGAGCCGCATCAGCGCCTCGCGCAAGAGCCGGGCGCGGCTATCGAGGCGCTCGCCGTAGCGCCCCAGCCAGTAGAGGCACTCCGCTACGCGGCTGGGCAAGTCTTCGCTGTCGCGAGTGACCACGACCGGGCCGCGCGCCTGCTTGAGCTGACTAACGTGGGGCTGGGCGCTGTCGGCGGTGACCCATACATCCTTGACCACCGGGCTTTGAAGCGACGGCGAGCCCGGCTCGCCGAGCCAGCCAAGCCCGCCGGGCAGTACCTGGTAATCCTCGTCGGTGGCCTTTGGCGCTGTCACGCTTTTGGGCGTGCGCGCCACGAAGCAGCGCAGGTTGAAAGTGGCCGGGCTCAGCGTGGAGAGGGTTTCATCGAACACCGGCATGGTGGCAGAGGCGGTGTCGGCGGTCGCGGCGGTGAGCTTGAGCGGCTCACCCAGCAGGTGCTCGCAAAGCGCGGGCAGATAGCTCGTCAGCGCCTCGCTTTCCAGCACCCCGACGCCCAAAGCGTTGGAGAGCGCTACCCCTTGGGTGCGCGCGGCCTGCAAAAGCCCGGGCACACCGATCGCCGAGTCGCCGTTGAGCTCCAGCGGGTCGCACTCGGCATCCCGGCAGTGGCGCAGCACCACGTCGACAGGCTTGAGCCCGCCAAGGGTTCGAAGCCAGAGCTGGCTTTCTCGCACCACCAGATCCTGCCCCTGGACCAGCGCGATGTTGAGATAGTTGGCAAGATAAGCGTGTTCGAAGTAGCGCGGGCTTTGTGGCCCCGGGCTTAAAAGCACCACGGTCGGGTTGTCGCGATGCTGGTAGGCCAGCACGGTGAGGGTACGGTGATGGGCGTCGAGAAAGCTCGCCAGGCGCTTGAGCGGCGCGTTACGGTACATCTGCGGCAAAGCGCGGGCCATCAGGATGCGGTTTTCGAGCGCGAATCCGGTGCCCGACGGCGCCTGGAGCCGGTCGCCTACCACTCGCCAGCGGCCGTCACGGTCAAGAATGACGTCGACCCCGTGATAGTTGATCGGCGCGCGATCGGCCGGGTGGGCGCCGTGGGCCGGCAGCAGAAAATCCGTCGAGGCGAGCAGCGCCTGAGTGGGCAAAAGCCCCGCATCGAACAGCGTACGCGGGCCGTAAAGGTCGTGATAGATGGCGTTGAACAGCCGGCTTCGCTGCACAAGCCCCGCTTCCAGGGTCTGCCACTGGCCGGGCTGGATCACCCAGGGCAGCGGGTCGAGCCGCCAGGAGCGACCCTGGTGCTCGTCGTGCATGTTGAAAATCACGCCGTTTTCAGCCAGTAGACCCTTCAAATCCTCCTGCTGGCGAAAGCGGCCGGGCGCGCCCAGTGCGTCCAGGCACGAAAGCAGTGCCGGCCAGCCCGGGCGTAGCTGGCCGTGGCGGTCGACCATGGCGTCGAACGGTGCGGGCATTCCCTTGCCTAGCTGTTCAATATATCCCTCGACCAGCCCGATAGCGGTGGGCAAGGGCGTCACAGAGGCGGTCATACAGTGTTCCAAAACGGCGAGTGAGGGTGGATGATAACCCGTTAGCTGGGCCTACGGCGTAAATCCAGCGTCAGCGGCAGTTCGTGGCTTGGCAACTCCGCGTCGGGCATCTGGAAGCCGTGGGTATGGCCGCCAGGAATGAAGCGCCCCAACCGGCGCGCCTCGGCCTCGAAGGCGTTGACCGGAAAGTGTTCGAAGTTGCGCCCGGTAGGGTGAACCACATGATAGGTGCAGCCTGCCACGCTGCGCTCGTTCCAGGTGTCGATCACATCGAACACCAGCGGCGCGTGAATCGGAATGTGCGGGTGCAGCGCCGACGGTGGCTGCCAGGCACGGTAGCGCACCCCGGCCACCGCTTCACCACTGCGCCCGGTGGCCTTGAGCGGCACGCGACGCCCGTTGCAGGTGACGATATAGCGCTCATCGCTCATGCCGCTGACCTTGACCTCCAGACGCTCGACGGAGGAGTCGACGTAGCGCGCAGTGCCGCCGGCGGTGGCCTCTTCGCCGAGCACGTGCCAGGGCTCGATCGCCTGACGTAGCTCGATGTCGAGCGTCGACGTCGTGAGCCGGCCGTGGACGGGAAAGCGAAACGCCCGAAACGGCTCGAACCAGTCGAGTTCGAAGTGGAAGCCGTGATGGCGCAGATCGCCCAGCACGTCGCTCAAGTCTTCCCACAGGTAGTGAGGCAGCATCCAGCGGTCTTGAAGCGCGCTGCCCCAGCGCACCGGCCGGGCGCGGTAGGGCGCCTTCCAGTGACGAGCGACCAGCGCGCGGATCAGAAGCATCTGCATCAACCCCATGCGCGCATGGGGCGGCATCTCGAAGCCTCGAAGCTCCAAAAGCCCCAGCCGCCCGCTGTCGCTGTCTGGCGAGTAGAGCTTGTCGATGCAGAATTCGGCGCGGTGCGTGTTGCCGGTCAAGTCGGTCAGCAGGTGGCGCAGCAGTCGGTCGACCAGCCAGGGCTGGACCACTTCGCCGACCGGCATTTGAGAAAGGGCGATCTCGAGCTCGTAAAGCGCCTCGTGGCGCGCCTCGTCCACCCGCGGGGCCTGGCTGGTGGGGCCGATGAAGAGCCCGGAGAACAGGTACGAAAGACTCGGGTGGTGCTGCCAGTAGGTGACGAGACTCGCCAGCAGGTCAGGGCGGCGAAGAAACGGCGAGTCGTCCGGGGTAATGCCGCCCAGGGTGACGTGGTTGCCGCCGCCGGTGCCAGTATGGCGGCCGTCGAGCATGAATTTTTCGGTGCCGAGCCGCGACAGGCGCGCCTCTTCATAAAGCCGCTCGGTTTGCGCCACCAGGGTTTGCCAGCTGGCGGCGGGCATGATGTTGACTTCGATCACACCCGGGTCCGGGGTGATCATGAAACTCTCCAGCCGCGGGTCACGGGGTGGGGCGTAGCCTTCGATCATCACCGGGCAGCCAAGCTCTTTGGCGCACTCCTCGATACTGCCAAGCAGATCCAGGTAGTGCTCCAGGTGCGTCAGCGGCGGCAAAAAGATATGCAGGCGCCCGTCGCGGGGCTCGACACAGAGGCTTGTGTGCACCACGCCCTTGCCGCGGTCCTCCTCGGCGCTGGGCTGCTGCTGCACCGACTCGCCTTCCGGGTGGCTCGAGCTTGTGTGGGTGCTCTGGCCGAAACGCTCGGCGCTGCTAAAGCGGTGTTGCTCGGCGTGACGCCGCGCCACTTCGCCGTGAATGTCGCCGATCTCGGCGCGCGGGGCGAACACCGACTGGGCCTTGGGTTGGTCGTCCGGGTCCGCCCAGGGCAGCGCCGACAGCGGCAGGCGCAGGCCCATGGGCGAATCACCTGGAGTGAGATAAAGGTGATCGCGCTTGATCGGCCAGCGCCCGGTTTCCCAGCGGTGGCTTTGGCTCACCGAGTGGCGAAGGGGCAGGGCGTAGCCCACCACCGCGCCGAGGCCTCGCTCCAGAAGCCGGGCCAGCCGACGCCGCTCGGCGTCGTCTTTCAGGTTCGCCTCGCGCGGGTCGATGTTGACCGGCAACGTCTGCTCTTTCCACAGGTAGTAGTAGGCGTCTTCAAAGGCCGGAATCCAGAAGCGTGGCTCGAGGCCCAGCCGCTCGGCCAGCGCGTGGGTGAAGCTTTTTGCCAGCATCTCGTTGGCGTGAACGCTTGGGGCATCCGCCATGCAGGCGAGCCATTTCGGGTCGCGCCACAGGGGCTTGCCGTCCTTGCGCCAGTAGCAGGCCAGCGCCCAGCGCGGCAGTGGCTCGCCCGGGTACCATTTGCCCTGCTGCTGCTGAACCACACCGCCATCGCTGTAGGCGGCCTGCAGCCGGGTCAAAAGCGCCTCGGCGCGCTCGCGCTTGTGAGCGCCCAGCGCATCAATATTCCACTGCGGACTCTCCATGTCGTCGATCGAGACGAAGGTGGGCTCGCCGCCCATGGTCAGGCGAACGTCCTGTTTTTGCAGCTCGGCGTCTACCTGGTCGCCGAGGGCGACGATGTTCGCCCACTGGGCATCGCTGTAGGGCTTGGTGACCCGGGCGTCTTCGTGAATGCGTTCGACGCGCATCTCGACGTCGAAGCTGACCTCACACTTCTCCGAGAACCCGGTGATCGCCGCTGCGCTTCCGGTGGTGGGCGTGGCCGCCAGCGGTATGTGACCTTCGCCGGCGAACAGGCCCGAGGTCGGGTCGAGTCCGACCCAGCCCGCACCGGGCAGAAAGACCTCGGTCCAGGCGTGCAGGTCGGTAAAATCCACCTCGGTGCCGCTGGGCCCGTCATCCAGCGCCTTGACGTCCGGCACCAGCTGGATCAAGTAGCCCGAAACGAAACGCGCCGCCAGGCCCAGATGGCGAAAGATCTGCACCAGAAGCCAGGCGCTGTCGCGACACGAACCGCTGCCCAGCGTCAGCGTCTCTTCACAGCTTTGCACTCCAGGCTCCATACGCACCAGGTAGCTGATGTCGCGCTGCAAGCGCTGGTTGATCGCGACCAGAAAATCCACCGTGGTGATCGGCGTTTTATCCACTTCGCTCAGCCATTGGGCAAGTTTTGGCCCCGGCGCTTCTACCTCGAGGTAGGGGCCAAGCTCGCCCTTGAGCCCATCCGGGTAGACGAAAGGCGCGGTTTGCGCGATGTCGTCCAAAAAGAAGTCGAAGGGGTTGATCACCGTCATGGGGGCGATGAGTTCGACGGCGATGGTGAGTTCGCGCCGTGGTGTGGGAAACACGACCCGCGCGTTGAAGTTGCCGAAGGGGTCCTGCTGCCAGTTGACGAAGTGATCGTCGCCGGAGATGTCCAGCGAATACGCCTCGATGTGGGTACGACAGTGCGGTGCCGGACGCAGGCGAATCACGTGGGGTGAAAGCGCCACCGCGCGATCGAAGCGGTAGGTGGTACGGTGGTGCAAGGCAACGCGAATGGTCATGGGCCACCCTTGGTTGAAGCGAAGTTCGATGGAGTCGCCCAGGCCCTGACACCGGCACCGCGGCGGATCATCGCTGAATGAAGTGAAGTATCGCCCTGGGTCGTTTTTTTTGCAGCACTATTTGCGTTGAATGTTTCATACGTTGTCTAGAGTTGAATAACGTTTACAGAGCGTTACCCGATAGAGTGCGATTAAAAAAGAAGGATCTAAACTGAAGCTATCGGACCCGTGGTCCTTCGCTGCGCCAGGAGAGCGCCCATGAGCCAAGTGAACTGGAATCATTACCCCTGTCGAGACTTTTTCGACGAGCTCATCGCCGCCCCGGGCCAACCCCGCGCCTCGGCGCTCGAGCTTTGCAACATGCTCGCCCGCTTCAGCGCCGATGAACTCGCCGAGCGCAAGACCGCCGCCGAAATCGCCATTCGTACCATGGGTATTACCTTCACGGTGTATTCCGAAGGCGCGATGATCGACCGCGCCTGGCCCTTCGATATCGTGCCGCGCATCATTTCGGCCAGTGAATGGCGCAAGACCGAGGCCGGGCTCAAGCAGCGCGTGCAGGCGTTGAATCTGTTCATCGACGATCTCTACCACGACCAGAAGGTGGTCAAGGACAAGGTGCTGCCGGCGGAGGTGCTGGCGCAGTCGGTCAATTTTCGCCCGCAGTGTGTGGGCATCAACCCGCCCCATAAGGTGTGGGCCCATATCTGCGGCTCGGACCTGGTGCGTGGGGGCGACGGCACGCTCTACGTGCTGGAGGATAACCTGCGTATTCCTTCTGGCGTCTCCTACATGCTCGAAAACCGCAACGTCACCAAGCGCGTGCTGCCGGAACTTTTCGCCTCGAACAAGATTTTGCCGGTGGATGACTACGTTGCCCAGCTCTACGACATGCTGGCGGCGATGTCGCCGCGCCCCGGCGACGACCCGCAGGTGGTCGTACTCACCCCGGGTATCTACAACTCCGCCTACTTCGAGCACGCCTACCTCGCCCAGCAGATGGGCGTGGAGCTGGTTCAGGGCAGCGACTTGCTGGTCGACGACAAGGACGTGGTCTACATGCGCACGGTGGAAGGACGTCGCCGGGTGGATGTGATCTATCGTCGAGTCGATGACGAGTTCCTCGACCCGGAGGTCTTCAACCCGGAATCGACGCTCGGCGTGGCCGGGCTGATGCGTGCCTGGCGGGCGGGTAACGTGGCGCTGGCCAACGCCCCGGGCGCCGGCGTCGCCGACGACAAGGTGGTCTACGCCTTCGTGCCGGAGCTTATTCGTTATTACCTGAACGAGGAGCCGCTGCTGCCCAACGTACCGAGCTATCTGTGCATGTTCGACAAGGACCGTGACTACGTGCTCGAGCATCTGGACGAGCTGGTGGTCAAGCCGGCCAACGAGTCCGGCGGCTACGGCATGCTGATCGGCCCGCGCTCGACCAAAGAGACGCGCGAGGAGTTCGCCGAGCTGATTCGCGCCAATCCGCGCAACTACATGGCGCAGCCAACGCTTGCACTGTCCACCACGCCGACGCTTGCCGGCGGGCTTCCGCAGCCGCGCCACGTCGACCTGCGCCCCTTCATTCTTTCCGGCCCGGACATCCACGTGACCACCGGGGGGCTAACGCGGGTCGCGCTGGTGGAAGGGTCGCTCGTGGTCAACTCTTCCCAGGGCGGGGGGAGCAAGGACACCTGGATCGTCGAGGTCGACGAGCTCGACCCGGCCCACGCCGATCAAAAGGGGGACTGAGCCATGCTGTCACGGGTCGCTGAAAATCTTTACTGGATGGCGCGCTACATCGAGCGCGCCGAGGATACCGCGAGGCTTTTGAGCGTCAACAGCCACCTGATGCTCGACTTGCCGCGCAACCTGCCGCTGGGCTGGGCGCCATTGATCGAAATGACCGGCACGCTCGAGCAGTACCGCGCGCGTTTCGATCACTTCGACGAGCAGGCGGTGGTGCATTTTCTCTGCGCCGATACCGAAAACCCAAGCTCCATTCTTGCCGCGCTTGCCAGCGCCCGCGAGAATCTGCGCACCACCCGCGACGTGGTGCCGCGCGAGATCTGGGAAGAGGTGAATCATCTGTATCTGAGCGTGGCGGATCACGCCGAAAACGGCGTCAGCCCGCGCCGGCGTGATACCTTTTTGAAAAACGTGATTCGCAGCTGTCAGACCCTGACCGGGCTGATCGAAGGCACGCTGAGCTACGGCCCGGCGCGCACCTTCATCCAGCTGGGCCGCCAGCTCGAGCGCGCCGACATGACGACGCGAATTCTCGACGTGCGTTCGGCGAGCCTGCTGCCGCAAAACCCGGAGGAGCTTCTGCCCTTCGAAAACCTGCAGTGGATGAGCGTGCTCAAATCCCTGACCGCCTATCAGATGTATCGCCAGCAGGTACGCCTGCGCGTGCGTGGCCCGGACGTGCTGCGCTTTCTGCTTCAGGATAGCCATTTGCCGCGAGCGATCGCCTGCAGCCTGGAGATCCTGGCCCACGAGCTTCAGTGGCTGCCGCGCCAGGACCGGGTGGTGGCGACGGTATCGCTGGTGCGCGCGGACGTGGTCGACGCCGACATCCAGGCGCTCGCCCATTCACCGAGCAAGCTGCACGCGTTCGTCGACGAGCTGCAGGTGGGCTTCGCCAAAATCCACGACACGCTCAGCACCACCTACTTCGTCAACAGCGAAGACGTTCCCCGCGTCACGCAAAGCCAGTTGCAGAGCAGCTTCAGCGGGGAACAGGATAACGACTAGTCGTCAAGCGGCGCGCTCTCCTTGGTGCCTGCGCGCGCAATCAGCGTGTGCAGGTAGTCGAGCTTTTCACGCACCGGCGGGGCGAGAACCGCCGGGGCCAGGTCCAAAAGCCCCATGTCTCGATTGAGTTCGTTCACGGCCTGGCCCACCTGGTGATAGGCCAGCAGCATGCTGTCCAGCGTACCGTCGTACTCGGCGCGGGAGAGGCCGATGTACAGCGCCGTATCGAGTACCGACACCATATCCAGGTAGTAGGCGAAGCTTTCGGCGAAATCCTCCCAGGCATGCATGGTGGAGTAGGCGGAAATATGGCGCTCGGCCCAGTCTTGCGGCGCACCCTGCTGGTAGTACTGCTCCAACGCTTCACTGTAGGTCGGGTTGTCGTGATCGCCAAAGACCGCCTTGCACGCCTGCTCGTCCTGATCCTTGACCAGTAGATCCCAGTAGTAGTGGCCCACTTCGTGGCGGAAATGGCCGATCAGCGTGCGGTGGGATTCGTTCATGTCCACCCGCAGGCGCTCGCGCTCGACCGCGTCCGCCTCTTTGACGTTGATGGTGATCAGCCCGTTGGCATGGCCGGTGTACACCTTCTGCTGGCCCGCCACCGAGCGCCAGAGCCCCTGGTCGGGCAGGGCGTCGGCCATGAACGAAAAGCGCAGCGGCACGTGGCTCTCCTGGGGTGTGGCGCCGTGAGGCAGCTTCAATAGATCCAGCGTGTAGAAAAGCCGCCGTTTGGCCGCTTCCAGCGCGGCCCAGCGCTCGCGGCTGCCCTCGACGCTCAGATCCGGAATCATGTCGTTGTGGCGGCAGCAGTCACACAGCGGGTCGCTGCCGAGTACGTCGATACCGGTGGTGTCGGCGCTTGAAGTGTGGCTCGTGAAGCCGTTGTCGGATGCCTGATCCATCGGCGCATCCTCTACCGTGGCCGTCACCACCATGCGATTACATACGTTCTCGACGGCGTAGTTGTGGCACTTGGTCAGGTGCGCGTCGCAGCCGGCGGTCGTGCACTGATAGCCGCCCTGCTCGAGCGGGTCGAGCGCCACGATGGCGCGGCACGACGGGCACCAGCCCACCTCGGATTCGCAGGCCACACAGCGCGTATTTTCGAAAAACAGCGGATTACCACAGCCACAGCTAAAGGTCTGCATGAGTACCTCCTGGTAACGACCTTTGACCCTTTTCCCAGCGCCAGGATGACGTCCTTTTACACAGCGCAGAGTACTGCTTGCAAAGCGTACGGCGTACTTCGCAATTAGTGCCTCGCAAAGCAGTACCTCGCAGCATAGTCCGGCCCGCGTAAAGCCGCTACGGCGTGGAGTTGGCCCCACCCGGACGCTCAAGGCCGATTGACGTTTACGTCAACTTGCTGCTATATCTTGGCCGGTACGCTTACCTTCGATAAAGCAATAATAAAAGCCAAGGAGAGACGCTGTGGCTCTACGCGATATCCCCCTGTACATCGATGGCGCCGCCGTCACCTCGCAAAGCAGCGAGTGGCGCGACGTGGTCAACCCGGCGACCCAACAGGTCGTGGCCCGCGTGCCGTTTTGCACTAATGATGAGGTCGAGCGCGCCATCGAAAGCGCGCAACGGGCTTTTCCCGAGTGGCGTAAAACGCCGCTGAACAAGCGCATGCGCATCATGATGAAGCTCGCCGCGCTGATCCGCGAGCACACCGGTGAGCTTGCCGCGCTGATCACCGAGGAGCACGGCAAGACCCTGCCGGACGCCGAAGGTGAGGTTGGTCGCGGGCTCGAGGTGGTCGAGCACGCCTGTTCGATCACCTCGCTTCAGCTGGGCGAGCTTGCCGAGAACGCGGCCAATGACGTGGATGTCTACACCATGCACCAGCCGCTCGGGGTCGGCGCGGGCATTACCGCGTTCAACTTTCCGATCATGCTGCCGTGCTTCATGTTTCCGCTGGCGATCGCCACCGGCAATACCTTCGTTTTGAAGCCGTCCGAACAGGACCCGAGCTCTACCATGCGCCTGGTCGAGCTCGCCCATGAGGCCGGCGTGCCGCCGGGCGTACTCAACGTGGTGCACGGCGGGCCGGAGGTGGCCAATTTGATCGCCGATCATCCGGGTATCAAGGCGCTGTCGTTCATCGGCTCGTCTCACGTGGGCGGGCTTTTGTACGAGCGCGCGGCGAAGGCGGGCAAGCGTATGCAAGCGATGATGGGGGCGAAAAATCACTGCGTGGTGATGCCCGACGCCAACAAGAGTCAGGCGATCAATAGCTTATTGGGCTCTGCCTTCGGCGCGGCGGGCCAGCGCTGCATGGCCAACTCGGTGGTGGTGCTGGTAGGCGAGGCCCAGGCCTGGCTCGACGAGCTCGTCGAGGGTGCGCGCAACATGCGCGTCGGCCCCGGTACCCAGCGCGACGCGGATCTTGGCCCACTGGTATCGCCGCAGGCAAAAGCGCGGGTCGAAGGGCTGATCGAGCAGGGCGAGCGAGAAGGCGCCGCGCTCAAACTCGACGGGCGCGGTTACGCGGTGGAAGGTTACCCGGAAGGCAATTTCGTCGGGCCGACACTCTTTTCGGACGTGACCGCAGCGATGCGTATCTATCAGGAAGAGATTTTTGGGCCGGTGCTGTGCGTGGTCAACGTGGCCACACTGGAGGAGGCGATTGCGTTCATCAACGCCAACCCCAATGGCAACGGCACCTCGATCTTCACCAGCTCCGGCTGGGTGGCCCGGCGCTTTGAAACCGATATCGACGTCGGTCAGATCGGCATCAACGTGCCGATTCCGGTGCCGGTGGCGTACTTTAGCTTCACCGGCTCCAGGGGCTCGAAACTCGGCGATCTGGGCCCCAACGGTAAACAGGCGATCGCGTTCTGGACGCAGACCAAGACCGTCACCGCCCGCTGGTTCGAGCCGGAAAATGTCTCCGGCGGTATCAACAGCACCATTGCGCTTGGCTGACGTCTACCGGACAAGACACGCTCAATCGTCTGCCAGCGGCAGACACAGCTCGAAAAGCCGCTCGATCTGATCGAGTTGGCTTTCGTGCAGAACCAGCAGCGTTTTAGCGCTCTGCGCCCCATCCTTTGGTGGGACGAGCAGCGCGAACTCTCCCTCCTCGAGATGAAATTCGTGAATCTCACGCGCGCCCTGCGCCGTTTGGCACAGCGAGCAGCGGTAGCTGTCGTCTTCGCCGTAGACCAGGCGGTGGTACATCTTGAACTGCGTATAAAGCGCCAGCCCGCCTTCGAACGCCGTCCAGCGCGCCGGCGCCCGCTCGATGTGAGGCTCCAGAGTGACGCCCTGCTGCCGGGCACGGGTCAGCGCCTCGGCCAGCGGCTCGGCCAGCAGGGCGCCGGCGTTCGAGGCCGCGGGAGGTTGGTCTCCCTGAAAGCCGCTCGCCGCCGCGCGAAAATCGTCGAGCGAGGCCAGGGGATAGTCGATATGGGCGAGCGCTGCCGGGTCGTCGTTGCCGTTTTCCCAGCCGTGGACGATTCGAAGCGTTACCAACCCGCGGGCGATGGGCCTGGCGAGCAGCACGTAGAGCGCGACCTTGATATGCAGCTCGCGTTCGGGCGTATCGTTGTCGAAGGCACGGTAGGGGTCGGCAAACAGGGCGTGCAGCCGGCCGTGTACATGTTCCTTGGCCTCGGTCTGATTCATGGCGTTTCCTCGCGGTGAGCGTTTGGTCTAAAAGTATGGCTTTTTGACCGGATTGGCATTAATTATTGCCGGTCGCGTTAACCCTTCAATTCAACGTAGACTAAAGTATTCAGCCTTTAGCGCCCGCAGCGGCACGGTTTTAAACGTTTTAAGGAAGACCAGGCGATGATTCGCACCATGTTAACCACGCCGGGCAGCGCGCTTTTGGTCGGCGGCGAAGAGCTCATCGAGCAGTGGCGCAGCACCCCGGACAGCCATATCTGGATCGATCTTCAGGGCGAACCCCAGGAGGTCGAGCGCGAACTGCTGGAGCGCTTCGAGTGCCACCCGCTGGCCATTCAGGACGCCCACAAGGATCGCCATCCGCCGAAGATCGAGGAGTTCGAGCACCATACGCTGATCATCTACCGCGGCATTTCATCCTTCGATGCCGAGCTCAACTTCGTGCCTCAGCAGATCGCGTTTTTCATCGGCGAGCGGTTCTTGATCACACTGCATCCGGGCGAGGCGATGAGTATCGAGCGGCTTTTCAACGCTCAGGGCCATGCGCTTTTGGCGCAGTCGCCGGAGCGCGCGGCGCTCAGAGTCATGTACACCTCGGCCGGGTATTACAGCGACAGCCTGCTGGAGTTCGAGACTGCGCTGAGCGACCTGGAAGACGCGCTTTTGGAAGACGGCAACGATGTGCTGATGCGCAAGATCATCAGCTACCGCTCAAAACTGGTCAAAATGCGGCGCATCTTCAGCTACCACAAGGGCATCACTCAGGAGCTGACCGCCTACGACTACGAGCACCTGCCGCGGGATCAAAGCGAAACCCTGCACGCGATCAACGACGTGGCCGAGCGCTTCGAGCGCCTCTACACCCTGACGCAGATGTACTACGACATTTGCGGCGACCTGGTCGACGGCTATATCTCGATCTCCTCGCACCAGCTGAACATCACCATGCGCATACTGACGGTGATCACCGCGATTTTCGTGCCGCTGACCTTTATCGCCGGCATCTACGGCATGAACTTCGAGAACATGCCGGAGCTTGGCTGGCGCTACGGCTACTTCTTCGTCTGGGCGCTGATGCTCTTCATCGCCGGCATGCTGGTGTGGTATTTCCAACGCAAGAAGTGGTTTTGACCTGCGTTAAATAATGGCCCGGCCGGGGGATTGAGCGGGGTGGAAAGTTTGATATGGTCATTCAAACCCACCTCACGTACCGAGACAGGAGACCTTTTATGGTCAACGCGCGCGCAACCGTTCCCGACACCATGGCCGCGATGCTCTTGACCGGCCACGGCGATGTCGAAAAGCTCGTGTACCGCGAGGACGTCACGACCCCGCGCCCGGGCCCCGGCCAGGTGCTGGTGCAGGTTACCGCCACGGCCAAGAACAACACCGACCGCAAGGCGCGTGAAGGCCTCTACCCGACCAGGGGCAAGGAGGAAGTGACCTCCTTTGCCATGGGCGGGACGCCGACGCTGACCTTTCCGCGTATTCAGGGCGCGGACGTTGTCGGCCGGGTGGTGGCCGTGGGCGACGGTGTCAGCGAGGCGCGCCTTGGCGAGCGCGGGCTTTTGGATTTCAACCTCTACCCGGACGCCCGCGCCGACATCAACCTGGCGCCGGACTACTACGGCCACGGCGCCGACGGCGGCTTTGCCGAGTACGTTGCCGCCCCTTCCGATCAGTTCTATCCCATTTCGAACCCGGCGCTTGCCGACGCCGAGCTTGCCGCCATGGGCATGTGCTCGTATCAGACCGCCTATCACATGATGACCGCCGCCGGCGTGCGCGCGGGTGAGCGCGTGCTGGTCAGCGGCGCCAGCGGCGGCGTGGGCACTGCGCTGATTCAGCTCTGCCGGGTCATCGGCGCGGTGCCCTTCGCCGTTAGCCAGCCGGACAAGGCGCAGGCGCTTTTGGCGCTCGGCGCCGAGGCGGTGATCGACCGAAGCGGTCTCGACGCTTTCGTCGAGCGCGTGCTCGAGGCCACCGGCGGTGCGCCGATCGATGCGGTGATGGATCTGGTCGGTGGCGAGATGACCGACCGGTTCATCGACACCATGATCGCGGACATGAGCACGCGCACCACCTACCCCAGGCTCTCGATCGCCGGCGCCAGCGGCGGTAACGTGAGCGAGATCATGTGGACGCGTATCTATCTCTATCAGGTGCAGATCTTCGGCGTCTCCCACGGCACCCGGGAGGAGGCGGCGAAGCTCATGGCCTGGATCGACAGCGGCGCGCTCAAGCCGGTGCTGCACGCCGCGTTCAAACTCTCGAAGCTTCACGACGCCGAGCGCTACTTCGTCAGCCGCGGCAGCGACTACCTCGGCAAGGTCGTGATCGTGCCCGACGCCCAGTGGGACGCCCACGGGGCGGCCTACGCGCTCGATCGAGAGTTTTGATTTTGAAAGTAACGACGTCGAAGGTAACGACGTCGAAAGCAACGACGTTCGATCACCTCTCTCATGTCTTTACTCACTGACCGGAGCCGCCCGTGAACAATCGCCACACCCTGGAGCTGATGGACACCCACGCCGGCGGCGACGTTAGCCGGATCGTTACCGGCGGCATCGATGCGCTGCCCGGCGACACCGTACGCGCGCAGATGGAGTACCTGCGCGACGACGCCGACGGGCTGCGCCGGCTACTTTTGGGTGAACCCTACGGCATTCCCGAGATGTCGGTGGATCTGATCGTGCCCGCCACGCACCCGGAGGCGGCGGCGGGCTACATCATCATGGAGGTGATGGGCTACCCCATCTATTCCGGCTCGAACACGCTGTGTACTGCCACGGCGGTGCTCGAAAGCGGTTTGGTGCCCAAACGCGAAGGCATCCAGCGCTTCAAGCTCGAGGCCCCGGCGGGGCTCGTTCAGATCGAGGCGCTGGTTCGGGACGGTGTGGTGGAGTGGGTCACCTGTGAGGGGCTGCCAAGCTATATCGATACCTACCGCGAGACCATTGCCGTGCCGGGCATCGGCGAGGTGACGTTTTCGATCGCTTACAGCGGCGGCTTCTACGCGCTGGTCGACGCCGAGGCGCTCGGCTTTCGACTGGTGCGCGACGAGGAGGCCGCACTGGCTGCCTGCGCCTACAAGATCGTCGAGGCGATCAAGGCCAAGCGCGGCTTCTCCCACTACACATTGGGCGACGTGGGGCCGCTACCCTTTCTGCACTTCATGGGGCCCGAAGAGCCGGTCGCCGACGACTACATCCGCTCGCGCTCGACGACCTACGTGCACCCCGGCGTGATTTGCCGAAGCACCACCGGCACCGGCACGTCGGCCAGGCTTGCGCTGATGAACTACGAGGGGCGGCTCAACGTGGGCGACAGGCTCGAGACGGTGTCGCTGCGCGAAACCGGCTTCATCGGCACCTTTACCGGCACGCATCAGGAGGGGGCGTATCAGGTGGTCGAGAACACCATCACCGGGCGCAGCTACGTGCTGGCCGAGTCGCGCATCGTGATCAACTGCGACGACCCCATGGTGGCCTGTGGCGAGCTGCATCACATCCTGAGCGACCGGCATTGCGGCCAGTGAATCGGCCACATCGCCTTTTGCGGTGATCGCCCTGGGTGGGCTCGCAAGCCACCCGGGGCGGGGGCGCTGTAAATACCTCCCTGTACGCTACGTTCGCCTTCCCTGGCGAAAGCCCCCCCGCCCCGGGTCACTTGCCAGCGCCGGTGTCGTGGCGCGCCACTATCCTTCGAGATCCAAAGCGCGTTAGTGCGACACCTTTCCCCGCAGCGATTTGATTGCGCCCTTGCGCGTCTTGTTGTCCACCCGGCGGCGTTTGGCGCCCTTACTCGGTTTGGTGGGGCGGCGCGCCTTGCGCGGCGTGACCGCCTCGAGAATCAATGCCTTGAGCCGGTGTAGCGCATCTTCCTTGTTGAGCTCCAGCGTGCGGTGGCTTTGGGCCTTGATGATGATCACGCCCTCCTTGCTGATGCGCTGATCCGAGTACGCCATCAGCCGCTCCTTGTAGATCGCCGGCAAGGTCGAGCTTTGGATATCGAAGCGTAGATGCACCGCAGAGGCGACCTTGTTGACGTTCTGCCCGCCGGCGCCCTGAGCGCGAATCTGGGTAAGGGTGATCTCCCAGTCCGCAAGCGTCACGTTGTTGGAAAGCGTCAGCATGAAGGCTCCCTGAATCGTTCATTGATATGGGTCCATTGATACAGGTCCATGGATACAGGTCCATTAAAACACAGTCGCTGGGTCGGATTATTCGCGGCTTGCGATCACCTGCTATCTTGAAACGTTTCACGCGATGCGATTTGCGCCGCCGGGGCGCGGGCGTCATCCAGGGAGTCTTACCGAGGAGCATGCAATGCCACACTACGCGATCGATGACAACGAGCTGAGCGCGGGCAAGATCTACCGGCTGCTATCCGGCACCGTTTGCCCGCGGCCGATCGCCTGGGTCGCCACCCGCGACGCCGAGGGCCGGGCCAATCTTGCACCGTTTTCGTTTTTCAACGTCGCCAGCATCGACCCGCCGGTGCTGGCGTTTTCCCCGCTTCTGGACGGCGAGGGCAAGGCCAAGGACACAGTGAACAATCTCGACGCGGTGGGCGAGTGCGTGGTGCACGTCGGCAGCGAAGACCTGATCGAGGCGCTCAACGCCACCAGCGCCACCCTCGAGGCCGGTGAGGACGAGTTCGAACACGCCGGGCTCGAAAAGGCCGACATGCCGGGGCTTAGCGTGCCGCGCATCAAGGCCGCGCCCGTGGCGTTTGGCTGCACACTTTTCGATATCGTACGCTTTGGCGATAGCCCCCTGGCCGGGTCGCTGGTGCTGGCGCGCATCGAGAGTATTTACGTGGACGAGCACATTTGGGACGGCCGCCACGTCGATATGGAAACGCTCAAGCCCACCGGGCGGCTGGCGGGCAACGACTACGTGCGTATTACCGACCGCTTCGTGATCGAGCGGCCGGGTTGAATTCAGCGTTCGGCGTCGGCATTTACTCATTCATAGCCAAGCACCAGCTTGACTCAACATCTTCAGGCAACCCCCAGGGAGGCACCATGACGACACTCGTAGTCGGCGCGAACGGCCAGATCGGCAAGCAGTACTGCCAGCAGGCGCACAGTAACGGCATCGCCGTGAGAGCCATGGTGCGCCGCGAAGACCAGGCAACATGGTTTACCGAGCGCGGCATCGACGTGGTCATCGGCGATCTCGAAGGCGAGATGGCCCACGCCTTCGATGGCTGTAGCGAAGTGGTATTTGCCGCCGGCTCCGGGCCCCACACCGGCCCGGACAAGACGCTGTTGATCGATCTTCACGGCGCGATGCGCACCATAGACATCGCCAGGGAGAAGGGCCTGAAGCGCTTTTTGATGGTCAGCGCCATTCGCGCCGAGAAGCCGCTGGAAGCCTCGGAAAAAATGCGCCCCTACATGGTCGCCAAGCTCGCCGCCGACCGCTACCTGGAAAATTCCGGGCTGTCCTACGTGATCCTGAAGCCCGGCCCGCTCACCGATGAGGCCCCGACCCACGGGTTTACCGACTCGAAAGAGGACTCCCCGAGCGGTTCGATTACCCGGGCGGATGTCGCCTACGCCCTCGTTCACGTTAGCCAGCACCCGGCGTTCGAGAATCGCTCGGTGACGCTCTTGAACGGTGAGCGCTCCATTGACGAGCTTCTCGGGTAGGCGTGGATGAAACTCGACGCCCCGGTCGGGGTGATCAGCGATACCCACGGGCTCTTGCGCGATGAGGCGATGACGCTTCTCGACGGCTGTGGGCTGATCCTGCACCTGGGCGACGTGGGCCATAAACCCGAGGACGCCATGATCCTCGAACGCCTGGAAGCGCTTGCGCCGGTCTACACGGTTCGTGGCAACATCGATACCGCCCAGTGGTCCAAGCGACTGCCGCTGACGGAACATATCGAGGTCAATGGCTGGCGCCTGCATCTGGTGCACCGGCTCGAGGATTTCGACGAGGCCACCGACTGCGACGCGGTGCTGCACGGCCACTCGCACAAGCCCTTTCACGCATGGCGCCATGGGCGTTTACTGTTCAACCCGGGCGCGGCGGGCAAGCGCCGCTTCAAGCTTCCGCTCACGCTTGGGAAGCTCTGGTGTGGTGAGCATCATTTGCGCCACGCCATTCTTCATCTGCCCGTTTAGCGCCTGGAGTAGACCGATGGCATCATCCGCCTCACTCACCGATGCGGTGCGAACCCTGCTGACAGATACCCCGGCCAGTGCGCTGCCGCTGACCTATCAACAGGTGGCCACTGCCCTGGAATTAAAGCCGCCGCGCACCATTGCCCGGGTCACCCAAGCGCTGGAAGCGCTCATGCATGAAGACGCGGCCAGCGGCCGGCCGTTCATTGCCGCCCTGGTGGTCAGCCGGCGCGACGCCGTACCCGGCCAGGGCTTTTTCGAGCTGGCGCGCACCCTCGAGCGCTTTCCTTTGGATCCTTCTTTACAGCAAGACGCGTACCGCAACGAGTTCGCTCAGGCATTGGCTAACCGCTAGCGGCGCTGCGCCGTGGCGGGTCGCTTTCGAAGGGGTGTCAAAAGCTCGCCAAGGCCGTTGTGGTCGATCTCGTGCATCAGCGCCAGAAGTGTGCCGATCTCACCGCTGGGAAAGCCTTCCCGCGCGAACCAGTTCAAATAAGGCCCCGGCAGGTCGGCGATGAGCCAACCCTGGTATTTGCCGTAGGGCATGGTGTGAGTAACGAGTTTTTCCAGATGTTCCGGGTTCACAGTGCGCTCCGAAGGGGTCGTGGTTGGCCGAGAGGGCCATCGATGGGCAAAAGCTTACTGGGTGTCGGCGCCGGCGGCCAGCATCTCGGCAAGCGCACGGGCGCTGGGCGTGGAGAGCCCGGCGCCGCGGTGCACCAGGCCAATCTCGCGGTAGAAATCCGGCGTAGGCAATTCGATCGCGCGCACCTGATCAGGCCAGTGCGTTAGCGCTTTCGAGGCGGGCAGTAGCGCCACGCCGACCCCGCTTGCCACCAGCGCGACGATGGCATCGAGCTCGTCCACTTCGCACACGTCCTCCACCTGGCAGTGCTGCTCGCGCAAAAAGCGCTCCACCTGGCGCCCGCCAAACGACGTGCGCTCGTAGCGGATGAACGGGTGGCGGGTAAGCAGGGCGCGCCAATCATCGCCTTCGATCCCGGCGGGCACCAGCAGCTGAAACGGCTCCCGCGCCAGGGTGTGCCAGCAAAGGCCGCGGTGCAGTGCGAAAGGCGGGCGAATGATGATCGCCATGTCGAGCTCCCCAATATCTACCTGATCCAGCAGCGCCATGGAAAGCCCGGGTAGCACGCGGGTTTTGCACGCCGGGTGGGTCTGGTGAAAGTGGGCGAGCGTTTGGGGCAGTATCAGCCGCTGCATCGAAGCGATCGCCCCGATGGTCACGGTTTGCGTCTCGGCCCGCTCGCCGGCAAGGCCAAGCTGGCCGTAAAGGGCGATAAGCTCCTGCGCCTGGCTCAGCACTTCCTGGCCCTGGTGGGTCAACTGCGAGTTGCGCCCTTGGCGCTCGAACAGCGCCACCCCCAAATGCTCCTCGAGCCGCTTGATCTGGGCGCTTACGCCGGCCTGGGTCAGGCCGATCCTTTGTGCGGCGCCGGCGAACGTACCCGCCTGAGCCACGGCCAAAAGCGTTCTGAGTTCGCGGATCATTGATCAATCCTTTTTGTAAATCTGCCAAAAAAATATTGATTTTATTTTGGCATAAAGCGGCCTAGCATGGATTTTTTGCGCAACCGACGCACTGATTACCCTTTAGAGGAGCCTGCCATGAGCCTATCTCCCTTTCATCTCGCCATCCCCGTTTATGACGTGCCGCTGGCGCGAGCGTTCTACAACGACGTGTTCGGTCTCGAAGAGGGCCGCTCCAGCGACAACTGGGTAGACTTCAACTTTTTCGGTCACCAGCTGGTCATTCACGGCCATCCGAAAACCCCGGGCCAGGAGAGTGCCCACACCAACCCGGTAGACGGTCACGATGTGCCGGTGCCGCACTTCGGCGTGCTGTTGGAGTGGAGCGAGTGGGAAGCGCTTGCCGAGCGGCTGAAAAGCCAGGGTATCGAGTTCGTCATTGAGCCCTACGTGCGCTTCAAGGGCCAGGTCGGCGAGCAGGCCACCATGTTTTTGCTCGACCCCTGCGGCAATGCCCTCGAGTTCAAGGCGTTCAAGGACAAGAGCCAGATTTTCGCCAAATAGAGCCGCGTTCAGACCTGGCGCTCGCGCTGGCGATGCGCCAGCGGCGTGTGGCCGAAGTAGCGCTTGTAGTCACGGCTGAACTGAGCGGCGCTGCGATAGCCCACCGCCAGTGCCGCCTGGTTGACGTTATGGCTTTGTCCGGCCAAGAGCGCCTGCGCTTTCAGCAAGCGCAGGCGTTTGACGTACTGACCGGGCGACGTATGGGTGATCTGCTTGAAGTGCTGATGAAACGCCGACCCGGACATGTTCACCCGTCGCGCTAGCGCCTCGACACTGATCTCCTGATCGAAATGATCGTGCAGCGTCGACAGTGCCTGCACGATGCGCCCGTAATGCCCGTGGCCTTGTACCAGCGCGCGCAGCGCCGGGCCTTGCTCGCCTTTGAGCGCCTCGAACACCACCTCGCGAATGCGCGCCGCGCCCATGGCTCGGCACGTTCCCGTATCCCCCAGCGTTTCGGCCAGCCTGATAATCGCGCCCTGCATGGTAGCGCTCATCGCCACCGATGCCATGGGTTGGGGAGACGCCTCGACCGGCGGAGGTTGGCCCATGGCGTTGGTCAGTTCGCCCAAAAGCGCCGGGTCGAGCTTGATCGACACGCCCAGCAGTGGCGCTTCGACGCTTGCGTGGGTTTCGCACTCGAAGGGCAGTGGCAGCGTTTGTACCAGATACTGGCCCGGGTCGTAATGGATTTCCCGGTCACCCAGATAGCCTGTCTTTCGCCCCTGGGCGATCACGATCAGGCTGGGCTCGTACATCAGCGGCGTGCGCGGCTGATGACGGCCCAGGTATAAAAGTGATACCTGCTCCAGCGGCGTGGCGTTGAAGCCATCATGGCGAATCAGCGCGGCAACGAGCGCCGACAGCGGCGTCGAGGTATGGAAAGGGGTGACCATGAAAGGTCTCCAGGCAGGAAATTTCAAAATATTGTGCCATTTTTGGCCGCTTTATTGTTACTTGATCACGCAGTTATGGAGAAACGAGCAAAAACCACGTAGCTTCCTGCATCGTAAAACGCCGCCCAGGGGTCGATAATCAGCACTCACGATTGACCCTATCAGGAGTGCTCATGAGTCAGACACAATCCTTTGCCGCGTTTGCCGCCGATAAACCGTTGGCTCCCTTCAGCTTCGAGCGCCGTGCACCGCGCGCCGACGACGTCGCCATCGAGATTCTTTACTGTGGCGTCTGCCACAGCGATCTGCACTTCGCCCGCAACGACTGGGGCATGAGCCAGTATCCGGTCGTGCCGGGTCACGAGATCGTCGGCCGCGTGACGGCGGTGGGCGAGAAAGTCAGCCGCTTCAAGCAGGGCGATCTGGTCGGGGTAGGCTGCATGGTCGATTCCTGTCGCACCTGTAGCGCCTGCAAGGATGGCGTGGAGCAGTACTGCCTGGAAGGCTTCACCATGACTTACGGCAGCCCCGACCGCCAGGACGGCACGATCACCCAGGGCGGCTACTCCAATGCGATCGTGGTCAGCGAGCATTTCGTGCTCAGAATGCCGGACGGCATCGATCTGGCCTCGGCGGCGCCCATTCTGTGCGCGGGTATCACGACCTACTCGCCGCTGAAGCATCACGGCGTGGGTAAGGGCCACAAGGTCGGCGTGATCGGCATGGGGGGGCTTGGTCACATGGGCGTGAAGCTTGCCAAGGCCTTGGGCGCGGAAGTCACCGTGTTCACGCGCTCCAGCGCCAAGGTCGAGGAGGCCAAACGCAACGGCGCCGACCACGTCGTGGTCTCGAGCGACCAGGCGCAGATGGACGCGGTGGCAGAGACGTTCGACTTCATGCTCGACACCGTGCCGGTCCAGCACGACCTGAACCCGTATCTCGCCTCGCTCAAGTATGACGGCACGCACATTCTGGTGGGTCTGCTGGAGCCGATCGAACCCGCGATCGAAGCCTTCAATCTGGTGTTCAAGCGCCGCGTGGTCGCAGGCTCGCTGATCGGTGGTATCGCCGAAACCGAAGAGCTTTTGACGCTGTGCGCTGAGCAGGGCATCAGCTGCGATATCGAGATGCTCGATATCAACGACATCAACGAAGGCTTCGAGCGGATGGAGAAAGGCGACGTGCGCTACCGCTTCGTGATCGACATGGCGACGCTTACAAACGCCCAAACCTGAGTTTGTACATCGTGCTTTGATATTCGCCGCCCGCTCCGCGGGTGGCGTTTTTGCCGTTAGCGCTACGCCGTGGGCAGGTGGGCCGTCACGCGCAGACGCACGTAGTCGGCGCTCCAGTGACCCTGACCGTCGCTCAGGCTGTGGGAGAGCAAATTCAGCGTGTTGTCCATCACCGTCTCCTTGATGTCGTCATCAAGGCCGTGGAAAAACGGGCTGGCGAAGGTGTCGAGCCAGTTGGCCATGCCCGTCGGAAGCTTCGTCGGCCGAGCGATAAGCTCAATGCTATCGACCTTGAAGCCAACGGTTTCGAGCAGGTGGGCGTACTCCTCGACGGTGGGAAAGTACCAGGGATGGCGGTGCTTGGCGCTGATGCCGCGAAACTGTAATGAAGCGATCAGCGCGGTGCAGATGGCGGCAACGTTGCCGTGCCCGCCAAACTCCGCCACGAAGCGCCCGCCAGGTTTCAAGGCGCGCTTGATACAGGCCAGCACCGTTTGCGGGTCGAGCATCCAGTGCAGTGCGGCGTTGCTGAACACCGCGTCGAACTCCTGGTCGAAGGGCAGTTGGTAGGCATCGATGCGTCGCGCGTCCACGCCGCGGGCCAGGGCCGCCTCGATCATCTCCTCGGAGGCGTCGACGCCGACCACCTCGGCGCCCGCCTTGCCGATGCGCTCGGTCAGCGCGCCGTCACCGCAGCCCAGATCGAGAATGCGCTCGCCGGGTTGCGCGGCCAGAAGGTCGAACACGTCGCCACCCAGTTTGGGTACGAAGTCAGCGTGGTCGGCGTACTGGCGGGCATCCCAGCGCTGTCCTGGGGCTTGCGGGGGCTGGTCTTCAAAGGTATCGGACATGGTGGGCTTCCGGGGCTGAAAAAAGACGGCGCGCTACTCTCATGAGTATAGTGCGCAACGCGCGACTTTATGAACAGGCAAATAGCGCTATCCTGAGGGTTTTCCACCGCGGCCGGCGCGCAGGGGCCGCGACGTTTTTACTCAATCGACCACTTCTCGAGGCACCATGAACGACACGATCAAGCAGATGATGAGCCACCGCTCGGTACGTAAGTTTCGTGATCAGAGCATCCCGCAGGGGCTTTTGCTCGAGCTGATCGAGGCCGGCCAGGCGGCGGCGACCTCGAGCCACGTGCAGGCCTACAGCATCATCGACGTGAAAGCACCGGAAAAGCGTGAAAAGCTCGCAGAGCTTGCCGGCGGGCAGCCCTATATCGCCAGCGCCTCCCACTTTCTGGTGTTCTGCGCAGACATGAAGCGCCCGCTCGAGGCGGCCGAGCGCGCCGGGGCCGAGGTGGTGTCCGGTATGACCGAACAACTGCTCGTCGCTACCGTCGACGCAGCGCTGGTCGCCCAGAACGTCGTGGTCGCCGCGGAGTCCGAAGGCCTAGGGATCTGCTATATCGGGGGTATTCGCAATAACCCTCAAGCGGTCAGCGAACTGCTGGAGCTGCCCGACCAGGTCTACCCGGTTTTCGGGCTTTGCCTGGGCTATCCGGAGCCGGACAAACTGCCGGAAGTGAAGCCGCGTTTGCCGGTAGAGGCGATTCTCAAGCAGGACGTCTACCAGGACGACCGCGAGCAGGTCGCCGCCTTCGATGAGACCATGCGGGCCTACTACCAGGCACGCAGCAGCGCCAACAAGGACACCGACTGGTCGCACAATTTGACCCCGCTATTCGAAACCAAGCTGCGCGCCCACATGCGCGAGTTTCTCATCGAGCGCGGCTTTGAAATGAAATAGGGGGTGGCCATCACCACTGAGTGACGTCGTTGAGCAGCTCACTCAGCGGCATGGGTCTGCCCAAATGATACCCCTGGGCGTAATGAATACCGTGGGACTGTAGCACCGGCACCAGCGCCTGCTGGTCGACGAACTCGGCGATGGTCTGCTTGCCGAACCCGCGAGCAATATCGGCGATCGCCTTGACGATGGTTTGACTGTCGCTGTCGGTCAGCAGGTTGCGGATGAACGAGCCGTCGATCTTGATGTAATCCACCGGTAGCTGGCCCAGGTAGTGGAAGCTGCTAAAGCCCACGCCGAAGTCGTCCAGCGCCGTTTGGCAACCCAGCTCGCGCAGTTTTTGCAGCACGTTGTGGGCAATCGAAAAGTCGGTGATCGCGGCGGTTTCGGTCACCTCGAGAATCAGACGGCATGGGTCGACCCGGTGGGTTTGAAGTGCCTGGGTCAGATACTGGCGCAGGCCGTGGTCGTGCAGTGACTGCCCGGACAGATTGAGCGCCAGCGTAATGCCGCGCTCCTGAAGCACGGTCAACGCCTGCAGGCTGTGATGGATCACCCAGCGATCCACCTGGGTGATCAGCCCGCTCTGCTCGGCGATGGGAATGAAGTGCGCCGGAAGCACCAGGCTCTGATCGGCGTTTCTCAGGCGTAAAAGCACCTCGTAGTGCTTCACGGAGTGATCCTTGAGGCACATGATAGGCTGTACCCAGATCTCGAACTCGTCGGTTTCCAGCGCCGCGCGTATCCGCTCGATCCAGTAGACCCGCTCCTGAAGCTCGCTTTTCGCATTGTCTACTATCGACAGCAAGTGCCAGTAGGGGCTGCCGCTCTCTTTTGCCTTGTACATTGCGATATCGGCGCTGGCCAGCAAGTCCTCCGGCGTATTGCCATGCAGCGGGTAGAGCGCGATGCCGACGCTGGCGCCAATGTGGTGCTTGCGGCCCCCGGCACTGAAGTCGATGGCGTTGATCAGCTGAACGATATACTGAGCAACGCCAATGGCCTGGTCGCCGCCGATATCGGTCATCAGCAGCGCGAACTCGTCGCCGCCCAGGCGGGCGATGGTGCTACGCTGGCCCAGGTTGGCGCTGAGCGTGAAGGCGACCTCCTTGAGCAGCGAGTCGCCGACGTGATGGCCGCTGAGCTCGTTGATCTCCTTGAACTGGTTGAGATCGAGCAGCAAAACGGCGACCTCGGCATGATCCTGAAGCGAGAGCTGCAGCGCATCCTGGAAGTAGCGGCGGTTATAGAGCTCGGTGGTGGTGTCGCGCTCGGCAAGCCAGGTCAGGCGCGCCTCGGCAATCTTGCGCTCGGTAATGTCCAGCCCCACGGTAATACGGGAAAGTCCTCCGTTGTGGGCCTGGTTCAGAGGCGCGTGATACCAGGCAACGGTCGAGCGCTGCTTGTTGATCGTCTCGAACGTGCTCTCCTCCGGGGCGGGCCGTTCGACGCTAAGCGGCTCACCGCTAAGCGGGCGAAGGCGCTCCACCAGCGGCAGGATCATCGGGTAAGGGTGATTGAACACCTCGCCGAACCGACGGCCGATCAGATCGGCTTTTTCGAGCCCCAGGGCCTTGCAGGTGTAGCCGTTGACCAGGCGAATGTAGCCCAACGCGTCCTGAGCGATGATGAATACCTGGGCGGTATTGAGCAGGCTGTTGACGAAGTCGCGCTCGCCGGCGAGTTCCTCGACGCGGCTTGAAAGCTCGGCGTTGCGCTCTTTGGCATCGTCCTCGAGCGTGTTGAGCTGCAGCGCCAGAGCGCGGGTAGCTTCCTCGAGCACGTCGATTTCGTTGCGCCAGGGCGAGTGGGTAAAAGAGAGCCGACGCCGCACGCTGTCGAACTCTCCCCGCGCCAAAGAGGGCAGCAGCTCGGAAACGTGGCGAAGCCGGGCCATCGGCCCAAACAGAATGAGCAGCAGCAACAGCTCAGCGAGTATTCCGCCGGTCACCCCCACCAGCATTAGCGTACGGGTGGCCGACTCAATGGCGATCAGCTGCAGCGACGTGTCGGCCATCAGCAGAAAGTAGCCCGCGCTTCGCCAGTCGCCGTCATCCTGCATGTAGACGGCGCTCACCTCGAGTTGGCGGTTGTCGCGCGACACGCGATAGGGGGCGTTGACCAGTTGATGGATCGAAACGTCTTTTGCGGTCGTACGCAGAACCGGCATCACCTGCTCCGGGCGTGTAAGCGCGACGACGTAGCCCTCCCACTCGGGAATGCTCACCTGTTGAGCGCTATCGTGGTCGTCGCTGCCGGTCACCATCAAGGCGATTTCGCTTCCCGAGACCGCCTTGACCTCGCGCATCGTCTCGGCGAGGTTGCGCGAAAGGATCATCACCCCCTGGTTGACGCCGTCGTTCAGCACTGGTACCGCGACGAACTGGTGGCAGGTCAGCGCGCAGCGCAGCCGCGACATCGAGGCTTGCGTTTTAAGCACGTCGTCGATCCAGCGCCGCGCCGGGAAAATCGGCGTTTCATCGCCGTGGCCCAGCTGCACGACCTGCTCGCCCCGGCGGTTGAACGCGAAGAGGTTATCCACCCCGCCTTCGAGCTGCAGCGTCGGCCACTGGGCGCCCAGCAGTGCGCGAAGGGTCGCCACGTCGTCGTTTTCAAGTGCGGCGCCCAGTTCCGGCGTGGTCGTGGCAAGCCCGGCCAGTTGGCGCAGACTGTCGCTGGAGCGCTGCATGGCCAAATGAATTTCGCGCTGCTGGCGCTCGTGATGCTGGAAGCGGGTCGACTCCAGCTGCTGGGTCAAATAGTACTGACCCAGACAAACGAAAAGCACCACCAGCACCAAAAGCAAAAGGCTGCTAAGCGCGAGTACCCGCCAGGTCAGGCTCAGCCAGCGAGGCGCCTGACGGTGTGCCTTAGGCTGCATGAATAGACGTTTCCCGATAAGCAACGCTTAAAAGCGTAGTGAAGGTGATGACAAACGCATGTGCCCGTTTTCGCTTGCCTGTCAAAACCTGTTTCTCTAGCGCGTGTCGGCCAGGCGCAGGCACGCCACACACTTTTTAATGAAACACGTTTGTTAAAAAGATGCTCTTTAAAAGGCCAGCTTATCGGCTTTTGGAAGGGGCTAAAACCTTCAATAGCGGATAAAACCGCGTTATCTCGGTGCATGGCGAAAAACGGCGCAAGAAAGCGCATCGGCGGTATTTCGCTCAAGGCAGCCAGGCGCCTGCGGCACTATACTCATGGGGAGGATCACGAAAACCGCGGCGCATTGATGCGCTGTCAGTACACAGTCAAGGAGAGTCGATATGGCCGGTGGATGGGCAAAGGATGGCGCCGAGCAGGAGCAGATCGAAAGCACGCTCGAAGAGGGTGTAGAGTGGGCGCGCAGCCAGCTACCCCGCGGTGAAAGCCGCCATCACTGCGAAGAGTGCGAGGCGGTGATCCCCGAGCCGCGGCGTAAGGCGTTGCCCGGGGTCAGGCTCTGTATCGCCTGCCAGACCGAGCAGGACAAGCACGCCAGCCGCGCCAGCGGCTACAACCGCCGCGGCAGTAAGGATAGCCAGCTGCGTTAGGCGCCCTGGTCGATGGTACGTTTCGCGGCCACCCTCGGTGTGGCACCTCACGTTGGAAAGAGCGTTTTCATGCAAAAAAGATCCCCCGGATTTACCGTCAGCCTGCATGTCGCGATCGCGCTATTGGTCGGCATCGTGCTTGGCAGCATCATCCAGACCCAAGCCAATTTGGCGGCGCTTTCGACCATGGGCGTCGAGGTCTCCGCGTTTCGCCGCGTGATGACCACGCTCTGGGATCTGGTCACCTTCTCACCGATCTACGCGCTGCTCTTTTCTATAGGCTTCATCGTCTCTCAGGGCGCGGCGCTTTTAATATCGCAGCTGGCCCTGGCCGGGCGCTACCGGCTGCTACTCTGTCCGCTGCTGGCCATCATCGCGCTGTTTCTGACCTTTCATCTGGTCGACCACTTCGCCCCGATGCCCACGCTCGTGGCCGCTACCCGCACCTCGCTTGGGTTCGTGGCAATGCTCGCAAGCGCTGGCGCCGCTGGTCTGACGCTTGCGCTGCTGCGCGGCCGCGGCCGGCACCACGCGCACCGCGGGGCGTCAGCAACTACGGCCGCCGTTGCGCTGATGGCGGTAGGCATGGCGTCAACGGCTCCGCCTCAGGCCCATGCCCAGGACCAGGCCGAAGAGCCGGCATCGGTTGATTACCGACTGGAAATTGTGGCCGAGGGTCTCGAACACCCGTGGTCGCTCGCCTTTTTGCCCGGCGGTGACATGCTCGTCACCGAGCGGCCCGGACGGCTTCGGCGGATAACGCCGGGAGAGGAGAGCGTGGCCATCGACAACGCTCCGGCGGTGTTCGCCTCAAAGCAGTCCGGGCTGTTCGACGTGCTGCTCTCAAACGATTTCGCTCAAAATGAAACGCTGTATCTCAGCTACGCCTGCGGCGACCTGACCGCCAACCATACGTGCCTGGCCCGCGCGCGGCTGGTCGATAACGCCCTGCAGAATGTGGAAGAGATCTTTCGCGTCGCGCCCGCCAAGCGCGGCGCTGCCCACTTTGGCGGACGCCTGGCGTGGTTACCCGATGACACTTTGATATTGACCCTGGGCGACGGGTTCGATTACCGCGAGCAGGCGCAAAACAACGATAACCACATCGGAACGATCGTGCGCCTGAACCCCAACGGCAGCGCCCCTCGGGACAATCCGTTCGTGGGCGATGACACCGCCCGCCCGGAAATCTACAGTTTTGGCCACCGCAACGTACAGGGCCTGGTGGTCGACGGTGAGGGCCGCGTCATCATTCACGAACACGGCCCGCGCGGTGGCGACGAGATCAATATCATCGAACCCGGCGCCAACTACGGCTGGCCGATCGCCACTCACGGCCTCGATTACACCGGTGCCCGGGTTACGCCGTTCACCGAGTACCCCGGCACCATGCCGCCGCTTCTGGACTGGACGCCGTCGATCGCCCCGTCGGGCATGACGCGCTACGACGGCGAACTCTTCCCCGAATGGCAGGGCGATCTGCTGATCGGCTCGCTGGTCGATCGCGAAGTGCGCCGCGTTACGCTAAACGATGACCTCACTCAGGCCGAGGACGTGGAAGGGCTTTTCGGCGAACTCGAGGAGCGCATTCGCGACGTGCGCACCGGCCCCGACGGTGCTTTGTATCTGCTCACCGACAGCCCGGAAGGGCGGCTCATTCGGGTGGTACGCGGCAACGGTTAATCACGGCGTCTGCCGGTTGGTCATTTGTTCGATCGCGACTAAAGTCAAAGAGCATCGACTTTTTACATCGACGTTTCGCATCGACTCATGACAGGGAGGTCAAGATGAAGCCAATCAATTCGTTCGACCCGACAAGGCGCAAGATCGTGGGCGGCTTGGCAACCGGTGTGGCGGCAGCCATGGCCACACCGGCGTTTGCGCAGTCCTCATCCTCGGCAAGTGGCTCTTCGTCCACCGCCGCAAGCGGCGCGGGCGGTGAAGGCGGCGACGGTTCGCTGCTTGAAAAGCAGGACCCGACCCGCCAGTACCCGTCACCGCCGTTTACCAATCAGCCACAACAGTGGCCGGGTCTGGCCGGCGAGATGGAGCCGCGCCCGGACCACGGTGAGCAGAGCTATAAGGGCAGCGGCCGGCTGGCCGGCCGTCGTGCGCTGATCACCGGCGGCGACTCCGGCATCGGCCGCGCCGCGGCGATCGCCTACGCCCGTGAAGGGGCGGATGTCGCGATCAACTACCTCGACGCGGAAGAGTCTGACGCCCGCGAAGTGATCGAACTGATCGAGGCGGAAGGGCGCACGGCGGTGGCGATCCCCGGCGACATTCAAAGCGAGCAGTTCTGCCGCGAGCTGGTCGAAACTGCCGTCGAACGCTTGGGCGGGCTGGATATTCTGGTCAACAACGCCGCGCGTCAGCAGTGGAAAGCGTCGATCACCGATATGTCCAATGAGGACTTCGACGCCACCATGAAAACCAATCTCTACGCCATGTACTGGATTACCCAAGCGGCGATGGAGCATTTGGGCGCCGGGGCGGCGATCATCAACACCTCCTCGGTGGTCGCCTATGATCCGCCGAAGATCCTGCTCGATTACGCGATGACCAAGGCGGCGATCATCGCCTTCACCAAGGGCTTGGCCAAACAGGTGGCCGAAAAGGGCATTCGCGTGAACGCCGTCGCCCCGGGCCCGTTCTGGACACCGCTTCAACCGAGCGGCGGCCAGCCGGATGACGCCGTCGAAACCTTCGGTGAAGATACGCCCTTCGGCCGTCCCGGCCAGCCCGTCGAGCTTGCCGGCGTCTACGTGCTGCTCGCCTCTCAGGAATCCAGCTTCACCACCGGCCACGTCTACGGCGCCGCCGGCGGCAGCGGCCAGCCCTGAATCCGGTTCGGCCTGCGGGGGCTGATGGTATATAATTAGGCGCTTAATTATTTCCACCCGCAGGCCGCTCGATGGTTCGAATCACGTATTCCCACTACACCGACAACCGCGAGTTCGTCCATCGCCGACTCAATACCCAAAGCTACGACAAGGCCTGCGAGATCATCGACCAGTACCCCTGGGCGCACGAGGTCGCGCTGTTCGAAGAGCTGGGCGCGGGCGGCGGTTTCGAATTCGTGCTCGGTGATCGTAAGGGACCCCATGCGATCTTTATGCTCACCCCGATCGAGGCGGAGCGCCGGGGCTCTCTGTATCTCGACGTCGTGGCCAAAACCGGCGTGTTCAACCTGCTGGGCCGCCGCTCCTTGAGCCGCGACTTTCACATCGTCACCGCTGACACCGCCAAGGCGCACCTTCGGGAGCTTTTTGAGCACTCCGTTGAGTTCATCCATGAGAAACACCGGCCGTTCAAGCGCTGAGCGAGCCGTACTTTTGATAGGCGATATTACTCAATGGCGTTGAAGGAGGGCACCGGGATGAACGTTCATGGCGCGATCATCGGTGAGCGGCTGATCACCCGGCACGAGTACCATTACGCGAAACAAGTGGTCGCCACGCACCGCTATCTCTTCTGGTTTTTAATGGGCGTGGGCGTACTGCTTTTGTGTTCGGGAGTGGGGCTTGGCGTCGTCATTTATCTGGATGACCCGTGGATGGAGACGGTCGCGTGGCTGCTGATCGTCTTTTTAGTGGTGGGCCAGATGCTTGGCGGGGCCTTTATCTTCTGGCTGGGCTATAAACGTCGCCTGCGCATCGACCCGCGCGTCGCCATCATTCGCGGCGTTTTGACCGTGCTCAAAAAGCGTGTGCCCAGCAACGCCGGCGGGGTTAACTACGTCAACGAATATTACATCGGCAACGCGCTGCTGCACGGTCCGCCAGGGTCGTATGACCTCCTCGAGAAGTTGAATGGCCATGTCATCGAGGTTCACGCCCTCTTTCTACGGATGTACCCGCCGCTGAATTTGAGCAAGCGCTATGAAGGGATCGACGAGGCGCTGCTCTTTAATTTGAAAGACCGCGACAACGCGAGCGACCGGATCAACCTCGACGGCGCCTTCGAGAAGTACGGGCGAAAGGTGTTCAAACGTCAGGCTTGGCGCTTCAATCTTCTCAGCCTCCCGCCCATGTTCCTGAGCCTTGGGCTCGCGTTCTATTTCATCGTGAAATTCGAGCTCTTCACGTTCTGGGCGCTCATGGGAATTATGCTGCTCTCCATTATTGCGGGCGGCTTGATGTACGAATTGCTTGAGGTTCTCTACAGGAAACTGAGAAAGGGGCTGGACCCTGATTACCAGAGTTTGACGCCGGAAGAGCTATTGAAGGGCTAACGTTCAACGATACGAAGAGAGAGCCATGACACGCAACGTGGATACCGCTGATACAAGAGCCATGACGCCCCGTGAACGCGCCTACGCCGAACAAGTGATCGAGCTTCGACGCTGGCGAGCGCGCCTGAATATTTTGATCGGCCTACTAATGCTGCTGACCGTTGCCGGCGTGCTGTGGGTCGTTTTGGGAAACGCCTACGTCATGAAAATGAGCTCTAGCGCACCACTGATGTTCTTCGGCATCGCGCTGTTCGGCGTGATCGTCGCCTGGTACATCATTAAGGTAGAGATCGGTCGAAAAGTCGTGCTGGGGGAGGAAGTGCACCGAATCACGGGATATTTTCACTCTGTGAGCCGAACAGGCGGCCCACAGACTAGTGGTTGGAGGGAGTACTTCGTCGGCGATGTATCGCTTAGAACCCCCTTTATGGTCGACCTCGTTCCTCCGAAAAACGAAGATCGCGAGATGGAGGCCGAGGTGGTCTTTATTCATACCTACCCAAAGAAACACAAGTGGATCGATAAGTACCAGGATCCCGAGGCCATCGCGCTCTACATTGATGGGCAGGTCGATATCGACAAGCGCGGCTCTAGGTAACGAAGCATGTCGAGCAGCGGTAACGCATTATCGAGGGAGCAGTTGATGGGCAAGGAAAGTGTGGTCGGTGAGCGCGCCATGACGCCCAACGAGCGGTTCCACGTTCGCCAGGTGGCGCTTTACAAGCGTATGGGGCTTCACGTGACGGCCATCGTCGGCGCCGTGTTCGGGCTGATGGGCATTGCGCTTTTAGTGCTCACGCTGGGGCTTTTGATCCGCTTTCAAATCGTGGGCGTTTTAATCGCGGCGGCAACGACAGGGCTTCTGGGATATATCGCGCGGGGGATGATCCGGGAGGGGACAAAGCGAAGGCTCAAGACGGCGGATCGAGTGACGATGATCAAGGGCGTCATGGAGCAGCAGGCAGTCTCCTATGCCACGTATAACGGCAGAACCACGCTGTATTTCCACAGCATTGGCGACTTTGAATTCATCAGGCCACTGGATACGGAATACACCTTCATGCCCTTTGTTGGCAAGCCCTTCGAGGCGCACGTAGTTGAGCTCTCTTTTGAGACGTTTGAGGGGACACCGCTGGCGCTGAAGAAAAAGCGCGAGGCCATCCTGCTCAAGCTCGAAAGCGACGAGGAAAATGAGATCAAGGTCGATATCGACGGCGTCTACACACGATACGGCCGGAGCTATTTCTATCGCTACTTTCTGGCCCACGCGTTGATCGTTGGCCCTTCGATACTATTGAGCCTGGTGCTGATGATCCGTTACTCGGTTCCGCTCGCCGATGCTTACGGGCTCGGGTTATTGACCGGGTTGTTGGCCATCTTCGTGCCCATTGCCATCGCCTTTGCCATCGGGTCACTGGTCTACTTCCTGTGCCAGAAGCTGCGCAAACGGATCGATCCCGATTACGTCAAAACCCACGAAGAGCGGCTAAAGGGGTAGAGCGCTGCCGTTCGATAGAGTATCCGATACCTGTCCCCCGCTAGCGTTTCAAGACGACATACGCGGCGCCCACTTTTCATATTGAGGATATTGCCCATGTTCACCGGCCTCAGCGCCTTCCCCTTGACGCCCATGAGCGAGCAGGGCGTTCGCGATGACGAATTCGTGGGTCTGGTAAAGCGTCTGGCGGCCGCCCGGGTGGATTCTATCGGCGTGCTGGGCTCGACCGGCAACTACATGTATCTGACCCGCGAGCAGCGCGCTCGCGTGATTCAGCTGGCCGTGGAAAACGCCGAAGGCGTGCCGGTGGTGGCCGGTATCGGGGCGCTTGCCACTCGCGAGGTAATCGCGTTGGCCGAGGACGCTCAGAAAGCGGGCGCAAGCGGTGTGCTGCTGGCGCCAGTCTCCTATCAGAAGCTTACCGATGACGAGGTGTTCGATCACTACCAGACCGTATGCGCCTCGATCGACGTACCGCTTTGCGTCTACGACAACCCGGGCACCACGCATTTCTCCTTCAGCGATGAGCTGCATGGGCGTATCGCCGAACTGCCTCAAGTGGCGTCGATCAAGATACCGCCGGTGGCCGGGAATATCGCAGAGGCCCGGGCGCGCATTGAACGGCTTCGCGCGCTGATTCCGAAAGAGGTCACGCTCGGCATCAGTGGCGATCCGGTCGCGGCGGTCGGGCTATGCGCCGGGTGTCAGGCGTGGTACTCCGTACTCGGCGGGCTCTTTCCAGAGCGGGCGATGGCGATCACGCGCGCCGCTCAGTCCGGCGATCGTGAAACGGCGCTCACGCTTTCAAGCGAGCTCGAACCGTTTTGGGCGCTTTATCGTGAGCACGGTGGAAGTCTTCGCGCCACCGCCACCGTTGCCGAAGTATTGGGGGTCGTGAGCCGCCCGAGCCTTCCGATGCCGCTCAAAACCCTGCAGGGGGAGGCGCGCCGGCAGGTAGAGCAGGTCATCGAGCGGCTCTAAGGATGCGCCCTTGAGCGTTTGGGCCGCGGCCGGGCGAGAAGGCGTGTTACTCAGTCAGCTCGATCAGCCGATCCGGGTAGTCGGTGAACAGGCCGTTCACGCCCCAGTCGAGCAGGCGCTGCATTTCATCGACCTCGTTGATCGTGTAGACGTGCACCGCCAGGCCGTTCTCCTGAGCCTGCTGAACGAACGCCTCGGTAATGACCGGCTCGCCGTCATACAGGTAGTTGGTGCCGAGCCCCACGGCGTAATCCGCCACGCGCTGGAAATCTTCATCGGTGACCTCGCCGGGGGCCGGGGTCACGCCGGTCCACTCCGTCAAGCGGCCTTCGTTCTCCTCGGCCGGGGAGTACCACACCAGCTGAATCAGCGGGATGTCCGGGTTCAGGTCGTGAATCTTCAAAAGACTCGCCTGATCGAAGGACTGGATCAGTACTCGGCCGGTCTCGATCATGTCATAGGCTTCCAGCCGGCGAACCAGCCCCTCTTCCACGCCCGGATTGAGCTCGGGGGACTTGGTTTCCAGATAAAAACGGACGTCCTCGTCGAAGCGATTGAGCACCTCTTCCAGCGTCAGGATATGGGCGCCCTCATAAGCGGGGTTGGCCAGCGCCGGGTGGGCCTCATTGAACCAGCTACCGGCATCCAGCGCCTTCAGCTCGGCCAGCGTGTGATCGTTGATGTGGCCCTCACCGTTGCTGGTGCGCTCGAGCGTGTCGTCGTGAAAGGCGACCAGCTCGCCATCGCTAGTCATCTGAATGTCCAGCTCCAGATAGTCCGCTCCCCAGGCGTGGGCGAGCTCCAGTGCTGCCATGCTGCTTTCCGGCGCGTGGCCGCTGGCGCCCCGATGGGCGATGACCTGGAACGACTGAAGATCCTCAAGCTGCTGCGAAAGTGCCGGGGTATCGGCCTGGGCGGTGTGGGTAACGATCAGAGCACCAGTGAAAAGACTTAAGCGTACGGCAAGCGTTGCGTGACGTTTCATGACAACTCCCTTTTTTCATGAAGAGCGTGAACGGGTGACCGATGACCCTACCCGGTTTCTCACGCCATTCCAAACGACAGCCTGCTGCGCTCAGCGTCGTGCTAGTCAGTCGACGAAACCAGTAACCGGGCCCCCGGGCCTTCCTCGGCCAGGTGGTCGTCCGGGTTGCGCAGCGGGCAGTCGGCAAGCGACAGGCAGCCGCAGCCGATGCAGCGATCCATCTGATTGCGAAGCTGCATCAGGCTCTCCACGCGACGGTCGATCTCCTGGCGCCAGGTCGCCGTGATCGCCTGCCAGTCCGCCGCGCTTAGCTGACGATCGGAAGGAATCGAGTCGAGATGCTCCTTGGTCATCGCCAGCGGAATACCGGCGCGCTGAGCGATGCGAATCACTGCGATGCGGCGCAGCACGCTGCGCGGATAGCGGCGCTGGTTGCCGCCGGTACGCCAGGACTGAATCAGCCCCTTGGACTCGTAGAAGTGGAGCGTCGATACCCGCACGCCGCTGCGCTTGGCGACGTCTCCCACCGAAAGGTCGGTAGCCATGAACGTTCAAACCTCGAGTTTGCTTGATCCATTTAAAATGCATCTCTTTTTAATACAGCGATCGAGGCGAAAAATAAACCTGTTGACCTCATCTTTAGTTGAGGTATTAGCCTTGTGCCGTGGCTGTCATCGCCACCCCCATTTCATGTTTTCACCCTCGAGGAGTAATGGCTGATGAAAGCCTGGTACAAGGAATCCCTGAAGGCTCCGCTCGTCTGCGCCGAGCGCCCTGACCCGATATGTTTGCCCGGATCCGTCATCGTGGATGTGCGAGCGGTGCATGTGCCTGCCTACCTGATGGCCATGGTCGACAGCACCGACATCCCGCTGCCCGTACCGTTGGTGCTGGGGGCGGGCGGCGTTGGCGTGGTGCGCGAAAAGGCGGATGACGTGTTCAATGTCCATGTGGGCGATGTCGTGGCGCTCGACTGTCTGGTCGAGTCTGGCGATACCGACTACCCGGAAGACGTCCTCATGGGGCTGGGCGAAATAGGTGGGCGCGGCCTGGAATCGGACGTGGTGGATGCCATGCGCACGCAGTGGCGAGACGGCACCATGGCGCAGAAGGCGCGGCTGCCGAAGGAAGCCGTCACACGACTACCCGGAGCGGAGCACTTCGACGACCCGGGGAGGCTCGCGTTTCTGACCTGGCTTGGCATTGCCGGGGAAGGCGTGGAGCAGTCCGGCCAGACGCCTGGCGATATCGTGGCGATTCTGGGCGCCACCGGGCAGATGGGCGGTGCGGCGGTACTGGTCGCGTTGGCCAAAGGCGCCTCACGGGTCATTGCGCTGGGCCGCAACGAAGCCGCGCTCGAAAAGCTGGCCACGCTCGACCCGCGCGTCGTGCCCGTTCGCTTGACCAACGATGTCGATCAGGACGCCTCGGCCATGACGGCGGTGGCGGGCGCCCCGCACGTCGTGATCGACACCATGGGCGACGCCGATAGCGCCAACCCGCTGCTGGCCGGTTTCGCCGCCCTTAGGGACAGCGGTACCCTGGTCATGATGGGCGGCGTGCGCATGGACATTCCGATGCCCTACGGCGAGATTCTGCGCCGCCGGTTGACGATTCGCGGCTCGCGCATGTACCGGCCTGAAACGGTGCTATCGATCTGGCGCATGATCGAGGCCGGCCTGATCGATCTGTCTCGGGTGGGCATGGTCGAGGTCGGCATCGACGACCCGAAAGCCGCCATCGAGACGGCCACGAAGACGACCGGGCTCAACTTCGTATCACTTCGACCCTGAAGGGCGGTGCCAGGCGTATCCATTCAAGCAACCGGCAAGCGAAGGGCATTCGAGTGTGTTTGAATAAGGTATTGTCGATATGGGCGTTACCGTAAGCGCCCGTTATCGCTGCCGACCGACCCATCGATTAAAAAGGAGCATCGAGTGGATACGCTGACGTGGCTGACCTACATGGGCGTCATTTTCGCCCTGATCATCTTCCCGGGACCGGTGGCGCTTTTATGCACCAGCCACGGGCTGAAGTTCGGCCGCAAGCAGGCGACCACCACGGTGCTGGGCGGCGTGGCAGCCTCGCTCGTGCTGATGACGATCTCATCGCTCGGGCTGGGCGCCGTGCTGGCCACCTCCGAAACCGCCTTTTACGCGCTGAAAATGGTCGGTGGGGCGTATCTGGTCTACCTGGGCATCATGGCCTGGCGCGATACGGCCAGCCCGCCGATGGCAAGCCCGGGAGCGGCCGCGGGGCCTAAAGTCTCGGCGAAAAAGCGCTTTCGCCGCGGCTTTACCGTGGGTATCAGCAACCCCAAGGATCTGCTGTTCTTCGCCGCGCTGTTTCCCAACTTCATCGACGTGAGCCAGCCGCAGCTCGAGCAGTTCGTCATCCTTGCGTTGACCTGGCTGGTGATCGATTTCACCCTGATGTCGACCTACGCAGGGCTGGGCTCCAGTATCAGCCGCTGGTTCCAGAGTCCGCGCCGCTACCAGCGGTTCAACCGAGCGACCGGGGGGCTGTTCATGGCTGCCGGCGGTACGCTCATTGCCTCGAACCAGTAAGCCGTATCGATGTAAAAAAGCTCATGCAAAAAGGCTCATGCAAAAAGGCGCATGCAAAAAGGTCGCAGGAAGGAGTGTTCAGGTAGCGCGGCAATAGTCAGTAATGTATTGGCTCATTCGCTTGTAAGAGATCGGCTATTTTTTTGTCAAAAAGATTTAATTAGTTGCCGGCTACGCCGATAGATCATCGGATGGTGAACGAAGCGGCGGACAGCAACGCGCACTCACCATGGGCGCTGGTGTTTACGCGTTGGCTTCCTTCCACCCAGGGCAGTGCGGCCCGGGTCCCCAAGAGATTCTTACTCCTATGTTTTTTCTGAATCGAAGCGTCAAGCTGCGGCTTGCCGTGAGTTTGGCGGCGTGTGCGCTGGTTCTGATCGTGGTTGGGGCAATCAGTCTTCATAGCCTCAACAAGACCAACAATGCCATGTCCGATATCTATGAAAGCAATGTGCTCACCCTCACCGACCTGAGCCAGGTCAATCAGGCACTGCTCAGCAACCGGGTGAAGATAACTGCCGAACAGCGCGACCGTGACCCGGTCTCCGCCCTGGCCGTCCAGCAAGAGCTTGCCGACAACGATGCCCTCATCGATGCTGCCTGGGCGGATTACTTCCCGAGCCGTGTCTCTGGAGAGGCTGAGCGCGCCATCGCGAATACGTTCGTTACCTCGCTTGCCGAGCTGCGTGCCGGTATCGACACGATCATGGCGGCGATGATCGATAACGAGTTCGATCAAGCGCGTCAGATTGCCACCACGACGCTGCGTGAAGCCTATCCCAAGGCGCTGACGGCCCTGAAGCAGTTGACCGACGGTAACAGCGCGCAAGCCGCTGCTGCCAATCAGCAATCCTCGCGCGACTACGTTTGGACACGCAACTTCGTCATTATCGTGATGGCGGTGGCCATCATCATCAGTATCCTGCTGGCGATATGGCTGATCCGCGGGATCATGACGCCGCTTGGCAAGGCCCAGAAGCTCGCCAACGACATGGCAAAAGGTAATCTCAATAATGCCATCGACGTGACTTGTAAGGATGAATTTGGCGACATGCTGAGCGCATTGAAGACGATGGAGATAAAGTTCTCGCAGGTGGTAATGTCGGTGCGTAGCAATGCAGAGTCAGTCAATGGCGCTGCGGATGAGATAGTGGCGGGTACCGACGACTTGAGCAGCCGTACCCAGCAGCAGGCGGCGAGCATCGAAGAGACGGCGGCCTCGATGGATGAAATCACTTCCACCGTTCGCCAGAACGCCGAGAACGCCTCCGAGGCCGACAAGCTGGTAAGCGACGTGAGCCGGCAGGCGAATGCCGGCGGCGAGATCGCTCGTCAGGCGGTCGAAGCGATGGAGATGATCAACAGCTCGAGCCGCCGAATTGCCGGTATTATCGGGTTGATCGATGAAATTGCCTTTCAGACCAACTTGCTGGCGCTCAATGCCTCGGTCGAAGCCGCCCGTGCCGGTGAGCAAGGGCGGGGGTTCGCGGTCGTGGCCAGCGAGGTGCGTAATCTGGCCGGGCGCAGCGCCAACGCCGCCAAGGATATCAAAACGCTGGTCGAAGACAGTATCGTTCAGGTGGATTCCGGCTCGGAACTGGTCAACCGCGCGGGCCGTTCGCTCGAGGATATCGTGGGCGGCGTGCAGCGCGTTTCGGCCCTGATGGCCGAGATCGCCACGGCCAGCCGAGAGCAGTCTCAGGGTATCGAACAGGTCAATACGGCTATCTCGCAGATGGATAGCGCCACTCAGCAGAACGCCAGCCTGGTGGATGAGTCCAGCGCGGCGGGCCGTTCGCTTCAACGTCAGGCGGCGTCGCTGCTCAAAGAGGTATCGTTTTTCCGGGGCGCGTCGAGCGGCCTGAAAACGGCGGCGCTGCCCACCCCGTCACGACCGCTTCAAAGCCCGGCGCGAATCGCCAAGCCCAAGGCGACCCAGGTTCTGGGAAGTCAGCACGATACCGAGCAATGGACTTCATTCTAGGTTTCTCGAGCGCCCCGTCCGGGGCGCTTTTTTGTTGGTCGAAGACATAAGTAAGGCGCTAGCGTTTCGTTGGCTATTATTCAAAAAAATACTAAAAAATAGTTTTTTTATTCTTTTTTTCTAAATTAGAATAGCGCTCCTTTTCAGGTCCGGCTTACGGGCCGGCAACGATGCGATAAGCCAACGAGAAGGTCGTTATATGAGTGATCAGGCACGTCATCCCTCCAGGCGTCGAGAAGAGGGCGCGCACTTCAAGCGCAGCATGCAGACGCGGCATCTGGTGATGCTGTCGCTCGGTGGCGTGATCGGCACGGGGCTCTTTCTGAGCTCGGGCTACACGGTGCAGCAGGCGGGCCCGCTGGGTGCGGTGCTGGCGTATCTGGTGGGCGGTATCGTTGCCTGGCTTGTGATGATGTGCCTGGGTGAGCTTGCCGTGCACATGCCGGACTCCGGCGCATTCAGCGCCCACGCCACGCGCTACATCGGCCCCGGCACCGGCTACATGGTCGCCTGGATGTACTGGCTTACCTGGACGGTGGCGCTGGGCTCGGAGTTCACCGCGGCGGCGGTGTTCATGGGCCGCTGGTTTCCCGATGTGCCCGGCTGGTACTGGAGCGGGCTGTTCGCCGTCATCGTGTTTGGTGTCAACGCCTTCACCTCGCGTTTTTTCGCCGAATCCGAGTTCTGGCTCTCGCTGATCAAGGTGCTGGCGGTGGTCGCCTTCGTGTTGATCGGCGCGGCGGCGATCATCGGCTTCGTGCCGCTGCAGGATGAAACCGGCGCTACCGTGGCCTCCCCCGGGCTTTCGGCGCTGTGGGGCGAGGGCGCGATGCCGCCGAGCCTTTTGACCATCGGCATGACGCTTCTGGCGGTGATGTTCGCCTTCTCCGGTACCGAGCTTATTGGCATCGCCGCCGGCGAAGCCGAGGATCCGGCGCGCAACGTCCCTAAAGCGATTCGTGCCACGCTCTGGCGGCTGATTCTGTTCTTCGTCGGTACCATGGTGGTGATCGCCGCGCTCCTGCCTCATACCGAGGCCGGACTCAGCCAGAGCCCGTTCGTCGCGGTCTTCCAGCGCATCGGCGTGCCGGGAGCGGCGGACATCATGAACTTCGTGATCATCACCGCGCTGCTCTCGGCGGCCAACTCCGGTCTCTACGCCTCGGCGCGCATGCTCTGGACGCTCTCGGACCAGGGCACGCTGCCCAAGTCTCTTGGCCGGCTCAACAAGCGCGGCATTCCCATGAACGCGCTGCTCTTGAGCATGGTCGGCGGCTTCGGGGCGCTGTTCTCGAGCGTTTACGCGCCGGAGTCGGTGTATCTGGTGCTGGTGTCCATTTCGGGGCTTGCGGTGGTGATCGTGTGGATGGCGATCGCGCTGAGCCAGTTCAACTTTCGCCGCCAGTACCTGCGGGAAGGCGGCCAGCTTGAGGATCTGGTTTACCGCACGCCGGGCTACCCGTTCGTGCCGCTGATCGCCTTCGGCGCCTGCCTGGCCGCCTGTATCGGCATTGCCTTCGATCCGCAGCAGCGCATCGCGCTCTACTTCGGCGTGCCGTTCATCGTACTCTGCTATCTGATTCACTACCTGCACCGCCGCCAGACGGCCAAACGCGCCCGCACCGCCGAGGAGACCCCCGCATGAGCCAGCACGCCAACCCCATCCAGACCCTGCTGCGCGACGTTCCTTTCATGGTGATCGACGGGGCGCTGGCCACCGAACTCGAGGCGTTGGGGTGTGATCTGGGCGATAGCCTCTGGTCGGCGCGGCTCTTAAGCGAGGCGCCGGAGAAGATCCGCCAGGTTCACCAGGCTTACTTCGAGGCCGGCGCCGACTGTGCGATCACCGCAAGCTACCAGGCGACCATTCCCGGCTTCATGCAGGCAGGGCTTACCGAGGCAAAGGCCCGCGCGCTGATTACGCGCTCGGTAACGCTGGCGTGTGATGCCCGCGACGCCGCCTGGCAGCCGGACAGCGCGCGCCCGAAACCGCTGGTGGCAGCTTCTGTGGGGCCCTATGGCGCGTACCTGGCCGACGGCAGCGAGTACCGCGGCGGCTATGACCTGGATCGTGCCGGGCTCGTCGATTTTCACCGCGAGCGCTTTGCGCTGCTGCTGGAGGCCGGGGCGGACCTGCTGGCGGCGGAAACGCTGCCGTCGCTTGACGAGGCGCTGGTCATTACCGATTTACTCGCCGAGCATCCCGGCGCGCAGGCCTGGATTACCTTCTCGGCGAAGGATAACGCGCACATCAGCGACGGCACGCCGATTGCCGAATGCGCCAAGGCCCTGGCAGGGCGCCCGGGCGTGGCGGCGATCGGCGTGAACTGTACAGCACTCGCCCATATCGCGCCGCTGATCGAGGCCATCAGACAGTCGTGCGATCTGCCGGTGCTGGTCTACCCCAACTCCGGCGAGCAGTACGAACCCGCCACCAAAACCTGGCACCCGGCGGCGTGCGACCACAACGGCGCGCCGCCCAACCTCGTTCAGGGCGCGGCCGCCTGGCTTGCCGCCGGGGCCGCGGGTATCGGCGGGTGCTGTCGCACCACGCCTTCGGATATCGCCGCGCTGGCCGAGTACCGCCAAACGCTAATTTGATGCTTTAAGCGACCGTTCGAGCCACGCCGCCAGCTTTTCTCCCGCGCCGGTGCGGCGCTCGTCGGGTAGCCACAGGCAGAGGCGGGCGGGGGTGGCGATACTTCCCCAGGGCGCGACCAGCCGCCCGCTTTTCAGATCATCCTTCACCAGCAGCCGGGGCGCGATCGCGACCCCGAGCCCCGCCACAGCGGCCTCCATCAGGTAGTAGAGGTGGTCGAACCCCAGGCTTTGTTCCAGCGCCTTGTCGAGAGCGCTTTCATCGAGCCCCTGGCCGTGGGCCCAGGCCGGCCACGCCTGGGGGCGTGAGGCGGTCGTCAGAAGCGTCTGTTCGAACAGCGACGCCGGTACATTGGCGTCAAGACGCGCGGCAAGTGCCGGGCTTGCCACCGCGCAGATCTCCTCGGCCATCAGCTCGATTACTTCGCCGCTAACGGGCCAGGGCGGCTCCAGAAACGCAAGGGTGGCGCTGGCGCTCTGCTGGCCGCCGGGCTGTTCGGTGTCGCTGACCACCACCTGGAGGTTGAGCTCGGGCAGCGCCCGGCGCAGCGGTTCGAGCCGAGGAATCAACCAGCGCGCCAACAGGCTGCCGGGGCAGGCCAGGGTAAAGGGTGCGCCCTCTACCTCACGCTTGAGCGATGCGCAACTATCGCGCAGCTGTGCGAAGGCCTCGCCAAGGCCGCGCTGCAGCGTTTCGCCGTGCGGGGTCAGCACCAGGCGCCGGCCGGATTTGGCGAACAGCGCCGTCTCAAAATGTTCGTCCAGCGTCTTGAGCTGGCGGCTGACCGCACCGTGGGTCACGCTGAGCTCACCGGCGGCGCCGCTTACGCTGCCAAGCCGCGCGGTGGCCTCAAAAGCACGCAGCGCGCTCAGCGGGGGCAGGCTATTCTGCATGAAGATGGCTTCTCGATAGTTGATTAAAACTCACAGATAGCCGCTATCTTATCGATTTTTTGACCCTCGCGCCTCGGGTAACGTAAAGACATCAATGAACGCCTTAGCCGGCAACGTCTTTTCAGCCCTTCGAGGTCGCGATGAACCAGCCTTTTACTCCTTCGACCGCCTTGCCCGATGGCAACGGTATGTTCGGCCGCTTCGGCGGGCGCTTCGTGGCGGAAACGCTGATGCCGCTGATCAACGAGCTGCGCGATGAATACGCCGCGGCCAAGGCGGACCCCGAGTTTCAGCGCAAGCTCGCCTACTTTCAAACCGACTACGTGGGTCGGCCAAGCCCGCTCTATTTTGCCGAGCGGCTGACCGAGCACTTCGGCGGCGCGAAAATCTACTTGAAGCGCGAAGAGCTCAATCACACCGGCGCACACAAGATCAACAACTGCATCGGGCAGGTGCTGCTCGCCAGGCAAATGGGCAAGAAGCGCATCATTGCCGAAACCGGCGCGGGCATGCACGGCGTGGCCACGGCCACGGTGGCGGCGCGCTTCGGCCTCGAATGCGTGATCTACATGGGCACCACCGACATCGAGCGCCAGCAGCCCAACGTGTTCCGCATGAAGCTTTTAGGCGCCAAGGTGGTGCCCGTGACGTCGGGCACCGGCACGCTCAAGGACGCCATGAACGAAGCGCTGCGCGACTGGGTGACCAATGTCGACGACACCTTCTACATCATCGGCACCGTGGCCGGCCCCCACCCGTACCCCGCCATGGTGCGCGACTTCCAGGCGGTGATTGGCCATGAAACCCGCCGCCAGATGCAGGAGAAAGAGGGGCGCCTGCCGGATTCGCTCGTCGCCTGCATCGGCGGCGGTTCCAACGCCATGGGGCTTTTCCACCCGTTCCTTGCCGATGAAAGCGTGCAGATGATCGGCGTCGAAGCCGGCGGCAAGGGCGTGGCAACGGGGCAGCACGCGGCGAGCCTGAACGGCGGCACCCCCGGCGTGCTCCATGGCAACCGCACTTTCTTGCTGCAAAGCGAGGATGGCCAGATCATCGACGCTCATTCGATCTCGGCGGGGCTCGACTACCCGGGCATCGGCCCCGAGCACGCTTGGCTTCACGAGCAGGGCCGCGTCGAGTACGTCTCGGCCACCGACGACGAGGCGCTCGAGGCGTTTCAGATCTGCTGTCGCGAAGAGGGCATCATTCCGGCGCTTGAAACCGCCCACGCCCTGGCCGAAGTGGCCAAGCGCGCGCCCACGCTACCCCGTGAGCACCTGATGGTCGTCAACTTAAGCGGCCGTGGCGATAAGGACATGATGAGCGTCGCTCACCATCTCAAAGACACGCTAGGAGACAAGTTCTAATGAGCCAGGCCAACTCGACCGTCGGCACCCAACGTATTGAGCGCTGCTTCGCCGCGCTGAAAGCGCAGAATCGCCCGGCGCTGGTAAGCTTTCTGACTGCCGGCGACCCGAACCCGGAGACCTCGCAACGCCTGCTCGACGGGCTGCCCGACGCGGGCGTGGACATCATCGAGCTGGGCATGCCCTTCAGCGACCCGATGGCCGACGGCCCGGCGATTCAGAAAGCGGCCCTGCGCGCTCTGGACGCGGGCCAGACCCAGGCCAAAACGCTGGCGATGGTGAAGCGCTTTCGCGAGAAGAATCAGCACACGCCGATCGTGCTGATGGGCTACTACAACCCCATCTACTGCTACGGCGTCGAGCGCTTTCTGGAAGACGCGCGTGAGGCCGGCGTGGACGGGCTGATCGTGGTGGACCTGCCGCCGGAGCACGACGACGAGCTCTGCACGCCCGCCGCTCGCCACGGCATCGACTTCATCCGCCTGGCCACGCCCACCACCGATGCTAGGCGCCTGCCGCAGGTGCTCGAGCGCGCCTCCGGGTTCATCTACTACGTCTCGGTCGCCGGCGTGACCGGCGTCGGTGCGGCCACGCCGGAAAGTATCGAGCGCGCGGTCGTTGACCTGAAACGCCATACGCAGCTCCCGATCGGCGTAGGGTTTGGTATTCGCACGCCGGCACAAGCCGCGTCTATCGGCCGCTTCAGCGACGCGGTAGTGGTCGGCTCGGCGCTGGTCGAGCGCATCGAGCACGCCACGACCGGTGACGAAGCCGTCGAAGGCGTACATGGGCTGGCGCGCGAGCTGGCAGATAGCGTTCGCCGCTGCCGCGAAGAAGAGACCGTGAGTTAAACGATGCCGCCGTTGGCGCGCAGCGTCTGCCCGTTGATCCAGCCGCCGGCGGGCGAGGCGAGAAACGCCACCACGCTTGCGATGTCCTCGGGCTCGGCCAGACGTTCCAGCGGCGGCATTTTGGCGAGCTTATCGATCAACTCGTCGGACTTGCCATCGAAAAAGAGCTTCGTGGCGGTGGGGCCGGGGGCGACGCTGTTGACGGTGATCTCGCGCCCGCGAAGCTCCTTGCATAGAATCGCCCCCAGGGTTTCCACCGCCGCCTTGGTCGCCGCGTACACGCTGTAGTTCTCGAGCTTGAGCCCCACCACGCTGGTCGACAGGTTGATGATTCGCCCGCCGTTATGCAGGCGTTTGGCCGCCTCGCGCATGGTGTAGATAGAGCCTTTCAGATTGATATCGATGTGGGCGTCGATCAGCGCATCGTCGCACTCAACGAGCGGCGCGAGCTTCAGAATCCCGGCACTGTTGACCAGCACGTCGAGCCGGCCGTACTGCGCTTCGATCTCGTCGAAGAGCTGGCGCACCGCGCTCGCATTCGCCACATCCGCCTGCAACGCTTTGGCGCTGCCACCTTGACCCTCGATCTCCTCGACCACCTTCGCCGCTTCATCAAAGCTGTTTACGTAATTGACGATCACCGTGACGTTGTCGTTGGCGAGCTTTTGGGCAATGCTTGCGCCGATACCGCGCGAGCCGCCGGTGACCAGCGCCACTTTCTGTACATTCATGCGATTTTCCTCCTGATAGGGCATGTCGACCAACAGCTTAGAGCAAATATCGCGCTTTATAACCCGCCGCGTTTCGGTCACTTTCAAAATAAGCCATGAAAGCCGGGGAGAGACCGGAGAGAGGCCGGGAAGAGAAAGGTCAGAAGGGCCGAGCCGACGCCTCTGGCGTGAAATACCAGCCCACGCCGGTTACAAACAGCAAAAACCCCGTCAGGCCGTGCAGGGCCCAGGCCTCGACAAGGCCGCGCTGACGGTAGGACACGGCGAACAACAGCCCGCCCATGAACGTCACAAGCAGCACCACCCAGTTCCAGAACATCACGTGCGCGAGGGCAAACAGCGTGGCATTGAGCAGGATGGAGCGGCGGCCCGTCGGCAGGATCGCGGCGTAGCGTCGGAAAAAGAGCGTCCGGTAGATGAGTTCCTGCGGCAGGGCGGACAGCAGCGGATAAGCTACCAGTAACCCCCAGAACACGGATCGTTCCTCGCGCCATAGCCAGAAGGTCGCCCAGGGCTGTAGCCACTGGATGGCGGCCCAGCCCGCGATGAAGGTGGCCAGCCCTGCGGCCGCGATAAGCGGGATGCGCGTTTCCCGCCAGCCGTGCAGGATCGATGACCACCGGAAGTCGGGTGTCATGTGCAATAACACCAGCCCGAGCCCCAGAAGCGGCAGGATCGAGGGAAACAGCTGCCCCGGCGTTGCGATGAAGGCCATCAGGACGGGAGCCGCCACGAAGACGGTCCCCATTTCCACTATCAGCCGAAGACGGCTTGGTGATCTCAGGTTCTCCACGACGCCACCGCCTCCTGCGCGAAGTCGCGATAGCGCCGCAGCGGATGGCCGATCAGTTGCTCCATCGTGGCAGCCGCTTGCGGCGCTGGCACCATCCCCTCCCGCTGGAAGCCACTAAACATGCGCGCAAGGTCATGGGCCATCCAGGCGGGCATCCGGTGGCGCAGACCGGCCTCGAAGGCGCCGAGGTCAGCCGAGCCGGGGGAAACCTCAAGCCCAAGCGCGTCGGTCCAGATCGCCGCCACGTCGGCGGCGGTCAGAACCTCCGGGCCGCACACCTCGATCAGGGTGGCAGGCAGCGAAGCATCGGCCTGATGACGCCGCAGGAGTTCGGCCACCGCGGCATCCGCGATATCGCGAACGTCAACCATGGCCACGCCGACCTCACCGATCGGCTGGGGAAAGACACCCTCAAGCAGCGCGTCCTTTGCCGTCAGGTCGTTCTGCATGAAGTAGTTGGCGCGCAGAATGGTAGCGGGCAGCCCCGCCGTCCAGATCATCCGCTCGACCAGATGCTTGCTGGCATAATGGGGCGTGTCGACATAGCGGCCTGCGTGGCTGACGGACAGGTAGACGATGCCGCGCACGCCTGCCGCTTTCGCCAGGTTCACAGCCATCATCGCCTGGTTCGCTTCATCCGGACTGACCGACGTCAGCAGAAATAGTGTATCGACACCTTGTAGCGCTGCCTCGATTGATACCGGGTCGGTCAGGTCGCCCTGAACCGCTTTGACCCCGTTGCGCTCCTTAAGGCGCGCGGGGTCACGGGTCAGCGCACGAATGTCTGCCCCGTACAGACGATCAAGAATCGCCGCACCGACCTGGCCGGTCGCGCCGGTGACAAGGATCGTCATTGGGCACCCCACTGAGTCTCGGGCATCCTGCCGGTCTCCATCAGGCTGCGGCGCGGCCCCTCACCCGAGGCCATCATCCAGCTGGGGTATTCCGGTGTCAGGGCGCTTGCCGCATTCAGGGCGACCAGATCGTCCTCGGACAGCGCCACCTCGGCGGCCTTCAGGTTATCCTCCAACTGATCGAGCCGTTTCAGGCCGAGGATCACGCTGGTGACGACCTTCTGGTGCAAGAGCCACGCCAGCGAGATGGCCGCGAGGGTGGTGTCATGCCGTGCAGCGATGCCGTCCATCACGTCCAGAAGCGGCGCGCCGCGCGCTTCGTTCACCGGGGGGAATGGAACGGTGGCGCGGCGGCCTTCATCACTGTTGCGATACTTGCCTGTCAGATAGCCCCCGGCGAGCGGACTGAAGACCATCAGGCCCAGGCCTTCGGCCTGCAAGAGCGGGGTAATCTCACGCTCCACGTCGCGCCCGGCCAGCGAATAGTAGCCCTGATAGCTCTGGAACCGCTCCAGTCCTAGACGTTTGGCATCACCAAGCGCCATGGCCAGCTGCCACGCGGCCCAGTTCGACACGCCGATATGACGGACGAGGCCTTGGCGCACAAGATCATCCAGGGTGCGCAGCGTTTCCTCGACCGGGGTGGCGGGGTCGAAGCCGTGCAGCTGGTAAAGGTCGATATAGTCGGTGCCGAGACGCTTCAGGCTGCCATGCACCTCGTGCAGGATGTGCTGGCGCGAGGCGCCGCCATCGTTCGGACCTTTGCCGGTGCCATGCTCGAACTTGGTCGACAGCACAACGTCCTTGCGCGCGATACCGAGCGAGGACAGGGCGCGACCCACGATCTCTTCCGACTGCCCGCCCGCATAGACGTTGGCCGTGTCGATGAAGTTGATGCCTGCATCAAAAGCACGGCGCAGGATCGCTTCGGCCTCGTCCTGCATGACGCCGCTGGCGGCTGCATAAGGGCCGCCGCTCTGACCAAAGGTCATGGTGCCCAGGCACATGTCGGAAACGAAGAGGCCGGTGCGGCCCAGAAGGTTGTAGCGCATGATAAGCTCCGGTTATGATCAAGACACTCGATAATTTCGATACCAAAAAGTATCGGAACTAAGTAGTATCGGAACCATGTAGTATCGGATTAAAAATGTCAATGACTAACAATGATCTTCCTGTTGCCGCGCGAGGACGCAAACGCGACCCCGAACGTGACGTCGCCATTCTGGAGGCGACGATCGACCTGCTGGCGGAGGTCGGCTATGACGGGCTGAGCACGGCAAAGGTGGCGGATCGCGCGCAGGCCGGGAAAGGCACGCTGTATCGCCGCTGGCCGACGAAAACCGATCTGGTACTGGACGCGGTCGCGCACATGAAGGCGCAACAGATCGACCTGGAAGCGCTGCCGGATACCGGCTCGTTACGGGGCGATCTTCTGACGATGTTTCGGCCACAGGACGGCGCGAAGGTGGACCGGATATTGCGCGCCATGGCGGGTGTGGTGTCGATGATCAGCCAGGTGCCGGGATTGGCAGACACGGGCGACTACTCGATTTTCGAGCCATGGATCACGGCGAATGCGGTGCTGATGGAGCGCGCCCAAGCGCGAGGTGACATCCCGCCAACGGCAGATATTGCCCTCGCTGCCCAGATCATCCCCTCCATGGCGGCCTATCGAGCCCTGATTCTGAGGGTCGCGATCGATCGTGATCTGCTGGAGCGTCTGGTTGAGCAGGTGGTGCTGCCAGCCCTGGGCGAGAGTTCTGTTAATCCGTCGCCCTCGCAAGACGGAATGGGCCAGGACGGATAACGACAGATGCTGGAAAAGATCATCAGCGGCGGCCAGACCGGCGCCGACCGGGCGGCACTCGATGCCGCGCTCGACGCGGGCTTTCCCATTGGCGGCGCCTGCCCGGTAGGGCGGATGGCCGAGGATGGGCCGCTTGACCCTGTTTACACGCTTGACGAGATCGGCGGCGGCTATCGTCAGCGCACCAAACGCAATGTGCAGGACGCCGACGGCACCGCCATTTTCTATAGCGCTTACCCGCGCGGCGGCACCGAGGCGACGGTGCTCTTCTGTATTCGCCAGGCTAAACCTTACAAACTGATCGATATCGACCTGGTAACGTATGAGACGGCAGCCACGCTGCTGGACGACTTCGTGCGCGAGTTCGATGTCCGAGTGTTGAACATCGCCGGGCCCAGCGCCAGCCATTGCAATGGCATTTACCACTATGTGAACCATTCGACGAGGCTGTTTTTAAGTCACAAGATAGGCGCCGATAGACATTAACCTTGTCTGCGCAAACCGCTAGCCTGCCGCAGAGGCAAGCGGCACCCACACGTGCTCAATGCCAATCGACACGGCCACGGCCGCCAGCAGCGCGGCCATGGCAAGGTTGAAGCCTTTCACCAGGCGCGGTTGCTGGATGCGCTGGCCGACCAGGCGGCCCAACAGCATGTAGCTGCCGGGGGCGCCGGCGGCGAGCAGCGCGAGACCCACGGCCCAAACGACCAGGCTTACGCCGTCGATACCCGCCGCCGGAAACTGCAGCGTGACGATGGGCAACACCGCCACCGGTGTCTTGGGGTTCAAGAGTTGCATCGCCACCCCGTCACGGAAGCCGAACACGCGCATGGGCGCATCAGCGGTTTTAAGCCGCGCGCTAGCGCGGGCGATCTTCCAGGCGAGATAGAGAATATAGCCGCAGCCCACCGCGCTCAGTATGACCAGCGCTTGCCCGCCGATCCACGCCGCCCCGGCGAAGCCCAGCACCAGCAGATAGAGCAGCATGGCGCTGCCCACACCCAGGCAGAAGCCGATAGAGCGACTGGCCTGGCCGTTGATGCCCACGTTCAGGCCGAGCAGGTTCACGGGGCCGGGCGTGTACATGATGCCCACCCCAAACAGGATGATTCCCAGCATGATGAAATCTCGCGAACGTTGATGGGTTAGCGCTTTGGCCGCAAGGGAGTCAGCGGGCGATGTCGCGCCGGTACTGGCTTGGCGTCACGGCGTAGATGCGCTTGAAGCGGCGATTGAAGTGGCTCGAATCGCTGAAGCCGTAGCGCAGCGCGACGTCGCTGGGGAAGGCGCCTTCGGCGAGTGCGGCCCGCGCCGCGTTGATGCGGCAGTTGATCACGTACTGGTGCGGGGTAATGCCGTAGTGCTGGCGGAAAAGGCGCAGGAAATGGTACCGGGAGAGGTGCGCGGCGGCGCTGATCGCATCCAGGGAAATGTCCTGCTCCAGGTGGGCGTGAATATAAGCCTTGGCCCGCTCCAGTAGCGTCTCCGGCCGAGTGGCACGGGGCTTGTCGACCACCTCGCCGCCGAGCTGCGCGGTACGCTCCGCGATACGGTAAAGCGCGTTCTCCTGGTCGATGCAGCTACCGATGCCGTGGGTGACCAGGCGCGCCAGTTCCAGGATGGACGTGCGCAGCTTGGCGTCATGCATCAGCGTAGTGGGCGAGCGAAAGCCCGCGCCGCTCGGACGGCCCAGCGCCTCGGCGAACAGCGGCGCCAACTGGTCCGGGTCGACGTACAGCATCAGGTAATCCAGCGTGTGCTCGCCGCCGGATTGGCCGTCGTGCACCTCCTCCGGGTTGAACACGATCACGTTGCCCGGCGGGCTCTGGTGAAACTGCCCGCCGCTGAAGAAATCCTGCCGCCCGGCCAGGGTCACGCCAAAGGCGTACTCTTCGTGGGCGTGGCGGTCATAGCTGAAATCCTCCATCGCCGCGTGCAGCACGGTCAAACTCGGCACGTGCTGGCTTTTGATAAATTCAAATCGGCTGGCGTTTCGCATACCGCGCTCCTCGCATGTCACCCGGTAAGCTTAAGGCAGTTGGCCGTTCGAATGCTTGTACAGAATTGCTCACATTCGGGCCGACAAGCTACAACACCATGACCATCTCATGCCACGCCATGCCGCCGTGGTCGGAGTCAGAAGGCTTTACGTAGCGGTAGCCCATGCGCTCATAGAGCGGGACATGGCGCTCCTTGCACATCAGGTGGATGGTCTGCTTGCCAAGCGCTTTCATGTGCTCGACGAAGGCTTGCATCAACGTCGTGGCGTAACCGTTGCCCTGGTGGGCGGGGTCGATCACCACCGACATGATGACCACGTTGAGCGCGGCGGGGTCGTGGCCGATTAGCTCCTTGAACGCCTCGTCGGACATGACCACCTCATGCGCGCAGCCGCCGTTGATAAAGCCGATGATCCCGTCATTGAGCGTCATGACCAGAAACCCTTCGGGATACTGGACGATGCGGGTGGCGATTTTCTCTCGCGTGGCGCCTTCGTCGCCCTCGTAGGCGGCAGCCTCGATGTCGTAGCAGCGGTCGGTGTCGTTGGGCGTGGCGAGTCGCAAAACAGGTGAGGTCATGGATAGACTCCGGAGGGGTGAAAGCAAAGCGTGGGCAGCAGAATAAAGAAAAATGGGGCGCGATGCCTGCCCCTTGTGCCCCCGACCCATGCCCGGCATTATCCCGCTTTTGGCCGTTGATCGAACGGCGATGATGCGAGGCGTTTTATGGGTAAGCTGTTGTCGTTGATCGGGGTGTTGGCGCTGGGCTATGCGGGGGTTTATGTCTACTACGGCCACGCCGTGGAGCGCGAGGTGGAGCAGGCGCTGAGTGAGCGCGGGCTTTCCAACGTCACGGTGGAAAGCGTCGATTACGGGCTCTGGGCGCCGATCAGTACCTCGACGGAGATCACGCTGAACGTGGCTTACCGCGGCAGCCAGGCGGCGCTGAATCTGGGCGTCGAAGGGCATCCGCTGTTTTCTGATGAGGTGGCGATCACCCTCGATGGACTACAGGCGCTGCGCTTGGGACTCAACTTCTAGCATTGAACGGGAAGGGTGCTTGTGTTTCCAGTATCGATCAAGGGCGTATTGAGACTTCCCAACGGCCAGGTGGTGTTGGCACTGAACGACCGCGACGAGTGGGAGCTGCCCGGCGGGCGTATCGAGGTTGGCGAGAGCGCGCCTGAGTGCCTGGCGCGGGAGTTCAAGGAAGAGCTCGATGTCGAGGTGCTTGTCTCATCGATCATCGACAGCTATCTGTTCGAAGTAATTCCCGGCAAGCAGGTCTTTATCGTGACCTATGGCTGCGAATTGGTAGGCCCTTTCGCACCTGAAGTGAGCGACGAGCATTTGCGCATTGCCACCTTCGCGCTCGACGCGCTGCCGGCCAACCTGCCGCCGGGCTACGCCCACTCGATTCACACCTTCACGCCCTGACGAACTGACTTTCTGGAATTCTTCATGCACTACCGCCCCATGACCCTCGAGGACTACCACGCCGCCGTGGCGCTTTGGCAGCAAACGCCGGGCGTGCGCCTGCGTGATGCGGACTCTTTCGAAGGCATCACGCGCTATCTATCGCGTAACCCGGGGTTGAGTATCGTTGCCGAACAGGACGGGGAGATCATCGGCACGATCATGGCGGGCCACGACGGCCATCGAGGTTTCATCCAGCACCTGGCGGTGGCCGAACGTCACCGTAAGCAGGGCGTCGGTACCGTTCTGGTCGAGCGCTGCCTGAACGCCTTGCGGGGTGAAGGCATCGACAAGGCGCACCTGATGCTGCTTACGGATAACAAATCCGGCAAGCGGTTCTGGCAACGCCTGGGCTGGCAATTTCGAACCGATATCGAACTACACTCCTTCGTGTTGAGCGGCAGCCCCAGCGCCTAGGCCTGCGCTCACGGAGGTTACAGCCCCTGCGCCCCCCGGCGCAGCCACCCATGAACGAACGCCAGCTTCTTGAGCGTGACTTCGGTCAGCATGAACGGATACACATCTGAAAGCCCCATTGCGCGGTTGACGTGGTTCACCCCGGCGATCAGCGCGGTGGCAATGTGAATCAAGCGCTCGGCGTCCGGCTCGGCGTAGGCATCCCACTTGTGATCGCGGGGCAGCTCCGGCGAATCCATGCCTGATGACACGAAGCTGTCGGTGATGTCGGTCAGGTGCAGAATGTGCGAAACGGTTTCCGCCCAATCCTCGTGGGGGTGGGCCGAGGCGTAGGTGGAGACGAAATCCTTGCGCCAGTTCTCCGGCGGGCCTTCGTTGTAGTGATGCTTGAGCGCCTCGCCGTAATCGGCGCGTTCGTCGCCGAACATGTCACGAAACGCTTCCAGAAAGTCCTCGCGCAGGCTCAACCGCCACCACAGCATGTGCGCAATCTCGTGACGCATGTGGCCGATCATGGTGCGGTAGGGTTCTTCCAGCGCCTCGCGCCGGGTGGTGACCAGTACCGGGTCGGCCTCGGCGATGCTGATCGTCACCACACCATCCACGTGGCCCATCATCACCGGTTTTTTGCCTTCCGCCAGCAGGTGGAACACCGGCGGGGCGCCCGGGTCTTCCGGACGAAACCAGTTCCAGCGGCCCAGATTGTCGATCACCCAGCGCTTGGCGGCTTCAGTTTGCGCCCAGTTGGCAGTGGCGTTGGGAATGCTCGGGTCCGGTGCGACGGCGGTCATGGCGCAGGCGCGGCAAAGCTCGCCGGCCTTCGGCGCGACCCAGTTACAGCCGACCACCTCGCGGTTGGCGCAAAACGGCGGCATGGGGATGAACGCGCGGGCCTGCGGGTCATAGGCGACCGGCACGCCGTCGGCGGTGACCAGGTTATCGAACCACAACGAACCGGCACCGACCGGATTGGAGAAAACGCGCATGGGCAGGGCACTCACGGGGAAGGAGCCTTGAGTCTAGGTGGTGGCAAGCCGAGCCGTCCAATGACTTCTTCGCTGGTATCTCAACGCCGCCTCGCGCGCGTGGCCTATAACCGCCGGTCACGCGTGCTATGCTCGTCGGCTCATGATGATGTGCCATTGTAAGAGCAACCGCCCATGACCCACGCTGAGCCCGCCCCGCAAGACGCCCCGCGCTTTACCGCCCCCGCCGGCGAGATCATCGGCTGGTATGACCGCGGCGCGATTCGCGCCACCGGCATCCGCTACGCACGCGTTGAGCGCTTTTGCCCGCCGGTGGACGAGCCGCCTTCGAGCGCGCCCATTCACGCCACCGAATGGTCACCCGCCGCGCCGCAGAATATCGTGCCGGAGCTCAACCACGCCCTGGGCGTGAGTGCGGGCGAGTTCGTCGTCTCGGAAGAGGCGCTGCACCTTTCCGTGACGCTGCCGGAAAGCCCCGCCAGTACGCCGCGCCCGGTCATGGTCTGGATCCACGGCGGCTCCTATGTATTCGGCACGGCGGATCTGCCCGTATTCGACACCCGCCCGCTGGCGCTTGAGGGGGATATGATCGTGGTGGGCGTGAACTACCGGCTGGGGCTGTTGGGGTTTCTCGGCGGAGAAGGGCGGCCGGCGAACCTGGGGCTGCTCGATCTGATCTCGGCGCTGCGCTGGATCAAAGCCAACATCGCCGCGTTCGGCGGCGACCCGGATAACGTGACCCTGTTTGGCCACTCCGCCGGCGGCGACGCGGCGGCGCACCTGATGATTGCCGACGGCGCCGAGGGGCTTTTCCAGCGCGCCATCATTCAGAGCGCGCCGCTCGGCATCAGCCGGGGGCGGGCGAAAATGAATGCCAAAATGCTTAAGCAGGCCGCCTCGGCCACCGATGAGATGCCGCTGGGCGAGGTGCTCGCCCTGCAAACCGAGGTCATCAAGACCGCCCAGGGGTTTGGGCTTAAATCCGCCATGCCGTTTTCGACCCAGTACGGCCACTACCCGCTGCCCCAGGAGAAGCAGGCGCCTGCCGCCTGGCAGCGCGCCGCGAAAAAGATCGATGTGTTCATCGGCACTACCTGTGAAGAAACTGCGCTGTTTCTGGTGATGTCGCCGGGGCTGACGCGCCTGCGCCACATGCCGCTTCTGGGCGCGCCGCTCACCGGCGCCATGGTCGCCGCCACCACGCGCAAGGTGTACCGGCATGATGCCTACGCCTTCGCCCGCCGCCACGCAAGCGCTGGTGGCCGCGCCTTCGTCTATCGGTTCGATTGGAACAAGGGCCGGGCCCCTTACGGCGCCGCTCACACCCTGGAGCTGCCGCTGCTGCTGGGCGAGCCGGCTAGCTGGTCTGATGCGGATATCGTCAAGGGCGTGGCGGACGACGAGCTGCACGCGAGCGGCCAGCGCCTGCGCACGCTCTGGGCAAACTTCGCCAGAGGCGGGGAGCTGGCCGAGAAGGGCGAGCTCGCGCCGGGCATACTGGCGTGGTGGAAAGCCCGCTAGCGTTTTGGGGCGTGATCGCACATGCTGAATCCATGCGCTATCGCAGGTTCGAAGTATCACTCATCGAACGGAGTACACCATGAGCATTGACCCCTGGGATACCGAGTTACCGGAGCGGTTGGCATTGCTCCATCAGCTGAGTTTCGATATCGAGGAAGGCTATGACTTTGAACCCTACACGCGATTCTTGACCGCCGAGGACACCGCGCAGTGGCTACAGGCCTGGAGCGGCAACCCGCACGCGACCGGCGCGCAGTTTCGCGTTTTCGGCCAGGACGGCACCGGCGGCTACGCGGCGTTCTGGATGGTGCTGCCGCAAACGCCCATCGAGCACCAGCCGATCGTGTTTCTGGGCTCGGAAGGCGAAAGCGGCGTGATCGCCCGGGATCTTGACGACTTCCTGTGGCTGCTGGCCGGCGGGGTCGGCCCACGTGAAGCGTTGGATTACCCCCAAGTGAACGCCACGCCCAACGCCGCCTTTCAGGCCTTCGCCTACCAGCACGCCCACTCCCGCGAGCAGAGCGTGTTCGAAGTCATCGATAACGCCCATCTGACCTACCCGGGCTTTACCGAGGAGCTCGAACGCCTGTGTCATCCTGAGTGAGCCAACACTGATTTTTTGAATACGGGCGGTAATGGTAAGCGTGTTTCGATAGCAGAAGGGCTTGAAGTAACGCGACTTGAACACTGCGCTTTTCTTCAAGGGATTCGTGAGCTGGGTGCTCAACTCCTACGCGGTCACCGGTATGAGTCTGTACCTACTACATGGCCGCCGGATTTATTGTAGTAGCCCGCTTCAGCGGGCGAAGGGCGCCCTCAGGCGCCTTGGCTGACGACCAGCCGCGAGCGAAATCCTCTATCCATAACCGCTGGCCAGGCTTGACTGACTGGCAGTACGGTCTGAAACGGTTTTCGATGACATGTATTGAGTATTGAGCAACCCCATCATTTCGGGTAGAAACTAAGATGCACAATGTCATCCGAAATACCGGTGGTCACGGGCGCGACGACCACATCCCCTTGGGCATCGCGATAGCCAAAGCCGCCGTTGCCATACATATCGAAGGGCGCTAACTGCGTGAAGTCGGCGCCCTGCTCATCGGCCAAAATACCCGCCCAGGTTTCGCTCTGCGCCATCGGGTCGGCCACGCCGCTTGCCGTGATAATGCAGCGATCGTACCCCACCTCGCCCCCGATGGTGACGGTGGCAAGGGTACCGTCCAATCCCATGAACAGCAGCGCGGTGTAATTGCCTGAGCTTTGGTCGAACGGAGCATCAAAGTGCTCGGATGCGGACAGCAGGGCGATCGACTTTTGCATATCCCCACCCGCTTCAAGGCAGTAGTCCTGAAAATAGGCAAGCGCGGAATCCGTGCGCTCTTGCGCGTAAACCGTTGAGGTCGCGCATGCCAACAGGCCCGCCGCTATCAAAATCTGTTTCACTGTGACTCTCCCTTGAGTGCTTCCAACGTCTGCCCGAAGCGCTTGATGTGCCGGCTGCACGACCACCTGATCGTCGCGACCCTGGATGCCAGAAAATAATATAGATGACTCTAATGTATTCAACGGCGTGCGCAACCGGCACTGCAGCAATATGGGGCTATCGGCAACTAACGGGTGGGCGTAAAGCTGCGCGATGAAATGAGCATCTACGCAAAAGCTGGAGGACACTCTCAAGGAGCCGCAGGCACACCATGCTCTATGGGTGAGAGCTTCGGCTCGCGACGATAGGCCACCGAGGCGCAATAAGCGAAAGGCCCAGCGCCACGCTATCTTTCATTTCAACCAGCCTGATCGTGTCATCGATGGGCGCAATTCAGCCCCATACTGACAAGACTCAAAATAACAACAGGCCAAAAAGGAGACATGAATGAAAGCGATCCTGTTCGACGTATTCGGTACCGTGGTCGACTGGCGCACCAGCCTGATCCAGCAGTTCGGCAAGCTGGAGCAGGAGCTGGGCATCGAATTGCCAAAAGAGACGCTGACCGACCAGTGGCGCGGGCGCTACGTGCCTTCGATGGACCGGGTCCGCAAGGGCGAATGCCCTTGGACGAACCTCGATGACCTGCATCGCGAAAGCCTGGTCGAACTGCTCGATCAACACGGCATTGAACTGGATGCTTCGACGATCGAGCGCATCAACCGCTTCTGGCACCGCCTTACGCCCTGGCCGGACGTGCAGTCAGGCCTTGCGCGTCTGAAAGAGAATTACATCATCGCCACACTGACCAACGGCAACGTCTCGCTGATGGTCGACGTGGCCCGCCACGCCGAACTGCCTTGGGACATGATCTTCTGCGCCGAGCTCTTCGAGCACTACAAGCCGGACGCGGAGGTTTATCTCGGCGCGAGCCGTCTGCTGAATCTTCCGCCGGATGAGGTGATGCTATGCGCGGCGCATAATGCGGATTTACGAGCGGCGAGGGCGTTGGGCTTGAAAACGGCGTTCATCCCCCGGCCCACGGAGTATGGTCCGCAGCAGAGCAAGGATTTGGAAGCTGAGAAAGCGTGGGATTTCGTGGCGGAGAATTTCATTGCGCTGGGTGAGCAGCTAAGGCAACAAATGCCCAGTTCGATTTGAACGGGTTACTTCTTATCAGAGCTTAAATCGCACCGGGCAACGCCATCAATTCGGATAGAAGCTCAGATGCACGATGTCATCCGAAATACCGGTGGTCACGGGCGCGACGACCACATCCCCTTGGGCATCGCGATAGCCAAAGCCGCCGTTGCCATAATCCTCGAACGCCTCCCACTCCATGAACTCGGCACCGGCGGTCTCCGTCAGGGTGGCCGCCAGCGCTTCGCTCTGCGCCATCGGCTCGTCCACACCGGTCATGATGATGGTGCATTTATCGTCCGTAAATGAGGCGCCGATCAGCACCGAGGCGTTGATGCCGTCTGGCCCGGTGTAGCTGACATAGGTGAAGTCTGACCCCATGCTGCGTTCGTTGCCAAACGTGTCGGAATTGGAAAACAGGCCTATCGATTTTTCCAGCTTCCCGCCCGGTTTCAAGCAGTAGTCCTGAAAGTAAGCCAGGCCGCTATCCATGTGATCCTGCGCAAAGGCGGCAGTGGTAAAGCACGCCAGCAGGCCCGTCACTATCACGATGGGTTTCATTGTATGGTTTCCTTTGAAATGGCTTTGACGGTGGGTCGAGGCGGTTGGCTCAGCGTACTCAACGCACCGGCAGTAAAACGGCTCGAAATATCGCGACCGTTTGAAACCAGAATATAATATAGATGGGGCTAATATATTCAATGGCGCGAAGGCAGCCGAGCTAACGCCGTGTGAGGAAGCTGCGGATTTCGGCTCACCTATTTTTCCTTCGCCATCAACCAGTAGGCACAGCTCAGAGGAGTAGCGCCTGAGGTAAGCGATCACACTGCAGCAGGACTTCACTCGGTCCTTTGAGCGCTTGCTGTCGACTAAAGGCTAGGCCGCTGTGCTAGGACTAACCTAAGTTAACTGATAGTGTTGAAGTATTAGTGAGAATAACGCTTTGAGAAAATCGTATTTCGGCCCAAAGCGGCCATAATCTTATTTTACTATCGAATTTATTAAGGCGTCATATAGATGTGCTTTAGTTTAAAAAAAGAGTTTATTTGCTTTGGTCAATGATTTTAGGTTTTAAGATAACAAGCTTTAGAAAGTTGGTTTCGTTAAGATTCTTGATAAAAAAGGGTAGGTTTTTATGAGCAGAATTAATAAAGATAAACTTGAAAAAGGCGATTTAGATTCTTCTATTCGATTTGCCATTAGAAATATTATAAACTTTGGGGATACGGATATCTTTCCGTTTCCCTTAGAAACAAGAATGCTTGATGACTGTGAAAGCAAAATATTGGAACTATTCAAGGAAGTAAACTCTAATTTTGCCGACTCATTAAACTCATTTCCTCCATTAAATGTTGATTGTTGCTCTACGGTTGGCTATTACGGCTTTAGGTGGGCAACACAAATTGATCCTATCTGGAATGTTTATTTTCTAGGTTTAGTTATAAGTTTAGCTAAAAAGATTGAAGATCAAAGACTTCCTTCAAAATACGTTTATTCTTATCGTATATCCCTAGATGTCGATAAGTTTTCTCTTTATTCAGAAGAAGTAAATTGGAGAAAGTTTCAGTTTGATAGTCTAGAGCTTTGCGAAGAAAACGATGCAGTATCACATGTTGTTGTTTGTGATATCGCGGATTTTTATACCCGTATTTACCATCATCGTCTTGAGAATGCCTTGGACAGACTGGACTCAGGAAAAAATGTATCTTCTAAGATAAAAGCATTGGTTCAGTATTTTTCTGGCACAAACTCTTATGGTCTTCCCGTCGGAGGTGCGGCTTCCCGGATTTTATCAGAATTAATTCTTGACTCGGTCGATAGAATAATGAAACTTCATAGAATTGAGTTCAAGCGATATGTTGATGATTATGTGATTTTCTGTAAATCGAAAGAAGATGCACATTCAGCTCTCGCTTTTTTAAGTCGTAAGTTAATGGAGAATGAAGGGCTTACGCTCCAGAAGCACAAAACAAATATAATGTCTAAAGATGAGTTTGTTAATATTACAAAAGCTAAGCTAAAAGGTGTTGACGAAGACGAAAAATCACCAATGAAAGCTAAATTTATGAGCCTTCCGATCAGATATGATCCATATTCTCCAAATGCTAATGAGCAATATGAAGGTATAAAAAAATCATTATCTGGTTTTGATCTTCTGGGGATGTTAACCTCAGAGCTTCAAAAATCGAAGATAAATCAAACTTTTAGTCGACAGTTGATCAAAGCCTTCGCGGTTACAGACGACAAAAAACTTTCAAGTGCTTTTCAAGTGATATCTAATAACTTTAACGATCTTTATCCCATATACACGACTATAATGCAGGTTGCTATAACTAACTGGAATCGATTGAGTGAACATACTAAATCAGAGGTGCGGTCAGTAGTTAGAGGGCTTGTTAGTGAGAAGTCTTTCATTTTAAAGACAGATATTAATGTTGCTTACCTTATAAAGTTACTTGCTCAAGAGCACTCTGCTGAAAATGAGGAGATTCTTCTTATTTTTTATAGTGAATACTCTGATAGCGTTCTCATACGCCAGTTGGTCACTCAAGTGATGGCTAAGTGGAAAGTACATTATTGGCTTTCTGATATAAAGAAAACATTTGCTACGATGGATGCGCGTCAAAGACGAACATTTATATTGGCATCATACTTTTTGGGTGATGAAGGTAAGCACTGGAGAGAACATAATAAGAGAAATTTCAATTCAATAGAACGTCTTTATCGAGATTGGGCGTCTGAGCGAGTGGGTAAGAAAGACTTGGAGGCGGCTTTATGATTTCCGAAACTACTTTCTCAAAAAAATTCACTTCTTTTTGGACTCAGTTACTTCCAAATGCTAATAATTATATACGATTAGTTAATGAAGCGATGGTGGAATCACTTTATGCACCAGAAAAACCAGTGAGAAACGAAAATGTCGCATTGTGCAATACAATTGCATATGAAATATTTAGGTTAGTAAAGGTTGGAGAGTTGTCTAAAAAGGATGTTAGATCCAGTTCGATATTTTCAAGTGTTTTTTTTGATAAGCTAGTAAAAGATTGCGAGAGTAGGTTAAAAATATTTAGTCATGGGGGTTCCATGAAACTTCCTCTCTTAAAAGACGAAATTATTGATATTTTGTCGATTGCTAATAATATGATTGAATATTTTCCAGCAGGAGCGGCTAATATAACTTTTGCACCAAGGTTCGAAGGATTGGGGTTCTTGAATAATGCTGAAGGTGATATTATTTTTGCCGACTCTTTGATTGAGGTGAAAGCTGGATTTAGGAATTTTAGTGTAAACGATATAAGACAGTTACTAGTTTATCTTTGCCTGAATCATTATAGCAGGTCGCCTTATGTAATAAGAAATGTCGAGCTATATAATCCAAGGATGGGAACGAAATTTAAAGAAAATGTAGAGCGAGTTTGCGACGATATAAGTGCACTTCAGCCTTCAGATTTATATCATCAAATTCTTCTTTTTGTTACTGAAAATAATTTTATTGAGTTGCCCGATACCTGATTTACTTCTTTTAAACAATACACTTTAAATATTCATGCTTCCAAATACAGGGCAACACACATTGCGTTGCCCTGTATTCGCAAAAGCGGGTTTATCCCTCGCCCGCCTCCCTCTCTCCCTTCTCAATCTGACCACGCCCCTGCGTTCAGTGCATCACGCCCCAGCAAATCGCGGCCCAGCTCGCCCCGGCGGTCCAGCCGGCGAGCACGTCGGTCGGCCAGTGGACGCCGAGATAAACGCGGCTTGCGCCTACGAGCAGGGTCAGCAGTATCGCCAGTATCAGCAGGTACGCTTTTAGGCGCAGCGCGGGCTGAATGCGGATGAGGAGTGCGGCCAGCGTGAGATACGTCACGGCCGACATCATGGTGTGGCCGCTGGAAAGCTCGCGGTGTAGATCATGGCTTCATGCGGAGCGAGATCCGGGTGGGGACGGTCAAAACCCAACTTCATCGCGGTACAAACGGCTTGATGGCTATTATTCGTAATCACTCACGTTTATAAAGAACCCTCGCCATTGCGACCATTCGTCGATTACCGATTCAAAGGAAGAGTATCCATGTCACTAACGCAGCTGCTGGTACCCACTTACACCCAAATGTTGGGCGCGCTTTCCAACTGGCTAAAGAAGGCTCAAAGCCAGCTGCCGGATGACGAGGCACAAGCGCTGCTTTCCGCGCGGCTTGCGCCGGATATGTTCCCGCTGTCGACCCAGGTGCGGTTTGCTTGCGTGCAGGCGCAAGAGGCCGTCTACCGGCTGCAGGGTGAGGCGCTACCGGCTTCTATCAAGGAAATGCTCGACGAGGGACGAAATGCCGGCGAGAACCCGGGAACGTTTGCAGAGGCGCAGGCGCGTATTGAGGAAACCCTCGCCTTGCTCAGCGGCCTGGCTTTTGATGCGCTGGATGCTCAGGCGGATAAGCCGTTAGTGCACGAGCTGCCCAACGGTATGATTCTCGATTTAACCGCCGAGCAGTACGCTCGCGATTGGACGCTGGGGCAGTTCTACTTCCACATCATGACCGCCTATTCCATCTTGCGCAGCGAGAAAGTCGAGCTTGGGAAGGCCGATTATGTCGCGCACCTGTTTCCCTATATTCGCCCTGAAACGCTGCCCAAAGGCTAAGCGGCTGGTTTGGCGGCGTAGCCCTTGGCTTCTTGAGGGGCAGCCGTTCGTGGGCGCGGGTGATGTCGGTCTACACCCGTTCCCGCATCAAGGTCGGGCTAGTCGCTGCTCGCCTCGCGCGCTTCCTCCTCGATCTGCCCACGCCCCTGCATCCAGTGCATCACGCCCCAGCAGATCGCGGCCCAGCTCGCACCGGCGGTCCAGCCGGCGAGCACGTCGGTCGGCCAGTGAACGCCCAGGTAGACGCGGCTCACGCCAACAAGCAGGGTCAGCAGTATCGCCAGTATCAGCAGGTACGCCTTCAGGCGCAGCGCGGGCTGAATGCGGATGAGGAGGGCGGCCAGCGTGAGATACGTCACGGCGGACATCATGGAGTGGCCGCTGGGAAAGCTTGCGGTGTAGACCATGGCTTCGTGGGGCACGAGGTCCGGGCGGGGGCGATCAAAACCCAGCTTCATCACGGTGCTGAGCAGGATGCCGCCGGGCACCGCCACCAGCGCGAAGAGTGCGGCGCGAAAGTGCCTGGCCAGCAGCAGATACCCCAGCGCCCCCAGCGTGAGCATTACCAGTACGCCCACGCCGCCGAGGGCGGTGAAGTCCCGGCCCATCTCCTCGACCCAGCCCGGGCCGATCGGGTCGTTCAGGTCGGCGGGGTTGCGAAGGGCGAGCAGCAGGCGCTCGTCGAAGCTCTGGGTGTCGCCCTCGATGACTTCACCGGCCAGCGCGACGAAGCCCCAAATGCCGCCGGAAATGATCGCCAGGCATAGCAGCAGGGCGAGTTCGTGGCGGCCCAGCCGCGACAGCAGGGAAAAAGCCTGACGCCCCATGTGGCCCATCCGTTTTTGATACTTCATTGGCAAATCCCTTGCGTTGATAGCGTTGTACCGCCTCGATTAAAGCGGGTTTTTTAATGGCCAGGCGCCGTTCCCGTGCGCTCGACCGTGAGTGTTTTAACCTTGCCCGCTATACGGATCAAGCCCGCATGACTTCCCGCACCACCGCCTCATTCAAGATTCCGCGCTTGGCTTCCACCACGGTCAGCCACTCGCGGGCGCGGGTGATGCCGGTATAGACGAGTTCGCGCGTTAGAATCGGGTTGATCGTGGCGGGCAGCAGGAGTGCCGTGTGGACAAACTCCGAGCCCTGGGATTTATGCACGGTCATCGCGAACACGGTTTCCACCGAGTGCAGGCGCGAGGGCAGCACCCAGCGGATGGGGTGGGCCGGGTCGCTCGTCGGGAACGCGACGCGCAAAAGCGACTGGCCGGGCGCGCGCGGGTCGGGCACGGCCAGCGTGATGCCGATGTCGCCGTTCATCAGTTTTAGCGCATAGTCATTCTGGGTGACCAGCACCGGGCGGCCCTCGTACCAGCCTTTTTCCAGCGTCACGTCGTTGGCACTCAGCCATCCGTCGCGGCGAAGGGTATGAGCGATGCGCGGATTCAACCCTTCCACGCCCCAGGGGCCCTTGCGCAGCGCGCACAGAAGCTGAAAGCGCCCGTAAGCGGTCAGCACCTGGCCGGCCCAGGCGTCGAATGCGCCCGGGTCCGCCTCGAAGGAGGCGCCTTCGGGGCGCTGGGCCTTGAGCACGCTCAAATAGTGGCGGTAGCCGGTGGGCGGGGCCACGGGGTTGTCCTTGTGATCTATACGGCCTTCGCCATTTTGCGCAAAGCCCTTGGGGCTTCCGTCGATTACCAGCGCGTCCAGCGCGGCATCGCCCTGGCCGCTTGCGCCGCCCAGCACGCGGTGCTGTACATCCGGGTAGCCCTGGCGCAGTAGCTGGTTCACCGCCTGCTGTTTGTCGCGCTCGCTCATGGCGTCGCCGGGCTGGTTGATCGCCTGGGCGAGCTGGCCGATGCCGCTTTGCTCATTAAAGCGGTGGCTGACCCGCAGCATGGTGATCGTCTGATCCAGCGGCTGGCCCTGCTCGTCGATGAACGCCTCCGGTATCGGCTGGCCGGTGGCGGCTTCGAGCCAGGCGGCGGTCGCCCTGGTGTAGTGGGCGGCCTCGGCGCGGCGGCACAAATCGCCGAGCACCGCGCCGGCCTCGACCGAGGCGAGCTGGTCCTTGTCGCCCAGCAGCACCAGCTGGGCGTTTGCGGGCAGGGCGCTGAGCACGGCGGTCATCATTTCGATATCCACCATCGAGGCTTCGTCGATCACCAGCACGTCGAGTGCGAGCGGGTTGTGCGGGCCGTGGCGGAAGTGGCGGGTGTCGGGGCGCGCACCCAGTAGCCGGTGAAGGGTGGTGACCTCGGTGGGGATGGCGCCGTCTAGCGCGCCATCAAAGTGCTCGCCCAGCAGCGCCTCGAGCGCAGCGGTGGGCAACCCGCTGACCTGGCCGGCGATGGACTCATTGAGCCGCGCGGCGGCCTTGCCGGTGGGGGCGGCCAGGCGGATACGCAGCGGCTCCGCCGGGGCGTGGGAGAGCCGCAGGGTTTGCAGCAGCGCGAGCAGGCGCACCACGGTGGTGGTCTTGCCGGTGCCGGGGCCGCCGGTGATGACGGCGAAGCGGCGGCGAGCGGCCAGCGCACAGGCGGTTTTTTGCCAGTCCAGGGTTTGGGTATTAGTGAAGAGGGTGTTTAGGGCCCGGGAAAGAAGGTTAGTTGTTGTGGCGTGATCGGGATGACTGGCGTCATCCATCGCCCAGTGAACTGGGCTCCTACCCGTATTAGCCTGCTCGAATACATCTTCGTTTGCGGTGAGGCGGGTGGCGATTTCCGCGTGCAGGGTCTGCTCGTACTGCCAAAAACGGCGCAGATACAGGCGCGTGGCGCTGGCGACCAGTGGGGTGTTGCCGGGGCCAGCGCTTACCAGCAGCGGGTGATCGAGCGCGGCCTGCCACTGGTCAAGCGTTAGCGTTTCGAGCAGCGCGCTTGGCAGCAGCGGCGGCTCGATCAGGTCGTCGCCTTCCGGCGGTAGCGACAGCGCGAAATCCGGCGCGTCCAGCGTGGCGGCCAACTCCAGGCACACGTGCCCGCGGCCGAGCTGGTGGCTGGCAAGCGCCGCCGCCAGCAGCAACAGCGCCGGGGCGTCCGGGGCTTCCGTCAGCAGAAAGCGCGCCAGCGCCCGGTCCAGGTCGCGCAGCCAGCCCCGCGCCACCCAGCGCTCGAGCAGATCGAGCAGCGCCTGAGGGTCAAAAAGCGCGGCGTGCGGTGCGGCTGGGGCGCTTGGCTCTTGCGTGGCAGGCTCATCCGGCGCATCGAAAAGATCGAAGGTCTGCGTGTCCTTACGGCTCATACGGTGGCCTCCTGCTGGGCGCCGGTGAACAGGGCGTCCAGCGCCTCGATCAGCGCGATGGGCGCGGGCTCGGCGTACACGCCCCGGCCCTGGCTCGAACTGCCGCGCAGGAACACGGTGAGCGAGCCGCCCAAGTGGCGGTGCGGGTCGTAGTCACTCAGGCGCGCTTTCAAAAGCCGGTGCAGGGCGAGCAGGTAGAGCGCGGCCTGCAGGTCGTAGCGTTTCTCCAGCAGCGCCTGGCGCAGCGCTTCCTGCTCGTAGGCGGCATCCGTCGGGCCCAGGTAGTTGGATTTCCAGTCGAGCACGTAAAAGCGGCCGTCGTGCTCGAAGGCCAGGTCGATGAAGCCCTTGAGCATGCCGTTGAGCGTGTCGCGGTCCAGCGCCGGGCGGGCGTGGCCGGCCAAAAAGTGCTCGCTCACCAGCGCATCGATCCGGCGGGTATCCACCGCTTTCGCGGCCAGCCAGAACTCGAGCTCCACCTGGTAATCACTGAGCTCGGTCAGCGCCACGCTTTGCGCCCCACCAAGCGGCAGGGGCGTGGCTAAAAGCGCCTTTAGCCAGCCGGAAAGCGGCGCCTGCCACACCTGCCAGCCGCGAAGCTGCACCCGGCGCCAGAGCATGTCCTCGAAGGCCTCGTCATCATCGAGTGCGGCCTGAAAGCCGGTGCGGCCCGCCCACTCGAGCAGGCCGTGCAGAAAGGTGCCCGGCCCCGGCCCGCGGGGGAACTTGTGCAGGTGAAACGCCTGGGGCTCGGCCAGGTCCTGGGGCTCATTAAGCACCTCGAACGCGGTCGCTTCCTGGGCGGTAGTGGGCTCCAGCGGCGCGCTCGAAGGTGCGGTGAGCGTGCCGGAAAGGCGCAGCGCCGAATAGCTGGCGATCCACCAGTGCTCGCGGGCCGGCCGCGTTGGCACGCGGGCGTGGCCCAGCGTCTCGCTATCAAGCGCCGGGGCCAGCCGCAGCGCGGTGGGCGCCGGCGGCTCGGCCACGTGGATGTCGCTGCCTTTCGCAAGCGCCTCCAGCGCCGTGGCGAGCGCGGCGGGGGCGATGGGCTGGCCCGCGTTCAACAGATACCCCACGGCGCTCGCCTCGCCCTCCTTCAGCGGGGCCAGGCCCAGCCAGGTCGCGTGGCGGGCGCGGGTCAGCGCCACGTACAGCTTGCGCAAATCCTCACCCAGGCGTTCACGCTCGGCAATCGCGAGTATTTCCTCGTCGGCGTTCAGGCTAAGGCGCAGCTGGCCGTCACCGTCGTGCCAGCGAAGCGGCAGATCGTCCGCCTTCACTGGGCGGTGGTTCTGGATGAAGGGCAGAAACACCAGCGGGTACTCGAGGCCCTTGGACTTGTGAATGGTGACCACCTTGACCAGGTCGGCGTCGCTCTCCAGGCGCAGCTTGTGGCTGTCGTTCTGGCTGTTTGGGTCGGCAATGGCTTCCATCAGAAAGCGGATCAGGGCGTGCTCGCCGTCGAGCTCTTGGCTTGCCTGCTGTAGAAGCTCGCCCAGGTGCAGAAGATCGGTGAGTAAGCGCTCACCGTCTTCGAACTCGGCCAGAAGACGAGCGGGAATCTCGAAGTCCGCCATCAGCCGGCGCACCAGCGGAAGTACTCCCTGGCGCTGCCACAGGCGGTGGTAGTGACCGAACTGCACCACCCGCGCCTCCCAGGCCAGCTCGTTTTGCTGCAGGTGGTCGAGCTCGGCGAGGCTTAGCCCCAGCGCGGGTGTGGCCAGTGCCGCTCTCAGGTGCGCCTCGGCCTGGCGCGAGCTTGCCAGCGGCTCGGCGCAGGCGCGAAGCCACCGCTCCACCTGGGCGGCCATGGGCGAGGCGAACACCTTGTCGTGATCCGACAGGTACACGCTTTTTACTCCGCGGCTTGAAAGCGCCAGGCGGATTGCGCGGGCCTCGCTCAGGCCGTTGACCAGCACCGCCATGTCGGAAGGCTTCAGCGGTGTCAGGCCCTGCTCGCTTTGAAAGCCGCTTTGCCCCCGGCGGCCCGCCTCCAGAAGTGCGGCCATGTGAGAGGCGCAGCGCTCGGCCATCTCGGTCTGGTAGGCGGTTTTCGAGAGCGGCTCGTCGCTTGAAAGCGGCCAGAGCGTCATTGCGGCAAGCGGGGCGCCTTCGTGTACCAGCTGCTCGTTGCGCCCGCGGGCCTCCACCGGCAGAAACGGCAGCGGGTTGTCGCCGTGCTCGTCGCGAAACAAAAATGCGCCGCGCGGATGCGCGTCGGCGTAGCGAAAGCAGTGGTTGACCGCCTCGACCATGGCGCGGGTGGAGCGAAAGTTGGTCGAAAGCGTGACGTGGCGGCCGTCGGTATCCTGGCGGGCCTGCAGGTAGGTGAAGATATCCGCGCCGCGAAAGGCGTAGATCGCCTGCTTGGGGTCGCCGATCAGCAGAATCGCGCTGTCGCGGCGTTGAGTGGCTACCTGGTAGACCGCATCGAAAATGCGGTACTGCACCGGGTCGGTGTCCTGGAACTCGTCGATCAGCGCGACCGGAAACTGGCGGCGGATCTGAGCCGCCAGCGCCTCGCGGTTGGGGCCCTTGAGCGCTCGGTCCAGATGGGTCAAAAGCTCAGTCGGGCCCATTTCGGCGCGGCGCTGCTGCTCGCGCTCCAGGCGCACCTTGCACCACTGCACGGCGTGAATCAGCAGATCACTGTAGGGCTCTGGCAATCTATCGAGCGCGGGCTTGAGCGCGGCCAGTGCCTGCCAGGCCTCGGGGCAGGGCGGCTCGCCCTCTATCCAGATCTCCGCCATGCCTTCCGGCGTCAGGCGCTTCCAGGCCGAGTCGGTCAGCGCCGGGCGCTCCCGATCGCTTTGGGCCCACTCCTTGAGCGCCCCCAGCCAGTTGGCGCGGCTTTTGGCGTTGAAACTCTGGCCCTTGAACGCCTTGGCCTTCGCCGCGTTTTCCAGTGCCGGCACCAGCTCGTCGAGCCATTGGGGCCAGGGGGCTTTCAGCGCCGCCAGCGCCTCATGCTTTTGCGCCTCCACCGCGGCCAGGGTCGTTTGTGGGGTTGGGCGCGGCTCGCCAAGCGCCTCGCACTCCGCTAACAGCCGTGAGAGCGTCTCATGTAATTCTTTCGGCGCTTTCCAGTAGCGGGTGATGTGGGCAAGCGCCTCGATATCCAGCGGGTAGTAGAAGGTGCGCCAGTAGTCGCGCACCACCTCCTGCTCGAGCTCGCGCTGGTCGTTTTCTAGGTTCAGCGAGAAGAGGCTGCCGCTATCGAAGGCGTGCTCGCGCAGCATCCGGTAGCACCAGCTGTGAATGGTGGATACCGCCGCCTCGTCCATCCACTCGGCGGCCAACTCCAGCCGGCGGGCGCAGGCGGGCCAGGCGCCTTCATCGTACTGGGCGCGAAGTTCACACAGCAGGTCGTCATTTTGGGCGCCGCGAAACACCGCCGCGGCTTCCACCAGCCGCGCGCGAATACGCTCGCGAAGTTCCTGGGTGGCGGCATTGGTGAACGTCACCACCAGAATTTCCGGCGGGGTGAGCGGGCGCGGGTAGGCGGTGTCGTCCTCTTGAGAATGACCGCCCAGCACCAGGCGCACGTACAAAAGCGCGATCGTGAAGGTCTTGCCGGTGCCGGCACTGGCCTCGATCAAGCGGCTGCCGTGTAGCGGCAGGCCCAGTGGGTCGAGGGGGGCGGGTTGGCTCATGAGGTCTCCGGGTGCGGCAGGAAAAGGCGCCCGGAGGCGCAGGTTTGGCACTATATCGCGATGGTTTGAGGGGATCAAAAGGCGGGCGGCGTTTGCCCGGGCTGTGAGTCAGGCCCGTCACCTGCTAATCTTGTCGGCCAGCCACGCCAGGATAGCCGTCATACGCTGTCGTGGCTTTAAGTTTATGCTGACGATGAGACACCATGCTGACATCGCTTCTCGATAACGATTTTTACAAGATCACGATGCAAAACGCCGTGATCAAGCGCTTTCCCTACGCCCACGCGCACTACGCCTTCATCAACCGGGGCGAGCATCGCTTTCCTGACGGGTTTGGCGCCGCGCTTCGCCGGGAAGTGGACAAGATGGCATCGCTTGCGCTCAGCGAGGACGAGAAGCGTTATCTGGAAACCACCTGCCCGTACCTCGACCCGACCTACCTCGATTTTCTCGCCGGGTTTCGCTACGACCCCTCCGAGGTGATCGTCGAGCAGCAGGGAAGCGAAGTGTCGGTGGTCATCGAAGGCCCCTGGTACCGCACCATCCTGTGGGAAGTGCCGCTGATGGCGCTGATCAGCGAGCTCTGGTACGTGCTGCGCGACGAACACGCCCCGGACAACACGGCGGAGCTGATAGAAGAGCGCACCCGCGAGAAGATCGAACACTACCGCGATCTGGGCCTCAAGATCGCCGAGTTCGGCACGCGGCGGCGCTTTTCGTTTGCGGTGCACGACCGGGTCGTGGGCGCGCTTCGCCACTACGGCGGCGACACCTTCACCGGTACCAGCAACGTGCTTTTGGCCATGCGCCACGGGGTGAAGCCGATCGGCACCCACGCCCACGAGTGGTTCATGTTCCACGGCGCGCGCTTTGGCTTCAAAATGGCCAACAGCCTGGCGCTCGAGCACTGGGTGGACGTGTATCGCGGCGATCTCGGCATCGCGCTGACCGATACCTTCACCACCAAGGCGTTTTTCGAAAGCTTCGACAAGAAGTTCGCCAAGCTCTTCGACGGCGTGCGCCACGATAGCGGCGACCCGGTGGAGTTCGCCAAGGCGACCATCGAGCACTACAAGCGCTTGGGCGTGAACCCGCAAACCAAAACGATCATCTTTTCCGATGCGCTGACGCCGGAGCGGGTCGAGCGTATCCAGGCGTTCTGCCAGGGACGCATCGGTACCGCTTTTGGCATCGGTACCAACTTCACCAACGATGTGGGTGTGGAGCCGATGAACATGGTGATCAAGATGGTCAAGGCGCGCCCGGAAGGCCAGGGGTGGCTGCCGGTCATCAAGCTCTCGGACGTGCCGGACAAGCACACCGGCGATCCGGACATGATCGCCCTGGCCAAACGCATCCTGTCGTTAAGCCACGCCTCGCCGGAAACCTGCCCCTGATCGAGCCAGGCGCGGCTCGTACTTTAAAGCGCCAATCGGCGGGCGGTTAACGCCCGCCTTTTTCGGCGCTTTTCCTGTCAGCTCTTTTGCCACCTTTCTTGTCGCCCTTGACCGCCTTGAACAGCGGCGCATAAAGGCGCTCGACCAGCTCGGCAAAACCCTCGCCCTGAGCGGTGCGGGCGGTGAGCAGCTGCTCGAAGCTCGACCACTGGTGAGCGAGATAAGCGCTTTGGGTGACATCCCCCCTCTGGTAGCGCCCGCCCTCATAGGCACTTTCGGCGGCGGCAAACGCGGGGCTGTCCCGGTCGCTATCGGTCGTGCCGAGCTTGTTAAGCCACTCGAACCCGGCCTGAGTCGCCAGCGGCAGCGGCCCTTGCTGGCCCTGTTGCCAGGCGTCGAGCTGGGTCGCAAGGTGCACCTTCGCAGTGTCCTGCGCTACCGGCTCAAGCGTCACGCTACCGGCTTTCGAGATCAGCGCGGTGGTCATGGGGGCATCGAGATTGCCCGCCAGATGCGCGACCCAGTGGCGCAGCAGGTGGTGCCACTGATATTTGCTCTGCTTCACCAGGCTCGAACTCAACAGCAGCACCCGGCAGCGCTCGCCGGCCTCGTTCAAACGCACCTCGCCCAGCCAGTCCTCGAGCGTTGGGCCTTGCTCGAAAGCGAGCCATACCCGTTGGGCGGCGCTCGCCTGGAGCGGCCAGGCGGCCAGCATCTGTTCGTACTTTTCGAACAGCGCCTCCATCGGCTCGGCGAGCGCGTCGCGCATGCGCTCGCCAAAGGCGCCGATGGCGAGCACGCCCTGGCCCTGAAAGCGCGACAGCTGCTCGTCGAGCGCCTCGATGCGCGGCTCGTTATTGTCCACCGCGCGGCGCTGGGCGGCGATCAGCCGGTCCTGAAGCTGCCAGTTCTGCAGGCCGTCCAGCGCAAAGGGTTCGGCGTCGAGCTCGGCAATCGCTTCCTGCTCGAAGTAGACGCCCAGTCGCGCGTTGAAAAAGCTCTTCACCGGCTCACGCAGGAAACTGCCCAGCTGGGCGAGATTGAGCGTGGCCGGCTCGCTCTCGGCAGGCGCGGTGAGCGGGGCCGATTCGCGGGCGCTCTGCGCGGTGTGCACCTCGCGCCACTCGTGGGCGTAGGTGAAAAGCGCATCGTCCTGGCCGAAGTAGCGCCGGCTGAAGGGCTGCAGCGGGTGTTCGGTGGTGAGCCGCGCCAGAAGATCATCGCCGTCGCGCTGCCAGCCGGCGGCCAGGTGTTCGCGCAGTTGGCCGACCAGCACCGACGGCGGGAGCGGGGCGTTGTCGATCTGGCTTTTGCCCACCCAGCTCACGTAGAGCTGGTCACGGGCGGAGAGCAGCGCCTCCAGAAACAGATAGCGGTCGTCCTCGCGCCGTGAACGGTCGCCGGGGCGGTAGTCGCCGCCCATCAGGTCGAAATCCAGCGGCGGCTGGGAGCGCGGATACTCGCCGTCGTTCATCCCCAAAAGGCACACCCGTTTGAAGGGAATGGCGCGCATCGGCATGAGCGTGGCGAAGTTGACCGCGCCGGCCAGAAAGCGCTGGGAAAGGCTATGCTCGTCGATCTGTGACAGCCAGTGCTCGCGCACCATCGAGAGCGGAAGCGCCTCATTGAGCGCGGCTTCCCGGGTACTCTCGAGCATCTGCTGCAGGCCGTTTTCGAGCTTTGCCAGCATGACGCTCTCGGCCGGGTCGTCGGTGAGAAAGAAGGTCTCCAACAGCTCGCGCAGCCGCGCCACCCAGGTGGCGGCGTCCACCGGCTCGCAAAAGCGCTCCCAAGTGGCTTCGAGTTTTTCCAGAAGTGTGGCCAGGGGCCCGGCCAGGCGCGCCTCCAGCCCGCCGATATCGTCAAACGGCTCGATGCCCTGCCAGGCGCTAGCCTCGCCCACGCTGTAGCCAAGCAGTAGCCGTCGAAGCCCAAAGGCCCAGGTGTTTTGGGCGAGCCCGCCGGGCAGCTCCAGATGCGCTCGGGCGCGGGCGTTTAGCCCCCAGCGAATGCCCGCGCCTTCCATCCAGCGCGCAAGCGTGGGCAGGTCGCGCTCCTCGAGCCCAAAGCGCTGGCGCAGCGCCGGCACGTCGAGCAGATCGAGCACGTCGCTGGTGGAGAGGCGAAGCTCCGGCAGGCGCAGCAGTTTTTCCAGCGCGATCATCAGCGGCAGCCGGTGGCGGCTGGCTTGGTCCGAAAGCGTGTGCGGGATGAAGCGCGGGTCGTCCTGATTGAGCTGGCCAAACACCGCCTCGATGTGCGGCGCGTAGCGGTCGATGTCCGGTACCATGACGATAATGTCCCGCGGGCGCAGGTTCGGATCACGGCTGAACGCGGCCAAAAGCTGGTCGTGCAGAATCTCGACCTCACGCTGGGGGCCGTGGGCGATGTGAAAGACGATCGAGTCGTCGGTATCAATCGGGGCCGGCCAGTGCTCGCGGGTCTCGGGCACCGGGCGCAGCTCGCGGATATCGTCCTGAAGCTGGCTCAAGAGCGTGCCGCCGCCTTCCAGCGAGAAGGGCTCGAACATGTCGATGCGCAGCGCGCGCTGCTCGAAAAGGCTCTGATAATCGCCGGTGTCGTCGTGCTCGTCGATCAGGCGCAGGTAGTCGCGGCCCTGTTTGCCCCAGGCGGCGAGCAGCGGCTGGGCATGCAGGTGCAGCGCGCCCTCAATGTCGCCGGTGCCGAGTACGTCGAGCGCCTCCGGCATACCGGCCTTACGGGTCTGGCGGTAGCGGCTGGCGCGCAAGAGGTCCTTGTGCTCGATGATGTCCGCCCAGTAGTACTGGCAGGGGTTATGTACGCAGAGCACGATCTGGCAGCAGCGCGAAAGCGCGGCCAGTGCCTCGAGGGTCTGGCTGGGCAGCGACGAAATACCGAAGATGATCAGCCGCCTTGGCACCTTGGGCGGGCAGGCCTGGCCCTCCAGGTGCTCGGTGGCCTCGAGAAAGCGCTGGTGGACGCTTGCGCGGCTGCTCTCGAGCCCGCGGGAGCCCTGGGTGGCGGCGACGTCCTCTCTAAGACGGCGCCAGAGCGCGGGCTGCCAGCGCTGGTGCTCTTCCAACGCGCGGCGCTCGCCGCGGGCGCCGATGAGCACGTCGTCTTCTTTAGCCCAAGCGTCGAGCCAGTCCGCCCGGTACACCTGGTACTGATCGAACAGATCCGCCAGCCGCTCGGCGAGCTGGTAGTGCTTGCGCTGGTCGCGGTCGAACTCGAGAAAGCGGGCGAGCGGCTCGAAGACCGGCTCTGCTACCAGGGCGGGCAGCAGGCGCAAGAGCCGCCACACCAGGCGCGACTTATCGAACGGCGAGGTTTCCGGCACCGCATCATCCGCGCCGCTTATGTGCGTCAGCACGGTGCGGTAGGCCTGCCAGAGAAAGCGGGCGGGCAGGGTCACGTCGAGCGCGGCGGCGATGCCCGCGCCGCCGTTTTCAGGATCTTCAGCGAGCGCCAGCTTGAGCCACTGGCCGATGCCGTTGCTCTGCACCAGAATGGTTTCGTTTTCCAGCGGCCCCAGCGGGTGCAGGCGCATCCACTCGATGGCCACGGCGCGCAGGTCCTCGAGCCGGTTGGCGTGTACCACCATGAAACCGGGCGTCAGTGGGGGCGTAGAAAGGCGCGACATGGACACATCCCGGCAGGTTGAACGTTTCGTCAGTAGGAGAGCGTGACGTTACCAATCCCCATCAGGCCAAGAAAGGTCATGCCCACGAACAGCAGAAGGTAGAGCAGCACCAGCACGCCGAAAATGGTGAAGTGGGTCTTGAGCTTTGAAAGCGCAAAGCGCAGCTCACGCTCGTCGCCGCTTTGATAGGCGCGCTGACTGGCACTGGCCGCCTGGAAGAGCACGACGCCCGCCCAGATCGGTATCCAGGCGACGATGATACCGACGACGGTAATCGCCGTTAACACCCCGCCCAGAATAAGCATGACGCCGATCAGCTGCATCCAGAGTTTACCGCGGTAAAGCGGCTCCGCGACGCTTTTCAACAGCTCGTTTTTCTCTTGCGGCTCCATGGTGACCTCACGGTGTCGTTTGAAAATCAATACGTTGTTGGAAGGTCATGATCTTAATGAGTTTCGACACGTTTGTCTTTACTCGCGGCGTGGGTAGAATTTTGCCGGATAATTGCCCTGTGCATCTTGCAGTGAGGCCCGCGCATCGCCAAGCTATGACGTTTTTTAGAACACGAAAAACATAAGGAGCCCGCCATGACCGAGCCGACTAGCCCTTCTCAGAACGCTTCACAAGACGCCACATCGCAAGACGCAGCGCAAGGCTCGCGCCGCCACTCCGCCCCCGTCGTCGACGGTCCGGGTAAGGCGGCCAGCCGCGCGATGTTGCGCGCAGTAGGCTTCAACGACGAGGATTTCAAAAAGCCTCAGGTGGGCGTGGCCTCGACCTGGAGCATGGTGACGCCGTGCAACAGCCATATCGGTGAGCTGGCCGAGCTTGCCCGCGAAGGCGCCGACGCCGCCGGCGGCAAGGGCGTGGTGTTCAACACCATCACCATCAGCGACGGCATCGCCAACGGCACCGAGGGCATGAAGTACTCGCTGGTTTCGCGTGAAGTCATCGCGGACTCCATCGAGACCGTGGCCGGTTGTGAGGGCTTCGATGGGCTGGTCGCGATTGGCGGCTGTGACAAGAACATGCCCGGCTGCGTGATGGGCCTTGCGCGCCTGGACCGCCCCAGCGTGTTCGTCTACGGCGGCACCATCATGCCGGGCAAGGGCCACACCGATATCGTCTCGGTGTTCGAGGCCATGGGCGCGCATTCGCGCGGCGACATGGACCTGATCGAGCTCAAGCAGATCGAAGAGACCGCGATTCCCGGCCCCGGCTCCTGCGGCGGCATGTACACCGCCAACACGATGGCCTCGGCGATCGAGGCACTCGGCATGAGCTTGCCGGGAAGCTCCGCGCAAAACGCCATCTCCCAGGAGAAGCGCGACGACTGTAAAGCGGCCGGCGAAGCAGTACTCGAGCTTTTGAAAGCCGACATCAAACCCTCCGACATCATGACCCGCCAGGCCTTCGAGAACGCGATCACCGTGATCATCGCGCTTGGCGGCTCCACCAACGCGGTGCTGCACCTGATCGGCATGGCGCGCACCATCGGGGTTGAGCTCTCGCTTTCGGACTTCACTGAGATCGGCAAGCGCGTACCGGTGGTGGCGGATCTACGCCCCAGCGGCCACTACATGATGAGCGAGCTGGTCGCCATTGGCGGTATTCAGCCGCTGATGAAGATTCTGCTCGAGGCCGGGCTTTTGCACGGCGACTGCCTGACCGTTACCGGCAAGACCCTGGCCGAAAACCTGGCGGGCGTCGAGCCCTACCCGATGGATCAGTCGATCATCGCGCCGCTCGATAAGCCGATCAAGGCGCAAAGCCATCTGCGCATTCTCTACGGCAACCTGGCGCCGGAAGGGGCGGTTGCCAAGATCACCGGCAAGGAAGGCACGCGTTTTTCAGGACCTGCCCGGGTATTCGGCTCGGAAGAGGAAGCCCAGGCGCGCATCAACGACGGTACCGTGGTCGCCGGTGACGTGGTCGTGATTCGCTACGAAGGCCCGAAGGGTGGGCCGGGCATGCGTGAAATGCTGACGCCGACCTCCGCCATCATGGGCCGGGGCTTGGGTAACGACGTCGCACTGATCACCGACGGGCGCTTCTCCGGCGGCAGCCACGGGTTCGTGGTGGGCCACGTGTCGCCGGAAGCCTTCGAAGGCGGCCCGCTGGGGCTGGTCGAAAACGGCGATCTCATCACCATCGATGCCGAGGCGGACACCATCGATATCGACGTTAGCGATGAAGAGATGGCCCGTCGCCAAAGCCAGTGGCAAAAGCCCGAGCCCCGCTATACCCGTGGCGTGCTCGCCAAGTACGCGCGCCACGTAAGCTCCGCCAGCACCGGCGCGGTCACCGACCAGGACGACTAAACGCTTTTAGCCAACGCCCAGGGCCGCACTCGCGGCCCTTTTTTTGTCACGTCGGCGTCAAACGGCTGGGCTAGAGTGGGGCTTTCGTTTCATGAGGAGGCCTTTCGATGGCGAGTCGGCACGGGCGAGTTTTCGATGTCTTTCGAACGTTTTTGTGGCTGGGCTGCACCTCTTTTGGCGGCCCCGTCGCGCATCTGGGCTATTTCCATACCGAGTTCGTCGTCAGACGTCGCTGGTTGTCCGAGGCGGCCTATGCGGAACTGGTGGCGCTTTGCCAGTTTTTGCCCGGCCCGGCGAGCAGCCAGGTGGGCTTTGCGCTCGGGCTCTTGCGCGCCGGCCCCTGGGGGGCTGCCGCGGCGTGGGTGGCGTTTACGCTGCCTTCGGCGCTACTGCTGGCACTGTTCGCGCTGGGCGCGACAGCACTCGAGGGTCCGCTGTTCGAGCGCGTGATCGATAGCCTCAAACTTGTGGCCGTGGCGGTGGTGGCCCACGCCGTTTGGGGAATGGCGAAAAGCCTTTGTCCGGATAGAGCGCGGGCGGGGATTGCGCTGGGCGCGGTGTTCGTGGCCGCGCTCGCAAGCGGCCCGGCGGGCCAGGTCGGCGCCATTGCGCTGGGTGCGGCGGCGGGGCTTTGGCTCTGCCGGTCGCCGTCGCCCCGGGGGGAGGTGGATGCATTCTCCTTTGGCGTCTCGCGCCGCGCCGGGGCCGTCGCGCTTGCGCTTTTCGCGCTGCTGTTGGGGGCGCTGCCGCTGCTGGCGCCGATGGCAGCGTGGCTCGATATGGTCGATGCCTTTTACCGCGCCGGGGCGCTGGTCTTTGGCGGCGGCCACGTGGTGCTACCGCTTCTGAGCGCCGAAACGGTTCAGCTAGGTCTTATCTCAAATGATGCGTTCATGACCGGCTACGGCGCCGCCCAGGCGATTCCGGGGCCGCTTTTCACCTTCGCCGCTTACCTTGGCGCGCTGTGGCCGGGCGTCAATGCCGGGGCCGGGGCGGCGCTGGCGTTGGTGGCGATTTTCGCCCCCGGCTTTTTACTGCTGGTGGGGGTGCTGCCGTTCTGGCACCGTTTTCGCCGCGGCGAGCGTGCCCAGGCACTTCTGCGTGGCGCCAGTGCGGCGGTCGTGGGCATTCTGGGGCTCGCGCTTTTCGACCCGGTGTGGGTCAGCGCGGTGCTGGTGCCTATCGATGTCGCGCTGGCGCTCACCGGTTTTCTTCTGCTGAGCGTGTGGCGCCTGCCCGCCTGGGCGGTCGTGATCATCGTTCTGTTGGGTGGAATAGTGCTGGGCTGAGTCATGGCGGGCTTATTCATAACGTGCTTATTCATGACGGGCCAAGCCGTGCTTTGAGCACAAAAAAACGCCTCGCGTTTGGCGAGGCGTTTATCGGTTCACACCTGGAGGCTATGGCGTTGGCGCCTCCAGCTCTAATGTGCGGCGCAGGACGTTGAGTTCGTCCAGATTCAGATGCTCGAGCCTTCCGGCGAGCAGGTCGCTGATCTTCTGGACGGGAAGGCCGGCCCGGCGGGCGATTTCGCGGCTTCCCAGATCCGATACGGCGACCAGACGAGTGATGATGCGCATCAAGCGCGTGCGTTTTTCCAATTCCCTGACGTCGAGGTCAGGGCTGCTTCGAGGAGGGTCCAGCGTTTCTGCGTGAGCAGTCGACGTTGCCGTACTCATGTGACTCCATGGGTCAAAAGTGACACCTACACAATGACGCTAACGGAAGCGCTTTTCAATGCCTGATCCGGCTAAAATTTCATCCACCGATCGAAGCCCCTAATTCGGCCCGCTCTGGTAAACTATGCGCCTTTAAAATTATAGCCAAGCCTTGCGGCTTTTCATCTTTTACCGATTGATGGCCTTCGGCCGAGGAGCGAATCCATGTCCAGCCGCGCACCCCAAGTGGGCGTAATTATGGGATCCAAATCCGACTGGCCCGTGATGGAACACGCCACCCAAATGCTCGAGCGCCTGGGCGTTGCTTTTGAGACCCGCGTGGTCTCGGCGCACCGTACGCCGGATCTGTTGTTCGACTACGCCAAGGGCGCGGCGGAGCGCGGGCTTCAGGTGATCGTGGCCGGCGCGGGCGGGGCGGCGCACCTGCCGGGCATGGTGGCTTCTCAAACGCCGCTTCCCGTGCTGGGTGTGCCGGTGGAGTCCAAATCGCTCAAGGGGCTCGATTCGCTCCTCTCCATTGCCCAGATGCCCGGCGGTATCGCCGTGGGAACGCTAGCCATCGGCAAGGCCGGGGCAACCAACGCAGGCCTTCTGGCCGCGCAGATCGTGGGGCTTCAGGATAGCGCCGTGCGCGAGGCGGTCGAGGCGTTTCGCGCCGAGCAGACCCAAGCCGTGCTCGATAACCCGGACCCCCGCATCGATACCGATCAGGCCTGAGGAGATCACCATGAACATTGGCATTTTGGGTGCCGGCCAGCTCGGTCGTATGCTCGCCTTGGCAGGCTACCCGCTGGGCAATCGTTTCACCTTTCTGGACACCACCGGGAGCCCCAGTGCGGGCATTGGCGAGGTGATCGTCGACCCGCACAACGAGCACCTGGCCGCGTTTCTCGAGAAGGTCGATGTCGTGACCTACGAGTTCGAGCACTTGCCGGTCGAGCTGGTGCGCGAGATCGAGCAGCACAAGCCGGTCTACCCCAGCAGTAAAGCGATCGCGGTGTGCCAAAACCGGGTAGAAGAGAAGGCGCTGTTCGACCGGCTTGCTATTCCCACGCCGGCCTACCGCGTGGTGGAGAGCGCCGAGGCGCTGGCCCAGGCCGCCGAGGAGCTTGGCTGCCCGGTGGTCGCCAAGTCGGTCACCGAGGGCTACGACGGCAAGGGCCAGGCCGTGCTCACATCCGCCGATCAGGCCGGTGATGCCTGGGCGTCGATTGGCCATTCGCAGCTGATCGTCGAGGCGTTCGTCGATTTCGTGCGCGAAGTATCGATCATCGCGGTGCGCGGTCGCGACGGCGAGGTCGTGTTCTACCCGATGGCGGAGAACCAGCACGAGGGCGGCATTCTGCGCTACTCCGTGGCACCGCTACCGGATCTCGACGACAGCGTCCAGGCACTGGCCGACGGCTATATTCGCCAGTTGCTCGACGAGCTCGACTACGTCGGCGTGCTGGCGCTGGAGCTTTTCCAAGCCAAAGATGGAAGCCTGTTGGCCAACGAGATGGCGCCGCGTGTGCACAACTCCGGCCACTGGACGATGGACGGCGCCGCGACCAGTCAGTTCGAAAATCATCTGAGGGCGATTCAAGGGCTGCCGCTGGGCTCGACCGAGGCAATGGCGCCGACCTGCATGGTCAACGTCATCGGCCGCGAAGGCGACAACGCCGCGCTTCTGGCAATCCCGCATGCTCACCTGCATCGCTACGATAAGGGCGAGCGCGCCGGGCGCAAGCTTGCGCACATCAACGTTCTCGCCGACTCGCACGCAGAGCTTTTGGAGAAAGTTCGTCGGTGCCAGACGCTGCTGCCGGAGGCCCCTTCGGTAAAGTGGAGTTTCACCCTGTAAGGGGCGCGATAACGCTTCATTAACCGCCTGCTATCAGGCGGTTTTTTTATAAGTCGATTTTGGTATTCGCTTTAACGAGATAAATCGTTTACAACTACGGCTCAAGACTTCATTGAACGAAGACGGGTTGCCTTTGTTTAGGCGATCCAACAGCACAGGGAATGGACATGCTGTGGAAGCTTAAACTCGCCGGGGTTGCCCAATATGGCCCCGTCGACGCCGATGAGCCGCTCTCGCTATGCGATCTCGAAGCGGCGAAAGTGGCACTTTTATATGAAAATCTATGGCAGCCCGTTGTCAGCAGCCTGGTCGTGGCCGCCTTTACCGCCGCGATCCTCTGGTCGGCGCATTCGCCGGTGGCCGTCATGGCCTGGTTTTTAACGCTTGGCGCCATATCACTGTTGCGGCTGGTGTTTGCTCGCTGGTATGAGCAGGGCACGGCCAGCGCCCATCAAAAACGGTGGCTCTACATTTTCAGCGCGGGCTCGCTTGGCTCGGCGGCCCTCTGGGGGGCCGCGGGGGTTCTCTTTTTTGCCCCGACCGATCCGACTCAAACCGCGGCGCTGGCGGTCATCGCCTGCGGTATCGCCGCCGGCGGCACGACCACGCTTTCACCGGTCAAGTGGCTTGGGGTTGGCTTCATCAGCCTCATTTTACTGCCGCTGGCCGCCGTCTTCTTGTTGCGAGCAACCATGCTATCGATACTGATGGGCATTATCGTGCTGGTATTTTTGGCACTGATGCTAACCACCTGTATCCGGTTTCATCGCATCATTCACGATAACATCGCGCTCAAGGTGAGTGTCGAGTCGCGCAAGGCGCAGCTGCAGGAGTGTGAAAACCGCTACCGCTCAATCTTCGATCACTCGCCGCTGGGGGTGCTGCACTTCGACCGCAACGGAGTGATCACCGACTGTAACGAGCAATTGCTCAAAATTCTGGGCGGCACGCGTGACAGCTTCATGGGTTATCGCATGCTCGACCGCTCGGCGAATCAGCAAGTCGCTCAAGGGGTACGCGACAGCCTCGAGAAGGGCTCGGGCTATTTCGAAGGTACGTTCTATCTGCCCGGCGCTGAGAAGGGTACGCCGCTGCGCGCCATTTTCAACGGCGTGAATTGCGACAATAACCATCGCATCGGCGGGATGGCGATCGTCGAGGATTTCACCGAGCGCACCCGGCACGAGGCGACCATCTACCGCCAGGCCTACTACGACTCGCTGACCGATCTGCCCAACCGGCGTCTGTTCATCGAGCGGCTGATGTCGCTTTGCAAGGAATCCTCAAACCGCGAGCGAACCGGCGTAGTGATGTTTCTGGATCTGGACCGCTTCAAGATGATCAATGATACCTTCGGCCACGCCGCCGGGGACGATCTGCTCATACAGGTGGCCAAGCGTCTCGAGGCTCACCTGAGCGACGACGACATGGCGGCACGGCTAAGTGGCGATGAGTTCGTGATGCTCAAACTGTTCGACTGGCCCTTTGACGACCGGGCCGAAGAGATGGCGAAGGCGTGCCTGGAAACGCTGAGAAGCAAGCTGGGCGGGTTTTATCACCTGGAGAGCCAGCAGGTAGAGGTGACGCCGAGCATGGGCTACACCTGCTTCAATGCCGACGAGTGCGACCATGCCGAGATCCTCAAGCAGGCCGATGTCGCGATGTACCAGGCCAAGGCGCAAGGGCGGGCGCGGCTTTGCCGCTACCGCCCGGAAATGCGCGACGTCATGAAAAAGGCCGCGCTGCCTGACCGCGTTACATCGCTAATTGACCGCTAAGCACCACCCAAAGCGCGATGAGCGCGAAGTGGCCCGGATACCAGGCAAGCCAAAGCCGCCGCGGCATGTTTTTGAACACCTTCGGGACGTAGCGGGCGCCGCCGGCGGCGAGGATGAGAACGACGATACACGTGCCCACGGTGAACGACTTGGACATGTCCGAGGCGTTCATCTGGCCGGCGATCCAGAGCACCGGAAACGCCGCCAGCCCCGCCCAGAGCCTCGATTTCAGCGCATTGTCGCTATCGTTGAGCGCGTACATGGCGAACATGAAAAACGGGATCAGCATCAGGCCGTTATGGCCATACTCGACCCAAAAGCCGAGCAGATACCAAAGCGTGACCGCCACCGCCGCCCCCAGTAGCAGCCAGCCAAACCCGAGCGTCTCCTGACGGTAGTGTTGCCAGCCCTGGCGGGCCAGCGCCCCGAGTGCCAAACCGCTTGCCAGTGTAAAGCAGACGTTGAGGATGAAGGCATCACTCGATCGCGGCATCATCATGTACGGCACCTGGGCGATGAGACCGATCACCAGTACCCGCCGGGCGTAGCGCAGCGGATTACGCGTATTGAACAGCCCATGCCAGGCCACCATGGCCGCGAACAGCGGAAAGGCGATGCGCCCAATCGACGACCCCGCCCAGCTCAAATCCCAGCTGTCCGGGAGCACGTAGCGCACCAGGTGGTCGATGGTCATGGTCAAAAGCGCCAGCCACTGCGCCCAGGCCGTCCAGTGTGATAGCGGGCGATCAGCCGCCGCCGCCGTGGGTCGCGGCGAAGAAGCCGGGGGGGCGGTATCGCCGGGAGCGTGTGCCATAAAACCTCCGTGTTGAGATGGCCAGAATGGCTTCAGACTTGATCGGTCGCGTCGAGTTCAAGCCCGGTCGCGCGTTCGCCGCTCAGGAGTATCCGCGCGTACGATTCATACGTGCGATCTATACGTACTCCATACGTACTCCATACGTACTGTCCATACGTACTATACCCCAAAGCTCTCAAGCGTTGCCCCAAAAGCAAAACCCCGGCGTTTGCCGGGGGTTTGCATACTTGCTCGACGCTTACGAAAAGAGGTTATTCGCCGTCGAAGTAGCGCGCGTGAATCTCGTCGTAGGTGCCATCTTCCTGCAGCGTCGCGAGCGCTTCGTTGAAGCGTTCGGCCAGGTCTTCATCGCGCTGGCGGAAGGCGATGCCAAAACCGTCACCGAAGTACTCCTTGGGTTCGGTGATCTGCTCGCCGACGATGGTGTAGTCGCCTTCGTCGCTTTCGACCAGCGTGGACTGACCGATCGGGAAGTCGAGGAAAACGATATCCAGACGTTCGGCGTCCATGTCCAGCACCATGTCATCGGCGGTGGAGTAGCGGCTGATGTCGGCGATACTGCCGTACTTGTCGGTGACGTAGTTGTCCTGCAGCGTGCCGCGCTGAACGCCGATGGTCAGGCCGTCCAGCGTTTCTTCATTGGCTTCACTGATGTCCAGATCGCTTGCCGCGAACCAGGCCGACGGCATGGTGATGTAGGGCTCGGAGAACAGCACCTGCTGGCGGCGCTCGTCGTTGATCGTCATCGACGACATCACGGCGTCGTAGTTGCGCGCCAGAAGGCCGGGAATGATGCCGTCCCACTCCTGCTCGATCCACTCGCAGGTCACGCCGACTTCTTCACACAGCGCGTTGCCCAGGTCGATATCGAAACCGGTAAGCTCGCCTTCCGGGGTGCGGTACTCCATGGGCACGTAGGGAACGTCCACGCCGATGCGCACGGTATCGTAGTCGCGCGCCTGGGCCGAGGACGCGGCGGCGACCGCAAGGCCTACCAAAGAGAGCGAAAGCAGTTTTTTCATCATCAAACTCCACTGTCGTGAACGGGTGTATTCAGTGATCCTCTTTAACGTAACCCAAGCGAGGGCGAGCGCAAAGTCGAAAACGCATTAAAAACCAACGTTCGTTTGACGCAGCCGCCGCTTACAGCGACGGCGGGCTCAGGTGCGCCAACAGCCGCTTTTCCAGAAAGCGGAAAAAGAACAGAATGGCGAAGGTCAGGCAGAGATAGATCAGCGCGACGAACAGAAACGGCTCGAAGGGCGTGTAGAAGCGCGAGTAGACGTAGCGCGCCGCGCCGGTCAAATCCATCAGCGTCACCACGCTTGCGATGGCGCTGGCGTGGAGCATGAAGATCACCTCGTTACCGTAGGCGGGCAGGGCGCGGCGAAAGGCGCTGGGAATCACGATGCGCCGCATCATCAGGGACTCCGACATGCCGTAGGCCCGCGCCGCCTCGAGCTCCCCCTTGGCGGTGGCCTTGATCGCGCCGCGAAAGATTTCCGTGGTATAGGCGGCGGTATTGAGCGTGAAGGCGATCAGCGCCGGATAGAAGGCTTCCCGAAAGATCGGCCAGAGAACGCTCTCCTGAATGCCATCGAAAAACACCACGCCGTAGTAGATGATATAGAGCTGGATCAGAAGCGGCGTGCCGCGAAACACGTAGGTGTACGCGTAGATGGGAAGGCTGATCCATTTGCGTTTGGAGCTTCGCAGGATGGCCAGCGGCACCGCCAGCACCAGGCCTACTACCAGCGAGAGAAACACCAGCTGCGTGGTGGTGACGAGCCCCTCCCAGTAGTGGGCCATGGTGGCCGGGGTGAAGATGGCGTTGCCGTCGAGCAGGTCGTGATACCAGGTAGAAAGATCGAACATGTCAGTGCTCCCCGAAGCCGATGTCGTAGCGCTTTTGCAAGCGCGCGAAGATCCACTCGGTGACGCTTGCGATGAGCAGGTACGCCACCGCCACGGGAATCAAGAAGACGAAGGGTTCGTGAGTTGCGCGCGAGGCCTCGGCGGCGACGCGCACCATGTCGGTCAGCCCGATCACCGAGACCAGCGCGGTGGTTTTCAACAGCACCATCCAGTTGTTGGAGAGGCCGGGCAGGGCGTGACGCATCATTTGTGGAAAGCGCACGCGGCGAAAGAGCAGGGCGCTGCCCATGCCGTAGGCCTTGCCTGCCTCGATCTGGCCCGCGTCCACGGCCATGAAGGCGCCGCGAAAGGTCTCGCCCATGTAGGCGCCGAAGATAAAGCCGATGGTCAGCACGCCGGCGGCAAAGGCGTTGAAGCTTAAGTAGATATCGATATCGTAGTTGTAGTAGAGCACGTCACTGATGGCGTTGACGCCGATCTGACCGCCGTAGAACAACAGCAGCATCAGCACCAGATCCGGCACGCCGCGAATCAGCGTGGTATAGACGCCGGCCACGCGCCGAAGAATCCAGCTTCGTGACATTTTCGCCGTGGCGGTGATCAGCCCCAGTATGATCGCAAGCCCGAGCGAAAGCGCGGCGAGCTCGACGGTGACGAGCGCCCCTTCGAAAAGGCGCGGGCCGTAGCCTTGCAAATCCAGCATGGTCGCCTCGTCGGTCAGTGGTTGGGGGTGAGAAACTGCTTGAGCCGGGGCGAGCGCGGGTTGTCCAGCACCTCCCCGGGCGTGCCGGACTCCTCGATCAGCCCCTCCTGCAAATAAATGACCTGGCTCGAGACGTCGCGGGCAAAGTTCATTTCGTGGGTCACCACGATCATGGTGCGGCCCTCTTTCGCGAGATCGCGCATCACTTTCAACACGTCGCCGACGAGCTCCGGGTCCAGCGCCGAGGTCGGCTCGTCGAACAGCATCACGTCCGGGTCCATGGCGAGCGCCCGGGCAATCGCGCCGCGCTGCTGCTGGCCGCCGGACATCTGCGCCGGGTACGCCTTGGCACGCGCGGTCAGGCCCACGCGCTCCAAAAGGGCGTAGGCGTGTTCGGTGGCTTCCTTTTTCGATTGGCCCAGCACGTGCACGGGGGCTTCGATGATGTTCTCCAGAAGCGTCATGTGCGCCCAGAGGTTGAAGCTTTGAAACACCATCGAAAGCTTCGCCCGCATGGCAACGACCTGTTTCTTATCCGCCGGTTCGCGCCCCTGGCGCGTGTTCTTGAAACGGATGGGGTCGCCGTGGACGATCAGCTCGCCTTCGTCGGGCTGCTCCAACAGGTTCATGCAGCGAAGAAACGTGCTTTTTCCCGAGCCCGAAGCGCCGATCAGGGTGATGACATCTCCCTTGTGGGCTTCGAGTGAGAGTCCCTTGAGAACTTCGGTATCCCCGAAGCGCTTTTTGATGTTGCGCACTTCAAGAGGGGTCGGTGTAGTGGCCATAACCAGGCTCCAGAGCAGAGTTGCCGCTTAAGCGAACGGTGTCGACACGGATATTCGTAGCGGCTGGCGCGAAAAAGGGAGCGATTCTATCAGGCCTTATACCCGATGCGCTCGTTGTTATGCGATTTAATGCGCTGATCCTGGCGGCCTGTGAGCGCCGCCTCCGATCGTGTTCAACGGTTTTGCCTAGTGTAGGGCGTTTATGGTCTGGCTGCTCGGCTGGCGACCGGCGTGACCAAAAGTGCTGCCCGCGCGCCGATTTCTACCCGCGCGTTGGGGAACACCACGTGAAGCGGCATTTCACCGACGATGAAGTCGCCGGCCTCTTCGTCCTGGGCGAGTTTGGTGTGGGGTTCGAAACGGGTGAAGTTCGCCACATCCTCGTCAAAGCAGAGCGTAAACGCTTGCGAGCGACGCATCAGCTCGTGCTCGACTCTGAAAAAGCGCGGAAGCTCGGCGCCCTCTTTTGGCGTTTCGCCGGCGCCGAGCGCCTGGATGAGCTCAAGCATGGGAGCAAGCGGCGCCAGATCGTTTTGGCCAAAGGGCGCGTTTTGGCCAAGCTCGAAGGTAAACGCCTGGGCCTGATGGTAGTGCTTGCTGTAGTGAGAGAACGTGAAGCTCGACTGGTGCTGGTGCAGCACCGCCTGCATATCGGCGCCGGCAAGCCAGGCCCACTGGCGGGCGTTAGTGGCCGTTTCGCCAAAGGGCTCGACCACGAAGCGCGGATAGAGGCTTTGGCGGATCGCGGTGTGCAGGTCGTAGTGAAGCCGCGGGCGGCCCTCATGGCGCTCAAAAAAAAGATCCACCTCGCGCATCAGCTCGCGAGCCCGGTCGGCCTCCTGGCCTTGTTGGGTCAGGCCGCGCTCGAAAAGCCGGTTCAGGTTGGTCTCCACAAAGCGGGTTTGCGCCTTGAGGGCGGGAATATTGCCCAGTATCACCAGCACAGGTGCGCTTAAGCGCGCGCTACCCGCTTCCAGCGCGCAGAGCCACTGGCCCAGAAGCTCCACCGGGGCGGTTTCATTGCCGTGAATCGCGGCGGAAAAGACGCAGGCGTAGGCATTGGTGTTCGAGGCGTTCGGGATGAGTTCCAGCACCCCGGGGGCGCCAAGGCGGTAGTGGCCGCTGGCGAAGCGGCCCTCACGCCTGGCGGGCATGTTGTCATCGAGCGCCCCGTCCAGCCACTGGCTCAGCATGCGCGATTCTCCCTATTGCTTTCGCGATATTTGTTGTTCGAGCTATCTGTCGTTCGAGCTATTCGTTTTCGAGACTAGAAGATGTAGCACGTTGGGCCGGGTTAAACAAAAAGCGGTGTCGCCAGGCTGTAAAAGAGGCGGGCGTGGGTGTAAGCCGACGTTCGCTTGGGCAGTGGGATCGCAGTGAACAGGCACAAAAAAGCGCCTGCCCTGTCGGGTCAGGCGCTTTGGGACGACATGAATTACTCGGCGCGCTGGCGCTGCATCTCGTCCTGGTACTCACCGGCCAGCGAGGTTTTCTGCTGTTCCGGCAGGCCGCGCCCGGCCAGTTGGAAGACTTCCTGCTCTTCCTCGTCCAGGTGGTGGGTCACCAGGTGCTGAAGCTCCTTGGCGTGCACCAGCCAGTTGCTGGCGCTGTAGTCGGTTTCGTCCAGAAGCTCGATCAGCTCGTCGATTTCGTGGTGCTCGGCGACGCTGTGGCGGGCCTTCTCCTGGGTGAGGTCGATGTCCATCATCGGAATGTACAGCGCGCGCTCTTCGGCGTTGGCGTGGTACTTGAGCTCGGCGCGGATCTGCTGATAGAGCGTATCGCGCTCGCTGCTATCACCGTGGGTTTCGACCAGTTTGGCCAGCAGGTCGCGCTGAATGTCGTGGTCCTTACGAAGCGCTTCGAAAATCGTCATGTAAAACTCCCTTTTTGCTGTGACGGTCGCATTGAAAACTAGTGCGGGATGGGCAAAAGCGCAAGATACAAACGCCGGCAATTCAAGCGACGCCACCGCGACCTTCACTTGGGTTAATTTTCCGCTAGGCTTAAAAGGCGGTTTATCTGTCGACTCAAACGGAGAGAGCAATGACCAAGGTACTGGTACTTTACTATTCCATGTACGGGCACGTGGATACCCTGGCCGCGGCCGTCGCCGAAGGTGCCAGGGAAGTGGACGGCGTCGAGGTCACGGTCAAGCGCGTGCCGGAAACCATGCCCGAGGAGGCCTACAAGAACGCCGGCGGCAAGCAGGACTTCGAAACGCCACAAGCCAAACCCGACGAACTCGCCGACTACGATGGCATCATCATCGGCACGCCCACCCGCTTTGGCAACATGGCCGGCCAAATGCGCACCTTCTTTGATCAAACCGGTGGCCTGTGGGCCAACGGCTCGCTGCGCGGCAAGGTGGCAAGCGTATTCACCTCCACCGGCACCGGCGGCGGCGAGGAGATGACCGTGACCTCCACCTGGACCACGCTTGCCCACCACGGCATGGTGATCGTGCCGATCGGTTACGGCATCGAAGAGCAGTTCGACATTTCCGAAGTCGCCGGCGGCAATCCCTACGGCGCGGCAACGCTGGCCGGCGGCGACGGCTCCCGCCAGCCAAGCGAGCGCGAACTGAAGCTTGCGCGCTTTCAGGGCAAACACGTGGCGGGCATTACCGCGAAGCTCGCCCGCTGAGACCATGGGCTAATTGTTTGGCAGCTGCCAAGCGCTACTATAGTGCCCGTTAGCCCCGCAAACCCCACGCCCGTGGGGTTTGCGCGTTTTAGGGCATCGACCTGAAATGGGGCGTCCACCTGAAAGGAATCTCGCGTGAGCCGACTCGACAAAGCCCGCAATCTGCACGACTTCGAAGCGCTGGGGCGCCGTTACCTTCCGCGCCCGCTATTTGGCTATATCGCCAACAGCGCCGAGGAGGGCCATACCCACGCGGCGAACCGCCGCTGCTTCGATCAATTCGGGCTGATGCCCCGGGCGCTGGTGGATGTCTCATACATTTCGCTGCAAACCGAGCTTTGGGGGGAGACCTACCGCGCGCCCTTTGGTATTGCGCCGATGGGCATTAGCGCGCTGTCCGCCTACCGCGGTGATATCGTTCAGGCCCGAGCGGCGGCCCGCGAAGGCGTGCCGATGATTCTCAGCGGAAGCTCGCTGATACCACTGGAGGAGGTGCTGCGGGTGGGGGAGACCGACTGGTTTCAAGCCTACCTGCCCGGCACGTTCGAGGAGATCGAGGCGCTGCTGGCGCGCGTCGAGCGTGCGGGGTACAAAAAGCTCGTGATCACCGTGGATTACCCGGTGCCGCCCAACAGCGACAACAACCGCAAGAGCGGATTTTCGTCGCCGCTGCGCCCGAGCCTACGCCTGGCGCTGGATGGCATCACGCGCCCGCGCTGGCTGTTCGGCACCTTTCTACGCACGATCTATCATCACGGCATGCCGCACTTCGAGAACAACTACGCCACGCGCGGCATCGCGGTGATGTCGAAAAACGTCAATCGCGACTTCTCCGGGCGCAGCCACCTGCAGTGGGAGTATCTCGAGCGGGTCAGGGCGCTGTGGCCGGGCAAGCTGATCGTCAAAGGCATTCTCAACCCGGCGGATGCAAAACGGGTCGAGGCGCTGGGCGGCGACGCGGTGATCGTCTCCAACCACGGTGGACGCCAGCTCGACTACAGCCCGGCCGCGCTCGAGGCGCTGCCGGGAGTGGTCGACGCGGTCGAGCACATCCCGGTCATGATCGACAGCGGCTTTCGCCGCGGCACCGACGTGATCAAGGCGCTCGCCCTGGGCGCCGCGTTCGTGTTCATCGGCCGGCCGATGAACTACGCCGCCGCCGTTGCGGGCGAGGCCGGGGTGCGCCACGCCCTGAACCTCGTCAAGGAGGAGCTCGCACGCGATTTGGCGCTCATGGGCGTGACCGATATCACTCACCTTGGCCGCGAGCACCTGATCGACCGGCGCACCGAGGCGTTTGCCAAGCCGTTCTAGCCCGCGATTTTCTCGGCGATCGCCCGGCCCAGGGTCTCGGTCGTGCCTTGCCCGCCGACGTCCCGCGTCAAGACCTGCGGATCCCCCGCTTCGAGCACCGCTTCGATGGCGTCGACCATCGCCTTGGCGGCGTCCAGGTGGCCCAGGTGTTCGAGCATCATCGCGCCGGACCAGATCTGTCCGATGGGGTTGGCGATGCCTTTACCCGCGATGTCCGGGGCGCTACCGTGGACCGGCTCGAACAGGCTCGGGAAGTGGCCTTCCGGGTTGATGTTGGCCGAGGGCGCGATGCCGATGGTCCCGGTACAGGCCGGGCCCAAATCCGAGAGGATATCGCCGAACAGGTTGCTGCCCACGACGACGTCGAACCAGTCCGGGTGGAGCACGAAGTTCGCGGTCAGGATGTCGATGTGGAACTTGTCGACGTCGATCTCCGGGTACTGTTTGGCCATTTCCAGCACGCGCTCGTCCCAGTAGGGCATGGTGATCGAGATACCGTTGGATTTGGTCGCCGAGGTGAGCTTTTTGCGCGGGCGTGTCTGGGCGAGATCGAAGGCGTATTTCAGCACGCGGTCGACGCCGGTGCGGCTCATCACGGTTTCCTGAATGACCACCTCGCGCTCGGTGCCTTCGAACATCCGCCCACCAATGCTCGAGTACTCGCCTTCGGTGTTTTCACGGACCACGTAGAAATCGATGTCGCCGGGCTCACGGCCGGCCAGCGGGCTCTTGATGCCCGGCATCAGCTTGCAGGGGCGCAGGTTGATGTACTGGTCGAACCGGCGGCGAAACTGCAGAAGCGAGCCCCACAGCGATATGTGGTCCGGCACTTTCGCCGGCCAGCCGACGGCACCATAAAACAGCGCATCGAAGCCCTTGAGCTGCTCGAACCAGTCGTCCGGCAGCATCTGGCCATGCTCAAGGTAGTAGTCGCAGCTGCCGAACTCGAAGGTGGTGAACGCCAGGTCGAGATTGAAGCGCTTCGCGGCGGCTTCAAGCGCGCGAATACCTTCGGGCATGACTTCGGTACCGATGCCGTCGCCGGCGATGACCGCAATGGTGTGGGCCATGAGTCGCTCCTTGAGTGGTGGAAGATCCAGCCGAGTGTAGCGGCTTTGGCGCGGGAAATAATCGGGCTATACTGCAAGGTATTGTTGCCTTTGAGTGGATAATGCGTGGCCGCCCTCGACGATCTTGCCTTTTTCCAGCACCTGGCCCGCGCCGGCAGCCTGACCGCCGCGGCGCGCGCGCTCGGGCTTTCGCTGTCGGCGGTGAGCAAGCGCCTAAAGCAGCTCGAAGCTCGCCTGGGCGTGAGCCTTGCCGCGCGCACCACGCGGCGGCTGACGCTGACGCCGGAAGGCGAGCGCTACCTTGCGCGCGGCGCGCTGATTCTCGAGGAGCTTGCCGAGCTCGAAGGCACGCTCAATGAGGAGAAGGGCCAGGCGCTCAGCGGCGCGCTGCGCATCAACGCCACTTTCGGCTTTGGCCGCGCCCACGTCGCACCACTGCTGTCGGCGTTCTGCCACGCTCACCCTGGCGTGAGCGGCTGGCTGGAGCTGACCAACTTTCCCCTGAGCCTGTTGGATCACGGCCTGGATATCGGCATTCGCGTTGGCGAGCCGCCGGATTCACGGCTGATTGCCCGACGGATTCTCGAAAGCCGTCGGGTGCTGTGCGCCGCACCGGGCTATATCGAGCGCATGCCGGCACTCGACACCCCGCAGGATTTGACCCGCCACGCGTGTCTGGTGGTGCAGGAGAATGATACGGACTTTCCGCTCTGGCGCTTCGAGCCCAGGGGCGGGCGCGGCCCGGCGCAGTCGGTGAAGGTGAGCGGGCGGCTTTCGAGCAATGATGCTGAGGTGATCACAAGACTCGCGCTGGATGGCCATGGGGTCATGCTGCGCTCCTGGTGGGACGTACATGCGCACCTGGAAAGCGGGGCGCTGGTCGCACTTTTACCCGAGTGGTTAGGGGTGCGCGCGGACTTCTACGCAGTGTACCAGGCCAGACGCCACGCGAGCGCCCGGGTGCACGCCTTCATCGATTTACTGGCCCGCGAAATGGCCGGGCGCGTGCCGCCGCTGCCATAAGCTAGCGTGAATCAGGCGGTTTTGATGCGCCCCAAAGGCGCCTGATTGAAGTAGTCGCACAGCAGCTCATAAAGTGCCGGGTAGGCGTTGACCAGATGATCCGGCGCGGTGAAGAAGTACTCGCAGCACACCGCGAAGCACTCGCCCGGGTGGCTGGCGGCGTAGTCGTCGATGGGCGGGGTGAGGCCCTTTTCGAGACAGGCGTTGAGATCTTCCCAAACGCTCGAGAATACCGCGTGCCAGCGCTTGGCCGAGAGCGAGCGGGGTAGCGGCGGAAAGCCGTCGATATCCATGGAGTTGCCCATGTCGAGCTTGTGGGCGAGCTCGTGGATGAGTACGTTGAAGCCGATGAAGTCGCCACTTTCGATCAGATCGGCATAGGCGATGACCACCGGGCCCTGGTAGGAGGTTTCGCCGACACGCTCGTCGACGCCCTCATGCACCACGCCGAACTCGTCCATCTCTTCCACCTCGCGGGTGAAACTCTCCGGCAGGATCACGATCTCGTGAACGTTGGCGAAAGCCTCGCGGTGCTCGGCGTCGCTCCAGCCAAGCGTGAGCAGGCACGCCTGGCCTGCGATGGCCAGCCGCTCGGCATCCTCAAACGGCGCGTTTGAAAGCTCGGCGTGACGGGTCAGGCGCTTGGTGCGAAGAAACTGCCAGGCACGCTCAGCCAGACGATCGGCCTCCGTCGGCGTAAGTGCGGCCAGAAGCGGCGTCTGCTGACGAGCCTTGCGCCAGATATCCGCCGGTGGCGAGGCGGGGTCGCGGGTGAACCAGCGTTTGAACATGGGTCTCTATCGTGGCGTGCAACTTGCGTATTGTGGCGGAATCGACCAGCTTTCACCAATTCGATGCCAGATACTTGACTCAGGAGGTTCGCCATGTGGCAACAGCGTGACATCACCCTGGCGGCGCACCCGCGCGGCTTCCATCTGATTACCGACGAGATCACCCGCGCGCTCGATGAAATGCCCCCGGTCGAGGCGGGGCTTTTGCACGTATTCATTCAGCACACCTCGGCCTCGCTCACGCTCAACGAAAATGCCGACCCCACGGTGCGTACGGATTTCGAAAGCCATTTCAACCGCGCGGTGCCGGAGAATGCGCCGTACTACCAGCACGTGTTCGAGGGCAGCGACGACATGCCCGCCCACCTCAAGGCGAGCCTTTTAGGGGCCAGCGTGCAGGTGCCGGTGACCCGCGGGCGATTGAACCTGGGCACCTGGCAGGGGATCTATCTGTGCGAACATCGCGACCACGGCGGGCGCCGCCGGCTGGTGCTGACGCTGCAGGGCGAGTGAGGCGCTGTTTTAGCGCGGTTTGAACCCGCGAGACGTCGGGGCTGTGCTACGCTTGGCCGTTTTCGCTTCGTTTCTCAAAGATCGCTTCTCAACGTCCACCTTCTTGTCGAACATCTCGAGCGCCATGGCCCCACGTTCTCTTCGTCTGTCTCGCAAGCGCTGGCTGCGCCTTGCCTTTACGCTCAACCTGGCGCTGGTGGCGGGGCTGGTGATCCACCAGGTATGGCTCTACGCCGGCGAGCCGGAGTTCGAATCGCTTCACACGCTGGAGGTGTCGAAGATCCGCACGGCGTTGACCGGGCGCGACAGCTACCGCTTTGCGGTGGTGGGCAACATCAATAATTCCGTGAACGTGTTTGGCAAGACGATCGTGCCGAGTCTCAACGAAAGCGGGCTCGATTTCATGGTCTCGGCGGGCAACGCCGTCGCGAGCGGTCAGCAGGAGAGCTACCGGGCGATTTACGAAAGCCTCTCTAAGCTTACGATGCCCTTCGTGCTCACCTACGGCGACAACGAAGACAGCGACTTCGGCAGCTACCTGTTCTACGAGTATTTCGGCCCGCACTTCTACGCCTTCGTGGCCGGTGACAGCCACTTCATCTTTCTCGACGGGACGGGCAAATCCTCGACCTCCTGGCAGCTCGATTGGCTCGAGCGCGAGCTCTCGGCCTCGACCGCCACGCACCGCTTCGTCTTCGTTGGGTTGCCGCTTCACAATGTGATCAGCGAAGCGCCACCGTTCGAGGCCGATAATTACCTGAACGATCCGCGTATGAGCGAAGGCATTCAAACGCTCGCCGAGCGCTATCAGGTGGACGCGGTATTCTCGGCCAACCTGTCGCTGTTCTCTCACCAGACCTTGAACGGCGTGGATTACGTCACTACCGGCGGCGCCGGCGGTATCCTGACGGACCTTCAGGACAGCTTTCACCACTACGTGGTGGTCGAGGTGGGCAAAGACGGCGTCAAGATCGCCCCGGTTCGCCTCAACGTCGATCAGCCCGGCTGGTGGCGTCTGATTGGCAGTATCGCCTCGACCATCTACGCGTTTTTCTACGTCAGCTACCCGCGCTTTCTCTTGATCGTCGGGCTGTTGACGCTGTTGGCGATGCGCCTTTACCGGCTGATTTTCGAAGAGCGCGACTACTACCCCAACTTCGATCTCGACCCGACCCCGTATCTTGGCAAGCCTCTGCGCGTGGCGATGGTGTCGAATAACTACTTTCCGTTCGTTTCCGGCGTGTCGATCTCCGTCGAGCGGCTGCGCAAAAGCCTGGCAGCGCTTGGCCACAGCGTCACTTTGCTGGTGCCGCGCTACGCCGAGCAGCGCCAGGACGATGACGGCGTGGAGCGCCTGCCCACGCTCATCGCCTTCGGTGAAAAGCGCGAGTTCCGCCTCACCAACCCGTTCAACCGCCGCTTTCGCCAGCGCCTTCGCGCCTATCAGCCGGATGTGATTCACGTGCACCACCCGTTCTGGCTGGGGTCGATGGGCCTCTGGATGGGGCGGCGTTTGAACGTGCCGGTGATCTACACCTATCACACTCGGCTCGAGCACTACGCCCACTTCGTGCCGCTGCCCGGGGCGCTGTTTCGCAACCTGATTTCGCACTACCTGATCAAGCGTTTCTCCAACCGCTGCGACGGCGTGATCGTGCCGACCTACTCGGCGGAGGAGTACCTGCGCATGATCGGGGTGAAAACGCCGACGCTGGTGCAGCCCACGGGAATCGATACCCGCCGCTACGCGAAAGCGAACGACGCGGAGGTCGAGGCGCTCAAAAAGCAGTGGAAGATCGATGAAAACGAACGGGTGTTGATCAGCGTCTCGCGGGTGAGCCGTGAGAAGAATATCGGCTTCATGCTCGACGCGCTGGCCCAGCTTCAAGGCCAGGGCGGCGAACGCCTACGGCTTTTGCTGATTGGCGACGGGCCGGACCGGGAGAGCCTGCAGGCACGCATCGACGAGCTTGCGCTGACGGATCGGGTGACGCTCACCGGCGCCGTCGCGCCGGAGGCGATGGCGAGCTACTACCACCTGGGTGATCTGTTCGTGTTCGCCTCGACCTCGGAGACCCAGGGCATGGTGATTCTGGAGGCGATGGCGGCGGGGCTACCGGTGGTGGCGGTGCGCTCGAGCGGCATCGACGACGTGGTGCGCGATGGCTATAACGGCTTCAAGACGCCGCAAAATCTGCGGGTGTGGGGCGAACGAGTGCTCGAGATCAGCGGGGACGCCGCGCTACGCCACACCCTGGGCGAGCAGGCCAGAACCTTTGCGAAAGACTACGACGTCGAGCGCTTCGCCGACGCCATCACCCACTTCTACGCGCAAACCCTGGCCCAGCATCACACGCCGTCGCGCTGATCCTTGCACGTTTGTTCACGCGCTTCTTCACCTTGGGCTTCGCGCTGCGCCTCACGCTGCGCCTTGCGTCGCGCCGAGCGCGCATCGGCGTAGCGCTTCAGGGCGTAAAGAAGCGCCGCACCCAGTGCCAGCCCACCGAGCGCAAAGGCGACTTCGCGGCGGCTGGCGGCGGTCAGGAGCGCCCCGAGCTGGCTGCCCAGCAGAATCACCGCCGCCAACCCCGGCACGATGCCGATCGTCGAGCCGATCATGTAGTCGCGAAAGCGCAGGTGAAAAGCGCCGGCCAGCATGTTGGTCAGCGGAAACGGTGCCAGCGGCAGCACGTTGATCACGATCATAGTGCGAATGCCGCGCTTGGAGAGATAGCCCGACAGCCCCCGCAGATGGCGCCCGCCATAGTCCATCAGCGCGTCGCGCCCCAGCCAGTGGCCGATCCAGTAGGAGAGCACCGAAAAACTCAGCGTGCCGATCGTGGCGTAGAAAAGCCCCCAAGCCGGGCCGAACAACAGCCCGGTGGCCACCACCAAAAGCGTCAGCGGAAACATCACCAGAAGCGTTCCGTTGTATACCACCAGCACCGCGGCGAACATCCAGGGGGCGTCGCGCCACCGGCTGACGTACTCGATGGCGTCGTTGAGTCCCTGGGCGCTCATGTACCCGGAGTGCTGCAGCCAGCGCCAACCGAAGGCGAGCGTAACAAGCAGGGCGACCAGGCCCAGGCCCTTTAAAAGCGTGCGTGACATTCCGTTCACCACCGGCCGTTTCAAAGGGCGCCAGCATACGCTAGCCGGCCGGTGGGTTGAAGATGGCGCTAACGATAAGCGGCCTCAATGACCGGCCAGGCCGGTTCGCCGTCTTTGGTGGTGACATCGGCCAGCATCGCCTCGACGCGTTCGGGATGCTCGGTGATCCACTGCCGCGCCACCTCGTCGAGTTCGCCTTCGTCGCGCCCGAAGGCCTGAATCATCCAGCTCTGCTCGTCGGCGCTGAAGGTGAACTGTTCGAAAAAGCCGACCAGGTTCGGATGAGCATTGGCGTAGTCGCCGCGCAGCACTGTGAGCACCTCGCTTTCACCGTTGTTCTCGCCGAAGAGGTCGTTCGGGTCGTCGAGATAGCGCATCGGAAGCTCGAGATTCATCCAGTGCGGCGTCCAGCCGACCCAGACCACGTCCTGCTCACGGGCGATCGCATCCTGCGCCGCGCTGAGCATGCCGACCTCGCTGGTATCACGCAGGCGCCAGTCGCCGAAGCCGCTCACGTCGTCATCGATCGCCGCCTGCAGTATTTCACTCGCCGCCGAGCCCGCGCCGAAGCCGAGAATTTCGCCGTTGAAGGCGTCGCGGTGCTCGGTCAGATCACTGAAGCTTTGAATGCCGCGCTCATACGTGTATTCGGGAACCGCCAGCGTCATCTGCGCGCCGTCGACGTTGTTGGCGACATCGACCAGCGTGCCGTCATCGCGCCGGGGGGTGAACATGGCGCGCTGGGCGGGCAGCCACACGCCCAAAAACGCGTCCACATCGCCGCTTTCGATACCCTGATACACCACCTGCAGGCCGAGCTCGTGCGCCTGGGTGTCGTAGCCGAGCCGGTTGAGAAGCTGCTCGGCGATCTCGGTTTTGACCGTGATACCGGGCCAGGCGGGCACGCCGAAATCGAGCGTATCGTCATCGGCCACTGCCTGGGGCGCCGTGCTCAAGGCGATGCCTGTCATCAGTAGCGGGGCGGCCAGGCGAGTGTTGGGCAACTTTTTTCTCATGGGGTCTCCTGTCGTTTTTTTAGGATTTAGCGCTTTTATTTTGGCGTAATTTCTGTGCCGCGCTTAAGGTGAGTGACGTTTCCAGGATAGACAGGGAAGCCGAATCGGTCGAGCCAGCCGTTTCACAACCGGCGCGATAAATAGTCAAAAGCGGCGCAGTATCGGCGAAAAGGCGCAAACTGCTTGCCATTTTGGTGCAGGCGTGAAGAATGAGCCGGCTAATTGCGTCATATCTCGTCATAACAAGGGTACAGGTTTATGGATTTTTCTCTTCCGTCACTTTTGACCGGCCTGGTCGATCGTGGCAACGGCCTACTGTGGGGCAGCGTGCTGATCTATCTGCTGATCGGTGCCGGTCTCTACTTCACCGTGCGCACCGGCGCGATCCAGGTGCGCTATTTTGGCCACATGTTCAAACTGCTGCGCGGCTCGCGTCAGGCCAACGGCGGCATTTCATCGTTTCAGGCGCTTTCGACCAGTCTGGCCGCCAGGGTCGGCACCGGTAATCTGGCCGGGGTGGCGGTGGCCATCTACTACGGCGGCCCCGGCGCGATCTTCTGGATGTGGATGACGGCGATCGTCGGCATGTCGACCAGCTTCATCGAGTCGACGCTAGCCCAGGCCTACAAGGTCGATCACGGCGACAACACCTTTCGCGGCGGCCCGGCGCGCTACATCGAGCGCGGCCTGGGGCTTCGCTGGCTGGCGGTGCTGTTCTCGATCTGTCTGATCATCGCCTTTGGCCTGGCCTTCAACAGCGTTCAGGCCAACTCCATCGCCCAGGCCATGGAGCAGGCCTTCGCCATCCCGACCTGGATCATGGGGCTGGTATTGATGGTGATCGTCGCGCCGATCATCTTTGGCGGTTTGAAGTCGATCGCGAAGGTGGCGGAGCTGGTCGTGCCGCTGATGGCGCTGCTCTACCTGATTCTGGCGCTGGTGGTGATCGCGCTGAACATTGCCGAGCTTCCGGCGGCGTTCATGACGATCATTCGCGGTGCTTTCGGCCTCGAGCAGGCCGCCGGGGGTGTCGCGGGCTATGCGATCTCCCAGGCGATCATGAACGGCATTCAGCGCGGGCTCTTCTCCAACGAAGCGGGCATGGGCTCGGCACCGAACGCCGCCGCCACCGCCAGCACCCGCCCGGATCACCCGGCAGCTCAGGGTTTCATTCAGATGCTCGGGGTGTTTTTGGATACGCTGGTGATCTGCACCGCGACCGCGGCGATCATCATCATGTCCGGCCCGGAGCTTCTCTCGGGTAGCGAAACCAACGGCATCCAGCTGACCCAGATGGCGCTTTCAAGCCATGTGGGTGACTGGGGCAGCATCTTCGTCGCCGTGGGCATTCTCCTGTTTGCGTTCACCTCGGTGATCGCCAACTACTCTTATGGCGAGTCGAACATCGAGTACCTGGCCGGCGGGCGCGCGCCGCTGGCGATCATGATTTACCGTTTGGCGGTGCTGGGCATGATCATGGTGGGCTCGGTCGCGAGTCTGGGGGCGATCTGGAACTTCGCCGATCTCTCCATGGGCACCATGGCGATCATCAACCTGATCGCGATTTTGATGCTTTCGCCCATCGCCTTTGCGCTGTTTCGCGATTACGAAACCCAGCTCAAGGCAGGGGTGGAGCCGGTGTTCAGACCCCGCGAGTTCCCCAAACTCGCGCATAAGGTCGACCCCAACGCTTGGCCGGACCGCGACTGATTCCCGGTCAAGCGCCATTAGCAAACCCCGCCCTTACCGGCGGGGTTTTTTGTTTCATTCGTTTTTATCGATTTAGTGCCGCGAAAGGATGCGCTTCACATTGCACAAATTCGATTTAAAATGGCGCGATTCATCATCCGCACAAGAGAGCTTTGTCATGAGCACCCGCGTTTTACTCGTTACCTCCTCCATTCTGGGCGAACATGGCCAGTCCAATGCGCTGGCCGAGCACTTCAAGACCCAGGCCGAGGCGCGCGAAGGCGTCGAGGTAAGCGTGCGCGACGTGGTGAAGTACCCGCTGCCGCACCTGGCGCTCGACGAGCTCAGTACCTGGCAGACCCCGGTGAATGAGCGCAGCGACGAGCAGATGCGCCTGGCGGCCATCTCCGACAAAATGCTTTTCGAGCTTCGTGAAAGCGATGTGATCGTGCTGGCGGTGCCGATGTACAATCTGGGTGTGCCAAGCCAGCTCAAGGCGTGGTTCGACCGCGTACTGCGTGCCGGAGAGACCTTCCGCTACACGGAAAACGGCCCGCAGGGGCTCATCGAAGGCAAGCGCGCGATCATTCTGGCCGCCCGCGGTGGTATGTACGCCGGCACCGAGATGGACAGTCAGACCCCGCACCTGAAAAGCATGCTGGGGCTGATGGGCCTCACGGATGTGAACGCGATCTACGCCGAAGGGCTCAACATGGGTGACGACCGGCGCGAAAGCGCGCTCAAGGAAGCGTGTCAGGCCATCGATCAGCAGGTGGCCGCGCTTTAAAACGATTTACCGACGACGGGGTGGCCCATGCGTGCAGCGCTTCTTGAGCAGATCTACACCATCGTGGCCCAGATTCCCGAAGGGCGAGTGACCACCTACGGGCGTATTGCGAAAATGACCGAAGGCGCCACGGCGCGCTCGGTCGGCTCCGCCATGCGCCATCTGCCTGAAGGCCACGAGCTGCCCTGGCACCGGGTGATCTCGGCAAGCCTTGCCTTGGCCGATCACGGCGGTGCGGCCCGCCAGCATGAAAAGCTGCGCGCCGAAGGGGTTGCCTTCGATGAAAAGGGGCGGGTGCCGCGTCATCTGGTGTGGCCGGACAATCCTTGAGCGCACCTCTTGAGCACACCATAAAAAACGCCGCCCAACCGGGCGGCGTTTTTTTATTCACCATTCACGAATCGCTATTGACCAATCCTCAGTCGTCCAGATTGGCGCCGGACTTCCAGGACCAGTCGCGCCAGCGCAGGTCGAACAGATCCTTGCGGCGGTCCTTGAGGTTGGTCACCGAGCCTTCGGCGCGCACCACCGTGAGCCGCGTCAAATCCAGATCCGAGAAGAAGATCATCTCGGTGTTGGGTGTGGTTTCCGCCAGCACCGCATCGTGAGGGAAGGCGAAGTCCGAGGGCGTGAACACCGCTGACTGGGCGTACTGAATGTCCAGATTCTCGATCGACGGCAGGTTGCCCACACTTCCGCACAGTACCACGTAGCACTCGTTCTCGATCGCCCGGGCTTGGCCGCAGTGGCGCACGCGCAGGTAGCCGTTCTTGGTATCGGTCCAGAATGGTACGAACAGAATGTCCATGTCCTGGTCGGCGAGTAGCCGGCCAAGCTCCGGAAACTCGACGTCGTAGCAGATCAGAATGCCCACGCGCCCGGCGTCGGTGTCGAACACCTGCAGGTCGTCGCCGCCTTCGATCACCCAGTCGCGGCGCTCTTGCGGGGTGATGTGCAGCTTCGCCTGCTTTTCGATCTCACCGTCGCGGTGGAAAAGGTAGGCGACGTTATAGAGACGGTCGTCCGCGCCCGCCTCGATCATCGACCCGCCAACGATATTGATGTTGTAAGACACCGCCATGCGGGAAAGCTCGCTTTTGAAGCGCTCGGTGAAGCCGGCCAGAAAACGCACCGCGGCCATCTGATCCTGCTGGGCGGCGCGGTCCTGTAGGCCCATCAGCGGCGCGTTGAAAAGCTCCGGAAAGACGGCAAAGTCGCTCTGATAATCCGACAGCGCGTCAACGAAGTACTCGATCTGCTGAAGGGCGGCTTCTACCGAGGAGAACTCACGCATCTGCCACTGCACCGCGCCGACGCGTACCTGGGTGGGGCGGGTATCGAGCACGCTGTCGGCGGGCTCGAACAGGATGTTGTTCCACTCCAAGAGCGTCGCGTAGCCGCGGGACTGGGCGTCCTCCGGCAGGTACTTGCGCAAAAGCCGCTTGACCTGAAAGTCGTTGGCCAGCTGGAACGACAGGATCGGGTCGTAGATCTCCTTGCGCGAGACCTTGTCGATGTACTGGGCCGGCGTCAGCTCGTCGGCGTACTGGTGATACTCCGGAATGCGCCCGCCGGCGAGAATCGCGCGCAGGTTGTGCGAGCGGCAGAGCTCCTTGCGCGCCTCGTAAAGGCGCCGGCCCAGCCGGTAGCCGCGATAATCCGGATGAATCAGCACGTCGAGGCCGTACATCGCGTCACCTTCCTCATCGTTGAGGATGACTTCGCGATGGCCGATCAAATCGTCGTAGCGGTGGGGGTTGGAGAATTCGTCGTAATCTACCTGAACGGTGAGCGCCACGCCCACCAGCACGCCGTCGTCCTCGATGGCGATCTGACCGTCGGGGAAGGCCTGGATCAGCTTGTCGATGGTGTGCTTGGGCCAGGCGCCGCCGATATCGTGATAAACCGCGTCCATCAGCGTTTTCAGCTGGTCGTAGTCGTCGCTCGTCAGGTTGCGAAGATTGAGATGCAGCTCTTCAAGGGACATAGTCGTGGGTACCCACCGTTGATAAAGACGTGGAAAAGAGTGTGACTAGTGTATCACTGCTGCGCGCTGCGGGCCTTTTTGCCGGCCATACCCACCAGCGGGCGGGTGAGCGTCTGCGCCATGATCACCCCGGCCAGAATCAGTAGACCGCCGTACAGGTGAAAGCCTGCAATCCGCTCGCCCAGAAACGCCATGGCGATCAGCGCGCTGAAAAGTGGCATCAGGTTGATGAAGATGCTCGCCTGGTTGGCGCCGATCTGGCGTACCGCGCGCATCCATAAAAAGGTGGTGATGATCGAGGCGGGAATGCCGGCGTAGAGAATCAGCCAGACGTTCTGACCGTCGATCGGCGTCATCGGCCCCAGAAGATAGGGCGGCAGCAAGAACAGCACCGCAAAGCAGACCTGAGCGTAAAGCATCACCCAGGGGGGCAGGTTCATCTGCCAGCGCTTGAGCATCACCCCGTAAAGGGCGTAGCAGATCGCGGCGATCACCATCAGCGCGTCGCCAAAGGCGACCTCGAGCTTCAAAAGCGACAGCGGGTTGCCCTGGCCGAGCAGAATGCTCACGCCGACAAACGCCAACAGCCCGCCGATCACCCCGCCAAGCGTGGGCGGCTCGCGCAGAATCAGCGCGCTCAAAAGCACCGTTAAAAGCGGCACCATGGCGGCGAGAATCCCCATGTTGGTGGCGGTGGTGGTTTCCGCCGCCACGTAGCCAAGGCCCTGCCAAAGCCCCATGCCGAGTAGCCCAAGCGTTGCCAGTTTCGGCCAGTGGCGACGAATTTCCGGCAGGTGCTTGAGCGTGGCCGGTAGCACCAGCGGCGTCATCACCAAAAGCGCCAGAAACCAGCGCAAAAAGGCGATGCTGCTCGGCGCGATGGTGCCAACGGTGAGCTGGTTGATGGTCATGTTGCCCGACCAGATCAACACCGTGGCCAGCGGGGCGAGGAAGTAAATCAACGGCATAGCGGGTTCCTTGTTCGTTAGCCGGTTAATGTGACGCGCTTTTAGCGTGTGGGCAAGGGGGTGTAAAACCAAACCCCTTGCGCCGCCACCGGGCGCTGGCGCTGTACGGCGGCCGGCCAATGTCATACGCTTGTTTGAATATCGCTTGAAAGGCGCAGCAAAATCCCTCGCTACGATTTCAACGACGATGTCAGCAACGATTCCAATAACGATTCCAGCAACGCCGAGAGACCGTGATGACAAAGCCGTCCGCCTATCCGCACCTGTTCACGCCCATAACGCTTGGCCCCTTGACGCTACCCAACCGCGTGCTGATGGGCTCGATGCACACCAATCTCGAGGAGACCCGCGGCGGCTTCGCCCGGTTGGCGGCGTTCTACGCCGAGCGGGCGAGGGCCGGGGTGAGCCTGATCGTGACCGGCGGCATCGCGCCCAACCCGGAAGGTGCGGTGTTCGAAGGCGCCAGTGCTCTGACCGACGAGGCGCAGCTTTCTGAGCATCGCCAGGTGGTAGAGGCCGTGCACGCCGAGGGCGGGCATCTGTGCATGCAGATTCTGCACGCCGGGCGCTACGCCTACTCGCCCGCGCTGGTCGCGCCCTCGGCGCTGCAGGCGCCGATCAACCCGCACGCTCCAAGAGCGCTGGAGACCCACGAGGTCGAGCAGCAGATCGACGACTACGTGCGCTGCGCACGGCTCGCGCAACAAGCGGGCTATGACGGCGTCGAGGTGATGGGCTCGGAAGGGTATCTGATCAATCAGTTCATCTGCCGGCGCACCAATCAGCGCGATGACGAGTGGGGCGGGGATTTTCAGGCGCGCATCCGCTTTCCGGTGGAGATCGTAACGCGCATTCGCGAGGCGGTGGGCGAGCGCTTTCTACTCATCTTCCGGCTTTCCATGATCGACCTGGTCGAAGAGGGCAGCAGCTGGGAGGAGGTCGTCGCACTTGGCCAGGCGATCGAGGCGGCCGGGGCCGATGTGATCAACACCGGCATCGGCTGGCATGAGGCGCGCGTACCCACTATCGTCACCAGCGTGCCGCGCGCCGCCTTCACCGAGGTGACCCGGCGGATCCGCTCGGCGGTTTCGATTCCGCTGATCACCACCAACCGCATCAACATGCCGGAAGTGGCCGAGCGCGTGCTGGCCGAGGGCCATGCCGACATGGTCTCGATGGCGCGCCCGTTTCTCGCCGACCCGGCCTGGGTGCAAAAGGCCGCCCGGGGCGCGAGCGATGAGATCAATACCTGCATCGCCTGCAACCAGGCGTGTCTGGATCACACCTTCGCCGGCAAGCTGACGTCGTGTCTGGTCAACCCGCGGGCGTGCCACGAAACAGAGTTCAGCCTCGCGCCCGCCGACACCTCCCGACGCGTGGCGGTGGTCGGCGGCGGCCCGGCGGGGCTTGCCACGGCGGTGGCGGCGGCCGGCCGTGGCCACGCGGTGACGCTGTTCGAGCGCCGGGGCGAGCTTGGCGGGCAGTTCAACTACGCGCGCAGGATTCCCGGCAAGGAGGAGTTCGATGAAACGCTGCGCTATTTCCACGTCATGCTGGATAAATACGCCGTGGAGGTGCGCCTGAACGTCGAGGCCACCGCCGAGGCGCTTACCGATTTCGACGTGGTGGTCATCGCCACCGGCGTGACGCCGCGCACGCTGGAGCTTCCCGGCGCAGATCATTCGAGCGTGCTGAGCTACGCCGATGCGATCGAGCACCCGGACCTGGTCGGGCCCGAGGTGGCGGTGATTGGCGCCGGCGGCATCGGCTTCGACGTCTCCGAGCTTCTGTCCCACGTCGGGCACCCGGCGCTCGATGTAGACGTTTGGTGCCAGGAGTGGGGTGTGGACCTGGCGGTCGGCGAGCGCGGCGGGCTCACGGCACCCAACCCGCCGGTGCCGGCCCGGCGTATCACCATGCTTCAGCGTAAACGCTCGAAGCCCGGCAAGGGCCTTGGCAAGACTACCGGCTGGGTGCACCGCGCCGCACTCAAGGCGCGTGGGGTGAAAACTCTCGTTGGCTGCGAGTATCTGCGTATCGACGATGAAGGGCTGCATATTCGCCAAAACGGCGAAGAACAGGTGCTGAAAGTGGACAGCATCGTGGTCTGCGCCGGGCAGGAGTCGGTGCGCGATCTCGTCACACCGCTTGAAAGCGCCGGGGGCGAGGTGTACGTGATCGGCGGCGCCGATGAGGCCTCCGAGCTCGATGCCAAGCGGGCGATCGACCAGGGCATGCGCCTGGCGGCGACGCTTTAGGCGGGCGTTTAGAGCCCGTATGACGCGTGTATCGAATTAGCGTTAGACTGAGACGCTCTTGCCCGCGGCGCATATCCCCCGCTGCGGGCGCTTTCGTAACGCATCCGGCGCGGGGCGAGTGGCACCCAGCTCGCCCCGCGTCCGTCAGCATAAGGACCCAACCGCCATGCCCTCGGAGTGCACCCCCCGGTTTCTCGCCAGCGACAACACCTCGGGTATCTGCCCGGAAGCGATGCAGTACCTGATGAAGGCCAACGATAGTGACGATCTGGCCTACGGCAACGACACCTGGACCGCGCGCGCGGCGGACCGCTTTCGCGAAATGTTCGATTTCGACTGCGACGTGTTCTTCGTGTTCAACGGAACCGCCGCCAATTCGCTGGCGCTTTCCGCCATGGGGCGCAGCTACCATAGCGTGATCTGTCACGAGCTCGCCCATATCGAAACCGACGAGTGCGGCGGCCCGGAGTTTTTCTCCAACGGCGCCAAGCTTTTGACCTCGCCCGGCGCCAACGGCAAGCTCACCCCGGAAGGCATCGAGGCGCTGGTCACCAAACGTTCCGATATTCATTACCCCAAGCCCAAGGTCGTCTCGCTCACCCAGGCCACCGAGGTAGGTACGGTGTATTCGCGCGAGGAGCTGTTGGCCATTCGCGCGGTAGCGGACAAGTATGATCTTCGCCTGCACATGGACGGTGCGCGCTTTGCCAACGCCTGTGCAAGCCTGGGTGCAAGCCCCGCGGAGCTGACCTGGCAGGTCGGCGTGGACGCGCTCTGCTTTTCCGGCACCAAAAACGGGCTGGCCTTCGGCGAGGCGATTTTGTTCTTCAACCGCGAACTCGCTGAAGACTTCTCCTATCGCTGCAAGCAGGCCGGCCAGCTCGCCTCCAAGATGCGCTACGTCTCCGCCCCCTGGCTTGGGCTCTTGGAAAGCGGCGCCTGGCTGACCAACGCCCAGCACGCCAACGCCATGGCGCGCTATCTCTCGGAGGGCTTGCAGCAGCTTCCCGACGTATCGTTGATGTTTCCCACCCAGGCCAACAGCGTGTTCGTCGAGCTTCCCGCCCACGTGGTCGAGACATTAAGAGCCCGCGGCTGGACGTTCTATACCTTCATCGGCGCCGGCGGGGCGCGCTTTGTGTGCGCCTGGAATACCACCGTCGAGCTTCTGGACCAGCTTCTGGCCGATGTCAGCGAGGCAATGGGCTCACGCTAGAAACGCGCGCGCCGCACGTGAGAGTGCGGCGCGCGGTGCAGGCAAGGCGGGATCAGGGCGAGATTTGCTGGCTCGCGCTGGTAAAGCCCATGAGCGACAGATTCAGATCCAGCCGCTGGCCGTCCGGTGCGATGGCGCTGACGGTCGCAGTGGAGCCGCTGCGAAGCTGCTGCAGAAGGCTTGCTTCCAGCGGCAGATCCGCCCGGCAACCCTGCTCCTGGCAGAACTGGTAGGGAAAGCCCACCGGCTCGTTGCTATCGACCTGAAGCTGCATGCCCGGCGCCAGGTTGACGCCCAGCGGCATGACGAAGGCCATGACCGCCATGCCCTGGGCCTGGGGCGGGTAGCCCACCATGGCGCGCATCAGCGGCTCGTTGCTGTCCGGATTGTTGACGATCTGGTTCATGGTGCAGCTTTGCTGGCCGGTGTTGCCGGCGGGGCAGCGCACTTCCCAATCCTGAAAGCGTTGGGTGTCGACGTTCGGGGCGCTCTGTTGCGCCTGAACCGTTGAAGCGGCGGTGACCGCCATCAGGGGGAGTAAAGCGGTAATCAGCGCGCGACGAATCGGCATACGTTCATATCTCCGGGTATTGGAAAAGTGAGTGTTGGAAAAGCAGATGTTGGGAAAGCCAGTGTTGTAAAAGCCTGGGTGGAAAGCAAGCGTGTCAACGCTCAAATAGCCGCCTGCCGCCAGATCCTTTGTTTGTGCTCCCCATTCGAACATGAGCCGCGCCCTGGGTTCCAGTACCGCGTTCGAGGGGCTTGCGAAACATCCTGTTTCCAACCCGAAATTCACGCTAGCGTTGAAGTTTTTATCACTCTTTTTCGATTAATGCTGTCTACGCTAATAGAGCGATACCTCGTTTGGTGCACCGCGTTGACAGGGTGGTTGAGCGGTATACCTGAGGCTGGGCCACAGGAGAGTTCAATGAGCATCTTTGATCACGTTCAAGACCGATTCGCCCGTATTCAGCAAGAAGAGTTGACCCTCGAGGAGTATCTCGCCCTTTGTAAACGTGACCCGAAGGTCTACGCCAGCGCCGCCGAGCGGATGCTCGAGGCGATCGGCGAGCCCGAGGTGATCGATACCGCCAAGGACCCGCGTCTTTCGCGCATTTTTTCCAACAAGGTGATTCGCCGCTACCCGGCATTTGCCGAATTTCACGGTATGGAAGATGCCATCGAGCAAATCGTGGCCTACTTCCGTCACGCCGCCCAGGGCCTTGAAGAGCGCAAACAGATTCTCTATTTGCTGGGCCCGGTCGGCGGCGGCAAGTCGTCGCTTGCCGAGCGTTTGAAGCTCTTGATGGAGCGCATTCCCTTTTACGCGATCAAGGATTCGCCGGTGCAGGAGTCGCCGCTGGGGCTTTTCTCGCCGGAAGAGGATGGCGAGCTTCTGGAGCAGGAGTACGGTATCCCAAGGCGCTATCTAAAAAGCGTGATGTCGCCCTGGGCGGCCAAACGGTTAAAGGAGAACGGCGGCGATATCTCGCAATTTCGCGTAGTGCGCCTGTATCCGTCGCGACTCAATCAGATCGCGATCTCCAAGACCGAACCGGGCGACGAGAATAACCAGGACATTTCATCGCTGGTGGGCAAGGTCGATATTCGTAAACTCGAGCTCTTCTCCCAGGACGACCCGGACGCCTACAGCTTCTCCGGCGGGCTTTGCCGCGCCAACCAGGGGCTGATGGAGTTCGTCGAGATGTTCAAGGCGCCGATCAAGGTGCTCCACCCGCTTTTGACCGCGACCCAGGAGGGCAACTACAACCCCACCGAAGGCATGGGCGCGATCCCTTTCGATGGCGTGATTCTTGCCCACTCGAACGAGTCCGAGTGGCAGGCATTTCGCAACAACCGTAACAACGAGGCGTTTCTCGACCGCGTCTACATCGTCAAGGTGCCGTACTGCCTACGCGTTTCCGAAGAGATCAGCATCTATCAAAAACTTCTCGAGGAGTCCTCGCTCAACCAGGCACCCTGCGCGCCGGATACGCTGCGCATGCTGGCGCAGTTCACCACGCTTTCACGGCTCAAGGTGCCGGAAAACTCCAGCGTCTACTCCAAGATGCGCGTCTACGACGGCGAAAACCTGAAGGATACCGACCCGAGGGCGAAGTCGATCCAGGAGTATCGCGATGCCGCCGGGGTGGACGAGGGCATGCAGGGGCTTTCGACCCGCTTCGCCTTCAAGATCCTGTCGAAAGTGTTCAACTTCGACAGCACCGAGGTCGCCGCCAACCCGGTGCACCTTCTGTACGTGCTGGAGCAGGCGCTGGAGCGTGAACAGCTTCCCGCCGAGGTGTTCGAGCGCTATATCGGGTTCATCAAGGAGTTTCTGGCGCCGCGCTACGTCGAGTTCATCGGCAAGGAGATCCAGACCGCTTATCTGGAGTCCTACAGCGAATACGGCCAGAACATTTTCGACCGCTACGTGACCTACGCCGACTTCTGGATTCAGGACCAGGAGTACCGCGACCCGGAAACCGGCGAGCTCTTGAATCGCCAGTCGCTCAACGAGGAGCTCGAAAAGATCGAGAAGCCTGCGGGTATCTCCAACCCGAAGGATTTTCGCCACGAGGTGGTCAACTTCGTGCTGCGCGCGCGCGCCCAGAACAACGGCATGAACCCAAGCTGGCAGTCCTACGAAAAGCTTCGAGGCGTGATCGAGCACAAGATGTTCGCCAACACCGAGGAGCTTTTGCCGGTGATCTCCTTCAACGCCAAGGCGTCGAAATCGGATCAGAAAAAGCACGAGGACTTCGTCGAGCGCATGGTCGAACGCGGCTATACCGAGAAACAGGTGCGCCTGCTGTCGGAGTGGTACCTGCGCGTACGTAAATCCCAGTAGCGCTGGTTTTACTGGCTCGGGTTTCAGTCGCCCTTGTTCAAGGAGGTCGCATGACCTACTTCATTGATCGCCGGCCCAACGCGAAGCACAAAAGCGCGGTCAATCGGCAGCGTTTTCTCGAGCGTTATCGCCACCACATCAAGCGCTCGGTGGAGGAGGCGGTCAACCGCCGCTCGATCACCGACATGCAGCGCGGCGAGAGCGTGTCCATTCCGACTCGCGATATTTCCGAGCCGGTTTTTCAGCACGGCCCGGGCGGGAAGCGAAGCATCGTCTCGCCCGGCAACAAGGAGTTTCTCGAAGGCGACCGAATCCGCCGTCCGCCCGGCGGCGGTGGAGGCGGTGGGGCGGGTGAAGGCAAGGCGAGCAATCAGGGCCAGGGCGACGATGAGTTCGCCTTTACCCTGAGCCGCGAGGAGTTTCTGGAGTTCGTGTTCGACGGGCTGGAGCTTCCGCACCTGCAGCGCAAACCGCTCAAGACCATGGAGGAAATTAAAATGGTGCGCGCCGGGCTTGCCCGTGACGGCGTGCCGTCGCGCATGAGCGTTACCCGCTCGATGCGTGAGGCTTACGCCCGGCGCATTGCCATGCGCGCGCCGATCAAGCGCGCGCTGATGGAGGCGCAGCTGGCGCTGGCCGAGGAGCTCGGCAAGGATTCGATTTTGCGAAACCCGGCGCGCATCGCTGAGCTCGAGGCGGAAATCAAGCGTCTTGAAAAGCGCATCGAGTTGGTGCCGTTCATCGATACCGTGGATCTTCGCTATCATCAGCTCGCCCCGGAGCCCCAGCCCTCGAGTCAGGCGGTGATTTTCTGCGTCATGGACGTCTCCGGCTCGATGACCCAGAACCACAAGGATATCGCCAAGCGCTTTTTTTTGCTGTTGTACCTGTTTTTGGATAAGCACTACGAGAAAGTGGAGCTCGTTTTCGTGCGCCACCACACCGCTGCCCGCGAGGTCAGCGAGGAGGAGTTCTTTTACTCCAGGGAAACCGGCGGTACGATCGTTTCGAGCGCGTTGAAACTCGTTCACGGTATCGTCGAGAAGCGCTACCCGGCGAGTCAATGGAATCTCTACGTCGCCCAGGCCTCTGACGGCGACAACTGGGACGACGACTCCTCGATCTGCCGCGATCTCTTGATCAAGGAGCTGATGCCGAATCTTCAATACTTCGCCTACGTGGAGATTACCCCGCACGAGCACCAGTCGCTCTGGCACGAGTATGAAACCGTGGCCAAACGGTTTTCCGAGCGTTTCGCGATGCGCCAGATTTTCGAAGCCGGCGATATCTACCCGGTGTTTCGTGAACTGTTCAAACGCCGGCTGACCACGTCGCCCTGACCCGATCCTGTTTTTCGAGGAGTACGCGATGCGAGTCTCTTCCGATGCTACCGCTCAGAGCCCCATTGCCACGGGCTCTGATTGGAATTTCGCCATACTCGAGCGCTTCGACGAGGTGTTGGCGGTGCTCGCCGACGAGTACCGGCTCGATACCTACCCCAATCAGATCGAAGTGATCACCACCGAACAGATGATGGATGCCTACGCCAGCGTCGGGATGCCGGTAGGCTATCACCACTGGTCGTTCGGCAAGCAATTTCTCGCCGTACAGCAGGCCTACAAGCGCGGCCAGATGGGGCTGGCTTATGAGCTCGTCATCAACTCCGATCCCTGCATCGCGTACCTGATGGAGGAGAATACGCTGATGATGCAGGTGCTGGTCATGGCCCACGCCTGCTACGGCCATAACTCCTTTTTCAAGGGTAACTACCTGTTTCGTACCTGGACCGAGGCCGACTCCATCGTCGACTACCTGGTGTTTGCGCGAAAATACATTGCCCGGTGCGAGGAACGCCACGGTACCCACGCCGTCGAGCAGCTGCTCGACGCCTGCCATGCGCTGCAAAACTACGGCGTGGACCGCTACAAACGCCCCTCGAAAATCTCCGCCGCCCAGGAGGCCGCCCGTCAGCAGGAGCGTGAGGCCTACCTGCAAACCCAGGTCAACATGCTCTGGCGCACCATCCCCAAACCTTTCGAGAAGAGCGAGGCGCTACCGGGCGGGCTTCATGACGAGGACGACCCGCTGGGCCTGCACGAAGGCGGGCGCTACCCGTCGGAGTCTCAGGAGAACCTGCTCTACTTCATCGAGAAAAACGCGCCGCTGCTCGTGCCCTGGCAGCGCGAAATCGTGCGTATCGTGCGCAAGCTCGCCCAGTACTTCTACCCTCAGCGCCAGACTCAAGTGATGAACGAGGGGTGGGCCTGTTTCTGGCACTACACGCTGATGAACCGGCTCTATGACGATGGCCACGTGGATGAAGGGCTGATGCTCGAGTTCTTGCAATCCCACGCGGCGGTCATCAATCAGCCGGATTTTGACAGCCCCTACTACAGCGGTATCAACCCCTACGCGCTGGGCTTTGCGATCTTTCGCGACATCGAGCGCATCTGTATTGCGCCGACGGACGAGGACCGCGCCTGGTTTCCGGATATCGCGGGCTCGCCCTGGCGGGAGACACTCGAGTTCGCCATGCGCAACTTCAAGGACGAGTCGTTCATCCAACAGTTTCTTTCGCCGAAGGTGATTCGCGATCTCAAGCTGTTCGTGATGGTGGACGACGATCAGAGCGATACCCTGGCCGTGGGCGCGATCCACAACGAGCAAGGCTACCGCCGGGTGCGCAACGCGCTCTCCGCCCAGTACGCGCTATCGCTTCGCGAACCCAACATCCAGGTGTTCGAGGCGGCCATTCGCGGCGACCGGTCGCTGACGCTGCACCACGTGCAGGAGAGTCGTCGGCCGTTGGAGCGCAGCGTCTATCCGGTCATGCGCCACCTGCAAAAGCTGTGGGGCTTCCCGGTGCATCTGGTATCGATGGACGAGGGGCGTGTCACGCACCGCTATCGCTGGCCGGTAGAGGAGGGCAGTGCTGAAGGTGCGTCGTAACGCTTGAAGGGGGTAGGGCCTGGCCTTACCCCTTCGAAGTCCAGGACTGGCACCAGCCGTTCGGGGCGACGCTGTTTTCCGGGAAAAGCTGGCAGCCTTCGTTGGACTCGGTGAAGAACATGCAGTTGGAGCAGAGCTCGCCTTCGCTAAAGGCGGGGTGGTCGCTGGCGCTTTGCGCCTCTTCCACGTAGTTGAGTGCCTGGGCGGCGGGGGCGCTCGGGTCGAGCCGGGGCAGCGACTGAGCGAACGCGGTTTTCGATAAAACGCCGGCGCCCAGCGGTAGGGCAGCCAGGCCCAGTACACTGTTGCGCATGAACGTGCGGCGGCTTTGATCGGCCATGGTATCTCCTGATCTTGCAAACGAAGCGCCCGTCATCCGGGCGAGCTGTCACGAGTAGGTAGCGGGCGAGGCGCTCGAGCGCTCTAAGTATCGCCTCATGATAAAACATTCACCGACCAGGCATCTTAACCCATGAGGACAGGTGCCTCTAATGGGTTTTGGGCTGCGCGGCAATAGACCGCGTCAATCGCGGCGTTTGGCCCGCCGAGTGGGGCTGGTATACTCGCAGGCTTGAAGACGCAGACTTTCATTACGTTGACCTACGAGGGCGCCATGCAAAACGCTGTCATTTTGATTAATACCGAAAAGGGCCAGGTAAAAGGCGTGGCCGAGCGGTTGGCGGAGGTCGAGGGTATCAGTGAGGTGTACTCGACCTGTGGGCGCTACGATCTGGTCGCCATCGCTCGCACTCGGGATTTCGAAAGCCTTGCCGAGCTCGTCACCGAGCGCTTGAACGCGGTGGAAGGCATCAGCGACACCGAAACGCTGAACGCCATGCAGGTGCACTCGCGCCACGATCTGGAAACCATGTTTTCGCTGGGCTGGTAACCGCACCGCGTAGACAACTGGATAACGACAGAACTGAATAATTAAAGAACCATCAGCGTCGCGCGGGCAGCGGCTACAAGGGAACGTGGGGAGAGAGTCGTTGGGTAAATCGCTTGTGCGCTGGCGTCGTCAGGGGCGGCGCTTTGGCATTGCGCTGCTGTTCGTGGTGGTGGGAGGCGGGCTTTGGGAGTATCAGGAGCGCCACGCGCTGCAAAACGTCGTCTGGATGGGCGCGCCGACCTGGGACGAGCTTGGCTTCACCAACTTTCATCGCGTGCTGCGAAACGATGGCTTCGTCGTTGGCTGGTCGGACGTACGCGTCAACCCGCTCTGGGTCAGCTACCAGGTCGCCGCGGTCGCCGACGATACCCGCATTGGCTCGCGGCCAGGCTTTCGCCCGGACTGGCGAACGCTTTGGCCAATCGGCACCGACAGCTACTCCGGCAGCGGCTATGACCGCGGCCACATGGCACCCAACTACGCGATCGCCGCGGTTCATGGCCGAAGCGCCCAGCTCGATACCTTCCTGATGAGCAACATGAGCCCTCAGAAGCCCAACCTGAACCGCCAGCTCTGGCAGCGCCTGGAGGAGTCGGTGATGGATCACTTCGCCCCGCGCTTTGACGTCCTGCAAGTGATTACCGGCCCCATCTTTCCCGAGCGCTTTACAGACAACGTCATGAACCGTGTGGGTCTGGTCGAGGTGCCTGAGGCGTTTTACAAGATCATCGTCGCCCCCCACGCCGACGCGCCGCTGGCGCTGGCCTTCATCATGCCCCAGGACGTGCGCGGCAACGAGCCGCTCGCGGACTACCTGGTCACCATCGATGACGTAGAGGCGCGCACCGGGCTTAATTTCTTCCCGCGGCTGTCGCCAGCGGTGGAATCGGTACTGGAAGGCGAGGTCAACACCCAGGGCTGGGCGCTCGAGGATGTTTCGAAACGTCCGGGCCGTTTTCAGTGATCAATGGGTTCGCCGCTGAGCGCCCACTTCTTGAACGCTTTCATCGGCTCGGTCATGTGGCGGTGCTGTGGGGTGAATAGCGATAGCTTCCCACGGCTTGGCAGGCGGTGCTCGAGTGCCGGGACCAGGTTGCCTTGGCGAATTTCCGCCTCCAGCAGGCGCATCCAGCCGAGCGTGACGCCTTGGCCTGCCAAGGTCGCGTTCATCAAAAGCTGAAAACTGTTGGCGCGAAGCGTGTGGGTCGGTGCCTGCCAGGGAAGTCCAAGCTCGGTGAACCAGTGCTGCCATGTGAGCCAGTCGTTGTAGTGATCCTCCACTACCATCAGCGTGTGTTCGGTCAGTAGCGTTTGAGGGGTAATACGTTTGCCGTAGCGATCCAGATAAATCGGACTGCACACGGCAGCCACGTCTTCATCGGAAAAGATGGGGTGGGCGGTGAGCCCCGGCGGGTCTACTTCAAGCGGTACATGATAGTAAATCCCCAGATCGAATTCGCTCAGATCCAGCCGATGCGGATCTTCGACGGTAAGAATGCGGATTTCGATATGCGGGTGGGCGCGTTGAAAGGCCGGTAGCTGGCGAGCTAGCCAGATCGAGGCGATGGTTGGGCTGGATGCGAGCGTGAGTTGGCGGCTATCGGCGCGCCGCCGAAGACGGGCTGTTTCATCGCCCAGATCTCGCAAAAGCCGCTGGACCACGCGGAAGTAGCGCTCGCCGCTGGGCGTCAGGCGAAGACCCTCGACGTGGCGCTCGAAAAGTGGTCTCCCCAGGTCGTCCTCTAGCCGTTTGATCTGACGGCTGACCGCACTTTGAGAAAGGTGGAGCTCGTGTCCGGCTTGGGTAAAGCTGCAGTAGCGGGCCGCGGCCTCGAAAGCTCTCAGGCACGATAGGGGGGGGAGGGCATCACGCATGAAGAAACTCATTGGCTGGTTCGCTTGATGCAAGCCAGCATATCACTGCCGGACGGCCGCTGCCGTCCGGCGCCGAACGAGAAAGGCAGTTTATATGGCCGTTCTCGGGATGTCGCGCTGCCAGGCGTTGTCGCTGACGAGCGTTTCATCCTCGAAAGCACGCTGCTGGGCGGTGAGGTAGAAGGTGCTTTCGTCGCAGTTGAGCTGGTAGCGGCTGATCACCGAGACGGCGAAGCGCCCCTCGCCTTGACGGCGCGTCGCGCGGTAGACCCATTCGATCTCGGCGCGCGTGCGGGTCGCATCAAATGGGTGGCTGGTGTAGACCTCTCTGGCGAACTGCTCGACTTCGAGTCCGTGGTCGAGAAACTCAATGTTGCCCATGTCATCCTCGACGGTAACGGTGACTTCGCCACTACCCACGTCTTCACTGATGGTGCGCCTTGGCTCGCCCGCCCTATGCGTCTTGATAGCGCAAGGCGTGGCGCTTTCCGGCGATTCAAAGGGCGTGTCGACGTAGGGCGCCGTCGACACCGGAAGCGATAGCGTCGGTGTGCCGGCCAGCAAGGTGAGATCGGCGCGTTTTTGCGGTGACCACACCAGCGGAAAGCTCGCGCTCGAAAGCGCCAGGCGCAGGTGGTGTCCCTTTGGCAGCCGGTAGCCGATCAGGTCCATTGCCAATGTAATCGTCATCGGCTCACCCGGCACGGGTGGACTGAGCGCGCCCAGGTCGTCGCGCAGGTTCAGGTTTAGCGTCGCGTAAGTGATCAGCGCGCTTTCGCCACTCGGGGCGACGTCGCACAGGCGCGCGTGGAACTGACCACACGCCTGGCTGCTCGTCAGCGTCACGTTCACGCTGGGCTGGCCCAGAAGATCAAGGCCCGCATCGTAGGGCGCGGAGTCGAAGGTGAGCGATAGCCCATCATCGCGGCGCTGATCCGGCGGAAAGTCGGCGCCGAACCAGAGCGGTATATACTCGCCTTGAAAGCTACCCGCGGTCAGCGGCGAAGCGATTCGCTGGTCCCGGTAAAGCTCGCCTTTCTCGCCCAGCCCCTGCTCGGTGAGATATAGCGTGCGGGTGTCGATATCGCATTGAGCGGCGGGCCAGCGGTCGGTGTGCACCCACTGCCCCGGACGCTCGGCGTACTTGGGCGCCGGGGGCAGGCCATCCTGCAGGTAAAACGTGCAGGCGGGTTCACTCATGATGCCGGTATCGATATCCTTGAGCCAGTAGTCCCACCAGCGAAGCGCTTCCTGGAGAAAGCCAATCGCCGGCTCCGGCAGCGCAAAGTGGGGGTACTTGTGCATCCAGGGCCCCAGTAGCGCTTTTTTCGGACAGTTCAGATGCTCCATCATGCGGGGGATGGTATTGACGTAGGAGTCGCCCCAGCCGCTGATCATGTACACCGCCGCGTCAATGTCGGCGTAGTTTTCGTTGATGGAGCCGTGCTTCCAGTAGTCGTCGCGGTACTGATGATCGAGCCACTTCTCGGCCAGTAGTGGCATGTTCTCAAGCCGAGAGCGCCACAGGTCGCGCCAACGCTCGCCCACCAGCAGCGGGTCGGGCGGTGCGGCGGAGAAGCTGAGCATGGTCGCCGCCCATCCCAGGTTTTCCAGCAGCATGTTGCCGCCCTTGTAGTGAATGTCATCGGCGTAGCGATCATCGGTGGAGCAAAGTGTAATGATTGCCTTGAGCGGTGACGGCCGCAGCGCGGCCACCTGTAGGCCGTTGAAGCCGCCCCAGGAGATGCCCATCATGCCCAGAGTGCCATCGCACCAGGGCTGCGCGGCGATCCACGTGATCACTTCCAGCGCGTCAGCCTGCTCCTGAGGAGCGTACTCATCCTCCATCAGACCGTCGGATTCACCGTTGCCCCGCATGTCCACGCGCACGCTGGCATAGCCGTGACCGGCGAAATAAGGGTGAGTCAGCTCATCGCGAATCGCGGTCCCATCACGTTTGCGATAGGGAAGGTACTCTAGAATCGCGGGAACGGGGTTTGACTCGGCGTTATCCGGTAGCCAGATACGCGCAGCCAAGCGGGTGCCGTCTGCCAGCGGTATCCATACGTTTTCCAGTTCGCGAACGCGGTGGGGAAAATTCTGCTTGATATTCATGAAGCACGCTTATGGCTGGTGGATTGCGAAGGATGGGTAAGAGACTCCGGGTGCTTGAGCCAGACCCAGAGCGAGCCAGTCGCGACCAGTACGATTGCCAGTGCCGGCAGCCCGCCGAGATTGGACAGCATTTTCACCCCGTCGATACCAATGAAGCTCACCATGACCCAAGCGACGAGGCCGACGATCACGCCCCAAACCACTTTCATGGTTAGCCCCGCGTTCAGATCGGAATCCGCGGTCAGCCCACGAGTACACAGGTTGCCGATGGCATCGGTCTGAGAGTCGGCGGCGGTCACGTAAGATATAAATGCGATGAATAGCAGTACCGGGATCAAGAACGTCGACAAGGGCAGCTCCCGGAACAGGGTATAAAGCACATTCTCGACCCCTTGATCGTTGAGCACTGCGTAAAGACCTATGTCCGTGTGGGCCTGGTAGTAAAGCGCGGTGCCCGAGAAAATGACGATCCATACGCAAGCGAACAGCGCCGGATAAAGCAGGTTGATGCGCAGAAACTCGCGTACGGTGTAGCCACGGGAGATCTTGCCCAGGAACAGCGCCGCCACCGGCGCCCAGGCAAACCATACGGCCCAATAGAAAATCGACCACCACTGCGGCCACTGGTCGTCGCCCGCCGTGCCTGTAAAGAGGCTTTTGGTCATGAAGTTATCGAGAAATACACCGAAGGATTCGACACCGAGTCCCAGGCTGAAGATGGTGGGGCCAACGACGAATGAAAATATACCCAGTGCCAACAGCAACAGGGCGTTGAGACTGGAAAGTCGCGCGATTCCCTTTTGTAAACCGCTCGCCGCCGACAGCACGAAGGTCGTCACGATGATGGCGACGACGACCCCGAGACGCAGCGGCGTGGTTTCGCCCCCCAGATACTGGTTGACGCCGCCGGTCAGCGTCAGCGCGCCGGTACCCAGCGAAGAGGCCATGCCGGCGACCAGCGCATAGAGTGAAATGGCGTCGATCAATCCGGAGTAACGCTTGATGCGCGGGCCGAACATCGGCTCGAGCATGCTTGAAATCGAAAAGCGCAGGCGTAGGTTGTAGAAGGACAGCGCGAAGATCAACGCCGGCACTGCGTAGATCGCGTAGGGCGTGAAGCTCCAGTGAAGAAACATGGTCGACATGGAGAAGATCATGGCCTCACTCGACCCGGCTTCAAGCGCGCTGGACGATGGCGGGCTCATGAAGTGATAGAGTGGCTCGGCGGTGGTCCAGAACAGCACACCGACCGCAAGCGTTGTACACAGCGTGATCGAAAACCAGCGAAACGGCGACAGTAGTGGTGTGGCCGAGGCGCCGCCAATGCGAATACGCCCGATAGGTGAGAAATAGACGATAACGGCCATGCCCAGTAGATACAGGCTGCCCAGACTGAAAAGCCAGGAAAAGTTTTCCAGAATGGCGTCGTTGAGATGGCCCGCAGCGGCGAGAAAGGCCTCCATATCGACATAACTTGCGATGACGGCGCCGAGAAGAATGAAGAATGTTGGCCAGAATACCAAGGGGCGTAACGACTGGTGCGACATAGCGCTCTCCTGTTATTTTATAATCCATGCGTCGGATGCATGGAAAACAGGCTAACGCGTTATCATTTACCAAACGAAGCGCTGGTTAGGAATAGGGGTATGCGCTGAATGCATGACCAGAACTGAAAGCGCTAGGGTGTTGCAATGGATTGAAACCTTGGGATACGAGTAGTAAATACCAGAGTGCTTCAGGGAGTCGAAGAATCAACGAAGCTTGAGAAATGCATAAAATAGGTGATCATGAAGCATGATAATGATGCGGACGACACCTTGATGGTGCCCAGGAGAGGACTTGAACCTCCACGTCCATACGGACACTAGCACCTGAAGCTAGCGCGTCTACCAATTCCGCCACCTGGGCGCATCATATGCTCGTATTCGATTGGTGCCCGGGAGAGGACTTGAACCTCCACGACCATACAGTCACTAGCACCTGAAGCTAGCGCGTCTACCAATTCCGCCACCCGGGCGAATACGAACCGCTTGTTTTACACCGCTCAATATCGTGAAAAGGGGATAACACGATGTCGATTGGTGCCCAGAAGAGGACTTGAACCTCCACGTCCATACGGACACTAGCACCTGAAGCTAGCGCGTCTACCAATTCCGCCATCTGGGCAAGTGGCGCGTATGATACCAGGCCCAAACCTAAATGCAAGTGTTCAGGCGCATTTTTGAATCAAAAATCGATCGAATGCGAGCGCGGACGGTTGGGTGATTGAAGCGGCGGCGCTATACTGCACCGATGACCAAAGACACCATGACTATTTTTGGCGCGTTTTGCCTAGTCAAAGCGCCTGCCTCCTTATCGAAGGCGTGCTTTCGCACGGCCTTTTTTTCCTGCCTTTCGCACACGCCATCAGGGACGACGAACGCATGAAGTACTGGACGTTAAGTGATGACCCGCACGCTGAGCGTGAGGCGCACAAATACGACAACCCCGCGCCCAGCCGTGAGTATCTGCTGGCCGCGCTAGAAAGCTACGGCAAGCCAATCACTCACGAAAACATGAGCCGGATGCTGGGCATCGAGGACGAGGATCATCTCGAAGCCGTGCGCCGGCGCATGGCGGCCATGGAGCGCGACGGCCAGGTGCTGCGCGACCGCCGCGGCGCCTACGCGCTGATCGACAAGCTCGATTTGATCAAGGGCAAGGTGCAGGGCCACCGCGACGGCTTCGGCTTCTTGCTGCGCGACGACGGCAAAAAGCCGGATATCGTGCTGCCCGCGCGCCAGATGCGCCGCGTCTTCCACGGCGATCACGTGCTGGTGCGCGTCAGCGGGCGCGACCGGCGCGGGCGCGACGAGGGCACCATCGCCGAGGTGATCGGGCGCAACACCCAAACCCTGGTGGGCGTTTATCGCAGCAATACGCCGGAGTTCGGCATTCTGATCCCGGAAAACCCGCGTATCACCCAGGAAGTGTTGATTCCGCATACCGCCAGCGAAGGTGCGAAGGATGGCCAGGTGATCTCGGCCCGCATCACTCAGCAGCCCGCGACCCGCGTGCAGCCGATGGGCGAGGTGATCGAGGTGCTGGGCGAGCGCATGGACCCGGGCATGGAAATCGACATCGCCATTCGCAGCTACGAGATTCCCGCCGAGTTTCCGCCGGAAGTGCTCGACCAGATCAGCGGTATTTCCGCCGAAGTACTGGAAGAGGACAAGAATCACCGGGTGGATCTGCGCGACATGCCGCTGGTCACCATCGACGATGAGTCCGCCAAGGATTTCGACGACGCGGTGTATGCCTGGAAGACCAAGTCCGGCAGCTGGAAGCTGATCGTTGCGATCGCCGACGTGTCCCACTACGTGCGTCCGGGCACTGCGCTCGACGACGAGGCGCGCACCCGCGGCAACTCGGTCTATTTCCCCGGCCAGGTCGTCCCCATGCTGCCGGAGCTTCTCTCCAACGGGCTCTGCTCGCTGAACCCGCACGTCGACCGCCTCGTAATGGTCTGCGAGATGAACATCTCCAAAACCGGTGCGATTAGCCGCTACTCGTTCTACGAGGCGGTGATGAACTCCCACGCGCGACTGACCTACAACAAGGTCGCCGCGATGCTGGAGCCGGAAAGTGAGCAGGGACAAAAGCTTCGCGAAGAGCACAAGGAGCTCGTCAAGCCGATCGAAGACCTGCACGCGCTCTACAAGCTTCTGCGCGAGGCGCGCGAGGAGCGCGGGGCGATCGACTTCGATACGACCGAAACCGCGATCGTGTTCAACGAAGAGCGCAAGATCCAGGAGATCGTGCCTAGAAGTCGCAACGACGCGCACAAGATGATCGAAGAGTGCATGCTGGCGGCGAACGTGGCGACCGCACGCTTTCTGGACAAACACGACCTGCCGGCGCTTTACCGCATCCACGAGCGCCCGACGCCGGAGCGTCTGGACAAGCTGCGTCTGTTTTTGAGCGAGCTGGGTCTGTCCGTTGGCGGCGGCGACGAGCCCACGCCCCAGGACTATCAGGCGCTCAGGGAAGCGATCAGCGACCGCCCGGATGCGGACATCATCCAAACGGTCATGCTGCGCTCGATGAACCAGGCGGTCTATTCGCCGCAAAACGAAGGTCACTTCGGCTTGGCCTACCAGGCCTATGCCCACTTCACCTCGCCGATTCGCCGCTATCCGGATTTGCTCGTGCACCGCGCGATTCGCTCGGTGATTCGCGGGCCGCGCCAGACCAATACCGTGGTGCGCGTCGAGGGTGCGCCGGTCGAGCCGCCGAGTAAGTGGTGCCCCTACACCTTCGAGCAGATGGTCGAGCTTGGCGAGCACTGCTCGATGACCGAGCGCCGCGCCGACGAAGCGACCCGCGACGTCGAAAGCTGGCTCAAGTGCGAGTTCATGTCCGATAAGCTCGGCGAAACGTTTGAGGGCACCATCGCCTCGGTCACGCAGTTCGGTCTGTTCGTGCGCCTGGACACCTTCTTCGTCGAAGGCCTCGTGCATGTGACCTCGCTACCCTCGGACTACTACCATTACGAGGCCGAGAAGCATCGCTTGAAGGGCGAGCGTACCGGCACCACCTACCGCCTGGGCGATGGCCTGACGGTACAGGTGGCACGAGTCGACATGGACGATCGCAAGATCGACTTTGAGCTCGGCGACGAAAAGCCGCGTCCGCGCCGCCAGCCGCGCAAGCGCCCCGGTGGCGGTGATGCGTCCGAGAAGCCGCGCCGCTCGCCGTCCAAGCGCGGCGGTGGCAAGGCAGCGGAAGGTAAGACCGCGGAAGCAAAGGCCGAGCCTAAAAGCGGTGAGCGCTCGCAAGCCCCTTCGAGTAACGCCGATGCCAAGCCTGAACCGGTGGGCGAGACCACGGCCACGAAAAGCGGCCCGCAGCGCAGTCGCCGCGCCCCTAAAAAACCACCGCTAAATAAGGGATAAGGATGAAGTCATCGTCCAGGCGCGGTACGCGCGGCGGCCAGCGCAGCGCGCCGCCGGTGCCAGTGCCGGAAGGCCTCGACCAGGTGTACGGTGTTCACGCCCTCGAAAGTCTGCTGGAGCGGGGCGAGGCGCCTCGCGAGCTTTGGATTCAGCAGGGCGCGGGCAAGCGCTTGAACCTTTTGATCGAGCGCGCCCGTACCCAGGGCGCTCGACTCAAGGAGCAGCCGCGAGAGCTTCTCGACCAGCTCACTGCCGGCGCCGCCCATCAGGGCGTGGTGGCGTTTTGCGCGCCGCTGACGGCGGAAGGGGAGGAGTCGCTCTGGCTCAAGCTGCGCGCCTGGAATCAGGCCGCGCCACCGCTTCTGCTCGTGCTCGATGGCGTGACTGACGTGCACAACTTCGGCGCGTGCCTGCGTAGCGCCGATGCCGCTGGCGCCCACGGCGTGATCGTGGCGAAAGACAACGCCGCACCGCTGAACGCCACGGTACGCAAGGTTGCCTGCGGTGCGGCGGAGGTCGTGCCGGTCTATCAGGTCACCAATCTTTCCCGCACGCTTGAAAAGCTCAAGGAGTTCAACGTCTGGATCACCGGCACCGCCGGGGAGGCCGACGCTTCGCTTTATGAGCTCGACTTCAAGGGCCCCACGGCGCTGGTTATGGGCGCCGAAGGCAAGGGCATGCGAAGGCTGACTCGCGAAGGCTGCGATCATCTGGCGAAACTGCCCATGGCCGGCCAGGTGTCCAGCCTGAACGTCTCGGTCGCCGCAGGGATTTGTCTGTTCGAGGCGGTTCGCCAGCGCCAGCTTGCAAGTTGACCTCAACGCTTCTAAAATGCGCTCGCCCGTTTATTCGTTGCGGGCGCCTTGAGGGTTTTGCCCTCACACCAATGAAAGTTCTGCTTGATGCCCAGGCGACTAATCGGCGCTTCATCGTGGCCCCCACGATATTAGAAGCGCGTTGGCGAAAGGCATTCAGTTAACTCCTTGCTTCCCTGCCAAGCCCGAGCGGCGCGCACCGGAAGCTGTCAAACCGCAAGGAGATTCCATGCGTCATTATGAAATCGTGTTTATGGTCCACCCGGATCAGAGCGAGCAAGTGCCGGCTATGGTCGAGCGCTACACCAGCATCGTGACCGAAAATTCGGGCACCGTGCATCGCCTTGAAGATTGGGGCCGTCGTCACCTGGCTTACCCGATCAACAAGATCCACAAGGCTCACTACGTGCTGATGAACGTCGAGTGCACCGGTGAAACTCTGGAAGAGATCGAAAACATCTTCCGTTTCAACGATGCCATCATCCGTAGCCTCGTGGTCCGCTGCAAGGAAGCGGTCACCGAAGCCTCGCCGATGATGAAGCCGGCAGAAGAGAAGCGTCCGCGTCGCGAAGACAAGCCGCGCAACGATTCTGACGTCGATGCCGACTCCGAAGCAGAAACCGAAGAAACTGCCTAAGTTTATTCACCGCACGTATTAAAGGAGCTACTCCATGGCACGTTTTTTCCGTCGCCGTAAGTTTTGCCGCTTCACCGCTGAAGGCGTCAAGCAGATCGACTACAAGGATCTGGACACGCTGAAGGCTTACATCACCGAAACCGGCAAGATCGTTCCAAGCCGTATCACCGGTACTAAAGCACGCTACCAGCGCCAGCTGGCGACCGCGATCAAGCGTTCGCGCTACCTGGCACTACTGCCCTATTCCGATAGCCACCAGTAAGCACTTGACGTGATGCTGGCACTAGCACGATGGCTGATGCAAAAAACGCCCTACGCCGTTGGCGTGGCGTCGCTTGCAACGCTGGTGCCCTGGCTTTTTTGGTTGGGAGCCGCCATTGCCGCCTTGGTGACACTGCGTCGCGGGTTCGCCCCGGCGCTGCCGGTGATTCTCGCCGCCGCCATCCCCGCCGGTTTTTGGTGGGTGCAGGGCGACGTGATTCCGCTGGCAAGTGTGTTGCTGGTCACGCTCATGGCCGTCATTCTGCGCGAGCGGATGCGTTGGAGCGAAGCGCTGATCGTCGGCACGCTGGCGTCGGCCTTCATGATCCAGCTCGGGATTTTCAGCCTGCCCGGTGGGTCGGAGCTGATGCTCGAGCAGCTCAGGCAGAGCTCGGTAGAGGTGGACAACATGCTCACCGAGTTCGCCCGCCAGGGCTACGACACCGAGGCGCTGGCCGCGCTGGTCGTCGGTGGGGTCACCGGTCTGATCGTGCTGCTGGCATCGATCGCCTGTCTGGCCCTGGGGCGCAGCTGGCAGGCCGGGCTCTATAACCCGGGCGGCTTTCGTGAAGAGTTTCACGCGCTGCGCTTGAGCCCTAAAGAGTTCGCGCTGTTGGCGATTCTTGGCGTGGTGGGGCTTTTGCTGGGCGGCGAGGCGCTTTTGATCGTTGGCTGGGTGCCGCTGTTGGTGGCTGGCATTGCGTTAGTGCACGGATTTATTGGACTAAAGGGGATGAACGGGCTGTGGCTGGCGGTATTTTATGTGCTGCTGATCACAACCTTGCCCACGATTCTCATTGTGCTGCTGTTGGGGCTGATTGATACTTTCGCGAACGTTCGCGCACGCCTTACCCGCAGCAATTGACTAGAGGTTTACGAGATGGAAGTCATTCTGCTCGACAAGATTGGTAAGCTGGGCGGCCTGGGTGACAAGGTCACTGTGAAGCCCGGTTACGGTCGTAACTACCTGGTACCGTACGGCCTGGCCGTACCGGCGACCAAAGAGAACGTTGAAGCGTTCGAAGCGCAGCGTGCCGAGCTCGAAGCTCAAGCCGCCGAGCGTAAATCAGAAGCCGAAGCGCGCGCCGAGCAGCTCAACGACATCGAACTGTCGCTGGTCTCCAAAGCGGGCGACGAAGGCAAGCTGTTTGGCTCGATCGGTCCGCGCGATCTGGCCGATGCGATCTCCTCTGCCGGCATCGAAGTGGCCAAGAGCGAAGTTCGCATGCCCGAGGGCCCGATTCGTCAAACCGGCGAATACGACATTGCCCTGCACCTGCATGCCGAAGTGGATGCAACCGTACGCGTAGTGGTGGTTGCAGAGTAATCCCGACGGATGCTTTGCCACCTCCGGTGACGCCGAAAAGGGCGCGGGTTATCCCGCGCCCTTTGTTTTTGAATAACGTTTTTGATTCATGTTTTTGACTCGTATTGAGCCTCGTGTTTGTGCCGCTTAAGGCACGCAAGGGAGTCGATTTTGCAAGGCCTTGCCTTGCAAAATCGTTTTCAGCACCGCCGGGCGTAAACGCCCAGGCGGGCTCATGAGTCACATGGGGCCACGTATCAGTGGCTCCGCGTAGTACGATTGCACGCGTAGTACGATTGCCCGCGTAAGACGCTATTGAAAGGAGCCCGGGATGGATGAGTCCCCAGCGGATCAGGAAACGGCGGCGCTGAAGCTTCCGCCGCACTCGCTCGAGGCCGAGCAGTCGGTGCTTGGCGGGCTGATGCTCGACAATCAGGCCTGGGACAACGTCGCCGAGCGCCTGGCCGCGGATGACTTCTACCGCTACGAGCACCGGCTGGTGTTCAACGTCATGATTCATCTGGCCGAGTCTGGCCAGCCACTGGACGTGGTGACGCTCTCCGAGGCGCTGGAAGCGCGCGACCAGCTCGACAGCGTTGGCGGGCTCGGGTTTCTGGCCGAGCTTGCGCGCAACACGCCGTCAGCGAGCAATATTCGCGCCTACGCCGATATCGTGCGCGAGCGGGCGACGCTCAGAAAGCTGATTCGCGCGGCCAACCAGATCGCCGATGGCGCTTTTTCGCCCCAGGGCCGGCCCGCCGACGAGCTGTTGAACGAAGCCGAGCGGCTGGTATTTCAGATTGCCGAGGAGCGCCCCAAGACCGGCGGTCCGATCGGCATGAGCGAGCTTTTGACCAAGGCCGTCGACCGTATCGACGAGCTCTTCAACATGAAAGGCGAGATGACCGGGCTCTCATCCGGGTTTCGTGATCTCGACGAGATGACCTCGGGCTGGCAGCCTTCGGACCTTGTGATCATCGCCGGGCGCCCGTCGATGGGCAAGACCACCTTCGCCATGAACCTGGTCGAGCACGCGGTGATCTCGAGCGACAAGCCGGTGATTGTGTTCTCCATGGAGATGCCCGCGGAGTCGCTGATGCTCAGGATGCTGTCGTCGCTTGGGCGCATCGATCAGACCCGCGTGCGCTCGGGGCAGCTCGAGGACGAAGACTGGCCGCGGCTGACCTCGGCGGTGAATCTTCTAAAGGACAAGCAGCTTTTCATCGATGACACTGCCGCGCTTTCGCCCAACGAGATGCGCTCGCGGATTCGCCGCGTCGTGCGCGAACACGGCAACATGGCGCTGATCATGATCGATTACCTTCAGCTGATGCAGATCCCCGGCTTTTCGGAAAATCGCACCGGCGAGATCTCCGAAATCTCGCGCTCGCTCAAGGGATTGGCAAAAGAGTTCGGCTGCCCGGTGGTCGCGCTTTCCCAGCTCAACCGCTCGCTGGAGCAGCGACCCAACAAGCGCCCGGTGATGTCGGATCTGCGTGAGTCCGGCGCCATCGAGCAGGACGCCGACGTCATCGCCTTCGTCTACCGCGACGAGGTCTACAATCCGGACAACCCTGATAATCAGGGGCTCGCCGAGCTGATCATCGGCAAGCAGCGTAACGGTCCGATCGGTACGGTCCATATGGCGTTCATCGGCAAATATACCCGCTTCGAGGATCTGGCCCCGGACAGCTACGGCCAGGCCTTCGGCGAATGACTTGAGCCGCGGGGCGCAGCCCGTATAATGCCGCCCCTTTAAAGTGAAAACCGACTTTGTAAAGTGACGTCGGCGTGGCCAGCACGACCGAGAACATTCATTGATCCCGGTGTGGCCACGTTCGATCAAACGTTCAATCGACAGGAGCAGCGCATGGCTGGTGGTGGTTTTAAGCGAGGCAACAAGAAGCGTCTTCCCAAGCTCGAAGGCCGGGGTGAACTCGAATCGCTCGAGCGCGAAGGGCCGTTCAAGGAGTGGCTGGGCATGCCGGATCTTTACCGCTACCACCTGGTGGTCAACGGCGAGGCCTTTAGCTATCAAACCGAAGACGGCGAGCTGCCCGTGGAAATCGGCGACAAGGTGGTATTTCGCTACAAGGAGACCAAGGGCGGCAACTGGATCGACCGCAACTCTCTGGGCAAGGCGATCGACCCCTCCCAGTATCAGTAGGCCGGCCCTGGGGCTCTTCAGCAAGCCAGGTTCCTGATAAAACACTCTTTTGTTACGTTAGCGCTCGAGCGCCTTAGTGAAGCGGCACGATTTGCGCTACTGTTATCCTGATAGGGTAATAAAAATGTCATGGGGAAGCGTCAGGCTGTGCCCCATGACCACTAATAACAGGAGAGATTCATGGATTTGAACGAACTGAAAACCTTTGTCGAAGGCTCCAGCAATTTCGAAATACGGGTGATTACCCACTCGGGCAGCCGTTTTTATCAGGTCGAGCTCGAGGATGTCGAGGGCAGCCGCCATATGCTGACCCAACGGGGCAAGCCGATGCTGTTTCGCTCGCTCGACGACGTCTATCTCGAACTCAAGCGGGCCGACATCCACCGCGCGTATCTGGTCCAGCACGTGCCCCACGACGAGATGATCGGCCGCGACGCGCACTACAGCGAACCCTTGACCTCGCGCATGCCGCTCGTTTTCTAACGCGGCGCTGGTCTTTCACCGCGAGCGCGTCTTACGTCTTTCAACCCACCGCCCCAGCCGTACACGGTAGCGGGCAAACAAACGGTAGCCTGCATTCATCACTCCGCGCAGGCCCGGTAGGCAGGAAACCCACACCATCCGCCGGTAGCCCAGCACCGCATACAGGGCCCGGCTTGCCTCCATGCCGATGTACCACTTCCCGTTTTGATCCCTGACGTGCAGTTTCCCCATCAGATCCTCGAAAGGGCGCCCCAGGGCGACGGCGTCGAACGTGCTGGCCTGAATGTCCACCAGTTCGATACGCGCTCGGCGCGGGTGCTTTTCAAGCCAGGCCACCTCCTTCAAGCAAAACGGGCAGTGGCCGTCGTAGTAGAGCGTCACCGGGGCGCGGGCGTCGAGGCTTTCAAAGCGTTGGCTGTTCACGTTAATGGCTCTTATATCCCTGGGTGTGATGTTTTTGACCGTAGCCCTGGCGGGTCGAGAGCTTGCGCAGAAAGCTTTCGGCCTGCTGGCGAATCGCATCGCGCTTGTCGTCGCCCATTTTATTGAGAGAACCGTAAATCAGCTTCATGCGCGGGTTCTGGCTCAGGCGCTTCGCGTTTTGCTCGAGAAAGTGCCAATAGAGACTATTGAATGGGCAGGCGTGGGTGCCGGTCACCTGTTTGGGCGAGTAGCGGCAGTTGGCGCAGTGATCCGACATGCGGTCAATATACTTGCCCGACGCGCAGTAGGGTTTGGAGCCCATCAGGCCGCCGTCGGCGTGCAACACCATACCAAGCGTATTGGGAAGCTCCACCCATTCGCTGGCATCGGCGTAAACCGCCAGGTACCAGTCACACAGCGCCTCCGGTTTGACCCCGCACAGAAGCGCGAAGTTGCCCGTCACCATTAGCCGCTGAATGTGGTGGGCATAGGCGTTGTCGATGGTCATTTGAATGGCGCGGTTCATGCAGCGCATATCCGTTTGCGCATCCCAGTAGAAATCCGGCAGCTCGCGGCGAAAGTTGAGCCGGTTCTCGCGCTTGTAGCCTGGCATCTGCGTCCAGTAGAGCCCGCGCACGTACTCTCGCCAGCCCAGTATCTGGCGGATGAATCCCTCCACGGCGTTGATCGGCGCCTCACCCTCGGCGTAGCTTTTTTCAGCGGCCTTGCACACTTCCAAAGGCGACAGCAGGCCGATGTTCATGGCCGCAGAGAGCCGTGAGTGGTAGAGCAGCGGATCACTGTCGCTGATCGCATCCTGATAGCGGCCGAAATCCGGCAGCGCTTCAGCGATGAAGTGTTTGAGATCCGCCAGTGCCTGGCGGCGCGTGACCGGCAGGTTGAAGTTATCGATGCTGCCCATGTGATCACCGAAGTGACGCTCGGCGTCGGCAAGCGCCGCCTGGGTGATCTCATCCTGGCGGTGATGGGGCAGGGTGGGAAAGCTTTTCTGCCCCTTCAACGGCTCGCGGTTGTCGTGATCGAAATTCCACTGGCCCCCGGCGGGCTCGCCGTCTTTCATCAAAAGCCCGGTGCGTTTTCGCTGCTCGCGGTAGAAGTACTCCATGCGCGGCTGCTTGCGCCCGCGGATCCACTCGGCGAATTCGTCCGGCGTGGTGAAAAAGCGCGTGTCCTCACCGAGAAGCCAGGGAATCTTAGCGTTCTGGCGATCCTGCATCGCCTCCCAAAGACGCCACTCGCCGGGGCGCGTGGCGTGGATCTCGTTGCAGCCGTGAGCGCGCGCGAGCCGCTCGGCTTCCTCGAGCAGCGAGTGGGTATTCTGCTCATCGTCGAGATGGCTGTAGGCGACTTGAAAGCCTTTCTCCTCGAGCGCTTTGGCGAAGTGGCGCATCGCCGCCAGAAACAGGCCGATCTTATGGATATGATGGGGGACGTAGCGCGCTTCTTCCTTGACCTCGCAAAGCGCCACGACGGCGTTTTCCGGGGCGTTTTGCAATAGCGGAAGCGATAGCGACAGCTGGTCGCCAAGGACCAGCAGCATCGGCTTGGACATAAATTGATCCATAGTTATACGAATAGTGTTCATAGTATAACTTCATGCCGCGACTTTGCTGAAAAGTGATAAGCTTTGGCGACTCAATCTGCAGGAGATGGCCATGAGCGACACCGTTTCGAAAGATGCACCCGGCGAAGGACGCTTGACCCACGCGCCGGCCTCGCACCCGCCGGTGGCCCGTAAGCGGGTCGGCGTAGTGCTGGCCAACCTGGGGACGCCGGACAATACCGACTACTGGTCCATGCGGCGCTATCTCAATGAGTTTCTCTCGGACAAGCGGGTCGTGGACTACGCTGACTGGAAGTGGCAGCCGCTTTTACAAACCATCATCCTGACCAAACGGCCGTTCTCGTCGGGCAAGGCGTATAAAAGCATCTGGAACACCGAGCGTGACGAAAGCCCGCTTCGCACCATCACCCGCGCCCAGACCGAGAAAGTCACTGACCGCTTGAAAGCGCTGTTCGGCGATGACGTGGAAGTGGATTACTGCATGCGCTACGGTAACCCCTCCACGTCCAGCGTGCTCGAGCGGATGCAGCAAAAGGGCTGCGAGCGGATCGTCTTTTTTCCGCTCTACCCGCAGTACGGCTCGCCCACCACGGCGACCGCCAACGACCAGGCGTTTCGCAGCCTGATGAAGATGAAGTGGCAGCCGGCGATTCGCACCGTGCCGGCCTATTTCGACCACCCGAGCTACTTGAGGGCGCTGGCCAACTCCGTCGAGGAGGCTTACGCCGGGTTCGAGACGCGCCCCAGCAAGCTGGTCGCAAGCTATCACGGCGTGCCCGAGCGCTATCTGCTCGAAGGCGACCCCTACCACTGCCACTGCCAGAAAACCACGCGGCTTCTGCGCGAGACCCTGGGGTTCGATGCAAGCGATATCGATACCGCCTTTCAATCCCAGTTCGGTCCGGAGAAGTGGGTCGGGCCTGCGACCGTCGATCACGTGGCAGAACTCGCCCGGCAAGGACACACCCATATCGCCGTGATGTCGCCGGCGTTCTCGGCAGACTGCGTCGAAACGCTGGAGGAGATTCAGGAGGAGATTCGCGAAAGCTTCCTCCACGCCGGTGGTGAAACCTTTAGCTATATCCCGTGTTTGAACGACCGCGAGGATCACATGGAGGCGCTGGTCGAGATTATCAAAAACGAGCTGGGTGGCTGGCTTTCAACGCGTGAGTAACGAAATAATGTGAATGATTTCAATCGCTAAAATAGCAGGCTAAGTAAAATAGCGGTCCTGTTCGCAGGCGGGTTTTGTGGAAACGGCGCCGCGGCTGCTATAAGGTGAGGCATACTCAATCACAGTTATTCAACGCAGTGAACATGGATGTGTCGCCGCGTCGAGCCCATTATTTGGGCGGTTATCAGTCAGGGAGATCGTGTCAGATGCAGCTCGCCATCCTGTTGGGTTTTCTACTAGCGGCCTCGGCGCCGTTGATCAATCGCTGGTTCGGTGAGCAGGCGAGTTTCATACTGGCGCTATTTCCCGCCACTATCGCCGCCTGGCTTCTGAGCCAGGCCGGTACCGTGGTGGCCGGCGAGCCCTTGCTGCTCGAATGGGCCTGGGTTCCCTCCCTTGGCATTAGTCTTAGCTTCATGATCGACGGGCTATCGCTGCTTTTTGGCCTCTTGATCACCATCATCGGCACCTTCGTACTGGTCTATGCCGGGGGCTATTTGAGAGGCAGCCCGGATATCGCCCGCTTTCACGTCGCCATGCTCGGCTTCATGATGTCGATGCTTGGGTTGGTCATGGCCGACGGGCTTTTGACGCTGTTCGTGTTTTGGGAGCTCACCAGCGTTACTTCGTATCTGCTCATCGGCTTCAACCATACCGATCTAAAAGCGCGTAACTCCGCCCGCCAGGGGTTGTTCGTTACCGTGGCCGGCGGACTTGCGCTAATGGGGGGGCTGGTGCTGCTGGGCATCACAAGCGGTAGTTGGTCGTTTTCCGAGGTGTTGGCCGGGGGCGAGGACCTTCGCGAGCATCCGCTCTACACACCGATGGTGATCTGCCTGCTGCTCGGCGCTTTCACCAAGTCGGCGCAGTTTCCGTTTCACTTCTGGCTCCCCAACGCCATGGCCGCACCGTCACCGGTGTCGGCCTACCTGCACTCCGCCACCATGGTCAAGGCGGGCATCTACCTGATGGCCAGGCTACAGCCAGAGCTGGGCGGCACCGAGCTTTGGGTCTGGACACTGTCGCTGGTGGGCGCGACCACCATGTTCACCGGCGCCTTTTTGGCTATTCATCACACCAATATCAAAAAGCTTCTTGCGTACTCCACCATCATGGCGCTGGGCACCTTGACCATGCTGCTGGGCATCGGCAGTGACTACGCCATGACCGCCTTCGTTACCTTCATGCTGGCCCACTCGCTCTACAAGGGGGCGCTGTTCATGGTGGCGGGCATTCTCGATCACGAAACCGGTACCCAGGACGTGACCGAAATGGGCGGGCTGCGCCGGGTCATGCCGGTCACCGCGGTCATCGCTTTCGTCACGGCGCTGTCGCTTTCCGGCGTGCCGCCGCTGTTTGGCTTCATCGGCAAGGAGCTAATGCTCGAGGCGGTACTCGGCGCCGAGGGTTTCCAGGCGGTGCTATTGGGGCTTGCCTTCGCCTCGGCGATTCTGACGATTGCGGTGGCGGCCATCGTGGCCATACGCCCGTTTTTTGGCAAGCGCCGGCAAACGCCCACCGAGGCTCACGAGGCGCCGTTCAGCATGCTCGTGGGCCCCGGACTTCTGGCGTTCGGCTCGCTGTTTTTTGGTCTGGCGCCGGCGTTTTTCGGCATCGATGCGCTACTCACGGCGGCGGCCAGCGCCATCGTGGGCCAGACGCTGGAGGTAACGCTGTCGCTCTGGTACGGCGTCAACGCCGCGCTGATTTTATCAATTGTGAGTCTGGCGCTCGGATTTTTACTCTTCAAACGCTGGGACAGCGTGCGCAGCAAGCTCTCCGTGCTGGCGCCGATCCAGCGCCACGGGCCGGAAGCGGGCTACGATAGGGCCCTGAATGCCATTGTGCGCGTCGCAGAGTGGCAAACCCGGCTTTTGCAAAACGGCTACATGCGTAACTACATTCTCGTCATGCTGGTGGTACTCATCGCGCTGGCGGGCTATTCGCTTTTGGTGCGCCACGCGCCGGTGTTGCGTTTGGAGCTCGATGCGCGTTTTCACGAGATCATCGTGGTCACCACCATGGCGATGGGGGCGCTGTTCGCTACCATCTCACGCTCGCGATTGGGGGCGGTGGTGTCAGTGGGCATCATGGGGTTTTCGATCGCGCTGATCTTCATTCTCTTTAGCGCGCCGGATTTGGGCATCACCCAGCTGTTGGTCGAAACACTGACGGTCATTTTGCTCGTTTTGGTGCTGTTTCGTCTGCCGCGTTTTTCCAATCTCTCCACTAGCCTCGAGCGCTTTCGCGACGGCGTCGTCGCCGCGGCCATGGGCGTTTTGATCTTTTTGCTGGTGATGACGGCCTGGAGTATCGACCAGTTCGAACCGATTTCCGCCTACATGGTGGAAAACAGCGCGCCGCTGGCGTTTGGGCGCAACATCGTCAACGTCATTCTGGTTGATTACCGGGCGCTGGATACGTTGGGCGAAATGTTCGTGCTGGCGCTGGCCGCGATCGGCGTGATCGCCATGCTCAAGTTCAACCACGCCGCCGCCAGTGCAAAGCGCAAGGACGCGCCAAGGGAGCCTTACGATGGTTAAATCCGGCACGATCATCCTCAATACCGCGGCGCGCTTTTTGATGCCACTGCAGCTGATGTTCTCGGTGTTCTTGCTGCTGCGCGGCCACGACGAGCCCGGTGGTGGCTTCATCGCCGGGCTCGTGGCGGCGGGCGGCTTTACGCTTTATCTTTTCGCCTTCGGGGTCAGCGCCACGCGCGAAGTGCTGCGCATGCTCGACCCGCGAGACCTGATCGGCATTGGACTTCTGCTCGGCATGATCTCGGTGGTGCCCGCCTGGTTCATGGATCAGCCCTTTTTGACCGCCCAGTGGTGGACCATTCCGGTGATCGAGTTCAAGGCGTCGACCCCCTTGATCTTCGATATCGGCGTGTATCTGGCGGTGCTGGGCTCGGTGATCGGTATGGTCATGGCGCTGATGGAGGTGGACAAGGATGAACCCTAAAGGACAGGGAGGTTACCCATGGAGCCGATAATGGCCCTGGCGATCGGGCTTTTGTACGCCACCGCCATTTTCATGATGCTTAGACGCTCGATCGTCAAGCTCGTCATCGGTTTGCTGCTGCTTTCCAATGCCGCAAATCTTTTGATCTTCACCGCGGCCGGGATGACCCGCGGTGCGCCGCCGCTGATTCCCGAGGGCATGTCCCAGCCGCTTGGCGAAGTGGCCGACCCGCTGCCTCAGGCGGTAGTGTTGACCGCCATCGTCATTGCGTTTGGCGTGCTGGCCTTCGCCGTGGTGCTGATCCGCCGCGCCTATGAGATCGTCAAGGCAGACGATCTGGACAAGATGAAGGATACCGATACGTGAGGCCCGAAGTCGCTCTGCCCGTTCTGCTGCCGCTGCTCTGTGGGGCGCTTTCGCTGCTGTTCTGGCGCTCGCGGCCGATGCAGCGCTTTTTGGCCGTGGCCGGTAACGCCGCGCTTTTGCTCGTCAGCCTGTGGCTGTTCGTGTCCGTACTGGAAGATGGCTACGTCACCATTCAGATGGGCAGCTGGCCGGCGCCGTTTGGCATTACATTGATTGCGGATATGCTGAGCGCGGTCATGATCCTCATGACCGGACTCATCGGTTTGGCTATGGGAATCTACTCGCTGGCCGCCACCGGCCACGGCCACGAGAAGTTCGGCTACTACCCGCTTATGCACCTGCTGCTGGCAGGGGTGGCCGGGGCGTTTCTGACCGGCGATATCTTCAATCTGTATGTCTGGTTCGAGGTCATGCTGGTGGCCTCTTTCGCGCTGTTGATTCTGGGCGGCGAACGCGCGCAGATGGAAGGGGCGATCAAGTACGTCACCCTTAACCTGTTGGCGTCGGTAATTTTCCTCACCGCGATCGGGCTTTTATACGGCAGCGTCGGCACGCTCAACATGGCGGATATCGCCGTACGTATGGAGCAGATGGAGCACACCGGCATGGTCGAGGTGCTGGCGGTGATGTTCATGGTTGCTTTCGGCATCAAGGCCGCCGCGTTTCCGCTCTTTTTCTGGCTGCCCGCCTCTTACCATACGCCGCCGGTAGCGGTCTCGGCGCTGTTTGCCGGCCTTCTGACCAAGGTGGGGGTGTATTCGCTTTTCCGCGTGTTCACGCTGATTTTCGATCAAACCATGGGGTATCTGCAGGATATCCTGATGTGGGGCGCGGTGTTCACCATGGTGACCGGCGTACTCGGCGCGGCGGCGCAGTACGAGTTTCGCCGTATTCTGTCGTTTCATATCGTCAGCCAGATCGGCTACATGATTCTGGGGTTGGCGATCTTCACTCCGCTGGCGATTGCCGGCGGGGTGTTGGCGATCGTGCATAACATCGTGGTGAAGACGAATCTCTTTTTGATCAGCGGTATTACCCATCGGCTGCAGGGCACCTATCAGCTCAAGAAGATGGGCGGTCTTTATCGCCAGTCGCCGGGGCTTGCCATCGCGTTTTTCGTCTCGGCGTTTTCGCTGGCCGGAGTGCCGCCGCTGTCCGGGTTTTTCGCCAAGTTCGTGCTCATTCGCGCGGGTTTCGAGGCCGAGGCCTACGTGGCCACGGGCATTGCGCTGGCGGTCGGGCTGATGACGCTCTACTCGATGGTGAAAATCTGGAACGAGGTGTTCTGGAAGGCGCTGCCCGAGGACAATCGGGTGCCCGAAGCGCCTACACCGGTGGGCGATGACGGGCGCCTCTTGAAGCCAGGTCTGTGGCTGATGTATCTGCCCGTGGTGGCGCTGGCGGCGGTGACCCTTTTGATTGGCGTGTTCGCCGAGCCGATCATGCGCGTAATGACGCTGATTGGCGAGCAGCTTTTCAACCCGGCGGGCTACGTAGAAGCAGTGCTGGGAAGTCCTGACGGCGCCGAGGCGAGCATCAATGAGCCGCTGGAGTCTGACGCCGAGCCTTCCGGCACCCTCGGGGAGGAGCTGCCATGACCGGTGCTATCTGGAACCTGCTGCTGGGTCTTGCCTGGGTGCTATTGAGCGGCGATTTTACCGGGCTGAACCTGTTGGTGGGGATGATCTTTGGCTATATCGCGCTGGTACTGATCGAGCACCAGGTGGACGCGCTCAAGGGCTACCCGGCGCGCATTCCGCGTATCCTTCGCTTTCTTGGCTTTTTCATCAAGGAGCTGATTCAGGCGAATCTCCGCGTTGCTTTCGACATCCTGACGCCGCCCTGGCACATGAAACCCGGCGTCATCGCCATGCCGCTGTCGGCGCGTACCGAAATGGAGATCACACTGGTGGCCAATCTGATCTCGCTGACGCCGGGGACGCTGAGTCTGGACGTCTCTGACGATCGCCGGGTGCTCTACATTCACGCCATGTTTCTGGATGACGAGGACGAGCTGCGGCGCAACCTCAAGGAAATGGAGCATCGCGCACTGGAGCTGTTTCGCTAATGAGTACCGTCATTTTAATTTGCCAGATCATCATGGGCCTGGCGCTGATGCTGACGTTCGTGCGGGTGGTGAGAGGCCCAAGCCTTCCCGACCGCGTGGTGGCGCTGGAGCTTTTTTCCACCACCGTCGTCGGGCTCGTCGGGGTGTACGCCGTGCAGTCGGGTGTCGCCAGCTTTCTGGACGCTGCCATCGTCATCGCACTGATGGGGTTTCTGGCCGCGATCGGCTTTGCCCGGTTTTTGGAACGAGGAGGGCCGCGGGATGATTGAGTTCATCAAGGGGGCGCTACTGCTCAGCGGCTCGCTGTTCATTTTGCTGGCCGCCATTGGCCTTTTGCGCCTGCCGGATTTGCTGACGCGCATGCACGCTACCACCAAGGCCGCCGCGCTTGGCGTCATACTGATCATGCTGGCCTCGGCCATGCACTTTGCCGAGGTGGGCGTGGTAGCGCGCTCCTTTGCCATCATCCTGTTCATTCTCATGACCGCGCCGGTCGCAGCTCACGTCATTGGGCGGGCAGGGTACTTCGTTGGGTCCAGACTTTGGAGCGGTACGGTCAAGGATGAGTTAAAGCCCAATTACGACCCGCTGACTCACGAGCTCAAAAGCGGCCTTGAAACCGAAGAGAACGCCAAACGACCGGCAAAGAGTGGGGATTCCGAGTAGTCAGGGTCAACCATCAAAAATTGTACCACTCGATTTTTAACGGTTTTAAAACAGTATTTTAATAACCTATGTTATTAAATAAGCCGCCTTCAACAGGGCGGCTTTTTTGTTTATAGCTGAAATGGCTTGCAAAAAAGGTGGTTGTTTAATGTACAATAATTGTATTGTATAAGATAATCTGTTCAGTAATTACGCTGTAAACGTTTTGAAACCCGTTACTGCTGCGCCCTGGAGTTGGTGAAAAGCCTACGAGGACCGCGTTCTATACTCGCGTTCATATCGTATCGAGGATGGACGCACAGCTGATGTGGAGCGCTAAAGCGGTTACTCCGCCCATGCACACCCAGCCAGCAAGGTACGCCAGGAGACTCTTGATGCAAGCGACTACCGATATTGTCTTGATAAACAATAGCCTAAGGGTATCAGACAATCCGTTATTGAGATTCGACTCCCGTCCCGATCAGCTTATTTGCCTTTTCGTACTCGACCAGCGCCTACTCGAGCCTGCTTTACCCGGAGAAGCGACGCCGCGACTGGGGCCTGCGAGGCTGCGGTTTTTATGGCAAAGCCTGATGGCGCTTCGTGGTGAGCTTCTACAGCGCGGTAGCGATTTGCTGGTGCGCATCGGCGAGCCCGCACAAATAGTTGTACAGCTTGCTAATCAATACAGAGCGCGTCGCGTGCGGACGATGGAACACGCGGGCGTCGAAGAGTCTCGCTTGCTCGACCAAATCGATAACACGCTGCCCGACGAGACAGCGCTCGAGCGCATCGAAAGCGGCTATCTTTTTGATCGCGAGGAGCTTCCATTCGAGCTCGACGACATGCCCGGTAGTTTCTCGGCGTTTCGCCAGCGGATCGAAAAGCAGTGGTCGTTTGGCGAAGCGCTCGCCGCTCCCTATACGTTGCCTGGCTGGCCGGAAAACGCCTCGCGTGGTTTTCCACCGCTTAAAAAAGTGAGCGAAGAGAGCGCCTTCTGGCAGCCCGATGACCGCCAGGGGTTCAACTTCATTGGCGGCGAGGCCGCCGCGCGTGATCGCCTTCATGACTACTTCTGGCATATCAACGGTGCCGGGTCCTACAAAAAGACCCGCAATGGTCTTTTGGGTGACACCTTTTCAACGCGGTTTTCGCCCTGGCTTGCCTGTGGCTGTCTTTCCGCGCGACAGGTCTATGAAGAGGTCAAGGCCTGGGAGGCGGTCAACGGTGCCTGTGAGTCGAGCAAGTGGATCGTGTTCGAGCTGATGTGGCGCGACTATTTTCACCGCAATGCCCAAGTGGAAGGCCCCAAACTGTTCGGGGAACAAGCGCTATCGAGGCCGTGTGAAAATTTCGACCGCTGGCGCGAAGCCAGAACCGGTGTGCCGTTCGTCGACGCTGCCATGCACGAGCTTAGCCATACTGGCTGGATTTCGAGCCGGTCGCGTCAGAACGTGGCAAGTTTTTTGGTCAGAGATCTGGGGGTCGACTGGCGCCTCGGGGCTCAGTGGTTCGAACACTGCCTGATCGATTATGACGCTGCCAACAACTGGGGTAACTGGAGTCATATTGCCGGTACTGGTCGCGATGGGCGCAAGGATCGTTATTTCAACGTTTTGAAGCAGGCCAAACAGTACGATCCGAAAGGCCTCTACGTAGCTCACTGGCTTCCCGAGCTCGATAACCTCGATTTTGGTGTCGATCGTCATCAGCCTTGGCGTAGCGATCCGCAAAGCTTCGACCCGCCTTGTGTCGAGCCGGAAGAGTGGGATCGCTGGCTTATGGATAGGCCATCATCGAGCAGCGCCGATAAGGGTGATACTTCCGATAAGGGTGATACTTCCATTCGGGTTAAAAGTCCGCTGGAGCGCCAAATTGCGCGCAACGATTCGAAAGTGTCGGCATCCGAGAGTGCGCGCCAGGCTTCCAGTCTACCGATCGAGGAGATCGAAGAGGCCGAAGAGTAGCGGCGGAGTGGCGTTGATGGATTCTAGCGGCCACGCTGGCAAGCCGTGCGTTTCCAGGCCATTATCAGTCTCTGCCAGGGATAGCCAAGAGATTGAAACCATGTCGTTGAAAACCAGTATGTTTGCAGGCTATCGGGGCGTTCAGCTCGGTGCCTTGAGTCTTGCGGCGGGCTTGGCGCTCGCTAGCCCCGCCTACGCCAATCTCGAGCTAATGAGCGAAGTGGACGCCCGCGGCGCCGAAGAGCTTCGCTATGCCAACTTCGAACAGTGGCGCGATGAGTTTCGCCGCTACGCGCGAAGCCAGGGGATCAGCGAAGCGACGCTGGCCTCGGCGTTCGACAACGTTCGCTATCGCGAGCGCGTCATCGAGCTCGACCGCTATCAGCCGGAGTTCGTGCGCCCGATCTGGCAGTATCTCGACTCTGCCGTGTCCGATACGCGTGTCAGCAATGGCCGCGAAAAGCTTTCAGCGCACCGTCAAACCGCCGCCGAGATGCAGAGCCGCTTCGGCGTTCCGGCCGAAATCATTGTGGCGATCTGGGGGATCGAGAGTAACTACGGCAGTAACTTCGGCGATTTCTCGACGCTCGAGTCGCTCGCCACGCTGGCCTTCGACGGGCGGCGCCGCGATTTCGCCCGAGGCGAGCTTCTGGCCGCGCTTCGAATCATCGATGAAGGTGACATCACCGCCGAGCGTATGAAAGGCTCCTGGGCCGGGGCCATGGGCCACACCCAGTTCATTCCTTCGAGCTTCGAAGCCTACGCCGTCGATGGCGACAACGACGGCCACCGCGATATCTGGGGCAGTATTCCCGACGTCATGGCCTCTACCGCCAACTATCTTGCGAAGGCCAACTGGCAGCCGGGCCAGCCCTGGGGTCGTGAAGTCATGCTGCCCAATGATTTCGACTACGCCCAGACCGAGCGCCGGTCGACCCGCGAGTGGGCAAGCCAGGGCGTGCGCGCGGTCAGCGGGGAGCTTCCCGACTTTGATAGCGCAGCGATCATCGTGCCCGCCGGCGCCCAGGGGCCCGCCTTTCTGGTCGGCCCCAACTTTCGCTCCATTCTTCGTTATAACAACGCCACCAGCTACGCCCTCGCGGTGGGCACACTAGGCGACGCCATCGCCGGACGACCGGGCATTTCACAGGCCTGGCCGCGCGACGAGGCACCATTGACGCGCGACGATGTCAGAAGCCTTCAGCAGCGGCTCAACGCTGCCGGCTACGCCGTGGGCACGCCGGACGGCATCATGGGGCCCAACACGCAAAGCGGGCTGCGCGCCTTCCAGCGCGACCAGGGGCTGACGCCGGACGGCTTCGCCACGCAGTCGCTGCTCGAGCGCCTTCGTTAGCGCTCGATCCATCAACGAACGCCACTGTTTTTTTCATCAGGGATGACTGTCAATGAGCAAGGCTTTTTCACACGTACTGGGGCTATGCGCGCTTTCCGGGGCACTCATTGCGAGTAGCGCCGTTTCGGCTGACGAGCGCAAGGTCTACGGCTGGGTCGAGAACGCGGTGATCGATCACTGGGATATCATGGTGAAGGCGAAGCTCGATAGCGGTGCGCTCACCTCATCGCTCGACGCCCGCGATATCGAAACCTTCGAAAAAGAGGGCGAGGAGTGGGTGCGCTTTCGCCTGCAGCTCGAAGACCAGGGCAGCGGCGACACCTTCAGCGATGAAATCGAGCGCCCGTTGCACCGCGAGCAGACCGTTCGCGGCGCCGGCGGCCGCGACGAGCGCCCGGTCGTGCTGCTCGACGTCTGCATGGGCGACACGGTCTACGAAGAGCAGTTTAGCCTTCGCGACCGCGAAGAGATGATCTACCCGATGCTCTTGGGTCGGCGCACCATCAGTCATTTGGGCCTGCTCGACGTGGAAAACACCTTCTTACAAGAACCCGAGTGCTCGGACGATTCCAACTACGTTGCCTTCGACCCCGAAGACGATCAGGACTAACAACCGCGTAGAGGCGCATCAAAAGCGCTTTGAGCAGATCAGAATAGCTTGAAGAAGTTAAAATAGCTTCGATAGCAGCGCCGTCACCGCGGTTTCGACCCGTAAAATGCGAGGGCCCAGATGAATGCCCTCGCAGCCCGCCTCCAGCAGCTTTTCCACTTCCCAGGGAATGAATCCGCCTTCGGGGCCGACCAGTAAAAGTGTGGGCTCGTCGACCTCGCGCGGGCAGGCGTTAGGCATGCCCGGGTGGGCCAACAGCCCGCGCCGGTCTTTTAGCAGTGCAGGAAGCTGATCTTCCAGAAAAGGCCTGAACCCCCGGCAGAGGGTGATCTCGGGCAGGATCGTGTCCTGGGTTTGCTCCAGCCCCAAAATGAAATGTTGGCGTATTTTATCCGGGTGAAGCTCCGGCGACTGCCAGTAGCTTTTCTCGACGCGGCTGGTATGCAGCAGCGTCAGCGCTTTGACCCCCAGCGCGGTCACGTGCTCGAGAGTGCGCGCGAGCATACGCGGGCGTGGCAATGCCAGCACCAGGTGCACGGGAAGTGCCGGGGGCGGTGGCTGGGTCAATACGGGTACTTCGAACACCGCGCGCTGATCATCCAGCGCGGCCAGGCGTGCCCTGCCGACGCCTTCACCCAGCACGCCCACGGTAAAGGTGTCGTCGACCTTCGCACGATGAACGCGGATCAGATGCTCGAGACGCCGGGCGTCGGTCAGGGTGGCGCGGCGGTCGGCATCGAGCTCGTCGGGGGCCAGTAGTATCAGGTTCATGAGGTTCGCTAAATACTCGTCAATGAAAGGGCTGGAGGCGGAGTTGACCGACTCGGCTTGCATGCGTGCGCGTTGCAGGCACAATACGGGCAACGGCTACCAGGCCTTTACCGCGTTTAAGGAGATGCGCTGTGCGCGTGATTCGCAAATATGCCAACCGGCGGCTGTACGATACGCAGCAAAGCCGCTATGTAACGCTTGAAGACCTGCGGCGGTTGATTATCGACGAAGCGCCTTTTCGCGTCGAGGATGCCAAAAGCGGTGAGGACTTAACGCGTACGATCCTGCTGTCGATCATCATCGAGCAGGAGCAGGCCGACAGCGATGCCGAAGTGTTCTCCAACGATCTGTTGGCTCAGCTCATTCGTGTCTACGATATGTCGTCGCCGCTGCCGCTGGCGCGCTACCTGGAGCAGGGCACGCAGCTGATGCTGCAACAGCAAAAGCGTATGCAGAACCAGTGGCAGCAGGCGCTCAAGAACTCGCCCATGGAGCTGATGCGCGAGCTGGCCGAAGAGAACATGCGTTTTTGGCAAAGCGCGCTCAACAAGCCCCACCCGACCGAGCCCTCAAAAGAAGACGACGATAGCAAGCCCTCGTGAGCAAAGGCGCTGCCGGGTCCGCCCACCGGGTGAACAGGTGTGGCATAATGCGCCCAGGTAACGCACCCGTTTGAGAAGGAAAGACATGAACGTTTTGATGATAGGTGGCGGCGGGCGCGAGCACGCCCTGGCGTGGAAGTTGGCGCAGTCGAGTCTGGTCGAGAAGGTGTTCGTCGCGCCGGGCAATGCAGGCACCGCCATTGAGCCTTCGCTTGAAAACGTGGCCATCGATGCCACCGATATCGACGCGCTTGTAGCCTTTGCCCAGCGCGAGAACATCGGGCTGACCGTCGTTGGCCCCGAGGCGCCGCTGGTGCTGGGCGTGGTCGACCGCTTTCAGGCGGCGGGGCTTGCCATCTTTGGGCCCACCCAGGCGGCGGCTCAGCTCGAGGGCTCCAAATCCTTTACCAAGGATTTTCTTGCCCGCCATCAGATCCCCACGGCGGCCTATCAGACCTTCACTCGGGTAGACGCAGCGCTTGAGTATTTGGACGAGGTCGGCGCGCCCATCGTGATCAAGGCCGACGGCCTGGCCGCGGGCAAGGGCGTGATCGTTGCGATGAGCGAGGCCGAGGCCGAGGCCGCCATTCGCGATATGCTCGAAGCCAACGCCTTTGGCGATGCCGGGGCGCGGGTGGTCATCGAGGAGTTCCTCGAAGGCGAGGAGGCGAGCTTCATCGTCATGGTCGACGGCGACAATGTCGTGCCCATGGCGACCAGCCAGGATCACAAGCGCGCCTTTGATGGCGACACCGGCCCCAATACCGGCGGTATGGGCGCCTACTCGCCGGCGCCGGTAGTGACCCCAGAGGTCGATGCCAGGATCATGGAGCAGGTGATACTGCCCACGGTGCGCGGCATGCGCGACGAAGGCAACGCCTATACCGGCTTTTTGTACGCGGGGCTGATGATCGACGAGGCGGGCAACCCCAAAGTGATCGAGTACAACTGTCGTTTTGGTGACCCGGAAACCCAGCCGATCATGATGCGCCTGACCTCCGATTTCGCCGCGCTCTGCCTGGCCGGCGCCCAGGGCGAGCTTGCCGACCTTACCTGCGAGTGGGATTCCCGCGCTGCGGTCGGTGTGGTCATGGCCGCCGGCGGCTATCCCGGTAGCTATTCAAAGGGCGATACCATCGAGGGCCTGACGGCAGCCGAAGCGCAGCGCTGTAAGGTGTTTCACGCCGGTACCGCGCAAGACGATGAGGGGAATACCGTGACCGCCGGTGGGCGCGTGCTGTGCGTGACCGCGCTTGGCGACAGCGTGCTGGAGGCCCAGGCCCAGGCGTATCTGGGCGTAGAGAAAATACGCTGGGCCGGCGCAGAGTACCGGCGCGATATTGCGCACCGGGCGATTGCGCGCGAGCAGTCACTTTAACCAAAGGCTTTTTCCATTACAGGTTTGTTCATTAAAGGCTTGGCCGGGAGGCGGGTATGGAGCGCGTAACGCTGGAATTCCCTGAGGCGATGATCGTTCATCGCCACCCCCTGTCGGTGCGCATCACGGACATGAACTATGGGCGCCACCTGGCTCATGACGCCGTGGTGACGCTGCTGGCGGAAGCGCGGGCGCAGGCCTTTGCCGCGCTCTCCTGCCCGGAGTGGGACATGGGCGGCTATCCAAGCGTGGTCGCGGATTTGAGCGTGACGTTTCAGCGTGAAGCCCGCTTTCCCGACGCGCTCGTCATCGAGACCGCGGTGCCCGACCCCGAGGGCAAGGCGCTGGTCGTTTATCATCGAATACTGAACCACCGTCAGGAACCGGTGGCGACGGCGCGGGTCACGCTGCTATTGATCGATACGACGGCGCGCAAGCCCGTGGCCATCCCTTCCGAGCTTACCCGCGCGCTTGACGCCGTTCGAGGTGATTGATGTCGCGTGAATATCCCATCATTGCCGTGACCGGCTCGTCCGGGGCGGGCACTACCACGGTGCGGCGAAGCTTCGAGCGCATGTTTCTGCGCGAGGACGTGCACGCCGCGGTCGTGGATGGCGACGCCTTTCACCGCTATACCCGCGAGGATCTGCAGCGCATCTTTCGCGAAGAACCGGAGCGCAAGGATGAGCTTTCCCACTTCGCCGTCGAGGCCAACCTGCTCGACCGGCTCGAAGGGCTTTTTGCCGAGTACGGCGAGCACGGTTCGGGCACGTTTCGCCACTATATCCACGCCGAGGACAAGCAGAAGATCGAAGCCGGCTACCGCGTGGGTACCTTCACCGAGTGGCAATCGCTGCCCTGCGGCACGGATCTGCTCTTTTATGAGGGCCTGCACGGCGGACTGGTAACGCCGGAGTACGACATCGCCCGCCACGCGGATCTTTTGATCGGCGTGGCCCCCACCATGAATCTTGAGTGGATTCAAAAGATCGACCGCGACACCAAGCTTCGAGGCTACTCCCAGGAAGCGGTGATCGATACGATTCTCGGGCGCATGGACGACTACGTGCGCTATATTCAGCCGCAGTTCTCACGTACGCACATCAACTTTCAGCGCGTGCCCACCGTGGATACCTCCAACCCCTTCGAGGTGCAGGACATTCCGACGGACGCGGAGTCTTTTGTCGTGATTCGCTTTCGCGACCCCTCCACGGTGGATTTTCCCTGGCTTCTGGCCATGATCAAGGATGCGTTCATGACGCGTCCGCACACGCTGGTCGTTCCCGGGGCGAGGCTTTCGCTGGCCATGGAGCTGATTCTGGCGCCGCTGGTGCGCCATTTGCTCGCCCAGCGCCGCTTTCGCTAGAGTAGAGGCCAAACGCCGCTCGCCGTGGCCTTTCACTGACCGTTTAGAGTCGCCGTTTCACCGACAGGAGCCTGCCATGGAGTGTCTTTTCTGCAAGATCATCAACCGCGAGATTCCCGCCGATATCGTTTATGAGGACGAGCACGTCCTGGCGTTCAACGATATCGACCCCAAGGCGCCGACGCACCAGCTCATCATTCCCAAGCAGCACATCGCTACGCTCAACGATATCGAGCCCGAGCACCTGGCCGTCGTCGGCCGGCTGCAGTACACCGCCGCGCGCCTGGCCAAAGAGCAGGGCTTTGCCGAGGACGGCTATCGCGTGGTGATGAACTGTAACGGCATGGGCGGACAAACGGTCTATCATATCCACATGCATTTGATGGGCGGTCGCCAGTTCACCTGGCCGGCCGGCTGAGTCTGACTGTCGGACAATCGAGGTTAACGTGATGCGCGAACGCCACTTGAGCCGCTCGGATCGCTTTATTTCGCACATCGATAGCGCTTTGCGCACGCTGATCCCCAATACCCGGGGTGCGCAGCGGGTCAATCCCAGCGCGAGCATGGCGGAGTCCGAGCTCGGTGAGCTCGAGCGCCGTCACGCGGCGAGCACCCTGCGCGTGCTGCATGTGGCCACCGCCGGCGTGCAGGGGCTTTGCCAGGGGCAGGTGGGGCTGGTCATGCTGCCCCGTGCGCGTCAGCAGATCGACCACTCCCAGCGCGAAGCCACCGATCATCTGGCCTGGTGCCAGCAGCGCCTGGAGCAGCTCGAAAGCCGTACCAGCTACTTCACGCCGGTTTATTACGGGGCCGGGGTAGGGCTTGGCATCGTGACCGGGCTGATCAACGACCGCTTCGGGCTGGGCGTGGTCGCGGCGACCAAGGAGCTCATCGGGCGTCAGGTGAGTGAGCAGATGAACTATCTACCCGCGGATGACCAGCGTTCGCGCACGCTGCTGCGCCAGGTCGTCTCGGATAATACGCACCACGCGCAGCTGGCGCTGGAAGCGGGCGGCATGCGCTTTCCCGCGCCGATCAAGTGGGGGATGGAGCTGCTGGGCGGGGCGTCGTTGAAAAAGGCGCGCTATACCTGAACCCGATTACTGGGCGTTCGTGCCTGCGCCCGCACCATGAAAAGGTGTGGTCGGTAATATTGTTCGACCGCGCATAAAAAAGCCCCTCGCGAGGGGCTTTTTTGCGTCGGGCTTTTGTATTTTCAGCCTTAAGCGTCGATGCGCTTGTACTTCATGCGCTTGGGCGTGTCGTTGCCCACCCGTTTTTTGTGATCCTCCTCGTAGTCGGTGTAGTTACCATCGAAGAAGACCACTTCCGACTCGCCTTCGAACGCGAGAATGTGGGTGGCGATCCGGTCCAAAAACCAGCGGTCGTGAGAGATCACGATCGCGCAGCCCGGAAACGCAAGGAGCGCTTCTTCCAGCGCGCGCAGGGTCTCGATATCCAGGTCGTTCGACGGCTCATCGAGCAGCAGCACGTTGGCACCCTGTTTGAGCGTTTGCGCCAGCTGCAGGCGACCGCGCTCACCACCAGACAGTTCATCCAGGCGTTTCTGCTGGTCGTTGCCCTTGAAGTTGAAGCGGCCCACGTAGGCGCGCGACGACACTTCGTAGCCGTTGATGTTGAGAATGTCCTGACCGCCGGACACCGCTTCCCAGACGGTCTGCTTGTCGTCCAGGGCGTCACGCAGCTGCTCGACGTAGGCGATATCGACGGTGTCGCCAGTGACGACTTCGCCCTCGTCCGGCTGCTCCTGGCCTGTGATCAGCTTGAACAGCGTCGACTTACCCGCACCGTTGCCGCCCACGATGCCGATGATGGCGCCGGGCGGTACGCTAAAGGAGAGATCCTGATAAAGCAGCTTGTCGTCGAAGCGCTTGGTCACGTTGTGGAATTCGATGACCTTGTCGCCCAGGCGCGGCCCCGGCGGAATGTAGATCTCGTTGGTCTCGTTGCGCTTTTGGAAATCGCCGGACTGCATCTCCTCGAAGCGATTGAGGCGCGCCTTGCTCTTGGCCTGGCGGCCCTTGGTGTTGCTGCGTACCCACTCGAGCTCCTGCTTGATCGCCTTTTGACGCGAGGCTTCCTGCTTGGCTTCCTGGGTCAGGCGCTGCTCTTTTTGCTCGAGCCACTGCGAGTAGTTGCCCTCGAAGGGGATTCCCTGGCCGCGGTCGAGCTCGAGAATCCAGCCGGCGACGTTGTCGAGGAAGTAGCGGTCGTGGGTGATCGCCACCACGGTGCCGCTGTAGTCGTGCAAAAAGCGTTCGAGCCACGCCACGGACTCGGCGTCCAGGTGGTTGGTCGGTTCGTCGAGCAGCAGCATGTCCGGGTTGGAGAGCAGCAGCCGGCAAAGCGCGACGCGGCGACGCTCGCCCCCGGAAAGGTGCCCGACCCGGGCGTCCCAGGGCGGCAGGCGCAGCGCGTCGGCGGCGACCTCGAGCTTGCGCTCGATATTGTGGGCATCGGCGGCCTCGATGATGTTCTCAAGGCGCGCCTGCTCGCTTGCCAGCGCGTCGAAATCCGCATCGGGCTCGGCGTAGGCGGCGTAGACCGCGTCGAGCTTCTCCTGGGCGGCTTTTAGCTCGCCCAGCGCCTCTTCGACGGTCTCGCGAACGTTTTTCTCATCGTCCAGCTGCGGTTCCTGGGGCAAGTAGCCCACGTTGATGCCGGGCATCGGGCGAGCTTCACCTTCAAACTCCGTATCGACACCGGCCATAATGCGCAGCAGTGTGGACTTACCCGCGCCGTTGAGACCCAGTACGCCAATCTTGGCGCCGGGGAAGAACGACAGGGAAATATCCTTGAGAATTTGCTTTTTGGGCGGCACGACCTTGCCAACCCGGTTCATGGTGAATACGTATTGCGCCATGGAAATCCGTTAGGTTGTTGAGAGTGGTGTCAGAAGCGACGTGGGCCTAGATGATAGTGCCCAGAACGCGCAAAGGCCAGAAAGCGAGGCGATGAGTGGAGGCGGCAGAACCGCCAGGGCCGAGCCTGGTGATAAGGCGCGTCAAGAGAGGCGTCGTTGAGCGCTACTCTTCTTCATCCCAATCGTCCTCGATGGCGCGTTTGAGGCTACGCTCCTCGAGCCACGCTTCCACCTGACGGCGGGCGCGCAGGGTGTCGGACTTGCTCGCTTTTTGCTTGCCGTAGGCATCGTCATTGACGGCGTCGAGACTTTCGAACTCATCGGCTTCGAGCGTCGAGGCGGAGAAGGAATCGCGATTCAGGGGGTCACGGCTCATGAGAGGCCCTCCAACCCAAGCCGGCGCACCGGCATTGTAACGGCCTGGCCTGCTCATTCGGCCAAGCGCCCAAGCGCGACGTTTGCGCTTAGGCGCTATATAGCGCCGCTTGGGTCGAAGTTCAAGCTTTAAATGTCGGTTGGCGTGCTCAGGCGCTTTCGTGTTTTTTTTGAAGCTCCGTCAGGGCGATCTGTGCCTCGACGCGCTCGGTCACATCCTTTTGTACCCCGACGCAGTACATCAGGTTATCGCTTTCATCGTACACCGGTGTGATGGATAGCTCGTTCCAGAACATGGTGCCGTCCTTGCGATAGTTTCGAAGCACTTCGCGGGAAGGGCGGCCGCTACTGATCGCTTCGCGAATATTATCGAGCGCGTCCTGGTCGCGATCATCGTTTTGGAGAAAGCGGCAGTCGCGATAAAGGATTTCGTCGGCAGTGTAGCCGGTCAAGCGTTCAAACCCTTTGTTGACGTAGATGAGAATGTTTTCATCGCCTTCCTGTTCCGAGACGACGATACCGTCGTCCGAGGCGTCGACGATCCGTTCGAGGAGCTCGGGGTTGATGAGAGGAGATCGTTTCATAAAAGGGTTCCTGTTGCTTGTCGCTCATCCGCTGCCATGGCGCTGTGCATCAGCACGGACAACAACGGTGTATAAACACTTCAACCAGCATTAACATAGGCAGCTACGTACGCGCTGGCAAATTATCTCGCTCGATCCACGTACTTGCACGCCTTACTACTCCACTTCAGGCAGCCGATAGGCGCTGAGGAGCGCAAGAAAGGCCGTCACCGCCAGTATCAGCAATAGCCAGGCACTGCCCAGCCACTGCGATAGCGCGCCTACCAGACCGCCCACGGCCAGCATCAGGATACCCGTCAGCGTGTTGGAAAGCGCGACATAAAGCGCCCGGTTATCCTGAGTGGCGATATCGACCAGGTAGGTCTTGCGACCAAGTCGCACGCCGTGGTGAACGATCGTCAACAGGGCGTACACCAGAGCGTAGGGCACGACGCTTTGCGCCCACTGGTCGGGAAGCTGGATCAAACTTGCGCCCAATACACAGCAAGCCGTGGTGCCCAGCGCGGCGTAGCACATGACGCGGCGGCTGGACTGGTCGGCCAGTTTACCCCAAATCGGGCTTGCGACCATGGCGGCAAGCCCCGACACCACCACCAATAGCCCAAGATTGCTCAGATCATCGCCACTTTGCTGCTGGCCAAGTAGCGCAAGGTAGGGAAGCGCCAGGGCGCTCGATAGAAGGAGTGCGCGCGACACGTTGAAGTGTAAAAAGGCGCGATCGCTTTTGAGAAGCGATACACCCGTCTTGATGCTGCTCCAAGCGTTTTCCCCGCCTTCGACCGCGCCGGGTTCTTCCTTGATGCGTGCCACGCAAAACGCGTTGAGCAGCCAGCCGAGCGCGGCCACGCCTAAAAGCGCCGCCAGTGCCCACTCGCCCGGGCGATTCCCCATCAGTACGAGCACGCCGCCCGCCACCAGCGTGGCCGCGCCGGCGATGCTGCCGCTGTAGCCCATTAGCGTTCCGCGGCGGCGCTTGGCGATGGTCTTGCCCATCACGTCCTTGGTGGCGATGGAAGAGACGCCCCGCGAAAGCGAAAGCAGCACAAGAGCCGCCAGTACCAACGCACCGCCAAACGTGCTTTCACCCCAAAGTGCGAGCAATGCCAAACAGCCGGCACAGACTGCTTGCAGCAGGGCGCCGGCGACCCACACCCATTTGCGCTGGGGTTTGGGGCGAATGAAACCGGCCACGAAAATCTGGGGCAGCAGGGCGCCGGCTTCGCGAATCGGTACCAGCAAACCTACCATCCAGACCGGCGCACCGATCAGCCCCATCAGCCAGGGCAGCACCAGGCGAGCGCTGGAAAGCTCATCGGCGAGCTTATTGCCCAGCGCGGCAAACAGATGCAAGAAGAAGTTACGCGGCTGCTCCTTGCACGCCTGCTCCGGAATGTCCTCGCACATCCGGCTGTCGTCATCGCCGGTCAGCCGTTCGAACAAGCGGGTCTGGGAAATGGGCGACTCGGCCATCTCGATTCCTTGGAAGTTGTTGAATCAGGGTGACAGAATGGCGGTTAATCGCATTTTGTCAAAGCTCAAAAGGATAGCTTCATGTCTCGCATCAACATTCGTTATTGCACCCAGTGTCAGTGGCTTTTACGCAGCGCCTGGTATGCCCAGGAGCTGCTGTCGACCTTCGGCGAACAGCTGGATGAAGTCGCGCTTTCGCCTTCGCACGGCGGCACGTTCGAAATCTGGTGCAACGATACGCTGCTTTGGGAGCGAAAGCGCGACGGCGGCTTTCCGGACAGCAAGGAGCTCAAAAAGCGCGTGCGCGACATCGTAAGCCCGGATCAGAACCTTGGGCATATCGACCGATGAGTCAGGATCGGTTGGCCATAACGTGCGGGCTGGGGGCGGTGGCGCTCTGGTCTACCGTCGCGACGGCGTTCAAGGTGGCGCTTTCGTTCATGAGCCCGCTGGAGCTTATGTGGATCGCCTCGCTGGTCTCCTGGCTATTGATGGGCGCGCTGGTCATCAAACGCGGGCTTTTGCGTCAGGCGGCAAGCGGGTGGAAAACGGCGGCCTGGGCGGGGCTGATGAACCCGGTGGCGTATTATCTCGTGCTGTTCGCCGCGTATGATCGCCTGCCGGGTCAGGAAGCCATGGCGCTCAACTATACCTGGGGGCTGACCATGGCGCTGCTTGCCGTTCCCCTTCTGGGTCAGCGATTGTCCATATCTGATTTTGCCGCCGGGTGCGTCGCCTACGCTGGCGTGTGGGTGATCGCCACGCGAGGGCAGGTGTTCGATGTCGCCTTCGAGGATCCAGTGGGCGTGACGCTGGCGCTGGGGTCGACGCTTATCTGGGCACTCTATTGGCTGCTCAACACGCGCGATGCGCGCGAGCCGCTGGTCGGGCAGTGGCAAAATTTCTCCATCGGCTTGCCAATACTGACATTACTACTACTTTTAGGGCCGGGGATCACAGGGCACGGCCTTGCTGCGCTAGGCGCTGGCGTTTACGTCGGACTCTTCGAGATGGGCATCGCATTCATCTTGTGGCAGCTGGCGATCCATCGTGTATCGCGCACTGCGCGCGTCACCAACCTGATTTTTCTATCGCCGCCGGTCTCGCTTTTTCTACTGCATGTGGTGGTGGGTGAGCCGCTTTTGGCGTCTACCTTCGCTGGGCTCGCGTTGATTTTGACGGGGTTGGCGCTGCAGCAACTAACCAGCCACAAAAAAGCATGAAAAAAGCTGCAGAGGTTTTGTAGTTCTTAATTGTAAATATTTGTGACTTTTGTTTTGATGGCTTGTGCCTGACGCTTATTTACTTAAATTGAGTAGTGTGGGGGAAATAATCCTTGACACTTGGCTTTTGAAAAGCGCGCTCAGCGTTTCGGCCGGTGCGGGAAGCAAGCGGCAAGGGGTGTCGTGGTTTCAACGTTCGAGTGGAACGCTCATTGGGGATTCATGGATATGAAAGACAACGTTACAAACAAGCTGAAGCATTTCTTCTCTGCGCGGGCGATTCGCCCCTTGACCATGACGACCATGGCCTGTCTGCCGCTCTCCGCGTTGGCGCAGTCTCTACCGGCCACTCTCTACTCGCCGGGCTCGACCGACCTGCCAAGCGCCATTCAGCAAACCATCATTACCAACCCTGAAGTCAATGCTGCATGGGCAAATTTCGAGGCCTCGGGAAGCGACATCCGCGCCGCGCAGGGCGGTTATTTGCCCACCATCGATGTGCGCGCCGGCGTGGGAATTCAGGATCAAAGCAACGACGGTCGGGGAAGCTATGATTCCGACTTTGCCGAGCTAACGCTGAGTCAAATGGTGTTCGATGGTTTCGCAACCCGCAGCGACGTCGAGCGTTTGGATCGCGCTCGTCTGGTTGCCTATTTCCAGCTTTTAGGGGCGAGTGAAGAAGTCGCGCTGGAAGCGTTTCGTACCTACCTCGATGTGCTTCGCTACCGTGAAATGGTGCGCTTGGCCCAGGACAATTACGCCCAGCATCAGCGCGTATTCAGCCAAATCGAAGAGCGCACGCTTTCCGGCGCCGGTCGCGGGGTCGATCTCGAACAAATCAGCGGCCGCCTGGCTTTGGCTGAATCGAACCTGATGACCGAGGCATCGAATCTTCACGATGTGACGGCGCGCTATCAGCGCATCGTGGGCCAGTTGCCTGCGCAAAACATGGCGCCTGCGCCGTCGCTCGAAGCCAACGTGCCCGCTGACGTTGCTCAGGCCGTGAGAATGGCGTTCGAAGGCAACCCGGATTTCCAGGCCGCGATCGAAAACATCGCCGTGGCCCGTGCCGAGCAGGAGAGCGCCCGCGCCGGTTTCATGCCGCGTCTGGATATTCAGGGCCGTACGGGCACCAACAACGAGGATAGTGTCGTACGCGGACGTACCGACGAACACAGTATTCAGCTTGTAGCGAGCATGAATCTGTACCGCGGAGGCTCTGATCTGGCAAGCTTCAACGCGGCCGCTTCGCGTATCGAGCAGGCGCAAAGCCAGCGCGAGCTGGCCTGTACCAACGTGCGCCAGACCACCCAAATCGCCTATAACGATACCCAGCGTATTCGCGAACAGCTCAACTACCTCAACGAGCACCGCCAGTCCATCGATCGCGTACGCGGTGCCTATCAGCAGCAGTTCGACATTGGCCAGCGCACCCTGCTGGACGTGCTTGACAGTGAAAACGAGTACTTCGAGGCGAGCCGTGCCTATGCCAATGCCGAGTTCGACCTGACGCTCGCACAGGCGCGTACCCTGGCGTCCATGGGCCAACTGATGCCAGCGCTCAACGTAACGCGAGAAGATATCCCGAGTCTGGACGAGCTGGGTTATGACGGTGCTACCTTGAGTTCCGCCGATACCTGCGCCCTTGACGGCCCGCGTGGGTTTACGCTGGAGGACTTTACCCGCGGTATCTCGATACCCCCGGCGCCCGAGGCTTCTCTTGACGCAGCCGCCTACCCCGACCCGGCTATCTCTGACGACCCAATGACCACTCCCGAGTATTGAGCCCGGACTCGGATTAGGCGCTCTTTTCGAGTGCCCGTACGTGCCTTTCGCTCCGCCTGCCGTTGTTGGTGGCGGGGCGTGGGTAAAAGGTCCGGCGCTTACAGGCGCGATGCTTACGAGGGCCAGCCTTTCGTTTAATCAAATACGTATCTTATACCGCTGTATTAAGCTTATTGCCCAGCGGCCGATGGTATCAAATATACCGAAATTTTCGGCTTGAATGCGTCGCGGCGAAGGTTTTGCAACGGTCGGTTGGGTCCATCGGCACCGAACGATTCAACGCTTTCGATGCTTGCGGCAGCCGACGGACAGGAGATCAGGTTTTAGTGGCTCAAGATAAACAGGTCGTCTCTACCCCTACCCGCGAACGCTCGGACGACGAGCTTCTCGAATGCCTAAAAGCGATTGCTTCTTACCACCAGCATGAGGTGTCGTCCGAGGCGCTCAAGGCGGGGTTGCCGCTTGAAAAGGGCAACTTGACCCCGTCGGTGTTTGGCCGTGCGGCGCATCGTGCAGGTCTCACCGCGCGTATCGTCAAAAGCCCGCTGTTGGGCCTCAATCCGTCGCTCTTTCCGGCGGTACTGTTACTGGAACCGGGGCGAGCCTGCGTGCTGCTGGCGCTGGATACCAGGCAGCAAAAAGCGCGCGTCATTTTTCCCGAGCTTTCCGAGTCCGCCGTCGACGTAGCGCTCGATGAGCTCAACGGAGGCTATAGCGGTGAAGCGATCTACGTTCGCCCCCGGTTTCAGGCCGACAACACCTCCGAACCCGGCGTCGAGAAAAAGCGCGGTCAGCACTGGTTCTGGGGCGTCATCAAGGAGAATCGCCGGCTTTACCGCGATATCATCAGCGGGTCGATTGCGATCAACATCTTTGCGCTGGCCATGCCACTGTTCGTGCTCAACGTTTATGACCGCGTCGTGCCCAACCAGGCGACCGAAACGCTTTGGGTCATGGCGGCCGGGGTTTTCATCGTACTCTGTTTCGATCTGGTTCTTCGTTTGATGCGTAGTGGTTTCGTGGACCTCGCCGCCAGCCGTGCGGACGTCAAGCTGTCGTCCTCCATCATGAGCAAGGTGCTGGGCATGCGGATGGAAGAGCGTCCGGCCTCCACGGGGTCGTTCACCTCGACGCTGCAATCCTTCGAGTCGGTGCGTGCCTTCATTGGGTCGGCCACCATCATCGGGATCGTCGATCTGCCGTTCGTGCTGCTGTTCGCGGGTATCATTGCGCTGATCAATCCGTGGCTGGTTTTGCCGGTCATCGTGGGGATTCTTTTCGTATTGCTCTACGCACTCGCCGCCCAGGGCAAGCTGCATGAGCTTTCCGAAACCACCTGGGAGGTTGGCGCTCAGCGTAATGCGCTACTGGTCGAGTCGGTTTCTCAACTCGAAAACGTCAAGGCGCTGCGTGCGGAGAGCCGTATTCAGCGCCATTGGGAAAAAGCCACGGCGTTTCTTTCGCGTACCAGCGCACAGCTCAAGTTAGTGAGCTCCTCGGTGTCGAGCGTTGCACTCTGGGCGCAAAACAGCGTGGCGGTCTGCGTCATCATCGTGGGGGTTTACCAAATCGTTCAGGGCAATCTGACCCAGGGCGGGCTGATCGCCTGCTATATGCTTTCGTCACGCGCGATGGCGCCGGTCAGCCAGGCTGCGGCCCTGCTGGCGCAGTATCACCAGTCTTCTACGGCGCTCGAGGGGCTCAATCGCGTCATGGAGAAAAAAGAGGAGCGCCACGAAGGCAAAGCCTACGTGGAGAAGCCCAGCGTGACCGGCCGTTTGGAACTCGACAAAGTCACGCTTCGCTACCCCAATGAGGAGCGTGATGCGCTGCGCGACGTCTCCATTGCCATCAAGGAAGGCGAGAAAGTCGCGCTATTGGGGCGCGTCGGCTGTGGCAAATCCTCGCTCAACAAGCTGCTATTGGGTTTTTATCAGCCCAGCGCCGGCGCTGTGATGCTCGACGGCGTGGATATTCGTCAGTTGGATCCGCTTCAACTGCGGCGCCATTTGGGTTACGTGCCTCAGGAGGTCAGCCTGTTTTCCGGCTCGCTTCGCGACAATATCGTGGCCGGCGGTGGAAGCGACCATGTCGATGACCACGCGCTGCTGCGAGCGATCAAGATCGCCGGGCTGGAAGCGCTGGTGAATAGTCATCCCAAGGGAGTCGATCTGCAGGTAGGTGAGCGCGGGCAGGCGCTATCCGGTGGTCAGAAGCAGGCGGTCGCCATTGCTCGGGCGGTGGTACAGGACCCGCAGGTACTGCTGCTCGATGAGCCGACCAGCGCGATGGATAACGCCAGCGAAGAGGCATTCAAGGCGAACCTGACCCGTATTGGTGAAGGTAAAACCATGCTGATCGTCACTCACCGCACGTCACTTCTGTCGCTCGTCGATCGCATCATCGTTATGGATGCGGGCAAGGTTGTCGCTGATGGCCCGCGTGATAGCGTGGTTGAAGCGCTGCGTAACGGCCAGATCGGGAGGGCATCGTAATGGCGAAGAACTCCTCCACCAGTGAACAAAAAGGGTTCGAGGCGATTGGTCGGTTCTCCGAAAAAGGGCAAAAGCCGTTTCGCCCGTTCATGGACCGACTGTTTGCGCGCCGGGTAAGTTCGGCTCACCTCAACCGCGACTGGGCAAGCGACACCGACTGGGCGCGCATGCAGCAGGAGCCCATCCGCGCACGGCTGTTTTTGTACGTGACATTGCTGGCCTTCATTGCCGTCCTCGTATGGGCCTATTTCGCACCCATCGATGAGGTGACTCGCGGTAGTGGGCGCGTGATTCCAGCAAGCCACCTTCAGCGCATTCAGTCCTTCGATGGCGGCGTGATCGAAGAGATCAATGTGCGCGAGGGTCAGGTCGTAAGCCAGGGCGAAGTGCTGATGCAGATCGACCCCACGCGTTTCGTCTCCGATTTCCGCGAAAACCGTGCTCAGCGCTACGCGCTGGAAGCGCGTGCCGAGCGGCTGCGGGCGCTGGCGACCGGCACCGAGTTCGAACCCTCGGAAGAGCTTCGCCAGGAAGTTCCGCATATCGTCATGCAGGAGCGCGAGGCCTACGAGAGCAGTCTTGTGGAGCTTCGCGAGCAGGAGAACGTGCTCGAGGATCGCGTTCGCCAGCGTCAGGAAGAGCTCAGAGAAGCTCAGGCGCGTCGCGATACGGCGGGGCGTGAAGCCAGTATGGCCAGCCAGGAGTTGAATCTGACTCGACCGCTGCTGGCGTCCGGCGCCGTATCCGAGGTCGAGGTGCTGCGCCTTCAGCGCGAAGTGTCCCGTGCGACTGGCGAGCGCAACCAGGCCGATGCCTCGGTATCCCGTCTGCAAGCCGCCGTTGAAGAGTCGCAGACTCAGCTGCGCGAGCAAAGCGCCGAGCGGCGCAGCCAGTGGCGCAGTGACCTGGCTCAAGCGGTGGGTGATTTGAACGCACTTCAGCAGTCCGGCACCGGGCTACAGGATCGGGTGCGTTTGACCGAGATTCGCTCGCCGGTCGATGGCGTCATCCAGCGCATTCATATCAATACCATCGGCGGGGTAGCGCAGCCCGGCCAGGAGGTCATCGAGATCATCCCGAGCGACGACCAGCTGTTGGTCGAGGCCCGTATTGCGCCCCAGGACATCGCTTTTCTGCATCCGGGGCAGGCCTCTACTATCAAGCTCACCGCCTACGATTACGCTATTTACGGTGGCCTGCAGGCGGAGCTTGAGCATATCAGCGCCGATACGATTACCGACGACGACGGCAATACCTTTTACCTGGTACGCGTACGCAGCCTGCAGGACGAGAACGCTACTGAAGGGCTTCAGGTCATTCCAGGCATGACAGCGCAGGTCGATATCGTGACAGGTAAACGAACGGTGATGCAGTTTTTGCTGAAGCCCGTTTTAAGAGCGTGGCGTGACTCAATGGGAGAGCGCTAATGAAACATGTTTTTATCACAAGTGATGGAAGTCTCAAGTCGCGTTGGCAAGGCGCTCTACCCGACGCGATAGCCGCTACCTCTGACCAGGCGATCACATGTTCAGAGTCTGGGGATGTGGTTTGGATCACCACGACCGTCGAGGACTGGCGCGCGCAAACCACGGCGATTAGCCGCCAGGGCGCAAGCGTGGTGGTCATGAGCTACGCCCCTAACGACCGCGAGGCGCTGCTGGCGCTTGAGCTGGGGGCTCGTGGCTATACCCATACGCTTTCTGCACCCGAAGTGCTCAAACAGGTCGCGCTGGTCGTTACCCATCAGGGTGTCTGGGTGGGCCAATCGCTTTTATCGCGTGTGCTCACAGGCTCTGTCCAGGCGCTGCAGCAGCGAACCGGTGACGATATCACCCATCAGGGCCAGCAGTTTCTTGCCACGCTGACAGAGCGTGAACGAGCGGTAGCGCTAGCCGTTGCCCGCGGGGGCGCTAACAAGGAAGTCGCTCGAGAGCTTGCGATTACCGAGCGCACGGTAAAGGCCCACTTGAGCGCCATCTTCAAGAAACTGGCGGTACGCGATCGCCTGCAGCTCATTTTGAAGCTTTCTTCGGACGCCGAAAAACGCATTTCTTGAGCTAACGCCCAAGCGCCTACCCGCAGAGCATGGATGCCCCTCTGCGGGCAGCAAGTTACATTACTTTACTGTCCTTCAGTACAATAGGGAGGGGGCGCCGAATCCCTTACTATTGCGCTATAAGCCGTTTTTTCACTCGCACGACGGGTGAGCGGGCGGCCACTAATACTCATCGGGGATTTACCTAAATGGCAACAGCAACGGTCATCGCTATCACCGGGGACGCTTGGGTCACGGATGGAAAGGGTAACCGGCACGAGGTCAAAATCGGCGATACGCTTATCGAAGGCGAAACACTGATTACCTCGGACGGTGGACGAGTCGAACTCGATTTTGGCGATGGCGCAGGGGCAGACGTGGTGGAAGGCGGGCAGTCCATGGAGCTGACTCCGGACCTTGATCGTGAAACCGTTGTCTCTTCCGATGAAGCCAGCGTGCTGGATGACGATATCGATGCCTTGTTGGCCGCTCTTGAAGACGACGATATCGATCTTCTTGATCTTCTCGACCCCACCGCTGCCGGCGGTGCCGGTGGCGGCGGCGGCGGGGGCAATAGCTTCGTTCGCGTGGCGCGTATCTCCGAAGAGGTAAGCCCCCTAAGCTTTACTACCGCTGGCCCCACGGCAGGTACACCGCCCGTCTTTTTTACGCTAAATCCCCCCGGCCCCGATGACACAGCCCCCGATACCGATATCCCGCTAAGCCCGGACGACCCCCTGATCCCCGGCGATGATGACGGTGATGCCGATGCGGACGCGGACGCAGACGCTGATGCAGATGCTGACGCCGATGCGGACGCAGACGCTGATGCAGATGCAGATGCAGATGCAGATGCAGATGCAGATGCTGACGCCGATACGGACGCAGACGCTGACGCAGATGCGGATGCAGATGCTGACGCCGATACTGACGCTGACGCAGATGCGGATGCCGACAGTGATTCGGACTCTGACAGTGACTCTGATTCGGACTCTGATAGCGATTCGGATTCCGATAGCGATTCGGACTCCGATAGTGACTCCGACTCTGATTCGGATAGCGATTCGGACTCTGACAGTGACTCCGATTCCGACAGCGACTCGGATTCAGATAGCGACTCCGACAGCGACTCGGACTCAGACAGCGACTCTGATTCCGATAGTGACTCGGACTCGGATAGCGACTCCGACTCGGATAGCGACTCCGACTCTGACAGCGATTCAGACTCTGATAGCGATTCGGACTCCGATAGCGATTCAGATTCCGATAGCGATTCAGATTCCGACAGCGACTCGGATTCCGATAGTGACTCGGACTCCGATAGTGACTCGGATTCCGATAGTGACTCGGACTCCGATGGTGACTCGGACTCTGACAGCGACTCTGATTCCGACAGCGATTCAGACTCTGATAGCGATTCGGACTCCGATAGCGACTCCGACTCTGATAGCGATTCGGATTCCGATAGCGACTCGGATTCCGACAGCGACTCCGACTCCGACAGCGACTCGGATTCAGATAGCGACTCCGACAGTGACTCCGATTCCGACAGTGATTCGGATTCCGATAGCGATTCAGATTCCGACAGCGACTCGGATTCTGACAGTGACTCCGATTCCGACAGCGATTCGGACTCCGACAGTGATTCCGACTCTGACAGCGATTCGGACTCAGACAGCGACTCTGATTCCGATAGTGACTCGGACTCGGATAGCGATTCGGACTCTGACAGCGATTCAGATTCCGACAGCGACTCGGATTCCGATAGCGACTCGGATTCAGATAGCGACTCGGATTCAGATAGCGACTCGGACTCTGATAGCGACTCCGATTCCGACAGTGACTCCGATTCGGACAGCGATTCAGACTCGGATTCAGATAGCGACTCGGACTCTGATAGTGACTCCGATTCCGACAGTGATTCGGACTCCGACAGTGACTCGGATTCTGACAGTGACTCCGATTCGGATAGCGATTCGGACTCTGATAGCGATTCGGACTCTGATAGTGACTCGGACTCCGACAGCGACTCGGATTCCGATAGTGACTCCGATTCCGACAGTGATTCGGACTCAGACAGCGATTCTGATTCCGATAGTGACTCGGACTCCGATAGCGATTCAGACTCCGACAGCGACTCGGACTCGGATAGCGACTCGGACTCCGACAGCGATTCGGACTCTGATAGCGATTCGGACAGTGATTCCGACTCTGACAGCGACTCTGATTCCGATAGTGACTCGGACTCCGATAGCGATTCAGATTCCGACAGCGACTCGGATTCTGACAGTGATTCCGATTCCGACAGCGATTCGGACTCCGACAGTGATTCCGACTCTGACAGCGATTCGGACTCTGACAGCGATTCGGACTCTGATAGTGACGCGGACTCCGACAGCGACTCGGATTCCGATAGTGACTCGGACTCTGATAGCGATTCAGATTCCGACAGCGACTCGGATTCAGATAGCGACTCGGACTCGGATAGCGACTCCGACTCCGACAGCGATTCGGACTCCGACAGCGATTCGGACTCTGATAGCGATTCGGACAGTGATTCCGACTCTGACAGCGACTCTGATTCCGATAGTGACTCGGACTCCGATAGCGATTCAGATTCCGACAGCGACTCGGATTCTGAAAGTGATTCCGATTCCGACAGCGATTCGGACTCCGACAGTGATTCCGACTCTGACAGCGATTCGGACTCTGATAGTGACGCGGACTCCGACAGCGACTCGGACTCTGACAGCGACTCTGATTCCGATAGTGACTCTGATTCCGATAGTGACTCGGACTCCGACAGTGATTCAGACTCCGATAGCGATTCAGATTCCGATAGCGACTCGGACTCTGACAGCGATTCGGATTCCGACTCCGACAGCGACTCCGATTCGGATAGCGATTCGGACTCCGATAGCGATTCAGATTCCGACAGCGACTCGGATTCCGATAGCGACTCCGACAGTGACTCCGATTCCGACAGCGACTCCGACTCTGACAGCGATTCGGACTCCGATAGCGATTCGGATTCCGACAGTGATTCCGACTCTGACAGTGATTCGGATTCCGACAGCGACTCTGACTCAGACAGCGACTCCGATTCGGACAGTGATTCGGATTCCGACAGTGACTCCGACTCCGATAGCGACTCAGATTCCGACAGCGATTCAGACTCCGACAGCGACTCTGACTCTGACAGCGACTCGGATTCCGATAGCGACTCGGACTCCGACAGTGATTCGGATTCTGACAGTGACTCCGATTCAGACTCTGACAGTGACTCGGATTCAGATAGCGACTCGGACTCTGATAGTGACTCCGATTCCGACAGTGACTCCGACAGCGACTCCGATTCGGATAGCGATTCGGACTCTGACAGCGATTCAGATTCCGACAGCGACTCGGATTCCGATAGCGACTCGGATTCAGATAGCGACTCGGATTCAGATAGCGACTCGGACTCTGATAGTGACTCCGATTCCGACAGTGATTCGGACTCCGACAGTGACTCGGATTCTGACAGTGACTCCGATTCCGACAGCGACTCCGATTCGGATAGCGATTCGGACTCTGATAGCGATTCGGACTCTGATAGTGACTCGGACTCCGACAGCGACTCGGATTCCGACAGCGACTCGGATTCCGACAGCGACTCGGATTCCGACAGCGACTCGGATTCCGACAGCGACTCCGACTCTGACAGCGATTCGGACTCCGATAGCGACTCGGATTCAGATAGCGACTCGGATTCAGATAGCGACTCCGACAGTGACTCCGATTCCGACAGCGACTCGGATTCAGATAGCGACTCCGACAGCGACTCGGACTCCGACAGCGACTCTGACTCTGACAGCGATTCGGACTCTGACAGCGATTCGGATTCCGACAGCGATTCGGATTCCGACAGTGATTCGGATTCCGACAGTGATTCAGACTCCGATAGCGATTCAGATTCCGACAGCGACTCGGATTCCGATAGCGATTCAGATTCCGACAGCGACTCGGATTCTGACAGTGACTCCGATTCCGACAGCGATTCGGACTCCGACAGTGATTCCGACTCTGACAGCGATTCGGACTCAGACAGCGACTCTGATTCCGATAGTGACTCGGACTCGGATAGCGACTCCGACTCTGACAGCGATTCGGACTCTGATAGTGACTCGGACTCCGACAGCGACTCCGATTCCGACAGTGATTCGGATTCTGACAGTGACTCCGATTCAGACTCTGACAGTGACTCGGATTCAGATAGCGACTCGGATTCAGATAGCGACTCGGACTCTGATAGTGACTCCGATTCCGACAGTGATTCGGACTCCGACAGTGACTCGGATTCTGACAGTGACTCCGATTCCGACAGCGACTCCGATTCGGATAGCGATTCGGACTCTGATAGCGATTCGGACTCTGATAGTGACTCGGACTCCGACAGCGACTCGGATTCCGACAGCGACTCCGACTCTGACAGCGATTCGGACTCCGATAGCGATTCGGATTCCGACAGTGATTCCGACTCTGACAGTGATTCGGATTCCGACAGCGACTCTGACTCAGACAGCGACTCCGATTCGGACAGTGATTCGGACTCCGATAGCGACTCAGATTCCGACAGCGATTCAGACTCCGACAGCGACTCTGACTCTGACTCTGACAGCGACTCGGATTCCGATAGCGACTCGGACTCCGACAGTGATTCGGATTCTGACAGTGACTCCGATTCAGACTCCGACAGCGACTCGGACTCTGACAGCGATTCGGATTCCGACAGCGATTCAGACTCCGACAGCGACTCGGACTCGGATAGCGATTCGGACTCTGATAGTGACTCGGACTCCGATAGTGACTCGGACTCCGATAGCGATTCAGATTCCGACAGCGACTCCGATTCGGATAGCGATTCGGACTCTGATAGCGATTCAGATTCTGACAGTGACTCCGATTCCGACAGCGATTCAGACTCCGACAGCGATTCAGACTCGGACAGTGACTCTGATTCCGACAGCGACTCGGACTCGGACGGTGATCACGATCCGGACTCGGATAACGAGTCCGATGGTCCCGAGGAGGAGGAAGAGGAGGAAGAGATAAAAGCCACGATCACCATTGATAACGTAACCAAGGACAATGTTGTTAATGGGGAAGAGGCGAAGGGGCCTGTCAAAATTACCGGCACCGTGGGCGGCGACGCCAAGGCCGGCGACACGGTCACCCTGACCGTGGGCGAGAATACCTACGGCGGCGAGGTCGTGGCCGACGTCGAGGGCAACCTCACCTACGCCATCGACGTGCCCGGATCGGTTCTGGCCGACAACAACACGATTCGTGCCGACGTGACCGGCACCGACGCGGACGGCAACGCCTATACGGGCGAAACGGACAAGACCTACACCGTCAATCTCGACGCCAGCGCCACGATCACCATCGACCAGATCGCCGGTGACGGCGTGGTCAACGGCGACGAAGCGAAGGGCGATATCACCATCACCGGCACCGTGGGCGGCGACGCGAAAGCAGGCGACACCGTCACGCTGAGCGTGGGCGACAGCACCCACACCGGCACCGTCGGTGAGGATCTGACCTACGCCATCGACGTGCCCGGATCGGAGCTGGCCGAGCACACCGCGATTACCGCGGAAGTGACCGGCACCGACGCGGACGGCAACGCCTATACCGGCGAAACGGACAAGACCTACACCGTCAACCTGGACGCCAGCGCCACGATCACCATCGACACCATTGCCGGTGACGACGTGGTCAACGGCGAGGAAGCGAAGGGCGACGTGACCGTCACCGGTACCGTGGGCGGCGACGCCAAGGCAGGCGACACCGTCACCCTGACCGTGGGCGAGAATACCTACGGCGGCGAGGTCGTGGCCGACGGTGAAGGTAACCTCACCTACGCTATCGACGTACCCGGATCGGTTCTGGCCGACAACGACACGATTCGTGCCGACGTGACCGGCACCGACGCGGACGGCAACGCCTATACGGGCGAAACGGACAAGACCTACACCGTCAATCTCGACGCCAGCGCCACGATCACCATCGACACCATTGCCGGTGACGGCGTGGTCAACGGCGACGAAGCGAAGGGCGATATCACCATCACCGGCACCGTGGGCGGCGACGCGAAAGCAGGCGACACCGTCACGCTGAGCGTGGGCGACAACACCCACACCGGCACCGTCGGTGAGGATCTGACCTACGCCATCGACGTGCCCGGATCGGAGCTGGCCGAGCACACCGCGATTACCGCGGAAGTGACCGGCACCGACGCGGACGGCAACGCCTATACCGGCGAAACGGACAAGACCTACACCGTCAACCTGGACGCCAGCGCCACGATCACCATTGACCAGATCGCCGGTGACGGCGTGGTCAACGGCGACGAAGCGAAGGGCGACGTGACCGTGACCGGCACCGTGGGCGGCGACGCGAAAGCGGGCGACACCGTCACCCTGACCGTGGGCGAGAATACCTACGGCGGCGAGGTTGTGGCCGATGGTGAAGGCAACCTCACCTACGCCATCGACGTGCCGGGAGCGATGCTGGCCGACAACGACAGCATCACGGCCGAAGTCACCGGCACCGACGACGCGGGCAACAGCTACCGTCAGGACGCCGAGCGCGGTTACGAGGTCAACTTGGACGCCAGCGCCACGATCACCATCGACGTGATCGCCGGTGACGGCGTAGTCAACGGCGAGGAAGCGAAGGGCGACGTGACCATCACCGGTACCGTGGGCGACGACGCCAAGGCCGGCGACACCGTCACCCTGACGGTGGGCGACAACACCCACACCGGCACCGTCGGTGAGGATCTGACCTACGCCATCGACGTGCCCGGATCGGAGCTGGCCGAGCACACCGCGATTACCGCAAAAGTGACCGGCACCGACACGGACGGCAACGGCTACAGCGCCGACGCCGAGCGCGACTACAGCGTGAACCTGGACGCCAGCGCCACGATCACTATCGACGATATCGCCGGTGACGACGTGGTCAACGGCGAGGAAGCGAAGGGCGACGTGACCGTCACCGGTACCGTGGGCGGCGACGCCAAGGCCGGCGACACGGTCACCCTGACCGTGGGCGAGAATACCTACGGCGGCGAGGTCGTGGCCGATGGTGAAGGCAACCTCACCTACGCCATCGACGTGCCGGGAGCGATGCTGGCCGACAACGACAGCATCACGGCCGAAGTCACCGGCACCGACGACGCGGGCAACAGCTACCGTCAGGACGCCGAGCGCGGTTACGAGGTCAACTTGGACGCCAGCGCCACGATCACCATCGACGTGATCGCCGGTGACGGCGTGGTCAACGGCGAGGAAGCGAAGGGCGACGTGACCATCACCGGTACCGTCGGCGGCGACGCCAAGGCAGGCGACACCGTCACGCTGACCGTGGGCGACAATACCCACACCGGCACCGTCGGTGAGGATCTGACCTACGCCATCGACGTGCCCGGATCGGAGCTGGCCGACAACGACACGATCCGTGCCGACGTGACCGGCACCGACGCGGACGGCAACGGCTACGAAGCCAACGCCGAGCGCGACTACAGCGTGAACCTGGACGCCAGCGCCACGATCACCATCGACACCATTGCTGGTGACGACGTGGTCAACGGCGAGGAAGCGAAGGGCGACGTGACCGTCACCGGTACCGTGGGCGGCGACGCCAAGGCCGGCGACACCGTCACCCTGACCGTGGGCGAGAATACCTACGGCGGCGAGGTCGTGGCCGACGGTGAAGGCAACCTCACCTACGCCATCGACGTGCCCGGATCGGAGCTGGCCGAGCACACCGCGATTACCGCAAAAGTGACCGGCACCGACGCGGACGGCAACGCCTATACCGGCGAAACGGACAAGACCTACACCGTCAACCTGGACGCCAGCGCCACGATCACCATCGACACCATTGCCGGTGACGACGTGGTCAACGGCGAGGAAGCGAAGGGCGACGTGACCGTGACGGGCACCGTGGGTGGCGACGCCCAGGCGAACGACATCGTGACCCTGACCGTGGGCGAGCAGACCTACACCGGTAACGTGGTGGCCGATAGCGAGGGCAATCTCACCTACGCCATCGACGTGCCGGGGTCGGTGCTGGCCGGCAACGACAGTATCACGGCCGAAGTCACCGGTACTGATGCGGCAGGTAATACTTACGATGCCAATACGAGCCGTGGATATGAGGTCGATACTACGGCGCCTGAAGTCAAGGTAACGCTTGGCGACGATAGCGACCTGCTCGTCACCGGTGAAGAAACCTCTATTCGTATCGACTTTAGCGAGCGGGCGTATGGTTCGAACGGTGAGCCGCTAAATGCTGCTCAGGTTGGTAAGCTTCTTGAACTCAAAGGGCTCACGCTTGTAGGTGAGCTGCAGCAGGACGCATCCGATGCAACGGTTTGGACGGGCACCGTTGGCACATTGGATGACGCGTATGGCGACTCAAGTGCCAATATTCCTGCACAAAGCTATGCAGATGAAGCGGGTAATCTCGGTAGCGCGGGTAACGATTCACTAATTGTGATCGCTATTCCTGAGGTTGGCCTGACGGTTGATACAGTTTTCAGTAAGGACACTGTAACAAGAGACGGTATTAAGGACCTGGGGGTAGGTGGCTCCGGCGACCGTGTTATCGATAACCCTAATCCGCCAGCAGATACTGTCAAGATCGAGACATTGGATTTTGGTAAACAGCACGCTGGTGAAACCTTTACGCTGAGCTGGACTGAGCAGTTCAAGGGGGGCTGGGAGGACGGAACGACGGGCCGAGAAGGAACGCGTGATACCTTCAAGGTCTTGGTCAACGGCAAGGAGGAGTACGAAAACTCCTGGTATGCAGAATATAACGTGCCCTCTGCCAAGTCTGAGGCAACGCCGAGGTCTATCTCTGTCACGCTGGATGAAAACGGTAAGGCTGACGTATCGTTTGAGGTGCGCTCAACCGACCCAGATGAAGTCGTCGATGTCAGTAACATCAAGGCCATGCTCGATATTGAAAGTACGATCTATAAGGTCAATCTTTCCGGCAGCATTGCCAGTGGTGAAATCGACCTCTATGAAGTAGAAGTCGATGGTGGCCAGCTTCTGTACATGGGCGTCGAATTGCCAAGCGACAATGGCATTTATCGCGTTGAACCGAGTCAACTGGACTTCTTGACGGTTCGGCCGGATGACGTTAGCACCGAGGTCTTTGACGTCAGTGCTATTTCAATCAGCGAGTACGGTATTCCCAGTACGCAGGCCAGTGTCAACATTGAGATCGAACAGTTGCCGGATCCAATCCCCGAAGTTCTTCTCGAAGTTGAGACGAGTCATGGCCTGGAAACGGTCACCAAAGACGGCTTTTCCGATCTGGGAGTGGGTGGTTCCGGTTACGGTTGGATCAACGATCCGCGTCCGCCGGAGGACACCGAAACGGTACGCTTCGACTTCGGTAAGGCGCATGCCGGTGAAACCTTCACTCTGAGCTGGACTCAGCAGGCGAAAGGCGGTTGGGAAGATGGTCGCTCCGGCTGGGGGCTTCGCGGCGGTACACGCGATACCTTCAAGGTGATCGTGGATGATGTCGAGCGATACGAAACGTCCTGGTACGACCCGAAAAATAGTAACTCGACGCGGTTCGATGCCGAACACAAGACGCTGACCCTGACGCTGGATAAAAACGGTCAGGCGGTAGTCGACTTCGAGGTACGCTCGACCGAAGCCAACGAAGTGGTCGATGTCAGTAACATCAAGGGCACGCTTAACGTTGGGAGCACGATCTATAAGGTCGATCTGTCCGGCAGCGTGGCGAGTGGCGAGATTGACTACTACGAAGTGGAAGTCGACGGTGGACAACTGCTTTATGACGGCAACGTACTGAGCAAGGAAAACGGTGTATACCGTGTCGAGCCTAGCCAGTTGGGCGGCTTGACTGTGCGCCCTGATGCCGGTGTCGAGGACTTCGATGTGCGCGCCAAGTCGATCAGCGACAAGGGCATCTCGAGCAACGAGGAGCTTGCAAATGTGGATGTTGAGGCACTGCCAGAGCCGCCACAAGTGAGTATCGATAGTGTCGAAACTGGTCAGGAAGTGGGTGTCGATGTGCTTTCAAAAATTTGGGGGCAGCTGGATGACAGAGCGTTTGGCACTGTTAGCAAAGCAGTTAATACGTCGTACACCTCAGAAAAATTTGCTGGTTCTTCTCTGAATACATATAGAACTGCTTCTTTGAAGATCTCTTCTAAGGAAGGCAGTAATGAAACTGCCTATCTTCAAGTGGGAGACGTCTATTCCCTTCAGTGGTGGGAGTACGACGGCTATCGTTGGAACAGCCGCTCCATGGACGGAAAGGTGACTCGCTCTGACAAGACCGACGTAAACGGATCTGGTGATGCAATTGTTGTCTTCTCTGGAAGCATCAATGGCCATGCTCAGACGTTGATCATCGAAAACGGCAAGTATGGTATTCGTGACGTCAGCTACTTCACGAATGATCAAGATACCAGCACCGTCGGTGTTCGCGAGATGCAAATTAGCGGCTCGGCGACACCTGGTGCGGACGTTAAAATTACCGATGACCATGGGAAGGTGATCGATACTATTAAAGCGGGTGCTGACGGCCAGTGGACAACAGCTTTGAAGGGAGTCGATGGCACGAAGGGCGAACTTAAGGCCATTGCCACCGATACTAGCGGCAATGTATCGACTGATAGCAAGCACTTTGAGCTTGGTGATAAGGGTAACAACCTTCTTGAGGGCACTGAAGGTAACGATGTCCTTTATGGCGGCGCCGGCAACGATAGACTGGAGGGTGGTAATGGCGATGACGTACTGATCGGCGGTAAAGGTATGGACACGCTCAAAGGAGGAGCCGGTGATGACATCCTGATTGGTGGCCAAGGCGACGATATACTCTACGGTGGCGCCGGTGCTGATACCTTCAAGTGGGAGTTCGGTGACCGGGGAACCAGCGGTAGAGCGGCTGAGGACACCGTTAAGGACTTCAATAAAGGCGTGTTCGGCCAGGATGCTCAGGCGGATCGTCTTGACCTCTCCGATCTACTGAAGGGAGAAAGTGACGAGAGCATCGATCAGTACATTCACGCTGAACAGAAGGGCAGCGATACCATTCTGCACATCAAGTCAGAAGGTGGTTTGTCGGCAGATAACAGTAACGCGGATCAGCGTGTGGTACTGAAAGACGTCACCATGCCCCAGGGCGAAAGCTCGTCGGACTTCCTGCAAAGCATGCTGCAGGATCATCAGCTGAAGATCGACCAGTAAGACATCACGTTACGCATCGTGTAACACCAAGGCCGCCTCCGGGCGGCCTTTTTTAACCTTGAACCCTGTTTAACGAGAGAAGGGGGTTGCCATGTTCTATATCAAACGCAATGCCGACGGCGACATCGTGACGCTGAGCAAGGAGGCGACCAGCGAATCTTCCGAGCAGGTGAGCGCAGACGACCCGCAGGTGTTGGCGTTTCTGGCCAATGAGCCGGGCTCGAAAGCGAACTTTCTCGCCTCGGACTTGGCCTTCGTGCGCGTGGTGGAGGACTTGATGGAGGTGCTGCTGGACAAGGGGGTGATTTCGTTCACCGACCTGCCACAGGCGGCGCAGAACAAGGTGATGCAGCGTAAATCGCTGCGCGCCAAGAACAACGTCAATTTGATTGGCGAGGACGGCGGTATCATCTGATACCGCCGCCATGGCGGCGGCCGGGTCAGTTTGGCGTGCGTATCGCCGGGCCGGTCACGCCGTCGATGCCCATGCGGAACAGCTGGGCCAGCTCCTCTTCGGATTTCACGCCTTCGGCGATGACCAATAGCCCCAGCGAGTGGCAGAGCGTGGTCAGCCCGCGCAGTATGCTTTGCTGCTCGACGGAGGCGTGAATGTCGCGCACCAGGCTGGCATCCACCTTCAGGTAGGTCAGCCCAACGTCGTGCAGCTCGGCCAGCTTGGTGAACTCGGCCCCCACGTGCTCGATACCGAACTGGCAGTCGAGATGTCTGAGCGCCGCGCAGAAACCGCGCATGCTCGCCAGCGCCCGGGAATCGAGGGTCGCCGGAATTTCGAAGCAGAGCCTGGACGCCAGCGCGGCGTTTTGCTCCAGCAGGGTGCGCAGCCCGGTGACGAAACGGGCGTCGCTGATGGCCGCGATCGACAGGTTGATGCCCAGCCACTGCTCCGGGTTTTGGCGAAGCTGCTCCAGCGCCTGTTTGATGACGGCCATATCCAGCGCGGGCTCCAGGTTAAAACGCGCAAGCCAGGGAATGAAAACTCCCGCGCTTTGCCACTGCTCGGCCAGCTGCAGCCGGGCCGGGCTTTCGTAATGTAGAACGTGCTGCTGGGCGTTCAGTACCGGAAAGCGTCCAAGCTCCGGGCCCTGCAATAGCGCCGTATCCAGCGCCGTACGCCACGCCGCGTGCGTGGCAAAAAGCGGCTGACGCTCGCGTTCGCGCACCACAACTGGCAAGCTGCCCTGAGCGCTTTCTGCCTCTGCCAGGGCCGTGTCGAGCGTGGCCATCAGGTCGCTGCGCTCATCTCCCGGCGCGTAGCTGGTAATCGCCGTGGGCAGTCGCAGCTCGCTCGCCGGGGCGAGCGTTGCAAGCGCATGTTTCAAGCGAGCGCTGAACTCCTCGATGTCGGTTTCAAGCGGTACCACCAGCATGAAATCGCTGCCGTTGAGCCGGCCGATCAGCGTCTCTTCCGAGGTGGTATCGAGTGTAGTCAGCTGCTCCACCAACCCCTTCAGCAGGTTATCCGTGGCGTCGTGGCCGAGGCGGTCGTTCAGCCCCACCAGATCCTCCACGCGAACGATCGCCATGAGCCCCGTCGCCCGTGCATCGTCGCTGTCCAGAAGCGCCGCCAGTCGGGTCATGAAGGCACCGCGATTGAGCGCGCCGGTCAACGCGTCATGCTGCAGGTCGCGGCGCAGCTCATCGAGTTTCTGACTTTCGTGGGTCAACATCTGGCGCACGTTGTGAGAGAGCACGTTCATGGCCCGGGCTACCTCGCGAAGCTCCCGGGTGCGCGGCTCCTTGATGGTGGTAAAGCGCCGCGCGCTGATATTACGCGCTTGCTCCACCACGCGATTGAGCGGGCGCTTGATGGTACTGACGATCACCGCTGCCAGCGCGAGGCTTGCGATCCCTGCCGCGATGAACCAGGCCGTCAGCTCCATGAAGCTTCGCCACAGGGCCCGGTAAGCAAAGCTGTACTGACTCTGAAGGGTCAGCGTACCGAACTGCTGCCAGCCTTCCTGAATGGTGGCCGTGCCCGGCGGAATGTCGAAGTCGATCAGGTGGCGAAACCAGCCGGGCACGTGGCCCTGGTACTCACTCGCCACGCGCTCGACCAGTACGCTGCCATCGGTGTCGCGCAGTACGATCTGCTGATAGTAGCCGGTGTCGAACTGCGCCGAGATCAAAAGCTCGAGAATGACCAGGTCCTTGTCGAGCTGCGTCATGGAGAGCGCCAGCGCCGTGGCGTTATCCTCGTTCTTGATGCTGATTTCCTGCTCGATGTAAGCGCGACTGGTGGTGATGCTGATCACAAGGCTTCCAACAAAGGAGAGCAGCAACAGCCCGATGATGGCCAGCCAAAGCTGTTTGATAAGCGACATAACGGCACGTCCTTTTGTTGAAAACTTTTTGTTAAAAGCTCTTTATTAAAAGCGCTTGTAAAAACCTTTCTGCGAGGTCTCTAGAGAAAGCCTTGAGATTGCATACGTTCCAGTACGCTGCGCCAGCGCGACAGGCGCGCCAATGGATCCGCGCGCGACTGCGATGAGCCGCCGGCCCAAAGCCCTTCGCTATTGAAACTGAACACCGGATCGAGATCGGTACGCTGCGAGGCGGGCGAAATCGAGGGCGCCATGTTATCGAGCACCAGCGGCACGGCGCTCGGGGTATCATAGTAACCCAGCACCATGTGCGCCTGGGTAATACTGCTGCGGCCAATGCGGGCGCGTACGTAAATCATGCGCAGGCGCTCGCCGGGAACTCCAAGCTGCTTGAGCGTGATGTACTTGGCGATCGCATAGTCTTCGCAGTCGCCCTGGCCCTTGCCCATGGCCTCGAGCGGCGTGGCCCAGTAATCCTCCTGCCCCCACACGACGATATCGTCGACCCAGCGAACGTTGCGGTTGAAGAAGTCGTTCACCTCACGAAGCTGGGTTTGAATATCCTGCCCCGCAGCGCGCTGTAAAAGCGCGAACCACCCCTCGAGCACGTTGAGCCCTGCCTGGCCGTACATCGAGCTCATGCGCTCACGCAGTCGTGTCGGGTCGAACGCCGAAGCCTGAAAGGGGTACAGACCAAGCCCCGCGCCCAGCGCCAGAAGCCCGGCGGACGCGAGAAACGTTCGCCGGGTGAGACCCGCAGGGGTAGAGGAAGAGCACCGAGGCATAGACGTCCAGCCATGGCCAAATGAAGCTTAAGACTACAAGCTGGCGTGCGTCAGTGCTATATAACTCATCATAAAAATGACGAAAAGCGGCAGGTTTTTAATAGGGAATGGTGGGTTACATCCAAAGCGCTAGGGCGCTTGCTAATGCGCCTGCTCCAGCAGCGGCTCGACCATTGGCCATACGTTCTCCAGAATGAGCGGCTGGGCCTCGGCGGTCGGGTGAATGCCGTCGCTTTGCATCAACGCGCGATCCAGCGCAATGCCCTCCAGCAAGAAGGGGAGTAGCGCCACGTCGTACTCGTCGGCAAGCGTGCGATACACGCCGGTGAAGGCATCGCGATAGGCCTGGCCGTAATTGGGCGGAATATCGATGCCCAGTAGCAGCACCTCGGCATCAGCGGACTGGCTTTGCTCGATCATGCCGGCCAGGTTTTCGCGCATCTGCGCCGGGGGAAGCCCGCGCAGGCCGTCGTTGCCGCCCAGTTCCAGCAGCACGATATCCGGGGCATGCTGATCAAGAACGCTTTCGAAACGCTCAAGGCCTCCACCGGTGGTCTCACCGCTAATACTGGCGTTCACGACCTGCGCCTGATCGTCAAGGCGGCGCTCGAGGAGGCGCACCCAGCCCTGGTCCTGCTCGATGCCGTAGGCCGCGCTCAGGCTATCTCCCATCACCAGCAGCGTCGGGCGCGCCTCGGCATTGGCAAGGCCTGGTTGAAAGAGCACTATCAGTGCGACCAGCCCGGCGGTTACCATGCAGGCAAGCCGATGCCACATAAAAGGGATGCCACGCTTCATGTCCTACTCCTCTGACAAGGATTCGACTAACGCCGCTCAACCGGACGTCGAGCGTTCAAGCTTAACCGATGAGACGGCCAAGGCACACGCCCGTGATACGCATCAGGGGCCGCCGGTGCTGCTCGCCGAGAACCTTTGCAAACAGGTGAAAAGCGGCGAGCGGGCGCTGACCATTCTAAAGGATCTTTCGCTGTGCGTGGCACAGGGCGAAACGGTGGCGATTCTGGGTAAAAGCGGTGCCGGAAAATCGACGCTTCTTGGGATTCTGGCTGGGCTCGACACGCCCAGCGACGGCGAACTGAATCTGTTCGGCCACCCCTTGAGCCGTTTGGACGAGGATGGCCGTGCATCGCTTCGCGCCGGGCGCGTGGGCTTCGTATTTCAAAACTTTCAGCTTCTGCCCACGCTCAGCGCCCTTGAAAACGTGCTGCTGCCGCTGGAGCTATCGATTCGCGCGGGAGAAACCCAGGCAGCGCACACCTGGCTTGAACGGGTAGGGCTGACCGAGCGCGTCGCGCACCTGCCCAAGCAGCTCTCCGGCGGCGAGCAGCAGCGCGTGGCCATTGCGCGCGCGTTCGTCACCGACCCGGAGCTGGTCTTCGCCGACGAGCCCACCGGCAACCTGGACCCGGAGACCGGCGCCCAAGTGATCGATCTGCTGTTCAGCTTGAATCGCCAGGCGCATACCACGCTGATTCTCGTCACCCACGACTACGCCCTGGCGCGGCGCTGCGACCGCTGCCTGCGCCTGGAAGGCGGGCGGCTCACGGCGTTCGAGCCCGAGCCGGCCTTGTCAGGCGGTGGCGATGAGTAGCGTCAACTGGCGTCTGGCCGCGCGCAGTCTCAAACGCGATCTGCGCGCCTCGGACGTGCGCGCGCTCTTTATCGCGCTGGTACTGGCCGTCGCGGCGTCCACCATGATCGCGTTTTTCCTGGATCGACTGGAGCGCGGCCTGGAGCGCCAGGCGGGCCAGATGATGGGCGGTGATCTGGTGCTCGAGCAGCGCGAACCCTTCGATGATGCGCTGCGCGAAACCCTCGAACGAGCGGGCTTTTCGCTCAGCGATCAGGTCGATCTGGTGTCGATGATCAGCCAGGGCGAGCGGTTTCAGCCCGCAAGCCTCAAGGCGGTCGACGAAATCTACCCGCACTACGGCGCCACGCGGGTGGACCGCGGCAACGGCACCGAAGAAGTACCGGCCGGCCCCGCCGCCGGCGAGGCCTGGGTCGACCCGCGGCTCTTTGAGCTGCTCGCGCTTGAATTGGGCGATCGTGTTCAGGTCGGTGAGCTTTCGCTTGCCGTGACCGGTATCGTCGAGCGCGAGGCTGACCAGTCCGCCGGCTTTAGCAGCTTCAACCCGCGGCTGATGCTCAACACCCAGGATCTCGAGGCGACCAACCTGCTCCAGCCGGGCTCGCGCATCGAGTTCGAACTGCTGGCCGCAGGCCCGCCCGCCGCGCTCGAACGCGTTCAGCCGCTGCTGGACGAGCTTCGAGAAGCGGGGGTCGAAGTACGCGATGTGCGAGTCGACCGCCCGCAGCTGGGCAACGCGCTTTCTCGGGCAGAAAGCTATCTGGGGCTGGCGGGGCTGGTCGCCGTACTGTTGGCCGGGGTCGCGGTCGCCATGTCGACCCGGCGCTACGTCGAGCGCCACCTGGATACCGCCGCGCTTCTGCGCTGCTTCGGCGCAAGCCAGGCACAGCTGGTCACCATTTTCGCGCTTCAGCTAGTGGGCCTTGCGCTGATCGCCTCACTGCTCGGAGCGCTGCTCGGGCTGTTGGGGCAGGCGGTGCTTCTGTGGCTATTGGCGCAGTTTCTCCCGCTGACGCTGCCGCCGCCCGGCATAATGCCGCTGGGCCTTGGCGTGCTGACCGCGCTGGCCGTGCTAGTCGGATTTGCCGGGCCGGCGCTTTTACGCATCAAACAGGTCAGCGCCCTGAAAGTGCTGCGCCGCGAGCTCGACCCGCTGCCGCCAGCGGCCTGGCTCGTGGTGGGTGTGGCCGGTGCGGTGTTTGGCGGGCTTTTGTGGCTTTATTCCGGAAGTCTGCCGCTGGCGGCCGGGTTGCTGCTCGGCGGTGGGGCGCTGCTGGGCGTGCTGTGGGCGGCCAGCGCCCTGGTGCTCAGCCTGGTATTGAAAACAGTCGCGAAACTCTCCGGCGCCACGCCCTGGAGCCAGGCGTTTCGCCTTGGCGGCCGCCAGCTCGCTCGGCGTAAACAGGCGGGCATGGGCCAGCTGCTGGCGTTTTCCGTCACGTTTTTTGCCATGGCGATGATTGCTCTGGTGCGTGGCGACCTGCTCACGACTTGGCAGGATCAGCTGCCGGATGAAACGCCCAACTACTTTGCGATCAACATTCAACCGAGCGAGCGAGACGCCTTCGACGCCGCCATCACGCCCCGGGTGGATACCCAAAGCGCGCTTTACCCCATGGTGCGCGGGCGTATCACGGCGATCAATGGCGCTCCCCCACGGGAGTTTGTGCCCGTCGAGGCCCGCGGCGATGGCGCGCTGCGCCGCGAACTCAATTTGACCTGGCAGGCAACGCTTCCCGAAGGCAACGAGGTAGTCGCCGGCCAGTGGTTCGACGGCCAAACAAGCGAACCCCAGGGATTCATGAACGAAGTGGACGCCAGGCCAGCCAGCGCCGCCGTGCCGGACACCGCCGTGCCGGGCACCGCCGTGCCGATTTCCGTCGAGCAGGGCCTGGCCGAGCGGCTAGGGCTTACGCTTGGCGATACGCTGGCCTTCTCCATTGGCGGCGAGACGATCGACACCCGCATCGAAAGCCTTCGAAGCCTCAACTGGGATAGCTTCAAGCCCAACTTCTTCGTCATCTTTCCGCCCGGCGTGCTGGAGAGCTTTGGCCACAGCTACATCACCGCGTTTTATCTTCCTGAGCGCGAGCAGGATCTGATCACGCAGCTGGTGCGTGACTTCCCCGGCGTTTCGCTTCTAAACGTCGATGCGATTCTGGGGCAGGTGCGCGAAGTGTTGGGGCAGGTCACCCGCGCGGTCGAGCTGATTCTTCTATTGGTGCTGCTGGCCGGCGTCAGCGTGCTGTACGCCGCGCTCACCGCCAGCCGCCCGGTGCGGGCCCACGAAAGCGGGCTTTTGCGCGTGTTCGGCGCGGGCAACGCGATGATTTCCCGCGTACAGGGCGCCGAGTACGCGCTGCTGGGGCTGGCAAGCGGGCTCATGGGCGCCTTTTTGGCCGAGATAGCCAGCGCGGCGCTCTATCTTTTCTGGCTCGATTTGACCCCGCGGCTGCACCTGACGCTGTGGCTGGTTCTGCCGCTGGGCGGTGCCGCCCTGATTGGCCTGATCGGCCACGCGCTGTCGCATAGCCTGCGTCGTCAGGCGCCGGCGGCAAGTCTGGGCCTGATCGGGGAGGCCTAGCACGCTTGATGAATCCGGCTCATGGTGCGGCTGAGCCGGATGCGATGAAAGTCGCCTCCGGCTGAGGTATCATGGCCGCCTTGCTTTTTTCGATGCCCTAGCCTACGAGGTTTGCTCCATGTTCAGCCGCGATATGACCATTGCCGGATTCGATGATGCGCTATTTGACGCCATGCAAAAGGAAGTGGCGCGTCAGGAAGATCACATCGAACTGATCGCCTCCGAAAATTACGCCAGCCCGCGCGTGCTCGAGGCCCAGGGCAGCCAGTTGACCAACAAGTACGCGGAAGGCTACCCGGGCAAACGCTACTACGGCGGCTGTGAGTTCGTGGATATCGCGGAAAACATGGCGATCGACTACGCCAAGGAGCTGTTCGGCGCCACCTACGTTAACGTACAGCCTCACTCCGGCTCCCAGGCCAACAGCGCCGTCTTTCAGGCGCTGGTCACCCCCGGCGACACCATCCTCGGCATGAGCCTGGATGCCGGGGGCCACCTGACCCACGGCGCCAAGCCCAACTTCTCCGGCAAGCACTACAACGCCGTTCAGTACGGCCTGAACGACCAAGGCCTGATCGACTATGATCAGGTCGCCGAGCTTGCCCGTGAGCACCAGCCGAAAATGATCATCGCCGGTTTCTCCGCCTACTCGCAGATCATCGACTGGGCGAAATTCCGTGAAATCGCCGACGAAGTGGGCGCCTATTTGCTGGTCGATATGGCCCATGTCGCCGGTTTGGTCGCCGCCGGCGTCTACCCAAGCCCGCTGCCCCACGCCCACGTGGTGACGTCCACCACGCACAAAACCCTTCGCGGCCCGCGCAGCGGCGTGATTCTCTCTGCCGAAAACGACGCCGAGATCGAGAAGAAGCTGCAGTCCGCCGTCTTCCCCGGCGGTCAGGGTGGCCCGCTCATGCACGTCATCGCCGCCAAGGCGATCTGCTTCAAGGAAGCGATGGCGCCGGAGTTCAAGACCTACCAGCAGCAGGTGGTCAAGAACGCCCAGGCCATGGCCAAGGTGTTCATCGACCGTGGCTTCGATATCGTCTCCGGCGGCACCGAAGATCACCTGTTCTTGCTCTCGCTGGTCAAGCAGGGCGTGACCGGCAAGGACGCCGACGCCGCGCTGGGCCGCGCGCACATTACCGTCAACAAGAACGCCGTGCCCAACGACCCGCAAAGCCCGTTCGTTACCTCGGGCCTGCGCATCGGCACTCCCGCGGTGACTACCCGCGGCTTCGGCGAAGAGGAGTGCACCGAGCTTGCCGGCTGGATCTGTGATCTGCTCGACGTCCTCGCTAGCGGCGACGACACTACCGCCGTCGAGCAAGAGATCGCCGGGAAAGTGGCGAAGGTCTGCGCGAAGCTTCCGGTTTATAAATAAGCGCCTGCAACACCAGACCGGTCAAACAGTGGGCGCCTTCGGGCGCCCATTTTGTTGTGAAGTGTAAAAGACCTACAGGAAGGAAGCGTTCATGAATCGCTGCCGAAAAGGTCGCGCGTAAACACCTTCTCTTCGATGTCGCGCAGCTCCTCGGTCATGCGGTTGGCGACCACCACATCGCACAGCGATTTAAAGGCCGCCAGGTCGCGAATGACCGCCGAGTTGAAAAAGGCGCTTTCCTCCAGAATCGGCTCGTACACCACCACCTTGATGCCTCGGGCCTTGATCCGTTTCATCACACCCTGCATGGCGCTGGCGCGAAAGTTGTCGGAGCCGGCTTTCATGATCAGCCGGTAGATGCCCACGACCTGGGGCTTTCGCTTGAAGATGCACTCGGCGATGAAGTCCTTGCGGGTACGGTTGGCATCCACGATCGCCTGCATCATGTTGCTGGGCACGTTTTGATAGTTCGCCAGCAGCTGCTGGGTATCCTTGGGCAGGCAGTAGCCGCCGTAGCCGAAACTCGGGTTGTTGTAGTGCTTGCCGATACGCGGGTCCAGCCCCACACCCTCGATGATTTGGCGCGTGTCGAGCTCGTGGGTTTCGGCGTAGGTATCCAGCTCGTTGAAATAGGCAACGCGCATGGCCAGGTAGGTATTGGCGAAGAGCTTGATCGCTTCGGCTTCGGTGCTGTTGGTGAAAAGCGTGGGAATATCCCGCTTGATGGCCCCTTGCGATAGCAGCTCGGCAAACGCGTGGGCGCGGGGGGTGCGCTCACCGACCACGATGCGCGAGGGGTGAAGGTTGTCGTAAAGCGCCTTGCCTTCACGCAGAAATTCCGGTGAAAAAATCAGGTTGTCGGTGTTGAAACGTTCGCGCGCGTTGGCGGTATAGCCCACGGGAACCGTCGATTTGATCACCATCACCGCGTGCGGGTTGATCTTGATCACCTGTCGAATCACGGACTCGACGCTCGTCGTATCGAAGGTGTTGGTGTGAGGGTCATAGTCGGTCGGCGTGGCGATAATGACATAGTCGGCGTCTTGATAGGCGACTTCCGGCGCCAGTGTCGCGCTGAACTGAAGGTCATCGCGGGCGAGAAACGCCGTAATATCGGCGTCCTCGATCGGGGAGATGCGCTGGTTCAACAGCTCGACTTTATCGGGTCGAATATCGAGCGCCGTGACAGCGTGATGCTGAGCCAACAGCATCGCGTTGGATAGCCCGACATACCCCGTTCCCGCCACCGCGATTTTCATACCCAAACTCCCCGAACCCTGCCCATGGTAGGGGCTACTTTAACAGCCGTTTCTTGCAAAGCCATTAATGAGCGCTACAGCGTGCCCAGCGCTTTTAAACTCTGCTGAACCAACTGCTCGGCCCGGGCGGCCGAGCCCGCCTCACCGTAGCAGCGAAGCTCCGGCGCGTTGCCGGAAGGGCGCAAATGGACGATCTCGTCGTTTGTAAACGTCACCCTCAAGCCATCGGTCGTATCTATAGCGGCAATGTCCTCTATAAGCCCGAGCGCGCTTTGAAGCTTTTGCGGCGAGTCAGACCACTGCTCCAATAGCGCCCGGCTTTTTTCCACGGGAAACGCCTTGAGCCGGTCGCTGGCGGTATAGCGCTCGGGTAGCGCTTTATTGAGCGCCGACAGTGTTTGGCCTTTCCGGGCGGCTTCCACCATCAGCGTAAGCGCCGGTAGCAGCGCGTCGCGAGTGGGTAGGGCGGCCAGCGTACGCCCCTCTTTTTGCAGCGGGGTGTGAAGCAAAAAGCCGCCGTTGGCTTCGAACCCGGCAACGCTTGAAAACGTGCTCGAAAGCGATGCCATGCCTTCGAGCACGAACGGCGAGCCAATGCGCGTGCGGACCACTTTTTTGAACGCCCCACACGCCTCGATGGCGGTATTGCAACTGATCGGTACCGCCAGCGCCTCGATACCCAACGCTCTTGCGCACAAAAGCCCCACGATATCGCCTCGAAGCCAGGTGCCGGTTTCATCGCCCAAAAGCGGGCGGTCGGCGTCACCGTCGGTGGATAGCAGCGCGTTGAGGCCGTGCCGCTGCGTCCAGGCGCGCCCCCTGGCCTGGTCATCGGCACTGACGGCTTCGGTATCGACCGGCACGAACGCATCGGTGCGACCCAGTACGACCACATCGGCGCCCAGGGCATCGAGAATATAGGCGCTCAAATCGCGCCCGGCAGCGGAGTGCTGATAAAGCCCCACCCGCCACCCCTTGAGCGGCTGATCGACGAACCAGCGGGTATAGCGCTCGGCGTAGGCTTCGTTCGCCGCGTCAGAAAACGCTTCGCGGGCAGGCGCCGAAAAAGAGGGCAGTTCAGCCTTCGCCGATAAAATAGCGGCCTCGTCGGCCTTGGTGATTTCGCCGTCCGGGCGATAGAACTTGATGCCGTTGCGATCAAACGGAATATGGCTGCCGGAAATCATGAGGCAAGGCACGCCGTGTTTCATCGCCTGCAGCGCCAACGCCGGGGTTGGCAGTATGCCGTAGTCGTCGACGCCAAGGCCCATTGCCCTGGCCGCACTCGTACAGGCGGCGGCCATGGCCGGGCTACTGGGTCGGCGGTCCATGCCGATGGCGATACGCTCGAACGTGAACGACTGGCGCATGGCGAAAACGAAGGCCGTCGTAAACGCGGCACAGACGTCATCGGTGAACTGCTCGACCAAGCCCCGGGCGCCGCTCGTACCGAAGCCAATGCCGCTTTGCGCGATGATGTCCGATGTGAGGGGGCGCGTGGTCAATGTAGGACTCCCGGGAAGGTAGAGGATGGTGCCTTGCGTGTGCGAGCGAGTTTAGCATTACCTTGACCGGTTACCGCTAGAGGGTACCCACGAAAAAGCCCCCGCGGGTGCGGGGGCTAATGGTGGAGTCAATGAGGGGTTAGAACTCTCCGCCGCCCAGATTCAGGCCGACCAAAATGGGGTCGTGGTCGGAGCTTCTAAACGCATCCGGCGCGTACAGGTTTTCATCCTGGCGCTCGCTGGTGAAATCGGTGTTGTAATCCAGTGCACTCGCTTCATCCGCGTTGATGTGCCAGGTAGTGGTGCCCGTGACCTGGCCGGCGAGAGATTCGCTTGCCAGAGCGTGATCGAGCGAGCCCCAGAAACCATCGAACACGTAGCTGTAGTCATCGTCGAGCAGCTCGAACCCGCCCTCGACCAGCGCCATGATGGGATCTTCCATCGCATAAGCGTTCAAGTCGCCCAGAATCAGCACGTCCTGATCGCTGCTGCCGGTGGGGTTGGTTTCAAGCCACGCCATGAGCTCCTTCGCCGCCTCGACACGGGTCGGGTTGTTGTTGCCCTGGCCGTCGCCAATGGCGTCCTCGCCGTTGATCACGCTGCCCTTGGATTTGAAGTGGTTCACCACCACCGAGAACTGTTCACCGTTTTCATCGCTGAACGTCTGCATCACCGGCGGGCGGTTGCCATAACCAAACGCGCCCTCGGTCGTGGTCGCGGCGGCGCCTTCGGGGGTGACCGCCTGGCTGTTATAAATGACGCCCACGGTGATGGCATCATCGCCGGCGCTGACGATATTACCGTCGCCGTCACGCGGAATGCTGTACGCCCAGGTGATCCCTTCGATGCCTTTGGCGGCGATGTCGGCATTGAGCGCGTTGACCAGGCTTGCCAGCGCGCTGTCCTCGCCATAACCGTTGTTCTCGATCTCCATCAGTCCCAGCACATCAGCGCCGCTGGTATTGATGGCTTCGACGATCTTGGCTTCCTGGCGGGCGAACTCTTCGGCGTTGTCAGCGCCACGCGGTGAATGCGTAGTGCCATCCAGCGTGCGTGTGGGTTGGCCGCTATCGCCCAGCGTATTGAAGTAGTTGAGTACGTTGAACGAGGCTACCTTGATGGTCGCATCGCCCAGAGCCTCAACGTCCGGCGCGGTCGGGCGATCAGAACCCTGGAAGTCCAGGCCTTCGACATTTTGAACTTTCCACTCGCCAAAGTTGAAGTCCAGCACCCCGTCCAGCGTCTCGAGCGTATCGCCCCCACGCAGCGGGTTGGAGGCGGAAAGCTCTTCTCCGCCACGCCCATGAATGATCGGGTCCGGATTCTGGGACGAGTTGGCGTCATCGAGCTTGATGGTGCGCGCCTCGGCGTCTTCAAGCCACGCCTGGTAGCCCTCGACACTCGGCGCATTGACCTCGGTGAACTGCTCCAGGCGCCCACCTGCGGAAAGCGTTACCTCGCCATAACGACCCAGTTCGTAAAGCTCGGTGACGACCAGCGGCTGGCCGTCCATCGCTTCGATGGCAACTCGCATGCCTTCAAACGCTTCCAAGCCTTGCTTGTTGGCGAACGGCAGCTTGATGACCTTGCTTTGCGGCAGCGGCTGATCGTGTTGGAGAATCTTCAGGCTCGAACGCTCGGCGGTCAGCTGGGTTTTATCGTAATACTCCGACACCGTGCCGCCGATACGAATTTGATCGCCGGCCGAAAGCGTGGCCAGCCATTCGGCACTGCCGCTACCGGCGTAAACGAAGATGCCCTCCGAGGTATTCGGGTTATCGTCGTTGTCGGCGTCTTCCTCCTGCAGGAAGAAGCCGTCAAGACCGGGTGTCACCATGGTGACGATCGCTTTCAGCGTAACGCTTTCGCCATCCAGTGCGCTGGTGCCGCCTTCGCCTTGTACCGCCGAGATCAGGGTCAGCGCGATCTCGGGCTCGACCGCCACGCCCGGCGAGGCGAGGGCGGGCACATCGCTGCCGTCCCCTCCAAACGCGCTGGAGGCGAGCGCGCCTTCTTCATCCGGCTGCGTAAAGGCCTGGCGGTCCACGTTCCAGGACGCCGCATCGTGATCAGACGTGTCCGGGTAGGCTTCGAAACCAATGCGGTTGCCGTCCAGTCGCGGGTCACCCTGCCAAAGCGTGACCGCATCACCGCCGCTGCCAAGGCCTGCGGCATCATCAGCAAAACCGATCTTGAGCGACTCGATACCGTTCAGGTTACTCCAGGCGGCACGGAACTCAGCGACCGCGTCGGCACCGCCGTCGACGATGACGATGGCAGATTCGCCCGGGGCGAGCGTGGTCAGTCCTTCGATGCGCACGGCGTCCTGGGGCGAGGCGCTGTCATCGTCGTAGTAAAGCGGCGAGCTTGTGAAATCCAGCGTCTCATCGGAGCGGTTGGTAATCTCGAACCAGTCTTCGGTGATGTCCGAGCCGGACTGGCCGGGCCAGATTTCGGTGATCGCAAGCCCGATATCGGCCTCGCCCGGAACGTAGGGCGCCTCCATGGTGCCGATGCGAAAAGCCTGGGTCAGCCCGTCGGGCATGGCGCTACTGGCGAATTCCCAGTTATCGGGGTTAGCGATGGCGCTTAACAGTGCATCGACGGTGCCATAACCTTCACCGGTGAATGCAGCATTTTTGGCGCTACCTACCGCAACCGCCGTCAACCCTTCCTCAAGCCCCGGCGGCAGGGCTGAATCGTTGGAGCTCGACGCCGTCGCTTGCCACTCTCCACTATTGGTTTGTACCGCGTAGATAAACGATGGGGCAGTATCCTCGCCGACGAAAGCGATGACTTGATCACCACCGGTCGATAGGTTAAAGCCGTTATTGCCCACGGCGGGGCTATTGGCATTGATAAACTGATCGGCGTTGTTGACCGAAGAGATTACCGTGCCCGGCGCTACGCCGCCTTCCGGAGCGGTCCATTTCACGGCGCCTTCGTTGGCGCGAAAGCCGTCTTCCTGCCAGCCGGAGTCGGTGAAAGTGATCTCGGCGCCTTCCGAGATGCCCTTGAGCGCCACGAACTGGAACTCCTTGTCGCTGCCGCTGACCGCGATCACAGCGATATCGCCGGGGCGAGGAGTTGTGTCCGGCAGCGCCTCAAAAGCGATGTCGAGACCGATGAACTGCTGCTGAGCGTCCGGTAGATCCTTGGATTCGCGGCCGTCCTCGAACCAGTCCACGGTGCCGCTATCGAACAGCACGCTTGCCGATACGCCGTCATCGCTGATCGCGATATCAAAAATCGCTTCGGGCTTGGCGCCAATCGCTTGGGGTATGGTGTTGAGATCGACGCCTTCGATTTCACGCACCGCGTGATCGCCGTCCCAGAAATAGAGGCCAAACCCCGTTTCCAGGCTGTCGTCTTCAGGGCCGGCCAGAATCAGGTAGCCCTGATCGCCGGCGGGCTCGATGGCGCGCACCGCACGGCCGTCCAGGTCCAGTCGAAGCGGGGTGCCGAAGTCGGCTTCAAGCGCCGAACCGTTCACGAGCTCGACGGCGTTCTCGACCGGGATGAGCTGTGCAAAGCCATCGTCCAGCGGCGCGCGCAGCCCAAGATAGAGCGCATCGTCGATGAACACCGCGCCTTCGATGTTAATGCCCAAGTCGAGCTTCAGCGCACTTTCGCCAAGCCCATGGCCATTACCTCTGTCCCAGCTCAAGAGCTGCTCATTGAGATTCGTGAACTGGCCGACCACATTGATCTCGAGATCGTCGCCGCTGCCGGTGACGTCTGTTGCGAACACCATCGAGCGCTGACCGCTCTGGTGCGAGCCCAGCCAGTATTGAACCCCTTGATGAGTCGCTACGGCTTCGAGGTCCGCTTCCTGACCCTCGCTTAGCCCCAGTGCCTGGTTGAGATCGAAGGATTTGACAGGCTCGCCGCCGTCCTCGCGGTCATAAAGGCGCAGCGTCTGGTCTTCATCGTCGGCGACCAGCATGAGCGTCTCGCTAATGGCAACGGCGGCGGAAGCGTCGGACGCGCCCTTGAAGTAGCGTTCGCCGAATTGAAAATCGGGCTGTGGCGTCTGCTCGGGTTCTTCGATCGGCTCCTCGGGCTCCTCGACCGGCTCTTCTGGTTCTTCGACAGGCTCCTCAGGCTCCTCGATGGGCTCTTCTGGTTCTTCGACCGGCTCCTCGGGCTCCTCGATGGGCTCTTCTGGTTCTTCAACAGGCTCATCGGGTTCTTCGATCGGTGCTTCAGGCTCCTCGACCGGCTCCTCGGGTTCCTCGATTGGTTCATCAGGCTCTTCGACCGGCGCTTCGGGCTCTTCGACCGGTTGGTCAGGCTGTTCGATGGGCGTTGTGGCTTCATCTTCGATACGGCGAGTGATATCGCCCAATATTGCTTCGAAGTCGGCACTGGCGGTATCGGTGTTGCTCAAGGTTGAAAGCGTTTGGGCAGACTTTAACTGCTGGCTTTCATAGCTTTGTGCCAGGGTCTGCGCAACGTCTGATCTGGAAACGCCCGAGGCGAGCTGGGCAAGCCAAAAGTCGGTGCTTTCGGCATCCGGCGAGCGCCCTAAAAAGGCTGAGTAAGCCTGGTTCAACCAGACCGCCGACTCCTGATTGGCGATCGCTTCAAACTCTGCCGAGCTTTGCAGGCTGGCTGTAATGTCGTCGATGCTCAACCCCTGGCGATGCATTTCGACCCAGTAAGCGAGGCCGTCGATATCGGCCGGGCGTAGCAAGTACGTTTGGTAAAGATCGACGATTGGCTGAATAGCGGTATCGAATTCGTTGCCCATCATTAAATTCTGCGCGACACCGCCGGTATCGAGCGTGCCGTTCTCCAGCTGCTCGACCCAATAACTCAACCCGTCTTCATCGGGTTGGCGTAGCAGAAGTGTTTGATAAAGCGAAGTGACGATCGTTTGGTAGTCCATCGAGAAAGCCCCAAGAGCAGTTACGCAATAGTTATAAAAAATAGAGAGAAAATAACAATTTCAGTTTTTGTTGCTTAAGGTTTCTGGTTGTTACGAATGAGTGAAACAACGTATCGGTTAAATGTGTCGTTACCGTGACGTGATGGTTGGGCTTTTATTTCAAATAAATGAATTTCGGCGTCTTTTTCCTCGATTGGTCAGGTCCGTATCGAGTGAGATTTATCGAAAGTGTCATCTTTTCGTCATTGTTAGCTCGCTAGTATCTCTTCGCTTTGTAAGTTCGCTTGGCCAACCGCTACTAAAAATTGAAGGGATCGAACATGAGCAACTTTCAGCTACAGCTTCTGCACGCCTCGGATATGGAAGGGGGCGGAGGCGACCTGCTCAACGCGCCAAACTTCGTTTCAATCGTCGATTATCTTGAAGATCAGTACGCCAACAGCCTGTTCGTAAGCTCTGGCGATTTGGTGCTGCCTGGTCCGTATCTGAACGCCGCGGCGGAGGCGAGTTTACAATCCGCTTTTCAAGCGGCGGTCGAAAACGTCTACGGTTTAGAGGCCGGTTCCATGAGCGGCATTACGGCGGCCTCAGGGCGTGTTGAAGTGCTGCTAATGGATTTGCTTGATGCCGCTGCAATAACGCTTGGCAACCATGAGTTCGATCTTGGCACCGGCTTGATCGCCGGCATGATCGCCCCGTCGGTCAACGGTGACACTGCCGCAGACGTTGAATGGCTAGGCGCCCAGTTCCCCTACCTTTCGGCGAACCTGGATTTCTCGAACGATTCGAATCTCAGCGGTCTGGCCACCAGGGAAATCTTCTCTAACGAAGCGTTTCAATCCACCTTGCAGGACGTGCTGGCAGGTGCCGACAAGCCCAAGCTGGCGCCGGCAGTCATCGCTGAGGCTGGCGGCGAGCAAATCGGCATTATCGGTATCACCACCCAGATTCTGGAAAGCATCTCTTCTACCGGCGATGTCGATGTCATTACCGGCGGTAGCAACGATATGCAGGCGCTGGCCGGCGTTATTCAGCCCGTGATCGACGAGCTCGAAGGCCGTGGTGTCAATAAGATCATTCTGAGCTCGCACCTGCAGCAGATTCAGTTCGAGGAAGAGCTTGCCACGCTGCTCGACGGTGTCGATATCGTCATCGCCGGCGGCTCGGATTCACTGCTTGCCGACCAGGAAGATATCGACCGCGGCCTTTTCCCCGGCGCGGCCGAGCCTTACAAGTCCTACCCCATCCTGACCCAGGACGCTTCGGGTCGTGATGTGGCCATCGTCAACACCGACGCTGGCTGGCGCTACGTGGCGCAGCTCGTGGTCGAATTCGACGAGAACGGTCATCTTCTTCCCGAATCGATCGACCCGGCGACCTCCGGCATCTTTGCCTCGACCGATGCACAGGTCGAAGCGCTGTGGGGGAGCCTGGAAGCCGCATTCGCTGACGGCACCAAGGGCCAGGTCGCTCAGGAACTGGTAGGCGCCGTTGGTGAATTCGTCGCTGAACAGGACGGCAATATTCTGGGCCTGACCGATGTGTATCTGGTGGGCGAGCGCGGCTCGGTGCGCACCGAAGAGACGAACCTGGGAAATCTTACCGCCGATGCCAACCTTTGGTATGCGCGTCAGCTGGATAGCGACGTCATGGTCTCGTTCAAAAACGGCGGCGGCATTCGCGAGCCGATTGGAGAAGTCGTCGTTCAGGGCGGCGACAGCGAGCAAAGCTACCAGCCGCCCGGCGCCAACCCGGTTATCGGTAAGCCCGAAGGCGGGGTATCGCAGCTCGACGCCGCGTCATCGCTTCGCTTTAACAACGATCTGACTATTTTGACCGTTTCGCGCAGCACGCTGTTGGAGGTGCTCGAGCACGCCGTGGCGGCCTCGGCGCCCAACGTCACGGCGGGCCAGTTTGCCCAGGTCGGCGGTATTCAATACAGCTTCGATTGGGACCAGCCTGCCGGCGAGCGTATCCAGAGCGCTGCGGTTCTCAAGGAAAATGGCGAAATTCACGATGTACTGGTAGCTAACGGCCGTTTGGTAGGGAACGCCGAGGACACCATCAAGGTCGTGACGCTGGGTTTCATGGCCGACGGCGGCGACGGCTATCCGCTGGGCGAGGGGGTCTATATCGACCGCGTCGACCTGGTGGATGCCTACACGTTGGAGGGCAAGTTCGATTTCGCCGATAACGGCACCGAGCAGGACGCCTTCGCCGAATACATGGGTGCCACGTACAGCGAAACGCCCTTTAGCGAGGTCGAGACGCCGGCAAGTGAGGACATGCGCATTCAGAATCTGGCGGTGCGCGACGACGCCGTATTGTCTGACGCCGTCGATCCGCTGCTGCGTCTTTACGATGCCGCTTTCGATCGCGATGCCGATGGCCAAGGGCTTGGCTATTGGCTGGATATCAGCGAAGAGTTCGAGCTGATCGATATCGCCCACGGCTTCCTCGCATCAGAAGAGTTTCAGCAGCAAAACGGCAGCCTCCAGAACGATGCTTTCATCGATTTGATGTACGCCAACGTATTCGAGCGAGAGGCCGATGCGGCGGGCAAGCAGTACTGGCTCGATGAAATGGCCGGTGGCGTCGATCAGGCAACTGTCATGCTGGGCTTCGTGGAGTCTCAGGAAAGCATGCTGTTGGCATGATGTGTTCTTCAGAGTAAGGCAGCAGGCTGAACCCGCGCCCCTACCCCTGGCAGGGGCGCTTCTGTTATGCTTTCGCGATTCTGCCTCGCACGATTTTCTCGAAATTACGGTGATCCTTCCATGTCAAAGCAACAGGAAGCAACGGACCTGCAGCGGGCGTTGAAAGCCTGCAAGGGTTCGTTCATGTCGGTCGGTTTTTTCAGCATGTTCGTCAACCTGCTGATGCTCGTACCGCCGATGTACATGCTTCAGGTATACGATCGTGTTTTGACTACTCAAAGCTTCGATACCCTTTTGATGCTCACCCTGGTGGTCGTGTTTCTTTTCATGGTCATGGGCGGGCTCGAACTCGTACGCTCGCGGATGCTGGTACGCGTAGGTAATCGGCTGGATACGTCGATCAACGAGCGCCTCTACAGCGCCATGTTCCGCAGAAGCCTGTTTGCCCAGGGCAGCCAAAGCGCGCAGCCCTTGAACGACTTGACCAGCCTGCGCCAGTTTCTGACCGGCAACGGGCTGTTTGCCTTTTTCGATGCTCCCTGGGTGCCGGTGTACCTGGGCGTACTGTTTCTGTTTCACCCGTGGCTTGGCATTTTCGCCACCTGCGCGGGCATCATTTTGCTCACACTGGCGGTGGCGAACGAAAAGTCCACCAAAACGCTGATGGCGGATGCCAACAGCGAACATATCCAGGCGCAGAATCTCGCCAACTCCAACCTGCGCAACGCCGAAGTGCTTCACGCCATGGGCATGCTGCCCGGTATCATGGGGCGCTGGTCGAAGCGCCACCACGAATTTTTGGCCAAGCAGTCCAAGGCAAGCGACCGGGCCGGTGCCTTGACCAACGTGTCGAAAGTGATGCGGCTGATGTTTCAGTCGCTCATTCTGGGGCTCGGGGCGCTTTTGGTGCTGGAAGGCGAAATGAGCCCGGGCATGATGATTGCCGGCTCCATTTTGATGGGACGTGCACTGGCACCGATCGACCAAATGATCGGCGGCTGGAAAAGCTTCGTCAGCGCCCGCGGCGCCTACGGGCGTTTGAATGAGCTGCTAACGCAAATTCCCAGCGAGCAGCGCAAGATGTCGCTGCCTGCACCCAAGGGCGATATCGCGTTGGAAAACGTGGCAGCGGCGCCGCCTGGCGTGCGCATGGCCACCATTCGCGGGATCAATTTCAGCGTGCCCAGCGGCGAGCATGTTGGCATCATCGGCCCGAGTGCCGCGGGTAAATCGACGCTGGCCCGTGTGCTGTTAGGCATCTGGCCCTCCCAGGTGGGCGACGTTCGTTTGGATGGCGGGGTCATCACCCAGTACAACCGCGACGAGATCGGCCCCTACATTGGCTATCTGCCCCAGGACATCGAGCTTTTCGACGGCACCATCAGCGAAAACATCGCCCGCTTTGGCGACATCGATTCCAAAAAGGTCGTCGAGGCTGCGCGCAAGGCAGGCGTGCACGAAATGATTCTCGAGCTGCCCAACGGTTACGATACCGTCATTTCATCTACCAGCGGCGCGCTCTCCGGCGGCCAGCGCCAGCGCGTGGGGCTGGCCCGAGCGCTGTATGGCGACCCGGTCTTCGTCGTGCTGGACGAACCCAACGCCAACCTGGACGACGCCGGCGAGCGGGCGCTCGGCCAGACCATTGCGCTGCTCAAAAGCGAAGGCGTGACGCTGTTCGTCATCAGCCACCGCACCAACGTCCTCAAGAACATGGACAAGCTTCTGGTGATGAAAGAAGGGCAGGTCAGCATGTTCGGCCCGCGCGATCAGGTGCTGGCGCAATTCGCCAAAAAACCGAACAAGCAGGTCGGTCAGCAGAGTTCAGCCCGCTTGTCCGCCATTTCCGGCGGGCGTCAGGGCGAGGAGTCGTAAATGAGTAACGATAAGCGCGGTCTCACCTCTCAGGGCGAGATCGACGTCACCCCCAAGGGCCCCGCTACCATCGATGGCGAGGCTACCGAGAAGCTGCCCACCAGCGACAAGGGCTACCGTCGGCTCGGCTACGCGATCCTCGGCATCGCGTTAGGTGGCTTCATTCTTTGGTCGGTCACGGCGTCGCTGGCGATTGCCGTGGTCGCGCCGGGCAGCGTATCGATCGAATCGTTCAAGCGCACCGTGCAGCATCTCGAAGGCGGCATCGTGCGCGAGATTCGCGTCGACGATGGCGATACCGTCGAGGCCGGCGATACGCTGGTGGTGTTAAGCGACACCCAGGCGCGCTCGCAGCTCGAAATCGCGCGTTCGCAGTTTTTGATCAACCGTGCGATGGAAGCGCGCCTGCTCGCCGAGCAGGAAGGCGCTGAAACGATGCAAATTCCTGAAGATATCCAGGATGCGGATAACCCTCGCGTTCAGCAGGTCATTGCCGTTCAGCAGAGCCTGTTCGCCGCGCGCAAACAGTCGTTGGAAAGTACGCTACAGTCGCTTGATGAGCAGATCGTGCAGATGCAGGAGCAAATCGAAGGTCTGCGAGAGCGCTCCAGTGTCAATACACGCCGTATTTCGTCGCTGCGCTCTGAGGCGGATGATTTCCGCTCGCTCTACCGGGAAGGGTTGGGCGACAACCAGCGCTTGCGTGAGCTCGAGCGCCAGGTTCTTCAATACGAAGGCGAAAACGCCGAGTTCCAGGCCAATATCGCCCAGCTGCGCTCGCAGATCAGCGAAAATCGCATGCAGCGCGAAATTCAGCAGCAGGAGTTTCAAAAGGAAGTCGGCGAGCAGCTGCGTCAGGCCCAGGCGCAAATCGCCCAGGCCGAAGAGCAGATCATTTCGCTCGGCGATCAGGTCGAGCGCACCGTCGTCACGGCGCCTGTCTCCGGCACCGTGGTGGGTCGTCAAATTCACACCGTCGGCGCGGTCATTCGCCCGGGCGATGCAATCATGGATATCGTGCCCAACAATGACGGCTTCGTCGTGGAGGCACGTATTCCCACGCGCGATATCGACAATATCTACATCGGCCAGTTTGCCGAAATCCGCTTTAGCGCCTTCAACCAGCGCCTGACCGATGAAATCGACGGTGAGGTCATCTACGTCAGCGCCGACAGCTTCGAAGACGAGGCGACCGGTCAGCGCTACTACCGCGCCCGCGTTCGCGTTACCGAAGCCGGCCACGAACAGATGAGCGAACAGATGCAGCTTCTTTCCGGCATGCCGGCAGAAGTCATGCTGCGCACCGGCGAGCGCACGTTCGCAAGCTATATCGCCAAGCCTGTCACTGACATGCTGGCCCGCGCCATGCAGGAGGACTAATGCGTTTTTCGCCGATTCGAAAGAGCATTACCCGCAGGCAAGGCGTACTGGTGGGATTGATGTTGGGCGTGACCAGCGTGTCGGTCTACGCCCAGCAGGGCGGGCCAGCGGGCGATTCGATGGCCGCCCCTCTGGCCGAGCAAAGCGCGCTGGACGAGCTGGCGGCGCTGGACGCGCGTCCGGGCCAAGCCGATGCACATCAGGCCCCGACGCTGCCTTCGCTGCCGGGGCTGTTCGCAAGCGCTTTGGAGCACGATGCGGATCTTTCCCGTCAGCGTTTCGAGCTTGCGGCCACGCAGGAAGAAGTGCCCATGGCGCGCTCGCAGCTGCTGCCCCAGGTCTCGGCGTCGGGTTCTTATCTTTGGCAGGATTCCACCAACATTCAAACCTCGCCGGACGACTTCGGCCTCGACCAGCCCGCCCAGCGCCCCGGTGAAATCGAGGAGAACGTCTGGGGGGTTCAGCTCCAGCAGCCGCTTTTCAGTCTCGAACGCTGGCGCGGCGTGAATGTCGCTCAGGCACAGGTCAGCGCCGCCGAGCTTCAGCTTGCGGTGGTCGAGCGCGATTTAGCGCTGCAGGTAGCCGAGGCCTACATTCAGGCGTACCTTGCCACCCAGCGCCTGGGGCTTTTGAAATCGCAGCAGGAGTCTCTCGAGCTTCAGGTGCGCCAGGCGCAGCGCGCTTACGACCTGGGCATTGGTGATCGCATCAATCTTTATGAGGCGCAGTCGCGCCTCGACCAGGCCGTGTCCGATGCGGTTCAGGCCGAAAACGAGCTGAACAACGCACTCAGTACGCTCGAGCGTTTGACCGGCACTTTCCCCGAGTTCAGCTCGTTGGGCGTGGGTGAGCTTTCAAGCGCCACCCTCAACCAGGAGTGGGGCGATCCGCAGGCGTGGATCGCGCGCGCAGGGCAAAATCTGGATGTGCAGCTGGCCGCTGAACAGGCGCGCATCGCGACCGCCGATGCCAGCACCCGGCGAGCGGGCTATTTCCCGGAACTCAACCTGAACCTCTCCTATTCGGATCGCCAAAGCGACGACGCGCTGCGCGAAAGCGAGGACTACCGGGCAAGCGTCGAGGTCAGCGTGCCCATCTACCGCGGCGGCTATACCACGGCCAACGTGCGCCAGGGCGAGCGACGCATCGATGCAAGCCAGGCCGATCTGGACAACCAGCTCAACCTGGCGGTTCAGGAAGTTCGCCAGCGGCTTCGCTCATTGAACGGCCACGTGCGCCGCGTTCAGGCCCTCAGCCAAGCCATCGAATCCAGCCAGCTGTTTCTCGACGCCGCCGAGCGCGGCGAGCAGTTGGGCCTTCGCGATCTGGTCGACGTGCTGGACGCCAGGGCAAGCTTGTACGATCAGCGCATTCAGTACGTTGACACCATCGGTGAATACGCGCTCGATAGCCTGGCACTGCAGTCCGCAGTCGGTGATCTCTCGAGCCAGGATTTGAGCGATATCATGACGCTCTTGCTGTCTTTCACGGATCTAACGGTCACCAGTCAGGGATAACGCCGTTGCATGAGTGGGTTGAAGGGGGCTCCGCATAACGATTGGCTAAGACGCGCCATGCGCTGCTTCGATGCAGGCATCGCGCTGGTCGTGTCGTGGATCGCGCTGTGGGTGATGCCCAATATCACCTACCACGGCGAAGAGTATATGTTCATCATGGTGATCGGCAGCCTGCTGCTGCCTGCCGTAGGTGAGCTTTTGGGGCTTTATCAGCCCTGGCGCGGCCGTAGCCTTTACTCGATGCTGGGCGCCTACGCGCTGAGCTGGTGCATCACGATCGTATTGATCAGCCTTCTGCTGGTCGCCACTCAAACGACCCAAAACTTCTCCCGGCTTTGGATGGGCGTGTCGTCGTTGACGGTGCTGGGGTTTGGCAGCGTCATGCGAGGCGCGCTCTATATTTATCTGCGGCGTCTGCGCGCTCAGGGCAAGAACTGCAAGCGTATCGTCATCATCGGCCGCGAAGAGAACCTGCTGCGCCTCAAGGATCATCTGCTGGCGATGCTCAATGCGGGCTATATGCTGCATAGTGCCAAGGTCGATGACGACTCGGACCGCTTTCATCAAACGCTCAAGGAGCTGGTCGATGACAGCGCCTTCAACCGCGATTTCGATGAAATCTGGTTGAGCTACCCGCTAAGCGACGGCGACAAGGTGCGGCTGGTTTCGACCAGTTTGATCGACATTCCCATTAGCGTTCGCTACTTTCCCGATCTTTCCGACATTCGCCTGCTCAATCATCGTATGGTGCAGGTCGTTGGGCTGTACTCGCTCGAACTCAACTACAGTCCGCTGGACAGCACGCCGCTGCGGCTGGTCAAAAATATCGAGGACCGCTTGATAGGCGGTGTGCTGTTCATCGCCTTTTTACCCGTCATGCTGGTGATCGCCGCGCTGGTTAAATGGAAAATGGGCGGGCCGGTGCTGTTCAAGCAGCACCGCCACGGCATCGACGGCAAGCGCTTTCGCATCTACAAGTTTCGCAGCATGAGTGTGCATCAGGCGCGCACCACCGTGGCGGCCACCAGGGAAGACCCCCGCATCACACCGCTCGGCGCGTTTTTACGCCGCACGAGCCTGGATGAGTTGCCACAGCTTTATAACGTGCTCCAGGGGCGCATGTCGCTGGTCGGGCCGCGCCCCCATGCGCTGGATCACAACCAGTACTACCAGGGCGTCATTCAAAACTACATGCAGCGCCACCGGGTCAAGCCCGGCATGACCGGATGGGCCCAGGTCAATGGTCACCGGGGCACTACCGATACCCTGGAGCAGATGCAAAAGCGTGTCGAGTTCGACCTTTACTACATCGATAACTGGTCGCTGGGGCTCGATTTGAAGATCTTGATCATGACGCTAACCCGGGGCTTTGCCAACAGCCAGCCGTGATACGGCGGATCGCTGCAACGCCAACAGATCCAACAGCTTTTCGGGATGAATGATGATTTTACCGGTTATTTTGTCCGGTGGGAGCGGCTCGAGGCTGTGGCCGGTTTCCCGCGAGCATTACCCCAAACAGTTTTTGAACCTCAACCAGGACGATGTCAGCCTGCTGCAGGAGACGGCGCTGCGTGCGCAAGGCCTCGCCTCAAGCGAGGCGCCGCTGATCGTGTGCAACGAGGAGCATCGTTTTCTGATCGCCGAGCAGATGCAGGCGCTGGGCTTCAAACAAAGCCGTATCCTTCTCGAGCCCTGTGGGCGTAATACCGCACCAGCGCTTGCCCTGGCGGCGCTGCTGGCAAGCGAACAAAATCCTGACGCCGACCTTCTGGTAATGCCGGCGGATCACGTCATTCAGGATAACCAGGCGTTCGCCGACGCCATCGAAAAAGGGCTGGAGCTTAGCCACCAGGGGCAGCTGGTGACCTTTGGCATCACGCCTTCGAGCGCGCATACGGGCTACGGCTATATCAAGCGCGGCCAGGCGCTTTTGCAGGGCTTTGCCGTGGAGGCTTTCGTCGAAAAGCCATCCCAGCAGATCGCCCAGCAGTATCTGGAAAGCGGCGATTACGTCTGGAACAGCGGCATCTTCCTGTGTAAGGCCGAGCGTTTTTTACAAGCGCTGGCGCAGCACGCGCCGGATATTCTCGAAAGCTGCCAGGCCGCGTTTCAGACGCGCACCCAGGATATGGATTTTCTGCGCATCGACGAGGCCGTTTTCGGCCAGTGTCGCAGCGAATCGATCGACTACGCGGTAATGGAGCATACCCGTCAGGCGGCGGTGGTGCCCATGTCGCCGGGCTGGAGTGATATCGGCGCCTGGGATGCGCTTCACGCGCTACGTGGTGAAAAAGACCCCGAGCACCACAACGCCGTGCGCGGCGACGTTTTGCTTCGCGATACTCGCAACAGCCTGGTCTACAGCGAATCGCGGCTGGTCGCCACCCTGGGCGTTAGCGATTTAGTGGTCGTGGAAACCGATGACGCCGTGCTGGTCGCCCACCGCGACCACGCTCAGGACACCAAGCAGATCGTCAGCGCGCTCAAAGAGGCCGGCCGGCCAGAATGCCAGCTCCACCGAACGGTCTATCGCCCCTGGGGGCATTACCGTAGCATGGAGATCACCGAAAGCTTTCAGGTCAAGGAGATCGTGGTTAAACCCGGGGCGGCGCTGTCGCTTCAAATGCACCACCACCGTGCCGAGCACTGGGTCGTGGTCGAAGGTACCGCGAAGGTGACCCAGGGTGAAACGCCCGGCATCGACGCCGCATTGAGAAGCTTTCTGCTCTCGGAAGACCAGTCTACCTACATACCGCTGGGCACCGTACACCGGTTGGAGAACCCCGGCGTCATTGCGCTCAAGCTGATCGAAGTGCAAACCGGGTCTTATTTGGGCGAAGACGATATCGTGCGCTTTGATGACAAGTACGGTCGTGACCAGGAGCCCTGACGCGCCATGAAGGTCGCGATCGTTCATGACTGGCTGACCACTTGGGCCGGCGCCGAGAAAGCGCTGGCCGAGCTTGCAAGCTGTTTTCCCCAAGCGGAAATTTTTACCACCGTCAATTTCCTGGCCTCTGATGAGCTGCCCGCGCTCAAAGGGCGGGTCATCCATACCAGCCTCATTCAGCGCCTGCCCTTTGCGCGAAAGCACTATCGGCGCTATCTGCCGCTGATGCCGCTGGCCATCGAACAGTTCGATTTAAAAGGCTTCGACCTGATTCTTTCGAGCAGCCACGCCGTGGCCAAGGGGGTGCTCTGCGACCCGGGCGCCGTACATATCTGCTACTGCTACAGCCCGATGCGCTACGCCTGGGATATGCAGCACCAGTATCTTCGACAAACTGGTAAGGCGCGGGGCGTGGCGAGCTGGCTAATGCGCTGGCAGCTTCACCGGCTTCGGCAATGGGATTTCATCAGCGCGCAGCGAGTCGATCACTTCGTTGCGATCTCGCACTATATCAAGCGGCGTATCGCCCGCTGCTATCGCCGCGATGCCGAAGTGATCTATCCGCCGGTACAGGTCGAGCGGTTTCGCCACGACCGGCCCCGCGACGAGTTTTATTTCACCGCCTCGCGCATGGTGCCGTACAAGCGTATCGACCTGATCATCGATGCGTTCAACCGTATGCCCGATAAACGCCTGGTCGTCATCGGTGACGGGCCGGATCGCGCCCGACTGAGCGCCATGGCCGGGCCCAACGTGAGCGTGCTGGGCTACCAGCCGGACGACGTACTGGTGGATTATCTGGAGCGGGCCCGCGCGTTTTTGTTCATGGCCGAGGAGGATTTCGGCATTCTGCCCGTGGAAGCCCAGGCCGCCGGCGCGCCGGTCATTGGCTACGGGGTAGGAGGGCTTTCCGAAACCACGCTCGATGGTATCACCGGGCTGTGGGTCGCCGAGCAAACCAGCGCCGGTTTGATCGAGCGGGTTCGTCAGTTCGAACAGCGCCGCCGATCCGAGCCGGACGCTTTCTCACCCACCGCGTGCCGGCAAAGCGCCGAGCGCTTCGCTACAGCCAACTTTCGCCGCGCGATTCTCTCGCTGGTGGAGCAGCACCTGAACCGCTAGCGCCGATTACTCCCCCAGAGGCTTCCCAACGTCGCCGGCGCCTGGCGGCACGGCAGTTTGGTAATAGTGCCGACACTGTTCGAAGGGCTGGTCGTCAAGCCACTCGATCAAGCGCTGCGTGTGCCGCGTGCGCGCTTCATCGACCAGGTGATAGTTGGTATCGAAAAAGTCGTCCGTCCCGTACATCGCGGCTTCCGGCTTGCCTACCCACTTGAGCCCTGCACGGCGTATCTGAGCCGGAAGATTGGCATAGAAGTTCGCCTCGATAGGGGAGTCGGCGTAGTACGGCTTGTACAGTAAAGGCGCCGGCAGGAATATCGGGCAGGCGCCTCTGGCCAGTACGTTGTCGCGAAAGGCGCGCAGCGTCTGGCCATCGAAGCGGCCGCGGCGCGCCGTTTCACCGTAGGTTTCGGCGTTCAGCGAATTTAAAAAACGCCAGTGGCGCGGCTCGCGTTGTGCGCGGGCGGTGCCGGTCTGGTCGCCGCGCAGGTCCAGATGATGCGCACCGTAGTCGCCGTTGACCGTAAAGCCTTCGGGCACGCCTCGGTAGCCTTCCAGAAGGTGGCGCAGCGAGGTCTGCGCAATGACCCCGAGCGCGCGCTTTAGCGGTAGCGCCCAAAGGGCCTCGGGGTGGCTGTTCGCCCAGTGCACCAGCGACGCCGAGACGGCCTCGTTGCGGTTATAAAGCGAATACTCGAGCGGTAAAAGCACAAGGTCACCTGCCTCGATGACCGGCTCGGCGCTTGCCAATATCACCGGTAGTGACAGCCCTGCGTTGACGCCCAGGTTGACGGCGGGGCGCCCGAAGGCGGTTTCCAGAGCGCCGCTGTCGATACCGAACATCGCCGACGATCCGGCCACGATCAGGATTTTGGGTGAGGGCAGTGCCTCGGCCCTAGCCAGTTTGTAACTCAGCGCGCCTTCGATCCACGCGTTATTGGGGTGAGCGCGCCCCAGCTGGCCCGCCCACAACAAAAGCCAGAGGCACAGTGCGCCCAAAGCACCCGCCAAAAGCCCGGCCCAAAAGCGCTTTGTGGTTGGTTGTGTGCGTATCGCTAAACGTCGTGTGATCAGCATTCAAAAGTTGAAATACAAAAAGGCCTGGCCTGGCAGATCGACCATCGCCTTCGCCGCGGCCATGAAAAAAGCGCCGGCTACCGCGCCTTGCCACCAGGCGCGTTTGGGCTTGGCCAGCCACCTTGCCCACACCGCGCTTCGCGGCGTGAAAAAGGCGATGAACGAGCCGAGCAGCAAAAGCGCACTGCTGGTGCCCAGCGCCATAACGCCCTGGGTCAGATCGCGATAAAGATCGCCAAGCGCCCCCCACTGCCACTGTCCAAGGCCTGCGTAGAGCGCGACGGTATGCGAAAGGCTCTCGGCTCGAAAGGGCACCCAAGCCAGCATGACCAGCGAAAGCGTCAAGAGCCAACTCAAGGGGCGCGGCAGTCGCACGCAGGCAACGCGCTGCCACATCAATAGCGCGGTCAGCATCAGCCCGTGTAGCCCGCCCCAGAGTAAAAACTGCCAGCCGGCACCGTGCCAAAGCCCGCCCAGCAGCATTGTCACCATCAGCGCCACGATGTGGCGGGGCAGGCCGCGGCGGCTGCCGCCCAGGGGAATATAAAGATAGTCGCGCAAAAAGCGCGAAAGCGTGATGTGCCAGCGCCGCCAGAATGCCTGAATGTCCGCCGCGCGGTAGGGCGAGGCGAAGTTTTGCGGCAGCCGAACGCCAAACAAGAGCGCAAGCCCCAGCGCCATGTCCGCATAGCCGGAAAAATCGAAATAGAGCTGTAGCCCAAAGGCCCAGCCCGCCACCAGCGTATCGCCGGCCACGATGGCGTGCGCGGGCAGCGAAAAAAGCCGCTCGACCAGCGGTGCCAGGTTGTCGGCCAGCAGCAGCTTTTTGCAAAGCCCGAAAGCCAACAGCACCAGGCCCAAGCGCACCTGGGCAGACGAAGGGCGGCCAAGGCGTGAAAGCTGCGGTGCCAGGGCACGATAGTGAACGATTGGCCCGGCGATCAGCTGCGGAAAAAAGCTCACGAATACCCCGTACAGCGAGGCTTCGTACAGCGAACCGGTTTCTCGCCGGGCGTGGCCCCGGCGAACGTCCACCAGATACGCGATCTGCTGAAAGGTGAAAAACGAAATGCCCAGGGGAAGCACCAGTGGGCTCAGCGGGTGGGGGGCTAAATGCAGCACCGACAACAGAAACACCGAGTACTTGAACCCGCCAAGCAGGCCAAGATTAAAAGCGACCCCCACCCAGAGCCACCCGCGCTGCCTGACCCGCCCGGTCAGCCAGTAGTTGACGCCAATGCTTGCAAGCAAAAGCGCCAGCAAGCGGATGTCCCACACCGCGTAGAAGAGAAGCGATGCCGCGCCGAGCCAGGCCAGCAGCAGCCTCGGCAGCGCACAGCGCGCCAGTAGCAGATAGATCAGCCAAACGGTGGGCAGATACAGCAGTAGAAACGAAGGTGTGCTAAAAACCATGCGCGAGCGCCAAAACGTTGACCGGCCAAAGCGCTAGAGCACAGCGCGAGCGTGAGCATACCATAGCGATGTGCGGCGAATATGACAGCGCGGTGTGATTAGGCCGGCGGTGGTGTGACCACAGCACTTGGCTTAACATTGCGCGCAGATGCCGCCTGACCAGCACGGGAAAAAAGGGAAAACCATGCTTGCATCCCTCAAGGGAGCCTGGCGTTATCGCCAGTTCATCGCCACCTCGATTCGCCATGAGTTGGTGGCGCGCTTTGCCCGAAGCCGCATCGGCGGTGCCTGGATGATTATCCACCCGCTGGCCATGGTGCTCATCTACGCGCTGGTGCTATCAAAGGTGCTGTCGGCGAAACTGCCCGGTATCGAAAGCCAGTACGCCTACGCCATTTACCTCACCGCGGGCATGCTGGGGTGGAGTCTTTTCAGTGAACTGCTCACTCGCTGTCTGGGGATTTTCATCGACAACGCCAATCTGATGAAAAAACTGGTCTTTCCCAAGGTGGCGCTGCCGCTGATCGTGACCGGTTCGTGTTTGATCAATAACCTGGCGCTGTTTCTGGTCACGCTGGTGGTGTTCGCGGCGCTTGGCCATTTCAACGCTGCCACCCTGGCCTGGGTGATGGTGCTCACCGGTATCACGGTGCTTCTGGGCCTGGGGCTTGGCATGACGCTGGGCATACTCAACGTGTTTCTTCGCGATATCGGCCAGCTCATGCCCATCGTGCTGCAGTTTCTGTTCTGGTTCACGCCGGTGGTTTATCCCGCCGAGATCGTCCCCCAGGCGCTGCAAACGCTGATCGCCTTCAACCCCTTGTATCACCTGGTAGGCGCCTACCACGACGTGCTCGCCTACGGGCAGGCACCCTCGCTTGTGGCCCTGGCGACTTTGACGGCGCTGGGCTTGGGCCTTGTGCTCTTTAGCGCGCTGCTGTTTGAGCGGGCGAGCCCGGAAATGGTGGACGCCCTATGAGCGCGCTTTTGGAAGTACGCGAGCTTGGCAAGGTGTACCGCCGGTTTCCCAACGAGCTGTGGCGCATCGTGAGCTGGTTTAGCCCGGTCGCGCCCGTTGCCGAAACCTGGGTGCTGCGCGATATCGGCTTCGACATCGCCGCCGGCGAAGCGGTGGGGATCGTCGGGCAAAACGGCGCGGGCAAAAGCACGCTGCTCAAGATGATCACCGGCACGCTCGTCCCCAGTGAAGGCTATGTGCGCACCCGCGGGCGCATCGCGGCGATTCTGGAGCTTGGTATGGGCTTCAACGGCGAGCTGACCGGGCGCCAGAACGTGCTGCACTCGGCGGGGCTGATGGGCTTTGGCCGAGCCGATATCAGCGCGGCAATGGACGACATCGAAGCCTTTGCCGAAATCGGCGACTATTTCGACAAGCCCATGCGCGTTTACTCCAGCGGTATGCAGATGCGCGTCGCCTTTTCGGTGGCCACCGCCTTTCGCCCCGACATTTTGATCGTCGATGAAGCGCTTTCGGTCGGCGACGCCTACTTTCAGCACAAAAGTTTCGACCGCATTCGCGAGTTCCAGCGGTTGGGCACGTCGCTTCTGATCGTCTCCCACGACAAGGCCGCGATTCAGAGCCTTTGCGACCGTGCCATCCTGCTGGAAAAGGGGCGGGTGCTCCAGGACGGCCCGCCCCAGGACGTCATGGATTACTACAACGCGCTGATCGCGCAAAAAGAAAACGATAACGTCGAGATCAAACCGCTCGAGACCGGCCAGATCCAGACCCGCTCTGGCAGCGGCGAAGCCCGCATCGAACGCGTCAGCCTGCACGGTGAAAACGGAGCGGCCATCGACGTGGCCGATGTCGGCCAGCCGGTCGAGCTGCAGGTAGCGGTCAGCATTCACGCACCGCTTGCCGAGCTTGTGCTGGGGTACAAGCTCAAGGACCGGGTGGGCCAGGACGTGTTCGGCACCAACACCTGGCACACCCACCAGGTCGAGCGAGACGTGGCAGCGGGCGAGCGCTTGATCTACCGGCTGCGTTTTGACGCCAACCTTGGCCCCGGCAGCTACTCGGTGTCGCTGTCACTTCACAGTGGCGACACCCATTTGAGCCACAACTACCAGTGGGTCGACCACGCGCTGGTGTTTCAAATGATCAACGCCGAAAAGGACTTTTTCCTCGGCAGCAGCTGGGTCATGCCGGTGATCCAGTGTCAGCGTCACGGCGCGCCCTATCCAGCCTCCAACGAGTCAGCGTAATGGATTTCTATACCCGTTTTACCCACCACTTTCGCGGCGATGAAAGCGTCATCAAGGCCCGGCTGGAGGTTTACCTGCCCGTGCTGGCGCCGGTTCTGGCGCGCTATCCCACCGCGCCGGTGGTCGACCTGGGCGCCGGGCGGGGTGAGTGGCTCGAGCTGATGCGCGACAACGGCTGGCCCGCCAGCGGGATCGATACCAACGAAAGCATGGCCGGCGAGTGCAACGCGCGCGGGCTGAGAGTCGATACACGTGACGCCCTGACCGGGCTTCAGGCCCTGGAGGACGACAGCCTCTCGGCGGTAACCGGCTTTCACATCGCCGAGCATCTGCCGTTCGACGATCTGGTGGCGCTGGTGCAGCAGGCGCACCGGGTGCTACTGCCCGGTGGCGTGTTGATACTGGAAACGCCCAACCCGGAAAACCTCACCGTGGGGCTTTGGAGCTTTCATCTCGACCCGACCCACCAGCGCCCACTGCCACCGCCGCTTCTGCACTTTCTCGCCACCGATACGGGCTTTGCCAATGCCCGCATTTGGCGACTCAACGGCCCCACGCCGCCAAAGGATAGCGCCCCGGTGCGCGACTATCTGGACTGGGTCGTTTCCGCCTACCCGGACTACGCGCTGATCGCCCATAAACACACCGATGACGAAAGCGCGCCCTGGTTCGAGTACTTGGAAACCCAAGCCCAAACGCAGCAGGGCAGTCTCGACACGCTAGCGGCCAAAATCGAGGCTCAGGCCGAGGCGCTGGCGGATGAAACCGACAGGCGCCAGCGTTACCAGGCGCGGGTCGAACAGCTCGGTGAGGAGCTGGAGGGCGTTTATCGAAGCCGCTCCTGGCGGCTGACAAAGCCGCTGCGCGGCGTCATGCACACCCGGCGTCAACTCGCTGGCGCTCAGGGCCGACTGATACGCAAAACCGCGCAAGTGCCCTGGCTCAAGCGGCCGGCGCTGGCCGTTCTCAACCGCTTTCCGGCGTTGAAAATGCGCGTGCTTAAGCAGATGGCCGGGAGCAGCGAGCTTTTTAGTCGTAAGGGGCAGTTTCGCCCGGAGGATTTCGTCGATCTGGACACGCCCGTGCGCGCTCGGGTGCGCGTTGAGGCGCTGACACTGCGCGATACCACCGCCAGCGTATCGGCCCTTCGCGGCCTGCGCCTGGAAGGGCACGTCAACGGAAGCTACAGCCTGGCCGCGGTCAACCGCCACCTGCTCACACGGCTCGCCCAGAGCGACAACCCCCCGGCGCTGTGGCTTGCCCCCCACGAGGCCTCGCCGGAAAAGCGCGTCAACTCAACGCCTGGTGGCGAGGCGGAAGTCGCCCGGCTCAACGGCCTGCTCGACCCCAACCCCTGGCAGGCGTTAGCCCCCAATGAGCGCATAGCGCTTTATCACCGCTACCCGCTCATAACACCCGACCCTGCCTTTGGAACGGCCGTGGCGCTGTTTTTCTGGGAGGAGTCCGCAGTGCCGGCGGACATGATCGACACGCTCAACCGCCACTATCACGGCGTGATCGTAACCGCCTGGTTCGTCAAGAAAGTGCTGATGGATAGCGGCTGTAGGTTGCCCATTCACGTCGTTACTCTGCCGCTGGTGGAAAACCCGTTGGCCGCCGAGAGCGAGGCGCTGGATCTGGAGCGGGCAAGCCAGGGGCGCCCGGTACACCTGCTGCACGTCTCCTCGGCCTTTCCGCGCAAGGGTGTAGACGTATTGCTGCAGGCCTTCGAGCGTCTGGCGGGCGAAGACTCGGCGCTTACCCTCACGCTCAAGAGCTTTCCCAACCCGCACAACCAGGTTGAGGCGCTGATCGAAACGCATGTGAGCAGCGCCCATCGCCCGCGGCTCACGCTCATCATGGAAGACTACAGCGCCGAGCAGATGGCCGCGCTGTATCAAAAGGCCGATATCGTGGTGCTGCCCACCCGCGGCGAGGGCCTTAACATGCCCGCGATCGAGGCCGGCGAGTTCTCCCGCGGGCTGGTCGTCACCGGCTTTGGCGCGCACACCGACTTCCTGAGCGCCGACACTACCGGCTTCATCGACTACTGCTTCGATCACGCCCAGTCGCACTTTCAAAACGACCAGGCACTGTGGGTCGAACCCGGCGCCGACAGCACCGTGGCCGAAATCACGCGCCAGGTGCAGGCACTTCGTTTGGGCGGTGAACATGCCTACGCGGCCCCAGTGGCGCTGAACGAGGCCATTCGCGCGCGCTTTTTCGCCCCCGGCGCGGTGGCGTCGATTTTGGCAGCGCTGGCCCGGCTCAAGGCGCTGACGAACACCGCAGCCCCTGCGCTTTCCGTCAGCCTGTTTTCCACCTGGCGCGAAGCCTGCGGCATCGCTCAGTACAGCGACCACCTGCTCGAGGCGCTTTCGCACGACGACGCCATCGCGCTCACCGTGCACGCCCCGACCGCGCCGCTGGATGGCACCGCTTATCCCGTTCGCGTTGTCGAAAAGAGCTGGCAAAAGGGCGCAAGTCCCGCGCTTTCTGGGGCCTCGGGCAACGTCGTCTGGCTGCAGCACCACTTTGCCTTTTTCGAGCTCGACACCGCCCTGGCGGGGGAAGTGGTGCGCTGTCGCGAGCAGGGCAAACGGGTTTACATCACCCTTCACACCACGCGCCCGTTGATCGATTTCGACACCGCCCGCCGCCGCGCGGCGGCTGCCACGCTGGCCGAGTTCGACCGCGTGTTCGTCCACACCCTGGACGATCTTAATCACTTGAAGCGCATCGGCCTGACCGACAACGTGACCCGCATGCCTCAGGGCGTGGCCCAGAGTTGTGAGGCCACCGTTGAAGCCACCCCCTCCAACGGCGCGCCGATCATCGGCTGTTTCGGCTTTTTGCTGCCTCATAAGGGCGTCAACACGTTGATCGAGGCCTTCGCCGCGCTGATAAAACGCCAGGCGCTGCCCGAAGGCGCCAGGCTACGCCTGGTAACCTCAGTACGCAACGAGCCCGCCTCCCAGGAAGAGCTTGCGCGCTGCCAGCGCACCGCCAAAAGGCTCGGTGTCGAGCGCTACCTCGAGTGGTACACCGATTTCATGCCTCTGGACGAGGTGCAGCGCCGCTTGGCCGAATGTAGCCTTGTGGTGCTGCCGTACCAGTACACCCAGGAGTCGAGCAGCGCTGCGGTGCGCACCGCCGTGGCGGCGTGCCCGGTGATTTTGACCACCCCAGCGCCCATTTTCGACGAAGTGGCGGGCGTGGTGTGGCAATCTGACGGCTTCGAGCCCGAGGCGATCGCCTCGGCGGTTGTTCACGTGCTCAGCGCAAACGAGCAGGAGCGGGCGGTTTACCGCCAGGCGCGCACCGACTGGCTCGAACAGCGCCGTTGGGCCACGCTTGCCCGGCGTTATCAAGCGCTGATGAACGCCGCGCTCGTTGACCAAAAACTGTAACACGCGGTGATTACACTCTGTTACCTTTAAGCGCCAGCAGCGGGCGCAACGGTTTGAGTGAGGCGAGCATAAAATGATGGGCGAGCATAAAAAGAGCGGCGCGTTGACCGCGATCGTCACGGGGATAACGGGGCAGGACGGCGCTTATCTGGCCGAGCTTTTGCTGGAGAAGGGCTACACAGTGTACGGCACGTTTCGGCGCACCAGCTCGGTGAATTTCTGGCGTATCGAAGAACTCGGACTCCAGGGGCATCCCAACCTGCACCTGGTCGAGTTCGACCTGACCGACCTGTCCGCCAGCATTCGCCTGCTGCAGCGCTGCCGGCCGCAGGAAGTCTACAACCTCGCGGCCCAGAGCTTCGTCGGGGTGTCGTTCGACCAGCCCATCACCACCGCCGAAATCACCGGGCTTGGCGTGGTCAATCTGCTGGAGGCCATTCGCATCGTCGACCCCGCCATTCGCTTTTACCAGGCCTCCACCTCCGAGATGTTTGGTAAGGTGCAGGAGGTGCCGCAAACCGAATCGACGCCGTTCTACCCCCGAAGCCCCTACGGCGTGGCCAAGCTCTATGCCCACTGGATGACGATCAACTACCGCGAATCCTATGGCCTGTTTGCCGCCTGCGGCATTCTGTTCAACCATGAATCGCCGCTGCGAGGGCGCGAGTTCGTCACGCGCAAGATCACCGACGGTGTGGCGCGTATCAAGCTTGGCCTGCAACCCCACTTGGCGCTGGGCAACCTGGACGCCAAGCGCGACTGGGGCTTTGCCCGCGAGTACGTCGAGGGCATGTGGCGTATGCTGCAGGCCGATGAGCCGGACACGTTCGTGCTGGCCACCCACCGCACCGAAACCGTGCGCGATTTCGTGACGCTCGCCTTCAAGGCAGCGAACATCGAGCTTCGCTGGGAAGGCGAGGGCGAAAACGAGATCGCCCAGGACGCGGCGACGGGCGAAACGCGGGTGGTGATCAACCCCGAGTTTTATCGTCCCGCTGAGGTCGAGCTTCTGATCGGCGACCCGGCCAAGGCCCACCGCGAGCTTGGCTGGAAGCCCGTGGTCCCGCTGGAGACGCTGTGCAAAAGGATGGTCGAGGCGGATCTGCTGCGCGTGCAACAAGGCGTCAGCGTCTGAGTCGCCCATCACCTTTTGGTAAGGGAGCCACCATGACCACGAGCCTGGTCACCGGCGCCAGCGGCTTTACTGGCCGCTACCTCGTCGCCCATTTGAAGCGCCAGGGCCACCGTGTGGTGGCCCTGGCAAGTACGCCCTGCGGCGCCGATGAAACGCATCACATTGATCTAAGCGATGCCGCGAACCTTTCCCGTCTCGTGCAGCAAAGCGCACCGGACCAGGTGTTTCACTTGGCGGCGCTGTCGTTTGTGGGCCACCCGACACCGCTCGATTTCTATCGCGTCAACGTGCTGGGCACCGAGAACCTGCTGGCCGCGCTGAGCGGGCTGGCCGCGCCGCCCAGGGTGCTGCTCGCCAGCAGCGCCAACGTCTACGGTGCCAACGGCCAGGCGGTTATCGATGAAAACGTGGCCCCCTTGCCGGTCAACCACTACGCCCACTCCAAGCTCGCCATGGAGCACGTTGCGCTTACCTACGCCCAAAAGCTCCCCTTGTTGATCGCGCGGCCGTTCAACTACACCGGCCCCGGCCAGGCGGGGCACTTTCTGGTCCCGAAAATCGTCGCTCACTTTCAGCGCCGCGAGGCGATCATCGAGCTTGGCAACACTCACGTCAGCCGCGACTTCTCGGATGTGCGCGACGTCGTGGCGATTTACGCGCGGCTTTTGGCGCACTGGCCGCAAGACGCCAGGAGCGCCAGCGTGGTCAACGTGGGCAGCGGCCAAGCGGTATCGCTGAAAGCGCTGATTCAAACGCTCGAGCGGCTGGCAGGTCACGCCATCGAGATTCGCGTCAATCCGGCGTTCGTGCGCGCCAACGAGATTCCCAAGCTCAAGGCGTGTACCCAGCGTTTGAACGCCTGGGTACCGGGACTCGAGCGAACCCCGATCGAGCAAACCCTGACGGCGATGCTGGAAAGTCAGATGATAAACGATGCCCGAGGCAAGCAGTGAACGCCAGGGTAGCGCATTGGCCCCAAACCTAGCCCCAAAACCGGCGGTGCATGGAAAGGCGGCGCTTCAGGCTCACGGGAAGGCGGTTTTCCGCCTTGCCCAGCCGGTATCCCAGGTACTTGAGGCAGGTTCTGAGCCCGGCCTCGGGCAGGCGCCAGGGAGCGTGACGCAGTAAATAGCGGATTTCCGAGCGCACGAAACGCCCGCCTTCGCCTTCCGCCTTGCCCAGCCACGCCAACAGCCAGCCCTCGCGGTGGTGCAGAACGCCGATATCGAAGTAGCGCTTGAACTCCTGGCCCAGCGAGTAGTTGTGCGAATGGTGAACGCACGCCTTGGCGCAGTAGGCGAGCTGCCAGCCGTTTTGTAAAAGCCGCGCACCGGCAATCATGTCCTCGCTCAGGATGGTGCCGGTGGGAAACCCGCCCGCCGCCAAAAGCGCCTCGCGCCGGTAAGCGGCAAACGAGTTGGATAAAAACGCCGTTTTGAGGCCAAGCGTTGGAATGTCGGCTTCGCTCACCACTCTCGATTCTTCCGGGTAGTTAAAAAGCCTTGCGTGGGCGGCGATGGGCGTGGCGTCGTCGTGCGGCAGCTGGCGACCAAAAACCGCGCCCACGTGGGGCGCCTTGAAAGCCTCATTCAGCGCTGTCAGCGCGTTTTCATCGGCCACCAGCGCGTCCTGGGTCAGAAACACCACCACGTCGCAGTCGGCCAGTAGCTCGAGCGCACGCTGGCGGGTGCCGCCGTGATCGAAGCTATCCCGCGCGATGGTCTCCACTTCCCAGCCGCGCTCGGCAGCCAGGCAAGCGGTGGCGTCACTGGAGCTTGAATCGATTACCAGCCGGCGGTGCGCCCCGGCCAGCGCCGGCTCGGCCCGATTCAGCCATTCAAGCCAGCTTGGCCCCGCGTTGAGCGTCGGCACGCACACTCCAAAACGTAGCGTCTGCAGCACCATGCCCGCTACGACTCCCGCAGCAAGCGGCTTTTCACCTTGCGCTGCCAGCCCGCCGGCACGTGCCGCGACAGCCCGCGCAGCAGCGGCCTTGCGCGCAGCCAGTAAAGTGTCGACACCATCGCCTTGCGCACGCGCATGGTGGTGGTGTCTTTTTGTGCCGCGTGTACCTGCCAGTGCGAGGGCAGTAGGGCAAGCTCGGCCTCGGGCCGCGCCGGGGCAATGGGCGTCACGTAGTGGTTGGCGTAGAAATCCGCCTGACCGTTGTCCCAATCGCCAAGGGCCGCGGTTTCGATAGTGTTGGCCGCCCGTGCAGGCAGCCCTTCGAACCATTCACACCACTGTTCGGCGGTGCTGTCCCAAGCCAGCAGCCAGGAACAGGGCCGCGCCTGAAGGCGTTCCGGCAGGGCGCCCAGGTTGCTTGCCACCACCGGCAGGCCCAGCTGTAAACAGGTGCTCAGCGTATAGCTGTAGGTTTCCGGCCAGATCGGCGGGAACCAGGCAACATGAGGCTGCCACGCGCTGACAAGGGCGGCCAGCTCGTCGTCGCGGTAGGCACCGGTGACGCTCAGGTTGGGTAGCGGCTTGAGCGAGCGGTAGGCGAATCCAAACAGCTTGAACTCGATGTTCAGCCCTTTTTTGCTGGCAAGCGCGGCCACGCTTTCGAGCACGTCCGCGCCCTTGATGATCGAAAGCGCGCCGATCACCGCCACGCGAAGCGGCTCGCCCTCCACGGGCGCCTGCCAGGCAGGCGCCGGGTAGCGAACGCCTTCCTGGTCCGGGTGAACCGCTACCTGAACCTCGAGTTCGGGAATGTAGCCCTTGAAGCGCTCGGCGGCGTCCTGGCTTGGCGAAATTACCCGGTCGCTTTTGAGCAGCCAGGCCGCGTGGCGCTCGCGCCACTGGGTAATGGTGCTGCCGTCCGGCGCCGGCTGCTCGGAAAGGCACTGTCGGCACTGCTCGACGCCTTTCTCACCGCAGTAGCGATGATCGATCGGCGTCAATGAAATTTGCGGGCACACGGCGTAGTAGTCGTGAAGCGTCACGTCCTGGGTGGCGCCCAGGGCGCCGGCGAGGTCGAGAATGCGCTTATCGAAGCCCAGCACGTGATGAAAATGCACGTGAGTCACGCCCAGCGCCTTGAGCATGTCGACCAGTTCGTCAAAGGCGTCCGGCAGCACGTAATCCAGCGCCATGGATTCGGCCTCATCGAGCATGGTCAGCCGCGCCCCACCCACCGGGCTTGGCCGCAGCATCAACCACTCCACTTCGCCTTTCAGCGTGGCCGCCAGCTCCTGGCAGTGGCGCTCGGTGCCGCCGCCACGCTGATGATTGACCATCAAAACGCGCGGTTTGGCGCTTTTTCGAAGCCGAGCCACGTCGATGTTCAGCCGCGCCTGGCGGGCCGGGTCCACCCCGATGAACGTGTGTACGCGAGATTCGTAGTCCGGGTGCAGCTCGTGCAGCACCTGCAGCGCCTTGGTCACGCGCTCCGGTTGGCTTTCGCCAAAGCTCACGCTGCCCTTGTGCCAGGCGAATACGTCGAGGGCGTGCAGGTGGCACCAGCCGGCTTTTAGCGTGCGCATGCAGAAGTCGTTCTCTTCGCCGTAGCCCTTGCCGAAGTTCTCGACATCGAAAAGGCCGACGTCATCGAGCGCTTCGCGGCGAATGTACATGCAAAAGCCAATACCGGTGGGAATCTCTACCGCCTGGCCCCGGTTGGTTTCTTCCACCAGCCGGTCGAGCTCGGAAAGCGTGAAGCCTTCCGGCAGGTGGTTGTCCTCGCAAAAGCGCGGGTAGCTGCAGATGGTTGCGTTGTTGGAAAACGGTGTCACGCTCGCCACCGGACGCGTGGTGGGGCGGTAGGCGGCGGCCACTAAACGGTCCAGCCAATCGTTGACCACCTCGGCGTCGCTATTGAGCAGTACCACGTCCGCGCTTTGCGAGTGGGCCATGCCGCGGTTCACCGTGCCCACGAACCCCAGGTTCTCCTCGTTTTCCAGCAGCAGCATCGGGCGGGTCTTCGCCGCCTCGCGAAGCCACTCGGTTAGCGCCGGCTCCGGACTTGCGTCGTTGATCACCACCAGCCGGTAGGCGTGCTGCGAGGTAGAGGCCCACACGCTCTCCAGGCAGTCGCGGGTTTCATCCAGGCCCTTGTAGACCGGCACGATGACATCCACCTCGCCCACGGGCTTTTTCTGTTTGGCAAGGGCGATCGGCAGGTCGTCGTCCGGTGAGGCGAAACGCTCCTTGAACGAGCCGTTTTTTAGCGCTCTGAGTTGTTCGGTCAGCCAGCGAAGCGGCGCGGTCAGGCGCATCGAGCGCGAGTGGCGCAGCGCGTGAAGTTCCTCGCCCAACAGATAAGCGCGGTGCTGGGCGTCGGCGTTCGCATTTTCCAGCGTTTGGAGTTGCTGGCGAAGCTGATGCTGCTCGCGTTCATGTGTTTGGGCCAGCGTGTCGAGCTTTTCCCAAACCCCGCCGTGAGCCTGGTGAAGCTCGCTGTGAAGGCTCTGAAGCTTCTCGTAATGCTCACGAAGCTCCAAAAGCTTGCCCTCGCGCTCGTGGTCGCGCTGATGAAGCGCCGCCTCGCTTGCGTGCAGCTGACGGGTGTCCCACTCCAGCTGCTCCAGCCGGTCGACCAGTGCGGCCAGCCCATTTTGTAGTAGCGTCTCGTCGACGTTAGGCAGCCACTTTTGCCATACCGCGCTGCGCGCCGCCTGAAAGGCGTCGATATCTCGTTGCTGCGAAAGCCCGGAATCGCCAAGCCCGAGCCGGTAGGTCGCGCTCGGCCCCGGTACGTGGATAAAGGCGCCATGTTGAGCCAGCGTGAGCCAGAAATCCCAATCCTCGAGCTGCTCGAACGCGGTATCGAAGCGGCAAGCGTTCTGTTGGACGACGTCGGTACGAAACAGCACCGCGTGGATCGGTAGCGTGTTGTGAACCAGTAGCTCGCCGGCCACCCAGGGCGCGTCCATGATGGACACTGCCTCGCCGTTGGTCTTTTCCAACCGCACGCCAGCGTAGGCGGCGGGCGCCTCGGGATGCGCGTTCAGCGCGTCGACCAGCCGAGCAATATGCAGCGGGTCGATCAGATCGTCGTCATCCAGGAATATCGCAAGCGGCGTCTCGACCGCGTCCAGCGCCGCGTTAGCCGCCTGGGCGCGCGGCAGGGGCTTATCGCTTTCGACCAGCCGGCACGCTACGTCGAGTTCGGGCAGGGCGCGGTGCGGCTCCCCCTTGGCATTGATGACCAGCACGTCGAGGTGCGGGTAGCGCTGAGCGTTCAGGGCATCGAGCGCCGCGTGCAGATGGTCACGGTCCATGCTGCGAATCAGTACGCTAACGCGCGGGAGAGTAGTGTTAGACGTTGACATAAACTTCCTGAATGAAAAACGCGCTTTAGCCGCGCCCTAATAGTGATTTTAGTCGCGAAAGCCAGCGCCAGCCGCGGGTGGCGTAAATGGTTTCAAGCATCTGCTCGGCGTGACGGCGGCGCTCTTCGCTCTGTGCAAGCGCCGTTTGAGTCTCTTGTTGGCGAGCCGAAAGCGCATCGAGCTTTTGATTTAGCGCTGATTGCGCCTGGGCGTGTTTCTCACGCATTTGTTCAAGTGCAGCCTCGCAGCGCCACAGCGCCTGATCCTGCACCGAGGGAAGCGTCAGATTCACCCCGTCCCGCGTGGCCTTGATGACGTGAAACGCCTCGGCCTGGGTGACGCCAAGCCCCAGCGTATAGCTGCGGTAGTGGTTGAGCCCGCCGATCTGATCCGCGTAGCGCTGCTCGCTAAGCTGCGAGTCAAAACACTGCATCGCGCGCGCCTTGCGTTCAAACACCGCGGAAATATCCACCAATTGGTTGGCGGGCAAGGGTACGCCGATCTCGTAAAGCGCAATCGATAAGGGTGTGTCTTGCGTGCTGGCATACCGCGCCCCGGCTTTCAGCGCCGCATCGCAGGCGGCGCGGTGGTCCGGGTGCATCTCGGTATTGGCAGGCGCGAGCAACAGATCCGGCTCGAAATCCAAAAGCGTGTTCAAAAGCCGCTCGGTCAGCGCCTCGATGGCCTGTTCAAGGCCGCGGTCGGCGAAATCCCAGTTGATTGGGGCGGGGTAGCCAAGAAGCGCGGCGGCCTCGGTCGATTCCGCCAGGCGCCGTTCGGCCCCCGCCCCCTGGGTGGCGATGATCACCTGAATCGTCGCGCCCTGGGCGGCCAGCTGGGCCAGCGCGCCGCCGCAGCCGAACACCTCGTCGTCCGGGTGGGGGGCCAGCACCAGCACGCGCTCGCCTTCCAAAGGCTGTGCCTGGTAGGGCACGTACCACGCTTCTCTCATCGCTTCATCCCTTTATCGATTGCGGGTATATCCGGGCGCTTGCTGTTCGTTGTCGATACGCGCTTGTCATAACGCCGCCGCTATCAGCGAAAATCCGTATCGCCGCCCGTTAGCCACCAGCGTTTTTCCACGTCCATGCCAAGCGCCAGGCCGTTGACCTGGCTTCCCGGCACCACCACGTCCGTTTCCTGCAAGGCGGGGCGCGTTTTGTTCAGGCGTTCGGCCACGGCGGGGGTCAGCCAGCCGATCAGCCGTTTGGCACCCATGCGCGCGGTCAAATGCTGCGCGCAGCGAACGGTCTCGGTGAGCTGCGCCTGCCCGGCGACGACGTCCAGAAGCTCAACGGTGTCGCTGTCGTGGGCGCGCAGCACGCACACCCCCAGCGCCCGGCCGGTCAGGCGCTCCCTGACCAGCCAGACCTGATAGCCGCGCGCCGGTGCCTCGATATAGCGGTGGGAAAGCCACGCCCAGTCGCGAACGCCTACTGCCTTGTCGCCAAGCCCCTGAGCCATGCGCGCCCATAGCGCATCCACCGTGGCGGCGTGCTCCGCGCTTACCTCACACGCCGTGGCACGCCAGTGGCGGGTGGGCAGGGCGGCCCACTCGGCCTCGAGAATACGGTCAGTTGAGCAGTAAAGCTTCAGGGCCTGGCCCAGGCGCGCGTGGCGGGCGTGGGGAAAGCCGAAAGCGAAGCGGTGAGCCAAATCCTGACCCACCTGCTCTTTGAAAAAGTCGTGAACCACCTGATAGAACGGCCCCTTGCGGGTCAGAATGCCGCGATAGGCCGGGTCGACCATCACATCGCCCATCTGCACCAGCGAACACGGCTCACCTTTCACCACGCCCCGGCGCGGCATGCCGCCGTTGAAGGCGATGATCGCATCATCATCCAGGCAGACCACGCCCGGCGACTCCGCCAGCCGGTACTTCCACCGCCAGGTGGCGGCGTCCATCGAATGGCCAAAGGCGCGCTCGAACAGCGCTAAAAGCGCCGGCTCGTCGGCCGGGGTGGCCCAGCGTGTTTGCCACATGGCTCAGCCCGCCTCCTGGTGTTTGCCAGAGCTTCCGGCCTGCCATTGGTGCGGCAGGCGCACCACGCCGCGGGCAACGCTTGACTGGGTCACGTGAAAGCTGCTGACCGGGTCGACCCACTCGTAGCTGTGCAGGCCGCGCTCGCAGAAAAGGTACGCCCCCACGTGGTACTCACCCTTGAGCAGCGCAAGCGCCTCGAAACGAATGGCGATACGCCCCTCACCGTGTTCGTTGCGCTCGGGCGTAACGCCTTCTTCCCAGCTGCCGGAGCTGGTGACGATCTGCCCCGCCGGGGTCGAAAGCGTAACCGCCACGCCCGGGCAGGCAAGGGCGGGGTCGCTGGCGAAGGCGATCTCGATGTCGAGCGTGCTTTCACCGCTGACCGCCGGGTAGCGAGCGTCCGGCGTTTTGCCATCGATCCGCACCTGCGTGCTGAGTAGCCGGGCGCTGCCCTGGGGGGCGGCGCGGCGCTGCTCCTCGGCGGCACTTTCGCGCACGCCGCGGCTCTGGTCGGTGTCGCCCATCAAAAACTGCTCGTAGCGCGGAATCACGATCGACGGGCTATCGTCGGCCAGCACTTCGCCGCCCTCGATCCACAGCGCCCGGTCGCACAGGTTCTCGACCTGGTAGAGCGAGTGCGAGCAGAACAGAATCGTCGCGCCGCGCTCGCGAAGCGCCATGATGCGATCGAACGACTTGCGCGCAAAGGCGCCGTCGCCGACCGACAGCGCCTCGTCGACCACCAGAATATCCGGCTCCACGCTCGTAGCGACCGCAAAGGCCAAGCGCACGTACATGCCGCTGGAGTAGGTTTTCACCGGCTGGTCGATGAAATCGCCAATGCCGGAAAACGCGTGAATCTCCTCGAACTTCTCATTTACCTGAGCGCGGCTAAGCCCGGCAATGGCCGCCGACATGTACACGTTCTCACGCCCGGTGAACTCCGGGTTGAAGCCCGAGCCCAGCTCCAGAAGCGCGGCGATCTTGCCGTTGACCACCACCTCGCCGGTCGACGGCGACAGCGTATTGCACACCAGCTGCAGGAGGGTGGATTTACCCGCGCCGTTGCGGCCCACCAGGCCCACGACCTCACCGCGCTTGACGGTCAAATCCATCGGTTTCAGGCCGCTGATGGTATCGAAGCGGGCGCGCTTGCTTAAGGATTTGAACTGCAATAACAGCCTGTCGAGCGGGCGCTCGTAGCGGTAGAACGTCTTGCTGACCCCGTTGAGCGCAATGGCGGTGTCGTCGTGCGCGGGGCGCTTTGTCGTATCAGAGCACATCGGCGAACCCTCCACGCAGTTTGTTGAACGCCCAGCGCCCGCTTACCAGCAGTACCAGCGCCACCACGATAAGCCCGCCTACAACGACCGGGCTTGGCCAGGCGCCCATGAAAATCACATCGCGAAGCTGGGTGATTAACAGCGCCAGCGGGTTCAAGAGATACACGCTCTGCCACTGTTCCGGCACGTTGGAAAGCGGGTAAAACACCGGCGAGAGAAACATCAAAACCGAGGTGCACAGCGCCATTAGCGGGCCGATATCGCGAAGGTAAACCCCCAGCGCCGAAAGCCACAGCGAAATGCCCACCAGCACGCCCGCAAACGGCAGGATCACCAGCGGAAGCGAAAGCCAGGTGATCTTAACCCCCACCAGAAGGGCGGTGATCAGCATTAAAAGCACCAGGCTCACCAGCGCTTGAAAGCTGGCCGCCAATACCGACGACACCGCTAAAAGCGGCAGCGGAAACACCACCTTGGTCACCAGGTTCGGTTGGCCGGTCACCAGCACGGGGCCGCGATTGACCACCTCGGCAAACCAGTTAAACGACAAAAGCCCGACGAACACCTGCAGCGCGAAATCCATCTGCGGGGTGCCGGTGGCCTCGACCGGCCATTTCAGATCGAAGAACCCGTAAAACACCAGGGTAAATGCGCCCAGCATTAAAAGCGGCGAGAGCAGCGTCCAGCCAAGGCCCAAAAGCGAGCCCCGGTAGCGGCCGGTAATGTCCCGTCGGGTAAACTGCCATAAAAGATGAAGATGGCGATGAAGGTTCAAAGCAGCCAAGGCGGGCTCCAGGGTCAAGACAAAGGCCGCTATCTTACCCTTACGACCCGGTGGTGCCAACCAAACGCCACCCCCGCGATCTGACGTAAATAAATGGTTTTTATTAAGAAATCAATTGAGAACAAGATGTTAAAGAACGTTGTTCTATAACCTGGGGCAGCGTTGCGCAAGGCATACCGCAAGGGGTGATCACGTGAACTTGCCAGCGCGATGCCGTGACAAGGCTTTAAGGCACCAACATCTAAAAGCCGGCTGCGGGTTTCAAAAGGCTTGGCTCAACGCGCTTGAGAGGGCGGGGCACACACAAAAAAGCACCCTTGAAAGGCCAAGCCGCTTTGCTACATAAGAGGGGCTGCATAAGGTGGGCTGAGTAAAAGGCCAGGCCCGGCGCGTGGCGAAGTAATAAGTAGTAAATGACTGGTTATAAAGTATTTGGCACTGGGTATGAGTAAGAATTATTAATCATACAATAAGGTATGAGAAACCCCGTTAATAGCGGCTTCGAGCGAAAATTCGAGTTCAAATGATTGATTTTCAAGGGTGTGAGCGCGCGGGGGAGTGCCCTAATAAAACGTTCGATGAAAAAGGGAACACTCAAGGAGGTTGCATCGATGGGGGAACGAAGGCATATTGCGTCCTGAGCGAGCAGGGACAGGTGGCGGTGCTCCAAGAGGTTAACCTGGTGCGCCATCAGTCGACCCATATAGGAAAAATGGGAGACGCTCAAGGCCCAATTGACGATATGGGCGAACTGTTCCATCATGCTTGGTGTACTTTCAAGCCTGGTTCTAAAGCTCAACCGACAACGTTGTCACGAAAAAGCAAGGAGTGGTACCTAAATGGCTATCAATGCACAACAGCAGCAGAACATCATCGCTCTGACCGTTGGTATGTTCAGCGCTGCCCCGGGCGCGCGTAATCTGTCCGATTTCGCCGCTAACTTCGAGTTCAACAACGGCTCTTACGTTGCTCTGGCCGACGCCCTGATCAACACTGGCGCGTACCAAAGCCAGTACGCCGGCATCGTCACTCTGGAAGGCCGCATCGATAAAGCGCTGGCTAACCTGGGTATCGACCAGGACTCCGACGGCTACGAAATCGCCCAAGCGCATTTCGCCGCTCGCGCCGAGCAGGGCTTCAGCGAAGCTGAAATCCTCGTCGAAGCGATCGAGTACCTGCTGGGTGACAACGCTGACGAAGCCTTCGCTGACGTTCAAGAGCAGCTGGCTAACCGCGTAGAAGTGGCTACCTACTTCAGCGTTGAGAAGCAACGTTCTTCCGACAGCTTGGAAGATCTGAAATCTGTCGTTGCCAACGTGACTTCTGACGACGCAACTGTTGAAACTGCCAAGCAAATCATCGACGACGGCGGATTCGACGCTGGCCAGCAAGGTCAGACGTTCACTCTAACTGCTGCAGTTGACGGCAGCGGCGGTGTTGATAACCTGGTAGGTACTGCTGGTAACGACACTTTCCGTGCTCTTGCTGAAGGCTCACTCGACAGCAGCGACATCATTGATGGTGGTGCAGGTCGCGACACGCTGAACATTAGTGATGGCGCGATTGCTACTACCGAAGATAGCACCGCAGCTCCGATCATTCGCAGCGTTGAGGTTATCAACAACCGTCATGCGACGACTCTGGACCTGAACGACGTAAGCGGTGCTCAGCGCATCAACTCGATTGGTACTGAAGCCGTAACCGTAGCTACAGCTTTCACTTACGAAAATGCTTCTGCCAGCACCGTTTTTGCTGCTAACAACCTTCAGGGTGTTGTAGCTTCCGGCGAAGACGAAGGTGACTCGCTCAACACTATCAACGTCAGCTACAGCGATGACGACTCCAACGACACCGCTAACCTGGCAGTTAACAACTCAGCCGTTAACTTTAACCTGGGTGATAGCAACAACATTGAAAACGTTGTTGTTAACGTTACTGGCAACAGCAACACCATCACACTGACTGACAATGACGGCACTGACAATGATGACGGCAACGACAACGTCGAAACCGTTACCATCACTGGTTCAGGTAATCTGAACGTTGCATTCGGCGAAGATCTGGACAATCTCGAGACTTTCGATGCGTCTGCAGCCACTGGTAACATCACTGCTACCTTTGGTATCGCCGGTGAAGGCAGCGAAGACGATAGCGAAATCACCGTTACTGGTGGCGCGGGTAACGACCTGCTCGCTTCCAACTTTGACAACGCTACGCTGATCGGTGGCGCAGGTAACGACATCCTCGGCGGTGGCGGTAGCAACCTGACCATGACCGGTGGCGAAGGTCGTGATGAATTCCATTTCAGCACGCTGAACGAAAACAGCACCATCACTGATTTCACCGCTGGTGAAGACGTGATTTCTCTGCTGCAAGATGCAGATGGTAACGGTTTGGCGTTTGCCAACTCTACCAACTCGGGCATCAACGGTGCTTCTGACCTGAACGCAGCTGATTTCAGCAAGTTTGCATCTTTTGCAAACCTGGATGCAGCCGCAGCAAATGGTCAGGTAGTTGTCTTCACCGAAGCCTTTGAAGACCAGGATGCGATTGAAACTGCATCTAACGCTTCTACCAACGCTTCTGGTACTGGTGAAGGTGTGAACGCTGAGTTCTTCTTCATGGCTTACAATGAAGAAGCAGGCAACGGTCAGCTTTACTACACCGACGGCGACGGTACCACTAACCTGGTAGCTGACGTTGAAGGCGTAGATCTGGCAGGCGTTCAAGCCCTGACTGCAGCTAACTTCGACGTCTACGTATAACGTAGCGCCGAACCGCTAGTACCGAACACTCGGTACGCGTCAAGCGAAAGGGAGCCTTCGGGCTCCCTTTTTCGTATGCCTCAAAGTGGGGGTTCGGTTTTAAGTAAATGATTTTTATGGAATCGCCGCACTTTTACCATGCCGGCGTTGTCCTACCCCGGTCACCCCACGGAGAAGATTTTATGACACGCTGGATCCCCGTTTCGACCACCGACCACGCCAAGGCCTACTACTGGCCGCGCCAGGGGTTGAGCTTTACCCGCGACGAGCAGGTCGTGCCGATTCTACTGGCTGAGCTGGGCAAGCTGCTGCCGCACTATACGCTGGGGTTTGTACAGCGCGACGGCGAGTACCAGCCGGTGGCGCTGCTCGGGCTGGGTCAGGGCAATCTGTACGTGACCCAGGGCGGCAAGTGGCTGGGCGGCTACGTACCCGCCGCGCTTCGCGGCTACCCGTTCAAGCTCGCTACCAACCCGGAAGGCCAGCAGGTGCTGTGCATTGCCGAAGAGCACCTGACCGACGACCCCTCCGCCTCGCCGCTGTTTAGTGAACAGGGTGAGCTAGCGGCCCCCATGCCCAAAATGGTCGAGTTCCTGAAGCAGAGCGAAAGCAACCGCCAGAAAACCCGCGCCTGCACCCAGGCACTGGCCAAGGAGAAGCTGATCAAGCCCTGGTCGCTGGAGTTCCCCCGCAAAGGCCACGAGCCGCTCAAAGTGGAAGGCTTTTACCGCATCGACGAAGCGGCGTTCAACCGCTTGAGCGCGATCTCGCTGCATCAGCTGCGCGGCGGGCCGCTGTCGCTGGCCTACGCGCAGATGTTCTCGACCCACCAGCTCAACCAGCTCACCGAGCGCGCCGAATTCCAAGCCAACTCGAAAAAGAGCCAGGCCGTACCGGAAAACCTCGACAGCGTCATCAACGGCGACGACGGCGAGTTCGACTTCGAGTTCGACTTCGATAGCTAAGCGGCTCTTGAACGTTTCAAGCGCTTTGGGTCGATACCGTTGGCTCTTGCTGCGCTTACGATTACAGCTCTTTAATAGAGCGCACTACGTTTGACTTCCCCCGGCCATGACCGGGGTTTTTTATCGGCATCCTTTCATCGGGTCGCCACTGGATAATCGACCGCCAGTGCTATCCAAAAAATGGTTGGATACAGGGTTTAATAAAGGCTTTTGGAACTATTTTATTCACTATTTTTTTGAAGCAAATAATTAGTTTTTTAAACTTCTGGGCGTATGATTGCCAAGCCAAGAGGCGCAATGCCGTTTGGCTAGAATGGGTTCTCAAAATAAGGCTTTTGCCCGTCACGGATCGGGCGAAGGGAGAAAAATGAACGAGTTTATTATTACCCGGCCCGGTCCCTTTCAGTACGAAGAATATGTTGATGGCGATGTGGATACCTATGCAGCGCGCACCGATGCACAAGGTACGCCTACACTCGCTGCGTGGCGTCTCGATAGTACTGGTCTCAACTCCTGGTATGGTGATTTGGATAGCCACACGGCTACTGATACGCGCGACAAATTCATATTCGAAGTGCCGCAGGACCGCGAGATAACAAGTATTTCGTTTTATTCGCCGTACATGCATGATCAGACGGGAACGTTCTCTTTTAGATCACTGGACGGTAGTTGGGGTTTCAAATCCTCAACTTATGGTTTCGCTCAGCCTGTGGACCTTTCAGCAGGCCAGTATGAACTCGTCATCGAGAGCGCCGCTGATTATTACATGCACTATTCGCTCTCTTTAGAAGTGAATGCTGTACATTCGAATAATGCGCCGACCTTCAGCGCCAAACCGCGCAACAGTATCGATCCGTACAACTCTTCTGCTCTGTTTTCTGACGTTTGGGCAAAAACCAATGACCCTGAACAGGTGTTTACTCAGTTAGAGCTGTTCGTTTCAGGCGTCAAGGATGGCACCGAGGAATTGCTGGTTCTGTCCGGTATGAGTATTCCTCTGGTCGCAGGTGCGCACGGGACGTTTCAGGCCGGCAGCTACCAGGTGTTTTACGATCTGGGCGGGCTGCGGGTTGAGCTCAACCAAATGGCCATGAGCGAAAACGATCTTGCTCATCTGGTGGCCGACGCGCGCTATCAGCATACCGGCAGCGCCCCGACCGGCGGTAGCCGCGAGGTGACGCTGGTATCGGTCACCGATAGCGGCAGTAATCACAATTTCACCCCGCTTGGCATTACCACGTCGTTTGATGTGGCGGGTGTAAACCAGCCGCCCGTGCTGCAGACGAGTTGGCTGCCGCTGACGTTCATCGAAAAGGGGTTGCCCCAGCCCATCGACCCCTTTTTGACACTCTCCGATGTCGACAGCCCGACGCTTGAAAGCGCCCGCGTGGCCATTGTAGGCGGTTTTGCACCGGGGGATACCTTAACGCTTACCGGCTTCAAGTCCACGCTCGCGAGTGATATCAAAGCGTTTTTCGATACCACGACCGGTGTGCTCACGCTGGGGGCTACCACAAAAGGCGTTACGGTCGAGCAGTGGCAGTCGGTGCTGCGCTCGGTCGTCTATGAAAACGCCTCGGCGAGCCTTGCGTCTGGCAAGCGCCTGTTCGAATTCAGCGTCAGCGACGGCCAGCAACAAAGCGTGCCGGTGTTCCAGACCATGAGCGTGACGGCGGTGAACGATGCGCCCAAGCTCGTCATCAATAGCGGCGCGTCGGTGCTGGCGGGCCAGAGCGTGGTGCTGGACCAGAAGATGCTGGGCGCGATCGACCCTGACGATGCGCCAAATGAGCTGACCTACACATTAAAGATCGCGCCCCAGGGCGGTACGCTGATGCTTGGCGGGCTGGCGCTGAAAGAGGGTGGCTCCTTTACCCAGGCTGATATCAACAGCGGCCTGGTGCGTTTCGACGCGGGTGGTAAAGCGGGCCAGCATGACATGGTGTTCAGCCTGGCCGATGGCGGTGAAGATGGCGCGCTGCCGATCACCGGACAGGTGTTTAGCTTTAATGTCTCGGGCCCGGCTGCTCCCGGCCCGTTACCTACGCCTGGCCCGGCACCCGCGCCCGGCCCGGCACCGGCGCCAAATGTACCGCCCGTGTCGGACTGGCTCGAGCCGATCACGCGCCAGCCTTCGCTCGATACCGCCTCGGGACAGCCGTCGCTTCGCGAGCTTATCGTCAATAGCGCCGGGCAGTCAGGAGCCGTGCGTCTCGTTGAGAACTCCGGCAGTGCGAACGTGGTGACCGCGACGCTTCCGGGTAAAGCCTCGCTGGTTCACGAAGGGTCGCGCAGCGCTACTACGCGCAGCGACGCATTGGCAGACCTGGTGGCGGCGGTGAATCAGAAAGCGCCGGCCAATCAAAGCGAGCAGGTCGAACTTGCCACACGATGGCTGTCGTCTCGCGAAGAGGCAGCGTTGATCGATCTGCGCACCCTGACGTTCAGCGCGCAAAGCGAGCTCGATGCCCCAATCAAGCTGGTCGGCGCACCGAGTAGCGTCTCAAGCGCGGCCAAGGCCTTTGTTATCGATGCCACGAACCTGGCCGGCGGTGGGCGCTTTGAAATCGCGCATATCGATTTCGTCAGCCTCAAGGGCAGCGCTCGTTTAGCCGCCGGCGCGGGCGAAAGCGTCATCGTTGCCGACGATGCGCCGGTGCAGGTCACTCTTGGTGAAGGCCAGGGCATCGTGATCGGCGGGGCGGGTGATGACCTGTTGATCGGCGGCGCGGCCAATAATTATCTGGAAGGCGGTACGGGCAGTAATCGCCTCTATACCAAGGGCGGTGACGACACCCTAGTGGGGGGGAACGGCGTGGACGCTGTGCGCTTCGATAGCGCGTTCGAGGCCGCCACGCTTACCCGCGACGACAATGGACAGCTAATCGTTTCGGCCGAGAGGGCAGGGCGCAATACGCTGGTTAATGTCGAGCTTTTACGCTTCGACGACCAGGTGGTGCTCGTGGATGCGCCGTCGCTTGCGAACACGGCGCTAGTGCTGTTCGACGAGGCGGTCTATCTGGCGCGCAACGCCGATGTGGCGCTGGCCGTTGAGCAGGGAACGTACGCCAGCGGCCGCGAGCACTTCGAACGCTTTGGCGTCTTCGAAGCGCGCCAAAGTGCTGATGAGCTCGATACCGCCAACATGGCGTTCGACGAGGCGTTCTATCTGGCGCACCATCCGGACGTCGCCGCCGCGGTGGCCGAAGGCCTTTTTTCAAGCGGGTTCGAACACTATCGACTGTTTGGCGAGCAGGAGGGCCGCAACCCCAACGTGTTGTTCGACGAGCGCGCCTACCGCACCACCAATGCGGATGTCGATGCGGCGATCGAGCAGGGCATTTTCGACAGTGCCTACATGCACTATCGCTTGGCCGGGGAGAGCGAAGGGCGTACTCCGTCTGCCTGGTTCGATCTGGCGGACTACAAGGAGGCGAACCCGGACGTGGTCGCGGCAGGCGTCGGCGTATTGGGCCACTACCTACAGTTCGGTATGACCGAGGGCCGGACGATTACCGCCGCCGATGACGCTCTTTGGGGCTGATACGCAAGACCTTGATGAACGCCCCCGTCTGTTGGCGGGGGCGTTTCTTTGAGTCCGGCGCTTGATAGCTTCGTTATGTTTATTTGCTGCGCTACTCTTCGCTGTATCGCTGGGTGAGTTGCGTGTTTAACCGAACCGGGAGTCATCATGGCTACTCCTTTAGCGCTTGGCCCTCGCGAATGCGAGGGCAAGACCTGGCACCCTCCGCAGGATGTGACGTTCGCCGCTTCTCGCGCCCTGATGCCGCTACATGGCGGCGAACTCTCCCGCGCGGCGGTGTCCATGCCGTTGGCGCTCATCCAACAGCGCGACCGCTGGCAGCTGGTGGGCGTGTGCGGTCTCACCTCTGGTCGCAATCTGTTCGTTCGCGAAGGCCAGTGGCTGGGTAACTATCGCCCGGAGTGGCTCGTGACCTGGCCCTTCGAGGTAGATGCTCAGGGCGATAGCCACCGCATTGTGTTTAACCGCGATAGCGGATTTGAAAGCTCGCGGGGGGCGGGCGAGCCGTTCTTCGATGACCGGGGTGGCATGTCGGCGGCAGTTACCAGCCGCGTTCAGGCGCTCAGGGAAACGTTTTCTCATCACTGCGTTACGCAAAATGCGTCAAGCGCGCTGGCGGCGGCCGGGGTAATAACGCCGTGGCCAGCCTCCTTGAAGCGCTGCTTCGGTATGACGCTGGAAGGGCTTTACATGATCGACGAGACGGCGCTTGCAGAACTCGACGAATCGTCGTTTTTGGCACTGCGTAAGGCCCGGGCCCTGCCTATCGCCTACGCGCTGAATCTTTCCCTTGCGCAAGTGCGCACGCTGGCGCAACTGGCGCGACTCAATCCAGTGCGTACGATCGCGCCGGAAAATCTGGACGCGCTATTCGAGGGTGAGGATGAAGAGATCAGTTTCGATTTCGACCGTTGACTGCTCGAAAGCTATTCACAGGTGGGCGCTGGCGTGTACCTCCGGGCGAAATCCCTGACAAAACAGGCGGACGATCGACGCCGGAGTTAGAACCACCACGCGGGTATCGCGTGAGGGAGACGCGGTAGGGGCGGTGTAGCCTTCGAAGCGCCAGGCAAGCAAGCCATGGTCGGCCACCAGGTGCGGTGTGCCGTCAAGGTCAATCAGGGTGCCAAACGGCAGCGTTTCAAGCGCGGCCTCGTGGGTGATCTTGTGGCCGCCGCGTTTAGCGCGTTCCTGATGAAGGATTTTGTCGATCGTTGCCAGGTTTGGGCGTTCGATTTCCGGCAGGGGGTTCGCTTTAAGCCAGCCGTGTTTGAATTCCCTGAAGCGTGCATGGCGGCACGAGCCGCAGGGGCGATGCCCGGCGGCAAAGGCAGTGGCTTCGTCCAGAAAGAAGAGCTGCGAGTAGCGGCCGGGTTCGAACACCGGGCGCTCGAAACCTGGGGCGTGCGTCACACAGGTGACCCACTGCTTATGAGCCCAGGGGCGCTTGATGACTTTATGTTCATCGTGAAGGATGCCGCGATTGCCCATCAGTTCGCCGCGGGCGCTGACACTGCAAAGGTGCCCGTAAGGGTCGATACGATTTTGTAACGCCATGAGATGAAAGCCCTCATTTAAAAGAAGCCGCTGCGCTTCATAGGCGCAGCGTGTGCGCTTACCTCTACGGTATCGATTCTCGGGCGGCGCTACGGGGTTGCGCCGTTCATTACCTGTTGAAGCGCCTTGAAGTACTGCGCCGAGCCGTACTCCGCGTTGTCTTCGCTCACCATGAAGCGGTCGTGCTCGGGGTCGCTTTCAAAGCGCCCGCCTTGAATCGACACGAAGTAGGGCGATAGAAACACCGCGCCGCTTTGGTGGTGGTGCTCGAGTGCCTGGGCAAGCTCCTCCGGGGCCATGTGGGTCATGGGGTGCATTTCGGGTACGCCGTAGCGTTCGTGGCCTTTTTCCTCGAGCCAGTCGAAGAAGTAGTCCGCGTAGATGATGCCGCCGTAGAGATTGATTCCCTGTGAGTAGTGCGGGTTGGCCTCGAGCGAGGCGCCTGCTGCAAAGAGCTGCGGATTCCAGGAGCCCTTGAATTCTGGCGCGATCTGGTGGGAGAACACCTGCTCGTCATCGAAACAGCTCTGGCGGATGATATCCGCGTAGGTTTCGATCTCGCTTTGTACCTGATGCTCGCGAAACTCGTTCCAGAGTGCGGCCAGCGGGTTGTAGTAAACCGCGGTTTGGTGAGCCGGGTAGTCCGGCCAGAAGTGCAGCGTTTCCGGCGGCTCTTCTTCGGTAGTCGCCGCCAATGGGTTGGCATTGATTTCTTGCGGTGCGTTTTGCTGGCGATCGATGACGGCAAGCGAGTAGCTCTGCAGCGGGCTCGTGCCGTGTTCGGTCACGAAACGCAGCTCCACGTTGTGTAACCCCGGTGGGAGCGCACTGAAGTCCAGATCGAACCGGTAGCCGACGTTGGAATCCTCTAGCCCATCAATGCCCTGGGCGACGTCCAGGCGGGTCAAATCGGTATCGGCTTCGCCGACGAATTGGCCGTTCAGGTACACGTAGATATCGAACGGCTCGCCGCTTTCATCATACGCCCAGCCGAAAAACGGAACCTCACCAATGGCATGCACATCGTAGTGCTCGAAGTAGTGATTGAGCGGCTCAGTGGCGATGTCTTTAGAGGGCGCGTCGATCTGATCGAAGCTCTCGAACGACGAGGAGAGCGTAGCATTGAGCCGCCCAATCGAGCCGAAGCGCTCTTCCAGCCACTGGCGAAACTGCGCCTGGGAGTGTTCGCTGTAATCGGTGACCTCGAATGGCCGGTCGTAGCCCATGCCGCCCATGAAATCGGTGAAGAAGTGGTGCGTTTCGCCAAGCGTGGTCACCGCGCGAATCTTGTCCAGATCCGTTTGGGGGAGCTGGCACACTTCGTCGAGCACGGCGTTCATGGCTTGGGTGCGCGCTTTCTGGTAGAGCGCTTCGTCATCGCCCAGCGCCCAGGGGTAGATGGATGACGAGAAGTAGTTATCGATGGGCAGGCTGCCGTCGGCTAGTGTCATCAGGCTGCGCGGGTCTTCGGCGCTGGCCGCCGCGGCCTGGGCCTGGTCGCCGGGTACGAAGTGGTTGCCAAAAAGATAAAACACCAGCGAACGGCTCGAGTCGCTGATCACGCGCAGGTCCTGACGAATGGTCTCGCGGTTGATGTGAATGCTCTTGTCGTCGTCGATGTGAACATAGGAGAGCAGGGGCATGCCGAGGGTATAGCCTAGCTCGAAGCGGCCGTCTTCACTCACCTGGGGGCCGATGTCGGAAAGGCTGGCTTCGATCAGGGAGGCGGCACTTTCATTGCGCTCGCGACAGGCCTGCCAGGCCTCGCCACCGTTGGTCACGCTTTCGTCGTTCAGGGCGCTTTCGCAGCCGCGCATGCCGTCAATCATGGGCGATATGAGCGTGGGCTGCGCGGCCAGGGCGTGACCGGAGAACAGGGTGGCGGTCAGTAAAAGACGTTTCATTTAAATATCCTGCAGGCGAGAAGCGACGCATTTGCTTCACGCTATGTGTTTCGAGTTATCTGTTTCAGGCTGTCTATTTCAAACGGACTATTTCAAACGGTCTATGGCAAATTTCGTTAATATTTCCGAGGCCATAAAACGCGAACCAACGCGTGTTTTCAAGTCATTCGCTTAAAGACTCTATAGAGAATAAAAAGCCGGGCGCGAGGAGGGCGCACTAAATGGGTGTGACTCGCCATACCCTGCGAATCCGGTTACCATGCCGGCTTTTTGCGAGACGGGCATGCAGAGACTGATCGAGTTGTTCAACCGGGACGTGTTTCAGCCGTTTCGGTTTCTGATCATGGGCGGTCTTGCCACGCTCACGCATATGCTGGTGGCGACCTTGCTGTTTGCCCTGTTGACTGAGCCTTCGCCTTATCTGGTCAACGTGATCGCATTTGCGCTGGCCTTTCTGGTCTCCTTTTTTGGGCATCGACACGTTACGTTCAAGACCCGCGGCTCGATGGGACGGTTTTTTCTCGTTGCGATCGCCGGGTTTGCCGCGAACAACGCTATTTTGACCGCGGGGCTTGCGCTGGGAGTGAACAATTTGGCCGCCGTGATCATCGCCACCGCCTGCGTGCCGGTGTTGACCTATCTGGCGTCGTCACTCTGGGCGTTTAAAAAATAAACAACATGGGGGGGCAACCCCGTGGCTGACGCAGGTGGTTAAATAAATGGATGTTCAATTCGTTAAGCGTGCAGGCGCACTGCTGGCGCTATTTTCAAGCGCGCTGCTGGTTCAAGTCGCTTCCGGTCCGGTACTGCGCGACGACGATACGTATTACGCCGGCATTGCACAGCAGGGAGATCTCATCAGCTGGTTGATCGAGCGGTATGCGCAGTGGTCATCAAGGGCCTTGATCGACCTGGTGACGGTCTGGATCGTGCCGCACGAAGGCCTGTGGATGGTGCTGAACGCGCTGTTCATCACGACCCTGTGTCTGACGATTTCTGCGCTTGCGAGCCGCCATAGCCTGGTGTGTTTCAACAAGTCGGCGTTGGCGCTTGCGTGCTTCTGGCTGATCCCCGTGAACATGATGCACTGGAGCGTATGGTGGCTAACCGGTTCTCTTAATTACCTATGGCCCGTTACTGCTGCGCTGATTTATTGGGCGGTGGTGAAGTACGAGCTGACCGTCACCAAAGCGCCCGTTTGGATCATCATGGCGGGTTTGGCCACGCTGCTGTTCAGTGTGTTCAGCGAACAGATCATGATCGTCAACTTGATCGTACACGGTTTTATGATAGGCAAATTGAGAAAGGGGTATTTTAATAATCGAACCCTCCTCATCGGTTTATTGATCACTCTTTTCGGGTTGGCGCTGTTTGTTTTAAGCGAGGGAAATAGCGTTCGCGCGGCGTTGTCGGCCCAGTATTATTTCCCCGAGTTTGCCGATTTCGGTGTGCTGGAAAAAGCGTACTTCGGCATCAGTTTGGGGCTTTATCAGTTCTTCTATATGGGGAGCTGGGTCAGCGTGGTGTTTTGTCTCGCGATTGCGCTTCGCTACCAAGCGCTTTATGCCAAATACATCGCTGTGGTTAGTCTCTTTTTCATCATGCTTACCTCGGGCTTTATGCTGGGCTACGCCACGAGCGAGTTTTCACGCTTGACAACCAACGTGGTCATGATCGGCGCCGTGTATAAAATCGAGTACCACCAGGCGTACACGCCGGCGTTTTATTGGGCCATGGGGTTGGGGCTTGCTTTGTCGCTGGCGCTGGCGGTGGCCCTGCTGGGGCGTCTTTCGTTTCTTGAGCGCGGCGTGAGCCTGCGTCAATCGTTTGAGACGATGTATCTCTACCGAGTTTTATTATTCGTCCTGTCGTTTTTGCCCACCTGCATGTTGGGGTTTTCGCCCACCATGTATGCGTCCGAGGAGAGGGTGATGTTCGCCTCGACGGCAATTTTGATCCTGCTGGTGGTGATGATCGTCGGCAAAACGCGCTTTAGCTGGCATGTTCTGGCGGCCACCACGGTCATGGCCTTTCTGAGCTACTGGGCAAGCACTCCCCTTGTTTTTTGAGTCGCGGTGCGCGCCTTTCGCTGGTTCGCCCTGGCAAGGCGCGCCTTGTAACATGCTCGACTTTTCTGAAGTTTACCGCTTTTATGCCGGTATCAGCGTATCGAGCGTCGTTACTTCGAGCTTTTAACAATTAAAGAGCACTATCACCATGGAAAGCACGATTTCCCTTATCGTTCCCGTTTTTAACGAACAAACGTCGATTACTCCCTTTTTGGAGGCCATCGACCGGGAGCTTGCAACGCTTCCGGCCGCGCTCGAGATTCTGTTCATCGACGATGGCTCGACCGATGAAACGGTGGCCGAAATCAAGCGCGCCCGGCAGCGCGATGGCCGGGTTCGTTACGTGACGCTGTCGCGCAATTTCGGCAAGGAGGCGGCCATGACCGCCGGGCTCGACTACGCCACGGGTGACGCGGTCATTCCCATGGATGTCGACCTGCAGGACCCGCCGCAGCTAATCCACGAGTTTTACACCTTATGGCAGCAGGGGTATGACGTGGTGTACGGCATGCGCAGTGATCGTTTGGAGGATACGCGCGGCAAGCGGGCCTCGGCGGGGCTTTTCTATCGTATATTCAACCGGCTTTCGATGACCGAAATACCCGCCAACACCGGTGACTACCGGCTGATGAGCCGCCGGGTGGTCGAGGCACTCAAGAAACTGCCCGAACGTAACCGGTTCATGAAGGGGCTGTTTGCTTGGCCCGGCTATCGCTCGGTAGGCGTATCCTACAGCCGTCCCGCGCGGCACACCGGATATACCAAGTGGAACGCCTGGAAGCTTTGGAACTTCGCCCTCGATGGGCTAACGGGTTTTTCGACCTGGCCGCTGCGCGTTTGGTCCTACGTCGGCGTCTGTATTGCGGCGGTTTGCCTTGCATACATGTTCTTTATCATTGTTCGCACGCTGATGTTCGGGGTGGAGTGGCCAGGTTACGCGTCAATAATGTCAGCGATTTTGTTTCTGGGCTCGGTTCAACTGATATCGATCGGCATATTGGGCGAGTACGTTGGACGGCTTTATATCGAAAGCAAGCAGCGCCCCGTTTATCTGGTGGATGAGCAAGATGATGAGTAGCGCGTTAAAACCTATCGGCCTGTTGCTGGTGCTATTTTCAAGCGTCTTACTGGTTCAGCTGGCGAATGGCCCCGTGCTGGGATCAGATGATGAAATGTATGCCGCGGTGGCTCAAAGCGGCGATATCATCGGTTGGCTGATCGAGCGCTACGCCGTCTGGTCGTCGCGTTCGCTGATCGATCTAGCGACTATCTTACTAGTCACCCATGAAAACCTTTGGATGCTGCTCAACGCGGTGGTCATTACGGGAATGAGTCTTGCGGTCTCGATATTGGCTAATCCCCGGGGCGAGATTTGCTTTACTCGTTCGGCCTTGGCGCTGGCGTGCTTTTGGCTCATTCCGGCGAGCACGATGTATTACAGTGTGTGGTGGCTCACCGGCGCCATGAACTACCTGTGGCCCGTGGCCGCGTCGCTTATGTATTGGGCGGTAGTCAAGTACGAGGCGGTCACCTCCCGTACTCGCGTTTGGTTGCTGGTGGCGGGCCTTTCACTCTTACTGTTCAGCGCTTTTAGTGAGCAGATGATGGTGGTTAATTTCATCGTGCACGGCTTTTTGCTTTGCCGGTTGAAAAGGGCGTATTTCAAAAACCGCGCAGCGTTGATCGGGGTGTTCATCAACACCATCGGTTTTTTGTTTTTTATCCTTGGTGAAGGCAATACGGCCCGCATGCTGCTCTCCATCGATATGTATTTCCCCGAGTTTGCGCATATGGGCGTGGTGGAAAAGGCCTATTTCGGTATCAGCCTTGGGCTTTACCAGTTTTTCTATATGGGAAGCTGGATCAGCATCCTGTTATGTCTTGCCATTGTGCTTCGCGGTGAGACCAGACTGGCTCGATATATCGCCGCGGCCGCTGCATTTTTCATCATGCTCACCTCGGGCTATCTGTTGGGCTATACCGGGTCGGCGTTTTCACGACTTATCGAGAATGTCGGTTTCATCGAAAACATCTACCCGATCGAGTACCCGCAGGCTTACACGTCCGCGTTCTATCTGGCGATGGTTCTGGGAACGGTGTTCGCGGTGGGGCTGGCGTTTGCGCTACTGGGTGACCTGAGGCCGCTTACGCGTCAAGGGTGGTCGGCGCTACTCGAAAGCGCACACGTGAATCGCGCGCTGCTGCTCGTTTTGTCGTTTATACCCGCCTGCATGTTGGGGTTTTCGCCCACCATGTACGTTTCGCGCGAGCGCATACTGTTCGCCTCGACCGCGATCGTACTGTTGCTGGTGGTCATGATGGTCGGTAAAACGCGCTATAGCTGGCACTTTCTAGCGGCCATGACAGTGGTGGCCTTATTTACTTATTGGCATCCAGCCATGCCAGGCGCGTGAGCGCGGCATGACTCCTGGCCTGAGTGACTCCTGGCGTTTGCATGTTATCCTTATTCGTTAAATAGCTATCCCCAGCAGCCTGGTATCCAGGCTGTTCAAACGTCTATTGGGTACGAATAAGGCATTTATCATGAAGCTTTTAGTCACGGGTGGGGCAGGGTTCATCGGCTCGGCCGTTGTGCGGTATTTGATTTCCGAGACCGACCATGAGGTCGTCAATGTCGATGCCCTGACCTACGCGGGCAACCTGGAATCATTAGCTGACGTCGAAGACAGCGCTCGCTACGCCTTCGAGCACGCCAACATCAACGACGCCGCCCAAATGCAGGCGGTGTTCGAACGTCATCAGCCCGATACGGTGATGCACCTGGCGGCGGAGTCTCATGTGGACCGCTCGATCGACGGCCCGGCGGCGTTCATTGAGACCAATATCGTGGGTACCTATACGCTGTTGGAAGCGGCGCGCCAGTACTGGAAGGCTTTGCAGGCAAGCGCTCCAGAAAAGGCGGCGGCGTTTCGCTTTCATCACGTCTCCACCGATGAAGTTTACGGCGACCTGGAAGGTCCGGAAGATCTTTTCACCGAAGAGACGCCCTACGCGCCGAGTTCGCCGTACTCCGCGAGTAAGGCAAGTTCCGATCACCTGGTACGGGCTTGGTATCGCACGTTTGGGCTGCCGGTGCTGCTCACCAACTGCTCCAACAACTATGGGCCGTACCACTTTCCGGAAAAGCTCATTCCGCTGATGATTCTGAACGCCCTGGCGGGCAAGCCGCTGCCGGTTTATGGCGACGGCCAGCAGGTGCGCGACTGGCTGTTCGTTGAAGACCACGCCCGGGCGCTGGTGAAAGTAGTGACCGAGGGCAAGGTGGGCGAGACCTACAACATCGGTGGCCACAATGAAAAGGCGAACCTGGAAGTGGTCGAGACGCTTTGCGACCTGCTTCAGGAGCTGGTGCCCGCCGAGAAAAGCTATCGCGAGCTGATCACGTTCGTGGCCGACCGCCCGGGCCACGACGTGCGCTACGCGATCGACGCCGACAAGATCGAGCGCGAGCTGGGCTGGCGCCCGGAGGAAACCTTTGAGACCGGCCTGCGTAAAACCGTGCAGTGGTACTTGGATAACCGGCAGTGGTGGCAGCGCGTGCAGGATGGCAGCTACCAGGGCGAGCGGCTGGGCAGCTTGTAGTATTTACAACAACAGCGACGGATCGTGGCGAATAAAAAGGGGGAACCATGAATATCCTGATTACCGGTGGTAACGGGCAGGTGGGTTTTGAGCTTAAACGCCAGCTGGCGACTCTGGGTAAGCTGCTGGCCCCTTCGCGCCAGGCGCTGGACTTGGCCGATGCCGAGGCGGTCGAGGCGTATCTTGCCACGCATCAACCGGACGTCATCGTCAACGCGGCGGCCTATACGGCGGTGGACCAGGCGGAATCCGACGAGGCGGGGGCCACGCGCCTGAACGCCTCGCTACCCGCACAGCTTGCCGCTCACTGCGCGGCGAACAACGCGCTGCTGGTGCACTACTCCTCGGACTATGTTTACACCGGTGATGGCGATACGCCCTGGCAGGAGAGCGCCCCGGTCGGGCCGCGTAACGTCTATGGCGAAACCAAGCTTGCCGGCGATGAGGCGGTGTGTGACAGCGGCTGCCGGCATCTGATCTTTCGTACCAGCTGGGTTTACAGTGCTTTTGGCAAGAGCTTTTTGGCCACCATGCTGCGTTTGGGCGCCGAGCGCGAAAGCCTCAATATCATCGACGATCAGGTGGGCGCGCCGACCCCCGCTCGCTTGATTGCGCTGGTAACCCAGCAGGCGCTGACCAAATGGCTGAGCCCGGATGGCAGCGACCTGAAAAACGGGGTGTATCACCTGGCGCCGCGCGGGTACACCAGCTGGCACGGTTTTGCGCGCGAGATATTCCACCAGGCACGCGAAAGCGGCTTAACGCTTGAGGTGGTCGATGAAAGGATCGGCGCCATCCCCACGAGCGACTACCCGACACCGGCGACTCGGCCGCTGAATTCGCGCCTTGATGTGGGTAAACTGGAAAAAGCGCTGGGGATCACGCTGCCGGATTGGCAAAGCCAGGTCGCGCTCACCGTGCAAGAAATCGCAAGCTCGCGTTAAGGCGAGCCTTGAGCAAGGAAGGACACCATGCAACGTAAAGGTATTATTCTGGCCGGGGGCAGCGGCACGCGCCTGCATCCCATCACCCGCGGCGTCTCCAAGCAGCTGCTGCCCATTTACGACAAGCCGATGATCTATTATCCGATCTCGGTGCTGATGCTGGCCGGCATCCGCGAGATTCTGATCATCTCGACCCCGGAGGATCTGCCGCAGTACGAAAACCTGTTAGGCGACGGTAGCGCCTTCGGCGTGCGTTTCGAATACGCCGTGCAGCCTAGCCCTGACGGTCTGGCCCAGGCGTTTATCATCGGTGAAGAGTTCATCGGCGAATCCCCGGTGTGTCTGGTGCTGGGTGACAACATCTTCCACGGCCAGCACTTCTCCGAGCAGCTCAAGCGCGCAAGCGAGCAGCCCAGTGGCGCTACCGTGTTTGGGTACCTGGTGAAGGACCCGGAGCGCTTTGGCGTGGTGGCGTTCGACGAGAGCGGCACCGCCGTTTCCATCGAGGAGAAGCCGGCCAAGCCGAAGTCGCCCTACGCGGTGACCGGCCTCTATTTCTACGACAACGACGTGGTCGAGATCGCTAAACAGGTAGAGCCTTCCGAGCGCGGCGAGCTTGAGATTACCAGCATCAACAATGCGTATCTGGAGCGCGGCGACCTGCGCGTCGAACGTCTGGGCCGCGGCTTTGCATGGCTCGATACCGGCACCCACGATAGCCTGTTGGAAGCCAGCCAGTACGTGCAAACCATCGAGCACCGCCAGGGGCTGAAGGTGGCGTGCCTGGAAGAGATCGCTTGGCACCAAGGCTGGCTGAGCGATGAAGCGCTTCGCGAAAGCGCCAGCGCGCTGTCCAAAACCGGATACGGTCAGTATTTGCTGGCGCGCCTCGATAGCAAGGGAGTTCACTAATGCAGGTCGAACAAACCTCTCTTCCGGGTGTGGTGATTCTGACGCCGAAGGTGTTCGGCGATGAGCGCGGCTTTTTCATGGAAAGCTTCAATCAAAAGGCGTTCGAAGAGGCCACCGGCTGTACACGTGAATTCGTGCAGGACAACCACTCGCGCTCGCGTCAGGGGGTGCTTCGCGGCATTCACTACCAGCTCGAGCAACCCCAGGGCAAACTCGTTCGCGTCACCCAGGGAAGCGTCTTCGACGTGGCGGTCGACCTTCGCCGCGATTCCAGCCACTTCGGCCAGTGGGTGGGCGTCGAGCTTTCCGCCGAGAACAACCGCCAGCTCTGGGTGCCGGAGGGCTTTGGCCATGGTTTTGTGGTGATGTCGGACGCCGCGGACTTTCTCTACAAGACCACTGATTACTATCACCCGGCCTCCGAGCGCAGCATTCGCTTCGATGACCCCGAGCTTGGTATCGAGTGGCCCACGCTTCCCGTCGAGTTCGCGCTTTCCGAGAAGGACCAGGCCGGTAGCAACTTCGCCGCCGCCGACGTGTTCGAGCGCTAAGCGCCGCCCATCGAAAGCCATGAGCGCCCACCGCAGCCACGCTGAGGTGGGCGTTTTTTTATGCAGAAGCCTAATTTTACTTTTGGTTGCGAGTGGGGGTAGGGTAGTGGCCACGACCGCTTGATGATCCAAAGGGGGCGAAATGGTAAATCACGGGGGAAAACCAGCGCTTTCCACGCTCGTTCACCGGGGCGGGGCTAATGGGGTGACCGGGAGCTGCCATCAGCTTTATGCTCGTGCCGGGCCGTCACTGCTGATCGACTGCGGCTTGTTTCAGGGCCAGGACGCCGACCCGGCGCGTTTCGATCAAATGACGGTCGATTTCGACGTCGACTCGATCAAGGCCGTGGTCATTACTCACGTGCATATCGACCACGTGGGCCGCTTGCCCTACCTGCTGGCGGCGGGCTTCGATGGCCCGGTCATCTGCTCGATTCCTTCCGCTCGGCTGTTGCCGCTGGTGATCGAAGACGCGCTCAAGATCGGCTTTACCCGCGACCGCGCGCTGATCGAGCGCTTTCTGGAGCGGCTGGAGCAGCAAGTGGTGGCGCTTGAGTACGACCGCTGGCACTCGGTCGTCAATAACTAGGATCTGGTCATGCGCGTCAAGCTGCGCCGGGCGGGGCATATTCTGGGCTCGAGCTTCGTCGAGGTTGGTTTACGCGAGCCTGAAACCGGCCAGCGCGAGCGTGTGGTGTTCTCCGGCGATCTGGGCGCGGCCAACTCACCGCTGCTGCCGGCGCCCACATCGCCGGCCAAGGCCGATGTGCTGGTGCTGGAGGCCACCTATGGCGGTCGCCGCCACGAACGACGCGAAGGCCGAACCCAAGCGCTCAAAAAAGCGATCGACGCTGCGCTCGACCACCAGGGGACCGTGATTATTCCCGCGTTCAGCATTGGCCGCACCCAGGAGCTTTTGTACGCGCTGGAGGGCATCGTTCACCGGGCGGCGGGCCGAGGGCGGTGGGGAGCGCTCGAGATTATCGTCGACTCTCCCCTGGCGGCGCGCTTTACCCGGGTGTATCGCACACTCAAATCCTACTGGGACGCCGAGGCCCAAACGCGCGTGCGCGCCGGCCGCCACCCGCTCGATTTTGAATCGCTCTATACCGTGGATAGTCACGAGGCGCATCTGCGTACGGTGACGTATTTGGCCCAAAGTGGACGGCCTGCCGTCGTCATTGCCGCCAGCGGCATGTGCGCGGGCGGGCGCGTGGTCAACTATTTGAAGGCGATGCTCGAAGATACCCGCCATCAGGTGCTGTTCGTGGGATATCAGGGTGAGGGCACGCCGGGCCGCGATATTCAGCGCTATGGGCCGGCGGGCGGCTGGGTTGAGCTTGAGGGCGAGCGTTTCACCATTCGCGCCGGCGTGACGTCGATCAGCGGCTACTCCGCCCACGCCGATGAAGGCGGGCTGTTGCGCTTTGTGGCCGGCATGCGCCGCTGGCCGCGCGAAGTGCGCCTGGTGCACGGCGACTCAACGGCGCGCCTGGCGCTGAAATCGGCGCTGGAAGCGTTGGCGCAAAAAAAGGGCAAAGCGCTGACGGTTACGCTCCCCGATAATCAGCCGTGTGATTGAGGCCGCGAGCCTGCGCGCGAGCTGTGCTACTATCCGAGCTTTTTACGCGTTACACGTAACCATCTACAAGTAACCACTTTAAAGTAGCAATGAGTAAAGGCACCAGGGCCGGAGCATGGCGCATCATGGACATTAGCACGACAAGGGAAGCCACACTGCCTGCGGGCCCGTTAGCGCGTTATGTGAGCGTGTGCGTATTTCTAATGGGGGCGCTGGCGCTGGTGGTGCCTTCGGGCTACTCCATTGGCGCCGCGCTGTTGCTTCTGGCAAGCGTTTGCCTGCTTTCTCGCCGCGTGGGAATGGCAACGCTTACGCGTCAGGATCGATGGCTCATCGCGGCACTGTGCCTTTATGGTTTGGCGGTCGGAGTGCTTTCGACCATTGAGTTGGGCGCGCGCGGCTTTGATCGGCCATCGAGATTTCTGTTGGCCGTACCGGTGCTTTTGCTGGTGCTGCGCTGCCCGCCGCGGCTTTCATGGCTCTGGAGCGGGCTGGCGCTTGGTGCCATTGGCTCCGGGAGCTGGGCGCTCTGGCAAAACCTGGCGCTGGATAGGGCGCGCGCCGACGGCTTCGTGTACGTGATTCAGTTTGGCAACCTGAGCATGCTGATGGGCGTTTTATGTTTGGCCGGGCTTGGCTGGGCGTTCGCTCAAAGGCGCAGGGCGTTTTGGCTTTTGCTTCTGCTGCTGCTGGGGGCGTTTCTGGGCATGCTGGGCTCGCTGTTATCGGGCAGCCGCGGCGGATGGATTGGCCTTCCGTTCATCGCATTCGTGCTGTATCGCGGCTACGGTCGCGGGCTTTCGCTAAAGGTCAAAGCGGCGGCGGTGGCGCTAATGCTGGCCGTTGTCGTGATCATGTACGCCACGCCGCAAACCGGGGTACAGCAGCGCGTTCACGCCGGGATCAATGATGTGGCTCAGTATATCGGTGGGGGCGAGCGCGATACGTCGCTCGGGCTTCGTTTTCAGATGTGGCGCGGCGCCGGGCTTTTGATTGCCGAGCGTCCATTGCTTGGATGGGGCGAGCAGGGCTACGTCGATGCCATGCAGGCCCTGGCCGAGCGCGGGGTCATCAACCCGGCAGCAGCCGGATTCGACCACGCCCATAATGAGTTCATCGATGCCACCGCCAAGCGCGGCGTGGTGGGGCTCGCTATTTTGCTGGCGCTTTATCTCGTGCCGATGCGGTTGTTTGCCTCAGGGTTTTCGCATGCCGACTTGCGCGTTCGTTCGCTGGCGGTGGCGGGCACGCTACTACCCGTGGCCTATATCGATTTCGGTCTCTCGCAAACGTTCATGGCACACAACAGCGGCGCCATGTTCTACGCCTTCTGGCTGGCGGTATGGTGGGGGGCGTATAGCGCTTATCGGCGCCAATCAGCCGCCGTTGCCGCATCGTTCACACGCTGAGCGCTGCTCTCATCAAAAAGCCGGGCCTGGCTTAACGTGGCGGGATGCGTTATAGCTAAAAGGCGGCGGCCGGGCGAGGGAGTCGTTGTTATCGCAAAGCGGGCCAAAGAGCCCGTATTGGCCGCTCGAGCGCGACAAGAAGCAGGGAAAACGAGCTGCAACAATAATGCTGAGAGGCAAGACCGATGCTGACACCGACTCAATACATACAATCCTACTATCTGGCGCTTTTTGGCCGCGCCGCCGACCCGGCGGGGCTTGCGTACTGGCAGGAACAGATGGATGCCGGTGCCCTTGAGTCGCAGGATGTGCTGTTTTACATGCTGCAGTCCGATGAGTTCGTGGCCGGCCGCCAGGCGCTTTCAGCGCTTCCTGGTAACGGCTGGGTCAACGAGATCTACCAGCGCCTGTTCGCGCGCGATGCCGAGCAGGCGGCGGTCGATTACTGGGGAGCGCAGGCCGATAGTGGCGTTTCGGATCAGGTATTGATCGAATCCATCTTGGCTTCGGCCAGCAAAACGGATCTGGAGGCGCTCGATGCCTATACGTCGGTAGCCCAGTTCTATTCCCAAAACGTGAGTGACGAGAACTACGACGCCGACCAGCCGCTGGTGCAGGACGGTTTTCGCAGCAACGAACAGCTTTATGCCGACCTGCAGGCCCTCGATGCGCGTTTTGACACGCTGTCGCTGACTCAGGCCGGCGAGTCGATCGAAGGGCGCCCGCTCTTTGCTGCAAGCGTCGGTGACGGGCCGCGCAAGCTGATGATCGTTACCCAGCAGCACGGCGACGAGCCGGTGGGTACCGAAGCCGCCATGCATTTTCTCGAGTGGCTGAGTGGCGATAGCGAAGGGGCTATCGCGCTTCGCGAGCAGGTGAGTGTGACCGTGATGCCGCGGGTCAATCCGGACGGTTTCGCGCGTTGGGAACAGTTGGTGGCGGGGGAACTCGACCCGGAAACGACGCTGGACCCGCGCCGCAACGCCGCCGATATCGATTTGAACCGCACCTGGGACTCCTCCCAGCCGCTGGATGCCACCCAAGCGCCGGAAACTGCAGCGATTCGCGCCGTGCTGGCCGCGTTCCAGCCCGATATGCTGCTCGATTATCATAACCAGAATAACTATTTGAACGCCGCTGGCGAGCTGGAAACCCAGTCGGTTCTATGGCCGACCAATGAAAACGTCGCGCCGGGTATCACCGCTACTGCGCAGCAGGCGGCTCTGGCACTTGCCCAGGGGCTCGAGGCATTCGACTACGGCTATCTGTCGCTTTTCCCCGGCGGCGACGCGGCGGATATCGGCCGTAACGGAATCGGTCTCGACGGCACGCCGGTGTTGCTGGTCGAGCAACGCGGGCTTGAGGAGTTCGAACTGAAAGCGCTGGAAGGGCTGACGCTGGATTTCGACGCGGTGGCAAGCGCTCTGACCCTTGAAGGCGTATTGGGCATGTTGGGTATCGCCCGGGCGCTTGGCCTTGATGGCTTTGCCGGCCTCGACCCGGCGCTGGCGCTCCAGATTCCCGAGCGCGGCGAACGCACGCCGTTCGAGGAACTTTACGGCGAAGAGATCGAGTGGGCGTTTGACGTGGCGAGTATGGGCACACCCGCAATGGCGGCAATGAACGAGCCGGTGACGCCGCTGATGCTGACCGGCGTGGCGGACACTTCAATGGCGGATTATCAGGTAGCCTGAAACGTTTTATCAGGTTGAATGGTCTGTCACATCAATGAAAAAGCGGCGCGCTACCCGGTAGCGCGCCGCTTTTTTTGGCCCCAGAAAAGCCAGTATTAAACCCCGACTACGCTACCAGCCGCCCTGGGCTTCCAACAAACTCAGCGTGTTGTTATTGATCGGCAGTTTGAAGTCGGCGGTGGCCAGCACCATGGCGTCGCCGGCGCGCACCACGCGAGTGCTCACATAGATATAGTTCTGCCCCTGGGCATAGGTGCCCATCAGAATCGAGCGGGCGTTGCTTTGGGCGCCAAGGCGTTGTACCTGGCGGGACAGGATCAGCTCGCCGACGTTCTCCTCGACGAACATGCTGTCGCGCATCTTGACCTCGCGCACCTGCATGCCCTGCTGGGCCAAGGCGGATGCCATGATCTCCGAGCTGATGCGCCCAAACGTGGAGGACTGGGTCAGGTTATCGATGCTCACGAACGTGGCGGCGATCATCGGGCTGTAGCGGGTCATGTCCGGGTTGTGGGCGACCATGCGCGCCGCCGCTTCGTGGGCGAGTTCGGAAAGATCCGGCTCTGGCGGGGCGGGTTTAGGGCCGCGCTGGTTCAGGCCCGCGCACCCGGCAAGCATCAACACGCCGAGTATGAGCAGGGCGCGACGCAGATGAATGAGCAGTGAGGTCGAAGTGAGTGCGGGCATGGCCTTACCAGGTATCGGTGAGCGGAATGGCGGGGTCCGGGTAGTGCACCCGCTGTGGCGCATACTGGCGCCGGTCACCGCCGTTGATGTAGTAGATGTTCGACGACGAGTAGAGAATGCGGTCGCCATCGACGACCTGCGTGGTGATGATGATCTCTTCGTTGCCGGTATATGTCCAGCTACCGCTGAAGACGTCCGCGGCGATACCGGCAGGAATCAGTCCCAACGCCGGCTCGGCCCAATGATTGATGGGTATGGTCGCCACGGCGATGCCCGCGGTCAGCGCGGTGAACGCGCCGGTCGGCGGGCGAATGAACCCACGGTCGCGGTGCTCGACGATTTCGACGTCCACGATCACGTCGACGCTGTTGGCCCCGGCAGCGGTGGTCACGTTGGCGCCACGGGTCACCAGCTCGCTGGTCAAGAAGGTGCGAAAGCCGCGGTCGAACTCGCCGCCGCTATAGGGGATGTAGCCGTCCGGGTGCGGATTTTTGATGTGCAGGTCGCGAAAGCGCACCCGCTCGCGCTGGAGGATCTGGCTGGCCTCGTGGCGGGCGAGTATCTCCCAGTGGTGCGCAGCCTGCATGCGCTGCTGCTCCGAGTAGGGATAGGTCGTCGCAATCGGGGCCTGGGAGGTGTTGGCGTAGAAGCAGCCGCTCAGAGCAAGACTCAAAAGCCCCACGCCGAGTGCGCCTGCCACGCGCGTCGTTCCAGCTAAAAGACGGGTATACAACGGCTAGTTCCTTCTCTTCGCAAAAGGGGTTTTTGATAAACTGGCTTGCCATACGAGTACTTATCGGCCAATCGCTCGAACACTTGAATGAGTAATCACGCCCATGCTTGAAGATCACCGCGGCGGCTCGCGCCACGACACGCTTTTGTCCGCGTATCCGGCTGAGGACGGCAACAGCGGCTGGATGATCAGCTATCTCGATATCATGACGCTGCTGGTCGCGCTGTTCGTCGTCATCATCGCGGCGGCCAATATACGCCCGGGCTTCTCGAGCGACGAGCCGCTAGAGCTTTCCAGTTTCGACGGGCCTATCGTGCTGGAATCAATCCTCGATGTGCCGCTGCCCGCACCGCTGACCCGCGCCGCCACGGCGCTTCCCATCCCGAACGCGGGTGAGCTGAGCCCGATGGCGATCAGCGCCGCGCTGGGCGTGGCGGGGCTGCCGGGTAGCCGGATCGTGCCGCCGGCTCCGGCCACTATGGCGCCGCCTGCGCTTTTGGCTCACACGCCTGCGCCCGTGGAGCTTGAGGAGGTGCCCGCGGCGCCCGCCTTCGAGTGGCTGCTGCCCGCGCCGCTATTTGCCGAACGCGCAAGCCAAGCGCTTAGGCCCGTAGGTGCGGCGCCGCTTGCCGACTACATGGTGATTCTGACCGATGAGCCGCCGGTCAACGCGGTGCCCATCAGTGAAGAAGCGGTACGCGGCGCGGTCAGCGTGGCCGAGCGTTTGAACGAGTCGCTCTATTTGCCGAGCCTTGACGGGGTGGAAGTCGCGCGCGTGGCCGAAGGCATCAGCCTGCGCGTGCAGGACCGGCTGCTGTTTCCTTCCGCCACGGCAGAGCTGACCGATGACGGCGCCTCGCTGGTGGGAAGCCTTTTGGAGACCATTCAGCGCTTCGATGGTGAGGTGTCGGTCGAAGGCCACTCGGATAGCCAGTCGATCAACACGCCGGAGTACTCCTCGAACTGGGCTCTATCCAGCGCCCGGGCGATCGCCATCGTCGAGGCGCTGCAGGCCGCGGGCGTCGATGCCTCAAGGCTTCGCGCGGTGGGGCTTGCCGCGACGCGCCCGCTGGCGGATAACTCGACCGTCGAGGGGCGCGCGCGCAATCGCCGCGTCGAGGTCGTCATTCATGTTGAATAGAAAGCGGGTTCAAAACGGTTTCAACGAAATGCCGGCCAAAAAAAGACCCGCCGGGGGTGGGCGGGTCAGCTAGGGCTTGGCTCGGTGTAGTCTACTGGCGTCAGGTGAGGGGTGTACAAGGCCGCCAGCAGGTACAATTTGAGTATAGACATTTTCGTGCTTCTGCCAAGAGTTTTTTTCAATTTTTTTATACGCCGATTCAAGGCTTGTCCAACTTTGCCCTTTCGTGGCGTTCGCCACGCTTAAAAAAACGCACTTTTTCTGCACCAAAATAGAGCTTTGGGAGTGCGCTCTTCTAGTGCTTTCTGCCTTTATATGGTTCATTCGCTTTGCAATGCACTGATTGAAAAAGTGTTTTATCGAGTGGCACACAATCTGCTTGGATGAGAGACAAGCCAATGAGCCGGGATGGATCAAGGCTTTTTGAAGGCCATCGCCTCGTTGGCTTGCGCGCCGTTCAACCTGAAGCAGCGTTTGACCTAAAGTAGGTAATGCCATGACGGAACATGCCTCTTCGAGCAAGCCAACGCACCCCCGTGAAACGTCAACGGCAGACACGCCGGCGCTGGAGCTCGCTTTAACGCCGCGCCTGGTGGTCACCGACCTGGACGGCTCGTTGCTCGATCACGACAGCTACGATTTCTCGCCTGCCCGCGCCACGCTGGCAAGGCTTCGCGTGCTCGGCGTGCCGGTCATCCCCGTGACCAGCAAAACCCGCGCCGAGCTCATCGCGCTTCGCCAGGCGCTGGATCTCACTGCAACGCCCTTTGTCGCCGAAAACGGCGCGGTCATCGGTTTACCCCCGGGCTGGTGTCACCCGAGCCTTGACCGCCCCGGTACCGCCCGCGACAGCCTCGTCATCAAACATACCGGTGTGGATAGCCGCTTCATTCGCGCGCGCTTGAACGTGTGGCGCGAGCGTCTGGGCGTTCGCTTTACCCGAATGGGGGAGATGTCCATCGAGGAGCTGATGGCGCTGACCGGGCTCGATGAGCCGCGCGCGCTCGCCGCGCGCCAGCGCGAAGGCAGCGAGCCGCTCGTGTGGGAGGATAACGACATCGCCCTCGACGCCTTTCGCCTGGCGCTGGAAAGCGACGGGCTGACGTTGGCCCAGGGCGGACGGTTTTATCACGTGATGGGGACGTCTTCGAACAAGGGGAGCGCCGTGGAGTGGCTGGTCAAGCGCTTTAGCGCCCTGAGAGGCAGCCGCCCACTGACCCTGGGGCTGGGCGACGGCCCCAACGACATCGCCATGCTCGAAGCGGTGGATCAGGCGGTGGTCATCAAGGGGCGTCACGACTTGAATGTTGAGCCCCAAAGCGCCGCGCTTTATCGCACCGACGCCTTTGGCCCCGCTGGCTGGGTCGAAGGTCTTACGCACTGGTGGGGCGGCCAGGATGAACGGCCAGGCCTTGATACCGACACGCCCTGACCGAACGCGAACAAACTAAAACGTAGGCGCTACGCCAGAGAGGGCATATGAGCGATTTTCATCAGAATGGATTGATCACGGACTTTCATAACCTGACCCGCCGCCCCGTCGCGGAGCTGGAGGCGGATCTATGCCGGTTCGCCGAGCGCCGCCCCATGGGATTGATTCTGCCGTCGCTGTTTTCCGAGCTCGAGGGGCCGGCGCTGTCGGCGATCATCGATGAGCTCAAGGACGTACCTTATTTGGGCGAAATCGTGATTGGCCTGGATCGCGCCGACCGCGAGCAGTTTCTCTATGCCCGGGAGTTCTTTTCACGCCTGCCCCAGCATACCCGCATTCTCTGGAACGACGGCCCGCGCTTGACCGCGCTACACGACGAGCTCGAAGACCACGGCCTGGGGGCGGTGGAGCCGGGCAAGGGGCGTAACGTCTGGTACTGTTCGGGCTACCTGCTGGCGTCGAACCGCTCGAAAGTGGTGGGGCTGCACGACTGCGATATTCTGACCTACGATCGGGGGCTTCTGGCGCGCCTGATGTACCCGCTGGCCCACCCGCGCTTCAACTACAGCTTCTGCAAGGGCTACTACCCGCGTATTGCCGAGGGCAAGCTCAACGGGCGCGTTTCACGGCTGATGGTGACGCCGCTTCTGCGCGCGCTGAAAACCGTCTGCGGGCCGCTGCCGTATCTGGATTATCTGGACAGTTTTCGCTACCCGCTTTCCGGCGAGTTCGCCATGCGCAGCGAAGTGCTGGAAGGCATTCGTATTCCGGCGGACTGGGGCCTTGAAATTGGCGTGCTGTCGGAGCTTCAGCGCAACTACTCGATGCGCCAGATTTGCCAGGTCGATATCGCCGACACCTACGATCACAAGCACCAGCCGGTCAGCGAAGAGGACGCTTCCGGCGGGCTCAACCGCATGAGCCTCGATATCGCCAAGGCGCTCTATCGCAAGCTCGCCACCCAGGGCGTGAGTTTCAGTAGCGAGGATTTTCGCACCCTGAAGGCGACCTACTACCGGCTGGCGCTGGATCTGATCGAAGCCTACGACCACGACGCCACCATGAATGGCCTGAGCTTGGATCGCCACAGCGAAGAGCAGGCCGTCGAGCTTTTCGCCAGCAACCTGCTGGAGGCGGGCAACCTGTTTCTGGACAACCCGCGCGAGCGCCCCTTCATTCCCAGCTGGAGCCGCGTACAGGCCGCCATTCCCGATCTGCTCCCGCGCATGCACGAGGCCGTGGAGCTTGATAACCAGGGCAAGGTATGAACGGGCGTTGAAAACGCCGCGCCCGGTCGACGAATCGACCGGGCGGCGGGTTAGAAAGCGGCGAGGGCGGGGGTGGAGCTCAAGGACGCAGGCGTGGGCGAAGGCTCACTGGCGTTGATACGAAAGTTGGCGACCGCCTGGCGCAGCTGATGGCTGAGTTCGGAAAGCTGCTGGGCGGTGTGGTTGCTCTGCTGCACCAGCCCGGCGTTTTGCTGGGTCATTTGATCCATCTGGGTCACGGCATCGTTGACCTGCTCGATCCCGCTACTCTGCTCGATGGTCGCGGCGGCGATCTCCTGCACGAGCGTGCTGAGTTCGCGAATGTCGCCAACCACGCGATCGATGACCTCGCCGGTGCTGCGCACCTGCTGGCTGCCGTCGGCGACCTTCGTGCCGGAGTCCTCGATCAGCTGTTTGATCTCTTGGGCGGCGGCGGCGGAGCGGCTGGCCAGCTGGCGCACTTCGTTTGCCACCACGGCAAACCCACGGCCCTGCTCGCCGGCCCGCGCCGCCTCGACGGAGGCATTGAGCGCGAGAATGTTGGTTTGAAAGGCGATGGTATCGATGGTGTTGACGATGCTGCTCATCTGGCTCGAGCTTTCGCTGATGGCCTCCATCATGCTGACGACGCTGAGCATGGCGCTGCTGCCGCGCTGGGCGTTTTCCGCGGTCGAGGAGGCGAGCTTGCGCGCATGGTCGGCGTGTTCGGCGTTTTGTTTCACCGTGGCGGTCAGCTCTTCCATGCTGGAAGCGGTTTCGGCAAGCGACGCCGCCTGCTGCTCGGTGCGCGTGGAGAGCTCTTCGTTGACCCCCGCAATTTGCACGACGCTGCCGTTGACCTCATCGGCGCCCTGATGAATCTCGCCGATGGTGTTGGCCAGGCTTTCTCGCATTCGGTTGATGTCGAATAGCAAGCTTTGCTGGTCCGTACGGGCAAGCCGGGTACTGACGGTCAGATCACCATCGGCGATGTGGCGAACGACGCCGGCGGCGTAGCGAGGATCGCCGCCCAGGCGTTTGGCGATATCGCGAATCACCCAGCCCATGAGCAGCGTCATGGGTAGCCCCAGTAGCAGCAGTGCCAGCGCGGCCTTGATCAGGCTATCGATAAACGCCGCGTTGATGTCATCGATATAGACGCCGGTGGCGATGCCCCAGCCCCATTCGGGGACGTAGGCGACGTAGCTCATCTTGGGAATCTGCTCGTCTTCACCGAGGCGGGTGGTGGCGTAGTAAACGTGCCCGCCGCCGTTCTGGGCGGCCTCGAGCAGATCCGCGTAGAGCCGCACGCCGTTGGCGTCTTCGTAGCCACTCATATCGGTGCCGGTGTCCCGCGTCGGGTGTGAAATGACGCGAAGCTGATCGTCGAAGGCGAACAGGTATTCGCCGTCGTTGTAACGGAGATTCGAGATGAGTTCGACGGCGCGTCGCTGCGCCTCCTGCTGATCGAACTCGCCCTGGCTTGCCCTCGCCTGCAGCGCTTCTACCTGGCTTTGGACGCCGGTCACGATATAGCGGATGCTGGCCTGTCGTTCGTCGGTGAGCGTTTGGCGGTTATCCCAGGCCAGCCACCCCACGAGAAGCAGCATCGATACCCAAATCACCGCCAGTGTGCCCCAAAGCTTTTGTGTCGTTGTTAAACGCTTCATGGAAGATCCTTTTATTATTGATATGTCTTTTATCGGCCTCCTTGAGGGGCGCATTAGAAGTGAGTGGGTACTCTTTAGTCGTAGTGGAATCGGCTTCGGTGCGCCTGAAAGTGTATCGGGCGGCTTAGGGCGCCTCACCACCCATCATCTCGATCAGACGCTCTTCGCTCGGCAAGCCCTCGATACGATCCAGGCGTGTATGCCCCTCTTCGGTTTGGCGCTGAAAGGCGGTCGTGGGCGTGGCGACCAGGCCCAGCCCTTCGAAGAGCTGGTTGTTGGCGTAGACCTGCTCCTCGATCTCGATGGCCTGGGCGCCGGGTTCGAGCGGCTCGCCTTCGCTGTGGGCCGTCAGTGCGGCGGTGGGATCCTCGGCGGCCAGTATCGTGGCCGCAAGCGCCGGGCTCGTGGGTGCCAGAATGCCGACCATGATATGACGAATCTGCACCTGACCGGCCTCGACCCAGGGGCGCGTTTGGCGCCACAGCCGCTTGCAGTAGGTGCAGTTGGCATCGGTGAACATGTAGAGCGTGCGCGGGGCGTCGACATCGCCGTCCTGAATCCAGTGGCTCTGCGCCAGGCGCTGCCAGGTCTGCGCCTCCAGCGGCACCCGAACCGCGGCCTCGAGCTGCGCCTCGGTCAGGTTCTCGCCGCTTGAGTCGAAAAGCGTGCCGACCACGGCGTGCTCGCCATCCGGCGTCAGGTAGACGATCATCTCCTGGCCCTGGCGGCTCGCGCCAAAGCCCGTCAGCCCGCCGGGCGCGTCGATGCGCTCGTGAATGGCGATGCCTTGCGCCTTGAGCGCCTCGATCGGGGCGGGCAGCGGCGCGGCGCCGACGGGGGTGGCGAGAACGGCAAGCGTTAGCGCGGCGATTGAGGCGGTCTTGCTAAAAGTCGCCATGGTGAGTCTCTTGTGTGAGTGGAAAAGCGGGCGGGTTCATCGTCTCGATCCATATCACCTCAACCGCCGTCGCTCACCAGCCAGCGAACGGCGTAGGGCGGCAGGGCGTTTTCCGGCGTCCAGGGCGTGGCATCGGCCAATAAGCGCCATTGGTGCGCGTCGAGCGCTTGCGCGAGCTCTGCACCGCCGTCACTCAGCGGGGCGGGCTGGTCGGTCACGTTGAACAGCGCCAGCAGCGTGCGGCCATCCTCGAGCGGGCCGCGTTTGATCGCCAGCAGGTTGTCGCTAGTGGCCAGCACCTGCTGGGCCGCCGCCGGGTGAAAACAGGGCTCAATGCGGCGCTGGCGCAGAAATTCTTGCAGCGCGAAGAATATATCATGGGTCGGCGTGGTCGGGCTTTCGAGCAGCAGGTCGAGCTCATCGAGCGACCAGCGGTGGCGGTTGATCGAGCGCAGCCGCCCGCTTCGCTCGACGCCCTCATGATCGTTGAGCGAGCCGGTCAGCGTGTGAATGTAAAGCGCGGGAATGCCCTGGAGCGTGAGCATGATCGCCTGGCTGCAAAGAAAGCGAGCGATCTGCCAGGGGTCTGGTCCGCGCCGGGTGCCGCGCATCGCCTCGAACCAGGTGATGTTGATTTCGTAGGCGGTGTCGGTGCCGTCCGGGTTGCTGCGCATACTGACGAAGCCGCCAAAGCGGTGCATCAGCTCCAACAGCGCGTCGCGCTCGTGATCCGGCAGCAAACCTTCCAGCGGTCGCACGCCGATGCCGTCGTGGCTGGCGGTGAAGTTCAGGTAGGTGCAGTTATCGGGCAGCGGCGGCAGACTCGCAAGCCAGGCCTGCATGGTCGCGGTTTCGCCGCGGGTCAGGGTGTGAAGTAGAAGCGGCGGCAGGGCGAACTGGTAGACCATGTGCGCTTCGTCTGCGGCGCTTGCGCGCTCCGGAGCGTGGGGCGCCAACCGGTCGAGGCCGAAGTAACTGATGTTCTCTGCGTGAGGTACGTTGGTTTCGGTGATGAGTAGCGTTCCCGGCGCAATTTCATCGACGATCGCACGCAATAGCCGCACGACCGTATGGGTTTCAGGAAGATGAATGCAGTTCGTGCCCAGACGTTTCCACAGAAAGGCCACCGCGTCGAGGCGAATGATGCGGATGCCCTGCAGCAGGTAAAAAAGCAGAATACCGACGAATTCGAGCAGCACGTCCGGGTTCTCAAAATTAAGGTCGATCTGGTCATCGGAAAACGTGGCCCATAGATGGCGCGTACCCCGGCGGGTGGCCACGGGCACCAACAGCGGACTGCTACGCGGGCGGGTCACCTGGGAGACATCGGTTTCCGGGTCGACCTCGATGAAAAAGTCGCGCCCGGGGAGGCTGCCGGTCAGGTAGTCGACGAACCAGAGCGACTCGCGGGAAACGTGGTTGAGCACCAGGTCCCCCATCAGGTCGAAGTGGCTGGCAAGCTCGCGAATGTGCGACCAGTCGCCGAGCGCCGGGTTGACCTCACGATAATGGATGACCGAAAAGCCGTCGTCGCTACTCCAGGGAAAAAATGGCAGCACGTGAACGCCGCTGATGCAGTCGCCTAACCGTGCGCGCAGAAAATCGCTCAGCACGGTCAGCGGCGCCGTATCACCTTGAACGATCGAGTCGCCGTAGCTGATCACCCACTGATCCTTTTCGCTCCAAAGTGGTGCGTCGGCGGGCGTGCTGGTCACGCGGGCAACCGGCGTGCCGTCCTGGCTTTCGCCGCGCTCACGTGCGTTTCGATAGTATTCCAGGTGCTGCTTGATGCGCCGCGTGACTTCGCTGGCGCGGTGGCCGTACAGGTGGGTCAGGTAGCGGTGAAGTGTCTGTTCGAAAAGCGTCATGGCGCCTCCTCCGGGTAAACTGTCACAAACGCTGCAGCTTGTGTGCCAAATCGTTACAATGCTAGGTTATGCCCGCGCCTGTCAGCGCGGCTTTATAGCGCCCGTGATTAAAAAAGCGCGTCAGGCAGCGCGCTTTTTTAATCATGCATCGGTACCGACGCGCAGGCTCCGGTGCGCGTTGACCTTAATAGGTGCGTCTTTTACTGCTTTAACCATTACTGTTTTAACCATAGCTGCTGCTTCAACCGCTGCTTCAACCATAGGTGAACGGCCATGCATTGCCCTTTTTGTGGTGCTCATGATACGCGGGTGTCCGATTCGCGCCTGGTGGCCGACGGCGACCAGGTGCGCCGGCGCCGCCAGTGTGCCAACTGCCAGGAGCGCTTCACGACCTACGAAACCGCCGAGCTGATCATGCCGCGGGTGGTGAAGTCCGACGGCTCGCGGGAGAGCTTCGACGAGGTCAAGCTGCGCGCCGGCATGCTGCGTGCGCTCGAGAAGCGCCCGGTCAGCGCCGAGGCGATCGAGGCGGCGGTCGAGCGCATTCGCCAGCAGCTGCGCGCCCGGGGTGATCGTGAAGTCAACGCCCGCGATATCGGTGAGGCGGTCATGAACGCGCTCAGCGGGCTCGATCAGGTGGCCTATATCCGCTTCGCCTCGGTCTATCGAAAATTTCAGGATCTCGACGAGTTTCGCGCCGAGATCGACCGCCTGGCGCCTCAGGGGCCCAAGAGCGACGCCGGCAAGCCCCGCGAGGAGAGCTGATGGACGCGCCGTTTTCCAACGCCGACCACGTGCAAATGGCCCGCGCCATTACGCTGGCCAAAAAGGGGCTTTACACCACCGACCCCAACCCGCGGGTCGGCTGCGTGATCGTTCAAAACGATGAAGGGGGCGGGCACGGCCTCGTCGTCGGCGAGGGCTTTCACGAGCGCGCCGGCGAACCCCACGCCGAGGTGCACGCGCTTAACGCCGCCGGCGACAACGCGCGCGGCGCGACAGCGTTCGTATCGCTCGAGCCCTGTTCGCATACCGGGCGCACCGGGCCTTGCGCCGAGGCGCTGGTCGAGGCCGGCGTGGCGCGCGTGGTCGTGGCCATGGTTGACCCCAACCCGAAAGTGGCCGGGCGCGGTATCGAGCGCTTGAAAGCCGCGGGTATTCGGGTCGATGTGGGGCTTTTGGAGGCGGACGCCCGCGCGCTCAACCCGGGGTTCGTCTCACGCATGCAGCGCGGTGTGCCCTTCGTGCGCCTGAAAATGGCGATGAGCCTGGATGGGCGCACCGCCATGGGCTCCGGCGAGTCGCAGTGGATCACCGGGCCCGAGGCCCGGCGCCAGGTACAGCGACTGCGCGCGCGTTCGAGCGCCATTTTGAGCGGCGTCGAGTCGATCATTCTGGACGACGCTCGCCTGACGGTTCGCGCCGAGCAGCTGGGCCTGGAGAACGCCGAGACGGTCGTGGCCCGCCAGCCGCTTCGCGTGATCATGGACTCCACGCTTCGCCTGCCGCTGGCCGCGGCCTGCCTGCAGGAGCCGGGCCAGACGCTGGTGATCACGACCGACGCGCATAGTGAAGAGAAGCGCCAAAAACTCGAAGCGGCGGGGGCGCGCATTCACGTCATGCCCGCCGTGAAGGCGGGGCGGGTGTCGCTTTCTGATATGCTCGGCTTTTTATCGAGCGAGTATGATGTCAACGAAGTGCTGGTCGAAACCGGCGCGACCCTGGCAGGCTCCCTGCTCGATGCAGGGCTCATCGACGAGCTGCAGCTATTTGTCGCGCCGACGCTCCTCGGGGGCGAGGCGCGACCGCTTTTCGCCCTCCAGGGGTTGAGCGAAATGGCGGACCAAAAGCGCCTCGATATTCAGGATATTCGTGCCGTCGGCAATGATTGGCGCATTATCGCCACGCCCCGCGCGGTGGCGCCTTGAAAGAACGTTTTCGATGATCGTGACACGCGCAGGCCAGGCCTTGCGCGCGCTAAATCTGGCGCGGCGGGGCCAGCCACGGTACCCTGCGCGCAACATCGCACGACGGTGCGGCTACTTTACGGGAGTTTCCATGGTGCAACCCTCTTTTGATGGTTTGTCCCCGATCAGCGAGCTGGTCGAGGATATCCGCCAGGGCAAGATGGTGATCCTCATGGACGATGAGGATCGCGAAAACGAAGGCGATATCATCATGGCGGCCGAGAAGGTTCAGGCCGAGCATATCAACTTCATGGCACGCCACGCCTGTGGTTTGATCTGCATGCCGATGACGCGCGAGCGCTGCGAGCGGCTGAACCTGCCGCTGATGGTGGGCAACAATGGCTCAGGCTTTGGCACCAAGTTCACGCTCTCGATCGAGGCGCGCGAAGGGGTCACCACCGGGATCTCGGCCGCCGACCGCGCGCGCACCGTGCAGGCCGCCGCCGCACCCAACGCCCGCGCGGCGGATATCGTTCAGCCTGGCCACATCTTTCCGCTGATGGCCGAGCCAGGAGGCGTGCTGCGCCGAGCGGGCCACACCGAAGCCGCTTGCGATCTGGCCGCCCTTGCCGGGTGCGACCCGAGTGGGGTGATCTGCGAGATCATGAACGATGACGGCAGCATGGCGCGCCGCCCGGAACTCGAGGTGTTCGCCAGGGCGCACGGGATCAAAATGGGCACCATCGCCGAGCTCATTCATTACCGTATGGTCAACGAGCAGACCGTCGATCTGATCGAAACCACTCAGGTGGCGACCGCACACGGCCCGCTTGCGCTGCACGTGTTTCGCGACCGGCTGCAGGGCGGCCACCACCTGGCGCTGGTGAAGGGGCGGCCGTCGCCGGACACCACGACGACGGTGCGCGTTCACCTGGAGGACACGCTCAGAGACGTGCTGGGGCTCAAGCACGAGGCGTCATCGCGCTGGCACGCCCATCGGGCGCTCGAGGAGATCGCAGCGGCAGAGGCCGGCGTGCTGGTGCTGATCGATGAGGGTCACCCGGCCCAGGATTTGAAGGATCAGTTGGATATCTTTTTGGGACGCGTGCAGCCGCCGCGCACCAGCGACTCCGACGGCTCCGGCAACTATTTGACCATCGGCACCGGGTCGCAGATTCTGCGCCATCTGGGCGTGGGCAAAATGCGCCTTCTGAGCTCGCCGTGGAAGTTTTCAGCGCTGTCGGGGTTCGACCTGGAAGTGGTCGAGCTGGTGAGCCCCGACAACGGCACCGATTCAGCGTCCGTGTGAGACGTTCTGATACGCTTATTGAGTAGGATGAAAGAGATGCAATCCCTTATGCAAGTTGAAGGCAGCTTCGTCGATGTCGACGGGCGCTACGTAATCGTCGTTGGGCGGTTCAACCATCACGTGGTCGATAGCCTCGTCGAAGGCGCGGTCGATAGCCTGACGCGTCACGGCGTCGATGCCGACAATATTCATATCGTCCACGTGCCCGGCGCCTGGGAGCTTCCGCTGGCGGTCAAGCGCGTGCTCAAGACCATGAAGCCCGAGGCGGTCATTGCGCTGGGCGCGGTGATTCGCGGCGGCACGCCGCACTTCGAGTACGTGGCCGGCGGCTGCAATACGGCCATCAACCACCTGCAGCTCGAATTCGATACGCCGGTGGCCAACGGGGTATTGACCGTGGAGTCCATCGAGCAGGCGATCGAGCGCGCCGGCACCAAGGCGGGCAACAAGGGCACCGAGGCTGCGATGGCCGCCATGGAAATGGTCTCGCTCTTGCGTGCCCTGCCCGGAGACGACTCATGAGCGAGCGTCCGGAGCGTAAGCAAAGCGCCGCCCAACAGGCTCGTCGCGCCGCGCGCGAACTGACCGTTCAAGCGCTCTATCAGTGGGACATGACCGGCAAGTCCGCCACCACCGTCGAGGCGGAATTTAGAAGCCAGCTCGCCGACGATGACCTGGAAGACCACGAAAACTGGGTCAAGGTGATGGAGATTGCCGACAAGGCACTGTTCCATACGCTGTTGCACGAAACCGTGCGCCACAAGAGTGAGCTCGACCGCGAAATCGCGCCGCTTCTGGATCGTCGCCTCGAGGATCTCGACGCGGTGGAGCTGGCCATTTTGCGCCTGGGCGCTTATGAGCTCGCCAAGCGCCCGGAAGTGCCTTACCGCGTGGCGATCAACGAAGGCGTGGAGCTGGCTAAATCCTTCGGCGCGACCGATGGCCACAAGTACGTCAACGGCATCCTCGATAAGCTGGCGAATCGCTTACGCAGTGCCGAGGTCAGCGCTCGCCGCCTGTAAGGCGCAGCGCTTGAATTGCGTTAAGGGGCCATTGTGTTTGGCGAATTCGAACTCATTGAACGGTTTCTAAAGCCCGCGCCCGCCGCGCTCGATCGCGGCGTGGCGCTGGGCGGCGGCGACGATGCGGCGCTTTTGATCCCGCAGGCGGGCTTTGAACTCGCGGTAAGTGTGGACACCTCGAACGCGGACGTTCATTTTCCATCCGATGCCCCCGCAAAGGCCATCGGCCATCGCGCGCTGGCGGTGGCCTTGAGCGATCTGGCCGCGATGGGCGCGCGTTCGCGCTGGTGTTTGATGGCGCTGACAACGCCTGGCGGTGCGTTTGAAGACGAAGCCGCCGCCGCGTGCTGGCTCGAAGGCTTTGGCCGGGGGTTCCACGCGCTTTGCGATCGCCACCAAACGGTGCTGGCAGGCGGGGACGTGACCCGCGGGCCGCTTGGCATCAGCGTGACCGTGATGGGCGAGGTGCCCAAAGGACAAGCGCTCACCCGCGCTGGCGCCCGCCCGAGCGATTTGATCGCCGTGACCGGGGCGCTTGGCGGCGGCGCCGGAGGGCTTGCGCTTTGGCAGCGCGGCGAGCGCGATCTGGCGCACCCGCTGTTAAAGCGCTACCTGCTGCCCGAGCCCCGGCTCGAGGCAGGTATTGCGCTGCGCGGCATCGCCAGTGCCGCACTTGATATCTCCGATGGGCTGCTGGCCGATCTCGGCCATTTGCGCCAGGCGTCGAACGTGGGCGCCGAGCTCGATATGGATGCGCTGCCCACCGCCGAGGGCCTGATCGAGGCGCTGGGCGAGGAGCAGGCGCAGGCCGCCATGCTCGGCGGCGGCGACGACTACGAGCTGCTGGTGACGCTGGCACCCGGTGAGCTTGAAAAGGCCCAAAAGGCGCTGGCGGAGATAGGGCTCGCGCTTTCTGTGATCGGGCGCTGCTGCGAGGCGCCGGGCGTTTATGGCGTGCCGGCGGACGCGGCGCCAGGCTGGCAGCATTTTCATCGGGGGCGGCCATGATCAAGGCTCCATCAAGCGTCTGGCGACGCCCCACGCACTTTTTCGCCTTCGGCCTGGGTAGCGGCATGGTGCCCTGGGCGCCGGGTACCTTTGGCACGCTGGCGGCCATTCCGTTTTACTGGATCATGGCGGATCTGCCGCTGGGCTGGTATTTGAGCGTGGTGCTGGTCGCCTTCATCGTGGGCGTGTGGCTGTGCGACAAGACCTCCCACGATCTGGGCGTTCACGACCATTCGGGCATCGTCTGGGACGAGTTCGTCGGCTACTGGATCACCATGGCGGCGGTACCGTTCTCCTGGGAGGCGGCGCTTTGGGGGTTCATCGTGTTTCGCATCTTCGATGTTTTCAAACCCTGGCCGATCCGCTGGGCCGACCGGCGGGTCGCCGGCGGCTTTGGCATCATGATCGACGATGTCATGGCGGGCATCTATGCCTGGAGCACCATGCACCTGTGGTTCTGGCTGCACTAGGCCAGAACCGGGTCTTTCATGCCGGTGTCACGGGGCGGTATTACGCTTTAAAGCGTCGTGTTCAGGGTGATGCGTTTGGCCTTAGCGTGTAAAAGCAATAAGGTGATTATCCATATACGTGGCTAAAGCAGCGCGTAACCCAGGCAATACGCAACACAAGCAATACGCAACAAAAGCAGCACGGTCACGCAGCGGCCCGGCACGTTGGAAGAGGGCGCCTGATTTCGGCTATCCAGGGAGATGGCATGCGCAAGGAACGTCTTATAGTCCCGATCATCGTCGTGGCGTCGCTCGTTTGGGCCGTCGCGCAGTTGATCTCGAGCGTTCTGTTCGAGCGCAGCCTGAGCCAGGCGCTGGAGGATCTGGAAGCGCGCGGCGAGTGGCGCGTCAGCCGCCCGGAGAGTCGCCCCGGCTGGCTCTCGTCTCAGGGACGGCTTTTGCTATCGCCGCTGCTGGGCAGGCCCTGGCAGTTGGAAGTCACCTACGATGCCCGCCACGGGCTTTTGAGTACCGACGTTCAGGGCACGCTGGTGCCGCGCCTGGGAAGCGCTTTGCAAAAGGCAGTGGGCGAGGTGTCGGCGCTGTCGCTGCCGCGCTGGCAGGGGCGCTACCATACGCTGAGCGGCAAGAGCGAACTGCGCCTGGCGCTGGCGCCGTTCGTCATTCAGCAAAGCGGGCGCGAGCTCGATGTGCGCGGCGCGCGCCTGCGGCTGGAGGGCGTATTCGGCGACTGGCGCCTTCGCGCGCTGTTCGATCAGCTCACGCTAAGCGATGGGCCGGCCTACCTGCGCTTTGGCCCGACGGTACTGGAAAGCCGCTACACCTATATCGAAGACGCCTACCACTTCGCCCAGCGCGACCATCTTACCGTCGAATCCACCACGCTCTTTTATCCGGGATACGAGATCACCGTTGCCCCGACTGAAGTGCAAAGCCAGATGGTCCTGGATGAAAGCGAGCTGCGTCTGAAAGGGCGGCTGGCGCTGGGGGATGTGCACGTACCCAGCGAAGCGCCGGATACGCCGCTTGTGAGCGGCGAGATCGAGGCGGAGCTTTCAAGGCTCAACGCCGACGCGGTGCGTCAGATCATTCGCCGCCTGCGCCAGGAAGCCGCCTGGGGCGACCCGGAGCGGCCGATGGCCGAAGGCGTCATGGCGCGCATCGAGCCGGAGGTGCTGCAGCTTCTAAGCGACTCTCCACGCCTTGACGTGACCCGCATCCAGCTCGAGAGCCCGCTGCTGGGTATCGATGTCGCCGCCGACGGCGCGCTTTTTTTCGACGGCCGCCGCCTCGATGCGCTCCGCCTCGAGGATCTGAACGACGCCAAAACCCGCTGGCGCTGGCGCGACCGGCTCGACGGGGACTTCGTCTGGTACGACGCGCCCACGGTCGCCGCGCTCTGGCTGGGCCTGCCGTTGGGCACCCAGGAGCTGCAGTTCGACGTCATTCGCGGCAGCTGGCGGGTCAACGGACGGCCGCTGCCCGAGCTATTGCCCCAGTAACTCGCTGTTCGCTGACCGGTGCGGGGCACCCCTGGCGCGATACGGTTATCTGCCCAAGGGTTGAAGTTTCATCGCGCTGCCCACATTCCATTGAACATGCCAGACGGCGTGGCCGTCAGTCTCAGTCGATGGAGGGCGCATGAGCGACCAGGATCATGAACACGATAACGATTCACCCGTTTGGTTGACCGACGAAGACGTCGGCGATGACGATACCGCTCAGGACGACGAGCATCGCGCCGACGAACATCGCTCCGATGGCGAGCGGGTTCACTCGCTCGTCTCGGCCAGCGATATGCTCCCGGAGCGTATCTACCTGCTCCCGATCCACAATCGCCCCTTCTTTCCCGCCCAGGTGCAGCCGCTGGTCATCAATAAGGATCGCTGGGAAGAGACCATGCGCCGGGTCGGCAATACCCCGCACCACACGTTGGGTGTCGCCTTCGTGGGCGAGCAGGGCATCGATTCACTTCATGAGGGCGACTTTCCCGCCATCGGCACCGCGGTCAAGGTCCATAAGCTCAAAAGCGAAGACCAGCAGATCCAGTTCATCGCCCAGGGCGTGCGCCGCTTCAAGATTCAGCGCTGGCTCTCGAAAGAGCCGCCGTATCTGGTCGAAGTGAGCTACCCCAAGGAGCCGGTCGATGCCGAGGACGAAGAGACCCGCGCGTATGCCATGGCGATCATCAACGGCATCAAGGAACTGTTGCCGATCAACCCGCTTTACGGCGAGGAGCTCAAGCACTATCTCAACCGCTTTAGCCCCAATCAGCCCGGCCCGCTGACCGACTTCGCCGCAGCGATCACCTCGGCCAAGGGCCCGGAGCTACAGGACGCGTTGGCGACCCTGCCGGTGGCGGATCGCATGCACAAGGTGCTGCCGCTTTTGCGCAAGGAGATCGATGTCGCCAGGCTGCAAAGCGAGATCAGCGAGCAGGTCAACGCGCAGATGCAGGAGCGCCAGCGCGAGTTCTTCTTGCGTGAGCAGCTCAAGGTCATCCAGCGCGAGCTGGGGATTTCCAAGGGCGATCGGGAAAACGATGTCGACACCTTCCGCGAACGCTTGAAAGCGCTCCAGGTGCCCGAGCGCGTTCAGGGCCGCATCGATGACGAACTCGAAAAGCTCAGCGTGCTGGAAACCGGCTCGCCGGAGTACGGCACCACCCGTAACTACCTCGACTGGCTGACGTCGCTGCCCTGGGGCATCACCAGTGAAGACAAGCTGGACTTGAACCACGCCCGCCAGGTGCTCGATCGCGACCATGATGGGCTTGGGGACGTGAAGGAGCGCATCGTCGAATTTCTCGCCGAAGGTACCTTCAAGGGCGATGTCGGTGGTTCGATCGTGCTGCTGGTCGGCCCCCCCGGGGTGGGCAAGACCTCCGTGGGCCGCTCGATCGCCGAGGCCTTGGGGCGCAAGTTCTACCGCTTCTCGGTGGGCGGCATGCGCGACGAGGCCGAGATCAAGGGCCACCGGCGCACCTACGTCGGCGCGATGCCGGGCAAGCTCGTCCAGGCCTTCAAGGAGGTCGAGGTCGAAAACCCGGTGATCATGCTCGACGAGATCGACAAGCTCGGCCAGTCCTTCCAGGGAGACCCGGCCTCGGCGCTTCTGGAAGTGCTCGACCCGGAGCAGAACGTCGATTTTCTCGATCATTACCTCGACGTGCGTATGGATCTCTCGAAAGTGCTGTTCGTCTGCACCGCCAATACGCTGGACTCGATTCCGGGGCCGCTGCTGGATCGCATGGAGCAGATTCGCCTGTCCGGCTATATCGCCGAAGAGAAGATGGACATTGCCAAGCATCACCTGTGGCCGAAGCTTCTCGAGCGCAACAAACTGCCGAAAAAGCGCATCAACCTGACCGACGCCGCGCTCAAGCAGGTCATCGAAGGTTACGCCCGCGAAGCCGGGGTGCGTCAGCTCGAAAAGCAGCTTCACCGCATCGTGCGTAAGTCGACGGTGAAACTTCTGGAGTCGCCGGAAGAGACGGTGAAAATTTCGGTCAAAAACCTCGAGGAGTTTCTCGGCGCGCCGCTGTTCCGTAAGGAGAAGGTGCTCAAGGGCCAGGGCGTGGTGACGGGCCTTGCCTGGACCTCGATGGGCGGGGCGACGCTTCCCATCGAGGCGGGCAAGGTGCATTCGCTGGACCGCGGCTTCAAGCTGACCGGAAAGCTTGGCGATGTGATGCAAGAGTCTGCCAACATCGCTTACAGCTACACGCTGGGGCACTTGAAGGAGTACGGCGCCGACCCCGAGTTCTTCGACAAGGCGTTCGTGCACCTGCACGTACCGGAAGGCGCCACACCCAAGGATGGGCCTTCTGCCGGCGTGACCATGACCACGGCGCTGTTATCGCTGGCGATCAACAAGGCGATCGACCGGCCTTTGGCGATGACCGGCGAGCTCACGCTGACCGGTCAGGTGCTGCCGGTGGGCGGCATTCGCGAGAAGGTCATCGCCGCGCGGCGCAGCGATATCTTCGAGGTGATTCTGCCCGAGCCCAACCGCCGCGATTACGATGAGCTGCCGGATTACCTGAAAGAGGGCATGACCGTTCACTTCGCCAACCGCTATAAGGACGTGGCCAATATCGTGTTCAAGTAAATAGCGCTAAAACGTTAGACTGATAACTTTAATACGCCACTCTCATTAAAAAGAGTGGCTTTTTTTATGCCTATTCGGCGAATTAAACCTTGGGAGGATCAGGATAATGCCTCAAACCCAACTTTAATAATTGTTGACGGGAATCCAAGGTGCGAAACAATCAACCTGTGACTCAAAAAGAGTACGTGCTCGGCGACGAGACCGTTTTGATTTCCCGTTCGGATCTGGAGGGAAACGTCACCTACGCCAGTGCCGCGTTCGTCGAGGTCAGCGGCTATTCCCGTGACGAGCTGATGGGCTCGCCCCATAACATGATTCGTCACCCAGACATGCCCGAGGCGGCGTTCAAGGATTTCTGGCACACCATCAAGGCAGGCAACACCTGGCAGGGCCACGTCAAGAACCGGCGCAAGAATGGCGACCACTACTGGGTGAACGCCACGGTCGCCGCGCTTCGCGATGGCGACCGTATCGTTGGCTACACCTCGGTGCGACGCAAGGCGCAGCCTGAGGCCATCGCGCTGGCGGAAAACGTCTATTCGGAGCTTCGCGAAAAGGGCGCCTCGAGACGCTACCGCGTGAGCGGGGGCGCCATACAGCGCAAGGGCGTGATGGGCCTGCTTGGCCGCTTTCAGCTTGGAAGCCTTAGAGCGCGACTGACCGGCATGGTGGTCGTGGCGATGGTGCTGCTGGGGCTTGCCGGGGCGCTTGGTGTATACGGGCTGGTCAACGCCGGCGATCGTTTGGCACGGCTCGACGACGGCGGACTTCAGTCGATCGCTAATCTACAAAGCATCGAGCGGCGGGTGAGTGAAACCGTGCAGCAGGTGGAGCCTGCCGTGCGCAACCCCCGAGGGGCCGACATTGCGGCCATCACGGCGAGCGCCCAGCAGCAGCTGGTTGAAATCGACACCCGGTGGAGCGCGTACCTGGCCGCCGAGGACGCCGCGGACACGGTCATACAAGCCTTCGATGGCACGCTGAGACAGTGGAGCGCCGCGCTGAATCAGACGATGGCAGCACTTGGCGCCGGCAGCAATTTTGCCGCTTTTGAGGCGTTCAACGATACCGCCTTGCCGGCTACCGGCACGCTTCGAGAGCTTTCGGATCAGCTCGTCGAGCAGGAACGTGCCGACGCCCAGGCGCTGGTCCAGGAGGCGCACCGCGACCGTGAGCAGATGCTCGTTGCCCAGCTGGTACTGATCGTCGTGGGGCTTTTGGCCCTGGTGGGGCTCAGCATCGTGATTCTACGCTCGATCTTCAAGGGGCTGGAAGGCGCCCGCCACATGACCTTTCAGGTGGCGGCCGGCAACCTGGCCGCGCGCGCCCAAAAGCAGGGAAGCGACGAGCTTGGCAATCTGCTCTACTCGCTGGATACGATGCGCTTTAGCCTGGCGGCGGTGGTAGGCGAGGTCGAAAGCCGCGTTTCTGTAGTGACGCCGGCGGTCGAGCAGATCGCCGAAGAGAACGACGTGCTTTCCCAACGCACCGGCCAGCAGGCGAGTTCGCTGGCGGAGACTGCCTCCAGCATGGTGCAGATGACGGCGACCGTGGCGCAAAACACCGAAAACGCCCGTCAGGCAAGCGACCTTGCCGAGCAAAACGCCACCAGCACCCGCGACACGCGCAAACAGATGGAGCAGCTCGTCGAGCGCATGCAGCGTATCGCCGACAGCGCCGACAAGATGACCGAAATGATCGGCGTGATCGACGGTATTGCCTTCCAGACCAACATTCTCGCGCTCAACGCCTCCGTCGAGGCGGCGCGCGCCGGCGAGCACGGTCGCGGCTTCGCGGTGGTGGCAAGCGAGGTGCGAAGTCTTGCCGGACGCTCCGCCGACGCCGCCCAGGAGATTCGCCGTATGATCGACAGCGCCACCGAGGAAGTCGACGGCGGGCGCACCGCGGTGCAGCAGGCGGAAAAATCGATCGAAAATGTCATGCGCCAGGTGAGTCAGGTCAGCGAGCTGATGGCGTCCATCACCAGCGCCTCCGATGAGCAGAGTAGTGGGATCAGCCAGATCAACGGCGCGATCGCCGAAATGGACAGCACGACCCAGCAAAACGCCCACAAGGTGCAGATGATCGCCGACTCCGCTGACAACCTCACCGTCGAAGTATTCGAGCTTGCCAACGTGGTCGATGCGTTCCGTTTGAAGGGCGCTCAGGAGGAGAACATCCAGGCCTCGCTCGAGAAACTTGCGCGGGTCAACCAGTCGCTGAAAAGATCGAGCCCCGCGCTTCCCGCTTACTAGACGGGCGTGCCCGGTTTGAGCCGGGCAGTAAGGGTGTGTGTCCGGTTCGAGAGATCGCTAGCTGGCGCTTGCTCCTACCAGGTTTCGTAACCCCGTGCTTTGGGACATTTTGAAGGCTTGCCGTCCCCTGTAGGAGCCCGCTTCAGCGGGCGAATGGCGCCAACAGGCGCCTTGGGTTAGGCAGGAAGCAAGCGCCTGGGTGCCCGATGCGAGAGGTCGCTAGCTGGCGCTTGCTCCTGCCAAGTTCGTAACCCTGTGCTTTGGGACATTTTGAAGGCTTGCCGTCCCGTGTAGGAGCCCGCTTCAGCGGGGGAATGGCGCCAACAGGCGCCTTGGGTAAAGCGGGTGCCTAAGGGCGAATGCTCGGTTCGAGAGAGCGCGAACTGTGGCTGTTCCACCCATACTCATGTTCAAAACCCGCCTGCAAAAATTGTAATGTGGGGTTTAAATCAGTTCCGTGCTGTCAAAGCGCTTTTCGTCACGCAGTTTATCGCGGGCGATGTAGAGCGCGGCGATGGCGCGGGCTTCGTGGAAATCCTCGCGCAGCAAAAGCGCGGGCAGCTCTTCGAGGGCGTGCGTTTCCACAATCAGCGGCTCCGGCTCGTCGCCGGGCAGGCGCTTTTCATACAAGTCGGTGGCCAGCACCACCTGGATACGGTGGCGCATGTAGTTCGGTGCTAAAGAGAGCTCGACCAGCGGCTCCAGCTGGTGTGCCCCGACGCCACACTCTTCCATCAGCTCGCGGTTGGCGGCGGTGAGGATGTCCTCGCCCGGGTCGACCAGCCCCTTGGGCAGCGTCAGCACGTACTCCTCGAAACCGGCGGCGTATTCGCGAATCAGCAGCACGTGATCCGGGTCCGGCATCGCGACGATCATCACGGCAGGGCGGTCGCTGCCGCTCAGGCGCTCGAAGCGGCGCTGTTCACCGTTGGAGAAGCGCAAATCCAGCGCCTCGACGTGAAAGAGCTGGCTTTTTGCGACGCTTTCGCGGCCCAGAATGTGCGGTTTGATGGGATCTTGACGGGACATGAGGCCTCCATGGCTGGACAAAACGCCGTGCGCTACAATAGCACGCTTACCGTTTCGACTCTCTTTTCAACACCGGAGTGGCCATGATTAATTGGCGCGAGATCGACACCGTCCTGCTCGATATGGACGGCACGCTGCTGGACTTGCACTTTGACAGCCACTTCTGGCTCGAGCATCTGCCCAAGCGCTACGGCGAGCTACACAAGCTCGACCAGGCCACTCAAGACACGCTCAAGGCGCGCATCATCGGCGAGCAGGGCACGCTCAACTGGTACAGTCTCGCTTACTGGAGCCAGGAGCTCGATGTCGACGTCGTGGCGCTCAAGCGCGAGATTCAGCATCTGATCGGTTTTCGCAGCGACGCGCTGGATTTTTTGACCTGGCTCAAGAACGCGCACCCCAGGGTGGTGCTGGCTACCAACGCCGACCGGGCCAGTTTAGGTCTGAAACTGCCGCTGACGGGGTTGGAAAAGTACCTCGACGCCATCATCTCATCGGAAGACGTGGGCGCGGCCAAGGAGGAGCAGGCGTTCTGGTTCGCGCTTCAAGAGCGCGAGCCGTTCGACCCGCAGCGGACGCTGTTCATCGACGACAACCCGAGCGTGCTCGAAAGCGCCCGGGAGTTCGGTATCAAGTACCTGATGGGGATCAAACAGCCCGACAGCCAGCGCCCCGAAAAAGCGCTTCAGGAGTTCGTTGCTTTGGACCGATTCGCCCAACTGCTTCCCGATGACTTACCGGCACAGCAAGGAGAGCCTTAATGAGTGATAGCGTTCGCCTGGACAAGTGGCTCTGGGCCGCGCGGTTTTTCAAGACCCGGGCACTGGCTAAAAAAGCCATCGAAGGTGGCAAGGTGCACTACGACGGCGACCGCGTGAAAACCAGCAAGAACGTGGAAGTTGGCGCGCTGATTCGCGTGCCCCAGGGCTGGGACATTTACGAGGTCGAGGTGGTAAAACTCTCGGATCAGCGCCGCGGCGCCCCGGAGGCGCAAACGCTTTACGCCGAAACCGAGCAGAGCCAGGCCAGACGCGCCAAGGAGACCGAAGCGCGCCGCCTCAATAACGAGGTCATGCAGCACCCCCTGAAGCGTCCGGACAAAAAGCAGCGCCGCGAGATCCAGCGTTTTCAGCGTCATCAGGGCGAGTAGCCCCTGGCGGCGCTCGTCCGCCCATCTCACCCATTGACGCTCTACTCTCTTTTTCCACTGTTTTAACCACTCCTTCGATGGCCTTTTATGTCTGATCAGATCCAGCGTTTCATGTTCGACCAAACCAACGTGCGCGGCGAAATCGTGACCCTTGCCGATACCTACCACGAAGTGCTGAGCCGCCACGCCTACCCGGACGCGGTCAACGCGCTGCTCGGCGAGCTTCTGGCCGCCGTGGCGCTATTGACCGATACGGTCAAACTCGACGGTACGCTCAGTATCGAAGTGCGCGGTCAGGGCGATCTGTCGCTTTTGATGGCAGAATCCAACCCCGGCGGCGAGCTGCGCGCCATTGCGCGCTTGAACGAAGAGGGCGCGCTGCCCGATGACTCGGCCGGCTTTCGCGATCTGGTCGGCGAAGGCCAGATCGTCATCACGCTGGACCCGAAAGAGGGCAAGCGTTACCAGGGCATCGTGGCGCTGGAGTTCGACACGCTGGCAAAGTGCCTGGAAGCCTACTTCAGCCAGTCCGAGCAGCTGCCCACGAGGCTGTGGCTCGCCGCCGACGGCGAACGCGCGGGCGGGCTTTTGCTTCAGCGTCTGCCGGACGCTTCGCAGAATCAGGATATCGATGCCTGGGAGCGCAGCGTACATTTGGCCGACACGATCAAGCGAGAAGAGCTTCTAGGGCTCGAGCAGCGCGAGGTGCTCTACCGGCTCTATCACGAAGAGACGGTGCGTGTGTTCGACCCCAAGGCCCTGCGCTTTGGCTGCACCTGCTCGCGTGAGCGCATGAGCCATGCGCTTTACTCCCTGGGCGAGGCGGAGCTCAAGGATATTCTAAAAGAGCAGGGCTCGATCGAGACGCAGTGCCACTTCTGCCACACGAAATATCACTACACTGCGGCAGAAATCGAGGCGTTGATCGACGATCCCGGCAGCTCGGCGCCGGTCATTCACTGATCGTGTAGTCGCCGCGCTTTAAACGCGTTGGCTCGGTTGATCGGCGCCGGCCCAGTCAGCAAGCGGGGTTTGTGACCAGAGGCGAACGTGCGTTTGAAAAGTTACTGCAGTGCAGCACGAAAATGGCCCGGATTGTAGTAGTTTAACTACAAAAAAGGCATGCCAAGCCCCCGTTTGACGGGGGCTTTCTTTTTGCCATAATGCGCCGGTCTTCAGCGCTCGGCCCGCTCGCTGAGCGGCGACGCGACCCCTTTCAGCGCAAGGTCCAGCCCCCGTTGGCTGTGTATCGAGCACTCGCGCCGAGCATTCATATCGAGAATCGGCCCTTGGCCCAGGAACTGACATGACCACGACTCAAGCCGCCCCCCACGCCCACATCAACCTTGGCAGCGCCGAACTGATCGAGCGCGCCGTGGCCCGGGGTGAAGGCCGCCTCTCGGCGGACGGCGCCCTGGTCGTCAACACCGGCGAACGTACCGGACGCTCACCCAAGGACCGCTTCATCGTCGATGAGCCGACCACCCGCGATGACATCGACTGGGGCAGCGTCAACCGTCCCTTCGATGCCGACAAGTTCGACGCGCTCTGGGCGCGGGTGGAAGAGTACCTGGGCGGTGACGAGCACTTCGTCGCCGAGCTTCACGTGGGCAGCGACACCACCCACTATCTGCCGGTACGCATTACCACCGAAACCGCCTGGCAGAACCTGTTTGGCCGCACCATGTTCGTTCGCCCCACCGCCTACAACCCGGCGGGCAAGGAGGCCTGGACGATTCTCAACGCCGCAGGCTTCGAGTGCGACCCGAGCCGCGACGGTACCAACTCCGACGGCACCGTGATCATCAATTTCGCCCAGAAGAAGGTGCTGATCGCCGGCATGCGCTACGCCGGTGAAATGAAAAAGGCGATGTTCTCGGTGCAGAACTTCCTGCTGCCGGCCTCCGACGTGCTGCCGATGCACTGCTCGGCCAACGTGGGCGAGGATGGCGAGACGTGCCTGTTCTTCGGCCTTTCCGGTACCGGCAAGACCACGCTCTCCGCCGACCAGGGCCGCTACCTGATCGGCGACGACGAGCACGCCTGGGGCGACGACATCGTCTTCAACATGGAAGGCGGCTGCTACGCCAAGTGCATCGATCTCTCCGAGAAGAACGAGCCGGTGATCTGGAACGCCATCAAGTTCGGCACCGTGCTCGAAAACGTGGTGCTCGATGACCGCCGCACGCCTGACTATGCCGACGACAGCCTGACCCAGAACTCCCGCGCCGCCTACCCGCTGGAGCACGTCGAGAAGCGCGTGCCGGAGAATCTGGCCGGTGAGCCGAGCGCCATCGTGTTTCTGACTTGCGACATGTCCGGGGTGCTGCCGCCGGTATCAGTCCTCTCCAAGGAAGCCGCGGCGTACCACTTCCTTTCCGGCTACACCGCCAAGGTCGGCTCGACCGAGATGGGGTCTTCTGAGGGCCTGGCCGCGACGTTCTCCACCTGCTTCGGTGCGCCGTTCTTCCCGCGCCCGGCGCGTGAATACGCCGATCTTCTGATCAAGCGCGTCGAGAAGAAGGACGCTCAGGTCTATCTGGTCAACACCGGTTGGACGGGTGGCGCTTACGGTGAAGGCGGCTCGCGCTTCTCGATCCCGACCACCCGCGCGATCATCAGTGCGATTCAGTCCGGCGTGCTGCGCGATATCGAAACCCGCCACATCGACGGCTTGAACCTCGCCGTGCCTACCGCCGTTCCTGGCGTCGACTCGAGCCTTCTGAACCCGCGCGACACCTGGGAAGATCAGAGTGCCTTCGATCGCCACCAGCAGGAACTCGCCACCAAGTTCGTCGAAAACTTCAAGAAGTTCGAAGGCGTGGACGAGGCAATCATCAAGGCCGGCCCGCAGCTGACCTGATCGATGTGAGGTAGCGGTGTTGAGGTAGAAAAGGGGCAGCGCGCAGGCGCTGCCCCTTTTCGTTGGGCGCTTGAGAAGCCTTGCTCAGCGGCGCGACATTTCATGCCAGCGCCATGGCTTTGTGATACCGTGTCGGCATTTAAAAGCCGGCATGAGTTAGTGGCACGTATGGATGTGAATCAACGGATTATTTCGCGCCTGGCCGACGAGCTCGGCGTGAAAACGCAGCAGGTCAGCGCCACGGTGGCGCTGTTGGACGAAGGCGCGACGGTTCCCTTTATCGCCCGCTACCGCAAGGAAGTCACCGGGGCGCTGGACGACAGCCAGCTTCGAAATCTCGACGAGCGGCTTCGCTACCTGCGCGAGCTTGAGGAGCGCCGAGCCGCGGTGATCAGTGCCATCGATGAGCAGGGTAAGCTCGATGGCCCGCTGAAAGCGCGCATCGACGCCGCTGACACCAAGCAGCGCCTGGAAGACTTGTACCTGCCGTTCAAGAAAAAGCGGCGCACCAAGGCGCAGATCGCCCGCGAAGCCGGGCTCGAGCCGCTGGCAAACGCGCTGCTGGCCGACCCGACACTCGACCCCGAGCGAGAGGCGCAGGGCTATCTGCGCGCCGCCGAGGGCGACACGCCGGCCATCGAAGACGCCAAGGCCGCACTCGACGGCGCCAAGCAGATTCTCATGGAGCGCTTCGCCGAGGACCCGGAGCTGATCGGCCGGCTGCGTGAGCGGCTCTGGGACGAGGGCGAGCTGAGCGCGCGGATGTTGGACGGCAAGGCCAACGAAGGTGCCAAGTTCTCGGATTACTTCGAACACGATGAAAAACTGGCAAAAGTGCCTTCACACCGGGCGCTGGCGATGTTTCGCGGGCGCAACGAAGGCGTGCTGAGCCTGGCCATTCGCCTGCCGGGTGAGGAGGAGGCGCCGGTGCACCCGGCCCAGGTCGCCATCGCCAAACAGGTCGGCGTTCGTGACGAAGGGCGCGCGGCGGACAAGTGGCTGATGGAAGTAGTCCGCTGGACTTGGCGGGTGAAGCTCTACACGGCGCTGGAGACCGAGCTTCTGGGCCGGCTTCGCGAGCAGGCCGAGCAGACCGCCATCGACGTGTTCGCCGCCAACCTCAAGGACTTGCTGTTGGCCGCCCCGGCGGGCCAGAAGGTCACGCTGGCGCTGGACCCGGGCCTGCGCACCGGCTGCAAGGTCGCGGTGGTGGACGCCACGGGCCAGTTCGTCGACCAGGCCACCGTCTATCCTCATGCGCCGCAAAACCGCTGGGATGAGTCACTTTCCGAACTCACTAAACTGATCAAGCGCCATAACGTCGAGCTGATCGCCGTGGGTAACGGCACCGCCAGCCGCGAAACCGATAAGCTCGCCGGCGAGTTGGTGAAAGCCCTGGCCCCGGAGCAGCGCCTGAGCAAGGTGATGGTGTCCGAGGCGGGCGCTTCGGTCTATTCGGCCTCCGAGTACGCCTCCCGCGAGCTTCCGGATCTCGACGTCACCGTGCGCGGCGCGGTCTCCATCGCCCGGCGCCTGCAGGACCCGCTCGCGGAGCTGGTGAAGATCGAGCCGAAGTCGATCGGCGTGGGCCAGTACCAGCACGACGTGTCTCAGGTTCAGCTTTCCAGAAGCCTGGAGGCCGTGATCGAGGACTGCGTGAACGCGGTCGGGGTGGATCTCAATACCGCCTCCAGCGCGCTTTTATCGCGCGTGGCGGGGCTCTCGGCGGTGATCGCAGAGAACATCGTCGCCCAGCGTAACCAGCACGGGGCGTTCAAGAGCCGCAAGGCGCTTCTGGACGTCAGCCGGCTGGGGCCGAAAACCTTCGAGCAGTGCGCCGGCTTTCTGCGTATTCACGACGCCGAGAACCCGCTGGATGCAAGCGGCGTTCACCCGGAAGCCTACCCGGTGGTCGGGCGCATCGCGCGCGAAAGCGGGCGAGAGGTGAAGGGCCTGATCGGCGATAGCCAGACGCTCAAGGGGCTGAACCCGGCGACGTTCGCCGACGAGCGCTTCGGTGTGCCGACGATCAGCGACATCTTCAAGGAGCTGGACAAGCCCGGCCGCGACCCGCGCCCGGAGTTCAAGGCCGCGGAGTTCCGTGAAGGCGTCGAGAAACTCAGCGACCTGCGCCTTGCCATGGTGCTCGAAGGCACGGTCACCAACGTCACCCACTTCGGCGCGTTCGTGGATATCGGCGTGCACCAGGATGGGCTGGTGCATATCTCGGCGCTGTCGGATAAATACGTCGAAGACCCCAGAACCGTCGTGAAGGCCGGCGATATCGTCACGGTGAAAGTGATGAGCGTGGATATACCGCGCAAGCGCGTTGGGCTCTCCATGCGGCTAAGCGATGAAATCGAAAGTGAGGGTAGCGCGAGCGAGCTGCGCGATAAAAAAGCCTCGAGGGCGCCAAAAGGCGGGCGCAATCAACGCGATAAGCCTGACGCCGGGAATTCGATGGGGGCGCTCGGGGCGGCGCTCTTGAAAGCGAAGCAGGGCAAATAGTCGCGCGCCTTGAATAATTCGCGCATCGCGCCATATTCTTGGTGCTATTGAGGGCTAGCCTGATGGCAATACCCGTAGACTTTACTAGGGCCCGACTAGGGCCTTTTGACAAGGAGTGTTCGTTTTGGCTGAGCCACTCACTGTGCCTACCTCGCTGACCGCCCAGATCGAGCGCCTGCTGCCAAGCGCACGTTTGGGCCGGTTGGGGCGGCTGCGGCGTGGACTGGAAAAAGAAGGGCTGCGGGTCGACAAAGCGGGTCATATCGCCCAGACGCCGCACCCGGCCGGGCTTGGCTCGAAGCTGACCCACCCGCACATCACCACCGACTACTCCGAATCGCTTCTGGAGTACATCACGCCGGTCTATACCGAGCCGCGTGAGGCGCTGGCGTTCTTATCCGATCTGCATACCTTTACCTACCAGCATCTGGACGACGAATGGATCTGGCCGGGCAGCATGCCGTCCAGGCTCTCGGGTAACGACAGCGTCCCCATTGCCGATTACGGCACCTCGAACGTCGGCACGATGAAGCATGTCTATCGCAAGGGCCTCGATGTGCGCTACGGGCGTATCATGCAGGCTATTGCCGGCGTGCACTACAACGTGTCGCTGCCCGAGGACATGTGGCACGCGCTGCGCGAGCTCGAGAAAGCGACGAACATTCCGTTCAACGACTACCGCTCGACGCGCTACTTCGGCATGATCCGCCACTTCCGCCGCCACAGCTGGCTGCTCTTGTACCTGTTCGGCGCATCGCCGGCGGTCGACAAGAGCTTTCTGCCGGAGGGCAAGGTACCGGAGAAGCTGGCTCCGCTCGGCGACGATACCTATTTCGCCGAGTACGCCACGACGCTTCGAATGTCGGACCTGGGCTACCAGAACAAGGTGCAGGAGCAGCTCAAGATCTGCTTCAACTCGCTGTCGAACTACGTCAATACGCTGCGCCACGCGATCTCCTCGCCCTGGCCGGACTACGAAAAGCTTGGCGTGAACGTCGACGGCGACTGGCGCCAGCTCAATGCCAATATCCTGCAGATCGAGAACGAGTACTACAGCGATATACGCCCCAAGCGGGTGGCCAAACACAACGAAACGCCGAGCCAGGCGCTCGAAGCGCGCGGTGTCGAGTACATCGAGGTGCGCTGTCTGGATTTGAACCCCTTCGATGCCCTCGGCGTGACCGAAGACCAGATGCGCTTCGTCGACGTGTTCCTGCTGTGGTGTTTGCTCAGCGACAGCCCTTGGATTTCCGACGAAGAGTGCGACCGCCTTGACGATAACCGCCGGCTGGTGGTCGAGCGCGGCCGCGACCCGGCGCTAACGCTGACGCGCGATGGGGAAGCGATTTCTTTACCCGCCTGGGGCGAGCAGATTTTCGCCGAGATGGGCGAGGTAGCCCGCCTGCTCGACGCGGTGGAGGAAAACGCCCCGCATCAGGCCGCGCTGGATGCGCTGGCACCCCGGCTGCAAAACCCCGAGCTCACGCCGTCAGGCCAGCTTTTAGCGCGCTTGAAAGAGGGTAGCGGCTCTCTCAGCGATACGCTGCTGGCACTCGCAAAAGAGCAGAAACAGGCGCTGGATTCGAGCCGCATGCTGCGCTCGCGCGAAGCGCTGCTGGATCAGTTGATCGAGACCTCGCACCAGCAGCAGCGCGATATCGAAGCCGCTGACACCGAACCCTTTAGCGACTTCATCGATCACTACTTCACCAAAGCCCGTGAAATGCGAAGCTTTTCGTCCATCACCTCCGAGGAACTGGAATGACCCCCACCTTCATTCGGCCCACTGCCTGGGCCGGTGTGGCTTTTTGCGTACTCATGATGACCGTGGCGCTGATGCTGGAGCACGTGGCGGGGCTCGAGCCCTGCCCACTGTGCATTTTTCAGCGGGTGGCGGTGATCGCCGCGGGGCTAGTGCTGCTGCTGGCGGCGCTACACAACCCGAAAGGCGCGGTAGGCAAAAGCGTGTACGGCGTGCTGGGGCTTGCCGCCGTGGGTACCGGGACGTTCATCGCCGGGCGCCACGTTTGGCTTCAAACGCTTCCGCCCAGTGAAGTGCCCTCCTGCGGGCCGGGGCTCGACTACATGATGGACATTCTGCCAATGCGGGAGGTCGTCTCTATGGTGCTCACCGGCTCCGGCGAGTGTGCCAATATCGACTTCACCTTTTTGGGGCTATCGCTACCTGCCTGGACGCTCATCGGCTTTCTGATCCTCGCCATCGCGCCGCTGCGCATGCTGTGGCTGGCCTATAAGCGTTAAAATGGCTTTTGAGCACCATTTTATTGATGGGTGCTGGGGGATGAAATTACTACGCAGCGTGATTGACTTGCCTTGTAGGAAAGGTGAGTCTCTAGATCTGACTCAATGGCTACGGGCAAGGAGAACGCCATGCTGGAGAATTGCAAGAATGCCCAGGAGCGATGGGGCGGAGTGCACAGCCTGATCGATCGTTGGCTGGAGCAGCGCAGAACCTTTTTGATCAGTTTCATCGAGCTAAAGGAAGCGTGCGACTCGGAACTCGAGGCGGTCAGCAAGCCGCGCATCGACACGTTCAGCGAGCTATTGATGGATTACATCAGTGCCGGTCATTTTGAGATTTACCCGGAGCTTGCCCGCGAAGCCAAGGCTTTCGAGGACGATAGCGCCCTGGAAATCGCCAGCAAGCTGCTGGAGCGTCTGGAAATGTCGACTGCCATGGTGCTGGAATTCGATGAAGACTTCACCACCGTCGAGCACTGCCAGACGAATCTCAACCGGTTACCCGCCTGGCTCGACCGCCTGGCCAAGGGGCTTACAGAGCGTTTTGCGCTGGAAGATCAGCTCATTGCGCGCATGCACGCCGCCCACAGCCCGCAAAATGCCTGAGGGCCGTTAACGGCCCGACCCTTCTGTTTACAGGCGCTGCCCCGTAGTGCCTGCTCTCTCTAGTCTTTGTCCAAGCGCATCACACTGACCGCTTACGCCCTTTGATCCCGCTTGCGCAGCCGGCCGCCGATGACCAGCATGCAGGGGGTCAAGAACAGGGTGAGCAGGGTGGCGAAGGTGAGCCCGCCGGCGATCGCGCTCGACATCTGCGTCCACCACTGAGCCGAGGGCGCGTTGAACCCAAGCGCCGGGGCGAAAAGGTTGACGTTGATGCCCAGCACCATCGGTAAAAGCCCGAGTACCGTGGTGATCGCCGTGAGCAGTACCGGGCGCAGACGCAAGCAGCCCGCCTCCAGCGCCGCCTCACCGGGGGCCATGCCCTGGCCGCGCAGCTCATTGTAGGTATCGATCAACACGATATTGTTGTTCACCACGATGCCGGCGAGGGCGATCACGCCCATGCCGACCATGACGATGCCGAAGGCCTGGCCGGTGATCAGAAGCCCCATCAGTACGCCCGCGGTGGAGAAGACGATCGCGGAGAGCACCAGCGCGGCCTGGTAGTAGCTGTTGAACTGGGTCACCATGATCAGCGCCATCAGGCCGATGGCCACGAGAAACGCGCTCACGAGAAACTGCATCGACTCCTGCTGGTCTTCCTGCTCCCCGGCCACATTGACCATCAAGCCCTCCGGCAGCTCATTCTGGGCCTCGTTCATCAGCGCGCCCAGGCGCTCGTCGGCGAGGTAGCCCGGCGCCAGATCCGCCTCCAGCGTGATGGCGCGGCGGCCGTCGATCCGGTTGAGCGTGCCTACCTTCGGCGCCGGAGAAATCGTCACGAAATTCGAGATGGGCACCTGACCGCGCTGGGTGTTGATACTCAGGCGACCGAGCTGGTCCAGCGTGCGGTAGCGCTCCGGCATGCGCAGGCGAATGTCCACCTCGTCGCTGACCGTCGGTGGGCGGTAGCTTGCGACCTGAAGGCCGGTCGTCAGCAGCTGTACGGCGCTGCCGATGGTGGTGATGTCGGTGCCCATACGCGCGGCGGCTTCGCGGTCCACGTCGATCTGCCACTCCACGCCTGGCAGGCTGCGGTTATCCTGAATATCGGTGAAGCCGCCCAGGCGCTGCATCAGCTCACGTAGCTGGTCCACCCCCGCATCGGCGATATCCGGGTCGGCGGCGCTGATCTCGAGCACGATAGGCTTGCCGCCGCCGGGGCCCTGTTCCTGCTCCTGGAACTCCAGCGTAATGCCGGGGAGGTCGCGGGTGCGCTCGGCCATTTCGTTCAAAATGGTGCGCGCCGGGCGGCGCGCGTACCAGTCGATGAACTGGAACTGCAGCACGCCGACCACGTCGTCGCCCATCTGATCATCGGCCACGAACGAGCGCGCGTAGAGCGCTTCGACTTCGCTCATGGTGCCAAGGCGCGCTTCCACGCGCTGAAGAATCGCATCCGCTTCATGCACTGAGAAGTCGCCCCGCGCGTGCACCAGTACCTGAGCGCTGTCCGGCTCGACGTTGGGGAAGAAGTCGACGCCATGATTGAAGCGAGCATAGCCGGTGTATAAAAGCGCGATGACGAGTAGCGCCAGCGCCAGCACCCAGCCCGGGCGCGCGAGAAGCCTCGACAGCACGCGCCGGTAGCCGCGGCCAAGCGCGGTCGTTTGCCCAAGCGCGGCGGTTTGGCTGGCCGGGTCGCTCACCTGCCGGGTAAAAAGGCGGCCAAGCGTGGGGAGAAAGATGAGCGCCATGGCAAGCGATGCCAGCAGGCAAAGGATCACCGTGGCGGGCAAGTATTTCATGAACTGGCCCACTACGCCTGGCCAGAACAGCAGCGGCAGAAAGACCGCAAGCGTGGTGGCCGTCGAGGCGATGACCGGCCAGCTCATTCTGGAGGCGGCATCGAGCCAGGCATCGAACGGCGCCTTGCCCTCGCGCAGGTAACGATCCGCCAACTCGCTGACCACGATGGCACCATCCACCAGCATGCCCGCCACCAGAATCAGCGCAAACAGCACCACGATGTTGAGCGTGAACCCGAACGCCCACACCAGCATGATGCCGGTCAAAAACGCCCCGGGAATGGTTAGCCCCACCAGCAGCGCCATGCGCAGCCCCATGACGGCGACCACCACGATCAACACCAGCACCACGGCGGTCAGGACGTTGTTCAAAAGCTCCGAGAGCATGTCGGCGACGGTGGCCGACTCGTCCAGAATGGTGGTCACGTGGAGCTGCTCGGGTAAGAACTCACTCGCCTGGTCGAAGCGCTCGCGCACCGCATCGATGGTTTCGATGATGTTGGCGCCGGCGCGCTTGGAAACTTCCAGCACCACCGCGGGCTCGCCGTCGATGCGTGCAAAGCCCGTCGGGTCCTTGAACGTGGGGTGAATCCAGGAGACGTCGCCAAAGGTCACGACCCGGTCGCCGTCGATCTTGACCGGCATGTTCATGACGTCTTCGAGCGAGGTGATCACGCCGGGCACCTTGAGCGCCAGCCGTCCGGCGCCGGTATCGAGGCTGCCCGCCGCCACCAGCCGGTTATTGCGCGAGACCTGGTTGAACAGCGCGTCGAAATCGATGCCGTAGCTCTCCAGCACCAGCGGGTCGACCACGATCTCCAGTAGATCCTCCTGCTCGCCGGCGATCTCGACTTCGAGCACGTTGGCCACACCTTCGATCTCTTCCTTGAGCCGCCTTGCAATGGCAATACGCTCACGGGTGTCGAGCTGACCGGAAAGCCCGATGCTGAGCACCGGAAACTCGGAAACGTTGACCTCCATGACGCGCGGCTCGTCAGCTTCCTCCGGTATTTCCGCCCGGGCGATATCGACCCGCTCGCGCACGTCCGAAAGCGCCGTATTCGGGTCGAAGCCCGGGTCGAACTCCAGCGTCACCGAGGCGTGGCCTTCGCTGGACTGCGCGGTGAACTTGCGCAGCCCTTCGATGCCGCGAAGCTCCTGCTCCATGGGGCGTACCAGCAGCCGCTCGCCGTCCTCGGGGCTGACGCCCTCAAGCGTCAGCGAGACGTAGATCAGCGGAATGGTAACGTCCGGGTTCGCTTCCTTGGGAATCACCTGCCAGGCCGTGACGCCCGCAAGGAGCAGCCCCATCAGCAGTAGCAGCGTGGTGCGGGTATGGGTGAGCGCGGCATGAATCAGCGTGCGCATTCAGGAACCCGCCGCGATGGTGCCGGTGGCCGGCGTGCGTTGGTCGGTATCCTCCACGCGCACTGGCGTGACCGTTTCGCCCGGCTCGACCAGCCCGGCGCCCAGCGTGATCAGCTCCAGCGTCTCGGGTAGCCCCGCCACAAAAGCGCTTTGTAGCGTGGCACTGAGCAGCGTCACCGGCGTCTGTACGACGGTGTCGTTTTCCCCCAGATGCTTGACCGAGAGTTCGCCGTTGTCGTCCAGGCTCAAAAGCGCCGGCGACAGTGCGTGGGCCTGGCGCGGCGGCAGGGTCAGGGTGAACTCGGCGCTGCTGCCGGCCAGCCGCTTGCGCTCGGGGTTGTCCAGCGTCACTTCCATGTAGAACGAACGGGTCTGCTCTTCGGCGCGGCTGCTGATAAAGGCCACCTCGCCCTCGAGCGACTCACCGCTCAATAGCCGCGCAGTGACCGGCAGTCCCACGCTTAGCCGATTGATCTGCTGCTGGGAGACCCAGGCCGTTCCGGTCAGCGTGCGGTCGTCGATCAGCCGGCCCCACTCTTCGCCCGGCTGGAGCAAATCGCCTAGTTCGACCTGTACGCGATCGAGTACGCCTGCAAAAGGTGCGGTGGGGCGGGTGTCGGCCAGTTCACGTTCGAGCTGGGCCACCTGCGCGGTACTGGCGCTGACCCCGCTTTGCAGGCGCAGAAGGTCCGGCTGGGAGATGAAATTGCGCTGGCGCAGATCCTGGGCGCCGGCGTACTCGGCTTCGGCCACGGCGAGCTCGGCGCGGGCTTGGCGCAAGCGCTCCGGCAGGGCCTGGTTGTCCAACACTAAAAGCGTCTCACCCGATCTGACCGCGTCGCCCTGAGCGACGGGTTTCTCCACCACGTAGCCCGCGACGTTGGCGCGCAAAAGCGCCTCCTGGCGCGCTTCGAGCTGGCCCTGGAAGACTTCCTGCGGCACGTAAGGCGTGCTTTGCTGGCGGGTGACTTCCACCCGCGGCGCCTGTACGTCTTGCTCGGCGGCGGCGTCCGGCGGGGCACTTTGAAAGCGCTGAAAATCGCCAAACGCCAACCAAACGGTCAGCGCCAGCACGAATAAAAGCGCCAGCGCGTAGGAGAAGGGAATTCGTCGCATGGGTAGGGTCGGTCTCGATATCAAACAGGCGTTGGAATTGGCTCTTACCATAGCGTACTCGCGGCGCGGCAGCGAGTGCTGGCAGGCGGAGAGGCGGGCGAGCGGCGCATGTCTAATTGAGTTTTTGTCTCGCTGGGCATACCATCTTGGCGTCTTGAGTTCTGTCGACCCACCCCAAGGCGAATCAACCAAGGAGCAGTGATGAAAGATCCCGTACGTATTGCGATTACCGGCGGTGCCGGCCAGATCAGCTACTCACTCATTTTCCGTATCGCCGCCGGCGACATGCTGGGACCGGATCAACCCGTCATTCTCCAGCTACTGGAAATTCCCCAGGCCATGGACGCGCTCAACGGCGTGGTGATGGAAGTCAACGACTGCGCTTTTCCGCTGGTGCAGGACATCGTCGCCTCTGACGATCCGAACGTGGCGTTCAAGGACGCGGACTTCGCCCTACTCGTCGGCGCCCGCCCGCGCGGCCCGGGCATGGAGCGTAAGGACCTGCTCGAAGCCAACGCCGCGATCTTCTCGGTTCAGGGCAAGGCGCTGAATGACCACGCCAGCCGTAACGTGAAAGTGCTGGTCGTCGGCAACCCGGCCAACACCAACGCGCTGATCGCCTCCTGCAACGCGCCGGATCTCGATAAAGGTCAGTTCACTGCCATGACCCGTTTGGATCACAACCGCGCGCTGACGCAGCTGGCCCAGAAAACCGGTAAACACGTGACCGATATCGAAAACATGGTCATCTGGGGCAACCACAGCGCGACCCAGTACCCGGATATCGCCCAGTGCACCGTCGACGGCAAGGCCGCCAGTGATCTGGTCGAGCGCGACTGGTACGAAAACGACTTCATCCCGACCGTTCAACAGCGCGGCGCGGCGATCATCAAGGCGCGTGGTGCCTCTTCTGCAGCGTCTGCGGCGTCTTCCGCCATCGACCACATGCGCGACTGGGCGCTGGGTACTGACGGCATCGTCAGCATGGCGATCCCGTCTGACGGCAGCTACGGCATCGACGAAGGCATCATCTTCTCCTACCCGGTTCGCTGCAAGGGTGGCAACTACGAAATCGTCCAGGGCTTTGAACTCGACGAGTTCAGCAAGGAGAAAATCCAGGCGACCGAAAAAGAGCTGCGCGAAGAGCGCGCCGCCGTCGAGCACCTGCTCGGCTAATCGGACCGCCCGGCTTTAAGCAAAACCCCGCACATGGTTGCGGGGTTTTTTTTAGATTTCTCCGTAGGAGCTCACTCCAGTAGCGTTCTGATATTTCATTGAAGAGAGCTATGAGCCTTTCCGAGAGTGTGGTGCCAACGTTAAGAGATCGCTGGCTAGCGCCTGCTCCTACGGGATTGGTGGATACGTTTTGTAGGAGCCCAATTCATTGGGCGAAGAAAGGCGCCAGTCGTCTCGAGTGTGTGGTGCCACCGTTGAGAGATCGCTGGCTAGCGCCTGCTCCTACGGGATTGGTGGATACGTTTCGTAGGAGCCCAATTCATTGGGCGAAAGGAGGGCGTCAGCCCTCCCAAATTTGAGCAATACATTAAAAGTTACTAGCTGAAGCCTGCTTTTGCGGTGAGTGCCCTGCATTTGCTGCCGGCGTTAGTCTCGCAGGCTCATGATGCGCCACTGGCGCTCTCTAGCGACTCGGCGAAGCGTATCGTCCGGGTCGACGGCGACCGGGTTGTCGACGCGTTCGAGCAGCGGCAGGTCGTTGTGGGAGTCGCTGTAGAACCAGCTGCCTTCCATGGTGTGATCCTGCGTCTCTAACCACTCTTCCAGGCGGGTGATCTTGCCTTCGCGGTAGCTTGGGGTGCCGGTCACCTTGCCGGTGTAGCGCCCGTCGATCTTCTCGGGCTCGACGGCGATCAGCGCATCCACGCCCAAACGCTCGGCGATTGGGCCGGTGATGAAGCGGTTGGTGGCGGTGATGATCAACAGCGTATCGCCCTGGGTGCGGTGGCGGGCAAGCAGCTCCTCGCCCTTGGCCAGAATGTGTGGTTCGATCTTGCTGGCCATGAACTGCTGGTGCCAGGTCGCTAGCTGCTCCGGGGAGTGTTCGGCTAAGGGCTTGAGCGCCACTTCCAGAAATGCCGCCATATCGAGTGTGCCCGCTTCGTAGTCGGCCATGAAGCGGTCGTTGGCCTCGCGGTACGCGACCGGGTCCACGGCGCCCTGTTCCAGCAGGAACTCGCCCCAGGCATGATCGCTGTCAATCGACAGTAATGTGTTGTCCAAATCGAAAATGGCCAAGCTCACCGCGTTCCCCTTGTGATTTATGTGGTGCTAATAGTGTTGGCTGGGTAAAGCGCGGCGAATTATGTCAGAGACCCTCTCCCTTGCCCACCGTCCCGGGCGGGATTGCAGGCGTTATTGGCAGCGAGCGTTATATTGTATTGATACGCTTGTCTGCCTTGTGGAAAAATGGGGACAACTGAAAATTCAAGAAGGTGAAGTCCGTGATCGACGCTGACGGCTTTCGCCCCAACGTTGGCATCATCATTGTCAACGGCCAGGGGCAGCTGCTTTGGGCGCGTCGGGTAGGACAAAATGCGTGGCAGTTCCCTCAGGGAGGCATTAAAGCAAGCGAAACTCCACAACAAGCGCTCTATCGTGAACTGTTTGAGGAGATCGGCCTGACCGCCGACGATGTTGACATTGTCGCCTGCACCCGGGGGTGGCTGCGCTACCGCCTGCCACGACGCATGATTCGTACCCACTCGCGACCGGTCTGTATCGGTCAAAAGCAGAAGTGGTTTTTGCTCAGGATTCGGTGTCAGGAGAACCGGATCTGTATGACGGCAACGCCAAAACCCGAATTCGACGGCTGGCGCTGGGTCAGCTACTGGTACCCCTTGGGGCAGGTAGTGCCGTTCAAGCGCGAAGTCTACCGGCGAGCGCTGCGCGAGCTTTCCCCACGCGTTCAGCGCCTGGCCCTGGGCGACGATTAGCGAGAGGTGGGGCGCCATTGATCGCGCCCCGCTTTAAAATCTGAGCCGCCGTGTTGCCCACTTCTCAGCGAGGATAACAACAGTGAACTCTAAAGCATCCATGCTGGAGGTATTGAGGCGCGTCATTCAGGAGGTAAATGGCGCGCGAACGCTGGATGCGGCCCTGTCTACCATGGTGCGCCGTATTCGCAAGGCGATGCAGACCGATGTCTGCTCGTTCTATCTTTTCGATCGTGATCTTGAGTCTCTTGTGTTGATGGAAACCATCGGCCTGCGCACCCAGGCAGTGGGGCGGGTCGTGCTGCCGCTGGGCGAGGGGCTGGTGGGGCTGGTGGCTAAACGCAGTGAGCCGCTGAACCTGGAAGACGCCCGCGCCCACGCCCAGTTTCGCTATTTCGAGGCCACCGGCGAGGAGCGTTACTCGAGCTTTTTGGGGGTGCCCATCATCCATCAGCGCTTGATGCTGGGCGTGCTGGTGGTGCAGCAGGCGGAAAAGCGCCGTTACGACGACGAAGACGAAGCCTTTTTGGTCACCATGGCCGCGCAGTTGGCGGGGGTGCTGGCGCACGCGTTGGCCACCGGCAACCTGACGCGCCCGGCGCTGCCCGGCGGGCAGGCGATGTTCAAGGGCGTGGCGGCATCGCCCGGCATTTCCATGGGCGAGGCGGTGGTCATTAGTCCCCCGGCGGACTTGAACAGCGTGCCGGATCTGATCCCCAGCGACCAGGATTTCGAGGTGGCCCGGTTAAAGGAGGCGATCGCCCAAACCCGCCGTGAGATTCGCGCCGCCGCCGAGCGTTTGGCGAGCCGCATTTCCGCCCAGGAGCTGGCGCTCTTTGACGTTTATCAGCAAATGCTGGGCGAAACGGCACTTTCCGAAGAGGTCGAGAAGCGCATACGCGAAGGCCAGTGGGCCCCCGGGGCTCTGGCGGACGTGGTGCGCCGCCACGTGCAGTATCTCGAGCGCGTCGACGATGATTACCTGCGCGAGCGGGCCGCTGACATTCGCGATTTGGGGCGCCGGGTGCTTTCTCACCTGCAGCAGGATACGCCCTCGACCCCGGAAACCTACCCGGACAACGCCATTCTGGTCGGTGACGAAATCAGCGTGGCGATGCTCGGCGAGGTGCCCCGGGGCAAGCTCAAGGGACTGGTATCGGTGCGCGGTTCGAGCACGTCGCACGTGGCGATCGTGGCCCGTGCCATGGGAATTCCCACGGTGCTGGGCATGGTCGATTTACCGCTGCCACGGCTCAACGGCGCGCCGGTGGTGCTGGACGGTCATCGTGGGCGGATGTTCGTGCGTCCATCTGCGGAGCTCAAGACGCGCTACGCGAATTTGATCGCCGAAGAGCAAGCGCTAAGTGAGCTGCTCGAGCACGAGCAGGATTTGCCCAGCGAAACACCGGACGGCCATCACGTGCCGCTGATGGTTAATACGGGGCTGGCGGTGGACGCAAGCGGGCTGCTCAAAAGCCGGATCGGCGGGGTCGGGCTTTACCGCACCGAGGTGCCGTTCATGATCGCCGAGCGCTTTCCCGGCGAGAAAGAGCAGATGCGCATGTACCGCGAGCAGCTCGAAGGCTTCGCGCCGCTGCCGGTGGTCATGCGTACCCTCGATATCGGCGGCGACAAGGATCTTCCCTATTTCCCTATCGACGAAGCCAACCCATTTCTGGGCTGGCGCGGCATGCGGGTGACGCTGGACCACCCGGAAGTGCTGATGGTGCAGCTTCGCGCCATGCTCAAGGCTTCACAGGGCATCGATAACCTGTACGTGCTGTTCCCGATGATCACTAATGTCGACGAAGTCGATGAGGCGCTGAAGATTCTTGACCGCGCCATCCTCGAGCTCGGTGAAGAGGATATCGCGGTGACCCGGCCCAAGGTGGGCGTAATGATCGAAGTACCCGCGACCATCTATCAGATGGATGCGCTGGCCAAGCGGGTTGATTTCTTTTCGGTAGGCAGCAATGACCTGACCCAGTACCTGTTGGCGGTGGATCGCAACAATCCGCGGGTATCGAGCCTTTACGATGCGCTGCACCCGGCGCTATTGGGGGCGCTTCAGGAGATCTCCCATGACGCGAAGCGCTTGAACAAGCCGATTTCGCTGTGTGGAGAGCTTGCAGGCGACCCGGCCGGCGCGCTTTTGCTCATGGCCATGGGGTTTTCGAGTCTATCTATGAACGCCCCGAGCCTGCCGAAAGTGCGCGCGGCGATCCGCCGGGTGCCGTTTAGCGATGCGCAAACGCTGCTCGGCGAAATCATGGCGCTGGATACGCCCTCTCAGGTGCATCAGCACCTGAACCTGCGTATGGACGAGTGGCAGTTGAGTCATCTGCTGCCGCCCCGGGATTGAGCGAAACGTCAGGCTAGCGCGCGAGGCTGAGCGAGCGTGGTTTCGCCTTCAAAGCGACCCATCGGGCCAAAGCGCTGCTCGGTGATCTGAACGCGCCCGGAAGCCTCCAGGCTTAGCCAGCTCGTGGCGCGCGTGCCGTACTCTTGGCCAACGATGAACGCCGCCGAAAGCCGGCGCTCGAGTTCAAGCGCAATGCCGGTATCCGGCAGGGCGCTGTCCGGGGCAAGCGTTGGGTCGTGCAGCGCCCGTTTCGTGGCGCTCTGCCAATCGTCATTTGCCTCTTTTAGCGCCTTGCGCGCCGCACAAAGCTTGGGCCAGGGGGTATCGAGGCTTGCGTTGGAGAGACCGTGTACGCCCGGGGCCACGCGCTCGAGGTAAACCCTTGCGGCGCTCCGGTGAAGATGCCAAAGCGAGCGACCCTGGGCGACCAGCAGGTTGAAGCCGGCAAAGCGGGTGGCCTCTTTCTTGACCAGGCGTTCGAGCCAGGCCTCGATATCATCTTCACGTAACGCGCGCGCGATAAGCTCGCCGCGGCTGGGGGCTGGTGGAGGCAGGGGTGCTCCGGGTTCGCGCACGTTGGTCAGGGCGGCCACCACGCCCCGATCATTGGCCGCAAGCCAGGTGCCGCCGGCTTTCAGGTCGCGCCCGCCCAGAAGGCCGGGCGCCTCTTCCCAGTAGTGAAGCGGTGCCGTAGGGCGGGCGTGAAACTCGTCGCGGTTGCCGGCCAGTTTCAGCGGCGTAGCGCTGCCCGGAAACCAGGCGAAGGTGAGTAGGCACATGGGGTCGATACCTTGTGTGAATCAGAAACGACGCGTTCGTCAACCGGCCCATCGCCTGACCGCGCCCGCGCAAAACGATCCTTGATGTTACCATTAGGCGGGCATGGGCGACGCGCTGTGATACCTCAATGAGGCCGCGCTCCAGGGCGTTTCCGGAGCCTCGTCTTTCGCTCATGCACGTTTGCACGTTTAACCATCGCTGAGAACGCTTCATATGACTATCGCGATCACGCTACTGGGGTATCTCTCTCTTGGCGCCGCCGCCGGAACGATGGCCGGGCTTTTCGGTGTGGGCGGAGGCATCATCATCGTTCCCGTGCTGGTGTTTGCGTTCAACCTGCAGGGCGTCTCGCAGGAGATCGCCATGCACCTGGCCGTGGGGACATCGCTTGCCACGATCGTCGTGACCGGCGCTTCCTCGGCGCTGGGCCACTACCGCAAGGGCAGCATTCATCGGCCCTGGTTCATGACGCTACTGCCGGGATTGATGCTCGGTGCTATCGGTGGCGTGTTCATTGCCGGCAATCTTTCCGGCACCGTGTTGGGCACGCTGTTCGGGATGTTCGTGCTGATGCTGGCCGCCAAAATGACGCTTGGGCTTAAGCCCAAACCCGGATCGGTGGCGCCCGGTAAAGGCGCCATGGCCGTTGCGGGCGTCGTGGTTGGTGGAATATCGGCGCTGTTCGGGATCGGTGGTGGGGCGATGACCGTGCCCTGGCTTTCGCGCTGCGGCGCGACCATGACCCAGGCCGTGGGCACCTCGGCGGCCTGCGGGCTGCCGATTGCGCTGGTGGGAGCGCTCACGTTCATCGTGGTGGGGTGGGGCAACCCGCTGCTGCCGGCCTGGTCCACCGGCTTTGTGCTGTGGCCGGCCTTTTTCGGCATCATCGTGGCCAGCGTTCCTTTTGCCCGCGTAGGCGTTAAGCTGGCGCACGTCTTGTCAGCGCGCGTATTACGGTTATCCTTTGCGCTGCTGTTGGCCGTGGTGGGGCTTCGTTTCGTGTTGACGTAACGAGCCAGGCGAGGCCTCGGTGATTCCGGTTTGCTTACTTAGAGACGTTTGATGATCAACTATCCCACGATTGACCCGGTAGCGATTTCACTTGGGCCCTTGCAGGTTCACTGGTACGGCTTGATGTACGTGGTGGGCTTCGTCGCAGCCTGGTGGCTGGGCTGCAAGCGCGCCGCGCGTATCGGCCTGACCAACGATGACATCAGCGATCTGCTGTTTTACTGCGCCGTGGGTGTGGTGGCCGGCGGGCGCTTGGGTTATGCGCTTTTCTACGGCCTCGATCAGTGGCTCGCCGATCCGCTCTGGGTGTTTCGCGTCTGGGATGGCGGGATGAGTTTCCACGGTGGGCTGATCGGCGTACTGCTGGCGGCGTGGCTGTTCGCCCGTCGCAAGCAGTTGGCTTTTTTCACCCTGACCGATTTTATCGCCCCCCTCGTGCCGATCGGGCTGGGTGCCGGGCGCATCGGTAACTTCATCAACCACGAGCTGCCCGGTCGGCTGACCTCGCTGCCCTGGGGCATGCCGTTTCCCGGCATGGGGCCCGAGCCACGCCACCCGTCGGCGCTTTACGAGGCGTTGCTGGAAGGGTTGGTGCTGTTCGTGATTCTCTGGTGGGTGTCGGCTAAGCCGCGCGCTCGCGGGTTCGTGTCGGGGCTTTTTCTGCTGGGCTACGGGGTGTTCCGCTTTCTGGTCGAGTTCGTGCGCATGCCGGACGCCCACATCGGCTTCATTGCCTTTGGCTGGGTGACCATGGGCATGCTCTTGACGCTACCGATGATTGCGCTGGGCCTGGCGTTCATGGCGTGGTCGCGTACCCAGCCGGTAGATACCAAAGCAGCGTGACTTTTGCACCGCGTAAAGCCGAGAGCGGCACCTTCCCCCTGGTAGGAGCCCATTTCAGTGGGCGATGAACCAAACTCGGCGACGCTGACTACGTGCTTCTATCGATAGGTCGCTAGCTAACGCTTGCTCCTACAATTTGCATTCTGAACTCCATGCAGTATTAGGGCAGCATATTACCCCTCGTAGGAGCCCACTTCAGTGGGCGAAGGCGCCTGGCAAGGCGCCCGGATAGAGCCACCTCAGGCAAGCTCGGCAACGCTGACTACGTGCCTCTATCGTCAGATCGCCAGCTAACGCTTGCTCCTACGGTTTTGAATACCGAATGCCGTGCATAACGAGGGCAGTGTGTCGCCCCCGTAGGAGCCCACTTCAGTGGGCGATGGCGCCTGACAAGGCGCCCGGCTTAAGCCACCACAAGCGAGTTTGAATCAAAACCGGCCGGCCCCTCTTTGGCCAGTAGCGGGTTAAAACGTGTTGCAAAAGTAACGGCGTTGCCAGGTGCACGCTGCAGCCCTAGAATACAGCCTTTACTGACCTGCACTTTTAATCCGCAACTCTGGATGCGCCGTGACCGTTTCAACGCCTGCAACGACCGACCCGAAAGCCACTTCTAGCGCGCTGGAACAGCCCTATCTGGAATTGATGCGTACCGTGCTGGAGCAGGGAGTCGATCGAAGCGATCGCACCGGCGTGGGCACCCGTTCGCTGTTCGGTCATCAAATGCGCTTCGATCTGGCGCGGGGATTTCCGCTGCTTACCACCAAGAAGCTGCATTTGCGCTCCATCGTTCATGAGCTTTTATGGTTTCTCAAGGGCGATACCAACATCGGCTATTTGAAAGAGCACGGTGTACGCATCTGGGACGAGTGGGCCGACGAAAACGGCGATCTGGGGCCGGTATACGGCTACCAGTGGCGAAGCTGGCCCGACCCCAAGGGCGGGGAAAGTGTCGATCAAATCGCCAATGTGCTCGAGCAGATTCGCACTAACCCGCAGTCTCGCCGGCTGGTGGTGTCGGCCTGGAATCCGGCTCAGGTGGATGAGATGAAGCTTCCGCCATGCCACTGCCTGTTTCAGTTCTACGTGGCAAACGGACGGCTATCGTGTCAGCTTTACCAGCGCAGCGCCGATATCTTCTTGGGCGTGCCGTTCAATATCGCAAGCTACGCGCTGCTGACCTGTATGGTCGCGCAGGTAACTGGGTTGGTGCCGGGGGAGTTCATTCACACCCTGGGCGATGCCCACCTTTACAGTAATCACTTCGAGCAGGCGCAGGAGCAGTTGGCGCGCGCGCCTTACGCGCCGCCCGCACTTTGGCTGAACCCAAGCGTCACCGACCTTTTTGATTTCACCTTCGACGATATCCGTATCGACGATTACACCAGCCATCCTCACATCAAGGCGAAGGTAGCCGTATGAGCCAGTCGACCGACGTTGAACCTTTGGTACCCGTCGCCATGATCGTCGCCATGGCCAAAAACCGCGTCATTGGCGTTGAAGGCAATTTGCCCTGGTACTTGCCTGAAGATCTGAAATTCTTTAAACGTAAGACCCAGGCAAAGCCATTGGTCATGGGGCGCAAGACGTTCGCCTCGATTGGAAAGCCCTTGCCCAATCGGCTCAATATCGTGGTGACCCGGGACGAAAGTTTCGAGGCCGAAGGCGTACGCGTTTGTCATGATCTTGAAAGCGCGCTGGCGCTGGCCGACCAGCATGCCACGATCGAGGCGGCAGAAGAGATCATGGTGATGGGCGGCGGCGAGATCTATCGTCAGGCCATGGCTTACGCCCAAAGGCTTTATATTACCGAGGTGGATATAGAGGTAGAAGGTGACACCCACTTTCCAGCGCTTCCGCCCAATACGTTCGAAGAGGTACAGCGTGTCGCGGGGACGCCTCACGAGGGGCAGCCTCACTACGATTTCGTCGTGTTTGATCGCACCGCCGACTGATTAGCTCCAGGGAGGGCGCCATGGCCGCCAGCGTACAAGAACTCATCGAATCACTGGAAGCGCATTTGGCGCGTACCCAACACGAACTCCAGCAGCTGCGCGAGGAGAACGATCGGCTGAGACAAACGATTAGTGAACAGCGCTTGTCACTCGAAAGCTCTCAAAGTGAGCCATTAGCGCAAAACGCTGAAGACCCGCCGGTCGAGGCTCAAGCGCCACGTCCTTCGACGGCACTGGGCGCTGATTCAAGTGAAGAAGGTGTTCACTCTTCGGTAGCTAAGGCTCAGGCACAGACCAGTCCGGCCAACCTCGGAGATCAAAAGAGCGAAGAGGTTGCCGCAGCACTTACGCCTCCCTCTCCGCATGCGCTCTTGAAACAGTGGTACGAGCGCTACCCCAACGCTTTCTTTACCGGCCACACAAAGCCGCTCAAGGTAGGTATTCATCACGATTTGGCCGAACGCGAGCGCTGGTCAGGCAAGCTGATTCGCCGGGCGCTGGCCAACTACGTCAACCTGCCGCGCTATGTGAAGTCCATGCGCGAAGGCGCCGAGCGGGTCGATCTGGATGGCCGGCCGGCCGGCCTGGTGGACAAGGAAGCCTCGCAACACGCAAGTGAGCGGCGCCGGGAGCCCGTCAGTGAAAAGCCCTTCAAAAGGGAAGCCCGTGAGGAACGTGATAAAGCCGTCAGTAGGCCGAATCAGACACAACGAAAGCCGGTAAAGCGCGCGGAAGAACCTCACAAAGAGACACCTTCTTCAAACAATGCGCCTCAAAAACATGAAGATATGAAACCGCTCAGCATGGAAGAGAAGATAAAAGGGCTGCTGCAGAAATTCGAAGGCCGCTGAGACCTGCTTACGCTGCATGGGTTCCATAAAAAAGCGTAAATAGTAAAAGAACACTGTTTTTTTCTATTGCGTTCCCTCGAATCCCGGTATAGAGTTTGATTTGCGAGCATTGGACTATAACAAGGCCCAAGTGAGGACATGCCGCATACCACCGAATTACACGGTGTATGAGAAAAGAGCATGACCCATCGGCCAACCTGCAGGCTTATAAAAGCCCGGCAGATACGATCGAAACAGTAAGCTAGTAAAGGAACCTACCTCATGAAAAAGACACTTTTAGCGACTGCTGTCATCGGTGCTCTGAGCGCCTCTGCTGCCGCTCAAGCCGCTACCGTGTACGACGAAGACGGCACCAAAGTTGATCTGTACGGCCGTATCGCGCTTGGCGTTGCAGGCGGCGGCCCTGAGTACAACGGTGCTGGTCTGAAAATCGACAACGATCCTGAATTCGTTGACGTATTCTCACGTCTTGGTTTCCGTCTGAGCCAGGAAATTACTCGTGACTTGACTGCTTTCGGTCGCCTCGAGTGGCGTTTCCGTGCCGACGAGTCCGGTACACGTAACGGCAACGACTTCGACGCGTTCTCTGAAACCCGTCAAGCTTACCTGGGTGTGACCAGCAACCAGTACGGTACGTTCCAAGCTGGTAACTTCGACAGCTTCTATAACCAGTTCGTTTCACTGCCGTTCGATGTTTATATCGACCGCGGTTTCCGCTTCGCTGGTCACCCGAAGCAGTCGCGTGGCGACTCCATTGGTTACTACACGCCTGATCTCGAAGGCTTCACTGCTTTCTTGCAAGCCAAGCATTACAGCGAGCGCGGCCTGATCGACGAAGATTACTTCTTTGACCCGATCACCGGCGCACCGGCTGGCCGTGAAACCAGCAGTGATAGCAGTGAATTCGCCACTCAAGGTGGTGTTCGCTACGCTCAGGGCCCGGTCACTATCGGTCTTGGTTTTGTTGATGACGTCGTAGAAGGCGACGGCGGCAACGACGAAATGCTTTACGGTCTGGTAGGTTCCTACGACTTTACCGACAACTTCTCTGCACGTCTTGGTTATGAAGGCCGTGAAAACGGTGACGAAGATGTCAACGCGGCAATCGGCCGTGGCGGCTACGATAGCGTTGGTATCGGCGGTACTTTCACTACCGGTCCTTGGGCATTCAACGTCGATTACTACAACATCGATCGTGACGATGCTGAAACCAGCCGTTCCTGGGCGACTGGCGCTTACTACAACGTTTCCAGCAACTTCGACGTATTCCTTGAAGTGGCTAACGAAGACGCGCCGCGCGTTAACCGCAACAACTTCGTTGACGATCTGGGCGACCTGACCGACGACGTATACTGGCTGACAGGCGCACGTTACTTCTTCTAAGCTCGGGTTTAGATTCGATTTAGAACGTAATACTGCAGCAAATAGAACCGGCTCCTTTTGGAGCCGGTTTTTTTATGGGTTGTACTAATTTGTTTAGCAGAATTTATTAGTAATGGTTATCATTATCTTATTTACTTTTTTATTGTTATGTTGTAACATATCTTTTGGTAGCTATTTCATTATTTGAGCTTTATTAATTAAAAGAGCAAGGGCGGGCAATGAAGGTGAAAGCAGTATTTAGGGCGGCGCTTATGGGCGCAGGCGTTATGCTGGCAGGGGCGGCTAAGGCGACAACGACTATTTATGACGAAGAGGGCACTCAGCTAAGTGTTTATGGACGTATCTCTATCGGGGTAGCAGGCGGAGGGCCGGACCAGGACAGCCAAGGCCGTTTCATCGACAACGATCCCGAATTCGTGGATATTTATTCCCGCCTTGGTTTTCGCATGCGCCAACAGATTAATCCCGATCTGGCCGCATTTGGCCATCTGGAATGGCGCTTCGCCGGTGACGAGCGCATACGTGGGCAGGCTTTTAGAGAAACACGTCAAAGCTATATCGGACTGGAAAGCGAGCGTTTTGGCACGGTGCTGGCCGGTAATTTTAATAGCCTCTATTACCAGTTTGTTTCAGTGCCGTTCGATGTTTATCTCGACCGAGGTCTATTGTTCAACTCATCGGGGCTTCAATCCCGCGGCGATTCCATTGGCTACTTCACGCCCGAAACCAACGGCTTTACCAGCTTCGTTCAGGTGAAACACTATGGTGACCGGGGTATGACAGTTGCCGAGCAGAATCCTTCAGGTAGCGAAACTGCCTTTCAGGGAGGTATACGCTTTCGCCAAGGCCCGCTCTCTATTGGATTAGGCGCTGTTGAAAATGAAGTGCGTGGGGGGGGCAACGGTGAAACGCTTTACGGATTGATCGGCTCTTACGACGTGCGCGATAACTTCACCGCGCGTGCGGGCGTCGAAACGCAAAGCGATAGCAGTGAGTATGGAGGTGGCTTCGACTCCTATGGCCTTGGTGGTACCTTCACTACCGGTGCCTGGGCTTTCAACGCTGATGTCTATCGTGTCGAGCGCGATAATCAGGACGATAGTAACGCCTGGACTCTGGCAAGCTACTACACGTTATCGAGTAATTTCGATGTCTTCCTCGAGGTCTCTGAGGCGGACTCGCCGGCCATTCGAAGCTCGAGCGACAACGTGTACTGGATCACCGGTGCGCGCTACCTCTTTTAGATGACGGTTTAAACGCTTTTCGTCAGCTACGATTCAAGGCCGGAATTGTATTCGATTAAAGACGGCATGTGCCGTAGCTTTGAATGCTAACTTTCCGGACTTCCGTATCACTTGTCTTGAACGCTACCTCAATGAATTTTGTGTAGCGTTTGAAGAGCTACGCCTGTTTCTATAGTAATATCTTGAGCCATTTTATTTTCAGGGATGGACAAGTAAATGAACGGGAAGGCGCAAATAAACGTCATCGTCGAGGCATTTTATAACCACACTCCTGACGCGAAAGTGGCCGCCGAGCGCGTAGCGTTTGGCACCTCCGGCCATCGTGGTCGCGCTTTGGATCGCACCTTCAACGCTGCGCATATCTGGGCGATCACCCAGGCAGTGGTGGATTATCGGCGTGATGCCGGCTACCAGGGACCGCTTTTTTTGGGTCTCGACACTCACGCGCTATCGCGTCCGGCTTGGGAGTGTGTGCTACAGGTGTTGGCAGCCAATCAGGTCACTGTTTATATAGAAAAAGAGAAGGGCTACACGGCTACACCCTTGGTTAGCCATGCCATTTTGCACCATAACGCCGATACCAATGCGCCCCGGGCGGATGGATTGATCATCACGCCGTCGCACAACCCGCCGGAAGATGGCGGTATCAAGTACAACCCCTACCACGGTGGCCCAGCGGACACCGACGCGACCGGCTGGATCGAGGCGCGTGCCAACGACTATCTGACACGCCTTGACGATGTACCCCGTGTTTCGCTCGAAGAAGCGCTCGATCATGCTACGGAGTACGATTTCACAAAGCTTTACGTCGACAACCTGCCCCTGGTGATCGACATCGACGCGATCGAGCAGGCGGGGCTCAAGCTGGGTGCCGATCCCATGGGCGGCGCGGCCTTGCCGGTGTGGCAGGTCATTGCCGAGCGCTTCGCTATCGATCTCGAGATAGTGAATACCACCGTGGATGAAAGCTTTTCCTTCATGCCGCCGGACCATGATGGAAAGATCCGCATGGACTGTTCGAGCACGGCGGCCATGGCGAAGCTTTTGGAGATCAAGGACCGCTTCGATATCGCGTTTGGTAACGACCCGGACGCCGACCGTCACGGTATCGTCGATGCCAACGGGCTGATGAACCCCAACCACTTTTTGGCCGTCTGTGTGGACTATCTGCTGAGCTATCGTCCGCAGTGGCCGAGTCATGGGGAGGGCGCGCTCAAAATTGGCAAAACCCTGGTGTCGTCTTCGATGATTGACCGGGTCGTGGCGTCTCACGGGCGAGAGCTTTTTGAGGTGCCGGTGGGATTCAAATGGTTCGTCGATGGCCTACACAAGGGCTATCTGGGTTTTGGTGGCGAAGAGAGCGCGGGTGCGAGCCTGTTGACCCGAGAGGGGCGGCCCTGGTCGACGGACAAGGATGGCATCGCGCTTTGCCTGCTGGCTGCGGAAATTTTGGCGGTGACGGGTAAAACGCCGAGCGCTTATTATGCGGAACTTACCGAGCGTTTGGGCACCCCGCACTATAAGCGCCTCGATACCGCCTGTAGTGCGGAAGAGAAGGCCGCGTTCAAGCAGCTGACCAAGGGCAGCGTGACCGCCGACACCCTTGCCGGCGATGCGATTACGGCGGTGCTGTTCGAGGCGCCGGGTAATGGCGCTACCATCGGTGGTATCAAGGTGACCACGCAAAGCGGCTGGTTCGCCGCACGACCCAGCGGCACCGAGTCGCTTTACAAGATTTACGCTGAAAGCTTCAAAAGCGCAACGCATCTGGATGAGTTGATTCAAAGCGCCCAGGCATTACTCTCAAGTGTACTGAAGGGTTGAGCCAGCAGGTCCATTGATGCCAATTGGTATTAAAAGCGCGTCCATGGTACAGGTTGGCAACTCAAAGAAGGTTTAACGTTTCGAAAACCGTATTCAAAAGGACGATTAGATGACTCAGGTGCGTAAGGCCATCATTCCAGTAGCAGGATTCGGGACGCGTCTATTGCCTATCAGTAAGGCGATTCCCAAGGAGATGGTACCGGTCGTCGACCGCCCGTTGATTCAGCATGTGGTCGAGGAGGCACTGGCGGCGGGCATCAATGAAATTATTCTGGTGACACGCACGGGAAAATCGGCCATCGAAGACCACTTCGATGCCCACTTCGAGCTCGAGTACTCGCTTTCCAGTAAAGGCAAGGACGCGATACTCGAAACGCTTTCGGCCATCGCGCCGCCCAAACTCAGAATTACCAGCGTACGCCAAGCCAATGCCAAGGGGCTGGGTCATGCCATTCACTGCGCTGCCCACTTACTGGATGAAGGCGAGCCCTTCTCGGTGATTTTGCCCGACGTTCTAGTGAAGCCTCAGGTGGGCAGCCAGGAGTGCGATTTGGGTAGCATGATCGAGCGCTGGAACGCTCAGAGCGCCTCGCAAATCATGGTTGAAGCCGTGGCTCAGGAAGAGGTCTATCGCTACGGTATCGTCGATTGCGACGAGCCCAATGCGGGGGAGAGTGCCAACATGCGCGGTGTAGTCGAAAAGCCCAAGCCGGAGGAAGCGCCGTCACGGCTATCGGTCATTGGCCGCTACGTTCTGCCGTACCGTATCATGGAGCTTTTGGCCGACCAACCCCCAGGTGCCGGCAACGAGATTCAGCTCACCGACGCTATCGACCGGCTCATGCAGGAGGGCCAAACCGTTCAGGCATTTCGTATGCACGGACGTACGTTCGACTGCGGCCATATCGAAGGCTGGCTGCAAGCCAACACGACACTTGCTCGCGAAGCCGGCTTCGATATCTAAAGCGCTCAAAAACAGGCGTGCCGAGCGTTTTACAGGTATGGCCAGTTTTAAAAGCCGTCAATTTTCGCGAAGATGAAGGTCATCACATCTTCATGAATGATCTGCGTCGAGTATCTGAAAGGGCCGAGTGAGCGACTCGGCCCGGAAACTCACTCTTATTGACTGAGTATTGGGCGCGACCTCGCTGATTTTGTATCAGAAATAGCGACCGACTATCAGGAGAATGTAGCTCACTTTTTCATCTTTCAGGCTTGCGCGTCATCTCTATAGTTGTGCCATAAAATGGTACCAGCCGAATATGAAAAGCACCGGTAACGGTGTAATGTTGCGCAGTTTGGCTCTTTGAATGTCTGAAAATACATGACAATGAGAGGACAATCCCTTGAGCGGTTGCTCGGATAGTGACCTTTCCTATGTAAGTGATTAAGGTAGACGTCAGAAGGGACTAGAGTCAGCCGTGCTGACGAATGCCGGTCGTGAGTGCCAATACGCCGTTTCATATGGGCAAAGCAACTCTCTCGGCGGCGTTCAAAAAATACATCAATGAGCAGGAATTCCCGGTGCTGCCAGCCCCGTTACGAACAAGAATGATCCGCTTTCGCTCACTAAAAAGCCGCCTGCTGCTGGGGCTTTCCATCTTACTGTTGGTACTGGCTGCCGTTATGCTGGGGCTTACCTGGCAGGTGGGCAAGAACATGCTTCAGGCGTCCAACGTGACTCACTTGCGCTACGAGGCCAACATTCTGGCCGATGAGCTGACCCAGCAGGTCGAAAACCGCATCGATGCGCTTCAGCGGTTCAGCAGTGCCATTGGTGCCGCTGATGATGCTGCTTGGGTTCAGTATGAGTTGGCCAAAAATGACTCGCTGCTCTCCTGGTTCGATGGCGTCGTGGTCAGCAATGAAGCCGGCACGATCATCGCCGATTGGCCGAGCGTGATTGGCCGGGTGGGGCTCGAAACCGGCGACAGCGAAAACTTTAAAATGCTGCGGGGTACACGCACCCCTTACGTCAGCGAACCTTTTCTAGGGCGGGTCAGCAATGAACCGCTGGTGGTGATCGGTGTGCCGCGCCTGAACGGCGACGGTGAATTTCGCGGAACGGTCGGCGGTATCGTACGGCTGAATTCCGGCGGGCTGTTTAACCGGCTTGCCAAGATTCGATTGGGTGATGATGGCTATTCAGCCATTTTCACCGCTTCGGGGCGCATTCTTTTTCATCCGGATAAAACCCTTGTGAACACCGCCGTGAGTTCTCTGGACGATCACCCGTGGCTCGATTCGGCACTGGATGGCTGGGAGGGCGACGGTCTCGGTAATCTTCTCAATGGCCAGAGCGCTTATCAGTCCTATTCTCAGGTATGGCCCGCGAACTGGGTCGTAGGGCTCTATTTGCCGGTCGAGCAGGCGCAGGCGCCGCTTTCCGATTTCATCTATCGGCTGTGGTGGATCTGGTTGGCGCTGGCACTTTTGTTGATGCCGCTGCTCTGGTGGCTGTTGGCGCGTATTTTATCGCCGTTGAATCGGCTGGAAGCGCAGATCGATGAAGTCGGGCGCGCCGAGCGCTCCCACGTGAATCTCGCCACGAGCATGCACGAGCTGCAGGAAGTGGCGAACACCTTTAATCGCGTCGAGGACGAACGCCAGCAGCTGTTGAACAACCTCCATGAGCGCGAGGCGTTTTTGGACTCGGTGCTCAACTCGAGCCCGGAAGGCATGTTCGTGGCCAATTTCGATGGCGTGATCACGTACATGAACCCCGCGCTCTTGATGATGCTCGACATTCCCAAAGAAACGCTCATGGAGGCGTGGCTCAAACAGATTCACCCGGACGATTATCAGGGCGCCGTCGATCTTTGGCAGCATAGCCTCAAAAGCGGCAAGGATTACATCCGCCAGCTACGGTTCATCAGAAGCGACCGCGAAATCCTTTGGCTCGATATTCATGCCCGGGTGGTCATGCTCTCGCAAAGCGGCCACTCGCTGGGGCTGGTCGGCGTGGTCAAGGACATCACCGAACGTCGCCAGCAGGAGGCGCTGCAGCGTTGGGAAGCAGAGCACGACCCGCTGACGGGCTTGCTCAACCGGCGCGGATTTTTACGCCGCCTGGATGAAGCCTATGCCGACTTCCAGAAAACCAGCACGCCCTCGGCGCTGCTACTGTTCGACCTCGACCACTTCAAGCCGATCAACGATGAAGGCGGCCACGCGCTGGGCGATGAAATGCTTCGGCGAATCGCCCAGGTCATTGCCTGGGAAGTTCGCCGCAGCGACCACGTGGCGCGCCAGGGCGGTGACGAGTTCGGCGTCCTCTTGCCCAGCTGTACGCTGACGCAGGCTCAGCGCATTGCCGAGTCGCTACGTCAGGCAGTGAGCGAGGTCTCGGTCACCCACGCTGATAAGGTCTACACTGTGACGCTCAGCATGGGCGTGACACGCTTCAACGACGATGACGACTCCATCGAGGATGCGCTGAACCGTGCCGATGCTGCCAGTTATGAGGCCAAAAGCCGTGGGCGCAACGACGTGGTTGTCAACAGCCCAAGCGAATTCGACCCCATGACCCTTTTTTGATCGCCCCGGCGCGCTGGCCCGGCCGGCACCAAGGAAAACCGGGCCGCTACGCCGTTGGATTAGAGTAAATCCGTGAACCTGATAGAGCTATTCGCACGTACGCTGGATATAACCCTGCCGGTTTTCGCCATGGTGTTTTTAGGCATCGTGCTGAAACGCCTCCGGTTGATCGACCGTGCCTTCGTGTCGACCGCGTCCACACTCGTGTTTCGCGCCACGCTCCCCACGCTGATTTTTTTAAGCCTCATAAAAGCGGATATGGGCGTGGCGCTGGATATACCGCTGCTGCTGTTCTTTGCTCTGGCCACGCTCGCCCAATTTTTCGCCAGCTGGCTGTGGGCATACTACCGCGTGCCCTATGAAGAGCGAGGCATCTACGTGCAGGGGGCGTTTAGAGGCAATGGCGGCGTAGTGGGGCTGGCATTGGCCGCCGGCATGTACGGTAACTACGGTCTCTCGGCGGGCAGCCTTTTACTGGGGCTGGTCATCGTGCTCTATAACGTGCTGTCGGTATGGGTACTCTCGGCCTATCAGTCCGGCCAAACCACACGTTGGTCCAGTCTGCTCAAAAAAATCGCCACCAATCCCTTGATCATCTCTGTGCTGCTGGCGATTCCGTTTACGGCGCTGTCTGTGGAGCTTCCCCGCTGGGTCATGACCTCGGGCAACTACTTCGCCTCGTTAACACTGCCGCTGGCGCTGATCTGTATCGGTGCCACGCTGTCGGCGGCCAGCCTGCGCGACGGTCGGGCCGTTGCGCTGAGTTCGAGCGTAATGAAAATGATCGTACTGCCCGCGGTATCGACGTTCGCGGCCTGGCTATGCGGGTTTTCAAACGAGCAACTGGGCCTTCTATTCCTGTTCTTTGCAAGCCCCACCGCCGCCGCCAGCTTCGTCATGGCCAAGGCCATGGGCGGCAATGTGACTTTGGCCGCGAACATCATCGCGCTCACCACCATCATGGCGAGCCTCACCATCACACTCGGCATCTTCGCCCTGCGTCTATTGGGCTGGATTTAAGCGGGCTGGTTGGCCTCACTTCACCGGCGCGCTATACTACGCGCCGCTTTACCCGCCCACGTCCCTGTAGCTCAGTAGGATAGAGCAGCCGCCTCCTAAGCGGCAGGTCGCAGGTTCGACTCCTGCCAGGGACGCCAGATATATCAATAGCTTGGCGCTACTGTGTCTATTGCCCGAAAGCCAATTTTTTGTTTCGCCCCCACAAAAAACGCTCGCTGCAGCACCGCACCAGTTACCTATACCCGGGATATCAGAAGCCTACTTGCGAGACCAATAGCCGAGACCAGTTGCTTCGGCAAATGCATCGCTACCCATAGGTTGATTAAGTGATCGAGTATCTTCAGGTTTGGCGGCGGTCGAAAAATTTCGATTAGGTTCTGTCTGAAAAGTCATGAATGCTACGCTACTCCCGTTCATTGAACAGGAGGCGATATGACCGGCCGTTACGAGCTTTCTGACCATCGCTGGCAGATGATTGAGGACATTGTTTCTCCGCCACAGACCATGAGCCGCCCACGTCGTGACGATCGCCAGATGCTCCACGGTGTTTTCTGGATTCTCTGTTCCGGGGCACAGTGGCGTGATCTACCGGAACGCCATGGCCCATGGAAGACCGTCTATAAGCGCTTTCGCCAGTGGCGTGACGACGGCACGTTTGATCACATACTGATCCGTATTCACCCTCGTCTACGCGAAGATGGCAACATGGATCTGGACACATGGATGGTCGATTCAACCTCCATCAGAGCCACCCGGTCGGCCAGCGGCGCCGGTAAAAGGGGGACCGGTAGAACCCGCAGATCATGCGCTCGGCCGTAGTCGCGGCGGACTGACCACGAACATACATATGGTGTGCGATCGTCATGGTTTTCCACTCGCCTTTTGCCTATCGGCCGGCCAGCGCGCCGATTCGATTTATCTGACGGAACTGCTGGAAAAGGTCCGGCTGCCGGGTCTTTCTGGTCGACCCCGTAAACGCAGTCGCTACATCGTGGCGGATAAGGGGGTATGACAGTGACGCGTTACGGCGTTATTGCACACGTTACGGCATGCGTCCGATCATCCCGCAGCGCCGTATGCATCGACGCCCGAAACCGGGGCTTCCTCATCAGTTTGGCCGGCCGAAATACCGCCAGCGTAACGTGGTGGAACGCCTGTTTGGCTGGCTAAAGGAAAAACGTCGACTCAATGCTACGATAAGCTGGCCAGCAGCTTCAGGGCCATGGTGACGCTGGCCTGTATCGAGCGATGCATGAGAGCCAACTTTTCAGACAGAACCTGGGTACCCGAGGCCAACGTCGTGTGAATCGCTGAATTCAGGTCGAGAGGTGTGTATGCGTGTATTCCTGGGAAATGACTTGTTTATTGAACCACGCTCTCTTTCATCAAATGCCTCAAGATAGGGGCAGGAGGAAACACTCTCTACCCATGCAGCATTGTGGAAAAGAACCTATCAAGGTGGGGCTCTTGAAATTCGGCTAGCAATCAATCCTGATGGTGACGTGTGCTACCTATTGAAAGATGGCATATCAAAGACCCTATCCGAAATTAAGCGAAGATTTAGTGCGGCTAGGGCAACTATGCCATGACACCCCTAAAACGCCTCACGCCAATACTGGACAGACGAATTGGATACTAATCCGCGCTGGGTGCCAATTGTTATCACAGCATGTTGAAACATGCGGGCAAGTTCGGCCTGATGGCACAAGGCTAACGACCGAATCATCCGCGTGATACGTAAATGGTTATGGCCACCGGCTTTAAGCCAAATATGGGTTTGTATTGCCAGCGTTGGTTGAGCGACGATATCGCTCCCATCCCGAACGAGGCCAAAAAAGTCGAGCATAACGTCTAGCGAGCGCTGCTGATGCTGGCGCATAACGTCATTTCTCTCAAACGCAGCCTGTACTATGGGCGTCAGCAAGGGAGCAAAGGCGTTAAAACGACCCGCCTCAGGGATAGGAAACAGCCACTGAATATAGTCGTGGGTGTGCTCCAGCCAAAAAGGCGACAGCGCCCAAATATCTTCAAGGCACCGGCCTTTATGATCGCGGCCTTCACTGCAGTAAAACTCAATCAAGCGCTGATCATTATCCATTAAGTAGCACTCATCAGGGGTTCCATCGGGGCATATAACGCCATCTCTCGGGCATGGCGCTCGGCATTGTCATCCTGATGCGCCTCAATGCCTTCCAGCGCACGAAGGTAATAGGCGGGCAGGCCATGCTCGCTTGCCCCGGCAAGCACATGGTGCTTATCCTAGGTATATGTGCGCAGACCGAGTGCGGTGAGGTTGCCGATATACGCCTGCACCTCAAACTGCCGGTCAATGGCGAGATCCGTGACGGTAAGCCAAGTGTCGTTATACGCCGCGCCCAGTCTCTCATAGCGATCGAGCGTCGGCTTGTGATGAAACGCCATTTCCCAAATGACTCCATAGACAGCGGACTGCGCTAAGGCAGGCACAATATCGCATTTGCCTGAGCCTGAGCCGTCACTGCCGCGCTGGTGAAACGCTAGGCGGTAAGTGGGCAGAAGGGCCGTGGTCACAAAGCGTGCTGGAACGCGGGCCGCTAAGCGCTGGGTCGCCATATTGGAACCGTAGGCAAAATAGAGCATGGGAACCCTACTTGGTGTAGCAATGATAAAGTCGTCGCGTTTTTCCGCATGCGGAAAAAAAAGGGTGTGTCAGACCATGGGGCTAGCGGGTGTTTATGAAGTCACAGGGGATTCAGTGGCATAGTGTGCCAACATCTGTTCTGCGTTCGTTTTGATCGTCTCTCGCCATGCGTGAGGCGCGGTGACCTTGATATTTGGCCCCATACCCATCAACCACCACAGCGTCTGCTGATCATCCGGGACATGGGCGGTTAGCCGATACCAGCCGTCAGTGTCCGGCAACGCCTCTATCGACTGTGTGTCAGATAGCGGTGTTTCCTGTAGTAGCCACGCCACCGGCTTAGCAATCTCGGCTTCCAACACTACATCGCTAGGCCCTTGTCGATACCCAAACGCTCCGCCTTTGATGTAATCATCAATGTCAAAATCGTGCTGCTCTTGCCAGGGCTGCTGACTGAGTGTTGCCTGCTTCACGCGGTGAAGGGCGAACTGACGCAGATCCTTAAAGCCATCCACATGAGCTAACAGATAAGTGGCACTGTGGCGGCTCACAATGCCTTGAGGGTGGAGGGTAAACGCCTTTTCAGAGTGACTCGTGCGTGATAGATAAATAACGTCAACGGCTTTCTGCTCAAGGAGCGCCTGCGAGATGGTCTGCCAAGTTGCCTCGTTAATCTCTGCGGGAATCAGCGCCTTGCCATTAGGAATTGCGCGAACTTTACGCGCCCATTGACTCAGCCCGTTTGCACTCATCTCATCCAAGAGCTTCCGAGCATCGGTAAAGTGGGGCGAGAGCTGGCCGATCACTACCGGAGGCAGCAACCCCTTCAAATACTCTTCCGCTAATACTAGCGTTAGCGCACTGGGTACATCCAACGCGGGTAGCTGGCACTGGAATTCACGATCAAAATACCAACGGTAAGGTTTTTGACTATCGTCACAGCCAATCGGAAACTGTGTAGAGAGCTTCTGGCTTAAATCCCGTTGCAGTGAACGCGTATCAATATTAAACCCTCGTTCAGCAAGCTTCTCTTTCAGCACAGGCGTCGCGATACGCCCTGGATAACGTGGGATTAGCTGCAGCATCGTGAGATAACGGAAAAGCGTATCGCGGGATTCGGACATAGTAAGGCCAACCTGGGCTGTGCTAATGAAAGCGACGAGTTTAGCGTGCCTCACAAAACTTAGCGACCCGTGCTGGTAAAGCGCCGGGTTCTTTGGCTATAAGGTGTGCACGCTGCCGCCACATGGCAACGGTACTGTGGTCTATACAGGTATTGGGCAACTCATGCCATAAAGCGGCGGGGTGTATGTCTAAAGACGCCTCTACCGCAATATTGGGGTGACCTTCTAACCAGCGATACACACTCATCGCGCTGCGTCCCACGCAGACTGGAAAGAGCAGGCCATCGGCGGGGAAAGGAACGTCAAGCGCCAAGAGCAATGCATTCACCTCATGGTCACAAGCGAGATGCCAACGACGATTGTCGGCAACCAGTGGTGCGCTCAGATGACCTGCCACACAGTGCCAAATGAGGTGCGCTTGTAAAAACTGGCGGGATGTATCAGACAATGTGGCACTATAATCTGGACAAAAAAAGATCGACTTGCCATCCGTGCTGGCGCTATGGAATCGTGAGTCAGTGACAGGAGTAAGGGCTAGAAATTGGCTGAAAAAGTCCATAGCAGGCAAGGTGCATGCCCATCTTTCGCGATCAGCCTGCCACTTGGCCATTTCCTGTTGAGCATGATTATTTGCCATTACGCAGTTATGTATAGTCATTTTAAGCCCTACCTTCCCTGAGAAGAGGAGGGAGTGTATGGAGCTGATGCGACATTATGTGTCGTGTTAAAGCACTCCGTACAATGATTACTGTTCGCCAGATCTGAGTAAACTGAGATAGCTGCCTGATGCACATGTTCGGTTTTTGCAATTCTAGGAAGCAAGCCACCATGGACTCTGTAGGTTTATGTAGGCACTAGATTCTCTTTGTGTATCTTGCAGCACGGCTGCTGGCTTCTAGTCTTGAACGCTGGCGGAATATCCTGCCAAATCGACCTGGCTCAATACTCAATCCTGAGGGTAAAAATATGGTACTGTCTGCTCTCATCGTTATATTGATGTCGGTATTATTTAGCGGTCTTATTGCCTTGCTCATTTATGTGGCTAGACGGATGGATAGGAACGAAGAATCAAGCGTAGATAATTTTGAAAAAGATAGTAAGCGCTTACACTGCGGTGCTGATAAACGCTAAGTAATTGCTGAATGATTCATCGTTACAGAAATAAAAAGGCTATGGTAAATAGCAAAAAATTTAGCGGGGTTTTTTGTTAGCCATCGATGGATTTATCGCTCTAATTTTACCAGCACTGCTACTAATCAGGCAGAGTAAGCTAATCGCATTCCCAAAGTAAGGTTGCGACGCTAAGTGTCGCATAAACGTAGCATACTTGCTCCCAACGACCTCAGATGGGAGTCATTTCTATGTATGCAACGCCTGATCAAACTCAACAGCTGATTTCTCATCATGTACAGCAGCTAGATAGCGATCCCTCACTCGCGGACCAGTTGCCACCTTTGATGCTGTGGGGGCCGCCAGGTGTGGGCAAAAGTTCGGTGGTGCGCCAAGTGGCTGAGCAGCTTGGCATTGGTTTTATTGATATACGCTTAGCGCAGCGAGAACCTATTGACCTGCGCGGCCTGCCAGTGCCCAACCACGATCGTGGTGTGGTGGATTGGTTGCTGGCCGGTGAGTGGCCACGAGATCCCCATAGCCGCGGCATTCTGTTATTTGATGAACTCACTGCTGCTGACCGAAGCCTGCAGGTAGCCGCTTATGAGTTAATTTTAGATCGACGCTTAGGTGACCTTTATCGTCTGCCGCCTGGCTGGTTAGTGGTGGGAGCCGGAAACCGCAGCCAAGATCGTGCCGTCACTCAGACTTTCTCTAGTGCATTGGCCAACCGCTTCTGCCACGTCAATATCGCACCTGACTTAGACACGTGGATACGCTGGGCGGCCGGAGGCGGGCTACATCCGGATGTATTAGCTTTTTTACGTTTTCGGCCAGAATGCTTTTTCGATATGGAGGGAAATGTAGAGCAGGGCTGGCCCAGCCCCCGTAGCTGGACGCGCGTGGCAATGTCGCTTAGCCACACTCAAGGGCTTTCTAACGCCACTCAAGCCTTGATGATTCACGGCTTAGTCGGGCAGGGGGCTGCCACAGAGTTCCTGGCTTTTCGTGACTGGGCGCTCAAGTTGCCGGATATCCCCGCTATGCTCGCCGGGAAAGCGCCTATTTTGATCCCGGAACGGGCCGATCAGCGTTATGCGTTTTGTGCTGGGCTTGCTCATGCGCTATGGCAGAACGCTTCTGACGAGGCGCTCTACGATGCCAAAACTCAGCAACGTATAGCGCGTTTTTTTCAAATTAGCCAAGCCCTTAGTGCGGATTTTGCCACCTTGGCGCTGATTGATGCTATGCAGGGCGCTAATGACGCTCAGCAGCAAGCACGTACGCTAGCTTTAATGAGCCATGCTAGTTTTGATGCCTGGAGCGCACAGCACGGTAGTGTGTTTCAAACGCATCTGGTAGGCCACATGGGCGCTTCATTAGAGGAAACTCAATGATTGGCCAGCGTGGCCCCGATGCCGCTGAGCAAGTGCTAAAGCACCAAATACAGCGTCAATGCGAGGCAGATCGTGCGGTGCTGATGTCCGCACAGCCGTTTACTGCTCGATTACTTATGCAGTTGTCGGTTGTTGCTGTGGTCGATGACCGCCTGCCCACGGCTGGCACTGATGGCGACACAATCTTCGTAAACGCCGAGTTTATGACACGGCGTAGCGATGCCGACCGCCGTTTTATTTTGGCTCATGAAGTTTGGCACTGCGCCCTGGGTCATCATGCTCGTCAATTCGGGCGCCACCCCCATGATTGGAACCGAGCCTGCGACTATGAAGTGAACGGCATTTTGCGTGACGAGTTACAGCACTGCCCGGACGATGCGCTCTACCACCGTCGCTATTTAGGGCTCTCTGCCGAACTTATCTACGCCGACCTGCGCCAGTATCCCCACCGCCGCGAGCGGGGCCATGTTCTGGATGAACATGCGATCAACGTTGCTTTTGCGGCCTCGGGCAGCGTGATAGACCCAGACTTCTCACCTCAGCCCGTTACCCCAGAGAGTGCTCGCGCCTGGCAGCAGCGTTTAGTAGCCACTGCCCAGCAGCATCAGCGTCAACAAGGGCAGCTACCAGGTCACTTGCACGCGCTCGTAGAGCGCTTGCGCCAACCCCAGGTACCTTGGCAGAAGGTGTTAGCTAACCATATCCAGCGCAACTTAACGGGTAACCGGCAGTGGCTACAGCCGTCACGTCGCCATCTTCACCGAGGCCTATATCTACCCAGCCAGCGTAGCCAAACACTTTCTGTTGCGGTGGCCATTGATACCAGCGGCAGCTGCCAGCAGGTGTTGCCGTATTTTCTGAGTGAGCTTAGTGGTATGTTAGGGGCTTGCGACCGTGTCGCGTTGGACGTGATCGAGTTTGATAGCCGTATCACTCAACGACGCACGTTGAACGAAGGTCAGCTCCATGAACTCAATCATTGGCAGTGCCAAGGCGGTGGAGGGAGCGATATTTGCCCGGTTTTTGATATGCTCGCGAATAGCCCACCTAATGTGCTCGTCGCGTTAACGGATGGGTTGATTAAGGCTCCCCAGCACTCTCCAAATTACCCTGTGATTTGGTGTCTAACCGCTAACCACCGGGCCCCCGTGCTCTGGGGAGAAGCGCTGTCTATGGAGGGTAGCCCCGTCTCTGCGCTAGCGGGCTCTCACAGAAATACTACTCTTTCAAATGGCCGTTACGTTGATCTTGATGCATCGGGGGACATGCGGAGGGTGTAACGTTTGCAGCAAATTGCAGCTGTCCTGTTACTTGTAAGGGTTTACAGCATTTTTTTGTCAAGGTAATCTAAAAACGTTAAAGAGACACCTTTAACCAGGTTTGGCGACCTGAAACTATCCAAGGCGCATAAGCGCCACTGTCCATAGTAGGCGTTTTTTTGTGCTTGCTATGACTATGGTGGTCGTGCGTGGGAGACCTTAGGGTCTGCCGGTTTTTCCTTGGATACCGGTTCGCCAACCTGCGTACGGCCGCCTCCCTCCTGTTTGGCGACAGCGGAGACGGCTCTGATAAATCCAAGGAGCTGTTTGATGCGTTTCAAACCCTTCCCCAATTTTAGACTTGCTAGTCGCGCCGCTGCTCACCGTGCCATGGCACGTGCCGCACTCTTCTCCGATAGTAGCCTTCGCATTCGCTATCAGCGTTATCAACAGCATATGCAAAAAGCCCGTGATTTGGACGCCAAAGCTGCTTTCTCAGTACAGCCTTGTGCTGTTCAGGAGGAGCAGTCATGAGTCGCCGTCAAATTCATCCTGTGGCCGTTGAGCCGCTTAACACACTGTTAGCGGAGAAGGCGGTGGCAGATTCACCGTTTACTGTGTGTGAGCTGCGCGATCAGCTACTAGAACAGCCCAACCTAGCGGTATACGGTCAAAAAACGCTACGTCTTTATGTCCGCGATCAGATTAATCAACGTGTAGAAAAAGGCGAAGTAGAGCGGGTGGGGTTACATCCAGGCTTTAAGCAGCGTGACTTATTTAAGGTGATGGGTGCGGTACGAGTTGTGGATGAGCGTCGTTGTGTAGACAGTGCCCAGGCCTACAGCGACGGCGAGCCGTTAACCACCAAGCTTCGTCGTGATAGCGAACAGCTACGTGCGCAAATGGAGGCTAGCCATCTTCAGCTTCAGGCTTTACAAGAAATCGCTGATAAATATCCCGATGCACGGGATAAGATCACGTCATTGTTTGACCAGGAAAAAGAGCAGGCACGTGCGTTGGGCGAAAAGCTAAAGGCCTACGCCAAAGTGCAGCAGATGTTGGCCGAGGAAGGGAGTGACGCATGAAGCAGAGCGAAAAGCCAGCTCACTTGGCACAGCATCCACCTCTTCGTGACTGGCAGCAGCGCTGCCTTACGAAGGCGCTTGCTCAGCTGTCTCCCGAACAGCTCCACTTTCTCTGCCAAGCCACCCCCGGCGCGGGGAAAATGCTGATGGCAGCGGTGTTAGCCAACTACTTGCTCCAACGTGGGGAAGTTGATTTTGTGCTTTATCTGGGACCGAGTTGCGAGGTGGTTCGCCGTGCAGAAGAGACCCTTGCCGATGTAACGGGGCTGGCTGTAGATGGTGAACTTGGCGCACGTGGTGGGTGTTACACGTATCAATCACTCCGTACGCGTATACATGCGTTACAGCAGTTAGGTGCTAAGTATCGAGTACTGCTAGTCTGGAATGAGAGCCATCACGCTGGGCGAGTGGCCGGTGCGCAGAAAGGCGCGAATGAGTGGGGCCAAGCGCTGCTGTTGCTGGAGCGTTATATGACATACACCCTGGCTCTATCGGGCACACCATGGCGCACCGATGGCAGCTGTTTACCACTACTACGCTATTTGGATATACCGGCAGACGAAGACCTACCGCTTAAGCAACGCTTGGTGCCGGATTTTGTTTACACACTCCAAGAGGCCGTGCGCGATGGAGTGTGCCGACTGCCCTATATCAAGCTGATCGATAATCGACATATCGAGCTGACGATCAGCCATGCGAAGGGCAAACAGCGACCCAAGCAAAAGCAGTTTTCAAGTATTCCGCGCTTACTTCGCCATCTTGGCATCAGCTATGCCGATTTGTTACGTCATGAAACGGCAATGGAAGCACAGTTAACAAAAGGCGTCCGCCAGCTGAATGTATTACGCAAGTCGCAACCTGGGGCAGGAGGGGGGCTAGTGGTCGCTTCTGACATCGAACACGCTGAAGAAATTACCCAATGGCTGGTGGATCAGGGCGAAGACGTTTGCCTAGTGACTAGTAAAACGCCTAATGCGCACTCGAAGCTGCAGGCGTTTCGTGATTCGGTGCAGGCATGGATTGTGTCCGTGGGGATGATCAGCGAAGGCGTAGATATCCCGCGTCTACGCGTCTGCTGTTACTTAAGTCATATACGTACTGAACAACACTTCCGCCAGGTATTAGGGCGCATCATTCGACGTATTGGCCTACATGACGCTGACTGCTACTTATTTATGCTTAATGAGTCGCTCTTACGTCACTATGCACATCGTATTGCGGACGACCTTCCGGATGAAAAGGCTGTTGTTACAGTAGTTTCACCTGCATCAGCGCCTGATGTACACGGGTATGGCAACACCGCTCTAGGCGTACAGCTGGATAATATCACGTTGCCTGCGGCAGAGACCGTAGGGGAGGCGGGAACAGTAGTGTTTGGGGGATCGTCTATTACGGCCGCTGCTAATAGTGGAGCGAAGCCCCAGCCTCAGTGGGAACACGACATGGCGTTTTCACAGCGATTTATAGAGCACCTTGCCACGCTGAAACTCTAAACATGACATTGCCACATGGAAAATTGGATATGTCGATGCTAACGAGAAGGCGGATATCGATAGCGTAGTGCTTGCATCGTCCTTGCGGTGCCACAGGCATATTCATGTCCCTATGCGCTCTGCATAATTTTACTGTGTTTAGCTCCGCTTTCTGTACCGAATTTAAGGTCTCATAATGATATATAATTCAGTGGCTTATGTGGTTTTTTTAATAGTATGTGTCAGGTTAACGTGGTTCCACGAGTCTAGCTACAGTTAATGCGTTAGCTCTGAGGCTTGTTAGCGGATGCTTCCTCTGGGAGACATGCGCAATAGCGATCATCTTTGTAACCTCGGGGTGATCACTTTCCTCTGAATTATGTGTTTCTTCGTACGTGAACTAACTCATTCCAGCGCGTGGTGTAGCGTGGAGTGCAGTGTTCTGAGCGTAATTTCCAAGCATTGCCCATACGGGGAAGCCCTAGTTGGATTGTGCCTCGTCCTAGCTTACGATTGAGTTGGTCCATCGTGGCCATAAGCCGCTCGCTGCGCTTTGCTTCAGCTTCTGTTTGCGGTGTTTCTTCCAGTGTCAGTTGGCGGCTGGCTTTGGGAGTGAGGTCGAGGAGCATGGCGCCGGCTTTGTGGTACTTATAGCCCTTACGCCATAGCTGTCGCAGTCCTTGGATAGCGGCATGAATCAACGCGCGGCTGTCGTCCGTCGGGCGCTCTAAGGTCATTACCACACGATTACGATACTGCGGTAAGTCAGTTCTAAACGCATTCGTGCGCACAAAAACCATCACGGCGCTGGTAACGCTGTGCTGCTTGCGTAGCTTTTCACCTGCCCGAGCAGCAGTTAGTCCAGTCACAGCATCGACACCAATATGGGCCTTCATCCCGAAAAACCACTGGTTTCCCTTACGGGTTTGCTTCATCTCCGGATCACGTTGTTTTGCCTTGTTCTTAGTGGAAGGCGCCGCCGCCACAATGGTGGCGTCAACGATAGTGCCTTCTCGCATGAACAGACCCTGTTCGGCCAGACTGGCATTGACCTCCTTGAAGATTCGCTGGGTCAGAGCATGCTTCTCCAGCAGGTGGTGAAAGCGAAGTAACGTGGTCGCATCGGGAACACTCTCGATGGCAAGATCGATACCGATGAAGTCACGTATGGCCTGACTGTCATAGATGGCATCTTCAAGCGCTTCGTCGGCCAGACCGTACCATTGCTGCAAGAAATAGACCCGCAACATCCGTTCCAGACCAATCGGTGGCCGACCGCGCTTGCCCGACGATTTAGGGAAGTAAGACGGCGACAACGCCTCGATTAGGCGTTGCCATGGTATTAGGGCATCCATCTGTGCCAGGAACCGTTCCCGACGAGTGACCTTCTTCTTGTTTTGGTGCTCAGCCTGAGCAAACGAGATCTGCTTCATCGGAAACTCTGTCAGATAGTGGAAAGCTGTATTTTACTCTGCCGATAGCACTTAAGCAGCTACGGCAGTATTTATGCAGCGTTTCCTTAACCAATTTTCAATTTTTAATAGGTTATGTGTGATGAGTAAAATATAATATAGTCGTGTAGCGCGGCTAACTAAAAGTTAGCCAATTCCGTTGAGGGGGCGTAACAGGCTTTTGTATATCTTAATAGTTAATAGACTGTTTTGATTTGTATTATCAGAAAAGAGGTGATGAAATGTTTGGTTTTTTTAATAAAAGAAAAAAAACAGCTGTGGAAAAATCCATTGATAAAGATGGTGTTGAGCACGTTGCACACGTAATTTCAGACACTCTTTTAAGCAAGATGCCGAAAAGAGAAATAGCATACCAATTTATTCTGGAAGAATTAGATGCGGCAAGTAAAGGTGGTGATGTTGCTATTTATTTTGCCAAGAATAGTGGCATAAGCCCTGTGGAGTATAAAGGTGCTCTTAACAATTCTATGCCCGAGGTTGACGGCGAAGATGGGCCTCAGCAGTTGCTGGTTAAGATATGCTCTAATCTATTGTCAAATCCGGAAATGATGATGGATCTACGTATTCGGGTTGACGAAAATATTATGAAAGCATGGTCTTTTGGTAAATATACTTCCAAGATTAGTTTCGCTACTGACGGTATAAGGCTAGGGCATGTAGGTGTAGATGTTTTGTTTATCGTAAAAAATGATGATGTTATTTATATTAATAATAATGCCGGTCATTTATTTAAAAAAGAAGAATATGATGCCGTGGAATTGAAGGGTCGTGTCGTTAATATCGTTTTTGAAGACCAGCTGGATGGCACTAAGATTGAGTTTTTTGTTGCTTTTAATGAGAGTGATGCTTATTCCTTATTTACCCTTAGGGACGGAATGCGAGAAAGGTTAGACAGTGTTTCGAATTTTATTTTTACATACCCTGAGTTTGGTAGTCTGTTTTCTTTTTCAGAGTCTTATGCAACTCAATATCTTTATACATTTAAGTTGTATGGTAAGGAAGATAAGTTTTTTATGGTTAATTATAGCCAATCTGAAGCTTACCTTATTTCTGGGAACAAAATTGAAAGGGAGAATGTTGACGAAATTAAGGCTAATTTCTGGGATGCATCGTTATCCGATGAAATGTCAGCTAATGCTAATAAGAAACGACAACCATCTCAAAATGCTACATTCATTAAAGCGGGTTATTCATCAGATACGCGCTTTTACCCTGGCCAGCGGCTTCATCATGCGGTGTTTGGGGAAGGCGAAGTAGCCGCAGTAGAAGGGGATCCTAGCGATCCGGTGATTGATGTGCGTTTTGAACAAGCCGGACGCAGGCGGCTAATTGCCAGCCGTGCGCCGATAAAGCTATTGTAAAACACTCAAGTGCCGCTGTAAGCGCGTTTGAATGAGGGGGTGGGCGTTAAGGCCAGCTGGATATTGCTATCGGCTGGCCGTAAACCCGCCTCATTCATCGCGGCGGTGGTAGTACCATTATTTAGCGCTTTACGACTGCATGGTGGATGCGTTGAGGCTATTTAACGTCTTTTCGACGCGATGATGATGCGAGGTAGGTTTTTAATGTCCCGTTTTTATCGCGTTTTTTGCATAGATAGCCGTCTCTTACCGTTGATTACGTGAAAGGATTCATTTGTTCTCGATAAGGCATTATCGATTAGGGTGCCCACTGCCATATCAAGGTCTCTATTAAGTGACGCTGAGGCGTAGGACACGACGCCTAATCAATTATATGTACTTTTTCTGAAAGGCCGCTTTTGGCCGATAGTTGATGTTTAAAAAAAACGCTTGTTTGTTGCCGTCACATGATCTTTATAGAGCTGATAGAGTCAGCGAAATCGTTTCTGCCATGGTAATAGATTGTGTTAATCATACGGCCTAAGCCAAGGAGATTGTGAATGAAAAAAGTCACCCATATAGAAGAGTACGTTGTACCGCAGCTGTTCACGACAGCGTTTGAAGCTTATGAGTTTGAGCATCGGGCTAGTGAGCGCTCAAAAGGCTACATGAAATTGGAAACCTTTGGTCTACTGTGGGGCTACTCTATACCTGCAAAGGGTGATTTACCTGCACGAATCGTCGCTACTATGTCTACGGTTGAAACGTCAGCAACTAGGCATGAGGATTGGGTTAAGCCTAATTTCGACTCTATTATCGCCAAAAAGCAGTTTTTTGAACGGTATTGGCAAAATATTGAGCTGGTAGGCACCTTCCACTCTCACCCCTACGATAACCTGGATGACGTAAAGCGTAACAAAGGCTGGCAAGGCTCACCCGATGATCAAGAATTCTGGCCTTGCTTTCATCAGCTGGTGGCTCCTGAGCAAGAGCTTATGACTCATTTGGTGATTACGATCGCCAGCATGTCAAAGCGGGGCTGGGCATTACCTGCTCGGTTAAGGGGTGGCGAGCATGACAAAGGGTATGTGCTAAGCGCAGACGAACGTAAATTTTGGTTGCGTGCTTACGCGACGAATCAAACGTCAGGTGGCGAGTATGAGTTTTCAGATGACATGGGCCTGCAGGTTCCCGCGCTGCACGATTTCATGAAGTGGTCGTCGCTATACCCCACACATTTGTGAGTGCTTCTCTACTGTTTAATTGCGAACACCCTGTGTTCGCAATTGAGATAACGGCAGTCTTGTCTGCTAGCTGGCAGCTATGACCGTAAAGCCTTCAGATTCCAAAGGCTGCCCTGGCAAGTGTGTATAGGCTACTAACGCACCCTCATAAGCCGCCGCGTAATCTAAGCATGCCACGTTACGGCCCAAGCGGAGTGGGATGCCTGTCAGCGCATAATGACCAAAAAAAGCAGGATGGGCATTGATGGGGTGGCCATGCTCACGCGACAGGGTGGGTATGAGTTCCTTGGGGTGAGTCATACCTACGTCGTTAGGCCACCACCGAACACGCTTACGGGTGGTGCGAAATCCCGACATCGATGCATCGGGGCGAACAGTGTGTTCACAGCCAGCAACAATGCGGTCCATCGCGAAATAGCTCGTCGAGTATGTATCTTCATAGGCAGCCATCGCGGCATCATCCAAACAGCGAATGCCTGTTGCTTTGAGGTGCTGAATCGAGGCTTCATGCCACCAAGCATGTACTACACGACACTGTTCCAGTTCCAGAAAGAGAGGCTGTGTGCGTAGCCACTGAAATGTTCGAGCAGTAGTGCTAGGCCATCTTCCTCAGCGGCAAACTCATCGACCAACCGTTGGCGATCATAGTGCTGGCGCGTTGCCTTGATAAAGTCGCGTGGATTGTATTGATACTGATAAGCGTCTCGTACCCAGTTCAATTCGTGATTACCCACGACCATAAGGGCTTGGCCTGTATCGACCATTTTGCGTACCAAACGAAGTACCGCACCTGGCCAAGGTCCTTTATCAATAATATCTCCAACAAATACCGCTACATGCCCCGGTTGCTGCCAACCTTGCTGCTCTTTGCGATACCCCAGTTGGGCTAGGAGTGCCTCCAGCATATCTAACTGACCATGCACATCCCCAATGATGTCGTAATGTGTTGTATCACCCATGCCTTCTCTCCTTCCTTGTTGAGGTTTAACAGCATGCCATCCTGATGCGACGCTTGGTGTCGCAAGCAGGCGATAAGGTGTGGGAACAACCCGATGTAGAGGTGCTTAATGTCGCTCAATAACCGACTACCGCAACAACCGTTGGCCACTGTGAATGAGCAAGATCGCTATCGGGGAGCTCTATTGGGTTTAGCCGTTGGGGATGCGTTAGGCACCACGCTGGAGTTTTGTATTCGAGATCAAAACCCATACCATAAGGATATGCTGGGAGGCGGTGCCTTTAATGTTGGCCCTGGAGAGTGGACGGACGATACCGCCATGGCGCTATGTTTGGCTGAAAGCCTAGTGAATCGTCAGGCGTTTGATGCGCACGATCAGTTAAGCCGCTACGTACGCTGGTGGCGAGAAGGTTACATGGCCTGCCAAGGCCGCTGCATTGATATTGGTGGCACTACCTTGGATGCGTTGCAACGTTTTGAACGGACACAAGATATCAACGCGGGCGGCACCCAGGCGTATCAAAGCGGTAATGGCGGCATTATGCGTCTCGCACCAGCCGTTATGGTGGCGAATCGCGAGCAAGAGGCAGTGACGTTAGCCGTGCGTAGCAGTGTCACCACGCATGCCAGCCCCGACTGCCTGGATGCGGCTGCGTTAATGGGTGCGGTACTTTGGCGATTGTTGCAAGGCGAGCCTCTTCGCAAGGTGCTCGCACAGATGCCGACCACCCCTGTCCAAGGAAATCGTATCTTAGCGCTTCAGGCAGGGCTGTTTTGTGAACTGTCGCGCGAGGAGGTGTCTTCCAGTGGCTATGTCATCGATACCCTTGAAGCCGCGCTATTGTGCTGTTGGCAGGCACTTTCGTTAGAAGAAGCACTAGTGCTGGCCGCCAACTTAGGCGATGACGCCGATACCGTTGCTGCAGTAACGGGCCAGCTGGCAGGTGCCGCCTGGGGGGTTAAGGCATTGCCGGAGCGGTGGTTAACGACGTTAGCGTGGCGAGACAAAATAGACCAACTGGCAAGAGCGCTATACGCCCTCAAGCAACGTGGAGAATGAAATATGCCGCGCTTAGTTAAGACCACGATGGAGATTGGCCTCCAAGCACAGCGGGATATCCTATTTTTAACCTTTAAAAATGAGCGCCATGACGACGATATTTTTGGCACACACTGGGAGGAACACCAGGAGCGCCAACACGTCGTCGCGTGGCTAGAGGCCAACGATATTCCATGGGATCCTTGCGTGCATGTACGTCCTGGGATGACTCCTGATTTGTATCGTGGGGCTATTTATTTGGCGGTGGCACCTGATGAAGACAGCCCAACCTATCAAAAGGTGTTGTCATTTTTGGAGGATGAGACGGGAGAGTGCCGTTTTCCTAGTGTAGATTTTTGGCTGTACCGTCTGGAAACCATCAAAAAGCACAACAGAATGGCGTAATAGCGGCAATCTGCAACAGACTATGTCTAACCAGGTGCTAGGCCTAGCGTCTTTGAGTAGAATGCTAGTCAAATTGGCTTAGCCTGGTTGAGCCCCAGAGTGGCAAAGCAGCCACCGCACGTTAACAGGGAGGTAGCATGGCCACGATTTATCCACGCCTGAGCGACGCTGAGTTGGAAGCATTGCCTTCACGCGCCGAGGCAAATGTGTATCGCCAGCTGCGAGCGCTGGATTTTCTTGGCCTTGAAGTCATGCATAGCCTTGCCACACAAACCCGTAACGATAAGGGAACGTGGGTAGGTGAGATCGACTTCCTGCTATTTCATCCGCAATACGGTATTCAGCTTTGGGAAGTCAAAGGTGGTGGCGTGTGGCTGGATGGGGAAGGGCAGTGGTGGTCACAGGGCAACCATGGAACCCATAAGCTGACGACTACGCCGCTTGAACAGTTAAAAAAGCAGACAGGCAGCCTTGTGCAGGCGCTGAACCGAGTGTTGCCAGGTATCAAGTTACCCATTGCACCGGTGTTAGTATTTCCTGATACCCGTGAATGGCAAGGAACGTTTCCTGAACTCACCCTGAACCGCGACCACGTCTTGCTGAAAGGCGATATACAAAGCCTAAACGCTGAGCAGCTTACCGCACGTTTTCAAAACACCGCCTGGGCGGGCCGAGGTGCTGTCAATTCGCTACCGCTTACCAAACAGCAAACCAGGCTGATACAACACCATCTGCTACGCCCTGCGTGCGCGCTGACGACCAGCGTGGCTGAGCAAGCCCGTGATGTAGAAGCAGCGTTGTTTCGCCTGAGTGAAGAGCAGCAGTGGGTACTGCGCCTGTTAGAGCACATTCCCCGTATGGCGATTTATGGGGGAGCAGGCACTGGCAAAAGCGTGCTGGCGCGAATGCGTGCCGAGCAACAGGCAAGAGAAGGCAAGAAAGTGCTGCTGCTGTGCTTCAATATTGCCTTGGCAGACGCTCATCGCTATGCCATGGCCGATACTCAGCTCGGTATGATCGAGATAGCCACCTTTCACGAGCTCTGCCAAACACGGGCAGAGCAAGCTGGTATCAGTTGGCCAGTGCCGGAAGCGCCGAATGAACTACCTCGCTTTTACAATGAAACAGCACCGGACTTGCTCATTGAAGCCTTGCAGAAAGCCCCCGAACATTGGGATGCCCTCATCGTTGATGAAGCACAAGACTACGTGCCCGAGTGGTGGCTGCCGCTTTATGAAATGCTAGCAGAAGACGCCAGCGTGACGCTTTTAGCAGACCCTGCCCAAAATCTTTACGCACGGGATTATCACCTGCCTGTAGATGTATTCGAAGGCATGGTGCCGTACCCATTTACCCTGCATCGCAACTACCGCAATGCGTATGAAATTGCCTGCTGGCTAAAAGAGCGACACAGTGCAGCCGCAGAGCCAGGTGAACACCTGCCCAGCAGCCAACATGCAGTGGCTGTTCACACCTGGAAAAAGCCCGAGGATCAATGGCCGCTGCTAAAAAAAGCCATTGCCGAGCTGGAGCGAGACGGCTTCCAACCGCAAGATATTTTGTTGCTTACCCCCTTCAAGGTAGCTAACAGCCAAGTGCTGCAAGCGCTCATGGAGCATAGCCCGCAGTATAGCGAGCGTATGTTCAATGTCGCAGCGGTAAAGGGCTTGGAGGCACCGGTGGTGGTTCTGGTTGATATGTGTGCCAGCGTTTGGGCGGCGAACCCAAAGGTCGAATATGTAGGGGGCTCCAGGGCAAGAGTTAAATTACTTGTTTTTACCATGTTGTAAAGTTGATGCTTTTAGCAGACTTGTTGGTTTTTATAGATATTCATTAGACCTATAACTCTTTGAGGCAATACATGATGCAAACCAAGTCAAGAGAACGCATCAGGAATTTGGCCGAAGTATATACCAACGAGCGTGAGGTCAAGGCCATGCTTGATCTTATCCCGATGAAAACGGTAGATGATATAATTCGGTATAAATACCTTGAGCCGGCGTGCGGTAACGGAAATTTTCTTATTGAAATACTTAGGCGTAAGCTAGCAAGAGTTAATGAAAAATATGCACAACGCTCAATGCGGGAATTTGAGTTTTTCCATGCTCGGGCACTTTCTACGCTCTATGGAATTGATATTTGCTACGAAAATGTGTCTGAAGCAAGGGAGCGGCTATACCGAGAAGTTAAATCGAATATTGACCTTCACAAAGGAAGTTTTTTTTATTCGGAAGGTTTTTTTCCTTTGATTCGCTACTTGTTAGAGAAAAATATTGTTCATGGTGATGCCATTAATGGGGCTGAACGAATTACATTCACCGAATATAAAGTGAAAGGGAAAGCCTTTGAGCAGTTGCGCTACCGTTTTGATTCGCTAACGGATAAAAATCCACAGCCCATCAACGCTATACCCAGCAAACATTTTTTGGTCATTGGGATGGAATATCAAATTTTAACAGGATGCGATGATGAAAGAATCCAGAGACATTTTGAGCTTGTTTGAGGCTCTAAACAATCATGAAGTGTTTACGCCGCCCAGAGTGGCTAGGAATATGCTGGATATGCTGCCTGATGATATTTGGCAAAATCCAAATATTCGGATATTAGACCCTTGCACCAAATCAGGGGTTTTTTTGCGTGAATCGTTTTACCGATTGTTTGATGGGCTAAAAGAAAAAGGGAAGCATAAAGGGGCAGATGGCAACACCTATGATTTGAATGACCCCCAGCAGCGCATCACCCATATTTTGAAAAACATGCTCTTTGGGATCGCCACCAGTGAGCTTACGAGTTATGTAGCACGTCGCACACTTTATGGCGTAAAAAAAGCAAATACGGATAAGCAGCTTGCTGCCCTAGATAGCTTTGAGCAGTCTTCTAATTTCCACGACTGGAATGAGGATGAAAAATACCGTTTTGTCGGGCGAAATGCGTTTAACAACTATTATGACCACCGTATGTTCTGCACTCCTGAGTACGCTGGGTTTGAGTCACAGGGAAATATCTTTTATCCCGTTGATGAAGTGACGTTAAAGGTTATCGAAAGCGACAGCTATGAAATTGAGGATATGTACTATCCCTTTATCGAACCTGATACGCAGCACCAAAAAATTCTAGATATTCGAGGTGGGAGCATGAAGTTTGACGTCATTATAGGAAATCCGCCGTATCAGGTTAAAGCAAGTAGTGGAACTCGGGATATTCCAATCTATAATCATTTTGTTGAGCAGGCAAAAGAAATAAACCCTCGGTATATCAATATGATTATTCCATCACGGTGGATGGCTGGAGGCTTGGGCTTATCTACATTTAGACAAAATATGTTAAGTGATAAAAGGATTCGTCAATTGAATGATTATCCATCATCACGTGATGCTTTCCCTGGTGTCGATATCAAGGGAGGTGTTTGCTACTTTCTATGGGATAGAGACTATAGCGGCAATTGTGAGGTGACAAGCTCACGAGGCAGCGAAGTGTTTGGCCCCATAAACAGAGATCTTAGTGAGTTTGATATATTTGTTCGTGACAGCCGATCTCTAGCTATTCTCAAAAAAGTCATTAGTAAAAATGAAAAATCTATCATCAAATGCCTTTCTGTAGACAAAGAGTTTGGATGGACATCTAATTTTACAGGCTTTGATAAAGATAAGAAAAAGGGGCAAGTGCCTCTGTATTATATTCGTAAAGGAAAGCGCGGGAATGGGTGGATTTCACGAAAATGCGTTACCAAAAGCGCTCATATGATTGATACCTGGAAAGTAATGATTCCAGCAGCTGGTTCCGACGGCGGAAAAAAAATACCGGATATAGTGCTGGGTAAGCCGATGATTACTTCAGCGCCGTCAGTTTGCACTCAGTCATTTCTGTTTTTTATGACAGATACAGAAGAAAGTGCGAAAAGTATAGAGAGTTACTTAAAAACACGTTTTTTCCGATTTTTAGTGTCACTAAGAAAGATGACTCAGCACGCGACTCGCTCAACTTATACATGGGTGCCTGCCCAAGATTGGTCTGAGTTTTGGACCGATGAAAAGCTTTATGAAAAATACCAATTGAACAAAAGTGATATCGCATTCATTGAGTCTATGATCAAAACAATGGAATAAAGTTATGCGCTATATTTATATCTACGAAACCCCCGAGTCTAAAGCCCAAGGCCTTATTAAGATAGGTGAGGCGAATGACGTTGAGCAGCGAATTCAAGGGCAGCTTAATACGGCGTCGGCGTTTGACGCAGCGAGCCTTGCCTACGAACTGCTTTATAAAACGGCAGCCGTTCGGGATGAGTGTGGTACTGCGTTTACAGATCACCATATTCATGACATTCTCGTGACAAAAGGGTATCACAAGCACCAAATCACAGAGGGAAGCGAGGTACTTAAAGGAAGCACTGAGTGGTTTGAAGTTAAGCCTGAAAAGGCCATACACTTAATTGAGCAGTACAAAAGTGGTCGACGTGCTGAGGAAATCGATATCGAGCGGTTTCAAGACTTCCCGATGCGCCCTGAACAAGCGGTAGCTGTAGAACAAACCCGCACCTACTTCAACTCCCAGCCCGCCTCCAACGCCCCCATCGAAATGCTATGGAACGCCAAAATGCGTTTTGGCAAAACCTTTACCGCCTACCAGCTAGCAAGGGCGATGGGGTTTGCCAAGGTGTTGGTGTTGACCTATAAGCCAGCAGTGGAAAGCGCCTGGCAAGAAGATTTAGAGCAACACGTTGATTTTAAAGATTACGTGTTTTTGCGCCGGGAAACCCTGGGGTCTATCAATGACTACCTCGATAAAAAGCGCAAGGTCGTCGCGTTTGCCTCCTATCAAGATATTCTCGGTACCCAAGATGTTGATACACAGATCAAGAGCCGGCATCGCCAGCTATTCGACACCCACTGGGATATCGTCATTATTGACGAATTTCACTATGGCGCGGGCACCAAGAAAGCCATGGAAATGCTCGCCGATGAAGTGGAGGCTGAGAAGGGCACTAAAAAGGAGCTGACTGAACGCGAAAAAGAGCTGTTTGCTGAGGAAGAGGAAGAGCTGGCTGAGGTAGAGGCGAGTGACGCCATTTTAGAAGCTGTTGAAAAATCTATTTCGTCTCTATATCGACTTTATCTGTCAGGGACCCCTTTTAAAGCGATGGCAGACGCTCGTTTCGACAGTGAGGCTATCTTTAATTGGACGTATACTGACGAGCAGAAAGCGAAAGAGGCCTGGGCAAAGGCTCACCCTGACGCGCTAGCATCCAACCCGTATCGATCGCTACCTCAAATTCAAATGTTTCTCTATAAGGTGTCAGAGGATCTAATTAAGGCGGGCTTGCAGGAGGGCAAAGACGAATTCAGCCTTAACCACTTTTTTAAGGCAAAACGACGCGCGTTTTTAAATGAAACCGCTGTGAAAAAGTGGTTAGATCTCATTAGTGGTGTCATTCGACCATATACCGAAGTTGCTGACGAGCTCCTAGATGAAGTGCGTATTCAGCCATCGCAGTACCCCTTTGATCATGATAGTGGCCTATTTCAAGAGCTTGATCATACGCTCTGGTATCTAAACCGCGTCGATAGTGCCTATGCGCTCAAACAAGCACTTGAGACTCATGCTGTCTTCCGCCACTTCCACATTATCCTGGCGGCAGGCACCGAGCTAGGCTCCGGGGTAGAGGCCGTTAAGCCAGTCCGCGACGCTATCAAAAGGCATCCTAAAACCATTACTTTATCGGTAGGTAAGCTAACAACAGGCGTTTCCATCCCCGAGTGGAAGGCCGTTATGTTTTTGCGTGACGTGGCTTCGCCTGAAAACTACTTCCAAACAGCGTTTCGCGCTCAAACGCCTTACACCGATCCAAAAACAGGGAAGATGAAGGAAACTTGCTATATCTTCGACTTTTCGCCGAATAGGTCATTGAAGCTGCTCACTACCTACAGCGAAAAGCTGTCCACCGATAGTCATTTGACCACTTCAGAAGAAAAGCTGTCTGAGTTTATCCATTACCTGCCAGTCTTGAAGGTAGCAGGCAATCAGATGGTCAGCATGGATGCCCGTGAGGTAATGACGTTCGACCTTAGCGGAATCGACGCTAAAGGGCTGGGTGAGCGCTTTCAGGAGCGTAAAAATGTTGTGGTCACACGCGACACCATCAACGCTATTAATGCCACTGAGCAGTCACAGGCGCGCTGTCAGGCTATCTTTGATCGTATCAAGATGTTCCGTAAATATAATGGTGCCTCAGACAAAGATATGACCGACGCTGACGCTAATGTGATTGATCTGGATGCCAACGATAAAAGGATTAAAGAGCTTAAGACCAAAGAACCCACTACGCCTAAAGAAGAAAAAAAACGCGACAAGGAACTAGGCGATGCTGAAAAGCAAATGAAGAGCGAGAGGGAGAAAGTGAGGGAGCTTTTGCGCACGCTTCTTTCACGGATACCCATTTTTATGTACTTAACCGACGCGACGGAAGAAAACCTGGAACAAGTATTGGTGGAGTCCGAGAACGATTTGTTCCGCAAAACTACAGGGATTGAGATAGGTGACTTCCGCTATCTCGTTGCGATGGGATTATTGAAGATCGAGAGCCTTGACGGGTATATCCTGAAGTTCATTCAGCTTGAAAATCAAAATTACGAGGTGGTGAACAGGATGGAAGATTAAACTTTGGTGGGTTAGATAGAGTCCTATACCAGCCGATCACCGCTTTAATGATGAGCATATGCGTTGTAAAAGTAAAACGACATCTCGGCGAGTTGGTCGGAAAAATAGCGCGGTTGTACAGCTATTGGCATGGAGCATTAGCGGAGTAGCCTTCCAGCTGACCCAGCAAGGTCAGCTGGAAGACCACGATGGCGTATATCTCGATCACGGCGCATGTTGACTCCTTTGCTTCGGTCTTGGAGTAATGGTCAAGATCGTATTTAGACGGTAGTCATCGGGGGTGGTATAGATACGGGGATTATCGTTTAATTGAAATATTTCGTGTAATTACATGCTGGCCTCGATTGTCAGTTGAACGGTGGTTCAGGAGTTGAGTTTAGCCTTCAAGGCTATCACCGTCGCTCAGTACCTTTCGCACCTGATCAATCAAGGCAAGCCGTTTTCGCCAGAAAAAAGGACAGAGGCGAAGCCGCGGGGTCAGCTCCAGTTGAATGCCACGTTGATGGCCCCGGTTGCAGATATTATGGCTACCACGGCCGTGAAACACAGGATGCGGCTGGCTCTTCACACCGGCGCGATTCAATTCAGCTTCAAGCTGTTGCCGGATTTCAACGTTATCGCCGCCGGTGTAGGCAATGGCGCCACGGCCCATGCAACCGTGAATCGTGACCACTACCCTTGAGCGGCTTGCGAGCGCCAGTGCGGCAGGCTCGTTAAACGCCGTGCTGGTGATGTGTAAATCCCAGTTGTGGAGCCTCTTGTGTCCGCCAAAACTGTAATAGTTAAACGTATCGCCTGCGATTCGCTTAGCAAGTGACGATGTACCCGGCTCTATTTTGCCGCCATGAATAGCCATGATGGTGATTGGTGAGCCTCTATCTGCAATCTCAATCGAAAATGCCCCGTGGGGTTGCTCGCTTTTTAACTCCGCAAAGCTGTTATAGCGGTCTCCACGTTGGCGAATCCAGCCCTTTCGGCGTAGCCAAACGGTCGCGTGGCCCAGCATGGGCTGTAAACGCATTTTTACCATTCCCCGTTCTCGATACGTGTCTCGTGCTTAGTCTCGGCATTGTAGAGGTAACACCATGCCTCGCCGTGTTGGGTAGGAAAAATAGCGCGGTTATATAACCCTTTATGTGGGGCATGCGCGAAGTAGCCTTCCAGCTGATCCAGCAAGGCCAGCTGTTCAGTATTGATTGTGTAGACCTCTACCACGGCACCCGCTGACACCTCCGCTTTGGCCCCAGGGTAAGGGCCAAGGTTATAGAGAGTGAGGGTAGTTAGACGGTCATGGCCGAGTAGGGTCGCGCCTTCAAGCCAATAATGGTTATGGCAACCATGCTTGAGCGTGCCGTACACGGCAACGCGCGGGCAGCGCTGTATATCGCGTTGCAAGTGATCCATGGTGTTGGCTCCTTTGTAAGCCGCAGTGAATGGGTGGTTGCGCTACACAAACCCTATCGGCTGGTGCTCACCATGCTGTTCCCGTTCTTCCAGAGTTAGCGCATCTAGCAGTGTATTCAAGCGAATAGGCAGCCCGCGTAAATCCAGTTGGTCTAGCGCGGTGCGCACGTTGCCGGGTGTTAGTCGCCGTTGGGCCAGATGGTTCGTGGGAATGTTTGCTAAACGCATGTGATCGCGTTCAGGCAGTACCGCTTTTAACAGTTCGCGCAGCGGCTCCGGAGCTAGCGGTAAAAACTCCACTTTCAGATCAAAGCGACGCATCACGGCGCGGTCTAAGCTGTCCACGCGGTTGGTGGTGGCTAATAAGATGCCGTCGAAGTTCTCAATTTGTACCAGTAGTTCGTTTGTGTGAGAAATCTCCCAGCTTTTCATGCTGTTATCGCGCTGCATCAGCAGGGTGTCTACTTCGTCCAACAGCAGCACGGCGCCTGTTTTCCGTGCTTTGGCAAATAGCTCGGCGAGCTTTTCTTCCGTCCCGCCAACGTATTTATCCAATAAGCTGCTGGCGTGAGCGGTAATCAGCTCGCGGCCTAGGCGTTTAGCTAAATGTTTTGCTAAGGCGGTTTTACCGCTGCCCGGCAGGCCGTGCAGGCATAAACGACCACGCTGGCGGCGCGTTAGGCGGTTGACGATATTCTCAAGCCCTGGGCGAGTATTGAGCCACTCCATGCGGTAAGCAGGCATGGCAGGGCCGGTGGAAGTGTTAGCACTGGTCGTTATGGGCGCGGCCGCTTTACCTAGCGCCTGCAGGCGTTGTGCCATGAGTGTCTCAATATGCTGTTCATTACGCTGTGGAGTGCGTGGGTTAAACAGCGTGCCTAGTCGGCACAGCTGTTTAGCCGCCGCTGGGGTCATCCACGGCTGTTCTGCCAAACGCTGTCGACCTATGGGAGTGACGGGCAGTGTTTCAATTAACTGCTGGTAATGAGTATTCATCTCTTCGTTGCGATTGGCCTTCACTTCGATAATGAGGTCGAAGCGGCGCAGGTAAGCGGGGTCGAGCCAATGCACGCTGTTACTTACCCACAGGCCAGGGGTCGGGTTGTTCTCCAGCAGCTGGTTCATCCAGCCTTTGGGAAGTGCTTCTTCGTCGTTGATGACGTCTTCAATCTCATCGAACATCAAAAGCCCAGTGCGCTTCCCAATCAGCGCTTGCACGACTTGGTAGCGGCCTAGGCGTTTGCTGGGAGTAAGCACATCGTTATCTTTTTCTGCCACTGGCACGCCGTATAGCGGAACCTTGAGCAGCGTGGCGAGCGATTTTACAAACTCCGTTTTTCCCACGCCCGGCGCGCCGTAAATTAGTACGTTAGCACCGGTTTGTTGGGTGTCGATCGCGTTACGCAGGTAATCTAATGCCAGCTGGCGCAGGGGTACAGCACCAAAACTGGCGAATGAATACGCGCCAGCAGGCTGGATAGGGCAAAGGCTCATAAGACGTTCAGTGATTAAGCTGCGTAACGTGCTGGAAGCAAGAGTTGCAACATCGTGGTTCACTAGTGGCGCTAAGCTCCGCAGCATCGGGCCTGGCGATAAGGTATCGTCTAAGTCTAGTAGGCGGTGAGTGTGGGTCGTATTCAGCAGCCCGAACATTTTTAGGCGGCTTTGTTCTTGTAAACACAGGTGCACGTCATCGCTGCCATGGCGGGTCAGCTGTGCTAATAGTTTCTTAGCATGGGTGTCTTCAATGCAGGTAAGCGTAGGGTTCATTTGTGGATAGCGCAGCCGTAGCCAGCTAAGAGTGAGCAAATGCGTTTCAAGCTCAGAGAGCTGTAGCAAGCTCGCGATCTGTTCACACAGGATCACGAGTGGGTTGTTCAGATGAGTGGATGGGTTGATGGTGCCGCTCGTACGTTTCCACCAACGCTTTAGAGAGGCGCTGTAATCTTGGTAGCGATGGCTACCCTTTGCAGCGGCCGGTACTTTGAGGCCGAGCCAGCCAAACAGGCTTTCCCAATCGTCATCGTCCAGCGAGCAGTTTTTGCCTTGGAACAGAACCACGCGCACAGCAATAAGCTGCGCCATAAGACGTTCTTCTGGGTGGTGTGTCTCGTCATCACCCGAGTTGGTATGAAGATTTAAGATAGTGTCCCACTGCATGGCCGTCTCCTTTGCTGCTTATGTCAGTAGCGTAACCCTTAGGTGCGACGTTCCATGTCGCAGGAGAAACGGATGCCCTTCGTTAGCGAACGCTCTTTGTTAGCCAGTGCCAATTCAAGCGTTGTGGGAATGATTCGTTGTGAGGACTATTGGTCTGAAACGGCAAATAGGCGGCTGTAGCGCTCAATGCGCCGTTCAATCGCGCGTGTTAGCACCTCACTGTGGGTGTCGAGTAACGTAAACGTATGCTTAGCCCGCGTCACGGCGGTATAAATCAATTCTCGGGTGAGTATCGGCGAGAGTGAATCCGGCATCACCAGCGCGGTATGGCTAAACTCCGAGCCCTGCGACTTGTGAACGGTCATAGCGTAGACCGTTTCAATGCGCTGCAAACGGCTAGGCAGCACCCAGCGAATACCGCCTTGGCCATCGGGGAACGCCACACGCAGCGTTAACCCGTTCTCTTCTTTGGGTACTGTCTTGGTGTTGGTCGTAAAGTGACGTGGTGCGTTCAGGGTAATGCCGATATCCCCATTCATTAGCTTTAAGCCGTAGTCGTTACCGGTGACTAATACTGGACGGCCTTCATACCAGTGGCTTTCAGCCGCTGAGGCATCAATCCATCCCCCACGTATCAGTGCCTGCTCAATACGCTCATTGAGCGTTTCCACACCCCACGGCCCTTGGCGCAGCGGTGTTAATAGCTGAAACGTGCTGTGTGCTTTGAGAATAATGGCCGCCCAGTCGTCCCAAGTGGATTTATCGTCTTCTAGGCCAGGGCGGGTGTCTGTTTGCTGAATGCACTGCAGGTAGTGGCTAAGGCCGAGTGCGTGAGGGTTATTTTTTCGTCCTGCGACCGCTAATGTCGCTAGCTTGTGGTAAGGCGCGGTTGCTGACAGCGATAGGTGGGCAAGGTCTTGATAGCGGGCGTCTGCCAGTACGGCGTTCGCCTGCTTGGCATTGCCTGCGTTGATGGCGTCGGCGAGGTGCCCGATGCCACTTTGGCTATCAAAGCGAAAGCTGTGGCGCAGCTTGGCGACCGCCTGATCCAGCGCCTGGCCCGAAGGGTTCGTCAAGGAAGTGTCGAGCGTGTAACCCGTGGTGGCGGTGATCCATTGAGCGGTAGGGTCGCTGTAGTGCCCCTCATCAGCGCGTTGGCACAAACTGCCCAATACGGCACCGGCTTCTACCGAGGCTAGCTGATCTTTATCGCCAATTAATACCAGTCGAGCGTGGGAGGGCAGCGCATCCAGTAGTGCTGCCATCATCTCAATATCCACCATAGAAGCTTCATCCACCACCACCATGTCATAAGGTAGCGGGCGGTTAGCATGATAGGCATAGTGGCGCGTATCTGGGCGGGCACCTAGTAATCGGTGCAGTGTTTTGACCTCCTTGGGCACGGATTGCTGCGTGCCGTCAGGGAGCTCAATATCGTTCAGCGCAGCCACCTGTTGGGCAATTGATTCGTTGAGTCGAGCGGCTGCCTTACCCGTCGGTGCCGCCAGCGCAATCGTCAGCGCGGGCTGTTTAGCGAGACGCGTTAACCCTTGCAGAAGCGCCAGCAGACGAATGACCGTGGTGGTTTTTCCTGTACCTGGGCCACCGGTAATCACAGCAAAGGGGGCGCGTGCGCCAATCGCACACGCCATTTTTTGCCACCGTACATCGTCCGCATGAGGTACATCAGGCGGAAACAGACGGTTCAGCAGGTCGGCGGCTTGATCGCTGGGCCAATCGGTCACGTGTTCAAGGCGCGCGTTCACTGCCGCGGTGATGCGCTGCTCGTGCTGCCAATAGCGGCGCAGATAGAGCGTGGAGCCGACCAGTACAAGAGGCTCATTGCCGTTAGTGCCGGTGCCCACCGCCGACCAAGCCCGTAATGCTTGTTCCCAGCCGGTGTCTGCATAACGGGCAATAATTGCGTCGGGTGTGGGCAGCTCGGGCATGGCCTCCTGAGCTTGTACAGCGATCAGCGAGCGGGGCTGTTTGGTTAACGTTTTCAGATCGAGCAAGAGATGCCCTTGCCCGGCTAAATGGCTGACCATCGCCGCCGCTAGCAAGCAGGGGCCATCGGCCTCTGGCGCAAGCCGTGCTAGCTGGTCAGCGAACGCTGCATCGAGATCGCGAATCCACCCCGCGCGTGCCCAGTCGAAAAGCGTGGTCAGTAAGGATTCGTTATCCGATAAGTGCAGGGTATTCATACCGCCACCTCCTTGTGATTTTCTCCAGCCATCAGGTCATCCAAGCGCTCGATAAACGCAAGGGGTGGCTTAACACGCAGAACGCCACGGCTAGGCGCTTGTATGCCCCGCAGAAAGACCAACATGGCACCGCCAATGTGATGGTCATAGTCGTAGTCAGGCAAGGTTTGGCGCAGATGGCGATGCAGTGCCAGCAAGTAAATACACAGCTGCATGTCGTAGCGCTTATCCAGTGCTGCTCGCGCAAGTGCGTCTTGGGTGTAAGCCACTTCAGAAGGCCCCAGCCAGTTCGATTTCCAATCAATCACGTAATACTGGCCGTTGTGTTCTGCGAGTAGGTCGATAAAACCTTTCATCAAACCGTTGAGCTGTTGAAAGCCCAGCGCTGGCCGTGGCTCTCCTGGAAACAGCGTCTCCTTCACTAGCTTATCGAGTACCGGGGTCTTGGCATTGACCGTTGCAAACCAAAAATCAGGTTCAGCGCGGTAATGTGTGAGCGATGCCAACACCGGGCCTTCCTCGCCTTCTGCTGCTAGTGGGGTATGTAACCACGCCGTGATACCAGCTTTTAAGGCAGGTGCATGTGCTTCCCAACCTCGTTGAGCGCAGCGCTGCAGCATACGCTGAGTAAGCTCTGGGTCACGGCTAGCGTTATCAAAACCTTCGTTCGCCAGCGTTTCTAATACGCCGTGCAAAAAGGTGCCGGGGTTAGGGCCTTTAGGAAACGCATGCAGCGAGCCCACTTCAGGCGTGCCTTGGATAAAGGCGGTGCGTATCGGCTGATGCTCTTCCGTTTCAATTTCTGCCTGAGGCGTTTCAGGGGCATTCACACCTTTTTGCTGCAGAGCCGAGTAGCTGGCAATCCACCATGGGGTGAACGCTGGGTGGCTCGGTGTTCGTGCGGTCTTTAACTCAGGGTTGGTCGCCTGTACTTGGTAGCTAACCTCCTCGCTTGTGGCAGGATGGGAGGTAATGTGGAGGCAGGCTTCTGAGTGTACCTGCCACGCGCTTTTAATCGACCCAAGGTCGGGTAATACCTTCCCACCACCTAACAGATAACCAATACCGGATTTATCGATTTGAGCTTGTTTGCTGCGACCATGCTTCAGGGCGGCTAACCCGATAAACGTCGCGTGGCGGGCGCGGGTTAGCGCGACATACAGCAAGCGCATATCTTCAGAAAGCCGCTCATCATTAGCCGCTTCAAAGCCCTCTTTCGCCTCATCTTTACTATTGGCTAACTCTAAAAACGCGTTGCCGCTTTCATCGTGGAACAGAGGCGTGCCCCATTTCCCGCTAATTTCTTTAAACGTCGCGATAAAGGGCAGAGCGACAATCGGGTACTCCAGTCCTTTCGATTTGAAGATGGTCACCACCTGGATCAGGTCGGCATCGCTTTCTAGGCGCAGGATTTGCTCATCGCGTTTTGGGTCTTGAATATGTTCACCGAGAACGCGAATCAGCGCCTGGTCACCGTCTAAGGTATCGCTCGCCTGTTGGGCCCATTCGGCAAGGTGCAGCAGGTTAGTTAAGCAGCGCTCCCCTTGGGGTTTAGCGAGCAGCTGCTCCGGCACACGATAATCGTGCATCAGCTGACGTAAGGCAGGCAGTACGCCCTGGCGATGCCAGCGTGCGCGATACTCAGCAAAACGTTCTTGCGTTGCTTCCCAGGCGAGCTCGTTATGGTGAAGTTCATCTAGTTGAGCAAGGCTCATTCCCAGCGTTGGCGTGGCAAGTGCTGCGCGAAGCGTCGAGACCGATTCAGGATGAGCAATGGCTTTAAGCCAGCGCCAGCAATCTTTCGCTTCTGGGGTAGCAAATACGCTGTCGCGGTCAGATAGATAAACACTAGCTAGCTGGCGTTCGCTCAATGCTGAACGGATAGCAGCTGCCTCTATGCGGTCGCGCACCAAAATAGCAATGTCGCTCGCCTGAAGTGGCCGAAACGCTTGGCCGGTAGTGTTTTCAAAGCCTGAGGCGTTTGAGGCAGCGTCGTTAAGCCAGCTGGCGATTTGATTCGCGCAGTGGCGTGCGGCCTGCGCAAGGTAGCGCTTCTTATTCACCGGTTCGTCATCTTCACCCACCCACCACGCTGTCAGCGCCGCTGCCGGCTTGCTATTCAGTACTAGCGCTTCTTTTCGGCCATTCGCACCTGCCGGTGTAAACGGCATGGGGTTTTCTTGGGTTGTTTCGTTGGCAAACCTGAAGGCTTTTCGCGTAAACGTAGTTTCGGCATGCCGAAAAAGCTGATTAACAGAGGCCACCACGTTCGTGCTTGAACGGAAGTTCGTTGCCAGGGTGTGATGACGAGGATACGTGGCAGCACGCGCCTTTAAGTACGTATAGATATCGCCACCGCGAAAGCCGTAAATGGCTTGTTTGGGATCGCCAATCAGGATCAGTGCCGACGAAGGGTCGTTCTCTTGCACTTGATAGATTGCATCAAAAATACGGTATTGCGCAGGGTCGGTATCTTGGAACTCATCGATCATCGCCACGGGAAACTGCGTGCGTAGCCTGTGTGCGAGTGCATCGCCGCCTTTGCCGCTAAGGGCATCAGCAAGGCCTTGGATCATACCGTCAAACCCCATCTCAGCACGTTGTGATAGCTGCTTGTTTACTCGGTTGGAAACCCACTCGCGTGCGTCGGCCAGTACCAGCGGCTTCAGTTCTTTGGCTTGAGTGTGAAGACTAGTGGACAGCTCATGCCATGCCTCTAGCGCCTCATGAATCTCAAAGGGGGGTAGCGTGGTGCCTTTATTGACTAACAGCTGGCTGGTGGCGAGTTTAGGAACAAACTTACACGCGGCCAGGCAACGCTTTCCCTGCCCCCAGGCGTCCAGCTCTTCTAACCAGATGGCAAACGTTGCATCGTCATTCTTACCCGTAAACCTTTTACCATTGAGTTTGGGACGAAGGGTGTGCAGTGCTTGGTGTATCGCTTCTGCGTCCTGGCAATAGGCATGCCGTGCCTTATCTTCGGCCTCATTGAGCGCTTCACGATCGGTAAGCAGTCCCCGTAGCTGTACCTCCAGGTCTTTTTTGGGTAACGGCGCGCCTGCAAAGCAGAGTTGAACATCATGGCGCTGTAATAAAGTGCGTAAGGCACCATGTAGCGCTATTGGCGATGCGAATAACTCCATCATCACTCCTGCCATAGGAGCGTCCATGGGGTAAATGCGTGTCCGCCAATAATCAAATACGGCCTCCTGCGTTAAGGAGGAGAGGTCTTTCACTATCTCTTGATGAAACAGTTTCCCGCTATCGAAGGCATGCTCCTTGAGCATCCGCTGCGCCCAGCTGTGGATGGTAGAAATAGCGGCGTCATCCATCCACTCGGCGGCCACTTCTAACCTGCGGGCGCAGAGCGGCCAATGGGCGCGAGGATAATCGTCGCGCAGCTGCGCCAGCAGGGGGTCGTTTTGATGCAAGCCATCGTCACCCTCTGTTGCCCTAAACGCCTCTGCGGCTTGCACCAAGCGGGCACGGATGCGGTCTTTCAGCTCTTGGCTAGCGGCTTCTGTAAAGGTGACGACCAAGATATCCGGCGGCACCAGCGGCATCGTGAAGCCATTAGTGAAGGAGTGGCTGTCATCATCGGGCTGTCCGTGGCCGAGTACCAAGCGCACGTACAAGAGCGCAATCGTAAAGGTCTTACCCGTACCGGCACTGGCTTCAATGAGTTGGCTACCACGCAGGGGAAGGCCCAGGGCTAATGGGGTAGAAGACGACTCAGTTGAAGGGAGCGTGGTCATTAGCGTGCCTCCTGTTCAGTATCTGGCTGCTCAGCGGTTGGATGCTCAGTGGCTGTTAGCTCGGCTACCCAGTCGTAGAGGTCACGGTAAACATCCTGACAAGCAGTCAAAAACTGGTCGTTAGATAAAAAATCTTCCAGGGTAGGTAACTCACGCACTGTCATAGGACTTCGCTGCAGTAGCTGGTCGCACGCCTTTTCCCATTCCTCCACTAGCTTCTCGCTTTGGCATAACGCCTCTATGTCGAGTGGGTTAACGCCGTCAGGTGCGTATTCAAATAGCGTAAATGCCAGTGAAGAATGCGTGGGTAATGGCGTCTGCATGGCGCTAAACCATTGACAAATTAACCTATCCAACCACTCTGCCGCCTGGGCTTTGGAAAAGCCAGGTATGGTCAAGGTACCGCTTGGTGAGACCAGGTGCGTAGTTGATTCTGGGTGGGTGAGCTGTAGCGCTAGATGTGCTGGCCAGTGGCGCATGATCTGGCTCCAATGCCAGCTGTTACCTTGGTGCAGATGGCTGGAAAGTAATACGATCCGTACTGTTTCCGTCTCGCTACAGAACACATTATCCAGCGTATCGCTCAGGGTGATATGCACCGGCTGAGTTTGGTCAAAAGGCGCTAGCGTGTCAGGTGTGATCTCTGCAGCGTGAGACACCGAGACCACCGGGTGAGCGGCGTCAGGATAGCGACGCAGCAGTGTCTGGTAGGCTGAGAGGGTGTCAGGCAAATGCTCTAACAATGCGTGTTGCACAATGGGGCCTACCGGTGAGGGCGGGTAGTGGCCTGCGCGCTGGCGTGTATTGACCGTTTGTTGAAAAAGCTTGTCGATGTCGGCATTTCGATCACTAGTGAGGCGCTGGCCCAGATAATGCAATATGGCGTCGCGCTGTTGCCACTTTTCAAGAGAATCAAAGTCAAACGGTTCGTCGTCCTCACTCGTCGTGTGATCGTCATGCATGGACGTTGCTAGCCGCTGCTGAAACAGTGCACTCACGGGGTCGCGCATAAAGCTGGCCAAGGCACTCAGCGTCACCGTGCTTTCTGGTTGCCATAGCGGTAGCGGGGCAGAGGCTTGCAACAATGTGGTCTCAGCAGTTGTTGAGCGGACGCCTTGCCACTCGCGGGCATACGTAAACAGTGGTGAGGTTTTATCAAAATACGCATGACCAAAGGGCTGAAGCGGGTGCTCCACGGTTAAGGTGGCCAGCAGGCTACGCCGCTGTTTTTCGCGCTCATCGGCGGATAAACGCGCTGGCGTATCTTGCGCTGCTAGCCGCCAACCAGCGGCAATATGGTCACGCAGTTGCCCCACTAGTACGCTAGGCGGCTGTTCTTGGTTATCTTGTGCGCTAAAACCACACCAACTAATCACTAGTCGCTCGCGTGCTGACAGCAACGCTTCGAGGAACAAATATCGATCGTCGTCACGTCTTGAGCGATCACCAGGGCGGTAGTGTCCGCGAATGGCCATTAGGTCAAAGTCGGGTGCTTGGCTTTTACGAGGGTAGGCGCCTTCCTGCATACCCAACATATACACGTGGCGGAAGGGGATCGCGCGCATTGGCATAAGTGTCGCAAAGGTGACGCGCCCCACGATAAAGTTCTGTGCCAGCTGAGGTTCATCGATACGCGACAGCCAGCTCTCGCGTACCACGGCCAAGTTAATAGGCAGATCCATTTGAGCGTCGTGGATCTCTTGCTGCCACGCGTCTAACGTGGTTTGCACGTGCCCTAACAGCTGTTCTTCGCGTGGAGAAGTAGGCGCTAAGAAGGTAACGATCAGTTGGCCTAATACCGCTGACCAGTCGTCCGCTGACGGTGAGGTATCCAAGCGCTCTCGATAGTCTTCAAGGGCGGAAATGAGCCGGTAAAGCGAGCCGGCAATGCGTGCATCTAGGCCGGCAACTTCATCAAACGGCACAATGCCTTCCCAGTCATCGCCGGCCTCAGCAGGGGCACCAATGGCATACCCCATGAGCATGCGCTCAAGGCCAAAACGCCACGTATGTAACTCATCGTGCTCGGGCAGATCGAGTGAAGCGCGTTGCTGAGCAGTGAGTCCCCAGCGGATATTGGTGTCACGAACCCAGCGCTGAAGAATGGGTAGATCGCTCTCTTCAAGCCCAAAGGCATGCCGTAATGGTGGGATATCAAGGAGCTCCAACACTTCGCTGGTGCGAAAGCGCCGCTGTGGTAGCGTTAATAACGTTTCGAGCGCGACTAAGAGGGGCTCTCGGTGGCGGTACTGTTGGTCGGCAAGATGATAAGGCAGGTAGCGGCGTTCATGGGGCGAAAACTGGCCGAATACGGCTTCAATGTACGGGGCATAGTCGTTGATGTTCGGCACCATGACGATAATATCGCGTGGCTGTAGCGTGGCATCCTCCCCAAAGGCCGCTAACAGCTGGTCGTGGAGCACTTCCAGTTCGCGCTGCGGCCCATGACAGACCGTAAAGGTGATTGAACGATCCGTGGCGCTCAGCGCTGGCCAGCGGCTCTGGCTTTCAGCCACCGGCCGTAAATCTAAGAAGTCATCCTGTAACTGGCCCAATAAATAACGCGTATCCGGTGCGACAAAGCAGTCAACGGGTTGTTGGAGCGCCGTAAAGGCGTCTTGATACTGTTCTGTCGCGTCGTATTCGCTGAGCAGGTGTAGGTAATCACGCCCCTGCTTTCCCCAGGCGGCCAGAAGCGGATGCGCATGTAGATGCAGCGCTTCCGGTGTCGCGTGTAGATCGGCAGGCATGCCTTTTTTACGACGCTGTCGATGATGGCGCCGCAGTGCATCTCGCGTCTCAATAATATCGCCCCAATAGTGCTGGCAAGGATTGAGCAAACACAAAATCACTTCTGATAGCGGCGAAAGCGCGGCAAGCACTTCGATCATCTGAAGGGGCAGGGATGAAATGCCAAACACCACGATTCTGGGAGAGAGGCCTTCTGGTCGTTGAGAGAGTTCGTTAGCCGCCGTTTTAAAGCGCTGATGTATCGCGCCGCGGTGGCTATGGCGAGCCTCTTCCCCCAAGCGCTCGGCAATCGTGTCACCCAGTAAGCGCCATAGCGTGGGTTGCCATAAGTGCTCATCGTCTAACGGCTGTTGGCGTGCTGCGCTATCTAAAACCCCCTGCGTGAGGATGTCATCGCCTCGTTCCCAAGCCGTTAGCCAGTCTGCGCGATAGACCTGATACTGATCGAACAGATCGGCAATGCGTTCGGCTAACTGATACCGCTTGCGTGTATCTGGATCCTCCTCAAGATAGCGAGCCAGTGGCTCAAAGCAGGGATCCCTTAACACGTCGGGCAATAGAGTGAGGATCTGCCAACGTAGCTGGCCCTTATCAAAGGGCGAGCTTTTGGGCACGCTGTTGTCACCCGTAACGGCGTCAATCACTTGGCGGTATGCTTGCCACTGGAAGCGCGCTGGCAGCATGACATCTGCGCCAAGGCTGATGCCTCTGCCTACTCCACCCTGCGTCTCGGCCATAGAAATCTTCAGCCATTGGGCAATGCCGTTGCTTTGTACTAGAAACGTGGTTTTCTCCAGCGGATGCAGGGGGCGGTAGGCTAGCCACGCCATCGTGACATCACGCAGATCTTCCATGCGGTTGCCCTGAAGGACAATAAGGCCTTGGGTTCGTTTTTCATGGGCATTAGGAGCAGAGTAGGCAGCCATAAGAACTTCCTTGTTAAGAAAGATTTAAACGCCAGTGTAGCGCCAAACTAAGTGTATTGAGAGTATCAGTATGTCTGAATAATGCGACACAGAGCGTCGCACCCGTGCCGTATGCTGCTCCTTATGCAACGAAGAGGAGTGGGCATGGATACATTATTGCTGGACGATAATGGTGGCGGTGCTTTGGTAGGTGAATGTGGTAACGCGCATCAAGGTACTTGGCTAGTTGTTAAAGAGATGCATCTACGTGCCTTGGATATCCACGATGATCCGGTGCTGGAAGTGTTGGACTTTCGCGACTGTGGCGCGCAAACACACCTGCACATACAGCTAGACCGACTGCCTAACTTGCGCATGATCTATTTGCCTGAACTCTCCCAAGGTGCCGTTATCCATCTGTTCTGTACGGATGTGCCACGCTCATTATTCATTCATGGAAACGTCACTGAGTTAGATGCGGATTGGCAAGCTGGGACGCTGCGTTTGGTAGCTGATAAGGCTGCCTACGCGGGTGTGCGTCTTTTGGGGCATGATGCGCACAGTGACGATCTTTACCCTTCTGCAGGAAAGAAGAGTGAGGGCGGTGCATTAACGGTCAATCCCAATCAATTGTCCGTTGTGCTCAACCCAGGTCTTTTGCCTGCATGCCTACGGCTCTCAGGCGAGGGCACATGGATGCTGCCCGATGCGTCTCATGTCGAACAGTGCGTCATTGATGGCCCTGCTAAGGTGAATATAGAGAAAGCATCCGTTCTTGAAACACTGACCATTCAATCTAGCGGTTCCTGTGAGGTGTCAGGAATAAAAGCTTTAGCGACCGTAAAAGGAGCGCATAATCAATTACGTGAGACGCCGGACGCTCGGCCTCCCTCATCCTTACGCCATGCCGCTCGCAAATACCTCACGTTACGAGGGAGCGTAAAAGCACTAACCTTCGCCGACGCCTGGGATCATGTGCAGCTGCATACGCCACACTTAACAACACTCACGCTCAGCTGGGCAAAACATATCGCGTTATATCATTGCCGCGCTTTGACCACCGTATCGCTGCCCGATGGTGTGCCCGTAGACTGCTACGGCAGTGTTCCGCACTTACTGTTGAACCAGGCGCGCTTTTTTATTGATGAGTCGACGCTGGCGCAGTGCTTGACTCGAATAGAGGCGGGAGAGCATGGATTACTAGAGGGTGTGTTAAACGTGGTTGCGCAGCGCCACACTCCTCATGGCGTGTTTTACACATTAAGTACGCTGTTACGTTTGGCCAAACAAGGCATAGCGCTCAACGCGCTCTGGCAGTGCCGACGCTCTTTAAGTGGCTGGCAGCGCTTGGGTGGACGCAAGCGCAAACGCCTATCTTTAACCCACCAAGACTATCAACGTGCTGATAAGCGTTGGGCCTGGCAGCTGCCTGTGGATCGTGTTGAAGAAGGCTTTAGTGCGGATTTACACCTTTGGGCGTTGTGTATATCTCATAGTTCTGATGCTCGGGCATATCGCAAAACTCTGTTAAAAGAAGCACAAAAACGTGACTGTTTAGTTCACCTCTTACGTGTAGCAACCGTGGAGCAAGGCTTGCCCGCCTTAGTGGAGTTAGCGACGGACGTACTCGTCGCGCTGTATGGTCAGGGGGAATGGCCACGATTGTCACTACCGAATAGCCAGGCAGGCGTTGCACGCTATTTGCCACGGTTGCTACGTGCGCGAGACTTAACGCCATCGCAAACGACGGCCCTATTAAATGCTATCGCTAATCTTGCTCCTTGGATATCACTACCGGCGCTGTTAGCCCATCAGCTCGCCTACAACTCAGGTCCTACTCGGGCGCTGCTGATGACGTTATCTCGCCAGCCCGATGAATGGTTTCGGTGGCGTATGTCGGGGTTTCCAAACAGCCAGACCATTACGGCGGCTAAACAACAATTGCTGCAGTTAGCGTTAATGCCTGTTTCAAGAGCGCATGATCTGGCTCGGCTTATGAAGCATAAATAGCCGAACATAAATTTTCCGCTATGCTTATAATCTTGACGATTGAACCAGGACATTGAGTATGACATTACGCTTTGTACGATCTCTGTGGGACGCTGACCTTTAAGGCGCTGATAACGATCTAAACGCATGGAAAAAAGCCTGTCCTGCGTCGCCGTTCCCATGCCATTGTTCTGGGCTATCAGAACACACTCATGTGCCTAAAGTGTTATCAGGTTACGGCAGAGAGTATCAGATTTCTTTTGTATATTTACTTACGACATAGATATTACCCATCAAACGTGGACGCTGGTTTCAACGGTCATTCGAGCTTCAATGATACAGGACGCATCCGAGTAGGTGATTTCTAAAGTAGCGACTAGGGAGTTCGAGCGGTATTCATCCCATTCATGTTATTAACTGCGCAACATGAATGCACCTGAGAATGGGGTCACATCGGGTGTCCACTATTGCTGTGCGAGGCCAGACATCTACCACCGTAGCAGCCGTGACTCAGCTGAAGATGTGTTCAAAGAACGGATACGCAAACGCATCTTCAGCAAAACGACATTAGACGAAGGGGTGCACCCAGTTACAACTGCTTGTCGCAAGTTCTACTGCATCGTCTCGCTAAGCGGTGCCGGAAGTGCGAGCACTTTGTCTAGCCTTGTACGGATCTGACGGGCAGCTGTTTCTGCATCTTCTTCAAAACGTTTTATACCAGCATCCAGCTTCTCGATTAACGTATCACGGTGCAGGTCTTTTTTGACGAACATTAATAAAATGTTAATGCCCGGCAATAAATGCATAATTGAATTTGCGAAGTGGTCGGAGGTATCCCAGGTGATGCTGCTTGTATCCAAAAAGGCTTTGCCATTGAGGGACGTATCACGTCCAGCGCCGACGCTTTCCGGGCCGAGCTGCTCGCCGACTAAACAATAGATTACCGTCGCATCTCTAAGCGCCTGGGTTATCCACTGACGAATATCTGTTCCCAGGCAGCGGGAACCTTCCTGCACAATCGAGCCCACTTCACTCAGTACGCTGGCGTACATGCGGGTAATTCCCGCCTCATTGTCATAGTGCGCGAGTGCGTCTCGCCGCAAGGCAGCCGAACCTTCTCGGGCACGCAGCAAGAGTTGTGCTGGTATCTTCTCAATTAAGTTCTGACGAAGATTGGCCAGAATCGCCTCCAGCATTTCCTCTCGGCCGAATGCTTCTGTGCGCTGACCGCTGCGCAGAACCTGACTAAGGCTGCTTATTTCAATGATTCCGCTGTTGCAGGGAACTTGGCGGGTCAGGACCTCACGCAGCGCCTGCTTCTCCGGTTCGGACGCGATATCGGCTTTGGTCAGCACGAACAGTATGCGGTTGCCCTCGGAAATCAGGGGGGCAATGATCTTATCGAGCTCGAAATCCTCAATCCGGGCACCCTTAGCGCTGATGCAATAAACGACTGTGTGGATCCAGTCACTGATACTGTGCGAAGCGTCGCACTTTCGAGACTCTTGCTTAATCAGCGCTACCCACTTTTCAGCCTTGTTAGCCTCCATGCCCCAACTATCGTGGATTATCAGCTGCAAACCGTCCAGCGTCACCGGAGGATGGCGGTAGATGCCCTGGCTTACCCCATTGGACTCGGGCGTTACTGGACGCCCAGTCCCGACCTCTGCAACCTTGGCTCCCCATAGGTAGTTGAGGAGCGAGGACTTTCCGCAGCCAGATTTCCCGAGAATTAGCACGTTGACTTTAAGCATTTGCAACCCCGCGCCGCATGGCCTGTTTTACCATCTCGGCCATGATCTCAGTGTTGAAATATTCCGACAGCTCCTTCATGCGTCCACCTTTGAGCTCGTCGGTGACGACCTGCTCGCATATTTCCGTAATGGCATAGCCGATCGCACCAGTAAGAGCTGAGGCAACCGATGCATTCATTGCACCACCGACCCAGCTACCCACACCGGGGATGGCCTTGGCTAGATTGCCGGCAAGCGTCCGTCCAAGCTGACTCACCAGCATGCCGAATGCGCCACCGCCGGCTACCGTTTGCAACCCTGGCAAATCCCAGATAGATGCAAGTCGCGCCAGCATCGCCATTTGATTGCCAACGAGCAAAGGCGCGTCAGAGAATGGGATTGGGCTCGCCCCCATAGCTGCAGCAGTTGCAGAATGCTGCGCTACGATTTTGTGCGACTCTCTACGCTTCAGCTTAATCGCTTTTTTACTTGCAGAGATAAAACCGATCCGCAATGCTTCAGACAAGTTGTCATGCGCCCACTGAATCAGTGGATCAACGGTTAAACCGACGTCAGGATTGGTAGAGATTTCGAAAATGGTGACGCCCGGGCAGTTGTCTCTCACGGTGGCCAACATCTGCGCACTATCGGACTCTGACACCTGGTCAGCCTGCGTCATTACCACGGCGAGAGGCACTTGCATTGCGGCAACGGCGCGGACAGTCTCAAGGTCTATGTCGAACACACGGTGGTTGGCCTGACTAATGCAGTACCAAACTAAATGCACACGAGCCGTGAGGTCGCTTTCCTTCTCTTTGATGAAATTAAGGACGTGTGACTTGAAGCGTTCCTGCTGTTGCTGGCCGGACTCATAGCCTTCGCTATCATAAATACGGACCAACTGATTCTCGTAGGCGAGAACGCCCTCGGTGACGGGCTTGCCGGCACCGACCGCCGCCAGTTCCTGACCGAAGACCAGATTCACAACCGAACTCTTGCCGGCACCGGTAGCCCCCATCACAAGGATATTCGGCCGCTTTATATCTCGGCGTAACTTGTTGAATTCTTCAGAGAATTGGCCACCAAAATCATACTCGTCGCGCTTTTCCACTAGGATCCCCTATAGATTTTCGTAATGATTGCTCAAATTGTTCGGTGGAGTAAGAAGACAACGGACGTTGCTTCGGCCTCAGCCGCCTATTGCGAGGTTATCGCATAGCGTCTGCAGTACAGACATATATATCGGTGAGCCTTGTACTTTTGTACAGTTTCCCCTTTAGTAAAAAAATAAAGCGAAAGCACCGTATTGGCTTGGCACTACATGGTTGAAATATCGGCAGATGGTAAAGTAACTTTAGCCGAGTGTTGCGACGACTTATGTCGTAGCGGTAGATTTTTTCCTTCAAGACGTGCGTAAGGTGCTAGCATGGCTCTTCGCAAGTGAGCAGGCGCTCGGCTGCCAGTGCTGGGCAAAATCTCGTGGATCCGACTTATCTTCTGTGTTGGTAGGTTAGCCCGCACGTCTTTCAAATAGGCGTGCGGTTAATGGTTATTCAGCTTATTGGTCTGGATCAGTCTCATGATGTTGGGGGTGAGTGGGTCGCTGCATAGCTAGGCGGAAACTCAGCGTTTTATGCTTATAACATTAGAGTATTGCTCGTATGCGACACTTTGAGCTACGACTTCTCCCCAGCGCCGCCATACGTCTACTTGTGACTTCCAGCGAGCAGCACGGTTATAGGTTCCTATTAGCTTCGGTGGAGCGTGGGCAAGCATCATTTCCACCAAAAGTGGATCTGCCATGAGTAGTTCAGTGGCTTGAGTGGCAAAGGAACGCCTTAGATCGTGAGTGGTGAAGTGCTCAAGATAATAAAGAGGCGCGCTGTCATCGTGCTCTTTTCTGGCACGGCCTTGTAAGCGCGCGATGGTGGTGCTCAAGCTATCCGGGTGAATTGGCTTACCAGTGCCTTGAGTTGATGCAAAAACGAATTCACCTGCTGCTAGCTGGCGCTGTTCTGCCAGCAGTTCAAGCGACAACTGGCTAAGGTGAACCTTATGTTGGCGGCGTGATTTAGTGCGTTCAGCGGGTATTGTCCATTCTGTTTTCTTGATTTCATCCCAGCGCATAAATGCCACTTCACTACGGCGGCAGCCTGTCAGGATCAGCAGCTTTAGCGCATTGGCTACGGGAATACTCAGCACCGCGGTTGTAGCTTTGCCTTCGTTATCGGCACGGGTGTCATCTATCGCTTGCCACAGTTGACGTAGTTCAGGCAGAGAGAGGTGGCGTTGACGTGGAGCAGACGCAGACGCAGCAATATCCGATGGCGTTACACCATCCGTTGGATTCACGTCGATTTGCTCACGCTTTTGGCAGTAGCGTAAAAGTTGACGTAATAAGTTGAGGCTATGACGGGCTTCAACTTTGGCCTTTTTGGACGCTTGTTCTAACACTTCGATAATCAAACGTCGGGTGACATCACGCACATAAAAATCAGCGAGCTGCGGGGCTAGATGGCGTCGCCAACGTCCTTGCTGCTGAGATACCGTCTTAGTAGTGGGGAGCTGTTTATTTCGCCCAGGTGTTTGTTGGTAGGTTTCTATCCAGCGCTCAAAAGCATCCTGCATTGTCCATGCAGCCAGATTGTTGGCCTTTTCAGAAGCACGCTGTTTTCTTGGATCTAAGCCTTTTTCCACGACCTTTACAGCTTCTCGATGTGCCTGGCGGGCCTCTGCTAATGTCATAGCTGGGTAAGTGCCTAGTTGCAGCTCAAATTGCTTCCCATTGATGCGGTAGCGATAAATCCACGCCTTAGATATTCGGTCATTACGTGCCTCTAAAGCCAGTCCACCTACGCCACGATTAGTAACGCCTTCCCTTATTTTTTCCTTGCCAACCGAGGGCTTGAAGGCAATAACTTGTTTTTCAGTGCTCAGCATCGTGTCTCCTTAAATGATGGTTTTCCGCCCCCACAGGCGCCCCCACAGCTGTGGCAGTATAGCGGTGGAAAGCATGAGACACCATAAGACGATATTTAGTTTTAAATTTATGATTTTGTTGAATTAATGGGTACTTAAAGGAATGCTTAACAATGTATGAAACTAACTAAAATCCTGCTCCTAAGCGGCAGGTCGCAGGTTCGACTCCTGCCAGGGGCGCCATTCATACCGCAAAGTCTCGCCTGCCAATAGCGCCTCGAACGCTCATTGCCTGCATTCACTTTTAAAATCGTTTCTACAGTGTTTGTGTTTCAGTGCGGGATCGCCGGCAACCTGCGCTCCGGCTGCTATGGTTAAAGCGCTCACGCCGTCAATGGCGGCTACCCAGCCAGGCATGAAAACACATCAGGAGCGCCCATGAAAAAACGTCTCGGAACAAGCTTGTTACTGCTTCTCTCATGCCTGCCATGCATCGCCTTGGCGCAGGAGAGTACCGAAGGCTACACCCGTGAGTACACTGATTGCATGGAGGCGGCCGGTAGCGTGACACAATCGATGGTCGAATGCATAAGCGATGAAGTCGACGTGCAGGACAAGCGCCTTAACGATGCCTACCGTGCTATTCGTCGTGAACTACCCGAGGCTCGGCAAATAGCTCTTCGGGATGCTCAGCGCCTTTGGATTTCGTACCGGGATGCCAACTGTGGCTTCTACGCCACGGGGGAGGGCACGATGGCGCGTTTAATAAGCAACGACTGCTTTTTGAGCGAAACCGCCGAGCGCGCCACGGAGCTTGAGAACATGGTGGCGCACTAGTCGTGCCGGGCTCGAGTTTCGTGACGCTTGGCAGTAGCGGCTATAGTGAGGCGCAGGCTTGGATAGGGCGTTTGGCCCACCCCGGTTACGGCTGAGCACTGAAAGGAGATGGGAATGATTCGCTATGGATTGATACTGGTACTGTTGGCACTCATGGGTGGCTGTGCGACCCAGAACTCAAGCGGGCAGGATCAGGCCCAGCAGCTTGCCGTTGATTTCTGCGAACGCGAGGGCGGGGAAGTGGAAACCCGCCAGGAAAGCTACACTATGCGCCAGTACTGCCACTTGATGGAAGGGCGGGTGATCGAGGTGAACCGGCTTTACCGCGCCGAAGGGTTGACCATCGATTAATCGAATTACGTGTATAAACGACAACGCCAGCATTCGCTGGCGTTGTCGTTTTGAAGAAAGGTCGTAAAAAACAGGTATCAGCGCGAAGTGAATGTCCGCTTATTGGCCGAACTTCTCATTCTCGCCCATATCCGGCGTTTCATTCTTTTTGATGTTGGCCTTGGCGATTTCGTAAAGCTGATACACCTTACTTTCGTTGGCCTTCCAGTGCTCGCCCATGTGAATCTTGATTTCGAGTAACGCTACATCCGGGTCGTCCTTGCCTTCCGGGAACCAGGCGGCGATGAAGGGGCTCCAGTACTTGGCCATCAGGTCGCGGTCATCGGACAGAGTGGCCGTACCGGACAGGGATACGTAGGTGCCGTGCTCCTGGTCGGAAAAGCTCAAGCAGACGTCGTGATCCTTTTCCGCCTCGAAAACCTTTTCAGCACTGCGCCGCGTGAAGAACCATAGGGTGCCATCGTACTCTTCCTGTACCAGGTGCATGGGCCGTGCGCGTGGCATATCGTGGTCGATAGTGACCAGCATACCCACTTTGATATCCTTGATCATTGACCAGATTTTTTGCTTGTGCTCGGGGCTCGACATCGCTTCATACTCCTTATGAATGGCTCTCGATCCAGCGAAGGTCATATCACGCTTCGCTTCCAATGAGTGTAGAAGAGTCGTGCACGGTCGTCCTCTTAAAAGAGGTTAACCGGGTTACATTCATACACATAAAGCCATCGTTCGAAATATTCAGAAAGCTTATTAAACATAATTTTGTTTCTATCAGCTCTTAAATTGACGCTATAAATTGCCTCTAATAGTGTGATGAAAATAAGGTCAAAAACATTACGCTAGTCATAATAAATAGGCAGCTACTCATTTAAATCGCGTTTCTCTAATAAGTAGAGCAGTAAAGCAACGTGCTCGAGCGCGTTTGATTATCGGGCTTTGTATACAAGGCAGGTTTGTTGGATGCATTCAGGCCGGTGGTTAATCACTACAAGGATTCGTGCCGATTTACTACAAGCCGTTTGGCTTAAAATAAAAGGTGGGTTCCATGCCCTTTTTAGCAAAAGTTTCTCCATTGGATGGCAATGTACAGGCTTCGCAAGCGTTCGAGTTTGCCAACGATATGGCGTTGTCTGAGCCCAGCCGCGTACTTTTGCAGGTATCGCCGGATGAAGTTGCTTCCATGGTGCGAAGCGGCAACGATCTTGTCATCGAGTTGACCAACGGAGAAACTCTGCGCATTGCCGATTTCTATTCGAGCCTGGCCGAAGATGTGTCAAGCAAGCTCTATCTTACCGGCGAAGAAGATCAGTTCCTGCCGATCGACAAAACGGTGCTGTCCAATGGCGAGGTATCCTTCGCTCCGCAGTATCCGGCGGGGGAGTACTCGGGCTTCGAAACGGCGCGTGAAGGTTTTGCATTCTTTACAGGTAATAGCGCCGTTACTACCGCGGCCGGCGGCATTGGTTTGGGCGCGACCGGTTTAGCCGCCAGTTCAGCGCTGTCATCGTCCTCGGATTCTGGAGCAGGCAGCGATATCGACGAGCCTGCGATCCCCGGTGCCCCGGAAGAGCCGACCCTACCGGGTAATGACGAGGATCCTCAACCGGAGCCAGAGCCACAACCCACGCCCGAGCCCGGTCCGACGCCAGGGCCCACCCCTGCGCCTGAGCCAGATCCTGCGCCCGTACCCGAGCCACAACCGACGCCAGAACCTGTTCCAGAGCCAGAGCCAGAGCCAGAGCCAGAGCCAGAGCCAGAGCCAGAGCCGAACCCTGCGCCCGAACCGGCGCCCCAGCCAGAGCCACCCATCAATCCCGGCGTGCCGGCGGTACCGCTGGCGCTGCGGTTGTTTCTCGTTAATGACACCAGCGAAGGGGCCATGACGACCAGCGACGGCAGCCTTCGGATCAGTAACGTGCAAGCGGGCGCTCGCTGGTCCTACTCTCTGGATGGCGGCACGACATGGCTCACCGGCCAGGGCACGCGTTTGGTCCTGCCCGAAGGCGAATACGCCGCCGGTCAGGTACTGGCACGCCAAACCAGCCCCGAGGGGATAACCGGCCCCGCGGGCCAAATGGCGGCTGTTGTGGTCGATATGACGCCACCGTCGGCGCCTGGTGCGATACTCGCCAATAACACCGGCGTCGTCGCTGGTGTCACGAGCGACGGCAACATTACCGTGGGCGATATCGAAACAGGCGCGACCTGGTGGTACAGCATCAACGGCGGTGCTACCTGGCAGCAGGGAGGCGATAGCGCCTCTTTCTCGCTGGATGAGGGTACCTATGCCACGCGTCAGGTGCTGGTTCGCCAAATCGATCTAGCGCGAAACGTCAGTGCCGAGGGCAACCTGGGCGCGGTCATCGTGGATCAGACTCCGCCGGAAAAACCCACCCTATCGATTGCCGGAAATATCGTCACCGGGGAGACGACCGATGGCACCATCACGGTGGGAAACCTCGAGGAGAACGCGTCCTGGCAATTCAGTCTGGATAGCGGGCGTACATGGCAGTCGGGGATAGGCCGCTTTTTTATCCTCGCAGAAGGCTCCTATTCGGCGGATCAAGTGCAGGTCCGTCAGATTGACCGGGCCGGTAATGTCGGCGAGTTAGAAGCCCTGAACGCGCTGAGCGTGGTGGGTAGCGAGCCCGAGTCGCCGGGCAATCCCGACCTGGCGCCACTTCTCACGCTTGTCAACGACACGGCAGAACTCGACGGCATTACGTTCGATGGGACGATCCAGGTCGACGGTCTCCTTGCAGGGGCGAGCTGGGAGTTCAGCTTGAATGGCGGGGTGACGTGGCAACAAGGAATCGGCGAGCGCTTCGTTCTGCCTGAAAATGATTACGCTGCTGGGCAAGTGCAGGTGCGTCAAACGACCGCCGATGGCGAGCTGGGCGCGGTGGGCACGATGGGCCGGGTGATCGTCGACGTCACCGCCCCGGATCAACCGACACTATCTTTGGCCAACGATACCGGAAGCCGTGATGGGATAACGGCCGACGGTACGGTGCTGATCGGCAATATAGCCGCCGATGCCGTCTGGCAGGTGAGCTTCGATGGCGGTCAACGCTGGCAGACGGGCAGCGGTGATCGGCTGATTCTGGCCGAGGGTGATTACACCTCGACTCTTTTTCAGGTGCGCTCGATCGATCGGGCCGGTAACACGAGCGAATCGGCAACGCTATCGATCGTGGTCGACCTGAGCGCCCCCACGATACCGACGCTGTCGCTGGCTCGTTCGAACGCCATCATCAATAACCCCACGGTCACGGTGGGGGGGCTCGAGGCCGGCGCGTTTTGGGAGTACAGCCTGGACAGCGGCTTGAATTGGACGACGGGTAGCGGAGCGCAGTTCGTGCTGCCCGACGGATATTTTGAGCTCGGCCAGGTACTGGTTCGCCAAACCGACGGCGCCGGCAATCAAAGCGGTGAAGCGCCGCTTCGTGCGGTAACCATCGACACGACCCCGCCCCTGGCGCCAACGCTGACGCTGCCCGGTGGCGCCATTACCAACGTGGCTTTCGTGGAGGTCGCCGGCATCGAAGAGGGTGCCACCTGGGCGTACACCCTCAACGGCGGCGCCTCCTGGACGCTGGGTGTGGGCACACGTTTTACTCTGAACGAAGGCGAGTACGCCTTTGATCAGATACGGGTACGCCAAACCGACGCCGCCGGTAACCTGGGCGCCGAGGCAAGCCCGGGTGCGATGATCGTGGATACCACGCCGCCTTTGGCGCCGCTTTTGACACTGGCCAACGACACCGGCGAGCTCGATGGCGTGACGCTCGACGGTACCGTGCTGCTCGGCGGTCTCGAACCCCAGGCGCGGTGGCAGTACAGCCTTGATGGCGGCCAAAGTTGGCGTGATGGTAGCGGCGACCGCTTCGTGGTACCGGCGGGTAGCTATGCTCAAGAGCAAATCCTGGCGCGTCAGATCGATCGCGCTGGCAATACTAGCGACTCGACACCATTAGGACCGTTGACCGTCGAGCTATCTCAGCCGCCCTTACCGGGGGCGCCAGAGGCGCCAACGCTGACGCTGGTCAACGATACCGGTGCGGTCGATGGCATTACCCGTGATGGCACGCTGCGTATCGATAACCTGGCGGCGAACGCGACCTGGGAAATCACTCTGAATGGTGGCGCAAGTTGGCAGCCCGGCGGTGAGCAAACCTTCATTCTGGCAGAAGGGGTTTACGCGGAGGGGATGGTTGCGGTGCGCCAAACGAATCAGGAAGGGATCATCAGCCCCGTTTTTTCATTAGGCGCCGTGACCATCGATACGATCGCGCCGGTTCCACCCCGGGCGCTGCTCGACAACGATACCGGCGAGATCGACGGCATCACCTCAGACGGTACGGTACGCGTTCTGGATATCGAAGAGACGGCCACATGGGAATACTCGGTCGACGGCGGCGCTAGCTGGCAAAACGGCGCGGGGGACCGATTCATTCTGCCCGAAGGGGAATATGGCTTGGGGGCCGTACGCGTACGTCAAACCGACCCCGCCGGGAATGTCAGTGAAAGCGTCGAACTGGGCGCCGTTACGATTGTCACGGCGCTACTGGAAGCTCCCACCGTTAGCGTGGGCGGGGCGCTGACCAACAACCCAGTTGCAACGGTCGGTGGACTGGCCCCGAACGCTACGTGGGAATACTCGCTGAACGGTGGGGTTACCTGGCAAAGCGGTGAAAACGGTCGCTTCGAGATCCCCGAGGGTCGTTACGTCGCGGAGCAGATTCAGGTACGCCAGATCGATGGCGCGGGTAATATCGGTTCGCCGGCAAAACTCGATGCCCTCGAGATCGATCTGACGCCCCCCTCGACGCCAACGCTGACGCTCTCGGGTGATTCCTCGATTACCAGCGACGGCGAGGTCACGGTCACTGATCTCGAGCCCGGAGCGCGCTGGGAGGTTAGCTTCGATGGCGGGACACGTTGGGAGGAGGGTGAAGGCGGCGCTTTCACGCTCGAGCCGGGCGAATATAGCGCCGAGCAGGTGCAGGTGCGCCAGATCGATGCGGCAGGCAACGTAGGCGACCCGGCAGCGCTGGGTGCGCTGATCGTGGATACAGCGATTCCTCCCACCCCCACGCTCACGCTTGTCGAAACCCCGAACGCCGAAGGCGTCATCGTGGACGGCACCGTTTTGGTGGGTAATCTCTCGCCCAACGCGCGTTGGGAAGTCAGCTTCGATGGCGGTGTCAACTGGCAACCCGGCGGCGGAGAGTCCTTCGTGCTGGGCAAGGGGGTTTACACCGAAGGCCAGGTTCAGGTGCGTCAGCTAAGCGTCACCGGTACTCCAAGCCAGGCCGCAAGTCTTGCGCCGGTCACGGTGGATTTAACGCTTGAACCTTCCCCTGATCCGGACGCGCCTGCGGTGCCGACGCTGACGCTAATCGCCGATACCGGCGAGGTGGACGGTATTACCAGCAACGGCCAGGTACAGGTGCTTGGGCTGGTCGACGGCGGCACGTGGCAGTACAGCCTGAACGGCGGCGCGAGCTGGTTTCCGGGCAGTGGCGATACCTTTACGCTGCCTGAAGGCTTCTACCCCGCCGGGCAGGTGCTGGGGCGCCAAAGTAACGCCAGCGGTCAGACCAGCGCGGCCTCGACGCTTGGAACGGTCACCGTAGACACCACCGCCCCGCCCGCGCCGGGAGCGGCACTGCTCAACGATACCGGCACTCTCGACGACATCACGGCCGATGGAACGCTGCAGATTACCGGCCTGGAAACCGGAGCCCGCTGGGAGATCAGCCTTGACGGCGGAATGAAATGGATTCAGGGCGAGGGGGACCGCTACATTCTGCCCGAGGGGCATTTCAACGCCGGTACTATTCACCTGCGCCAGATGGACGCCGCAGGCAATGTTAGCCAGCACGGCGTGTTAGGGGCGATCACGGTCGACTCATCGATCCCGCCGACACCCCAGGTCATGCTGGTGGGCGCCCCCCTGTCCGACAGTGGCGTGGTACGCGTTGGCGGCCTCGAGGCGTTTGCTCGGTGGGAGTACAGTCTCGACGGCGGCGTTAACTGGACGCCAGGCAAGGACGACAGCTTCATACTCGGTGAAGGGCGCTATCTTGAAGGCGAGGTTCAGGTGCGCCAGATCAATCGGGTAGGTAGTACCAGCGCGCCGGGCGTGCTCGGCGAGGTGGAGGTCGATCTGACGCTGCCAGCCGCGCCGATCGCAACGCTGGTCGATGATCGCCTCATCACCAACGATGGCACCGTCGAGGTAAGTGGTTTGGAAGAGGGCGCTACCTGGTCGTACAGCCTCGATGGTGGCGCGAGTTGGCTAGTGGGTAGCGGCGATGGCTTCGTGCTGGGCGAAGGTGCCTACAAACCCAACGACGTGCTGGTGCGCCAGACCGATACGGCGGGCAATACCAGCCCGGCTGCGCGAATCGGTGCTGTCACCGTCGATACCACGCCGCCTGAAACCCCCACGCTTGCGCTTGCAAACGGGGCCAGTGCGGGTTCGGTGACCGACGACGGCACGGTAAGGGTAGACGAGCTGGAATCGGGCGGGCGCTGGGAGTACAGCCTCAATGGCGGTGAAAACTGGCAGCCCGGTAGCGGTGCCACCTTCGTACTTCCAGAAGCTAAGTACGCCCAGGGCCAGGTGCTGGTACGCCAGTTCGATGCGGCGGGTAACGAAAGCGCTATTGGCGGCGGTGAGTTCGGCCCGGTCACGGTCGATCTAACGATCGAGCTGCCCAGTGATCCGGATGCGCCGCCAGCGCTCTTGCTGACACTTTCCGAGGACACTGGCAGGGTTCCCGGTATCACGCAAAACGGCACGGTCAACGTCGACAACATCGTCGAGGGTGCGGTTTGGGAGTACAGCGTGGACGCCGGCGCCAACTGGGAAACGGGCTCGGGAACGAGCTTCACGCTGTCTGAAGGCGTTTACACTGCAGGCCAGGTGCTGGCACGCCAAACGAGCGCTGACAATGTGCTCGGTGCCACGCGAGCCCTTGGACCGGTAACCGTGGACACGAAGGCGCCTACTGAGCCCAGCGTCGCGCTCGAAACCGACACCGGAAGCCAGCCGGGTGTGACCGCCAACGGCACGCTTTTGATCGCGGACCTCGAACCCGGCGCTTTTTGGGAAATTTCGCTTAACGGCGGAGCGGATTGGCAAACGGGTAGCGGAGACCGCTTCGTGCTACCGCCGGGAAGCTACGCGCAGGGCATCATTGAAGTGCGCCAGACCGATGGCGCCGGCAACGTCAGTCCTTCGGGCACTGTGAGCAACGTCGGCGCTGGCGATGGCACCCTTACCGTCGTTACCACGCGGCCCGAAGCGCCCAGCGTTACGCTGGAGGGCGCTCCAGTGACCAACGATGCTACGGCCACCGTCGGCAATCTTCAGCCAGGTGCGACGTGGGAGTACAGTTTGGATGACGGCCAAACCTGGCAGCCGGGCACGGGCGATACATTCACGCTGCCAGAAGGCAGCTACGGCGCTGAGGTAGTGCAGGTGCGCCAAACCGACGGCGCGGGTAATGTCAGCCCCAACGCGTTGGTTGGCCCGGTAACGATCGACACCACGCCGCCAAAGGCGCCGACTCTCGAAGCGTTCGACCCCCGATCGATCACCAGCGATGCCACGATCAATGTGCGTGGGCTGGAAGCGGGCGCGACCTGGGAGTACAGCATCGATGGCGGTGAGAACTGGTTGCCGGGAGCGGGCGAAAGCTTCGAGCTGGAGGATGGCGTTTACGCACAAGACGACGTACGAGTACGCCAGTTTGATGCGGCGGGCAACCCAAGCCCGGAAGGAGCGCTTGCACCCATTACCATCGATACCCAGGCACCGGCCGCGCCCGCGCTCTCGCTCGTCCTTGACGGCGATGTGGTCAACGAGGGAGCGGTCAGCGTCGAGGGTCTGGAAGAAGGCGCCAGGTGGCAGTACAGCATCAACGGCGGAAGTACATGGCTCAACGGTACAGGCGCGAGCTTTGTGCTGCCGGACGGCGTCTACGTGGACGGCCAGGTGCTGGCCCGCCAGTTCGATGCGGCGGGTAACGAAAGTGCGGTAGGCGGTCTTGGTCCGGTCACCATCGATACGACGAGCCCCGGTGGCGAAAGCGGGCTCGAAGCGCCGTTCGTGGAGCTTCCGACGCTGACCAATGGTTTTATCAATAAGGCCACCATCGAGGCGGGCAACGATGCTATCGATGTCGTTATCGTGCTCACCGAGGATACCCAGGTCGGCGATACTCTGACTGTGTCGTTGCGTGACGCTAGCGGCACTCTATCGTTTGATTACCCCATTACCGCAGAGGATATACAGACCGGTTCGGTGCTGATCGAACTGCCCGTGGCAAGCACGCGAGGAGACGGCAGCTACGTCTTGACCGCCGCCATTAGCGATGACGCCGGCAACACGTCGGCGCCTTCCAACGCCATCGGCTTCGTACTGGATACCACCGCTCCGAACGAAGACACGACCCAGTTTCGTATCGACCCGATCAACGGCAGCGGCATTGTCAATCAGGCGTCGGCCCAGGGCCTGGTCACGCTAAGCGGTAACGTGGTAGGCGAATTCACCCCGGGCGACGCTCTGGAGCTCTCGGTCAATGGCGGCGAGTATCGTACGTTCGTCGACGCCAGCGGCGTGTTCAGCGTGGAAGTGCTGGGTAGTTTGCTGGCCAGCGCCGAGCCGCCAAGCGTCACGCTTCGCCTTTTCGCCACCGACCCCGCCGGAAATACGGGCACGGTGAGCAATAGTTACGATTTCACGGTCGACCTGGCCGCTCCGGTCGTGACGATCGATGCCGGCGGCGTGCTCAACGGGCAAACCGTGGGGGCTGGGCTGATCGTGACCGGCACCGCCGAGGGCGTACCCAACGGAACAACGGTGGCGTTGAGCCTGGCGGGTGCCACGTTTGATGGCCGAGTAGAAGAAGGCGCCTGGCGCGTGGTCGTGCCCGGCGGTTTCCTGCAGGAGATCGCCACTGGTGATGCCGGCGGCACCTCTTTCGAGATGATCGCACGCACGGTGAGCGCCGCTGGCAACCCCGGCGCCTCCGAACCAGCCACGGTGTCGATCGATATCGCCCCGCCTACGGCCAGCATCGCGATTTCTCAACCCCTGCTGGGCGTCGGCGACAGCGCGCAGGTGACGATCACCTTCAGCGAAGCAGTGGAGAATTTTGATCTCGGCGATCTTCAAGTGACCGGCGCCACGCTTGGCAATCTGCAAAGCGCCGATGGCGTCGTTTGGACCGCTGACCTCACGCCCGGCGCTACGTCCGGGCCTGCGAGCATCGTGCTGGCCCAGGGCGCGTACACCGACGCGGCGGGCAACCCAGGCGCTGCGGCGCGTCTTGATAACGTCATGGTCGATATCGATTCACCAACGCTTGAGTCGATCCAATTCGCCGCTGGCGAGGCGATCACCTCGGCGCAAACCACCGAGGTCATTTTCACCTTTAGCGAGGCGATCACCGGGCTTTCCATCGAGGACTTCAGTGTCATCGGCGGGCGGCTTTTGAATCTCTCCGCCAGTGCCAACAGCGTCACCTGGACGGCGACCTTCCGTCCGGATGGCAGTGCCAGCCAGGCATCCATCGAGCTCTCTGACAGCACCTATACCGATCTGGCCGGCAACGCCGGAACGGGCGGCAAAAGTCCGGCGCTATCCATCGAGATCCTCCAGCCGGTGCTGACCATCGACGCGTCGGCGGACGGCTGGATCAACGGAGTCGAGTCCGGGCTCGAGAGCCAGGGCGCCGAGGTCGAGGTCGGCTTTGGCGGACTGCCCGTGGCGGAAAACGACCTGGTCACGCTGACGCTAATCGCCCGTGAGGGCGGTGAGCTCACCGCGGGCGCGGCTATCGTTACCCAGAGCTATCGGCTAACGGCACAAGATGTGGCCAGAGGCTACGCGCTGTTTCCGCTCGCCGTTGGCCAGGCCTATGAGTTTCAGCCGGCGAGCGCCCGAGTGCAGATCGGTGGCAGCGCTATATCGCAAGACGTGGATTTTGTCATCGACACCGTACCGCCGGGCCGCGCGGTCGAAGAGGGTGTCGAGGTCGCGGGCAACGGTATTGTGCTTGATACGCTTTTGAACCAGGGCGAAGGGCTTTTACTGCGTATCGGCAACGGCCAGGAGACGCTGCGCGTGCTGGACGGGCGCGCCACGCCCGGACTTTTGGTGCAAAACGCCAGCGGCCAGTACGAAATCGATCTGTCCGTGCTGGCGCTCGATTTACAAGAGCTGATTCGAAACGACCCTGGCGCGCTGCTCGATCTTCGCAGCCTGAACCTGGATCTTGTCACGTATGACCCGGCCGGCAACGAAGGCGATGTCGTCACGCTAAGTGACTTCAACGTGTTGGGTCCGCTGGTCGCCATCGAATCGTTTGCCGGCGCGCTGGTGGGGACCACCGACCCCGGCGCCTCGATCGCATTGAGCGTGCGTTTGGGCGGCGTTACACAAACCGTGACGGTAAGCGCCGACGAACGTGGCGCTTTCTCGCTGGATCTGCTCGCCGACCCGCGCTTCGACTTCAATTTGAGCGAGCTTTTAAACGCCTCGATCACGGCGATAGCCACCGACGCTCGCGGTAACCAGAGCCTTGCACCGGCCACGGTAAGCCTGGCCGAGCTTCTACCCACGCCGATTTCGATTCTGGATCTCGCCCCGGTGACCGATCTCGTTACCGGCAGCCCCGGCGTGGTCAGCGCGCTGACCAACATCGTATTGCCCGAAGGCGGCAGGCTGACCGCGAAGCTCGACGCCGGTCGACTCGGCGATATAACGGTGGGGGTATCCAACAATAGCAGCGGCGCATTAACGCTCGATCTGGCAACGGCGCTTAATGATCTCGTAAGAAATTCCGGGCTTTTAAGCGGTGTCGGCAATCTTGCGGCGGGGGTAACGGCGCTTTTGAATGAAAGCGGCGTCACCCTGGCGCTGACCTACACCTCCGCCGATGGCGTGACCGGTGTGCTCGAGCGCGAGATCGGCACGGTCGACGTGGCGCTTAACGGCAGTACGCTGGTGGGACTCACCTTCGGCCCCGTGCAAAACAGCATTATCAAGGGCACCGATGAGGCAGACGTGCTGATCGTGGGGGCCAATCAGTCGGTTGAAGCCGGCGGCGGGGATGATCTGATCGTCCTGCGCTCGAACGCGTTCACCCGCATCGACGGTGGCGCGGGTACCAATACGCTGCTGCTGGATAGCCGTTTGACCCTGACGCCGGACGACTTTGCCCGAATGAGCAACGTCTCACGAGTCAACCTGGGGGATACCGGCAGTGCTATTACCCTGGATGCGCAAGCGGCGAGCGCGCTGGCCGGCGACGCTCAAACGCTTCAGATCGTGGGCGAGGGCGCAAGCCGCGTGACGATCAGCGGCGCGGTGGCGCGCGGTGATGTCGAGGTCATCGACGGGGTGAGCTATCAGGCGTTGACGCTTGGCGACACCACGCTTTTGATCAATCAGGGCGTGACGCTGGATTTCGTGCCCACCATCAATCAAAGCGCCGGCTACATCATCAGCGGCGGCGGCGAAGCCGGGGCGACGGTGGTCGTCACGGCGGGGGCGGCTACCTACAACACCCAGGTCAACGAGCAGGGCGAGTGGCGCGTGGTGCTCAATCAGCCTGCGCAAGCAGGCAGCCTGCTACGAGCGGTGGTGGGCGGTGATGCCACCGAGACGGTCGCTGTGCCCAATGCCGTTCTCGCGCCAACAGGGCTGCAGATTCGCACACCGCCGCTGGTCGGACTGTTGAAGTCTTATCTCGAGGGGAGCGCCCCGGGAGCCCAATCGGTGCGGCTGGATGTCTATCAGAATGATCTTTTCACCTCGCTTCGCAGCACGACCATCAACGTTAATACCAGCGGTGCATTCTCTGTCGGCACAACGGTTCTTAGCACTCTACTCAACGATGCTACTAGTCTGTTGGTAGGCAACCAGGAGGTTAACGTTGGGTTCACCTCTATAAGAGCCAACGGCACTCACAGCACGACGGAAATAGTCAATTTTGGTGCGGCGGAATCGGTTTTCGCAGATCCCATAGGCGCTATCACGAATAAATTGGGGGGTGTGTTGGGAGGCACTTTTGGAAGTACCAACTCCTTGCCGGTGACCAACTCCATTTATGAAGGCGGTGAAGGTGCAGACATCGTTGAAGGCAGCAATCGTGATCAGACCTTTACCATGGGGGATGGCAACGATGTCGTTGTCACCGGCACCAGCGGTCGTGACACGATCGACCTCGGTTCCGGTGACGATGTCGTCATACTGCGCACTCCGCAGTTCGAAAGCATCAAAGGCGGTGAAGGCTTCGACATGATTTTGCTGGGAGACGGCATCAATCTGAATCTGACCGACCCCAACCAGGGAACGATCAGCAACGTCGAGCGTATTTCGCTGGGCCGCGGTAACGGGACCAACCGACTCACACTGGATCGTGACGCGCTCTTCGAGCTGACCGACGAGACGAACGTGCTACAGATCACGGGTGACAGCCAGGATCAGGTGACACTGGCCGGCGGAGGCTGGAACCGTGTCGGCGCCGCTCAAACTCTCGACGGCGTAGTGTTCAACGAATACGTCACCCAGGACGCCGTTTTATACATCGAGCAGTTCATCAACGTGGTGGAGGTGACTTGATTTCCAACGTAGCGGTAAGTGCAGGATATCGTCGAGCGGGGTGCGTTGATCAGGCGCTTTCGCATTTTTTCGAACACCGGCGCCAGGTCATGAGCGCCAGAGCCTTGAACGCCAAAAGCCGGCGCGCGGGGTACGCCGTGAGCTGGCTTCTTTGCCTGGCGCCGCTACCGGCGGCGGGCATGACCCTGGAGCAGGCCGTGCGCCGCGGGCTCGAGATCAACCCGCAGGTGGCCCAAGTCGAGCAAGAGATTGGTGAGGCCGCCACGAACGTCGATATCGCCCGCGACGGTTACTGGCCCCAGGTCGGGCTCTCCGCCGGGCCGGAAGGCTTTTCCACGAGCAATTTCGGCTACGACCTGACCGCCAGCCAAACGCTTTATGATTGGGGCCGCGTGCGCTCTCAGGTGGACGGCGCCTCGGCCGGACTGCGTCAGGTCGAACAGGAGCGTGCGCTGGTGACCGAAGAGGCGGCGCTGGATATCGTTGAGGTATATCTGGACGTCATTGGCGCGCGCGAACGCCAGGCGGCGGTGGCCCGACATATCGAGGCGCTCGAGCGAGTAGCAGAGCTTGCCCGTTCGCGAAGCGAGGTGGGCTATACCGACCGCAGCGAATCCGAGCGTGCCGCGCTCGAACTGGCGCGGGCGCGCGAACAGGCCGCGCTGGAGGCGGGCGCCTTGAACGATGCCGTGCGCCAGTTTCGCCAACTGGTCGGCGAAAGCCCCGACCAGGTCACGCTGCCCGAGCCGCTGGCGCTGACTGATCTTTTGAGCGAATCCCCGGCCATGCTGGACAGCGCCGTTGTCAGCGCGCCGCAGTTTCGCCAAAACGAGGAGCGCATGGCCGAGGCCCGCGCCGGCAGCGAAGAGGCCCGCGCCGCGCTCATGCCGCGGGTCAACCTGGAAGGGTCAGCGCTACGCCGTGAAATCGGCGGCACCATGGAGGACGACATCGTGGTGGCGCTGCGCCTGCGCATGGAGCCGTTTCAGGGGCTCTCCAACGTGCGTCGCACCACCTCCGCCGACCAGCGCCTTGAAGCGGCGCGCTGGGGTGTGGAAGTCGCCCGGCGCGATGTCGAGCGCACGGTGACCTCCTTGATCGAGCACCACGAGGCGCTGACCTGGCGCCGCCAGGCGCTCGAAGCCCAGCTCGACAGCGCTCAGCGCGTGGCCGAGGCCTACGACGAGCAGTTTTCTGTGGGCTATCGCGACGTGTTCGAGCTTTTGAACCTGCAGCGCGACGCCTTCGAGGCCGAGCGGCAGCTGGTGGAGCTTGCCACCGAGCAGCGCCGGTTGCAGTACCGCGCCGCGGCTCAGCTCGGCCTTTTGTCTCCCATGATGACCCACACCGAACGCGAGATGGCGCATCTCTTAAGGACCCGTCATGCAGCGCCCTAGCGCCGATTCGAGAGCCAACGACGAGCGCCTCCAACGAAAGGCGCCGGATCGGGAAAACCTCGATCACGAGCAGCCCGATCACACGCAGCTTCATCAAACAGTGTCTCAACAGGCATCGTCTCACCAGGCGCATTCTCAACAAGCACCGCCTCGCCAAGCACCGTCTCGTCAAACACAGTTCAACGAAGGGCTGGCGCTGTTATGCCGGCAGCTCGGCCGGCCAACCGTCGCCATCGAGCTGACCGACGGTTTTGCGCTCGCCGACGAGCGTTTGCCGCTGGCGCTGGTGCCTCGCGCCTTGAACCGGATCGGCGTGACCGGCCGGGTGGTGGAGCTTACGCTATCGCACCTGTGCGATGGCCTGCTGCCGGCGCTGATACTGCTCGATAACGACGCAGTGTGTGTGCTGGTCGAGTGTCAGCAGGACGAGGCCGTGATTCTCGTGCCGGAAAGCGGCGGCGGCCAGGAGCGGCTGGCGCTATCGACCCTGGCCAAGCGCTACGCCGGCGTGGCAGTGGTGGCGCGCCAAACGTACCGGGCGGACGACCGCGCCGGGCGCTTTGCGCGTAAGCGCCCCGAGCACTGGCTGAAAGGTCCGGTGCGCCGGCAGTGGAAAACCTACGTCGAAGTGGGCGTGGCCGCGCTGATGGCCAACCTGCTGGCGATCGCCACCGCCATTTTCGCCATGCAAGTGTACGACCGCGTGGTGCCCAATAACGCCCTCGATACACTCTGGATTCTGTCAAGCGGGGTGGCGCTGGCCGCCGCCTTCGAGTTTTTGCTGCGGGTGTTGCGCGCCCGGCTCATCGACGCCACCGGCAAGCGGCTTGATCTGGGACTCTCTTCCCGGCTGTTCGAGCAGGTGATGCAGCTTCGCCTCTCGGCCAAGCCCGGCACCACCGGCGCCTTCAGCAGCCAGCTGCGCGAGTTCGAATCGGTGCGCGAGTTCTTTACTTCCTCGACGATCGGCGCCATTAGCGATCTGCCGTTCGTGGCGCTATTCATCGGCGTGATCGCTTATATCGGCGGGCCGGTTGCCTGGGTGGTGCTGGCCGCGGTGGTGCTGATGCTGTTGCCGGGGCTGATCGCCCAGCCACGGCTCGCCTCGCTTGCGCGTCAGAACCTTAGGGAGGGCGCGGTGCGCCAGTGCGTGCTGTTGGAAACTCTCGAAAACCTGGAAACGGTCAAGACCACCCGCGCCGAAGGGCGCCACCTGCGCATGTGGGACTCATTATCAGCCAGTTTGGCCGATGCCGGGGTGCGCATGCGCTCGCTCGGCGCCACGCTCGGTTTTGCCGCAGCTTTCGTACAGCAGCTTTGCTATATCGGCGTGGTGATCGTGGGGGTCTATCAGATCAGCGCCGGGGCGCTGACCGTCGGGGCGCTGATCGCCTGCACCCTTTTGGCCTCGCGCACCGTGGCGCCCATGAGCCAGGTCGCCGGGCTGTTGACCCGCTGGCAGCACGTCAAGGTGGCGCTCGAAGGGCTCGACGACGTGATGAAAGCGCCGGTGGAGCGCCCGGAAGGGCGCAGCTTCATTCACAAATCAGCGCTTGCCGGTCACTTCGAGCTCGAAGGCGTCAAGCTGGCCTATCAGCCGGAGGGGCCGCCGGCGCTGAACATCGAACGTCTGGAGGTTGCCGCCGGTGAGCGGGTCGCGTTGCTGGGCGGCAACGGCTCGGGGAAATCGACCCTACTGCGCCTGTTGGCCGGGCTTGGCGATGCCAGCGACGGGCAGATGTTGCTCGACGGCGTGGCGATCAGCCAGCTGGAGCCGGCGGACAAGCGCCGCGCGATCGGCTATCTGCCCCAGGACATTGCGCTGTTTTACGGCACGCTGCGCGAAAATTTGCTGCTGGACGGCCAGGCCCACACCGACGAGACGCTGATGGAAGCACTTGCATCGGTAGGGCTTGGAAGCTTCGTGGGTCGTCACCCGCATGGGCTTGATATGCCGCTGCAGGGCAGTCGCGCACTTTCCGGCGGGCAGCGCCAGGCCGTGGGGCTGGCGCGGCTGCTGCTTCAGGACCCGCGTATCGTGCTGCTCGACGAACCTACGGCGGCGTTTGACCAGTCAAGCGAGCGCCACGTCATCCAAACGCTGAACGCCTGGCTTGAAAAGCGTACGCTGATTCTCGCCACCCACAAATCGGCGCTTCTCACCTTGACCGAGCGCGCGCTGGTGCTGCGTGAAGGGCGCCTTGTCATGGATGGGCCGGTCGAGAGCGTGGTCAGCGGCAACCAGGTCAACACTGCTCAAAAGCCTCAGGGAGTGCGCCGCCATGACGCCTAGTGAAGCCACGCGGCGCGAGCTCGACGACCCGCGTCTGTCGCTGGCCCCGCGCCGCGCTCATGCCATCCTGTGGCTGAGCGTACTGATCATCGCCGCTTTTATCGGCTGGGCCAGCTGGGCGACGATCGACGAAGTCACCCGCGGTGAAGGCAAGGTCGTGCCCTTTACTCGCCTACAGACCATTCAAAGCCTGGAAGGCGGTATCGTCTCCGAGCTGTTGGTCGGCCGCGGGGACCGGGTGGAGCTCGGCCAACCTCTGGTGCGCCTCGACGATACCCGCTTTCGCAGCGCGTTCATGGAGACCCGCAGCCAGATCGAAGTGCTGCAAGCGGCGATCGCCAGGCTCGAAGCCGAGGTGCTGGAACAGGAGCGTATCGAGTTTCCCGAGGCCCTCGACGAAGACGGGGAGCTGGCACGCGCGGAGCGGGCGCTGTTTTTGGCGCGGCGCGAGCGTCTCGAGGAAGCGCAGCGCTCGCTCAACGAAGAGGTCGCTCTGGCCCGGCGCCAGCTCGCCCTGATCGAGCCGCTGGTCCAGCGCCGCTCGGTGAGCGAAATGGAGGCACTCAAGCTCAATCAAAGCATCGCCGGGCTGGTGGGGCGGCTGGCGGAGCTTCGTAACACCTATGTGCAGGAAGCTTATACCGAGCTTGCCGCCAAAAAGGCCGAACTCGCTACGCTCGAGCAGGTCGTCACCCAGCGAAGCGACCAGCTCCAGCGCACCGAGATCCGCTCGCCGGTGCGCGGGCGCGTCAACGACCTTTTGGTGACGACGCTGGGCGGGGTAATTCAGCCCGGCGAGCCGATCATGGAGATCACGCCGATCGAGGATCGGCTGTTGATCGAGGCACGCATCAGCCCGCGCGATGTCGCCTTCATTGCCCCGGGCATGCCGGCCAGCGTCAAGATCACCGCCTACGACTACACGATTTATGGCGATCTAAAAGGCGAGGTGGAGCAGATCAGCGAGGACACCATCGAGGAGCAGACGCCGCGCGGCAACGAAGCCTTCTACAACGTACTGATCGTCACCGATGAAACGCACTTGACCCGCCACGGCGAGCAGCTGCCGATCCGCACCGGCATGCGCGCCGACGTCGACATTCAAACCGGCAAGCGCTCGGTGTTGAGCTATCTTTTGAAACCGCTGATCAAGGCGCGGCTTTATTAATACCGGCGTGTCCAGGCGCCGGCCGCCCGGACATCGAACCGGGGAGTCGAGACGCTACAAAGCGTCACGAATCGCTGACAGGCTGCGGCGGTAGCTCGCCTGCTCGGCGGCACTAATGAATCCCTGTTCGAAAGCGAGCGCCTGAGCGCTTCGTTCGACAGCGTCGATTTCCTCGAGATAGGCGCGGCGCGTATCCGGTGCAAGCGCCGTGTGCTCCTCGATACGTGCACGTAGATCAGCTGTTTGTTTCAGCACCCAACGCTGCTGGCGTTTTGAAACCTCGAGCCCCTCGTCGGTGGTGTAGCCCTCCCAGCCCGTTCCCTGCAAAAGCGCCCAGAGCGCTTCTTCAGGGCGGTAGGCACCGTTCACCGACGAAGCGCGCAGCCGAGCAAGCTCGCGCTTGCCTTCGATGGTACACCCCGTTTGCACGGCCAGCTGCTCGAGCGCTTCGTCGAGCGGCTGTGCGGGTAGATCGATTGCCTGCGGCTCGCGCGGGCACGCCGCATGAGCGGGCAGGTTCACGAGAGCACAAAGAACGAAAAGCGTTGATAGGCGACGCATCATGGCAGCGAGCATTCCTTGGATAGTGGACATCGCCATTGTTATACGCTGTCAGGCGCATAACAATGGGGTGGACCATCGATTGTCTTCAAAGACTTCTTGCCACCCTGCGCCACTTATTAAAGGCTTGTCTCTCATGATTACACCCCGCCCCCTATTGCACGCGCTTGCCATCGCTGTCTCGCTGTCGCCGCTGGCGCTTTGGGCCCAGGATGCCCATATCGGTAGCGTACGCACCGAGTTTCGAATGCTCGGGCCGAACAACACCATCGAGGTGGAGCGCTTCGATGACCCGGACGTGCAGGGCGTTGCCTGCTATCTCTCCTACTCAAAAATTGGCGGGCTCTCCGGCGCGGTGGGCCTGGCCGAAGAGGCGAGTGAGGCGAGCGTAGCATGTCGTCAGATCGGCGAGATCGTCTTCGACCCGGCCGAGGTCGATGAGCAGGAGGTCGTCTTTTCCCAGCGCCGCTCGGCACTGTTCAAGAACATGCGCGTGGTGCGCATGCATGACGCCGAGGCGCAAACCTTCGTTTATCTCACCTACAGCACCAAACTCGTCGACGGTTCGCCGAAAAACGCCATTAGCGCCGTACACTACGGCGCGCTCACGCCGACCGAGTGATCCTTCACGCGTGCGGCCTCAGCGCGCGCTGCCAAAGGCCTGAGCCCAGTAGGTGAGATAGCGCGACTGGGTGTTGTCGACCTTGGCCATGCCCATTTCAGTAAACGCATCGAGCATGATGTTGCGACAGTGGCTGGGGCTTTCGAGCCAGGCAAGCACTACGCTCGAGGAGGTACGCTGACCGGCGGCGATGTTCTCGCCCAGCGCACGCCAACGGTAGCCGGTCGCTTCGGCGCGGTTTTGAATCTTCGAGCCGTCCAGGCCGGTATGGCTGAAGTATTCATACTCGGCCATGGTTTTGGCGTGGCCTTCGGCAGCGACTTCGAGCTGGCAGCTCCAGCTCAACGAGGCGGCCGGGGGGAAGTACTCGGTACCGCACTGACGTGCCTGGCTACGCGCTTCGTTGACCAGCCGCAGCATTTCCTGCTGCTGGCCGGTCAGCTCGCAGCGATTCTCGGCGCGGCTGTTCTGCAGAAAGTCCTCTGCGCTCGCGGCGCTGCCGGCAGTGAGGAGGGTGAGCGCGCAGGCGCTGGATAAAAGCCAATGGGGCAGGCCGAGCTTCTTGATCTTCACGTATCGACACCTTGAGTCAGTGGAAACAGGCAAGGTGTTCGTCCACGACCGAAGGGGATGCCCCTGTCTAATTCTTTTTAATTAGATCGTTTAAGGTCGATGGGTGAATAGCAAATGACTGACGAACGCCCCTGAATACCTGTTTAATCGGCGTTTCGAGGCGGAAGATTAATTTTTGAAAGCTTGATGCGTCAGTAGTCTTGTTGAAAGACTTTGTGTCAAACGGTAATGGCGTAAGTCGAATTAATGAGGCCTTGGGCGATTGGAAATGGCTCAAACCCATGCCATGACAGGGTTTTTAGTCACTCGAAGCAGTAGAGAAAGCGCCTGGAAGAGAGGCCGCGCTCGAAGGGCAGCACAGGTTAAAACGTACAAAAGGGCAGCGCTTGGGCCGCTTATTGGGAAATCGTTTGGCTTAAAGAAGGGGCGCTAGCGCCCCTGATAGTGTGAGTGGTATTAAAAGCGACGCTGTCGCAGGCAGGTCGCGTCGAGTGCGTCAAGGTGCGTATGCCCGAGAAGCCCAAGCGTCGATTCCATCTCCTTTTTGAGCAGCGAAAGCGCATGGGCGACGCCGGGCTGGCCGCCGGCGGCCAGCCCGTAAAGCGTAGCTCGGCCAAGCCACACGGCGTCGGCGCCGAGCGCACGGGCCTTAATGATATCGGTGCCGCGCCTGAAGCCGCTGTCGACGAACAGCTGACAGCGCTCGCCCACGCGCGCTTTCACCTCGGCCAGCGTATCCATCGGCGACAGCGAATGGTTGAGCTGGCGCCCGCCGTGATTGGACAGCACGATCCCGTCGACGCCGTGATCCACGGCCATTTCAGCTTCATTGGGTGACAAAATCCCCTTGAGCATGAGCTTGCCGGGCCAGAGCTCGCGAAGCCAGGCGATGTCGTCCCAGTTGAGCGTCGGATCGAGCTGCGGGCCGATGATCTGCGAGGCGCCCTGGGCGTTACGCTTGTCCGGCGGCAGCAGGTCGTCCAGGTTCTTGAACGTGGGCAGCCCGTCAGGCCACAGCACGTCGCTCATCCAGCCGGGTTTGGTCAACAGGTGCAGCAGGTTGGCAAGCGTGGGTTTCATCGGCTGGCGAAAGTTGCGCACGTCCCACTCGCGGTTGCCGTAGATGGCGCTGTCGGTGGTCACTACGATGGCGTCGAAGCCGGCATCCGCACAGCGCCGGATCATCGATTTGACGAATTCGCGATCGCGATAGAAGTAGATCTGCATCCAGGCCGTGAGGCCTTCGACGGCGGCGATCTCTTCAAGGCGCGTGGTGGAGACGCTGCTGAGTACGAAGGGAATGCCGGCGTCCCGCGCCGCCCGGGCGAGCTTCAGGTCGCCGTCGCGGGTAAGCATGCCGTTGAACCCGGTCGGGCCAATGGCCAGTGGCATAGGGTGGGTGCGTCCGAACAGGGGGGTATCGAGTTTTCGCGGGCCGACGTTGGTCATCGTTTTGGGTTCGAACAGATACTGGTCGAACACCGAGCGGTTGTGCCTGAGCGTATGCTCGTCGTCGCTTCCCCCGTAAACGTACTCGAACACGAAATTGGGCAGTCGCCGCTTGGCGATGCGCTCCAGGTCCTCGATATTCAAAGCTTTTTTATAGTTCTTACCGGTATAACGCGGGCGTTTCATGTGCTCTTACCTTAAACCAAAGTATAGGGTCCGGGGGCTTTTGTTTGTCTCGCCATACTACCATACTAGCGCCATTGGTTTTGGGTCGAGACCCTCTCTCAGGCGGTATCCATGGGCGACGTCAATCTTACACTACAGGCACTATGGCAGGAGACTTCGGAAACCGAGTCCGTGCGCCAACGCCTTTATCAGGTGCTTCGCCAATCCATCATCCAGATGGTGCTGGCACCGGGTAAAGCGCTGTCCGAAAAGGAAGTGGCGGATGCCTTCTCGGTGAGCCGCCAGCCGGTGCGCGAGGCGTTCATTCGCCTGTCAGAGTCGGGGCTCGTCGAAGTGCGCCCGCAGCGGGGCACGTTCGTCGTCAAGATTTCCCAGCGCGCGGTGCTCGAGGCGCGCTTCGTTCGCGAAGCCGTCGAGGTCGCTGTAGTGCGCCAGGCAAGCGCCAAGGGGCTTGCGGCCTCCGTGATCGACGAGCTCAACGAGCTGATCGCACGTCAGCGCCGCTGCATTCAGCCCCACGATGCCACGCGTTTTTACCAGCTCGACGAGCGCTTTCACAAAACGCTGTCGCTGGCCGTTGGTCAGAACGCGGCCTGGAAGGTGATCGAGGAGGTGCGCGTGCAGCTCGACCGAGTTCGCTATCTGAGCGTGCCGGATACCACGCCCATCGCGCGGCTGGTCGAGCAGCACGTCGACATCGTCTCCGCCATCGAAGAGCGCGATGTGACGCTTGCCGAACAGGCCATGCGCCGCCACCTGCGCGAAATACTCGTTTCTCTACCCGACCTGGTTCATCGCTTTCCTGAGATGTTTGATGCTCAGGAAACGCAATCCCTCATTGAAGAGGCAGCTCCATGAAGATCGAACACGCCTATACCATCGTTACCTCCCCGGGGCGTAACTTCGTTACCCTGAAGATCGTCACCGACGAGGGCACCTACGGCATCGGCGACGCCACCCTCAACGGACGCGAAATGGCCGTGGTCGCGTATCTGGACGAGCACGTCATTCCGGCGCTGATTGGCCGCGACCCGCAGCGTATCGAGGATATCTGGCACTATCTGTATCGCGGTGCCTACTGGCGGCGTGGGCCGGTCACCATGAGCGCGATCGCCGCGGTGGACATGGCGCTTTGGGACATCAAGGCGAAGCTCGCCGGCATGCCGCTTTACCAGCTGCTCGGCGGCAAGAGCCGCGAGCGCGTAATGGTCTACGGCCACGCCACCGGCCGCGACATCGAGTCGTGCCTTGAAGAGGTTGCCCGCCACGTCGAGCAGGGCTACAAGGCAGTGCGCGTTCAGGCCGGCGTGCCGGGCATCGCCAGTATCTACGGCGTCGCCAAAAAAGAGGGCGAGCCCTACGAGCCGGCGGATGCGGACCTGCCCGCCGAGCACGTCTGGAGCACGTCCAAATATCTGAACCACGTGCCGAAGCTTTTTGCCGCCGTGCGCGAGCGCTTTGGCGACGACCTGCACGTGCTGCACGACGTCCATCACCGCCTGACGCCCATCGAAGCCGCACGCCTTGGCAAGGCGGTGGAGCCCTATAACCTTTTCTGGCTCGAGGACTGCGTGCCGGCGGAAAACCAGGAAGGCTTTGGGCTGATTCGCCAGCACACCACCACGCCGCTGGCGGTGGGCGAGGTGTTCAACAGCCTGTTCGACGCCAAGGCGTTGATCGAGAATCAGTGGATCGACTACATTCGCGCCACGCTCACCCACGCCGGCGGCATCACCCACGTGCGCCGCCTGGCGGACCTGGCCGGGCTCTACCACGTACGCACCGGTTTCCACGGACCGACGGATCTTTCGCCGGTGTGCATGGGCGCGGCGATCCATTTCGATACCTGGGTGCCCAATTTCGGCATTCAGGAGTACATGCCGCACACCAGCGCCACCAACGAAGTATTCCCCCACGACTACCGCTTCGAGGATGGCCATTTCCTCGTCGGCGAGAACCCGGGGCACGGCGTCGATATCGACGAAGAGCTGGCCAAGCAGTACCCCTACAAGCGTGCGAGCCTGCCGGTCAACCGGTTGGAAGACGGCACTCTCTGGCACTGGTAAGGAGTTTTGTATCCATGAAAGCATTTCAGGTAAGCGCGCCCCACGACTACCGCGTCGCCGATGTCGATGCGCCGACCCCCGGTGCGGGTGAAGTGCTGGTGCGCGTGGCGTTCGCCGGGATCTGCGGCTCCGACATGCACATCATCCACGGCGACAACGCCTTCGTGCGCTTTCCGCGCATCACCGGCCACGAGTTCGCCGGCGTGATCGAAGCGGTGGGCGAAGGTGTCGACGGCGTGAGTGCCGGCGAGCGCGTCTGCGTCGATCCGGTCATCAGCTGCGGGCAGTGCTATCCGTGCCGCATTGGCCGCCCCAACGTGTGCAGCGCGCTGGAAGTGATCGGCGTGCACCGCCACGGCGGCTTCGAAGAGTTCGTCGCCGTCCCGGCCGCCAACGTGCATAAACTTCCCGAGCATATCGGCCTGGACGCCGCCGCGCTGGTCGAGCCCTACACCATCGCCGCCAACGTGCTGGATCGTATGCAGCCGCACCCTGGCGATCGCCTGCTGATTCTGGGCGCCGGTGTGATCGGCATGACCATTCTGCAGATGGCCAAAGCTCTGGGGCTCGAGGAGATCATCGTCACCGACGTGATCGACGAGCGCCTGGAGGCGGCCAAGAGCCTGGGTGCCACCCACGTCTTCAACAGCCGCACCCAGGATGTCGAGCAGGAAATCACGGCGCTGACCCAAGGCGAGGGCGTGCCGCTGATCGCCGACGCTGCCTGCGTGCCGGCGCTGTTACCGCAGATGCTGCGCCTGGCCTCGCCGGCGGGTCGCATCGGACTTTTGGGCTTTAGCGCCCAACCAAGCGATCTGGTGCAGCTCGAAGTGATCAAAAAGGAGCTGACGCTGGTCGGCTCGCGGCTCAACAACCGCAAGTTTCCGGAGGTGCTCGAACTCATGGCAAGCGGTAAGCTGGACCCGCTGGCGCTGGTCAGCCACCGGCTGCCGCTCGCCGAGATGCCCGATGCCATCGAGATGCTCGACCATCGCCCGGAAGAAGCCCGCAAGGTGCTGATTCAGATCGGTGCTTGAGGAATATGACGACTCAACACGCTAACTCACCAACCCCACGCGCGATCAACAACCAATAACGCAAAAGTGCAGGAGTGACGAAAATGATCAAGAAACTACTTACCAGCGCGGTTCTCACCACCATGGTTTTCAGCGCGCAGTCGGCGCTGGCGGCCGACTACACGCTGCGCTTTGGCCACCTGGCCAATGAACAGAACATCTGGCACCAGGCCGCCGAGAAGTTCAAGGAGGAGGTCGAAGCCAACTCCGACGGGCGCATCGAGGTTCGTCTCTACCCGAGTGAGCAGCTGGGTAACGAAATGGATGTGATCAACAGCATCCAGCTCGGTACTGCGGACATGACCATCACCGGTGAGAGCCTGCAGAACTGGGCCCCGAAGGCGGCCATGATGGCGGTGCCCTACGCCTTCCGTGACTCCGAGCATCTGCACGCGGCGGTCGATGGTGAAATCGGCAGCGAAATCGAAGAGCAGATCATCGAGCGCACCAACCTGGTGCCGCTGGCCTGGTTCGAGCGCGGCCCGCGTGAGCTGACCTCCAACCGCCCGATTCGCACGCCGGACGATCTGGACGGTCTGCGCCTGCGCGTGCCCAACGTGCCGCTGTTCGTCGATGTCTGGCAGGCGCTCGGTGCTCGCCCGACCCCGATGGCGTTCAGCGAAGTGTTCACTGCGCTTCAGCAGAACACGCTGGAAGGCCAGGAGAACCCGCTGAGCTTGATCGAAAGCGCGAGCTTCAACGAGGTTCAGGACTACGTGAACATGACCGGCCACGTACGTAGCTGGATCTACGTGGTGATCGGCCGCAATCAGCTCGAAAGCATGCCCGACGAGCTGCAGACCGTCGTGCGTGAAGCGGCCCAGACCATGCAGAGTTTCGAGGCCGACCTGTTCGTCGAGGATCAGGCGCGTCTGGAGCAGGCACTCGCCGAGCGCGGCATGGAGTTCATCGAAGCCGACGTCGACGCCTTCGCCGAGCAGGCACGCCCGGCGGTGATCGAGGCGCTGACGCCGGAGCAGCGCGAGCTCTTCGAAGCCATTCAGGACCTGTAACGCCGTTAGGCAATCAAGGTGGGCTGGTCGCAAGGCCAGCCCACTTTTGTATAGGCCATGTTGAGAGCTGCAATCGTCTGAACCGCAAGATAGTTACTTGCAAACACATGCATTGCAAAAACCGAATTGCAAGAGTTTCAACTTCTAGAGCGGCTAGCCCCTCGAGGATACGTTTATGAGCTCGGATCAACACGCGCTCGAGCACGAAGCGCTACAGAGTCTGGATTCGATGTCGACGGTACCCAAACTTCAGGGGCCGGTGGGTCGCCTGATCGGCTGGGTGGATACCTGCTTTTTGACACTCGCCGTGCTGGCGCTGGTCGCCATTGCGGGAACGGTCCTGCTGCAAATCTGTTCGCGGCTGTTTCTGCCGATCTCCATCTCCTGGACCGAAGAGCTTTCGCGCTATCTCTTCATCTACATGGTGTCGCTGTCCGCCGGCGTCGTGCTGCGCCAGAACCGCAACATCAGCGTCGAGCTTTTCCACCACATGCTGAGCCCGCGCCTGCGCGCGCTGTTTCAGGCGCTGATCTGTCTGGGCATCGGCGCGTTCGCGTTCATGATACTGCCCTACGCCTGGCAGTACGCTCAGAACGGTACCTGGCAGACCTCGCCGACGCTCAAGCTGCCCATGCTGTATATCTTCTTCTCGACGGTCGTCACCTACGCGCTGCTACTGGTTTATAGCGCCCTCGGTGCCCTCGAGGGGGTATTGGCGATGTGTCGCCCCGCCGTGCGTGAACAGGAGTCCTGAGCATGGAAGTCATCATTTTATTCAGTGTGTTTCTGGTGCTTCTGGTGGTGGGTATGCCCATTGCCTTCGCCCTCGGCATCTCGTCGATGTCCTATCTACTGATGGAGGGCATTTCGCTGACCATCGTGCCTCAGCGCATGTACGCGGGTATCGATACCTTCGTGCTGTTGTGCATCCCCGGCTTCGTACTGGCCGGTAACCTGATGAACGTGGGCAATATCACCGAGCATATCGTGCGCTTCTCCAACGCGCTGCTGGGCCATATTCGCGGCGGGCTCGGCCTGGCCAACGTGGGCGGGTCGATGATCTTTGGCGGTATCTCGGGCACCGCGGTGGCGGATTCGGCGAGCATCGGTTCGGTGATGATTCCCGGCATGGCGCGCTCGGGCTACGACAAGCCCTTCGCTGCCGCCGTCACCGCCGCCTCGTCCACGGTCGGGCCGATCATTCCGCCCAGTGTGCCGATGATCATCGCGGGCTCCTTGAGCGGTATTTCTGTAGGCCGCATGTTCCTGGCCGGCGCCGTGCCCGGGCTCTTGATGGGCGTGGCGATGATGATCACGGTGTACATCCTCGCCGTTCGCCGCGGCTATCCGAAAGAGCAGCGCGTGCCGTTTTTGCAGCTGCTGCGCGAAGCCAAAACCGCATTTTGGGCGCTGCTGATGACCGTGATCATCCTCTACGGCATCATCGGCGGCTTCTTCACGCCGACCGAGGCGTCGATCGTCGCCTGTGTCTACGCGCTCGCAGTGGGCATGTACGTCTACAAGGGACTGACCTGGCGCAAGCTTCCGGGCATTCTGGTCGACACCGTGCTGACTTCGTCATCGCTTTTGCTGATGGTCGGTCTTGCCAATCTGTTCGGCTGGATTCTGACCAGCGAGCAGATTCCGCAAATGATCGCCACGCTGATCCTGTCGATCAGCGAGAACCCGCTGATCGTGCTATTGATTCTCAACCTGATTCTTTTGTTCGTCGGCGCGTTCATGGAAACCATCGCCGCGCTGATCATTCTGTTTCCTGCGCTTGTCGGCGTGGCGACCGGCGTTGGCGTCGACCCGGTGCACTTCGCCGTGATTGCGGTGCTCAACCTGATGATCGGCCTGACTACGCCACCGGTCGGCGTGTGTTTGTTCGTGGTCGCCGGCATCGGCAAGCTGCCGATGCTCTCGGTCGCCCGCGCCATCGTCCCGTTTCTGCTCTGCAACCTGGGCGTACTGCTGCTGGTCACCTACGTCCCGGCCATTTCACTGTGGTTGCCGAATCTGCTGATGGGGAGTAACTAACGGAAAGGGCCGCGACGAGGAGAGCTCTCAGCGTCACGGCTCGAATCCATGGTGTGAGAAATGGGGCATCAGGAGGGAGGCAGCGGTACGCGTCAGGCGTATCGCTGCTTTTTTATGGCCGGTGGCGTTATCTTCTTTTCGAATAGCGTGCTATTTCTGCCGAATGGGTTGCTCGACCAGCGGCGCTCAACCCGGTTTATGCGGGTCAAGCAATGCTGTCTTTTTCAAGGCCAGCTTGTTGGCAAACAGGTAGTAGTCGGTTTCGTCCTCTTCTTCCAGCGTGCTGGCTTTGAAGAGCATTTCCCGGGTGTTTTCCAAGTGCTGCCACATGGCCTTTTGCGCGCCATCACTGTCGCGGCGCATGAGCGCCTTGAGAATGACGTCATGATCGTCGCACCAGCTGTCGAGAGATTCGCGATTGCCGATTCGATCGTGAAGCTTTTGCCAAAGCGGGTTTTTGTCGCGCTGGTGCCAGAGTTTCTCGACCAGGTAGACCAGTACGGCGTTCTGGGTCGATTCGGCGATTTTCAGGTGGAAACGCTTGTCCCACTCGGAATCCTGGGAGCGGTCTTCGAGCCGCGCCTGCTGACTGATCTCCACCAGCCGCTGGATATCGTTTTTGGTGATTAGCGTCGCGGCAAAGGCGGCGATCTGGCTCTCGATGAGCTGGCGCGCCTGGAGCATCTCGAAGGGGCCGGCGGTCAGGGCGTCTTCTGCATCGTCATCTCGGGTGGCCTGAGGCTCGTCGGGCGGGGCGAGCACATAGATGCCTGAGCCCTTGCGTACTTCGACGAGCCCCTGCAGTTCCAGCATGATTAGTGCTTCGCGCACCACCGTGCGGCTGACGCCGAGCTCTTCGGCCAGCTCGCGCTCGGCGGGCAGGCGTTCACCCTCCTTGAAACGGCCGGACAGAATACGCTCTTTCAGCTGTCGCCCGGTTTTCTGATAGAGACGTTGCGGAGCGGGCAGTTGCATCGTGGTCATCCATGGGAAGGGCGCGACGCATCGGCCTTGGAAGCCGATGCGCCGGCGGATTTACAGCGCTACGGTAGCCGGTTGACCAGCGGCCTGCGCTTCGCCGTTGATGTAGAGCGTCCGGTCGTCGTCCGTGGCCAGTGTGAAGATGGCCGTCTCGAAGGGCAGCCGATAGCCGTTGTCGACCACCTCGGTGGTGACGTGGATCGCCTCGGCGCTGGTGCGCATGTGCAGCTCGACCAGCGCGTGGGCGCTTTGCCACTGGCTCGTTTCGCCGTCGTCCTCGAAGAGCGTGTAGCTGGAGACGCTATCGTCGCTGCGGGGCGGGAACAGCAGAAAGCCGCGCTGATCCTCGTCCTTGCGCTCAAAAGTACGCGGCGCTTCGTTGGTCGGAATGATCGCGCCGGCCTTCACCAGCAAGGGCGTCTGGTGGTAGGGCGCATCGAGTGTGGTGTACGTACCGCCTTCAATGAACCGGCCGGTGTAGAAATCGAACCAGCCGTCGGCGTGTAACGGGGCGTAGACCTCGCGGGTCGAGACGCCCGGCTCGACGACGCTTGCCACCAAAAGCGATTCGCCCACCATGAAGTCGTCGTTCTCCTGCCAGGTACGCGCATCTTCCTCGAAATCGAAAAAGGTGGGCTTGATCAGCGGCTCGTGATGGACGTGGGCCTTGTAGAACGCGCTGTACCAGTAGGGCGTGAGCTTTGATCGCAGCTTGATCAGCTCACGAATGGGGGCCACCGCGTCTTCGTACATCCAGGGCTCGTTGACCGTGGCATCCTCGTTCCAGGAGTGGATGGTGAACCGGGGGTGGAAAATGCCGTTTTGCACCCAGCGGATGAACAGTTCCTGGTCCGGTTTGGGGCCGGCGAAACCGCCCACGTCGTGACCGACGTTGAACACGCCGGACAGACTCAGGCCCAAGCCAGTCTTGTTGTTGAAGCGGATGGTCTTCCACTCGGTGCGGTTATCGCCGGTCCAGGTCTGCACGTAGCGGTGCATGCCCGGCGCGCCAGAGCGCGAAATGAGAAACGGGCGTTTCTCGGGGGCGTATTCCGTCTGCGCCTCGAAGGAGGCCTTCATCATCAAAAGCGGAAAGAGCGCACGAATGCTGGTGAAGGGAAGCGGCGTGCCGAAGCCAGCGGCCTGGGTGGCCTTGTTCCAGATCTCGTACTCGTTGTTGTCGTTCCAGGTCGTCTCGATGCCGTACTCGAGCAGTTGCCGGGTGACTTCGTTCTTCCACCAGCCGTAGGCACCTTCATGGGTGAAGTCGACGTGGGCGCCGCCGCCGTCCCAGAACTGGGCAAGCTCGGTGCCGCCGTTGGCATCCTTGAGGAAATAGCCCTGAGCCTCGAGCTTCTCGTACTGGGGGTGGTCGGTCAGCAGCGCCGGCTTGATGTTGGCCGCCAGGCGAATGCCTTTTTGCTTGAAATCCGCCGACAGCTTTTTGGCATCCGGGAATTTTTGCGTGTTCCAGTTGAACACGTAGCGCTTGTGGTCGATCGAGGTATAGCCCGAGGAGAGCTGGAACGAATCGCACAGGATGTCGTGCTTTTCGCACTGCTCGATGAACTCCCATACCTGCTCCTGGGCGTTGGGGGCGTCGGTGTAGCTCATGGTCGAGCCCGAATAGCCGATGCTCCACTTGGGCGGCAGGGCGGTCTTGCCGGTCATCCAGGTGTAGCTGGCCACCACGTCGCGCACCCGGGGGCCGGCAATCATGTAGTAGTCCAGATCGCCTGACTGCGCCTCGAAGTAGCGGTAAAGGCCGTGGTAGTTATCGAGCTCGCGGCCCAGGTCGAAGTAGCCAGGGGCCAGGTTGTCGTAGAAGAGCCCGTAGGAGAAGCCCTGTTCTGGCTTGCGCGTGATGTAGAACGGAATGTGCTTGTAGAGTGGATCCGAGTACTCGGCGTCGTAGCCCATCGCATCGATGGTGAGGTTGCGATAGCGGCCATGGTGATGGTCGAGCTGGCCGGTGCGCTCGCCAAGGCCGAAGTACTGCTCCTTGATGTCTCGTTTCAGGTAGTGCTTGATCTCGCTACCCAGCTCCCCGGCGAAGTTGTAGGCTTGGGTCTGACGATCCTGGGCGAAAAGCTGCCACTGTCCTTGAGTGGCCTGATACCAGGTGATCCGAAAGCCTTCCTTCTGAATGACGGCTTTCAATTGACGCGTCTGAATCGTGACGCTCTGCTCATCCTCGTCAAGCTCGAATGCCGGCAGGTTGAAGTGCTCGGTGCTGAAGCGGTCACGGCCCTCGGCGGGCAAGTCGTCCTGACCCGGCGCGATGCTCCAGGTTTGGCCGACGTCGAGCCCCTCGCGTTTCTCAAAGAGAACGCGAAAGATGCCCTCCTCGAGAATAAAGACGTGGGCGGCCACGTCCTCATCCGTTGATGCAAAGGTAAGGTGGTTTTGCTGGGTATTCGCCAGGTGAAAGCGATAGCGCGCTTGAATATTCATCCAGGTCAATCCTTGAAAATTACATGAGGCCAGCCAGGCGCGGTAGCCACTCGCTGAGCATCGGCACCAATGTTATCAGCATGAGCACCGTGATGACCGCTGCGTAGAACGGCAGAAGAGGCTTGATTACTTCTTCCATTTTCAGCTTGGCAACCGTGCTACCCACGTACAGCGCGCTGCCGCCGGGCGGTGTGATATTGCCGATACACAAGTTGACGACCAGCAGGACACCGAAGTGCACCGGGCTCATGCCGAACTCGGAAACCACCGGCAGGAAAATGGGCGTGAAGATCAGGATGGCCGGCGTGACGTCCATGAAGGTGCCGATCAGTAGCAAAATGACGTTGATCAGAATGAGGATCAGGATAGGGTTGTCGGTCAGCGCAAGGATACCGGCACTAATCGCGGCCGGAATACCGGTGAAGGCCATGACCAGCGCCAGCATGGCAGAGGTGCCGATGAGGAACATGATGACCACGGTCAGTTCCGCAGTTTCCTTCAAGATGCCGGGTATCTGCTTGAGCGACAGGCTGCGATAGGCCAGGGAGAGCAGCAGGGCGTAGACCACGGCCACCGCCGAGGCTTCGGTCGCGGTGAAAACGCCGCCGATGATGCCGCCAATGATGATGAAGATCAAAAACAGGCTGGGAATGGCGTCCCACAGCACCTTGAATACCGAGCGCAGCGGGACCTGATGCGGTGAGCGATAGCCCTTGCGCTTGGCGATGACGAAGGCCACCGCCATGGTCGCCAGGCCCCAGAGTAGACCGGGAATATAGCCTGCCAAAAACAGCGCGGCCACCGAGGTGCCGCCGCTCACCAGCGAATAGATGATGAAAAGCCCGGTGGGCGGAATGATCAGGCCCGTCGGCGCCGAGGCGATGTTGACCGCCGCTGAGAACTTGCGGTCATAGCCTTCCTCGTCCTGCAGCGGATGCATGACCTTGCCGATGGCCGCCGCCGAGGCCACCGACGAGCCCGCCAGAGAGCCGAACAACATGTTGCCGACGATATTGGTGTGGGCAAGTGACCCCGGCAAGCGGCCGGTGAACAGGCGAGCCACGTTGACCAGGCGCATCGCGATGCCGCCCTGGTTCATGATGATACCGGTCAGTAGAAAGAAGGGGACGGCGAGCAGCGTGAAGCTGTCGATACCGGTCACCATCTTCTGCGCCGAGGTGAACACGGCGACATCGAACGGCGCGATGAGCAGCATCGTCACGATGGACGCGCCGGCCATGCTGATGGCGATCGGTACACCGATGAACAAAAAGATGAAAAACGAAATGAGTAGACTGAAGCCTGCGATGATCGTCATGGCGCGAATGCCTTATTGTTGATTAAACGTCCAGGGTCTGGTCGAAATCGTTGGGAGTGCCGGCAGCGGCATTGAACAGCTCGGCAATGCAGAACCAGAAAACCAGCACGCCCGAGACGGGCAGCGACAGATAGATATACCCCATCGGAATACCCAGCGAGACGGTCTGCTGCGACATGGTTAACGAGACGAGCCAGATGCCGCCGTAAATCATCACGAGGGCAGAAAAAAGGATCAGCAACACGAGCACCAGGTAGCGAACCATTTTCTGAGAGCGCGCGGAGAACCGGTTGACGAGCATCTCCACCGCGATGTGCTTTTTGGTATGAAACGCCAGCGCTCCGCCGATCATGGTGATCCAGATCAGCGAGTAGCGAAGAAACTCCTGGGAAAAAGTGCTGGGGTCATTGAGCACGTAGCGGCTTACTACCTGCCAAATGGCGACCAGCACCATAACGGCGAGCATGGCCGAAGTGAGTACCGTGATGAGTTTGCTGAGCAAACGATTGATCGTGTTTATCATGGCCTCAAGACTCCGTTTCTAGTGCCTGAATGCGCTCGTAAAGCGGCGCCAGGGTCGGGTTTTCGAGAACCCGTTCGTGCATGGGAGCGACCGCTTCCCGGAACGCATCGACGTCCACATCGCGGTGGAAGTGAACGCCCATCTCCTCGGCCTGGGTCACCGCTTTTTCGATCTCTTGCGCCCAGAGCTCCTTGTGGAACTCGGTCGATTCGACCGCCGCTTCTCTCAACCACTGCTGCTGCTGGGGCGTGAAGCTTTCCCAGCGGTGCTGGCTGAAGATCAGAAGGTCGGGAACGATGGCGTGGGCAGTGTAGGAGTACTCCTTGGCCACTTCGCCGTGATTCGATGAGGTCAGCGCGGTTTCGTTGTTCTCGGTGCCATCGATGACGCCCTGCTGCAGCGCCGTGTAGACCTCGCCGTAGGCCATCGGCGTCGGCGCGCCGCCCATCAGACGAATCATTTCGAGGGCGGTCTGGCTGGGCTGTACGCGAAACTTGAGCCCGCGCATGTCGGCCGGGGTGCGTACCGGCGTATCGATGGTGTAGACGTTGCGAATGCCGGCATCATAGTACGTCAGTCCGAAGAAGCCGTTGTCGGAGGTTTGCTGGTAGATATCCGTGGCGACGTCGCTATCCATGACGCGATAGTAGTGATCGGGGTCGGCAAAGAGATAGGGCACGCTAAACAGGGAATAGACGTTAGAAAAGCTTTCGAGCGCGGTGGCGCTCACCTTTGTGACGTCCACCGCACCTGTCTGAACCAGCTCGATGACTTCCCGCTCGGAGCCCAGCTGACCGTTGGGATAAAGCTGGAAAACGAGCTCACCGCCGCTTATCTCGCGCACGCGCTCGGCGAAGTGGGCAAGCGACTTATGTACCGGGTGGCCTTCGTTCATGTTGTGAGCGAGCCTTAGAAGGGTCACGTCCGAGGACACTTCCGAGGGCATCGAGCAGCCCGAAAGCGCGATCAACGCGCCCGACAAGACTGATATAACGCCTTTATGCATGTTGCCCCATCTCCTGAAAAGCTGTCTTTGATGTAGTACTTGTACGATACGGTCGTTGGGCCAATAAAAATGACCGGCTAAATTGGACTAACCGGTCTGATTATTAAATAAGCCTTTGGTCGCATTGGGTTGATAAGAGGTTGACAATAAAGGCGGTCAAGTCGACTCTTTGGCCCAACCAATTTCATGAGCGCGCCTTTGCCTGCGCCAAGGCACGCACCGATCGCAATGGAGCCTCTGATGGCAGCATTTCTGGATGAGGATTTTCTTCTCGATAGCGAGATGGCCAAACGTCTATACCACGGCTACGCCAGCACTCAGCCCATCTTCGACTACCACTGCCACCTACCGCCTCGGGAAATTGCCCAGAATACGCGCTTTGACAACCTCACCTCGATTTGGCTGAAAGGCGATCACTACAAGTGGCGCGCCATGCGCTGGAACGGCGTGGACGAGCGGCTCTGTACCGGTGATGCGAGCGACTACGATAAATTTCAGGCGTGGGCGGCCACCGTGCCTCATACGCTGGGTAATCCGCTCTTTCACTGGGCTCATCTCGAGCTAAGGCGCCCCTTCGGCATCACTGGCAAACTGCTTTCGCCCTCGACTGCAGATGCCATCTGGGACGAGGCCAACGCGATGCTGGCAACGCCCGAATTCTTTGCGCGGGGAATTCTCGAGCAGATGAACGTCCGTCTGGTCGGCACTACCGACGACCCGGCGGACGATCTGAGCCATCATGCCGAGATTGCCGCGGATCCGAGCTTCGCCGTAAAAGTGCTGCCGAGTTTTCGGCCCGACCGCGCTTTTAAACCGGCCGCCGAAGATTTCCCGGCGTATCTCGAAAAGCTGGGTCGCGCCGCGGATGTCGAGATTCGCGATATCGCCTCCCTCTACACCGCGCTCGAAAAACGCCTGAATCACTTCCATGCCCATGGCTGCCGGATTTCTGATCACGGCATCGAACGCGTCGCCTACGCCGAGGCGACCGATGCCGAGCTCGATGCCATTCTCGAGCGTCGTCTGAACGGCACGCTGCCCGACGAGCACGAGCAGGCGCAGTTCATGACCGCGGTGCTGATCTTTTTGGGCCGGGAATACCACCGTCGCGACTGGGCGCAGCAATACCACATGGGGCCGCTGCGCAATAACAGTGCCCGCGGCTGGCGCGAAATCGGCGCCGATGCCGGTTTCGACTCCATGGACGACCGGCCCATGGCCGCACCGCTCAACCAACTGCTCAATGCCCTTGATCGGGATGACCGGCTGCCGCGTACCATCCTTTATTGCGTCAACCCGGTCTTCAATGAAGTATTGGCGACCACGGCGGGCAATTTTCAGGGCAACGGCATTCCCGGCAAGGTGCAGCTTGGCTCCGGCTGGTGGTTCAACGATCAGCTCGACGGCATGGAGCGTCAGATGACCCAGCTTTCGCAGTTGGGGCTTTTAAGCCGCTTCGTGGGCATGCTGACGGATTCGCGCAGCTTTCTTTCCTACACCCGCCACGAGTATTTTCGTCGCCTGTTATGCCGCATGCTGGGGCGCTGGGTCGAGCAGGGCCAGCTCCCCAACGATGACGCCTGGCTTGGCAGCATGGTCAACGATATCTGCTTCCACAACGCGCGCCGTTATTTCGGTATCGATGTGTAGGAATCGGTTCAGGAGAGTAGAAAAGTGAGTGTACAAACCATCAAGGCCAGCCAACGCGCTGGTCACATCGGCATCGTCCATCTGGGCCTGGGCGCGTTTCATCGCGCCCACCAGGCGGTGTATCTCGAACGCTATCGATGCCGTACCGGCGACGATCAGTGGGGCGTGAGTTCGGCGAATCTGCGCCGCGGCGCCTCGCTGGTCGACTCCCTGATTGATGCGGGCTTTCGCTACCACGTGGCCGAGTACCGCGATAGCGACAACGTGACGGTTCGCGAAATAGGCGCTATCGAAGAGTCGCTGTTCACCGGCCAGGGCGCGGACGGGCAGTGGGGGCGCGACCTTGCGGCGCTGCTTGATCGCCTTGCGAATGTCGAGACGCGTATCGTCACGCTCACCGTCACCGAGAAAGGTTATTTTTTGAATCCGGCCAGCGGCGAGCTTTTGCAAAGCGACCCGATGATCCAGGCGGATATCGCCGCACCGCAAACGCCGCGTACCGCACCGGGTATTCTGGTCGAGGCGCTGCGCCGGCGCCGTGCAGCGGGCACGCCACCGTTCACGGTACTCTGCTGCGACAACATGCCGGACAACGGCGAGCGCACCCGCCAGGCGGTGGCCCAGCTTGCCCAGGTTCAGGAGGCGGCGCTCGCCGACTGGATCCTGGAGCACGTCGCGTTTCCCAGCAGCATGGTCGATCGCATCGTGCCTGCCATGACCGAGCAGGACTTCGCCGCCCTCAAAACGCTTGGCGTCGAGGATGCCAACGCCGTGGTGTGCGAGGCCTTCTCGCAGTGGGTCGTTGAAGACCACTTCCCCGAGGGCCGCCCGGTCTGGGATACGGAGGGCGTGACCATGGTCGCCGATGTCGCGCCGTTTGAGACCATGAAACTTCGTATGCTCAACGGCAGCCATTCGCTGCTCGCCTATCTCGGTTCGCTCGCCGAGATCGAGACCGTGTTCGACGCCGTCTCTGAAGAGTCGTTTCAAGCGCTTTTAAGCCGCTACATGAATGAGGAAGCCGCCCCGACGCTCGAGACGCCCGCCGAGATCGATCTGAACGCTTACGCGGATTCGTTGTTGGCACGCTTTGCCAACGACAGCCTGCGCCACAAGCTCCAGCAGATCGCCATGGACGGCAGCCAGAAGCTGCCTCAGCGCTGGCTGCAGGTGGCCGAAATCAACCTGTCCGCCAGCCGCGACACCGCCTGCGTGGCGCTGGGTCTGGCCGGTTGGATTCGCTACACCGCTGGTACGACGCTGGCCGGTCGCGCGTTTCGCGTCGACGACCCGATGGCCGAGCGGCTTACAGCGCTCCACCACCGGCACGGCGATGACGCGGCCGCGCTGGTCGACGCTTTCTTCGGTCTTGAGGCGGTGATGCCGGACACCGTGGCGCAAAGCGAGCGTTTCAAGCAGCAGGTGCTTGATGCTTACCGCGCACTGACCGAGCGCGGCGTCGGGCCGGCCATTGCCGAGCTTGCCACCCAAAGCGCTCGCTAAAAGGAGACTCCATGGAACATACCTGGCGCTGGTTCGGGCCCAACGACCCGATCCGACTCAGCGAGATTCGCCAGACCGGCGCAACCGGCATCGTCACCGCGCTGCACGATATTCCCAATGACCAGGTCTGGTCGGTGGAGGCGATTGGCGAGCGCAAGGCGATGATCGAAGCCGCGGGGCTTGGCTGGTCGGTGGTCGAAAGCGTGCCGGTGCCCGAGGCGGTCAAGAAGGGCCTGCCCGAGCGCGACGCGCTGATCGATACCTACTGTCAGACGCTGAGGAACCTGGCCGCCTGCGGGATCGACGTCGTTTGCTACAACTTCATGCCGATTCTCGATTGGACGCGCACCGACCTGACCTACGCGCTTGCCGACGGTGCCCGGGCACTGCGCTTCGACCAGACCGCTTTCGCCGCCTTCGATCTCTACCTGCTCGAGCGCCCCGGCGCACTCGACGAGTACTCCGAGGCCGACAAACTGGAGGCCAAGCGCTACCTCGAGACGCTCGATGACGCCGCACGTTCGAAACTTATCGACACGCTGATCGCCGGGCTTCCCGGCGCCGAGGAGCACTACACGCTGGCGCAGTTTCGTCAGGCGCTCGAAGGCTACGCGAAAATCGACGCCAAAACGCTGCGCGACAACCTCGGCTATTTCTTGCGTGCGATTATTCCCGTGGCGCAAGAGGTCGGCATTCGCATGGCGATCCACCCGGACGACCCGCCTCGCGGACTTCTGGGGCTTCCCCGGGTGGTATCGACCCGTGACGATGCCCAGTGGGTGATCGACTGCGCGCCGAGCCCGGCCAACGGCATCACCTTCTGCACCGGCTCGTTTGGGGTGCGCGAGGACAACGACCTGGTGGCCATGGCGCGCCACTTCGGCCCGCATATTCACTTCGCTCACCTGCGCTCGACAAGGCGCGAGAGTGACCCGCGCTCGTTTCACGAGGCGCCACACCTGGCCGGCGATGTCGATATGGTCGGCGTCATACAGGCACTGGTCGAGGAGGAGCGCCGGCGCGAAATGGATGGCGGCGCGCGCCTGCCGATCCGCCCGGACCACGGCCACCATATGCTCGACGACCAGCAGCGCCAGACAGCGCCGGGCTATCCGCTTTATGGGCGGCTGCGGGGGTTGGCCGAGCTTCGCGGCGTGGAGGTCGCGGTGAAAGCGCTCACGACACGCTAGGCTTCCCGGTACCATGGAAAAGCCCCGTCGGAACTCGCTCCGGCGGGGCTTTTATGTTTCTGCGCGCGGCTTTCAAGACGGCGTGCTAAACCGCGATGGCCTCGCGAAGTCGGTGAACGGCGTCGGCAAGCTCGCTGGCATGGCGAATCTCGACCGCGCCTTGCGGCGTTTTCTCCTCATCGGGAAAGTGGTTGAGGTGAATCACCTGCATGCCGGCGGCCAGGCCGGCCTCGACACCGACCGCTGCATCGTCGATCACGATGCAGTGCTGTGGGGCGAACCCCATGGCCGTGGCGGCCTGGCGGTAAAGCTCCGGGTCCGGCTTCCAGACGTTAAGGGTGTAGGCGCTGAAAAGTCGGCCTTCGAAGTGGTGCTCAAGGCCGGTGCTCTCCAGCGCGCAGCGGATCTTGCGCTCCGGACCGTTGGACACCACCGCCTTGGGGTAGCTTGCCAGCAAATCGAGCGCGGCCGGCATCCCGGCCACGGGCGCAAGCTCGGCGCGCATGCGCGCTTCCATGCGCGCGCGCATGTCCGCCTCGAGCGCCTCAAACCGGTCCGGGGTGAGCGGCGTAAAGCGCGTCTCCAGCTCGTTGACGATGGTCTGAAAGCGCACGCCGCGAAACTCCTCCATGTACTGGTTTGCGGAGAAGGGCAGGCCGAACTCGGGCAACAGCTCGCCCATGACCTCGGCCAGCAGAATCTCGCTATCCACCAGCGTGCCGTCGGAATCGAACAGCAGGCAAAGGGCCGACTCGCTCATGTCAGCACCTCTTCGTTGACTGGGCTCAGCGGGCGCTCGCCGGTCAGCGCCAGGCGCATATTGTCCACGGCGCGCTGGGCCATGGCGGTGCGCGTTTCATGGGTGGCGGAGCCGATGTGGGGCAGGGCGACGACGTTGGCCATGCCGGGTAGCGGCGAGGTGTCGCCAAGCGGCTCGCTTTCGAACACGTCGAGCCCGGCACCTCTGATAACACCGCGCTCCAGCGCGTCGATCAGCGCGCCTTCATCGACCACCTTGCCGCGGGCGATGTTGACCAGAATGGCCGACGACTTCATCTGCTCGAGCTCCCTGGTGCCGATCAGCTTTTCGGTCTGATCGGTCAACGGCACGGTGAGGCAAACGAAGTCGGATTCGCTCAGAAGTTGATCGAGCTCGCGGCGCTCGGCGCCGAGCTCACGTTCGACCTCGGGCTTGGGCGAGGCGTTGGAGTAGAGCACCTTCATGTTGAAACCGAGCGCCCCGCGCCGGGCTACGGCCTGGCCGATACGCCCAAAGCCCACCATGCCGAGCGTCTTGCCGTTGACGTCGCTGCCGTAAAGATCGGGGCCGATGCTCGCCTCCCAGGCGCCGGCCTTGACCCAGGTCGCCAGCTCCACCACCCGGCGGGCGGTCGCCATCAGCAGCGTGAAGCCGGTATCGGCGGTGGTTTCGGTCAGCACGTCCGGCGTGTTGCACAAAAGAATGCCGCGCCGGGTCAGCTCATCGACGGGCACAGTATCGTAACCGACCGAGATCAGCGCGATGACCTCAAGATTGGGCGCGGCATCGAGCAGCTCGCTTGAAATCGGCAGCCCCGAGCCGATGATGCCGTACGCCTGGCCCAGTGCGGTTTGCACATGCTCATCGGTAATGTCGAAAGATTTCAATGGGTCGAGCAGTTCGAAATGTTGCTCCAGCTCCGCGCGTTGGTCGGCGTTCAATCGGCCCTGTACGATGATGCGTTTTTTCATACTCTCTCTCCTGTCGTGCGTTCGTTATGGATTAGTTCTGCTCGAGGGTTTGCAGTCGCTCGCGAGAGGGTAGCCCCTCCATATCCCCGACCACCTGCACCGCTTGGGCGCCGACCAGGTTGCCGCGCGCCAGCGCCTTGGCCGGGGGCAAGCCCTCGAGCAGCGCGCTGATCAAACCCACGGCAAATCCATCCCCCGCGCCGACCGTATCGACCACGTGGGCTACCGGCTGGCTGGGCACGTCCAGGCTTTCGAGCGCCCCGCCCAGGCGGCCACGATAGTAGCTGCCCTGCGGCCCGAGCTTGATGACCACCGCGCTGGCGCCGCGCGCCAGGTAGAAATCCGCAATACCCTCCGGCGTCTGTTCACCGGTGAGGCGCTCGCCTTCGGCCAGGCCTGGCAGTATCCAGTCGGCCAGGCTCGCCAGCTCGTTGAGCGTATCACGCATCTGCGCCTCGCTTTGCCAAAGCGTTGGGCGCAAATTCGGGTCGAACGAGATGGTGGCGCCGTTGGCGCGAGCGCGCTCCATCAGCCGGCGGGTGAGTGACAGGGCGCTGTCCGAGAGCGCCGGGGTGATGCCGGTCACGTGTAGATGGTCGAGCTCTGCGAAATCCACCGCGTCGGCGTCGGCGGTGCTTAGATGACTTGCCGCACTGCCGCGGCGGAAGTACTCCACCCGCGGGTCGGCGCCGTGCTCGGCGCGCTCCTTGAACATCAGCCCGGTCGGGTGCTCCGGGTCGGTGACGATATAGCGATCGTCGATGCCCTCGGCGGTCAGCGTCTGGCGCACGAACTCGCCGACGCTGTCGCGGCCGACCCGGCTTAGCCAGCTGACCCGAAAGCCGAGCCGCGACAGGCCGATGGCGACGTTGTTATCGGCACCGGCCAGCCGGCGGTGAAACTGCTCGACACCGGCAAGCGGGCCGGGCGCGTCAGCCACGAGCATGCCCATGGCCTCGCCAAAGGTGAGAACACAGAGCGCAGAGGGTTGAGTCGACATGGGGGTTCTCCAAAGGATCAGATGAGAGGGAAATCGGGATGGATCGTGCTGCCTCGCGCGAGCAGATGCGGCGCGTGGCGGTCGGTAATGCGCGTGTCAGGCGGGTCGAGCAGGCGCGCGATCGCCGCCTCGCCGATGGCATCAAACGGCTGCGCGAGGGTCGTGACGCCTGGGCCGACCAGAGCGCACCAGTCGAGCTCGTCGATTCCCATCAGGCCCACGGCGCCCAGGGGGAGGCCTTGCGCCTGAAAGCCCTGCACTGCGCTGAGCGTGGCGGTGCCGTTGGCGCAAAGCACCGCGACGGGCGCGTGGAATGAAGGCGTTTTGAGCGCCTCCAGTGCCGGGTAAAGGCTTGCGGGATCGAGACTCGACTGAACGTGCGCGGTCAGCTGGCGCGCAGCGCTTTGGTCGATGAAACGCTCCAAGCGCTCTCGGCGGGCGCTGGCGGTGGCCGGGTCGTTGGTGACGTAGAGCACCTGGCGGTAGCCTCGCGCGACCAGGTGATCCAGGGCAGTGTCGATGGCAAGCGCGTTGTCCAGCCCGACCACGGCGCGGCTGACGCTGGGGATTTCCCGGTCCAGCAGCACCACCGGCACGCCGGTATGGGTGAGCGAGTCGAGCGCCTGGTGAGGGGCGCCCACGGCGTTGACCACCAAGCCTTCGACCTGGTAGGCCGTTAAAAGCGCCAGGTGGCGCTGCTCCTGGCTCGGGTCGTTTCCGGTATTGCAGACGATGAGCGAGTAGCCACGAGCGCGCGCGGCCTGCTCGACGGCGTGCACGGCGGCCACGGAAAACGGGTTTCGAATGTCCGCGACGAGCATGCCCAAAAGCTGAGTGCCGCCACCTTTTAGCCCGCGCGCCATCAGGTTGGGCTGATAGCCAAGCGTTCGCGCGGCGGTGTCGATACGCGCCTTGAGCGCTGGGGAAAGCTTGTCGCGCTCCGGGCCGAAAAAACGCGAAACGCTGGTTTTCGAGGTGTTCGCCTCTCGGGCGACTTCAATGAGCGTCGCGCGGGAAATCGTCATTAACGGGCCACCATAAGGTGTTTGGGAACGTTCCCATTGGGAGCGCTAACGTTATCGCGTTCGGCCGCCCTGGGCAATATCGCCAATGGTGGTAGAGTAGGCTTTCGTGAGAGTGGGCCGGTTGGGGAGGCGTTCGATGAAGGTGGAGGAGTACCAGACATTCGATGCCACGGGGCTTTCCGAGCTCGTGCGCCGGGGCGAGGTGAGCCGTGACGCGCTTTGTGAGGTAGCCATCGAGGCGATCGAGCGGTTCAATCCGGCGCTTCACGCGGTGGTGCGTACCCGCTTCGAGCAGGCGCGCCGCGAAAGCCGCGTCGTGGATCAGAACGCTTGTTTTGCGGGCGTGCCGACGCTTGCCAAGGATTTATTGATGGCGATCGCCGGTGAACCGCTGGCGGCGGGGAGCGCTTCGCTCGCCGAGTGGCGCCCCCTTGAAGATTCGCCGCTCATCACCCGAGCGCGGCAGGCGGGGCTCGTGGTATTGGGTCAAACCGCGACGCCGGAGTTTGGCTTGATGGCCATTACCGAGCCGAAAGCGTTTCCCCATCCGCACAATCCCTGGCGTTTGGGTCATTCGCCGGGCGGCTCCAGCGGTGGCGCCGCGGCGGCGGTGGCTGGTGGCCTGGTGCCGCTGGCGCTGGCCGCCGATGGCGGTGGCTCGATCCGCATTCCGGCAAGCTACTGCGGTCTGTTCGGTTTCAAGCCGACCCGCGGGCGCACGCCGCTCCCACCCGCTCAGGCCGAGGTGTGGCAGGGCGCAGTAGTCGAGCACGCTATCACCAAAAGCGTGCGCGATAGTGCCGCGCTGTTGGAGCACATCAACGGTGCCGGCCCCAGCGGCCCGTATCCGGTTGCTCGGGAAACCGGCTATCTGAGCGCGCTGTCATCACCGGGCCCAAAACGGCGCATCGCGGTGTCGCTTGGCGAGCCGCTAAGCCAAAGCCTTGGCACGACGCTCGATCCAGAAACGCGCAAGGCCGTCGAACACGCCGCGAAAACATTGGCCGATATGGGCCACGAGGTGAGCTGGTGCGACCCGCCGGTCGACGGTGCCCACCTGGCCAGCAGCTACCTGACGCTCTATCTCGGCCAGGTCGCCGCGGATCTTTCGTGGGTTAGCCGGAAAACCGGTATCTCTCGTCGCCGTCTCGATATCGAACCGGCCACGCGGGCCATCGGTCGACTCGGCGCCAGGCTTTCGGCCAGAGAGTACGAGCTGGGCCGGCGCGAATGGTTCGTGGCGGCAGAACAAATGAGCGCGTTTCATCGGCGGTTTGACGCACTGGTGATGCCGGTGACGGCGTCAAGCGCCCCGCGTATTGGTGAGCTATACCCTTGCCGTACCAGAGAGCGGCTTTTGTCGCTGCTGGCGGTGCCCGGGCTTTCCCGACTGGCGCTGCGGGCCGGGGCGTTGAAGCACCTGGCGATGGAGGCGCTCGCGCGCACACCCTTTACTCAGCTGGCGAATTTGACCGGCCAGCCCGCCATGTCGCTGCCGCTTCATCGCGATGCCGCGGGCCTGCCGATCGGCGTGCAAATCGTCGGGCGCTTTGGTGAGGACAGAGCACTTTTACAGCTCGCCCATGAGCTGGAGCAGCGCGACAACTGGCAGCATCATCTGCCATTGCAGGCGTTTTCGGCGCAACACGCGTAAACTACACCGCTTTGATTCGGCTCGTCGGACGTATGCACGCACACCATGCACTCACATTATGAATTGACCGGGGCGGGCGATCGCTACTTCGACGGCATGACCGAGAAGTTCTCCCGCGCGCTTTACCACGCCCCCCGCGGCGAGCTGCGCTTGAAAATGCTCGATTACCTGCTGCCGCAAATGCTCGCCCTCGAAGCCCAGCCGGTGCTCGATATCGGCGGCGGCCTGGGCCAGCAGGCGGCCTGGTTCGCCGAGCGCGGCCATGCGGTGACGCTGGCCGAGCCTTCCGGCGACATGCTCGACTACGCCCGGCGCTGGCACGCCGAGCGCGATGCGATTCCGGACGACGCCATTACGTACCTTCAGGCTCCGCTTCAGGCGCTGGCTTGTGAGGCCCCCGGCCCCTGGCCGTTGATTACCTGCCACGCCGTGCTCGAGTGGCTGGGCGAGCCGCGTGGCGCGGTCAAGACGCTGGCCGGGCTGCTTGCTCCGGGCGGCCAGCTGAGTCTCATGGTGTTCAACCGCGATGCGCTGCGCTTTTCCAACGCCGTAAAGGGGAACCTGGAAAAGGCGCTCAGCGACCGGCTCGAAGGCCAGGGCAGGCGCCAGCGGCTGACGCCGATCTCGCCGGTGACGCATGATCAGATCAGTGCCTGGGCCGAGGAGAACGGCCTTGCGCTCTCTCAGGCGGCGGGCATCCGCATTTTTCAGGACTACCTGCGCAAGCCCCCGGCGAGCGCGGCCGAAGAAGCCACACTCCTGGCGCTGGAAAAAGCCTACTGCCGCGCTGAGCCGCACTGGCGGCTGGGGCGCTACCTTCTGTACACCTTGACCAAACCATTGACCCAACCCGAGACTGATTCATGAGTGCCCAACTTCCCGCCTGCCAGCTGTTACAACGCTACTACGGCGATCACACCGCGCTGTGCCCGGTTGCCCCCGGGCGCGACGAGTGGCTCGTTCACCACAGCGCTAGCATGGTCAGCGACAGCGTCGCTCTGCGCGATGTTTGGCAGACCCACCAGAAGGCGGCGTTCAGCCCGTTCGAGCCGACCATCGAACTCGAAGGCCAGGTAGTGCTGTTCTGGCCCAAGGCACATCAGCTCGGCCTCTGGTGGCTCGACTGGCTCTGCCAGGTGCTGCCCGAAGGCACGAGTGTCGATATCGTCGGCGAGCATCAGGGCGGCATCAAGCGCGTGCCCAAGTGGCTCGACGAGCGCGGCCTTAAGTGGGACAAGCTCGACAACGCCCGGCGCTGCACGCTTTACTCTACGCGCACCCGGGCGCTTGGTGATCCGGACGCCGCCTGGACGACCTTCACCGCCGGTGAGCTGACGCTTGCCAGCCACCCGGGCGTATTCGGCCACGGCAAGGTGGACGAGGGCACCACGCTGCTGATCGAAGCCCTCGATTCGCGCGGTCTCAAAACGCCGCTGCGCGTGCTCGACATGGGCTGCGGTGACGGCATCATCAGCGCCTGGCTTGCCAAGCGCGGCCATGAGGTGAGTGCCGTCGATGTCAGCGCCTTCGCCGTCCAGGCGACCGAGCGGACGCTGGCGGCCAACGCGCTCTCGGCGCGGGTGCTCGAAAGCGACGTCTACTCGAAACTCGACGGCGAGCGTTTCGATCTGATCGTCAGCAACCCGCCGTTTCACCAGGAGCGTGATATCAGTTTTGGGCCGAGCGCGCGGCTGATCGAAAAGGCTCGCGAGCATCTGACCCCACGCGGTGAGCTCGTGCTGGTGGCCAACGGCTTTCTGCCCTACCCGGAGCTTTTAAAGCGCGCGATGGGCGAGTTCGAGACGCTGGCGGATAACCGTCGCTTCAGAGTCTACCGCGCGGGGGCGTGATTGTTTTAGCGCCTGCGCGGCGCTTTTGGATCGCGCCGCGGTCCAAAAGCGATCAAGACGTGTTGAATCCTGTGAGGAGAGACGTATGGCCGTGAAAACGCGCGGTATCGGGGCGCTGGCAAGCGCGGTGGCGCTGGGCGGGCTCGTGGCCCTGGGGCTTGGCTGGGGCGGAAGCTACCTGAAAAGCGCCGCCGAGGTGTGGCAGCACTCGTCGCGCAGCGTCACCGTGCGCGGGCTCGCCGAGCGGGAGGTGGCCGCCGACCTGGTGCTCTGGCCGCTCAACTATACGGTCACCGCCGACACGTTGGCCGAGCTTGAACGGCATCTTTCCGACGACGAAGCACGAGTGCGCGATTTTCTCGCCGAGCGCGGCTTCGAGGCCAGCGAGATCAGCATGACGCCGGCACGCATCACCGACCAGTACGCCAACACCTACGGCGGCGAGCGCCCGGACGAGCGCTTTCGCGCCGAGGCGACGCTTTTGCTGCGCACCGATCGGGTAGAAGAGGTCATCGAGGCGGTACCTCAGGCTACGCGGCTGGTGCGCGACGGCGTGCTGCTCTCGCCAAGCTACGAGTACCGCACCGAGTTCCTGTTTACCGGGCTCGATGCGATCAAGCCGGAGATGATCGCCGCGGCCACGGCGGATGCCAGAAGCGCCGCCCAGCAGTTTGCCGAGGACTCCCAAAGCGCGGTGGGCGGGATCACCAGCGCCACCCAGGGCTACTTTTCGATCGAGGATCTCGACAGCTACACGCCGCAGATCAAGCGTGTGCGGGTAGTCACCACCGTCGACTACGCTCTCGAGTAGGCGCTACGGCGATACCCGCGGCAGCCAAAAGACCAGCGCTAAAAGCGTTGCCAGCAAGACCGGTGGGGTGATCAGAAGCCCCACCTTCATGTACTGCCCCCAGCCGATGCGCACCCCCTTGCGTGCCAGTACGTGCAGCCAGAGAAGTGTGGCCAGACTGCCGATGGGCGTGAATTTCGGCCCCAGGTCGTTGCCGATGACGCTGGCGTAGATCATCAGCTCCCGGGTCAGCTCTGGAAGCTGGGCTTGGTCGATGGCCAGCGCCGCCACCAGCGTCGACGGCATGTTGTTCATGATCGAGGCGACCGCCGCAACGAGAAAGCCGGTGCCGACGGTGGCAACCACGCTCCCCTGGCCCGCAAGCCACTCAAGCGCCCGCGCCGCGTAGTCGGTGAGCCCGGCGTTGCCCAGCCCATACACCACCAGGTACATGCCCAGCGAGAACAGCACGATCTGCCAGGGCGCGCCGTGTAGCGCTTGAGAGACTGACACTTTGCTTTCGCGACCGCCGCGCCACCACCGCCCGGCGAGTGCCATCAGCGAAAGCGCGGCGGCGCCGGTGACCAGCGCGATGGGAACGCCCAGCGGAGCGGTCACGAAATAAGCCACCATCAGCAGCGCCAGAAGCGGAAAGGCGGCGCGAAATACCAGCGGGTCCTTTATCGCCGAACGCGGCGCTTCGAGCTTTTCAATCGGATAGCGGGCGGGGATGCGACGCCCGAACGCGAGCCAGAGCACGCCGAGCGTAGCGGCAAGCGATACCAGGTTGACCGGCACCATGACCTGGGCATAGCGGTCGAAACCGATGCCAAAGTAGTTGGCGGTGACGATATTGACCAGGTTGGAAATCACCAGCGGGAGGCTCGTGGTATCTGCAACGAACCCGGTGGCGATGATGAAGGCCAGCGCCGCTGGCGGCGTGAACTCCAGGCGCAGCAGAATGGCGAGCACGATCGGCGTGAGCAGAAGCGCAGCGCCGTCGTTGGCAAAAAAGGCGGCGATCACTGCGCCCAGCAAAACGACCAGCGGAAACAGCAGATGCCCGCGGCCGCCGCCCCAGCGTGCCACGTGCAGCGCCGCCCAGGCGAAGAAGCCCGCTTCATCCAGAATCAGCGAAATGACGATCAGCGCCACGAAGGTGAAGGTGGCGTCCCAAACGATATGCCACACCACCGCCACGTCCGCCAGCGCAACGACCCCAGTGACGAGCGCGACCAGTGCGCCGCCCAGCGCGCTCCAGCCAATGCCAAGCCCCCTGGGCTGCCAGATCACCAGCACTAGGGTAGCGATGAAAATCGACAGTGCCAGCATGGTGTCAGTTATTCGCCTGGGAGGCGGGCGCCACGCGTTCGCCATCCTCCTTGGTGAATGACGCCACTGGGTTGTCCAGCAGCTCGAACACCTGCTCCGAGGGCCGGCAAAGCCGCGCGCCCTTGTCGGTCACAACGATTGGGCGGTTGATCAGAATCGGGTGATCGAGCATGGCATCGATAATGGCCTGGTCATCCACGGTGGGGTCTTCAAGGCCGAGCTCGCGATAGGGCGCTTCCTTCTGGCGCAGCAGCGCCCGCGGCGTAATTTTCATCAGTTTGATCAATTCGATCAGCCGCTCCCGGCTCGGCGGGGTCTCCAGGTACTCGATCACCTCCGGCTCTTCACCCGAGGCGCGCAGGATGGCCAGCGTATTGCGCGAGGTGCCGCAGCGTGGGTTGTGATAGATCAATGGGGTCATGAGGAAGGCTCCTGCGGGGAGGATGAGTGGCAAGGGGAAAGCGTGTCGATCAGCGGCGCGCAGAGCGCGGGGTCGCCGTTACAACAGTCGCTGATCAAATAGGCGATGACCTGTTGCATGTGCCCGGGGCTTGCGTGATAGATGATCGAGCGGCTCTCGCGGTGCGAACTTACCCAGCCTGCTCGACCAAGTACCGCGAGGTGGGCCGATAGCGTGTTGTGAGGCACGTTCAGCCGCCGGGCCAGTTCTCCCGCCGCCAGCCCCTCGGGCTCGTGGCGTAGCAGCAGGCGTAAAGCCTCCAGGCGAGTGGGCTGGGCGAGCGCGCTAAAACTTAAGGTGGCATCGTTTATTTCCATATGTCTAGTATTATGGACATATTATTCGTTGGCAAGTGTTTCATTGAATGTTCATGAACTGGCGGCGGTGCGGATCGCGTTGTGCGGTCAGGGGTTGGCGTAGCGAACGTCAGTCACGGTATAGAAGGCCTCGCCGGTCGGCGTTTGTACGGTGATCTCGTCGTCCACTTCCTTACCCAGCAGCGCTTTCGCCATGGGCGCGTCGACGCTGATCCAGCGCTTGTCGGTGTCGATCTCATCGTGGCCGACGATACGAATGTCGAGCGCTTCGCCGTCGTCGTCCTCGAGGCTTACGAACGCGCCGAAAAAGATCTTGTCGGTATCCGCCGGCAGGCGGTCGACCACCTGCAGCTCGTCGAGCCGCTTGGTCAGGTAGCGGATGCGCGCGATCACCCGGTTGAGCTCTTTCTTGTTGTAGGTGTAGTCGGCGTTCTCCGAGCGGTCGCCAAGCGCGGCGGCTTCGCCCACTTTGGTCGAAAGCGCCGGGCGCTTTACCCGTGAAAGGTGGTCGAGAATGCCGCGCAGCCGCTCGGCACCCTGGGCGGTGATCAGGTTGCTCTTGGGCTCCTGGCGCGGGTCCTTGGCCGGGTCACGCCAGCGTGTCATATTGCGGCCTTTCATGCGGTGTCACTCCTTGCGTTCGAGTGCCCAAGCTTAATCGAAAGCGCCGGCGCGCCCAATGGCATTATTCTGGGCAAAGCGCTGGCGAGTCATTCAAACGTTCGTTACATTATTTGGCAGGGCCCCCGTTGGGCCGCCCGATGGCTGCCTCGATCGGGCAATAAAAACATTCACAAAAACAACCAAGGAGCTTTTCATGCGCACGTACACTTCTCGCTGGCTGTTGGCAGTGACCCTCGGCGGGGCGCTCGCGCTTTCGCCGCTCGCCGCTAGCGCCTACCAGGACGAACTCTTTTCGCTCAAAAACCGCTGGGAACATACGGTGACGGAGCTTCCGGCCAATCAGCGTCAGGGGACGCTTGAGGCGCTGAGTGATGAGGCCGAAGCGCTTGCAAGTCAAAACCCAAACGAGGCGGACGTGCTGGTGTGGCAGGGCATCATTTTAGCGTCTTACGCGCGCGAGCGCGGCGGGCTGGGGGCGCTGGCCAGCGCGAAAGAGGCGCGTGCCGTGCTCGAGCGCGCCATCGAGCTCGACCCGCAGGGCAGCAACGCCTCGGCCTACGTGACGCTGGGCGCGCTCTATGACCGCGCACCGGGCAGACCGCTCGGTTTCGGCAACAGCGATACCGCCGAGCGCATGTTTCAGCGCGCGCTCGAGATCCGCCCGAACGGGATCGACGTCAATTTCTACTACGCAGCGTTTCTGAAGGAGGAGGGCGATATCCAGGGCGCCCGCGAGTACGCCACCCGCGCCGTCGAGGGCACTGCGCGTGAAAACCGTCAGCTGTCAGACGAGGCGCTGCGCCGCGAAGCCCAGGCCTTTCTTCAGGCGCTCTAAGCCCGCGCTCAAGCGCTCAAATTGGCATTCCCGGCACCGAGCATTGATAATAGAGCGATTGTGCCAACCGGGAGTGCCTTATGGCGTCCAGCCTTACGTCGCCGCAGGCGAGCAAGCTTGCGGCCCCCGAACTCACGCGTGCCGATGTCGAGCTCGAGACGCGGGAAACGCTCTATCAGGGCTTTTTCCGGCTCGAGGCGCTGACGCTACGCCACCGTCTTTTCGAGGGCGGCTACAGCAGCTCCATGCGCCGCGAGATTCATAGCCGTTTCGACGCGGTGGGCGTGCTGCTTTATGACCCGCATCGCGATGCGCTGGTGCTGGTCGAGCAGTTTCGCGCCGGCGCCATCGATGACCCGCGCTCGCCCTGGAAGCTCGAACTGGTGGCGGGGCTGGTCGAGGAGAACGAATCCCTCGAGGACGTGGCCCGGCGTGAATCCCGGGAGGAGGCGGGTTGCAAAGTGGGCGCGCTGACCAAACTTCACACCTACTACCCGAGCCCCGGTGCCTGCAACGAGCGGGTAACGCTTTTTTGCGGGCTGGTCGACACCGCCGGCATGGGCGGTATTCATGGCCTCGATGAAGAGCACGAGGATATTCGCGTTCACGTGGTCAGCTTTACCGATGCCTTTGCGCTTTTGGAGCAGGGGCGCCTCGATAACGCCATGTGCTTGATCGGGCTTCACTGGTTGAACGGCCAGCGCGCCTCACTGCGCGCCACCGCCAGGGCCCCTGTTTCCCCATTCGAAAGGAGCGAAGATGGCTAGAGCCGCCTACGTCACCGACCTGAAATCCCTGCAAGGGGAGTGCAGCGCCAACTACGCGCGCCTGCTGCGGCTGGTGAGCGATATGGACGCCGGTCAGCAGCGCGATATCACCCTACACAGCAAAGGGCGGGAGCTTGGCGCGCTTCACCTGGCCGTGCTGGAGCAGGCGCCCTACACCACCATGGTCGAGGTCACCCAAAGTGGGCCGCTGGACGGCGTGCTGGAAGGACCCAAAATGCGCGTGCACCTGTATCACGATGTGCGCATGGCAGAGGTGACCGACTTTCAGCGCCAGCGCCACTTCAATGGCCGCTACCGCTATCCCAACGCCAAAATGCACCAGCCCGATGAAAAGCTGCAGCTCAATCGCTTTCTGGGCGAGTGGCTGGCTCATGGGTTGACCCACGGTCACGCCTACGATATTCCCGAGTATCCTTGATGCGCCTGATTCAGATCACCGACGCCCACCTCTACGCCGATAAACACGCGCGCTCGCGCACCGGCGTCCCCTGGCGTCAGTTCGAGCGCGTGCTGGAGGCGGTCATCCAGGAGCGCCCGGACGTGGTGCTGCTGAGTGGCGACGTTAGCCAGGACGAAACCCTGGTCTCCTATCAGCACGCCTGTCAGGCACTGGCGCGCCTGCCGTGCCCTTGGTTCTGGATTCCCGGCAACCACGATCAAGTCGAGTTCATGGCCGAGTGCCACCCGCTTTTGAGCGAAGTCGATCTCGGCGAGTGGCGCCTGCTCCTGCTCGATACCCGAGTCGAGGGCAAACCGCACGGGGAGTTGGGCGCTGAGCAGCTCGAAGCGCTCGTCGAGCGGCTCGAATCGAGCGAGCAGCCTACCGTCGTTGGCCTGCACCACCCGCCGGTCGACGTGGGCGCCGCGTGGATGGACGCTATTGGCCTGCTCGATCGCGACGCCTTTTGGCAGGTGCTCGAGCGCTTTCCCCTGGCTTGCGTCGTGCTGTTTGGCCATGCTCACCAGGCCTTCGCGCAGACGCTTGCTCTCGGCGATCATGAGGTGTCGGTATATGGCTGCCCGGCGCTGGCGGATCAGTTCATGCCCGGCGCCCTCGAGTTCGCCGTCGATCAAGCCTCAAGACCCGGGTATCGGGTAGTGGAGCTTCGCAGCGGCGGCGAGTGGCAGACCTGGATCGAGCGGGTCGGCATGTAGATCGCCTTTTTCGCGCTCCTCATTGCGTGCGCTCTGGTTCTTATAGAAGAACTTCTATAGTTTTTTAAAGAATAAAAAGATAGTTATTAATTCTTTCAGGTTATTACTTTTCGGCGTTACCCTACTTGCAGTGACGATCATCAGGCAAACACCGTTTGCAGGCACCGTTAGTCAGCACCCCGGTGCTTTGAGAGGGAGTAGGCAATGACCCAGATTACCGCTGCGCCGGTCGATGAACGGCGCGAGCCCACCGTGGCGATCGACGGTGCGCGCCAGACGCACCTCAAACAGCTCGAAGCCGAATCGATTCATATCATCCGTGAAGTCGCCGCCGAGTTCAGCAATCCGGTGATGATGTACTCCATCGGCAAGGACTCCTCGGTCATGCTGCACCTGGCGCGCAAGGCCTTCTACCCGGGGCCGCCGCCGTTCCCGCTTTTGCACGTCGATACTACCTGGAAGTTTCGCGAGATGATCGAGTTTCGCAACCGCATGGCGAGTGAAGCGGGCATGGAGCTTCTGGTGCACACCAACGAAGAGGGGCGCGCGGCGAACATCAATCCCTTCGATCACGGCAGCGCCAAGTACACCGATATCATGAAGACCCAAGCGCTCAAGCAGGCGCTGGACAAGTACGGCTTCGATGCCGCCTTCGGCGGGGCGCGCCGCGATGAAGAAGCGTCGCGCGCAAAAGAGCGAGTTTACTCCTTTCGCGACAAGTACCACCGCTGGGATCCCAAGAGCCAGCGCCCGGAGCTTTGGAACACTTATAACGCCAAGGTCAACAAGGGCGAGTCGATTCGCGTATTTCCGCTCTCCAACTGGACCGAACTCGATATCTGGCAGTACATCTATCTGGAGTCGATCCCGATCGTGCCGCTTTACTACTCCGCCCCGCGCCCGATCGTCGAGCGCGACGGCATGCAGGTAATGGTCGATGACGAGCGCCTGCCGCTGGCGCCCGGTGAGGTCCCGGAGCAAAAATCCGTGCGTTTCAGAACGCTTGGCTGTTACCCGCTTACGGGGGCTGTCGAGTCTACGGCGGCCACGCTCCCCGAGATCATCCAGGAGATGCTGCTGACGCGCACCAGTGAGCGTAGTGGGCGTGCCATCGACCGCGACCAGGTCGGGTCGATGGAGAAGAAAAAGCGCGAGGGGTACTTCTAACATGGCACACCAGTCGAATTTGATCGCCGACAACATCGAGCAGTACCTGCAGGAGCACGAAAACAAGGATCTTTTGCGCTTCATCACCTGCGGCAGCGTCGATGACGGCAAGTCCACGCTGATCGGGCGAATGCTTCACGACTCGAAGATGATTTTCGAGGACCAGCTCGCCGCGATCACCCAAGCGTCCAAAACCAGCGGCACCACCGGGGACACGGTTGATTTGGCGCTTCTGGTCGACGGGCTGCAGTCCGAGCGCGAGCAGGGCATTACCATCGACGTCGCGTACCGCTTTTTCTCCACCGACAAGCGCAAGTTCATCATCGCCGACACGCCGGGTCATGAGCAGTACACCCGCAACATGGCCACCGGCGCCTCCACGGCGAGCCTGGCGGTGATTTTGATCGACGCCCGCTATGGCGTGCAGACCCAGACCAAACGCCACAGCTTCATCGCCGACCTGCTCGGTATTCAGCATTTGGTGATCGCGGTCAACAAGATGGATCTGGTCGAGTTTTCAGAGGCGCGCTTCAACGAGATCAAGCGCGAGTACCAGCAGTTCGCCACCAATCTGAACGCGCCGGACATTCGTTTCGTGCCGCTGTCGGCGTTGACCGGCGACAACGTGGTCAATAAAAGCGAGCGTACGCCCTGGTACTTCGGCCCCGGCTATGAATCCCGCACGCTGATCGAGCTTCTTGAAAGCGTCGAGCTGACCCAGGACCAGAACCTCACTGATCTGCGCCTGCCGGTGCAGTACGTCAATCGGCCGAATCTCGATTTTCGCGGCTATTGTGGCACGCTCGCCGCGGGCATTCTGCGCCCGGGCCACCGCGTGAAGGTGCTGCCCTCGGGCAAGACCTCGACGGTCGAGCGCATCGTCACCTTCGATGGCGACCTGAGCGCCGCCTACCCGGGCCAGGCGATCACCGTGACGCTCGATGACGAGATCGATATCTCCCGCGGCGACTGGCTGGTCGATGCGCACGCCGATATCGCGCTTTCCAACGCCTTCAAGGCGGACATCGTGTGGATGCACGAAGACGCGCTCATGCCGGGCAAGCTTTATGACTTCAAGCTCGCCACCCGCGATCTCTCGGGGCAGGTGCGCGCCATCGATTACCAGGTCGATGTGAACACGCTGGCGCAGTATCCGGCCGAGCAGCTCGAGCTCAACGCGATCGCCCGCTGCGAGGTCGAACTTACCGCAAGCATCCCGCTGGACGACTACCGCTCAAGCCCGGGGACGGGGAGCTTCATCATCATCGACCGGCTGACCAACGTCACCGTGGGGGCCGGCATGATTCGCGGCGTCGCCGCTCAAGGCGAGCAGGAGCAGGGCACCGACTGGGCTGCCTTCGAGCGCGATTTGAACGCGCTGGTGCGTAAGCATTTCCCGCACTGGGACGCCCGCGACATCAGCAAGCTGTTCTAAAGCAAGCCTGCGCTCGTTTCAGGCGCTCGAGCCGGCCCCGTTTTCGGACGGGGCCGGCTTTTTTGTACAACTTATAACGAGATGGTAGCGGGGGTTTAAGTGGTTTGACTGCTTGACGATTGTACAGGATGAGCCACACTTGTTAGGCGTTGTAGGAGATGAAGCAACGTATGTTTAAAGCACATGTTCATCACGAAAAGGATAGCACGATGAGTCAAGCACTGAATGGTAAACGCGTTGCGATTCTGGCCGCGGACGGTTTTGAAGAGTCCGAGCTCAGCGTGCCGCGCGCGTCGCTGCAAAAAAATGGCGTCGAGGTTCACATCGTGACGCCCGATGGAAAGGGTATTCGTGCCTGGGCCGAAACCGAGTGGGGCGATACCTACGACGCCGACAAGGCGTTATCAGACGTATCCGAGTCCGACTACCATGCGCTAATGCTGCCGGGCGGTCTGTTCAACCCGGATGAGCTTCGCACCAACGACGATGCGCTGAGCTTCGTCAAGGCGTTCTTCCAGGCCGGTAAACCGGTCGGCGCAATCTGCCACGCGCCCTGGATTCTGATCAACGCAGGCGTGGTCGACGGTCGCAAGATGACCTCGGTACACAGCATCGCGCAGGATCTGAAAAACGCCGGCGTGAACTGGGTCGACGAAGCCGTGGTCTGCGACGAAGCGCTTGTCACCAGCCGTACGCCGAAAGACCTCGATGCTTTCTGCTCCAAGCTTCTTGAAGAAATTCAGGAAGGCAAGCACTCGGGTCAGCACGCCTGATGCCATGGTATAGCCCGTGGGCAAGCTTCGTTAAGCGGCTTGTCCACGTTGTCGCCAAGCCCATGAAGCGTGACAGCGGCCGCGGAGGGATGGTGGTGCATCCCTACCGCGGCTACGGGTCGCAAAAGGAAGTTTTCGTCATGGGCCGCGTCTTTCGACAGGCGGCACTCGGCCGCGCCATTCCCCGGCGCGGCATTTTACGTGATACCGCGGACGTGGCTCGACGCATCTTTCGCCGCGGCTTCAAGGAGGCGCAGGTCGAAATTCGTATCGGTGAAAACAAATTGTCGCTGATTACCGACCGTGACGGCTACTTCGACGCCCATATTCCCATCGAGCGCGATTTACCCATCGATGTGTCCTGGCATCGCGCCGATATTCTCGTGCGCGCCGACGGGCACCCGCCCATGCGTACCAACGCGGAGGTGTACGTGCCGCCGCCGGAGGCGGATCTGTTGGTGATCAGCGATATCGACGATACCGTCATGTTCACTGGCGTGGCGGAAAAGCTGAAAATGCTCTATCGGCTGTTCGTGCGCAAACCCCATCGTCGTACCGCGTTTCCAGGCGTCGCCTCGCTTTATCAGTCGCTTTACCGCGGCAAAAACGACAAGGCCGAGCGGCCCATCCTGTACGTTTCCCGCGGGCCCTGGGCGATTTACGAAATGCTCGAAACCTTTTTCCAGCTCAACCGCATTCCGGTCGGGCCGATTCTTTTTTTGCGTGAGTGGGGTATCTCCTGGCGCAAACCCTGGCCGCGCAAGGCCGAGGATCACAAGCGCGACTTGATCGACCGGATGCTGACACTCTACGACGACATGCCCTGTGTGCTGATCGGCGACAGCGGCCAGCACGACCCGGAGGTCTACACCGAGGTGGTCAAGGCTTATCCCGGGCGCATCAAGGCGGTCTATATTCGTCGGGTGGACAAGGACCCCAAGCGTCAGGAGGCCATTCAGCGTTTGCGCGACGAGCTCAAGGGCAGCGACTGCGACCTGATTCTCGCCGCCGATAGCGTGCTGATGGCCGAACACGCTTACGAGCAGGGCCGCATTTCTGCCCGCGGGCTCGAAGCGGTCAAGCGCGACGTGCGAGAGCATCGCCAGGAAGAGGCGCAAGAAGCGAGTCTCTAACCCTCATCAGTCACCCCGCCAGTGCACGCAAGGTGCGGTCGTGGTACAACGGTCAGTCATCCGGCGACTGCCCTGGACACTTGACCATGATCGTACTGCTGATCGCGCTGGCGCTGGCTATTTTTCTTCTGCCCAATCTCTGGGCGCAGTGGGTATTGAAGCGCCACACCAAAGGGCGTGACGACTACCCCGGCACCGGGGCCGAGCTGGCAAGTCACTTGCTGCGCCGCTTCGATTTGAAAAATGTCGGTGTGGAAGTGAGCGAGCAGGGCGACCACTACGATCCGATCGACCGCGTGGTGCGACTCTCGCCGGATCACTTCAACGGCCGCTCGCTCACCGCCGTAACGGTGGCCGCGCACGAAGTGGGACACGCTCTCCAGCACGCTGAAGGCTACGCGCCGCTGATTGCCCGAAGCCGCATGGTGGGCGTGGCGCAAAAAGCCGAGAAACTCGGCGCGCTTTTGATGATGGCCGCGCCGTTTCTGTTCCTTCTCACCCGCCTACCTGGCGGGCTGGCCGCGGTGATCGCCGTGGCGGTGATCAGCTTTGGTACCGCTGCGGTGGTTCATCTGGTCACGCTACCGGTGGAGTTCGATGCCAGCTTCAACCGGGCACTGCCGCTTTTAAAAGAGTACGTACCGCCTTCTGACATGACCGGCGCCCGCCACGTGCTCACTGCCTGCGCGTTCACCTACGTGGCGGCTTCGCTTGCCAGCATCCTAAATCTGGGCCGTTGGCTAATGATTCTGCGCCGCTGAGCGTTAACCCGGTTTGTTCGCTATCACCACCGCGCGGCGCGGCGCCGGGTAGCCTTCGATGGTGCGCGACCTGTCCTCGGGGTCGAGAAAATCCGCAAGCGACTGATAGGTCATCCACTCGGTGGAGCGCTGCTCATCGAGCGTCGTTGGGGCTTCATCGACCACGCGCACATTGGTGAACCCGCAGCGTTCCAGCCAGTGGCAAAGCGCTTTCGAGGAGGGCAGAAAATAGACGTTGGGCATTGCCGCGTAGCGCTCGCCGGGGACGAACACCGTCTGCTCGTCGCCTTCGACCACCAGCGTTTCCAGCACCAGCTCGCCGCCGGGTGCCAGCGCGGCTTTTAGCTGATTAAAGTGCTCGAAAGGCGAGGCGCGGTGATACAGCACGCCCATGGAAAACACGGTGTCGAAAAACCCCAGGTTCTCCGGCACGTCCTCGATGCCCACCGGTAGAAAGTGGGTGCGGTTGCCATCGGCGTCGCCAACGAAGTGGCGCACCGCCTGAAACTGCCAGTAAAACCGCGGTGACGGGTCGATCACCAGCACAAACGCCGCCCCCGCGCCGGCCATGCGCCAGGCGTGGTAGCCGCTGCCGCCGCCCACATCGAGTACCTTGCGATATTTCAAATCGGACAGGTGCGGCGCCACGCGCTGCCACTTCCAGTCCGAGCGCCACTCGGTATCGATCTCGATGCCGCTCAGGTTGAATGGACCCTTGCGCCAGGGCGCGAGTTTTTTGAGCAGGTTAAAACACTGGCGGCGCTGGCTCTCATCGAGTGCGACGTCCACGCGAACGGTGTCACTTTCAAGCTCGACCGTTCGTGACTGGGGCAGAGTCGGCAGCTTTCTCGCCGCTTTTTCCCAAGCGGAGAGGTCGCCGTGGCGTTTTTTATCCAGGCCCTGGTTGAGCTGCTCGGGCAGGCGCGCAAGCCAGGCAAGCAGGGCGTCGTTGTGTGCGGCCTGATCGAGAAACGCACGGTAGAGCGCCTGATGGTCGTCGGGTAGCTGGGTCGCCACGTTAGCTCTCCTTGAACGCGATCAAGGAGGCGAAGTTCAGGTACTGAAACCAGGTCATCGCGCGGGGAAAGCCGGCACCGCTCAGCCGCTCGTGCAGGCCGTCGAGGCTGTCGGGAATCAGCACGTTTTCGAGTGCGGTGCGCTTTTGACTGATTTCCAGATCCGAGTAGCCGTTGGCGCGCTTGAAGTCATGATAGCGCTCGACCCGCCAGGCGTTGTCGCGCTCGTCCGGGTCCACGGTTTTTTCGGACAGTATGAGCACGCCGCCGGGTTCGAGCGCCGAATAGAGGCGCGCCAGCAGCGCGTCGCGATCCCTGGGCGGCAGAAACTGCAGCGTGAAGTTCAGGATGATCATGCCTGAGCCTGTATACTCGAGGGTTCGAATATCCGCTTCAATCACCGACATGGCGTGCTCGGGGCATTCGGTAGTGAGTGTTTGGCGCGCTTGTTCCACCATCGCCGGCGATACGTCGACGCCGGTATAGCGAAACGCATCGGCGGGCAGGGCGCCGGCGAGCGCCAGGCCCGAGGCGCCCAGCGAGCAGCCCAGATCATATACGTGGGCGCCGTGACGCAGGTGGCGCTTTGCAATCACGCCCATCATTCCCAGAATCTGGCCGTACCCCGGCACTGACCGGCGAATCATGTCGGGAAAACAGGCCACTACCTGTTCGTCGAAAGAGAAGCGCGCCACGCGGTCAAGGGGTGTCGAAAAGATGGCGTCACGGTAAGATGCGGTACTCATGGGCAAGCCAGGATCAAAAGTGGAAGGGGCGTAGTTTACGCCCCCGCGCTTTGAGGCGACAGTCCTGGGCTTTCGGATACCCGCCAAAAAGAGGGAAACGGCTTTGGCACAACACGACACACCCGATACGCTGCCCGCCTGGCAAACGCTCCAGCAGCACGCGCAAACGCTGAAAACGATGCACCTGAAGGACCTTTTCGGCGACCCGGACCGCTTCGAGACGTTTAGCCACGAGGTGCACGGGCTCACGCTCGATCTCTCGAAACAGCGCTTTGACGACGATACGCTGGTGCACCTGCTGGCGTTGGCCGAGGAGGCGGGCGTACCCGGTGCCATCGAGGCGCTGTTGAGCGGCAAGCGGGTCAACATCAGCGAAAATCGCCCGGCGCTTCATACCGCGCTGCGCCTGCCGGTGGAGGCCACGCTCGACGTCGAGGGCGAAGACGTCGTGGCCTGTGTTCATGAAAGCCTGAATCAGATGGAGCGACTGGTAGAGCGTCTGCACGCCGGCCAGTGGCGCGGGGCAACCGGCAAGCCGATTCGCCACGTGGTGAACCTGGGCGTGGGCGGCTCGGATCTCGGCCCCTTGATGGTCACCCACGCGCTGGCGGATTACCGGCCCGCGGACATCCATCCGATGGACGTGCACTTCGCCTCCACCATGGACGGCTCGCAGCTGGCCGACTACCTGGCGCGCTTCAATCCGGAAACCACGCTGTTCATTCTGTCGTCGAAATCGTTCACCACCATCGATACGCTTTCCAACGCCAATACGGCGAAGGATTGGCTACTAGGGCGGCTCTCCGAGCACGATGATATGGCCGGTGCCAAACCGGTGAGCGCAAAGCTCATCGTTCGCCAGCACTTCATCGGCGTGTCGGCGAGCCCGGAGAAGATGTGCGAGTGGGGGATCGCCCCGGATCATCAGCTGATGTTCTGGGAGTGGGTGGGTGGGCGCTATTCCCTTTGGGGCACCATTGGCCTGCCGATCGCGCTGATCGTCGGCATGAAGCACTTTCGCGCGCTGCTGGCCGGGGCGCATGCGATGGACAACCACTTTCGCCAGGCGCCGCTCGAGCAGAACCTGCCGGTGCTGCTGGGTCTGGCCGGCATCTGGAACGTCAATTTTCTCGACATTCGCGCCCACTCGATTCTGCCCTACGACGGGCGCCTTGAGTACTTCGCCGCGTATCTCGAGCAGCTCGAAATGGAGTCCAACGGCAAGTCGGTCACCGGGCGGGGCGAGCGCGTGAACTACTCGACCTGCCCGGTGCTTTGGGGGCAGCTCGGACCTAACGCTCAGCACGCGTTTTATCAGCTTCTCCATCAGGGCACTCAGCCGGTGGTGTGCGACTTTATCGCCCCGCTCAAACGCTACGACGATGTCGAGGACCCGGACACCCAGCGCCATCTCAAGGCGCAGCACCGGCTGTCGCTGGCTAACTGCTTTGCCCAGTCGCGGGTGCTTATGCTTGGCGATGACGCCGTCGACGAAGAGGGCGCGCCGCCGGCACACAAGCGCTATCGCGGTAACCAGCCTTCGACCACGGTGCTGATGGACGAGCTCACTCCGCATACCCTCGGTGCGCTGATCGCGCTATACGAGCACAAGGTGTTCGTGCAGGCAGTGATCTGGGACATCAACCCGTTCGATCAGTGGGGGGTGGAGCTTGGCAAGGAGATCGCCAAGGAGACCCGCGCGCTGATGGAAGGCAAGGGGGACGTGAGCCGTCTGGACGCCTCGAGCCAGGGGTTGATTCGCGCGTTCTGGGCCGCCGAGCAGAGCGAACCCTGATCCATTTTATCGCGAACGTGGCCGGCGAGGTGTCGGTCACTCATGGCTGGATATACAGTAGTTTGCATTTGCGCTATCCTGTGCCTTTTTCGCCGCGCCGTTCACCCTTGCGCGGCCCAAGTACCGTTTTCCAGGAATTGATGCACCATGACCCAGTTTGACGGCTCCCAGTACGGCGCGAGTTCGATCGAGGTTCTCTCCGGACTCGAGCCGGTACGCAAGCGCCCCGGTATGTACACCGATACCTCGCGACCCAACCACCTGGCCCAGGAAGTCATCGACAATAGCGTCGACGAGGCGCTGGCGGGTCACGCCACGGCCATCGAAGTGGTGCTTTCAGGCGACGGCGCCATCGAGGTCAAGGATAACGGCCGCGGTATGCCCATCGACATCCACCCGGAGCACGGCGTCTCCGGGGTCGAGCTGATCCTCACCAAGCTCCACGCCGGCGGCAAATTCTCGGCGTCGAGCTACCGCTTTTCCGGCGGTTTGCACGGCGTTGGGGTGTCGGTGGTCAACGCGCTATCGCGCCGTTTGGAGGTCGAGGTCACCCGCGACGGCGCCCGCCACGCCATCGCTTTCGAACACGGCGAAAAGGCCGAAGAGCTTCATGAGATCGGCAAGGCCGCCAAGCGCGCTACCGGCACGCTCGTGCGCTTCTGGCCCGACGAGAGCTATTTCGATAGCCCCAAGCTCGCGCTTGGCCGCTTGAAACATCTTTTACGTGCCAAGGCGGTGCTCTGCCCGGGGCTTGCAGTGACGCTGGTCGAGCCCGACGGTACCAAAACCGAGTGGGCCTACGCCGACGGGCTGCGTGATTATCTTGCCCAGGCCACCGACGGCTATGACGTGCTGCCGTCCGAGCCCTTCGTCGGCCACTTCAGCGACGACGAACACGGCGTCGACTGGGCGATCCAGTGGCTGCCGGAAGGCGGCGAGGCGCTGCTGGAAAGCTACGTCAACCTGATTCCCACGCCCCAGGGTGGCACCCACGTCAACGGCTTTCGTTCCGGGCTGCTGGACGCGCTGCGCGAGTTCTGCGAGTACCGAAGCCTCTTGCCTCGCGGCATCAAGCTCACCGCCGACGATCTCTGGGAGCGCGCCTCGTTCGTGCTGTCAGTCAAGATGCTCGACCCGCAGTTCGCCGGGCAGACCAAGGAGCGGCTCTCCTCGCGCACCATCGCAGCCTTCGTCTCCAACGTGCTCAAGGACGCCTTCTCACTGTGGCTCAACCACCACGTCGACCAGGCCGAGCAGCTCGCGGAACTCGTCATCAGCGCGGCGCAAAGCCGCCAGAAAAAGGCCAAGAAGGTCGCGCGCAAGAAGGTCACCTCGGGCCCGGCGCTGCCCGGCAAGCTCGCCGACTGCTCCGGCCAGGACCCCTCTCAAAGCGAGCTGTTTCTGGTCGAGGGTGACTCCGCCGGCGGCAGCGCCAAACAGGCGCGCAACCGCGAAACCCAGGCGATCCTACCGCTGCGCGGCAAGATCCTGAACACCTGGGAGGTCGAAACCCACGACATCTACGGCTCCCAGGAGGTGCACGACATTGCGGTCGCGATCGGCGCCGACCCGGGCAGCGCCGATCTCGAGAAGCTGCGCTACCACAAGATCTGCATTCTCGCCGACGCCGACTCCGACGGCCTGCATATCGCCACGCTCCTGTGCGCGCTGTTCGTTCGGCACTTCCCGTCCCTGGTGGACGCCGGTCACGTCTTCGTTGCCATGCCGCCGCTTTACCGTATCGACTTGGGCAAGGAGGTACACTACGCCCTGGACGAGAGCGAAAAGGCGGCCATTCTCAAAAGCCTCGCCAAAAAGCGCGGCACCCCCAACGTTCAGCGCTTCAAGGGCCTGGGTGAAATGAGCCCCTTGCAGCTCAGGGAAACCACCATGGCGGTGGAGACGCGCCGGCTAGTGCAGCTCACTTTGAATGATGGCGACGGCACCATGGAAATGATGGACATGCTGCTGGCCAAGAAACGCGCCGGCGACCGCAAGAAGTGGCTGGAAGATTACGGCAACCTCGCAGACATTGAGGTATAACCCCCGATGACCATGGATATTCAGGTAGCGGAAGGCGACGTCGAGCGCCTCTCCCTTCGCGACTACACCGAAAAGGCGTACCTCGACTACTCGATGTACGTCATTCTTGACCGCGCGCTGCCCAACATCGGCGACGGCATGAAGCCCGTGCAGCGGCGCATCATCTATGCCATGCGCGAGCTATCTCTCAACGCCAATGCCAAGTACAAGAAGTCCGCGCGCACCGTCGGCGACGTACTGGGCAAGTTCCACCCCCACGGCGACAGCGCCTGTTACGAAGCCATGGTGCTCATGGCGCAGTCGTTCAGCTACCGCTACCCGCTGGTGGACGGCCAGGGTAACTGGGGTAGCCCCGATGACCCCAAATCCTTCGCCGCGATGCGCTACACCGAGGCGAAGCTTTCGAAATTCGCCGACGTGCTGCTGTCAGAGCTTGGCCAGGGCACCGTCGAGTGGGCGCCGAACTTCGATGGCACCATGCAAGAGCCGGTGGTGCTCCCGGCGCGCCTGCCCCACGTGCTGTTAAATGGCGGCACCGGCATCGCCGTGGGCATGGCCACCGACATTCCGCCGCATAACGTTAGTGAAGTGGTCGAGGCGACTTGCCATCTGCTGCGCAATCCGAAAGCGACTACGACGGATTTGATGGAATTCATCCCCGCGCCGGATTTTCCCACCGACGCCGAGATCATCACCCCGGCGGCGGATTTGCGAAAGCTTTATGAGGCCGGCCGGGGCTCGGTGAAGCTGCGCGCCCGTTATGTGCGTGAAGAGGCCAATATCGTCATCACCGCGGTGCCGTATCAGGTCAGCGGCGCCAAGGTGCTCGAGCAGATTGCCGCCCAGATGCAGGCCAAAAAACTGCCCATGGTGGCGGATCTGCGCGATGAGTCGACCCACGAGGAACCCACGCGCCTGGTGATCGAGCCGCGCTCGAGCCGGGTCGACGTCGAATCCTTGATGGCGCACCTGTTCGCCACCACGGATCTCGAGAAGAACGTGCGGGTGAACATGAACGTGATCGGCTTGGATGGCCGCCCGCGGGTGATGCCGCTGCCGGACATGCTTGGCGAGTGGCTGACCTTTCGCCGCGCCACCGTGAGACGGCGCCTCGAGCACCGTCTGGGCAAGGTGGAAGAGCGCCTGCATATTCTCGAAGGGCTTTTGACCGCGTATCTGAACCTGGACGAAGTGATTCGTATCATCCGCGAGGAGGACGAGCCCAAGGCCGCGCTGATCGAGGCGTTCGCGCTTTCTGAGCGCCAGGCCGAGGCGATTCTGGAGCTTCGCCTGCGCCACCTGGCCAAGCTCGAGGAGATGAAGATTCGCGGCGAGCAGGACGCGCTTGAAAAAGAGCGCAAGACGCTCACCGGCGTGCTGGGTAGCGACGCCAGAATGACCACGCTGATCGAAAAGGAGATTCGCGCCGCTGGCAAGGAGCACGGCGACGCCCGCCGATCAACGCTGGTCGAGCGAGCCGAGGCGAAAGCGCTCTCGGAGGTGGAGCTTTTGGGCGCTGACCCGATCACCGTGGTGGTGTCCGAGAAGGGCTGGATTCGCGCCGCCAAGGGCCACGACATCGACCCCGCCGGGCTCTCGTTCAAGGCCGGCGACCGCTACCAGCTGGCAAGCCGCGGTAAGACCAACCAGCCGCTGGTGCTGCTCGACGATACCGGGCGCGCCTATACGCTATCCGCCCACAACCTGCCAAGCGCTCGCGGTCAGGGCGAGCCGATCACCGGGCGCGCCAACGTCGCCGCCGGCGCGCAAATGGCCGGCATGATGCTCGCCCCGCCGAGCCAGCGCTACGTGCTCGCAAGCGACGGCGGCTATGGCTTCGTGGCAACGCTTGGTGATCTCACCGGCAAGAACAAGGCCGGTAAGGCGGTGCTCAGCCTGCCCAAGGGCTGCGCCGTCATGCCGCCGGTCGCGGTGCCGGAAGGCGAGGCGCTGTGGGTGGCGCTGGTGTCCAATGAAGGGCGGCTGCTGCTGTTCCCGCTGGAGCAGCTGCCACAGATGAGCAAGGGCAAGGGCAATAAGCTCCTTGATATTCCCGGCGCCCGCGCCGCGCGGCGCGAAGAGTTCGTGCGCGATATGGTGGTGCTTGCCGAGTCCGCCGAGCTCGTCATCCACGCCGGCAAGCGCAAGCTCACCCTGAAGAGCGCCGATCTGGCATACTACCGCGGCGAACGCGGGCGCCGGGGCAGCAAGCTCCCGCGCGGTTTTCAGAAAGTGGATCGGCTAGAGGCTGGAGAGTAGCCACATGGCACGTAGCGAAAAACGCCTGACCGTACTGGCGCCGGTACTGACACCGGCCATCGAATCGGAAGTGGCCGCACTGATGGGGCGCTTCGACCTTACCGAGCAGCGCGCCACCCGCCTGGCAAGCCGCGGCGAGGGCGCGGCGCTGGACGCCATCGAATACGTGGTGAGCGCCCCGGTTGCGCAGGACGACCCGCAGTGGCAGGCGCTTCGTCACGCCGCGCTCGAGGTCAGCGAAGCGCACCCGGTGGATATCGTTTTGATGGAGGCCGGCGAGCGCGCGTTCGAGCTCGTCTGCTTCGATATGGATTCGACCCTGATCAAGGCCGAGGTGATCGATGAGCTGGCCAAGCGCCACGGCGTGGGTGAGCTGGTCGCCGAGGTCACCGAGCGCGCCATGCGCGGCGAGCTCGACTTCAAGGCGAGCTTTCGCGAGCGCATGGCCAAGCTCGAGGGGCTGTCCGAAACCGTGCTCGAAAGCATCGCGTTGGAGCTTCCGCTCATGGACGGCGCCGAGCGGCTGATGAAGAACTTGAAGCGCCTGGGCTATCGTACCGCGATTCTCTCCGGCGGCTTTACGTACTTCGCCCGTCATCTGCAAACGCGCTTGGGCTTTGACGAGATTCACGCCAACGAGCTGGTGATCCGCGATGGCCTGGTTACGGGCGAGACGAGCGAGCCGATCGTCGATGCCGAACGCAAAGCGCTGCTTCTGGAGGAGATCGCCCACCGCGAAGGGCTATCGCTTGCCCACACCGTGGCGGTAGGGGATGGCGCCAACGACCTGAAGATGCTCGCCAAAGCCGGCATGGGCGTGGCCTATCATGCCAAACCGTTGGTGCGCGCGAAGGCGCAGCTGGCGGTGTCGACTGTGGGTCTCGACGGGCTTTTATACCTTCTGGGCCACGCGGAAGACGCGCTTTCGCGCTAAAACGTGGATCGACTCATGAAAAAAGCGGCGCCTAGAGCGCCGCTTTTTCGTATCTGTCGTTTTCGTACCTGTCTTTTCCGTAACGGTGAAAGGGAAAGGCTCTAGCCGTGGCCCTTGTCCGGGTGCGGTACCGGCTTTTTGCCCACTTCCTCGTCGCGCAGCTCGAAAGGCACGCCGCCGGTCTTTTTGGCGTGCTTCAAGCGCAGGTGCAGGCCGGTCTTGGCCAGCAGGTGGGCGCTGACCGGCGCGGTGATGAACAGGAACAGCGTAATCAGCATCTCCTGAATGTCGATGTGGCCATCCACGCTCCAGAAGTAGCCCATCGAGGCGACCAGCATACACCCGATACCCAGCGTCGAGGCCTTGGTCGGCCCGTGCAGGCGCATGTAGAAGTCTCGCAGGTGCGCCATGCCAAGCGAGCCAATGAACACGAACACGCCGCCGGTCACCAGCATGAGCGACACCAGCGCTTCGATTAGAAAGGCCATGGCCGCGCTCCTTGTAACGTCGAAAGAAGACTCATTCGATGATATCCCCCCGCAGAATGTATTTGCACACCGCGACGGTGCTGATGAAGCCGAGCATGGCGATCAATAGCGCCGACTCGAAGTAGGTCTTGCCGCCGAGCCACAGCCCGAGTAGCACGATCAGCGCGATGGAGTTGACGTACATGGTGTCCAGCGCCAGCACGCGATCCGGCAAATCCGGCCCTATCACCAAACGGTACAGGTTCAAAATCAGGGCGATCACCACCAGCGTCGAGGTGATGTACAAGGCCACGCTCAGCATTCGTAAATCTCCTTGAGAGGGCGCTCGTAGCGCTCGCGAATCTGCTCGATCAGCGCCTGCTCGTCCTCCACGTCCAGCACATGGATCAACAGCGACTTGCCGTCCAGGCGCAGGTTGGCGGACACCGTGCCCGGCGTCAGGCTGATGGTGCTGGCCAGCACCGTGATGGTGAAGCGCTCCTCCAGCATCAAGGGGTACTCGATGAAGTGCGGGTTGAGCCGCTTCCACGGGTTGATCAGAAGCTTGGCCACCTCGAAGTTGGCGATCACGATGTCCTTGAGTACGCGCAGGATAAAGCGCGCCAGAAGCCGCGGCTTCTTGATCTGCATGTGGCCATCCCAGAAGCGGTAGGTCACCAGAGGTATGAGGATGGCCAGCGTACCTCCGAGCAGTATCTGCCCCGGGGCGTAGCTGCGCGCCATCAACAGCCACACGATCAGCAGTAGAAGTGACAGAACCGGCGTGGGCAGCCATTTACGCGGGGTAATCATAGTTGGCCTCGCGACGGTGAAAGAAGCGTTTCGGTCAAGCGCTCGGGGTTGGCGAGCTGCTCGGCGGTGGCCTGGGTATAGACGCTGACCGGGTGGGCGAACACCACCAGCAGGGGGGCGGCGCTCAAAAGCCAGATCACACCGAACCACTGCAGCGCCGGAAGCCTGGTGCCGGAAGGGTTACCGTGGGCGCTGCGCCAGAAAAGCGTCGAGCCCGCCCGGGAAAGCGCGATCATCGACGCAAGACTTGCAAGCAAAAGCGTTGGCCAGAGCCACAGCCTCTGGGTGCTGTCGGCGGCGGCCAGCACCAGCGCCTTGCCGATCGCCCCGGAAAGCGGTGGCACGCCGACCACGGCAATCGCGCCGATAAAGAACAGAAGCGCCAGTGCCTTGCCCTGTACCAGCGGGCGCGCCTTGACCAGCCGCGTGCCTGCCTTGCCGCGCTGCACGCCGATCATCTCGGCGAGCAAAAAGAGCCCGCCGGTGATCAGGGTGGTGTGAACCAGATAATAGAGCAGCGCCGAGGCGGACACCTCGCTTCGCATGCCGGCGCTCACCAGTAATGTGCCCACCGACAAAAGCACCAGATAGGCGATGAGCATACGCAGATCGCGCGACGACAGAATGCCCACGGCGGAGGCGGCCAGTGTGGCCAAACCCAGCCACCACACCCAGGCCTGTTCGAGGGCGGCCAGAGGGCCGGCGGCGTCGCCAAAGATCAACAGATAAACGCGCAGGATGGCGTAGATGCCCACCTTGGTCATGATCGCAAAAAGCGCCGCCACCGGCGCAGGCGCTGCGGCGTAGGCCCGCGGCAGCCAGAAATAGAGCGGCAGGATCGCGGATTTGAGCCCGAACACCACCAGCAGAATCAGCCCTCCGGCGGTCACCAGCCCCTGACGGTCGGCGGGAAGCTCGGCCACGCGAAGCGCCATGTCCGCCATGTTCAGGGTGCCCAACGCGCCGTAGAGAATGCCCGCGGCGATCAAAAACAGCGACGAGCCGGCCAGGTTCATCACCACGTAGTAGACGCCGGACTGAATGCGTGCCTTGCCGCCGCCGTGAAGCAGCAGGGCGTAGGAGGCGAGCAGCAGCACCTCGAAGAAAACGAACAGGTTGAACAAATCGCCGGTCAAAAAGGCGCCGTTGATCCCTAACAGCTGCCACTGAAAAAGCCCGTGAAAGTTGCTGCCCTTTTCGTCGTCGCCGGCGCAGGCGAACACCACCGCGCCCAGGGCAAGCACGGAAGTGAGCAGCAGCATCAGCGCGGAGAGGCGGTCCAGCACCAGCACGATGCCGAACGGCGGCTGCCAGTCGCCCAGCGCGTAATAGAGAATCTCGCCGCTTGACGCGCGCCCGACCAGCGCCATGGACACCGCCAAAAGCATGAGCGTAGCCACGACGCTGACCGCACGCTTGAAACGGACCAAGCCTTCACGGCGGTAGAGCAGCAGAATACCAGCGACCAGCGGTACCACGATGGGAAAAACTACAAGGTGTTGCATCATTCGCGGTCTTCCTTCTTGCCGTCGACCTGGTCGTTACCCAGCTCGCTTCGCGCGCGCATGGCGAGAATCACCACGAAGGCCGTCATGGCGAAGCCGATGACGATGGCGGTCAGCACCAGCGCCTGGGGCAGCGGGTCGGCGTAGACCCCTTCACCGTGCACCAGCGCTGCGCCGTCGGTGGTGAGCCCGCCCATCGAAAACAGAAACAGATTCACTGCATAAGAGAGTAACGTTAGCCCCACTACTACCGGGAAGGTGCGCCCCCTGAGTGTGAGATAGAGACCGCAGGCGCTGAGCACGCCGGTGGTCACAGCGTAAAGCGTTTCCATGTCAGAGGCTCTCCTTGTTCGTGCCGGCGTCGTCGGATTTGGTCGCGTTCACCACCGGGCGGTGGGCGGTCGTGACCTTACCCAGGTTCGCGAGAATCATCAGCGTGGCGCCGACCACGGCCAGATACACCCCGAGATCGAACAACAGCGCCGTGGCCAGCTCGAACTTGCCCACCACCGGCAGGCTAAAGTAGCCAAACGCCGAGGTCAGGAAGGGATGGCCGAAGAGCCAGCTGCCAAGCCCGGTCAGCGTGGCCACGGCCACACCTACGACGGCTATCGGCTGGAAAGGGAAGTCCAGTCGGCTTTGGGCCCACTCCACGCCACGGGCCATATAAAGAAGAATCAGGGCCACCGCGGTGATCAGCCCGGCAATGAAGCCGCCGCCGGGTTCGTTGTGCCCGCGCAGGAAGATGAACGCCGACACCAGCAGCGCCAGCGGCAAAAGCGCCAGCGAGATCGAGGTGAGAATCGCCGGGTAACGGTCCGGCGACCAGATCCGGCCTTCACTGTCGCTGTGAGGGATGAACAGCCGTAGCCGGTTCAGAAGCTTGAAGATGGCAAGCCCGGCCAGCGCCAGCACGGTAATCTCGCCCAGCGTATCGAAGCCGCGGAAGTCGACCAGAATGACGTTGACCACGTTATGGCCACCACCGCCGGGCACGCTGTTGTCCATGAAAAACTGCGAAATCGAAAACGATTCGCGGGTCATGACGGCGTAGTTGAGACTCGCCACCACGCCGCCGAGCCCGCCGGCCAGTACGATATCGCGCAAGTTACGCTTGGCGCTCGACTCCGGCGGGGTCTTTTGCGGCAGGAAAAACAGCGCCAGCATCAGCAGAATCATCGTGACGACCTCGACCGAAAGCTGAGTCAGGGCCAGATCCGGCGCCGAGAAGCGCGCGAAGGTCAGCGCCACGAAAAGCCCCACCACCGACAGCATTAAAAGCGAGATCAGACGGTAGCGGTGGGTGATGGCCGTGGCCAAGCCCCCGAAGATCAGCATGACCGCGCCCAGCACCACGATGCCATCCACCGGCTGATTGCCAAGCTCCCCGGTCAGCTCGGTCATTTGGGCAAGGCCGATGGCGCCCATGACAAACGTCGCCAGCAGCAGCCAGCCCATGTAGCGCTGCAGCGACTGGCCATCCCAGACGGCGATCAGCTGCTCGCAGCGCTGACCCAGACTCACCAGCGCGCGTTCGAACACGCGGGTGGCATCGACCGGCGCGAAGGACTCCTTGAAGCGGCGCAGGTGCGCGTGCTGCCAGTAAAGCGCGCCGCCGATGACGAAGGCGACCACGCTCATCAGTAGTGGCAGATTGAAGCCGTGCCAGATCGAAAGATAGAAATCGAACGGCTCCTGCAGTACTGCCTGGCTTGCAAGCGATAAAAGGCCCGTTGCCATGAACGCGGGAAGAATGCCGATCAGCAAGCACAGCCCCACCAGAATCTCCACCGGAAGACGCATCATCCGCGGTGGCTCGTGGGGCGCCTTGGGCGACGGCTGGCGAGGCTCTTTGACGCACACCGCGATGACCAGACGCACGGAGTAGCCGACCGACAGGATGCTGGCGATGGTCGCCAGCACCGGTATCAGCCAGCTCAACCCGCCCAGCAGCGATGATTCGAGCGTTTCGGTGAGAAACATCTCCTTGGAGAGAAAGCCGTTGAACAGCGGCACCCCGGCCATGGATGCGGCGGCCAGTGTCAGCAGAAGGGCGGTGATCGGCATGCTCTTTCTGAGCCGGCCGAGCATTTTGAGTTCGCGAGTGCCCGCTTCGTGATCGATGATGCCGGAAATCATGAACAGCGCCGCCTTGAAGGTGGCGTGGTTGAGAATATGGAAAAGCGCTGCCAGCACCGCCATGGGGGTGCCTATGCCCAACAGAACCGTGATCAGCCCCAGGTGACTCACGGTCGAAAACGCGAGAATGCCCTTGAGGTCGGTCTTCAAGAACGCGAACCAGGCGCCGTAAAGCAGCGTGATCATGCCAACGATGGGCACCACGAGCTGCCAAAGCGCGCTATCGGAAAGTGCCGGATGCAGGCGCGCCATCAAAAAAATGCCCGCCTTGACCATGGTCGCCGAGTGCAGATACGCGGACACCGGCGTGGGGGCGGCCATGGCGTTGGGTAGCCAGAACTGAAACGGAAACTGGGCGGATTTCGTGAACGCGCCCAACAGCACCAACGTGAGCATGACCGGGTAGCGTGCATCCTCGACGATCAGCGCTCCGCTTGCCAGCACCTGGTCCATGTCGAAGCTGCCGACGATATCGCCTAACAGCAAAACCCCCGCCAATAGCGCAAGGCCGCCGGCGCCGGTCACGGTCAGCGCCATGCGCGCGCCCTTGCGCGCGTCGTTCTGGTGCGACCAAAAGCCGATCAGCAGAAACGACGAAAGGCTCGTCAGTTCCCAGAAAAGCCACAGCAAGAGCAGGTTGTTGGACAGCGATATACCGACCATGGAAGCCATGAACAGCATCAAAAAGCTGTAAAAACGCCCCACCGGCTCCTCTTCGGAGAGATAGAAGTGGGCGTAAAGCAGAATCAAAAGCCCGATGCCGAGAATCAAGAGGTTGAACAGCAGCGACAGGCCGTCCAGGCGAAAGGCCAGCGCAAGGCCAAGCTCAGGTAGCCAGTCGGCGAAAAACCGAAGCGACTCCCCCGCGTTGAGCGAAGGAATCTGCCAGAGCGTCAGGCCCAGGGCGATCGCGGGCGCGACCATGGTGGCGAGCGAACACGTCAAGCGGGAGCGCCGTCCCGCCATGAGAGGCACCAACACTCCCAAAAGCGGAAGTAAAGCAATCCAGAGCAATGTCATCGGGGCATCCAGCACAGGTGTAATCGTGGCGAGCGCCTTTAGCGCTTTCGAACGAATTCGGGCTTTAAAGCCAGCTCAGCGTAAACAAACCGAAAGAGGATACCACTAACGGGAAGGCTTGCGGCTTTGGTCTGAGACGCACACTTAAAATGACCGCCTACGTTGGTGTCAATTTCGTCCATTCAACCGCGGCGGGGACAAGAGCGCTTTAAAGCGTGCCGATGACTCTGAATCTGTAGTCGCTTTCGTCGACCTCGAGTACTTCGACGGAGTAGCCGCCGCAGCCGTGGGCACGGTCGACGGGGAAAAGCCCGGTGGGAATCGCCACGACATCGCCCATGCTTATACGGTCGTTGACGAGAACTTCGAGATCCTTGCGAGGTATTCGTTGCGTGGTATCGATCACGTCGCGGTGCCTGGTCATGGGGCTTTCCTTAGCCAAAGCATGATGTTAGATGAACGGATGAGCATCATTTAAACGATCGAGGCGGATTATAGTAATCGAACGCCCATTCGCCAACGCGTTTTTTACGCCATTCGTTTGCACATTTTCTTGCATTCTGTACATGGCTGGTATAACTTTAAGTCGTTCGCGGCAGGACGCCGCTTCTGGATACGGATATCGCGTTCACGGATGAATGCATGATGCCATGATGGCAGCCCGTCGCCCCCGCAAGGGGGCTTTTTTTTGCCCGCTTCAAGGCCATTTCAGCGGCTACTGAACGCCGCCGCCTGCACGCCTTACGCTCCTGTTTCTTCTCTGCCCCATTCTGGCGCTTTTTCGTTGCGTTTTTGCGACACGAAAAGCCGTAACTTCCAACGTCGGATCAATATCGTCTGCTCTATCGAACGCGTATTTTAGGGTAGAATGCCAGCGCTCGCGCCCGGCGCGTGCTCTTTCTTCCCTGGCTTAAAGGCGTATAGGTTTAGATGAGTGCTTCCCTGAGTACCTGGCAGGCGCGCTTCGAGAAGCTGCGCAGTAACAAGGTCTTCGAAACCTTCGTGATCTCGATCATCGTGCTGTCGGCACTGGTGATCGGTGCGCGCACCTACGACGAGGTGAGCCGATTCGAGCGGTGGCTGGGCTATCTGGACGTAGCGGTCACGCTGTTCTTTCTGGTCGAGGTGCTGATTCGCATGGCCGCCGAGCCGCGCTTGCGCGACTTCTTCAAAAAGGGCTGGAACGTCTTCGACTTTTTGATCGTCACGGCAAGTTTGATCCCGATGGATGAGTCGGAGATGGTGCTGCTGGCCAGGCTTCTGCGCATTTTCCGCGTGCTGCGACTGGTGTCGATGATTCCCGAGCTTCAAATGCTGCTCTCGGCGCTGGTGAAGTCGATTCCACGAATGGGCTACGTCGCGCTTTTGATGTTCATCATCTTCTACATCTACGCCGCGATCGGAAGCTTTCTGTTTCATACGGTGGACGAGCAGCTTTGGGGCAACATTGCGCTGGCCATGCTCACGCTTTTCCAGGTCGCCACCTTCGAGAGCTGGGCGACGGCCGTGCTGTATCCCACCATGGAGCAGTTTCCCTACGCCTGGATCTACTTTCTGACGTTCATCTTCCTCAACGCCTTCGTATTTCTGAACATGATGATCGGCATCGTGCTGGATGTGATGCAAAAGGAGAGCGCCCAGATGGCGCTGGATAACGGCGAGGGCGAAGAGGCGGAGATATCGATGCTACGCGGCGACGTCAAAAAACTTCAGGCGCAGCTCGACCGTATGGAGGCGGCGATGACTGGCCAGCGCGACGGCTCGAATGCCGACCGGCCGGTGTCCGGGCAGTAACGCCGTTCATTTTGCGTCACCGATGCGCCGCGCCTCGGCACCCGCCGAGGCGCGGCTTTTTACTCGGTAAAAAACGCGTAGGTGAGCTTGCCACGAGGGGAGAGCAGCTTGTCGAGCGCCGGCTGGTCGAAGGCGTCGAGCCGGCCCATCTGCTCGGCGGTCAGGGGGCCGCTGGCCGTCTCGGCGATAACCGTGTCTGCAGGGGCGTTCACCATCAGGCGCGCCGCGTGCTCCACCGCCTCGGCGTAGCCATCAAGGCTCTCCAGATCAAAATTCGCCAGCGCCATGCGCTCTTCGAGCCACTGCCCCCAGTAGAATTCGAGAAACGGCGGCGGCGTCTCCGGCTTGTCGTAACCCACACCGCGAGTGAAATAGACCAGCGACCGGTAAGCGTCGTCGACCTGATGCGCGCGACCGAGCCGTTTGGGCAGCTCATCGACGGTAATAGGGCCAGAGGGGCTTTCGAGCCATACCTGGCGCTCGGCCTGCAGGGTGTTCCAGAACGTCTGCCTATCCGCAAGGTCGCTGTAGTCGTCGGTGATCAGCACTGGCATGCGAAAGGCATCGCCCTGCAAGGTAATGAAGTTGCTGAACGTGTGGTGGCCATCGGTCAGGTAGAACTCGCCGCCTGGGGCGATCACGGCCGTCTTCATGTCTTCGGGGTGGCTGCCTGGCGCGTCGACGCAGTCGAAGCTCGCGAGATCTTCAAGCGTTGAGGCGTCGTCGAAGCGCGCGATTTCGCTCTGGCCGGCGGTTTCGCAGTACTCGTCGAAGAGTTTTTCCCGGTCCTGGGCGAAGCGGCCCTGCTTGTAATCCATCTGGCGGTAGCCAAGCGCCGGCTGGGTAGGGCGCAGCTCGCCCAGGGTGACTGTTTCGATACGCACGGCCTCATTTTGTGCAAGGGCCGAGGCGGCTATCGGGGCAAGAGCGACGAGGGCCAGAAGTGGCAGCGTTGTCTTCATTTTTTCTCCACGTGAAAGGCGATGCGCGCCCATTGTGGTGATCGAAGATGACACTGCGTTGACGGTCAGCCGTTTTATCCTGTTTTGGCTGGTTTTTTTGGCGTTCTTATAAAAAAAGGGCGACCCGCAGGCCGCCCTTTGATGAATGCCGGCGTTACTCCGGCAGCGCGTAAACCACGACCTGGTCGCCCACGTGATCCTTCAGGATGGTGTTACCGCCGGCCACGAAGGCCACGTACTGGCGGCCCTCATACTCGTAGACCGCCGGGTTGGCGACCACGGGGGCCTGCGCCTGGTCGGACCAGAGCTGCTCGCCGGTCTCGAGCGAGTAGGCACGCACCTTGGCATCCATGGAGGCACCGATGAAGATCAGGCCACCGGCGGTGACCGCCGGGCCGCCAATGGTCGGCGAGCCCCAGCTTTCGGGCATGAAGAAGCCGAACTGCTGAGAGGCGCCGACCGGGCCGCGCCATTTCACCTCACCGGTGGTCATGTCGATGGCCACCAGTTCGCCGAAGGGCGGCTCCCAGCAGGGCATGCCCAGCCAGTTGCGCGCTACTTCAAGACGCATACCGTAGGGTGCGCCCTGTTGAGGCGCGAAGCCGCTCTCGTTACCCGAGCCGCTGTCGGCTTCTTCATACGCCTCGCGATCGAAGAGCTTGACGTACTGCACGATGTGCGAGGTGTTGACCACCGCTGTCTGGCTTGCCGGGTCGAAGGCCACGCCGCCCCACTGAACGCCGCCGGCGCTGTCCGGGTAGGCAAGCGTGCCTTCGCCCTCGGTGGTCGGTGGGGTATACATGCCCTCGTACCAGAGATCGTCCCAGAGCGCGGAGCACTGTCCGAAACTCACCGCGTCCGCCAGCGCCCAGATGTCGGGCTTCTCGGACTGATCGAGCAGTGGGGCGGGCAGCGTCGGGAAGGGCTGGGTAGGCGCGTAGACTTCGCCTTCCACGTTGCCATCGCCGCGGGGCACCTCGCGCTCCTCGATCGGCCAGACGTCCTCGCCGGTTTCGCGGTTGACCACGAACAGAAAGCCCATCTTGGTGGCCTGCACCAGCGCGGGAATCTCTTCGCCGTCGACGGTGATGTCCATCAGCGTGGGGGCAGAGTTGATGTCGTAGTCCCAGATGTCGTGGTGCACCCACTGGCGCGACCAGACCACTTCGCCGGTGTCGATATCGAGCGCGGTGGTCGAGGTGGCAAGCGGCACTTCCTCGGTGCGGTTGCCGCCCCAGAAGTTGGGCGAAGGCGAGGCCACGGGCAGATACACGAGCCCCAGCTCCTCGTCGGCGCTCATGTGCGTCCAGACATTGGTGGTGCCACTTCGCTCGCGCATTTCATCAGAAAGTGCCTCAAACGTCCATTCGCGCTCGCCGGTGCGCGCGTTGATGCCAAACACCGTGCCCGCAGGCGCCACGCTCTCGGCCCAATCCTTGCCCGCCCAGCCGAGAATCAGCCGGTCACCCACCACCGTGGGTGGCTGCAGTAGCGACAGCGGCCAGTTTTCCGGCATGTTGTTCCAGCTGTTGACGTTCAATACGCCGCCGTCGGCGAAATCCTCGCACAGCTCGCCGGTATCGGCATCGAGGGCGAAGAGCTGAGCATCCATGGTGCCAAAATAAACGATCTTCTGGCAGGCCTCGCCTTCGGCCGGGTCGTCGGCCTCCCAGTAGGCCACGCCGCGGCTTTTCAGCGCCGGCTGGGTCAGCGCCTCTTGAGACGACTGGGTGTCGAACTGCCAGCGCTCTTCGCCGGTGGCCGGGTCCAGGGCAAAGACGCGATACATGGGCGTGCCGATGTAAACCGTGTCGTTGGCGAACACCGGCGTGGCGGACCAGACCGAGGGCGCGGTATCGCCGGAGCCGTCCGAGACGTCGCCGGTATGAAACTCCCAGGCCTTTTCGAGATCACCCACGTTTTCGACGTTGATCTGGTCCAGCGGGCTGTATTTCTGGGCGTTTAGCTGGCCGTGAAAGCCATCCCACACCGCACCTTCTGGTACCAGAGGAATCGGAGAGGCGGCAGCTTCACTGGCCTGTGCTTCACCGTCGGCGGGCGGCGACGGCTGGGCGAACAGCGGGAGTGGCAGCAAAAGGGTGGCAAGGCCGAGCCGGGGCAGGCTTTTCGATAACGCGTCGGTCGGGCGCAAACGATGACTATTCGTGGTCGACATAAAGCGGCTCACCGGCGGTCAGAAGTGGAAGATGACGATCGAGAAAACGTGTCGATCAAAAGCCCCAGAAGGCCCAGAATCAGCACCGCGCAGAGCCACCACTGATGTAGCAGCAGCGCGGCGAACCCGGTGCCTAAAAGCCCGATCAGCGCCAGCACGCGAAGCGCGATGGCACCGGCTCCCCGGCGCCACTTGAAAAGTAAAAGCGCGGCCACGGCAAGTGCAATACAGCCAAAAAGCGCTGTCAGCGCCCCCAGCGTTCCGGTCACGCCGGTCAGCGGCGTCAGGTAGGCGTACAGGGCAAGGCCCGCGCCCACCAGGCTTGCCACCAGTAAAATTCTAACGCCCGGGCGGCGTTTCGATGCGTCATCCATCGCGCGTGCAACTCCTGAATTGATCAATGGGTAGGCCCATGAGGCTGCCTTAGCTTAGCAAAGGTCTGGTCGAGTGTTCGGAAAAAATCAGCGGCCGCGTTGCGCCATGGCAAGCGCGCGGCGTCGATAGCCGTTCGGGGAGGCGCCGAATTCGCGCTTGAATGCCGTGGCGAAGTTGGTGGCGCTGCTGTAGCCGGCAAGGGTCGCGGCCGCTTCCACATCCGCGGCACCGCGCTCCAGCGCCTCGCGGGCAAGCGTCAGATGGTGGCGGCGCAGAAACTGCCCCAGTGCCTCGCCGTGGGCTTGATAAAAGCGCCGCTGCAGAGTGCTCAGGCTCATGCCAAGGCGTTTGGCCAGGGCTTTTTGATCGAGCCCGCGCGCCTCGCCCCGGTCGATGAGGGCCATGAGGGGGTCGAGCCGGCGCTGACGCGGCGCGGGGGCCTCGACAGGCGCAAGCGAAAGCGCCTCACCGGCCAGAAGCCGGGCAAACCCGCCAAGCATCAAACGCGTCGCCGGCGTCATGGCATCGAACCGTTGGGCGAAGAGCGCATCGCCCAGCGCCAGAAGCCCCGGTGAGGGCGTCCAGCGGCGAAGCTCGCAGGTGACCGACGACGACGCGTAGCCGTGGCGGGAAAGCCAGTGAGGTGAGAGCGACAGTGTCAAGGTGCGCTCGCGCGCGCCCACACGCCCGGACCGCGTGAAGGCGGTTTTATCCGGCAACGCGACGATGAGCGCGCGCTGGGGCTCATCAGGCCCAAGGCGTGCATCGCACTCGCCGTAGCGCACCTGGGCGCCCCCCTCCATGACCAGCGCGATCTTCACGCCCGCCGGTAGCAGCGCCTGGCTCTTGAGACCGAAGCGGTCCTCGACATCCGCCAGGCGCAGCTTCATGCCTGGCTCAAGCTCGCTGATCCACAGGCGCCCGAGTAGCGGCGGCGCGCGCTGGTCCCAGCTGGGCGCTTCGAAGCGCGGGCGTTTGACGAGCTGCACCGAGTGTTCGTGCAGCTCGGTGGTGCTGATTTGTCCTTTATCGCCTTCGCTATCCACGTCCCTGGTCCTGTTGGTAAGCCCGCTTACCGGGTTGGCTGTTTCTGCATGGCACCGTTTACGCGTAGCAACGTTTATGCATAGCAACGTTTTCGCATAGCAATGTGACGCGCCTGCAAAGGTTAAAGGCGTTGCGAGCTGCCATAATCCGCTGCCTCGAATTTTATTGCAACGTATTCTCATTCGCAAAGAAAGCGCCGGTTGCGTGACCAATTTCAAGGGATCAAGAGAGAGCTGACATGACGTTCGATAGAGCGCGTATTTATCAAGGTGTGGCCGCCGCGGGCAGCGCTGCGCTGCTGCTGGGATGGGCACCGAATGCACTGGCCCAGGCGAGCGCCGAAGCCACACGGCTTGAGACCGTCACGGTTCAGGGCAATCACCTTTACCAGATGCTGCCCTCGGAAGTGACCGGCGGTTATAGCGTCGATGCCGCCACGGTAGGCACCAAAACGCCGGCATCGCTGCGCGACATTCCGCAGTCGGTCAGCGTCGTCACCCGTGAGGCGATCGAGGATCAGAACTTCACCACCCTCGATGAGCTTGGCCGGCGCACGCCAGGGCTTCGCGTGCTCTCCAACGACAACGGCCGCTCTTCGATCTATGCCCGCGGCTTCGAGTATGACGAGTACAACATCGATGGGCTGCCCGCGCCGATGACCAGCATTACAGGGTCGGTGCCAACGCTTGCGGCGTTTGACCGGGTCGAGATCATGCGCGGGCCGTCCGGGCTTTTCAACAGCACCAGCGAGATGGGCGGGATCGTCAACCTGGTGCGCAAGCGGCCCACCCATGACCCGCAAGGGCGTATCAGCGTCGGCGCCGGCACCGACCAGCAGCGCGCCGCCCAGGTGGACGTCTCCGGCCCCATCGACGGCGATGACGGCCGCGTGCGCGGGCGGCTGGTGATCGATCGGACCCACCACGGCGAGTTCGTCGACCGCAACACCAATCGCCAGAACGATATCTACGCGGCGATCGATGTCGACCTGGATGACGCGACCACTTTCGGGCTTGGCTACATTCACAACAGCAAGGACATCCGCGTCAACAACGGCCACCCGGTCGGGCCCAGCGGCGAACTGCTCTACGGCTCGCGTTCGGATTTCTATGGCGCAAACTGGAATGATTTCGACAGCTATGCCAACGACTGGATCGCCGAGCTGACCCACCGCTTCGACGGCGGCGGCTTCGGGCGCTTCGCGGCGCGCTACTCCGATCGTAACGCCGGCTATAACTACGCCTTCGGCGGCAGCGCCCTGGACCAGAACGAGCGCCTGACGGTCGCCGGCATCGGCAGTCGTATCGACCAGCAGGCGGTCGCGCTGGACGCCAGCTACAGCCAACCCTTCGCCGCTTTCGATAGCGTCAGCGAGTTCGTGCTCGGCGCCGACTACAAGCGCTTCGATACCGATACCGAATCCGGGCGTTCGCGTAGCCTGACCGGCAGCCGCGTGACCCGAGGCGAGCTCAACGAGATAAGCTACGTCGACGTGCTGGGCGCCGCGCGTGCCACCGGCAGAGGCTACGCCCATACCGATACCCGGCTGGAGGAGAGCGGCCTCTACGGCAAGCTGACGCTGCGCCCGGTGGACCCGCTCGCGCTGATCGCCGGCACCCGAGTGAGCCACTACGCCGTCGATTTCGAAGACCTGGCCGCCGACAATGACCAGGATCGCAGCGGCACCGAAGCCACGCCCTACGCCGGGGTGGTGTTCGACGTCGACGCCAATCACTCGCTCTACGCCAGCTACTCCCAGGTGTTCAAGCCGCAGACCGCCGAGGGCCCGGACGGCAACCTGATCGAGCCGCGCGAAGGCGATCAGTACGAAGTCGGCGTAAAGGGTAGCTACCTGGGCGGCGATCTCAACGCCCGACTCAGCGCCTTCCGGCTGTATGACGACAACCGCGCAGGCACCCCGCCAGATACCGGCGCAAGCTACGCAGTGCCGATCGGCAAGATGCGCATCCAGGGCGCCGAGTTCGAAGTCACCGGCAGCGTCACCGACCAGTGGGATGTGATCGCCGGCTACACCTATCTCGACACCGAGGTGCAGCAAAGCGGTGATGACCGCGAGGACGCCATCTTTCTGCTGATGCCGCAAAACGTCGTCAACCTCTGGACCCAGTACGATTTTGCCGGCGAGACGCTTGGCGGACTGCGCGTGGGCGCCGGCATGACGGCGATGAGCGACTTCAACTCGAGCAGCGGCGTCGAGGCGCCGGGCTACGCCGTGTTCGACGCGATGATTGGCTACGATTTCAACGACAACGTCAGCGGCCAGCTGAACTTCAACAATATCTTCGATCGCGAGTACTACAACCGGGTCGGCGGCGTGAACACCTTCAACATGCCGGGCGCGCCCGCCAACGTCATGGCGACCCTGAGCTACGACTTCTAACGCCCGCCCGTCAAGGCGGCTCGCTCCCGCGCGCCGCCTTTCATCTTGAGTTTTCGCCGCGTTCGTCTTTAATGGGCGCTTTGGCCACCCTGGAGGAGCGCCCATGAACCCGGCACGCATCACTCTTGCACTGGCCGTGGGGCTTGCCGGGTTTCTGACCGCGCTGGCCTCGAGTGAGGCCTTCGAACCGCGCCTGGTACGGCTGGAGGCGCAGCGCGCGCTGCCCTCGATCGACTCGTCACTCGTCCAGGAGAGCGCCGAGATCAACGCGGTGTTTCTGCACTACGCCGACACCCCCGCGCTCTGGATGAACGCGCACCTGGCGCTGGAGCGTTTTGGCTCCGCCGCCCGTGAGGCGCTGCTCGCCTATGCCTATCTTCCCGCTTTTCAGGACGTGCTGGCACGTTTCGGGGCGCAGGCGCTGTTGCCGATTGCCTACTATCGCGAACACGATGTCGCAACGCTCAAAGCCCGGCACTGGCTGGGCGAGCGCTACCGCGAGGCGAGCCGCTGGTGGAACGAAGCCGATGACACGCCGGTCGAGACCGCCGAGTGGAGCGCGGATCAGCGCGGACTGATGGGCATTGCGCTACTTGGTGAAGATGGCCACGCGCTGTTGAACCAGTTCGCGGTGGACTCGAGCGGTGACATCCACTGGCTGCAAGGCGAGCGTATCGTCACCGGAGTGGGGGACTTCTTCACTGGCGGCGTGCGCGGGCTGGAAGGGCAGTGGCGCCGCGATGAGGCGATCGGCGCGGCGGACGTCGGCTGGGCCGGGGTCGATCTCTTGCTGATGGCGAGCACGGTGAAGGTGCTGCGCGCCGGTCGCTTGGCCCGCGGTGCCCGGGTAGGCAGCGTGGAAGCCCGCGGCGCCCAAGTGGGCGCGCGCTCCGGCGCGTTTGCCGGCACCGCCCGCTTTGCCACGCTCCCACGAGTGGCGAAAGTAGCTGCCTTCACCGCCACCGCCGTGGTGGTGATCCGCCACCCGTCGCTGGTCAGCGCGCTGGGCGCCAACCTGGCGAAATGGCTGGGCCTGCCCGCCTGGCTTGGACAGTTCGCGATCTGGCTGGTCGTGCTGCTGCCTTTATTGATCGCGGTGCGGTTTGTGTGGCGGTGGGTGCTGGCGCCGCTTTTATGGAGCCTCGCCCTGCTGATGCGTCATTCGAAACGCCCGATCAAATAGCTTCACCGCGCCCATCTGGCCGCCTTTCATGATGACGGGAAGCGTACGCCCGTCCGCCAGGTTCGCCACGCAGATGGGAACGCCGGTATCGAAAGGGCCGAGATAATCGATGCTTTTCGGCGCTATCTGGCGAAGCGCCAAACTCGAGGTATCGCCCCCGGCAATCAGCAGCGTGCCGACCGGCGTGGCCGCCACCAGCGAGGCGATCAGTTCGGCGCAGCGCTTTGCTACCTCAAGCGGGCTCATGGCGTGGGTGGTGTCGGCGTCCAGGGCGACCAGCACGCTTTGGCCTTCCTGCAAACGGCGCGCGATGCGTTCGCGATCGGGCTTTTCATTATCTGCCAGGCTGCGCGTCGAAATCGAAAGGCATTCAAACTGCCGAACGGCGGCGACCTGCTCGGCGGTCACGGCGGAGCGGCTGCCGGCAAATACGAGCAGCGGGCCGGGCAGCTGGGTGGGGGAAGGCAGCGTCCGTTGCTCGGGGTACAACGCCTGGGCGACGCTACTTGCCCCGACCCAGAGCTGGGGCATGGGCTCGGAGCTAAAACGTTGGCCGATCCGCTCGAGATCCCGCTGCTCCAGAGCGTCGCAAAGAAGTGGGCCGGCGGGCAGCGCCTGATCGCTTTCAAGGCTCGCGCGATCGAGCAGCGTGACATTTGCAAGCCCCATGGCGTCGAAATGACGGCGCAGGTCCGCCTCGTTCATGGGCGTGACCGGATGGCGGTGCATGACCGGGTGACGGTCGATGCGGTAGGTGTGGCCGTCGCTTGCCCTGGCGAAAAGAGTCCCGAAGACGCAATAGCGTCCCAGGCTCGGCTGGCCGCCGATGATCAGCGTCGTCGCGGGCTTGAGCTCGGCGCTCAGCACTCTGATCGCAACGGCGATGTTGCCGGTCGTTTCGCTGCTGTCGAAGGTGGAGCACACCTTCAGATGAAGAATATCCGGGCGGTGAGGACGCAGCTGTTCGCCCAAACGGCGCATCTTTTGGGCAAGGCGCGATTGATCCATGCTGCGTGCCGAGGTGGCGATGCCGAAGGCGTCCAGGTCGGCCACCTCGTCCACTGTGGGGGGGGCGAGATAGAGCCGTGCTCGCAGCCCCGCGCGGCACAGAGTGGCCAGCGTATCCGAGGCGCCGGTAAAGTCATCGGCGATGAAGACGTAGCGCATGGCTAGCGGCTGCCGAAAAAGTCGAGCGCCTCGGCCAGCGCCGGACGGTGAGTGTAGGACAGCGGCTCACCGGCCTCGATGCTCTGCCAGGCTTCTTTAAGGCTTGCGACTCCCGCCGCCGCACCGCCGGGGTGGGCTAGAATGCCGCCACCGGCAAGAAACATGAAGTCGGCACTTTGGGTCTTGTCGACGGTGAAGGGCAGCGTGCCCGCCCACTGGCCCGAGGAGAACACCGGCATCACGCGATCGTCGGTGGCACCGAGAGGCATGAGCGACAGTTTGGCCGCTTGGGCTACCTCCTCGGTGGCGTCGGCGAACTTGCCGTTCATGCCGTGCACGTGCATGTGATCGATCCCGGTCAGGCGGTAAAGCGTCTGGTAGGCGTTGAAGTCGATGCCCAGCGCCGGGTGGCGGGCGAAAGCGCCGAAACCGTTGCGGTGGCCGTGAATGGCGAGCTCCGTCGAGGCGCGCAGGGTCTGCATCGCCGAGAGCCCGCACCAGTTGAGGCTCGCCATCACGCAGTGGCCGCCCTCTCTTTGGACGTGGTCGGCGTGGCGGCGCATGGCGTCTAGCTCGTCGGTGATGTTGAACGCCACCATGACGTTGCGCCCGCTGCGCTCCTGGTAGCGTTTGAGGCGCGGCATCACCGCGCTAACCCGCGCCTCGACCGGGGCGTGAGGAAGATTGCCGGCGATTTCGTCATCCTTGATGAAATCCACCCCCGCTTCGCAAAGCCGCTCGACCAGATCGGCGGTCTCCTCCGGGGTCATGCCGATATTGGGCTTGAGGATGGTGCCAAAGAGCGGGCGCTCGAACGCCCCCACGGCCTCGCGAGTACCCGCCACCCCCAGCACCGGCCGCGGGTAGCGGTCGCGGTACTCAGGGGTGAGCGCAATCGCCATCAGACGAAGCCCGGTCAGCTCGCCCAGATCGAACAGATTGCCGGCCACCGTTGCCGCCAGGGTCGGCAGGTTCACCCCGACGTTGTCCTCGGGGTACTCGATGTCGACCGCTACCTTCTTCCAGGGGCCGCGCACGTTTTTGCGCGCCAGATAGGCGCTGTAAAGCGTGGGCGCCTCCCGTTCCTCGAGCACTTCGAGCCTCGTCACGCGCGCCCGGAAGCGTTCACGTAGGGCGTCGGTTTCGCTCTCGAGCCTGACGAAAGTGGCGCAGCTCTGTTCGCCGGCCATCATGTCTGCCACCTGGTGCGGGTCGAGGGGCGTTTCCAGATGATAGGTGGCGCGAATCATTTCCGGGGCTCCGAAAGATCGGGGAAAGGACGTATTGGGTCGCTACCGTCCCAGTTTTCTGACGCCTCACGAATCATCTCGAACATCCGTCCCTTGGGGCCGAGCACTTCGGAAAGCTCGATGACGGTGCCCGGGTGGTACTCGCGGTCGAAATAGACGAAACGGCCGTTACGGCCCACTTCGCCGCTCATCTTGACGCGATAGCCGCGAGCCTGCATGGCGGCCAGATCCGCATCAAAGGTTTCGGTCCAGAACGCAACGTGCTGCAGGCCCGTGTTACCCGCTTCAAGAAAATCGCGGTACATCGAGGGGGCATCGTTGCGCGCCTGGATCAGCTCTACCTGAATGAAGCCGGCGTTGGCCAACGCCACCGAGTTGTGCACCTCGTAATGTTCTCCTTCGTAGAGATAGTTTTCGATGGGCACGCGAGGGTTGTAGAAGAAGGGCCCCACGCCCATCACATCGGTCCAGTAGGCCATGGCTTTTTCGATATCGGTGACCACGTAACCCAGTTGGCGAAGCGCTCCAAGATATTGGCTCATGACGTTTCCTACATGACAAGGTTGGGCAACCAGGTGGACAGGGCGGGCACCAGAGTGACCAGCGCCAGGGCTGCGAAAAGTGAGAGATAAAAGGGGGCCACGCCGCGAATGATCTCCGAAAGCGGCATTTTGGTGATGATCGACACCATGTAGAGGCTCATGCCCACCGGCGGCGTCAAGAGTCCGAGCATCAGGTTGAGCACGAACACCACCCCAAGCTGCTCTGGCGCCACCCCCGCCTGCAAAAGTGCCGGGGTGACGATCGGTGCGATGATCAATATGGCCACGATCGCCTCCAGAAACATGCCCACGACCAGCAGTAGAAGATTCAATAGCAGCAGCAAGACGAGCGGGTTATCCGATACGTTCAAAAGCCACTCGCCGGCCAGGGCCGGGATGCGGTCCATGGTCAGCACCCAGGCAAACAGCGCCGCCGAGGCCACCACGAACAGCACGTTCGCCGTCGACAGCACGGTTTCACGGGTACATTCCAGAAACGAGCGCACACTTAACGAGCGGTAGACGAGCACGCCGATCAGCAGGGCATAGGCCGTCGTGACTCCCGCCGCTTCCGTTGGCCCGAAGTAGCCGCTGATCATGCCGCCCACCAGCAGCACCGGTGCCAGAAGCGCAGGCAGCGAAATCAGCGTTTTTCTACCCAGCGCCTCGAGACTCGGCTGCACGTCGTCCCGGGGGAGCTTGTAGTGCCTTGCCATGAGGCCGATCTGCACCATCAGCGCGATCGCCACGACAATGGCCGGAAGCACCCCGGCCAGCAGCGCCCGAATGGTCGATACCTCCGCTGCCGTTGCGAAGATGATCAGCGGTATCGAGGGTGGAAAGATCGGGCCAATCGTCGCCGCGGCGATGGTCAGGCCCGCAGCGAACCGTTTGGTATAGCCCTGTTGCTCCATCTGGCGAATCTGGATGCCGCCAAGCGCGCCGATGTCCGCCAGCGCCGCGCCGGACATGCCGGAAAAGATCAGGCTGGTGAGCACGTTGACGTGGGCCATTCCGCCGCGAATGCGCCCGACCACCATGCGCATCAGCTCGAATAGATGCGTAGTGACGCCGGTCGCGCCCAATAGAGACGCTGCAAGTATGAATAGCGGTACCGCCAGAAGCGGCGTGCTGTCCAGGGTATTGATCGCTCGCTGAGCCATCACCGTGAACGGCAGGTCATAGAGAAAAATGACCGCGCCGGCGGAGAGCCCCAGGCTGACTGCCACCGGCGCGCCGAACAGCAGGCTGGCTGCAAAGATCAGCAGTAGCGTCAGGGACATGAGGGTGTCTCCCGGTGAGCCAGCCGCGAAAGGCGATGAAGCGAGACCACTGCCAGCAGTGCGATGCTGACCAGCGCCGGCATGTAGAGCCACAGGTTTGGAATGCTCAGCGCCGGTGAGGCGAAGCGCCCGGCGCGTAGCAAAAACCGGTAGAAGCCGTAGAGCGTCAGCGCGCAGAAGCCGAGGGTGGCAAGTTCACCTAATGCCAGGCATAACCTGCGTTTTACCCCCGACAGGGCGTCCGCCAGCATCGTTACCGCCACGTGCTGGCCGTGAAAGAGCAAGTAAGGTGTGGCCAGATACACCATCGAGATGCCCGCAAAGCGCGCCGCCTCGTCCGCCCAGGGAAGTCCCGTGTTGAACAGGTTGCGAGCAATGACCTGGGCGACTACCAGTACTGTGATGATGACGAGTAGCGTCATCGCGATCCCCAGACAGAGCTCGGTCAGCCGGCCAAGGCTTCGCGTCGATAGAGTGTTTTCGGTGCTCATGGCTTAGCGCGTTTCGCGAATCAGCTGGTAGAGATCGCCGTACTGCTCGTCAAACTCTTCGGCAATGCGCGCTTGAACGCGGCTTTTAAAGGCCTCTACGTCAAGCCCCTGCTCCGGCCCGACGATCTGCATGCCCGCCTCGGCAAGCGTTGCAAGGTCACTGGCTTCGGCCTCCAGCATGGCGTCGGTGGCGCGCTGGCGTACTTCCTGAGCGGCTTCGGCGATCGCCGCCTGGTTTTCCGGCGACAGCGACTGCCAGGTATCGTCACTGATCACGACGACTTGGGCGGCGCTGATGTGGCCGGTCAGCATCAGATGACTCTGCACTTCGTTGAGCTTGGCGGTGACCACGACGTTGACCGGATTCTCCTGCCCCTCGACCACGCCGGTGGCAAGCGCAGTGGGCACTTCCGACCAGTCGACGGGCACCGGAATGGCACCCATGCCTTCGACGGTGGCCATATAGATGGGGAAGGGGATCGAGCGAATCTTGACGCCGTCGAGATCCTCGGACGTCAGAATTTCCTGATTCGCCGTCAGGTGACGGGTGCCGAAATAGAAGGCGTAAAGAAGGCGCACGCCGGAGGCCGCGGCGAGCTCCTCGTTGAGCTCGCTCATGACCGGCGAGTCGACATCCATCACCGCCATCAGGTGATCGACATCACGATAAAGGTAGGGTGTATCAAAGGCGGCGAAGGGGGCATAGAGCGAGCCAATAGCGCCGGCGGTGTTATGGGAGAGCGCAATTGACCCCGTCGAGACCGCCTCGGCAAGCTCTTGAAGCCGACCAAGCTGGGAGTTCGGGTACATTTCGACGCTCACCTCGCCGCCTGTTTTCTCCTCGATGGCCTCTGCCAGCCATTCGGCCTGCATGCCGGCGATGGAGGTGGGCGTGTGCATGTGCCCGTAGCGCAGCGTGACTTCCTGAGCCGAGGCAGTGGCAACGCTCAATCCGAGAGCGCCGGCCAGTAACGTGAGATGGCTAGTGCGTACCAGTTTGGCTAGCATTGTTATTCTCCTGCTGATGGTTTTTTATTGTTTTGCAGTCAGGCGTTTTTCACCCACCCGCAGGTTTGAGGCTAGGGCAGCTCGGGGTGCTTGGGCAATGAGGAATTCATGATGGTTTTTGATGTAAAACGCCCGCTGATTCCTGATATCGCCTCTGCCGCCGGGGTGTCGACGGCGACCGTGGATCGCGTGCTCAATCGTCGCCCTGGCGTGCGAAAGGTGACGCTGACCCGAGTACTCAAGGCCGCCGTCGAGGTGGGCTATCTGGACGCAGCGGACATGAACCGGCGGCTCGGACCCACTTTCGCCAAGGTGGTATTTCTATTGCCTCAGGGCAGCAACCCCTATCTTACTGGGCTCAACCGCTACGTTCGCGAAATGGCCAAGCTCTCCGTCGAACCGTTGAAAGTCAGCAGCCACTTCATCGAAAGCTTCGATCCCGAAGCGCTGGTGCAGGCACTGCGCCGCTACGGAAAACCCTCGGATGTGGTGGTTTTCATGGCCATTGAACACCCCAGAGTGCGCCAGGTGATCGACGAGTTGACCAGTCTTGGTAAGCGGGTAGTGACCATCATTTCCGACTTGCCTACCTCGAGTCGAAACGCCTACATCGGCATCGATAACTTCGCCGCCGGGCGCACGGCCGCCAAAGTGATGGGGCGTTTTTGCCGCGCCGCCTCGGGAAAGGTGGCGCTGGTGGCCGCAAGCCGTGCCTACCGCGCTCACATGGAGCGCGAAATGGGCTTTCTGGCGCTGATCGAAGAGAGCTTTCCCCACCTGACGGTGATCGGCCCCCAGGAAGGCCACGACAATCGGGATGAAAACTACGTTAACGCAAGCCGCCTGTTGGCCAGGCATTCGGATATCGTGGGTATCTACAACGTGGGCGGCTCCTCCGACGGTATCGGCCGCGCCCTGCGAGAATCGAGACGAGACAAGGCGGTCTGCTTCATGGGCCACGGGCTCACGCCGGATACGCGCACCATGCTGGTGGACGGGACAATGGACATGGTCATCACCCAAAGCCCCAGCGCCATCTACGCCCGCGCGATGGAGATCGCCAGCGGCGAAATGGCTGAAACCACCGGCACCGTGGCCATGGAAATCTATTTTTCGGAGAATTTGCCCGCCGTGCGCTAGCCGGTAAGCAGCCCATGACTCCACTACAGTCGCTTACCGGTAGGTTAGAAAGGCTCGTTATACAGTGAAAGGGACAGTGAAAAGGTATCGCTGCAACTGTATCCAGTGTTTATTTCGCTTGCTTCAACCACCCCCGCCAGCCGCCGTAATCACTCACGTCCCTGGCGGGGCCGGGCTCGTTGAGCGCGCCGGCGCTGCAGATGAAGCCGCACTTCCAGCTTCCGTCCGCGAGCTCGACCTGGCCAAGGCCCAGCGGGACGGGGATGCCCGCCAGGAAACTGCCTACGGTATCGATGGGCAGGCGCCATACTTCCACCTCGATCGCTTGGCCCTGCTCATCGCGCACCATCGCCGGGCGCGCGGGTGGCCCGCCGGCAAGGGCATAGAGCTTGTAACGCGGTGCGCTTTGGGTGCTCTCCACCTTGATACCGCCGCGCTCGGTCAACTGATGATTGAGCGGCAGCCCTTCCAGGTGCGCGCCGCAGACCACGATCTCCATGGTGCCGTTTTGAGCCGGTGTCGCCAGTGGCTCGATGGCGGGTCTCTCGATTCCGCTGGCGCCCAGCGGAAGCCGAGAGCGCGCCTCGAGTGCGCGCGCCAGCGACAAAAGCTGCAGGTCGGCGAAGGCCGGACCGAAGAGCGTCACGCCTACCGGCAACTCGCGCTCGGTAAAACCGATCGGCACGGCCAGCGCGCTGTAGTCCAGAAGATTCATGAAGTTGGTCCAAATACCCAGGCGCGAATTGGCGCCGATCGGATCCTTGGCGACCTCGGCCTTACTCGGATGCGTGACGGTCGTCGGTGAGAGCATGACGTCTACTTGCTGGATCAACGCATCGGCCTGACGTTTGTATTCGGCGAGCTTGTAGCGAGCATCGAAGGCGTCCACCGCCAGCGGCGTTGCTCCGCCCTGGGTGATCTGAAACGTCACTGGATGCACGGCCTTTGGGCTTTCGGCCATGAGCTTTTGGATCACATGGTAGCGCTCGGCGACCCAAGGTCCTTCGTAGAGTAGGCGGGCAGCGGCCAGAAGCGGAGTACAGTCGAGCTCGACCTTTTCACCGCCCAGCGCTTCAAGCTTTGTAATCGCCTGGTGCATGCCTTGGGTATAGGCCGCATCGGTCTGCCACTGTGATTCTAGCGGCACCCCGAAACGAAACGCCGCAGGCGGCTGACCGTAGCGTTGGCCCTGCACGGCGAAATCGAAGCGACGCGACCAAGCGCACTGCTCGTCGTACACCGCAGTTAGCGCCAGCAGAGCGGCGGCGTCGTCGCAGGTCAGGGTAAACAGGCTAATGGTATCGAGCGTGGCGCAGGCAGGGACGACGCCGCGGGTGCTCAGAAGCCCAAGGCTCGGCTTGACGCCGTAAAGGTTGTTGAAACAGGCGGGCACGCGCCCCGAGCCCGCGGTATCGGTGCCCAGCGCAAAGCTCACCATACCCGCCGCGGTCACCACCGCCGAACCACTACTGGAGCCACCGGGAATGAATGTCGGGTCGAAGGCGTTGGCCGGTGTGCCGTACACATCCAGCGCCCGTTCACCCACCAGCCCTGTGGCAAACTGGTCCAGGTTGGTCTTGCCCAGGGGAAGGGCCCCGGCATCGATCAACTGTTGGACCACGAAGGCGTGCTCGTCAGGCGTGTAGGCGTAGGCAGGGCTTCCCGCCGTAGTGGGTACGCCCGCCAGATCGATATTATCCTTGATGGCAAACGGAACGCCGTAAAGCGGCAACGTAGCGGGAGACTCTTCCTCTAGCTTCTGAAGGTAGGGCGTTAACTGCTCGCGGGTTAGGCGAGTGATCCAGGCGGAATTTGGACCGAGACGTTCAGCCTGGTCCAACAACTCGTCGATCAAGCTGGCAGGCGTCAGCTCACCGCTTGAATAGGCTTGATGAAGACTTTTGATGTCCAGCGGGCGCAAGGCGGTCATGAGCGGCTCCTTGGGTGATGGAGTGGGTGTCGAGGCGGTGTTGCATGCGTAACGCTTATGAGTCGACATCCACCGGGTCCTCGAGAACGATCAACGGCTGGCCCGGCGCCACCGCGCCTCCTTCGGCCAGGGGTAAGCGAGCCACGCGTCCGGCGCTTTGAGCGCTGATCTCTACTTCCATCTTCATGGATTCGACCAGTGCCACGGGCTGGCCCGCTTCCACCAGGTCGCCCTGTTTCACCAGCAGTCTCCATAGGCTGCCCGTCACCGGGCTTTCGACGCCCCGCTCATTTTCATCGAGCGCTCCCACCTCGGCGCTGGCGGGCACCTGATCCTCGAAGGTGAACTGTCCGTTGGCGCGCCAGGCGGCCATTTCGGCCTGGAACGCTTCGTCGCGCTTGCGGCGAAACGCCTCGATGGCCTCGACGTTCTTTTCGATTTCGGCCTGGTAGTCGGCCAAGCGAAAGCGAGTGGTTTCGATGGAAAGATCAAAGCGGCCATGGGGGAAATCGCGACGAATTTGCATCAGTTCGTCATGGCTAACGTCGTAAAAGCTCAACTGATCAAAAAAGCGCAGCAGCCACGGGTTCGTAAAGTGCTCGGTCGTGCGGTAACGATTCCACATCTGAAGCGTTCGGCCGACGAACTGATAGCCCCCGGGCCCTTCCATGCCGTAGACGCATAGATAGGCGCCGCCGATGCCGACGGAGTTTTCCGCCGTCCAGGTGCGCGCCGGGTTGTACTTGGTGGTTACCAGACGCTGGCGCGGGTCGAGCGGCGTGGCGACCGGCGCGCCCAGATAGACATCCCCCAGCCCCATGACCAGATAGCGGGCGTTGAAGACGATGTCGCGCACCTGCTGCTCGCTGTCGAGCGCGTTGATGCGGCGGATGAAATCCAGGTTACTCGGACACCAGGGTGCGTCAGGGCGCACGCTGCGCTGATACTTGTCGATCGCCTCTTGGCAGGCCGGGTCGTCCCAGGAGAGCGGCAGATGCACCACGCGGGATTCGACCTCGAGCGATTCGATGTCGGCAAGTTCGTGCTCGGCGCGGGCCAGGTGCGCAAGTAGCGCTGCAAGGCTCAGGGTATTTGGATCGTAGTGAACCTGCAGCGAGCGGATGCCGGGCGTCAGCTCCATGAGTCCGGGCAGGGTATGTTCGCGCAGCCAGAGCATCCAGGCATGGGCGCGAAAGCGCAGGGCGATGTCCAGCGTCATGGGGCCAAACTCGATCAGCAGGAAGTCATCTCCCGCGCGACGGTAGACGATGCGCTCGCCGGCCTGCTCGGCGCCAACCTCGCGCAGGATCGGGCTCGAGGCGTCGCGCTCGATATCGATCTGGCCGGCGGCGCTGAGCGAGGCGAGCTGCTCGCACTGGCGTTCATCGAGTGCGCGGGCGCTTTCGAGCGTGACCGGCACGAAGCGTACCTTGCTTCCGGCGGTGAGCTGGCCCAGCTTCCAGCGCTCGGCGCGCACGACGGTCGCCGGGCAGACGAAGCCGCCAAGCGATGGGCCATCCGGGCCCAGAATTACGGGCATGTCGCCGGTGAAGTCGATGGTGCCAAAGGCATAGGCGTTGTCGTGAATGTTGGAGGGGTGTAGACCCGCCTCGCCGCCGTCCGTACGCGCCCACTCCGGACGCGGGCCAATCAGGCGCACGCCGGTGCGGCTCGAGTTGTAGTGCACTTCCCACTCGTGAGCGAAGAACTGCTCGATATCCTGGTCGGTAAAAAAGTCCGGCGCGCCGTGGGGGCCGTAAAGCACCGCGATTTCGACCACGCTGGCCGGGTCGTCGATGGCAGGTATCAGTGCGGGGTCCAGCGTCTGGTGAGACGTGGGTTCGAGTGCAGGCAGATCCAGCAGGTCGCCGCTGCGTAGTGCCCGCCCGCCGTGGCCGCCGAACTGGCCCAGGGTGAAAGTGCTGCGCGAGCCCAGATAGCGTGGGCAGTCGATGCCTCCGCGCACCAGCACGTAGGCGCGTGCGCCGGCACTGGCCTTGCCAAGGGCCAGGGTGGCGCCGGCCGGTACGTCCAGTACCTGCCAGAAATCTACCGGGTTGCCGTCGAGCGAGGCGGAAAGCGGTGCGCCGGCCAGCACGATTTGCGTGGCGCGATGAAAGCGCAGGGTCGGGCCGTTGAGAGTAATCTCGAGCCCGGCGGCTTCGGCTGGGTTGTCGAGCAGGCGGTTGCCCAGGCGAAACGACCAGTCATCGAAGGGACCTGAGGGTGGCACGCCCACGTCCCAGTGGCCCTGGCGGCCCGGGTGGTCCTGAATCGTGGTCAGCGTTCCCGGCGCCAGCACCTCGATGGCCGGCGGCGCCCAGTCCAGCGTGGTCAGCCAGTGGGTGTCGATGGCAGCCGTCTTGAAGCGCTCGGCGCGCAGCACGTGAGAGAGCCAAGTGCGGTTGGTAGCGATGCCATACACTGACGATGCTTCGAGGGTGGCGGCGAGCTCCTTGATGGCGTGTTCGCGACTGTCGGTGTGCACCATCACCTTGGCGAGCATCGGATCGAATAGCGCTGAGACCTCCAGCCCCGATTCGATGGCGTGATCGACCCGGAGCCCGGCGCGCTCTGGGAAGTGAACCTCGGTAAGAAGCCCTGCACTTGGGCGGAAGTCGTGGGCCGGGTCTTCGGCGTAGAGGCGTACTTGCATGGCGTGGCCGAGAGGGGCGAGCGCGGCGGCCAGTGCTTTCAAGTCGAGCGCTTCGCCCGCGCCCAGCCGCACCATCCACTCTACGATGTCGACGCCGTACACCAGCTCGGTGACGCCGTGCTCGACCTGCAGGCGGGTGTTGACCTCGAGAAAGTAGAAGGCTTCAAGGTCGGTATCGTAGATGAACTCGACAGTGCCGGCGCTACGGTAGGCGACGGCTTCGCCCAGTTTGACTGCGGTGGCGTGCAGCGCCTGACGCACAGACTCGGGCAGGTTGGGTGCCGGGCACTCTTCGATTACCTTCTGATGGCGGCGCTGAGTGGAGCAGTCGCGCTCGCCGAGTGCGATGACCGTACCCCTGCCATCGCCAAAAAGCTGCACCTCCAAGTGGCGGGCGCTGGCGATATAGGCTTCCAGAAACACGCCGTCGTCGCCGAAGTTGCGCTCACCCAGCCCCTTGACCGACTCAAACGCGCGGGAGAGCTCGGCCGGGTCGCGGCAAACCTGCATGCCGATGCCGCCGCCGCCGGCGGTAGATTTGAGCATTACCGGGTAGCCGATACGCTCGGCGCTGGCGTGTGCCTCATCGAGACTTTTCAGAAGCTTTGATCCCGGCACCAGTGGTACGCCGGCGCGTTCGGCCAGCGCGCGCGCTTCGTGCTTCAAACCGAACTGGCGAATCTGCTCGGCGGTCGGGCCGAGAAACGTAATGCCTGCAGCGTCGCAGGCCTCGATAAAGCGGGTATTTTCGGATAAAAAACCGTAGCCCGGGTGCACCGCTTGGGCGCCGCTCTGGCGGGCGATGGCGATCAGTTTATCGATAGCGAGGTAGGTGTCGGTGGCGCCGCCTTCGCCGAGTGAATATGCCTCATCGGCCTGGTGGACGTACGGGGCATCGCGGTCGGCGTCGGCATATACGACGACGCTCTGGATACCGAGGCGGTGCAGCGTGCGCAAAAGCCGTGTCGCGATGGCGCCGCGGTTGGCGATCAAAACTTTGGTGAAAGAGGTGGCGTGTGTCATGGCGGCCTACCAGCAAGGCGGGTCGTCCCGCGTAAGTTCAGGCGATCCGGGGTCGTCCCCGGGCCTCTCGCTGCGTGTCAGTCTTCCCAGACGATCAGTTCGATCGGGGTAGGGTTGTAGCCGTTGCAGGGGTTGTTGAGCTGCGGGCAGTTGGAGACCAGTACGGTGACGTCCATATTGGCGACCATCTCGACGTACTTGCCCGGAGCGGAAATACCATCCTCGAAGGTCAGCCCACCGTCGGCGGTCACCGGCACGTTCATGAAGAAATTGATGTTGTGGGTGATGTCGCGCTTGGTGAGTCCGAACTCCGGATAGTTGGCGATCGCTTCCATCCAGTTATCGCGGCAGGAGTGCATATGGCGCTTCTCCAGGTCGTAGCGCACCGTGTTGCTTTCGCTCGAACAGGCGCCGCCCAGGGTGTCGTGGCGACCGCAAGTGTCGGCGGTGATGGTCAGCATCACGCGGCCCTCGCTTGAGATCAGACGCGAGCCGGTGGTGAGATAGACCGCCTGCTGTTCACGCACGGTGTCCATCGCGCTGTAGCGCTCTGCGCTGTCCTCGGCGCTGAAAAAGAGCGTGTCGGCGGCTTGGTTGCCTTCGAGATCCAGAATGCGCAGGGTCTGGCCGCGCTTGACGGTGCCGATGTAGTGGTCGCCGGCGTCGATCCGAGTGCGGCTGAGCGCAGTGTCTGGATTCAGGGGACTGTCGGTGATCATGGCGCTCTCCTTATAGGCCGAGATGATAAAGACGGTTGTTGGCGAACCCTCGAGCGTTTTCCGGGCGTGACTGGAAGCACGGGTCGTCGATCGTCGGCGCGGCGGCGGTATCGAGCGCGATATCGACGCCGCGATGCGGGTACTCCTTTGCCGGGTCGAGCGGGTGCGGGCAGGTGTGCAGCAGCACGAGGGTATCCATCTCAAAGCGCAGCGTCACGCGGCTGCCGGGCTGGCAGTGGCCGGACACGTAGCGGAGCCGGCCTTCGTTGTCGCTTTCCACCCGCGAGAAGAGGTTTAGGTTGGCCGCCATGTCGCGCCGGCCCAGCCCGTACTTGGCAAGCTCGACGAGAAAGGCATCCACACCTGTACGAGTCCACTGATTGCGCGCCTTCTGGTAACTTTGGTGTGCCCAGCCCTTGGCCTTCAGGTGTTGCGCCATCAGGTTGCCGCCGACGCTGTCATGCCAGCCCAGCTCGTCTTTCGTGATAGAGGCGAAGATGCGGCCCATGTCGGAGTAAAGGCAGTGGCCCTCGGTCAGCTTGAAGGTGTGCTGGCACTTCAGGGTGTCCGGCAGGTTCAGCCGTTCCAGCAGGTTTTCCGGGTTGTAGCACAGCAGGCCCACGTTCGTGTCGGCGTCGCGGGCGGTCAGCGTCAGCGTCGTGTAGCGGCGCACACGCAGCGACCAGTGATGCCCGCCGGGCAGATGGGTGGTGTAGGCGGGGTCGCTTGTCATAATAGAGTCTCCTCGATATGGGTTTTCACGCCACCTCGCGTCAGTGCCTCGGTAAGGGCCGTGGCCGGGCGCTCGCGCGATATCGGCAGGTCGTAGGTGATGGTGGCGCCATAGGCCTCTGGCGCCTGAGGGTCGTGGCGCGTCTTGTCGAAGACCCAGAGCCGCGTGCCCAGCTCGAAGGCCTCCTTGAGGTCGTGGGTGATCATGAAAATGGTCAGTTTCTGCTCCGCCCAGAGTTTGGTGATCAATGCATGCATGTCCTGGCGGATGCCCGGGTCGAGCGCACCGAAGGGTTCGTCGAGCAGCAGAATGCGCGGGCGCATCATCAGTGCCTGGGCGATCGCCAAGCGCTGTTGCATGCCGCCGGAGAGTTCGTGAGGATACTTGTTAAGAGCGTGGCTCAAGCCCACCTCATCGATCCGTGCGCGGGCGTTTTCGATGGCACGGCGCCGGGCGCGGCCGAAACTCTTGCCAAGCAGAGGCGAGGCCTCGAGCTCCTCGGCCATCATGACGTTACCCAGTACTGTCAAATGCGGAAAAACCGAGTACTTCTGGAACACCACGCCGCGGTCCGGGCCAGGCTCGTTGGGAATCGGGCAGCCATCGAGGGCAAGCTCGCCCTTCGAGGCATTTTCGGTGCCCAGCAGCATCTTGAGAAAGGTGGTCTTGCCACAGCCCGAGGCGCCTACCAGAGTGACGAATTCGCCTTCATCGACCTCGAAGTTGAGGTTCTCGAGCACCACGTGGTGCCCATAGTGTTTTTCCAGTCGCTTGGCGGTTAAAAGACTCATGACTTGTCTCCTTCACCGGCGTGGTACCACGGGAAAACGAGCCTTGAGGTCCATGCCAACAGCTGGTCGAGCACGAAGGCGAGCAGCGTGATCCAGGCGACATAAGGCAGGATGATGTCCATGGAGAGATAGCGGCGTACCAGGAAGATGCGATAGCCCAGCCCTTCCTGCGCGGCGATGGCTTCGGCGGCAATCAGAAACAGCCAGGCGGTGCCGAGCGCCAGGCGCGTGGCGTTGAGAAGCCGCGGTGTCAGCTGCGGCAGAAGAACGCGCAGCAGTACCTGCCAGGAGCTGGCGCCCAGGGTTTGGGCCTTGATCAGCTGTTCATCGGGCAGGCGCAGTGCGTGACCCTGCAGGTCGCGAATCAGAAAGGGCGTGACGCCGATCACGATGAGCGCGATCTTCGAGGCTTCACCGGTCCCGAAGGCGATGAACAGAATCGGCAAAATCGCCATGGGCGGAATCAGCGAAAGCACCGTGACTAGTGGCGAGAGTTTGGCGCGAAGGATCGGCAGCCCGCCGGTCAGAATGCCGATTAGAAGGCCCAGCAGCGCACTGATACCAACGCCGATCAGCAGTCGCTCGAGGCTTGCAAAGGTGTCGGTCCAGAGCGTGATCTCGCCGGTGCGGACGTTCTCGGCGCTCGCCAGGTGGTAGAAGGATTGGGCCATGGTGGCGGGTGCCGGCAGCAATCGATCATTGGGGTTATTCGCCAGGCGCTCGCTCGACAGGCTGATATAGAGCATGGCGAGCAGTGCAAAAGGCACCAGCCCCAGCAGCCAGCGGCCGCCTCGCGGAGGCGTTAAATTGATAAGGCGCTTCATGGCAGTGTCCGTCCAGGGGTGAGTCCAGAGTGGCGGCGGCTTTCAACCCGCCGCCGGGCGGTGCACGTCGGGGCGGCTCAGCGAGCGTCCATGTACGCCTGGGTGAAGGTGGGGTCGAAACGCAGTTGCACGTTGTTTTCATCGCCGAAGACGCCGCTGGGAGTTTCGATGCCGATGATGTCGTAGTCCGGCGCCATTTCGCCCAGCAGCCCGTGGCGGAAACTGAACTCGGCGACCCGCTCCATGTTCTCCAACAGCGCCGGGCTCTCCATCAGCTCGACCGCCTCGGCGGGGTCGGTGTAGAGGTAGGTAGCAGCGAGCTGTTCGCGGTAGCCGTCGAGATCGGTGCCCGCGGCATCGGCCATCGTCGAAAGGGCCGCTTCATCGCCCTGCTCAATGAGCCCCATGACCTCGTACCAGGCGCCGACCAGCGCATGGCCGAGTGCCGGGTTGTCGGCAAGCGTTTGAGTGTTGACCACCATTAGATCCAGGATCTCACCGGGAATTTCCGCCGAGGTATACACCACGCTGGCATCGTTCATGTCGGCGATGGTGCCGAGCTGCGGGTTCCAGGCGACCACCGCCTCGGTAGTCGCGCTGGCGAAGACGCCGACGATATCGGCATCGGCGGTGTTGACGGTTTCGATATCTCGCTCGGTCAGGCCTACACTTTCGAGCGCCCGGGCGAGGAAGTAGTGCGACACGCTGAACTGCACCAGATTAACCTGGCGGCCCTCGATATCGGCCAGGCTGTCGCTGCCCTTGAGCACGATGCCGTCGTTGCCGTCGGAGTAGTCGTTAACGATTAGGGCGGTGGAGTCCACGCCGCTGGCGGCGGGAAGGGTGAGGGCATCCATGTTGGTCATGGCACAGCCGTCAACATTGCCCGAGGTGTACTGATTGATCGATTCGACGTAGTCGTTGATCTGGACGACATCGATCGTAATGCCGTATTCATCCGCCCATTTATCGACGATGCCCTCGACATCGGCGTAGGCCCAAGGCATCCAGCCGGCGTAAATCGACCAGCAGACGCTGAAGCTATCGCGCTCCTGAGCTGCGGCAGGGGGAGAAACGGTGGAGAGCGCAAGTGTGGTCGCCAGCACGGCGGAGGGAAAAGCTGTCAAGCGCAGACGTTTTATGGGAAAAGGGTTTTTTACAGCAGAAGCGGCGGCGATTGAAACGTAGCGGGTCATGAGAGCCTCCAGCGGCTAAATAAAATATCGGGGGCATCGGCGCATTTCTGTGCCTTATCCTCCCGGGCTTTTATCCCGCCGTGTAACCCTGCGCTTGCAGGGTCGATCGCTCTCGGACCAGTCACACCGTCGGGGCGTATCTATGACGGTGCCGGAACCCTAGCGATCCATTGGAAACTCGATTGTGTGGCAGCTGGCTGCCGATACCCCGTATTCAACGCTAAATTCAATACAAGATGCCGGCCATCCTTTTTTTAATCCTTTTAATTCAGATGCTTGAGTTTAGGGTTGCGCTTGTCCTTGGAAGCACTACCCACGCGGTCGCGCTTTGCTGGTGCGTAAAAAAAACGACGGCGCTGTTTTGGTGCAGTCAAGAGCGCATGAAGCGCCTCAAAGCGGCGTCTTGCTCACTTCACCTGGCACCTCGCGAACGAGCCGTGGCATCAAAAAACCGGGTAGGTGGGCGCGCAGTTGAGCCACCAGCGCGCGCGCCTCGTCGTCCGGCACGTCGAAATGCGCCGCGCCTTGCACCGGGTCGAGCACGTGCAGGTAGTAGGGCAGTATGCCTGCCTCGAACAGTCGCTCGGAGAGCGCGGCCAGTACCGGAATATCGTCGTTGACGCCGCGTAGCAGTACGCTTTGATTCAAAAGCGTTACCCCGGCGCGCGTGAGCCGCTTGCAGGCGTCGATCACTGCTTGGTCAATCTCGTTGGCGTGGTTGATGTGCAGCACCATCACTTTTTGCAGGCGCGTGGTCGAGAGCCAAGCGAGCAGGGTGTCATCGATGCGGTCAGGGATCACCACTGGCAGGCGGGTGTGGACACGCAGGCGCTTGAGGTGCGGGATCGCCTCGAGCTCGCCGACAAGCCAGGCGAGCTGACGGTCGCTGGCCGCCAGCGGATCGCCGCCGGAGAGAATCGCCTCATGGATGCTGGCGTCCTGGCGCAGGTAGTCGAGCGCCTCCTGCCACTGAGCGCGAGAAGGGGAGTTCTCGGCGTAGGGGAAGTGGCGGCGAAAGCAGTAGCGGCAGTTGACCGCGCAGGCGGGGCTTGCGATCAAAAGCACTCGGCCCCGGTATTTATGGATCAAGCCGCGGGCGGGGCGGTGCTCGGCTTCCTCCAGCGGGTCCTGAACGAAACCCTCGAACATTCGCGTTTCGTCACCCAGTGGCAATACCTGGCGCAGCAGCGGGTCCGCCGGGGCATTATAGGCCATGCGCGAAAGATACGCCTCGGGCACGCGCACCTCGAACAGCGCGTGGCCCTGGCGGGCGCCGGCCAGCCACCGATCATCCAACCCCAGGCGCTCGAGCAGAACCCTGGGGTCGCGAATCGCGTGTGAGAGCTGGCGCTGCCAAAGGGGGCGGGCATTATCCTGGCCGTCGTCGGTGCGGGCGGTCGGGATCCTCATGTTCTCCTGCAAAAAAGTCCTCCTTCGGGTTATCATGCGCGCACTTGTTCAAGGCATCGCTAAAAAGGTGCCTAACCGCAGCGTCGATATGCGTTATTCAGCAACCGATTAGTGAGAGAGATCATGGCGAACTATTCTACCAACGAATTCAAGGGCGGTTTGAAAGTAATGCTCGACGGCGACCCGTGTTCGATCGTCGACAACGAACTGGTTAAGCCCGGCAAGGGCCAGGCGTTCAACCGCGTGAAGCTGCGTAACCTCATGACCGGCCGCGTCTGGGAGCGTACCTTCAAGTCCGGCGAATCGCTGGAAGGCGCCGACGTCATGGAACTCGAGATGGAGTATCTCTACACCGACGGCGACATGTGGCACTTCATGAAGACCGACGGCTCCTTCGAGCAGTACGCGGTCGAGAAAAAAGCGCTGGGCGACACGGCCAAATGGTTGAAAGAGCAGGTGGCTTATACCGTTACCTTGTGGAATGACAAAGCGATTGCCGTATCGGCCCCCAATTTTATCGAGCTCGAAGTCGTCGAGACCGACCCGGGCCTGAAGGGCGACACCGCCCAGGGCGGTTCCAAGCCGGCCACGCTCTCCTCGGGTGCCGTGGTGCGCGTACCGCTGTTCATCAACCAGGGCGAAGTGTTGAAAGTCGATACCCGCTCCGGCGAGTACGTCTCGCGCGCGTGATGTTACCCGGCTCGTCGTCCATTCGCCGAGCCCCACCTTGAAGCCACGCCGATGCGTGGCTTTTATTTTTTAAGGATACGGCAATGGCCATCGAGTGGCGCCCCAGCGCGGAGATCGAAACGCTCAAGGCGCGTGCGCGCCTGCTGACCCGAGTACGCGCCTTCTTTGCCGAGCGCGGCGTGCTGGAGGTAGAGACGCCCGTACTCGGTCAGGGCGGCAGCACCGACGTGCATCTGGCGTCGCTTTCGACCCGCGCGCTGACCGGCATGGAGTCGCGCACGCTCTGGCTCCAAACCTCGCCGGAGTTTCACATGAAGCGGCTTTTGGCCGCGGGAAGCGGGCCGATCTTTCAGTTGGCGCGAAGCTTTCGCGATGGCGAGGTGGGCGCACGCCATAACGTCGAGTTCACCATGCTCGAGTGGTACCGCCCGGGTTTCACCCTGGTCGATTTGATCGAGGAAACGACCGCGCTGATCAAGGCGCTGCTGCACGCACCCAACCTGCCACTTGCACGTTACGGCTACCGCGCGCTGTTCCAGCGTCACCTTGGCCTGGACCCGTTCACCGCGCCGCTCGATGGGCTGCGCCGGCTGGCCGAGCAGCGCGGCCACATGCCGGCGGGGCATCTGGCGGCAGAGCCACGCGATACGTGTCTGGATCTACTGATGAGCGTGGTGATCGAGCCGACGCTTGGTCGTGACGAAATCAGCGTGGTGATGGACTACCCGGCAAGCCAGGCGGCCCTGGCCCGCCGCCACCAGGATGATGACGGCGAGTGGGTCGCCTCGCGCTTCGAGCTCTACGTAGAGGGCCTGGAGCTTGCCAACGGCTACGACGAGCTGACGGACGCCTCTGAGCAACGCGCGCGATTTATCGAGGATAACGCCGCGCGCGAGCGACTCGGCCTTGCGCCGGTGGCCATCGACGAGCGGCTTCTAGCCGCGCTCGAACACGGCATGCCCGAAGGCGCTGGCGTAGCGCTGGGCATCGACCGGCTGATTCAGCTGGCGCTTGGCAAGCACCGCCTGGAAGAGGTGCTCGCGTTCGCCACGCCCCGCTGCTGAAAGTTCAGGCGCGGATGCGCTTGAGCAGAAATACCAGCGGTACCGTGACGATGTAGACAAGCCCCAGCCAGGTGAAGATGTCGTTGAAGGCGAGCACCTGGGCCTGCTGGGAGACGCGCTGAGCGATCAGTCCGATGGCCGCCTGGTGGGCATCGGCGACGGCGCCCGAGAGCATCGCCTCGTATTTGGCGATTTCGGCCACGACCACCTCGCGGCTGGTATCGATGGCCGGAATCAGCTGATTCCAGTGAAAGTCCTCGCGAATGTCGCGCACCGTATCCATGAGCGCCAGCCCCACGGCGCCGCCGAGGTTGCGCATCACGTTGAACAGCCCGCTGGCGTTGCCGACTTCCTGGGCCGGCAGCGTGCCGAGCGCAATGCGTGAGGCGGGAATGATGCACATGATCAGCCCCATGCCGCGCACGATCTGCGGCAGGCAGAACTGCCAAAAGCCGGACTCCACGGTGAGGTTCGCATTCATCATCGTGCCGACGCCGACCAGCAGAAAGCCCGCGAACAGCAACAAGCGCAGGTCCAGATGGTTGGTGGCCTTACCGACCAGCGGCGCGCAGAAGAACATCGTCACCCCGGTGACGAACATCACCTGGCCGATCTGCAGGCTCGAATAGCCGCGCACGTAGCCGAAGAACAGCGGCATGATGTAGACCAGCCCGTAAAGCGCGATGCCGATGATAAAGCCCATGCCCGCGCCAATGGCGAAGTTGCGGTTGGCGAAGGCGCGCAGGTCGACGATCGGGTGCGCGCTTCTCAGCGTTCGAGTAAAGAACCAGACGCCCGTGACCAAACAGAGCAGGCTGAACAGGACGATCTCGTGGCTGGCGAACCAGTCCTCGCCCGGGCCCTCTTCCAGCACGAACTCCAGTGAGCCGAGAAACAGCGCGATCAGGGCAAGCCCGATCACGTCGAGCCGGCGTGCAAGCGCGTGATTGGGCTTGTCGATATCCAGAAAATTCCAGGCCGCCCAGCACACCAGAATGCCGGGAATCACGTTGGCCAGAAACAGCCAGTGCCAGCTCTGGGTTTCAGTGATGTAGCCGCCGATGGTCGGGCCGATCGATGGCGCCATGGTCACCACCATGCCGATCACCGCCTGCACGCTGCCCATCACCCGCCGCGGGAAGATCGAGAAACTGATCGCTTGGGTGATCGGGATCATCGCCCCGCCCATGAAGCCCTGAATGGCGCGCAGCACGATCAGCTGCTCGATGGAGCCTGCCAGCGCGCAGCCCAGGCTTGCCAGGGTAAATCCCGCACAGGAGAGGGTGAAGGCGACCCGCGTGGAGAGAATGCGCATCAGCATGCCGGACAGCGGAATCATCACGATCTCGGCAATCAGATACGAAGTCTGCACCCAGGAGATCTGATCCTGGCTCGCCGAGAGCCCGGACTGGATCTCGGTGAGCGAACTGGCGACGATCTGGATATCCAGAATCGCCATGAACATGCCGAATACCGCGGCGATGAAGCCGATACGCTGCGGCCAGGGCGGCATGTCGCTGACGCCCTGGCGGCCTGGTGGGGAGGTCGTGCTCATGGTGTCGCTTGAACGTCGGACGGGGCGTTGGTTTTTCGATCGTCGCGCTCGGGATCAAGGTCACGCGTGTCGATCTCGGGCACCACAGAAAGGCCGGCACGTAAAAGGCCGAGTGACTCACGAGGCCCGGTCACGCGAATGCGCACCGGCACGCGCTGCACGATCTTGTTGAAGTTGCCGGTGGCGTTGTCCTGAGGCAGCAGGCTGAATTCGGTGCCGGTGGCCGGCGACAGGCTCTCGACCACGCCTTCGAAGGTGATGTCCGGGTAGGCGTCCAGATGAACGGCGGCAGGTTGGCCCAGGCGGATGCGCTCGAGCTGGGTCTCCTTGTAGTTGGCGCTGACGTAGGCCGACTCGATGGGCACGAGCTGCATCAGCGTCAGCGACGGCTGTGCAAGCGCGCCGGTTTTGACCCGCAGGTTGCCGATGACGCCGTCGCGCGGGGCGGTGAGGCGGGTCTTGTCGAGCTGGTGCTGGGCGTAGGCCAGATCGGCGGCGGCGGCCTCCTGGCTTGCCTCGGCGCGGGTAACGTCGCTTTCGGCCACCGCCAGCTGGCGCTCGGCGGAAACGACGGCGGCGCGGCGGCTGGCCAGGTTGGCCTCGGCCACGCGCAGCGCGCTCTCGTCGTCCTCGCGCTGTTGGCGCGAACCGTAGTTGTTGGCGGCCAGCGACGACGAGCGCGCAAGGTGCGAGCGCGCACGGTCGACGTCGGCCTGGGCGGCATCCACCTGAGTGCGCGCCTGGTCGATGGCGGCTTGCTGCAGCGCCACCTGGCGCTGGGATTGGGCAAACGACGCCGCGGCCACGGCCTGCTGCGCTCGGGCCTGGTTGAGCTGGTCGCGGTAGCTGGCATCGTCGAGCTGCACGAGCAGATCGCCCTGCTCAACGGCCTGGTTCTCGATCACCGCCACATCGACCACCCGCGCCGAAAGCTCCGCGCTCACTGCGACGCTGTCGGTGCGTATGTAAGCGTTGTCGGTGTCGATCATGAACCGGCCCACCTGCCACCAGCCGACGAGCCACCAGCCCAACGCGACCAGCGCGATCAGGCCGATGACCAACAAGAGCCATTGTCGCCCGCGCTTTTTAGGTTTGGCCTGCGCGGTAGGCGCACCGTGGGAAAGGTTGGCGGTATCGCCTTGAACGTCGCCCTGAGCCATGGCTACTCCTGAGTTGGAACGTTTCGGCCGCGTGCCGAAAGGATAAGGATCAATAGTGTAATGAATGCTACACTACATATCCAGCGCTGCGAGATCAGCGCAGTTTTTTTGTCGGTGGCGCCGGGTAGCTTTAATGTGCCGACCAGGCGTCGCGAAAAGAACAAGTCGATGGGAGCGGAAAGGACAGTGGAAGCAGAGGAAAATAGTGATGCCCGGATCCCCCGGGGCGTAGCACGACGTGAGCGGCTGTTGGATGCGGCAAGAGACGTGTTTCTGGAACAGGGGTATGCCGGGGCTAGCGTGAACGACGTGGTGGCCCGCGCCGGCGGGTCGCTCGCCACGCTCTACAAGCAGTTCGGCAGCAAGGAGGGGCTATTCACCGCGGCGATGGAGCGCCATATCGAGACCGCCTGGGCGGTGATCGAGGCGGGGCGGCGCGACCGCCAGGCGCCGGAGCAGGTCCTTTTTGAACTTGGCCGGCGCATGCTGATGCTGGTGTTCGACCCCGGCGTCATTCGGCTGATGCGCGGGCTTGCGTTCGAGGCCGAGCGCGCCCCGGCGCTTGGCGAGCTGTTTCTCGTACGCGGCCCGGACCGTACCCGCGAGGCGCTGGCGGACTATCTAAGTGATCAGGTTGAGCAGGGGAGGTTGGCACTCGAGGCGCCCCGGGAGGCGGCGGGCATTTTCATGGGCATGTTAATGGGCGAGTGGCACATCAATGCGCTGCTCGGCCGGGACCTGGCCATCGACGAGGCGCGCTGCAACGCCCGGGCCCGACACTGCGCAGCGATCTTTCTGGAGGGTGTCAGGCGCTGACCGGCGTGATAGCGGGCGTATCGGCCAAACGCTGGCCCATCTGGACCGGTGTCTCCGGCGCCAGGTCGTCGAAATCGACCGGCTTCTCGAAGCACATCACCACCGTCGAGCCCAGCTTGAACCGCCCCATCTCCTCGCCGCGCTCGAGGGTGATCGGTTGCTCGAAGCGGGTGCGCTGCGGCGTGCCTGCCAGCGGCGTGATCTGGCCCGCCCACACGGTTTCGATCGCGGCCACCACCATCGCGCCGACCAGCACCATCGAAAACGCCCCCTGGGGGCTATCGAAAATGCACACCAGCCGCTCGTTGCGGGCAAACAGATTCGGCACATGGCGAGCCGTGGCCTGATTGACCGAAAAGATGCGCCCGGGCACGTAGATCATCTCGCGAAGCGTGCCGGTCAGGGGCATGTGCACGCGGTGATAGTCGCTTGGCGACAGATACACCGTGGCGAAGCTTCCGCCCATGAACTCTTCGGCAAGTACCGCGTCGCCGCCCAGAAGCGTCTGTGCCGAATAGGTGTGGCCCTTGGCCTGCAAAAGCTGGCCAGCCTGTATCCGCCCGTGGCGCGAAAGCGCGCCGTCCGCAGGGCTCAAGAGGCCGTCACCGAGCGGACGGGCATCCGCTTTGAGCGCGCGGGTAAAGAACGCGTTGAAGTGGGGGTAGGCCGTCGGGTCGGGTTCCAGGGCCTGGCTCATGTCGACGTTGAAGCGCTTGATGAACGCCTTGATCAGCGCGTTCTTGAGCCAGGGCGTTTCGCTTTGGGCGAAGGCGCCGGTCAGCCGCGAGATCGCGTGGTGCGGAAGCGGGTACTGAAGCAGCGAAAAAGCTTTTTGAGATAGCGTCACGTGGCGTTCTTTTCGTCAGAGGATCAAACATCCCGGCGCGGGGCGGGCACTACTTTTCGATCGGCGTGTCGTCGCGGTTGCCCCATTCGCCCCAGGAGCCGGCATAGCCGCGAATGTTGAACCCGAGCGCTTTGCCGACCAGCCAGGTAAAACTGCTGCGGTGGTGGCTCTGGCAGTGGGTGGCGATCTCCATGTCCGGGGTCAGACCCATCGCCTCGAGCTCGGTGACAAGCTCGGCGTAGTCGCGAATGCGAAGCGCGCGTTTTCGGTCCATGGCGTCGACCCAGTCCATGTTCACCGCGCCCGGAATGTGGCCCAGGTGCTTGTTGTTGCCTTTTTCGCCGTCGTACTCGCCCCTGGAGCGCGCGTCCCACACCGCAAAATTTCGATCCTCGAGCTTGCCCTTGATCTCGTCACAGGTGATCAGCACCTGCGGATTGAGAATCTCGGCGTGGTACTCGGAAGGCGTGGGGAGAGTCTGCTGCTGGCTCTCATCGAGGCCTTCGTCGCGCCAGGCGTGAATACCGCCGTTCAAGTACGAGTAGCGGGTGTGGCCGATGAGCTCCAGCGTCCAGAGAAGCCTCGCCGCCCAGCCGCCGCCTTCGTCGTCGTAGGCGATTACGTGGGTATCGCGGGTCAGGCCCAGGGCGCTGAACAGCTGTGAGAGAAAGCCCACGTCCGGCACGTCGTTGGGCACCGGGCCCTCGCCGCGCAGCAGGTAACGAAAGTCGAGATACACCGCGCCCGGCACGTGGCCCTGGCGGTAGCTGTCCGGGTTGGCCGGCACGTCGATGATCAAAAGCCCGGGGGCGTCCAGTTTGGCCGCAAGCTCTCCTGGCTCGACGATCAAGGGCAACACGTTGGCTTCGCTGGATGGGTGTTCAGCACTCATGAACCGCTCCTGTCATTGGGCGCCTGGGGCGCTTAGGCTATCGAGTATGCGCCGGTAGCTGGCAAAACGTTCAGGATGAATCTTGCCTGCCTCGACGGCGTCAAGTAAAGCGCAGCCAGGCTCCTGGCGATGGCGACAGTCGCGAAAGCGGCAGTGGCCGATAAAGGGATGAAACTCGATGAAGCCGTCGGTCACTTCCTGCTCGCTCAGGTGAACGAGCCCGAACTCGCGAATGCCGGGCGAGTCGATCAGCTCGCCATCCTCCACCTCACGGGCGTTCATGGTGTAGAGCCTGGCGGTAGTGGTGGTGTGCGTGCCCTTGCGCGAATCCTCCGAGAGCGCGCCGATCCTGAGCGACTCCTCGGGCAGCAGCAAATCGATCAACGATGACTTGCCTACGCCGCTCTGGCCGACGAACACCGAGGTGCGGCCATTGAGCTGTTCGCGAAGCGCACTCAGGCCTTCGTCCGTGGCCGTCGTGGTGCGTACCACCGGGTAGCCAAGGCCTGCGTAGCGCTCCAGCAGCGCGCCGAGCTCGCCGCCGTCATCGGGTAAAAGGTCGGTCTTGTTGAGCACCAGCACCGGCGCGATGCCGGTCGCCTCGGCGGCGACCAGGTAGCGGTCGATCAGATTGGGGTGAGGGGCGGGCTCGACGGCGAAAACGATCAAAATCTGGTCGATGTTGGCCGCCACCGGCTTCAAGAGCCCGCGGGCGTCCGGGCGCTTGAGCACGCTCTCAGGCTCTACGCGGGCGACCACCACGCCGGAGCCCTCCTGGCCGGCGCGCCAGATCACCCGGTCGCCGGTGACCAGACCTTCGAGATTGGCGCGCAGGTGGCAGCGCACCGGGGTGCCTTCGGCATCGCGGACCTCGAGCGTGCGACCGAAGTGCGCCATCACGCGCCCGGGCTGCTCGGCGCCGTATTCGCCGGCGGCGAGCTTTTCGCTATCGTCGGTTTCGCGCTTTTGCGCCCGGTTGGCGCGCTCGGCCTGGATCTTCTCGACCCGCCAGCGCTGCTGGCGGCTTAATTTACGTTTGCTCATGACCACCTGATGATCGGTACAATGGCGTTAGTGTACCTGTTAACGTGGCGCGGGTAACGACCCCGCCGCCCTGATCCCCGCTTTGGAGAACACCATGCCTGACACGACTGCCCCGCGCCGCGACCTGCTCGTCTGGATCGACCTGGAAATGACCGGACTCGACCCGAACAAGGAGCGCATCATCGAGGTCGCCACGCTCGTCACCGACGCTGACCTGAACGTGGTCGCCGAAGGCCCGGTGATCGCGGTGAATCAGAGTGATCGCCTGCTCGCCGGCATGGACGACTGGAACCAGAAAACCCACGGCGAGTCCGGCCTCGTCTCCCGGGTCAAGGCAAGCCAGGTGGATACCGCCCAGGCCGAGCGCGAGACGCTGGCGTTTTTAAGCCGCTATGTCGAACCCGGCACCTCGCCGATGTGTGGCAACAGCATCCACCAGGACCGGCGCTTTCTGGAACGCGAAATGCCTTCGCTCTGGGCGTTTTTCCACTACCGCAACCTGGACGTCTCTACCGTGAAGGAGCTGGCCAAGCGCTGGAACCCGAAGGCGCTCGAAGGGTTTGGCAAGAAGAACGTACACCTGGCGATGGATGACATCAAGGAGTCGATCGCCGAGCTTGCCCACTACCGCAAGACGTTCTTGAAAGCCGACGCCGGGCAGTAATCTAGACGGCGGAGGCGATGCGCGCGCCGCGCTTTTGTCGCTGCTCGGCGAGCGCCCAGGCGACGTGCTCGCGCACGAGCGCGCTTGGGTAGGCGCGCCGGGCCCTGAGCGCGGCTTCCACCTCACGGCTCCAGGGGGCGTTACCCAGCCCCACCGCCAGGTTTCTCAGCCAGCGCTCGAAGCCGATGCGGCGAATGGCACTGCCGGCGGTCTTGTCGAGAAACTCCTCTTCGCTCCAGGCGAACAGCGAGATCAGCGAGGCGCGGTCCAGGTCGTGGCGGGGGGCGAAGTCCTCCTCCGCGCTCGCCCTGGTAAAGCGGGTGAAAGGGCAGACCAGCTGGCAGTCGTCGCAGCCGTAGACCCGGTTGCCCATTGCGCGGCGAAACTCGAGCGGGATCGCGCCGTGAAGCTCGATGGTCAGATACGAGATGCACTTGTTGGCGTCGATGATCTTGTCATCGACGATGGCGCCGGTAGGGCAGGCCGTCTGGCAGGCGTTGCAGCGCCCGCAGTGCTCGGTGTCGAAAGGCGCATCGACCGGCAGCGGCAGATCCGTGTAGAGCTCGCCAAGAAAAAACAGCGACCCGGCTTTCGGGTTCAACAGCATGGCGTTCTTGCCGAACCAGCCAAGCCCCGCCTTCTGCGCCAATGCCCGCTCCATCACCGGCGCCGAGTCGACGAACGCCCGGTAGCCAAACGCGCCCACCTCCTGCTCGATCTTCTTGGCAAGCGTGGCCAGGCGCTTTCTGATCAGCTTGTGGTAATCGCGGCCCAAAGCGTAGCGCGAGACGTAGGCAAGCCGACCCTGGCCGAGCACCCTGGTGGTTTCGACCTCCGGCGGCAGGTAGTCCATGCGCGCGCTGATCACCCGTCGGGTGCCGGGTTCGAGCTCGGCGGGGCGGGTACGCTTGGTGCCGTGTTTGGCCATGTAGGCCATTTCGCCCTGATAGCCGTTATCGAGCCAGGCCTCGAGATGCGCTTCGTGCTCGCCAAGGTCGGTATCGGTGATGCCGATCTGCTGAAAGCCGAGCTCGCGCCCCCAGGTCTTGATCAGCGACGCCAGACGTTCGAGTTCATCGACAGAGAGTGAAGCGGTGGGTGTCGCCATGGTGGATCAACATAGATGAGTGTGGCAGGTGAATGAAACGGCAAAGCACGGGCGCGCTATGCTACCCCATAAGTCGTTTTGACGACACGGCCATGCGTTTCGATCCATACTGTGTCGATCAATACTGTGGGCCAGACCCCGTTCACCGACCCTTTACCGATAGCATAAGGAGCTTTCGTGTCGATTTCAGGCCAGACGCTCAACCCCGCGCTTACCGTCGAGGCCCTGCGCCCGCTTTACAAGGCCGCCCAGGTGCGCGAGCTCGACCGGCGCACCATCGCCGCCGGCATCGAAAGCTTTGCGCTAATGCAGCGCGCCGCTTCCAGCGCCTGGCACAGCTTTCGCTCGCGCTGGCCCCAGGCGAAAAGCGTCACCGTGGTGTGCGGCAGCGGTAATAACGGCGGCGACGGCCACGTGCTCGCGGCGCTTGCCATGCAGGCCGGGCTCAAGGTGCAGCGCATATCGACCCGCGCACTCGAGTCGCTTGAAAACGACGTTGTCCGCGCCGCCGAGCTTGCCAGCGCCGCCGGTGTAGGCTTTGAGCGCTACCGCGAAGGCATGGCGCTGACCGGCGAGGTGATCGTCGATGCGCTGTTCGGCACCGGGCTTTCGCGTCCGGTCGAAGGCGAGGCGCGCGCGGTGATCGACGACATCAATCGCGCAGGGCAACCGGTACTGGCGCTGGACGTGCCGTCGGGCATCGCGGCGGATACCGGCGCGGTACAGGGCGCCGCGGTGCACGCCCACTGCACGGTGACGTTCATCGGCGACAAGATCGGCCTTCACACCGGCGATGCGCCGGGCTACACCGGCGAAATCGATTTTCGCGCGCTCGGGGTCAAGGCCCAGGCCTTTTTCGATATCGTGCCCGCCGCCTGGCGCCTGGACGAGAGCTGGCTGGCGCCGGCCTTCGCGCCCCGGCCCCGCGCCGGGCACAAGGGCGCTTTCGGCCACGTCCTGGTGATGGGCGGCGCGCCGGGCTTTGGCGGCGCTGCGCTTTTGGCCTCCCAGGCGGCGGCGCGGCTGGGCGCCGGCAAGGTCAGTCTGGCCACCGCCGCCGAGCACGTTAGCGCAAGCCTGACGTGCTGCCCGGAGGTCATGGCCCGCAGCGTGACCGGCGGCGCCGATGCCCTCGCGTTTGCGGGTATGGCGGACGTCATCGTGGTTGGCCCGGGAATGGGCGAGGGCGCCTGGGGGCAGGCGGTGCTGCAGGCTGCGCTCAAGACGGATGCGCCGTTGGTCGTCGATGCCGATGCGCTCAACGTGTTGGCGGCGCGTTGGCCGGGGCTTTCTCGCGACAACTGGGTGCTCACACCGCATCCGGGCGAGGCGGCAAGGCTTTTGGGCTGCTCCACCGCTGAGGTGCAGGCCAACCGGCCGGCGGCTGCCCGCGCGCTGCAGCGAAGCCGGGGCGGAATCGTGGTGCTCAAGGGCGCGGGTAGCCTGATCGCGGGGCCTGGGGGCCTGGTGGTGTGCCCGTTCGGCAACCCCGGTATGGCCTGTGGCGGCATGGGCGATGTGCTCAGCGGCATGCTCGGCACGCTCGTCGCCCAGTTCGACGATCTCGAGCTTGCGACGCGCCTGGGCGTCATGGTGCACGCACTGGCCGGCGACGCGGCGGCAAAAGAGCACGGCGAGCGTGGCTTGCTGGCAAGCGATCTGGCATCCTATGCACGCATTTTGATCAACCCGTGAAGGCCTTCCATGCAGGTGCAGTTGAATGACGAAAACGCCCATGTCGCCTTTGGCGAGGCGCTGGGGCGCGCGCTCGAAGGGCGCGGACGGGTGTATCTCGAAGGCGAGCTGGGCGCGGGGAAAACCACACTCACCCGCGGCATCCTGCGCGCCTATGGCCATCAGGGCGCGGTGAAAAGCCCGACCTACACGCTGGTCGAACCCTACGAGTTCGGCGACCGGCGCGTGTATCATCTCGATTTGTACCGTCTTGGCGACCCCGAAGAGCTCGAGTTCATCGGCGGTCGCGACATTTTAAGTGACGAGGCGCTCTGTTTGATCGAGTGGCCCAGCCGCGGCGCCGGCTGGCTGCCCGGCGCCGACGTGCACATCGAATTGAGCGTGGCCGCCCAGGGACGAACGGCCACGCTGACGGCAAAGAGCCCGTGGGGCGAGCAGGTGCTCGCCAACGTGAAGGCGTTTACGTGATAAACCGCAAAAGTGGTGTGAATCAATGGAAATGAGTAGCCCATTCAAACGTCTGCTCAAGGCAACCGTGCTCGGTACTTTGGCGCTATCGGCGTCCCTTCAGGCCGCGACGGTCGAAAGCATGCGCCTGTGGGCGGCGCCGGACCACGCGCGGCTGGTGTTCGATCTCTCCGGCGCCGCCAGCGCCGACGTCTTTTCGCTGGACAACCCGTCACGGCTGGTCATCGATATCGACGACACTCAGCTTGACACCGACGCCTCGACGCTGCCGCTTAATGACAGCGCCATCGATGCGGTACGTACGGGAAGGCTCGACGGCGGCGGGCTGCGCGTCGTGCTCGAGCTCAACCGCGCGATCACCCCGCGCCACTTCATGCTGGCGCCGAACGATCAGTACGGCCACCGGCTGGTGGTGGATCTGGAGTACCCCGGCGAAAGCGCGGTCGAAAACCCCATCGACCCGATCGAGGCGATGATCCGCGAACAGGAGATCCAGGCTCAGCGCGCCACCGCTCAGGCCCAGGCGATCGCACCGCCGGATGCGCCGGTGGCCGAGCGCGCCCCCACGGCGGTCCAGCCCGCCCAGCCCCATCCGCGTCGCGACATCATCATTGCTGTCGATGCCGGTCACGGGGGCGAAGATCCGGGGGCGATCGGCCCCAGCGGCACCCGCGAAAAGGACGTCGTACTCGATATTGCCAAGCGCCTGGCTGCAGACATCAATGCAACCCAGGGCTTCAAGGCGGTCCTGACCCGCGATAGCGACTACTACATCGGCCTGCGTCAGCGCACCCAGCTCGCCCGCGAGCAGAAAGCGGATTTCTTCGTGTCGATTCACGCCGACGCCTTTTCCAGCCCGCGCCCTCAGGGAAGTTCGGTATTTGCGCTGTCGCAGCGCGGCGCGACCTCGGAAACCGCCCAGTGGCTTGCCGACAGCGAAAACCGCTCGGACCTGATCGGCGGGGTGGACGGGTCGCTGTCGCTGCGCGACAAGGACCAGGTGCTGCGCGGGGTGCTGTTGGATCTGACCATGACCGCAACACTCAACGACTCGCTCGCCATCGGTGGTGAGGTGCTCGACCGGCTCGGGCGGATCAACCGGCTGCACAAGTCGCGCGTCGAGCAGGCAGGCTTTATGGTGCTGAAGTCGCCGGACATCCCGTCGCTTCTGATCGAGACTGGCTTCATCTCCAACCCGGACGAGGAGCGAAAGCTACGCGATCCGACCTACCAGCACACGCTGGCCCAGGCGATCTTTGGCGGCCTGCGCGCCCACTTCGAGCGCAACCCGCCGCCGGCGAGTCTGCTTGCCTGGCAGCGCGACAACCAGCGCGCGCCGACCGGCAACGAGTACCGCATTCAGTCCGGCGATACGCTCTCGACGATCGCGCTTCGCCACGGCGTGCCGGTGAACCAGCTCCGTCAGGTCAACGACCTGAATGGCGACGTCATCCGCGTGGGCCAGGTGCTGCGCATTCCCGGCTCCTGAGAACCTGGCTTGAGAAAATGCAGTGAGAGCGTAAGTTGAGAGCCTGGCGTGAAAACCAGGCTTGAGAACGTGAGGTGATGAGTGTCTGAACAAGGTCGAACCCCGCGGATCCACGTGCTCGACCCGCGGCTTGCCAACCAGATCGCCGCGGGCGAGGTGGTCGAGCGGCCGTCGTCGGTGACCAAGGAACTGATGGAAAACGCCATCGACGCGGGCAGCCGACGCATCGAAATCGAGATCGAGCAGGGCGGCACGCGCCTGGTGCGCGTGCGTGACGACGGCATCGGCATCGGCGAGGAGGATCTGCCGCTGGCGCTGGCCCGTCACGCGACCAGCAAGATCGAGAGCCTCGAGGATCTGGAGGGCGTGAGTTCGCTCGGCTTTCGCGGTGAGGCGCTGGCCTCGATCAGCTCGGTGTCGCGCCTCGAGCTCGTCTCCAACGCCAGCGACGACCCGACCCGCGGCTTTCGCGTCGTCGCCGAAGGGCGCGGCATGGAGGCGCGAGTCGCCCCGGCGCCGCACCCCAAGGGCACCAGCGTGGCGGTGCGCGATCTGTTCTTCAATACCCCCGCCCGGCGCAAGTTTCTGCGCACCGAAAAGACCGAGTTCGCCCACGTCGAGGAGGCGTTTCGCCGCCAGGCGCTGTCGCGCTACGACGTCACCTGGGTGCTGCGGCACAATCAAAAAACCGTCCATCAGCTGCCCGCCGGCGACTCCGCCGCCGCACGGGAGCGGCGCATCGCTTCGCTTCTGGGCAAGAATTTCATCGAGCACGCCCGCTATATCGAACGCGAGGCGGGCGGGCTCAAGATGAGTGGATGGGTGGGGCTGCCCACGCATTCGCGCGCCCAGGCGGATCAGCAGTACTTTTTCGTCAACGGGCGGGTAGTGCGCGACCGGCTGGTGGCCCACGCGGTGCGCCAGGCCTACCGCGACGTGCTCTACAACGGCCGCCACCCGGTGTTCGTGCTCTATCTCGAGCTCGACCCGGACGTGGTCGACGTCAACGTCCATCCGACCAAGTACGAAGTGCGTTTTCGCGACTCGCGCATGGTGCACGACTTTCTCTACTCGAGCCTGCACCACTGCCTGGCGGCTTCGAAGCCCTTTGATGCCAGCGCCGAGGGCGACGAGCCGCCGGCGCCTGAGGCGTCGCCAACGGCCGACGGTAATGCCGCCGCGCCAGATGAGCCCACGCCGCGCTGGCAGCAGCAGGGCATGGCGCTCGGCGAGGGCCCCGCGCGCCACCCCGGCGCCGAGCGCGTGCGCCGCTTCATGCAGGGCTATCAGGCGCTGCACCCGGATCACGAAGAGAGCCTGCTCACGCCGCAGCCGTCTCCCGAGCAGCGCTCTGACTCTTATCAGGTGCGCGAAGCGCCGGTGGCGATGCCGGAGAGCGACCCGACCAGTGCGCCGCCGCTCGGTTTCGCGCTGGGCCAGCTTCACGGTATCTACATTCTGGCTCAGAACGCTCACGGACTGGTGCTGGTGGACATGCACGCCGCCCACGAGCGCATCGTCTATGAGCGCATGAAAGTCCAGATGGCCCGCCAGGGGGTGGATACACAGCCGCTGCTGGTGCCGGTGTCGCTCGCCGCCAGTGGTCAGGAGGTGGCCACCGCGGAGAGCGAGCACGAGGCGATTGCCGCGCTGGGCCTGGAGCTCGACATCGCAGGCCCGGAGACGCTTCTGGTACGCAGCTTGCCGGCACTGCTGAGCGGCGCCGACCCGGAAGGACTGATTCGCGAAGTGCTCGAGGAGCTTTCGAGTTTTGGCCAGAGCCACCAGGTCGAGGCGCGGCTGCACGCGCTTTTATCCACCATGGCCTGCCACGGCAGCGTGCGCGCCAATCGCCGGCTGACCCTCGATGAAATGAACGCGCTGCTGCGCGACATGGAGCGCACCGAACGAAGCGATCAGTGCAATCACGGCCGGCCCACTTGGACACAAATGAGCATGAAGGCGCTGGACAAGCTCTTTTTACGCGGCCAGTAGCCCTCGATACGGAGTCTTTCGGCCATGGTCGACACACGCCCTTTGGCGATTTTTTTGATGGGCCCGACCGCGGCGGGCAAGACCGACACCGCGATCGCTCTACACGAGCGCCTGGGCTGCGAGCTGATCAGCGTCGACTCGGCCATGGTCTATCGCGGCATGGACATCGGCAGCGCCAAACCGAGTCAGCAGGAGCTTGCTCGTGCGCCGCACCGCCTGATCGATATCCGCGAACCGGAAGCGCCCTATTCGGCGGGGGATTTTCGCGACGACGCCCTGAATGAGATGCGACAAATTACCGCGGCGGGGCGCGTGCCGCTGCTGGTCGGCGGCACCATGCTCTACTACAAGCGCCTATTTGAAGGCGTCGCGGATCTGCCCGCCGCGGATGAAACCGTGCGCCGGGAGCTGGACGCGCAGCGCGAGGCGCTGGGTTTGAGCGGCCTTCATGCGATGCTTGAAAAGGTCGACCCGGTCTCCGCCCAGCGCATTCACCCCAACGACCCTCAGAGGCTGTTGCGTGCGCTGGAGGTGCACCGCATTACCGGTCGGCCCATGAGCGCGCTCTGGGCCGAGCAGCGCGTCGAAAACTTTCCATACCGCGTGGTGTCGATAGGTCTCGCGCCCGCCGAGCGCCGCGTTCTGCACGAGCGAATCGCGCGGCGTTTTGAAACAATGTTGTCCGAGGGCTTGATAGACGAGGTGGCCGCCCTCAGAAAGCGAGGTACCTTACACAAGGACCTGCCGGCCATGAAGAGCGTCGGTTACCGGCAGGCCTGGGAGCACCTGGAAGGTGAATACGACGAGCATACGCTTTGCGAGCGCGGCATCATTGCTACTCGCCAGCTCGCTAAACGTCAGCTAACCTGGTTGAGAAGCTGGCCGTCACTTCACTGGATCGATTCAAGCGCTTTGGGTCTTGACGATAAGGTGCTGAAAATCGTGCGCGAAAGCGGTGCTTAGCGTAAGATAGTGTTTTCGTGAGCGCGTTTTTAAAAGCCCTCGACGACATTCGTAACGCCTGGTTTTAATACCCGGTTGTAGCATTTAGTGGTAACACCCAGCCTTTCGGGCAATAAGATTGCGGTAGCGCCCCTGGCGCGCCATTTAACAACCCACTCCAGACAGTTTTAGGGAGAAGCAGCATGTCCAAAGGGCAGTCCCTCCAGGATCCGTACCTGAATATCTTGCGCAAGGAACGTATTCCGGTTTCTATTTTTCTGGTCAACGGTATCAAGCTTCAGGGCCAGATCGAATCCTTCGATCAGTTCGTGATCCTTTTGCGTAATACCGTGAGCCAGATGGTTTACAAACACGCTATTTCCACCGTGGTGCCGTCGCGCAACGTACGTTTGCCGGCCCAGGACCCGGCCGCTCCTGAAGCGGACCTCTAAGCGGTGGATAGCCTGAAAGACATGAGGTATTGATTGTTTTTTGAACGCCCAGACGCCGGTGAAACGGCGGTGCTTGTTCACGTTGACTTTTACGATGAACAGGCCAGAGAAGACCCGGGTGAGTTCCTCGAGCTTGTACGCTCTGCCGGAGCCGAACCCGCGACACTGCTGACGGCCAGCCGGCAGCGTCCTGACCCGCGCACGTTCATCGGGTCGGGCAAGCTCGACGAACTAAGAGCCTTGCTCGCCGCCCATGAGGCGGAGATTGTGATCTTCAATCACAGCCTGGGTCCCTCGCAAGAGCGTAACCTCGAGCACGAGCTCAAGTGCCGCGTGCTCGATCGCACGGGTTTGATTCTCGATATCTTCGCTCAACGAGCCCGTACCCACGAAGGTAAGCTGCAAGTCGAGCTTGCCCAGCTTGAATACATGTCCACGCGCCTGGTGCGCGGCTGGACCCACCTCGAGCGCCAGAAAGGCGGTATCGGTCTTCGCGGACCGGGTGAAACCCAGCTCGAAACCGACCGCCGCCTGCTGCGAGGTCGTATCAAGGCGATTCACAAGCGCCTTGACAAGGTGCGCAGCCAGCGCGAACAGAACCGCCGCGCGCGCTCTCGCGCCGAGATTCACAGCGTTTCGCTGGTCGGCTATACCAACGCCGGCAAGTCAACGCTTTTCAACGTGCTCACCGATGCTAAGGTGTACGCCGCCGATCAGCTTTTCGCCACGCTCGATCCCACCCTGCGCCGTTTGGAAATCGACGACGTCGGGCCGATCGTGATGGCCGATACCGTCGGCTTCATTCGTCATTTGCCGCACAAGCTGGTCGAGGCGTTTCAGGCAACGCTCCAGGAAGCCGCCGAAGCATCACTTTTGATTCACGTGATCGATGCGGCGGATCCGGATCGCGAGCTCAACGTCGAGCAGGTGGACCGCGTGCTCAAGGAGATCGGCGCCGACGACGTGCCGGTGCTCAAGGTGATGAACAAGATCGACCGCTTCGACAGCGCCCCGCGCATCGAGCGCGACGATAGCGGGCGCCCGGAAGTGGTTTGGCTCTCCGCGCAAAATGGCCAGGGTCTCGATCTTTTGCACGAAGCGCTCTCACAGCGCCTGGCCGACGACGTCATCGGATTTTCGCTGACGCTCTCACCGGAGCAGGGTAAGCTTCGAGCGGGCCTTCACGAGCTCAACGCCGTGCGCGAAGAAGCGTTTGATGAGAACGGCCGCTCGGTGTTGGATGTTCGCCTGCCCAGGCGCGATTTCAATCAGCTAATGGCTCAGCTTGGTGAGCGTGCCAATACCTACTTGCCCGAGTCGCTACAAGTGACCGATGAGTGGTAGCGTATCGATAGACGCCACGCAAACGGCACAAGGATTTTTTAAAGCAATAATATTATAAGCACGGCGGCCTCGCTCTCACGCGGGGCCGCGTGCAGGTGAACACCTTAGTGGAGACGAAGTATGGCCTGGAATGAGCCTGGTGGTGGCAACCAGCATGACCCCTGGAGTGGCGGTGGCCGACGCGGTGGCAAGGATGACCGTGGCCCGAACGGGGGAAGTAACGGCGGCAATAATGGGGGCAACAACGGCGGCAACAATAACGGCGGAAACAATCAGGGACCGCCGGATTTGGACGAGGCGCTGAAGAAGTTCCAGCAAAAGCTCAACGGCATGCTCGGCGGTAGCGGCAAGAAAAGCGGCAACGGCGGCGGCCAAAGCGGCGGCGGCAAGCCGCGCAACTCCTTCGCGCTGCCGGGGCTGTTGATCGTACTTGCACTGGCGATTTGGGCGGCCATGGGGTTTTATCTCGTGGATCAGTCCGAGCGCGGCGTCGTGCTTCGCTTTGGTGAGTACCAGGGCATCGTCGAGCCGGGCCTGCAGTGGAACCCGCCCTTGATCGACGACGTGCGTATGGTCAACGTGACCCGCGTGCGTTCGGTATCGCAAACCCAGTCGATGTTGACCCGCGACGAGAACATCGTCGAGGTCGAGATATCCGCTCAGTATCAGGTCTCCAACCCGCGTGATTTCGTGCTCAACGTGCGTAACCCGTCGCTTTCGATCGAAAACGCGCTGGATTCCTCGCTGCGTCACGTCGTGGGCGGTACCGACATGATCGATATCCTGACCTCGGGCCGTGAGATTCTCGGCAGCTCCGTGGCTAGCCGCCTGCAAACCTATCTGGACGCCTACGGTGCCGGTATTCGTCTGCAGACCATCAACATCGAATCGACCTCCGCACCGGCGCCGGTCATCGACGCCTTCGACGACGTCATTCGTGCCCGCGAGGATCGCCAGCGTACGATCAACGAAGGCATGGCCTATGCCAACGCCATTATCCCGGCGGCTCAGGGTCAGGCACAGCGTATCGTCGAGCAGGGCCAGGGCTACCGTGAATCCGTGGTCGCCGAAGCCCAGGGTCAGGCGAACCGCTTCACCGCACTGGTAGGCGAGTATCGGAATGCCCCCGAGATCATGCGTGAGCGTATGTATCTGGACACTCTCGAAGAGGTCTACGGCAACACGCCCAAGGTGCTTTTGGACGTCAGCGACAATGCGCCCTTGATGTACCTGCCGCTGGATCAGCTGCGTAGTGGCAGCGGCGGTGGCAACCGTGCCGCCAGCACCTCGAACCAGAACGATGAACAGATCGACCCGTCGGTGCTCGAAACCCTGCGCAACACTCAGGGCAGCAGCAACAGTTCGTCGTCTAACAATGGCACCATTCGCAGGGAGGGCCGCTAAATGATTAACAACCGATCCCTGCTGATCGTCGGTGGCCTGGCCGCCATCGCCTGGCTTGCCAGTAATACCCTCTACGTAGTGGACGAGACCGAACGTGCGGTGAAGCTGCGCTTTGGTGAGGTCGTCGAGGAGAACATTCAGCCTGGCCTGCACGCGAAAATGCCGATCGCCCAGACGATCCGCAAGTTCGATACCCGGCTTTTGACGCTGGACACCGATACCAGCCGCTACCTGACTCTCGAGCAGAAGGCGGTCATCGTCGACTCCTACGTCAAGTGGCAGGTGGTCAATCCGACCCGCTACTACGAGGCCACCGCCGGCGATGAGATGATGGCGATTCGCCTGATCCAGCCCCGCGTGGACGAGAGCCTGCGTAACGAGTTTGGCCGACTGAACCTTCAGGAAATCATCGCCGAGCGCCGTGATGACCTGATGATCGGTCCGACCGAAGAGCTCGACAACCTCATGCGTGAAGAGCTGGGCGTGGCGATACGCGACATTCGCATCAAGCGAATCGATCTGCCCGACGACGTTTCCGCGGCGGTTTTCCAGCGCATGCGCTCCGAGCGCGAGCGCGAGGCCCGCGAGTGGCGCGCTCAGGGCCAGGAAGAGGCGGAGCGTATTCGCGCCAACGCCGACCGCCGCCGTCAGGTACTGCTCGCTCAGGCCAACGAGCGCGCCGAAACCCTGCGCGGTGAAGGCGATGCGGAAGCCGCGGCGATCTTCTCCCAGGCGTACGGTCAGGACCAGGAGTTCTTCTCCTTCTGGCGCAGTCTGGACGCCTACCGCACGAGCTTCGCCGACGATGGCAACATGCTGGTGCTGGAGCCGGATAGCGACTTCTTCCGCTACCTGCGAAGCCCCGACCAGGACAATGGCGCAAGCCAAAACGCCGGTGCGGGCGACGAATAAGCGTTGGGGGTCGAGCCTCGCCGGCGGATAGTCGGCGGGGTTCACCTGACCGCCAAACGTGGTAGACTTAATTGAACCGGGCGTTCGCCCGGTTTTTTTGTGGCCCTCGTTTGGCGCGGGTGCGTTTTTGGCCAGGGTGCCAACGACGATTTCATCGAGTCCCGGGGCCTTCATCGTCTTGCAGGATTGTTCACATGACCATCGCTGACCGCTGGCTGCTGCCCGACGGCATGGATGAGGTGCTACCGCCTCAGGCAAGCCGTATGGAAGAGCTGCGCCGTACGCTGCTGGATCTCTATTACGTCTGGGGCTACGACCAGGTGATGCCGCCGCCCGTCGAGTTTCTGGACTCGCTGCTGACCGGCACCGGCACCGAGCTCGATCTGCAAACCTTCAAACTGACCGACCAGCTCACCGGGCGCATGATGGGCGCCTCCGCCGACGTGACCCCGCAGGTCGCGCGCATGGACGCCCATTCGCTCAAGCGTCAGGGCCCGGTACGCCTTTGCTACTGCACCAACGTGCTACGCGCCAAGGCCGACCAGCATCAGGGCGGGCGCAGCCCGGTTCAGGTCGGCGTCGAGCTCTTCGGCCACGCCGGGCTCGAGGCGGATAGCGAGATCATCCGGCTGGCACTGGCGAGTCTTTCCGCCGCCGGGGCGAGTGAGATCCACCTGGCACTGGGCCATATCGGCATCTTTCGCGCGCTGGTCGAGGCTGCTGCCCTCGACCGCGACCAGGAGAGCGCGATCTTCGACGCTCTGGCGCTCAAGTCCCCAGGCGAGCTTTCGCGTCAGGTGAGTGCTCACGTCAAGGACCCGGTGCTTTCCGACATGTTTTTGGCGCTGGGCGAGCTTCACGGCGACGCCACGATCCTGGCCGATGCCCGCGAGCGCTTTGCCGGTGCCCCGGCGTCGGTCGCCGCCGCGCTCGATCAGCTCGAAGCGCTCAACCGGACGGTGCTTGCCCACTTCGATGTGGCGCTCTATTTCGATCTGGCGGAACTCAGGGGCTACCAGTACCATACCGGCATGATGTTTGCCGCCTACGTGCCCGGCTACGGCCACGCTCTGGCCAAGGGCGGGCGCTACGATGACACCGGCCGCGCCTTCGGCCGGGCCCGCCCGGCGACCGGCTTTTCGATGGATTTAAAGCAGCTGGCCTCGCTTGCCTCGGCCGCGAAGGAGCCGGGGTTGATCTGGGCGCCGTCAACGGACGACGAGGCGCTACAAGCGGCGATCGAGTCGCTTCGCCAGCAGGGCGAGCGGGTGATTCAAGCGCTGCCCGGGCAGCGCAGTGAACCGGCGGAGCACGATTGTGATCGCCGCCTCGAGTTTATCGACGGTCGTTGGCAGACAACGGCCCTGACACAAGAGACGAGTGCATAATGGGTAAGAATGTCGTAGTCCTGGGCACCCAGTGGGGTGACGAAGGCAAGGGTAAGATCGTGGACCTGCTGACCGAGTCGGCAGCGGCGGTCGTGCGCTTTCAGGGCGGCCACAACGCCGGCCATACGCTGGTCATCGACGGTGAAAAAACCGTCCTGCACCTGATTCCCTCCGGCGTGCTGCGCCCGGGCAAGACCTGCATCATCGGTAACGGCGTGGTGCTATCGCCGGAAGCGCTGATCAAGGAGATCCGCGAGCTCGAGGACAAGGGCGTGCCGGTGCGCGAGCGCCTGCGCCTATCACCGGCCTGCCCCTTGATCCTGCCCTACCACGTGCGCCTGGATCAGGCCCGCGAAAAGGCTCGGGGCGTGGCCAAGATCGGCACCACCGGCCGCGGCATCGGCCCGGCGTATGAGGACAAGGTGGCGCGTCGCGGCCTGCGTCTGGGCGACATGCTCCACCGCGAGCGTTTCGCCTCGAAACTCGGCGAAGTGCTCGATTACCACAACTTCGTGCTGGTGAACTACCACGGTGAAGCGCCGGTCGATTTCCAGGAAGTGCTCGACAGCGCCATGCAGATGGCCGACGAGCTGCGCCCGATGGTCGGCGACACCGTGAGCCAGGTCCACGATCTGCGCAAGGCCGGCGAGAACATACTGTTCGAAGGCGCCCAGGGCTCGCTTCTGGACATCGACCACGGCACCTACCCGTACGTGACCAGCTCCAACACCACCGCCGGCGGCACCGCTACCGGCTCCGGCGTTGGCCCGCTGTATCTCGACTACGTGCTGGGCATCACCAAGGCTTACACCACCCGCGTTGGCTCCGGCCCGTTCCCGACCGAGCTTTTTGACGATCACGGCCGGCATCTTGCCGAGCGCGGCCACGAGTTCGGCGCCACCACCGGCCGGGCGCGCCGCTGCGGCTGGTTCGACGCCGTCGCGCTTCGCCACGCGGTGCAGATCAACTCCGTCTCCGGCATCTGCCTGACCAAGCTCGACGTGCTCGACGGGCTCGAGAACATCCGCGTCTGCGTGGGCTATCGCAGCAAGGATGGCGACGTGCTGGAAAATCCGGTCGATTCCGAAGGCTACGAAGCCGTCGAGCCGGTCTACTTCGATCTGCCGGGCTGGAAGGAGTCGACCCTCGGCGCCAAGAAGGTCGAGGATCTCCCGGCCAACGCGCGGGCTTATATCAGCTATTTGGAAGAGCAGGTGGGCACCAGCATCGACATCATCTCGACCGGCCCGGACCGTAACGAGACCATCGTGCTGCGTAATCCGTTCGATGAGCAGTAACGTCTAAAGCGACGCGCTGAGAAACGCGGGCCCGCCGGGCCCGCTCGAAAACGCCGCCGGTTTTCCGGCGGCGTTTTGCGTTAAGCCGATGAGTCCGACTCAAGGACTCAAAAATCGATGCCGCGGCGCGCTTTCAGGCCGTTATTGAAGGCGTGGCGGGTTTCCTGCATCTCGGTGACGGTGTCCGCCATGGCCACCAGCTCCCGGTGGGCGTTGCGCCCGGTGATGATCACGGTCTGCTCACGGGGGCGATTCTCGAGCGCCTTCTTGACCCGCCCGATCTCCAGATAGCCGAATTTGAGCATGTAGGTGATCTCGTCGAGCACGACGAGGTAGGTCTCGGGGTCGGCCAGCATTTTTTCGGCCTCTTCCCACACTTCAAGGCATGCCTGCGTGTCGGTGTCGCGGTTCTGGGTCTCCCAGGTGAAGCCGGTCGCCATGATGGCGACACGGAGGTTCGGGTCGTCCTCCAGCCGGTTGCGCTCGCCGCACTCCCAGAGCCCCTTGATGAACTGCACCACACCCACCTTGTAGCCGTAGCCCAGCGCCCGGGTCACCGTGCCCCAGGCGGCGGTGGTCTTGCCCTTGCCGTTACCGGTGTTGACCAGAATCAACCCCCGCTCCTCATCGGCGCTGGCCACTTTCTCATCCACGCGGGCCTTGAGTTTCTCCATCGACGCCTTGTGGCGGCTTTCGCGATCGCTCATGTTCGTTTCCTTCGATAGTCAGGCTCGCTCAGGGTAATGGATCGCGGCGGCGTTGGGTATGGCGGTCGCTGCGGCGGTAAGTGTATCGCGGCGAATGGATCACGACCGGCGTATCGCAACCGGCGTCTGGCTGCTCTAGAATGGCGGGCAACCTCTTGTTAAGGAACGCACCATGCCCTCATTTGATATCGTCTCCGAATTCGATCGCCACGAAGCGGCCAACGCGGTGGATCAGGCCAACCGCGAAGTGGGCTCGCGCTTCGACTTCAAGGGGGTCGACGCAAGCTTTGCCCTGGAAGGGGACAACGTGGCGCTGGAGGCCGAAGTGGATTTCCAGCTCAAGCAGATGCTCGACGTACTGCGCGCCCGCCTGATCGCTCGCGGCATCGATGCCCGCTGCATGGAAGAGAAAGACCCGGTGCTCTCCGGCGTCAAGGCGCGTCAGGAAGTGGCGCTCAAGCAGGGCCTGGACGCGGCGCAAACCAAGGATATCGTCAAGCGCATCAAGGCCAGCAAGCTCAAGGTGCAGGCGCAGATCCAGGGCGAAAAAGTGCGCGTCACCGGTAAAAAGCGCGACGACCTGCAGGCCGTCATGGCGCTGTTGCGTGGCGAAGAGGGCCCGGACCTGCCGCTTCAGTTCGACAACTTCCGCGACTAGGGCCCATGAGAGAGGGCTTGTAAGTCCCGACCCGTGCAATTGATTCGCGTCCGGGTCGACCGAGCCGCGCCAACACGAAAGCGCGTCTCGTCTATACTGGATGTTCCAAAAACAGCGATGTGACCCAGCAAGGAGCTATGCAACATGTCCGATCCGCAGCCGGTTTATCTAAGCGACTACCAGCCGCCCGATTACAGCGTGACCCACACCGAGCTGACGTTCGATCTTGACCCTGCTGCTACCCGTGTCAAAGCCCGTCTTTTTATCGAGCGAAGCGCCACCGCCGCTGACAGCGCGCCGCTGGTGCTCGACGGTGAACACCTCAAGCTGATTTCAATGTCGCTCGACGACCGCGTCCTTGCGCCTGACGACTACGCGCTGACTGACGAAACACTCACCATCGCTCAGGTGCCAGCGCAGTTTTGTCTACAAAGCGAGGTCGAGATCGACCCGCAAAGCAATACCGCACTCGAAGGGCTCTACCAGTCCAGCGGCATGTACTGCACCCAGTGTGAAGCCCAGGGCTTTCGCCGAATTACCTTTTACCCGGACCGCCCGGACGTCATGGCCACGTTCAAGGTCACCGTCATCGGCGATGAAACCCGCGAGCCGGTACTGCTTGCCAACGGCAACCCGGTCGAGAAGGGCACTTGTGAAGGCGGGCGCCACTTCGCGGTGTGGGAAGATCCGCACCCCAAGCCGAGCTATCTGTTCGCGCTGGTCGCCGGCGACCTGCACAAGGTGAGCGACAGCTTCACCACCCTGAGCGGCCGTGAAGTGGCCCTCGAGATCTGGGTGGAAGAGGAGAACCTGAACAAGACCGAGCACGCGATGGCCTCCCTGAAGCGCGCCATGGCCTGGGACGAGCAGGCCTACGGGCGCGAGTACGACCTGGATCTGTTCATGATCGTGGCGGTGAACGATTTCAACATGGGCGCGATGGAGAACAAGGGGCTCAATATCTTCAACTCGGCGGCGGTGCTGACCCACCCGGACACCGCCACCGACGCAACCTTTCAAACCGTCGAAAGCATCGTCGCCCACGAGTATTTTCACAACTGGTCCGGCAACCGGGTCACCTGCCGCGACTGGTTTCAGCTCTCGCTCAAGGAGGGTTTCACCGTCTTTCGCGACCAGTGCTTCTCCGCGGACACCAATTCCGCGCCGGTCAAGCGCATTCAGGACGTGTCGTTTTTCCGCACCGCCCAGTTCGCCGAAGACGCCGGCCCCACCGCCCACCCGGTGCGCCCGGACCACTATATCGAGATCACCAACTTCTACACCCTGACGATCTACGAGAAGGGCGCGGAAGTAGTGCGCATGCTGTGTAACCTGATCGGTGAAGAGACGTTTCGCCAGGGCGCGGACCTCTACTTCGAGCGCTTTGACGGCCAGGCCGCCACCATCGAGGATTTCGTCGGCTGCATGGCCGAGGTCTCCGGCCAGGATCTTTCGCAGTTCATGCGCTGGTACGGCCAGGCGGGCACGCCGGAAATCGATGCCTTCGGCGAGTACGACTACGTTCACGGCGAGTACCACCTCACGCTTCGCCAGCGCACGCCGGCAACGCCTGGCCAGACCGACAAACAGCCGCTGCACATTCCGGTGCTGATGGGCCTGGTCGGCACCAAGTCCGGCCAGGATCTGACGCTGACTCTGAACGGTGAGTCGCTTGGCAAGCAGGGCGTGGTGCACTTGACCGAAAACGAGCAGACGTTCGTCTTCGAACACGTGGCCGAGGCGCCGGTGCCGTCGCTTTTACGCAACTTCTCCGCGCCGGTGACGCTGCACTACCCCTACTCCCGCGAGGATCTGGCATTTTTGCTGACCCACGACAGCGACGGCTTCAACCGTTGGGACGCCGGCCAGCGCCTGTCGATGCTGGCGCTGGACGACTTGATCGCCGCGCATCGAAACGGTGTCGAGAAGGTCATGGATACGCGGGTGGTCGAGGCGTTTCGCGCGCTGTTGACCGAGGAGCAAAACGACAAGGCGGTGCTGGCCGAGATGCTCACACTGCCTACCGAAGCCTATATCGCCGAGCAGCAGCGCATCGTCGATGTCGACGCCATCCATAACGCCCGCGAATTCATGCGCCAGTCGCTGGCGCTGGCGCTTCGCGACGAGTTCATCGCCACGTATGAAGCGAACACCCAGGACGAGCCCTACGCGCCGACGCCGGAGCAGATCGCCACGCGCAGTCTGAAGAACGTCGCGCTTGCCTACCTGATGTCGATCGAGGACGAGAAGGGCGTCGCGCTCTGCCTGGCGCAGTTCGAGGCGGGGCTCAATATGACCGATGTGCGCCAGGCCCTGACGCTTTTGGTACACAGCGACCGCGACGATCTGGCGACACCGGCACTCAAGGCGTTCGGCGAGCAGTGGGCGCACGATTCGCTGGTGATGGATCAGTGGTTCACGGTGCAAGTGACGCGCCCGCAGTCCGATGTGCTCGAGCGCGTGCGTTATTTGATGGATCACCCGGCGTTTTCGATCAAAAATCCCAACAAGGTGCGCGCGCTGATCGGCGCGTTTACCCAGAACCGGATCAACTTCCACCGTCTCGACGGCCAGGGGTACCGGCTTTTGGCCGACGTAGTCATCGAGCTCAACCGCCTGAATCCGGAAATCGCCGCGCGTTTGATCACGCCGCTGACGCGCTGGCAGCGTTTTGATGAGCCACGCAAGGTGCTGATGCGCGACGAGCTCAAACGAATCAGCAGGGAGCCGCTCTCCTCCAACGTGTTCGAAGTGGTGGAGAAGGCACTGGCCTGAAAGGGCGAACCAACCATGGAAAGGAAACCGCCGGTGACAGACTCGCAAAAGCGTTACTTACTGATCGTGAACGGTAAATCCTCGGGTGATCCGATGCTTCGCGAGGCGGTCCTGGCCGAGCGGAAGGCGGGAAAAGAGATCACGGTGCGCGCGACCTGGGAAGGCGGTGACGCCGCCGAGTTCGCCGAAAAAGCCGTCGATGACGGTATGACTCACGTGATCGCCGCCGGCGGCGACGGTACGGTCAACGAGGTGGTCAACGGGCTGATGCGCGTGGCTCACGACCGTCGCCCGGCGCTGGGCATCGTGCCGATGGGCAGCGCCAACGACTTCGCCACCTCCGTGGGGCTGCCGTTGGAACCGGGGCCGGCGCTGTCGGCGGCGCTCTCTTTTGAGGGGGCACCGATCGACGTGGTGCGCATGACCGCCGGGCAGGGCAGCGAGGCGGACGTTAGCTACTATATCAACATGACCACCGGCGGCTTCGGCGCCGAAATCACCTCCACCACGCCCAAGATGCTCAAGCGCATGCTGGGAGGCGGGGCCTACTCGCTGATGGGGGCGCTCAAAGCCTGGCGCCACCAGAGCTATCGCGGCACGCTGCACTGGCAGGAGCACGAGCAGAGCGAGTCGCTTTTGCTGTTGGCCCTGGGTAACGGCCGCCAGTCCGGCGGTGGCCAGGTGTTGGCCCCGCGCGCCAGACTTGATGACGGCCGCCTCGACGTGCTGCTGGTCAAGGATTTTTCATCGGTATGGGAGCTGCCCACGCTGATCGGCGAGCTGCAGAATTTTCCCGCCGAGGGGCGCTACGTACGCTACTTTACCGCGACGAAGCTCACGGTGACGACCAGAGCCGACGATGCGCCCTGGCCCTTGACGCTGGACGGCGAGGCCCGCCACCACGAGCGCTTTAGCGTCGAGGTCGTGCCGCTGGCGCTCAGCGTTCTATTACCCGAGGGCTGCACGCTGCTGTCCGCCAATGATCATCCCTGATAACCCATATTGAGCCATCAATAGCGCCATTACACATGGCCACCAAAGGAGAGTCGCCCGATGGTAAATCGCTTGTGGATTCCGCTGCTGGCAAGTCTGGCGCTCGTGCTGAGCGCCTGCGGTGATAGCCAGGAAGAGCCGACCGTCGAGCCGGAATCGACGGACAGTGCCGTCTCCGATGATGAGGTCATCGACAACGAAGAGGCCCCCTTGGCCGCCGAGAACGCCGCCGACATGCCCGATGCCGGTGAAATGGAGGACGACGTCGAAGCGCGCCAGGCCGCTGAGGAGCTCGAACAGGCCGAGGCGCTCGACGCTGAAGGCGCCGAGTCGACGGTCGGCGAAGAGGTGCAGGCCGGTGAAGATACCCTGGCTGCCGACCCGGAAGAGGCGCTCGATGAAGAGAGCGCCATGCCAGGTGAAACCACCCGCTCCGATGTCGATGAAGTGATCGCCGAAACCGAGCGCCGCTTCGAGGAGGCGCAGCGCCAGCTCGAGCAGCAGTTCCAGGAGGTCGAGAACCAGACGCCGGAACTCGACCCCGCGGAGAGTGAAAGCTTCTCCAGCGACTGGGAAGTCGAAAGTAGCCTGCCCGAAAGCGAGCGCCAGAACGAGAACCTGGACGCGACGGATGTCGATGCCCTGATCGAGGATACCGAGCGGCGCTTCGAAGAGGCGCAGCAGCGTCTGAACGAGCAGTTCCAGGAGATGGAGCGCGAGCGTAGCACCGGCGCAACGAACGCCGCGGCGCTGGGCACAAGCGCCCACCAGCCCGGCAGCGGAAGCTCGATGCTCAGTACCGCCGCGATCGCCGGCGCCGCGGCGGTAGCCACCGCGCTCATCGCCAACCGTGGCGGCAACGATAACGATGACGAAGACCGATCCGCCGCGCAACAAAGCGCTGCTCAGAGCGACGTTTCCGAGCAGAGTGTTGATCCGTCATCCAGCGCCTCGATGAGCGATAGCGCAGGGAGCACCAACGCCGACGCAGCGCCTTCGAGCGAGACGGCAAGCGGTGCCGCTCAGCCCGGGCCAGCCGCTACTCCCCAGGAAGCGACGGCGGCCCCGGGCGGCGATACCAGCGCCGGCGATGAGCAGGGTGCTTCCGCTTCGCCCGGCGACGTCACGGCGCAAGCGCCTGCCAATGACGACGGTACCGAGGCGTCGCAAAACGCAACCGCGGCCGAGACTGAAGAAGCCGCCGCCGCGCCGGGTGGCGAAAGCGTAGAGGAGGCTGACGCAGCGAGCGACGACGCTTCGATCGATCAGCGCGCCAATGACGAGAGCGACAATGGCTCGAGTGCTGCTACAGAGGAGCCCGGCGCGCTGGAATCAAACGGAACCGGCGAAGTAGAAGGTGACGAAGTAAACGACGCCGACGCTGAAAATGACGAGGCGCCGCTCGACGAGCAGGAGCGCGATCTCGATGAGCTGAACGCCGCGCAGTGACCCGGCGGCACTTTAGTCGATGTTCAGGCAATAAAAAGGCCCGCCAGGCGGGCCTTTATCTTCGCGCGCCGATCAGGAAACGCGAATGTTGGAAGCCTGAAGGCCTTTCTTACCTTGCGTGACTTCAAAAGTGACTTTTTGACCGTCCTGCAGGGTCTTGAAGCCTTCAGCCTGAATTTCTGAGAAGTGCGCAAAAAGGTCGTCGCCGCCGTCATCCGGAGAGATGAAGCCATAACCTTTCGTGTCGTTGAACCACTTGACGGTACCAGTTGCCATCTTTCGTTTCCTTAACGAGCTTTTAATAATAGATAGGCGCTTTTAGCGCCTACAAAAACACTTTAGAAGTAAAAAAAGGGGGCGTCCAGTGACGACGTCAGGATTCTTTTAACGCAAAGAGCGCCGCTTTATGAGCCCTATTACGCTGGTAGATGCCCAGTTCATTCCCTTTCTGATCGCGATCACGCTGCTCTCGATCACCCCCGGCGTGGACACGCTGCTGGTGATTCGCAATACCGCTCGCGGCGGCGTGCGCGACGGCGTCGTCACCAGCCTTGCGATCTGCTGCGGACTGTTCGTGCACGCCACGATTTCCGCGCTGGGTATCTCGCTCATTCTGTTGCAGTCCGCGATGGCGTTCAATCTGCTCAAGCTCGCCGGGGCTGGATATCTGGTGTGGCTGGGCATCACCAGCCTGCTGGCCGCCAGGCGCGGCGTGGCGTTGCCCGTCGGCGCGCTCGACCAGCCGCACTCGCCGCTGCACTCGCCGGTGCCGCTGTGGAGGCCGATTCGCGAAGGGCTCTTGTCCAACGTGCTCAACCCCAAAACGGTGGTGTTCTACATGGCGTTTTTACCGCAGTTCATCGCCCCCACCGAGCCCGTGCTTTTGAAGTCGCTGTGGCTCGCCGGCGTGCATTTCGTGATTGCCAATGTCTGGCAAATTGGCGTGGTGCTGCTGGTGGGAAGTGCCGGGCGATGGCTGGCCAGCGCTCGCTTTGCGCGAGTGCTCAACGCCACGACTGGCGCGGTGCTGGTGCTCTTCGGCCTGCGCCTGGCGCTCGAGCAGCGCCCGGTCTAGCCGGGCGCTGAGGGTGTGGCTAGCGAAGCGTGAGCAGGGCGCGGTCGTAGCGACTCTGCTGCTCGTTATCGCTCAAGAGCGTCACGCCTTGGCTGTCGCCGCCCCGGGCCAGGCTTTCGAAGATCACCCGATAGCTCAGCACCGCCTGGACGTAGTCGCGGGTTTCGCGAAACGGAATGCTCTCAACGAACAGGTCGAACGACTCCATGCCGCTGCCCAGCCACTGGTCGACCCGGCCGGGGCCGGCGTTGTAGGCCGCCGTCGCCGCCAGGCGGTTGCCGCGATAGCGGTCGAGCTTTTCACGAATATAGGTGCTGCCCAGTCGAATGTTGAGCTCCGGGTCGAGCACCCCGTAAGGCCCCGGGTCGGCCAGGCCCAGCTGGCGGGCCACCTGGGCGGCGGTGCCCGGCATCAGCTGCATCAAGCCGCGGGCACCGGCGGGCGAGAGCGCCACCGGATTGTAGGCGCTTTCGCGACGGGTAATCGCCATTAAAAGGTAAGGGTCGACCCCGGTCTGATTGCCCCAGCGCAGGAAGCTTTCACGGTAGGCCGGCGGGAAGCGCCACTCCAGCGCATCCCACATCTCGCCGGCGATGGTGGTTTGCACCAGCCGCGCGTACCACTGACGCTGGGCGGCGTAGTCTGCCAGCGCCCGGGCCTCCAGCGGGGGCAAGGTGCGCGCGGCGTAAAGCCACTCGCTGTTGGCCAGGCCGTCTTCACCGATACGCAGCAGTGCCTCGGTGCGCTGCACCACCGGAAGGTTTGCGGTGCGCTCGCGCGACACCTCGTCGAAGTAGCTGACCTCGTTGTTCAACCGGTAGGGAATGCCGAGCTTCTCCGCGGCGGCGAAGCCGTAAAAACTGCGGTCCAGCGCTGCCTCGCGATAGCGCGCCTCGGCGGCGTCCCGGTTACCCAACTGCTCGTTGGCCCGAGCCAGCCAGTACTGCCAGCGGCTGCTCTCCTGCTGGGTCGGCGGCATCTGGGCGATCCAGCGCATGACGTCCTGCCACTGGCGATCTTCGAGCGCGCGGCGCACGCGGAGCTCGAGCACTCGCTCGCTGCCAAGCGAAGGCAGCACGCTATCCACCCAGCCAAGCGCGCCGGGTACGCTTCGAACCAGCGCATAAAAGGCGAGTTCTTCCTCGATGACGCGCTGCGCGTCGCTATCGAGCGCCAGCCGGGGCGACAGGCTCTGCCAGGCGCTCAGCGCGGCGGGGGTGTTTTCCTGGGTGTAGCGCTGCATGCCGGCCTGATAGAACGCCGCGCTTGCCGCGCACTGTGGGCCCAAACACGCCGGCGCCTGGGCAATCATCGAGGCGCTGCGGTGGGTGGCCTCCACGGTGTCGATGGCGCTTTGCCACTGCCCGCCGAGCAGGCCGGAAAGGTAGTTCGAAAGTCCGGTGTCACCGGCCTGCCAAGCCAGCATCTTGCGTTCCCACACCGCGCGGTCATCGATCGTACCGTCGGCGCGCAGGCGGTTGAAGAGCGTGTCGCAGGCGTTGGGCTGGGAGCTGCCGGTGCGCCAGAGATCGAGCCCTGCGGCGCGCGCCTCCAAAGGCGCCCGGTCCAGCAGTGCCGTGTAGTAGTAGCATTGGCGGGCGGTGCCGTCCGGCACGCCGTCGGCGATAGCCAACAGGTCGTTGTAACGCCCGGCGTAGCCGTAATTGGCGATTGCCTGGCCGCGCATCCACTCGGAAAGTGGCGAATCGCTGTAGCGCTGGAGAAAGTCCTGAACCTCGCCGGAAGAGACGTTGGGAAGACGCCCGCGCAGGCGATGATACTCGACGTAGCCTTCGAGCACGTGGCCGGCGATGGCGCGCTCGTCGACGCGCTGCCACTGCTGGTCGCGGGCAGCGTTGAGTGCCGCGCTCATTTGGGCGTCCGTTGCCGCCAGGCTCGGCGTGGCAACTCCCTGGGCGGCTAAACCGACGAGCGCGGCGACGCCCAGCGCTTTAAGGCGAAAACGTAATCGCAAAACCGGCATGGCTTCCTCTCTTTAAACGGGTGGCGCTGACTGCTGGGGTATTGAGCGTCTATAGTGGACCATAACGGCGCCGCTTGCCCCTACAATTGGGGGACTTGACGCGTTGACCTGCATTTTTCACAAGGACGAATACTCATGGCACGATGGATGAAAGGGTGGTGGCTTGGGCGCTTGAAAGGCCGTGTTGGGGCGTTCAAGCGTATCGCGCGGGCGTTGAAACTGTTTTTCCCCATGACGCGCGATGTCGTGAGCGGCCGCTACCGTCCGGTGCCCTGGTCGGCGTTTGGCATGATGGCGCTGGCGCTTGGCTATCTGATCATGCCCTTCGATTTGATTCCGGACTTTCTCTTTCTCATCGGCGTCGTCGATGACGCGCTGATCATTGGCTGGCTTCTGGATCGCATCGACCGGCGTTTGATTGGCTATCGGGCGTGGAAGTACGGCGACCCGGAACCGCTGGACACCTGATCCTTGAACCTGAGCCTTGAACCCCGGGCCCTTGCTCGGTATCACCGTGTTCTTGAAATCATTCGGCCTGGCCCCATATTGACGTTCACACGAACGTTTCGCGCTAAAAAAGCGCATTGGTAACGCAGCAATAGGCAATTGAGGGCTACGCATGAGCACGGCAACCCACGAAGAAACGCTTGGTTTTCAAACGGAAGTCAAACAGCTTCTGAACCTGATGATCAACTCCCTGTACTCCAACCGGGAGATCTTTCTCCGCGAGCTGATCTCCAACGCTGCGGATGCCTGCGACAAGCTTCGCTACGCCGCGCTCGATAGCGACGCGCTGTACGAAGGCGACAGCGACCTGCGTATCGAAATCGAGCACGATGCCGCCGCCAACACCGTGACGCTGCGCGACAACGGCATCGGTATGAACCGCGACGACGTGATTTCCAATTTGGGCACCATCGCGCGCTCCGGTACCGCCGAGTTCATGCAACAGCTCACCGGCGAGCAGCAAAAGGACGCCAAGCTGATCGGCCAGTTCGGTGTCGGTTTCTACTCCGGTTTCATCGTCGCCGATGAAGTGGTCGTGCGCACTCGCAAGGCGGGCAGCGAGAAAGGTGAAGGCGTGGAATGGCGCTCGAAGGGCGAGGGCGAGTTCAGCGTCGCCGACCTCGAGCTCGATTTTCACGGCACCGAAATTACCCTGCACCTCAAGGACGATGCCAAGGAGTACGCCGACGACTACCGCTTGAAAGGGCTGGTGCGCAAGTACTCGGATCATATCGAAGTGCCGGTGCGTATGCCGAAGGTCGAAACTGCAAAGGACGATGACGGCAACGAGATCGAAGGTAGCGAAGTCACGACCTGGGAGACCATCAACGAAGCCACCGCGCTTTGGGTGCGTCCGAAATCCGAGGTGAGCGAGGACGAGTACAAGGCGTTCTACAAGCACGTCGCCCATGATTTCAGCGACCCCTTGACCTGGAGCCACAACAAGGTCGAAGGCAAGCTCGAGTACACCAGTCTTCTGTATGTGCCCGGCCGCGCGCCGTTCGACATGTTCGAGCGCGACGGTGCCCGCGGCGTGAAGCTTTACGTACAGCGCGTGTTCATCATGGACGACGCCGAGCAGTTTTTGCCGCTCTACCTGCGCTTCATCAAGGGGGTGCTGGATACTCGCGATTTGTCGCTCAACGTGTCGCGTGAAATTCTTCAGCAGGACCCGAAGGTCGAAAAGATCAAGGGCGCACTCACCAAGCGCGCGCTGGACATGCTCAAGAAGCTCTCGAAAGACAGCGAGCAGTACCAGACGTTCTGGAACACCTTTGGCAGCGTGCTGAAGGAAGGCCCGGGCGAAGATCCCTCCAACCGCGAAAACATTGCCGGTCTTCTGCGCTTCGCTTCGACGCATACCGATACCGCCGCTCAGGATCAGTCGCTGGCCGGCTACATCGAGCGCATGAAGGAAGGTCAGCAGAAAATCTACTACGTGGTCGCGGACAGCTTCAACGCAGCGAAGAACAGCCCGCACCTCGAAATCTTCCGCAAGAAAGGCATCGAAGTCCTGCTGCTGTCGGATCGCATCGACGAGTGGCTGATGAGCCATCTGACCGAGTTCGACGGCAAGTCGTTTGCGGACGTGGCCAAGGGCGAGCTCGACCTTGGCGATGTGGAAGACGAAGAGGAGAAGAAGGCCCAGGAAGAGACCGCCAAATCGAAGGAGGCGCTGGTCAAGCGAGTGAAAGAGGCGCTGGCCGAGGGCGTTCAGGAAGTGAAGATCACCCATCGCCTGACCGACTCCCCGGCCTGCGTGGTGCTGCCCGAGCACGAAATGGGCTACCAGATGCGCCGCATCATGGAGGCCGCCGGCCAGCCGATGCCCGAGGTGAAGCCGATTCTCGAGCTCAACCCGGATCACGCTCTGGTGGCGCGCCTGGAAGGCGCCGAGGGCGAGCAGTTCACCCAGCTGGCCCACATCCTGCTCGACCAGGCCATCATCGCCGAAGGTGGCCATCTCGACGACCCGGCCGCCTACGTCAAGCGGTTGAATAGCGTTCTTACCGCCTGATCAGCGTTTAAGCAATGCGGCCCGCCTTTTGGCGGGCCGTTTTTTTAGCGCTAGAAAACAGGCCGTTATCCAGCGTCCTGGTCAAAGCGATAAGTGATAAAGTAGCTGCATCGCCCGAAAGAGTAGGATGACGTCATGGCTTTGGAGCAGATCAAGGTTGCGGTGCTCGGCGGCGGAAGCTTCGGCACTGCGCTTGCCAGTATCGCCGCCGATAACGGCGCCCAGGTGTGCCAGTGGATGCGCGACGAGGCGCTGGTCGAGCAGATCAACACCGAGCACCGAAACGGGCGCTACCTGCCCGACTACGCAATCAACGAGGCGGTCACCGCCTCGACCAACATCCGCGAAACCGTCGAGGGCGCGGCGCTGGTGCTCGTCGCCATTCCCTCCAGCGCCTTTCGAGACGTCGTGCGTCAGGCCAAACGGTGGCTTACAAAAGAGCAAATTCTCGTCAGCACCACCAAGGGCATCGAGCAGGACAGCTTTTTGCTGATGAGTCAGGTGCTGGAAGAGGAGACGGGTTTTCCCCATATCGGGGTGATCGCCGGCCCCAACCTTGCCTCGGAAATCGCCGACAAGCAGCTGACCGCCACCGTGGTGGCAAGCCAGGACCCGCTGACTCGCACCCGTGTGCAGCAGGCGCTGGGCTGTGGCTACTTTCGCGTTTACGCCAGCAACGACCGCCACGGCGTGGAGCTTGGCGGGGCGCTCAAGAATATTTACGCCATCTCTGCTGGCATGGCCGCCGCGCTTGGCATGGGCGAGAACACCCGCAGCATGCTGATGACCCGGGCGCTGGCGGAAATGGGCCGCTTCGCCGTCGCCCAGGGGGCGAACCCGATGACCTTTCTGGGCCTGGCCGGGGTGGGCGATCTGATCGTGACCTGCTCGTCGAAGCTTTCGCGCAACTATCGCGTGGGCTTTGCCATGGGCGAAGGGCGTACGCTCCAGGAGGCCATCGACGCGCTGGGCCAGGTGGCGGAAGGCGTCAATACGGTCAGGCTCGTGCGCGACAAGGCGCGGGAGATGAACGTCTACATGCCGCTTGCCGAAGGGCTCAACCGGGTGCTGTTCGAAGGCGTGGCGCCCAAGGAGATGGCCGGCATGCTGATGATGAACGAGCACAGCAGCGACGTGGAGTTCGTGCTGCCCCGAGAGGCCGTCCATCGGGCGCACAGCGAAACGGGAGGCGCCCATGGCAAGTGATGCTCGCCTTTTGATCATGCGCCACGGCGAAGCAGGGCCGGGGCAGGTCGACCATGCGCGCACGCTGACCGCCCAGGGCGAGTACGAGGCGGCGCGCATGGCCGGCTGGCTTGCGGCTCAGAACGATCTGGGGGCGGTAAGGCTCTGCGCGAGCCCCTATCGGCGCGCTCAGCAAACCGCCGCCGCGGTGAGCGATGCGCTCGGCGTGCCGGTCGAAACGCTATCGAACATCACGCCAGACGATGCGCCGCGGGCGGTGAGCGACTGGCTCCTGGCGCAGCCGGAAGGCGAAACGATCATGCTCGTAAGCCACATGCCGCTGGTCGGCGCGCTGTGTGGCTATCTGGTCGAGGGGCGCGAAACCCGTGGCCCCGCCTTTGCCACCGGCGCCCTCGCCGAGCTCACGGCGCCGGTATGGGCGGCCGGGGTGGCCCGGCTCGTGCGCTTTATTGAGCCCGGCCAGCTTTAGCAGGGCCGAGCGTCAGATACCCAAACGGCGGCCCGAAGGCCGCCGTTTTGGCGTTAAGCAACTGCCCTGCAAAAGGGATCAAAGCAGCGCGTCGAGCTTCTCTTTCAAGAGACCGTTGACCTGCTGCGGGTTGGCGGTGCCGCGCGAGGCTTTCATCACCTGACCGACGAAGTAGCCGATCATCTTGCCGCGCTTTTCCGGCTCCGCGTCGCGGTACTGCGCGACCTGGGCCGGGTTCTCCGCAATCACCTCGTCGATCATCGCCTCGATGGCACCGGTGTCGGTCACCTGTTTCAGGCCCTTGGCCTCGATCACCTCGTCGGCGTCGCGCCCCTGGCCGTTCCACAGCGCCTGGAAGACCTCCTTGGCAGCCTTGCCATTGATCGTGCCGTCGACCACGCGCTTGATGAGCTGACCCAACTGCTGCGCTGACACCGGGCTTTGCGCAACGCCCAGGTTTTCCCGGTTGAGCGCCCCGGAGAGTTCGCCTTGAACCCAGTTGGCCGCCTGCTTGGCGTCACCGCAGACCTGGTACACTTCCTCGAAAAACTCCGCCATTTCGCGACTGGCAGAGAGCACGTTGGCGTCGTACGCCGACAGCCCCAGCTCGTTTTGAAAGCGCGCGCGCTTGTCGGCGGGTAGTTCCGGCAGCTGACCTTTCAAATGGTCGAGATACGCCTGGTCGAGTACGACCGGCAAAAGGTCCGGGCAGGGGAAGTAGCGGTAGTCGTTGGCTTCCTCTTTTGTCCGCATGCTGCGCGTCTCGTCGCGCTCCGGGTCGAACAGGCGCGTCTCCTGGACCACCTTACCGCCGTCCTCGATCAGCTCGATCTGGCGTTCGATCTCGAAGGCGATGGCGCGCTCGACGAAGCGAAACGAGTTGACGTTCTTGATCTCGGCGCGGGTGCCAAACGCTTCCTGTCCTTTGGGGCGCACGGAGACGTTGACGTCGCAGCGCATCGAGCCTTCCGCCATGTTGCCGTCGGAAATGCCGAGATACGTGACGATCGAGTGGATTGCCTTGAGATACGCCGCTGCCTCTTTCGCGCTTCGCATGTCCGGCTCAGAAACGATCTCCAGAAGCGGGGTGCCGGCGCGGTTCAGGTCGATGCCGGTCATGCCCTGGAAGTCTTCGTGCAGCGACTTGCCTGCGTCCTCTTCCAGGTGCGCGTGGTGGATGCGGATGCGCTTGGTCACCTCGTCATCCAGGGTGATCTCGACCTCGCCCGGGCCCACGATGGGGTGGTACATCTGGCTGGTCTGATAGCCCTTGGGCAAATCCGGATAGAAGTAGTTCTTGCGATCGAACACCGATACTTCGGGAATGCCGGCGTGCACCGCCAGGCCGAACTGAACGGCCATCGCCACGGCCTGCTCGTTGAGCACGGGCAAGCTGCCGGGTAGCCCCAGGTCTACCGCGCTTGCCTGGGTGTTGGGCTCACTGCCGAACGCGGTCGACGCCCCGGAGAAGATCTTGGAGCGGGTAGCGAGCTGAACGTGAACCTCCAGCCCGATGACGGTTTCCCATTGCATTAGGCGTTCTCCTCGGCAAGTGCGGGACGTTGAAGGTGCCAATCGGTGGCCTGCTGGAACTGGTGGGCCACGTTCAGAAGCTGCGCCTCGGCGAAGTGGGTGCCAAGAATCTGAAGCCCGACCGGGCGGCCGTCGACGAAGCCTGCCGGCACGCTCATGCCGGGAATGCCCGCCAGGTTGACGGCGATGGTGTAGATATCCTGCAGATACATCGACACCGGGTCCTTTTTCGCGCCCAGGTCAAACGCCGTGGTCGGCGCGGCCGGGCCCATCAGCACGTCGACGTCCTCGAACGCATCGAGAAAGTCCTGACGGATCAGACGGCGGACTTTCTGCGCCTTGATGTAGTAGGCGTCGAAAAAGCCTTCCGAGAGCGTGTGCGTGCCGATCAAAATGCGCCGCTTCACCTCTTCGCCGAACCCTTCCTGGCGGGTGCGGGTATAAAGGTCGATCAGATCCTTTGGATCTTCACAGCGGTGGCCAAAGCGCACGCCGTCATAGCGCGACAGATTCGACGAGGCTTCTGCCGGGGCGATGACATAGTAGGCGGGAATGGCGTAGTGGGTGTGCGGCAGGCTCACCTCGCGCACGGTCGCGCCGAGCGACTCGTACACCTTCACCGCCTCACGCACCGCGCGCTCGACGTCCGGATTCAGGCCGTCACCGAAGTACTCTTTCGGCAGGCCGATCTTGAGCCCGGAAAGCGGCGCATCGAGCTGCTCGGTGTAGTCCGGCACGCCGCGGGTGGCGCAGGTGGAGTCGCGCACGTCGTGACCGGCGATGACGTTGAGAAGATGCGCGCAATCCTCTGCGCTGCGCGCCATGGGCCCGGCCTGATCGAGGCTCGAGGCGTAGGCGATCATGCCAAAACGCGAAACGCGCCCGTAGGTGGGCTTGAGGCCGGTGATGCCGCAAAACGCGGCGGGCTGGCGAATCGAGCCGCCGGTGTCGGTGCCGAGCGCGGCTGGCACCAGGCCCGCCGCGACCGCCGCTGCACTGCCGCCGGAGCTTCCGCCGGGCACTGCCCGGAGATCCCAGGGGTTTTTCACCGGGCCATAATGGCTGTTCTCGTTGGAGGAGCCCATGGCGAACTCGTCCATGTTGGTCTTGCCAAGGCTTACGGTGCGCGCGGCATTCAGTTTTTCGACCACGGTCGCATCGTAAGGCGCTTCGAAGTTATCCAGCATTTTCGAGCCACAGCTGGTTTTAACGCCTTTGGTGCAGAAGATGTCCTTGAGCGCCAGTGGAATACCGGCAAGCGCGTGGGTGTCGCCCGCGGCGCGCGCCTTGTCGGCGGCTTCGGCGTTATCCAGCGCCTGTTCGGCGGTCACGCTGATAAAGCTGTTGAGCTTGCCGTCGAGCCGCTCGATCCGCTGTAGATAGTGGGCGGTGATCTCTCGGCTCGAGAGCTCGCCGCTTTTCAAGGCGGCCGCCAGCTGGGTTACGGTTTGATTATGCATGACCCAAAAGCTCCGTTCGGGGCGAATATGAAAAGTCGAAAGGGCGGGAGGAGGTGGCCTCACTCCACCACGCGAGGCACCAGGTATAGGCCGTCTTCCACCGCTGGCGCGCAGCGCTGATACTCGTCGCGCTGATTGGAATCGGTGACTTCGTCGGCGCGCAGGCGTTGGGTGGCGTCGAGCGGATGGGCGAGCGGGGCGACGCCGTCGGTATTCACCTGCTGAAGCTGGTCGACCATGTCCAGAATTCGGCTGAGATCGTCCACAAAACGGCCGGCCTGGTCGTCGCTGATCGCCAGCCGCGCCAGGTGCGCGGCCCGGCGCACGTGAGATTCTTCAAGTGCCATGATCGCGGTTTCCTCACAAACGTAATGGAACGTATTTCGCGTTGGGCGGTATACGTACGGTCAACAAGACGCCGTCAATCGACAGAACGTCACTAAAATAGCCGCAAAAGGTACCACACAATCCACACAACGGGCAGGGGAGCGACTCGTGCTTGCTGCCAAGGGGTTGCGGTGATACCGTTTGCATCCGCACAGGGTTCCCGGTCTGCACTAGGTAACAACATCCATGTTCAAACGCTTGAGGGGGCTGTTTTCCAGCGATCTATCGATCGATCTGGGTACGGCCAACACACTGATTTATGTACGCGGTCGCGGCATCGTCCTGGACGAGCCTTCCGTCGTCGCCATTCGCCAATCGGGCAATATGCGTAGCGTCGCCTCCGTCGGCGCCGATGCCAAACGGATGCTGGGCCGCACGCCGGGCAACATCACGGCGATCCGTCCGATGAAGGATGGCGTCATCGCCGACTTCACCGTGACCGAGCAGATGCTCCAGCACTTCATTCGTAAAGTGCATCAAAGCACCTTTTTGACCCCCAGCCCCCGCGTTCTCGTGTGCGTGCCGTGCATGTCGACCCAGGTCGAGCGCCGCGCCATTCGTGAATCCGCCGAAGGCGCGGGCGCCCGCGAAGTGTTTCTGATCGAAGAGCCGATGGCCGCCGCGATCGGCGCTGGACTGCCGGTCGAGGAAGCGCAGGGGTCGATGGTCGTCGATATCGGTGGCGGTACTACCGAAATCGCGATCATCTCGCTCAACGGCGTCGTCTACTCCGAATCCATCCGCGTAGGCGGTGACCGTTTCGATGAGGCGATCACCGCGTACGTGCGCCGCCACTACGGCAGCCTCATCGGTGAAGCTACCGCCGAGCGTATCAAGGAAGAGATCGGCTGCGCCTACCCCGGCGGCGAGCTTCGAGAGATCGACGTTCGCGGGCGTAACCTGGCCGAAGGCATCCCCAGAAGCTTCACGCTCAACTCCCACGAGATTCTCGAGGCACTGCAGGAGACGCTCGGCTCGATCGTCGCCGCGGTCAAAAGCGCGCTCGAGCAGTCACCGCCCGAGCTTGCCTCGGACATCGCCGAGCGCGGCCTGGTGTTGACCGGTGGCGGGGCGCTCTTGCGCGATCTGGACAAGCTGATCGCCGAAGAGACGGGCCTTCCCGTGATCGTCGCCGAAGACCCGCTGACCTGCGTGGCGCGCGGCGGTGGTAAAGCGCTGGAAATGATCGATCAGCATACCTTCGAGCTGCTCTCGAGCGACTGATTCCAGCGGTTTACTGCGAGGGGTTGCCTATTAAACCGCTATTTTCGCACGGCCCCATTCCGGGCTACCGGTTCTTCTTTTGCGTGCTGGCGGCAAGCGCCTTGATGTTTGTCGACCAGCGCTTTACGCGCATGGAAGACGTACGCGCTCAGCTCACCATGGTCGTGGCGCCGGTTCAGTGGGTCGTGAGCCTCCCAAGCGACCTACTGAACTGGGGCTCTTTGGTGCTTTCCGACCAGCAGGCGTTGGTGGATGAAAACCGTCTTCTGCGCGAGCAGATTCTGACGCTTTCACACCGCGGCCAGCGCCTGGCCAACCTGACCTCCGAAAACGCCGAGCTGCGCGAGCTTTTGAGCGCCGCCGAGCGTACCGAAATTCCCTACATGTCGGCGGAGCTTTTGTCGCTCGATAACGACCCGTTCAGCCACCAAATGGTGATCGACCGCGGCCACCGCAACGGCGCCTACGTCGGCCAGCCGGTGATCGACGCCTTCGGGCTGGTCGGCCAGGTGACGGCGGTGTCGGCCTACTCGAGCCGGGTGCTGCTGCTGGCCGATGCCAGCCACGCCTTGCCGGTGCAGGTGAATCGTAACGGGCTGCGCTTCATCGTGCAGGGCACCGGGCGCTACGACAGCGTCAGCGTCCTTCACGTGCCGGACACCGCCGATATCCGCGAAGGCGATCTCTTGACCACCTCGGGGCTTGCCGGGCGCTTTCCGCCGGGCTACCCGGTGGCGCGGGTCACCGAGGTCTATCACGACCCGGGCCAGCCTTTTGCTCAGGTGAGTGCGGTACCGTCGGCGCAGCTGACCCGTTCGCGCCACTTCTTGTTGCTGTTTCCGCCGCCGCTGGAACAGGAGGACGAACCACCGTTGTGGGACGCTTCGATGACGATTTCGCCGGCGGCGATCCACGCCTCGCAGCGCCTTAACGAGGCGGCGTCTTCGGAGGTCCCCAATGGCTAGAGCGCCGGTGATTCCGCTGGTGGTGGTATGGCTGAGCCTGGTGCTCTCGCTGTGCCTGCAGGTCATGCCGCTGGCCGATGGTTGGCAAGCCTTTCGCCCGGACTGGATCGGTTTGATGCTGGTCTACTGGTGCATGCGCGTGCCGGACCGCGTGGGGGTGCTGCACGGTTTCATGATCGGGCTGATGCTGGATCTGATCGAGGGCAGCGTACTGGGGCAGCACGCGCTGGTGTACACCACGCTCGCGTTTCTGGCGGCGCTGGTGTACCCGCGCTTTCGCGCCTACTCGCTGGTTCAGCAGGCGGTGCTGGTGCTGGTGCTGCTAGGGCTCGTGCAGCTCATCGAGCAGTGGCTGCGGGTGCTGACCGGCAATTTCACCATCCATCTCTCGTTTTTGATCTCCGCGCTGATCAGCGGGCTGCTGTGGCCCTGGCTTGCCACCATGCTCCTGGCGCTCGAGCGCCGAGCGGTCAAGGGCGCGTCATGAGTGTTGATGGCGCCCACCGCGCGCCGACGCTGTGTCTGGCCTCTGCCTCGCCTCGGCGCAAGGCGCTTTTGGCCTCCATTGGCGTGGCGGTCGAGGTGCGCGCCAGCAACATCGATGAAACGCCCCTGGAAAACGAGTCGGCCCACGACTACGTCGAGCGCCTGGCCATCGCCAAGGCCCGGGCGTGCTTTGGTGCGACCGGGCTAGCCGTACTTGGCTCCGATACCGCCGTGGTGCTTGATGGCCGCGTGCTGGGCAAGCCTGAAAGCGCTGCTCACGGCCGCGAGATGCTCGCCGCGCTTTCCAGCCGGACCCATCAGGTCATGACCGGGGTCGCCGTGATCGGCCCTGCGGGTACGCTCTCAACGGTGGTCACCACCGAGGTGCGCATGAGAGCGATCAGTGATGCTGAAATCGCGCGCTACTGGGAGACCGGCGAGCCCTGGGACAAGGCCGGGGGCTATGCGATTCAAGGCTTGGCCTCCGTATTCGTCGAGGAAATTCGGGGCAGCCACTCGGCGGTGGTCGGACTTCCGCTTTTCGAGACGGCGGCGTTACTTTCGCGTCAGGGTGTGTCCGTTTGGTCGGCTCGCCTGTAAAGTGGTTGGGACATGGAACCCCCTTGAGGCCAGCGAGCCCATAAGGAAGAGCGCATGAGCGGTGAAGTCCTGATCAATCTGACCCCCATGGAAACCCGCGTGGCGCTGGTCGAAAACGGCGTGCTGCAAGAGGCGCTGATCGAGCGTTCGCGCCGGCGCGGGATCGTAGGCAATATCTACAAAGGCAAGGTGGTGCGGGTTCTGCCTGGAATGCAGGCTGCCTTTGTCGATATTGGCCTCGAGCGCGCCGCCTTCATTCACGCCCACGAAGTGATGGCCGAGGCGGGCGCCGGCGAGCCGCACCCGCCGATCGGGGCACTTCTGCACGAGGGCCAGGCGCTGGTGGTGCAGGTCACCAAGGACCCGATCGGCACCAAGGGTGCGCGGCTGACCACGCATCTGTCGATTCCGTCGCGCTATCTGGTCTACATGCCCGACTCGCCCCACCACGGCGTTTCCCAGCGCATCGAGGACGAAGGCGAGCGCGAGAGGCTGAAGGCACTGCTCGACAGAAGCATCGAAGCACAAAGCCTGGAGATCACCGGCGGCTTCATCGTGCGCACCGCTGCCGAAGGCGTGGGTGACGAGGAGCTCGAAAGCGACATGTACTTTCTGCTGCGCATCTGGCGCAAGGTGAGCGAGCGCAAGGTGAGCGCTACGCCCCCGAGCGTCATTTACGACGACCTGCCGCTGTTCATGCGTATTCTGCGCGACGTCATGCGTGACGACATCGAAAAGGTGCGCATCGACTCGAGAGAGAACTTCGTCAAGCTGGTCGAGTTCGCAGAGGAGTTCATGCCCTACGCGGTGGATCGCATCGAGTACTATCCCGGCGAGCGGCCGATCTTCGATCTCTACAGTGTCGAGGACGAAATTCAAAAGGCGCTGGCGCGCAAGGTGCAGCTCAAGTCCGGCGGCTATCTGGTGATCGACCCGACCGAGGCGATGACCACCATCGACGTCAACACCGGCGGCTACGTGGGCCACCGCAATCTCGAGGAGACCATCTTCAAGACCAACCTCGAGGCGGCCACCGCCATCGCCCGCCAGCTGCGCCTACGAAACCTGGGCGGTATCATCATCATCGACTTCATCGACATGATGGACGTCGAGCACCAGCGCCAGGTGCTCAGAGTGCTGGAGAAGGCGCTGGAGCGCGACAACGCCAAGACCAAGTGCACCGGTGTGACCGAGCTCGGACTGGTACAGCTGACGCGCAAGCGCACCCGTGAAAGCCTCGAGCAAACGCTTTGCGAGGCGTGTTCGACCTGCCACGGACGCGGCACCCTGAAAACGCCGGAAACCGTCTGCTACGAAATCTTTCGCGAGATTCTGCGCGAAGAGCGCGCCTACAGCGCCGATACTTACCGAGTGCTGGCCTCCCAGCCCGTGGTCGACCGGCTGCTCGACGAGGAGTCCGCGGCGGTCGCGGATCTGGAGGCGTTCATCGACAAGACCATTCGCTTTCAGGTCGAGCAGCACTACTCACAGGAACAGTACGATATCGTGCTGATGTAATGACGCCAGTGGCTTATCTTCTACGCGGACTGCTGATGCTGGTAGCCGCGCTCCTTGCCCTGATTGCCGTGGCCCTTTTGGTGCTGCGGCTTTCGTTTAGCCAGGCCGACAGCCTGATTCCTAAGGTCGAGTCCCTGCTCGAGACCCACATCGGCGCGCCGGTCTCCATCGAGCATCTGTCGCTATCGCTCGAGCGAAACGATCTGGTACTGCGTTTGGAGGGGCTTACGGCCAGCACTGACCAGGCGCCGCTTTTAACGCTGCCGAGTGCTTACCTTCGCCTGGACACCTGGGCTTCGCTCAAGGCGTTTGCGCCGATTTTCAGCGATGCCCGGATAAGCGAACTCGACGTTCACCTCTACCAGCTCGACGATGGATCCTGGGGATGGCCCGACCCGGCAACGCTTCCGCTGCTGTTCGCCCAGGAGCCCAGCGTGGATCTCAACCGGATCGACCGCTGGACCGCGCTGGTGCTCAAGCAGCGGCTTTGGCTGCGCGATAGTCAGCTGACCCTGCACGGACGCGAGCAGACCCTGGCGCTGAACGCGCCGCGTTTGCTGCTCGGCGGTAGCGACGAGCTCGCCCGCTTCGAAGGTACGGTCAATATTCTCGATGCAGATACACCCGCTGACCAACGCGCCTTGCCTGCGCTAATCGTGCAGGCGGAAATGCAGCCGGGCCCCGGCGGGCCGAGCGACTTCTCCGCCGCGGTACAGCTGGAGCTTCAGCTCGATCATCTGGTGGCGCTTGGCGACGTGTTCCGCGCCGATCACATGCCTTACATCGAGCAGGCCGGCGGGTCGGTGCGGCTTTGGGGCGAGTGGTTCGGCGGCCGGCTCGATCGGGTGCGCGCCGGCGTCGGTATTCCCCAGCTGACGCTCAGACAGCAAGAGCAGTTCGCCGTTCTGCGCGATATTCAGGCCAGCGGCGAGTGGGAGCGCGACGGCGACGGCGGCGAGGCCTGGCTCAGCGGCGACGCCAAAAGCGTCGAGTGGGCGCAGCCGGACAACGTCAGCGAAGGCCCGGCACTGCCGCGCCATTGGTATTTGACCCACCAGCCTGGCCGCTGGGCACTGCGCACCAGCGCGTTTGAACTGGCCTCGCTGACGGCCTGGCGAGAGTACGCCTTTTTGCCCGAATCGCTGACTCGGGTATTGCAAACGCTTTCGCCCAGCGGCCAGGTGAAGGGGATTGCACTTGGTCAGCGTGACGGCCATTGGGGCGTGGACGTCGCACTCAACGATGTAAGCGTCGAGCCCTGGCAGCAGGCGCCGGGAGGCGGGCCGCTCGATGCCTGGGTACAGGCGCGGGACCGTCGCGGACGGGTAACGTTTTCAAGCGACGGTGACAGCCAGCTCAACTTTCCCGGCGTGTTCGCCGAGCCCATGGCGCTTCGCCACGCCCGCGGTATGGTGGAGTGGGTCTACGACGGGCCCAATACCATGGTCAGCGGCCGCGAGCTCGACATCGATTGGAACGGCGCCGAGATCACCGGGGGCTTTGGTTTGATCAACGGCCAGGGCCGCGGCCAGTTCGGCCTCAATATCGACTTTGCCAACGTCGACGCTATCGCCACGCCGCTGCCCCAGTGGCTCCCGGTGAAGGTGTTGGACGAGGGCCTTCTGGAGTGGCTTTCAAACGACGTGGGCGGGGTCGTGCCCAGCGGCTCGCTGCGGCTAGGGCTTCCTATTGGTGAAAACCGCTCGGGCAACCCGCCCACCGTGGCGTTGGCGCTCGATATCGAGCAGGGTTTCTTGCCGATCGGCGAGGGCTGGCCGATGATCGAGGACGTCGCTGGTCGGCTGAGCTTTAAAGGCCAGACGCTCAGCGCGCGCGTCGACCGCGCCCAGAGCCTGGGGGTCCAGGCGCGCGATGGCGAGGTGACGCTCGAGGATGACCACTTGGCGGTCGACGGCGAACTCGCCAGCAGCGCGGCCTCGATGATCGATTTCATTCAGGCCATACCGGAGGTCGACACGTTGTTTCTAAGCGATGTGCGCGCCAGCGGCGAGGTCGATGGCGACCTGCAGCTCACCCTTGAGCTGGACGAACCCGACACGCTCGCGCTCGACATCACGGCGCGTCCATCGCTTTCGCGGCTAAGTCACGCTGCTTTCGCGCAGGCCCCGCTGACCGACATCGGCGGCGAGCTGAACTGGCAGCAGCGCGGCGAGCGCTTCGCGCTTTTGGGTAACGCCCAGGGGCGACTGCTCGACGGGCCCGTTCGCGCCGACTTCGACGTGCCGGAAAGCGGTATTTCGCTTGGCGGCGTGGTCGATACCGGCGAGCTTTTCACCCTGGCCGGGGTGGACCGTCAGCGCACCAATACGCTGTTGAATGGCCGGGCTGACTGGAACGGTCACATTCGTCTGGAGCCCAGCATCTGGCTTGGGTTTCAAAGCGATCTGGTGGGCGTCGAAAGCCGCTTGCCCGCACCGTTCAACAAATCCCGCGGTACGCCCTGGCCGCTCGAGATCGAAGGCGATGTCGAAAGTGGCGCGCTACATGCTCGCCTGGGCGAGGTGGTCGAGGCTCGGCTGCGGCTAGGTGACGCCGTCGACGGGGCGGTGGCCATTGGCCGCGCCGCGACGCTACCCGAGGTGCCTCCCGGCGGCGGGCTTGCGCTCCAGGCAAATCTTGCACGGCTCAACGTGCTCGACTGGCAGCGTGCGCTCGCCCCGATTGCCGAGGGCGGCAGCCAACGCGATGGGCCGCCGGAAATTCCGCGCTTCGATACCCCGGTGAGTCTGATGCTCGATACGCCGTGTTTGAGCGCCAATCAGCGCTGCCTGGGGGCGCTCAGCCTGTCGGCGCAGCTGGCCGATCAAGCGCTCGATGCCCGTGTTGGCGGCGATATCGTCTCCGGCCGGGTGGCGTATCAGCCAGCGCTTGAGCGGCCTCTGGACATTACCGTGGCCTCGCTCGACGCCGACCGGCTGGTGGGGCTTTCGCTGGGCAGTGAATCTGCTCCGGCGCCGGACTCCTGGCTTGCGGCGGTCGAGACCTCGCCGCCCGAGGTGTTCAGCGCCCCGGCCTGGCTTGGTGATGTGCCCAACGGACGCTTGAGGCTTGCCGAAGTCAGCCTTCATGATCACCGCATCGGCCCGCTCACCGCTTACTGGCAAACCGGGGAGCGACGCTTTGCGCTGTCGCCGGTAGGGCTTACGCTGGGCGAGCTGTCGTTGACCGGCGAGCTTTTCTGGCAGGATCACCAGACCCGGGCGGATATCGCCGTGCGCGGTGGGGACCTTGGCACCGCGCTCGAGGAGCTCGGTCAGCCGGTGCCGATGACTAGTCGCGTGACGCGCGCTAACGCGTCGCTCGAATGGTTGGGGGCGCCCTGGCAGGTCGATCTGGCCCGCGCCACCGGCGAGCTCGATACCGATATTCGTGACGGCCGCTTTTTATCGATGAACTCGCCCTCTGCAAAGCTCGTCGGGCTCTTGAATTTCGACAACCTGCTGCGTCGTTTACGGCTCGATTTTACCGACATCACCGGCGAAGGCATGGCCTTCGATCGTCTCAAAGGCAGTGCAACGGTCGCCGGTGGGCGTTTAACGCTTCGCGAACCCTTGCAAATCGAAGCGCCGGCCGCCACGTTAAGATTCAATGGACATGTTAACCTGCTCCAACGCGAACTCGACCAGCATCTTGGCGTCACACTGCCCGTTAGCCAGACGCTCCCCATCGCCGCGCTCGCGGTGGGCGCGCCGGTGGCGGGCGCGGCGCTGTTCGTTGCCGACCAGCTATTTGGCGAGACGCTAAACCGAGCGACCACTTTACATTTTCGCGTGCAGGGTCCCTGGACCTCGCCGCGCGTTACGCTAAAAGGCCCCTAATGACCGCACACACGAGTGATTTGGATTTTGCCGCCTCTATCCTGTTGACGCCCGGGGGGCTGGATTTACAGGCGTTGGACACCGGGCTCGACGTCGCGCTTGGCGCCGGGGTCGACTACGCGGATCTCTACTTTCAGCGCACCTGGCAGGAGGGCTGGGTGCTGGAAGATGGGCGCGTGAAAGAGGCCAGCTACAATATCGACGGTGGCGTAGGCGTACGTTCTCTAGCCGGTGAGAAGACCGGCTTCGCCTACTCCAATCAGATCAACGCCAACGCCCTGCTGGATACCGGGCGTACCGCGGCGGGCATCGTGCGCAGCGGCCAAAAGCGCGCCGGCCAGCCGGTAGCGATGACTCATGCCGAGCACTTCTATGCCGGGATCGATCCGCTGGCGGGGCTTAGCGCTGAGGAGAAGGTGGCCATGTTGATGGAGGCCGACCGGGTAGCGCGGGCGGCGGATCCGAGTGTCAGCCAGGTCAGCGCTTCGCTTTCCGGCACTTATGAGGTGGTGCTGGTGCGGGCAAGCGACGGCACGCTCGCCGCGGACATTCGTCCGCTGGTGCGCTTCAACGTCAGCGTGATTGCCTCCAAAAACGGCCGCCGCGAGCGCGGCGGCGCCGGCGGCGGTGGGCGCTACTCCATGGCCACGTTAAAAGAGCAGGGCGCGCCGGCGATTTACGCCAGGGAGGCGGTACGCCAGGCGCTGGTCAACCTGGAGGCCATCGATGCCCCAGCGGGTCAGATGCCGGTAGTGCTCGGTGCGGGCTGGCCGGGCATTTTGCTCCACGAAGCCGTCGGCCACGGCCTGGAAGGTGACTTCAACCGCAAGGGCAGCTCGGCGTTTTCCGGGCGCATGGGGCAGCAGGTCGCCGCCCGAGGCGTGACCGTGGTGGACGACGCGACGATCATGGACGGGCGCGGCTCGCTGAGCGTCGACGACGAAGGTACGCCTGGCCAGAATACGCCGTTGATCGAGGACGGTATTCTTACCGGCTACATGCAGGACAAGCTCAACGCACGGCTGATGGGCATGGCGCCGACCGGCAACGCGCGGCGCGAGTCGTTTGCCCACCTACCCATGCCGCGCATGACCAATACGGTGATGCTGGCCGGTCAGGACGACCCGGACGAGATCATCAAAAGCGTCAAGCGCGGCATCTACGCGGTGAGCTTTGGCGGCGGCCAGGTGGATATCACCTCGGGCAAGTTCGTGTTCTCGGCAAGCGAGGCCTACATGATCGAGGACGGCAAAATTACCGCGCCGGTCAAGGGGGCGACGCTGATCGGCAACGGCCCCGAGGCGATGGGGCGAGTGTCGATGATCGGCCACGACATGGCGATGGATACCGGCGTCGGCGTATGCGGCAAGGAAGGCCAGGGCGTGCCGGTTGGCGTGGGTCAGCCCACGCTCAAGCTCGACGAGCTGACCGTGGGCGGCACCCAGTCCTGACGCGCCTGGCGGTGAAAGAGGATTAGAGAACGAGCGTTTCGCGAAGGTGTTTGAAAAGCTTGCGGGCGCTGGCCGGCGGCTTTTCCTGCTCACGCTCCTTTTGAGCGTTGCGAACGAGCTGGCGAATGGCCTGGCGATCCGCGGTGGGGTGCTCCGCCATGAACGCATCGACCGCCGGGTCGCCTTCGTCGATCAGCCGGTCGCGCCACTTTTCGAGGCGGTGAAAGGCGTGATCGCGCTGGTTCTTCTCCGCTTCAATGGCGTCGAACACCGCCTGAATCGCGTTCAGATCCTCCTTGCGCACCAGCTTGCCTACGTACTGCATGTGGCGCCGGCGACCTTCATGGGAGCGAATGCGCGAGGTTTCATCGATGGCGGCGAGCATGTCGTCGGAGAGCGGAAAGCGCGCGCGCTCGGCGGGCCTCATCGCAATCAGCGTTTCGCCCAGCGCCTGCAGCTCGTGCATTTCGCGCTTGAGCTGGGATTTGCTGGGCCGCTCCGGGGCGTCGTCGAGCTCATCGAAAGACTCGACCGCAGGGCGTTTTTTAGGCATACGTCACTCACTTGATAGATTTGTCGCCGGCTAGTATATCAGCTGCGACCCTTACATTGATCCGCCCGCGACAGCGGCGATAAGGAGAACGTTATGGCACAGGCATTCGACGCGGCCGCGCAGCAGCAGGAGCTCGTCGCGCGGGCCGAAGAGGCGCTGGCGCTGGCCAAAAAGCTGGGCGCCGACCAGGCCGAGGTAGGCGCCAGCGTCGACCAGGGACTGTCGGTGAGCGTACGCCTGGGTGAGGTCGAAACCGTCGAGCTTTCCCGGGATCAAGGCATCGCGGTGACGCTTTACGTGGGCAGCCGCAAGGGCAGCGCGTCCTCCAGTGACGCGAGTTCCGCCTCGATCAAGGCGGCAGTCGAGAAGGCGCTGTCGATTGCGCGCTATACCGGTGAGGACCCGGCGGCCGGACTCGCCGAGGCCTCCCTGATGGCCACCCACCTGCCTGATCTCGACGTGCATCACCCCTGGGCGCTGGATACCGAGCGCGCCACGGAGCTCGCGCTTGCCTGCGAGCGCGCCGGGAGCGAGGTGGCCGGCATTCATCAGTCCGAAGGCGCCTCGCTTTCAAGCGGCGAGGGTGTGCGGGTGTACGCCAATAGCCACGGTTTCGTAGGCACGCAAAAGGGCAGCAGTCACTCGCTCTCCTGCATGCTGATCGCCCAGGATGAGCAGGGCATGCAGCGCGATTTTGATTACACCAGCGCCCGCGACCCGCGGGCGCTGAGAGACCCACAAAGCGTGGGGCGCGAAGCGGCCAGGCGTACCCTGCGCCGGCTGGGCGCCAAACGCCCGCCGACCGGCACGTTCCCGGTGCTGTTCGACCCGTCTCTGGCATCCGGGCTGGTGGGGCATCTCATGGGAGCGCTGGCCGGCGGCGCGCTCTACCGCGAGGCCTCTTTTTTGTGCGACAAGCTGGGCGAGCCGCTGTTTCCCGAGTGGTTCAACCTCGAGGAGCGCCCGCTGGAAGTCGGCGCCATGGCAAGCTCGCCCTTCGACGGTGAAGGCGTGCAGACGCGCCACAACCGCTTTATCGAAGATGGGCGCATCGCAAGCTATATGCTCTCGTCCTACAGCGCCCGGCGCCTTGGCATGACCACGACCGGCAATGCGGGCGGGGCGCGCAACATCCGCCTCGAAGCGCCGCAGGAAAGCCTGGAGTCACTGCTGGCGCGCATGGGGCGCGGCGTGCTGGTGACCGAACTGATGGGCCAGGGCGTGAACAGCGTAACCGGCGACTACTCCCGCGGCGCTGCAGGTTTTTGGGTCGAGAACGGCCAGATCCAGTATCCGGTCGAGGAGTTCACCATCGCGGGTAATCTGATGACGATGTTCAAGGGCCTCCAGGCACTGGGCGACGACATCGATACCCGGGGCAGTATCCACACGGGAAGCTGGCTGGTCGACGCCATGACCGTCGCCGGCGACTAAACGCGCAACACGTACGATAGCCCGCGACGGCTCGAACTGCGTCGCGGGTTTTTTTATGGGTAGCGTTTTTCAAATTAGCTTTTGGGGCGGTACTGGGCGTCCAGGTTCAGGCGCTCGAGCAGACGCTCGAACAAAAAGTACTCGGGCCCGGCGAGCGAGCGACTCAGGCAGTCCAGATACTCCCGGCGTGGGTAGCGCCGCCAGCGCGGCAGCTTGTAAGCGTCGAGGTCGATGGCCACCATGCGGCCCTCATGGACCAGAAAATTCTCGGTGTGCAGGCCGCGACAGTGAATGCCCTCGTGATCAAACGCGGCCAGCGCGTCCAGATACTGCTCCTGTAGATTTGGGGAGTCGAGAATGTGGGCCCTGAGCGGCTCACCGTGGACGTTGTCGGTGACCAATCGGTAAGGGCGAGTCTCGACGATGCGCGGCGTGGCGATACCGAGCGCCTCCAGGCGCGCGGCGACCAGGGCGAAGTTGTGCCCAGGGTAGGGGCGAATGCGCGTTAGATAGCGCAGCCGGTCGAAGGCCTTGGGATGAAAGGTTTTGATGAAATGATCGCGGGCCGGGTCGAAATGGACCCGGGAGTACTTGCCGGTCTGAATGAGCTGCATGATGGGGCCCGATAGATGAGCATCGGCCGCTGAGAACCGATCGATGAAAAGGCGTAGCGCCCTGGACGGGGATCAGGCGTCCTCGTCGAAGCGCGCCTCGAACAGCGCCTGTAGGGCGTCCAGCGCCGCCTCGGCGTCGTCGCCCGTGGCCTCTACAACGAGCTCGGTGCCGCAGGGTGCGGCCAGCATCAAAAGTGACATGATATTGGCGGCATCGGCTTTCTGGGTCTGCCGGTAGACGTGCACGCTTGCCTCGAAACGCTGCGCGCAGGTTACGAGTTTGGTGGCGGCGCGAGCGTGCAGGCCGCGCTGATTGGTCAGTGTCAAACGTCTTTCTGGCACCTGTTTCCCTGTTTTCCGCTCGTTGCTTATGGTGGTGCTGATCCCGGCCTCTGCGTTACGCCGTTGATCGGTCGTCAACAGCGTTTGAGCCGCTCGTGGCGTCGAGGCTAAAGTGAAGGCCCAGTTCCCGGTGGCGCACTTGAACACCCCCGCGCGAGGCGAGCAGATCCTGCGCCAGCCGGTCGACCATGTAGACCGAGCGGTGCTGGCCGCCGGTGCAGCCAATCGCGACGGTCATGTAGCTACGCTGGCTATTCTGATAGGCGGGCAGCCACTTCTCGAGCCAATCGAGAATGTCCTGGCGCATATCACCGACCACCGGGTAGCTCTCCAGAAAACCGACGATCGCGTCGTCGCGACCGGTGTGGGGGCGTAGCGTCGGGTCCCAGTAGGGGTTGGGCAGGCAGCGAATGTCGAAGACGATATCGGCGTCCAGCGGCACGCCACGCTTGTAGCCGAAGGACTCGAGCGTGAGCGTAAGCTGGCTTTGGCGCTGGTGCCCCAGCTGGTCGGTGATGCGTCGGCGCAGATCGTGCACCGTGAGCCGCGAAGTGTCGATCATCAGATCCGCCAGCTCGCGAATGCCGAACAGCGTCTGCTCCTCCTGGGAAATCGCCTCTTCCAGCGTCATGTCGCTGTCGCGGGTGAGCGGATGGCGCCGACGAGTGGCGGAGTAGCGCTCGAGCAGCGTGCGCGCGTCGGTGGTCAGATAAATGACCTGAACGCGGGTGCTGCCGTTTTTGATGTCCTGGAGCAGCGCAGGGAAGCGTTCAAGCGCGGTGGGCAGATTGCGTGCATCGATGCTCACCGCCAGGTGCGTGCGCTCACCGTGCTGGCCAAGCTCTTCGACCAGCGAGCCCAAAAGCATTGCCGGCAGGTTGTCGATGGCGTAGTAGCCCAAATCTTCCAGCGCCTGAAGCGCAATGGACTTCCCCGACCCGGAGCGGCCGCTGATGATCACAAGTTGCATCGTGTCTCTCTTCGGTCAGTGAGCGCTCTTATCGGCACACGCCTGTACGTAAGCGCGATTGCGATTGAAGGGCCGGGAAAAGCGAAGGTGGTGGGCTTACCCCTGCGCCTGCTCGCGAATGCGGGCGGTGACCAGCTCTAAAAGCTCGCGCTGGCTTTCACACTTTCGAAACTGCGCGCGGGTCGTGGCGTCGTTCATAATGGTGGCGACCTGGCCCAAAAGCGCCAGATGCGTGTCGTCCGCCTCTTCCGGTACCAGCAGCACGAACACCAGATCCACCGGATCGCCATCGATGGCGTCGAAGTCGACGGGTTCGGCGAGCTTTAGAAAGCCGGCGATCGGCGCGCTGCAGTGCGGACTTCGGGCGTGGGGAATCGCGACCCCATTGCCGATGCCGGTACTGCCAAGGCGCTCACGACCGACCAGCCGGCTGAAAACTTCCTGACTATCCAGGCTCGGTGTGTTTTGAGCGATGAACGTGCTGAAGAACTCCAGCACCCGTTTTTTGCTGCCCCCGGGGACGTCGAACAGCACGCGCTCCGGGGGGAGTATGGTTTCCAGGGTCATCGAATTAACGCACGCCAGCGCCCTGGGCGCGGGCCTGTGCTTTTTCCTTGTGTTTTACCAGTTGGCGGTCGAGCTTGTCGGCCAGGGCGTCGATGGCGGCATACATATCATTGTCCTCGGCTTCGGCGTGTACGTCGGCGCCCGAAGCATGCAGCGTGCAGGCGGCCTGCTGACGCTCCTTTTCGATCGACAGCGTCACCTGCACGGTGGTGATGTTGTCGTAGTGGCGTTCGATACGCTCGAGTTTCTCGTTGACGTAGTCACGCAGGGCGTCTGTCAGTTCCAGGTGATGACCGGTAATGTTCACTTGCATCGACGTACTCCTAATCCAGGACTGTCCTTCGATTGTAACCCTTTTTCCGCCATTGCAAAGCCCTGCCGGCAAGTTTCCCGTTTAACGTAAACGGCGCCGCTCGCTGGAGGAGGGAATGCCCATCGCTTCGCGGTATTTGGCCACGGTGCGCCTGGCCACGTTGATGCCGTTGGCCTCGAGTAGCGTGACCAAATGGCTGTCCGATAGCGGCTTGCCTGGCGTTTCGTCTTGAATCAGTTTTTTGAGCCGGGCGCGGATCGCGGTGCTGGAGTGGCTGTCGCCGCCATCCTGACCGCTCACCTGGCTCGAGAAAAAGTACTTGAGCTCGAATACGCCGCGGGGCGTGTGAATATATTTTTGCGTCGTGACCCGCGAGATCGTCGACTCGTGCATCTCCACCGCTTCGGCGATATCGGCGAGAATCAACGGTTTCATCGCTTCTTCGCCGCGCTCCAGAAAACCGATCTGGCGAGCGATGATTTCGCGGCCAACGCGCAAAAGCGTGTCGTTTCGACTCGACAGGCTCTTGATCAGCCAGCGCGCCTCCTGCAGGTGTTCTTTCAAGAACTGATTGTCCTGGCTCTTGTCGGCGCGTTTGATGAGGCTGGCGTAGTCCGGCTGAACGCGAAGCTTGGGCAGCGCCTCCGGATTGAGCTCGAGATGCCAGCCTTCCTGGTCGTGACGGACCACCAGATCCGGGGTGATGTAGCTTTGGTTGGTGGCACCAAAGGCGCTGCCCGGGCGCGGGTCGAGGCTTCGAATCAGCCGGACGACGTCGTCGAGCTGCTCGTCATCGAGGCTGAGGCGGCGTTTCAACAGGCGCAGGTCGTTCTTGCCCAGCGCTTCCAGAAACTGACGCACCAGGCGCCGGGCCTGCATCAGCAGCGGGGTATCGTCGGCAAGCGCTGCCAGCTGTAGCAGCAGACACTCGCGCAGATCGCGGGCGAACACGCCGGTGGGCTCGAACTGCTGCACGCGCAGCAGCACGTTTTCCACCTCCCGCTGGCTCAGGCCGTCCAGGCCCTGGGCCTTGAGGCCTTCGCGAATGTCGTTAAGCGGCTGGGTCAGGTAGCCGTTGGCATCCAGCGCGTCGATCAGGCTTTCGGCAATGGCATGGTCTCGTGGGCTGGTATCCGTCATCGCCAACTGCCACAACAGATGCCCCTGAAGGCTTTGGCCAGCGGCCTGGCGCTCGAAATCCGGGCCTTCGCCGCTGCCACCGGCGGCCATGTCCTGGTAGGTGTCGGACCATTCGCTGTCGGTGGCAAGCTCCTGGGGGATGCTCTCTTCCCACTCGGTTTCTGGCGTCTCCTGGGTTTTCTCTTCGCCGAATTCGTCTTCCTGCTCTAAAAGCGGGTTGGCGTCGAGCGCCTGCTGGATCTCCTGGCGCAGGTCCAACGTCGAGAGCTGCAGCAGGGCGATCGCCTGCTGCAGCTGCGGTGTCATGGTCAGCTGCGTACCGACGCGCAGCTGTAGAGAAGCTTTCATGACCATCGAAGAACCACTCGTTACTCGTAAAGCTCCACACTAGAGCGAGACGGGGTTCGACGCAAGTGCAATAAATATGCCACTACCCGGAAATTTATGGTTGTCACCGGGTTAGAGACGAAAATCTGCGCCCAGATAGACCTCGCGCACCTTTTGATCGCCAAGGATGGCGTCGGCGTCGCCACTTGCGATGATATGGCCGTCGCCGACGATATAGGCAATGTCGCAGATATCCAGCGTTTCCCGGACGTTGTGGTCGGTGATCAACACGCCGATATGGCGCGCCTTGAGCGCAAGGATGATCGACTTGATCTCGCCGACGGAAATTGGATCCACCCCGGCGAAGGGTTCGTCGAGCAGGATGAAGGCCGGGTCAGTGGCCAGCGACCGGGCGATTTCCACGCGGCGGCGCTCGCCACCGGAGAGGCTCATCCCCAGGTTGTCGCGAATGTGGGTGATGTGAAAATCTTCCAGCAGCTGCTCCAGGCGCGCCTGGCGGGCAGGGCGGTCCAGCTCCTTGCGCGTCTCCAGAATGGCCATGATGTTGTCGGCCACCGAGAGCTTTCTAAAGATCGATGCCTCCTGGGGCAGATAGCCGATGCCGGCGATGGCGCGCTCGTGCATCGGTGCCCGGGTCAAATCCAGCTCGTCGATACCTACGCTTCCGGCATCCGCCTTGACCAGCCCCACGATCATGTAAAACGAGGTCGTCTTGCCCGCCCCGTTAGGGCCAAGCAGGCCCACGACGCTGCCCTGGGTGATCTCCAGATTGATATCCTTGACCACCCGGCGGCGCTTGTAGCTTTTGGCCAGGTGGCGGGCGTGAAGCGTCTTGATCGCTTCAGGTTGGGTGCTCGACACGATGACTCTCCTATTGCGCGGGCTGCAGCGTCATGCGAATGCGCTGGTTGTCACCACCGCTGACGTCGGAGCGCGCCTGAACCACTTCGCGGTCGATAAAATACTCCAGCCGCCCGCCACGAAAGCGGTCGCTGCGCTGGGTGAGCTCGGCCTGATCGATCAGCTCGACCCGGCGCTCGCTGACATGATAAACGATGCGTCGCGCCCAGCCCTCCATGGGCGCCGGCTCATTTTCGAGCTGGTTGCGAAGATAGGCGCGCTCGCCGGTGGCGGTCGCCTGGGAGAGCTCGCCGGCATCGTTGCGCGTGATTTCAACGCGGTCGCCGCGAATCTGCATCTCGCCCTGGCGAATGTTGACGTTGCCGGAATAGACCGCGGTGCCCGCACGCTGGTCGAGGTCGAGCCGGTCGGCTTCCACTTCGACGGGCGCCTGGCTGGTTTGCGCCTGGGCGGTCAGCGGCAGCGCCAGGCTCAGCAGTGCGATTCGTAAATAAGCGTGCATAACTACTCCTGCAAGGTGGAATCCGAAACGGTAGGGTCCTGGGGTGTCGGGTCGGCGGCTTGTTGCGCTTGAACCGGCGGATGCGTGCCGCGCACGTTGTCGCTCAGGCGTACCTGGCTTTCATCGAGCCAGACGTCCATGCGCTCGGCACTCATACGTTGGGGCGGCTGCTGCAAAAGTGCGGGCGCCTCGGTATAGGCGTGGCGCTCGAGACCCTCGTAGTGTAGGCGCTCGGTATCGAGCTGCCAGCCCTCGTCCGGGGCGAGCAGCCGGGCGTTGCCTTCCAGGATCAGTGTCTGGCGCTCGTTTTGCAGCGTGCCATGATCGGCGCTGGCAAGCCATTGACGCTGCTCACTGTCGTAAAGCGTTGCCCGCGGCGCCTCGATTTCGGTCAGCGCGCGCTGGGGCGTATGCACCAGCCGCGGCGTATCGAGGCGCTGAGAGACCCCGCCGGTGTCGTTGAAAAGCGTAAGCCCTGCATTCTCGAGCACGTGGCCGGGCTCTTCGCGCTGTACGTCCGGGTCGACCGCGACCGTCGCCGGGCCGCCCGGGTCCAGCCACACAAGCCAGGCGCCCAGGGCGATGACCAGGGCGGGAAGCCAAAGGCGTTTTTTGATCCGTCTTGCCGTCGAGCCCGGCATCGTGTCACCTCGGGGTCGGTTCAAGGGCGGCTTTCGTCGAGGAGAGCCGGTGAGTCTTGCGCGCGATCATCGCGACCGCAAGGTTATAGACAGGTAGTCATGTTAAAGATAGGTAGTCATGTTAAAGATAGGTATCCATCACCGCGTCCCAGTGGCCCTGGGTCATCAGCAGCGTGTCGCAAATTTCGCGCACCGCGCCGTGGCCGCCGAGCGCATCGGTGATCCAGTCGGCGTGGGTGTGCATATAGTCCGGGGCGTTGGGGACGGTGATGCCGACGCCTGCGCGCTTGATGCACTTGAGATCCGGCAGATCGTCACCGCAGTAGGCCACCTGATCGAGATCCAGTGATAGCCGCGAGCAGAGCGCTTTAAGCGTGGCGAGCTTGTCCTCGACCCCCTGGTGGACGTGGGTAATGCCGAGGGCGGCGGCGCGCTGGCTGACCATGGGAGAGTCGCGGCCGGTAATCAGCGCAACGTGAAAGCCGGCGCGTTTGAGCAGTTTTAGCCCGTGTCCATCCTGGGTGTGAAACGCCTTGATCTCGATGCCGTCGGCCTGGAAATAGAGGCGTCCATCGGTCATGACGCCATCCACGTCGATGGCAAGCAGGCGAACGTTACGAAGGCGGTCGTTGAGAGCGTCGGGGACGGCCATGGGGACTCCGTTATCATCAAGTAAGGTAAACGTTGATCAAATCACGCCGCTAGAGAGCAGGTCGTGCATGTGTAAGGCACCGATCGGGCGCTCGTGTTCATCCACGACCGCCAGCGCCGTGATACGGCTATCTTCCATCAGGCGTACCGCTTCGGCGGCGAGCATGTTGGGCCCCACGCGCTTGCCGGGCCGTGTCATCACCTCGTCGACGCTGACTTCGCGAAGGTCGAAATGCTCGTCCAGGGTGCGGCGCAGATCGCCGTCGGTATAGACACCGGCCAGACGCCCCTGATCGTCCACCACGCAGGTAAAGCCCAGCCCCTGACGGGTGATTTCCAGCAGCGCATCGCGTAGCGGGCTTCCAAGCGCCACCGCCGGCAGGCGATCGCCGCTGTGCATCAAGTCCTTGACGCGCAAAAGCAGGCGCTTGCCAAGACTGCCGCCGGGATGCGATAGCGCGAAATCCTCGGCGGTGAAGCCTCTCGCTTCCAGCAGCGCCACCGCCAGCGCATCGCCCAGTGCAAGGGCGGCGGTGGTCGAACTGGTCGGGGCGAGATCCAGCGGGCACGCCTCGCGGGCAACGCCGCTGTTTAGATGCGCATCGGCGTGAGTGCCAAGCGTAGAGTCCGGCCGGCCGGTCATGCTGATCAAGGGCACACCCAGACGCTTTAATAACGGCAGCAGCGCTGTGACCTCGGCGGTTTCACCGGAGTTGGACAGTGCGATGACCACATCGGCGCGGGTGATCATGCCCAGATCGCCGTGGCTCGCCTCGCCCGGGTGGACGAAAAACGCCGGCGTACCGGTGCTGGCAAGCGTGGCGGCGAGTTTACCGGCGATATGGCCGGATTTCCCCATGCCGGTGACCACGACGCGCCCCTGGCAGGCGAGAATCAGGGCGCAGGCCCGGTCGAAATGTTCGTCCAGCTTCTCCTGGAGCTCGCCAATGGCGGCCTGCTCGATCGAAAGCGTGCGCAGGGCGCTTTCGCGTAAAGCGCCGGGGGTGCCGTGAAACGCGGGCATGAGGGCCTCTTGAATAAAGATGTCGTGGGACAGCGCTCTAGAATAGCATTTTGCGCTGGCGCACTGGTACGGCCATTTTTAACAAGGCGTTAGCGCCTTTGGCGTCAAGGATTTGCGCGTTGGTTAAGGCGGCGACAGGTGGCGTTAAGGTACAATGTTCGCTACTATTCGAAAACACTGTTTTTTTTGAAAGCCGGTCCTGATGAGCCCGCGTTCCTGCGTTTGCGGTTAGTTGGTCAGCTATCCGCCCCAAGAGGAGGGTTTATCCACCCATGACTCCCGCGCCCTTCATCGAAATCGAAAATCTGCATTTCTCTCGCGGTGACCACGACATCTTCCGCGGTGTGAACCTTCGTATTCCGCGCGGTCAGGTCACCGCCATCATGGGGCCAAGCGGTACGGGCAAAACGACGCTTTTAAAGCTCATGGGCGGGCAGCTCACGCCGGACCGTGGACGGATTCTGATCGACGGTCAGGACGTACACCGGCTTTCGCGCAAGGCGCTGTTTACGCTGCGAAAGCGAATGGGCATGCTGTTTCAAAGCGGAGCGCTGTTTTCGGATTTGAACGTATTCGAAAACGTCGCGTTTCCGCTGAGAGTACACACGGACCTCCCTGATGCCATGATTCGCGATCTGGTGCTAATGAAGCTGCAGGCAGTGGGGCTGCGTGGCGCCCGCGAGTTAACCCCTGCCGAGCTCTCCGGCGGAATGGCTCGGCGCGTGGCGCTGGCGCGCGCCATTGCGCTCGACCCGGAGCTGGTGCTCTATGACGAACCTTTCGTTGGTCAGGACCCGATCTCGATGGGCGTGCTGGTCCAGCTCATCAAGCGGCTCAACGAAGCGCTCGCTTTGACGTCGGTGGTAGTGTCTCACGACATCAAGGAGACGCTGAGTATTGCCGACTACCTCTATCTGATCGCCGACGGCCAGGTCGTGTCCGAAGGCACACCGGCCACCTTTGATACCAGCGACGACCCGAGGGTGAGCCAGTTCGTTCACGGCGAGCCGGACGGCCCGGTGCCGTTTCACTACCCGGCGCCGGGATTTTATAGCGACATGCTGGGCCAGACGCACCCCAAAAGGACAGGATGATGCGGTCACTACTAACGCAAGCCAGCCACCGCATCACGCGGTTCGGCCGTAAGGCGTGCGAAACCGTCGAAGCATTGGGCCGGGCCGGCGCGTTTCTCGCCCAGGCAGGCATTGGCGTTCCTTCCAGGGAAGGGTTTTCGCTGTGGCTTCGTCAGATGCACTTCGTGGGCGTGCTGTCACTGGCCATCGTGCTCGTCTCCGGGCTTTTTATCGGCATGGTGCTGGCGCTGCAGGGCTATACTATTCTGGTCGACTTCGGCGCCGAGCAGGCGCTGGGGCAAATGGTGGCACTGTCACTGCTGCGCGAGTTGGCCCCGGTCGTAGCGGCCTTGCTCTTTGCCGGACGCGCAGGCTCGGCACTGACCGCCGAAATCGGCCTGATGAAGGCGACCGAGCAGCTCACCAGCATGGAGATGATCGGGGTCGACCCGCTCAAGCGCGTGGTCGCGCCCAGACTTTGGGCCGGGTTCGTTGCACTGCCCATTTTGACCGTTGGATTCAGCGTCGTGGGCATTTACGGCGGCTATCTTGTCGGTGTCGAGTGGCTGGGCGTGTTCGAGGGCTCCTATTGGAGCAACATGCAGGCCAGCGTCTCTTTCATCGTCGATGTAGGCAACGGCATGATCAAGAGTCTGGTGTTCGCCTTGGTGGTGACCTGGATTGCGGTGTTCCAGGGGTATGACCTGGTGCCTACTTCCGAGGGGATTTCCCGCGCCACTACCCGCACCGTCGTGTACTCGTCTCTGGCGGTGTTGGGGCTCGATTTTGTACTTACCGCCGTGATGTTCGGCGGCCTTTGATAGCGGAGCACGTTGATGAAACGCAGTAAAACCATGGAGTTAGGCGTGGGTTTGTTCATGCTTGCGGGCATTGTCGGGCTGGTGTTCCTGGGCCTTCGGGTCAGCGGGCTGTCGCTGTCGGCGCCAACGCAAACCTTTCAGCTTCAAGCCAACTTTTCCAATATCGGCGGTCTAAAGCCCCGAGCCCGTGTGACCATGGCTGGCGTCACCGTTGGCCGGGTCGAATCCATCGATCTCGACACCGAGTGGTACGACGCCCGCGTCGTGCTGAGTCTGGACAGCGAGCTGGAAGGCCAGCTCTCCCAGGACTCGACCGCGGCGATTTTGACCGCAGGGCTTCTGGGCGAGCAGTACATCGGGCTTAGCGTCGGCGGTTCGCCCGAGATGCTCGAGGATGGCGGCGTGATTCGCGACACCCAGTCGGCGCTGGTGCTCGAGGAGCTCATTCAACAGTTCGTATCCAACATGGCGGGCAGCTAGCGGCTGAACCGTATAGATAGGTCAATATTCACCAGATCGACACTCACAAGACCCACACTCACAAAGAGGTAAGTGCCATGCAAGCGATCCAACACCCGCTCCGTTACTGGCTGACCGCGCTGCTGGCGGCGGTGGCCTTTGCTCTGCCGCTGACCGCAAGCGCCCAAAGCCAGTCGCCAGAGGCGATGATTCGTGACAACGTCACAAGTTTCATGTCGCGCCTGGAAGGGCGTAAGGACTACTACGCCAGCAATATCAACGAGCTCAAGGACGTCGTCGACGATACCCTCGACGAAGTGGCGGACTTTCGCTACATCGGCGCAAGCGTCATGGGCAGCTACTTCCAGAACGCTACGCCGGACCAGCGCAGCCGTTTCGCCCAGGTGTTTCGTCAAACGCTGATCGACACCTACGCCAAGGGCCTGGTCACCTACGACTATGAGGACCTGCGCGTACTCGACAACCAGCGCGGTCAGCGCTACGAGGACCAGGCCAGCGTCGATATGGAAGTCGTCGCCACCAACGGCCAGGTCTATCCGGTCAGCTACAGCCTGCGGCTTGCCAACGGCGAATGGAAGGTCGTCAACGTCATCGTTAACGGCATCAACCTGGGGCTGACGTTCCGCAACCAGTTCGACCAGGCGATGCGCCAGCAAAATCGCGACTACGATGCGGTCATTCGCAACTGGGCACCGGAAGTAGGCGTCGACGAGCTCGAGCGCGGAGGCGATGCGTGAGCCAGCTGTTGCAGCATGGCGGCGTCACTCTCAGCCATTCAAACGAGGTGCTCGTGGTTGAAGGCGACTTGACCATGAACGTGGCGGCCCGAGTGGCCGCTGCGGGCACGCAGTGGCTCGAAAACGAGGCGACCTCCCGGGTCGCCTTCGATTTATCCGGCGTACAGGTGGCCGCGAGCGTGGCGATCAGCGTGCTGCTCGAGTGGCTTCGGACCTGCCGCGAGCGCGGGCTCGATGTCGAGCGAATTACGCTTTCTGCGCCTTTGATGCGGCTCGCCGTTCTGGCCGAGCTCGACGAATTGGTTGCTCATCCTCACCACGCGCTGACCGACTAATCCCCGCCCATCGCCAAGCGCGGCGCTTTTCTTTATGATGTCGGCTCCGTTTTCGACGACCGATGTTCAATTCACCGACGTCCCCAGAGGAGTTTTCTGTCTCATGCAACCCAACGAGGTAAAAGCGCTGCTTGAATCCCGCATCGACGGATGTGACTTTCATATTCAGGGGGAAGGTTGCAACTTTCAGGTGGTTGCCGTGGGGGAAGCCTTTGAAGGGCTTTCACCGGTCAAGCGTCAGCAGCTTGTCTATCAGGCACTGAGCGACGAAATCGCCTCCGGCGCGCTGCACGCGATCAGTATCAAAACCTATACTCCGGCGCAGTGGCAAACCGCGCCGGAAAACGCCCAATAAGAGGCGGAGCATGGATAAACTCCTGATTACCGGCAACGGCCGCGCCGACGGTGAAGTGTGGGCGAGCGGCGCGAAAAACGCGGCACTCCCCATTCTTTGCGCCAGCCTTCTATCGAAAGGGCCGGTCGTGATCGGCAACCTGCCGCACCTGCAGGACATCACCACGACCCTCGAACTGCTGGGCCGCATGGGCGTTGAGCCGGTGATGGGCGAGCGTTTGAGCATTCAGCTCGACGGCTCCCAGGTCACCGAGTGCCACGCGCCGTATGAGCTGGTCAAGAAAATGCGCGCCTCGATTCTGGTGCTCGGCCCGCTGCTTGCCCACTTTGGCCAGGCCGATGTGTCGTTACCCGGCGGCTGTGCGATCGGCTCGCGCCCGGTGGATCTGCATATCCGCGGGCTGGAGGCGATGGGCGCCTCCATTCGCGTCGAAGCCGGCTACATTCGCGCAAGCGTCGATGGCCGCCTCAAGGGCGCGACCATCTACTTCGATACCGTGACCGTCACCGGTACCGAAAATCTGCTCATGGCGGCCACGCTCGCCGAAGGTAAAACGGTGCTGGAAAACGCGGCCCGCGAGCCGGAAGTGGTGGATCTGGCCGAGTGCCTGATCAAGATGGGCGCCAACATCAAGGGGCACGGCACCGACACCATCGTCATCGAAGGGGTCGAGTCGCTTCACGGCTGTGAGCACGACGTCATGCCGGATCGCATCGAAACCGGGACGTTTCTGGTCGCGGCGGCGATGACTGGCGGACGGGTGAAGGTGACGCGCACGCGGGCCGACATTCTGGAGGCGGTGCTCGCCAAGCTCGAGGAGGCGGGGGCCGATATCACCTGCGGCGAAGACTGGATCGAGCTCGACATGCACGGCAAGCGCCCGAAAGCGGTCAATATTCGCACCGCGCCGTATCCAGCGTTTCCCACCGACATGCAGGCGCAGTTCGTGGCCATGAACGCCGTGGCCGAAGGCCACTCGCGGGTGGTGGAAACCATCTTTGAAAACCGCTTCATGCACGTTCAGGAACTCAACCGCATGGGCGCCAACATCGCGCTCGAGGGCAACGCGGCGCTGATCACCGGGGTAGACCGGCTCTCTGGCGCGCCGGTGATGGCCACCGACCTTCGCGCCTCAGCCTCTCTCGTGATTGCGGCGATGATGGCCGAAGGCGAGACGTTGGTAGACCGCATCTACCATATCGATCGCGGCTACGAGTGTATCGAAGAAAAAATGCAGTTGCTGGGGGCGAAGATTCGCCGCATTCCCGGCTAGCCACGCGACCAACCACTGGCCTAATCCATGAGTAAGCAACTGATTCTGGCGCTCTCCAAGGGGCGCATTCTGGAAGAGACGCTGCCGCTTCTGGCCGACGCCGGCATTACGCCGGCGGAGGATCTCGGCAAAAGCCGCAAGCTGTTATTCGATACCAACCTGAGCGATGTCAAACTGGTCGTCATTCGCGCCACCGATGTGCCTACCTACGTCCAGCTCGGTGCGGCAGATCTGGGGATCGCCGGCAAGGACGTGCTGCTCGAACACGGCGCCGAAGGCCTTTACGAGCCTGTTGATCTCGACATTGCCCGATGCAAGCTGATGACCGCCGGTGTCACCGGGCAGGCGCCCTTGAAAGCGCGTCGCCGGGTCGCCACCAAGTTCGTCAACGTGGCCCGGCGCTACTACGCCGAGCAGGGCATTCAGGCCGAGGTGATCAAGCTTTATGGCGCCATGGAGCTTGCGCCGCTGATGAACCTCGCCGATGAGATCGTCGATATCGTCGACACCGGTAACACGCTACGCGCCAATGGTATGGAGCCGCGAGAGCTGATCGCCGAAATCAGCACGCGGCTGGTGGTCAACAAGGCTGCCATGACCATGAAGCACGATCGCATCAAACCCTTGCTTTCACGGCTGCAGGACGCGGTTTCAAAGCGCCAGGCAGCGTCTGCCCAATCCTGAGAGGTGTTCGATGAGTGATAAAGCGGCCTTGATCCACCGGCTCTCCACGGCCGACGGCGCGTTTGATGCAAGGCTCGACGCGCTGCTCGATTGGGAGGGGGTTTCCAACGAAGAGGTTCAGGCGCGGGTGAGCGCCATTCTTGCCGATGTCAAAGCGCGCGGCGATCAGGCGGTGATCGAGGCGACCAATCGCTTCGATCGCCTCAGTGTTGCCAGCATGTCCGAACTCTGCCTGACACCAGAGAGGCTCAAGGCCGCCTTCGATGGCCTGCCTTCGGATCAGCGTGAGGCGTTAAACGTCGCTGCCGAGCGCATTCGGCGCTACCACGAGCATCAAAAGCCCAGCGGCTGGCAGTATGAAGAGCCGGACGGCACGGTGTTAGGGCAAAAGGTGACGCCGCTCGATCGCGCCGGTATCTACGTGCCCGGTGGCAAGGCGGCGTACCCCTCGTCGGTGTTGATGAACGCTCTTCCCGCCCATGTGGCAGGTGTCGGCGAGATCGTCATGGTCGTGCCGACGCCGGACGGTGTGCTCAACGAGCTGGTGCTCGCGGCGGCGCATCTGGCCGGGGTGGACTACGTCTTCACCATCGGCGGCGCCCAAGCGGTAGCGGCGCTCGCATTTGGTACCGAAAGTGTGCCGCGGGTCGACAAGATCGTCGGGCCGGGCAACATTTACGTGGCCACCGCCAAGCGCGCGGTGTTTGGTCAGGTCGGCATCGACATGATTGCCGGGCCCTCGGAGATTCTCGTGGTCTCGGACGGGCAGACCGACCCGGAGTGGCTGGCGATGGATCTCTTCTCTCAGGCCGAGCACGACGAGGACGCCCAGGCGATTCTCGTTAGCTGGGACGCCGAGCACCTCGACGCCGTCGAGCGCGCCATCGAGCGGCTTTTGCCCACGCTCGAGCGCGAGGCGATCGTGCGCGCGTCGCTCGCCCGGCGCGGCGCGCTGATTTTGTGCCAAAACGAGGAAGAAGCGCTGGCGCTGGTCAATCGCGTCGCCCCCGAACACCTGGAGCTGTCGGTGGCCGAGCCCGAGCGGCTTGCCGAGCACGTGCGTCACGCCGGTGCGATCTTCATGGGCCGCTATACCGCCGAGGCGCTGGGCGACTACTGCGCCGGGCCGAATCACGTGCTGCCCACCTCGGGCACCGCGCGGTTCTCGTCGCCTTTGGGCGTGTTCGACTTCCAAAAGCGCTCGTCGATCATCCACTGCTCTGCCGAAGGCGCCTCGGCGCTTGGCAAAACGGCCTCCGTGCTTGCCCGGGGCGAGTCGCTCACCGCCCACGCCCGCTCGGCGGAATACCGTATTCGCGATTGAGCGTCGGTAAGGGCTACCCTGAGATTTTTGGCAGCGCCTGGCGCTGCCTTTTTTTCAGGACTCGGCGCGCCGGTCGAGCGTCATTTCGGTCGGCGTGGGGCGCTCGCCCACTTCCAGCGTTAATTCGATACGCTCACCGTTGCGTACCACGGTGAGCGGAAGCGTGGTGCCCGGTGCGATCGAGGCGATGTCGCTCATGGTCGCGCGGGCATCCAGAATGGCCTGGTTGTCGATGGAGAGCAGCACATCGCCGGGCTGAAGGCCCGCCTGGGCCGCCGGGCCGCCGCTCACCACGCCTGCCACGATGACGCCCTGCGGGGTGCGCAGCCCAAACGATGCCGCCAGCTCCCGCGACAGCGCCTGCGCCTCGATACCCAGCCACCCGCGAATGACCCGACCGCGCGTCACCAGCTCGTTCAAAATGCTGTGGGCCAGGTTCGCCGGAATGGCGAAGCCGATGCCCTGAGACCCGCCGGAGCGTGAAAAAATCGCCGTGTTGATGCCGACCAGGGCGCCTTCGGCGTTGACCAGCGCGCCGCCGGAGTTGCCCGGGTTGATCGCCGCGTCGGTTTGAATGAAGTCCTCGTAGGCGTTGAGCCCCAGATGGCTGCGGCCGGTGGCGCTGATGATGCCCATGGTGACCGTCTGCCCCACGCCGAAGGGATTGCCAATCGCCAGCGCCACGTCGCCCACGGCGACTTCCTGGGAGTCGCTTAGCTCGATCACCGGAAGATCGTCCAGGTCGATACGCAGTACCGCCAGATCGCTTTCCGGGTCGGTGCCGACCACGTCGGCCAGGGTTTCGCGCCCGTCGCGCAGCGCCACCTGGATCTGGTCGGCGTCGTTGATGACGTGGTGGTTGGTCAGTACGTAGCCGTCCTGACTAATGATCACCCCGGAGCCCAGGCTCGACAGCATGCGCTGGTGCGCGGTCGGGTCATCGCCGCGGAAAAACTGTTGAAAGAAGGGGTCGGACATCAGGGGGTGCTGGTCGCGCTCGACGATGCGCGACGAGTAGATGTTGACCACCGCCGGGGCGGCCTGGTCCACCGCGTCGGCGTAGCTTGCCGGGCCCTGGGTGCGGTCGAGCGGAGCGGCCTGGCGAATTTCCGGGCGCGGACGCTCTGGTGCCTCAATACTATTCTGCGAGGTCGGCACCATCGCCTGCGGCGGCGCGGGCTCGGGTGTCGATCGAAACGGGTTGGGCAGATGATTCGGAAAAACGAAGAGTAAAAACGCCGCTAAAAGGACGCCGGTCACGATAGGCCACACATAGGGCAGCACGTAGCGGTGCATGCGGTACATCCTCAGCCGTTGGCGATCACTGGGTCTCGATGGGAGCCGCGTGCCGGTTCGCGGTAACGCGGCGCGGGCTTTACACTATAACGTTTTGCAGCAACATCACGTTTTGCAGCAACATCGAGTTCTGCAATGACATAAAGCTCTGCAATAACCGTTAGGGTAACACTTTTGCCCACCTTCCTCAGTAGCTTAGCTCTAAAAGGAGACGACGTGGTTAACCGCGACCAGCTAGCCAGCGCCCTCGACCATCAGCTTCGCGCCTCGCGCTTCAAGGATTACACCGTCAACGGCCTTCAGGTGCAGGGGCGTGAGTCCATCACCCGCCTCATGACCGGCGTCACCGCAAACCAGGCACTGCTCGACGAGGCCGTGGCCTGGCAGGCCGACGCGGTGCTGGTGCATCACGGCTACTTCTGGAAAAACGAGCCGGTGGCGCTGACCGGCATGAAGTACCGGCGCATCAAGACGCTGCTCGATCACGACATCAACCTGCTGGCCTATCATTTGCCGCTGGATGCCCACGCGGATCTCGGCAACAACGTCGAGCTCGCTCGGCGGCTGGGTTGGAAGGTGGAAGGGTGTCTCGACGGCGAGCTGGGCGAGGGGCTTTTGTACGCCGGTCGGCTACCCGAGGCGCAGTCGATTCAAACGCTTGCAGCCAGCGTCGAAGCCGTACTCGAGCGTGCGCCCACGGTGATCGAAGCGCCCAACGTGGCGAGTATCGAGCGCATCGCCTGGTGTACCGGCGGCGCCCAGGACATGATCACTCAGGCGTTTGATGCGGGGGCTCAGGCGTTCGTCTCCGGCGAGATCTCCGAGCGAACCACCCACCTGGCTCGGGAGATGGGAATTCACTATCTGGCCGCTGGCCATCACGCCACCGAGCGCTACGGCGTTCAGGCGCTCGGTGAGTGGTTGGCCGACGAGTACGGGCTGACCCACCGCTTCGTGGATATCGATAACCCGGCGTGATTCTTGCGCCTTCAAACGAAAAAGCGAGGACTCGACGCCCTCGCTTTTTGGGTGGTGATGCGCCAGTCCATCAATAACGCGGCGGCTGATCCACGGCGGGTTCCTTGGCCCTGGAGTCCTTGAGGCCGTACTCTTCGGAGAGCGTACCGCCCTTGCCGTCGGCGTAGTCGCGCGGCGTTGGCGGGGTCTCTGAGGTTTGCGGAGTCTTTGACGTCGCTTCAGCCGGCGCCGGTGCGGCGGGCTTTGCAGGTTTGGCCGGGGCGGTAGTCTTGCTCGCCTGAACGGTCTCGTCGAAGGGGGCGGCCGGAGTGTGGGCGAGCTCCCACTGCTCGGTGTTGGTGTCGAGCTTGTCCTCAAGCTCATCGGCCTGATGTCGAATCGCCTCCAGGCATTGGCGAACCTCGCCAACATGGCGCCCCTGGGCCTTTTTCAGCTCGGCAATCTGATGCTCGCGCTCCAGAAGCGTTTGTTTCAGTGATGCCCGATGGCGTTCCCCTTTGCTCATGAGGCGATAGCACAAAAGGCCGATCAAAAAGCCAATGACCAGGCCGATGAGCACGAATAACAAGGGTGAGTTTGCTTCCACAGTTTTCTCCCTAAAACCAGGTTGGATCAGTTCAAGCGCAGCGCTCGCGCAAACTTCATTATAGGCGCCTGTAGGCCTTGTGGGTCAATGCGCCGATGCGCCAGGGCGTCATCGTGCGTATAATCAGCCGAATTTACAGCGCGTTGCATCGCGCTTGCCCACTACACCGCCTTGCGGCAGTTCCTTGACTGGCCGCGCTTTAAACCGGGAGAGTGTTTGAATGTCATCGAAAGCCGCCTCGGCAAAGGTTTCCGCCACGCATCCGTCCACGCCCATGGCGCGCTACAAAAGTGATCTCGAGCGCGATGATTTTCAATACGATGCCGCCCAGGAGAAAGCAGTCGAGCACCTGCAGCGCCTCTACGACGACCTGTTGGCCACCCCCTCGACCACGCCCAAGACCGTGGTCGCCAACAAGGGATTCAAGGCGCGCATGGCTGGGTTCGTCGGCAAGAAGAAAACCCCGGATGAGGCGCCGATGCCGCGGGTCAGTGGGCTCTACTTCTGGGGCGGCGTGGGGCGTGGCAAAACCTACCTGGTCGATACCTTCTATGAGGCGCTGCCGTTTTCCGAGAAGATGCGCACCCACTTTCACCGCTTCATGCAGCGGGTGCACAACGAGCTCAATCACTACAAGGGCGAGAAGAACCCGCTGGAGCTGATCGCCGGCAAGTTCGCGTCTGAAGCGCGAGTGATCTGCTTTGACGAGTTCTTCGTCAAGGACATCACCGATGCGATGATTCTGGCTAACCTGCTGGAGGCGCTGTTCAAGCGCGGCGTCGTACTGGTGGCGACCTCCAACATCGTGCCGGATGACCTCTACAAGGATGGCCTGCAGCGCGCGCGCTTTCTCCCCGCCATCGATCTGCTCAACCGCCACTGCGAGGTGGTCAACGTCGACTCCGGCGTCGATTATCGCCTGCGCGCACTACAGCGTGCCGAGATCTTTCATACCCCCTGCGACGAGGCCGCCGAAAAAGAGCTTGCGCGAAGCTTCAGGGAAATTGCCGGTCAAAGCGGAGAGGAGGGCGCGCCGCTCGAGGTCAACCACCGCGTGCTCAAAACACGCCGGCTCTATGAAGGGACCGCCTGGTTCGAGTTTCGCGAGCTTTGTGACGGCCCGCGTAGCCAGAACGACTACATCGAGCTCGCCCGGGAGTTTCACACCGTGCTGGTGTCGAACGTGCCCCAAATGAGCGCTAAAACAGAAGACCAGGCGCGGCGTTTCATCAATATGGTCGATGAGTTCTACGACCGCGGAGTAAAGCTTTTGATGTCGGCCCAGGTGTCGGTGGAGTCGCTTTACACCGATGGCAAGCTCGCTTTCGAGTTCGAGCGAACGCTCTCAAGGCTTCAGGAGATGCAGTCTCAGGAGTACCTGGCGCTGGCGCACAAGCCCTGACTTTTGGGCCCGGGCTCATGAACCAGGATTCACAAGCGCTGGCGCGGTGACGATGGTGCCCGGAGAAAAATTCGCCCGGGCGCTTAACTTGTCGCTACTGCTCATGTAGAATGCCGCCTCGCTAACCGTTACTGGCCGCGTTTGACGGGTCGTAACTAAAAAAAATAGGGATGGTGCACGGCCCTGGGCCGCGTTACCCAATACACTTTATCTGGTGAATTTCATCCATGAAGACGTTCAGTGCTAAGCCGCAGTCCGTCCAGCGCGACTGGTATGTTGTCGATGCCACGGACAAAACGCTCGGTCGTCTGGCTACCGAAATCGCTCGCCGCCTGCGTGGCAAGCATAAGCCCGAATTCACGCCTCACGTTGACACCGGCGACTACATCGTCGTGATCAACGCCGAGAAGATTCAGGTCACTGGCAAGAAAGCCACTGACAAGAATTACTACCGTCACACCGGTTACCCGGGCGGTCTGCGTTCCATGACCTTCAACCAGCTCAAGGATCATGCGCCGGAGCGTATCATCGAGTTTGCCGTCAAGGGCATGCTGCCGAAAGGTCCGCTGGGCCGCGCCATGCACTCCAAGCTCAAAGTGTACGCGGGAACCGAGCATCCCCACGCCGCCCAACAGCCGCTTGAACTGAACATTTAAGGAAATCTTCGCCATGTCACAGCAATACTACGGTACCGGGCGCCGCAAGACTTCCACCGCTCGTGTGTTCCTCAAGCCGGGTTCCGGCAACATCACCGTTAACAACCGCGCGCTTGACGAGTTCTTTGGTCGCGTTACCGGTCGTATGGTGGTTCGCCAGCCGCTCGAGCTGACCGAAACGCTGAACCAGTTCGACGTCTACGTGACTGTCGAAGGCGGCGGTGGCTCTGCCCAGGCCGGCGCCATTCGTCACGGCATCACCCGCGCGCTGATGGAGTACAACGAAGACTTCCGTCCTGCGCTGCGTGCCGCCGGCTACGTGACTCGCGATGCGCGTCAGGTCGAGCGTAAGAAAGTCGGTCTGCGTAAAGCACGTCGTCGTCCGCAGTTCTCCAAGCGTTAATTTTTTTACGCGCTTCGAAGAAAACGCCCAGGCCCTTGGCCTGGGCGTTTTTTGTGTCAGGTCGTTGCGTTGACGCCACCCGGGTCCAAACCGCGCTGAAAATGTTAAGGTGCCTTGGGCGCTTTGGGATGGCGCGGGGCCGTATCCCCCAGGCGGGCGCTGACATGTTATTATTGTCTATTGTTTTGATGCGAGGATGCTTTCATGGGTGTTGTGGCCAAGCGGTCTTCTATGATTTTTTACTCCGGTAATGACGATCATTTTAGCCATCGAGTGCGCATTGTTCTGGCTGAAAAAGGGGTCGCCGTCGACATCGTTGACGTTAGCGACGATCAGCCGCCGCAGGAATTAGCCGATCTCAACCCCTATAACAGCGTACCCACGCTTTTGGATCGCGATCTGGTGCTGTACGAGTCCAAGGTGATGATGGAGTACCTGGACGAGCGTTTCCCGCATCCGCCGCTTCTGCCCGTTTATCCGGTTGCCCGCGCTCAGAGCCGGCTCTGGATGCACCGCATCGAGCGCGAGTGGTGCCCGATGCTCGACCAGATCCGCACCGGCGGCAAGAAAGAGGCCGAGAAGGCGCGTAAGGAGCTTCGTGAAAGTCTGATCGGTATCTCGCCGATCTTCGAGGATATGCCTTTCTTCATGAGTGAAGAGTTCACCCTGGTGGACTGCTGCCTTGCACCGATCCTTTGGCGTTTGCCGGAGCTCAACATCGAGCTTCCGGAAAAGCAGGTCAAGCCGCTGATGGATTACATGGCGCGCGTATTCGAGCGCGATGCGTTCAAGGCTGCCCTGAACGAGCGCGAAAAAGAGATGCGCGCGTAAATGCTTTTGGTCCCGCTCGCGGGGCGTTATGGAAACAAGGGGAGTCTTATGAAGTCGAGCCGTCCCTATATTGCCCGGGCGCTGTACCAGTGGCTTCTGGACAACGAGCTGACCCCGCACCTGGTGGTCGATGCGACCCAGCCCGGCGTCGAGGTGCCGCGTCAATTCGTGCAAAACGGTCAGATCGTGTTGAACGTCGCCCCAACGGCGGTGCGCGATCTGTTCATGGAGAACGAGGCCATCGGCTTCAGCGCACGCTTTGGTGGCCAGCCGATGCAGGTCATGGTGCCGATTGAGGCGCTGATCGCCATTTACGCCCGTGAAAACGGCGCGGGCATGGTGTTTGGTCAGGAGCCGGAACTCGACAGCGACGATGAGGAGCTCGAAACCTCGGAGATCGATGAGAGCGAAAGCACTGGCCCGCAGCTAAGCGTCACCGGCCCTGCCGACGAAAGTCAGGGCGATGCGCCGAGTAAGGAGAAGGGCAAGGCCAAAAAGAAGCCAACGCTTCGCGTCGTCAAATAGCCGCACCCTTCGCACGAAAAAGCCCCGCACACGGTCCGTGTGCGGGGCTTTTTCGTGGCTTGTGATCGCGCCAATGATTCAGGCCTTCAAGGCGCCGATCAGTCGATGTAGTCGAATACCTTGACGATGCGCTGGATACCGCTGACGGCAGAGGCTGCATTGACGATGCGATCCGCTTCCTGGCGCGTCACCATGCCCATCAGGTAGACGCTGGCGTTCTCGGTGGTCACCTTGAGCTTCGATGAATCGATGTGCTCGTTGGTGGCCAGGTGGCTTACCACGTTGGTGGTCAGCCAGGTATCGGTCAAACGCTGGCTCGTGGGCAGGTTGGCGGCGATCGAGAGCTGGTTGTGTACCTGGTTGACGCCACGCAAGCCGCCGGTCACCTCACCCGCCATGGTGCGTAGCTCTTCGCTCGGCACCTGGCCGACCAGCAGCACCGTGCCGTTATAGCTGTGGGCGCGAATGCGCGCGTCGCCCAGACGGGCGTCCGCCTGATCGAGAGCGCGCTCGATCTGGCGCTCGATGGTGGCGTCGACCGCCTCGACGTCGTCGCTGCGCTGGGCGTAGTTGGACGGGTTGGACGCCGAGTTGTTGGCGCAGCCGGCCAGCAGCACCGCGCTGCAGGCGGTGATCAGGCAAAAGGAACGAAATGCGTTGCGAAGGGCCATCGCCGACTCCTGAAAATATGAATAAAAAAGATCGTATGAGCGGTGGGCCTAAGCGCCGCCGCCGAATAGCTGCTCGTCGATGAGATCGCACAGGCAGTGGATCGCCAGCAGATGTACCTCCTGGATGCGCGCGGTCGAGGTGGCCGGCACGCGGATTTCACAGTCGTCCTGGCCCAAAAGCGAGGCCATGTCGCCGCCGTCGCGCCCGGTCAGCGCGACCACCGCCATGTCGCGATCATGAGCCGCCTGGATCGCCTGGACGATGTTGGCAGAATTACCGCTGGTCGAAATTGCCAGCAGTATATCGCCTGGTTGGCCCAGCGCCCGAATCTGCTTGGAGAAGACTTCGTTGTAGCTATAGTCGTTGGCGATCGAGGTGAGCGTGGAGGTGTCGGTGGTCAGCGCCAGCGCCGGAAGGCTCGGGCGTTCACGCTCGAAGCGGTTTAAAAGCTCTGCCGAGAAGTGCTGGCTATCGCCGGCGCTGCCGCCATTGCCGCAGGCAAGAATCTTGCCCTCGTTGACCAGGCACTGAACCATCATTTGGCTGGCGACTTCGATGAACGGCGGCAGCACTTCGCTGGCGTAGGTTTTGGTATCAATGCTTGAATTGAAGTGGCTCAAAATTCGGGATTGAAAGTCCATGAGGGCTTCCTGGTATAAGTCAGTATGCGTCAAACGCCGCCTTCTCCCAATGAAACTCGAGAGCAGGTGGATGACCGGTGATCGCTAGAATATCAAAACGACAGGGTGTCGAGACAGCCGTGCGCGCTAAATAGAGCGACGCCGCCCGAATCAGGCGGCGCTGCTTTTGTGCCGTGATGGTTTCGAGCGGGTGGCCGCTTCGCGTCGTGGCGCGGTGCTTGACCTCGACAAATACCAGCGTGTCGCCATCTCGCATGATCAAATCGAGCTCGCCGCCCTTGATCTGGTAGTTCGCGCTGACAAGTGTCAAGCCTCGCTCTTCGAGCCACCGAGCCGCAAGCTGCTCGGTGGCGGCACCGCGACGGCGCGCGGTTTGCGGCTTATTCGTCACCCAAAAGTCCCGGCGACAGAATCGGCGCGGGGCGGCCGTTCTGGAAGCGCGCCCAGGGCAGTTCGCGGTAAATACGTCCGTCGCCGGCGATCGACAGCGTGCCGGTGCTGCCGTTGAAGCCTTGAAGGGAGGAGAGATCGGACAGGTGCGTAGCAAGCTCGAGCGCATCGACGCCCATCGCCTGAAGGCGGAACAGCGAGGCGTCGCCTTCGCCGTGAAGCGCCTGGTAGCTCGAGTAGAAGGGCAGCGCTTCGGCTCCGCCCACCGCAGCGTCCGGAATTTGCCACGGGATGTCGACGAACATCACGTCATCGAGATCCTGATTCAAGCGCCGCTCCTGGGTGCCTTCGTGCAGGTGCGAGGTGGCGTAGATCGGCAGCTTCTGAGCGTAATAGAAGTCCATCATCGGCGGCACCTGGCGGGCGTACTCGGGCAACGCGAGCAAGAATAGCCCATCGGTGTCACCCAGCTGAGCGCGACCGCCGCTGACGTTCAGTGCCGTTTCCACCGCGCTTGAGACGTCGTTGCTCGGGTTATAGCGCACGGCGTTGGGTACTTCGCCGCCCAGTTGGTGGAACTCGTTCCAGAAGGCCTCGCCCACGCGGCGGCCCCAGTCGTTGTCCGGCACCATGACCGCTACCTGGCGGCGACCGTCCTGATAGGCGCGCCGCGCTACCTGGCGGGCTTCGTCTTCAGCGGACAAGCCGTACTGGAAAAGGCCCGCGGCCTGGTTTTGTGCGCTGCTGCCGTAGTTCAGCGCCAGCGTCGGAAGCGGAACGCTCGCGCGCTGCTCGAGTTGGGTAACGTCTTCCTTGTCCAGCGGGCCGACGATCAACTGGGCGTTCATTTGCTGGGCGCGGCTGTAAAGCTCGTCCGTGGAGTACTGCGAGGAGTCGATGAAGGTCAGCTCGACGCCCTGGCCGCGAACCTTGTTGTGCTCGCGCATGGCGTTACTGATGGTGTCGGCAACGCTACTGAGTGGTCCGGACTGGGGTAGTGCGACCATGATTCGGCGAATGTCTTCGCCCTCCAGTGCCGGCAGGGTGGCCTGAACACGGCCCGGCTCGTCCATTGCCTGGCGGGCCCACTGTGCCCGCTCGCGCAGGGTTTGCTGCTCATTACCCTGCATCGGTAGCTCGTCATCCAGCACTTGCGTTGCGCGCAGTACCGCGCGTGGGTCGTCGAGTGCCCGAGCGAGTTCAGAGTAAAGCAGTGCCCAGCGTACCCGGTCGCGCTCGGACAGGCTCGCCTCGTCCACCGCAGCAGCGGCGTCGAACGCCGCTTCACGCTGGCCCTGGCCTGCCAGAATGGTGGCGGCTTCGAGCCGGCTCAGCGAGGCCTGCTCGGGGCCCTGTTGTTCGGCCTGGCTCAACAGCCGCCCGGCGTCTTCGTCGGATATGCGGTCGACACCGCCGGGCTGTTGAATGGCACAGCCGCTAATCAGTAAAGCCGTAAAGGCGGTGGCGAGCAGGCCACGGAGTGAACGTTTCATGTATGCTTCCTTGGTTTTTTCGTTGGCGCTGTTTAAAGCCGAGGACGAGTCCCTTAATCCTTGCACAAGCATAGCGCACCATCAGCGATAGCTATCGGTCAATCCAGAATAGTCAATCAGGAGCCAATATGAGCTACCAGCCTCCGGGCACATTGTACGTGGTTGCCACGCCAATTGGGAATTTGGAGGACCTGACGCCGCGTGCCGCCCGGATTCTTGAAAGCGTATCGCGCATCGCCGCCGAGGACACCCGGCACAGCGCAAGGCTTTTAAGTCACTTGGGGATCAGCAAGCCTCTGCTGTCGCTTCACGAGCACAACGAAGCGCACCGGGTAGACACGCTCGACGCCTATCTCGAAGCCGGCGAAAGTATCGCCTTGATCAGCGATGCCGGAACGCCCCTGATCAGTGACCCGGGGTTCATTCTGGTAAGAGCGCTGCGTTCGCGCAACCGCCATATCGTCCCCATTCCCGGGGTGTGTGCGCTGACGGCCGCGCTTAGCGGGGCGGGGCTACCCACCGACCGCTTCATCTTCGCCGGTTTTTTGCCCGCCAAGGCCGGCGCCCGGCGCCAGGTGTTGGAGAACTACCAAAAGCGCGAAGAGACGCTGGTGTTCTACGAATCCCCTCACCGGATAACGGCCACCCTCGAGGCGCTCGCCGAGCAGATGCCAGAGCGTCCCATCGTGCTGGCCCGTGAGCTGACCAAAACGTTCGAGACCTTCTTGCAGGGGGTGGCATCAGAGCTTCTCGATATTCTGGCCGCGGACCCCAATCAGGCGCGCGGCGAGTTCGTGGTCATGATCGGCGGCGCGCCGGCAGCACGCGAGGTGCGCGAGCAGAGCATCGACGACGAAACGCTTTTGAAAACGCTGCTCGATGAGGGCGTGGGCGTGAAGCAGGGCGCGGCGATTGCAGCGAACCTTCTGGGCGGGCGCAAGAAAGAGTGGTACGCGCGGCTTCAAATGATGAAACCCGACTCATAAGGTAGGTAAGGGCCTTGAAACGCGTAATGAAAACCGAGCATTGAGGCGCGGGCAGGGCGCTGGTATGCTTGCCGCCGGAGTTGGCCAGACAGTCGCCGCTGCGCGTGCGCAGGGGAGGAAAGTCCGGGCTCCATAGGGCAGAGTGCCAGGTAACGCCTGGGCGGCGCGAGCCGACGGAAAGTGCAGCAGAGAGTAGACCGCCGGTTCCTTGTGGACCGGTAAGGGTGAAAGGGTGCGGTAAGAGCGCACCGCGCGCCTGGCAACAGTGCGTGGCAAGGTAAACCCCACTCGGAGCAAGACCAAATAGGGACCCATTGGCGTGGCCCGCGCTGGGTCCGGGTAGGTTGCTTGAGCGCTTTGGCGACAAAGCGCCTAGAGGAATGACTGTCCACGACAGAACCCGGCTTATCGGCCGACTCCCCATTTCCATAAAAGGCCCGTCAGGGCCTTTCAACACAGCGTGCGTAACATGTCCTCTGTAAGCCAGCCCGTTTCCGACTTTCGCCACACCAGCGTGTTGCTGGACGGCGCGGTCGATACCCTCGTTCATCAAACCGACGGTGTCTATCTGGACGGGACCTTTGGCCGCGGTGGCCATTCGCGCCTGATTCTTTCACGCCTCGATGAGAGCGGCCGGCTTCTGGCCATGGACCGCGACCCGCAGGCGATCGCTGCCGCCGCCGAGATCGACGACCCACGCTTTGCGATCACCCGGCGCGAGTTCGCTCGCCTTGGCGAGTACGCCAAAGAGCTCGGCCTTCACGGCAAGCTCGCCGGCATACTGTTGGATGTCGGCGTGTCGTCGCCACAGCTCGACGACCCGGAGCGCGGTTTTAGCTTCATGCGAAACGGCCCGCTCGACATGCGCATGGATCCGACCCAGGGCGAAAGCGCAGCGGATTTTCTGGCGCGCGCCAGCGAAGCCGATATCGCTCACGTGTTCAAGGCTCTCGGCGAGGAGCGCTTTGGCAAGCGTTTGGCGCGTGCGGTCGTGACCCGCCGCGCGGAAAAACCCTTTACCCATACTCTCGATCTGGCCGAGGTGCTCAAGGCCGCCCACCCCGCCTGGGAGAAAGGGCGCCACCCCGCGACCAAGGCCTTCCAGGGGCTGCGGATTCACTTGAACGGCGAGCTCGATCAGCTCGACGCCGCGCTCGAGGCGGCGCTCGAGGCGCTGGCGCCGGGTGGGCACCTGGTGGTGATCAGCTTTCACTCGCTCGAGGACCGCCGGGTCAAACGCTTCATTCGCCACCACGTGCGCGGCGATAACGATCTGCCCCGCGGCGTGCCGATTCGTGACGACCAGATCAATCGGCGGCTCGAGGCGCTCAACAAGGGCGTGCGGCCAAGCGAGGACGAGGTAGCGCAGAATCCGCGCGCGCGAAGCGCCGTCATGCGGGCGGCCAAAAAGCGAGGCTAGCCATGCTGGATCGAATCGATTACTGGTGGTCTGTCATGCGCAGCGAATGGCCGTTCAAGCTGCGCCTGCGCGTGTGGCCGCTGATCATTGCCGCGCTGTTTCTGGCCTGTCTGCTGACCGCCCTGGCCGTGGTGGTGACCACCCACATGACGCGTACTCAGTTCGCCCAGCTCCAGCGTTTGGAGCAGGAGAAGAACCAGCTGCAAACCGAATGGGGCCAGCTGCTGCTCGAAGAGGGCGCCTGGTCGACGCCGGCCCGGGTCGAGCAGATCGCCACCGAGCGTCTTGAAATGCGCATTCCCGATGTAGACGATGTCGAGGTGATTCGGCCATGAATCAACGCCGCCGGGGAGGCTCGTCCCGACAGCACCCCGTAGCGCCGCCGCTGGCGGGCGGGCGCTTTCTGTTCATTTTGATTCTGGTGGCGCTGGCCGCCTGCGTGCTGGTCGGGCGCATCACGCTTTTACAGGTCATCGATCGGCCCTTTTTGCAAAGCCAGGGCGATGCGCGCACGCTGCGCCACGAAGTGATCCCTTCCCACCGCGGCATGATCACCGATCGAAACGGCGAGCCGCTGGCGATCTCGACGCCCGTAGTGACGCTTTGGGCCAACCCTCAGGAGCTGCCATCGGATGGCATTCAGCGCGTCATGCTCGCCCAGGCACTGGGGATGAGCCTTGATGATTTCGAGGCGCGCGTCGAGCGTTACGATAGCCGCGAGTTCATGTATCTTCGCCGCCAGATGACGCCGGAGGCGGCCCAGCGCATTCTCGATCTGCGCACCCCCGGCGTGTATCAGCAGCGCGAGTACAAGCGCTACTATCCGGCCGGCGAAGTCGCCGCCCAGCTTCTGGGCGTGACCAATGTCGACGATGTGGGCCAGGAAGGCCTCGAGCTTGCTTATCAGCCCTTTTTGGCTGGCCACCCGGGCCAGCGCCGCGTGCTCAACGACCGGCGCGGACGGCTGGTGCGCGAGCTTGGTGTGATCAGCGACGCTCAGCCCGGCGGCGAGCTGACCCTCTCCATCGACCAGCGCATCCAGTACATGGCCTATCGCGAACTGCGCGCGGCAGTGGCGGAGAACGAAGCCGACGGCGGCGTGCTGGTGACCATGGACGTGCGCACCGGCGAAGTGCTGGCGATGGCCAACCTGCCATCCTACAACCCCAACAACCGCGCCGGGCTCGACCCTCGGGGGCTTCGCAACCAGGCGCTGGTCGACGTGTTCGAACCCGGCTCGGTCATGAAGCCTTTGGCCATGGCGGCGGTGCTGGAGAGTGGCGTGGTGGATCGTGACGTGGTGATCGACACCTCACCTGGCTGGATGCGTATCGACCGCTTCACCATTCGCGACGTCAGCAACCACGGCAAGCTCACTCTGGCCGGCATTCTGGAGAAATCTTCCAACATCGGGATGTCGAAGCTCGCGCTCCAGCTCGACGACACCGCGATCTGGGAAAAATATAACCAGCTTGGCTTTGGCCAGAGCCCGGGCACCGGCTTTCCCGGCGAGTCCACGGGCAGCCTGCCGGCGCCGGTGCGCTGGTCGCGCAGCGAGCGCGCCGCGCTCTCCTACGGGTACGGGCTTTCGGCCTCGGCGGTGCAGCTCGCCAGCGCCTATACCGCGCTTGCCAACGACGGCGTGCGCATGCCGCCTTCGATTCTGCGCCTCTCCGAGCCGCCCCAGGGCATTCCGGCGATTCAGCCAAGCGTTGCCAACGATCTGCTCGACATTCTGGAAAGCTCCGTCGGGCCTGATTCCGGCGGGCGCCGTGCCCGGGTCGAAGGGTATCGGGTCGGCGGCAAGACCGGCACGGTGCGCAAGACCGGCCAGCAGGGCTATGCCGAAAACGCTTACCGCAGTGTGTTCGCCGGCATTGCGCCAATTTCCGACCCGCGCATCGTCACGGTAGTGATGATCGATCATCCGCGGGCCGGGCAGTTCTATGGCGGCGCGGTCGCCGCGCCGGTTTTCTCCAGCGTCACCGGTAACGCCTTGCGCCTGCTCGACGTGCCGCCCGATTACGAAGTGCAATAGCGTAAAGGAGACAAGATGACGTCCAGCCCCGCCCGCCTTTGGGAGGCGTTGACCAAAGGATGGCCGCCTCAGCAGCTGCCATCGGCGCTGCCGGCGCTTGCCGATGAGTTTTGCATTACCAGCGACTCCCGCGCGATCAAAAGCGGCGACGTATTCGTCGCGGTGCCTGGCAGCGCCCGGGATGGCCGCGAGTTTATCGACGCAGCGCTCGAGCAGGGCGCGGCACTGGTACTCGCCCAGGCCGATGGCCCGAGCGTGCATCTGGAAGGCCAGGTGCTGCATCTTCCGCATCTGTCGCGCCGGCTGGGTGAGTTCGGTCGAGCGCTCTTTGCCGTACCCGGCGGGCTCGACCTCATTGGCGTGACCGGCACCAACGGCAAAAGCTCGGTGACCCACTACATTGCCGCACTCAGCGAGCAGCTGAACACACCAGCGGGGGTGATCGGTACGCTCGGCACCGGTCGGCTCGACCGTTTGAGCGATAGCGGCCTCACCACCCCCGGGCCGCTGGCGCTCCAGCACGCGCTATCAAAGCTTGCCCAAAGCGGCGCCCGGCGTGTGGCGCTGGAGGCCTCGTCCCACGCGCTCGATCAGGGGCGCCTCGACGGCTGTCCAATCAGCGTCGGCGTGTTCACCAACCTGAGCCGCGATCATCTGGATTATCACGGCAGCATGGCCGCCTACGCGGCGTCCAAAGCCAAACTTTTTCGTCGCTCCGAGATTACTCTCGCCGTGGTCAACGCCGCAGACCCGCTGACCCGGCTCATGCTGGCCGGGCTTGAAAAAGGCGTGCGCGTGCTGGCGGTGGGTGAGGATCAGGCTTGCACGCTGCGCGTCGTGGGCTGGCATCCTCACGCGCTGGGGCAGAACGCACTGATTGCTACGCCGGACGGCGAAAAGACGCTCGAACTCGGCCTGATGGGGCGATTCAACCTCGACAACGTGCTGCTCGCCATCGCCACGCTCTATGGTTTGGGCGAGCCGCTGGAGGCGCTGTTCGACGCCGCCGGCCGGCTTGCGCCGGTGCCCGGTCGCATGGCGCTGCTCAAGGAGCAGGGCGCCCCGAGCGTGGTCGTCGACTACGCCCATACCCCGGATGCCCTCGGCGCCGCCCTCGGCGCGCTTGGCGAACATCTGGGCGATGCCGGCAAGCTTTGGTGCGTCTTCGGCTGCGGCGGCGAGCGCGATACCGGCAAGCGCGCGGAAATGGCGCGCGTCGCTGAATCTCTCGCCGATCACTGCGTCATCACCGATGACAATCCGCGCGGCGAGCCCGCCGACGTCATCCGCCGAATGATCATCGAAGGCTTTAGCGAGAACGCCTCGTTTCGCGAGGTGGGCGATCGTCGCGCCGCCATTGCGGAGGTGGTCGCCCAGGCCAGCCCCCAGGATGTCGTTTTGATCGCCGGTAAAGGGCACGAGCCTTACCAGGAGATCGACGGCGTGCGTCATGCTTACCGCGACGATCTCGAGGTGCAAAAGGCGCTGGCCGCTCGAGGCGTGCGCTGATGCAGTGGAGCTCACAGCGAGTCGCCAAGGCGCTCAACGTCACGCTTGCCGATGACTTTCCGGCGTGCTCGTTTTCGGGCGTCACTACCGATACGCGCCAAGTCATTCCTGGCGCGCTTTTCGTAGCGCTCAGAGGCGAGCGTTTCGACGGCCATGACTTTCTGGCGCAAGCGCTGGAGCAGGGCGCCGCGGCGGCGCTGGTCGAGACACCCATCGAGAGCGCGCTGCCCCAGATCGTCTGCGCCGACACGCGCCTGGCGCTGGGGCTTTTGGGTCGCGCGCAGCGCCAGCAATTTGCCCATCCTCTGGTGGCCGTCACTGGCAACAGCGGCAAGACCACGGTCAAGGAGATGACGGCAGCGCTGCTTGCTCCGCTCGGCCCGGTGCTGGCAACCCAAGGCAATCTGAACAACGACTTTGGCGCGCCGCTGACGCTTCTGCGCCTGGCCCCCGAGCATCGGGCAGCGGTGGTGGAACTCGGCGCCAATCATCTGGGTGAGATCGCCTGGACCAGCCGGCTCGCCGCGCCGGAGGTTGCCATCATCACCAACGTGACCGGCGCGCACGTCGGCGAATTTGGCGGCCTGGGGCAGATCGCCCAAGCCAAAAGCGAAATTCTGCTCGGGCTCTCGCCCGCGGGTATTGCCGTGCTTAACGCCGAGGATCACTACTTCTTGACCTGGGCGGCGCTCGCTCCTGGGCCGGTGGTGAGCTACGCCGTCGAGGCCGAGGCGGATGTCTGCGCCCGGGCTCTTTCCTGCGACTCGCAAGGGCGGTATGCTTTCACGCTTGTTCAAAACGGTGCTTCGCTTGGCGAGGTGCAGCTCAAGCTTGCCGGCAAGCACAACGTCAGCAATGCCCTGGCCGCCGCCGCCGCCGCGCTTGCCGTGGGAGTGGCACCCAAACGCGTCGTCGAGGCGCTGTGCGCTTTTGCGCCGCTGAAAGGGCGGCTTAGTGTCATGGGAGGGCCAAGCGGCACGACGCTTCTGGACGACACCTACAACGCCAACCCGGGGGCGATGAAGGTCGCACTCGAGACGCTCATGCGCTTTCCCGGCCCACACTGGTTTGCCATGGGGGCGATGGGCGAGCTTGGCGAAGAAAGCGAGGCGCTTCACATTGAGGTTGGCCGCTTTGCGCGAGCGCTGGGGGTCGATACGCTGCTGACCTGCGGCGACGCCGCGCGTGCAGCGAGCGATGCCTTTGGTCGCGGGCACCACTTCGACGACCACGAGACGCTTGCGCGTCATCTTATTAATACGCTGCCGCCCAACGCCACGCTGTTGGTGAAAGGGTCACGCAGTGCGGGCATGGAACGCGTCATCGCCGCGCTGCTCGGTTGAAACAGGGTAAACGCCGTTCATGTTACTTCATCTGGCGAACTTTTTAGCTCAATACCAAAGCGCCTTTCAGGTTTTCAACTACCTCACGCTTCGCATCATTCTTGCCGCCATCACCGCGCTGATGATCTGCCTGTGGCTTGGCCCCTGGGTCATTCGCCGGCTCGTCGAGGGCCAGATCGGCCAGGCGGTGCGCGACGATGGTCCACAGTCGCACCTCTCCAAGGCCGGTACGCCCACCATGGGCGGGGTCATGATTTTGATGTCGATCGCCATCAGCACGCTGGTGTGGGGCGATCTGACCAACTACTACGTGTGGGTAGTGCTGGCGGTGACGCTGGGTTTCGGCGCAATTGGTTGGGTCGATGACTACCGCAAGGTCGTGGAAAAAAATCCTCGGGGCTTGCCCGCGCGCTGGAAATATTTCTGGCAGTCGGTGGTGGGCCTGGGCGCGGCCCTGATTCTCTATCTCAATGCCACCAGCGCCGCCGAGACCAGCCTGTTACTGCCGCTGGTCAAGGATTTTGCGCTGCCGCTGGGGCTTTTCTATATCGTGCTGACCTATTTCGTCATCGTCGGCAGCTCCAACGCGGTCAACCTGACCGATGGCCTGGATGGTTTGGCGATCATGCCGACGGTGCTCGTCGCCATGGGGCTGGCGGTGTTTGCGTATGCCAGCGGCAACGCGGTGTTCGCCAACTATCTGCATATTCCCTTCATTCTCGGCACCGGTGAAATCGCGGTGTTCTGCGCCACCATCGCCGGTGCCGGGCTTGGCTTTTTGTGGTTCAACACCTATCCCGCCCAGGTTTTCATGGGCGACGTAGGGGCGCTTGCGCTGGGCGCGGCGCTGGGCGTGGTCGCGGTGATCGTGCGCCAGGAGATCGTGCTGTTCATCATGGGCGGGATCTTCGTGGTCGAAACGCTCTCGGTCATCCTGCAGGTGGGCTCGTTCAAGCTCACCGGCCGGCGCATTTTCCGCATGGCGCCGCTTCATCACCACTACGAGCTCAAGGGCTGGCCGGAGCCGCGCGTGATCGTGCGCTTCTGGATCATTACCGTGGTGCTGGTGCTGTTGGGGCTTGCCACCCTCAAGGTGCGCTAGCCTCGGGTGGGGTGCAACGTAAGGAGCCAACCCATGCATATTCCCGAGGGAGTGACCGCAGTGATCGGCCTGGGCGTGTCGGGGCGGGCGATTTGCCGCCACCTGACGCGCCTGGGGCGCTCCTTTGCGATGCTCGATACCCGCGCTGCGCCGCCCAGGCTTGAGGCCTTCAAGGCCGAGTACCCGGACGTTGCCATCTACTGCGGCCCGCTCGACGCGGTCGATTTCAGCCGCGCCTTCGAGGTGGTGATAAGCCCCGGGGTCGACCCGCTCACACCGGGTCTGGAAGGGCTTCTGGACGAGCACAACCCGGCGACCAACGAGCCCAGGCTTGTCGGGGAAATCGCGCTGTTCAAGCGAGCGGTAAAAGCACCGGTTGCCGCCATTACCGGCGCCAATGCCAAATCCACCGTGACGACGCTGCTGGGCGAGATGGCGCATGCATCCAACGTGGCCGCCGCGGTGGGGGGCAATCTGGGCACTGCGGCGCTCGATCTGCTGGAAGCCCATCCCGATGCCGAGCTTTACATTCTCGAGCTTTCGAGTTTTCAGCTCGAAACCACGCCGCGTTTGGGCGCGGCGGCGGTGGCGTTTTTAAACCTGAGCGAAGATCATCTCGATCGTCACGCCACCCTCGAGCGCTACCGCCAGGCGAAGGCGCGTATTTTCATCCATGCAGGACTTGCCGTCGTCAACGCCGACGACCCGCTTACCTGGCCTGATGACACCGCCGTGCCGGTCGTGCGCTTTACTGGCCACGCCCCGGGTCAAGAAGAGTGGGGGCTTGTCACCTTCGTGGGCCAACAGTGGCTCGCCAGAGGCGCTGATCGCGTGATGCGTGTTGATGCGCTCGGCATGGCCGGACGGCACAACTATATGAACGCGCTGGCGGCGCTGGCGCTTGGCGAGGCGCTGGGATTTTCCCGCGCGGCGATGCGTACGGTGCTCGAAACGTTCAAGGGCTTGCCGCATCGTAGCGAAGTGGTCGACACCTTGAACGGGGTGCGCTTCGTTAATGACTCCAAGGGCACCAACGTCGGCGCCACGCTTGCCGCCATCGAAGGGATCGGCGCCACGCTCGAAGGCCGGCTGGTGCTGCTGGCCGGCGGCGTCGGCAAGGGCGCGGATTTCACGTTGCTAGCCGCTCCCCTGGCGCGCTACGCCCGCCAGGTGCTGGTGTTCGGCGCTGATGCCCAGCGCCTCAAGGCCGCCCTGACCCCGACGGTAGCGGTTCGCGAAGTAGAGACGCTTGAGCAGGCGCTGGAAGCCGCGCTGGAGGTGGCCAGGCCCGGCGACTGTGTGCTGCTGTCACCGGCCTGCGCGAGTCTGGATCAGTTCGCCAACTATGAGGCGCGCGGTGAGGCGTTTCGCCAATGGGTGTTACGACAACGCAGTGAGGTGAACGCATGACCCGGCGCCAGCGCTTCTTGAAGGCGATCAGTACGAAAAATCTACCCTGCGACGTATGGCTGATCGTGGCCGTGGTCACCCTTGCCGGGCTTGGCTGGATCATGGTCAGCTCCGCCTCCGTTGGGCTTTTGGAAAACAGCTTCTACTATTCGCGCCAGCACGCCCTTTTCCTGCTGGTCTCGGGGTCGGCGTGTCTGTTCATGCTCTGCGTACCGCTGGAGGCCTGGCGCCAGAACGCCTCGCTGATCCTGATGGCCAGCATTTTCATGCTCGTTCTGGTGTTGCTGGTGGGCCAGGAAGTCAACGGCAGCAAGCGCTGGATTTCGCTGCCCGGCCCCTTGCCGAGTCTGCAGATCTCTGAGCTTGGCAAGGTGGGGCTGATCTTTTACATGGCGGCGTTCATGTCTCGCTTCACGTATGAGCTTCGCACTCGCGCGTTCAGCATGTGGCGGCCGATCGCGGTGCTTGCCGTACCCGCGGGGCTGCTGTTTTTGGCGCCGGACTTCGGCGGCATGGTGGTCTACACCGTTTGCGTGATCGGGATGCTGATGATGAGCGGCGCCTCGATGGTGCTGTTGATCGGCAGCGGCGGCGTGCTCGCCTTCGGCGCGGTGATGATGGTCGTGATGGAACCCTACCGCTTGGCGCGCTGGACGAGCTTTCTCGACCCCTGGGCGGATCAGTTCGCCACCGGCTACCAGCTGACCCAGGCGCTGATCGCCTTCGGTCGCGGCCACATTTCCGGCACCGGCCTTGGCAACAGCGTGCAAAAACTCCACTACCTGCCCGAGGCGCACACCGACTTCATCTTCGCGGTCATCGCCGAGGAGCTCGGTATGATCGGCGCGGTCTGCGTGGTGGCGCTGTTCACCCTGTTCGTTACCCGTGCCATGCTCATTGGCCGAAAGGCAGAGCTTGCCGGCCACCTTTTCGGCGCCTATGTGAGCTACGGCATCGGCTTCATCATCGCCGCCCAGGCGTTCATCAACATGGCGGTGAGTTCAGGGCTTTTGCCCACCAAGGGGCTGACGCTCCCGCTGATTAGCTACGGCGGCTCGAGCCTTCTGGTCACCGGTATGATGATCGGGCTTTTGCTGCGCGTGGATGCGGAAACCCGTCACCGCCCGCGGCGCGCCTCTACCCCTTATAAATCTCGCTTCGAGCCGCGTTTATCTTGAGTAAGGAGTCGTTTGTGACGACGAACGCACGTCGACGCATGTTAATCATGGCCGGCGGGACCGGCGGCCACGTCATTCCCGCGCTGTCGCTGGCCCGGGCGCTCATGGCCCAGCACGTGGACGTGGAGTGGCTGGGCAGCCCCCGCGGTATCGAAAACCGCCTGGTGCCGGAGGCGGGCATCCCGCTCAATACCGTGGCGATCAGCGGGCTTCGCGGCAACGGGGCGGCGGGCTGGCTCAAGGCGCCTTTCAACTTGAGCCGCGCCGTGCTGGATGCCCGCCGCGTCATCAAACGCCTCAAGCCGGACGTCGTCGTGGGCCTGGGCGGCTTTGCCAGTGGCCCAGGGGGGCTTGCGGCCAAGCTCTGTGGCGTACCGCTGGTGATCCACGAGCAAAACGCCGTGGCGGGGCTGACCAATCGCGTATTATCACGGCTAGCCAACAAGACCTACGCCGCCTTCGACAACGCCTTCGGCCCCCGGGCCGAGGTGATCGGCAACCCCGTGCGTAGTGACATCGCCGCACTGGGCGAAACGCCGCGCACCGATGTCGAGCTCAGCACGCGCCCGCTCAGAATGCTGGTGGTGGGTGGCTCGCTCGGCGCCGTCGCACTCAACGAGCGCCTGCCGGTAGCGCTGGCCGCACTCGGCGAAGGCGATCGCCCGGAGGTGTGGCACCAGGCGGGGCAGGAGCGCGACGCGGCGACGCGCGAGAGCTACCAAACGCTTGGAGTGCCGGCGCGGGTCGAGGCGTTCATCGACGATATGGCGGCGGCCTACGACTGGGCAGATCTGGTCGTATGCCGCGCCGGCGCCTTGACCGTAGCGGAGCTCGCCGCCGCGGCCAAACCGGCGCTGTTAGTGCCGTTTCCCTTCGCCGTGGACGATCATCAGCGCGTCAACGCCGAAGTGCTCGTCGAGGCGGGTGCGGCGCGCTGCGTGGTGCAAAGTGAGCTGACCCCGGAGCGGCTGACCGCGCTTTTGGACGAGCTATTGACCCGTGACACCCTGGTCGAGATGGCCGCTTGCGCGCGCCAAGCGGCGCATCTGGACGCTTTGGAGCGTTTGACGGCAGGATGCCTTTCGTTAGTGAAGCAAGGAGATTCGGCGTGACCGATTTGACAACCGATAAGCCATCGCACAGCGTGCGTCCCAGCGGCCCCGGTATGCGGCGCATCAAGCGTCTACACTTCGTCGGCATTGGCGGGGCGGGCATGTGCGGTATCGCCGAAGTGCTCGCCAATCAGGGCTATGTGGTCAGCGGCAGCGACATGCTCGTATCGCCTGTTATTGATCGCCTACGCAGCTGTGGGGTCGAGGTCTTCATCGGCCACGCCGAGCTCAATGTTCAGGGCGCCGACGTCGTGGTGGTGTCGAGTGCCATCGACGAGACCAACCCGGAAATCCGCTGGGCCCACGAGCATCGGGTGCCGGTGGTGCGCCGCGCCGAAATGCTCGCCGAGCTGATGCGCTTTCGCCACGGCATCGCGGTGGCCGGTACCCACGGCAAGACCACGACGACGAGCCTGACCGCGACGCTTTTGGCCGAGGGCGGGCTCGACCCGACCTTCGTGATCGGCGGCAAGCTCACCAGCGCCGGGGCCAACGCTCGCCTTGGCGAAGGCGACTACCTGGTGGCGGAGGCGGACGAGTCCGACGCGTCGTTCTTGCACCTTCAGCCGATGGTGTCGATCGTCACCAACATCGACGCCGACCACATGGCGACCTACGGCAACGACTTCGAGCGGCTCAAGACCACATTTATCGAGTTTCTGCACAATCTGCCGTTTTATGGCCTTGCCGTGCTCTGCACTGACGACGCCCACGTCAAGGGCCTGTGTGAACAGGTGAAGCGCCAGTTCGTGACCTACGGCTTCAACGAAGAAGCGGACTACCGTATTACCGATTTCAGCCAGCGCGAGGGCGAGGTGAGCTTCACCGCGCAAAGGCCCGACGGCGCCGTCCCGCTTGACGTGCGCCTGGCGATGCCTGGGCGCCACAATGCGCAAAACGCCATGGCCGCCATCGTGGTGGCCACCGACGCTGGCGTCAGCGACGAGGCGATTCTTGCGGGCCTGGCAAGCTTCGCCGGGGTCGGGCGGCGCTTTCAGGTACACGGTCACTTTCCCGCGCCGAATCAGACCGGCGAGGTCATGCTGGTGGACGACTACGGCCATCACCCGCGAGAAGTCGATATGGTGATTCAGGCGGTGCGCGCGGGCTGGCCCAAACGGCGGCTGGTGATGCTGTACCAACCTCATCGCTATAGCCGCACACGCGACTTGTTCGAGGACTTCGTGCGCGTGCTCTCCCAGGTCGATACGCTGGTGCTTCTGGACGTTTACAGCGCCGGGGAGGCAGTGATTCCCGGTGCGGAAGGGCGTACGCTTGCCGGCTCCATTCGCCAGCGTGGTGAGGTCGACCCGCTGTTCGTCGAGCACAAACACGAGCTTGCAGCGCTTTTGAAACGGGTGCTTCGCCCGGACGACATCTTGATTACCCAGGGCGCCGGGGACGTCGGCGGTATTTCGCTGGCGCTGGCGAAGGCCGGGCTTGCGTTGGATGAGGTTGAGCTATGAGCGTAACGGCAGCGGGCAGCGCGGCTGAGAACGTGGTGGTGGTGCTGGGCGGCACGTCCGGCGAGCGCGAAGTGTCGCTGAAAAGTGGCGCGGCGATCCTGGAGGCGCTCAAGCGTCAGGGCATCAACGCCCAGGGGTACGACCCGCGTGAGGGCGGACTCGCCGGGCTCGAGGCGCTGGCGCCCTCAAAGGTGTTCATCGCGCTTCACGGGCGCGGTGGCGAGGACGGCACCTTGCAAGGGGCGCTGGAGCTTTTGAACATTCCGTACACCGGCAGTGGCGTGCTCGCCTCGGCGCTCGGTATGGACAAGGAGCGCACCAAGCAGGTATGGCGCGCCCAGGGCCTGCCGACGCCGGAGAGCATCACGCTAAGTGACGCCGCCGACTGGTCGGCGGTCGTCGACACGCTGGGTCTGCCCATGATCGTCAAGCCCGTGCATGAGGGCTCGACGCTGGGAATCAGCATCGTCAAAAGCGAGGCCGAGCTAAAAGCCGCCTACACGGAAGCGGCTCGCTTTGACGCCCAGGTGATGGCCGAGCGCTTCATCGCCGGTGAGGAGTACACCGTCGCGATTCTGGGCGATCAAGCGCTGCCCGCCATTCGTGTAGAGGTCCCCGGCGGGTTTTACGACTACGAAGCCAAGTACCACTCGAACACCACGCTTTATCATTTGCCCTGCGGGCTGAGCGAGGAGGGCGAGCAGGCGTTGGCGGCGCTGTGTCAAAAAGCGTTTCGCGCCATGGGCGGCCGTGGCTGGGGGCGCATCGATGTGATGCGCGATAAGGACGGCGCGTTCTGGCTCATCGAGGTCAACACCGTGCCCGGCATGACCGACCACAGCCTCGTGCCCCAAGCGGCGGCTCACGCCGGCATTGGCTTCGATGAGCTGGTCGTCAACATTCTCCAGACCGCCGTCGTCCGGTGAGCAATCCCGGTGATAGGACCTTATGAAAAAGCGTAACGCCTGGCTTGGAGTTGTTCTGCTCGCGCTGCTGCTCGGTGGCGGGGGCAGGGCGCTGTGGCTGTGGCTCGACCGTCCCATCGAGCGCGTCTCGATTCGCGGTGAGTGGGAGTACGTCAGCGCCGACTACCTGCGCACCCAGTTGGCGCCGCTGGTACAAAACGCCACCTGGCTATCGGCGGATCTTGGTGAGCTGCGTGAACGCGCGCTCACCATCGGCTGGCTTTTCGAGGTGCGTATTTCGCGGGAGTGGCCCAACGCGCTGGTGTTCGAGCTCATCGAGCAGCAACCGATCGCGCGCTGGAACGACGATTTCCTGCTCAACCCCGAAGGCGAGCCCTTCGCGTTCGCGCCGCTCGCGGTACCGCCGAACCTTCCTGACCTCGCGGGGCCGGTGGGCAGCAGCGAGGAAGTGCTCGACTACTATCAGCGCCTGACGAATCACTTCGCGACATTGTCACTGTCGTTATCTCAGCTTCGTCTCGAGCCGCGCGGGGCCTGGCGGCTACAGCTCGATAACGGCGCGTGGGTGATGCTCGGGCGGCGCGAACACGGCACGCGCCTGGCGCGGCTCACTGCCTCCTGGCAGCGCGAGCTTTCGCGTCAGGGTGACCAGATTCGCTATATTGACTTGCGCTATCCCAATGGCGTAGCGGTCGCCTGGCACGGCGAAACCGAATTCGACGATAGCGAAGAGTAATGACTCCCTCGCCATTAACCGTGGTCGACGTTTACTTAAAAGTGAGCGTTTGCCAACAAGGAAAAGCCATCACTGGGGTTTAAATTCTTCGCCAAGCCCATTATCGTGGGCGGGAGCAGTCGTATAATGGTGGGCGTTTCTATATGATGGCTTTCGACCGTCTCTTCTAGCGCGTTTTGGACAGTCAAGCGATTCAAGGCGATAGATGATCGAATCAGGGCGGCTTTAACGGGGGATGCGTTCAAGCCCGCTTTTTATAAAAGCATGTATAAATAAACATGTGTTGGCGTCGATGTACAGTGCATTTTAGAGAAAAGCCGTGATAGTGATGACGATTTGTTTTTAACAAGGCGTTCATAAACGCGGCGCTTTTTGGATTTAACGGATCAGGCCGACGCCCCTGCTCGTTTCATCCGATCCATGTTGATGTTCATTGGTAGATAAGCGGTTGCCGACCATCGATCGTTTATCGGTTAAAAGATTACTATAAGGAGATAACCCGACTCATGGCAGGCTCACCCAACGCATCCAATATGGTTGTCGGGCTGGACATCGGAACGTCCAAGGTCGTCGCGATCGTCGGTCAACCCACCGACGATGGCGGCATCGAAATTGCGGGTATAGGTTCTCACCCTTCACGGGGAATGAAGCGCGGCGTCGTGATCAATATCGAATCGACGGTTCAGTCGATTCAGCGTGCGGTCGAAGAAGCCGAGCTCATGGCTGGCTGCGATATCCATTCGGTCTACGTCGGCGTCGCCGGCAGTCATATTAGCTCGATGAATTCAGATGGCGTCGTCGCGATCAAGGAACGCGAAGTCACTCCTTCTGACATTGATCGTGTTATCGACTCGGCCCGTGCCCGGGCCATTTCCGAGGGGCAGCGGGTGTTACACGTGCTGCCCCAGGAATTCTCCATCGATGCCCAGGGCGGTATTCGCGAGCCGCTGGGCATGTCTGGTGTGCGCCTGGAGGCGCAGGTGCACCTGGTCACCGCGGCCTTGAACGCGGTGCAGAATATCGAAAAGTGCGTGCGCCGCTGCGGGCTGGAAGTCGACGCCATCATTTTGGAGCAGTTGGCCTCCAGCATGGCGGTACTGACCGAAGACGAGCGCGAGTTGGGCGTTTGCATGGTGGATATCGGTGGGGGAACGACCGATATGGCCATCTTCAGTGAAGGCGCGATTCGCCATACGGCGGTCATTCCCATCGCGGGTGACCAGGTCACCAACGATATTGCGATGGCGCTTCGAACGCCGACGCAGCACGCCGAAGAGATCAAGGTCAAGTACGCTTGCGCGCTGACCCAGCTGGCCGCAAGCGATGAAATGATCAAGGTGCCCAGTGTAGGCGATCGAGCGTCGCGCGATCTTTCGCGCCAGGCACTGGCCGAGGTGGTCGAGCCGCGCTACGAAGAGCTCTTTACACTGGTACGCGATGAATTACGCCGTAGTGGCTACGAAGACATGGTGGCCGCCGGGGTCGTGTTGACCGGCGGCACATCGCGCATGGAAGGGGTGAGCGAGCTGGCAGAGGAGATTTTCCACATGCCGGTACGTATCGCCTGCCCGCAGAACGTGCGGGGGCTTGCGGACGTGGTTCGCAATCCCATCTATGCGACAGGCGTCGGGCTTTTGCACTATGCACTGCAGGAGTCCCGCCACGGACAGGGTCTTGAGAGCCATGGTCGGGCCAACGCACCCCACAAGGGGCGCGGTGAGCACGTCCAGCGTGATAGCAGGGACGATCATTCGGCGCTAGCGAAAATCAAAGGCTGGTTCAAAGGAAATTTCTGACAGGGCCGCAAGCGCGGTTCAGGAGACGGGGCTTATGTTCGAATTGGTAGATAACGCACCCTCGAGCAGTGCGGTCATCAAGGTAGTGGGTGTGGGCGGCGGCGGTGGTAACGCCGTCAACCACATGGTGGAAAGCAACATCGAAGGCGTCGAGTTCATCTGCGCCAACACCGACGCGCAGGCGCTCAAGCGCGTTTCCGCCAAAACGGTATTGCAGCTGGGCGGCGAGATCACCAAGGGCCTGGGCGCCGGTGCGAACCCGGAAGTCGGGCGCCAGGCCGCCATGGAAGATCGCGAGCGGATCGCGGAGCTTCTGGAAGGTGCCGATATGGTGTTCATCACCGCCGGCATGGGCGGTGGTACCGGTACCGGCGGTGCGCCTGTGGTGGCTCAGGTCGCCAAGGAGCTGGGGATTCTAACGGTGGCGGTGGTCACACGCCCCTTCCCGTTTGAAGGCCCCAAGCGTATGCGCGCTGCGGAAGAGGGCATGAAGGAGCTTTCCGAGCACGTCGATTCGCTGATCACTATCCCCAACGAGAAGCTTCTATCGGTACTGGGCAAGAACGCTACGCTATTGACCGCCTTTAGTGCGGCCAACGACGTGCTGCTCGGCGCCGTTCAGGGCATCGCCGAGCTGATCACCAGCCCCGGTATCATCAACGTCGATTTCGCCGACGTGCGCACGGTCATGTCCGAAATGGGCATGGCGATGATGGGTACCGGCGGGGCCACCGGTGAGAACCGCGCTCGTGAAGCCGCTGAAAAGGCGATTCGCAGTCCGCTGCTCGAGGATATCGACCTGCACGGCGCTCGCGGCATTCTGGTCAACATCACCGCGGGCCCGGATCTGTCGATTGGCGAGTTCAACGACGTCGGTGCGACGGTTCAGGAGTTCGCTTCTCAGGAAGCGACCATCGTGGTGGGAACCTCCATCGACATGGAAATGTCCGATGAGCTGCGCGTGACCGTGGTCGCTGCGGGCCTCGATGGCACCAAACCCAAACAGGCCGCCCGCGAGCCGGCTCGCCGTGCCACTTCCGAGCCTGCCGACTACCGCAAGATGCAGCAGCCGACGGTGACGCGTCAGCAGTCCGCGGCTCGCGCCGAAGCGCAGGAGTCTTCACCCAAGCCGCGCGCCGAGAAACGTCGTTCGGCCGAGTCTGACGACTATCTGGACATCCCCGCGTTTTTGCGCCGCCAAGCGGACTGATTTAAACGACCGTCGGTTTTACCCCAGCGGGCGAGCGTTTTAACCGAGAAATATTGGTTAAAACGCTCGTTTGCTGTTAAAGTAAACACTGTTCGATAACTTCCCTTTTTACGGTCGGCGTCGGTTTCTTGACGAAGACCCCGTTATCAGAGTTTTACCACGCCCATGATCAGACAACGTACATTACAAAACGTGATTCGCGCTACCGGAGTGGGTCTGCACTCGGGTAAAAAAGTCCATCTGGCGCTGCGCCCGGCGCCCGCGAACACCGGTATCGTATTCGTTCGAACCGATCTGGACCCCGTGGTACACGTGCCCGCTCGCGCCGAGCTGGTCGAGGACACCCGTCTATGCACCGCGCTTTCGCAAAACGGCGTCAAGGTCGCGACCGTCGAGCATTTGATGTCGGCGTTTGCCGGTCTCGGTATCGATAACGCCTACGTCGATGTGAGCGCCGCCGAAATTCCGATCATGGACGGCAGTGCCAGCCCTTTCGTATTTTTGATTCAGTCCGCTGGCATCCTCGAGCAGGACGCCGCCAAGAAGTTCATCCGCATCAAGGAGCGGATCGCGGTTCGGGATGGCGACAAGGAAGCGGTATTTTTGCCCCATCAGGGGTTCAAGGTGTCGTTCTCCATCGATTTCGATCACCCGGTGTTCGAGCAGCAGCATCAGGACGCGCTGATCGACTTCTCAACGACCTCCTTCGTCAAGGAAGTATCGCGGGCGCGTACCTTTGGCTTCATGCGCGACCTGGAGTTTTTGCGCTCCAATAACCTGGCACTCGGCGGAAGCCTCGATAACGCCATCGTGGTCGATGACTACCGAATCGTGAATGAGGGCGGTTTGCGCTACGAGGACGAGTTCGTTAAGCACAAGGTGCTGGACGCGATCGGCGATCTCTACCAGCTGGGCTTTAGCCTGATCGGCGAGTTCCGCGGCGTTAAATCCGGTCACGCGCTGAACAACCAGCTTTGTCGCGAGCTGCTCGCTCGCCCCGAAGCTTATGAAATCGTCACGTTCGAAGACGAAAAGGACGTGGCGCCGATCTCCTACGCCGCGCCGGCCATGGCCTGATTCTTCAGACCAGACGCTGAGCCCTGAAGTATGAGGGTTGGCGTTTTAAAGCGGGGCGCGGTTGAAAACGCCATCGGCTCCCCCATTTATAAAGCACCGCTTTGCGGTGCTTTATGCGTTCAGGAAGATGGGTTCTTGCGTGCAGCGTGGGAAGCCAGGCGCTTGAGCGCCCCTCTTAGGCGGCTGTCCTGAGTATCTTCGGCGCACTGGGTGAGCGTTTCACTCGCTTTTTGCGAAAGCGCCCGGGTATTGCGTGGCGGCGCGACGATCGGGCGAACCGGGCGTACCTTGAAGTGAAAGCCGGTAACGGCTTCGAACCCGGGCAGCTGATGCAGCAGTTGTAAAAGTCGGTGCTGCTCGAATCTAAGCCAGGCAAGCCAGCTTGCCTGGCCGCTGATCAGGGTCAGACGGGCGTCGCTGAAGCCGCCGACAAAAATGTGCTCACGCATCTCTTCAGGCAGGTGGGCGCGCAGGTGGCGCTGGGCCTGATCGATCAGCCGCGACTGACGCATCAAGTTGCTAATGTCGGAAGAGCTTTTAAGCACCTGGCCGATGGGCTGTGCGCGGGAACGCTTAACCTTTATACTCATACGCTTAATTCCAGAAAACCGGATCCGTGCGCTTTCGGGCCGCCAGTTGCGAGCGGCCGGGGCGTTATCGAAAGAGCCTAACACGCCAGGGAGTCGACACCCAGCATGTCATCCATGTCCGCGCCTAGCCCCCGGATAGCCCTGCGGCGCGCTCGCCGCAGCGGGCTTGCGCGCTGGTGGCTGGCGGGGCTTCTGGTCAGTTGCCTGCTACCGGTGTCGCTATCACCGCTATCCGCCGTCAAGTCAAGCGAGCGCGCGGCGACGATCTGTCTTTGGGTGCCTGCCATTCTGCGGGTTCAGTCGCAGCGTTTGGCCCGTCGGCGTCGAGTTCGCTCCCTATTGCGTCGTGTCAAAAAAATCACCGCGCGCGTAGAAAAGCGTCGTTTGATCGCCTCTCGTTTGGCCTTGCCCCGGGTCGCCGCCCGCGACGTATTGATTCCGCGCGGCCCGCCCGCCGCCCAGCATCACTTCCGTCTTTACCGTTTCGCTTGAAACAGCTTTTTTTAAGGGTGCTCCGCTGGTGCGCTTGAAATGATTTGGAAACTTCATGATTAACACATTATTGCGCAAGGCCATTGGCTCCAAGAACGACCGCGACGTGAAACGCATGACGAAAAGCGTGCAGGACGTCAACAAGCTCGAAGCCGAGATCGAGGCGCTGGACGACGCCGCGCTACAGGCGCAGACCGGCGAGCTACGTACGCGCCTGGAGTCCGGCGAATCGCTGGACAAGCTGTTGCCCCACGCCTTTGCGGTCGTGCGCGAGGCGAGTAAGCGCGTCATGGGCATGCGCCACTTCGATGTTCAGATGGTCGGTGGCATGACGCTTCACCGCGGGCGCATTGCGGAAATGAAAACCGGCGAGGGCAAGACGCTGGTGGCGACGCTGGCGGTCTATCTCAACGCGCTGCCCGCCAAGGGCGTGCACGTGGTCACGGTCAACGACTACCTGGCCCGGCGTGACGCCGAGTGGATGCGCCCGCTCTACGAATTTCTCGGATTGACCGTGGGCGTCATCTTCTCGGGCCAGACCGGTGAAGAGAAGCGTCACGCCTACAAGTGCGATATCACCTACGGCACCAACAACGAGTTCGGTTTCGACTACCTGCGCGACAACATGGCGTTCTCGCTGGAAGAGAAGGTGCAGCGCGACCTGCACTTCGCCATTGTCGACGAGGTCGATTCCATCCTGATCGACGAGGCGCGCACGCCCTTGATCATCTCCGGCGCGGTAGACGAGAACACCGAGCTCTACAACGTGGTCAACGGCCTGGCGCAGCACCTCGAGCGTGGCGAAGTGAGCGAGGACGACGAAACGCCGGTCAGCGGCGATTTCGTGCTCGACGAGAAGCAAAAGCAGGTCGAGCTTACCGAGCAGGGCCACAACAAGGTCGAGGAGATGATGCGCTCCCAGGGCCTGCTGGGCGAACACGACTCGCTCTACGCCGCCCAGAACCTGAATCTTCTCCAGCACATGCACTCGGCGCTGCGCGCGCGCAATCTCTACCAGCGTGACGTGGACTACATCGTCGTCGAAGGCCAGGTGGTCATCGTCGACGAGCATACCGGGCGCAGCATGCCGGGCCGGCGCTGGTCCGAAGGCTTGCACCAGGCCGTGGAGGCGAAAGAGGGCGTGACCGTGCAGCGTGAGAGCCAGACGCTTGCCTCCACGACCTTTCAGAACTACTTCCGTCTCTACGAGAAGCTCGCCGGCATGACCGGCACCGCCGATACCGAAGCCTTCGAGTTCCGTCAGATCTATGGCCTCGACGTGGTGGTCATCCCGACCAACCGGCCGCTTGCGCGCAAGGACTTGAACGACCTGGTCTATCTCAGCGGCGAAGAGAAGTTCGAAGCGATCATCAAGGACGTCCAAAAGGTGACCGAAGCGGGTCGCCCGGTGCTGGTGGGTACCGCTTCGATCGAGACCTCCGAGTACCTGGCCCAGCTGATGCGAAACGCCGGCATGCAGTTCAACGTACTCAATGCCAAGCAGCACCAGAGCGAGGCCGAGATCATCGCTCAGGCCGGTCGTCCCGGGGCCGTCACCATCGCCACCAACATGGCCGGACGCGGTACCGACATCATGCTCGGCGGCAACTGGGAAGCGGATGTCGCCAAGCTCGACAACCCTGACGAGGGGCAGATCGCCGCGCTCAAGGCCGACTGGCAACAGCGCCACGATGCGGTGCTCGAGGCGGGCGGGCTGCACGTGATCGGCTCCGAGCGCCACGAGTCGCGGCGCATCGACAACCAGCTTCGCGGCCGCGCCGGTCGTCAGGGCGACCCGGGCTCCACGCGCTTCTTCCTGTCACTGGAAGATAGTCTCATGCGTTTGTTCGGCTCCGACCGGGTCAAGCGCCTGATGCAGGCACTGGGACTCGAGCGCGGTGAGGCGATCGAGCACAAGATGGTGTCGAACGCCGTCGAGCGGGCGCAGAAGAAGGTCGAAGGACGCAACTTCGACATTCGTAAGCAGCTTCTGGAGTACGACGACGTCGCCAACGATCAGCGCCGGGTAATCTACGAGCAGCGCAATGACGTGCTGGCCGCCAATGAGGTATCCGAGGCGGTGATCGGCATTCGTGAAGAGGTGATGGAGAGCACCATCAGCGACTACGTACCGCCCCAAAGCCTGGCCGAACAGTGGGATCTTCCCGGGCTCGAAGCGCACCTGAAAACCGAGTTCAACCTCGACGCGCCGGTCACCCAGTGGGCTGCCGAGGACGATCGCTTCAGCGAAGAGAAGCTCAGAGAGCGCCTGCAGACCATGCACCGCGAAGCGTATGACGCCAAGATCGCCGCCGCCGGTCAGGCGCTGATCCAGCGCTTCGAGAAGCAGGTCATGCTCCAGGTCCTCGATACCCGCTGGAAAGAGCACCTGCAATCGATGGATCACTTGCGCCGGGGTATTCACCTGCGCGGCTACGCCCAGAAAAACCCCAAACAGGAGTACAAGCGCGAAGCCTTCGAGCTCTTCCAGCAGCTTCTGATCAACATCAAGGAAGACGTGACGCGTATCCTGAGCCACGTGCAGGTGCGCCAGCCCGAAGAGGTAGACGCTCTCGAGCAGAAGCGCCGTGAAGACGCCGCGCGCGAAAAGGCAGCCGCCTCCGAGGCCCAGCGCGCCGCGGACTCAGGCGGCGCCGAGGCCCCGGCTTCACGCCTGGACGGCGGTAGCGAAGCCGCCCCGCAGCGGCGCGAAGCGCCGAAGGTCGGGCGTAACGACCCGTGCACCTGCGGCTCTGGCAAGAAGTACAAGCAGTGCTGTGGCAAGCTTCAATGACGCGCGCCCTACGCGCACCGATAGACGTTACAGGAGAAGAGCATGGCGGTGGGTCACTGTCCGTTTCCAACGATGGCGCCTCTTGAAGGGGTACGCCTGGGCTCCGCCATGGCGGGGATCAAAAAGCCCCAGCGTCGCGATCTGGTGGTCATCGAGCTTCCAGCCACCGCCGTAACGGCGGCGGTGTTTACCCAAAATGCGTTTTGCGCTGCGCCGGTCATTACCGCCAAATCGCATCTGGCGGCAACGCCGTCCTCACGCTACTGGGTCATCAATACCGGCAACGCCAACGCCGGTACCGGCGAAAAGGGGCTTGAAGACGCCAGGCGCACCTGTGAGGCAGCGGCCGAGCAGGCCGGTGTCTCCAGCGAGCAGGTGCTGCCGTTCTCCACCGGCGTGATCGGCGAGCCGCTGCCCATGGAGCGGCTGCTGGCGGGGCTCCCTGACGCGTTTAAAGCGCTATCCAGTGATAGCGAGGCCTGGAAGCTTGCCGGTGAGGGGATACTGACCACCGATACCCGCGCCAAGGGCGCCACGGCCACCGCCGAGATCGATGGCGAGCGCTTTAGTATCAACGGCATCACCAAAGGCTCGGGCATGATCAAGCCCAACATGGCCACGATGCTTGGGTTCGTGGTGACCGATGTCCGTATCGAGCAGTCGCTTTTACAGCGGCTTTTGCGCGAAACCGTGGACCGCTCCTTCAACGCGATCACGGTGGATAGCGACACCTCGACCAACGACGCCTGCATGCTCGCCGCGACCAACACCGGCGTCTGCATTGAAACCGACGAGCAGATCGCGGTGTTTCGCCAGGCGCTACAGGGCGTGATGACCGAGCTTGCCCAATCGATCATTCGCGACGGCGAAGGGGCCACCAAGTTCGTCACTCTGGACGTTGAAGGCGCAATGACCCGCCAGGAAGCGCTGGACGTCGGCTTCACCGTGGCGCACTCGCCGCTGGTAAAGACCGCGCTTTATGCCAGTGACGCCAACTGGGGGCGGATTCTCGCCGCCGTCGGGCGCGCGCCGGTCGATGACTTCGATGTCAGCCGCGTGGTGATCGATCTGGGTGATGTGCGTCTGGTCGAAAACGGCGGCCGGGCAGCGAGCTACTCTGAGCAGGCGGGCAGTCGGGTGATGAAGGGGGAGGAGATTACCATTCGTATCGATCTGGGCCGGGGCGAGACGCGCGCAACCGTCTGGACCTCGGATCTGTCGCACGACTACGTCTCCATCAACGCCGACTACCGAAGCTAGGCGCGCCGCCTTTTTAAAGCCGTTTCTGGACAAGAGCGCTGGTACAAGGCTTCGCTCTTTGTAGTCAAGTGCCCGGCTCGCCGGGCGCTCCAATGTGGAAAAGAACGTCATGAATGTAATGGTAAAACGACGGGTTCACGTCGCCGCGGCCGCCATCGTTAGCGCCGATAAAAAGCACGTACTGATCGCTCGCCGGCCCTCCAACGTGGATCACGGCGGGTTATGGGAGTTTCCCGGCGGCAAGCTCGCACCCTACGAAACCGGGCTCGAGGGCTTGAAGCGCGAGCTCCATGAAGAGCTCGGTGTCGAGATCCGCCGCGCCCAGCCGCTCATTCGCGTTCACCACGAGTACAGCGACAAGCATATCCTGCTCGACGTTTGGCAGGTGCACGAATTTGCCGGCGAGCCGTTCGGGCGTGAAGGCCAGGCGGTTCGCTGGGTCGCGATGGAGGATCTGGTCGGTTATCCCTTCCCGGCGGCCAATCTGCCCATCTTGCGCGCGGTGATGCTGCCCAAGGAGTACCTGATCACCGGCGAGGAGCCGGACGATGAGCGCTTTGAAAGCCTTCTGCGCCGCGCGCTCGACGAGGACGGCGTTCGCCTCGTTCAACTGCGTGCGAAGGGCCTTGCGCGCGATGCCTACGTACAGCGCGCGCAAACGGCGCTGGCGCTGTGCCGCGAGTTCGGCGCCAGACTTCTGCTCAACGGCGAGCCCGAGCTTCTGGAGCAGGTCGACGCCGACGGCATTCACCTGACCAGCCAGCGCCTGATGGAGCTTGAGCGGCGCCCGATCGGCGAGGGCAAGTGGCTTTCTGCCTCGACCCACAATCAAACTCAGCTCGACAAGGCGGCCACGCTTGGTTGCGATTTCGTCACGCTGTCGCCGCTTCGCACCACGCCGTCGCACCCGGATGTGGCCCCCATGGGCTGGCACGACTTTCAGCAGCTCGTCGAGCGCGCCGGCATGCCGGTATTCGCGCTGGGCGGGATGACGCGTTTCGATGCCAACCACGCCCGCGCCGTTGGCGCCCAGGGCATCGCCTCGATTCGCGATTTCTGGAAATAGACGCCAACGTCGAACCCGTTCTGGCTTGAACGAAAACGCCGGCGCTCAATGCGCCGGCGTTTTCGTATTGAGTGAAGAGGGCGTATCAGTCGCGATAGCGCCGCGTCAGATCGCCGTAGCCGTCCACGCGGCGGTCGCGCAGGTAGGGCCAGATGCGCCGGGTGCGCTCGCTTTTTTCCATGTCGAGAGTGACCACCAGCTGCTCGGTCTCGTCGCTGGCGTGGGCCAGAAGCTCGCCCTGAGGGCCGCAGACGAAGCTGCCGCCCCAGAAGTCGATGCCCGAGCCGACGCCGGAGTGGTCCGGCTCGAAGCCGACCCGGTTGGCGACCAGCACCGGCAGGCCGTTGGCCACGCCGTGGGCACGCTGAACCAGCGTCCACGCTTCCTTCTGGCGGGCCTGTTCCTGCTCGTCGTCGGTCTTGTCCCAGCCGATCGCGGTGGGGTAGAGCAGCAGCTCTGCACCGGAGAGCGCCATCAGCCGCGCCGCTTCCGGATACCACTGATCCCAGCACACCAGCACGCCGAGCCGGCCGACCGAGGTATCGATCGGTGTGAAGCCTTCGCCCCGGCGCTCATCGACGTCGCCCGGGGTGAAGTAGAACTTCTCATAAAAGCCCGGATCGTCGGGAATGTGCATCTTGCGGTACTGGCCGACGCGGCCACGCGCGCCGTCGAAAACCACCGCGGTGTTGTGATAGAGCCCCGCGGCGCGCTTTTCGAAAATCGAGCCGACCAGCACGATGTCGAGCTCGCGGGCGAGCGCTTCCAGGCGCTGGCTCGTCGGCCCATCCAGCGGCTCGGCCAGGTCAAAAAGCGCCGGGTCCTCGTACTGACAGAAGTAGTGGGTGGCGTGAAGCTCCTGGAGCAGCACAAGCTTCGCCCCGCGCCCGGCGGCGGCGCGTACGCCCTCTTCGGAGGCCGCAAGGCTCTTCTCCTTGTCCGGCCAGGCGTTTTGCTGAATGACGGCGACGGTCAGTTCTCGGCTCATGAGGCCTCCTTGAAACGGGCAGGGTTGAGCGTGCCCTTGGGTAGCTGCATGGTCAGGCAGTGCAGGCTGCCGTGCTGGCGAATCACGCTGTGACACTCGATGGGAACGATCCGGCGCTCGGGAAACGCCTGAGCCAGGGCGTTGAGCGCCTCCAGATCCGCCGGGTCGGCGTAGGTCGGCACGAGCACGGCGCCGTTGATGATGGTGAAGTTGGCGTAGGTCGCGGGCAGCCGGTGGCCGTCGTCCGGGTCGAGCGCCGTGGCAGGCCAGGGCAGGGCGATCAAGCGGTAGGGCTCGCCGTTTGGCTGGCGCAACGCCTTGAGCTCGGCCTCCATCGATTTTAGCGCCGCATGGTGCGGGTCTAACTCGTCGTCGCAGCGCACGTAGGCGATGGTGTCAACGCTGCAAAAGCGCGCCAGGGTGTCGATGTGGCTGTCGGTGTCGTCGCCTTCGAGATAGCCGTTTTCGAGCCACAGAATGCGCTCGACGCCAAAGTCTGCCTTGAGCGCTTGCTCAACCTCTGCCTGGGAAAGCGTTGGATTACGGTTCGGGTTCAAAAGGCACGCTTTGGTCGTCAGTAACGTTCCCTGGCCATCGGTTTCGATACCGCCCCCTTCGAGCACCAGCGCCCGTGGCAGCACCTGACAGGCCCAGACGTTCTGCGCCTCGAGCGCGCGTGTCAGGGCGTTGTCTCGGCGAGCAGGAAACTTGCCGCCCCAGCCCGTGAAGGTGTAATCGAGCAGCGCCATGTCACCGTCTTCCGCCATAACGCCAAGCGGGCCATGATCTCGCGCCCAGGTATCGTCGGTGTCGGCCTCGACAAGAAGCAGCCGCTCGCGGGGTACGCCAAGGGTCGCAAAGCGGGACTCCAGGCGCGCACACGTGGCGGCGTCCGGCACGCTTACGATAACGCGCTGATAGCGCGCAGCGGCCAGCACGATGCGCTCCATCGTTGCCTCGATGCGCTCTAAAAGCGGCTGCCAGTCGCCGTCGGCGCGCGGCCAGGTGAGCTGCAGGCCGTCCTGAGGGTGCCATTCCGGCAGCAAACGGTAAGGGAAAGTTGCCAAGGATGAGTGCTCTCGTTGCCAGGGAAAACGCCGGCGTCGAGACCGGCCAAAAGGCGCAATGTAGGGGGTCACCGGGCAAGTTGCAAGCCAGCCGTGCCCGGCCAGGCGGGTGAGAAGGTTTGTATTTACAAGGCGCGTTTACCCATGCAGGGCGTTGAAAAAAACCGTACCATGGGCGCCAGTTAACCAAGGGATGACGCCATGCTTGATCGTTTGCCTTTTCTGGTGGGGCTGCGCTACGTGCGCGCTAAACGCCGGAACCACTTTATTTCGTTTATTTCGCTGATTTCCATGCTGGGGCTCACACTCGGCGTGACCGTGCTGATTCTGGTGCTGTCAGTGATGAACGGCTTCGACTACGAACTGCGCAACCGCATTCTGGGCATGGTGCCGCACACCAAGATCGAATACCGCCCGGGGCTCGTGGAATGGGAGGCACTGGCCGATCGGCTGATCGAGCGCGACCGGGTGATCGGCGTCGCCCCCTACGTCGAGCAGCAGGGCATGTTCTCGGCCAGCGGGCGCAATCAGGGCGCGATGGTGACCGGCATCGACCCGGCCTGGGAAGACCAGGTGTCGATCATCGGTGATCACATGCGCGAAGGCGAGCTTTCTGATCTGGCGCCGGACTCCTGGAACGTGGTGCTCGGCTCGATGCTGGCCAACCGGCTGGGAGTAGGCGTCGGCGACCGTGTCACGCTGTTGGTGCCCGAGGCCTCGATCACCCCCGCGGGTGTGTTTCCACGGCTCAAGCGCTTTACCGTTAGCGGCATCTTTAGCGTCGGCGCCGATCTCGACGGAAGTCTTGCCTACGCCAATATTTCGGATATGCAGACGCTGGCGCGGCTGGGCGACGCCATCGGCGGGCTGCGCTTGGAGCTCGACGATCTGTTCGCTGCCGGTAGCGAAACTCAGGCGATCGTCAACGATCTCGGGCCGGGCTACATCGGTCGGGACTGGACCTTCACCCAGGGCAGTCTCTTTCAGGCGATCCAGATGGAGAAGCGCATGATCGGGCTGCTGCTGACCGTGATCGTCGCAGTGGCCGCGTTCAATATCGTCTCGACGCTGGTCATGGTGGTCACCGACAAGCGCGCCGACATCGCTATTTTGCGCACCATTGGCGCCACACCGCGCTCGATCATGGGCATCTTCATCGTTCAGGGGTTGACCATCGGCATCATCGGTATCGCGCTTGGCGTGTTGGCCGGGGTGGTGCTGGCGCTAACGATTTCGGACGTGATCGGCTGGTTCGAATCCGTCACCGGCATTCAGTTTTTGGATTCCGGCGTCTACTTCGTCAGTCACCTGCCCTCGAAACTGATTTTCAGCGACATTCGCAATATCGTACTCGCCGCTTTCGGCCTGACCTTCCTGTCGACGCTCTATCCTGCCTGGCGGGCCGCGCGCGTGCAGCCGGCGGACGTACTGCGCTATGAATAAGGACGCGCCCATGACCACAGCCACTTCCCACGCCCCGGTGATGCTCTCCTGTCAGTCGCTCACCCGCATCTATAGCGAAGGGCCCCAGGATTTGACGGTACTCGACGGGCTCACCCTCGAGGTGCGCGCTGGCGAGCGCGTGGCCATCGTCGGAAGCTCCGGCTCCGGCAAGACGACGCTTTTGAACCTGCTCGGCGGTCTCGACCGCCCAAGCCAGGGCAGCATCACCATCGCCGACGAGTCGCTGGCCGGGCTCAACGAGACCCAGCTTGGCCACTTTCGAAACCGCTACATCGGCTTCGTCTATCAGTTTCATCATCTGCTGGCGGAATTCAGCGCGCTGGAGAACGCAGCGCTTCCGCTGATTATTCGCGGTCAGCGCAAAAAGGTCGCCGAAGAGCGTGCCATGCAGATTCTGACGCGGGTAGGAATGAAGGCGCGGGCGGATCACAAGCCCGGCGAGCTCTCCGGCGGCGAGCGCCAGCGCGTGGCGATCGCACGCGCCCTGGTCACCGACCCGAGCCTTGTACTGATGGACGAGCCGACCGGCAACCTGGATCAAACCACCGCCGGCACCATCCTGAGCTTGATGGACGAACTCGCCCGCGAGAGCGCCTGCGCTTTCGTGATCGTGACCCACGATGTGGGCCTTGCCGCTCATCAGGATCGCGTGATGCGCCTGAACGCGGGGCGGCTGGAAAACGACACGCCCGGCGCTACGTTCAAGTAGCGCGTTACTTGTCGAACTCGGATTCGATTTTGGCCCGACGCCGCCGACGCTTTTGTCGGCGGCGTTTCCAGTTGTAGGAGACGTGCCAGCGCCAGAGCAGGCGAATGGCCACGTTGGCGAGAACGGCGAGCACAACGGCCGTGACGATCGAGCCTAAAAACAGCGGCGGCAAGAGATCGTGCATCTGCTCGGCCAGCCAGCGCGTCGAAATACGCGACGGTGCCTCGCGCACCGGCGCGCCCATCAAAAACGTTCCCACCCGGTAGTTGAAGTAAAAAATCACCGGCATGGTCAGCGGGTTGGTGATCCAGACCAGACTCACCGATAGCGCCAGGTTGCAGCGCACGATCCGCGCGCCGAGCGCGGCCACCATCATCTGCAGCGGAATCGGCAGCAGGGCGCAAAAGATACCGACGCTAAAGGCGTTGGCCACGCTTTTACGCGTCAACAGCCAGAGCCCGGGGTCGGCGATCAGGGGCGCCATGAAGCGAAGCGATCGCTGGCGTCTCAGGGTGTCGGGCTTGGGCATGTAGCGCTGCAGGAAACGGCGCGGCATGTCGGTTACTCTTTGAGATAGTGCGCTCCATTATCCACATCGCGCGCCGCGAAGGCTACGCCGGTCGTCACGTACCGGTATGGGGGGGAACATGCGAACAGGGGTGGTCGCGCCGGCGGCCATGGCAGCGCTCGGCGCGGCGATACTTGCCGAGTACAGCGGCGCCGAAGGGCGTTTACTGCCCGCCCTCGGCGCGGTGCTGGTGGCCGCGCTTTTGCTCGTCAATCGCGTTCCCCGGGTGCTGCCCGCGCTGCTGGCCGGCGGCTGGGTACTGTTCGGCGTTCATCTCGAGTGGCAGCGAACCCTGCCGGCGGGGCTCGGCGGCGAGGATCTCAGCGTCATTGCGCGCATCGATGAGGCGCAGCGCGATGAAGGCTTGAGCCGGCTAAACCTGCAGCTGCTCGAGTGCGAAAGCCCGGCGCAGCGCCTGGCGTGCTCCGGGCTCGATCGCGTGCGCGTCAGCGCCTACGGCGATACCGCCTTTGAAGCGGGCCAAACCTGGCGGCTCACGCTTCGCCTGCGCCCGCCCGGCGGGTTCAAAAACCCACATCGCTTCGATTACGCCCGTTGGCTCTGGCGCGAGGGCATCCATGCCACCGGCTACGTGCGCCCGGCCCCGGCCCCGCAGTTGATCACCCCAGAGCGTTCGACGTTGAGGTCACTTGCACTTGCACATATCGACGCCACTTCCCTGGATGCACGCACCAAACGCTGGCTCGCCGCGCTCAGCCTGGGCGCGAGCCAGCGGTTGACCCAGGACGATTGGACGCTCTTGAACGCCACCGGCACCACGCACCTGGTGGTCATCTCAGGCTTGCACGTGGGGCTGGTGGCCTCAATGGTGCTCTGGATCAGCCGGCTGTTGGCCAGGCTGACAACGCCGCAAAACTGGCGGCTGCGCGCCTGGCCCTGGGCCGCGGCGGGGCTTGCCTGCGTGGGTTACGCCGCGCTTGCGGGGCTGGGGCCGCCGGCAATGCGCGCCATGGTGATGACGCTGCTCGGGCTCTGGGTACTCAGCGGGCGCCACGCGCCAAGGGTCTGGCAGGCCTGGTGGCTGGCGCTTTTACTGGTCGTGCTGGTCGACCCACTTGCACCCTGGCGTCCAGGGCTATGGCTATCGTTTGTCGCCGTGGCGTGGCTGATCGTCATTTGGCAGGGGCGAGCGCGCCCTCAGGGCGTCAAGGGCTGGGTCTGGGCGCTGGTGCGAACGCAGCTTTTATTGTCGCCGCTGATGGCAGCGGCGGTGCTGGTCAGCTTTGGTCGCGTGGCGCCGGGGGCGCCGCTGGTGAATCTGCTCGCCGTGCCTTGGGTGAGCGCGGTCATGGTTCCGCTGGCGCTGCTGGGCTGGCTGCTGGCGCCGCTGTTCGGCGCCGGCGAGCTCGTCTGGCGCGGCTTTGGAGCCGCCCTCAACGTTTTTGATGCGCTGTTACGCATCGCCCTTGAAGCGCTACCGCTTTGGGAGCCCGCAATCGAGCTGCGTTTTGCGCTGGCCGCGGCGCTTTTACTATTGGCGCTCTGTTTCGGGCTCGCCTTCGTGCCACGCTGGCTGCGTGCGGCCTCCTGCGCGGTGGCCGCCGCGCTGCTGTTTTTCTCCCAGCCCAAATCGCTTGCGCCCGGGGTTTTGCGCGTCACCGTTTTCGATGTAGGCCAGGGCCAGCTCATCGAGCTTAAAAGCGCCACACAGCGGTTTTTGTACGATACCGGCCCGCGTTTTCGAAGCGGGTTCATGCCGATCGAGTCCTTATGGCCGCCGGGACAGCGCTTCGATCGTGTGATCGTCAGCCACGGTGACAGCGACCACGCCGGCGGCGTTCGGGCGCTTTTGAGCGAACACAAGGTTACGGCCTGGCAGGCGCCCGAAGGCGAGGCGGTAGCCGCACCGTTTACGCCCTGCGCCCGAGGCCAGCACTGGACACACGACGAAATCGCGTACCGCGTGCTCTGGCCACCGGCCGGGGAGAACGCGCTCACGCCTAACGAGCGCTCCTGCGTGCTCGAGGTCAGCGTGGGCGAACATCGGCTATTGATCACCGGTGACGTCGGGCGCCAGACCGAGCGGCGTCTGATCGGTGATTTGAAGTCCCCGGTCAGCGTGCTGGTGGCGGGCCACCACGGCAGCCGCTCGAGCTCCGGGGTACAGTTCGTACGTGAAAGTGCGCCTGGGCATGTGATCTTCAGCGCCGGGCGTGACAACGCCTTTGGCCATCCGGCGGATGAGGTGGTGCGCCGGTATCAAAGCGTGGGGAGCTGCCTTTGGAGCACCGCGGAGGACGGAGCGCTGACATTTCATGTCGAGAGGGGCCAAGCAATACGCGTCGAAACGGCGCGCGCGTCGGTGAAAGGGCGCAAGCGGTGTTGATACGCCGCGCCTTAGGGTAGAATTCGGCGCACTGCACTTTAGGGCTGGAGCACGCGTGACCGATTCGAGCTGGGCGTTGTACAAACGCTTGTTGGAGTACGTAAAACCCCATTGGAAAATGTTTGCGTTGGCGATCATCGGTTTCGTGATCTACGCCGCGTCCAGCACGGCGCTGGCCGAGATGATGAAGCGCCTGATCGACGGGATACAGAACCCGGACGCCGCCTTTCGCTTCTTTTTGCCGCTGTTCGTGGTGCTGATGTTCGCCGCCCGCGGGGTAGGAACGTTCTTGAGCACCTACTACATGGCGTATGTGGGTCGCTACGTGATTCATACGCTGCGCTGCGACGTGTTCGATCACATGCTGCATCTGCCCGGGCGCTTTTTCGATCAGCACTCGAGCGGTCATCTCGTCTCGCGCGTCACCTACCACGTCGAGCAGGTCGCGGGTGCGGCAACCAACGCGGTCACGGTGATTCTGCGCGAAGGGCTCTTCGTCGTCGGGCTGGTGCTCTATCTGCTCTGGACCAATTGGATGCTGACGCTGCTCTTTTTGGCCGTGACGCCGGTGATCGCCGTGGTCGTGAGCTTCGTCAGCAAGCGCTTTCGCAAGATTTCCAAGCGAATACAGAACTCTGTAGGCGATGTGACCCACGTGGCATCAGAGGCGCTCTCCGGCTATCGGGTAGTGCGCACCCACGGCGCCGAGACCTTCGAGAAAAAACGCTTCGAGCGCGCCAGTGAAGAGAACCGCCGCCAGAGCATGAAGCAGGCGATGACCAAGGCGATCAGCTCGCCGGTGATTTTGATGCTGGTGGCGATTTCCATGGCGCTACTGGTGTGGCTTGCCATGGCGCCGGCCTTTTTGGCCGACATGACGCCAGGCGAGTTCGTGGCCTTCATCACCGCCGCGGCGCTGATGATCAAGCCGGTGCGCCAGCTCACCGAAATCAACGGCGACATTCAAAAGGGGCTGGCCGCCGCTTCCGAGCTGTTCGCGGTGGTGGATCTGTCTACCGAGCCGGATAACGGCACTTTGGACCCCGAAACGCTCAAGGGGGAGGTGCGCTTTGAAAACGTGAGCTTTCGCTACGATGAGGAGCAGCCCAACGTGCTCCACGGCATCGACCTGCACATCGCGCCGGGGGAGATGATCGCCATCGTGGGACGCTCCGGCGGCGGCAAGTCCACGCTGGTTGGGCTACTGCCGCGCTTCTATCGGCCTTCCGAGGGGCGCTTGCTCATCGACGGTGCCGATAGTGACGACTACGCGCTCGGCGCGCTTCGTAAGCACATCGCGATCGTCTCGCAGCAGGTGACGCTGTTCAACACCACCATCGCCGCCAATATCGCCTACGGCGAGGACGCGCCAGACCGGGCGCGCATTGAGGAGGCTGCAAAGGCGGCCTACGCCAGCGAGTTCATCGACCAGCTTCCGCAGGGCCTTGATACGGTGGTCGGCGAAAATGGCCTCACGCTTTCCGGCGGCCAGCGCCAGCGCCTGGCGATTGCCCGTGCGATCTATCGCAATGCGCCCATTCTGGTGTTCGACGAGGCGACCTCGGCGCTCGATTCCGAATCCGAGCGCTATATTCAAAAGGCGCTCGAGTACGTCTGTAAAGGCCGCACGACGCTGGTGATCGCTCACCGACTCTCTACCATCGAGCGCGCCGATCGCATCGTCGTGATGGACCAGGGGCGGATCGTCGAGCAGGGCACTCACGAGGCGCTGCTCGAGCGCCAAGGCGCTTACGCCGCGCTCCACCAGATACAGTTTCAGGAGTACGCGTGAGCCTTGCCAGCCGCTGGCTCGACGGGGTCTACCGGGAGCGTCTCTCCCGGGCGCCCTGGCTTCTACCGCTTCTGCCCTTGAGCGCGCTTTATGGCGCCGTGATCAAGCGCCGCGCTCGCGCCTATCGCACGGGTAAAAAAAGCGTCTGGCGCGCGCCGGTGCCGGTCATCGTGGTGGGTAACATCACCCTCGGCGGTACCGGCAAGTCGCCGCTGGTGGCCTGGCTTGCCGCTTTTTTGACGCGTCAGGGCTATACGCCTGGCATCGTCACGCGAGGCTACGGCGGCCGCGCGCCGGCTTATCCGCTGATCGTGGAGGAAACGACCCCGGTCGAGCACTGCGGCGACGAGCCGCTGATGCTCTTTCGCCAAACCGGCGCGTGCGTGGCGGCGGACCCGAACCGTCCGCGCGGCGCCCAGGCGCTCATCGAGCGCGGCTGCGACATCATCATCAGTGACGATGGCCTGCAGCATCTGGCGCTGGGCCGCGATATCGAGCTTCTGGTGGTCGACGGCGTGCGGGGGCTTGGCAACCGGCGCTGCCTGCCCGCCGGGCCGCTGCGGGAGCCGGCGGACAAGCTTGAAAGCGTGGACGCGGTGATCGTCAACGGTACTCTCGCAAGACCGCTGCCCGTCGAGCCGGTCATGATGACGCTCGCCCCGGCGCGATGGCAGCGGGTGGGCAGCGGCGAGCACGCCGCGCTCACACCGCTCCCCTTCGAGTCTCCAGTGCACGCGGTGGCGGGTATCGGCAATCCCGAACGCTTTTTCAAGACGCTGGAGGCCCTTGGCGTCGAAGGCGAACGACACGCGTTTTCTGATCATCACGCGTTCGATGCCAAAACGCTTGCGTTTACTCCGCCCAGGCCGCTCGTGATGACGGCCAAGGACGCGGTAAAGTGTCGGACGTTGGCACCAAAAGAGAGCTGGGCGCTGGAGGTCGAGGCCGAGCTTCCCGACGCGTTTGGCGTTTGGCTTACCGACGCGCTGGCCACGCGGCCCCCGAATGAATCACTATCGACCCACACACACGAGGAAGGCGTTCATGGATAAGGAACTCTTGGCAATGCTGGTTTGCCCGCTCTGTAACGGCAAGCTCGAGTATGACCGCGACGCGCAGGAGCTCATCTGCTACTACGATGGGCTGGCCTACCCGATTCGTGAGGGTATCCCGGTAATGCTGCCGGAAGAGGCGCGCGTACTCAGCGCCGACGAGAAGCTCAACACCTCCCCGGGACGCACGGGGCAGGCGTAAATGGCAGGCTCAACGGATTTCGTCGTCGTCATTCCGGCGCGCTTTGGCTCCTCGCGCCTGCCCGGTAAGCCGCTTCTGGAGATCGCCGGTGAACCAATGGTGGCCCACGTTTGGCGCCGCGCCAACCAGAGCCAGGCCCAGCGCGTGGTGGTGGCCACCGACGACGAGCGTATTCGCGAGGCGCTGGTGCCGCTGGGCGCCGAGGTCGTCATGACCCGCGCTGATCATCCCTCCGGCACCGACCGCCTGGCGGAAGTGGCCGAGCGGCTGGGCCTCGACGACGACACACTGATCGTCAACGTCCAGGGCGATGAGCCCTTGATTCCGCCGGCGCTGATCGACCAGGTGGCCGGGCGGCTGGCCGACGACCCCGAGGCGTCGATCGCCACGCTTGCCGAGCCGATCGTGGATGTCGAGACGCTATTCAATCCGAACGTGGTGAAGGTGACCTGCAGCCACGCCGGGCGCGCGCTCTACTTCTCACGAGCGCCTGTGCCCTGGGATCGCGAGCAGTTCGCGCAGAAGCCGAGCCTTCTGAGTACCGATGCCTGGCTCAGGCACATCGGCATCTACGCCTATCGGGCGAGCTTTTTGCGCGATTACCAAAACATGGCGCCCTCCCAACTCGAGCAGCTGGAGCAACTCGAACAGCTCAGAGCGCTTCAGCACGGCCACTTCATTCAGGTGGCGCTGGCCTGCGCGCAAAACCCCACCGGGGTGGATACGTTTGAAGATCTGGCGCGGGTGCGTTTACTCATCGAACAAACGGAGGCCCAATGACGCGGGTACTGTTCGTCTGTCTGGGCAATATCTGCCGCTCACCGAGCGCCGAAGGCGTGTTTCGCAAGGCACTCTTTGACGGCGGGCTCTCTTGTGATGTCGAGGTCGATTCCTGCGGCATCGGCGACTGGCACGTGGGTAAGGCGCCGGACGAGCGCGCCCAAAAAGCGGCGCTTCGCCGCGGGGTGGATATCAGTGGGCTCAAGGCGCGCACGCTTCGTCGCGAGGATTTCGACGCCTTCGACTACGTGCTTGGCATGGACCGCGATAACCTCGATGCCATTCGAGCAATGGCGCCTGACGGCTGCCGTGCGCGCACCGGGCTCTTTCTGGAGTACTCGGATGCCGGCGAAACCGAGGTGCCGGACCCGTACTTCGGCGGCGAGCAGGGCTTCGAGCACGTCCTGGATCTGATCGAGGCGGCCTCGCACGGGCTGATTAGAGCGCTGAGAAAGCGCTGATGGCTGCAACGCTTGAACAGCGGGTGGATCTGACCCGCGCCAATACGTTGAGACTTCCCTGCACGGCGGACATCGGCGCCCGCCCCAGAACGCCTGATGAGCTTCGCCAGGTGCTGGATACGTGCCGCGAAAACGAGTGGCCGGTCACGCTGCTCGGCGGCGGCAGCAACGTGCTGCTGCCAGAGCATCTTCCTGGTGCGGCGATCACGCTGGAGTTCGATCAGTGGTGGATCGAACGGCGCGGTGATGGGGGCGTCGCTTACGTAGGCGCCGGCGTTCACTGGCATACGCTGGTGATGACGCTCGCCAAGCGCGGCTGGTGGGGGCTCGAGAACCTGGCGCTGATTCCTGGGCGCTGTGGGGCGGCGCCAGTGCAGAACATCGGCGCCTACGGCGTCGAGCTCGGCGACTGCCTCGAAGGCGTACAGGTCATGGCGCTTGACTCCAGACGCGTCTACTGGCTCTCACGGGAGCAGTGTGAGTTGGCCTACCGTGACAGCATCTTCAAGCGCGAACTGTCGGGAAAAGTCGCGATTCTGCGCCTGGCGCTGCGGCTCTCCCGAACCGGAGCGCCCAAGCTTGGCTACGGTGATCTGGCCCAACGAGTCACTAGCGAGGCAACGCCGCTTCAGGTTGCAAAGGCGGTGTGCAGCACGCGTCGGGAGAAACTGCCGGACCCGAACGTGCTCGCCAACGCCGGCAGCTTTTTCAAAAACCCGGTGGTAAGCGACGCCACGGCCCAGACGCTGCGCACTCGGTACCCGGATATGCCGAGCTTTGCACAGCCTGACGGGCGCTATAAGCTCGCCGCGGGCTGGCTCATCGATCAGTGCGGGCTCAAGGGCCAGCGCTTCGGCGCCTTTGGGGTACACGAGCGCCAGGCGCTGGTGATGGTGCATTTTGGCGGCGGCAGCCGTGTGGAGCTGCTCGATGTCGCCCGGCGCCTGGTCGAAACGGTCGAATCCCGATTTGGCGTGCGTTTGGAGCCGGAGCCGCGAAGGCTGTGAGCGCTTTTGTAAGCTCGCGTTTTTCCAGGCACGTCCTGCCAAACACGTGATTCAGACATAAAAAAACCCCGCCAGAGGCGGGGTTTTTCATGGGCGCGGTTTACTCCTGGCCGGTACTGCCTTGCTTGCGCTTCTCGCGCGGGTCGTTGTGCGCCCGGCGGCGGCGCTTCGGCGCCGGTTTGGCGGAGGCGCTGTCGCCTTGAGAGGCAGGCTCGGCGTTTGCCTCGTCAGCGCTCTTTTGCGCCTCGGTTGGCTCGGCCGCTGCGCGTTCTGTCGGCGCAGCAGGCGCTGCCTCCGGCTCGACCTCGGCCGCTACATTGGCGGCGCTGTCAGCGTTCGGATCGGTTTGATCCTCGGCGCTGGCATCGACCGTCGCGGCGATTTCGGCTTTTGGCGCTGGCTCAACGCTTTCGAGCTGCTCCGTCGGGTTTGACGTCTCGCGGCTCACGTTGAGTGAGGTCTCATCGGCAGGGGCTTCGTCCTGAGCCTCGGAAGAGGCGAGGGCTTGCTCCTTCGGCGTCTGAGCATCGTTTTCAACCGGCACGGGTTCGTCGGTCGGCGCCGGCTGCGCTTTGGGCGTTTCCTCGGCAACCGCTTGCCCGGAAGCCGCTTCCTGCTCAGCGGTCGCGGGCGTCTCGACGGCCGGGGTTTTTTCCGGCTGCGGTGCGACGCTTTCCGGCGCGGGAGTCGGCTCGGCGGTTTCGGCGTTTATCAACGCTTCGTCGGCGCTTGAACCCGTATCGGCATCCAGGGCATCGCTGTCGGTCGACGCTTTGGGCGCCTGGGCCGAGGGCTGAATGTCGCTCGGCGTCGGCGCGCTTGCCGCGTCAATCGTTTCCGGCTTGGCGGTGTCTGCCTGCGGCGTTTTTTGCTCAGCAACGGGCTCGCTGGTCTCTTGCAAAGCCTGTGCTTTGCTTTCCTGCTTCAGGGGCTGCGCGGCGAGAGCGTCTTCGGTGCCTGGCGCCGGCGCTGCAGCCGGGGCGTTCTCGGCGGCAGGCGCTTGCTCGCTCTTCGCCTTGTTTGCCGGTGCCTGCTCGCGCTGAGGGGACTCGACGCTTGCGGGCTCGCTTGCCGTACTCTTCACGTCGCTGACGCTTTCAGCGGGCGCCGGCGCGTTGGCGGCATCGCGCTGAAGCGCAAGCTGCTCGGCTTCGGCTTTCGGGTTGATCGCCTGCTTGCGCGAGCGGTTGCGCGGGTTGTTGCGAGTGCGCTTGGGCTTGCCATCGTCCTTGGGCGTGTCCTGCTTCGACTCGGCCTTGACGTCGGCTTTCTGCTCGCCCTTGGGCTCGGGCTTTGGCTCGCTTTTGGGCGCTGCCTTGGCGTCGGTCTCGGCGGGCGCGCGGCTCTCGTTTTTAGGCCTGGCGTCGCGCGACTTGTCGCGGCGGCCGTCGCTTCGTTTGTTGGACTGAGCCTGGCCGGCGTCGCTTTGCTCACCGCCGCGCTCGCCTTGACGCGCAGGCTTGGCGCTATCGCTGGCCTTCGCCTCGCCGGATTGCGCGTTGCTCGCCTGGGCGCTGTTGGACTGGCCGTTGCGACGACGATTACGCGTGCGGTTCGGGCCGCTGCGCTTGTCGCTCGACTCGTCGTCGCCCTTGGCACTTTGGCCACTGCGGGCCTCCGCTTGGCTCGACTCGCTGCGGGCCGCGTCGTTGTCCGGGCGCTTCTCGCGCGCCGGCTTTCCGCGCTCGCTGTTTTGACCGCGCTCACTGCCCTGGCCGCGCTCGTTGGAGGCGCTTTTTTCGCTTGTCCGGGGCTTGCGAGAGGCGGGCTCGGCGGCGGGCTTTTGCTCGCTGGTGGCGGCTTCATCGCTGCCCAGCAGTTTGGCGAAGCCGCGAATCAAGCGGCCCAGTACGCCGGTCTCCGCATTGCCCGGCGCCTCGGATTTGGCGGCGGGAGCGGGGGCGGTATCGGTTTGCAGCGATGCTGGTGCCGGGGCGTTGTGAGCGACGGTCTTGACCGCGGCTTCGGCGCGTTGGGCCGGCGGGGCGAAGCTTACATCCGGCTCCTTGCCGACCTCGGTCTCCATCGAGAGCTCGTAGCTCGAAAGGGTATGGCTTTCGTCCTCGTCGAGGTGATCCGAGCGCAGGCGTTGCACGTCGTAGTGTGGCGTGTGCATGTCCGGGTTGGGTAAGAGCACCACGCGAACGTCCTGACGCGCTTCGATATCGGCGAGCACGCTGCGCTTTTCGTTGAGCAAGAAAGTGGCGACCGGCACCGGCAGAATGGCGCGAATCTGGGCGCTGCGCTCTTTCATCGCCTCCTCTTCGATCAAACGCATGATCGAAAGCGACAGTGAGCGTACGTCACGAATGCTGCCCTGGCCGTCACAGCGCGGGCAGACCCCGCCGCTGGTTTCGCCAAGTGAGGGGCGCAGACGCTGGCGCGACATCTCCATCAGGCCGAAGCGCGAGATACGTCCGATCTGGACGCGCGCACGGTCGAGCTTGAGCGCGTCGCGCATGCGGTTTTCGACCTCGCGCTGGTTGCGCGCTGGGCCCATGTCGATGAAATCGATGACCACCAGCCCGCCGATATCGCGCAGGCGCAGCTGGCGGGCGATCTCGTCAGCGGCTTCCGAGTTGGTCTGAAGGGCGGTTTCCTCGATGTCGCTGCCACGGGTGGCGCGCGCCGAGTTGATGTCGATGGAGACCAGCGCCTCGGTATGGTCGATCACGATCGAACCGCCGGAGGGCAGCTTCACTTCGCGCTGATACGCCGTTTCGATCTGGGATTCGATCTGAAAGCGCGAGAACAGCGGCACTTCGTCGGTGTAGAGCTTGATCTTCTGCTGATACGACGGCATTACCTGGCGAATGAAGCCCAGCGCCTCGGCGTGAATGTCGGGGCTGTCGATCAGCACCTCGCCGATGTCCTGGCGCAGGTAGTCGCGCATGGCGCGAATGATGACGTTGGATTCACGGTAAACGAGAAACGGTGCCGGACGCTTGGAGGCTTCGGCAGTGATCGATTCCCACACCTGGGCCAGGTAGTCCAGATCCCACTGAAGCTCTTCGGCGCTGCGCCCGATGCCGGCGGTACGCACGATCAGCCCCATCTTGTCCGGCACGGTCATCTGCGACATCGCATCCTTGAGCTGGCTGCGATCATCGCCTTCGATACGCCGTGAGATGCCGCCGGCGCGCGGATTGTTGGGCATCAAGACCAGAAAACGTCCGGCCAGGCTGATGAAGGTGGTCAGCGCCGCCCCTTTGTTGCCGCGCTCCTCTTTATCGACCTGAACGATGACTTCCTGACCTTCCTTGAGCACTTCCTTGATGCTGGGGCGCCCGGAAACGTCTTTCAGAAAGTATTCGCGTGAGATCTCCTTGAGCGGCAAAAAGCCGTGGCGCTCGGCGCCGAAGTCGACGAACGCCGCTTCCAGAGAGGGCTCGACCCGGGTGATCTTGCCGCGGTAGATATTGGCTTTTTTCTGTTCGCGGGCGCCGGATTCGATATCCAGATCGTACAGGCGTTGACCGTCGACGAGCGCAACCCGCAGCTCTTCGGGCTGGGTTGCGTTGATGAGCATTCTTTTCATGGTGTCTCGCAATGCGTGTGCACCGATGCGCCGTCAAGGCGTTGGCGTCGACGAATCGCTTTTGCTGCGTGCTTGTGCTCGGCGCATGGCTATGCTGACGCATTGAGCCGGGGGCAGTGTGGCCCACGCGGCTAGGAGGCGTTGAGTACGTGGCGGAGGCAGAACGTGTTTCGGTGGCGTTGACGTCCATCCGGCCCTGCTGACACCGCCGACACCTGGCATTCATCGATTCGTCAACGCCGGTATCGGCACAGCGTTGATCCTGACGCGCCGGGCCGGGTTTTGGATGGCACTTTCGATCGATAACTCGAGCAGTGACATTTGAACCCCGAGCCGGGGCGTAACGTATATTCCAATTTTTCGCGGCGGCCAACCAGGCATCACCACGAACGCTACCGCCTGTCGGGCGGCAGGTTTACTGCGTTTTTTTACATCCGGTAATGGGTAATGCGTACACTATTCCATTGGACCTTCGCTCGGGCCTGCGTGTTGGACGGGCAGGCGCTTGGGCAGAGCGCTTGGGCAGGAAAACAACGGTGTCTGTCGGGCGTACCCAACCTGCATCACGCCCTGCCAATGAGCCATTTGGAATATAACAGGTAAGCCTGGCGCCAGCAATTGACGCAATGGCGCTAGCACTGGGTTAGAATGGGGCGCTTTGGCATTGATGGTTCTACAACCGACCAGACGAGTGTCACAACCGACCAGGAGCATGCGGCGATGGCCGAAGGGCGCGAAGTGCAGTGGGTGGAGATCGCCCCGGAACAGGCGGGTCAGCGGATCGATAATTTTTTGATGACCCGTTTAAAAGGGGCGCCCCGCGCCTTGATCTACCGCATCGTGCGTAAGGGCGAAGTGCGCGTCAATAAAAAGCGCGTCAAGGTGGACTATCGACTCAACGCCCATGATCTGGTGCGCGTGCCGCCGCTTCGCCTGACCCCGCGCGAGGCGCAAAAGGAGGTCAGCGACAGCCTGCGCGATCTTCTGATCGGCAGCGTCATCATGGAAGGCCCGGAATGGATGGTGTTGAACAAGCCATCGGGCCTTGCGGTGCATGGTGGAAGCGGCGTGAAGATCGGGCTGATCGAGGCGCTTAGGCAGGTGCGCGACGACCTGAGCTTTTTAGAGCTGGTTCATCGGCTGGATCGTGACACCTCCGGATGTTTGCTGCTCGCCAAGTCCCGCGAGGCGCTGGTGACGCTCAATGAGTCGCTCAAAAAGCACGCCATGGACAAGCGCTACGTGGCGCTGGTCAGCGGGCGCTGGCCGGCGCGCAAGACCTATGTCAGCGCACGCCTGGACCGGTATGACGCCGGCAACGGCGAGCGCCGCGTGCGGGTCGACCCGAATGGCAAGGTCTCGCGCACCCATTTTCAGGTGCTGGAAGCCTTCGAGAAAGCGACGCTGATCGAGGCGGAGCCGGTGACCGGGCGTACCCACCAGATTCGCGTGCACGCCGCCCACGCCGGCCACGCGCTGTTGGGCGACGACAAGTACGCCACTAAAGAGAGCGGCCACATGTCGCGCCAACTCGGCGTCGAACGGCTGTTTCTGCACGCCCGCGCGCTGACCTTTCCCGAGCCCGGTAACGGCCGCCCTGTTACGGTGAAGGCGCCGCTGCCCGAAGCGCTCGAATCCGCCCTTGCCCGCGCGCGCCGCTAAGGATCGACCATGCGTTATGAGCTGATCATTTTCGACTGGGACGGCACGTTGATGAATTCGGTGCCTAAAATCGTCGCCTGCATGCAGGCCGCCGCCCGGGAGGCCGAGTGGGGCGAACTCGAGGTGGGCGCGATCGAGAACATCATCGGCCTGGGGTTGCCCGAAGCGATTGCCACGCTCTGCCCGGGCATCGACGATGAGCGCGCCGAAGCGCTCAGGCAGCGCTACTCGCACCACTTCGTGGTCGAAAACACCACACCCATGCCGTTTTTCGATGGCGCCCTGGAGGGGCTTTCGCGGCTCAAGTCCCGTTCGGGGCAGCGCCTGGCGGTGGCCACCGGCAAAAGCCGCCGCGGGCTCGACCGGATCTTTCGCGAAACCGGTAGCGGCGAGCTTTTTGATGCCAGCCGCACTGCGGACGAAACCCGCTCGAAGCCCCATCCGCAGATGCTCGAGGAGCTCTTGTGCGAGCTCGATATCGATGTTTCCCGCGCGGTGATGGTCGGCGACACCGAGTATGACCTTGAAATGGCCCGCGCACTCGGTATGGACCGTGTCGGCGTCACCTACGGTGTCCATACCTCTGCCAGACTTCGCCAAAGCGAGCCCCGCTGGGTGGCGCACAGCGTTTCCGATCTTTTCAACTGGCTCGAAGGCGAGTAGCTCGCCCGACCGCCCATCCCGCTGACAGGAACATGCCATGAACAACGACGAGGGACGTTTCGACCCGCCGCCGCGCCGCCGTCTGGACGCGCAGAACGATACGGCGACCGGCCGTGAGGATCGCTGGACTCAGGGGCCGGAAGTGGCCAAAAGCGAGCGCGGCGAGACGCTTGCGGGCGCGCCGGATGACAGCAGCGAGACCCTGCGCGAGCGCCAACGGCTGGCGCAGATCGAAATGATGGATCGCTGGATCGGCGGCGTACTCACCGAGCAGCGCCGCAGCCGGCGTTGGAAGCTCTTTTTCCGTCTTCTCATGCTGACGCTGGTGCTCGCGCTACTCTTTTTTGCGCTCTACCGCGTATTCTTCCCGACTTCCGGTAGCGTGGCGCCAACGCAAAAGCACCTGGCGCTGGTCGAGGTTCATGGCGTGATCGCCGGTGATGCGCCGGCCAACGCGGAGCGCATCATCAAAGGGCTCGACCGCGCCTGGGAGGCGGACAGCGCGGCCGCCATCGTGCTGCATATCGACAGCCCCGGCGGAAGCCCGGTGCAGTCTCAGCGAGTCTACGCGGAGATCATGCGGCTCAGAGAGCAGGGCGACAAGCCGATCATCGCCGTGATCGAGGATATCGGCGCCAGCGGCGCCTACTACATTGCTTCGGCGGCGGACACCATCGTCGCCTCGCCGGCGAGCCTGGTGGGCTCCATTGGCGTGATCTACGCGGGCTTCGGTTTTCAGGAAGCGATCGATGAGCTCGGCGTCGAGCGCCGGGTGATGACCGCTGGCGAGAACAAGGCGTTTCTGGACCCGTTCCAGCCGCTGGATGACGAGATCGCCGCCTTCTGGCAGGGCGTGCTGGAGCAGACGCATCAACAGTTCATCGATGACGTCGTCGCCGGGCGCGGCGACCGGCTGGTGCAGAGCGACGAGCTCTTCTCCGGTTTGATCTGGAGCGGTGAGCAGGCAATCGAGCTGGGGCTCATCGATGAGTTGGGTAGCCTTGAGCAGGTCGCCCGCGCGCAGGTCGACGAGGCCGCCTGGGAGAATTATACCCCGCGCCTCGACCCCTTCGAGCGCTTTACGCGGGGCTTCACCGGCGCGGCGGCAGAGCTTCTGGGCGTCGAAACCACGCGCTCGCCGCTGCGTTTCGAGGCGCGTTAGGCCGTCGCCACGCGCTCGCCGAGCGGGTCCATGCCCGCCTGGCGCAAAAGCGTGCATAGCGCCATGAGCGGAAGGCCGATGAGCGCGTTGGGGTCACGCCCGTCGAAGGCGTCGAACAGCGTGATCCCAAGCCCTTCCATGCGAAAGCTGCCGGCGCTATCCAAGGGCTGCTCGGTCGCAACGTAGCGCTCGATCTCGTATTGAGTCAGCGTTCGAAAGACGACCTCGAAGGGCTCGACGATGACCTCGTGCTGACCGCGGCGGGTGTCGAGCAGCGCCAGGCCGGTCAAAAAGCGCACCCGGTGGCCGGAGAAGCGCGAAAGATTGGCGCAGGCGCGCTCATGAGTGTGCGGTTTGCCGAGGATCTCGCCGTCGAACAGCGCGATCTGGTCCGAGCCGATGATCAGGTGGTCGGGAAACTCATCGGCAACGGCGCTCGCCTTGCCCAGCGCCAGGCGGTGCACCAGCGCCTCTGGCGACTCATTCGACTCAGGCGTTTCGTCGATATCCGGCGAGCGGCACTGGTAAGGAAGCTGGAGGCGGTCGAGCAGCGCTTTACGAAAGCGGGAGCTCGAGGCGAGTACGAGCGGGGCATTGGCGACTTCGGGCACGGTGTTCTCCTTGGGCCTTTAAAGGGCGTTATAAAACGTCAGTATTCAAAAGTCGGTCAGCTCGGTAAAAGCACTCGTCCGGGTTGTATTAAACCGCTGTCGCCCACAAATTTTAAAACGCAGTGCAAGGCGGTTTATAAAAGACTTTGAAAACCTGATCTAAAACAGTAGTTAAAAACAGCCCGCCAGGGTAGTGCCGGATGACTCAACGTAGCTTTAGGCAGGCGGGCGCTTAAAGAGGAGAGCGCTTTTTAGAACGTTTTAATACCCATTGATAACGCTTTTTATACCGCCTTGCGTAAAACGTGTGAGATTAACGCCTAAAAGGGCAAAGAAATGGCGGTACGGCTTTGACAGGGCCGCGGCGAGTGCCTATCATTGCGCGCCTATGTTGACCTCACAACTCCCCAGTCGGGTCGAGCCTTATAAGCTCGCCGCCCGCGACGAACGACTCGAAGGCCAGGTGGCGCTCGATAGAATGCCCCGTTTGGCCGAAGAGGCTGGTGAACAAACCGGCGAATGCTTTGCATCGCTTGCGTTTGGTATCGATGCCCAGGGTCGTCGTGAAATTCGTGGCCATGTGCGTGCAACGCTCTCGCTTGCGTGTCGCCGCTGTCTGGTGCCGCTAAGCCAGGACGTGTCGAGCGACTTCCTGCTGGGAATGATTGCCGACGAGGCGCTGGCGTCCGAGCTTCCTGCCAGTCACGAGCCGGTACTGGTGGAAAACGAACAGCTGGACTTGCTGACGGTTCTCGAGGACGAACTCATCCTCAGTTTGCCGCAAGTGGTCTATCACGACGAGGCCGAGTGTCATGTCTCGTCAGATCAGCTGGTCAGCAAGACGGACGGCGCAGCCGATGCGCCTGCCCCCGCATCGAATCCTTTCGCGGTGCTTGGCGCCTTGAAAGGAAAGGACTCATCCGACGGTAAGAAGTAAGCGGTACTTACCTACTTAATCCAGGAGTAACATCCCATGGCAGTTCAAAAAAGTCGTAAAACTCGTTCCAAGCGCGGCATGCGTCGTAGCCACGACGCCCTGACGGGCCCGACCCTGTCCCAGGACAAGGAAACCGGCACTACCCACCTGCGCCACCACGTTGCGCCGGACGGCTTCTATCGCGGTCGCAAGGTCGTCGAGGTATAAGCCTCACGTCTTGTTTAAACGGCAAAACGGAGCCAGTCTCACGTGCGCCTGGCGATTGATGCAATGGGGGGCGATGAAGGCCCCCGTTGTATCGTCGAAGGGTCTGCCAGGGCGGTAGTCGAACGCCCGGAGCTTGAACTGGTTCTGTTTGGCCCTGCTCAGCGCCTGGCGACTGAGCTTAAGCGCTTGCCGCGGCCTTTGGCTGCGGCAGCGTCGCGTTTGGTGGTTCGTGATACGCCGGATTATGTGCGTCCGGACGCCACTGCGGCCTGGGCGCTACGCTACGGCCACGCCACCAGCATGGCCGCCATGCTGTCGATGGTCAAAAGCGGCGAGGCGAGCGCAGGCGTGAGCGCAGGCAACACCGCCGCGCTCGTCGCGCTGGCCCGACGCGACGTGGGGCTTTGCGGTGGGCTCTCGCGCCCGGCGATCAGCACGTCGATTCCGTCCGGGCAAAACGGGCGCTGCTATTTACTGGATCTCGGCGCCAACGTGGACTCGCCGCCGGAGCGGCTGGTGGATTTCGCCCTGATGGGGGCGGCGATGGCGCAGTGTCTGGACGGCATCGAGAAGCCCAGCGTTGCGCTATTGAACGTGGGAGTCGAGGCAGTCAAGGGCAGTGCCAGCGTGCGAAAGGCCGATGCGTGTCTTCGCGAGCGCGCCGAGTCGCTCGGTCTTGATTATCGCGGCTATGCCGAGGGCGGCGATATCTACCAGGGCGAGTTCGACGTGGTGGTCTGCGATGGTTTCATCGGCAACGTGACGCTCAAGGCGAGTGAAGGTCTGACCCGTATGCTCGTAAAGCGTTTGCAAACGGCGCTTGGGTCGCGTCCGAGCGGGCGGCTGGCGAGTTGGCTGGCAAGGCCCTTGTTGCGCCAGCTTCAGCATGAATTGAGTCCGGTGCGCTATAACGGTGCCACTCTTTTGGGTCTTAAAGCGAGCGTGGTGAAAAGTCACGGCAGCGCCGACGCCGAAGGTTTTTACTACGCGATCGAACGCGCGCTACACCAGGTAGCGCACAGTCTGCCCGCCCGTGTCGAGCGCCTGCTTTTAGAGCGAGGCCCGCGCGGGGCGAGCAATAAAACAACGCATTGAAAGTTGATTGGACGGCCGGCTGCCAGCGGCGCCGTCTTGTCCATGTGCTCGAATGAGCAAATGCCTACTAGAGCAAAGGTGAACGATATGTCACAACCCCTTGCCTTCGTGTTTCCCGGTCAGGGTTCGCAGCAGCCAGGCATGCTGCGCGAGCTGGCCGAGCGCTACAGCGTGGTGGGAACGACATTCGAGGAAGCGTCGGATGCCCTGGGCTTCGATCTGTGGAAAATCGTCCAGGATGGACCGGAGGAGGCGCTCAACAAAACGGCGTGCACTCAGCCGGCGCTTTTGACCTCAAGCGTTGCGATCTGGCGCGTCTGGCAGGAGCTCGAAGGCCCGCGGCCCGGCATCATGGCCGGCCACAGTCTGGGTGAGTACAGCGCCATGGTGTGCGCTGGGGTCGTGGGGTTTGCCGAAGGCGTGCGCATGGTGCGCCTGCGCGGCGAGGCGATGCAGGATGCCGTGCCCGACGGTGAGGGCGCGATGGCTGCGATTCTGGGCCTTGGTGACGACGCCGTGGAAGCGGCGTGCGCAAGTGCTGCCCAAAACGAGGTGGTCGCCGCCGTCAACTACAATTCGCCCGGCCAGGTCGTGATCGCTGGCCACAAGGGCGCGGTGGAGCGGGCGATCACTGCCTGCCAGGAAGCCGGTGCCAAGCGCGCGATGGCGCTACCGGTATCGGTGCCATCACACTGCGCGCTGATGCGTCCGGCCGCCGAGCGGCTCAGCGCCCACATGAAAGAGATCGAATTTCGCGCGCCACGCTATGAGGTCGTGCAAAACGTCGATGCAAAGGCTCACGCCGACATCGACACGCTGCGCACGCGGCTGATCGAGCAGCTCTATCAGCCGGTGCGCTGGTCGGCCTGCGTCGAAAAGATGGTCGACCAGGACGCAAGCGTTTTCATCGAGTGCGGGCCGGGCAAGGTATTGACCGGGCTCAACAAGCGTATCGTACGCTCGATCAAGGGGTTGGCGGTCAACGATCCGGACAGTCTCGAGCAGGCCCTCGAGCTTGCCCGCGAAGCGGTCGCCGACCATCGCGCGTAGGCGCTACACTGGTCAGATTCTCAAACGGTTAAAGGCAAAGCGTTATGACCATCGAAAGTAAAGTTGCGCTGGTAACCGGCGCCAGTCGCGGCATCGGTCGCGCCATCTCGCACGAGCTCGGCCGCCAGGGTCGCATCGTCATCGGTACGGCCACCAGCGAGTCCGGTGCGCAAAAGATCGATGCGGATTTGAAAGAGCAGGGTATCGAAGGCGCGGGTATCTGCTTGAACGTCACCGATCAAGCGAGCATCGATTCTGTGCTCAAGGAGATCGGCGAGCGTTTTGGTGCCCCGACCATTCTGGTCAATAATGCCGGCATCACGCGCGATAACCTGTTGATGCGCATGAAAGAAGACGAGTGGGATTCGGTCATGGATACCAATCTCAAATCCGTTTATCGTGTAAGTAAAGCTTGCCTTCGCGGTATGACAAAGGCACGCTTTGGGCGTATCGTATCGATCAGCTCGGTAGTGGCCACCATGGGCAATCTGGGCCAGACCAACTATGCGGCCGCCAAGGCGGGCATGGAGGGCTTTAGCCGGGCGCTGGCGCGGGAAGTCGCGTCTCGTGCGATCACCGTCAATACCGTGGCGCCAGGGTTTATCGCAACCGATATGACCGAGGCGCTGCCCGAAGCGCAGCACGAAGCGCTGTTGAAACAGATTCCTCTGGCGCGCCTGGGCGGGCCGGAAGAGATCGCTGCGGCGGTGGGCTTTTTGACCAGCGACGCGGCAGGCTACATTACCGGCGAGACGCTTCACGTGAACGGCGGTATGAATATGCGTTGATGGCCCGGATTCGACGGTTGCGTCGACCCTGGGGCGTCTATAAACTACCCGCAGCTTTTGGCTAGCGGTTCCCGATATAGCTGGTTATCAATAACGGCTAACTGTGAATGACTGGAGTACGTTGATGAGTACCATTGAAGAGCGCGTTAAAAAAGTCGTGGCCGAGCGCCTGAACGTCAAGGAAGAGGATATCCAGAATAGCTCTTCGTTCACCGAAGATCTGGGCGCTGATTCGCTTGACACCGTAGAGCTCGTTATGGCGTTGGAAGAGGAATTCGACACCGAAATTCCTGACGAAGAAGCCGAAAAGATCACCACGGTTCAGGAAGCGATCGACTACGTCAACGCCCATCAGTAAGGGCTGATCGACGCGATCGTCCAGACAGGCAGTCGATGTCTGGAGAAAAAAGAGCCGCCCCCATCCGGGGCGGCTTTTTTGTGTCGGCGGTTAAGTGAATTCGTTGGCCAATCTCCGGTATACTAGGCGAAATTTTTTACAGCAGGCCGTTTGGGTCTTGTACCAAGGATGCCGGGAGGAAAGCTGATGGCGCGTAGAAGGGTAGTGGTAACCGGGCTTGGCCTGGTCACGCCAGTGGGCAATACGGTCGAGCAAACGTGGGCCAATATCGTGGCGGGTAAAAGCGGCATTGCGCCGATCGAGCATTTCGATGCCAGCAGTTTCAATACTCGTTTTGGCGGGTCGGTGAAGGATTTCGATATCGGCGAGTACCTTAATCCCAAGGACGCTCGCAAGATGGATCTGTTCATCCAGTACGGCATGGCCGCGGGTGGACAGGCAATCAGCGACGCCGGGATCGAGTGCACCGAAGAGAACGCCGCGCGTATTGGTGTGGCGATCGGCTCGGGCATCGGCGGGCTTCCGATGATTGAGCAGAACCACAACGCGCTCAACAAGGGCGGCGCGCGGCGTGTGTCGCCGTTTTTCGTGCCCGGCTCGATCATCAATATGATCTCAGGCAACATGGCGATCCAGCACGGCTTCAAGGGCCCGAACATTGCGATCACCACCGCCTGTACCAGCGGCACGCATAACATCGGCTACAGCGCACGCACCATCGCCTATGGTGACGCCGATGTAATGATCTGTGGCGGTGCCGAAATGGCGACTACGCCACTGGGTCTGGGCGGCTTTTCTGCAGCGCGAGCGCTCTCCACGCGTAACGACGACCCGCAGGCGGCCAGCCGCCCCTGGGACGTGGATCGCGACGGCTTCGTGCTCTCCGACGGCGCTGGCGTGCTGGTGCTCGAAGAGTACGAACACGCCAAGGCGCGCGGCGCGAACATCTACGCCGAGCTTTCGGGCTTTGGCATGAGCGACGACGCCTTCCATATGACCGCGCCGCCGGAAGACGGCCGCGGCGCGGCGCTCGCCATGAGCAACGCCATCAAGGATGCCGGCATTGACCCGGAGAAAGTCGACTATATCAACGCTCACGGCACCTCGACCGCGGCGGGCGATCTCGCCGAAAGCCGGGCCATCGAGCGCGTCATCGGCGCGGGGGCCAAAAACGTGGCGGTGAGCTCGACCAAATCGATGATCGGCCATCTTCTTGGCGCGGCGGGCGCGGTCGAAGCGGTCTTCAGCATTCTGGCGATTCGCGACCAAATCGCGCCGCCGACCATCAACCTGGACAACCCGCAGCCGGGCTGCGATCTCGACTACGTGCCGCACACGGCGCGCGAGATGCGCATCGACACTACGCTCTCCAACTCCTTTGGGTTTGGCGGCACCAACGGCTCGCTGCTGTTCACGCGGGTATAAACGCCGATGCCCGAGGCCTGCCACGTACCCGGCGATGACCGCGGGCTCGCGTTTGGCGACGGGCTGTTCGAGACGGTGCTGATGCGCGCGGGCCAGCCGCTTTTGTGGTCTTCCCACGTCAAGCGTCTGGCCCGCGGTTGTCAACGGCTCGACCTTCCCATGCCTTCGCTCGATGCGCTGGAGGCGAGCTTTACGCTTGACCCGGCGCGCGGGCTCGAAGTGTTCAAGCTGGTCGTGACCCGGGGCAGCGGTGGCCAGGGGTACCAAACGCCCGAGGTATCCGAGCCGCGCCTGCTGGTGAGCTACCGCCCCTTTACCGCTCCGGTCGAGCGCTGGCGCCACGGCGCCTGCGTGCGACTTTGCGAGCTTCGCCTGGGCCATCAGCCCCGGCTTTCGGGCATCAAGCATCTGAGCCGGCTCGAGAACGTGCTGGCGCGCCAGGAGTGGCGTGACCCGGACATTCACGAAGGACTTTTGCTCGATACCCAGGGGCTGCTCATTGAGGCGGTCAGCATGAACGTGTTCTGGCGTGACCGCGGGCGAGTGTTCACCCCAATGCTCGAGCAGTGCGGCGTGGCGGGAACGCTTCGCGACGCGCTGATCGAGCAGGGCCACGTCGAGGTTGCCGAGATCGACGCGCGCGCGCTTTTGGGCGTCGAGGCGCTGTGGGTCGGCAACTCCGTTCAGGGGCTTTGGCCGATTCATACCCTGCTCGACGCCGGTGGTGCCGCGCTTGCGCACTGGCCGCTCACGCCAGGCAGCCTTCAGCGCGAGGCGCATCGTCTTCTGGGCTACCCGGATTCATTTTGACAAGAGGCAGCGAGTGACATGGTGAAACGACTGCTGGGGGCGCTGCTGGTACTAGCGCTGCTCGTCGGGGCGGCGCTGGCCGGCGGCTACGTGTACTGGCAAAGCCGGCTCGACGCGCCGGTGACCCTCGATGAACCGACGCTTTATTACGTAGCCCCCGGTACCGGGTTCAACCAGGCGATCGCCGATCTCGACGCCCAGGGCGTGGTCGACGATAGCTGGGCGTTTCGCCTGCTGGCGCGCATCGCACCCGATGAGGTGCCACGGCTTCGCGTCGGCGAGTACCGCATCACGCCGGACATGAGTGCGCGCGAGGTCATGGCGCTACTGGGCAGTAATGACGTGGTGACTTACGCGCTGACCGTGCCCGAAGGATGGACGTTTCGTCAGATGCGCGAACGTCTGGACCGCGCCGAAAAGCTCGACAACCGCACTGCCGGCATGAGCGATGACGAGGTGATGGCGCTTCTGGGTCGCGAAGGCACCTACCCGGAAGGCTGGTTCTTCCCGGATACCTACCGCTATCACTTAGGCATGAGCGACGTCGACATCCTTCGCCAGGCGCTCGAGCGTATGGAGCAGATGCTCGATGAGGCCTGGGAAGACCGCGCCGATGATCTCACCATCGAGTCGCCCTATGAGGCGCTGATCATGGCTTCGCTCATCGAGCGTGAAACCGGGGCGCCGGAAGAGCGTCGCGAAATCGCGGGCGTGTTCAAGCGGCGCATGGAGCAGGGCATGCGCCTGCAAACCGACCCCACGGTGATCTACGGTATGGGCGAGCGCTACGATGGGCGCATCACTTACGCGGATTTGCGTGAAGCCACGCCCTACAATACCTACGTGATCGACGGCATGCCGCCCACGCCCATCGCAATGCCTGGCCGGGCCTCACTCGAGGCCGCCGTCAACCCGCTTCCCGGTGAGACGCTCTATTTCGTCTCCAAGGGGGACGGCACGCACCATTTTTCGCGCACCCTGCGCGAGCATAACAACGCCGTCAATCGCTATATACGCAATCAGTAAGGCAGCGCCGGGGAGCCCGGCGCTGCTCACGGTTTTACGAGGTGTCAATGACCCAGCGCGGTCGCTTTATTACCCTGGAAGGGGGCGAAGGGGTGGGCAAATCCACCAACGTTGCCTTCGTGGCGCAGTGGCTTCGAGCACAAGGGCGTGAGGTCATCATGACCCGCGAGCCCGGCGGCACCCCGCGGGCCGAGTCGATCCGCGAGCTGCTGCTGGCCACCACGTTTGATGAGCCGCTCGATAGCGACGCCGAGCTTCTTTTGATGTTCGCCGCCCGCGCCCAGCACCTGGCCGAGAAGATCGAGCCGGCGCTGGCCCGCGGGGTTTGGGTGGTGTGCGACCGCTTCACCGATGCTACCTTTGCCTACCAGGGCGGCGGGCGCGGCATCGATCCCGCACGCATTGAAATTCTCGAGCGCTTCGTACAAAAGGGGCTCGCGCCGGATCTGACCCTGCTGCTCGATATGCCGCCGGAGGCGGCGAAGGCGCGTTTGGAGGGCCGTCGACAGGCCAGCAATACCGAGCCGGATCGCTTCGAGCGCGAGCAGGCCGCCTTTTTCAGCGCCGTACGCGATGCCTACCATGCGCGCGCCGCGGCCGACCCAAAGCGCTTTGCCTTGATCGATGCGCAAAAGCCGCTCGATCAGGTTCAAGCCGCCCTGACGCGGGCGCTGAGCGAGCGGGTGGCGGCATGGCGCTAGCGGATCTTCTGCCTTGGCATCGCGAGATGTGGCAGCAGTTTCTGCGGCTCTCACGCGAGGGGCGCATGCCCCACGCGCTGCTGCTCAGCGGCGCCCGCGGGCTTGGCAAACAGCAGCTTGCCGATGCGCTGGTGGCGCGTACGCTGTGCCTGGACCCTGGTGAGCAGGCCTGCGGCCACTGCCACAGCTGCAGCATGCTCGCCTCGGGCTACCATCCTGATCTGATGCGCATTAGCCTGGAGGAGGGCAAGCGTCAGATTCGGATCGACCCGATTCGTGAGGTCAATCGCTTCGTTCATCAGACCGCCCAGCAGGGCGGCTACCGGGTGATCGTCATCAGCCCGGCCGAGGCGATGAACAGCGCCGCCGCCAACGCGCTGCTCAAGAGTCTCGAGGAGCCCGGCGAGCAGACGCTGTTTATTCTGCTGTCGGACGTGCCCTCGCGCATGCTGCCCACCATACGCTCGCGCTGTCAGCAGTGGTCGCTGCCGAGCGTGCCTTTCGAGCAGTGTCAGGGCTTTTTGACCGAGCAGTTGGGCAGCGACGAGGCACTTTTCTGGTGGCAGGTGTCCGGGGGGCTGCCGCTCTTGGCCGTCGAGCTTGCCGCCCCGGACGAGCGCGCGCTGCGCCACCAGATTCACGATAGCTTCGAGCAGCTGGTGCGCGGCGCGGAGCCGGTTTCTGAAGCGGCGCGGCTGGACCGCCAGATGATCGACGCCATATTATGGTACGGTATCGCCTGGCTCGAGGATCTGATCCGGCTCGGCCTGACCGGCCAAACCACGGCGCTGCACAATCCGGATCTGGAGCCGCTCTACCGGCAGGCGGTCAAGAATGCCCGTGTTCAGGACTGGTTTCGCCTGCTGGATTACGCGCGCGAGCAGCGCCGGCTATTGTCGATGGGTACCAACCCCAATCCTCAGCTGGTGCTCGAGGCGTGGCTGGTGCGCTGGTCGGCGCTTCTGCGCTCCTGACCGCTGCCTGGCCGCCACCACCCGTTTAACGCCACTGCACGAGGTGTCGATGACCGCTCAAAAAGCCCTTTCGCTGACGGTGCCGGATATTCCCACGCTGCTCTCGGCCTACATGCCTTATCTTGAGCGCGGCGGCATGTTCGTTCCTGTCGACACGTTCTATCGCCTCGGGCAGGTAGTGCACCTGCTGATCACGCTGCCCGGTGAAAGCGAGCGGCTGAGCGTGACCGGCACGGTCGTTTGGGTCTCGCCGGCCGGTATCAGCGGGCGGCGTATGGCGGGTATCGGCGTGCATTTTGGTCTTCAGGACTACGCGGTACGCGACAAGATCGAAACCCTGCTCGCCGGCCAGCTCGACGATGCGCCGCCCTCCTTTACGCTCTAGCTAATACGTCATACCTTCGCACCCAACGTGTCGTTTTATCCGAGGCCTTAATGTTTGTTGACTCGCACTGCCATCTGGATCGTCTTTCCGAACACACCCACGACGGCGATGTAGACGCTGCCCTCGCGGCGGCGCGCGCCGCCCACGTGAGCCAGTTTCTGGCGATTGCGGTCACGCTCGACGATATGCCCGGTCTGGCCGCGCTGGCACGCCGCCATCAGGACGTGGCGATCTCTGCGGGGCTTCATCCGCTGGCCAGTGTCGAGCGCGAGCCCGATGTCGAGATGATCAAGGAAGCCGCGGAGCAGTTCGCAGCGGTGGCGATCGGTGAAACCGGGCTCGACTATCACTACCGCGATCGCGTGAGCATCGAGGTGCAGCACGAGCGTTTCAAACGCCACCTGATCGCCGCCACCGAGCTCGAGCTTCCGGTGGTGGTACACACGCGCGAGGCGAAAGAAGAGACCCTGGCGCTTTTGCGCGAGCATACCGACCCTAATGTCGCCGGGGTGCTGCACTGCTTCACCGAAGATATCGAGATGGCCCGCGAGGCGATTCGCCTCGGCTTCTACATCTCGCTTTCCGGCATCGTCACGTTTGCAAGCGCGAAGTCGCTTCGCGAGCTCGCTCGAGTGCTGCCGCTGGATCGGCTGTTGATCGAAACCGATAGCCCATATCTTGCCCCGGTACCTCATCGCGGTAAACCCAACGAGCCCGCCTGGGTAGTAGAAGTCGCCGAATGCATCGCCGCCGAGCGCGGTATCAGCGTCGACGAAGTCGCCATGCAGACGACGGCCAACTTCTACCGTCTGTTTCGCGGCGCCTCCCCCGATGCGCCGCCCCACGTTCAACAGGCACTCGCTCAGGCCGGGCTCGTGTGAGCCCCGCCTGCGTATGCCCCGTCGAGAGAACGCCATGAACATCGATCGTCTGCTCACGCACCGCCCGGACTCGGCCACTGTGCCGCCGGTGGATCAGTGGCACCCGGCGCTTAGCGGCGATATCGATATCGTCATCGACGCCGACGGGCGCTGGCGACACGAAGGCGAGCCTTTCGGCCGCCCGGAAATTCCACACCTTCTGGCCACGCTCTTGCGCCGCTTCGACGAGGGGGTATGTCTGGTCACGCCGGTCGAACGCTGGCGAGTCACGGTCGAGGATTTACCTTTCGTGATCGTCGAGGCGGATTTCAGCGAGGGCGCCTGGTGGTTCACCACCCAGTTCGACGACGTCGTGCGCCTCGATGACGCCCGCCCGATGACGCTCAGCGAAGCCCCGAACGGCGAGCTCATGCCGGAAATCCCGGTGCGCTTTGGCCTGGCCGCCAGGCTTCACCGCAACGTTTTCTACCGGCTGGTCGACGAGGCGGTGCTCGAGGAGCACCCGGCTGGGGCAAGGCTGTGTCTCGAGAGTGCCGGCGCGCGCTACCCGCTTGGCGAACTTGGCGGCGACGAGCGCGCCCGCGAGACGCCGTGAACCTGACGCCGGAACAGCGCGCGGTCATCGAACACGCAGATGGCCATGCCCGGGTGGCGGCGGTGGCCGGTGCGGGCAAAACCACGACGATGGCCGCCCGTGTGCTGCGCCTTCTCGAGCGCGGTGTCGCCCCCAGGCGTATTCTGGTGCTGATGTTCAACCGCTCCGCGCGAGAGGATTTTCAGCGTCGCCTGACGAGCATGGCGCCCGCCGGCCAAGCGCTTCCCGACGTGCGCACGTTTCACTCGCTGGGGCACCGGCTCACCCAAAGCCTGGGCCGGTGGGGGGCGCTGGAGCAGCGCCAGCTTCTATCGGCGGAGTGGCAGCTCGAGCGGCTGCTGCGCCAGGCGAGTCTCAACGTGCTGGCGGATCAGCCCGAGCGGCGCGAAACCGCGCTCGACGCCGACCGGCTCGAAACGCTGGCGCACTTTTGCGGGCTGGTGAAGGCGGAGCTCTGCACCCCGCAGATGCTTTTCGAACGGTTGGAGCTCGAGCAGGAGAGCGATTACTTTCCCGACGCCTTTGTCGAGGCCGAGCGGCTTTTGAAGGATCACGCGCTGATGACCTACGCGGATCTTCTCTATCGCCCGCTGAACGCGCTGGAGGCAGACGCAGCGCTTCGCGCGCGCGTCGAGGGCTTTCTCGACCACGTCATCATCGATGAGTATCAGGACATCAATACCGCCCAGCAGCGGCTTTTGAAGGTGCTGGCAGGCAACACGGCGAGCGTGATGGCGGTAGGAGATGCCAACCAGTGTATCTACGAGTGGCGCGGCGCCCGGCCGGACACCATGCTCGATGATTTTACCGCGACCTTTGGTGCAGCCACCGACTATCCTTTGTCGACCACCTTTCGTCACGGCCACGCGCTGGCGCTGACGGCCAATCACGCGATCATGCAAAACGCTCGCCGCCCGGACCAACTTTGCCTGGCCGCACCGGGCAATGTCGCTACCCGGATCGAGGCCGGCCAGGGCAATCGGCTGCTGCTCGAGGTGCTCGGTCAGTGGCAGGCGTCAAACAGAGCGCTCGACGAGGTGAGCCTTCTGGTGCGCAGCTGGGCGCTGTCGGTGCCGTTTCAGCTGGCGCTGCTGCAAGCGGGCATTCCGTTTCGTTTGGCACGCGAGGACCGCTTCGTGTTCCGCCTGCCGCTGGTGCAGGCGCTGGCCGGGTATCTCAAGCTTTCGCGCCGCCCGGCGCTGTTGAAGGACCCGAACCATCTCATGCTGCTGCTCGCCCAGCCCACGCCCTTCGTGGCGCGAGAGCGGCTGAGCCGTCTGGCGCACCGGCTGGCCGAGACCCAGACCTTTCCCGAGCGCAGTGACCCGCTTCTGGCCTCGCTCAAGCCGATCCAGCAGCGCACGCTGAAAAAGCGCTGGGCACTGCTGTGCGACCTGCCGACGCTCAGCGCCTGGCCGCCGGCGAAACTTTTGCAGCACGTGGTGACGACCATCGAGGCGGAAAAGACGCTCAAGCGCGCCGCCGCGCGCCGCGATAAAGGTGAAGAGGACGTGCGTCTTCTGGACGTGCTGATCGAGCAGGCGCAGAGCGTGCAGGACCCGGACGCCTTCATCGAGCTGCTGGAGCGCCCGGTGGAAAATCAGGCCGGCGGCGTGCTGATCAGCACGGTGCATGGGGCGAAGGGCCTGGAGTGGCCGCTGGTCGTGGTCGCCGGGGTCAACGAAGAGGATTTTCCCCATTACAGCCGCGACAACCCGCTTTCCGATGCGCGCCTGGAAGAAGAGCGTCGGCTTTTCTACGTGGCGATCACTCGCGCCCAGGAGCGGCTTTTGATTCTCAACGACGCGGGGGCGCACCGTGCCAGCCGCTTCATTGCCGAGAGCCGCTGGCACGACGGCGTGCGGGTGGCCGAGGCGCTTAAGGCACCGTCCCCGCCGGAAGCGGCGCTTAGCGTCGAGTCGACGGCGCTGATCGAGCGCTATCTCACGCGCCTGGGGCGTGAGGACATCCCCTTGACGACGGCCCCGGCAGGCAAAGCGCCGGCGCAAGGCGCGGGCGAGTTCTATCCGGGGCAGCGGTTGATGCACGAGGTATTTGGCGAAGGGGAGGTCGCCGCGGTGGAGGGCAATCCTCAGGATCCGGTGATCGACGTGCGCTTTACGCAGGCCGGGCGGCGCCGGCTGATTGCCCGGCGCGCGCCGATTACGCTGCTGGAAACCGCCAGGCCCGCCTGATCGGCGGGCCTGGCGGTTTGAGAAGGCTCGGCCTCGTGAGGCCGAGCTGATACATGCAAAGGTGCTACATGTTGGGGTAGTTCGGCCCGCCGCCGCCTTCTGGTGCCACCCAGGTAATGTTCTGGGCCGGGTCCTTGATGTCGCAGGTCTTGCAGTGCACGCAGTTCTGGAAGTTGATCTGAAAGCGCGGTTTGCCCTGATCGTCCTCCACCACCTCGTACACCCCGGCCGGGCAGTAGCGCTGCGCCGGTTCGGCGTATTTGGGCAGGTTGTGCTCGATGGGAATCGACGGATCCTCGAGTTTCAAGTGACAGGGCTGGTCCTCTTCATGGTTGGTGTTGGAGAGAAACACCGAGGAGGGCTTGTCGAAAGAGAGTTTGCCATCCGGTTTGGGGTAATCGATCTTCTCGAACTCATCGGCGGGCTTTAAAGCGCCGTGGTCGGTGGTGGTGTCATGAAGCGTCGGCAGCTTGTTGCCAACGAGCTGGTTGACGAAATTGAACGCGCCGCCGCCGACGTTACCGTACTTGTGCATCGCCGGGCCAAAGCTCGCATTCTCCTTGAGCTCCTGATAGGCCCAGCTCGACTCCCACTTCGCGGTGAAGCTTGAAAGCTCGGCACCACCTTCATCATTTGACTTGATCGCCTCGAATACGCTCTCGGCGGCCACCAGCCCGGATTTCATCGCGGTATGAATGCCCTTGATCTTGGCGAAGTTCAGCGTGCCGGCATCGCAGCCGATCAGAAGCCCACCGGGGAAGGTCATTTTCGGCAGGCAGTTGTAACCACCCTTGGTAATGGCGCGCGCGCCGTAGGCGACGCGTTTGCCGCCTTCCAGATACTGGCGTAGCACCGGATGGTGCTTCATGCGCTGGAATTCGTCGAAGGGCGAGAGCCACGGGTTTTTGTAACCCAGGTCCATGATCAAGCCGACCACGACCTGCTGGTTTTCGGCGTGGTAAAGAAACCAGCCGCCGTGGGTGTCATTTTGAAGCGGCCAGCCGGAGCCGTGGACTACCAGCCCCGGCTCGTGCTGTTCGGCGGGCACGTCCCAAAGCTCCTTCAAGCCAATACCGTAGTGCTGGGGGTCGCGGCCTTCGTCGAGGGAAAACTCGCGGATCAGGCGCTTGCCCAGGTGCCCGCGCGAGCCCTCGGCAAAGAGGGTGTATTTCGCCCGCAGCTCCATGCCCGGCATATGGCCATCCTTGGGCGTGCCGTCGGCGGCAACGCCCATGTCGCCGATGAGAATGCCGCGCACCGCGCCATCTTCGATAATCACGTCCTGAGCGGCAAAGCCGGGAAAGATTTCGACCCCCAGGGCTTCGGCCTGCTCGGCCAGCCAGCGACACAAATTGCCCGCGCTGATCACGTAGCGGGTCTGGTCGCCGCCGGTGTTGTGCATGCTCTTCGGCACCAGCGCGTGGGGCAGTTTGCGAGCGTTCTCGCTATCCTTCAACAGGTAAAGGTCGTCGCGGGTGGCCGGCGTGTTGAGCGGGGCGCCGCGCTCTTGCCAGTCCGGGAAGAGCTCATTCAGCGCGCGCGGCTCCAACACCGCGCCGGATAGAATATGGGCGCCGACTTCGGAGCCTTTCTCCACGACGCATACGCTGAGCTCCTGCTCGGCTTCGTTGGCTTGCTGCATCAGGCGACACGCCGCCGCCAGGCCAGAGGGCCCCGCACCAACGATGACAACGTCCATCTCCATGACATCGCGCTCTGCGTTTTCCACTGGTCTCTCCTTATTCTCGTTAGTACCGTATCTTATAAAAACACGGACTTAATACTAAACGGTCGTTTGCTTCTGGTTATACCCCATGATAGGCATAATACCGGGCCTGGGTCATCACGACGATGGTCTGCCGGGCATTTGTGGCGCCTTGACCAGCGTTTCGGCTTTGTCGGAGCGCCGGATTTATCGTTTCAAAAGCGCTATATTAGCGTCAGACGGCATTTTAACGGTCTGGCGTTGTCGGGCGTAGACAAGCTGTGGCACATTGATGTGAACACTCGTCTGTCAAACGCTTGAATGAATATCGTATCGAGCAGGCCTTTTTCATTTTTTAGAGCCAGGCGGCATTAGCCACCGCCACAACGCACTGGCCGCCGAGTTACTCACGCCAGCGCCCGGGCTTCTTATCAGCCAAGCGAGGAAACCATGAAAGTACTAGTCGCGGTCAAACGCGTCATCGACTACAACGTGAAAATTCGCGTCAAGGCCGATCATTCGGACGTGGATCTGACCAACGTCAAGATGGCCATGAACCCCTTCTGCGAGATCGCCGTGGAAGAGGCGGTGCGCCTGAAGGAGCAGGGCGTGGCCACGGAAGTGGTCGCCGTGAGCATCGGCCCGAAAGCTGCCCAGGAGCAGCTGCGCACCGCGCTGGCGCTGGGCGCCGACCGGGCGATCCAGATCGAGACCGACGAGCGCGTCGAGTCGCTGGCAGTGGCGAAGCTGCTGGCGAAGGTGGTCGAACAGGAGCAGCCGGGGCTGGTGATTCTCGGCAAGCAGGCGATCGACACCGACAACAACCAGACCGGGCAGATGCTCGCAGCACTGTCCAATCTGCCCCAGGCCACCTTCGCCTCGAAGGTTGCCGTCGACGGCGACCGGGTCAGCGTCACCCGCGAGATCGACGGCGGCCTGCAGACGCTGTCACTGTCGCTTCCGGCGATCGTCACCACCGATCTGCGCCTCAACGAGCCGCGCTACGCCAAGCTTCCCGACATCATGAAAGCCAAGAAGAAGCCGATGGACGTCAAAACGCCGGCGGACTACGGCATCGAGGTGGCCTCGAAAGTGAGCCTGGTGAAGGTCGAAACGCCGGCCGAGCGCAAGGGCGGGGTAAAAGTGGCCTCGGTCGACGAGCTGGTCGACAAGCTCAGGAACGAAGCGAAGGTGCTTTGATCCCCCCACCTTCCGCTTGCCTCTTTCACCGTTATTCCAGGGAGTACACTCCATGAGCATTCTGGTACTGGCCGATCTTCACGACGGCCATCTGCTTGACGCCACCGCCCACGTGGTGGCCGCCGCCCGCGAGATCGGCGGCGATATCGATGTGCTGGTCGCCGGCGACGGCGTCCAGGCCGCGGCGGAGGCCGCCGCGAAACTCGACGGCGTCACCCGGGTTCGCCTGGCGGATAACGCCGTCTACGCCCACCAGCTCGCCGAGCCGCTGGGTGCGCTGGTGGTGTCGCTGGCCGACGACTACAGCCATATTCTCACCAGCGCCTCGACCACGGGCAAGAACGTGCTGCCGCGGGTCGCCGCGCTCAAGGACGTCAGCCAGCTTTCCGAAATCGTCGCGGTTGACGGCCCGGACACCTTCAAGCGTCCGATCTACGCCGGCAACGCCATCGCCACGGTGAAAAGCGACGACACGCTCAAGGTCATGACCGTGCGCACCACGGCGTTCGATGCCGTGGGCCGCGACAACGCGGCCGCCATCGAGGCCCTCGACACCGTGGTCGAGAACGACCAGTCGCAGTTCGTCGGTGAGGAGCTCGCGCAGTCCGACCGCCCGGAGCTGGGGGGCGCGAAGGTCGTGATCTCCGGGGGCCGTGGCATGGGCAACGGCGAGAACTTCAGACTGCTCGACGGCATCGCCGACAAGCTCGGTGCGGCGGTCGGCGCCTCCCGGGCGGCGGTGGACGCGGGCTTTGTGCCCAACGACATGCAGGTGGGTCAGACGGGCAAGATCGTCGCGCCGGATCTGTACATCGCGGTGGGCATCAGCGGCGCCATCCAGCACCTGGCGGGGATGAAGGACTCGAAGGTGATCGTGGCGATCAACAAGGACGAGGAAGCGCCGATCTTCCAGGTGGCGGACTACGGCCTGGTGGGGGATCTGTTCGAGCTTCTGCCAGAGCTCGAGAGCAAGCTCTGATCACGTCTTGACGTTTTTCCGCCTGTTGGCGGATGATCGAAAGCCGGCTGCCGGGCAGCCGGCTTTTTATTGCGCGCCTATTAGATAAAGCGCTGATTGTTAGCTAGAGTGCTAGGGCGCGCAGCGCCAATGCACGTTTGCGTTTCGAGGAAAATTCCGCCCAAGCGGTTGAAAAGAGTAGGGCGTGACCGCACCTATTCGATGAACATCAAAAGTCACTCAAGGAGATGATGACATGGCACATACACTACCCGAACTGCCGTATGCCTACGACGCACTCGAGCCGAACATCGACGCGATGACGATGGAAATTCACCATTCGCGTCACCACAACACCTACGTGACCAACCTGAACAGCACGCTCGAAGGCACTGGCCTTGAAGATCTGTCGATCGAAGAGCTGGTGTCCAACCTGGACCGCGTGCCGGAAGAGAAGCGTCAGGCCGTGATCAACAACGGCGGCGGTCACGTCAATCACTCCATGTTCTGGCAAATGATGTCGACCAACGGCGGCGGTCAGCCCAAGGGTGACGTTGCCAAGGCGATCGACAGCGAACTGGGTGGCTTCGACACCTTCAAGGAAGAGTTCAAAAAGGCCGCGACCGGCCGTTTTGGCAGCGGTTGGGCGTGGCTCTCCGTGACGCCGCAGAAAAAGCTGGTCGTCGAGAACACGCTGAACCAGAACAGCCCGCTGATGGACGGCAACACGCCGATTCTGGGTCTCGACGTGTGGGAACACGCCTACTACCTGAAGTATCAGAACAAGCGCCCGGACTACATTGCCGCCTTCTTCGAAGTCGTCAACTGGGATGAAGTCGAGCGTCGCTACCAGGCCGCTATTGCCTAAGACGTTGACCGATCAGCAAGGCGCTTTGAGCGCCTTGTCGAAAGCCCGGCTCCGGCCGGGCTTTTTGCTGCGCGCTTGACGCATACGCTGTTTTTCATCGCGGCTCTTTCGCCGCCTCGCTGCCTTCTCCATCGCCGTAGGGCCTGGGTATTCATTGTCGGCATTCATCCCGACATGCCACCACGCACATTCTTGCGTTTTCACACGGCTCGATTTTGCTGGAAGCGTGTTTTTTTGACGTCAAAACTGAGGTGGATAACCTTTCAAAACCCGGTCATTAACGTCGCTCAAAACGGCTTTAATCGATGGATATCGCGCTTGCAGTTCGCTTTTTTTCAAAGCCCTTTTTGGCTGAGCCGCGCCGCTGCGCTGGGTACACTTTGTCAATAACCTGTGGATTAAAAAATACCATATATGCTTGAATTGATTTTGCAGTGGTCTATATATAGTATGCGTAGTCTGTTTAGAGGGGGTCGGGCACAACCGGTGCTCTAGCCCAAAAACGCCGCTATGAAAAGGAAAAAATAGCCATGGCCATCCAGATTTACAGCAAGCCCGCCTGCGTTCAGTGCACCGCCACTTACCGCGCGATGGACAAGCAGGGAATCGAGTACACCGTGATAGATATCACCGCTGAAGACGGCGCCCAGCAGGAAGTCGAGGCGCTGGGTTATCGCCAGCTGCCCGTCGTCGTGGCCGGTGACGATCACTGGTCGGGCTTTCGTCCGGATCGTATTCAGGCACTGGCTTAATTTCGTGCCATGCTGACGGACGCTCACGCACCGTTGGTTGGCACGCTGGTGTATTTTTCCACCCGGTCAGGCAACACCCATCGTTTCGTGGAAAAGCTGGGGTTGGCGGCGCACCGGCTGCCGATCAACCGCAACGACCCGGTTCCTCATATCGACGCCCCTTACGTGCTCATTACCCCGACGTATGGTGGGGGCGGCACTAAAGGGGCGGTGCCGGGCCCGGTGATCCGCTTTTTGAACGATGAGCACAACCGGCGCCTCATCCGAGGCGTCATTGCCGCTGGCAATACCAATTTTGGCGAGGCTTACGGGCTGGCGGGGCGTATCGTCGCCCAGAAGTGCCAGGTGCCGCTGCTTTATCGATTTGAGCTTTTGGGCACTGACGATGACGTCGCCAGGGTTCGCAAAGGAGTAGAAGAGTTTTGGAAACGACAAACGTAGCCACTACCAACGTGCCTGAAACGAAAAAACCGGCGGCAGAAGCGAGCCAGACGCGTACGCTGGACTATCACGCGCTGAACGCGATGCTGAATCTTTACGGTGCCAATGGCGAGCTTCAGCTCGACAAGGACCGTGAAGCGGCGCGCCAGTACTTTCTGCAGCACGTCAATCAAAACACGGTTTTTTTCCACTCGCTGGAAGAGAAGCTCGACTACCTGGTGGAAGAGGGCTACTACGAAGCCGAGGTGCTTGGCCAGTACGCGCCGACTTTCGTCAAGGCGCTGTTCGAGCAGGCCTACGCCTACAAGTTTCGTTTCCCAAGCTTTCTGGGCGCGTTCAAGTACTACACCAGCTATACGCTGAAAACCTTCGATGGCAAACGCTATCTCGAGCGCTACGAAGACCGCGTATGCATGGTGGCACTCACGCTTGCCCGCGGTGACGAGGCGCTTGCCAAATCGCTGGTCGACGAGATCATCAGCGGGCGCTTCCAGCCGGCTACGCCAACGTTTTTGAACTGCGGTAAGCAGCAGCGCGGCGAGCTGGTGTCGTGCTTTTTGCTGCGTATCGAAGACAACATGGAGTCGATCGGCCGTTCCATCAACTCGGCGCTGCAGCTCTCCAAGCGCGGCGGCGGCGTGGCGTTCTTGCTGAGCAACATTCGCGAGTCCGGCGCACCGATCAAGCGCATCGAGAACCAGTCCTCCGGCATCATTCCCATCATGAAGCTGCTGGAAGACGCCTTCTCCTACGCCAACCAGCTCGGCGCGCGCCAGGGCGCGGGTGCGGTCTACTTGAACGCCCACCACCCGGACATCCTGCGCTTTCTGGATACCAAGCGCGAAAACGCCGACGAGAAGATTCGTATCAAGACGCTCTCGCTCGGGGTGACCATTCCGGATATCACCTTTGAGCTTGCCAAGCGTAACGACGACATGTATCTGTTCTCGCCCTACGACGTGGAGCGGGTCTACAGCAAGCCGTTTGGCGATATCAGCGTCAGCGAGCACTACCACGAGATGGTGGCAGATGCGCGCATTCGCAAGCAGAAGATCAACGCACGCGCCTTCTTCCAGACGCTGGCGGAGCTGCAGTTCGAGTCCGGCTACCCCTACATCATGTTCGAAGACACGGTGAACCGGGCCAACCCGATCGCCGGGCGCATCAACATGAGCAATCTGTGCTCGGAGATTCTGCAGGTCAACACGCCGACCGAGTACGATGAAAGCCTGAACTACAGCAAGATCGGTCAGGACATCTCCTGCAACCTGGGCTCGATGAACATTGCCAAGGTCATGGACTCCGGCGATATCGGCACCAGCGTGGACATCGCCATTCGTGGCCTGACCGCCGTCTCCGAGATGAGCAACCTCAAAAGCGTGCCCTCGATCGCCGAAGGCAACGCCAAGTCGCGCGCCATCGGTTTGGGTCAGATGAACCTGCACGGCTTTTTGGCTCGCGAGCACATCTACTATGGCTCGGAAGAGGGGCTGGATTTCACCAATCTCTACTTCTACTGCGTGGCGTTTCACGCCATTCGTGCGTCGAATCAGTTGGCGATCGAGCACGGTGATACCTTTGCAGGCTTTGCCGACTCCACCTACGCCTCGGGCACGTTCTTCGACAAGTACACTGACGAGGCGTGGCTACCGAAGACCGAGAAGGTGCGCGAGTTGTTCGAGCGCAGCGGCATCGCGCTTCCGACTCAGGGTGACTGGGAGCAGTTGAAGACGTCGGTCATGGCGCACGGCCTTTACAACCGTAACCTGCAGGCCGTACCGCCGACCGGTTCGATCTCGTACATCAACCACTCCACCTCGAGCATTCACCCGGTAGCGGCGAAGATCGAGATTCGCAAGGAAGGCAAGCTTGGCCGCGTTTACTACCCGGCGCCGTTCTTGAACGAAGAGAACTTCGACTACTTCCAGGATGCCTACGAGATCGGCCCCGAGAAGATCATCGACACCTACGCCGAGGCGTCCAAACACGTCGATCAGGGCTTGTCGCTGACGCTGTTTTTCCCGGATACCGCCACCACGCGCGATATCAACAAGGCGCAGATCCACGCGTGGCGCAAGGGCATCAAAACGCTTTACTACATTCGTCTGCGTCAAAGCGCGCTGGAAGGCACCGAAGTCGAAGGCTGTGTTTCCTGCACGCTGTAACCACGTAACGAAAGAGACCACTCAATGAACACCATGCAACGTCTATCACGGGTCGACGCCGTTAACTGGAACCGGCTGCAGGACGACAAGGACCTGGAGGTCTGGAACCGTCTGACGAGCAACTTCTGGCTGCCGGAAAAAGTGCCGCTGTCCAACGATATCCAGTCCTGGAACACGCTGACTCAGCAGGAAAAGCAGCTGACCATCCGTGTGTTCACGGGCTTGACGCTTCTGGACACCATCCAGGGCAGCATCGGCGCGCCAACGCTGATGGAGGATGCGCGCACGCCCCACGAAGAAGCGGTGTACACCAACATCGCCTTCATGGAGTCGGTGCACGCGCGCTCCTACAGCTCGATCTTCTCGACGCTTTGTACCACGCGCGACGTCGACGACGCGTTTCGCTGGAGCGAAGAGAACCCGATGCTCCAGGCGAAATCCGAGCTGATTCTCGAGCGCTACCGCGCAGACGATCCCTTGATGCGCAAGGTGGCCAGCGTTTTTCTGGAGTCGTTTCTGTTCTACTCCGGCTTCTACCTGCCCATGTACTGGTCGAGCCACGCCAAGCTCACCAACACGGCGGATTTGATCCGCCTGATCATTCGCGATGAGGCGGTGCACGGCTACTACATCGGCTACAAGTTCCAGCAGGCGCTCGCCGAGGCCACCCCGGAGCGCCAGCAGGCGGTCAAGGATTACGCCTACGAGCTGCTTTTGGAGCTTTACGACAACGAGGTGCGCTACACCGAGTCGCTTTACGACGCGGTCGGCCTGACCGAGGACGTGAAGAAGTTTTTGCACTACAACGCCAACAAGGCGCTGATGAACCTGGGCTTCGAGCCGCTCTTTCCGAGCAGCGTGACCGACGTGGACCCGACCATCATGGCCGCGCTTTCGCCAAGTGCCGATGAAAACCACGACTTCTTCTCCGGCTCCGGTTCGTCCTACGTGATCGGCAAGGCGGTCGCCACTGAAGATGACGACTGGGCGTTCTAGCGTACTTTGGCGCCGGTGTCTCGCCGCCTGAAAGTCTGCTAGGCTACGCGCCTGCTCATCAATGGGCAGGCGCTTTTGCGTTTGAAACGAACCCTCAAGCCATTGATAGCGATATGTGATCCCTGGTATGGATCACCACTGCGCTCAAGGAACACCCGAATGCCCATAGTGACACTGCCCGACGGCAGCCAACGTACGTTTGACGAACCGCTTTCCATCATGGCTCTCGCCGAGTCCATTGGCCCTGGTTTGGCCAAGGCGTGCGTGGCCGGAAAGATCGACGGTGTGCTGGTCGATGCGGCCGATGTAATCGAGCACGACGCCGAGGTCGCGATCATTACCGCCCGCGACCCGGAAGGCATCGACATCATTCGCCACTCCAGCGCGCACCTGATTGGGCATGCGGTAAAGCAGCTCTACCCGGACGCCAAAATGGCGATCGGCCCGGTGATCGAAAACGGCTTCTATTACGATATCGATTTTGGCCGCTCGGTCACGCCGGATGATCTGGAAGCGATCGAAAAACGCATGCAGGCGCTGATCGACACCGAATACGACGTGGTCCGCGAATACGTCGACCGCGACCAGGCGCTGGAAACCTTCGTTGCCCGCGACGAGCCCTACAAGCAGGAGATCGTGCGCGAGATCCCGGACGGCGCGGCTATCCGCCTGTACCACCACGAAGAGTACACGGACATGTGCCGGGGCCCGCACGTGCCCAACACGCGTCATCTTAAAGCGTTCAAACTGACTAAGCTGGCCGGCGCCTACTGGCGCGCAGACGCCTCCAACGCCATGCTCACGCGCATCTACGGTACGGCTTGGGGCGACAAAAAGCAGCTCAAGGCCTACCTGAAGCGCCTGGAAGAGGCGGAAAAGCGCGACCACCGTAAGCTGGCGCGCAAGCTCGATCTCTTCCACATGCAGGAAGAGGCGCCGGGCATGGTGTTCTGGCATCCCAACGGCTGGGCGCTGTGGCAGCAGGTCGAGCAGTACATGCGCGGCGTCTATAAAGAGGGCGGCTACCAGGAAATCCGCTGTCCGCAGGTCATGGACGTGTCGCTGTGGAAGAAGTCCGGCCACTGGGACAACTACGCCGACGGCATGTTCTTCACCGAATCGGAGAAGCACGAGTACGCGCTCAAGCCGATGAACTGCCCGGGCCACGTCCAGGTGTTCAACTCCGGGCTTAGAAGCTACCGCGAGCTTCCGGTACGCTTTGGCGAGTTCGGCGGCTGCCACCGCAACGAGCCGTCCGGCGCGCTGCACGGTATCATGCGCGTGCGCGCCTTTACCCAGGACGATGGCCACGTCTTCTGCACCGAGGCTCAGGTCGAGCCGGAAGTCACGAGTTTCCATCGCCAGGCGCTGAAGGTGTACCAGGACTTTGGCTTCGAGGACATCGCGATCAAGATCGCGCTGCGCCCGGAAAAGCGCATCGGCAGCGACGAGGTGTGGGACCGCGCCGAAGACGCTCTGCGCGGTGCGCTCAAGGCCTGTGACGTCGAGTGGCAGGAACTTCCCGGCGAAGGCGCGTTCTACGGCCCCAAGATCGAGTATCACATGAAGGACTGCCTGGGTCGTGAGTGGCAGGTCGGCACCATGCAGGTCGACTTCATGATGCCCGAGCGTTTGGGCGCGCAGTACGTGACCGAAGAGGGCGAGCGCAAGGCGCCGGTCATGCTGCACCGGGCGATCGTCGGCTCCATGGAGCGCTTCATCGGCATCCTGATTGAACATTACGCCGGGGCTATGCCATTATGGCTGGCACCCGAGCAAATGGTCATCATGAATATCACCGATTCGCAGCGTGATTACGCGCTGGAATTGGAGAAACGCTTGCAAAAAAGCGGTCTTCGCGTCAAGGCAGACTTGAGGAACGAGAAGATCGGCTTTAAAATCCGTGAGCATACGTTACAGAAAATTCCCTATCTCCTTGTGGTCGGAGATAAGGAAGTCGAAGCTGACTCAGTGGCCGTGCGAACTCGCAGCGGCGAAAACCTCGGCACCATGACCGTCGATGACTTCATCGAACGCGCAAGCGCCGAGAGAGCAGCCCTGGCGACATCGTCAATTGCCTAAGGAGACAGAGCAATCAAGCGAAGCAACCCGCGCGGGCGTCCTGCAGACAAGCGCCCACCAATGAACGAGCGTATTACCGAAGAAGAAGTCCGTTTGATCGACGCTGAAGGTGAGCAGCTGGGCGTTGTGCCCACTACCGAAGCGTTGGAACGTGCTGAAGCTGCCGGTTTGGACCTCGTGCAAATTTCAAATGCCGATCCTATCGTCTGCAAGATCATGGATTACGGCAAGTTCGTTTTTGAGTCGAAAAAGCAAAAAGCGGCTCAAAAGAAAAAGCAAAAGCAAATCCAGGTCAAGGAAGTCAAATTCCGGCCCGGCACTGACGAAGGCGATTACCAGGTGAAGCTCAAAAACCTGATTCGCTTTCTCGAAGGTGGTGACAAGGGCAAGGTCACTTTGCGTTTTCGTGGTCGCGAAATGGCGCACCAGGACATCGGCCGCAAGCTGATGGAACGGATCGCGGCAGACCTCGAAGAGATCGGTTCGGTGGAATCCTTCCCGAAAATGGAAGGCCGCCAGATGATCATGATTCTTGCCCCCAAAAAGAAGTGATCCAACGGCGAATTTAACGGGTCAGCGCTTGGCGCTGACCGGCCCTGGGTTTTCTAAAAAACATCGAGCGGAGTTATTCTCATGCCGAAAATCAAAAGCAACAGCGGCGCTGCCAAGCGCTTCAAGAAGACGGCTAACGGCTTCAAGCACAAGCAGTCTTTCCGTAGCCACATCCTGACCAAGAAATCGACCAAGCGTAAGCGTCAGCTTCGCGGTATGAAGCAGATTCACGCAGCAGACAAGCCGCTGATCCAGCGCATGCTGCCGAATCTGTAAGTCGTTTTCGAATTTTTTTAAAGTCAGGAGTGTGTCATGACTCGAGTCAAGCGTGGCGTTGTCGCCCGTCGTCGTCATAAGAAAGTACTGAAGCAGGCTAAAGGCTACTACGGTGCTCGTTCGCGCGTTTTCCGCGTTGCCAAGCAGGCCGTCATCAAGGCCGGCCAGTACGCGTACCGCGACCGTCGTAACCGTAAGCGTCAGTTCCGTGCCCTGTGGATCCAGCGTATCAACGCCGGTGCCCGCATTAACGGCATGTCTTACAGCCGTTTCGTTGGCGGCTTGAAGAAAGCCGGCATCGAAATCGACCGTAAGGTACTGGCGGATCTGGCGGTTCACGAGAAAGCAGCGTTCGCTGCCATCGTGGAAAAAGCCAAGGCTGCCCAATAAGGTTTTAGGCCCGCTTTGGCTTGAAACCAGGGTCATGTCCCGATGACCCATGCAGGGGAAGAGCAGCCGCTCTTCCCCTGTTTTTTTTGCCATCGAAAAATCATTGCTATTGAAACCCTGGCTATTGAAAATTCATCCAATAAGGTCCCGTTCTGGCGACGCCTTATTGGATGAAAACCGCTTAATTCGGAGTTTAATGGATGGACCACCTGCCTACGCTGGTATCAGAGGCGCGCGACGCGATCAAGGCCGCGCAGAGCGTCGCTGAACTGGACGAATTACGAGTTCGCTACCTGGGCAAGAAGGGCGAGGTCACCGCGCTGTTGAAGGGGCTCGGTAAGCTCAGCGCCGAGGAGCGCCCGGCGGCGGGCGAGCGGATTAACCAGGCGAAACAGACGTTAGCTGGGGAAATCGACGCCAAGCGTGAGGCGCTGGAAAGCGAAGCGCTCAACGCGCGCCTGGCGGCAGAGAAGATCGACGTGACGCTGCCGGGGCGCGCCCACGCGCCGGGTGGACTGCATCCGGTGACGCGTACCCTCGAGCGTATCGAGAGCCTGTTTACCCGTATCGGCTATGACGTAGCGGTGGGGCCTGAGATCGAGGACGACTACCACAACTTCGAAGCGCTCAATATTCCCGCGCACCATCCGGCCCGCGGTATGGCGGACACCTTCTATTTTGACGCCACGCGCCTTCTGCGTACCCACACCTCGCCGGTGCAGGTGCGTACGATGAAAGAGAGCGAGCCGCCGATTCGCATTGTCTGCCCCGGGCGGGTCTATCGCAGCGACTCGGATCTCACCCACACGCCGATGTTTCATCAGGTCGAGGGGCTGCTGGTCGATGAGGGCGTAAGCTTCGCCGATCTCAAGGGCACTATCGAAGACTTCCTGCAGGCGTTTTTCGAGCGTGACGATCTGATGGTGCGCTTTCGTCCCTCCTACTTTCCGTTCACCGAACCCTCTGCCGAGGTGGATATTCAGTGCGTAATGTGTAGCGGCGATGGCTGTCGGGTCTGCTCGCACAGCGGCTGGCTCGAGGTCATGGGCTGCGGCATGGTGCATCCGGAAGTGTTCAAGCACTCTGGCATCGACACCGAGCGCTACACCGGTTTCGCCTTTGGCATGGGCGCCGAGCGCCTGGCGATGCTGCGCTACGGCGTCAACGACCTGCGACTGTTCTTTGAGAACGATCTGCGTTTTTTACGTCAGTTTGCCTAACCACGCCGCCAGACACAGGAACGAGCATGAAATTTTCAGAACAGTGGCTGCGTGAATGGGTATCGCCGCAGCTGGACACCCAGGCGCTTGCCGACCAGATCACCATGGCGGGCCTCGAAGTCGACGCCGTCGAGCCCGTGGCCCCCGCCTTTGAAGGCGTGGTAGTCGCCGAAGTCATCGCCAAGGAGCCGCATCCGGACGCCGACAAGCTCAACGTGTGCCGCGTCAACGACGGCACCGGTGAGGTGCAGGTGGTGTGCGGGGCACGCAACGTGGCCGTTGGTCAGCGTGTGCCTTTCGCCCAGGTCGGCGGGTTGCTGCCCGGCGACTTCAAGATCAAGAAAGCGAAGCTTCGCGGCGTCGAGTCCTTCGGCATGATTTGCTCCGCCTCGGAGCTTGGCCTCGAAGAAGAGACCTCCGAGGGTATTTTCGTCCTGCCGGAAGACGCTCCAATCGGCGACAGCGTGCGTGCCTACCTGATTCTCGATGACGCGACCATCGAAGTGGACCTGACGCCTAACCGGGGCGATTGTCTGAGCGTCAAGGGCATGGCCCGAGAAGTCGGTGTGCTCAACCGTCTGCCGGTCCAGGCGCCCGCCTGTGAGCCGGTGGCGCCGAGCATCGAGCAGCGCTTTCCGGTCAGCGTCAGTGCCGGTGAGCAGTGCCCGCGCTACGTATCGCGGGTGATCGACGGTATTGATCTGACTCGGCCCACGCCGCTCTGGATGGCCGAGCGCCTGCGCCGTAGCGGCGTGCGCACCATCGACCCGGCGGTCGACGTCACCAACTACGTCATGCTCGAGCTCGGCCAGCCGCTTCACGCCTTCGATCTGAATAACCTGAGCGAGGGTATTCAGGTGCGTATGGCAGAAGAGGGCGAGCGACTGACGCTGCTCGACGGTCAGGACATCGCGCTGCGCCCGGATACGCTGGTGATCGCCGACGCCTCTGGGCCGCTGGCCATGGCCGGCGTCATGGGGGGTGAGTCCTCCGGCGTCAGCGCCACCACGCGCACGCTGTTTCTCGAGGCCGCCTACTTCACCCAGCTGGCGGTCGCCGGCCAGGCACGCTCCTACGGGCTGCACACCGACGCCTCTCACCGTTTCGAGCGCGGTGTCGACCCGTCGTTGACCGTTCAGGCGATCGAGCGGGCTACCCGTCTTTTGATTGATATTTGTGGCGGTCAGGCGGGGCCCGTGTGTGAAACGCAAAACGAGGTGGATCTACCCAAGGCGCGCCGTATCACGCTGCGTGAGACGCGCCTTGGTCAAGCGCTCTCCAAGGAGCTCGCGGTTGACGAGGTCAGCGATATTCTCGACCGTCTCGGGCTTACAAGCTCGTATGCCGACGGCGAGTGGCAGGTCGCGGTGCCGAGCTGGCGTTTCGATATTGCCATCGAAGAGGATTTGATCGAAGAGATCGCCCGCATCCACGGCTACAACAACCTGCCGGTACGCCGCCCGGCGGCGCGTTTGGCGTTGCGCTCGGCCAACGAGGCGCGGCTGACCCAGTCAGCGCTCAAGAACCGGATGGTCGCCCGCGGCTATCAGGAGGCGATCACCTACAGCTTCGTTGCGCCGGAGCTGCAAAAGACGCTGCTGCCCGAGGCGGTTTCGCCGGTGCTGGCCAACCCGATCTCGGCGGATCTGTCGGTCATGCGCGCAAGCCTCTTCCCGGGGCTGGTGCGCGCGCTTTCGCACAACCTGAACCGCCAGCAGCACCGTGTACGCCTGTTCGAAACCGGGCTGGTTTTCCAGGGCGAGCTCGATTCGCTCACCCAAGCGCCGATGCTGGGCGCGCTTGCGTGCGGGCCGCGCGAGCTCGAAGGGTGGAGTAGCGACAAGACCGCGGTGGATTTCTTCGATCTCAAGGGCGATCTCGAAAGCCTTCTGGCGATGGGCGACGACAGCGCCTGGCGCTTCGAGCCCGGCGAGCACCCGGCGCTACATCCGGGCCAGTGCGCCGAGCTGTTCCACGGCGATCAACCCGCCGGCTGGATCGGTACGCTACACCCGAAAGTGCGCGCGGAGCTTGGTTTAAAAGTCGACGCGGTACTGTTCGAGGTGCGCCTCGATGCACTGAGCGAAGGCGTGATTCCCGCCTTCGCGCCGCTGTCCCGCTATCCGGAAGTGCGCCGCGATCTCGCCTTTAGTCTCGATGCGCAAACGCCGGTGCAGGCGCTTCTCGACTGTGTGAGCCGCGAGGCCGGCGATCATCTTGAGGATCTCAAGCTTTTCGACGTCTACACGGGTAAAGGGGTGGAACCGGGGCAGAAGAGTATCGCCCTGGGCTTGACCTGGCAGCATCCATCGCGCACGCTGAATGATGATGAAATCAATCAGCGGGTGGATTCGATCGTGGCCGAGGCAAACGCCACGTTGAATGCGCAGCTTCGCGGCTGACACGTAGCGGTCGCAAGCAACATCGTTGGCAATGGTGGGCGACAAGGAGAAGCGATATGGGGGCGTTGACCAAAGCGGAGCTGGCCGAGCATCTACACACTGAGCTTGCGCTGTCCAAGCGCGAAGCCAAGGCCATGGTAGAGACGTTTTTCGAAGAGATTCGTGCCTGCCTGCGGGAAAACGAGCAGGTCAAGCTTTCCGGTTTTGGCAACTTCGATTTGCGCGACAAGCGCGAACGGCCGGGTCGAAACCCGAAAACCGGCGAGGAGATCCCGATTTCCGCCCGCCGCGTGGTGACCTTTCGCCCGGGCCAGAAGCTCAAGCAGCAAGTCGAGCACTTCACCGACGCTTGAAGGTCCATACCTGAGTCGTTGCGCGCGACGCGCGTGCCCGTATCAGGCGCCTCTTAACGGGGGCGCCTTTTTTGTGCGCTGCCTTGCGTCAGCGGGCGGGCGCCAACGCGCCCGAAATGCGTTTTGCGGTCAAGTCGTGTTAATATCCGAGCAAATTCATCGGGTATAGGTCGGATACTGTCCGCCCCGTGCTTTCATCGTTTATAAGAACGTTTATCGAGAACGTTTTTCAAGAATTGCTTACCGAGGAGTTCATCAATGCCTCAGCTCAATATTCTGGTGGGTACCATGTACGGCGGGGCGCTCGATGTGGCCGAGCAGGTCAAGCCGCTGTTCGAAGCCGCCGGGTATACGGTCGCCATCAAGGAGCAGCCGGTCGTTGAGGACGTCAAGGAGCAGGCGCTGGCGCTTTTTTGCGTCTCCACTACCGGCAGCGGCGATTTTCCGGGTAACTTCGTTCCCTTCGTACGCCAGCTCAAGGATCAAAGCCCGGCGCTAACAGAGCTCAATTACGGGCTCATCGCGCTTGGCGATAGCTCCTATGACGATACCTTCTGCGGTGCCGGCCGGGCGCTTGACGCGCTGCTCGAGGATCTGGGCGCAAAACGCCTGGGCGAGCGTCTGGAAGTGGACGCCATGGAGACCTTCATGGCGGACGACGCCGCGCTCCCCTGGGTCGAGGCCTGGATCGACGAGCAGTCGCTCAAGGTCGCCTGATGCAGCCGGGACGCTGTGAACGGGTAGGGGTAGCGATCGGCCTGTGCGTGCTCATGTTGTCGGTGATGCCACGCTACGTGGCCGGCGGTTTCGATACGCGTTTGACCCTACTGCTGGTCGCCATCGTTTTGGTGGCCGGCGCGGCGATTGCCAACTGGCGCATGCTTTCCAAAGAGGAGCGCAAGCGCCTGCCGTCGCTGTTGAAACGGCTGGTGTTGTCGCTGGGTCTTGGCACCGCCGCTATGGGAGTGTGGCATCTGCTGATGACCGACTGGCTAAGCTGGCAGCAGTTCATCTCCCACGCCGCCACCTGTGGACTTTTACTGTTTGCCGTCAGTCTTGGCTGGCAGCGAAAACCGTCTGACTGAAAAGGGAGCGCGGAATTTCACTGAAACTCCCTTGTAATTACGCAGTACGCCCCCATCTTGCGAACATGGTGGGCACCCCGGCGCTTGCCAGTTCGCGCCGGGGTTCTTAAAATCGCCCCTTTAACTATCGATACATATTCACTACAACGCCCAGCCGCTAGAGGACAATTCATGCAAGTTTCTGTCGAGACGACCTCCCCCATCGAACGTCGCATCACCATCCAGGTACCGGCGGCGGACATCGACGAGGCCGTCAGCGCTCGCTTGAAAGACACCGCGAAAAACGTTCGCTTGAACGGTTTCCGCCAGGGCCGGGTTCCGATGGACGTCGTGCGTCAGCGCTATGGCGACAGCGTTCGCAGCGAAGTGGTGGGCGAAGTCATGCGCGAGCGCTACGTCCGCGCCATTACCGACGAGGGTTTGAACCCCGCCGGCTACCCGCAGATCGAGCCGAAGGTCAACGAAGCGGGTAAGGATTTCGAATTCGTGGCGGTCATGGAAGTGTACCCGCAGGTCGAGCTGAACTCGATCGAGGGTACCGAGGTGGAGCGCCCGGTCGTTGAAGTCAGCGAAAGCGACGTCGACGAGATGATCGAAACCCTGCGCAAGCAAAATGCCGAGTGGCAGGAAGTGGACAAGGCCGCGGCAGACGGCGACCAGGTCACCATCGATTTTCAGGGCTACCTGGGCGACGAGCCGTTCGAAGGCGGCAGCGCCGAGAACCATTCGCTGGTCATCGGCTCCAACAGCTTCATTCCGGGCTTCGAAGAGCAGCTGATCGGCGCCAAGGCGGGTGAAGAGAAGACGCTCAACGTCACCTTCCCGGAAGATTACCAGGCCGAACATCTGGCCGGTCAGCAAGCGTCCTTCAAGGTCACGGTTCATAAGGTCAGCGCCCAGGAACTTCCGGCGGTCGATTCCGCGTTCTTCGAGCGTTTCGGTGTCGAAGATGGCGACGAGTCCAAATTCCGCGCCGAAATCAAGAAGAACATGACCCGCGAAGCGTCCCAGGCGGTTGATAACCGCGTCAAGCAGCAGGTGCTAGACGCGCTTAAAAACGCCAACGACATTTCCGTTCCCAGTGCGCTGGTGCAGCAGGAAACCGACGGTATGAAGCGTCAGGCCGCTCAGCAGTTCGGCCTCGGCGAAGACTTCGACGTCAGCCAGCTGCCGAACGAATTGTTCGCCGACCAGGCCAAGGGGCGCGTTCAGGTCGGCCTGCTGCTTGCCGAAGTCATCAAGGCCAACGAACTTGACGCCTCTGACGACGAAATCAAGGCGAAAGTCGAGGAGTTGGCCGAGCAGTACCAGGACCCCTCTGAAGTGGTCGAGTACTACATGGGTAACAACGAGCTCAAAACGCAGGTCAAATCCGCTATTCTCGAAGAGAAAGCGGTCGACAAACTTCTTGAGCAGGCAAACGTCAAGGATGTCGAAATGAGCTACCAGCAGGCGCTGGCCGCGGCTCAGCAGCAGGCGGAGCAGGGCGAGGAAGAGAGCGAAGAGTCCAACGCCTGACCTTGATCCTGAATGATCTCGTGGCGCACTCCCTCCGGTGCGCCTCTCCCTTACCGGACGCAAGGAATCACCCGTATGAGTGAGTTTGATATTCAAAACGCCGGCGGTTTAGTGCCCATGGTGGTTGAGCAAAGCGCCAAAGGGGAACGAGCTTACGATATTTATTCACGGCTTTTGAAAGAGCGCGTCATTTTTCTCGTTGGCCCGGTCGAAGACTATATGGCCAACCTGGTCGTGGCGCAGATGCTCTTTCTCGAGTCGGAAAACCCGGATAAAGACATCCACCTGTATATCAACTCGCCGGGTGGCTCGGTCACTGCAGGAATGTCGATTTACGACACCATGCAGTTCATCAAACCGGACGTGTCGACCGTGTGTATCGGTCAGGCCGCCAGCATGGGCGCGCTACTTTTGACCGCAGGTGCCGCGGGCAAGCGTTACTGTCTGCCCAACTCACGCGTCATGATCCACCAGCCGCTGGGCGGCTATCAGGGGCAGGCCTCTGACATCGAGATCCACACGCGGGAAATTTTGGGTATTCGCGAAAAACTCAACCACATTCTTGCCCATCACACGGGCCAGGATATCGAGAAAGTCGCCCGCGATACCGACCGCGACAACTTCATGAGCGCCAACCAGGCTCAAGAGTATGGCCTGATTGACGCAGTGCTGGATAAGCGGCCTGCATCCTGATAGCGTAAACGGATTTCCGCTTTTCCAACGAGCTTTTCCGGCGGCGAAAGCCGCCGCAGTGATAGGGGTACGCCAATGGCCGACGGCAAAGGCAAGGACGAAGGTGGCAAACTGCTTTACTGCTCGTTTTGTGGCAAGAATCAAAACGAAGTTCGTAAGCTGATTGCTGGCCCGTCCGTATATATCTGCGATGAGTGTGTCGATCTGTGTAACGACATCATTCGCGAGGAAGTTCTCGAAGCCGATGCCGAGAGCGACGAAGAGCGTCTGCCTACACCTCGCGAAATTCGTTACACCCTGGATGACTACGTCATTGGGCAAGACCGCGCGAAAATGGTGCTTTCCGTTGCGGTGTACAATCACTATAAGCGGTTGAAGACCGACGTGCGCGAAAGCGATGTGGAGCTTGGCAAGTCCAACATCCTGCTGATCGGCCCGACCGGTAGCGGCAAGACGCTTTTGGCCGAAACCATGGCGCGGCTTTTGAACGTGCCGTTCACGATTGCCGATGCCACCACGCTGACCGAAGCGGGCTACGTGGGTGAAGATGTCGAAAACATTATTCAAAAGCTTTTGCAAAAGTGTGATTACGACGTCGAGAAAGCCGAACGCGGTATCGTCTACATCGATGAGATCGACAAGATCTCGCGCAAGTCGGACAATCCCTCGATCACTCGCGACGTGTCCGGCGAAGGCGTGCAGCAGGCGCTTTTGAAGTTGATCGAAGGCACGACCGCGTCGGTTCCGCCCCAGGGCGGGCGCAAGCATCCGCAGCAGGAGTTCGTGCAGGTCAACACGGCGAATATGCTCTTCATCGTAGGTGGCGCCTTTGCCGGCCTCGACAAGGTCATTCGCGACCGCTCCGAAAAGGGCGGTATTGGCTTCAACGCCAGCGTGAAGAGCAAGGAAGCGTCCAAGGGCGTGGGCGAGCTTTTGGCCGCTGTCGAGCCGGACGATCTGGTCAAGTTTGGTTTGATTCCCGAGTTCGTCGGGCGTCTACCGGTCATCGCAACGCTCACCGAGCTTAACGAAGACGCGCTGATTCAGATTCTGACCGAGCCGAAGAACTCGCTGGTCAAGCAGTACGCCAAGCTCTTCGAAATGGAAGATGTGACGCTTGAGTTTCGCGAAGAGGCGCTTCGCGCCGTGGCCGCCAAGGCCATGGAGCGCAAGACCGGCGCGCGGGGCCTGCGCTCGATTCTCGAATCGGTACTGCTCGACACCATGTACGAGATTCCCTCGCTCGAGGACGTCAGCAAGGTAGTGATCGACAAATCGGTCATCGAGGGCGAAAGCCAACCGCTTTTGATCTACACCAATCAGCAAGAGAAGCGCGTTGACGGAACCGACGGCTAATCGCCCCGCGTTCGATCCAGGATCTGCTTGCACCACCGTCAAGGGGTCGCCTATGCGACCCCTTGTTGTTGTAGAAAGGTCGCCGACGCAAGGTTCTTGACCGAAGGTTGACCCAGCGCCGATCGCGTGGCGCTTTACCAGTGCGCCGCGCCGGGCCGAACCCGGATCACTCAGCGAGCCAGCGGCTGACGTTACCAGGCCGCGTCTTCCACATTGTTGGGCGCTTTGAAGTGGTAACGCTTTATCGAGCGCCTATCCGATTTGAGGAACGTCTGCGATGCAGCAGAACGCCGATCAGACACAGTGTTTACCCATGTTGCCGCTGCGCGACGTGGTGGTATACCCGCAAATGGTGATTCCGCTGTTTGTGGGGCGGGAAAAATCCATCCATGCGCTGGAAGCAGCCATGGAAGCGGACAAGCGCGTCCTGCTGGTGGCCCAGCGCGAAGCCTCCCAGGACGAGCCCGATAACGACGACCTGTACCGCATGGGTACCGTCGCCGACATCATGCAGCTTTTGAAACTGCCCGACGGCACCGTCAAGGTGCTGATCGAAGGCAGTTTCCGCGCCGACGTGGTCGATATCGAAGAGAACGAGGCGGGCTACACCCAGGCCCATTTGACGCCGCGGGAAAGCGAGCCCTTGACCTCGCGCGAGCAGGAAGCGCTGGTGCGCGTGCTGCTCAATCAGTTCGAGCAGTACGTCAAGCTCTCCAAGAAGGTGCCCAACGAGGTGCTCAATTCGCTTTCCGGCATCGAGGATCCGAGCCGGTTGGTGGACACCATTTGCGCCCACCTGTCGCTCAAGATCGGCGACAAGCAGGAGCTTTTGGAGATGGATCGCGTGCGCGATCGCATCGAGCACCTGATGGCGCTGATCGAGTCCGAAATCGATCTGCTGCAGGTCGAAAAGCGCATCCGCTCCCGGGTCAAGGAGCAGATGGAGAAGACCCAGCGCGAGTACTACCTCAACGAGCAGATGAAGGCCATCCAGAAAGAGATGGGCGAGCTCGACGACGTGCCTAACGAAGCCGAGAAGTACGAGAAGGCGATTGCGGACGCCGGTATGCCCAAGGAGGCCGCCGAGAAAGCCACTCAGGAGCTCAACAAGCTCAAGATGATGGCCTCGAACTCCGCCGAAGCCACGGTGGTGCGCTCTTATCTTGACTGGCTGATCGCCGTGCCGTGGAAAAAGCGCACCCGGGTCAAGCACGACCTGATCAAGGCCCAGGAGGTACTCGACGAGGACCACTACGGGCTTGAAGAGGTAAAGGCGCGCATTCTCGAGTACCTGGCGGTACAAAAGCGTGTGAAGAAGATGAAAGGGCCGGTGCTTTGTCTGGTCGGCCCGCCCGGGGTGGGCAAGACCTCGCTGGGTCAGTCGATTGCGCGGGCCACCAACCGCAAGTACGTGCGTTTGGCGCTCGGTGGGGTGCGCGACGAATCCGAGATTCGCGGCCACCGGCGCACCTACATCGGCTCGCTTCCGGGTAAGCTGATGCAGCGCATGGCGCGCGCCGAAGTGAAAAACCCGCTGTTTCTGCTCGACGAAGTCGATAAACTCGGTATGGATCACCGTGGCGATCCGTCTTCGGCGCTGCTCGAGGTGCTCGACCCGGAGCAGAACAACAGCTTCAGCGATCACTATCTCGAGCTCGATTACGATCTCTCGGAGACGCTGTTCATCTGCACCGCGAACTCGATGAACATTCCCGGGCCGCTGCTGGACCGGATGGAGATCATTCGCCTACCGGGTTACACCGAAGACGAGAAGCTCGCGATCGCCAAGCGCTATCTGTTGCCCAAGCAGCTCAAGGCCAACGGCCTGAAGAGTGAAGAGCTGGCGCTCGATGACGAGGCGCTATTAGAACTCGTGCGCTACTACACCCGCGAGGCGGGTGTGCGTGAGCTCGAGCGCCAGATCGCCAAGGTGTGCCGTAAGGTGTTGCGTGAGCGTGTCGAGGCAGAGGTAAGCAAGTCAAAAGACGCCAAGGAGCCGCCGCGCACGCTCGAAGCCGAGCACATCGAGACCTACGCCGGCGTGCGTCGCTACAGCTACGGCCTGGCCGAGCAGGAAGACCAGGTGGGCCGCGTAACCGGGCTTGCCTGGACCTCAGTGGGCGGCGAAATTCTCAACATCGAATCCGTGGTCACGCCGGGCAAGGGGCGGATCAACAAGACCGGCTCGCTTGGCGATGTGATGAAGGAGTCGGTGAGCGCTGCGCACACGGTGGTCAAGGCGCGGGCGGCCACCTTTGGTATCGCTGCAGAGCGCTTTGAGAGCGAAGATCTGCACATCCACGTGCCAGAGGGCGCTACGCCGAAAGATGGCCCCAGCGCCGGCGTTGCCATGGTAACGGCGATGATCTCTGCCTACACCGGTCGCCCGGTTCGCTGCGATGTGGCGATGACCGGCGAGGTCAATCTGCGCGGCGAAGTGATGCCGATTGGCGGGTTGAAGGAGAAATTGCTGGCAGCGCGCCGGGGTGGTATAAAGACCGTCCTGATCCCTGAGGAAAACCGCCGTGATCTCAAGGAGGTACCGGATAACATCAAGGGAGCGCTTGATATTCGCCCGGTACAGTGGATAGATGACGTGTTAGCGGTAGCCTTGGCCGAGGAGCCGGTAGCGGGGGCGCCTGCGCTTAAAAACGCCGATCCGTCGTTTACCGGCAGTACCACGGCCAGTACGCATTAAGCGTTAGAGCCCGTAGAGGCTTGCAAGTATAAGGAGCGCCCGGGCCCTTCGTTGGGGCGGGCGCTCGTATCCGGGTCGCTTGACAGGTATTTCAAGGCATTGCTATAAAACGCAGCTATGCTTTGAGCTTGTACCCGCCGGTGACCGCGCCGTTCAGAGCCATTTTTTCGAAACATTTAAGGGGTGAAGTGTGAATAAGTCCGAGCTGATTGAAGCTATTGCCGCGTCTGCAGATATTCCGAAAGCAGCGGCAACCCGCGCATTGGATGCCATGGTCGAGTCTGTCACCGATAGCCTCAAAAAAGGCGAGAGCGTTTCACTGGTGGGCTTTGGTACGTTCGCCATCAAGGAGCGCGCCGCGCGCACCGGCCGTAACCCGCAAACCGGCAAGCCGATCCAGATCAGCGCTGCCAAGGTGCCCAACTTCAAGGCGGGTAAAGCGTTGAAAGACGCCGTCAACTGATTGACCCGCGTTTGCTGTAACGTAATGGGCGCATCGCGAAAGCGATGCGCCCATGTTATTTAAAGGGCCCTCACCGGGCGCGACAAATGGCTGTGACGATCTGAGGCAAGCATGCTGCAAAGTATTCGCAACGGTTCCCGAAGCTGGGGGGCTAAAATCATCATTGGGCTCATGGTGGCCGCCATGGCGCTGTTTGGCGTGGAGTCGCTGTTCAGCGCCTTCGGTCGCGACCCCAATCAAGTGGCAAGCGTCAATGGCGAACCCATTATGCGCCAGCAGGTAGAGGTCGAGGTGCAGCGAGCGATGCGCTCGGGCCAGGTACCGCCGGAGCAGGAGCGCGCGCTTCGAAACGACGTGCTCGACCAGCTGATTACCCAGGAACTGTTGGGCCAGTACGCCGACAACGGCGGCTTCCATCTGTCCGACGAGCAGATCGATCAGGTCATCGTCACGCTGCCTGAGTTTCAGGACGGGCAGGGCCGCTTCAACGCAGATATCTTTCGCAACCAGCTCGGCCGTGCAGGCTATACCCCACTGGCATTTCGCGAAGAGCTAAGAAACGATCTCAAGCGCAGCTACCTGCAACAGGGCCTGGCCCAAAGCGATTTCGTGCTGCCCAGCGAACGCGAACGCATGCTCGCGCTGCAAAACCAGCAGCGCAGCTTTCGCTACGTGATGCTCGACCAGGGCGATATCGACTTCAATCCGAGCGTCACCGACGAGCAGGTCAGCGACTACTACGATACCCACCCGGAGCGCTTCGAGCGTCCAGAGCAGGTGAAGGTGGAGTACGTGGTGATCGACCGTCAGGAGATGGCTGAGAGCGTCGAGGTCGACGATGCGGCGCTGCGCCGCGCTTACCGCGCCCAGAGCCAGACCAGCGACCGCCAGATGTCCCACATCATGGTCACGTTTGGCGACGAGCGCAGCCGTGAAGAGGCAAAGGCGCGCGCCGAGCAAGCGCTGGCTGCCATCGAAGGCGGCGAATCCTTCGAGCAGGTCGCCCAGGAGTACTCCGACGATACCGCCAGCGCCGAGCAGGGCGGTGATCTGGGCGTCGTCTCCCCGGGCATCATGGGCGAGGCGTTTGACGACGCCGCGTTCTCACTGGCAGAAGGTGAAACCTCGGGGCTGGTGGAAATGGGCAACGCCTTCCACGTGCTGCGCGTGACCAGCGTCGAAGGCCCGAGTTTCGAGGAGCAGCGCGAAAGTCTTGAGCAGGCCGCCGCCCTCGATGAGGTCAACGACGACTTCAACCGCCAGGTACAGCGTTTGATCGACGAAAGCTTCGCCGCCGACGATCTGCAAAGTGTGGCGGAGGATCTCGGCTTGACGCTATACCAGACCGACTGGATCACCCGCGATGGCGGTACCGGCGTGCTTTCAGAGCCCGGCGTCATGGACGAGGCCTTCACCGACGACGTGCTGGAAGAGGGTTACAACAGCCAGGTCATCGAGCTCGACGACGACCGCCGGCTGGTGCTGCGCGCGGCGGATCACCGTGACGCCACGCTGCTGCCTTTGGACGAGGTACGAAGCGACATCGAAGGATACGTCGCCGCCGCCCAGCGCCAGGATGCGCTGCAGGAAGAGGCCCAGCGGCTTATCGAGGCGCTGAGAGATGATGAGTCGGTCGACATCGACTGGCAAGAGGCCAGCGATATTTCCCGCCAGGGGCCGACGACGCTGCCGGCGACGCTGGTCGACGGCGTGTTTGCCATGCCGCGCCCGGTTGACGGTGACTCAAGCTACGCAAGCGTACTGATGCCCGCAAGCGTGGCCGTGGTGGCGCTCGATAGCGTGAGCACGCCGGAGAGCGGCGAAGGCGATCAGGCGAGTGAGTTCGTCGCCCGCATTTCCGAGCAGCTTCGCGCCCAGGCCGCGGTCCAGGGTCTGATCGAGCAGCTCAGAGACGACGCCGACATCGAGCGTTAGACACTCAATCGAGCCCTCGTTATCACTGGAGGGCTCTCTTGAATGATACGAAAAAGCCGATCCAGTGGATCGGCTTTTTCATGTCCGCGGGTTGCGTGCCTTTGGCGCCGCGCCGGTCGTGTTTAACCGGCGTCCGGCTCGGGCGGCGCATCCAGCGCGAAGCGGCGAAGCCGCGGGGTCGGCAAGCCATCACAGGCTTCGATCACGATGTCCCACCCCTGGTGCGGCTGCCAATCGCCCAGCACAAAGCGCCGGGCCGGTACGTCCTCGACGGTCAGCTCGTGCACCATCGGGCGATGGGTGTGGCCGTGAATCATGGTGCTCACGCCGGTTTGGCGCAGTAGCGCCGTCACCTCTGACGGGGTGACGTCCATGATCGCCTCGGCCTTGCCGGCATTGGCGCTGTCCGACTCCAGGCGCAGCTTTTTGGCCAGCGCCAGGCGCTCGCCCAGCGGCATGGCGAGAATGTGCGCCTGCCACTCGGGGTTTCGCGACTGGGCGCGAAACGCCATGTAGCTCTCGTCCTGAGTGCAGAGACTGTCGCCGTGCAGCAGCACGACGGGCAGGCCCTGAAGCTCGGTCTCGAAGGTGTCGGGCAAAAGCGTGGCGCCGCAGTCGCTTAAAAAGCGCTCGCCAAGCAAGAAGTCGCGGTTGCCGTGCTGAAAATAGACGGCGGTACCGGCATCGACCAGCGCGCGCAGGCGCGTGGCGACCTCGCTTGCCACCTGGGCGCTGGGGTGCGGGGCGTCGAGGGTGTCGTCGCCGATCCAGGCGTCGAACAGATCGCCCAGAATGTAGAGCGCCTCGGCCCCCTGGGCGGTGTGTTCAAGATAGCGAAAGAACCCCCGGTTGATCTCGGGGGTATCGCCGCTCAAGTGCGTATCGGCTACCAGCAGCGTGCGCATAGGCCTCCCGGTGATCACTCGTCTTTGACGTAGGCGCGCTCGATGACGACGTCCTCGGCGGGTACGTCGGCGTGCATGCCGCGGCGGGTCGTGGAGACGCCCTTGATGGCGTTGACCACGTCCATGCCGTCGACCACTTCGCCGAACACCGCGTAGCCCCAGCCCTGCAGGTTCTTGCCGCTGTGGTTGAGAAAGCTGTTGTTACCCACGTTGATGAAAAACTGCGAACTCGCCGAGTGCGGGTCCTGGGTGCGCGCCATGGCGAGTGTGCCAACGGTGTTCTCAAGGCCGTTGTCGGCTTCGTTTTCGATCGGGTCGCGGGTTGGCTTTTGCTCGAAGTTGGTGTCGAAGCCGCCGCCCTGGACCATGAAGCCGTCGATCACGCGGTGAAACAGCGTGCCGTCGTAGAAGCCGTCACGCACGTACTGCTCGAAGTTGGCGGCGGTGTTCGGGGCCTTGTCGTGATTGAGCGCAACGGTGATGTCGCCCATGCTGGTCTGTAATACGATCATGGTTAAATTCCTGTTGAATGAAGGCGTTCGCCTTGGCGCTGTGCATCGGCGTCGCGTTATAATAGCGGTTTTGCCCGGCGCCGCGAAGCGCTACGGTTTTACTCCGGGACGACGCGCACTGCTTTTCGTCCGGCACGCCATCCACTGTGAGGTTATCAACACCGCCATGACCAACGAGACCACCAAAGCGCCGAACTTCATTCGCAACCAGGTACGCGACGAGATCGAAAGCGGGCAGGTCAGCACGATCGTGACGCGTTTCCCCCCGGAGCCCAACGGCTTTTTGCACATTGGCCATGCCAAGTCGATCTGTCTCAACTTCGGGTTGGCCCGTGAACTCGGTGGTGACTGTCATCTGCGGTTCGACGATACCAACCCCGCGAAGGAAGAGCAGGCCTACATCGACGCCATCAAGGAGGACGTCGAGTGGCTGGGGTTCGAGTGGGCGGGCGAGGTGCGCTTTGCATCGAGCTATTTCGACCAGCTCTACGCCTGGGCGCAGCACCTGGTGCGCGAAGGCAAGGCCTACGTCGATGACCTGAATCCTGATGAGATTCGCGAATACCGCGGCACGCTGACCGAACCCGGCCGCCCGAGCCCTTATCGCGAGCGCGGGGTCGAGGAGAACCTGGATCTGCTCGAGCGCATGCGCCTGGGTGAGTTCGGTGAAGGCGAGAAGGTGCTGCGCGCCAAAATCGACATGGCCTCGCCGAACATCAACCTGCGCGACCCGATTCTTTACCGCATTCGCCACGCAAGCCACCACCAGACCGGCGATGCCTGGAAAATCTACCCCTCATACGACTTCACCCACGGCCAGTCGGATGCGCTCGAAGGCGTCACCCACTCGATCTGCACCCTGGAGTTCGAGGATCACCGCCCGCTTTACGAGTGGTTTCTGAACAACCTGCCGGTGCCCAGCAAGCCGCGCCAGATCGAGTTTGCGCGCCTGAACCTGAACTACACGCTCACGTCCAAGCGCAAGCTGAAACTGCTGGTCGATGAGAAGATCGTCGAGGGCTGGGACGATCCGCGCATGCCGACCATCTCCGGCATGCGCCGGCGCGGCTACACTCCGGCCTCGATTCGCAAGTTCTGTGAAATGATCGGCGTGACCCGCGCCGACGGCGGTCTGGTCGACATCGCCATGCTGACCCACGCGATCCGCTCGGATCTCGAGGACAATGCCCCGCGCGCGATGTGCGTGATGAAGCCGCTCAAGGTGGTGCTGACCAACGTCGACGAAGGCTTCGAGGAGGTGTACGAGGTGCCCGGTCACCCGGCCCGCGACGACATGCCCGTACGCCGCGTGCCGCTGACCCGCGAGCTCTATATCGATCAGGAAGACTTCATGGAGGATGCCCCCAAGAAGTTCTTCCGCCTGGCGCCGGGCAAGGAAGTGCGCCTACGTAACAGTTACGTGATCTGCTGTGACGAAGTAATCAAGGATGACGCCGGCGAGATCGAGGAGCTTCGCTGCTCGGTGGATTTCGACACCTTGGGCAAGAACCCGGAAGGTCGCAAGGTCAAGGGTGTGATCCACTGGGTGAGCGCGGTTCACGGCGTGCCGATGGAAGTGCGCCTCTATGACAACCTGTTCATGGTCGAGCAGCCGGACCGTGACAAGGACGCCGACTTCCTCGATCACCTGAACCCTGAGTCGCTGGTCGTCTGCCAGGCCGTCGGCGAGCCGAGCCTTGCGGATGCCACGCCGGAGTCACGCTACCAGTTCGAGCGGGTGGGCTACTTTTGCGCCGACCGCCACCTCTCGACGCCGGAAAAGCTCGTCTTCAACCGCACCGTCGGGCTGAAGGACAGCTGGGCGAAAATTCAGAAAAAGGGCTGAGGTGGCCATGCAGATCTACAATACGCTTACCCGGGCCAAGGAAACCTTCACCCCGATCGAACCCGGCAAGGTGCGCATGTACGTGTGCGGCATGACGGTGTACGACTACTGCCACCTGGGTCACGCCCGGGTGATGGTGGCGTTTGATGTGATCACCCGCTACCTGCGCGAGCGCGGGTTCGAGGTCGACTACGTGCGCAATATCACCGACATCGACGACAAGATTTTAAAGCGCGCCGAAGAGAACGACGAGCCGATCGGCGCGCTCACCGAGCGCATGATTGCCGCGATGCACGAGGACGAGGCGCGTCTTGGGGTGCTTCCGCCGTCACGAGAGCCGCGGGCCACTGGCCACATCGACGACATCACCGCGATGATCGAGACGCTGATCGACAAGGGCTTTGCTTACCGTGCCGACAACGGCGACGTCTACTACCGGGTGCGCAAGTTCGCAGGCTACGGCAAGCTCAACAACCGCCAGCTCGACGACATGCGCGCGGGTTCTCGTATCGAGGTGGACACGCACAAGGAAGACCCGCTCGATTTCGTACTCTGGAAAGCCGCCAAGCCGGGTGAGGCGCACTGGGGCTCGCCCTGGGGCGACGGTCGGCCTGGCTGGCACATCGAGTGCTCGGCGATGTCGACGTGCTGCCTGGGCAATACGTTCGATATTCACGGCGGCGGCCCGGACTTGACCTTCCCGCACCACGAAAACGAGATCGCTCAATCCGAGGCCGCCACCGGCCAGACCTACGTCAACACCTGGATGCACGCGGGCGCGGTGCGCGTCGACCAGGAGAAGATGTCCAAGTCGCTCGGCAACTTCTTCACCATCCGCGACGTGCTCGAAGAGCATGACCCAGAAGTGGTGCGTTTTCTACTGGTGGCGAGTCACTACCGAAGCCCGATCAACTACTCGGTGGGCTCGCTGGTCGAGGCGCGAAAATCGCTGATCCGCTTCTACACCGCGCTTGACGGTGTCGAACTTGCCTCTGCGTCGCAGCCGATGGAGGAGACATCGTTCGATGCTCGCTTCAAGGCGGCGATGGACGACGACTTCAACACCCCGGAAGCGCTGGCGGTGCTGTTCGATCTGGCCCGCGAAGTGAACCGCGCCAAAACGGAGGCGCCGTCGAGCGCGCCGGCGTTGGCTTTTGAGCTCGTGCGCCTGGCCGGCGTGCTGGGGCTTTTACAGCAGGCACCGAGCGCGTTTCTCAAGGGCACCGCGAGCGCGGCGATCAGCGACGCCGACATCGAAGAGAAGATCGAGCAGCGCAAGCAGGCCAAGATGGACAAGGACTTCGCCCGGGCCGACGCCATTCGCGACGAGCTGGCAGCGCTCGGTATCGTGCTCAAGGACTCCCGCGAGGGCACGACCTGGGTGGTCGAGGCGAGCTAGAGCGGGGAGTGGGTGTGGCGCTTGACGGCGCGGCACCTATACTCAACGCTTTGATGAGCCAATTGAATAAAGGATGATGACAATGCGCTCCATGGTTAAACCCACGCTTGCAACGCTGGCGCTCGCCCTCACAACCAGCGCCGCCCAGGCCGATGATCCGGTGGTCGTCGCGTCGAAAATCGATACCGAAGGCTCGGTGCTTGGCGAGCTGATCATTCAGACGTTGGAGCGCGAAGGGATTCCGACGGAAAACCGTCTGCAGCTCGGTGCCACCAGCGTGGTACGAAGCGCCATCGAAGCCGGCGAAATCGATCTCTACCCGGAGTACACCGGCAACGGCGCGTTCTTTTTCGACATGACCGACAGCCCGGTCTGGAACGACGCCGATCAGGCTTTTGAAGCCGTGCGCGAGCGCGACGCGCAAAATGGTCTGGTGTGGCTGCGCCCGGCCAGCGCCAACAACACCTGGGCGATCAGCGTGCGCGGCGACCTGGCCGAGGAGAACGATCTCAAGACGCTGGACGATTTGGCCGAGTACCTGGAGCAGGGCGGTGAATTCAAGTTCGCCGCCAGCGCCGAGTTCGTCGAATCCGAGCAGGCGCTGCCGGCGTTCCAGAACGCCTATGGCTTCGAGCTGTCCGACGATCAGCTGCTGGTGCTTTCCGGCGGCAACACGGCTGCCACCATGCGCGCCGCCGCTCAGCAAACCAGCGGCGTCAACGCGGCGATGACCTACGGCACCGACGGCGGACTCAACGCGCTCAACCTCGTCGTGCTCGAGGACACCAAAGGCGTGCAGCCGATCTATCAGCCCGCGCCGCTGGTGCGTGAAAGCGTACTCGACACCTACCCGGCCATCGAGGAGAGCCTGGAGGCGGTGTTCGAGACGCTTGATCTCGAAACCCTGCAGCGCTTGAACGCCGACGTAGCGGTCAACGGACTGTCGCCGGATCAGGTGGCCCGCGACTACCTCGATAGCCTGGGCGACTGATCGATGCCATTACGGGCAGTGGCCCGGCTCAAGGCCGGGGCGCGAACGCTTGCGCCCAATGCGGTACTGCTGACGCTTTCGATCGTCATGCTCGCGGCGCTTTGGCTGACCTCCACGGTCAGCGTTGCGCCCAACCGTATCGTCCCCGGTAGTGCGTTTGGCGTCGTCGATGCGTTCGGCTTAGTGGGAGCGCTTTTGATCTCGCTGCTGCTGCTGGCGCTGGCGGCGCTGTCGCTCAAGGCCGAGCCGGTCAATTACCAGGCGATGCTGCTGCTCGTGGTGCTGATTTTGCTGCTGATGCCCTTCGGGTTGATGGTCGCTGGCCATTTACTGATCGACCCGGCGCTTGCCCAGGCGCGACTCGGTATCGGTGCGGGCTACTGGACGCTGCTGTTCGTGCTGCTGTTGTGTCTGATCGAGCTTCGCCTGCGGCTTGGGCTCAAACGCCTGGCCACCGCCGCGCTGCTGGTCGGCGTGACGCTCATCTGGTGGCTCTGCGCTCGCCTCTGGCTCGACGAGCTGGCGCTGGTACAGGAGTTTCATTCGCGTCAGAGTGCGTTTTACGCCGCCTTGTCCCAGCATCTGGTGCTGGTCGCCAGCGCCGTGGGCGTAAGCCTGGTACTGGGCATGACGATTGCGCTGTTGATGCGCCGTTTCACTCGAGTGGAAAAAGTCGGGTTTGCGCTACTGAACTTCTTTCAAACCATCCCCAGTCTGGCGCTTTTCGGGCTCTTGCTGGCGCCGCTTGCCTGGCTTGGTGCCAACGTGACTTTTTTGCGCGATCTCGGCGTGAGCGGCATCGGCAATACGCCGGCGCTGGTCGCGCTGATCGCCTATAGCCTGCTGCCCATTGCGCGAAACACCTATATTGCGCTGGGCGAGGTGCGCCCGGACACGCTGGAAGCCGCTACCGCCATGGGGATGCGACCGGCCCAACGGTTCTGGCAGGTTCGGTTTCCGCTGGCGCTGCCAGTGCTGCTGGAAGGCGTGCGTATCACCACCGTTCAGGCCGTGGGACTTACCGCGGTGGCCGCACTGATCGGCGCCGGTGGATTGGGCACGTTCATTTTTCAGGGGCTGGGCCAGGCCGCCATGGACATGGTGCTGCTCGGGGCGCTGCCGATCGTGGTCATGGCGCTGATCGTGGATGCCGGGCTCGGGGCGCTGGCCGAACTCACCCGTCACGGAGGACAGGCATGATCGAGCTCTCTCACGTTTCCAAGCGCTTTGGTGAAGCCACCGCGGTCGACGATATCTCGCTGACCGTCGGCCAGGGCAAGTTCTGTGCGCTGGTCGGCACGTCCGGCTGTGGGAAGTCGACCACGCTTCGCATGATCAACCGGCTGATCCCGCATAGCGACGGCGAGATCACGCTGAATGGCGAGCCTCTCGAGAGCTTCGATCCGGTCAAGCTAAGACGGCGTATCGGCTACGTTATCCAGAGTACCGGGCTGTTTCCCCACTGGAGCGTGGCGCGCAATATCGGCCTGGTGCCAAGGCTTTTGAAATGGCCCGCCGAGAAGGTCAACGCGCGGGTGGAGGAGCTGATGGGCGTTTTCGGACTGCCCGTGAACGAGTTCGCCCACAAGTACCCTCACCAGCTCTCCGGCGGTCAGGCGCAGCGAGTGGGCGTTGCCCGGGCGCTGGCCGCCGACCCGGATATTCTGCTAATGGACGAGCCGTTTGGCGCGCTCGACCCACTGACGCGCGAAAAACTCCAGGACGAGCTCTTACGCCTGCAGGCCAAACTGCACAAGACCGTAGTGTTCGTTACCCACGACATGGACGAGGCGTTGAAGCTTGCCGACCACCTGGTGGTGATGCGCGATGGTCGCATCGTGCAGCAGGGCAGCCCGCTGGCGCTTTTACAGCACCCGGCGGACGCCTTCGTGGAATCCATGCTCGGCGGGCTCGAGCGCGGGCTCAAGCAGGCCGCGCTGACCAGGGTGAGGGATCACATGACCTCGCTTGGCTCGGCCATTCCTGCCCATGCGCGTATTCCCGGCGACTTCACCCTGCGCCAGGGGCTTTCGATGATGATGCGCGATCACTGCGACCGGCTCACGGTGGTCGACTCAAGCGACGTGCCCATCGGTGAGCTCACGCTTCGCCGGTTGATCAAGGAAGCCCAGACCGAGCGGGGCGCTCACCGTGCAGGCTAATGTTGAATCGTTGCGCCCCGGTTGTTCACCGCGCTGGCTGGTGCCGCTTGGCTGGGTGGCGCTGCTGGCGCTGGCGGTCTTCGGCATGCCCTATGTCGACGGTTTTTTTCGCTGGGTTGCACCGGATGCCCGCCAGGTCATCTATAGCCGCGCCAGCTTTCTCGACCTGTTGGGCCGCCATTTACTGGTGGTCGGCGTGGCCGGAGCGGTCACTATCGTGGTCGGCGTGCTGGCGGGCATCGGCGTCACCCGCCGGCGTGGGCGCGACTTTTTGCCGCTGGCGGGTCAGCTTGCCTCCATTGGCCAGACCTTTCCGCCGGTAGCGGTACTGGCGCTGGCGGTGCCGGTGCTGGGCTTTGGCACGCTTCCGATCATCGTTGCGCTCATGCTGTACGGGCTTTTGCCCATTTTGCGCAACACGCTGGCGGGTCTACAGGGCGTGGACGTTGGTACCAAAGAGGCGGCGCTCGCCATGGGCATGACCCAGCGACAAATTCTCTGGCGTGTGGAGCTGCCGCTCGCTGCTCCGGTGATTCTCGCCGGCATCCGCACTTCGATCACGATCAATATCGCCACCGCCGCGCTGGGGGCAACGGTCGGGGCGAGCAACCTGGGCGACCCGATCATCTCCGGCATCGTCAATGCCAACATGGCTTACGTCCTCCAGGGCGCGCTCTTGATCGCGCTGCTGGCACTCACCGTCGATAGCCTTTTCGACCTTTTCCAGCAGGCGCTGGCCAGGCGCTCCGCCGCTTAACCCCCATCTTGTTAGCGCTTTCCAAGCGCGCGCTTGGGCTCTGCGCCCTAAGTCGTATCTCTAAAAGTGGTTCGCTGCGTTACTGTTCACGTGTTGCGTTGATCGCTGCCGGTTATATCCACTGGCAAAAACGGTCGACACCGACAACACTGCCTTCAAAAGGGGCATACAAGGATAAAAAATGACACGCTTCGATCACCAGCCGAGTTTCATGACCGGCGACGAGTTTTCCATCCCGACCTTTGGCCTGCTCGACCCGGAAGGGACGCTTTATGACGGTGCCACGGCCCCGGCGCTCGAGCGCGACCACGCTCGGCGCTTGTACAAGGCGATGCTCGCCACCAGGCTTCTCGACGAGCGGATGCTCGCCGCCCAGCGTCAGGGCCGGCTGAGCTTTTACATGCAGTGTACCGGTGAGGAGGCCGCCATCGTCGGTGCCACCGCTGCCCTCGATGAGCGCGACATGATCATGGCGCAGTACCGCGAGCAGGGCGCGCTGATGTATCGCGGCTTCACCATCGATGAGTTCATGAACCAGCTGTTCGGCAATGAGCTGGACTACGGCAAGGGCCGGCAGATGCCGGTGCACTACGGCTCGCGCAAGCTGCACTACATGACCATTTCATCGCCTCTGGCAACCCAAATCCCCCAGGCTACGGGCTACGCCTACGGCCAGAAACTCGCCGGTGACGGCCTCTGCACGCTGACCTTTTTTGGCGAAGGCGCGGCCTCGGAAGGCGACTTTCACGCCGCGCTCAACATGGCGTCGGTCCACCAGGTACCGGTCATCTTTTTTTGCCGTAACAACGGCTACGCCATCTCGACGCCCGCGGTCGAACAGTTCGCCGCCGACGGTATCGCCCCACGGGCGATGGGCTATCGCATGCACGTCATTCGGGTGGATGGCAACGACGCGCTGGCGGTGTTCGAGGCGACCCGCCAGGCGCGCGTCATCGCCGTCGAACAGAACAAACCGGTGCTGATCGAGGCGATGTCCTATCGTCTCGCGGCCCACTCTTCGTCAGACGACCCGTCGGGCTACCGCGCCAAGAGCGAAGAGGAGACCTGGCGGCTCAAGGACCCGGTGCTGCGCTTTAGAAAGTGGCTTACCCACCAGGGGTGGTGGAGCGACGATGAGCAGAGCGAGCTCGAGGAGTCGCTGCGCCGCGAGGTGCTGGAGACCCTGAAGCGCGCCGAGAAGCGTGCCGCGCCGCCGCTGGACTCCCTGATTACCGACGTTTACGCCGAGGTGACCCCGGAGCTTACGCGCCAGCTCGACGGGCTCAAGCGCCATATCCGCCGCTACCCGGAGGCCTACCCGAAAGGCGCCAAATCGCTGGATCTGGACATCGCGCCCGCCGCGTCCACGGATGAGGAAGTGTAGCCATGGCTAAAATGAATCTGCTTCAGGCGATCAACGGGGCGCTGGATATCGCCATGGCCGAGGATGACAAGGTCATCTGCTTTGGCGAGGACGTGGGCGTGTTTGGCGGCGTTTTCCGCGCCACCAGCCATCTTCAGGAGAAGTACGGCAAGGCGCGCTGCTTTAATACGCCGCTGGTCGAGCAGGGCATCATCGGCTTCGCCAACGGCCTGGCCGCGCAGGGCTCGGTGCCGGTGGCCGAGATCCAGTTCGCCGACTACATCTTTCCGGCGTTCGATCAGATCGTTAACGAAACCGCCAAGTTTCGCTACCGCTCCGGCGATCTTTTCAACGTCGGCGGTTTGACCATCCGAACGCCCTACGGCGGTGGCATCGCCGGCGGGCTCTACCACTCGCAGTCGCCGGAAGCCTATTTCACCCATACGCCGGGGCTCAAGGTGGTGGTGCCGCGAAACCCCTACCAGGCCAAGGGGCTTCTGCTCGCCGCGATCCGTGACCCGGACCCGGTGCTGTTTCTCGAGCCCAAACGCCTTTACCGCGCCGCCACCGGCGAGGTACCGGAAGAGGACTACCAGCTCCCCCTCGGACAGGCGGAGATCACCCGCGAAGGCGGCGACATCACGCTGGTCGGTTGGGGCGCGCAGATGGAGGTGATTCACAAGGCCGCCGAGCTTGCCGAGGAGCAGGGCATCGACTGCGAAGTGATCGATCTTCGCACGCTGGCGCCCTGGGATAGCGACGCCGTAGTCGAGTCGGTGCTAAAGACCGGGCGGCTGGTGATTAGCCACGAGGCGCCGTTGACCGGCGGGTTTGCCGGCGAGATCGCCGCCACCGTGGCCGAGCGCTGCTTTCTCTACCTGGAATCCCCCATTCGCCGCGTGACCGGGCTGGACACGCCGTTTCCGCTGGTGCTCGAAAAAGAGTATCTGCCGGATCACCTCAAGATCTTCGAGGCGATCCGTGAAAGCGTCGATTTCTAATCCGGGAGAGACACCATGAGTGATTTTGTACTGCCGGACATCGGCGAAGGGATCGTGGAGTGTGAAGTGGTCGAGTGGCGCGTCCAGGAGGGCGACCGGCTCGAAGAGGACCAGCCGGTCGTCGAGGTGATGACCGACAAGGCGCTGGTCGAGATCACCGCCGCCGAGGCGGGCGTGGTCACCAGGCTTTACGTGCAAAAAGGCCAGATCGCCAAGGTGCACGCGCCGCTCTACGCCTACCAGGCCGATGACGCTGAACCCGATGAGGAGAGCGCTGGCGCAGCGAACGAGAGCAAGGTCGAGGCATCCCCGAGTGAACAGCCGGCGTCACGACCGACAGCGCCGGAAGCTTCATCCGTCTCCAATACTGATACCCAAAAGGCGCCGGATGCTTCGCCTCAACAGCGCCATAGCAAAACGCCGGCGAGCCCGGCTGTGCGTCGGCTAGTGCGCGAGCACGATCTCAAGCTCGACGAGATCAAGGGCAGCGGTAAGGACGGCCGGGTGCTGAAAGAAGACGTGCTGGCGCATCTGAACGGCGTAAGCAGCGATAAGAACCAGGTGCCAGCCGAGAACACTTCTGGCGAGCGCACCGAGCCACTTCGCGGAATGCGTGCCGCGATGGCCAAGCGCATGGTGTATTCGGTCAGCACCATTCCCCACTTTCACTACGGCGAAGAGATCGACGTCACCGAGCTTCTGGCGCTTCGCGAGCGGCTCAAGCCTGCGGTCGAGGCAGGCGGCGAGCGGCTGACCCTGATGCCGTTTTTCATGAAAGCGATGGCGCTGGCGATCGCGTCCGAGCCGCTGGTCAACGCCCGGCTTAATGAGGCGGCAGACACCCTTCACTACGCCGCCCACTGTAATATTGGCATGGCGGTGGATGGCAAGGCGGGGCTGATGGTGCCCAACGTCAAAGGGGTCGAGGCGCTCACGCTGATGGAGCTTGCCCGGGAGATTGGCCGGCTGACCCAAGCGGCGCGAGAAGGGCGCGTCGATCAGGCGGATCTCAAGGGCGGCACGATCACCGTCTCGAACATCGGTGCGCTTGGCGGCACCTACGCCGCGCCGATCATCAACGCCCCGGAGGCGGCGATCGTCGCCATCGGCAAAAGCCAGTGGCTGCCGCGTTTCGATGCAGCGGGGACGGTCGAGCGCCGGGCGATCATGACGGTGACCTGGGCAGGCGATCACCGCTTCATCGATGGCGGCACCATTGCGCGCTTTTGTAATGCCTGGAAAGGCTTTTTGGAGGCGCCGGAGTCGATGCTTTTGCATCTACGCTAGCCACTGACCGCAAAAGCCCGACGAGGGAGCGATGCCCAAGGCGCTACAGCAGTTCTACATTCCCGAAGAGCAGTCGGTTTATCTTCTCAACCATCGGGATGCGCGAAAGCTCAAGGACTGGGTAGCGCTTTGCCAGGCCGAGCTCGGCCAGCTCGGGTTCGAGGCGATCGAGCTGATCGGCAAGGGCGCCTACGGCTTCGTCTTTGCCGGCCGCGCCGAGCAGGGCGCCACCCTCCGCCATTACGTGTTCAAATTCTCGCGTATCACCCTACCCACGCATCTGCAGGAGCGCCTCGAGGAGGAGGCGTTCATGCTCGATCAAATTGATCATCCGCGCATACCGCGGCTGATCAGCTATCAGCGCATTCGCGGCCAGTCGATTCTGGTCATGGAGCGGGCGCCGGGCCTGAATCTGGAGGAGATTTCGCTGCGCTACGGGCGGCTATCGCCCCGGCTGGTCGTCAACATCGCCGCGCAGCTCGCCGATATTCTGCTGGCGCTGCGTCAGGAGACCGGCCCCCACGGCCGTCCGCTAGTGCATGGCGACATCAAACCCTCGAACCTGGTGTATGACGCCGCTCGTGAGACCGTGGCGCTGATCGACTGGGGGTCATCGGTCTTCGCCCAGTTGGATAGCGATCTGCAGCCGGTCGGCAGCAACGTCATGGAGCTGATGTCCAATCATCTCCAGCACACCAACGCGCGCCTGGGCGACGTCTATTTCATTGGCGAGGAGCAGCTGGGCGGAGCGCTGTCGTCACCGCGTTTTGATGAGCAGGGCGTGGCCGGCACGCTCTACGCACTCGCCTCGGCTCAGTCCTGCCGATTCGGCCACCGCGCCATTCCGGCAAGCTCGCTGGGCCTTCCCGTCGAGTTCGCCCGCACGCTCGACGCCATGCTCGACCCGGACCCCGCTACGCGCCGCCAGGCCGGCGACTACTTTCTCGCGCGCATGCCCGCCATGGCGCGCACGGTGATGGTGGATCTGCCTGAAAAGCCCGCCGTGGCGCTGATTCCGGTCTGGGCACGCCCGGGCGGCGCCGAGATCGATACCGTGGTATACAGCTCGCGCAAGGCGTTTCTGCGCGAAGCCAACGTCGAGCCGGCGCTGGATGACGTCAATGACGTGCAGCTCGACCGCTACTACAAGCAGTTCATGCAGGGGATGGGGGAGACCGAAAAGGCGTTTCTCGCCTCAGTGAGCCGGCTGGGCAGATACCCGGTCGTGGGGGGGCTCGCCATTCGCTGGGAAGCCGACGGGGTCTATATCGACTCCTCCTTGAACCTGCACGACCCGGCCAAACGCCCGGCGTTCACTCAGGCAGTCAACAACATGGTACACCTGGCCCGCGCCATTCATCGTCAGGGGGTGTTCAAAAGCTGCCTGTTCGACGCCCGCCAGACGCTGCATCTGGAGCGGGCGAGCGAAGCTGAGCCTTTTGAGCGCCAGCCAGACACCCGTATTCGCTTCGAGCAAAGCGCCACGCCGGAGGAGAACCGCACCCGCCAGCACAGCTACTTCGAGGACGGCCCCGATCCGGAAGAGCTTTTGGCGCTGCCTGAGACCATCATGGCGCTGCTCAAACGGCTCAACGAGATCCACCACACCGGCATGATCATCTTCGAGGCCCATCCGCGACACCTGAAGATTCACAGCTACTACCGGCTGCTCGACCCGGACCAGGAGCACGCCTTTACAGCGCTACTGGATCGGATACTCGACGCGGTCAATTTGATCGACGGGTTGGGGGTCTCCGGCTTCATGAAAATGCCCTATAAGGACACCCGGTTTTTTTCCCACCTCGAGCGCCAGCCCGAACGCTTTTACCCCAAAAACCCGCGGGCGCTTTGACGTTTCAATTCAGGCGCTCGGATTCGAGCGCGTCGCTTGAAAGGTTGGCGAGCCACTCGACGAGCGCAGCGCTCAAGCGGTCGCTGGCCTCGCCAAAGGCGTCGACGACATCGGGAATTTCGACGCTTGCCGCGCGGGCGCTAGCGATCAGGGTTTCGTTGGCGATCGGCTGTCGCTTTCCATCGACGAGCTGAACGTCGAGCTGGATGCGCGCCATCGGCGGTGTGCGGTCATACTCGCTTTGAAAGTGCCTGAGCTCGCTCACCAGCAGCAGATCCGACGGCAGCCGGTCGACGCTAACACCTTCGAACAGACCGCTTTGCGAAAGCGCATCGATCAGGCGGGTTTGTATCAGCGCTGGAGCGTCTTCGTGCCAGCGCGCTCCTTCGTAAACGTTGACCACGTTGCGATCCGGATAGACCACGATGCGGTTGCCGCTGAACAGATGCCCCGCTTCCGGGGCGGCGACGCCCAGGCGCTTATCGCCGAGCAAGGGGTTGTTCGCCGGGGTTTGACTGGCGGCGACCGGCAGGCGGTAGAGCGTGGCCGGTTCGCTTTCCGGCAGCACCGAGCAGCCCGCCAGCAGCGCGGCCGCGAAAAGGCCAAGGCCTGCGCGAATCTTCATGGGCGAAACTCCTCTATTTGGTCACGACCCAGTAAAAAGTCGGTCGGGTTCTCTTCGAGATCGCGGGTGATACGGTCAAGCGTGGTCAGCGTCGAGCGCAGCGCTGACAGCGCCGGGGCGACGTCCTGAGTGCTGGCAAGGGTACTTTCGACCGCGGCGGCGTTGTCGTCGACCAGCTGCTCGATGCGCTGAGCGGCCCGGGCAACGTCCTGGCTGGCGCTGGCCGCGCTCGCCATTACCTGCTGGCCATCCTCGCGCAAAAGCCGGGTGGTCTCGTCGCTGAGCACCTCGATGCGTTCAAGTGTGGCGGTAGCCTGGCGGGACGTATCGCCAAACAGCGCCATGTTCTCGTCGAGCGCGGCGCGCTGGGACGCGATCATGTCAGTGATCTCGGCAATATCGGTCAGAATGTTGCCCGCCTGCTCGCGGCTCTCGTCGTTGAACAACCGGTTCACGTTCTCGAGAATGGCGTTGACGTTGTCGATCATCTCCTCACCCTGCTCCATGAACGTGGCAATGGGCGAAGGATCCGCCTGGATGAACGGCACCGCATCATCGGACTGCGCGTACAAAAGCGGACTTTCCGGCGCGCCGCCTTCAAGCTGTACCGACATGCTGCCGGTGATGCTGGGAATCGAGAGCTTGGCGCGGGTATCGATCTTGATCGGCGTCTCCCTTTCGACGCGAATCGACACCACTACCTGGCGCGGGTCGGTCGGGTCGAGCGCCATATGGGTGACCTCGCCGACCTCAATGCCGTTGTATTGCACCGAGCTCCCTTCGGATAGCCCGCTGACGCTTCTGTCGAACAGAATGCGGTAGGGCCGATACTCCTGTTCACCGGCGGCCTGGCTCATCCAGAGCGCGAACACGAGCGCGCCGGCCGCGGTCAGCAGGGTAAAAAGGCCAATTAAAACGTGATGCGCACGGGTTTCCATGAGCGTGTCACTCCTGATCGAAAGAGGAAGCGGCGGCGCGACCCCGCGGGCCGTTGAAGTACTCCTGAACCCACTCGTCGTCGGTTTGGGCAACGTTTTCCAACGTATCCGCCACCAGCACGCGCTTTTGCGACAGCACCGCGACCCGGTCGCAGGCCGCATGGAGCGTGTCCAGGTCGTGGGTCACCAGAAACACGCTGAAACCGAGCGCATCGCGCAGCGTCTTGATCAGCTGATCGAAAGCGGCGGCGCCGATGGGGTCGAGCCCTGCGGTGGGCTCGTCCAGAAACAGGATATCCGGGTCCAGTGCCAGCGCGCGGGCCAGCGCCGCCCGCTTGATCATGCCGCCGGAGAGCGATTCCGGCGACTTGCGTGCGCCCTCTGGTGAAAGCCCCACCAGCGAGAGCTTGATGCGCGCCAGATATTCGGCCTCCTCGCGCGGCAAGCCGCTGTGCTCGATCAGCGGCAGGGCGATGTTCTCCTGCAGGTTCAGCGAGCTAAACAGCGCCCCCTGCTGAAACAGCACGCCGAAGCGACGCTCGACCCGGCTGCGCGCCTCATTGTCCAGCGTCGAGAGATCCGTCCCCAGCACCTCGATGGTGCCTTCGTTAGGACGCTGCAAACCAACGATGCTTCGAAGCAGCACCGACTTGCCGGTGCCCGAGCCACCCACGACACCGAGAATCTCGCCTTTTTCGACGGTCAAATCGAGATGCTCGTGCACGGTGTGATCGCCGAACCGGTTGACCAACCCCTGAACGCGGATGACCGGCTCGCGACCAGCTTCTGTGCTTTTTGCGGTCGTGCCATCGTCGCGACTCACCAGCCCATCTCCATGAAAAAGAGCGCGGCCAGCGCGTCGATCAAAATCACCATGAAGATCGACTGCACCACGCTCGAGGTGGTGTGAGCGCCGACCGACTGGGCGCTCCCGGCGACCTTGAACCCCTCGAGACAGCCAATGACCGCGATGATGAAGGCGAACACCGGCGCCTTTACGAGCCCGACGAGTAAATGATTGAGCGAGACGCTCTCCTGCAGCGTACTCATGAACTGATAGAACGGTATATCGAGCGACACCGCACAGACCACCGCACCGCCGAGCAGACCGCTGAGCATGCCGATGAACGCCAGAAGCGGCAGACTCACCAGCATCGCCAGAATGCGCGGCAGCACCAGAAGCTCGATCGGGTCGAGTCCCAGCGCCTTGAGCGCATCGATCTCCTCGTTGGATTTCATTGCGCCAAGCTGGGCGGTAAAGGCGCTGGCCGTGCGCCCGGCCAGCAGAATGGCGGCCAGGAGCACGCCGAATTCGCGCAGAAACGAGAACGCTACCAGATTGATGGTATAGACGGTCGCGCCGAAGCTCTGCAGCACCGTTGCGCCTAAAAAGGCGACCACTGCACCCACCATGAAGGTGAGCAGCATGACGATGGGCACGGCGTTCAAACCACTTTGCTGAACATGGGCGACGGTCGCCGTTACCCGCCAGCGCCGCGGATTGACCATCACCGGCAGCGCCGTTGCCAGCACCAGCCCGATAAAGCCTAAAAGCTCGCGCTGCTGACGATAAAGCGCCTCGACCTTCTCGCCGATGCCGGCGAGCATCGACACCAGCCGATTCGGCGTGTCGGTCTCCAGGGTCAGCGAAACGTCCATGGCGCTGGCAATACGCATGATCAGCGCGCGCTGCGAGTCGGGTAAATCGCTTGCCCACTCATCGACCTGAACGGCGCGCTCGACGCCTAGAAGATCGACCAATAGCGCCGCGCCGGCAGTATCAATGCGATCAAAGCCCTCGAGCTTTACCTCGGGTTCGGGCTTTTGACCAAGGTCGTCGAGCGCCTTTTTAAGCGCCATGTAATGCTCGAGCGTCCACTCCCCCTTGAGAGTGAGCGTGTCTCCCTCGCGTTTGATCCACTCCGTTGGCATTGCCGCTCCCGCGTCCTTTCGATCTCGCGCTTTTCATGATGCATTCAAACGAACGTTAGTGAAAAGCTCTGGACGCAAGCTTAGCGCACTATGCGCGGTTTGGGAGCGATCAGTAAAATTCGCGCCAAGCGGTGTAGGTACTCAAAAACACCCGTCCGGTGAGCGCATCCAGAAAGTCGCTCTGCTTGAGCCGGTCCATGACCGGCCCCTTTACTTCGGAAAGGTGGAGCTTCACGTTTGAGTCTTTTAGACGTGCGTTGATCGCATCCAGACTTTCGAGTGCCGAGGCGTCGATCAGGTTGACTGCCGAGCAGATCAACACCACGTGCTCAATTTCCGGGCGGCTGGCCACCAGATTGTAGACGGTATCTTCCAGGTAGCGCGCGTTGGCGAAATAGAGGCTTTCGTCGATACGCAAGAGCGCGGCGCTCTTCGGCGCCTGCACATCGTGGCGCTGGATATTGCGGAAGTGCTCGGTGTCCGGCACCCGCCCGACCAGCGCACTGTGCGGCCGGCTGGTACGGTAGAGAAACAGCGCAAGCGAGAGCGTTACGCCGCCGATAATCCCCGCCTCGACGCCTTCCACCAGCGTCAGCACGATGGTGAGCGCCATGGCGGCAAAGTCACTGCGGGAGTAGCGCCAGGTCTGAAGCAACATGGGGATGTCCACGAGGGTCAAAATCGACACCGTGATGGTCGCGGACAGCGTCGCGATAGGGAGATAAAACAGCCAGCCGGTGAACGCCAGCGTGACCAGCGCAATGCCGAGGGCAGTAAAAGCGCCGGCCGCGGGCGTTTGCGCGCCGGCATCGAAATTGATTACCGTGCGCGAGAGCCCACCGGTCACCGGCATGCCGCTGGTCACCCCAGCGGCCAGGTTCGCCGCACCCAAACCCACCAGCTCCTGATTGGGTGAAATGCGCTGGCGCCGTTTGGCGGCGAGCATCTGTCCCATCGAGACCGACTCTACAAAGCCCACCAGGCTGATCAGTAGTGCGGGAATAAACAGCGCCTTCCACAGCGTAATGTCGCTTAGCGGAAAGCTGAACGCGGGAAGGCCGCCGGGTACGTCGCCGACCACGGCCACACCTTGTGACGCCAGATCCCAATGCCAGCAGACGATCGTAGTCACGATCACTGCGAATACCGGCCCCGCTTTGGTCAGAAGATCCGCAAGCCCCGCTGGAACGCCAATCTTCGCAAACGCCCGTTTGCCAAATCGACGCATGCCGACCAAAAAGAGCAGCGTGCCCACGCCGATCACGACCGTGAAAACATTGATGGACATCAGGTTGGGCGCAAGCGTTACGACGCGCTCGACGAGGGTGAAGCCGCTGCTCTGGATGCCCAGCAGGCTTCCAAGCTGACTGGCGGCGATCAAAATGCCCGAGGCGGTCAAAAAGCCGGAAATCACCGGATGGCTCAAAAAGTTGCTAAAAAAGCCCATGCGGGCGATGCCCATACCCACGAGTATCAGCCCGGAAAGTAGCGACAGCACCAGCGCCGCCTCCAGGTACATTGCGGAGCCGGGCTCGGCGACTGCGCTCAGCGCCGCGCCGGTCATCAGCGCGATGATCGCCACTGGCCCGACCGCCAGCGTGCGGCTGGTGCCCATCAAGGTATAGAAAAGCTGCGGCAGAATACTGGCGTAGAGCCCCACCACCGCAGGCAGGCCCGCCAGCAGCGCGTAGGCGAGTGATTGCGGAATCACCATGACCGTCACGATGAGTCCGGCCAGAAGGTCCGCGCTAAAAAGCCCCCGGTGGTAGTGGGGCAGCCAGGTAAGGATGGGGAAGTAACGCTTGAGCATAAAAAAGGAGTCGGCCTCTGAAACGTTGCATTACGCCTCTATAGTAGCGCGTTCGATCTAACCTTAGAGCTTATCGATAAAAAAAGAGCGCCATTCTCCCAAAGTGCTACTTTCAGACCGCGCATTACGGGGTAATCTCGGTGGCAAGTACCAGGCTTTTCGAGGGTGCACTGTCAGTAAAAAGTACTGCCACACGTTTTAATAGACGCCACCTTTATAACCATAATAATCATGTTGAAAAGGGAATTTTATGTTTTTACTCCGATGGCTGATGCCAGCTGTGCTTTTAATGCTTGCTTTTTGGCTGGTGACGCTTGGGGGGCATTTTGGCTATCTTGCCCAGCTTCCAGGCGTGCTGGCAGGCGCGCTGGCGCTCGCCGCTTTTTTACAGCGTGTGTACGACTCGCGGGATCAGGGGGCGGCCCGCGCGGGGCACTTCAAGCCGCTTGCCGACTACGCCTCGCTCAAGGCGATGGCCTACCGGTTGATGGGGCGAGCCAGCAGCACGGCGATCGCCTCGGCACAGGTGTCGCACACCGCCGATCTGATGGATCAGCGGCTTGTCAATCAGGAGCGCATGGCAAGCAAGGCGGCATCGAGCATGGCGTCGATCAACGCGACGATTCTACAGGTCAGCGCCAGTGCGACGCGGGTCGCCGAGCTCGCCGAAAAGGCACGCCATGCAAGCCATCATCATCAGTCGAGCCTAACGGCGATCGTGGACGACATGAACGACGTGGCGAAGCAATCCGTCGAGGCCCTCGATGAGCTGGCCGCACTCAACGATAGAATCGAGCGAGTGCGCAGCGTGACGTCGATGATCGAAGCCATTTCCGAGCAAACACATCTTCTTTCGCTCAATGCGTCGATCGAGGCGGCCCGCGCCGGTGAGCACGGCCGTGGCTTTGCCGTGGTGGCCGGCGAAGTACGAAGTCTGGCACAGAAAAGCTCTGAAGCGACTCAGCGGGTCGACGAGCTGGTGCGTGACATGCACCAGAGCGGTCAACGCGTCATGTCGACCATGAACGAACTGATGGTACGGGTTCGCGAGCGCTCCAGAGGCATGCAGGCGGTCGGGGCTGGGCTTGATGACACGACCCGCGAATTCGATGATGTCGGTGAGGAGATCGGCGGGGTGGCAAAGGCAATGGAGAATACGAAGTCTCACAGCGAGACGGTGACCCGAACGCTCTCCCAGCTCGAGCGCGATGTAGACGAGGGCAATCGCGACATGCACGACCTGGCGGTTCAGGCGCGAGAGCTCATGGCCGCCGCCGAAGGCGTGGATGGTGAACTTGCTCAGCAGCGCCTGCACGGCCGCCATCAAACGGTTTTCGCCGCCGCGCGCGAAAGTGCCGATCGCATCCAGGCCCTGTTTGAAAAAGCGATCGCCCGCGGCGAACTCACTCAAGAGGCGCTGTTTGCCCAGAATTATCAGCCCGTGGCGAATACCGACCCACCGCTTTATCGAACCGGTTTCGATGCCTTCACCGATGCGCATCTACCCACGCTTCAGGAGCCGCTGCTGATGTCGCTGGGGGTGAACTACGCCATCGCCTGCGACCGTCAGGGATACGTACCCACTCATAACGCGGCGGTGAGCCGCGCGCCCACCGGCGACCCGGCCCACGATCTGAAGTATTGCCGCAGCAAGCGAATTTTCGACGACCCGACGGGAAAGCGCTGCGGCGCGCACACCCAGCCACTTCTGCTGCAAACGTACCGGCGCGACACCGGCGAGATCATGCACGATCTGTCGGTGCCGATTTTCATCAACGGCAAACATTGGGGTGGTTTTCGCGTGGGCTACCCGCCCGAACGCATCGAGCGCGAGCAAGGCGAGAAGCTCAGGCCCCCGGCGCTTGCCTCGCTAAGCGCCGGCGCGCGGACGTGACTGCCAGGAGGACCACGAGTAGAGCGCAAGCCCCAGCCAGATCATGATGAACGTGATGAGTTGGATGGTGCCGAGCGGCTCGTCGAACACGGTCAACGCAATCAGAAACTGCATGCTCGGGTTGATGTACATCAAAAAGCCGATGGTCGACAGGCGCAGCCGTCGGGCGGCGCCAGCAAAGGCCAAAAGCGGAAGCGCCGTTGCGACACCACAGCTGATCAAAAGCGCGCTGGTCGGCGCATCCATTAGGAAATGCGAGGCGCCCTGGGCGCTGAGCCAGGCCAGCGCGAGCAGTGCCAGTGGCAACAGCAATAGCGTTTCGACGAACAGCCCCGAAAGGCCGTCCAAAGGCACCTGCTTGCGAAAGAGCCCGTAGCTTCCGAAACTCAGTGCCAGCATCAGACTAATCCAGGGCAGCTCGCCAAGCGTGACGAGCTGAATGACGATCGCGATGCTCGCAAGCCCGAGGGCGGCGAGTTGCGTTTTGACCATCGTTTCACGCAGCACGATCACCCCGAGGGCGACGTTGATTAGCGGCGTCAAAAAATAGCCAAGGCTCGCCTGAAGCACCTGGTGGCTTTCCACCGCGTAGATATAGAGCCCCCAGTTGGCGCCGATCAGCACCGCGCAGATCAATACCCGCCCCAGCCGCCTGGGCGCTCTCAATGCACTCGTCACCGGCGCCCAGCGCTTGAGCAGCGTGATCACCGCGATCAAAAACACGCAGGACCAGACGATGCGGTGAAGCAGCACCTCAAAAGCGGGCACGCCGCTAAACAGTGCGAAATAGAGCGGAAAACAGCCCCACATCACATAGGCGGTCAGTCCAAAGGTAACGCCCTTGACGGCTTCCGGGTCGCGAGTAGGGGGCGATAGCATGACGGCCTCATCATCAAAAAATGCTAATCTAGCACACAATGTCATCATTCATCGGTAGAGCAACAAGGAGACCCGGTATGGCCGAGTTGAAAACGAGCCTGGTGCAGTGCGACCTGCGCTGGGAAGACCCCAGGGCCAATCACACGCATCTTCAAACGCTACTTGGCGAGCTCGACGGCCGCGATACCGACCTGATCGTGCTGCCGGAAATGTTTGCCACCGGCTTTACCATGAACTCCCGAGACATGGCCCAGCCCATGGCGCAGAGCGAGAGCGTGGCCTGGCTCTTGGACCAGGCGAAGGCGCGCGACTGCGTGATCACCGGGAGCGTGGCAATCGTCGATGACGGTGAGTACTACAACCGCATGATCTGGGCCACTCCGGACGGCAAGATCGACTATTACGACAAGCGCCATCTGTTTCGCATGGCCGGCGAGCACGAGCGTTACGGTATGGGCCGCGAGCGCAAACTCGTCGAACTCAAGGGCTTCAAAATCCTGCTCAGCGTCTGCTACGACCTGCGCTTTCCAGTCTGGTCGCGCCAGCAGCCGGGCGAGGGCGAGCACTTCGAGTACGACGCGCTTTTGTGCGTGGCCAACTGGCCGGCGCCGCGGCGCAGTCCCTGGCGCACGCTGCTTCAGGCGCGGGCCGTCGAGAACCTGAGCTACGTCATCGGCGTCAACCGCGTGGGCGAAGACGCCAAGGGGCTCGCCTACAGCGGCGATTCGATGCTGGTCGACTTCAAGGGCGAGCCGCTCATTGACCGGCCCGCGCATAGCGCCTTCATTGAAACCGGCACGCTCGATAAAACCGCCCTCGATGAATTTCGTGAGAAGTTTCCCGCCTGGCAGGACGCGGACCGCTTCGAGCTTTTGCCAGGATTGGGCCAGTAATGCGTCTGGATCGTTTTCTTAGTGAAACCACCGAACTCACGCGAAGCCTGGCCAAGCGCGCGCTCAAAAATGGCGAAGTGACGCTCAACGGCGAACCGGTCAAGCAGGCATCCATTCACGTCGATACCGCCCAGGATGTCATCGAGTTAAGCGGTGAACGGCTGGCGCTCGTTGGGCTTCGTTACGTGATGCTCCACAAGCCCGAAGACGTGGAGTGCACCGCACGGCGCGGGCTCTACCCGCGCGCGATAGATTTGATCGATCTGCCCAGGGCGGAGCGGCTACAGCCGGTCGGACGCCTCGATGTGGATACCACCGGGCTTTTGCTGTTGACCGATGACGGACAGTGGTCTCACCGCATCACCTCACCGAAGCACCGCTGTGCCAAGGTTTACATTGCTGACCTTGCCGAGCCCGTCGAAGGGGCCGCAGCAGAGCGCGCCGTTGCGCAAATCGCCGAAGGCGTGCTGCTCGATGACGACGATACGCCTACCGCACCGGCGACACTCGAATTTCTGAGCCCGACGCGGGCATCGCTTGTGATCACCGAGGGGCGCTATCACCAGGTCAAGCGGATGTTCGCCGCGCTCGGCAACCGCGTGGTGTCGCTTCATCGTCAATCGATCGGGCCGATCGCGCTGCCCGACGAACTCGCCCCGGGCGAGTGGCGCGAACTGACGGCGGAGGAGATAGCGCGTTTCTGAGTATTTCAGAGGCCACCCATAACTGCGTACTCATAAGCTCAATTTATACCGTTATCTTGCTTGCTGCTTACAAGCTACAGGGTAGTGGCGAAATTAAAAATCGTTAAACAGGGTACTCGAGCAGTGCTATGCACCGGTCTTGAAAACCGGTGCATTTGAGTCGACGCAATGCCCGTTTTGGGCTGAAACCCGTTCTAGTCGCGCCCGCTAGGGTTCTACGGCAGCGAGCTGAGCGGCGTCGAGCAGTGCGCGGGTGTAGGCGTGCTGCGGGTTTGCCAGCACCTCGTTGGTGGGCCCCTGTTCGACGACTTCACCATCCTTTAATACCAGTACGCGGTGCGCCATGGCGCGGACCACGGCCAAGTCGTGGCTGATGAACAGATAGCTGAGCTGGCGCTTGGCCTGCAGCTCGCGCAGAAGGGCGATGAGCTGCTTTTGCACCGTGCGGTCCAGCGCCGAGGTCGGCTCGTCCAGCACCAGAAGCTCGGGCTCCAGAATGATCGCCCGGGCCACCGCGATGCGCTGGCGCTGGCCGCCGGAGAACTCATGCGGGTAGCGCGCCGCACAGCTTTCGGGCAAACCCACCTCTTTGAGCGTGTGCGTCACGCGGCGCGCGACCTCTTCGCTTGAGAGTTTTGGGTAGTGAAAGCGCAGCCCTTCGCTGACGATATCGAACACCGACATACGCGGTGACAGTGCGCCGTAAGGGTCCTGAAACACCATCTGCAGGCGGTGGCGCTCGGCTCTCAAGGCGCGACCGCCCAGCCTACCCAGCGGCGTCTCGCCCAGGGTGATTTCACCCCGAGAAGGCACCAAACGCATGATCGCCGAGGCCAGTGTCGTTTTGCCAGAGCCGGATTCGCCCACTACGCCCAGGGTTTCCCCCGGGGCGATGTCGAGGTCTACCGTTTTGACTGCCTCGAACGCGGGGCGCTTGCGTTTGAATAGCCCGGCGGCGGGGCGCTCGAAGCGCACGCTGAGCCCGCGGGCACGCAAAAGCGGCTTGGTGGCGCTGACCGGCGCTGGCTGCCCGGTAGGCTCGGCATCGATCAGCGCCTGGGTATAGGCGCTTTGTGGGTGGCGAAACACCTCCTCGACCCGGCCGGTCTCCTCAACGCGGCCCGCCTTCATGACACACACCCGCTCGGCGAAGCGGCGTACCAGGTTCAAGTCGTGGGTAATGAACAGCATGCCCATGCCGTACTCGTCGCGAAGTGCTTTCAACAGCGCCAGAATCTCCTGCTGCACGGTAACGTCGAGCGCGGTGGTGGGTTCGTCGGCGATCAAGAGGGCCGGGTTGTTGGCGATCGCCATGGCGATCATCACCCGCTGGCGCTGCCCACCGGAAAGCTGGTGCGGCCAGGCACTCAAAAGCTCGTCGGCGCGGGGCAGTTTGACCTGCTCCAGTAGCTCCTTCGCCCGCCGGTGGGCGGCCTGGCCTCTCAATCCCTGATGCAAGCGCAGCGCCTCAAACAACTGCTTGCCGATGCGGTGCAGCGGATTCAGTGAGGTCATGGGCTCCTGAAACACGAAGCCCACGCGGCTGCCCCGAAGTCCGCTCCACTGCGCCTTGCTTTGACGGTTCAGGTCGGTGCCCTCCAGCCAGCGCTCGCCGCTCACCCGGGCGCTGGCGGGCAGCAGATCGATCGCTCCCAGCGCCGACACCGACTTGCCCGAGCCGGATTCCCCCACGATCGCCAGCGTTTCGCCGCGATGAACCTCGAGTGAAAGCCCGTCCACCACCGGCTGACCGTCGAAGGCAACGCTAAAATGGTCGAGGCGAAAAAGCGGTTCAGGCATGCGAGGCTCCCGGCGCAGGCGTGGCGCAGTGGCTGACGTGGCGAGGATCGAAAGCGTCTCTCAAACCCTCGCCGATGAACACCAGCAGTGAGAGCATGATGGCAAGCGTCATGAAGGCCGTGATGCCAAGCCAGGGCGCGTGCAGGTTGTTCTTGCCCTGGGCCGCCAGCTCACCAAGCGAGGGCGCGCCCGGCGGCAGGCCAAAGCCGAGAAAGTCCAGCGCGGTTAGCGTGCCGATGGCACCAGTGAACAGAAACGGGATGAAGGTGAGCGTGGCGACCATGGCGTTGGGGAGCACGTGGCGCCACATGATCAGCCGTGAGGGTAGCCCCATGGCTTTGGCCGCGCGCACGTACTCCAAATTACGCGCGCGCAGAAACTCGGCGCGCACGATATCGACGAGCCCCAGCCAGGAGAAGAGCAGCATGATGCCCAACAGCCACCAGAATCCGGGTTGCACGAAGCTTGCCAGAATGATCAGTAGAAACAGCACCGGAAGCCCCGACCAGATCTCGGTAATGCGCTGGCCGATCAGGTCCACCTTGCCGCCAAAATAGCCCTGCACGCCGCCGGCGAGTACGCCCATCACGATCGACCCGGCGGTGAGCACCAGGGCGAACGCCACCGACAAACGAAAGCCGTAAATGACCCGAGCCAGCACGTCGCGGCCCTGGTCGTCGGTGCCCAGCCAATGGCGCGAATCCGGCGGTGCCGGCGAGGGCCGGCTCATCTGCATGTCGAGCGTTTGATAGGAGAACGGAATTAGCGGCCACAGCGCCCAGCCGTTGTCCGCGATCTGCTCGCGAATGAAGGGGTCGAGGTAGTCGGTGCGGGTCGGTAAGAAGCCGCCGAACTCGGTTTCAGGGTAGTCGATGAGAAGCGGGGCGTACCATTGGCCATCGAAGTGCATGACCAGCGGCTTATCGTTGGCGATCAGCTCGGAGGCTAAGCTTACGACGAACAGTACGCCGAAGATCCAGAGCGAGACCCGGGCGCGGCGGTTGGCGCGAAACGCTGCCAAGCGGCGTCGGGTAATGGGCGAGAGGCGGTGAGCAGCGGCCATGGTCAGGACTCCCTGGTCGCAAAGTCGATGCGCGGATCGACCCAGACGTAGGTCAAATCGGACAGCAGCTTCAATAGCAGCCCGATGACGGTATAGAGAAACAGCGTGCCGAAAATCACCGGGTAGTCGCGCTGCATCACCGCTTCGAAGCCGAGCAGGCCCAGCCCGTCGAGCGAGAAGATGACCTCGATCAAGAGCGCCCCGGTGAAGAAAATGCCGATCAGCGCCGCGGGAAGCCCCGCGATAATGATCAGCATCGCATTACGAAACACATGGCCGTAGAGAATGCGATTTTCGCTTGCGCCCTTGGCGCGGGCGGTGAGCACGTACTGCTTGTGGATCTCGTCGAGAAAGCTGTTCTTGGTCAGCATGGTGAGCGTGGCGAAGCTGCCAATCGCGGTGGCCGCGACCGGCAGCGCAATGTGCCAGAAGTAGTCCTTGATTTTGCCAAGCGTCGAGAGCTCGTCGAAATTGGGCGAGGTGAGGCCTCTGAGCGGAAACCAGTCCAGGTAGCTGCCGCCGGCGAACACCACGATCAGCAGGATCGCGAATAGAAAGGCGGGGATCGCATAGCCCACGATGACAAGCCCCGAACTCCACACGTCAAAGCGCGAACCGTGGTGCAGCGCCTTGCGAATGCCCAGTGGGATCGAGATCACATAGACCAGCAGCGTCGACCAGAGCCCGAGCGAAATCGACACCGGCAGGCGCTCGATCATCAGGTCGATCACTGGGCGGTCGCGAAAGAAGCTGGTGCCGAAATCCAGCCGCGCGTAGTCCCACAGCATGGTGAAAAAGCGCTCGTGAGCGGGCTTGTCGAAGCCGAACTGCTGCTCGAGCTGTTCGATGAAGCGCGGGTCGATCCCTCGCGCCCCGCGGGAGTCGTCGTTGACCTGGATGTCGGCGCCGCCCATGTCCAGTCGCGTGCTGGCCATGGCGTTCGCGCCTTCGAAGCGCGCCAACATCTGATCGATCGGCCCGCCTGGCGCGGCCTGCACGATGATGAAGTTGAGCAGCATGATCCCCAGCAGCGTGGGGATCATCAGCAGCAGTCGGCGAAGAGTGTAGCGGGCCACGGTGCGCTCCTGGCGGTGGTCGAAAAAGCCCTAGCGGTGGCGCTCGAGCCGGGCTTCGCGTTCGCGGTCCACCCACCAGGCGTCGAGGTCCATGGCGTAGGCGGGAAACGGCTCCGGATAGCCGAACTTGTCCCACACGGCGATACGCGTCTCGCCGGAGTAGTAATGCGGGATGGCATAAAAGCCCCAGCGCAGCACGCGATCCAGCGCTCTTGTCGCGGTGTCGAGCTCCTCGCGGTCGGAGGCCGAGATGATGTGGTCGACCAGATCGTCCACCGCCGGGTGGGCCAGCGCCATGCGGTTGCGGCTTTGCGGCGCCTCGGCGGCGGCGCTCGTCCAATAGTCGCGCTGCTCGTTGCCCGGGTTGTTCGACTGCGGATAGTGGCTGATGACGATATCGTAGTCGTAGTTGCGCACCCGGTTCAGGTACTGGTTGATATCGACGATGCGCATCGAGGTCTCGATACCGAGGCGCGCCATGTTCCGGAGCATCGGCTGCACCACGCGCTCGAGCGCGGCGTCATACATCAGCACTTCCAGCCGCAGCGGCCTGCCCGTTTCACGGTGGATCAGCTCGCCGTCCTCCACCTCGTAGCCGGCCTCGCGCAAAAGCGTGAGCGCCCGGCGCAGGCGTTCGCGAAGCGCGGTAGGCTCATCAATGGGCAGCGGCTCGGTGAAAAGCCGATCCGAGCCGTGGGAGGCCAGCAGTTCCTCACGGTGCGGCTCCAGAAGCGCAAGCTCGGCTTGCGAGGGCAGCCCGGTGGCTTCCATCTCGGAGTCCTGGAAGTAGCTTTCGGTACGCTGGTAGGCGTTGTAGAAAATATTGGTATTGAGCCAGGGGAAATCGAAGGTGAGCGAGAGCGCCTCGCGTACCCGCGGGTCCTGGAATTTCTCTTTTTTCAGGTTGAAAACGAAGGCCTGCATCATGGCCGGGTTGACGTCCGGCACGGTGATACGCTTGATCAACCCTTCGTTGTAGGCGGTAAAGTCGTAGCCGATCGCCCAGGTCGCGGCGCGGGCGTCTTCGCGAAAATCGATCAGTCCCGCCTTGAACGCCTCCCAGGCGATATCGCGGTCGCGATAGTAGTCGTAGACGATGCGATCGAAATTGTAGCGGCCGATATTGACCGGCAGGTCCTTGCCCCAGTAGTTCTCGTCGCGCTCGAACACGATACGTCGGCCCGGGTCGACCTCGCCGATGCGGTAGGGCCCGGAGCCCGGGTGGGCGGCGAGGGTGGGCGAGGTGAAATCCCTGGGCTCCCAGTAGTGGCGCGGCAGGATCGGCAGCTGCGCCACGATCAGCGGAAGCTCTCGGGAGGTGGTGTCGCTGAACTCGAAGCGTACCTGGTGCTCGCTCTGGGCGATCACGTTCGAGACCCCCGCGTAGTAGCTGGCAAAAAACGGGTTACCTTCTTCGCGCAACAGGTTGAACGTAAACACCACGTCGTAGGCGGTGACCGGTTCGTTGTCCTGAAAGCGCGCCTCCGGGCGCAGGTCGAACTCGATCCACTCGCGCTCCGGGTCCAAGCGTACGCCTTCGGCGAGAAGCCCGTAGAGGCTGAAGGGCTCGTTCGGGTTGCTCGCCATGAGGGTATCATAGACGTAGCTGCTCACCCCGGTGGCAGGGGTGCCGCGAATGATGAACGGGTTGGTCGAATCGAAGCTCGACCCCACCGCGGTGTGCACGATGGAGCCGCCCTTCGGCGCCTGGGGATTGACGTGGGGAAAATAGGCGAAGCTGTCGTCAAGCTCCGGGCTATCGTAGAGCGAGAGCGCATGAGTGGTTTCGACCATCGCGCTTTCGGGTTCGTCCAGAAGTGCCTGGGGCACGTGCTCGCTCTGCCCCAGCGCCGGTAGCGCTAGCGCCCAGGCGGTAAGCGCCAGCGCGCGCAAGCTCGTTACCCGTAAGCTCTTTATCCAAAAGCTCTTTACAAAGGCCACACCGCTTCGCATCGAGGATGTCCTTGGGGTTAAAAAGTCACGACGCAGCAGCCTGAAAGCGTTATGTGTTGCTCTCCTGACGCGCCGACAGTGCCAAAAGCTGGCCCGGCTGGATCGCACTCGGCCGCTCGAGTGCATTCCAGCGAATCAGGTCGCGCTGGTCAAGATTATAGCGCGCAGCGATGGCAGAAAGGCTATCGCCGCTTTCAACGCGATGCACCGACGGCGTCTGCGTCGAGGCGAGCACCGGGGCGCTGTTTTGCGAAAGCTCGGCGATTAGCGCGGTGTCGGCCTCCTCGGGAACCAGCAGCGTCTGGGCGCTGCGCGGGCCGGCCTGTGCTGCCAGAAGCCCCGGGTTCAGCTCCACCAGACGCTGCTGGCTGACGTCCAAAAGGGCCGATGCCTCGGCCAGGCTCAAGGGCGTTGCCAGCTGCACCTTGGCGAAGGCTGGCGAGGCGTGAATGTCGGGTAGCGTCACACCGTAGCGCTCAGGATCCTGAATGATGGTCGAAATCGCCTTGAGCTTGGGCACGTACTGCAGCGTCTCCGAAGGCAGACTGAGATCCCAGTAGCTGCCTTCCAGCCCTTGTCCCTGGGCGCGGCGCACCGCCTTGTTCACCGTACCGGCGCCAGCATTATAGGCGGCAAGCGAGAGCATCATGTCGCCGTGGTACCACTGCTCGGCCTGGGATTCGAGATAGTCGAGCGCCGCCTGGGTCGAGGTTAGTACGTCCAGCCGGCCGTCGTAGCGGCTGTTGCGGGTCAAGCCCAGCGCGTCGCCGGTCCGTGGCATGAACTGCCAAAGCCCCGCCGCGCCCATGTGGCTTTTCGCGCTGGGGTCAAACGAGCTTTCCACAAAAGGAATCAGCGCAAGCTCGCCGGGCAAGCCGCGTTCGCTGACCTGCTCGGTGATATAGGCAAGCCAGGGCGTTGCCCGCTCGATAATGGCGACGATGTTTTCCGGGCGCGCGCGGTAGTGTTCGATCCACTCGTCGACACGGGCCTGGGCGTCCGGGCGCAGTGTTTTGTCCTGCCACTGAAAGGAGGTGCGAAGCGTGGTCCAGACGCTTTGCGGCTCCAGAGTGAGTGAATCCCAAAAGTGAGCGTGATAGGCATCGAGTCTGGCCGGGCGCTCGGCGGCGCGCTGTGAAACGCTCGGCGCGGTTGGGGCCGGCGTGAAAGTCGGGCGGTTGGCAGAGGCTTCGGAGTTCGTCGCAGCGGCCATCAAAAGGCCCATGATGACGGTGCTGCCAGCGCTTAGCACAAAGCGCTGGCGAATCGTTTGATAGGTCATAGCAAATCTTGTCGGGTAAAGGCGTTAGAAACGGTTTTTCCACTCGCGAAGCGTGGTAAACGTCGCGAGGTCGTCACCATTTGGGCCCTGTTCCCCGGCGGCGCGGCGCACGCTGTCGGTGCCCACGCGCAGATAGGGATTGATGGCAAGCTCGCGCCCAATGGTGCTTGGGAGGGTGGGGCGATCCATCGCACGCGCTTTCTCGCACTCATCCAGTGCGTTGGGAATGGCCTTGTTGTCCGGGTCGGCCGCCCGGGCGAAGGTGAGGTTGGCCTTCGTATATTCATGCCCGCCAAACACCAGCGTATCGTCGGGAAGTTTTGCAAGCGTTTGGAGCGAGGCGTGCATCTGCGCGGGCTCGCCTTCGAACAGCCGCCCGCACCCGGCGCAAAAGAGCGTGTCGCCGCAAAACAGAAGCGCTGGAATGCCCGCGGCAAAGTAGCTCACATGATCCAAGGTGTGGCCGGGGGTGGCGATGACCTCGAACATGCGGCCCATGACGCGAATTTCGTCGCCGTGACCGACCACCTCATCGAGTCCTTCGATGGTGGAGTCCTTCGGGCCGATGACGTGAGGCGAATAGCGTTTTTTGAGCTCCTTGATCCCACCGGTATGGTCGTGATGGTGGTGGGTGATCAGGATAGTGGCGAGCGTCAGGCCCTCACGCTCCAGAAGCTCGATGACGGGGGCGGCTTCACCGGGGTCCACGACACAAACGTTGGGGCTGGTATCCTGTCTTAGCAACCAAATATAGTTGTCGCTAAGGGCGGGAATCGGTGTCACGCTCATCATGGGCGAGATCCTTTAACGTTTTTCAAAACGCTACTGCGTGTGCCTGCCGCGTCTGCAAGAATTCGCACGTAGCCGCGCAAAAAAGTCGCTACTTTGGAGGGAAGCGCGTTTCATGTCAAATTCCCCGATGGCCGCAGAGCTTGCTCGGCGTATGGTCCAAAGCCAACCTTATTGGCAGGGCCCGGCGGGTCGCTCGCTTTGGGAAGCCCAGCGCGCCTGCCTTGGGCCGGTAGTCGAAAATCGCCGCGGCCAGCACTGCCTGGAGATGAGCATGGGCCGTTCGCTGATGTCGCTTTCTCAAATTCCTCATCGCGTGCGCTGGGCGCCGACTCATGAGCTTGCCGAGTCGGACTCGACACTGGTGTGTCCGCCGGACTGCTTTGCGCTGCCGGAGCGGTCCATGGATACCGTGATCCTCCATCACTGGCTCGAACAGCTGCCGGATGCCCACTTCACACTCAAGGAAGCCGCCCGGGTGACGAGTGACCACGGCGTACTGGTACTATTTGGCTTCAACCCACTGTGCGCCAGCGGGCTTTTGAAGCGCCGGCGCCAGGGCCACTCGGCGTTTCCTTTCAACGGTGACTGGCAGGGCGTGAACCGGCTGCGCGACTGGCTGGCGTTTGTCGACTTCGAGGTGAAACGCGTAGACTACTGCTGTTTTCGCGCCCGTATGAGCGCAGCCTGTGGCGAGCGCTGGGAGGCCTGGGGGCGGCGCCATAACCTGCCGCTGGGGCAAAGCTACATGATCCAGGCCTGCCGGCGAGAGCGCGGCGCGCCTATCGAGCGGGTTCGGTTCAAGCTGCCCTCGCGGGCGCCGTCCTCATCGCTTGGCGCCTCGCGCCACGGTGCCCGACTTGCGCCCCCAGGCGAATCCTCCTCTCGTATGTCAAAGGAACGTCAGTGACCAAGCAAGATAAAGAGCCCGGTGTGAAAGAGCCCCGTGTGGTGGTGTACACCGACGGCGCCTGCCGTGGCAATCCAGGCCCCGGCGGCTGGGGCGTGGTACTTGAAAGCGGCCCGCACCAAAAGACCCTCAAGGGATTCGAGCCGCAGACGACCAACAATCGTATGGAGCTGATGGCCGCCATCATGGCGCTGCGCACGCTCAACACTGCCTGTCAGGTCGAGCTCTGGACCGACTCCCAGTACGTGCGTCAGGGCATTACCCAGTGGATTCACAACTGGATCAAGCGCGGCTGGAAAACTGCCTCGAAGCAGCCGGTCAAAAACGCCGAGCTTTGGAAAACCCTGCACGAGGAGACCAGGCGTCACCGCGTCGAGTGGCACTGGATCAAGGGGCACAGCGGTCACCCGGGCAACGAAAAAGCCGATGACCTGGCCAACGAAGCGATCGATGAGGCCAGCGACGATCAGAAAAGGAGTAGCGCATGCGGCAAGTAATCCTCGACACCGAAACCACGGGTATCGAAACCCGAGACGGCCACCGCATGGTCGAGATCGGCGCGGTAGAGATGATCAACCGCCGCCTGACCGGACGCACCTATCACCAGTACATCAACCCAGAGCGCCACATCGACGCAGAAGTCGTGGCGGTCCACGGTATTGACGACGCGAAGGTGGCCAACGAGCCGGTGTTTTCCCAGATCGCCGATGAGTTCTGGGCGTTCATCGAAGGGGCGGAGCTGGTCATACACAACGCACCGTTCGACGTAGGCTTTATCGATCACGAGCTGAACCTGGCCAATCAGCGTCGCCAGGGCCCGGCGCTTGGCCCGGTGCGCGATCACTGTCGCGTGCTCGATACGCTGACCATGGCGCGCCAGATGCACCCGGGCCAGCGCAACAGCCTGGACGCGCTGTGCAAGCGTTATGATATCGACAACGGCCACCGCGTCCTTCACGGCGCTCTGCTTGACGCCGAGATTCTCGCCGACGTCTATCTGGCGATGACCGGCGGCCAGACCGCGCTTAGCCTCGATGCCGAAGCGAGCGCCGAGCGCAAAGAGTCTTCCGCGGCAAGCGAGGGGCTATCGATCCAGCGCCTGTCGCTTAAGCCCGGCGCGCTCAAGGTGGTTCGCCCCACCGAGGAAGAGGAGGCGGCCCACGCTGCCAAGTGCCAGGCGCATTCGCTTCACTGGCTTGAGAGCGCTACCCCCAATGCTTAAACGCAACATCCCCCTGAATGCCGGCGAAGGTCATGTGATTCGCCTGGCGCGTGGGCGGCTGGCGCCCGGCGTCAGCACGCAAGAGGGTACGCTGACGCCGCTTCAGCCGTGGCAGCCCTGGAGCGCCGATATGCAGCCGCTTTGCTATTGGGATGACGAGCCGGTGGCGCTCTCTATCGAGCAGACGCCGCAGGAGAACTGGATCGAAGGTCGGGAGTGGCTCTCGCTGTTGCCGGAGAGCTGGTTCAGTCTGCTATCGACGGCGCTGCAGGTCAGCGCGTGGCTCGACAACCACCGTTTCTGCGGGCGTTGCGGCGCGCAGGCAACGCGGCTGGGCGCCGAGTTCGCCATGCACTGTGACGCCTGCGGCCACCGCAACTACCCGCGCATTTCGCCTTGTATCATCACGCTGGTGACCCGGGGCGAGGCGATGCTGCTGGCGCGCAGCCCGCGCTTTGCGCCCGGGCGCTACTCCACGCTTGCCGGCTTCATCGAACCCGGCGAATCGGCGGAGGAGGCGGTTCACCGTGAGGTGTTTGAAGAGGTGGGTGTGTACATCGATAATCTGCGCTACCACAAGAGCCAGGCGTGGCCGTTTCCGCATTCGCTGATGCTGGGCTACTTTGCCGAGGCCACGACCCGGCGCATCCACATTGACGGCGTCGAGATCAGCGATGCGGCCTGGTTTTCACCGCGCAAGCTGCCAACGCTTCCTCCGGCCTACTCCATTTCCCGCGAGTTGATCGAGACACACCTGGCGCGCGTGCGCGGCGACGACTACTTGACTGAATAGGCGTCTACTGGCTGGGGAACAGGCTCGTCAGTTTGGTTGCCAGCATGACGTTGCCGGAGGCCTTGAGTTTACCGCTCATGAACGCGCTCATGCCGCTGATGTCGCCGGTCATGATGCCGCGTAGCGTCTCCGTGCTGGTGGTCAACGTCACCGACGGGTCATCGTGCTCGCCTTCGTGAATGCCGAGGGTGCCGTCCTGAACGTGCAGGTAGTGGCTCTGCTCGTCAGTGAAGTGAAACTGAAAGATTTCATCCATGCCCTTCGCCGCTTGTGGGTCGAAGCGCGATTCGAGCTTTTCAAAGGTGGTCGAGGACATCGAGGGTTTCCTGTAGCGTGTCGTTTCAAAAATTGGGCGATGTTTCGCCACGATAGGAGGATACTGGATAGAAGGAGTCTAGCGTGGCGCCCGCGAAGAGCCTATTTAAAACACGCGTTTTAATCAAGCGAGTATATTGGGCTATCCTGGCTTCGTACTTGCGCATTGAGGCGTATCGACCCAAAGGAGAGGGACATGAGTGAATGGACGGCTGAGATAGGCACCTTTCTGGTTCAGAGCGTGATTCTTACCCTGCTGGTGCTGTTGGCAGGCTTTCTTCTCATGCGCGGAAAACGTGGTGGGGAGCGCGGCGCCTCGCTAAAGGTCGAGTCGCTCAACGATCAGCGCCGCGCGCGCAACCGGCGGCTCAAGGTGAACGCCACCGCTCAGGGCGCGCGTAAGAAGCTGATCAAGCAGCTGCGCCGCGAGGAGAAGGAGCGCCAGAAAACGGCCAAAAAGAGCGAAGAGGGCGCGGCCGCGCGCCTCTGGGTGCTCGATTTTCACGGCGATATCAAGGCCTCTCGCACCGAGCAGTTCGCCGAGGAAGTATCGGCGGTGATCGAAGTGGCGGGCGCTCAGGATGAAGCGGTGATCCGTCTCGAGTCCGGCGGCGGGCTGGTGCATGCCTATGGGCTTGCCGCCGCACAGCTCGACCGACTTCGCGAGGCGGGTATTACCACCACGGTGTGTATCGACAAGGTCGCCGCCAGCGGTGGCTACATGATGGCGTGCACGGCGCATCATATAAAGGCCGCACCCTTTGCGGTGATCGGCTCGATCGGCGTGGTCGCCCAAGTGCCCAACATCCATCGTTTGTTGAAACGCAATGATATCGACGTCGAGATGCTCACCGCCGGGCGCTACAAACGCACGTTGACGGTGCTGGGTGAAAACACCGAAGAGGGCCGGGCCAAGTTCATCGACGATCTTGAAAATACGCATAAACTCTTCAAGCAGTACGTGGCCCGTCATCGTCCGGCCATGGACATCGACCGTCTGGCCACCGGCGAGATCTGGTACGGCAGCGAAGCGCTGGACGAGCGGCTAATCGATAGCGTCGGCACCAGCGAAGCGTATCTGGTCGAGCGTATGAAAGAGGTTGAAGCGTTCACGGTCAAGCTCGAGCCGCCCAACACCCTGGGGCGGCGCATTAGTATCGCAGTATCCAGCGGTATCGAGCAGGCCGTGACCAAAGCGCTGGGCGCTATCGACGCGACCGGCTGGCAGCGGCGTTAGCGCCTGTCGATATCGGTCTTTGAAAATCAAGCCGCGTAGTGAAGCGCCAGGGCGGAAAGTATCGCCCTGGCGCTTTCGCTTTTGAGCGAGTAATAGATGGTTTGCGACTCCCGCCGGGTTTGTACCAGCCCATCGCGACGCAGAATGGCCAGATGCTGGGAAAGCGCGGACTGGCTTAGCGCAAGCTGCTGGTTGATCTGCGTGACCGAAAGTTCGGCCTCGGCCAGCAGGCAAAGAATCTGCAAGCGTTTTTCATTGGCGAGCGCCTTGAGAAGCAGGGTGCCCGCTTCCAACGCCTGCCCATTATGCTCGAGAAGGCGAGCGGCGGCGCTTGAGTGAGTAGCCATGGTTTTCTCCTTGCCGAGACGAGGGAAACGCGTGTTCCCGTCAAAATGCCATCGCGGCGATGCGGTTTGGTAGCGGTCAGCGGTCTTTCGTTGAAATATTGTTAATCAATAGTCGGTAAATTAGCGAATTTTGTCCAAATCGGCGTTTAACGCTGAGTCAATGATAGTAAATACAGCTGACTGTCGACAATTTTCACCATTTCGCACCCAAGGGTGCCGGATTATCCGATGGTTTAACGGCGAAGCTCCCGGTTTTGTGGTTAAAGTGTCAACAACAGGGGTTGACCGCTAACACAATAAAGACAGGGTGACCATGAGCCGCTATCACGCTACCCACGCATACTCCATCGAATCACCCGCCGAGTTTTGGCAGGAGCAGGCCCAACGCATTCCCTGGAAGCGCTTTCCCGAGACCATTCTTTCCTGGGACGAACAGCGCCACGCCCGCTGGTTCGAGGACGGCACGCTCAACATCTGTTACGCCGCGCTCGATCACCATGTTGAAAAAGGCCGTGGCGAGCAGGTGGCACTCTACTACGACTCGCCGGTCACCGGCGCCCGGGAAGTGCTCACCTACCGTGCGCTGCGCGACCGGGTGGCCTACGTGGCCGGCGGGCTCGAGAAGCTGGGCGTTGGCAAGGGCGACCGGGTCGTGATCTATATGCCCATGGTGCCGGAGGCGGTCATCGCCATGCTGGCCTGCGCGCGGATCGGCGCGGTTCACTCGGTGGTGTTCGGCGGCTTCGCCGCCAGGGAGCTTGCGCTTCGTATCGAGGACGCCGAGCCCAAAGTGGTGATCAGCGCTTCCTGCGGGATCGAGGTGAACACGGTGCTGCCTTACAAGCCAATCGTCGATCAGGCCATTGCCCAGAGCGTCTTCAAACCCGAGGCGCTGGTAGTGTTCCAGCGCGAGGCCGAGCGCGCCCCGTTGAACGAGGGCGAACACGACTGGCAAACTCTCGAGCAGAGCGGCGTGTTCGCCGAGTGCGTCGAGGTCGAGGCGACCCACCCGCTCTATATCCTTTACACCTCCGGCACTACCGGCAAGCCCAAGGGCGTGGTGCGCGATACCGGCGGCTACGCCGTGGCGCTTGCCTACTCCATGGAGGCGGTGTATGGCCTGGCGCCGGGGGACGTATGCTTTACCGCCTCTGACGTCGGCTGGGTGGTGGGCCACTCCTATATCGTCTACGGGCCGCTTTTGCGCGGCTGCGCAAGCGTGGTGTATGAGGGCAAGCCGGTAAAAACGCCCGACGCCGGCAGTTTCTGGCGCATCATCGATGAATACAGGGTGAAAAGCTTTTTCACCGCGCCCACCGCCTTTCGCGCGATCAAGAAGGAGGATCCGGAGGCGCTCGAGCGGCGCCGCTACTCGCTTGCGAGCCTTGAGCACGTCTTCGTTGCCGGCGAACGCCTCGACCCGCCAACGTTTCACTGGCTAAGCGACGTGTTGAACGTGCCGATCATCGATCACTGGTGGCAAACCGAAACCGGCTGGCCCATCGCCGCCAATTTGGCGGGCATCGAGCTCGCCCCGGCCAAAGCGGGTTCGGCAACCTACCCGGTGCCGGGCTTCAACGTCGAGATCATTGGCCGCGAAGGCGAAAAGAGCGCGGCGATGGAGGAGGGTAGCGTATTGATCAAGCAGCCGCTGCCGCCAGGCTGCTTGAGCGGTATCTGGCGCGACCCGGCGCGTTTTCACAGCGCCTACATGGCCGCGTTTCCCGGCTACTACCTGACCGGCGACGGCGGCTATTTCGACGACGACGGATATCTCTTCATCATGGGGCGCACGGACGACGTGATCAACGTGGCCGGCCACCGGCTCTCGACCGGCGAGATGGAGGGCGTGCTCGGTGCGCACCCGGCGGTGGCCGAGTGCGCGGTCATCGGTATTCATGACGACCTGAAAGGCCAGCGCCCGGTGGGGTTTGTGATTCCCAAGGACGGCTTCGACGGCGACGAGGCCGCTTTGGAAGCCGCGCTCATTCAGCAGGTGCGCGAGACGATCGGCCCGGTAGCCGCGTTCAAGCAGGTGCTGATCGTCAACCGCCTGCCCAAGACCCGCTCGGGCAAGATTTTGCGCAAACTGCTGCGCACGTTGGCCGACGGCAAGCCCTATACCGTACCCTCGACCATCGACGACCCGACAAGCCTCGACGACGCCCAGGTCGCCATGTCTCGCCACGGCGTAGGGCGTGTCGATGAAGCCAGACCGGCGGAGCAGTAAGCCAGGCGCGGCCCTGAAGTGGCCAAGAGCAATATCCTGCAGGCCGGTAAGCAGGTAAAATCGCATGCTAAAGGATGCGAGCCAAATAGAGATCGTTTAAGCACACATGCGGAGTGAATGGGATGATGAAACCGGTAGGCTTGCTCGCGGCGCTGTTGCTGATGAGCGCGGCCCACGCTCAGGACAATCGCTACACCTTCGATGACATGGAGCAAACGGTGAACGAAGCCTTCGCTAAAGGAGTGGAGTGCCAGGCCAGCACCGATGAGGTGATGACGCCCGAGTGCGAAGCGTTCAGGGAGTTTCACATCGAGCGTTACTCCACCGGGCTTTTGAAATTCGGCCAGGAAATGAACACGGCTGATTACAACGTCTACGGCGGTATCAAGGAGTCACGGATCGATGAGATGTTTCGAAAAATCGATGAAATCGGCAAGATGGAAACGTTTATCGACTCGCTATCGCCGCGCTCAAGGATTTAAGCGAACGAGTCGCTAGCGGCCAGCGAGAGCCTGGCTTTTTCTTTGGTTACCCCTGGCCGATGCTGGCGCCTGACTCGGAATAGTGCCCCAGCGTTCGGGTATGACGCTGCGAATACCCTAAAAAGTGGGTCAGAAGAATAAAAGACATCAAAAAAGCCACTTCAATGGGCGGCCTTGAGTGGAGGCGCTGGCTGCGTTAACAGTCTTCTGAAACCCAATGGCTCTCTTGCGATGAGGTCATGGTGTCGACGTTTGTGACGTGAGTTCTCGTAGAGAAATGTTTATCGCTATGCCGTGTTGACGATATAGCGATATCGACATTCAAATCAGGCGTGAACTTTGAGGCTTTAACCTCCAGCGTGTCCGTATCATCCGAGATATCGATTTCTTGAAAGCCTTCTTCAGAGAAGTGTTGTCGTATAGTGGGCTTGAAATCCCGCGCTTCCTCCGCGGTGATGCATTGGTGTTCGATGTAGGTTCCTTGCTGTACTTCTGGAGGCGCTTCCCCTTCGATCGTGACCGTTGTTTCCCATAGGCCAGGTTTAACTTCAAAGGCCCCGGCTGGTAGAGAAACCGCTACAAGCAATGAGCCAAGCAGGCATTTCTTCAGCATATTTCCTCCATACATAAATCAAAAAGCGCCATGGATAGCCCAAGTCGTGGGCGGCTTTAAGCGTGACGAGATTAGGCAGCTCAAACGCACGTGTAGTGCTCAAGTAATTAGGCCACTATTTTTTTGAGCTTTCCAATAGAGCCGCTCAGCCACATTGGGCGGCAGCCCATCATTATGCTTGTGGGGCCGGTGGTCACTGTAACAGCCGATTAGATAATCCGTGATTGACCGCTTCGCCGGGACAAAGCACGAATAACCGGTCTCCGATGTCCATTCCGTTTTCAAACTTCTGAAAAAGTGCTCTGTCGGGGCGTTATCCCAGTAGTTCCCTCGATGGCTGGGGCTCTGCGTGATCTGATATCGCCAGAGTAGCTGGCGGCGACGTCACCCCCTGATTGAGTAGCGCTACACTTTAGAGTCCGATCCTATGCGTAAGGAGATTGGACATGAAGAAGCGTTTCAGCGAAGAACAGATCATCGGTTTTCTGGGCGAAGCCGAAGCAGGACTGCCCATCAAGGAGCTATGCCGTCGGCACGGTTTCTCAGAAGCCAGTTACTATCTATGGCGCAGCAAGTTTGGCGGCATGAGCGTCCCCGATGCCAAACGACTCAAAGAACTCGAAGCCGAAAATGGGCGCTTGAAAAAGCTGCTCGCGGAGTCGCTACTGGAAATGGAGGTCACTCGGGAGGCGCTGAGAAAAAAGTGGTGAGTGCCCCGGCACGCCGAGACGTGGTGCGCTTTATGGTGTCACGTGGTCTGAGTGAACGCCGAGCGCTCCGTGTCATCCATATGAGTGCCAGTGCATTGCGCTATCAATCGGCCCCTGACCGCAATGGGGCATTGCGTGAACGCATTACGGCCCTGGCCCATCGGCATCGTCGCTATGGCGCTGGCATGATCTACCTGAAGCTGCGTCAAGCCGGTGAACAGGTCAATCATAAGCGCGTCGAACGCCTCTACGCGGCGGCTCGATTGCAGGTAAAGCGCCGCAAGCGCAAGAAGGTTCCTGCGTCTGAGCGAAAGCCCCTTGGCCGTCCTTGTGCCGCCAACCAGGTCTGGTCAATGGATTTTGTATTTGACCGTACGGCAGAAGGACGCGTGATAAAGAACCTCACCGTTGTCGACGACGCCACCCATGAAGCCGTGGCGATCGTACCTGAACGGGCCATTGGCGGCCTGTCGTTAACACGGATTCTGGATCATCTGGCTATACAACGTGGCCTGCCAAGCGCCATTCGTACGGATAATGGAAAGGAGTTCTGCGGACGCGCCATGCTGACGTGGGCTCATCAGCATGGTGTCGCCCTGTTTTTAATCGAACCTGGAAAACCCAATCAAAACGCCTACATCGAATCGTTCAATGGGCGTTTTAGAGACGAATGTCTAAATGAGCACTGGTTCACCAGCCTGAATCACGCGAGGATCATCATCGAGGCGTGGCGACGGGAATACAACGAAGAAAGACCGAAGAAAGGGCTTGGAGGGTTAACGCCTTCCGCCTATGCCGAGCAACTGGTGTTAAAACACGATAAAGTAACTTCAGACTCTAAACCCGGGTGCTACTGAAGATGGGGTGACGTCGGGAAGAAGTAATTTCATTCCATAGCTCGTATGCATGCCGCTCCTCGTCAATAGACCTGAAGTTATGACCGGCGAGGGCGGTTCACGATTCATGGTTTTCGAGGAGTTCTAAAGACTGCCTTTGACGAGCTTGGGCTGCTCTTTGATGCGCTGCCGAAACTGAATAATGTGTTCGACCGCCGCCGCCGCCTCCTCGGTCGGCTGCTCCGACTTCTTGCTATCTGCTTCCGGAAACTTGGCATCCATCGCGCTGAAACTTGATCATGGTCAAAGACCAGACTTCGCGGGCGGATAGTCCAAGATGCGTCTGTACGGCGGCCACGAACTCGGCAGAGTCGAAGGCGTTCATCGGTTTGCCACCACCCTTACGCGGCTTGGGCGCGCCGACAATACCGGCCACTGCCAGCCCGGCGCCCAGCACATAGACGTTTTGCAGCGGCAGTGCGGCCATGACATACCCCGGCCTGCGGTCTTCTTGCTGTACCCGGCACGGATCGCAGTTTGAGTTGCGCTAATGTCAATAATGTACTCATCAACGAAACGAGACTGCCGGGCTGTCAGCGCGGCAGCACTTATGGCAGTCTTCATGGTTTTCCTAATATTCAAACAGCCATGCAATGAAGGCTGGCTTAGTTTTATGAGGTAGGCACGATGGGGGAAAGTTACCTGCAAGTCTTTGTGGCTTCGCTGCCAGTAATAGGGGCTCTAATAACGTGGATCACTCATTCTCGAAGCTACAAATTGACCCAAAGCAATATCCAAACGAATTTCAGGCTGAAGATCTTTGACTTTTGGTTATTACACCAAAATGAAGCTGTACTGTCAGACGATCCTGATAAGCAGTTGAAGCATCTATTCTACCTCTACTCGGGTAAAAGCGTGGATGGTCGTCTCGTATGGGCCGCATTACGTGGACATCCTGACCCGGAGGCTCTTGAACGGTTGCCTTTAGCTTATACTGATGTAGAGGTGGATGAGTCTTCAGGATTAATACGTCAGAAACAGCCGCCTTGGAAGATCGACGGCAAGGAGGCCGTCCTTTTCATATTCTACTTCCTTGCTGCAGCGTGCTGGGTGTTTCTTTTATGCCCTTGGCCTGGATGGGTTTACCAAGAGCCTGAGGCGATAAGCTTTGGGCGGAAGATTGGCGTTGCCGCAGTTGTCATATTAGTAAACGCTGTCTTCTTGATGTACGTAAGGTATTGTTTCCATTTCATGGGTAAAGCGAGAGCTGTGAGACTGCTGACCCAGACTAAGCGCATGAAGATAAGGCACTCGATTCGTCTCTGGTGGCTTAATTTATTTCAGAGGATTAAAAGGCTTTCCTGTTGGTTTAGGAAGCGAGATTCACTCTGAAACAGCTATTTCTGAATGTACTGGTAGATTTTTTGTGGGGCACGGGCCTGCTTTTTCGCGACTTGGCCTTGCTGCCAAGTAGTAATGCCGTGTTCGGCGGTTTGGCCGGCAATATACCCACCCACGCCCAACTTCATCAGATTCCAAAGCGCTTCGGGCACGGGCAGCGTGACCCCGGCGCCGAACATTGCGCTCAGGTAGGGCGCGATGAGGTAGTTGTTCGCCACGATGGTCAGCATCAGAATCGGTCGCCAGTTGCGCTGCATCCAGCTTTCGCCGGCGGCCTCGCCCAGAATTACCTACATCGGGCTCTTAAGCGCGCTGTTCTCCCTATCGATGAGCTGGGTCTCGTACTTAAGTCTAGAGGCTTCTTCCTTGTCCGTGATTGAGTGGGCACTGCCCACCCAACCAAGGCGGGGACTCAAGGAGCTGCCCGTGCGTGTTCGCTGGATTACGGAGTCAGATGCTGATCGACTAATCGAAGCCGCGCGTACGACTCGAGAGGGCGACTGCCTTGCTGACTTTATCGTGCTGGCACTGAATACTGGCGGCAGAAAAAACGAGTTGCTCAAGCTCGAATGGCGGCGAGTGGACTGGGAGAACGCGTTGATAACGCTGGAGCCGGATGACATCAAGTCAGCGAAGCGGCGAACCATACCGCTAAATGATAACGCGATGGTCGCTTTGAAGCGACGATACCGGTACAGCCAAACGTATCGCGCGGCATCGCCCTGGGTTTTCTGCAAGCGTGATGGCAGCCGTTACGTTTACCCGAAACCGGTGTTCAAGAAGGCATGGGAGAAGCCGCGGATTGTTGATTTCCGGATTCACGACTTGCGATATACCTGCGCTAGCTGGTTGGTTTCCAAGGGAGTGCCGTTGGCTGACGTCAAAGACGTGCTGGGCCACTCCACGATCAACATGACTGAGCGGTATGCCCAGCTGGCAACTCACCGGGCGAGGGATGTCGTAGCTAGACTGGGATCACGTTCCAGTCACGCTGGATCACCGGTAGGGAATACTGAAGAGTTGATGGTTAGGAAAGGCGAAGGGCAGTAACGAAAAAAGCCCCGTAGAAACGGGGCTTTATAATCGATTTGGCGGAGGGACAGGGATTCGAACCCTGGATAGGCTATTAACCTATGCCGGTTTTCAAGACCGGTGCATTCAACCGCTCTGCCATCCCTCCGGCTTATGGGTGCGTATACTACCACTATTTCCTTGGAAGTCAACGCCTTTGGCCAAATTAGTAAAGCCTTAGGCCGACGCGGGTGATATTGCCACCCTGCATTTCGCTCACGACCCAGTGGATGCCGTGCCAGTCGATGTCGTCGCCGACCACCGGGTGGCCGCCCACGCGCAGCGAAACGAATTCCGCCAGGCTCATTTCCTGTTCGCCGGGACTCAAGGTCAGCCCGTAGGCCTGGGCGATGTCCCGCATGTAAGCGCTGCCTTCCAGAGTGAAGGTACCGAAGAAAGCGCGCTCCTGCTTGAGCTTGGCGTCGCCGTTGAACAGACGGTTGAGCGCGGTCAAATCTTCCGATCGACCGATGACGCAGATCACATCCTCGAGTTTCAGCCGGGTGTTGCCCTTGGGGTGGAGCATGACGTGATTACGAAACAGCGCCGAGATGAGCGCGCCGGAAGGGAAGCGCAGTAGGCGGATCGGCACGTCCTCGAGATCCTGGTTTTCGACCACGTAGACGAACATCTCGAAGTCGTTCTCCGGCAGAATGCCCAACGGCCCGCGCCGGTTGGGCGTCGTGCCGGCGGGCACCTGGATCTTGAGCCAGCGGGCGACCAGCGTGAGCGACCCCCCTTGGATCAAAAGCGACATCAGCACTACCGCAAAGGCGACGTTGAAGTAGAGCGAGGCGTTCTCCACGCCGCCGATCACCGGAAAGATCGCCAGCACGATCGGCACCGCGCCGCGAAGCCCGACCCAGGCGATGAAGAACGTCTCGCGCCAGCGAAACTTGAAAAAAGGCTTGATGGTGATGAACACCGCCAGGGGGCGAGCGATGAAAATCAGCGCCAGCGCCACTAGCCCCGCCGGCAGGATGACCTCGACCAGCTGGCTCGGCGTAACCAAAAGCCCCAGCACCAAAAACAGGCCGATCTGGCTAAGCCAGGCCAGGCCGTCGTGGACGGGCAGGATGAAGTTCAAATGCCGCCCCGGCTGGTTGCCGATCATTAGCCCCGCCAGATAGATCGCCAAAAAGCCGCTGCCGCCGAGAACGCTGGTCAACCCGAAGACGCTAAAGCCCAGCGCCAGAGCCAGCATGGCGTAGAGCCCCGGCGCCAGGTCGAGCCAGCGCAAGAGCTTCGCAGAAAGCCAGCCGCCGCCCAGGCCCACGACCAGGCCGATGCCAAATTGCGAAACGAAGAATACGAGGGTTTCGACGATGCCGCCCATGTCGCCGACGAGCAGCTCGACCAGCATCAGCGTGAGAAAGATCGCCATCGGATCGTTGGTACCGGACTCGATCTCGAGCGTGGCGCTGACCCGCTCGTTGAGGCTGACTCCGCGGCCGCTGAGCATCGAGAACACCGCCGCCGCGTCGGTGGAGCCGACGATCGCCCCGACCAACAGGCCTTGAATCAGGCTGAGCTGAAACACCCACATGGCGATGATGCCGACGATGGCGCTGGTGATGAACACCCCGGCGGTGGCCAGCGACAGCGCCGGTTTGAAGCCGACCCTAAAAGTTTTGAGGCGAGTGCGAAGCCCGCCGTCGAGCAGAATCATCGCCAGTGCCAGGTGGCCGATGACGAAGGCCATGCTGTAGTCGTCGAATACGACGCCAAGCAACCCCTCTTCGCCGGCGAGCATGCCCAGCCCCAGAAAGATCAGCAGCAGCGGAACGCCAAACATTGATGAGAGCCGGCTGGCCAGAATGCTCAGCGTCATGAGAATGCCGCCGATCAAAAAAAAGGTATACAGTGCGTCCATGTCTCTCCGTCTCTACATCAATGCCGCTCTATTATTGCACGCCCCCTGCTATTTTACTGCGCCTTAAGGCTTTATGGCGGGCCAGGGCTGGTCAGGGCCGGCGGCCACCCGCTACACTCCGGCTTCACGCCCCTGGAGTGTAGCGATGCCTCACCTGACTATCCGCCGGCAAGCGCGCTTGCTGTTCGCCGGTGCGTTTTGTCTATTGTTTTTTTCCTGGCCGGCGCTGGCCGCAGAGGGGGAGGCGGGGTCTGATCAAGATGCGGGGGCTGTGTCGCTCGAAAGCGAGGTCATGCTACCGCCCGAGCTATGGCCCGACGCCGCCCCCCTGGCCCGCGATGAAAGCACCGCCGGCGCCGAGCCTCAAGCCGCGCCGCCGGCTCAGTCCGAGCCGGTGCCTTCGGCCACCCTGGCGCTGCCGCCGCCGCTTGATCCGCCGCCGCTGACCGAAGTGACGGTCATGCTGGACTGGTACCTGAGTCCACAGCACGCCATGCTTTTGATCGCCCAGGCGCGGGAACTGTTCAAGGCGCAGGGGCTGGCGGTAGAGCTTTTGAGCCCGGCGGACCCGACCATTCCGCTCAAGCTATTGGTGGCCGAAGAGGTGGACCTGGCGCTGACTCGCCAGCCCATACTGCATCTGCAGGCACATCAGGGCGAGCCTCTTACGCGGGTGGGAACGCTGATCGAAACGCCCTTGAACGCGGTGATCGTGACCGGCAGCGTTGCCGAAACGGACGACGTTGCCTTGCTGGCCGGGCGCGATTACGGCTTTTCTACCCGAGAAGGCGAGACCATCGTAGCCGAGCGGCTCATCCCTCAGTCGCTGCGTCAAACCGATGGCTTCAAGGCGCCGGTCAATGTGCACTTCGACGCCGCCGCTGCCGTGGTGCGCGGTGAAGCCAACGTGATCGCCGACGGCTACTTTGCCTCGCTTCCCCAGCAGCTCGCACCTGAGGGGATCGAGAGCCACGTCATTCGTTTTGAGGAGATCGACATTCCCCGTCACGATGGCGTCATCGTCGTGGCCAACAGCCAAACGCTTGGTCGTCATGGCGCGACCTGGGCGCGCTTCATGAGCGCCGTCGAGCAGGCGAGCCACTGGATGATCGAAAACCCCGAAGCGTCCTGGACGCTGGTCGCCGAGCAGCACCCGATTCTCGATAATGCGATCAATGAGGCGAACTGGGAGTCGCTTCTGCGCCGCCTGTCGTTGAGCCCGGCGGCGGTGAACACGCGCCGCTACCAGGCGTTTGAGACCTACTTGCAAAAGCGAGGCCTTATCGAGGAGACGTTACCGGTATCGCGGCTGGCGGTCGACCCGCACACGCTGGGCGCAGAGCCATGAGCGAACCCGCCCTGACGTTTATCGACGTGGAAACCACCGGTACGAGAGCCACCCGCGATCGCATCACCGAAATCGCCGCGCTGAAGGTGGTTGAAGGGGAGATCGTCGATCGCTGGGTGAGCCTGATCGACCCGGGCACCAGCATTCCGCCGTTCATCTCGAAGCTCACTGGCATTCATGACGATATGGTCGCCGACGCCCCGCGTTTCGAGACGATCGCCGAGGCGTTCAAAACGTGGCTTGGTGAGAGCTGTCTGGTGGCGCATAACGCCCGCTTCGACGCGAGCTTTTTGCGCAACGCCTTCAAGCGCGCCGGGCTCGACTATCGCCCCCGGCTGATGTGTACCCTGCGTATCTCGCGAAGGCTCGAACCCGAGCAGCGCCAGCACAACCTGAAAAGCCTGCTCGCGCGCTTCGATATTCAGACCTCGCGCGCCCACCGTGCCGAGGACGATGCCGAGGCGCTTTGGCGGCTGTGGCAGGCCTGGCAGCAGCGCTTTCCCGCCGAGCAGTGGCAGGCCGCTACCGGTCAGGAGCGAGAGCACCGCAACCTGCCAGCGCATCTCGACAGCGCTCTGGTGAGCGAGCTCCCGCCGCGTCCGGGGGTGTATCTCTTCTATGGCCACAATCGGCTGCCGCTTTACGTGGGTAAAAGTATCAACCTGAAAAATCGGGTGAAGGGGCACTTTCAGCGCGACCACCAGGACGACAAGGCGATGCGCATGCTCCAGCAGATTCAGCACATCGAGTGGGAGGAGACCGCCGGCGATTTGGGCGCCCAGCTCCGCGAGGCGCAGCTGATCAAGGAGCTGATGCCGATCATGAATCGCCAGCTACGCCGTCAGGGCGGTCTGAAAACCTGGTTCTGGCCCGACGGCGAGCACGTGCCGACGCTTGCCGGAAGCGCCGTACTGATCAGCTCGGCGCCGGGCGAGCGTTTCGGGCTTTTTCGCCACGCGCGCGAGGCCAAACAGGCGCTCAAGACGATCATCGAGGAGCACAAGCTCTGCCCGCAGGTGCTGGGGCTCGAGAAGGGAAAAGGGCGCTGCTTTGCCAATCAGCTCGGCAAGTGCGCCGGCGCGTGCTGTGAGAAGGAGTCGCTCGAGGCACATACCCAAAGAGCGCAGGCGGCACTCGAGCGTTTGAAGGTGAGTGCCTGGCCCTGGCCCAACAGGATCGTCATCCGCGAAAAAAGCGTTCATACCCGTAAAAGCGCCTATCACACGGTGGATCACTGGTGCTACCTCGGCAGCGCGGTGTCGCTTGCCAAGGCCAGACGGCTCGATTTCGAGGCAGTTCAGTTCGACGTGGATACCTATCGCATCCTGAACCGCTTTTTGCGAAGCCCCGAGGAGCATGGGCTAAGCATCACGCCGCTCTAGGCCTTATTTATCCTCTTCATTCATGAAAGCGCTGACCGCTTGCTGGAACGCCTCGGGCTGGTCGGCGTGCAGCCAGTGGCCCGCCTCTTTTAGCGTGATCACTCGCGCGGTCGGCAGCATCTCTTTCAAGGCCGGGATCATGTCATCGGTGACGTAGTGTGAGTCGGCGCCGCGCAGCACCAGCGTTGGGCCCTGGTAGGGCTCTTCGCCGGCGGGCAGGCCGATGATGGCGTCATAACCTGCCTGAATCTCGTCGAGGCCCACGCGCAGCGACATCTGTTTGTCGTCATTGCGCACCAGATTGGTCGCCAGAAAGAGTCGAGTAGGGCGAGCGCTAACGTGCTCGGCCATGACCGCATCGGCACGCTTGCGATCGGTAGGTTTGGCTTCGCGCACCGCGTTCAAGGCGCTAAAAACGTCGTCGTGGCCGTGGTCGTAGCGCACCGGGGCGATGTCGCCGACGATCAATGATGCCGTAAGCTCCGGCGCCAGCCGCGCCAGGCTGATGGCGACTTTGCCGCCCATCGAGTGACCCAGGATGTGTGCCCGCTCGATCTTCTCCTTTTTGAGCAGCGCAATCACGTCCTGACTCATCGCCTGGTAGTCCATGCCGTCGGCGTGGGGGGAGCGGCCGTGGTTGCGAAGATCCACCGCCAGCACTCGGCGCTGCTGTTGCCATACCTTCAGGTGCGAGCGCCAGTTGTCGGCGCTACCGAGAAGGCCGTGCAGCACGACGAGCGGCGTTTTGTCGGGGTCAGCGCCTTCGAGGGCCTCGATGAAATGAAGATCAACCGGAGTAACGCGGCTCATTGAGCCTCCTTGATGGGCACGTTTTTTTGAATCAGGCGACTCGTGGGGCGCGGTCGCGCTGTCCTGTCCAGACCACGAGACGCCGGGTTAGCCAGGCCAGCAGCAGGCCGTACAGCGGCAAAAAGAACAGGAGGCTGATGGCCAGCTTGATCGCATAGTCCACCGCGGCGATTTCCACCCAGTGGGCCGCCATGAACGGGTCCGGGCTATTGTAGAAAGCGGTGAAGAAAAAGGCGAACGTGTCCGCCAGGTTGCCCAGTACCGTCGAGAAGACCGGCGCGACCCACCAGGCCCACTGGCGCAGCCGGTCGAACACTTGAACGTCGAGCAGTTGGCCGAGAAAGTAGGCCAGAAAGCTTGCCAGTGCGATGCGCGCCACGAACAGGTTCCACTCACCAAGCGCGCCGATGCCGGCGAAGCTTCCTTGAGGGAAAATGACCGATACCACGTAGGAGATCGCAAGCGCCGGGAACATGACACGCAAGATGATCGACCGCGCCGGCCCCTTGCCGAACAGGCGAACGGTCAGATCGGTGGCCAGAAAGATGAATGGAAAGCTAAACGCCCCCCAGGTGGTGTGAAACCCGAAAAGCGTGAAAGGTAGCTGAACGAGGTAGTTGCTGGCGGCAATAACGCCAATATGAAACAGCACCATGATCAGAAGGCAGCGGCGGTGCTGAGCGTCGGTCAGTGCAAACATGTGAACGGCCTTTTTAATAGCAGGAGGGGTTAGGGAACCCTCTGATAGGCGCAAGCGCCGGGGCCGCGCATTATACGCAAACCCCCGGCCAATTAAAGCGGATGCCTCTTTTCGAGGCTTGCTCTTTTTGGCAGGTGCTCCCTTGTTTCCAAACTGCGGCTATACGCCGCGTCCTGCAGGCGTGGCAAGGTGGTTATTCTTGAGTATCGAAGCCTGTGGCCAAGCGCGCTAATAAACCTCGAAAAGCGAGATGTTGGCGAGTAAAACCAAAGGTGTTGAGTTGCCGCTGACTTTATCGGGCGGTGGCATCGAGGGTTATCTATAAGATTGAATTAGAAAGATAGTTGAATAGACGCGACCATGGATGATGGGCGACACTCGCTTGAATACCGCGATAAAAAATGGCCGGAACCACTCACACCGCGTCAGCGGTGATTGAGGGTATTTTCAGGAACCTATTGGCACTTGGCGTGTTCAATATCATCAGGTGGTCAGGAAAGGAGAAACCAATGAAGCATCTTGAGAAGTGCGAGCAGTGTGGCAAGGAGTATGACCCCTCTGAACCCAAGGGAGCGCCGGAAGACCCGGACAATTGCGGTAGCTGCGGCGCCGACATCAAGCCCAAAGGGCGTCATTCGAGCTTTCTGGTCGATGACAGCAACGAAGAAGACGGCGGCGAGCACAGCCTTGAAAAAACGCTGAGAGAAGCCTCTCACAAGGCCGACACAGACGATTAAACAAAAACGGTTCAGCTTAAGCTGAACCGTTTTTTTATGCGGTCGAGGCGTTTAGATGCGTAGCCTAGTAGGTCGCCTCCGTACGTGAGCCGCGCAGGCAGTCGCCATAGTGCATGGTATCACCAAGCTGTTCTGCCTGTTTACGACACTCTGCCGAGCGCGAAGAGCTAGTGCCAGAGGCGCAGCCGGCGCTTACCAGCATGATGGCCACCAGACCCAGAGCGAACATGGACTTCATAACTTTCTCCTGACATTGACTTGTTTAACACCGTGCGATGATAGCAGTCCTGCCTCTCTTTGGGCATCGGCTGTATGCATACGAACCCGCAAGGAGGACCGATGGATAAAATCTATGCCTGGGATGTCAAGCGCGAACGCATCGTATACCGCGTTCCCGGACAAACCCTCGAGGACGGCCGCGAGGATAGCGATCTACACCCGGTTTGGCTGCCCGCCGAAGCAGACGACCTGCCCGAGGGCGTCGAGATCGAGGACTTGCGGGAGGTTGAAAGCTAAAAAATCCGCCCCTCCAATTTTTCAAAAGGGGCGGGTACGAAGAAATGGGCGTTTCTAACCCGATGGATTCAAAGCATCTCCTCGAGCCACTGCTGGAACGTGGCCCAGGAGCGTTGATCGGCGCGTTCGTCATAGCGGTCGCTGCCAAAAACGCTAAAGGCGTGGGGGGCTCCAGAGTAGATGCCGATCTCATAGGTGATGTTGGCCTCTTCCAGCTCTGAGGCCAGCGTTGCAACATCGTCCAAACTCGCCATTTCATCAGCGCCGCCGTGAGCGATAAAAATCGGCGGCGCATCGCTTGCGTAGGACTGACCCTCGGGCGTATCCAGGCCGCCGTGAAAACTCGTGTAGGCGGCGATGTCATCGGCTTCACCGGAGCGTGCCATCTCAAGCGCCACGGTGCCGCCGAAACAGTAGCCCATAATGACGGTTGCGCTTGCCGCACCCTGCTCGCGCGCCTGCGTCAAGCCTGCCAGCGTCAGTTCGCGCATCCGCTCACGATCTTCGTATAGCGCGCTGGTAGCGGCCTGCTTCGCTTCCACTTCCTGGGGGCGGTTACCCTGACCGAAGAGATCTACCGCGAACGCATCGTAGCCCTGTTCGGCTAGCATGTCGGCGCGCTCGCGCTCGTAGTCGTCGACGCCGTCCCAGTCGTGGACGATCAATACGCTGCCTTTCGACTCGCCCTGGGCTTCGACGAAATAACCTTCGAAGCTCTCGTCACCGACCTGGTAGGTAACGTCTTCCCCTTGAGGGTGAAAGCCAAATGCCTGGGTACTTAGAAGAACTGCAACAGTCAGCGCGTTGAGTTTCAGGATACGATGAGTGGATAGCGTCATGGTGACTCCTTTTATCAGGTGTAAGTAGAGCGAATAAACTCGCATTTATTCGGGGCGTGGTATATCCATTAAGTTAGCATAGACACATTGCGTTGAATCTTCGTCCAACGATGAGCTTTTTTTGAATTTGAAGGGCTTGCACCGGGAACTACGTCACGGCATGCTTGTCCGTTGTTAGTACGACTACCAGGGAGTTTATAACCATGGCGTTCAACGATTCGCACACCGTACGACCGCAGCAGGATCAGGCGGTTAGCGGCGCTAGAGCCAACAAGGTACTGCGTAATACCTACGCACTTTTGGCCATGACGCTGCTGTTCTCGGCCGTTACCGCTGGCGCTTCTGTCGCGCTCGGCGTACAGCAGATGAACATTTTCGTCTTCTTCATCGGCGCTTATGGGCTGATGTTTTTGGTGCATAAAACCGCCAACTCCGCCGCTGGGCTTCTGGCCACGTTTGCCTTCACCGGTTTCATGGGCTTTACCCTTGGCCCGATCATCTCGGCCTATCTGACGCTGCCCAACGGCGGTGCGCTGATCATGAACGCGCTGGCCATGACCGGCCTGACCTTCATCGGTCTTTCCGCCGTCGCGCTGATGACCAAAAAGGACTTCAGCTTCCTTGGCAACTTCCTGATGGCGGGCGCCATCGTGCTGATCCTGGCCATGGTGGCTGGACTGATCTTCCAGATTCCGGCGCTGTCACTGATGGTGTCTGCCGGTTTCGTACTTTTCGCCTCGGCGGCGATTTTGTACCAGACCAGCGAGATCGTTCACCGCGCGGGCGAAACCAACTACATTCTGGCGACCGTTACGCTCTATGTCTCCATTTACAACCTGTTCATAAGCCTTCTCTCCATTCTGGGCATCATGAGCAGCGACTGATTTTTTGGTCGACCCGCTACCCAAACAGACCCTACTTCGGTAGGGTCTGTTTTTTTATAGGCAGTTCATGCCCGCAACGAGAGCGAAATGAAATACGGACTACTGGTGACCGGCGCACCCTATACGAGCCCGGCACCGCATTCGGCGCTACGCTTCGCCCACGCCGTAATCGACAGGGGCCACACGCTAATCGGCGTGTTTTTCTATCAGGATGGCGTGCACAATGCCTCGTCGCTAATGAGCCCGCCCCAGGATGAGCTTAATTTAAGAGAGGCGTGGGTAGCGCTCAATCGTGATCACGCCACGGCGCTTGACGTATGCGTGGCGGCGTCGCTTCGCCGAGGCGTGCTCGACCGAGCCGAGGCCAAACGCCATGGTCTGACCCAGCACACGCTTGAAGCGCCCTTCGAGCTCACGGGGCTGGGCCAGCTTTTGACGCTGCAAAAAAGCTGCGACCGATTCATTACCTTCGCCTGACGCTTCACTCCCCGAGCGTGATTCCCGAACTCTCCACTCGAGGCAAACGATGACCGAGCCCCCCGCCCGCCTGATTACGCTAAGAAGCGCCCCCTTTGCGTCCAACGCGCTCAGAGAAGGCCTTGACGTGGCGCTGGTGGCCGCGGCGTTCGGTGAGCCGGTCACGCTTTTATTCGCCGGCGAGGGCGCTTTGGCACTACTGAAATCGCAACAGGCCGGTGCGCCGGGGCAGAAGGCCGTGCTACCCACGCTCGAGATGTTAGAGATGTACGATATCGAGGAACTGCTGGTGCCCGAAAGCAGCCTGGTAGAGCAAGGGCTCGACGCCGGTCTGCTGATCGATGCCGCGCGCGTGATTTCTGAAAGCGAGCTGGCCGCGCTTTATCAGCGCGCGCGAGACGTTCTTCATTTCTGATGGTTGCCGATATTAAAGAGGACGCATGCTGCATATCTTGAATCAGCGGGTCGATGCGAATTGCGCAACGAACATGCTGCGCGTGGTCGCCAAAAGCGACGAGGTCGTGCTGATCGAAAAAGCCGTCCAGGCGTGCCTGAAGCCTGAGTGGACGGGGTTCGAGCAGTGCAAGGGCCGTGTATATTTACTCCAGGAAGACCTGGCATCACGAGGGCTCTTTGATGTCGCCAAGCGGCAGGCGGTTTCCATAGTGGACATGGCAGGATTTTTAGCGCTCTCGGAGCGCCATGAACAGTGTGTGACCTGGTATTGATATGAAAGATGAAAATTTATACCGTTATCTTGATTGCAACGAAAATCTGAAACTGGATCCTGAGGGATATCTAGTAGATCAAGAGTCATGGAGCAATGAGGTTGCCGAGGCGTTGGCGCGTGATGAAGGGTTGGCGCTGACGCCGGCACATTGGGAAATCATTGCCGTCGTGCGGGAATTCTACGCTCGTTTTGAGATGGCACCGGCCATGCGTGCGCTGGTCAAAGCTACGCGCCAAGCGCTGGGTGAAGAGAAGGGCAATTCGCTTTATTTGATGTCGCTTTTCCCGGAAAGTCCGGCGCGGCGCGTGGCGCGTCTGGCCGGGCTCCCCAAACCGACCAACTGCCTTTGAGAGCCGGGGCTAGATCAAGTCGCCCCGCGTACATACGGACAGTACCACCGCATCCTCGACGCTGGTCGATACCAGCGCGTGGCCCATGTCGCTGTCGAAGTAGATGCTGTCGCCCTCGGTGAGCGCCTGCGGGGCGTAGAACTCGCTGTAGAGCAGTATGTCGCCTTCCAGCACCATCAAAAACTCCTCACCGTCATGGCGTACCCACTGCTGGTACGCCTCGAAACTCCGCGCCCGCACGACCGTCTTGAAAGGTATCATGCGCTTTTGCGCCAACTGGTGGCCCAAAAGCTCGTGTTCATAAGTCGGGGTAGGGTGAAGCTGTCCTTTACCCTTGGGCGTCAAGTCACGCCGGCCCATGGTGTAATGTTCGCGCTTGGGCGGGGTGAATAGTTGGGGCAGGTCGATGGCAAGCCCGGAGGTGAGTTTCTGGACGACGCTAAACGTCGGCGAGACCTGGTCATTTTCGATTTTTGATAGCGTCGAGCGGGCGATGCCGGTGCGACGGCTGACGTCTTCGAGTGTCCAGGTATTGGCCAGGCGAATCTCCTTTAGCCTGGCGCCCAGGCGCAGCGGCTCGACGAACTCCTTGCGCCCCGATGCGATCCTTAAGGCCGCGTGCTCGTCATACGTCTCGGTCATGAATCAGCGCCGTCCTGTTTGCCTGTCGTTACCATGATCAAGGCGCCATGTTAACACGATTGCCTTTTATACCGTTTCCATGCACGGTCTTTCATGCGCCAGCCCCGGGGGCGGCCTCGAAAGGCAGACCCAATAGTGCCTTGAGATGCGCGCTGCAGCCGCTGGCCAACGACTTCGGGTTGTAGCCGCCCTCGAGAACAGACACCAGTCGGTTTTCAGCGTAGAGTTTTGCAATCTCCATGGCCTGGCACGTGATCCAGTAGTAATCCTCGTCATCGAGCTCGAGCTCGCCCATGGGGTCGTCGCGGTGGGCATCAAAACCGGTGGAGAGCAGTACCAGATCCGGCTTGAAGTCGTGAAGCGCGGGCAGCCATTGCTGCTCGACGGCCGATCGAAAGCCTGCGCTTTTGGTCCCTGCCTCCAGCGGCGTATTGACTACATTCGGCCACTCGCTTTTGAGATAGCGCCAGGGGTAGAAGGGAAACTGGTAGCTTGTGCAGATCAACACGTCTGGGTCGTTTTTGAAGATATCGATGGTGCCGTTGCACTGGTGAACGTCGAAATCCAGAATCGCGACGCGCTTTGCGCCGTAATGTTCGCGGGCGTGGGCCGCGCCAACGGCGACGTTGTTGTAAAAGCAAAATCCCATGGCGTCGGCGGCCTCGGCGTGGTGGCCCGGCGGGCGCACGGCGCAGAACACGTTGTCGGCCTGACGCTTGAACACCTGGTCGATGCCCTTGACCACCGCGCCCGCCGCCACCCGGGCGGCTCTAAGCGTATCCGGGTTCATCAGCGTGTCGCTATCGAGCGATGTGAGGCCTTGCTCGGGGAGGCAGCGCTCCAGCGCCTCGAGATGGCGCTTTGCGTGAACCCGCGCAAGCGCTGCCGGCTCGACTTCCCTGGCTTCGCCCTGCATGGTTTGCTGCAAGAGCCCGTCCAGCGACAGGCGCGCCCGTATGGCCTCGAGCCGCGCAGGGCTTTCCGGGTGGTCCGGGCCCATGTGGTGCAACACGCAGTCGGGATGGGTAAGGTAGGCGGTAATCATGCAGGCGCTCCATTCAATGTCAGGCTACCTTAATCGCTATGAGTGCGTGCGCGACACTGATCATAAGTCGTACATGAAATACCCCCAGGAGATGCGTTCGTGAGCACCCGCTTTTTACATCACTTTTTCGAGCCGCAAACGATCGCCGTCTTTGGCGCCTCTGAAAAGCCGGAGTCTCTGGGCGGGCTGGTGCTCGGCAATCTTCAGGAGGGTGGGTTCAAAGGTAAACTTTGGGCGGTCAATTTAAAAGGCTACGACGAGGTTTTCGGCGTTCCCTGTTTCAAAGGCGTCGATGAGCTTCCCGAGCCCCCGGGGCTTGCGGTGATCTGCTCGCCGGTGGAAGGGGCACCCGGGCTCATCGAAAAGCTCGGTCGCAAGGGCGTCAAGGCGGCGCTGGTACTCTCGGGCGGGGCGTATCTCGATCGCGAGCAGGGCAGCGAAGGCTCGATTCGAGAGCAAATGCTTCAGGCCGCTCGTGTCTCGGGCATTCGCGTGCTGGGCCCGGAGTGCATGGGGCTGATCGTGCCCAGCAAAAAGCTCAACGCCTCCTACGCCAGCCAGCCGGTCAAGCCCGGGCGGGTGGCGTATCTGGGCCAGTCCGGGATGCTCGCTAACGCCATGATCGACTGGGCGGCGGGGCGCGAAGTAGGCTTTTCTCACCTGATCAGCGTGGGTGATAGCGTCGATGTGCTGCTGCCGGATCTGATCGACTACGTGAACCAGTTCTCGCCGGCCCAGGCCATCTTGCTCCACCTGGAGCGTATCAAGGACGCGCAGCACTTCATGACGTCGGTACGCGACGCCTCGCGTAACCGGTTGGTGCTGGCGATCAAAAGCGGGCGCACGCCGGAGTCGGATATCTCCGGTATGGCGCCGACGCCGGGTATCACCCACCGGGACGTGGTGTTCGATGCTGCCTTCGCCCGTGCCGGCGTCGTGCGCGTCAACGATTCCGACGAGCTCTTCGACGCGCTGGAGACGCTTTCACGCATGCGCCCGCTGCGCGGCGACCGCCTTGCGGTGGTCTCCAACGGCCTTGGCCCGGCGATGCTCGCCATCGACAAGCTCATCAGCGCCGGCGGCACACTCGCACGCTTTAGCGATGAAACCCAGGCCGCGCTGACCGAGCGTAAGGTCGATCGCAGCAAGCCCGGCGAGAACCCGGTGGATCTGGGCGGCAACGCCACCCCCAGGCGCTTCGTCGAGGCACTGGAGATCGTCACCGCCGACCCTAACGTGGACGCGGTACTGGTCGTCCATGCGCCGACCCGCCTGGCGCCGTCGGTCGAAACCGCCCAGGCGCTGATCGACAGCCGCAAACGCTTCAAGCGTAACCTGCTGACCAGTTGGATGGGCCTCAAGGAGGCGCTCAAAGCGAGAAGCACGTTTAGCGCCGCGGGTATTCCCACCTATATTTCGCCGGAAAAAGCGGTCAAGGCGTTCATGCACATGGTCGACTACCAGCGGGTACAGGCGCTTTTGCACGAGATTCCGCCCAGTTTGACCTTCGACACTCGCGCCGCTGACCGTCAGGCCTGCCGGGAACTGATCGCGAAAGCCAAGGAACAGCGCCGCTACACGCTCACCCACTCGGAAACCGCGACAGTGCTCGAGGCCTACGGTATCCCCACCGCGCCGAGCGTCTATTTGCAAAACCCGAGCGATGCGCTCAAGGAGCAGGGGCACTTCGCCGGCCCCAAGGCTCTAAAGGTGGTACACGATGGCAACTGCCACCCGTACCGTTACCGCCGCCACCCGCACAAGATTTCTGCCGGGCTGCTGCAGGATCTGGTCACCCCAAGCCAGGTCGCCGAAGGCGTTCAGCGTCTGGGCGACAAGGTGCGCGAGAAGTTTCCCGAGTACACCATCCAGGAGTACTGCCTGCAGCCCATGCAGCGCGGCAAACACTCGATGCAGATCTGTGCGGGCATCACCCGTGATCCGGTGTTCGGCCCCTTGATCGTGTTCGGTATCGGCGGCTACAAGGTGAACGTGTTGGCGGATCGCCAGGTGGCGCTGCCGCCGCTCAACATGAGTCTGGCCGCGGACATGGTGGGGCGCACCCACGCCGCCTCGCTGATTCGCGAACACTCGGGCGAGGCGGAGCGCGATATCGAGCGGCTCTGCCAGTTGCTGGTCAAGCTTTCGCAGATGGCTTCGGATCTGGTTGATCTGCGCGGGCTCGAGCTCAATCCGCTTTTGTTGAACCGCGATGGGCTGCTCGCGGTCGATTTCGCCATGGATCTGGGCCCGCCGGCGCGCTTTGCGATCATGCCGTATCCGGAGGAGCTTCGTGAGTGGGTCACGCTCAAAAACGGTTGGCAGGTCGAGGTGCGCCCGATTCGCGCCGAGGATGCGCCGCTGATTACCCGCTTTCACACTCGGCTTTCCGAGGAGAGCATCCGGTTTCGCTACTTCCACAACAAGTCGAACCTGTCCCAGCGAGATCTGTCGATCCTTTCGCACATCAACTACGACCGCCAGATGGCGTTCATCGCCGAGCACCAGCACGATGACGGTAGCAAGGAGATGCTGGGGGTGGTGCGGGTCTACAACGACGCCGACAACCTGCGGACCGAGTTCTCGATCATCGTGCGTGACGATCTGCAGGGGCTGGGAATCGGTAAGCTATTGATGGAAAAAATGATCAGCTACTGCAAGAGCGTGGGCACCATCGAAATGATCGGCAAGATCATGATGGATAATCATCCGATGCGCGCGCTGATGAAACATCTGGGGTTCACCAGCCGCTACAACATGGACGAGCAGGTGATCGACGCCGTCCTACGCCTCAACGAGCCGGACAGCGATTGGCAGCGCCATCGCCTTGAAAGCCTGCCGGATTGAACTGCATCAAAAACGCCCCTGGCAGCCCAAGGCGGGCAGGGGCGTTTGTCGATGCGGGTATCAAGGCGCGAGGCGAAAGCGGCTCCAGGGGCCGTCGTCCTGGCGCTCGAAGCGTACCCGATCATGCAGGCGGCTGGGTTGGCCCTGCCAGAACTCGATCATATCCGGCTTGATGCGATAGCCGCCCCAGTGGATCGGCCGCGGTATCGTTTGGCCATCGTAGGCATGCTCAAAACGTACCTGGCGCTCCTCGATCCATTTGCGATCCGGGATCACCACGCTTTGGGTCGCGATCCAGGCGCCCAGCTGACTACCTCGCGGCCGGCTCTGAAAGTAGGCGTCGGACTCTTCAGGCGCGACCTGCTCGACTGCGCCCTCGACCCGTACCTGGCGAGAAAGCCCCGGCCACCAGAACGTTGCCGCCGCGAAGGGCACGTTGGCAAGCTCGCTCCCCTTATGGCTGTGGTAGTTGGTGTAAAACGTCAACCCTTGGGCATTGACGCCTTTTAACAGCACCACGCGAGCGTGAGGACGGCCCTGGCTGTCGGCGGTGGCCAGCGTCATGGCGTTGGCGTCCTGGCCATCGCTTTCGAGAGCGGCTTCAAACCACTGGTCGAAAAGCGTGAAGGGATCGTCCGGCATGGCGGCTTCTTCCAATAGCCCGCCTTCGTAGTCACGCCGAACATCGGCAATATTACGGTTCATGATCGCTGCTCCCTGAAGCGTGGTTGAGTGTCGTTATTTTGATCGGTGTCGTCGTTTTTTCATCGAGCCGGTCAGCGCGACACCTTTCGCGCGCCAAACCGGGCATAGCCCAGCGAGCCGAAAAACAGCGCGGCAGCGGCGGCGATTTCAAGCGCCCCGCGCAGAAACTGCCCGGTGGCCGCGGCAAACATCACGCCCTGGGCGATATACAAAAGGCTGACGAAGGCGAGCCAGGCATGGCCCCGGGGCCGCTTGCCGATGATCGACGGCAAAAAGAGCAACAGCGGCAGAACAAAAGCCAGTACCGGGCGCCAGCTGTACTCGTCGCCCTGGACCTGAAAACCGCGCAGCATCACAAGCCCCAGCAGTACCACTAAGCTGATCAACACCAGCCGGCGCGTTTTCTGGCTCAGCGCCTCGCGCCCGTGACGGCGCTCCAGGTCGAGAAGCCACTGCCTCATGAGGACGCCTCGCGAAGTGCTGCGAGCGCCACCGCCAGCCGCGCCACACGTCTGCCCTGGGCGACGCACAGGGCGCGCTCGTGCTCATCGATCACGCGATCGCTGCGCCCACCCGCCACGTGGCTCGCCCCATAGGGCGTGCCGCCGGTTTGGGTCTCGATCAATTCGGTTTCATTATAGGGGATGCCCGCGTAGACCATGCCGTGGTGCAAAAGCGGCACCAGCATGGTCAAAAGCGTGCTCTCCTGACCGCCGTGCATGCTCGAGGTCGAGGTGAAGCAGGTGGCGGGCTTGTCGATCAGCGCGCCGTTCATCCAGAGATTGCTCGTGGTATCGAGAAAGTATTTGAGCGGGGCGGCCATGTTGCCAAACCGGGTAGGGCTTCCCAGTGCCAGGCCGCTGCAGTGGCGCAGATCCTCAAGGTCGGCGTAAATGGCGCCTTCTTCCGGCACCTCGCTTTCCACGGCTTCGGTCGTGGGCGAAACCGAAGCCACCGTGCGAAGCCGCGCCTTGATACCCGCCACGCTTTCGACCCCCGCCGCGACCTGGCGCGCCATCTCCCGCGTGGCGCCGGAGCGCGAATAGTAAAGCACCAGAATATAGGGGGTGTTGTCGCTCATGAGGTTTCCTTGAAAAGCCGAGTCTTGGCGCACGGATCAGTTGCGTCGTTTGCCGCCGGCCAGTGGTAGCCCGGCAGGCCCGGGGCGCCTGAACCGGCAAGCACCATTCGCTTATATCCTACCAGAGCCTGCTCGTTGGGCGCAGCTGCGTTGGCTGACGCTTGTTCGGCCAGGCGCCGGTAAACCCAGGCCACCTCGCCGCTTTCGAGCTCGACCTCTTCACGGCGATAGCGAACGCCCAGCCGCTCATAGCGGTCGAGTCGCGAAAGCTGCTGGGGCGTAACGGTTAGCAGAAGCCCTTGAACCGTGCCCTGCGGGGCCGGCGAAAGGTCGAGGCCATTTTTGGTGAAGCCTTTTAGTGCGTCGGCTTGCGCTTCGCCACCGGTATGCATCACCACCCAGCGCACCGGAGCAAAACGCAGCGTGCCGTAGACGAACACCTGGTGGCTTCGCTGCTCGATAGGCGCAATATGGGCCGGGCGCTCGTAAAACCAGGGGCTTAGCATGGTCATCCAGAGCCACATCGCCACGCCCAGCACGACGAGTAGCCCCAGGGCCAACCCCCTTTTTATCCAGATCATGTTCTATCCTTGTAGTGTCCGCCGTCCCTGCATGATGCAAAACGTGTCATGCAAGATAGCCCATGAAAAGAGAGCCTTGAATAGAGAGCCCTTAAGCCCGGCGCCGCTTTATGCCAGGATATCGATTGCACCCACTCCGAGGAGCCCGCCATGAATCAGCCACTTCGTGATGATTTTCGTGAAGACTTTCGTGAAGACATGGATTTTCGCGCTTTTGTCGGTGATGTGAAACCCCTGGCGAAGGGCCGCCGGGCGGATACGGGCGACCGGCGCTCCAAGCCCTCCGAGGCGCAGCTGGCCCGGCGAGAAAGCGCCGAGGCGGCTATTGATCAGAACAACTTTCTGTCCGACGACTTCGTCGATCTATTGCCGCCGTTCGACCCGCTCGAGTACCGCCGCGAGGGTATCCAGCAGGGCGTGGTCGATAAACTCAAGCACGGCGGCTACCCCGTTCAGGCGCAGCTCCACCTGCTCAGGCGCCCGCTCGCCGAGTGCCGGCGGATGCTCTTTCCCTTTATCCAGGACGCTTTTGGTCATGATCTGCGCTCGGTGATGATCGTTCACGGCCGCGGGCGTGAGATCGACAGCCCCGCCAACGTGCTGCGCTCGTATCTGGCCAAGTGGCTTTGCCAGTTCGACGAGGTGCAGGCATACGTTTCGGCGCAGTCTTCCGACGGGGGGCTCGGGGCGACCTGGGTAATGCTGCGCAAAAGTGACCGCGCCAAGGCCAACAACCGCGAGCGCCAGCAAAAGCGCCGCGGCTAACGCGCTCAATGCGCAACGACAAAAAAGGCAGCCCGTAGGCTGCCCTTTCGATTAGCGGCCAGAAACGCGCCGCTCGGTTTTATAAAGCGTTTACTCTGCAGCGGCCAGGCGGCGCTCGAACAGCGCTGAGCGCGTCTGGACATCGGTCTGATAGCGCACGCTGAACACCCTGAGCGCGCGCAGGGCGGTTTCCGGATCCTGATCCTGGCGCAGCGCCATGGCGTTGAAGCCACAGCGCTCCATGTAGTTGAGCTGATCGATCAGCACATCGCCCACCGCGCGAAGCTCGCCCGTAAAGCCGTAGCGCTCGCGCAGAAGCCGCGCCAGGCTGTAGCCGCGCCCGTCGGTGAAGGCGGGGAAGTCGATCGCCACCGCGTGAGCCTTTTTCAGCTCTTCACCCAGCGCCGGTGTAAGCTCGGTGTCGCTGGTCAACAGCGGGGCGAGGTCGGTGTCACCCAAATGCTCGCGCCAGAGCGCCAGCGGGACGAACGCCGGCAGCTGCTCGGGCAGGGCCTCACCGTCATACGAGACGCACCAGGCGTTCTCGGCGGCGAGCTCGCCGTCATTGATCAAATGGTCGACGTGAACCGGCGCCGGGGCGGTATCCTGTGCCGCGGCGTCTTTGGCATCAGTGGGCATAAACGCGCTCCTTGAAGGGTTTCAGGCCGATGCGGCGGTAGGTATCGAGAAAGCGCTCATCCTCGTGGCGCTCGGCCACGTACACTTCGAGCACTTTTTCGACCACGTCAGGCACGTCTTCGCGGAAGAACGACGGGCCCAGAATCTTGCCAAGCGAGGCGTCGTCGGTAGAGTTACCGCCGATCGAGACCTGATAATACTCCTCGCCTTTTTTATCGACCCCGAGAATGCCGATGTGGCCGACGTGGTGGTGGCCGCAGGCGTTCATGCAGCCCGAAATATTGAGATCGATCGGGCCCAAATCATAGAGGAAATCCAGATCCTCGAAGCGCTCCTGCAGCGACTGGGCGATCGGGATCGAGACCGCGTTGGCCAACGAGCAGTAGTCGCCGCCGGGGCAGCAGATGATGTCGTTGAGCGTGCCGACGGTGGGGTTGGCCATGCCGAGCGCCTCGAGCTCCTGCCAAAGCGTTTCAATCTCGTCGACCGGCACGTCGGACAGCACCAGGTTCTGTTCGTGGGTCACGCGAATTTCGCCGAACCCGTAACGGTCGGCCAGATCCGCGACCGCGTCCATCTGATCGGCGGTCACATCGCCCGGGGCGTGCTCGCGGCGCTTGAGCGAGAGCGTTACCGCCTTGTAGCCCGGCACCTTGTGGTCGGTCACGTTGTTGGTGACAAAGCGCGCAAAGGCGCGGTTCTCGCCGCGTAACGCCTCGAAAGCGTCAATTGCGCTTTGTGCCACTTCGCGGCGCTCGGGCTCGGGGAAGTGGCGTTTGGCGTCATCCACCGCGGCCTGGTTCAGCGTCTGGGGGCCGTCTTTCAGATGCGCCCACTCCTCTTCGACGCGGCGGCGATACTCTTCGACGCCCAGCGCCTTGACCAGAATCTTGATGCGCGCCTTGAACTTGTTGTCGCGGCGGCCGAACTGGTTATAGACGCGAACGCAGGCCTCGAGATAGGTGAGCAGGTGCTGCCAGGGCAGGTCCTCGCGTACGGTTTCGGCGATCATCGGCGTACGACCCAGCCCGCCGCCGGCGAGTACCTTCACGCGTAGCTCGCGGTCTGCGTTGTACCAGAAGCGCAGGCCGATATCGTGAACCTGAATTGCCGCGCGGTCGTGACTGGCGCCGCTGACCGCGATCTTGAACTTGCGCGGAAGGTAGGCGAATTCCGGGTGCAGCGTGGACCACTGGCGAATCAGCTCGCACCACGGGCGCGGGTCTTCGACCTCGTCGTTGGCGATACCGGCGAACTGATCGCTGGTCGTGTTACGAATGCAGTTGCCGCTGGTCTGGATGGCGTGCATCTGCACCTTGGCGAGCTCGCCGAGAATGTCCGGCACGTCTTCCAGCGCCGGCCAGTTGAGCTGCAGGTTCTGGCGCGTGGTGAAGTGGCCGTAGCCACGGTCGTAGCGCCGCGTGATCTCGGCCAGCGCTTTCAACTGATGGCCGGCGAGCATGCCGTAGGGAATGGCGATGCGCAGCATCGGCGCATGGCGCTGAATATACAAACCGTTTTGCAGGCGCAGCGGGCGAAATTCTTCTTCTCCGAGCTTACCGGCCTGGTAACGCTCCATCTGATCGCGGAACTGAGCGACCCGCTCATCGACGAGCGTTTGGTCGTGAATATCGTAACGGTACATGTGCACGGTCCTGCATGGCGAAATGGTCACGTCGAGACGGACGGTCGAGTACCGCCACCTTAACGCAGATCGTCATATTCTATGAAAGAATATATAATTATCTTTTTATTCTTGAATGATATTTATAAAGCGTATGCACGCCGGCACCGGTTGTAAAGCCGGCGCCGGGTGGCGGCACTTCAAACCGTGGCGCTGGCCGTCGGCTCTGGCTCGTAGGAGAGCACCGGTGAGAGCCAGCGCTCGAGCTCCTCGAGGCTCATGGCCTTGCGCGCCGCCAGCGCCTCGACCTGGTCGCGAGTAATCTTGCCCGTGGAGAAGTACTTCGACTGCGGGTGGGCGAAGTACCAGCCGGACACCGCCGCGGCTGGCCACATGGCGAAGTTCTCCGTCAGCGCCAGCCCGGTGTTCTCGGTGGCATCCAAAAGCCTGAACAGGGTCGCCTTCTCGGTGTGGTCGGGGCAGGCCGGATACCCCGGTGCCGGGCGAATGCCCTGGTACTTTTCGGCGATCAGCGCGTCGTTATCGAGCGTTTCATCTTTCACGTAGCCCCAGAACTCCTTACGCACGCGCTCGTGGATGCGCTCGGCAAACGCCTCCGCCAGCCGGTCGGTGAGTGCCTGGACCATGATCGCGCTGTAGTCGTCACCGGCTTTTTCATAGGCTTTCGAGAGCTCATCGACGCCATGACCGGTGGTGACCGCAAAGCCGCCGATCCAGTCGGGTTTGCCGCTCTCCCTGGGCGCGACGAAGTCCGCCAGGCTGTAACAAAGCCCGTCGCGGCCCTTGGTGGTTTGCTGGCGAATATGGTGCAGCCGCTCGACGACCTGCTCGCGGCTTTCATCGGCGTAGACCTCGATCACATCGTCATCGACCGTGTTGGCCGGCCACAGCCCGATTACCCCGCGGGCGTGGATATGGCCCTCGGAGAGCAACTTCTCGAGCATCACCTGGGCATCCTCGAACAGGTTGCGCGCCGCCTCGCCGACGACTTCATCGTTGAGAATCTTCGGATACTTGCCGGCGAGCTGCCAGCTCATGAAAAACGGCGTCCAATCGATGCGCTCCACCAGCTCACGCAAATCGTAGTTTTCGAACACGGTGATGCCGGGCTGCAAGGGGGCGACGGGCGTCACCTCGTTCCAGTCGGTCTTGAAGCGGCGCTTGCGCGCTTGGGTGTAGTCGAGATCCGCCGCCTTGGGTCTGCGCTTGGCGTTGCGCTCGCGCACCACCACGTACTCATCGCGAATGCTCTGGACATACTCCGCCTTCAGGCTCGGCGTCAACAGCCGCCCGGCCACGCCGACGGCCCGCGAGGCGTCGGTGACGTAGATCACCGGGTGCTCGTACTGCGGCTCGATCTTCACCGCGGTGTGCGCTTTCGACGTGGTGGCGCCACCGATCAGAAGCGGCAAATCCATGCCGCGGCGCTGCATCTCCTTGGCCACGTGAACCATCTCGTCCAGCGACGGCGTGATCAGCCCGGAGAGGCCGATGATATCGGCATTGTGCTCTTCGGCGGCCTTGAGGATCTTTTCGGCGGGCACCATCACGCCCAGGTCGATCACCTCGTAGTTGTTGCACTGGAGCACCACGCCGACGATATTCTTACCGATGTCGTGAACATCGCCTTTTACCGTGGCCATGACGATCTTGCCCTTGGCCTGGGTGTCCTCGCTCTTTTCCGCCTCGATGTAGGGAATCAGATACGCTACCGCCTGCTTCATGACGCGGGCGGATTTAACCACCTGAGGCAAAAACATCTTGCCGGCGCCGAACAGATCGCCGACCACGTTCATGCCGTCCATCAGGGGGCCTTCGATCACCTCGATGGGGCGCGCGGCCTGGGCGCGGGCCTCTTCGGTGTCGGCTTCGATGTGGGCGGTGATGCCCTTGACCAGCGCATGCTCGATGCGCTTGTTCACCGGCAGGCCGCGCCACTCCAGGTCCTCCTTTTTCGGGCCGCTGCTGCCGTCGCCCTTATACTCGTCGGCAATGTCCAGAAGGCGCTCGGTGGCGTCATCACGGCGGTTGAGCACCACGTCCTCGACCGCGTCGCGCAGTTTGGCCGGCAGGTCGTCGTAGACCGCGAGCTGACCGGCGTTGACGATGCCCATGGAAAGACCGTTCTTGATCGCGTGGAACAGGAACACCGAGTGGATCGCTTCGCGCACCGGGTTGTTGCCGCGAAAGGAGAACGACACGTTGGAGACGCCGCCGGAGATCATGGCGTGGGGCAGGTTCTCGCGAATCCAGCGGCACGCTTCGATGAAGTCCACCGCGTAGTTGTTGTGCTCCTCGATGCCGGTGGCGATGGCGAAGATGTTGGGATCGAAGATGATGTCCTCGGCGGGAAAGCCGATGTCATCGACCAGCAGGCGATACGCTCGTTCGCAAATTTCGGTCTTGCGCGCGAAGGTGTCTGCCTGGCCTTCCTCATCGAAGGCCATGACCACGATCGCCGCACCGTAGCGCATGCACTTGGTGGCCTGCTCGCGAAAGGCGGCTTCGCCTTCCTTCAACGAGATCGAGTTGACGACCGCCTTGCCCTGCACACACTTGAGCCCGGTTTCGATGATCTCCCATTTGGAGGAGTCGATCATGATCGGCACGCGCGCGATGTCCGGCTCGCCGGCGATCAGGTTCAGAAAACGCTCCATGGCTTCCTGGGATTCGAGCATCCCTTCGTCCATGTTGATATCGATCACCTGGGCGCCATTTTCCACCTGCTCCAGCGCCACCTCGAGCGCGGTGGTGAAGTCCTCTTCGACGATCAGGCGCTTGAAGCGCGCCGAGCCCGTGACGTTGGTGCGCTCGCCGACGTTGACGAACAGCGAGTCCGCCTCGATGTTGAACGGCTCGAGCCCGGAGAGTCGGCACGCCGTCGAGCGCTGCGGGATTTGACGCGGCGCCACATCGCGCACCGCGTCAGCAATGGCGCGAATGTGTTCCGGGGTCGAGCCACAGCAGCCGCCGATGATGTTGACCAGCCCGCTTTGGGCGAACTCGCCGACGATGGCGGCCATCTCTTCCGGGGTCTGATCGTACTCGCCGAACTCGTTGGGAAGCCCGGCGTTGGGGTGTGCGGAGACATAGGTGTCGGCGCGGGTCGAAAGCTCTTCGAGATAGGGGCGCAGCTCCTCGGCGCCAAGGGCGCAGTTGAGCCCGACGGTCAGGGGCTTGGCGTGGCGCACCGAGTTCCAGAACGCCTCGGTGGTCTGACCCGACAGCGTACGCCCGGAGGCGTCGGTAATCGTGCCGGAGATCATCACGGGAAGGCGCTTGCCCAGATCCTCGAACAGCACTTCGAGCGCGTAGATCGCCGCCTTGGCGTTGAGCGTGTCGAAGATCGTTTCGATCATGATCAAGTCGCTGCCGCCATCGATCAGCGCCGCCGCGGCTTCATAGTAGTTCTCGTACAGCGCATCGAAGGTGACGTTGCGCTTGGCCGGATCATTGACGTCTGGCGAGAGCGAGGCGGTGCGCGAGGTCGGGCCCAGCACCCCGGCCACGAAGCGAGGGACGCCGGTCTCTTCGGTCACCTCGTCACACACCTGGCGCGCAAGCCGCGCGGCTTCGCGGTTGAGCTCGATTACCAGCTCCTCCATGCCGTAATCGGCCTGGGAGAGGCGGGTGCTGTTGAAGGTGTTTGTTTCGAGTATGTCCGCGCCAGCCTCGAGGTAGTCGCGGTGGATGCGCGCGACCAGTTCGGGCTGGGTCAGCGCCAGCAGGTCATTGTTGCCCTTGAGATCCGATGGCCACGCCTTGAAGCGCTCGCCACGGAACTCCGCCTCGCTGAGCGCTGCGTTTTGCAACATGGTGCCCATACCGCCATCCAGAAGCAGGATGTTTCGGGAAAGACGTTGGGTGAGCGATGCGGTCATATCTCGTAAAGCCATGGCGAAGGGGAGTCTCCAACAGCGCAATCAGGGAAGTTCGGCGCGAACATCGACGCAAATGGCGCTTATCATATCAAACGCGCTTGATCGGGGCAGCACTCGGGGCGTCAACTGGCCAGGCTTTCGCGCCAATATCGACGGTAAAAGGGCTGGCAAGAGCTGCAGGAACTAATAGTTTACTAAAATGGTCGGGATTGTGTCCGCAGTCGGTTTTGCATACCATAGAGGCAAATGACATGTGACGCGGCACCGCCGCTACCACAGGAGGATGAGACCGCTCATGACCACGACTATCGAAGCGCCCGGCATCGACATCACCGATAGCGCCCAGGACTATCTTGCGGAACTGCTGGAAAAGCAAAACGTGGATGGCATTGCGGTGCGTATCTTCATCACCCAGCCCGGCACCCCCTACGCGGAAACCTGCCTGGCTTACTGCCGCCCAGGCGAAGAAGAGCCTACGGACGTGCTGCTCGAGCTCGAGAAGATCAACGTCTATCTCGACAAGAACAGTCTGGCGTTTTTGGAAGAGGCGGTGGTGGATTTCAACGCCGACCGCATGGGCGGACAGCTCACCATCAAGGCGCCCAACGCCAAGATGCCCAAGGTGAATGCGGATAGCCCGCTGGAAGATCGCATCAACTACGTGCTCTACAGCGAGATCAACCCGGGTCTTGCCGCTCACGGTGGCGAAATCAAACTGATTGAGCTGACCGACAAGAAGGTGGCGGTTCTCGCCTTCGGCGGCGGCTGCCAAGGCTGCGCGGCGGTGGATTTGACATTGAAAGACGGCGTCGAGAAAACCCTGATCGAGCGCATTCCGGAACTCGCCGGTATCCGCGACGTGACCGACCACTCGGATACGACCAACGCTTACTACTGATACGTGTCTGTAAATGGTCGGCTGAGGTTGTAGGCGTTTTTACTGCCTTATCGAGCACGCTAGACAGTGAAAAGCGCCCCGCCATTGCGGGGCGCTTTTTTTAGCGCTTGGGTCACCGGTATCGATCACGCTGCTCCGGTCGACAGCGGGATTTTAACCGACAGTCAACGCTTGGCTGCGTCAGAAAATTGATAAAACGGCGCCCGGTAGTATGGTTGAGTAGAGACGTGCGACTTGGGTTTCGCTCTCTTGAGCCCAATCACTAATAACTCTTAACTCTACCAACACGTTCGGGAGACAGGATCATTAAAACGTCGTCGATGTTATCCAACATTCACAAGCCGATCTTTTTCGGCTCGCTAGGGCTTTTGCTGCTGGTAACGCTACCCTTGATTCTCTTTCCAGAAGTGGGGCGTGTGTGGGTCATGGCGGCGCAGGCGTTCGTGTCGCGTAATTTTGGCATGCTCTACTTGGGAATGGGGCTCGCGTCACTAGGCTTCATGATCTATATCGTGTTCAGCGACATCGGCCAGATCAAGCTCGGCGATATCGATGCCGAGCCGGAGTTTTCGCTGCTCTCCTGGGGGGCGATGCTGTTTGCCGCCGGGATCGGCGGGGCGGTGGTGTTCTGGGGCATGGTGGAGTGGATGTACTACCTTCAGTCGCCGCCGTTTCATCTCGAGCCGTTTTCCGAGGAGGCGACCGCTTGGGCGGCCACTTATGGCATGTTCCACTGGGGGCCGATCGCCTGGTCGATCTATCTCGTACCGGCGCTTCCCATGGCGTACTTTCTTCATGTGCGCAAGAACAAGGTGCTGCGCATCAGCGAAGCGATTCGCCCGGTACTGGGAGAGAAACTCGCGCGAAGCTGGCTGGGCAACGTCATCAATATTCTGTTCATCTTCGGTATGCTGGGCGGCGGCGCGACTTCATTGGGCATTCTGGTACCACTGATCAATGAAGGACTGGGCAACCTTTTCAATTTCACGCCCAATGCCTTTAGTCAGATTCTGGTGCTGATAGGTACCACGGCGCTCTTTGCCGCCAGCGCCTGGCGCGGTCTCAAGGGCGGTATCGAGCTTCTGTCCGACATCAACATGTGGCTGGGTCTTGGTGTGCTGCTGTTCGTTCTGGTGGCCGGCCCCACGGTGTTCATTCTGGAGACCGGGCTCAACTCGATCGGCCTGATGCTGAGCAATCTGGTGCGCATGGCGACCTGGACCGAACCCTTCGGCGCGCTTGGCGGTTTCGAGGAGACAGGCTTCTCACGTAGCTGGACGATTTTCTACTGGGCCTGGTGGCTGGTGTTCGCACCTACGGTCGGGCTTTTCATCGCGCGTATTTCCAAGGGGCGCCGGATCAAGACCATGGTCGCGGGATCGATCTTTTTCGGGTCGCTGGGCTGTGCGCTATTTTTCATCATTCTGGGTAACTACGGGCTCTACCTGCAGTTGAGCGGCACCCTGGACGTCATTCAGATCATGAACGACCGCTCCGCCAACGCGGCGTTCTACGCGGTGCTCGGCGAATTGCCGCTGACCTGGCTGGTCACGGCGGCGGTCGTGATACTGCTGTCGATCTTTACCGCAACCACCTTCGACTCCATTGCCTACATTCTCTCGTCCGCGGCGGAGAAGAACCTGGAGGAGGAACCGGGGAAATTCCACCGCCTGTTCTGGGCGTTCACGCTGTCGTTTCTGCCCATGTCGCTGCTGTTTTTGGGCGGGCTCGAGACGCTGCAAACCGCCAGTATCGTTAGCGGCGTACCGCTTCTGTTGATCGCGGTGCTGTTGATGATGTCGATGGTGCGCGCGGCAAAGTACGATCTGCGCTACCAGCCGGACTATTCGGATCCTGAGATCAATATCGAGGAGTTTCCCGAGAACGATCCCTGGAGCGAGGAAGGCAGCTGGGAGCTGCCCGATGAAGCCGAGGACGAGGCGCCAAAACCGCAAACCTGAGCGTCTGGTTTTAATCGGCTCGCCTCACATGGGCTCTACGAAGGCCACTCCGTCAGCGGGGTGGCTTTTTCGTTTCTTCTTTTTGGCGCGCTGCTTCAAGGGTTTGAGGCAACTCCTTGAGCTGGCGATGAAGCGCCTCGACCTGCTCATTGAGCGTCTGCTGCCAGGCGTTAGCCTCGCTCGCTTGCGAGCGCGTTGTTATCAGACGCTGTTCGGTCTCTTCGCGTTCTCGCGCCAGCGTCGCGTTTTGCTCCTTGAGGCGCTGATTCTCCTGCTCGAGGCGCGCCAGGCGCTCCTGGGCGCTTTGCTCGTCGCGACTTTTTTGCTGTAGCGCCTGCTTTTCGCTTGCCAGCGACTCTTCCAGAGCGCCCAGTTTTTGCTCCATTTGACTCACACGCTTTTGGTGCGCCTTGTCCTGCTGGGCGCGCTCCTGTCTGAGCGTATCCAGTAGCGCCATGAGCTTGCCTTCCGAGGCCTCGTTGCGCTCCTCTTCCTGACTCAGCCGCTGCTCCCAGCTGCTTTGAAGCGCCTGACGCTCCTTTTGGCCGCTCTCTTCCAGCGCGTGATAGCGCTTCTCCAGCGCCTCGAAGGCGCGATGAGAGCGTTCGGTTTGCTGTTCGGCGCGGGTGGCCTGCTCGACGAGCTGACTCTGGGTCGATTCGAGCGTGGCCAGATCACGGCTCAACGCTTCGAGTCTCGCTTCGGTGTGACGCAAATGCTCTGTCAGTGCTTTCTCGCGCTGCTCGGCGTCAAGAGCGTTCTGGTCGGCCTGCTCGGCGGCTTCGCGCGCCTCGAGCACCTGGCGATTGGCATCCTCCCGATAATGGGCCAGCGCTTCGTTGGCGACCTCCTGAGCCTGCGCCCAAAGCGAGCTGGCCGCGTTGGCCACCACTTCCGGCACGCCTCTGGGCGGCGGCACGTCGCGATTTTGCTCGCGCTCACTGCGCCACTGACGAAAGTGCTCACTGATGGTCGTGAAACTGCCGGTGCCCAGCACCTCGCGAATACGCTGAACGCTGGGAGTGTCTCCCTGACTCAACAGCGTATCGATCGCCTGTTGAACGTCCCCGTACTGAATACCGCTACGCGCCATGATGTCGATTCCAATGACTGATAAAGACACCATTTTGCGACAGCTTTTCGATTTAAACAATAATTACGTAAAACGTAATATGTAATTTTATTTATGATACTGTCAATAAATTCAAGATTACACGTATTATCTTGAGTTTTTGTAGCTGTGGCAGCAGAATTTGGCGTGAGGCGTGAGGCGTGAGGCATGAGGCGTGAGGCGTGAGGCATGAGGCATGAGGTATTAAAGAGGTAAAGCGTAGTGAGTAACGAGGTTTACACCCTTCAAGATAATGATATTTCGAGGGTTTTTGACGTCGTCGGTAGGGCAGAAGGCGTTGCCCATATTACGGCTTCAAGCGACGCCGAGGCGGTCGGACTATGGCTAGCCGAGTACCGCGAGAGCCCGCAAACCTTCAAGGCGTATCGGCGCGAGGCGGAGCGGCTGCTGCTGTGGCTCTCAAGCACACGGCGGCGTTTGGGCGAACTCGATCGGGAAGGGCTGCGTGAATTCGAGGCGTTTCTCGAAGACCCGCAGCCGGCCTCGCGCTGGGTGGGGGGTGGGGCGTCGCGCTCGAGCCCCGCCTGGCGGCCGTTTCGTGCGGGGCTGTCGCCGGCGAGCCGGCGTCAAAGTCTGGTGATACTTCAAGGGCTTTACGGCTGGCTGGTCGAGGCCGGGTGGGTCGCGCACAACCCGTTTCGGCTGATGCGCGACAAGTCGCGTCGGCTCAATAACCAAACACTTGGCGTCGAGCGTTACCTGGAGTACGAGCTTTGGCAATGGCTTTGGGGCTGGCTGAATGGAGATACGGAGGAGGGCGCGAGTACCCGTCAGCGCTATGAGCGGGCGCGGTGCCGGTTCATTTTCAGTTTTGCCTATCTGCTGGCCCCGCGTATTAGTGAGATGGCCAGCGCCCGTATGGAGGATTTCGTTTTCAGGGAAGGGCGCTGGTGGTGGGTGGTGACCGGCAAGGGGCAGAAAACCGCACGCATTCCGCTGCCCGAGGATATGCTGGGCGCACTGGCCGAGTGGCGCTTGGCGCTGGGGCTCTCATCGCTTCCTGCGTTTGACGAGGCAACGCCGCTTCTGCGCGCGCTCGACGGTGTTCGCGGTATCAGCGACAACCAGCTCTACCGGCTGATCAAAAAAACCTTCGCCCAGGCCGCCGAGGCGCTGGAGGCGGAGCAGGGCGCGCCGGGCCACATCGAGGCCCTACGCCACGCGACACCCCACTGGCTGCGCCATACGTCGATTACTCACCAGGCGCAGTCGGGTATCGAACTCAGGTACCTGGCCCAAAGCGCGCGCCATGCGCGTCTTGAAACCACCAGCCGCTATCTGCATACCGAGGCCGAGCAGTGGCACACCGAACAGCAGCGCCATCGTCTGGGCGCTTCACCCACAAAACGGCGCGATTGAGCGTTATAATGACGGCCAAATTTGCCTAATGCCTTCAAGGAGAAACCATGAGCACGCCAGGCCCCGAGCTTGCCCAGCAGGAACTGATCGAAGAGTTCGAGATGTTCGACAACTGGATGGATCGCTACCAGTACATCATCGATATGGGCAAGCAGCTGCCCGACTTTCCCGCCGAGTGGCAAACCGAGGAGTACAAGATTCAGGGGTGTCAGTCCAACGTCTGGATGAACCACGAGCAAGACGGCGACAAGCTGGTATTCAAGGCGACCTCAGACGCGGCCATCGTTTCCGGCCTTATTGGCGTGCTGCTGCGCATCTACAGCGAACGCACCCCGGCCGAGATTACCGCCACCCAGCCGCACTTTTTGCAGGATCTGGGCCTCGACAAGCACCTTTCGCCGACGCGCAGCAACGGCCTGCACGCCATGCTCGAGCGCATCTATCAGGTCGCGCAAAGCGCCTAATCGGATCGATCGTTGCAGCAGTGTGTGTTGCCGGTTTTGGATTTATCGCACTCGATTTCGTCGTCGCGGCAAAGCGCTTCGCTGCGCCCGCCGGGCACCGGGTCCATGCCGCCGGGGTGGCCCGGATGGCATTTGACGAGTCGTTTCAAGGCCATCCAGCCGCCCTTAAGCGGGCCGTGTACCTGGATGGCCTCGATCGTGTAGGAGGAGCAGCTCGGCCAGAAGCGACAGCGCGGGCCGAGCAGGGGGCTCAGGATGAGCTGGTAGAGCCGAACCAGCGCGATCATCAGGGCGCCAGGGGTTTTGATGACCCCTTTCTTGACCGCCCGCCAGGCGTTCACGTTAGCGCTTGGCGTAGAGCGTGGCCGGGTCGATGAGGGGCGCGCTGGTGATGGCGGCTTTTTCGTGGTCGACGGCGATATAAAAGCAGCTGCGCCGGCCGGTGTGGCACGCCGGACCGGTTTGGTCTACCTGCAAAAGCACGGTATCGGCGTCGCAGTCGAACGCGGCGGACACCAGCGCCTGCTGCTGGCCGGAGCTTTCGCCCTTGCGCCAGAGTTTGCCGCGCGAGCGGGAGTAGTAGCAGACCCGGCGGGTCGAGAGGGTCTCCTCGAGCGCCTCGCGGTTCATCCAGGCCATCATCAGTACTTCGCCGCTGTCATGCTGCTGAGCGATGGCGGGTATCAGGCCGTCGCTATTGAACCTGGCCGCGTCCAGCAGCGTTTGGGTCGGCGGCAGCGTCTCATCGCATCCGGCGGATTCGAGCGCCTTGAAAAGCGAGGCGTGCGGGTCGAAACGGGACATAACGGATACTCGTTTGAAGGGTCGCTAAGAAAAAAGTCAGTCGGCGGCGGCGTTTGCCTGGCCGCTTTCCCGGCAGGTAGCGCAGTAGCCCTGTAATTCGATGGTCTGACGTTCGACGTTGAAGCCTTTTTCTCGCGCAAGACCCACCAGCTCGTCGCTGATGGCATCCAGGTGCAGCTCTTCGACGTGACCGCAAAGGCGGCAAATCAACAGCTGAAAACCGTGGGTGTGCTCGGGGCAGGCGCAGGCGATGTAGGCGTTTTGAGACTCGATGCGATGAACGAAGCCTTCGGTGATCAAAAACTCGAGCGCGCGGTACACCGTCGGCGGACGCGCGGCGGCGTGTTCGCTGGAGAGCTGGTCGAGCAGGTCGTAGGCTTTCAGCCCACCGCCGCTGTCGGCGATCATTTCGAGCACGCGCTTGCGAATCGGGGTGAAGCGCACGCCGCGATTGATGCATTGCGATTCGGCTTGCTGCAGTAACGTATTGGTTTTCATCATCAGCGACCGGGTCAACATGGTGAGCCTAGTTTACGCGCTCGCCGTCTCTGTGTCAGGGGCGCTGACGAGCTCACTTTGGCGCGCGAAGTGATGCTGGGCAAACGCCACGCGCTCCTTGGCGCTGACGCCCTCGGGCTGGCGTTCGATCAGATCGAGGCGTCGGCGAAGTCCTTCGCCGTTGGTCATCTGAATGGCAAGCCCGGGCCGGGCGTTGAGCTCCAGCAACATGGGGCCGTGTACCCGGTCGAGCACCATGTCGGTGCCCAGATAGCCAAGGCCGGTCATTTCATAACAGCCGGCGGCCAAATTCAGGAGCGTGTCCCACTGTGGCACGACCAGGCTCGCCAGGTCGTGGCCGGTATCCGGGTGGCTGTAGCAGGGGCGGTCGAACTGAACGCCTCTGAGCGCCGCGCCGGTGGCGATGTTGAGCCCCACGCCCACTGCACCCTGGTGCAGGTTGGCCTTGCCATCGGAGGCGGCGGTGGACAGGCGCATCATGGCCATCACCGGGTAGCCCTTGAAAACGATGACGCGAATGTCCGGCACGCCTTCGTAGGTGTAAGCCATCAGGCTTTCATCGAAGTTGATCAGTGTTTCGATCACCGCGACGTCCGGCGAGCCACCAAGCGAATAGAGCCCGGAAAGAATGTTCGATACGTGACGCTCGAGGTCGACCAGGGTCAAATGCGCGCCGCTGGGTTTGATGAAGACGTTGTCATCGTCGACGTTTTCGATGACCAGAATCCCCTTGCCGCCACTGCCCTTGGCGGGCTTGATCACAAACCCCTTGTGCCCGGTGAGCATGGCGCCGATATGCTTGACGCCGAACTGGGTGCTCACCGTACCGATCAGTGCGGGCGTGGTGATGTCATAGCGCTGGGCCAGCAGCTTGGTCTTGAGCTTGTCATCCACCAGCGGGTAGAGCTTGCGCGAGTTGTAGCGGCCGATGTAGCGAATGTTGCGCCGGTTCATGCCGATGATGCCCTTGTCTCTTAGCCTGGAAGGCCAGGTCCAGTCCTTGAACCAGCTCATGAGGGCTTCTCGTCATCAATAATCGGCTTGAAGCGGCGCAGTTCGAGCAGGCGATAACCGGTGTAGTTACCCAGCATCAAAATGAACGCCATCAAAATCAACTGCACGCCGAGGAAGTTGAAGGTGATGTGGCGAATCCAGGGGTTGTTCATGGCCAGATACGCGAGCACCGCGGTCACCAGACTGCCACCGCCCTGGATCAGCACCTGCTTCGGGCCTTCTTCCTCCCAAAGAATCGACATACGCTCGATGGTCCAGGCCAGAATGATCATCGGGAAGAAGGTGACGGTGAGCCCCGCCGAGAGGCCCATGCGATAGGCGAGCACGGTGAAGGCGGCGATGATCGCGATGACCGTGATGATGACCGCCGACACCCTCGCCACCAGCAGCAAATTCAAGTGCGACAGGTAGTTTCGGATCACCAGGCCCACCGCGACGATGAGCAGAAAGCCGATCAGGCCGGTTAAAAGCGTGGTTTGAATGAACGCCAGCGCGATCAGAACCGGCATGAAAGTACCCGAGGTTTTCACCCCGATGAAAACGCGCAAAAGCACCACCACCAGCGCCCCGATGGGGATCAGCAAAATGGTCTGGAACAGCGCCTGCTCCTCCAGCGGTAGGCTGTGAATCGAGAAGTTCAAGAGCGTGCTGTCCGAGCGGTGGTTACGCACCGCCGCCGACGCCGGTTGGTTGTGGGTCAGCATCGAGAAGCTGACCTGGGAATTGGTGCCGCCCTGAACCTCGAGTACCGCGCGGCCGCCGGTTTCCCATAGCAGCAGATTATCCGGGCGGCCACGCTCACCGGTCCTTGGATTGAACACTGTCCACTGCTCGCCGGTTTCGTCGAACACCTGAATCCAGCTGGTCAGCGACTGGCGCCGGCGCGCGTCCTCGAGCATGAGGCCGCTGATTTCCCGCGCCTGAACACCGGCCTGGTTCAATAGCCGTACGATCAGCGCCGTCGGCGTCTCCTGGCTCAACAGCAGCCGCGCGTTCTCGGCCTGACGTTCGCCGTTGAGATCGAGGATCAACTCGCGGGCAAACGTGGCGTTATCGGCGCTTCGCGCCCAGGCCCGCTCGATGATCTGCTCGGCGGCGCTATCGTAGGGCGCCCCCCAGGGCGTCGGCGTCGATAGCCCGGGCGGCGTCTGGATAGGCGCGCGCGCTTCGGGCGATACCAGCATTTGCACCGAGTAGTAAAGCTGCTGGCTACCGGCGGCATTGCGGATGGTCCACTGCGCCTGGCGGCCCAGCTCGTCGGCGCTATAGGCGAGGCCATAGCCCGATGAGGCCGTGTTTTCGGTCAATACACGATAGCCCGCCTGATGCGACGGCAGCGCCAAATCGACCTGAACCGGGCCATCCTGGGCGTTGAACGTGATCACCGCCTCGATCTCCCACACCTGGCGCTGCTCGCCGGGGGTCCAGGGAATTTCGAACTGAACGTGACGATGAATACTGGCCGCGATACCCACGACCAGCAAAAAGCCCACGATTAAATAAAACGCCAAGCGTGACATGAAGGTTGATTCCTTGCGGCATTAAACGACAGGGGAGAGCGGTGGCTCGAGGAGGTAGAGCGGCTACTCTTCTGTATCGTCCTGATCTTCAGAGACTTCATCGTCAGCGGCCTGGTCGGCAGGTTCGCCGCCGGGGAATTCGGGCCGATCGTGAACGTAGGTTTGGGCGACGTCGATGGTGGCAATATCCATCATGAAGCGCCGTCCCAGCAGCACCGGGAAATCCAGGTGGGTACGGTCGTTGAGCGTGAATTCGACGTTTTCGCGAATGGGCCCTAACGTCATCAACAGCGAAATGACCGGGCGCGACTCTTCGCCGGAGGCCTGCACGATGCGCACGCGACGCTGGATCGGCGCTTCGATCCATTCGTCTTTAACGCGCTCGACCGCCACGTCTTCGTCGTTGAGCGCGAGCTTGAAGCGTACCCAGTCTTCGCCGTCACGCTCGAAGCGCGTGATATCGGACGCCGACAGCGACGATGTCGAGGCCCCGGAGTCGATACGCGCCTTGAGGTAGGTACCGATCGCTGGAAAGCCGACCCATTCGCTGCGCCCGAGCACCGTTTTGGCGTTGTGTACCGGCTGAGCTTCGCACTCTTCACGCACGATGAGGGGTTCGCCGCCGCGCGCCTCGATAGTCGCCACGTCCTTTTGCAAGACACGCAGTAGGTTGCCCACTTCGTGCATGTTGGATCTGAGCGTTTCGTACTGGCTCGTTTGGCGCGACTCCAGCGCTTGGGTGTCACACTGCTCTAAAAGCGTGGACTCGAGCTTTGTGATGCGCGCGTTGAACGCGGCATCATCAAGCGGCGGGGGCTCTTGAGGCGCTGGCGGTTGAGCAGCGCAGGCTACCAGTAGCGGCATGCCTGCCATCATCCAGGTCAGTTTCGTGCGCATAGATCGGAAGTCCCTTACCAAACAAGAGCTGGGATAATATGAAGAAGTGCGTCCGGTTGTCCAATGATGTTAAGGGTTTTACTCAATGACTGCCATATGATTTAACATAATATATATTATGCGAACCAATAGAAGCCGGTCTGATGTGTAGAGATCTGCTTGCCCATGCACGGTTAAAACGTCACAGGAACCCGGCCATAAAAAAGACAGCCCGCTTGGGCTGTCTTCGAGATACTACATCATGGTGTCACGAGCGACGCTTACTCTTCCGGCGGCGCGTAGGAGCCGTCTTCGCGGTGTACTTCCTTGCCGGTCAGCGCCGGCGTGAAGACACACGCCACGGTCATGCCCTGTTCCTTGCCACGCAGCAGGTGCTCGTCGTGCTGGTCGAGCATATAGATGTCGCCGGCCTTGATCGGCCAGATTTTACCATCGGCGATGGTTTCCACTTCACCTTCGCCTTCGTAGCAGAACACGGCTTCGTAGTGGTTCTTGTAGTGAATGTGGGTTTCGGTGCCCGGAAAGATCCGGGTGATGTGAAACGAGAAACCGGCCTTGTCGCTGGCCAGCACCAGACGCGTGCTGTCCCAGTTACCGTTCTCAGCGGTTACCAGGCGGTCGGTCTTGCGGGCTTCTTCCAGGTTGCGAACGATCATCGGTGTGCTCCTTGAAAGGCGGCCGTCGATGGCCGCCGAAACGATGGCTTGGCGTTGGATCCGTTATTGGCCGCTGATCACGGCGTCGACACATTTTTCCAGAATATCGAGGCCTTCGATCAGGTCTTCATCGCTGATGGTCAGCGGGCACAGGCACTTGACGACTTCGCCGGCCTGACCGCTGGTTTCGATGATCAAACCGTGCTCGAACGCCTTACCGGTGATCGCATCGGCGATATCGCCATCGACCACGTCAATACCGCGCATCAGGCCACGGCCACGCTCGGTGGCGGGCATGCCGTTATCCGACAGGCGCTTGGCCAGCGTTTTGAAGCGCTCCTCGACGATATGGCCCTTGCGTTGAACATCGCGCTCGAAGGTATCGTTGGACCAGTATTTTTTCAGTGCGGCGGTCGCGGTGATCATGGCCAGGTTGAAGCCGCGGAACGTGCCGTTGTATTGGCCCGGTTTCCACTGGTCGAGCTCCGGGCGCATCAACACATGAGCAAACGGCAGGCCGAAACCGGACAGCGACTTGGAGTTGGTGACCATATCCGGTTTGATGCCGGCGTGCTCGAAGCTAAAGAACTTGCCAGTACGCCCGCAGCCCGCCTGAATATCATCGACGATCAATAGCAGATCGTGGTCGTGACAGATACCTTCCAGACGCTTCAACCATTCGAGGCTCGCCACGTTGATACCGCCCTCGCCTTGCACGGTTTCGACGATGACCGCCGCGGGAATATCGAGCCCGCCGGACTTGTCCGCCAACAGCTTCTCAAAGTAGTCAAGGGTATCGGTGTGCTCGCCCATGTAGCCGTCATAAGGCAAGAAGCTTGCGCCCTGGGTCGGGATGCCGCCGGTGGCCTCGCGGAACTTGCGGTTACCGGTAGTCGCCAGCGCCCCCATGGTGACACCGTGAAAGCCGTTGGTGAAGGTGACGATGTTGTGGCGCCCTTTGGCCACCCGCGCCAGGCGAATGGCGGCTTCGACGGCGTTGGTACCGGTCGGCCCCGGCAGGTGCACCTTGTAGTCGAGCCCACGCGGCTTGAAGATCAGCTCGTTGAGCGTATCGAAGTAGTCACGCTTGGCCGCCGTCCACATGTCCAGCCCATGTACTACGCCGTCCGAGGCGAGGTAATCGATCATCGCTTCTTTCAGGTGCGCATTATTGTGGCCGTAGTTCAACGTGCCAGCGCCGGCGAGGAAATCGATGTATTCGCGGCCGTTTTCATCGGTCAAACGGGCGTTTTTAGCCTTGGTGAATACTACGGGAAACGAACGCGAATAGGTGCGTACGTTGGATTCCATCCGTTCAAACGTTTGGGTCTGCATCATGACCTCCCTTTCAAAAAATTTCCTGTCTCAAGCGCTTAAAAAACCTTGAGACGGTTCGATGAATTTTCAAGGTGTCGCGCGGCGCTCGACCTGGCTAGACGATGTGATCGGTTTGAAAAGGTCCGATGCGCACGAGGTTTTCCGGGTCGTGCTCACCGCCGAGCTGTTCGGTGGAGAAATATTCGCGGCTGTTGAGCGGTGCCTGCCAGCGCGCCGCCAAGCGGCGGAAAAGCCCCCAGGACGCGAGATTGTCCGGTGTGATAGTGGTTTCCATGTGGTGTACGGCGCTGAGCTCGTCACGCGACATGATGGCCTCGATCAGCCTGCGCGCTAACCCGGTACCGCGCGCTTTCTCTCCTACCGCGACCTGCCACAGAAAAAACGTGTCCGGTGCGTTGTCCTTTACATAGCCGGAAACGAAGCCGACGATCTCGCCCTCTTCATTGGTCGCCACGGCGCAAGTATCGCGAAACTGGGTAGCGAGCAGCAGATAGGCGTAGGCAGAGTTGACGTCCAGCGGGGGGCACGCCTTGACCAGCTCGAAGATACCCCAGCCGTCGTCGGCATTGGGCTTGCGGATATAGAGCGGCGTCTGTTCATTACCGACCACGGCGTCAGCGACGGTCGGCCGCGCCAGGTCGAACGATGGGGTAAAAGGCGTTGAAGGCATGCTCATGGTGATACTTCGCCGTTGCGAATTCCAGCAGGATCATAACAGCTGATGACGTATAACTCAAAGCTCATATTATCCTTGGCTCCCTTTTCAATAATTTTTAATTATATGTGACGGGCAATGCTGTACGGTATATCGATCCTCTCTGTGACCGTTAAAAGCTTAGTCCAACTTCGATGAAGTGGTAAAAAAAAGCGGGCTTTCGCCCGCTTGTCATGAATCGCCCCGGTTACACCACGTCAGCATGCGGGTCAGGTACGCGAGGGTTCGCGCATGGTGACGAGTTCCTCGGAGCCGGTCGGGTGAACGCCCAGAGTGCGGTCGAAATCGGCCTTGGTGAGCCCGGCGCGTACGGCAATGCCGACGTTTTGAATCAGCTCGCCCGCCTCTTCACCCACGATATGCGCGCCGACCACAACGTCGCTTTCATCATCCACCACCAGCTTCATCAGCATTCGCTCGCTGCTTCCGGAAAGCGTGTGCTTCATGGGTTTGAAGTCGGTACGGTAAACACGAATGTTGGCGAAGCGCTCCCGGGCAGCCTCTTCGGTCAGGCCAACGGTGCCGATGTTGGGCTGGCAAAATACCGCGGTGGGAACGCGCTCGTAGTCCAGCGGCTCCGGTGTAGTCTCGCCAAAGTGATGCTCGACGATCTGCATCGCCTCGGCGATCGCCGCCGGCGTAAGCTCCGGACTATCGATCAGATCACCCAGGGCCAGAATCGAGGGCACGCTGGTCTCGAAGCGCTCGTTGACCGGAATCTTGCCGCTGTCGTCGAGCTCGATGCCCAGCGCCTCGATCCCCAGCCCGCTGACGTTGGCACGCCGCCCGGTGGCCACCAGCACGGTATCGACGGTGAGCGTATCGCCATTGGTGAGCGTCACGTTCAGGCCATCGTCGCCGCGCTCGATGCGCTCGATGTTGGTGTCAAAGTGCAGATTGACGCCCTTTTTCTTCATTTCGTCGCGGGTAAAGGCGCGCACCTCGTCATCGAAGCCGCGCAGGAAAAGCTCGCGGCGATAAATCAGATGCGTTTCGCTGCCCAGGCCGTTGAAGATACTGGCGAACTCGACGGCAATATAGCCCCCGCCCAGTACCAGAAAGCGCTGGGGAAAGGTGTCGAGATCGAATACCTCATTGGAGGTGACGGCCAGGTCGCTGCCCGGAAAGTCGGGTACCCAGGGCCAGCCGCCGGTGGCGAGCAGAATTTTGGCCGCGCTCACCTCGCTTTCGCCCTTGGCAGAGCTCATTGACACGGTATGGGCATCCTTGAGCGTCGCCCGGGCGTTATAGAGCGTGACGCCGGCGTTTTCCAGCAGGCGCTGATAGATGCCGTTTAGCCGCTTGATCTCGCCGGACTTGTTGTCTCTGAGCGTCGGCCAGTCGAAGGTCGGCGTATCCGGCAGATGCCAGCCGTAGCCTGCGGCGTCGTCGAAGCTGTCGCGAAAGTGAGAGGCGTAGGCGTAGAGCTTTTTCGGCACACAGCCCACGTTGACACAGGTGCCGCCCAGGTAGCGGTCTTCGGCAATGGCCACCCGTGCGCCTCGAGCCGCTGCGGTACGCGCGGCGCGCACGCCGCCGGAGCCGGCTCCAATGACCAGCAGATCGTAATCAAATTCAGCCTGCATCGACATAAGTACTCCTTGCAGTTCGACGTCGTTCAATCGAAGAGCCGTCTCATCGAACAGCTGTCGTAGTGAACCGTCGTCTTCTTTAACGTAAGCCGCTCGCTCGAGAGGCTCGAGCGAGCGGAAAAGGCCAACAGGTTGGAAAACGCAGATGACCGGCTAGACCGCCGACGGGGTCTGCGTGAATCAATAAAGCTTAACCAATCGCACAGGTCACGCCAGTGCCCTTCAAACCGCAGTAGCCGCCGGGATTCTTGTCCAGGTACTGCTGATGGTAGCCCTCGGCATAGTAGAACCTGTCCAGCGGATAGATGTCGGTGGTGATGCGCCCCTTGCCCTGCTCATCGAGCGCCTTCTGATACGCATCACGGCTCTGCTCGGCCTGCTCGCGCTGGGCGTCGGTCGTGGTGAAAATCGCCGAGCGGTACTGGCTACCGATATCGTTGCCCTGCCGGTTGCCCTGGGTCGGGTCGTGCTCCTCCCAGAAGGTGCGCAAAAGCGTGGCCAGCGAGACCTGGTCGGGATCATAGACCACTCGCACCACCTCGGTATGGCCGGTGCGCCCGGTGCAGGTTTCGTCATAGGTCGGGTTGGGGGTTTCGCCGCCGGCGTAGCCTGCGGCGGTCACGTGTACCCCGGGGATTTGCCAGAAGAGACGCTCGACGCCCCAAAAGCAGCCCATGCCGAGGACGATCTCCTCGAAGCCGTCAGGGATCGGCCCCTTCAGGGCGTTGCCGTTGACGGTATGGGTCTCGCTTGTTTCGATCGGCGTATCACGGCCTGGCAGTGATCCCGATGTTCTGGAAAAAAGTGTCATGGCCACCTCTTATTGCCGTGGGAGTATCGGTGGAAGTATCGTCGGTGAGCCCGGACGCGAGAAGGTGTAGATCAAGTCGACCGCCTGACTCGTGCCGGTAACCACCTGGACGTAGAAATTACGCCAAAGCGTATAGCGTAAGGTTAGTTCAGCGATGGGCGAAAAGATTCCCACACCGTAGCTAATTCGCAAATCGTCGGTAAGCTGACCGCTGAGTGCGACCTGGCTTTCGTCACCGGCGCCGGTGGTATCCAGAGTCAAGTCGTTGATGCCGAAAGCCTCCCCAATCGAGCCGACCGCCCCGCCGGTGCGCCCGAGCGACATACCGATCAGCGCCGTGGTCAAGGCGCTGTCGACACCGCCGGAGGAATCCGGGGCGCGCCCGCGAAGTACATAAGAAAGCGCGCTGTTCTCCGGCATCGCCGGCTCCGAGAAGATCGCTACGTTCGGTTCTTCGGCGGTGCCGGTGACCCTGAGGCCCGCGATCACGTCGTCCTGAGTCACTTCCGGGTTTCGGATCGCCTCGAAATTGAGCACGGGAAGCCCGGGCGGGCCGCTGAACAGCAGCTGGCCGCGACGAATGAGCAGATCCTGACCGAAGGCCTGGAAACGCCCGTCTACCAGGTTTACCTCGCCAAAGAGTTGCAGCACCCCGCTGTCTTGGCGCACCTCCAGACTGCCCGCCAGGTTCGATTCCAGCCCATAGGCGGAGAGCTCCATGTCGTCGCCCAGGTTCAGCGTGATCAGCATGTCGATCTCCATACCGCCGGCGGCGAGTTCATCCGCCGCGCTCGGGCCTTCGCCGTTGGCGGTGCGCAGCCGTGCGATGCGCTCGGCCTCGCGGTCGTCGCGCTCGGTGATGATGATCTCGTCGCCGCTTGGGGTAATCGCCGAGGCCGGCAGGCTGCCGATTTCCAGCCGCGCCCAGGGAATATCGACGTTGCCGCGAATCTGGAGTCGCTCCGGGTTGACGCGGATACGAATGTTTGGCGCCGCTTCGAGGCGCCCGAACTGGGGCAGCACGACCAAAAGCGGCTCCTGAACCGCGTTCAGGTCGACGCCTGCCCGCCACTGCTCGTTCTCCGGCCAGTAGGCGTCACCGGAGATGTTGAGCCGGCCGCGCTCGGCGGCGATGAAGCCGTCGATGCTGCCCTGGCCGCCGTCGAAGCGCAGCGCAAGCTCGCCGTCCTGAACGTCGATCGGAATGTCCGGGCCGCGGGCACGCACGCCGCGAAGGGCCAGCGTGCCCTGCAAATCCGGCTGGGCGGTCGTGCCGCCAATCGAAACGGTGCCGTTGAGCGCGCCCTGCAGCTCATCGAGCTGTGCGACCAGCGGCAGGTACGGTTCGAGCACGATATTGCTGGCGCGCAGCTCGCCGTTGAGCCCGCCCCGGCCGATCGGGTCGCTCACGCTCAGATCCAGCGCCAAACGCCCCGCCTCGGACAGCGACAGTACCACGCTGGCGTTGGCGTTGGCCTGGTTGGCATCGATCCGGGCATCCAGATTGATGACCGGTAAGCGCACCGGCTGGCCGTAGCCGTCGACCGCGGTGATCGCCAGTTCGCTCAAAAGCTCGACGTCGGCCTGCCAGCGCGCACCGCCCTGGCTCCAGGAGAGCGCCAGATCCGCGGTGGTGTCGCCGTCCAGACGCCACTCTTCGGGCAAAAACGGCTCGAGCGCTTCCATCGGCACTTCGCGCACGGTTAGAAGCGCCCGGCCCTGTTCGGCCGAAGCGTTGACCGTTTCTGTCGAGCACACGAGCCCGCCTTCGAGCCGGCGCAGGCAGAACGGCGACAGCCGCGCCTGGCCATTGGCCAGGTTGTAGCGCAAATCCAGCGGGCTCTCCAGGCGAATATCGCCGGCGTCAGAGTCGATCTCAAGCGGCGTAACGTTGGCCTGATAGAGCTGGTTGGCCTGATCGAAACGTCCGCGCAGCGCAAGCTCGGCGCGCTGCAAGGCGCTGGTATCATCGCCCTGCACATCAAGCGACAGCGTGTGCTGGGAAAGCAGGCCCTCGAGGGTCAGCTCCAGGCGTTGCAGCGTCTGGCCACCGGCCACGACCCGGTCGAGCAGCAGGTCGATGTCCAGGCGCGGGTCATCGATGCCGCTGATATCGGCGTTGAGCGAAAGCCGCTCGACGGCATTGTCGGCAAAGCGCAGGTCGCTGCCTTCAAGGGCGGCGTTGATTTGCGGCTGCTCGATGCTGCCGCGCGCCTGAACATTGCCGGCCAGACGCCCGGCAAGCTGCGGATGAATCGTTTGCAGCTGATTGAGCGCGATGTCGGCGTCGATCGACAGCGCCTGCTGGCTCGCCCGGCCCTGGGCGGTCAGGCGGTTGTTGCCCTGGGTGAAGACCAGGCTCTCGATGTCGGCCTCGAGATCCGAGTTGGCGCGCAGAGACGCCGCCAGCGTGAGCGGGTAATCGCGAAGCTCGCCCTCGATATCGAGCGTAGGGAGATCGATCAGCCAGCGCTCGCCCTGCTGAAGCACGCCCAGTTCGATATCGCCGTTGAGCGAGCCGTCGAGCTCGGCCACGAAGTGGGACGGATCAAACTCGTCGAGGCGAATCGTCGTGTCCAGCGTAATGGCGTTGGCCCAGTTCACGCGCCCCTGGCTTGCCAGGCGGCTCTCGTCGATTTGAAGCGCAAGCGTCGACCAGCCAAAGCTGCCCGTATCGCCGCTACCCTCCAGGTTCAGCGATAGAAGCGGCACGTCCGGGCCTTCGGCCTCGACGTCGAGGGCCAGGGTGTAGGCATTGATATCGCCGCTGGCGCGCAGATCCAGATTCTGCACCACCCAGGGGGTGACGTCGGCGCTCTCGGAAGTGATCAGCGGCCACTGTAGTCGGTCGCTTTGAAGCCGCGCAGTGAAGGGATAGTTCGGGTCCTCGATATCGGCGCGCGCCTCGAGTCGGGTGTTCTCCACGCCGTCGGCATCCAGCGTTACCGTGAATTCTTCGAGACTTCCACTGGCGTGCAGATCCAGGTTCTGCACCACGAAGGGCTCGGCGGCGGTGTCGGCGTCTTCCGGCACGTTGAGCGGCCACTGGAAGCGCTCGCTTTGCAAACGCACATCGAAGGGGTAGCTCGGATCATCGAGATCCACCTGCCCGTCGAGGCGCGTGTCATCGATGCCCTCGGCATCGACGGTCACCGCGAAGGCTTCCAGATTGCCGCTGGCGCGAAGGTCGAGATCCTCGACTCGGATGGGCTCGGCGTCACTGCCCTCCACCGGTGTGAGCGGCCACTGCAGCTCGTCGGTTTGCAGGCGCACGTCGAACGCGAACAGTGGGTCGAGTACGTCGACGCTGGCATCGAGCACGACGTTGACCAGCCCCTCGGTATCGAGCTCGCCTTCAAGTTCGGCAAGCGAGCCGGACAGTGCAAGCGACACCGTGTTGCCGGAAAGCTCGGGAAAGCGCTCCGGCAGGTAGAGCGTGGTGGCCAGGTTCAGATCGAGCGGATACTCCTCGGCCAGGCGGATCGTGCCGTCGAGATTCACCTCGGCGTCCGGAGTAAGCACGTAGAAGGTATCGATCGCGATGTCGTGCTCGACCGCCGAGCCCACCAGGGTTAGCCGCTCGACGCTGTAATCGACCGCGCCTTCCAGGGCGAAGTCGTTGATGGCGAGCTCTTCGACGATGACGTCGATCGGCAGCATGATGTCGGGAAGCTGGGTACGGCCCTGTTCCGTGACCAGCACCCCGCTGTCCTCCTGCTCGGCGGGCTCGGGCGCCGGCGGCGTATGCACGGCAATGGCGCCGTCGATTCCGGTGGCGTCCAGCGGCGTCTCGAGCCCCTGAGTCAAACGCACGCCCGGCGACGGCGGAAGGTAAACTCGGGGCTGGTCAAGCTCCGTGGGGGCCAGGCGTACGCTCTGGCCCTCGGCGATCGCGGCGCTGGTAAGCGAATCGACGGTGATGCGCGTGCCGTCACCGAGCGTGACCGCGGTATCGTTCAACACCAGTTCACGAAGCTCGATGGGAAACGGCAGCGTGATGCGAAGCGGCGGCTGATTGTCCGGCGGCGGCTCCGGCTCGTTCTGGCTCGCGCCCAGGCGAATGTCGGCGCCTTCGGCGCGCAGCGTGTCGATACAGAGCCTACCGGAAAGCAGGCAGTCGTCGGCCCAGCGAAGCTCGAGATCGTCGATCGCCACCTGCACGCCCGCGACGTTCATGCGAAAGCCCTGTAGCGTGAACTCGTCGAGCAGACCGCCGGACTGCGCCTCAACACTGACGTAGCCGCGTTTCTCGACCTGGGAGAAGAGCTGCGCCGTCCCCCAGGGCGACAGTGCCGCGCCCAGTACCAGTGCGACCAGGCCAAACAGCCATAGCGGCACGAGGATCACCAGGCGAATCACACTCCAAACGGCCAGTCGGGTACGCGCGCCGGAGGAGAGCCGCTTTTTCGTTCGCGGCTTTTTCTTTGCAACGTCTGCCAAAATGCGCTCCTAGAACTCGGGGCCGATAGAGAAGTGAATGCGGAAGTCGTTGTCTTCATCATCAAAAGGATGGGCGACGTCGAAGCGAATGGGGCCGACCGGCGAGATCCAGCGCACGCCAAGTCCGGCGCCGGTTTTAAGATCGTCGGCGCTCCAATCGTCGAAGGCGTTGCCGTTGTCGACGAAGGCCGCGCCCCACCAGTCGCCGGTGACCCGGCGCTGATACTCGAGCGTCGAGGTCAACATCTGCTGGCCGCCACGCAAAAGCCCATCGTCGTCGCGAGGCGACAGGCTCTCGAAGGAGTAGCCGCGCACGCTTTGATCGCCGCCGGTGAAAAAGCGCAGCGACGGCGGAATCTTGTCGAAATCGTCAGTTTCGATGGCGCCGACGCCCAAGCGCGCCAAAAAGCGGTTGCTGTCGCCCAGGGTGCGAATCCACTCGGTATCGCCGGTCACGCGCAAAAACGTGGCGTCCGAGCCCCATAACGTATCGGAATACTCCAGCGACAGCTGCTGGCGGTCACCCCAGAGCGGAAAGCGCGTGGGCCGCGTGCGTGTGCGCGACCACTGAATGCCGGGATAGTAGAGCCACACTTCATCCGAAAGATTACCCTGGGTGAAATCCTCGTAGGTGGTGCGCACGTAAAGGGTTTGCACCCAGCGGTTGTCGAACTCCCAGCGCCGCGCGAACTCTACCGTGCCCTCGAGCGACTCGGTGTCGTTGTCTTCACGCTTACGAATACCGTACTGCAGTCGGTAGTTGTCGCGAATCGGGTCTTCGAGCGGAATGTTGTAAACCCCGGTGAAGCGCTGGTCCGGCCCCGAGATATAAAGGTCGTGGTTCAGGCTGTGACCGAGGCTATTGATCCAGGGTTGCTGCCAGCCAAAACGAAGCCTGGGGCCAACGTCGGTGGCGTAGCCGATACCGGTTTCGAACTGATGACGGTCGGCGGGCTCGACGGTGACATCGATCGGCAGACGGTAGTCGTTGGGCTGGCCCACGCTCAACGCACTTGCAAAGGCGGCGCTCGAGAGCCTTGGGCGCTTTGGCTGGGAGGCAGTGGCGGAGTCGTACCAGGCCGCCCCACCGCCGGTCGGCGTAATGACGAGCTCCTGAGCGGTTTGCAGGCGCGGGCGAACGGTCACCGAACGAAACCAGCGGGTCTCGCCCAGGCGCTGGTTGTAAAGCGCGATCGACTCGGCAAGATAAGGGTCGCCGGGCTCAAAATCCTGCATCTGTTTGAGCCGCTCCGGCTGGATATGGCTTCCCACGATGCGCGTTTGACCAAACCGGTAGCGCGGGCCGCTATCGAAATCCATGTAGAGGCGCGCGCTTTCCTGATAAGGGCGCACTTCCATGCGCCGGTCAGTAAAGCCCCAGTCGAAGTAGCCGCGCTCGATGGCAAGCCCGGAAAACTCGGAGCCGAGCTGATCCCAGGGCTCGTGTTCGAGCACATCGCCCTCTTTGAGCGGGAAGTCGTCCAGCGCCTGTTGAAACGGCGGGTCGTCCTGAGCATCGCCTTCGATGTTGATCGAAAGCGTTTCGATGCGCACCTGGGGGCCGGGCTCGATACTTACTCGAACGGGTTCGGCGAGGGTCACCTCGACCTCTGGCTCGTAGTAGCCGAATACGCGCATCGCTTCCTGAGTGCGTTGGCGAATTTCGCCTTCCAGGCGCAGGTCGGTGTAGCGCTCTTCGTCGATATTTTGCAGGTAGGCGTCGATGTTCTCTTCGACCGGGCCCGACACGCCGCTGACGGTGGCTTCCAGCGCCCAAAGCGGCGGGCTTATCATCAATAAAGGGGCTGCCAGGTAGAACGCTACGGGCATCGCCGTAAATCGCTGACGGTATCGTTGCATGGTGTCCTTCTTTTACCTGATCAGACGGGCGACAGGCGAAGGCCGGGCGATACCCTTCGCCCCGGCGTTTTCACCCTTTTTTGAATTATCGCAGCATTTCCATTTGAGCACTAAACGCTAATTGCGCCTGACGCACCTGACGAACATCGCTCTCAAGTGCCCTGATACGCTCATTGAGCGAGGCGGTAGCGCGCTCGAGCGCCTGCTGGTCGATACCCGTTTCAGCGTTTTGGGACGCCTCGGCGAGTTCATCCAAACGTTCATCGAGATCATTGCGAAGCTCGATCAGTTGGTTGTCGAGGGTCACGCGCTCGCGGCCTAGCCGCTCTTCCAACGCGGCGACCCGCTCGGCGGTGTTCTGGTCTAAAGAGGCCACCTCTTCGAGCAGGTTTTGGCGCCCGGCGGTGCCCGCCTGCTCGAGCGCGCTCACCGAACTGCGTACGGCTTTGAGCTGGCGCTCGTTGAGCTCGGCCGCCTCGCGCTGCGCCGTTAGCGTTTCGCGAAGCTCGTCGATCGCCTCGAGCGACACCGTGTCCTCGCCATCGGTCAAAAGCCCGTAAAGCTCTTCACGGGTATTGGTCAGGCGCACGGCGAGTTGTTCCTGTTCCTGAAAAAGCGTGGTCATCTGGGCCTGCATGTAGCTGACCGAGTCGACCACGTCGGTGTCGCTGGAGTCCAGCCGTGCGTGCAGATTGGAGACTTCACCACTTACCCGGCGAACCTCGTCCAGAAGGCGCTCGCGCTCGTACCAAAGGCCCGCGGCCAGCGCCGCCAGCAGCGCGATGACCAGCAGTAGTACGAGCCACAGCGGCCAAAGGCGCGGACCTCGACGATGGCGCAGATGCTGGGCGCCCAGGCTCTGGTCCACGTCGGGCACGATACGCTGGGACGGGGTGGCGTCAGACATTAAAGTTCCTCAATGAGTCGTTGGGTCGGCGCGTCGGCCGATGCCTCGGTAGCGCAGCCCGCAGCTGGCAACGAAGGCCGGATCGAAAATATTGCGTCCATCCAATATCAATTTAGCATTTAAAAGCTCGGTCAGACGGTGCCAGTCCGGGTTCCAGTAGTTTTTCCACTCGGTGACCAGCATCAGCGCATCCGCGCCTTCGCAGGCCTGGTAAGGATCGTCGGTATAAAGCGTCAGATCCTCGCGCTCACCGAGCAGCGCGGCAAGCGCCGGGGTGGCGGCGGGGTCGTGAAGCTGCACCTTCACGCCTTGAGCCCAGAGCGCTTCCAGCAGTGTGAGCACCGGCGCATGGTCGATGCGTGCGGTGCCGGGTTTGAACGCCGCCCCCCAGATCGCCACGGTCTTACCGGCCAGGTCGCCGTCGAAAAACGTCCAGAGCTTTCTAAAGAGCGTCTCTTTTTTCTGCTCGTTGATATCCATGACCTGCTCGAGCAGCGCGGAGTAACGCCCGCTTTGCGACTGCACGTCGGCCAGGCGCATCAAATCCCGTGAGAAGTTGGGCCCGCCGAAGCCACACCCCGGGTAGAGATACTCAAAGCCAATACGCGTGTCAGCCCCCATCCCTTGGCGCACGTGCTCGACGTCCACGCCCAGGGTGTCAGCGAGCCCGGCGATTTCGTTCATGTAGCTGATACGGGTTGCCAGCATGCCGTTGATGGCGAGCTTGGTCAGTTCCGCGGCGCGCCTTGGCATCAGTTGAAACACATCGCGGCGGCGATTGAAAGCGCGCAACAGCTCGCGAGCGATTTGTTCGCCCTGGGCATCGTCACAGCCTAAAAGCCAGCGGGTCGGGCGCGTGAACGACTCCCAGGCCCGCCCCTCCTCGAGGGTATCCGGCAGCGCAACGCTACTGTGCTGTTCACCCATCAGAGCATTGAGGCGCTCGGTATCGCCAACGGGGAACGTGGAGTTATTGATGAGTACCGCGCGATGCTCGCGAAGGAGCGGTGCGCTCACGAGTGTCTCCGCTGACCGGCGCTGTTCCGGCGAAAGAGCCAGCCACACCACGTCCATCGGCGCTGCCTCGTCGAGGGAGGTCACGATGCGAAGCGTCTGCTGTTCGAAGGCCTGACCGATATGGGCCATGAGTTCGGGCTCACGGCGCAGCCAGTCGAGGGTGGAAATCACCTCCCAGGGGGCGTCCTCGTGCAAAAGCCAGTCGATGCGATGACCCACGAAAGCCAGCGCCGCCGCCGCCGTGGCGGCACTGAGTTCGCTGCCGTAAAGAAGTACGCGCATCAACCATGCTCCTTGCGCAATTGCCGGATAAACAGGGCCTTTTGGGTCATGTCGACGTCCTTTTCATGCGCTTCGCGCCTGGAGTGGTTAGAATGCAATAATACAAAACCGGGGGGTGGATGCCACCTTGTAGCTTAATGTAACCAATTTTTTTGGTAAACGGGCGCCGGTAACGTCTCGCGTTGACAGGATAAGGGAGTAAACCCATGCAAGCGACCCCAGAGGATAGCACCGCCAATCGCTATCAAGGTAACGTCGATCAGGCGGAAGTGGCGAAATTTGAAGCACTTGCCAGCCAGTGGTGGGATGAGACAGGAGAGTTCAAGCCGCTTCATGAGATCAATCCGCTACGCCTTGATTTCATCGACGCCCGCGCCGGGCTTGCGGGCAAGAAAGTGCTCGACGTGGGCTGTGGCGGCGGAATTTTGAGTGAGTCGATGGCGCGCCGCGGCGCCGAGGTGATTGGCATCGACCTGGGCGAGGCCCCGCTGGGCGTGGCACGGGTGCACGCCGAGCATCAAAACGTCGAGCTTACGTATCGCAACGTCAGCGTCGAAACCCTGGCCGACGAGTCGCCGGGAGCGTTCGACGTCGTCACCTGCATGGAGATGCTCGAGCACGTGCCGGACCCGGCCTCGGTCATTCGCGCGTGCTGCACGCTGGTACGCCCCGGTGGCTATGTCTTCTTCTCGACGATCAACCGCACGCCGAAATCCTACGCCTTCGCCATCGTCGGCGCCGAGTACGTGCTGAACCTCTTGCCCCGCGGTACCCACGACTACGCCAAATTCATTCGGCCATCAGAAATGGCGAGCTGGGCACGCAAGGCGGGGCTCGAGGTGCGCGAGCAGACCGGGCTGACCTACAACCCTTTCACTCGGCGCTACAAGCTGGTGGCCAACGACGTCTCGGTCAACTACATGATGTACTGCCGCCGGGTGGGCCACTGAATGGCTCTCGCTTCCACCAATCACGTGACCAACTTGGCCAGCGCCGAGCTTCCCGCGCCCAGGGCCATTTTGTTCGATCTGGATGGCACGCTGGTCGATACCGCGCCGGATCTGGCCAATGCCACCAACGCACTGCGCCGCTTTCACGGCCAGCCGCCCCTGCCCTTCGAGCAGATTCGCCGGGAAGTCTCCAACGGCGGCAGCGCCCTGGTGACGCTGGCGATTGGCCTTACGTCGGACGCCGAGGGCCATGCAGAGGCGCGCCAGTATCTACTGGATGCCTACGAGCAGGCCGTCGCCACCCATAGCCAGGTGTTCAAACCGCTGGACACCTGGCTTGCCGGCTGGCAAGGCGAACAAAAGCCCTGGGGGATCGTCACCAACAAGCCTCGCCGCTACACGCTGCCGCTGTTGGAGGCGCTGGCGCTTTCGCCTGGCGCGCTTCTGTGCGCCGACGATCTGAGCGTGAAAAAGCCGGAACCCGAGCCGCTCTGGGAGGCGGCGCGGCGCCTCTCGATCGACCCGGCGCACTGTTGGTACATCGGTGATCATCGGCGAGACATCGAAGCGGCGAAGGCGGCGGGCATGACCGCCATTGCGGTGGGCTACGGCTATATCAGCGAGCAGGATGACTACCGCCGCTGGCCCGCCGATATCTGGTTTGACACCTGCGAGGCGCTGGTCGAGCGGCTGGCCACGTTTTAACGCCTCGGCCGCCGCTCGTCCGGGTTAGCCCATCAGGCTTTCGGCGGCTGGGCGTCGATTTTTTGTCCGGTCACGCCGCGGCTATCCGGGCCCATCAGCCACAGGTAGGTCGGCATGATTTGCTCCGGGGTGCGCAGCGTGGTCGGGTCCTCGTCCGGGTAGGCGCCGGCCCGCATATCGGTGCGCGTCGCGCCCGGATTCAGCGTATTGATGCGAAGATGCTCGTGCGCCTTGAATTCGTCGGCCAGCACTTCCATGAAGCCTTCGGTCGCGAACTTCGACACGCTATAGGCACCCCACTGCGCCCGCCCTTTTCGGCCCACGCTGGATGAGGTGAAAATCAGCGAGGCATCGTCGGCGCTGTCCAGCAGCGGCAAAAGCGACTGGGTCATCCAGATTGGACCGTTGATATTGACCTGCATCACCTGCTCCCAGAGTTCCGGCTCATACTCCTCGAAGGGCGTGATGGTGCCCAGCAGTCCGGCGTTATGCAGCACGCCATCCAGACGGCCAAACTCACGGTCCAGCCGGCTTGCCATGTCGTCGTAGTCCTCGAGCAGCGCACCTTCGATATTGAGCGGAAAGATCGCCGGCTGGGGGTATCCCTGGGCTTCGATCTCGTCGTACACGCGCTCGAGCTTTTCGAGGGTGCGGCCCAGCAAAATGACGGTGGCGCCGTGGCGGGCATAGTCGAGCGCGGCGACGCGGCCGATACCATCACCGGCGCCGGTGACGAGAATGACGCGATCCTTGAGCAAGTCAGGCCGGGCCTGATAATCGATCTTGCAGGTCATGCATAACCTCGGGGTGAATTATCCGGCGGACTGGCGAAGAAAGTCGTTGGCCAAGCCGGCGGCGCTGCTTTGCGGGTAATCGTCTCGCACCTGCTCGAGCAGCTCGCGGCTGCGCTCGGTTTCGCCCTGGCGTGCCTTGACCAATCCCAGCTTATAAAGCGCATCCGGCACCTTGGAGCTTGAGTCGAAATCGTTGATGACGCGGCTAAACGCGTCATCCGAGGCGGAGAGCTCGTTTTCAGCAGCGTAAAGCTCACCAAGCCAGTAGTAGCCGTTGGCGGTCAGGCTGGTATCCGGGTGAGCGGTGACGAAATCGTTGAAGGCATCGATCGCCTCGCTAAAGCGGCGTGCCTGGACGTGGGCGAAGGCGGCCTGATAGTCCGCCTGAGCGTCTTCGCTGACGTTGCTTGCCGAGGACGATGAAGACGACGCGGCCACCTCCTCGGCGGCCTCGGGCTCGACCTGGGGTGCGGTCGGTGCTGACGGCGTGGGCGCGGGGGCACTTTGCAGGTTCATCAAGCGGTCCTCGATATCGAGATACTGCTGCTGCGACTGGCGTTTGAGCTGCTCCATCTGATGGCGAAGCTCTTCGATTTGACCCCGCAGGCGTTGAATCTCCTGCTGATGCTCCTCGACCTGATTGAACAGTACCAGGTTACCGCCAGAGGCTTCCTGACGCTGAGTTTGCGAGTAGAACCCGCCGGAACCGGAGGACATGTCCTGAACCAGCGGCTGCTGAGCGAGCACCGCGAGAGGCAATACGGACAGCGGGAGCGCAATGGCTCCCGCACCGCACAGCCTCCCAAAAAAACGTTTGAGACTGTGATTCATGATGACTCCCAAAGACGCCCCAAGGCAGTCCTGCCCCGGGGCGCTTGATAGCTTAACGTCTAACCGTCTGACCCATTAGCCGAATTAGTAGCTAAAGACCACGCGACGGTTTTGCGAGTAGGCGCTGTCGCCCTGACCGCTGGCCGCCGGACGCTCTTCGCCGTAGCTGACAACGCTCATTTGAGACGGGGAAACGCCCTGAATGTTCAAAAAGCGCTGAACGGCGCGGGCGCGACGCTCGCCAAGTGCCATGTTGTATTCACGCGTACCGCGCTCGTCGGTATGACCCTGTAGCGTCACGCGGGCGTTGGGGTTGGCCTGCAGGTAGCGCGCATGGCCCATCACGACGGATTCGTACTCGCTTTTGATCGTGTCGCGGTCGTAATCGAAGTAGATGGTACGCACTTCGGGAATGCGTGAGTCGGCCTGCTGGCCAGCGCCGTAGCCGGAGCCCGAGGTGGAACCGTACTGGCCGCTACCGTTGGTGCCCATACCGGAACCGTTACCGGTACCGGCGGTGCTGCCGCTTTGGCTACCGTATGCGTCACCGTCCTGGGTGCCGCCGGTGCTCGAACAGCCCGCAACGGCCAGAATGGAGAAGGCGACTGCTAGAGAGCGAGCCAATGGCTTAAGTTGCATGATCAGACTCCTTGCCTGAAAAACAGAATTCAATGTTGTTCAACGTTTCTGTGGTTCAACGTTTCTGTGGTTGAACTTCAGTTTAAAAAGGGAGACCACGCGGGGTCGCGTACTTCACCCTGTGCTGCCGGCAGTCTGAATGACGAGCGGCCATCCGCCGAAACGGCACTCAAAAAGCCACTTCCACCCTGTTGGGTAGCGAAGATTACCATGGTCCCGTTCGGTGCAACACTAGGAGATTCATCCCGCGTTGACTCACTCAAGACCACCAAACGACCGCCGTCGAGTTCCTGGCGTGCCACTTGATAACCGCGGTCCGACCGGTGGACCAAAAAGATCTGATCGCCTTCCGGTGAGTAGCGCCCGCGAGCGTTGTAGTTGCCGGTGTAGGTCACCCGATTGGCGTTTCCACCGTTGGCGGACATCTGATAGATCTGGGGGCCGCCGCTGCGATCCGAGGTGAAAAGAATGTTGGCGCCGTTGGGCGAAAAAGCCGGTTCGGTGTCGATGCTGTTGCTGTCGGTCAAGCGATTGAGCGAGCGGCTGCCGATATCGAGTACGTAGATATCCGGCTGGCCATCCTTGGAAAGCGACATCGCCAAGCGGCGGCCGTCCGGCGACCAGGCCGGCGCGCCGTTGATGCCCTCGAACGATGTTGCCTGTACGCGTTGACCGCTTGAAACATCCTGAATATAGATCGCCGGGCGCTCGGTTTCAAAGGAAACGTAGGCCAGCTTACGCCCATCCGGAGACCAGGCCGGCGACATGATCGGCTGATCCGACGTCAGCACCTGTTGGCTGCGGGCACCGTCGGCGTCTGCTACGTACAGGCCGAACTGCATGTTGTCGCCCAGCCCCTGAGCGGTAACGTAAGCGATTTTGGTCGAGAACGCGCCGCGGATGTCGGTGATCGCCTCGAACACCTGGTCACTGATGTAGTGGGCCGCACCGCGCAGGTCGTTGCCGCTGACGTTGACGGTTTCGCCGATCATGCGCGTCTGGCCGCTGATATCCATCAGATCGAACTGAATCTGATAGCCGCCGCCGGTTTGCTGGGCACGCCCGACCACCAGGTAGCGCGTATCGAGCGAGCGCCAGGTGCCGAACTGAACGTCGTTTGCCTGACTTGGGCGTTCGAACATGGCGCTGCGCGCGAGCGGCGCGAACATGCCGCTACGCTCCAGATCGTCCTGAACGATTTGCGCTACGTCTTCCGGCAAGCCTTCGCCCCCTTCGAAGGGCACGACGCCAATGGGAAGCGCCTGATCACTGCCGCGCGTGATTTCGATCGTCAGGTTGGCGCTTGCGACGCTGCTGATCAGCAGCAGCACACAAAATAGCCAGGCTTTACTCAAGGTTTGCATCAACGTACCCCCGATGGAGTGAAGTTAAAGTTTATCGGTCGCGATCGTATATCGCGCTGCTGTTCCGGTGTCAGCTGTAACAGCTCACGAAACGGTGCGGCTTGTTCGACCGCCTGAACGGCGGATTGATCGAAAGCGCTGTTGCCGCTCGACGTTACTATATTAGTCAATAGAACTTCCCCCGAGGGACCCAGGCGCGCACTTATTACCGCGCGCAGGTTGTCAGCCCCGCCCGGAATAATCCAGGCCTGCTCCACGGCACGCTGCACCAGGTTACTGAAGTTGTTCGCCGCCTGCTGCGCTTGCTGGGCGTTGGCCGCGGCGGCCGCCGCCTCGCCTTCGAGCCGACGCTGCATGGCGGCTTCTGCCTCGCGCTGGCGCTGTGCTTCGGCTTCGCGTTCACGCTGCGCCTCGGCCTCGCGCTGACGCTGCTCCTCTGCTTCTCGCTCACGCCGCGCTGCCTCCTCGCGTTCGCGCTCGGCCTGGGCTTCTGCTTCGCGACGAGCTTCTTCTTCGCGCTGACGCTCGGCTTCCGCTTCCGCTTCGGCCTGGCGCTGGCGTTCGGCCTCGGCTTCAGCTTCGGCTTCGCGGCGGGCTTCCTCTTCACGCTGACGCTCGGCTTCCGCTTCTCGCTCCTGGCGGGCCTGCTCTTCACGCAGCCGTTGCTGTTCAGCCTCTGCCTCGGCGCGCGCCTGCTCTTCGGCGGCGCGCTCCTCGGCCAGCCGCTGGGCCTCCTCTTCGCGTGCCTGGGCCTGAGCTTCCTGCTCTTGGGCAAGCCGCTCGGCTTCTTCAGCGCGGCGTGCGGCTTCGGCTTCGGCCTCTTCAAGCGCCCGGGCGCGCTCCGCCGCGGCGGCTTCGGCTGCCGCCTCGGCCTCGGCCTGGGCGGTACTTTGATCGGGTTCAGGTTCAGGTTCGGGTTCTGGGTCCGGCGCGGGCTCGGGCTCGGGAGTCGGCTCCGGCGACTGTTGGGTTTCGCTACTGGCGCCGCTTTCAAGCGCAGCCTGTTGCTCGATCGCCTGCTGCGCCTGATCGGTGAAGGTTTCGGTACTCACAAACGTCGCCTGAACGATCGAGGTGGTATCCGGCTCCTCGGTGGACGATGGCCAGCTCACAAGGCTGAAAAGAAGAATCAGCGCGTGCACCGCCACGGCGAGCACTAGAGGCCAGGTGTAGCCGACGTCCTGTGGGTCACGAAAAGCGTCATGGGCCATAAAAGCGTTACCCTTGGCCGTCCTGCGGCGGCTCGGAAAGAAGCCCCACGTTGGCCACGCCCGCACGCTGAAGCGTACTCATGAGCACCACGATCTGACCGTAGGGCACGTTGCGATCGCCCCGAACCATGACCGGCGTATTGGGCACGCGCTGCAAAATGGCGACCACGCGCTCGGAGACTTCATCGATGGTGACGCTGCTGGTGTCTTCGCCCAACGTGATATAGAAGCTCCCCTCGTCATCGACGGAGATGATGATGGGATCATTGTCTTCCTGATTCTCGATGGGCTCGGAGCTGACTTGGGGCAGGTCGACCTGAACGCCCTGGGTCAGCATGGGGGTTGTGATCATGAAGATCACCAGCAGTACCAGCATGACGTCGATGAAGGGAACGACGTTGATCTCGCCCATCGGCTTTTTCTTGCCGCCGCGATTGAATGGCCCGTGCATGGTGAACTCCCTTAGCCGACGCTTTTGGTGCTATCGCGACCCTGAAGATTGCGATGCAAAATGGCGTGAAACTCTTCGGCAAAGTCTTCGTACTTGCCCAGCAGCCGGCCGACATCGTTGGAGAGACGGTTATAGAAAATGACCGCTGGAATGGCCGCAAAAAGGCCCATGGCGGTCGCGATCAGCGCCTCGGCGATCCAGGGCGCGACGGTGGCAAGGGTAGCCTGCTGGGAAAACGACAGCGCTTGAAACGAGCCCATGATGCCCCAGACCGTACCAAAAAGACCGATGTACGGGCTTGCCGAGGCGACGGTGGCCAAAAACGTCAGATGCTGTGTCAGACGGTCCTCTTCGCGCGACCACGCCACCCGCATGCTGCGCTGAACGCCTTCCAGAACGGTGTCCGGGTTGCGCGTTTTGGGCATCAAACGGTTGAATTCGCGAAAACCGGATTGAAAGATGTGCTCAGCGCCGTGGCGCGGGTCGTCGGCGGGAATGTCGCGGTAAAGCTCGTTCAGATCTACCCCGGACCAGAACGACTCTTCGAACTCGCTGTACTCGCGCTTGGCGCGACGCAGAGCGATACTGCGCTGGAAAATCACCACCCATGAGAGGATCGAACCCACCACTAGCAGCAGCATGACCAGCTGTACGACGGTGCTGGCACTCATTATCAGGTGGGGGATGGACATGGTGTTATCGTTCACAGTGGCCCTCATTGGTCAGTCAGCGCAAACGCGCCTGGGTGGTCCGTCGGTTGAATACAAAGCCCCGCTCAAATGCCTTTAGCAAGTGCCGCGCTCAAGCGTCAAGCCGATGACGTCTGGCGCTCGGCCGAAACCGTTCGGAGCGCTTCGGGCCATGCCCGGGGGCGCAGCGTATGGCGATCAAGGCAGGCTATCTCGACTGTCGCGCGGCAAAGGAGTTCCTCGTTTCGCCAAACGCGCTGCTCGAACGTCATCCTGCAGCGGCCCATATGCTCGACGTGCGCATCGACGCTGAGCGCATCGTCGAGCCTTGCCGGCTTGCTGTAGTGACAAGCCAAGCGGTATACCACTAGCTGCGTGCCTTCGTCCAGCAGCGTTTGCTGGGAAAAGCCCAATGCTCGTAGCCATTCGCTGCGAGCGCGCTCCATGAACTTCAAATAGTTAACGTAGTAGACGATGCCGCCGGCGTCGGTATCCTCGATGTAAACGCGCACCGGCAGTTGAAACGCCTGGTTTTGTTTACATTGGCGCTGTTCGCACTCAACTGGTTCGGACTGGCTCACGGGCGGCGCTCCCCTTCCACATCGACGCTCTGCTCGTGGGGCACGCGATCGAAATGCAGCCACGCCTGGCGTGTCACCATGCGACCGCGCGGCGTGCGCATCATCAAGCCCTGCTGGATCAGGTAGGGCTCGATCACGTCCTCGATGGTATCGCGCTCCTCGCCGATCGCCGCCGAGAGTGAATCCACGCCAACCGGGCCGCCGTCGAACTTGTCGATCATGGCGAGCAGCAAGCGCCGGTCCATGTGATCGAGCCCGTGGTGATCCACGTTTAGCATATTGAGCGCGGCGTCCGCCAACGCTGCGTTAACGACGCCGTCGCCCCTGATGTCGGCATAGTCGCGCACGCGGCGCAAAAGCCGGTTGGCGATTCGCGGCGTGCCGCGCGAGCGCCGGGCCACTTCGATGGCGCCCTCCTCGTTGGTTTCGACGTTCAAGAGCCTGGCCGAACGGGAGACGATTTCGGTCAGCTCTTCGAGGTTGTAAAACTCGAGGCGCTGTACGATGCCGAAGCGGTCGCGCAGCGGCGAGGTCAAAAGCCCGGCGCGGGTGGTGGCGCCGACCAGGGTAAAGCGTGGCAGGTCGAGCTTGATCGAGCGCGCCGCCGGGCCTTCACCGATCATGATATCGAGCTGAAAATCCTCCATCGCCGGGTAGAGAATTTCCTCGACGACTGGCGAGAGCCGGTGAATTTCATCGATGAAGAGGACGTCCCCCGGCTCCAGGTTGGTGAGCATCGCGGCGAGATCGCCGGCGCGCTCGAGCACCGGGCCTGACGTGGATTTGAGCCCGACGCCCATTTCGGTGGCGATGATGTTGGCAAGCGTGGTCTTGCCAAGCCCTGGCGGGCCGAACACCAACGTGTGGTCCAGGCTCTCTTCGCGCAGGCGCGCCGCGCCGATGAAGATCTCGAGCTGCTCGCGCACGCGCGGCTGGCCGATATAGTCGCGAAGCTTTTTAGGCCGAATGGCGTGGTCGAGCCGCACTTCGCCCTGTTCCGGCGCGGCGGCGATGAGCCGGTCGTGTTCTAGCATAAAACCCCATGACTGGCTGGCGTAAAATTGGTTGGCCTCGAATGAGTGGGTGCGTTCACTCAGCCTCCCATGCGCCGCGTCAGCGCCGCCTTGATCAGCGCTTCGGTGCTCTGATGCGGATCAAGGTCGGACAGCATTTTAGCGGCTTCGGTCAGCTTGTAACCCAAACTCACCAGCGCGGCTTCGGCGTCGGCGGTGTTGTCGCGCGGTGGCGCCTCGCCGGTGGCGCCTTCCAACGCCAACGGCGCGTATTCACCTCGCTCCCATTCCGGGAACCGGTCGCGCATCTCGATAATCAGCCGCTCGGCGGTTTTCTTGCCCACTCCTGGAAGCTTGGTCAGCGCCTTGGCGTCGTCGTCGCGCACGCAGCGCATGAAGGCGTCTTCATCCATGCCGGAAAGAATCGCAAGTGCAAGCTTCGGCCCCACGCCGTTGACCTTGATCAACGCGCGAAACAGCGCGCGTTCGTGCTCTCGGGCGAAGCCGTACAGCAGGTGCGCGTCATCGCGGATCGTCAGGTGGGTGTAGAGCGAGACTGGCTCGCCCGGAGCGGGCAGCGCCACCAGGGTCGTCATCGAGGCCTCCAGCTCATAGCCGACGCCGTGCACGTCGACGACCACCCAGGGCGGGTGTTTTTCCAGCAGCGCGCCGCTTAAACGACCAATCATGAACGACCTCATTCCCAAACCAGAAGATGATCAAGCGCTGGCGGGCAGCGCTCGAAACCGGGGTTACTATATGACGACTCTGTACTTATGACCAGTGGTGCCGAGGCCCTGTGGCGTTGTCAAAGCCGCCAGCGCCCGCTCGAACGACGCCGGGCGCCGCGCGCGGGCGTGGCCAGTAGCCCCTGGCCCGCGTAGGCGTGGCTCAGCGCGATCGCCAACGCGTCGGCGGCGTCGGCCTGGGGCGTGGCGGAAAGATTCAAAATCGCGGTGACCATGTGCTGCACCTGAGACTTGTCCGCGCCGCCCTGGCCGGTCACCGCCTGCTTGATCTGGCGGGCAGCGTATTCGGCGATGTTTAAGCCGTGGTTGGCCATGCACACCAGCGCCACGCCCCGGGCCTGGCCAAGCTTGAGCGCTGAATCCGGGTTTTTGGCCATGAACACGCGCTCGACGGACACTTCAGTAGGCCGGTGAAGCCCGACCACCTCGGCAAGGCCGGCGTAAATTTGCGCCAGGCGCTGCTCGAGTGCCCCGTCGGCGGTACGAATACAGCCGCTGGCAACGTAGACCGGCCGGGCGTTGACCAGCTCGATCACGCCGTAGCCGGTGATTCGCGAGCCCGGGTCGATGCCCAGAATGCGCCGGGGCGGATCAGTGGGCCGTTCATTCATGTTGCTGCTCTCCAACCGGCTGGTCTCCAGCCGGCAAAGGTGGGCCTCTTGTCTGAATAGAAAGGCACCTTGAAACGAAAACACCGGCGCGAACGCCGGTGTTTGAGCCTGCTCGATAGTGAGACGACGTTACTGCGCGGCGTCTTCGGCTTTCGCTTTCTGGCGCAGGCGGATGTTGAGCTCCTTGAGCTGCTCGGCGCTCACCTCGCCCGGGGCGTCGGTCATCAGACACGCCGCGCTTTGGGTTTTCGGGAAGGCGATCACTTCACGAATGGTCTTCGCGCCGGCCATCAGCATGACCAGACGGTCGAGGCCGAAGGCCAGGCCGCCGTGGGGCGGCGCGCCGTACTGAAGCGCGTCGAGCAGGAAGCCAAACTTCTCCTGGGCTTCCTCTTCACCGATGCCCAGGATCTCGAACACGCTGCGCTGCATGGTTTGATCGTGGATACGGATCGAGCCGCCGCCGAGTTCGGTACCGTTGAGCACCATGTCGTAGGCGCGCGACAGCGCCTGGGCCGGATTGGCCTTGAGCTCTTCCGGCGAGCAGGACGGTGCGGTAAACGGATGGTGCAGCGGGCTCAGGCGGCCGCTGCCATCGGTTTCGAACATCGGGAAGTCGACGACCCACAGCGGCGCCCACTCCTGAGTGTAAAGTTCGAGGTCGGCGCCGAGCTTGACGCGCAGCGCGCCGATCGCTTCGTTGACGATCTGAGTCTTGTCCGCGCCGAAGAAGATGATGTCGCCATCCTCGGCACCGACACGCTCCAGAAGCTCTTCGACCACGTTCTCCATGAACTTGACGATCGGCGACTGCAGCCCTTCGAGGCCCTTGGCGCGCTCGTTGACCTTGATCCAGGCCAGGCCCTTGGCGCCGTAGATACCCACGAATTTGGTGTACTCGTCGATCTCCTTGCGCGACAGGCTGGCGCCGCCCTTGACCTTCAGCGCGGCCACGCGGCCATCGTCGGCGTTGGCCGGGCCGGAGAAGACCTTGAAGTCGACCTGCTTCATCAGGTCGTCGACGTCGGTCAGCTCGAGCGGAATGCGCAGGTCCGGCTTGTCGGAGCCAAAGCGGTCCATGGCCTCCTGCCAGGTCATGCGCGGGAAGTCGGGCAGCGTGACGTCGAGCACTTCCTTGAAGAGCTTTTGGATCATCGACTCGGTGATACCCATGATATCGCTCTCCTCGACAAAGGAGGCCTCGATATCGATCTGGGTGAACTCGGGCTGACGATCGGCGCGCAGGTCCTCGTCACGAAAGCACTTGGCGATCTGGTAGTAACGATCGAAGCCGGCGACCATCAGAAGCTGCTTGAACAGCTGCGGGGATTGCGGCAGCGCGAAGAATTCGCCGGCGTGGGTGCGGCTCGGAACCAGGTAGTCGCGCGCGCCTTCCGGTGTCGCCCGGGTCAGTACCGGCGTCTCGATGTCGAGAAAGCCTTCGTTTTCGAGAAACGCGCGTACGCTGTGAGAAATGCGCGAGCGCAGGCGCAGCTTCTCGATCATGTCCGGGCGGCGCAGATCGATATAGCGATGCTTCAAGCGCACTTCTTCACCGACCTTGCCGTGTTCATCGAGTTGGAACGGCGGCGTAGCGGCGGTGTTGAGTACCTCGACGTCCTTGGCCAGCACTTCCACCATGCCAGTGGGCATGTTGGGGTTCTGGGTACCTTCCGGGCGCAGACGGACGCGACCGGTAATACGCAGCACGTATTCATTGCGAGCACGGTCGGCGGTTTCGAACGCCTGGGCGGTATCCGGGTCGACAACGAACTGCGCGATGCCGTCACGATCGCGCATGTCGAGGAAAATGACCCCGCCGTGATCACGGCGACGGTGGACCCACCCACAAACGGTCACCGTTTGATCTACCAGAGTTTCGTTAAGCTGGCCGCAATAATGGCTGCGCATGTTTCATCCTGTTCTGTTACGTGGCAATAAAAGTGGCGCGGGCATCGCGCCGTGACCGGCGCGGCTAGGCCGCGGCGCCCTTATCCTTTGATGAACCGCCTTTTGACGAGCCGTTTTTCGACGAGCCATCCTTTGCAGAGCCGCTCGACGTAGGCGCGTCGCTTTTCGCGCTGGTGCTATCCTTACCGCTCGAGGCGCCCTGACTGTCCGCGGCAAGATTTTTCTTACCACCGGTCTTGAAATCGGTTTCGTACCAGCCGCCACCGGCCAGGCGAAAGCCCGCTGCCGATACCAGCCTTGAAAGCTCGTCCTGGGCACATGCCGGGCAGTGGGTCAGCGGGTCGGCGCTGATTTTCTGTAATTTTTCCATGCGATGACCGCAGGCCTTGCACTCATACTCATAGATGGGCATGTTGATGGCTCCTGAAAAGCTCAACTGGACAGGACGTCGATGACCCAAGCGTTGCTGGGCCGTGACAATATGTGGCCTGTGGTCATAAATTCCAAGACAGCGGCCCGCAAAGCCGCCCATTATACCCTTTTGTGCCCCCTGCCAAGCAAGGTTTGGCGGGGCTCGCCGTCCATATGGAGATCATCAAATGCCCCACGCGGTAATGCTCGATGCGAAAAGCATGGGTCCTGGTATCGATTTCACCGCCATTCGCGACAGCGTGTCGTCGCTCGAGGTGTTCGACCAGACAGCGTCGGACGAGGTTGTCGAGCGGCTCAAGAACGCTGATATCGCGCTGGTCAACAAGGTCAAACTGAGCCGCGACGCCCTCGACGCCCTGCCCTCGCTCAAGCTGATCTGCGTGATGGCCACCGGGGTCAACAATATCGATATGGACGCCGCCAGGGACAACGGCATCGCGGTGAAAAACGTCACCGCCTACGGTACGGCGAGTGTCTCGCAACACACGCTGATGCTGATGCTCACCCTGGCCGCGCGCTTACCGCGCTATCAGCAGGATGTCGCCTCCAGGGCCTGGCAGCAGAGTGCGTTTTTCTGCCTGCAGGACTACCCAACGCTGGAGCTTGCCGGCAAGCAGCTCGTGATGGTCGGCCAGGGAGAACTCGGCTCCGAAGTAGCGCGGCTGGCCGAGGCGTTTGGCATGAACGTGCGTTTTGCGGCCCGCCCCGGCGATGAGGCGAACGACGAGCGCCAAAGTCTTGATGAGCTGCTGCCCCAAGCCGACGTGATCAGTCTGCACTGCCCGCTCAACGAACAGACGAAGCATCTGATCAACCAGGCGCGCCTGGCGAAAGCGAAATCCACGCTTTTACTGATCAACTGCGCCCGCGGTGGCATCATCGATGAGCACGCCGCGCTGCAAGCGCTTCGCGACGGTCAGATTGGCGGACTCGCCGTTGATGTGCTGCCCGAAGAGCCGCCTCGCGAGGGGCACGCGCTACTGGATGCGCTGGCAGCCGTTGAGCCGCTCAATCTGATCGTCACCCCGCACAACGCCTGGATCACGCCCGAAGCGCGTCAAAACATCGTTCGTCTGACCGCCGAGAACATCGACGCCTACAAAAAGAGCGCCTGAGGCGCTCTTGTAAAACGGGTTTTGCCACGGCCCTCATGCCGTGGTGAAACTTTCGGGCACGTGGGCCTCCTTGACTTGCTCGAGGCTCACATCAGTCACATGAGCGCCTTCCGGGCCATGCCATAGCCACTCGACGAGCGAATCGACCGCCTCCTCTTCCCCGCATATCAGTACCTCGACGCGGCCGTCGGAGAGATTTTTAGCGTAGCCGCTGACACTGGTGGCCAGCGCCTTTTCCCGTGTGGTGCTGCGAAAATTGACGCCCTGGACCCTCCCAGTCACAAATGCTCGTACGCTTTTAGTCGACATGTCAGCCTCCTTGAACTCCTTCACGAACTCGTGCTTGACGCGAACGGCGCTGTTACGCGGAATGATCGCCCGACCGCGGCGGGTCAATAGCGAGCGCGTAAACGCCGCGCCGAACAGCAGAATCAGCGAACTGTAATAGACCCATAAAAGCACCATGACTACCGAGCCCGCCGCCCCGTAGGTCGAGGCCGTGGCGGTATAGGCAAGATAAATGGCGATCAAATTGCGCCCGATGGTGAATAGAATCGCCGTGACCAGGCCGCCAATGAACACGTCTCGCCAGCGCAGCACGACGTCCGGCAGCACCTTGAAGATGGTTGCGAACAAAAGCGTCACCATGCCAAGCGACACCAGCGACTCGACCGCGCGGGTAAAAAAGCTAACATAGGGCACGATATAGTTCGCCGCCTGCAGCATGCCCCTCACCACGACGCCCAATACCAGCGATACCAGCAGGATGAAGCCGATGGCAAGCACCACGGTGAGCGACAAAAGACGGGTCTTGATGAAGATGAATACGCTGTTGGAAGTAGGCTTGGCGGTTACATCCCAGATCGTGTTGAGCGAGAACTGCATCTGACCAAAAACGGTCGTTGCGCCGATCAGCAGCGCTCCAAAGCCCAAAAGCGTTGGCAGCAATCCCGACTCCTCGATACGCGATTGGGCGACCGCCTGCTCGATGGCCGAGGCCGCATCGAGGCCGAGCGTTCCCTGAAGCTGAGCCACGATCTGCCCCTGGGCGGCTTCTTCACCGAGCACCATACCAATGACCGTCACGGCGATGATGATCGTTGGCGCGAGCGAAAAAAGCGTATAGAAGGCCAAGGAGCCTGCGTAGCTAAAGGCGTTTCGCTCGAGCCAGAGCGCGATGGCGTCCTGCACCACGTGCCACCAAAAAAGCAGCGTTCTTTTTACCTGCATGTTGATTCCCTTGCAAAATGCATTATAAGTGCGCCTTATATCGAGCGCTTGTATGGTCTGATCAGCATATCTAACTATAGTCTGCCGCGCAGCGTTGTCGTGATGTCGGCAAAACTTGCCCCTAAGCGCTCAATGAACGGCTTTGAGGATTATCAGGCCTGCAAAAAGTCGCGGGGAAGCTTCATCATCTGGCGCCACAGCCGCTCGACGCCCGGTTTGTGGACCAACGAGCAGCGGTAAAGGCGAATTTCCAGTGGGATATCGAGACTCTCGTCGCCGGCGCGTACCAGCCGGCCACTTTTAAGCTCTTCGCGAATGCAGAAATCCGGGATCCAGGCCATGCCTACGCCTTGCAGCACCATTCCTTTCAGCCCTTCCGCCATTGCGGTTTCGTACACCGTACGCAGATTCAATCGGCGCGGGTCGTTCTTGAGCACCATGTGCACGCTTTTACCCAAAAAAGCCCCCTGGCTATAGCTCAGATATGGTACCGGGTCGGGTTGGTCGAGGGTAAACAGCGGCTTGCCCTGTGCGTCTGCAAGCGATACCGGCAGCATGTTGACGTTACCGATCGAAAATGAAGGAAAGACCTTGGTGTCGAGCTGCATGGTGGCAAAGGGGTCGAAGTAGGCGAGCATCAGATCACAGTTGCCCTCGCGCAGCACGTGGATCGCTTCGCCGACGTTCATGGCCACTAATCGGGTGGGTAGCTCTCCCACTCCCTTTTGCAGCCGCGAGATCCAGGGGGGGTAGAAACTTAGCGCAAGCGAGTGCGCCGCGACGATATCCAGCGCCTCGTTGGCGATCGATAGCCCCCTCAAGTGGTTCAACGATTCATTGAGCTGATCGACCAGGTTGCGCGCGGTGACCAAAAAAAGTTGGCCCTCCGCAGTCAGCCCGATGGGCGTGGTCGAGCGATCCACCAGCGTGGTGCCCAGCGCCTGCTCCAGAGCGCGAATGCGCCGGCTGAACGCGGGCTGAGTGACGTGGCGCTGTCGTGCAGAGGTGGAAAAACTGCGCGTATTGGCGAGCGCGACGAAATCCTCGAGCCATTTGGTTTCCAGATTCACCCGGTTCTCCTCGATTCGGCCTTCATGCTAGCGCTACTGAATGGGCGCGGTTAAATACGCGGCTCGCGACACGACCTTTTTCCAAAGCGGGCGATTGCGAATTTCATCGATCGTCACGCGACGACAGTGGGTAAAGTCCTCTTCCAGCATGTGGGCGACGCTCAAGGCAAAGGATTCAGACGGCATATACGCGGTAATTTCGAAATTGAGGCGAAACGAGCGGTTATCCAGATTTACCGTGCCAACCGTTGCGGCTTCTGAGTCAATAAGCATAACCTTTTGATGTAGAAATCCGGGAAGATAACGGTATATTTTTACACCCGCACGCAGCATGTCGGGTAAAAATGAAAAAGCCGAAAGAAACACCAGAAGATGGTCCGGACGCTCGGGGATCATGACGCGCACGTCCACTCCCCGCATGGCCGCCAGGCGCAGCGCATCCTGAACGCCTTGGTCCGGCACGAAATAGGGGCTGGTCACCCATAGCCGGTCGTTGGCGCTATGAATCAGCTGCTGTACCAGAAGACTTGCGGTATCGTGCTTGTCTGCCGGCCCGGAGGGTACGATCACCACCTGATGATCCATTTGGGCGTGATTTTCCGCGTGCCAATTCAGCGTGATCACCTCCCCGGTCGCCCAGTGCCAATCTTCCCAAAAAGCTTCCTGGAGGCCGAGTACGCCCGGCCCCTGAAGCGCCAGGTGCGTATCTCGCCAGGGGCCGTGACGGGGGTTCTCCCCCAGATATTCGATACCCACGTTGAAGCCCCCGACCCACCCCTTTTTACCGTCTACCACCATGATCTTGCGATGGTTACGAAAATTGAGCTGAAACCGGTGCTTGAAGCCGCGGGAAGATCCGAACGGGCTAACCGCTACCCCTTCGCTTTCGAGCTCCTTGAAGTAGCTGTCGCGCAGTTTGCGGCTGCCAAGCTCATCATAAAGAAAGTAGACCCGTACGCCGCGCCTGGCCGCCTCGAGCAGGCGCGCTTTTAGTGCCTGGCCAAGCCGGTCGTCACGTACGATGAAAAATTGCAGCAGCAGGTAGTCTGTCGCCTCGTCGATCCCCTGAAACAGATTTTCGAAAGTGGCTTCCCCATCGATCAGGAGCTCGGCGTGGTTACCCTTGGTCAACGGCATCATCGCCAGTTGCTCGACCGCCTGAATGTCCCGCGTGGCGGGCAGCGAAATATGCGGCTTCATGTTATTACGATAGCGGCGCAACACGCGGCGCAACACGTTGTCTTTGGCGCCACGAGCGGTCACGTAGCCGTAAAAGCGCGGCCGGCCGAACAGCCAGTAAGCGGGCAGCGCAACGTAGGGGAACGTGAGAAGTGACATGATCCAGGCAACGGCGCCCTGGGAGGTACGGCTCGACATCAGCGCCATGACGGCGGACACGACCCCCATGAGATGAATCAGTAAAATGGCCGTACCGATAAGCCATGAGGTCATCTAACGCTCCCTGCCATGGACATGAATTCCCTTGTGATTTCGCATGTGCAAAAGCCCCGCAATACGGGGCTTTGTCGGTCTATAATTGCAGGCGTTCAGTTTACGCGGTTTCGGCGATGATTGCCTTCCATTTGGCCGGGCCGGTCTGGTGCACCGACGTACCTTTCGTGTCGACGGCGACGGTGACCGGCATGTCTTCTACTTCGAATTCATAGATGGCTTCCATCCCCAGGTCCTCGAACCCGACCACGCGCGACTTCTTGATTGCCTGGGCGACGAGATAGGCCGAGCCGCCGACGGCCATCAAATAAACCGCCTGGTTGTCGCGAATCGCCTCGATAGCAGCCTCGCCCCGCTCTGCCTTGCCGACCATGCCCAAAAGGCCGGTCTCCTCGAGCATGGTGCGGGTGAACTTGTCCATCCGCGTGGCGGTGGTCGGACCCGCAGGGCCAACCACCTCGTCGCCGATCGGGTCGACCGGGCCGACGTAGTAAATGAAGCGCCCTTTCATATCGACAGGCAGCGGCTCGCCCTTGCTGATCATGTCGGTCATACGTTTATGGGCGGCGTCGCGCCCGGTCAAGAGTTTGCCGTTGAGCAGCAGCGTATCGCCGGGCTGCCAGGTTTTGACTTCTTCCGGTGTAACGCTGTCGAGATCGACCCGCTTGACGTTTTCACCCACTTCGCGAGTAATCTCCGGCCAGTCCTCGAGTTTGGGCGCAGGCAGCGCGACCGCGCCGGAGCCATCGAGGGTGAAGTGCGCGTGACGGGTGGCGGCACAGTTGGGGATGATGGCGACCGGCTTGTTCGCCGCGTGGGTCGGGTAATCCTTGACCTTGATGTCGAGCACCGTAGTCAGGCCACCCAGGCCCTGCGCGCCAATACCGGTCTTGTTGACCTTATCGAACAGCTCCAAACGCAGCTCTTCGGCACGGTTACTCGCCCCACGTGCCTGCAAATCCTGAATGTCGATCGGATCGAGCAGCGCTTCCTTGGCGATTTCCATGGCTTTCTCGGCGGTGCCGCCGATACCAATACCGAGCATGCCCGGCGGGCACCAGCCAGCGCCCATTTTAGGTAGCTGCTCCAGCACCCAATCGACGACGCTATCGGACGGGTTCAGCATCGCGAACTTGGATTTCGCCTCGCTACCCCCGCCTTTCGCCGCCACGTGGATATCGACCTTGTCGCCGGGCACGAGCTTGTGGTGAATGATGGCGGGCGTATTGTCTTTGGTGTTCTGGCGCTTGCCGTCCGGGTCGGCCAGCACCGAAGCGCGCAGTACGTTGTCGGGCAGCAGGTAGGCGCGGCGAACGCCCTCGTTGACCATATCGTCGAGGCTCATGTCCGCCTCCCAGGTCACGTTCATGCCCACGTGAACAAACACGGTCACGATGCCGGTATCCTGGCAAATCGGCCGATGGCCGGTGGCGCACATCCGCGAGTTGATCAGGATCTGGGCGATGGCGTCCTTGGCGGCAGGGTTCTCTTCGCGCTCGTAGGCGGCCGCCATGGCGTCGATGAAGTCTTTCGGATGGTAATAGGAGATGTATTGAAGGGCGTCGGCAACGCTTTGAATAACGTCATCCTGCTTGATCACGGTCATGAACAACGGGCTCCTCGGTGGATCGATTTCAAGCGGCTATTTATCAAGGGGATTTTTCAACCCGTTAGCCGTTCTAATTCATCGATTATACCTGATCGATTCATCGCCGGCAGCTTTGCTGTTGTCGCTGAATTTTTTGCAAAGACCTAAATTATAAATTTTTTATGTTGCATAAAAGATAACGGTATAAATATTTATCGTTAAGTCGCCGGCTGGCAGTGCGGGCACCAGTAAAGGCGCCGCGACCCTACCATTTGTCGTTCGATGATGTCGCCACAGCGATGACATGAGAGCCCGGCGCGCTCGAATACGCTAAAGCGCCACTGGCGCCTGGTTTCACCCGCTGCCTTGGCCTGCTCGATCCACGCCTCGCGGTTCGTCACGCCCGCCTGCCGGTAAGCCTGCCACGTGGTGTCGATAATGATCTGCGCCAGCTGCTCTCGCTCGTTATCGCCAAGGTCGACCGGGCGCTTTTTGGGGTTGAGCCCGGCGTAGAACAAAATTTCCGAGCGTAAATAGTTGCCGAGCCCCGCCACGAGCCCCTGATCCAGCAGCAGCGCCCCGAGGCTTCGACGGTGAAAACGCGAATCGTCGAGCCGCGCCAGCACGCTGGCAGCCGAGACGTTTTGACTCAAGAGATCCGGTCCAAGCCTTGCGAGAAACGGATGCTCATTAAGCGCATCAGCGTCGAGTAGCGCGATGCTTGATGCGCTGTAGAGACTCGCCGCCCTGCCCTCGGTGACGAGCCTTACGCGCAGCGAGCGATTGGTCTGAGGCGGCTTGTGGGCGGCGTGGAGTTTCCATACCCCGTAGAGCTGATTATGAGAATAGAGCACGCGCTGGTTATCGAAACGAATCAGCATCGCCTTGCCGCGGGTTTCGACGGCTTCGACACGCGTGTCGATCAGGGAATCCGCCTGGGTTTGTAGCTCTTCGAAGGCGAACCAGGCGTGCTCCAGCACGCGCCCGCCAATCTGTTTTTCGATGCGATCTGCTGCGCGGCGGATCTCTGGTCCTTCCGGCATGTTTACCCCAGTACCAGCTGTTTCTCTTTCATTTGGTTGAGCTGATCGCGAAGGCGCGCCGCTTCCTCGAATTCAAGATTCTGGGCCGCCTCGAACATGGCGTCTTCCAGCTTGCCAATCGCCTCACCCAGCTCGTGCTGGCCCATGTTGGCGATATCGTAGTCCGGCGTAGCACTTTTCTTGCGATCTGCCCCGCGACGGCCGTTGGTCTTCTTCGCCCCGGGGGCCTGGGCTGCCTCGAGAATGTCGGCCACGGAGCGCGTGACGGTGGTCGGCGTGATGCCGTGCTCTTCGTTGTGCGCCATCTGTTTGGTGCGACGCCGCTCGGTTTCGTCCATCGCGCGGCGCATCGAGTCGGTAATACGATCGCCGTAGAGAATCGCCTTGCCGTGGGCGTTACGCGCGGCACGGCCGATGGTCTGGATGAGCGAGCGCTCGGCGCGCAGAAAGCCCTCCTTGTCCGCATCGAGAATCGCCACCAGCGACACCTCGGGAATATCCAGGCCCTCACGCAGCAGGTTGATGCCCACCAGCACGTCGAATTTGCCCAGGCGAAGATCGCGGATGATCTCGACCCGCTCGACGGTGTCGATATCCGAGTGCAGGTAGCGTACGCGCACGTCGTGGTCGTCTAGATACTCGGTCAAGTCTTCGGCCATGCGTTTGGTGAGGGTGGTGACGAGCACGCGCTCGCCGACCGCCGTGCGCTTGTGTACCTCGGAGAGCAGATCATCGACCTGGGTACTGGCCGGGCGCACTTCGATTTCCGGGTCCAGCAGGCCTGTTGGGCGAACCACTTGCTCGACGACCTGGCCCGCGTGTTCGGCTTCGTAGTTGCCGGGCGTGGCGGAAACGAAGATCGTCTGCGGGCAGATCGACTCCCACTCCTCGAATTTCATCGGGCGGTTGTCCAGCGCCGAGGGAAGCCTGAAACCGTATTCGACCAGCGTTTCCTTGCGCGAACGGTCGCCCTTGTACATGCCGCCCACCTGCGGAACGCTGACGTGGGATTCGTCGATGAACAGCAGCGCGTCGTCGGGCAGGTAGTCGAAGAACGTCGGCGGCGCATGGCCCGGGTCGCGCCCGGAAAGATAGCGTGAGTAGTTCTCGATACCGTTGCAGTAGCCAAGCTCCAGCATCATCTCGATATCATAGAGCGTGCGCTGCTCGAGACGCTGCGCTTCCACCAGGCGTTCGTGCTTTCTAAGCCACTCCAGGCGCTCCTTGAGTTCACCCTTGATCGACTCGATCGCCTCGAGGATCGTTTCGCGCGGAGTGACGTAGTGGGATTTCGGGTAGATCGTCATGCGCGGCACCTGACCGCGCACGTCGCCAGTCAGCGGGTCGAACAGGCGGATGGAGTCGATCTCATCGTCGAACAGCTCGACCCGCACCGCCTCCTCGTCGGAGTCCGCGGGAAAAATATCGATGACGTCGCCGCGTACCCGGTAAGTGCCGCGGCGAAAATCCATGTCGTTGCGCGTGTACTGAAGTTCGGCAAGGCGGCGCAGGAATGCGCGCTGATCGATCAACTCGCCCCGAGTAAAGTGCAGGCGCATCTTCAGGTACTGGTCCGGGTCACCCAGGCCGTAAATTGCAGAGACCGATACCACGATCAGCGCGTCGCGGCGCTCCAGCAGCGCCTTGGTCGCCGACAGGCGCATCTGCTCGATGTGATCGTTGATCGAGGCGTCCTTCTCGATGAAGGTGTCCGAGGACGGCACGTAGGCTTCCGGCTGGTAGTAGTCGTAGTAGGAAACGAAATACTCGACCGCGTTGTCCGGAAAGAACGCCTTGAACTCGCCATAAAGCTGAGCGGCCAGGGTCTTGTTCGGCGCCATGACGATGGTCGGGCGCTGAAGCTGTTGAACGATATTGGCCATGGTGAAGGTCTTGCCCGAGCCGGTCACGCCCAACAGCGTTTGATGGGCAAGCCCCGACTCGAGCCCGTTGATCAGGCCCTTTATGGCATTGGGCTGATCGCCCGCAGGCTGAAACTTCGACGTTAGCCGGAACGCTTTGCTCATCACTACTCCCGTTCTAGAAAAGGACTATTGGCGCGAGGCGTCAGTCGCACTCGCAAGCCGGGTCTCGATGGTGACCGTGGCCTCGGTCATCAAGCGCTGCACCGGGCAGCGGCTGCTGATGTCCAGAAGTTTCTGTTTCATCGCGTCATCCAGAGGCCCCTGGAAGTCGAGACGTACGTCCAGCCCATATTCGCCTTCACGCTCCTTGCGGTCGTCACGCGCAATGGTCACCGTGATACCTTCGAGCGGCCACTCCTTGCGCCTGGCGTACATCTGCACGGTGATCGCCTTGCAGCTGCCCAGCGCCATATCGAAGTAGTCGTGGGGGTCCGGGTCCTGGCCGTCGCCGCCAAGCCCTTTGGGGGCATCGGCGTAAAGGGCCTCGATGCTTTCGACCTCGATACGGTGGCGAAACGTCCGGTTGCGTTCGCTGATCAGCGTGATGGGGGTGCGCATCATGAGACCTCGACGCCTAGCTTGAGATCCTTCACCGCCTTGACGAGGGTCTGGTGGCTCGCCCGTCCTTCCACTTCCGCACCGTGGCGACCGACCTCCGCACTCTCCACGCCGTCGAGCATCATTAGCGCGGTGGTGATTCGGTTGACCTGATCGGCGTTTTGTACACCCTTGAAGCTCAGCGATTGAATAGCCATGACACGTCCTTTACTTGAGCCGGCGCCAGCGCCGGTAAACTCGTGCAAAGGCTTGCTGCAAAACCGGGCAGCAGAACCTATGCAAAACTGATACAGACCGAGAAGTCTAGCACGGCGGGCCAGGCTTGCAATTACAACCTGGCGCCCGCACCTGCCTTGAGTAGTGTTAGGCTAGACGCATTCTCAATCCCCTTGCCGTGGAGCATGTATGGCAACCGAACACCTACCCACTTTTAATGGTGAAGTGCGCCTCGATCACCTATCAATACTGGACATCAAGGGCGAGAACGCCGAGAAGTTCCTTCAGGGCCAGACCAGCGCCCAGGTGAGCCTGGCCAACGGTTCTTTCGCCCCGCTCACCTGCTTCTGCACGCCCAAGGGGCGCATCATCGCCAACGGTCAGCTTTTCCGGGTTGCCGAGCACCATTATCGCCTGCTGGTCAGCACCACGCTGGCGGACAAGCTCGCGACTCACCTTAAAAAGTTTGCCGTGTTCTATCGCGCCGAGCTTAGCCTCAATTGCGCCATCGCTCTGGTGGGTGCCGGACCAGCCCAGGCCCTCGAGCGCGCCAGGGCACTGGGGCTCGTGCTACCCGCAAGCGGCTATCTGCACAGTGGCGACGAGAAGGCATCGGTACTGCGTCTGCCTTTTGAAGAGCGCTACCTCTTTTGTATCGAGGACGATATGCCCGACGCCGATGCGGCGCTCGAAAACGCCTGGCGGCTGGCGGACATTCAAAGCGGCATCGCCTGGCTTGACGAAGTCCAGGAAGATCATTTCCTGCCGCAAATGATCAACTGGGAAGCGCTGGGGGGTATCAGCTTCAAGAAAGGGTGCTACACCGGCCAGGAAGTCGTAGCGCGGGCGCACTTTCGCGGCCAGGTCAAGAAGCGCCTGGTGCGCGCAAGCCTGAAGGCGGATGCACTGCCCGCCGCCACTGAATCGCTGGTAAGTGACGAAAACAAAAGCCTGGGCGAGGTGGTCAGCAGTGCCTTCAGTGATCAGGGGCACGTCGAGCTGCTGGCGGTGGTGGCAACCAAGGCCATCGAGGAGCCGCTGCCGCTTTATTTGAACCAGCAGCCCGTAACGCTCGAATCGTTGCCCTACGCCGTCGAGCGCCTGGACCCGGAGCAGCTCTCGGCGAGTCTGATGTCGACCTAGCGAGAGCGAGCCCGCTAACTAAAACGGCCCGGCGAACGTCAGTTCGCCGGGCCGTTTTGCCTGAAGCCGCGTTATGCAATAAACGACTTCAACATGCTACGAGAGACTTAGTGCTCGCGGGTAGGCTGGAAGCGAATGTCTGGCCAGCGCTCCTGAGTCATCTGCAGGTTGACCCGGGTCGGGGCGATATAGGTGAGATAGCCGCCGCCATCGATGGCAAGGTTCGCACTCGCCTTGCGCTTGAACTCCTCAAGCTTCTTCGCATCGTCGCAGTATATCCAGCGGGCGGTCTGCACGTTCACCCCTTCGTAAATACAGTCGACCTTGTACTCCTCTTTCAGGCGGTGCGCGACTACGTCGAACTGCAGCGTTCCCACCGCGCCGAGAATCAGGTCGTTGTTGTCCATCGGCATGAAGACCTGGGTGGCGCCCTCTTCCGAAAGCTGCTGCAACCCTTTCTGCAGCGCCTTCATTCTCAGCGGATCTTTCAAGCGTACACGCTTGAAAAGCTCCGGGGCAAAGTGTGGGATGCCGGTAAAGCGCATGTCCTCGCCCACGGTGAAGGTATCGCCGATCTGTACCGTGCCGTGATTATGCAGACCGATGATATCGCCAGGCCAGGCTTCCTCGACCTGGGAGCGGTCCGAGGCCATGAAGGTCAGGGCGTCGGCGATCTTGACGTCCTTGCCAATACGCACGTGGCGCATCTTCATGTTCTTCTCGTACTTGCCGGAGCAAACCCGTAAAAAGGCGATGCGGTCGCGGTGATTCGGGTCCATGTTCGCCTGAATCTTGAACACGAAGCCGGTGAAGCGCTCGTCACTGGCGGTCACTTCCCGGGTGTCGGTCTCGCGCGGCTGCGGCGCCGGGGCGTATTCGACGAAGCCATCGAGCATTTCGCGCACGCCGAAGTTGCCCATGGCGGTGCCGAAGTAGACCGGGCTCAGCGCGCCGCGCCGGTAGGCGTCGAGATCGAAAGCGTGGGAGGCGCCGCGCACCAGCTCGATCTCCATGCGAAGCTCTTCAGCCTGCTCTTCACCGAGCAGCGTATCGACTTCCGGACTATCCAGCCCTTCGATGCGCTTGTCTTCGGAAATACGATTGCCCTGGCCCTGGGTATAGAGATGGATCACATCGTTATAGAGGTGATAAACCCCCTTGAAGTGACGCCCCATACCGATCGGCCAGGTCATCGGCGCACACTGAATGTTGAGAACCGTTTCGACCTCGTCCATCACCTCGATCGGGTCGCGAATGTCACGGTCCATCTTGTTGATGAAGGTGAGAATCGGCGTGGTGCGCAGTCGGCACACTTCCATCAGCTTGATGGTACGGTCCTCGACGCCCTTGGCGCCGTCGATCACCATCAGGGCGGAGTCGACCGCGGTCAGCGTCCGGTAGGTATCTTCCGAGAAGTCCTCGTGACCGGGGGTGTCGAGCAGATTGACGATACGCCCACCATAGGGGAACTGCATCACCGAGGTGGTCACCGAGATGCCGCGCTCCTGCTCCATCTTCATCCAGTCGGATGTCGCGTGGCGGTCATTGCGCTTGCTCTTGACCGAGCCCGCCATCTGAATGGCGTTTCCAAACAGCAGCATCTTCTCGGTAATCGTGGTTTTACCCGCATCCGGGTGCGATATGATAGCGAAGGTGCGTCTAAGCTCCGCTTCACGGGCCAACTGCGTCTCTTTCATCGTGCCTCAATAAACATGTGTACTCAGCCATGTACTCAAGACATGTGCTAATAAAGTTGAGCGGGCTGAGTGAGTAGGATTGGGGCGAATTGTAACGTTCCGGGCCAAACGGTGCCACGCCCTTTCAAGCGTGCTATCGAATGCCTGCACAGGGGCATAAAAAAAAGAGCCGCCAATAGCGACTCTTTTTTGTTGTAGCCTACACCAGGTGGGGTTTGCTCGATCAAGCGTAGGTGTTGATTTGCGTTCCCAGCGACCCTTCGGTTGCCAGATCCGGCTGCGCCGTCATGTTGGCACTGGCCAGTACTTCGGTCACCTGCTGGGCCTGCATGTCGAGTGCCTGGCGAAAAAGCTGCATTTGCGCCTGTTCAGCGGTTTGCGCCTGATTCATGTAAAGCGCCTGACTAACGGCGTTGCTCGCTGCGATATCCATTATCTCACCTCACATTAAAACCGTAATGTCGTCAAGCTTAGCAAGCACTAGAAAAATGCGCCAGCGAAGCGCCATTTTAGTAATTCAAAAAACCGGCTCATTAAAACCTATTTATTAGAAACGATCGGCGCGAAACGGCGACATATCGATGGCAGGTGTCTTGCCTTCCATGATATCCGCCAGAAGCTCGCCGGTCGCAGGCCCCAGAGTAAAGCCCTGATGGCCGTGACCGAAAGCGAACCATAGCCCTTGATGGCGAGGCGCCGGGCCAATGATCGGTTTCATGTCCGGTAGACACGGCCGTGCGCCCTTCCAGGCGACCGGCTCTTTGCGCTCGGCGAGCGGGAAAACGCCCCGAGCGACGTTTTCAGCAGCCTCGAGCTGGTGCTCGTCTGCCGGCGACTCAAGCTGGTCGAGCTCGGCGCCGGTGGTCAGACGCACACCCGCGTTCATGGGCGCTAGCAGATACCCGACCTCGGCATCCATCAGCCAGTAGTTGAGCTTCGCCGGCGCCTGTGTGGCGTAGTGCATGTGGTAGCCGCGCTTGACGAACGTGGGAATGCGATAGCCAAGCTTCGAGGCCCACTGGCCCGCCCAGGGGCCCAGCGCCATGACCACATCGTCGACCGCAAGCTCACACTGATCGGTCTTTACCCGATAGCCTTCGCCCTGGGGCTCCACATCCTCGATATCGGCCTGAAGGATGGTACCGCCTTGCAGAACGAACGCATTGGCGTAAGCGGCCACCAGCGCCCCCGGGTCGGCCACCGTCCAGGGATCGAGCCAGTGGATGGCGCCGATGATCTTCTCACTCAGATCCGGCTCCTTTTCGATGAGCGCGGCGCGGTCCAGCACCTCGAAGCGAACGCCATAGAGCTTGAGCGCCTCTTGGGCCTCGACCACGCGCTTGTCGAGTTTTTCCTGAGTCCGGTAGATTTCCAGCCAGCCATCCCGACGCACCAGATGCCCCGCGCCGGCCGCTTCGATCATCTTGCCGTGCGCCTCCAGGCAAAGCCCGATGAGTGAGGCGTACTCGGGAACGATTTTCTGATACCGCCCGGTGGAAGAGTTGTGCCAGTAGCTCAGAAGTGGCGAAAAAGCGTTGAGCATGCCTTTGGGGCGGTAGCGAATGTCGACGCGCCTGTTGGGCAGTACGCTTAAAATCGTTTTCATGTCCCGAGGAAACGCGTAAGGGCGAACGGCTTCTCGCTGAACGATGCCGGCGTTGCCATAGGAGGTTTCGCGTCCGGGCTGGCGCCGGTCGATCAGCGTTACGTCGAACCCCCGCTTTTGAAGATGCCACGCGACGCTGACGCCCACCATTCCCGCACCGAGTACCGCTACCTGCCGCTTGGCCATCGACTCTCTCCCGCCCTGTCATTATGTGTGGTGGTAAAACTGGATATCCTGAATGAGGATAAAATTACCACCTCTTGCGGGCGCAATGCACAGCGGAATCGACCGTTTTAATCGTTTTACTCAGGCTGAAATATTGGTTTATCTGATTCCGCGGTGGAAAATGTCTTTAAAGCCCAATAAACAGGAAAAAACACTACGGCCAATAAAGTGACTTTATTGAGCAGGAATGGCCATTTGAAAAGGTTTAAAACGCACAAAACCTTCGAGGCGAAAGCGCTCGAAGTAGGAGAAAATACGATAGGAGGAAACATTGACCAACGGAGGGAAAAGTAAAGGTTACTGGGGTGGATGATGGGGATCGAACCCACGACCACCGGAGCCACAATCCGGGGCTCTACCACTGAGCTACATCCACCACAACCTGTTACCTGTACTGCCTTGACCATACGCTGCTTTGACTGCCATCAATGGGGTGGATGATGGGGATCGAACCCACGACCACCGGAGCCACAATCCGGGGCTCTACCACTGAGCTACATCCACCATTGACGCTAAAGCAAAACGTACTGCCTGCGCTCGAGCACTGCGACCACTTTCGTGGCACGCCCAGCAGGACTTGAACCCGCAACCTACGGCTTAGAAGGCCGTTGCTCTATCCGGTTGAGCTATGGGCGCACAAGGTATTCTCGAACCGAACACCGCTGAGCACTCTACCACAACCCACGCCCGGAGAAGCTCTATGCCACTTGAAGCGCGAGGTACGTGGTCGGGATGGAGGGATTCGAACCCCCGACATCCTGCTCCCAAAGCAGGCGCGCTACCAGACTGCGCTACATCCCGATGACTACCCTTGACGCTGCCGCTTGGCCCGTCTCAAGCGAGGCACATACTACTATTTTTAATTTTAAAGTCAAGACTTAAAGGCTTTGACGCTGTTCGCTTTGCCTACCAGGCCCAACATGCGAAAATTGGTCATTCGCTGACGTCTCCACCTTGCGTCGGCTTTTGATTCGCTCATCACCTCCTAAGGGACCTCACTACATGACCGCCCAACTCATCGATGGCAAAACCATCGCCGCTAATGTCCGCCATCGCGTTGCCGAGAAAACCGCTGCCCGCTTACAGGCCGGCGCTCGCGCCCCCGGATTAGCCGTGGTGGTGGTAGGCGATGACCCGGCCTCTCATGTGTACGTCAATAACAAACACCGCGCCTGCGACCAGGCCGGCATTCTCTCCTTTCAGCATCAGCTCTCGACCAACACTACCCAGCACGAGCTCGAAGCACTGGTCGACCGTTTGAACAACGACCCCCAGGTCGACGGCATTCTGGTTCAACTGCCGCTGCCGGAGCATCTGGATGCCGGCCCGATCCTCGAGCGCATTCGCCCGGACAAGGATGTCGACGGCTTTCACCCCTATAACCTGGGCCGGCTGGCTCAGCGCTCTCCCGCGCTACGCCCCTGCACGCCCAAGGGGATCATGACGCTGCTATCAGAGAGTGACATCGACGTGCGCGGCCTGGACGCCACGGTGGTCGGCGCTTCCAACATCGTGGGCCGGCCGATGGCCATGGAGCTGATGCTGGCGGGCTGTACCACCACCGTGTGTCATCGCTTCACCCAGAATCTGGAGGCTCACGTTCGCCGCGCGGATCTGGTCGTGGTCGCCGTAGGCAAGCCAGGGCTCGTCAAGGGCGAGTGGATCAAGCCAGGGGCCGTGGTCATCGATGTCGGCATCAACCGCCAAGAGGATGGCAAGCTCGCCGGCGACGTGGATTTCGAATCGGCCGCCGAACGCGCAAGCTTCATCACGCCGGTACCCGGTGGCGTCGGCCCGATGACCGTGGCCACGCTTTTGGAGAACACCCTGGAAGCCGCCGAAGCGCACGACGCTTGAATCACCTGAACGACTCCCCCACTGGACCTACAATCGACCAAGGAGCACGCCCGAGTGCAACGCATTGGAATCATCGGCGCGATGGCGCAGGAAGTAAGCATACTGGCGGGCCAGCTCGAAGGGGTTGAGCGCCTCGAGCATGCCGGGTTCGTGTTCTATAGCGGCACGCGTCACGGCCTCGAGGTCGTCATCCTGCAGTCAGGTATTGGTAAGGTGAACGCCGCGGTGGGTACGGCGGTGCTGCTCGAGCGCTACCAGCCCGAGGCGATCATCAATACCGGCTCGGCCGGCGGCTTCGCCCTGGATCTCGATATCGGCGACATCATCATCTCGAGCGAAGTGCGCCATCACGATGTCGATGCGGTGGTGTTCGGCTATGAAATGGGTCAGGTACCCGGCATGCCCGCCGCCTACGTGGCCGATAGCGCGCTTTGCGACGTCGCCCGTCAGGCAATTATCGACCTTGGTGAAGTGAACGTGCTCGAAGGTTTGATCGCAACCGGCGACGCCTTCATGGCGGACCCGGCGCGCGTTGCCGCCACCCGCGCGCAGTTTCCCGCGATGCTTGCGGTCGAAATGGAAGCCGCGGCCATCGCGCAAACCTGCTATCTCTACGGCTGCCCCTTCGTGGTGATCCGTGCGCTTTCCGATATTCCCGGCGCCGGCGACAATCACCTCTCCTTCGAGCAGTTTCTGGACATCGCGGCGGATCACTCCTCGCGCATGGTCGACGCCATGCTGATCCGGCTCGGTCAATAAAAGACTTGGCTAATAAAAGACCTGGCCAATAAAAGCGCCTGACGCCTCTTCAAAATATACATCGTCAAAACACATCGAGCGCGCCTAACGGCGCGCTCGATGTGTTTATATCAACAGCACTTTCTAATGCACTATTAGCGCACCATCGACCACTCCAGCGCTTCTCCGGCCAGCAGCGGTACGATCGAGCATCCGTCGCCGTAAGCGTAGTGGGAGGGCAGCGCCAGCGCACGACGCTCAAGGGTAACGCGATCAGCATTCGGCGCCAGCCCGTAAAAGCGTGGGCCGTTGAGGCTCGCGAAGGCCTCGAGTTTATCGAGCGCTCCCATTTGATCGAAGGCAGTGGCGTAAAGCTCGAGCGCTGCCGGCGCGGTGTAGGCGCCCGCGCAGCCGCAGCTCGACTCCTTGTCGGCCTTCTCGTGCGGCGCGCTGTCGGTACCCAAAAAGAATTTCGGGCTTCCGCTGGTGGCGGCTTTCAGCAGCGCCTGGCGGTGCTGTTCACGTTTTAGAATCGGCAGGCAGTAGTAGTGCGGGCGAATGCCGCCGGCCAGCATCTGGTTCCGGTTGAACAGAAGATGATGCGCGGTAATCGTGGCGGCCAGGTTATCGGGGCCATTGGCCACGAACTCGGCGGCCTGCTGGGTCGTGATGTGCTCGGACACCACCTTGAGCGTCGGGTGGCGTTCGAGCAGCGGCTTGAGCACGCGCTCGATAAAGGCCGCTTCGCGATCGAAGATGTCGATATTGCTATCGGTCACCTCACCGTGAATCAAAAGCGGCATGCCGACCCGCTCCATGGCGGTAATCGCGGCGTCGCAATGGGCGATATCGGTCACCCCGGACGCCGAGTTGGTCGTCGCTCCAGCCGGATAGAGCTTGACCGCCTTGACCACACCGCTGGCATGCGCCTTCTCGATCTCGTCAGCGGTGGTGAAATCGGTCAGGTAGAGCGTCATCAAGGGCTCGAACGCACTGTCCGGCGCGAGCGCCTTCAAAATGCGCTCACGGTAAGCCAGCGCCTGGTCGGTCGTGGTGATCGGCGGCTTCAGATTGGGCATGATGATCGCACGCCCCATCTGCGCGGCGGTGTGGTTCACGACCGCCTCGAGCACCTCGCCGTCGCGCAGGTGAAGGTGCCAATCATCAGGGCGAGTCAACGTAATAGAGTCCACGGTCTATCCTTTACAAGCGGTATGTAGAAAGCGCCCGCCAGTATACCCGAAGCCAGCCAGGGATGAATCCGGAGCTTCGATGCAACGGTTCGACCAGCAGTTTAATCCTCCGCCGGGGGGCCACAGCGCCTGGCAAGTGTCGTATCATGTCAGCGCTTTACTTCGCTTTGTCATCTCACATTCAGACCTTTTCCAGGACATTATCCGCCTATGCAAAACGTGAGGCGCTACGCTGACATTCTCACCAGCATCGAGGGGCTAATGTGGCTCGCGCTCGCCTGGTCCGTTTCCGCATCGACCCATCGGGGCAGTACCGAACCAACGATTGCGATGCTCTTCGTGGTGGGCACGCTGGTGCTGTTTAGCTGGGCGCATAAGCCCATGCGTTTCATGCTGCGCCGCTACCACGTGCGCAAGCGCCGCACCGATATGTGGATTCACACCCTGGCGCTGCCGCTTCTGCTGGCCATGCTCTTGCATATTTTATTGGAGGCGCTTGTGGGCCGGGCCTGGCTTCCGCCCAAGATTCTGGTTTTCAACCTGCTAGCGACCGCTGGCTGGCTGACCTATGTGATGACGCTTTTCATCAAGTTCGTCATTCACTCGGTCAAGACGTCTCGCGCGCACTCCCATTGACCGTCACCGACAAGTAGCCTTTCATGCAAACCGCCCTGCCGCTGCCGCTTTCGACCCCCAACCGCAACCTGGTGCGCCTGACCATCGTTCGAGGTATCACCTGGACCGGCTTTTTGTTGGCGATCCTTATAGGCGTCGAGGTGCTCGATTTCGAGCTCGAGACCGCCACGGTCATCAGCGTCGTGGTATCCATGGGGCTTTTGAACATCCTCACCTGGTGGCGGCTCGGGCGCCCGCGGGCCGTCAGCCATCTTGAGTATCTTCTCCACCTGCTGGCGGACATTGCCGGGCTGACACTGCTGTTCTACTTCACTGGCGGTTCGACCAATCCATTCATTACCTACTACCTGGTACCGGTGACCATTGCCGCGGCAACGCTGCCCTGGCGCCACGCCTGGATCATCGCCGGTTGCGCCATGGCGGGCTACAGCTACCTGATGGTGGATTACCACCCCATCGCCCAGCTCAGCCATATCGATAGCGACAGCCTTTTGAACCTGCATGTCGTGGGCATGTGGCTCAACTTCGGGCTTTCAGCGGGCCTGGTCACCTTTTTCATCTACAAAATGGCCCATGCGCTTCGAAGCCGCGACAAGGCGCTATCGCGCACCCGTGAAGCCGCACTTCGAAACGAGCAGGTGCTGGCGGTGGCCACCCAGGCAGCGGGCACCGCTCACGAACTCGGCACACCGCTTTCCACCATGGCGGTGCTTTTAAAAGAGATGCAGGCGGAAGCCGCTGACGACTCGCCGCTTTATGAGGACATCGCGCTGTTGCGCCAGCAGGTAGATGTCTGCAAGTCACGGCTGCAGCACCTGGTCACCAGCGCCGACCGTCGGCGTATGGCGGAGCCGGAGGTTCAGGATGGCGAGGCCTGGCTTTCCAGCGTCATCCAGCGCTGGCTGGTCATCCGCCCGGATGTCACCCATACGCTCGAGACGCCGAATCGCCGCGGGCGACCCTGGCTACTGGTCGATGCTACCCTCGACCAGGCACTGACCAACCTTTTGAACAACGCCGCCGACGCGCATCCGGACCAAATCGCCATTCGACTGGACTGGTTCGACGATAACGTCATCATCGACATTCGAGACCACGGTCCGGGGGTTTCGATGTCGATCGCCGACCAGCTCGGCGACACCTTTGTGTCGACCAAGAGCAAGGGCATGGGCATTGGTCTATTTTTAACCCATGCCACCATCAACCGTTTTGGCGGCGGCGTGAGCCTTTATAACCACCCGGAAGGCGGCACGCTCACCGAGGTAACGCTGCCGCGCAGCGACGCGCCGGAGAAAACGTGAGTGCTGCCCAACGAAAGCGAGAAGACCATGCACACAGATGACCAGCGCCTTTTGATCGTGGATGACGACGACGTGTTTTGCCACGTGTTGAGCCGAGCGCTTACCCGCCGCGGCTTCGATGTGAAGGTCGCTCACGACGCCGAGCAGGCGCTCGAGATCGCAACGTCGTTCTCACCGACCATCGCCACACTCGATCTCAAACTCGAGCACAGCTCCGGGCTCAAGCTTTTGCCGGAGCTTCTATTGGTGGTGCCGGATTGTCGCGTCGTGGTGCTAACGGGCTACTCGAGCATCGCCACCGCCGTCGAGGCGATCAAGCTTGGCGCGGTGCACTACCTGTGCAAGCCGGTGGACGCCGACGATGTCATCGCGGCATTTGAAAACGGCGGCGGCGACCCGGACATCGAGCTTGCGGACAACCCGCCGTCAATTAACCGTATCACCTGGGAGCATATTCAGAAGGTGCTGCAGGAGCACGACGGCAACATTTCCGCCACCGCGCGGGCGCTGGGCATGCACCGGCGCACCCTGCAGCGAAAGCTGCAAAAACGTCCGGTTCGACGCTAATGCAGCCATTCGGTAAAACGAAGTTACCCAGCCGAATCAGTGCGCCGTCCAGCCAAGGTCGATATTGAAACTCGAGCCGGTCACGGAGCCGGCGGCATCGGAGGCCAGATAGCACACCAGCTGAGCGACCTCGGCGGGTTCGATCAGGCGCTTGATTGCAGCGTCCTTGAGCATGATCTTCTCGATGACTTCCTGCTCGTCCATCTTGTGCATCTTCGCCTGATCGGCGATCTGATTTTCGACCAGGGGCGTTTGGACGTAGGCCGGGCACACGGCGTTGGCGGTAATGCCCTGCTCCCCACCCTCCAGCGCGGCGGTTTTGGTCATGCCGATCAAACCGTGTTTGGCGGTCACGTAGGCGGCCTTGCCCGGTGAGGCCACGTGGGCGTGAATGGAGGCGATATTGATGATGCGGCCCCAGCCGTTTTCGCGCATCGAGGGCCACACCGCCTGGGTAAGCAAGAACGGCGCGGTGAGCATCAAATTCATGATCGCTCGCCACTTCTCTTCGGGAAACGACTCGATATCGCTGACGTGCTGAATACCCGCGTTGTTGACCAGGATATCCACTCGTCCAAAGCGCTTGATCGCCTCCTTGACGGCGTTTTTACACGCCTCGGGGTCGGTCAGGTCGGCCTGGTAGAACGCCGCGCCCTGGTCGCTGGCGATCTTTTCACCCGCCTCGTTGAAATCCACCGCCAGCACCTGAAACCCTTGCTTGCAAAAGTGCTCGACCACGCTTGCGCCGATTCCACTGCTCGTACCCGTTACCAGTGCCACCCGAGGCGTTGTATCCGCACCTGCCGACATAGTCATCTCCTATAAAAAAGACATCCAGTTACCTTGAGAACCCACTCAGTATAGAACCGTGATCGTGCGTTGAACCAACGCGACGCGTTATTGTTCAACGCAGCCCTCCTGAGCGACAATGATCGAAACGCCATTCACCAACCCAAGGAATTTTCATGTTCGTGGTAATTTTTGGCCGTATGAGCTGCCCTTTCTGCGTTATGGCCAAGCAGCTCGCCGAGCAGCTCGAAAACGCTCATAAAATAGAGGGTTATCGCTACGTCGATATGCCCTCGGAAGGCGTGACCAAGGAAGATATCGCCAAAACCGCCGGCAAACCGATCCACACCGTGCCTCAAGTATTCATCGACCAGAACCACATCGGCGGCTTCTCCGAGTTCGACCGCTACGTTCGTGACAACGACCTGCTCGCCTGATGCGTTGATAGCCCTCACACTCTCACGCGGAACCCGTGTAGAACCTTGCTGCCTATACTGGGAGGGCATCCTCCCTAACAAGACCGAAAAAGTCGGCAAGGACACGCGCCATGCAACGTGAAGAGTTCGAACGCCAGCTTTGGCTCGATTACATTCATACCCATCCGGATGTTGGCGGGCTGGGCATCTGGCCGCTGGACGTCAAGGCGGACTACCTCACCCTGCTGACCCTCAATCACGGCCCCTTCAGCGCACGGCGTCTCACCCAAACGCTCCAGCGAATGGGGTACGCTTGCGCTACTCAATACGCCCTGGCAGACAAGGGGCTGATCATTCATTTGCTCGGAGCGCCGGGCAGCAGCTGGCTGGTGCTGGTAGAGCTTCAGCTTGGTGCCCTGTGCACCACGCCGCGCAACGCCTTGATGGCGCTGATCGAACAGAGCCACCCGCAGGACTGCAAGGGACATAACCTGTTGTGTCGCGGGCGGCCCTGGCCCATGCCCTCCTGGGCGCTCTATCAGCAGCTGGAAGCGGAGCACCCGCTAGCAGCATGGCTCGCCGCCATGGGTCCACGGCTGCACCATGCCGGCTTTGACTGCCGGGCGCTCGGCGAACCCATCACCGCCCTCGACAAAGCGCTGGGCCAAGCCGGTATGCAGTGCTCGACGAACCGACAAAACGGCATTTTCCCCGTCTCGAGTTCGCTCGAGCACCGCTTCTATCCCGCCATGCCGCAAAAGCTGGTGTTTCGCCAGGGCGATGAGCACCGGCTCTGTCTTGGCGGGCTGGCACTGGCGCAAAAGGTGCTGAGCGAAAGCTCCGCCACCCTGGGCGAAGAGCTTTTACCGGCCCACACCCGCTGCGAGATGGCGTGACGAACACGCCATCTCGCCTTTTACGTGACATCAGGGCTCGGCAAACTCCATCTCCGGCACGTGATCGGGCACGATGAGTTTGCCGGCGGTTTTCTCCTTGATCTCCTCGACGCTCACTCCCGGCGCACGCTCTTTCAACACGAACGCCCCGTTCTCGATCTCAAGATAGGCAAGATCGGTCAGCACGCGGCTAATGCAGCCCGCGCCGGTCAGCGGCAGTTCGCATTTTTCCAACAGCTTGGATTCACCGTTCTTGGAAGCGTGGGTCATGGTGCAAATGATGTTCTCGGCGCCGGCGACCAGATCCATCGCCCCCCCCATGCCCTTGATCAGCTTACCGGGAATCATCCAAGAGGCGATGTTGCCATTCTGGTCCACCTCGAAAGCGCCCAGAACGGTCAGATCCACGTGGCCGCCGCGAATCATGGCAAATGACTCTGCGGATGAAAAAATCGCCGCCCCCGGGCGGGCCGTGACCGTTTCCTTGCCGGCGTTGATCATGTCCGGGTCGAGCTCTTCGTCAGTCGGGTAGCGCCCCATGCCCAACAGCCCGTTTTCGGACTGCAGCATCACGTCGATGCCTTCCGGGACATAGTTGGCCACCAGGGTGGGAATGCCGATTCCGAGATTAACGTAGAAGCCGTCCTTGAGTTCGCGGGCAACGCGCTGGGCCATCTGCTCACGTGTTAGCGCCATGGTAATGTCCTCAAATCAATGATGATTGGTCGATAGCGTCGGTGTCGATGACGTCCGGCGGTTAGTTTCGAACCGTGCGTTTTTCGATGCGCTTTTCGAACGAGCCCTGAATGATCCGGTCGACGTAGATGCCCGGCGTGTGAATCTGGCTCGGGTCCATTTCGCCGGGCTCAACGATCTCCTCGACTTCCACGACGGTGATTCGGCCGGCGGTGGCGGCCATGGGGTTGAAGTTCTGCGCGGTGTGGCGATACATCACGTTACCGTAGCGGTCCGCCTTCCAGCCCTTGACGATGGCGAAATCACCCACCAGTGCCTCTTCGAGAATGTAGTGGCGGCCGCCGAACTCACGTACTTCCTTGCCTTCAGCGATCGGCGTGCCGTAGCCGGTCGCGGTATAGAACGCCGGAATGCCCGCGCCGCCGGCGCGCATTCTTTCGGCTAGCGTCCCTTGAGGCGTCAGTACGACGTCGATCTCTTCGTTGAGCATCTGCTGCTCGAACAGCGCGTTCTCGCCGACATAAGAGGCGTAGATCTTGCTGATCTGACGCTTTTCGAGCAGAAGGCCGAGGCCGAAGCCGTCGACACCGCAGTTGTTGGAAGCCACGGTCAGATCCTTGACGCCGCGGCGCTGGATCTCGGCAATCAGGTTTTCAGGAATGCCGCAGAGCCCGAAGCCGCCCGCCAGCACGGTCATTCCGCTCTCGATACCTTCCATCGCTTCTTCATAAGAAGCGACGCGCTTGTCGAATCCTGCCATGGGTAACCTCGCTGTTGTCGGTAGAGCCTCTCGCACTGAAAAGGCGAACAGGCGTATTCAAGAGGATAGCTGCCCGAGCCAGTGTTGTGCCGGGCGATATATTTGTTAAGTTTGTTTTTCTTATGAATTGATTTAAACAACTTATGAAGAGTCGCCATGACCGTCAAGCAGCTTCGCGCGTTTCTGGCCGTCGCTCAAACCCTGAGCTTTACCCAGGCCTGCGAGCGGTTGCACCTTTCACAGCCGGCGCTCTCTCTGGCGATCAAGGGTCTGGAGGAGTCGCTCGGAGGCAAACTTCTGATCCGCAGCACCCGCCACGTTCGCCTGACCCCGGAAGGTGAATCGCTTCTGCCGCTGGCCAAGCACTTATTGGCGCAGTGGGAAAACACCGAGGAGCGTCTGCGCGAACGCTTCACGCTGCAGCTGGGTCGGCTCAGCGTGGCGGCCATGCCCTCCTTTGCCTGTGGCCTACTGCCCGAGGCGCTGGCGAGCTTTCGCCAGCGCCACCCGAAAATCAACGTCACGGTACACGATGTCATCAACGAGGACGTCATGGCCATGGTGCGTGCCCGTCAGGTCGAGGTCGGCATCCTGTTCGCCCCGGAAGGACTGGGCAGCTTGACCTTCACGCCGCTTTTCGAGGACCACTTCGTCGCCGTTGTCCCACCCGAAAGCCCGCTTGGCCGTCGACCGCTTGACTGGCAGCGGCTCTTGCAAGAGGACATGATCACGCTGCAGCGCCCGTCACGGGTGCGCCGCCTGCTCGAGGATGGCCTGGCACGCCAGGGGTTTGAGCTCTCCATCGCCTTCGAGAGCCACCAGCTTTCGACCGTGGGAAGTATGGTCGCTCGAGGGCTCGGGGTGAGCGCGGTTCCGTCGATGTGCATTCCCCAGATGCACGCGCTGGGCGCGCGCTGTGTAGCGCTCACTGGGGGGTTGATCGAGTGCCAGGTGGGCATGCTCACGCATCAGGAGCTCTCCATAGCCGCCCAGGCGCTTCGCACGGTGCTGATCGACACCGCCGCTCCTCTTTTTGAAGCCCGCTGGCAGTCGCCGAGCACCGGATTTGCTGGGAAGTAACGCCTTGATCCTTTAGGATTTAGCCAAAAGCCGTCGGGGACGTCAGTGCGGTTCCAGACAAAACGGCTCACCAACAGGTAATAAGGGCCTCGGGCCACTCAAGGGGGTGTGAGTATGCCGCTCATCAAGGGAGTCGTTAGCCTGATGCTGATGACGCTTACCACGCTTTTCTGGGGCGTGCCGCTTCTTGTGCTCACCTTTCTCAAGGTCGTGGTACCGGGGCGGCGCGCTCGCCAGTGGCTGCTCGACCGGCTCTGCGCGGTGGCGCTGAACTGGATCGGGCTCAATCTCTGGTGGATGAAGCGCTGGCTCAAGCCCAACGTTTCGCTGGACGTTCCCGACTCGCTGAGCCCTGATCAGTGGCTGCTGGTGATCTCCAATCACCGCAGCTGGACCGATATTTTCATCCTGTTCATGGCGCTGCACCGGCGTATTCCCATGCCGCGGTTCTTTCTCAAGCATCGGTTGATCTGGATCCCGATCGTCGGTCTCGCCTTCTGGGCGCTGGAGTTTCCCTTCATGCGCCGTTTTAGCCGCGAGCAGATTGCCAAAAATCCAAAGCTCGCTACCATTGACCGGGAGTCGACCGAACGCGTGTGCCGCCAGGCGCGCCACGCGCCGATTTCGATCTACAATTTCGTCGAAGGCACCCGCTTCAGCGTGGCCAAGCGCGACGCTCAGCAGAGCCCGTATCAGCATTTACTGCGGCCCAAGGCCGGCGGCGTCGCCCAGGTGCTCGGGCTCATTGGCAACCAGCTCGACGGCGTGATCGATGTCACCATCAGCTACGCCAACCCGTCGCCGACCTTCTGGGGCTTTCTGTGTGGCCAGGAAGCGCCCATCACGCTGGTGGCCCGCAAACTCGAGATCCCCGAGTGGATGCACAGCGCAAACTATCATCAACAACCGCAGCACAAGGAACGTTTCCACGCATGGATCAACTCACTCTGGCAGGAAAAAGACGCGCTGCTGGAAACACTCAGCGACCACGCCTAGCGCTCTGGTTCGGTGTTTGCCTGCTGGCCGGCGTTCTTGGCGGGTGCGCGGGCTCGTCACCCTCGTCGGGTCAGCGCGTTAGCGTGGGCAGCAGCGCCAGCGGCACCAGCGCCATCAACGGTCAGTGGGTCGAGGTACGCCGCGGCGATACGCTGGGTGAGCTTGCCAACCGCGCGGGCGTACCGCTGGAGCGCCTGGAGCGGTTTAACCCCGGGGTCAATGCCAGAGGCCTGGCGGTGGGGCAACGCCTTTTGATTCCTACTCAACAGGAGCGCGCCCCGTCCGGCGGGCCCTATCGCTACCAGATTCGCCCGGGCGATACGTTTTCCAAAGTCGCGCGCCACTTCAACACCACGGCGGGGCGCATTCAAAGTGCCAACTCGGGCACCTCACCCACCGCGCTGCGTGTGGGCCAGGTCATTAGCGTACCGCTGAGTGGCGCATCCGCCGCACGAGCAGCCTCCTCCAACGCCTCGAGTAGCGCCAGCCGCCCGGCCCCCACGCCGAGCGCCAGCGTCCCGTCGTCGGCGCGCAACTGGCCCTGGCCGCTGGAGGATTACCGCATCGTGCGCCGCTTCGGCACCGACAGCCGAGGCACGCTTCAACCGATGCTGCTGGCGACTCAAGCGGGCGCGCGGGCCCAGGCGGTCGCTCCGGGTGAAGTGCGTTTCGCCGATGGTATGCGCCAGCTGGGTGAAGTCGTGATCGTGCATCACGCCGATAACCTGCAAAGCGTCTACGCGCTGTGTGACAACATCCTGGTCAGCACCGGCCAGAACGTCAGCGCCGGCGAGCCGCTTTGCGAAGTCGGTCAGAGTAACGCCACCCAGCGTTATGACCTGCTGTTTGATTTGCGCCTGGGTGGCCAGCCGATCGATCCGCGCCAGGTGCTTCGCTAGCGCCCCAACGCGTTACGGACAGCTACAAAAAAGCCCCGGCCATCGCCGGGGCTTCTCGGTCAGGACGTAGGCCTAGCCGCGATAGTACCCCGGAGCAACGAACGGCGTTTTAACCACGGTCATCGGCAGCCTCTTTCCACGCACTTCGGCGTAGACCACCGTCTCCACCGCTTCGAATTCGCGGGCCACGTACCCCATGGCGATCGGCTTGCCAACGCTTGGCCCAAAACCGCCGGACGTGACCACCCCAACCTCCTCACCCTGCTCATCGACCAGGCGCGCGCCTTCGCGTACCGGCGCCCGGCCATCGGCGACCAGACCCACCCGCTTGCGCGTATGATCCTTCGCATCGATCTGGTGAAGCACCACGTCGGCGCCAGGAAAGCCGCCTGCGCGTTCGCCGCCGTGGCGGCGGGGCTTGCCGATCGCCCAGATCAGGCCGGCCTCGATGGGCGTGGTCTGCATGTCCATATCGTGACCGTAAAGGCAGAGCCCAGCTTCCAGGCGCAACGAGTCCCGCGCGCCCAGGCCGATCATTTCCACCTCCGGCTCGCTCAAGAGTGCTTTAGCGAACGGCTCACAGTCCGGCTCGGCTACCGAGATCTCGAAGCCATCCTCACCGGTATAGCCACTGCGGCTGATCCACACGTCAAAGCCGGCCACGTTGAAACGCCCATGCTGCATGAAGGTCAGCGCGCACGCATCCGGGCAGATACGCTGCATGACGTTAACAGCCTCCGGGCCCTGCAGCGCCAGAAGGCCGCGCTCCAACACCTCGATATCGTGGGTGTTGCCCAACGTGGCGCGCAGGTGCGCCAAATCCTGATCCTTGCACGCCGCGTTCACCACCAGATAGAAATGATCACCGGCGTTGACCAGCATCAGATCGTCGATGACGCCGCCCTCGGTGCCGATGAACAGCCCGTAGCGCTGATGATCTTTCGACAGGCCCACGAGGTCGGCGGGAATCAGCGATTCAAGCGCCTTTGCAACGTCCGGGCCGGACACCGTGATCTGGCCCATGTGGGAAACATCGAACAGCCCGCATTGATGGCGGGTATGCTCGTGCTCTTTCTTGACGCCGAGCGGGTACTGCACCGGCATCTCATAGCCGGCGAAGGGCACCATTTTGGCGCCCAGCGACTCGTGCAGCGCGTGTAGCGGGGTTTTCTTGAGTTCGGTCATGCTCGTTCCTCAATATCTGATCTTCGATATCTTTTCATCGACACCAAAAGAGCCGGGAAGCGTGATTCGCCCCCGGCTCGAGTCAACGTGTTGCGCTCATGCTTACTTGTCGTGATCCAGCGCTTCGCCGGGGAGCACGTCCTTGCCGGCGAAGTAGTCGCGCGCAAGCTTGAACACCACCGGCGACAGCAGCGCCAGCGCGATCAGGTTGGGAATCGCCATCAGCGCGTTGAACGTATCCGCCATCAGCCAGATGAACCCCAGCTGAGCCATGGCACCCAGCGGCAGCGCCAGCACGAACAGCACGCGGTAAAGCATGATCGAGCGCGTGCCGAACAGAAACTGAAAGCACTTCTCGCCATAGAACGACCAGCCCAGAATGGTGGTAAAGGCGAAGATCGCAAGCGCGACGGCCACGATCTGATTGCCCCAGCCGGGCAGCGCCGCATCGAAGGAGAGCGCGGTCAGCGAGGCGCCCTCCTCACCTTCGAGCCAAACCGTGGAGGTCAGAATGACCAGCGCGGTAATGGTGCACACGACAAGCGTGTCGATGAAGGTGCCCAGCATCGCGATCAGACCCTGGCGCACCGGATTTTTGGTTTGCGCCGCGGCGTGAGCGATCGGCGCGCTGCCAAGTCCCGCTTCGTTGGAGAAGATACCGCGCGCCACACCGAAACGAATCGCCGCCATGACCGCCGCACCGGCGAAGCCGCCAGCGGCCGCCGCCGGGTTGAAGGCGTAGTAGAAGATCAGCCCGAACGCTTCACCGAGCTGGTCGGCGTTGACCACCAGAACCGCAAGCCCTGCCAGCACGTAGGCGATGCCCATGATCGGTACCAGCTTGCCCGCCACGTTGGCGATCCGCTTGATACCGCCCAGAATGACCGCGCCGGTGAGTACCATGATCACGACGCCGGTCAGCCAGTGCGGCACGCCAAAGGTCGCATCCATGGCATCGGCCACGGAGTTGGCCTGAACGGTATTGCCGATGCCGAAGGCAGCGACCGCGCCGAAAAAGGCGAACAGTACGCCGAGCCACAGCCACTTTCGGCCCAGGCCGTTCTTGATGTAGAACATCGGCCCGCCCACGTGGTGGCCGTTGCTATCGGTTTCACGATAGCGCACGGCGAGCACTGCCTCGGCGAACTTGGTCGCCATACCGACCAGCGCAGTGATCCACATCCAGAACACCGCCCCCGGCCCACCCAGGGCAATCGCCGTGGCCACACCGGCAATATTCCCCGTACCGACGGTGGCGGAAAGCGCGGTCATCAGCGCGTTGAACGGCGAAATCTCGCCGTCGTCGGTTTTATGCTCGACGCCCTTCACCCGTTTCGGGTCGCGCCCCTGCCACAACAGCTTGAAGCCCGTGCCGAGCTTGCGCACCGGCATCAACTTCAAGCCCACCTGAAGATAGATCCCCACCCCGAGCAACAGGATGAGCATCAAAGGCCCCCACACGACGCCGTTCACGGCGCCTACCAGACTGGTTAAAGTCTCCACGACATTACTCCTTATCCCTTGAAGCATCCGCTGGATGCTTTTTGTTATGGCTGATTTTTTATGTTCGGCTCGCCCTGCTCTATACGGTGGCAAAGCGTTGACTGAACGCCGAGCGCGACCAGGCCCAGGACCCGTTCCCATTCGGCGCTCGATTTCCCCGTTTTACACCATTACCCCTATCGCCCGCCATGCGCTTTAAGCGTTTTAGCTCGCAAAACCTCGCCAAGCGATTGATTTCACGCACTGCTGCAAATGATCGGGCGCTTTCACAAGGCTATTTTCTTATACCCGATCGCGCTATGGAAATTTGTTTCCTATCAGAAACACGGTACCATAGCGTCCATCATCGACGCCCGGCGAGAGGCTCGCCAAGCCCCCCGGCCAGGCGCTACCATGGTGGTTCAGACAACCGTTCAATAGGGAAACGACATGAGCAACTTGCCTTCCAACCTTCGCTACGCCAAAAGCCACGAATGGGTGCTCGATAACGAAGACGGTACCGTTACCGTCGGCATTACCGATCACGCTCAAAAGGCGCTGGGCGACGTGGTGTTCGTCGAGCTTCCGGACGTCGGCCAAACCCTGAGCAAGGGCGACGAGTTCGGCGTCATCGAGTCGGTCAAGGCGGCCTCGGATCTCTACGCGCCGGTCAACGGCGAAGTGGTCGAAGTCAACGAAGCGCTCGACGATGCGCCGGAAACCGTCAACGAAGCGCCCTACGAAGGCGGCTGGATCATGAAAGTGCGTCTCGACGATACCGGCCTTGACGGCCTGCTCGACGCCGATGCCTACCAGGCCACACTCGCCGACGAGTGAGCTTGAGGCGCCTGCCCTGGCAGGCGCCTGCGTTTTACCCTGCACGGTTTTTCCATCACGTCCGGAATTTTCTCATGCCCTTTGAAACACGCCGCCTGGCCGAACTGGCCGACCACGATGCCTTCATCAAACGCCACAACGGCCCGGGAGAGCGCGACGTTAGCGCGATGCTCCAGGCGCTGGGCATCGAAGGCTTAGAGGAGCTGATTCAGCGCACCGTGCCCGATGACATTCGCCTGGGCCGCGAGCTCGCACTCGACGACCCTCAGGGCGAAGCCGAGGCGCTGGGCTATCTTGCCCAGCTGGCGCGCCAGAATCGGGTTGCCAAAAGCTACATCGGCCAGGGGTATTACAACACCCATCTGCCGGCGGTGATTCAGCGTAACGTGCTGGAAAATCCGGGCTGGTACACCGCCTACACGCCCTACCAGCCGGAAATCTCCCAGGGCCGTTTGGAAGGGCTTTTGAACTTCCAGCAGGTGGTGATAGATTTGACCGGCATGGAGCTTGCCAACGCCTCGCTGCTGGACGAAGCGACCGCGGCGGCGGAGGCCATGGCGCTTTGCAAACGCGCCAACAAGAAGAGCAAGTCCAACGCCTTCTTCGTTGCCGACGACGTCTTCCCACAAACCGTCGACGTGGTACGCACCCGCGCCGAGTGCTTCGGCTTCGAGCTGATCACTGGTCCGGCGGCGTCGCTTGCCGAGCACGACGTTTTCGGCGCGCTGTTTCAATACCCAAACGCCAGCGGCGCCATCACTGCGCTCGAAACGCTGTTGACCACCGCCAAAGAGCGCGGCGTGATGAGCTGCGTGGCCACGGATCTCTTGAGCCTGGTGCTGCTCAAGGAGCCCGGCGCGATGGGGGCCGACATCGTTATCGGCAACTCCCAGCGCTTTGGCGTGCCGATGGGCTTTGGTGGCCCCCACGCGGCGTTTTTTGCCACCTCCGACAAACTCAAGCGCTCGATTCCCGGGCGGATCATCGGTGTGTCCCAGGACAGTCGCGGCCATACCGCGCTGCGCATGGCGATGCAAACCCGCGAGCAGCACATCCGCCGTGAGAAAGCGACCTCCAATATCTGTACCGCCCAGGCGCTGTTGGCCAACATCGCCGGCTTCTACGCCACGTACCACGGCGCCGAAGGGCTTAAAAAGATCGCTGCCCGGGTTCACCGCCTGACCACCCTGCTGGCGCTGGGCCTCGAGCAGGCCGGCGTCACACTTGCAAGCGACAGCTGGTTCGACACGCTACGCCTGACCGGCGTGGATGCGGGCAAGATTCACGGCCGCGCGATGACCGTCGATATCAACCTGCACTATTTCGAAGGCGGCGACATCGGCGTGAGCCTCGACGAAACCACCACCGCCCACGACGTGAGCACGCTGTTCGATGTGCTGCTGGGCGATGAGCACGGTCTGTCGCTGCCGCCGCTCGAAGAGCAGGTGATGAGTGAAGAGCGCTCGGGCATTCCGGCCGCCTATCGCCGTGAAAGCGATTTTCTGACTCACCCGACGTTCAAGCGTTACCGCAGCGAAACCGAAATGCTGCGCTACCTGAAGCGCCTGGAGAACAAGGATCTGTCGTTGGCCCACGCCATGATTCCGCTGGGCTCATGCACCATGAAGCTCAACGCGACCAGCGAGATGATTCCGATCTCCTGGCCGGCGTTTGCCAAACTGCACCCCTTCGCGCCGCGCGACCAGGTGGCCGGCTATCATCAGATGATCGATGAGCTGGCAGCGTTTCTGGTCGAGATCACCGGCTACGACCACGTGTCGATGCAGCCCAACTCCGGCGCCCAGGGCGAGTACGCGGGGCTTTTGGCCATTCGCCGCTACCAGGCCGCCCAGGGCGAGGGCCACCGCAACGTCTGCCTGATTCCGAGCTCCGCCCACGGCACCAACCCGGCGTCCGCGGCCATGGTGAGCATGGAAGTGGTCGTGGTCGAGTGTGACAAGCAGGGCAACATCGACCTTGATGACCTGACCCAAAAGGCCGAGCAGCACAAGGATCGCCTCTCCGCGGTGATGATCACCTACCCGTCGACCCACGGCGTGTTCGAATCCCACGTGCGTAAGGTGTGTGAGGTGGTGCACGCCAACGGCGGCCAGGTGTATGTCGATGGTGCCAACATGAACGCTCAGGTCGGTCTAACCCGGCCTGGCGACTTCGGCGGCGACGTTTCGCACCTGAACCTGCACAAGACCTTCTGTATTCCCCACGGCGGCGGCGGTCCGGGCATGGGACCGATCGGGGTAAAAGCGCACCTGGCGCCCTTTGTTGCCAATCACGTGGTCACGCCAATCAGTGGTGTGAAAACCGAAGGCGGCGCGGTGGCCGCAGCGGCCTTCGGCAGCGCCTCGATCCTGCCGATCTCCTGGGCTTACATCAAGATGATGGGCGCGCGCGGACTGCGCGAGGCGACCGAACTGGCGATCCTCAACGCCAACTACATCGCCAAGCGCCTCGAAGAGAGCTACCCGATTCTCTATCGCGGCCAAAACGGCACCGTGGCTCACGAGTGCATCATCGATATTCGCCCGCTCAAGCAGAGCTCCGGCATCAGCGAGGAGGATATCGCCAAGCGCCTGATGGACTACGGCTTCCACGCGCCGACCATGTCGTTCCCGGTGCCGGGTACGCTGATGATCGAGCCGACCGAGTCGGAGTCGCTTTACGAGATCGACCGTTTCTGCGACGCCATGATCAGCATTCGAGGCGAGATCAAGCGTGTCGAAAACGGCGAGTGGCCGCTCGAGAACAATCCGCTGGTCAATGCCCCGCACACCCAGCGCGATCTGGTCGATGCCGAATGGGATCGTCCCTACGATCGGGCACTCGGCGCGTTCCCCTCGGAGGCGGTCATGGCGGCGAAGTACTGGCCCGCGGTCAACCGGGTCGATAACGTGCTTGGCGACCGGCAGTTGATCTGCTCCTGCCCGAGCATCGACGACTACCGAAGCGAATAGCCCCCTCGTCTTTTGGCACTACAAGCCCCGCCGCGCGCATCGCGGCGGGGCTTTTTTATACGTTTCGATACTTATGCGTTTCGTTGCCCACGCTTTCGTTACTTATGCCTTCGTTACTTATGTCTTCGTTACTGAGCGGTTTCCTGAAGCCGCTGCGCCTTGAAGCCGTCGAGCAGCTTTTGATAACGCTTGGGCGGGGTGGCGTCGCGCCGTGTCAGTACGTAGAGCACCTCGTCGACACCGACCGGAAGCGAAAGCGCCCGTACCTGACGCTGCCAGGGCGAGGTTTCGAGCACCAGCCGCGACACCACGGTAAACCCCAGCCCCCGGGCCACGGCGTCGAGCACCATGCTCACCTCGTTGGTAAATCCTTGATGGCGGAAGTGGCTCATCGAGCGAAATTCGTCGGGATAGTTGGCGCGCAGCAGGTGGTTGGCGTGGTTGATGCCGTCGTAGTAGTTGATGAAGCCCAAGCCCATCAACTCGGCAAGCGTAGATCCAGCGAAGTCCGCCGGTACGACCAGGCAAAGCGGCTCGGTATGCCAAACGGTGCAGGAGAGCTCCGCACTTTTGACCTGTTCGGTGGCGATACCGATATCGTAGCGCCCATTGATCACATCCCCGACGATCTCGTGGTTGAAGGCGAAGCTGTAGCTCACCGTCAGGTTGGGGTGCATCTGCTGCTGACCCAGAATGAACGGGTAGAGCATGAGTCCTACGCTTCCGGGTGATGCAATACGGCACTCGCCGCTATCGATCAAATCATCATCCAGGGCGTGTCGAAACTGCTCGTGCTCGGCAAAGAGCTTGAGCGCGTAGTCGTAGGCGCGACGCCCGGACTCGGTCAGCGTGAAGCTCTTGCCCTTACGCTCGATCAGCGTTTTATCCAGATACCCTTCGAGCTTTCGAATGTGCTGACTGACACCCGGCTGGGTCATTTCCAGGCGCTTTGCGGTGCGCGTGAAGCTGCCGGTTTCCACCAAAGTGATGAACGTTCGAAAGTAGTGGGCATTGAACATGAGAAGCGCCATGGCAAAAGAGTCGTCAGGTGACGCAACCCGGCCACCCAAACGCGTAAGGTTAGCATAACCGGCAAGTGAAGGCGGCCTTGCGCCAGCCCCGATGCTTGCGTGATAGTATGGAAATCAACCGCGATCAATTACATAGAGACCGTCTCACGCATGAATGAAGTTCTGTCACCTCGCCCGACCATTTCCAGCATCATCTCGCCGGAGGGCAGCCTCGAAGTACTCTCGCAGCAGGAGGTCAACCGGCTGCAGAGCACCTCGCAAACCGGTCTGCACGACCTTTTGCGCCGCTGCGCGCTGGCGGTGCTCAACTGCGGCAACCCCTCCGATGACAGCCTCGCGATTCTCGAAGCCTACAAGGATTTCGACATCGAGGTGCTCCAGCAGGATCGTGGTATTCGCTTGAAACTGACCAACGCCCCGGCGGAAGCCTTCGTCGACGGCCACATGATCCGCGGTATTCGCGAGCATCTCTCGTCGATTCTTCGCGATATCGTTTACGTCTATAACGAGATCCAGCAGCACAATCGCTTCGATCTGACCACCGGTGAAGGTACGACCAACGCGGTGTTTCATATTCTGCGCAAGGCGGGCACGTTAAAGCCCGGCCTCGACCCGAGCCTGGTGGTGTGCTGGGGCGGCCACTCGATCTCACGCCAGGAGTACGACTACTCCAAGGACGTGGGCTATCAGCTGGGCCTGCGCGAAATGGACATCTGCACCGGCTGCGGCCCGGGCGCCATGAAGGGCCCGATGAAAGGCGCCAACGTGGCCCACGCCAAACAGCGGCGCAAGGGCGGGCGCTATCTCGGGATTTCCGAGCCGGGCATCATCGCCGCCGAGGCGCCGAACCCGATCGTCAACGAGCTGGTGGTGATGCCGGACATCGAAAAACGCCTCGAGGCCTTCGTGCGTCTGGGCCACGGCATCATCGTGTTCCCCGGCGGAGTGGGTACTGCCGAGGAGATTTTGTATCTGCTCGGCATTTTGCTCCACCCCAACAACGCCACCATGCCCTTCCCCCTCATCTTTACCGGCCCCGCGGATTCCGCTGCCTACTTCGAGAAGATCGACGAGTTTCTGGTCTACACCCTGGGTGAGGAGATTCGCCGCTACTACACCATCATCACCGGCGATGCGGTGGCGGTCGCACGGCGCATGCGCGAAGGCATCGACACGGTTACGCACTTTCGCCGCGAGCACCAGGACGCGTTCTACTACAACTGGCGCCTCAACATCGCCCGTGAGTTCCAGGCGACCTTCGAGCCGACCCACGAAGCGATGAAAAGCCTCGCGCTTCACCGCCATCAGCCGACTCACGAGCTTGCCGCCAACCTGCGCCGGGCGTTTTCCGGTATCGTCGCCGGTAACGTGAAAGAGCCGGGCATTCGCGCGATCAAGGCGTATGGGCCCTTCGAGCTCTCCGCCGAGCCGGAACTGATGACGCGCCTGGACGAGCTCTTGAGCTCCTTCGTCGCCCAGGGGCGCATGAAGCTCGACGGCCAGCCCTATACGCCCTGCTACGTGCTCAAGAAGTGAACCTTAACCGACTCACTCAGGGTTGAAGGCGTGGTCATTGCGTTGTTGACCCTGCTTGCCGCCGGTATCGTCAAGGGAGCGATCGGCTCCGGCGTGCCGGTGATCGTGGTGCCGATCTTCACCATGCTCTACAACGTGCGGGTGGCAATTGCGCTGCTGGTGGTCTCCAATCTTTGCAGCAACGCGCTTCAGGTGTGGCAGTACCGCCGATACCTGCTGCCGTGGCGCTTTCTGGCCACCTTCTCGATCGCCGGGTGTGCGGGCATCGTGGTCGGCACTTGGGGGCTCGTCGCGCTGTCTCACGAGTTGCTGTCGCTTGGCGTCGCGGGGGCGATCGTGTTTTATCTTGCGATCAAACTGCTGCGTCGCCAGATGGCGCTTTCCATGGCCTGGGCGCAGCGGCTCGTTTTACCGGTGGGGCTGGTCGGCGGCTTACTACAGGGCGCGGCGGGTATGTCGGCCCCCGCCTCGATCACCTTCCTGAACGCCATGCAGCTCGAACGGCGCGTTTTCATCGGCTCGATCTCGGTGTTTTTCTGCGCGATCACCGTCGCCCAGATTCCCGCGCTGCTGGCCGCGGGGCTTTTGAACGCGGAGCTTACGCTTTACAGCGCCGCCGCCTTTATCGTCATTGCGCTGGGCATGCCGCTTGGCGCCGCCCTCGGCAAGCGCTTGCCCTACGTGTGGTTCGATAATCTCATCGTGCTGCTGCTGGCCTCCATTGCGGTAAAAATCATCACCGACGTGTTTCTTTGAACGCGGCGTACAACGTTTGACGCAAATGTCGAACGAAACACTATACTAAGTACACGCGACATCGCGCTTTATGTACTCCCAAGGAAAGGATACTCACATGGAAATGATCAACCAGCTTCAGGAAGGCCCGACCAAGGCGTTCGCCAAACACTGCTTCGAAGCCCACTCCCCGGAAGAGCTCGAAAAGGCGGCCGAAGGCGCGCCGGACGAAGCTGAAATGGAGCATTGGGGTATCAACGCGGGCCAGTGGGAAGAAGCCGTAACCACCGCACTCGCCGACCACCGCGCCCAGCAGGAGTAAGCGCCTTGCATTGCCGCTCCAATCGAGCGGCGTTATAGCTCGAACGCTGCACGCTAGATAACCAATGCCCTCTTAACTTTATCAAGGAGGCTTTATGAGAAAGTGGATCATGCTGGCGGTGTTCAACTGGCTGCGAAAGCCCGCCAATCGCCAGAAGGTAAAAAACGCCTGGGACAAGCATCGCGGAAACACTCCCAATCAAGCTCAGCGCCCTCAAAACGCGCGCCCTGGTGGCCAGCAGGGCCGACCAAACGAGCTCAATGACCGCTACTGACCAGCCATAAAAAAACCGCCGCTCGGGATAAACCAAAGCGGCGGTTTTTAGTATTGGTCGGAGTGACAGGATTCGAACCTGCGACCTTTGCAACCCCATTGCAACGCGCTACCAAGCTGCGCCACACTCCGATGCCCATTGGCTTAACGCCTCAGGACGGTGCGTATACTAGCGTTTTGCGCTTCAAATGAAAAGGCCTTTTTACGCTTTCTTATCAAATGCTTGGCCAAGGCTTTCAAATTGCATCGAGTAAAAGCGACTTCATCGATTGGAAAACACCGGGCGCGGTGATCAGAAGCTCTTTTGGGTAAAGATCGATTGAGACACCTTCGGGCACCTCGACCAGCCGGCCCACCGTCGCCCCCGCTTCCCGGGCAATCACCCAGCCCGCGGCGAAATCCCAGGGCGATACCGTTTCGACATACGCGTCCAAGCGCCCGCAGGCGATGTCGCAAATATCGAGTGCGGCCGCGCCATTGCGGCGGATATCCTGGCAGTGGGTCAGAATCGTTTCCAAACGTGGCATCAGCGCCTTGCGTGCGGCGCGGTCATAGGGAAAGCCGGTGCCTACCAGCGTAGCGGGAAGCTCGGTGGCGCTACTTGGCTTGATCGGCTGGCCGTTACAGAACGCGCCGCCGCCCTCACATGCGGTAAAGGTTTCATCGAGAAACGGCGCGTGCACGACGCCGACCTTGCCCGCACCCGCCTCGAGCCACGCGATCGAGACTGCCACATGGCGAAGCCCCTGGGCAAAGTTGACCGTGCCGTCGATGGGGTCCACGACCCATAGCGGCGATTTCGTACTGAGGCCCTGCTCCGGGCTCAGTTCTTCGCTCAACTGCAGCTCGCCGGGGAAGTGTTTGTCGAGCTGCTGACTGATAAAGGTATCGACCGCCACGTCCACATCGGTGACCAGTTCGATACCTTCCTTCAAGCGCTGATCGAAGCACTGCTCTTCTCGCGCTTTAACGATCATGCGCCCTGCCTCTTCGGCAATGCGCACCGTCTCTTCCAAACGCGCTTTTAAAGTAACCGCCATGCTGACTCCCTTAACGTTGTGCTAAACGCTTTATGGTAAGGAGTCCTCATGGCGGTGTCATGACATTAACGAATCAGCGCGTTGGTAATGATATCGACGACTATTTGGGTAGCCGCTTCGATCAGCACCACATCGGCCCCCACACGGCGCCATTCGTAACCGGAATACTGTGGAAGCTCACGATAAACGGAATCGTCGAAGCGTTTGGCGATCCCGGGCGGCAAGGGTTTACCCTGCTCCAAACGGTTTTGCATACCCGGCGGCAGGGAGGAGTCAGCGCGAACATCGTACTGGCGAAGGATGCGCAGAATATCCTGGTCGTTGAAACGCGGCAGGTCGCTGTAGGAGTGCGACTCGTCATGGCCGCGGTGTGAATTGCCGCGCTGATGGTGTTCCTGGTGATGGCCTTGCGAATTGCCTCGCGCGCCATGGGCTGGCGCGTGGGCGGGTTGGGCTAGTGCAACGGTGTGCCACGTCAAGGAAGCGGCTACCACGATGCTTAATGTAGAAATTTTCATATCAAGGCTCCTTTTGAATGGAACCCTTAGCTTAGTATGAAATTAAGGATGAATTATGAACTTAGGTGTAACTATTATTTTTTAAAAAAACCAAATTATCATCATGTTATTACAAAGACCATCTTACACCATTAATAACTAATGCATGATCACTTTGACAGGTTATGCATCTGCATTTTGGTTCTTATATTTTGTTACAGCTACATCGTCAACATTAATTTTAAATCTCAGTTAATCATTAAACTGCATCTAACTGATGAAAAACCGGGTGAGCTCTTCGCTGATAAAAATATTGATCGCCACATCGACATCGACATCAGTCATCAGTCATCAGTCATCAGTCATCAGCTCGACTCTTTTTCTTTAAACGCTGGTTCAAACTCTGCTCTTCTCGCGCTCTAACGACCATACGCCCCGTCTCTTCGGCGATGCGCCCCGCCTCTTCCAAACGTGACTTTAAAGTAACCGCCATGTTGACTCCCTTACCATTGTGCTAAACGTTTTATGGTAAGGCGTCCTCATGGCAGTGTTATGACCGTAACGAATCAGCGCGTGACAATTATATCTACAACTACTTGAGTAGCCACTTCGATCAGCACCACATCGGCTCCTATGCAGTGCCACTCATAGCCGGAATAATGCGGAAGCTCACGATAAACGGAATCGTCGAAGCGTTTGGCGATCCCGTGCGGCAAGGGTTTACCCTGCTCCAAACGATTCTGCGTACCTGGGGGCAGGGAAGAGTTAGCGCGAACGTCATATTGGCGAAGAATGCGCAGAATATCCTGGTCGTTGAAACACGGTAAATCGCTGTAGGATTGCGACTCTTCATGGCTGCTATGCGAATTGCCGCGCTCGTGGTGCTCCTGATGCTGACCTTACGAGTTGCCTCGCGCGCCATGTCAGTAAAGTGACCAACGCGATGCTTAACTTTAAAATTTTAATATCAAGGCCCCTTTGAATGGAACTCTCGCTTAGTTTGAAACTGAGGACTGATTATGAATTAACATCATTTACAGGAAGTTTAAATATTTAACTACAAATCCAGCATCAAATCAATAAACGACCGCCCGGAGACGGCCGCTTATTGTATTTTTGAATCTAAATAGAATCTTGATCGGCGGTAATTTGACCACGGTTAGTAATATAAACTTCTTGCTCGCGGTTTTGTGTCACAACTGTCTCAGCTAATGCAGAATCTGCGGTTGCACCGTCGCTACTTGTTCCAACCTGTTGAAATAGAGCGATCAATTCATTAGATGTTGGATCACTTGAATCATTTACGTTACAAGATTGAAAATCAAAGGTTATAGAATCCGTATCACCAGTAGCTGACGATGCTACTGCCAGAGAGCGAAAAGAATTCAATTCGGCAATACAAGCACTACGCTCAGACCGATCCAAATAATTACCATACTGCGGCACCGCAATCGCCGCCAAAATACCGATGATCGCGATGACGATCAAAAGCTCGATCAAGGTAAAACCGCTTTGGTAGTACCGGCGTAGCTGAGTAGTCGTGGGGGTTTGCATACGTTGAGTCCCTTGCGTTGTGCGTTATGGAGCTAAAATAGCTTAGCCGCTTGGCTTGTCACATTAGCTCAGCCCCTGCAAGCTGACAACTAGCTTTATAAGCCTTTTTTTAGCGCTATTCAGACGTTTTGACCAAACACATTCGTGCAGTATAGTGCTTTTAGGTGGCAGCGTCCGATGTCAGCTGCTTTCCCCATGCACCTCCTGCGCTGCGAGCCCCTATGTCCTCTTCCGCCTTCGATCAGCCCTTGGCTTCACGCGCGCTTAGCGGTATCGCGAAACGGCTCGTCGCTCATGAGGTGATGACCCTGGGCCAGGCCGAAGTCGCCGATACGACGTCTGCCGAGCTCGAAATCTCGTTTCTGGAGCACGTGGTACAAAGCGGATTGGTGGGCTCGGTCGATGCCGCACTTGCGGCGGCCTGGGAGTACGGTTTGCCGGTGGTGGATCTGGAGGCGATCAAGTTGAGCGCCTTGCCCCCTGCCAGCGACTATCCGGTCAAGATTCTCGAAAAGCTGAACGTTTTGCCGCTGGCACGCCACGGCCACCGGCTGACCGTAGCAGTGCCCTACCCGGCCACGCTCACAAAGCTCGATGAGCTGCAGTTTGCGACCAGCCTGAGTGTCGAGGGCGTGCTGGCGCCGGTCGAGCAGATACGCAATAACCTGGCGCAGTACGTCTCGCAAAACGAGCGTAGCCTGCTGGATGAGTTGGAAGGCGTGGACGACGCCGTGGGCGAGCTCAATGTCGTGCAGCAGGAAGAGGAGGAAGAGGTTACGCTCGAGTCCTCGGTGACGAACAAGGATGACGCACCGGTCGTGAAGTTCGTCAATAAGGTGCTGCTGGACGCCATCGGCCGCGGGGCGTCGGATATTCACTTCGAGCCGTTCGAATCCCAGTACCGGGTTCGCTTTCGTATCGACGGCATGCTCATCGAGGTCGCTAAACCGCCCTTTTCGATGCGCGACCGAATCGCCGCACGCCTGAAGATCATGTCGCGACTCGATATCTCCGAGCGTCGCCTGCCCCAGGACGGCGCGATCAAGCTTCAGCTCTCGCGCACCCGCTCGATCGACTTTCGCGTCAACTCCCTGCCCACCGTGTATGGCGAAAAGCTGGTGCTGCGGATACTCGACCCCTCCTCGGTGCGACTTGGCATCGAGCAACTGGGCTTTAGCCCCACACAGCAGCGCGAGTACGAATACGCGCTCAAGCGCCCCCAGGGCATGATTCTGGTCACCGGGCCAACCGGTAGCGGCAAGACCGTGACGCTTTATACCGGCATCAACATGCTCAATGAGATCGAGCGCAATATTTGTACCGCTGAGGATCCGGTCGAGATCAAGGTGTCCGGCATCAACCAAGTCAACGTGCTGCCCAAAATAGGGCTCAACTTTGCCAGCGCCCTAAGGGCGTTTTTGCGCCAGGATCCGGACGTGGTCATGGTCGGCGAGATTCGCGACCTCGAAACCGCCGAGATCGCCGTCAAGGCGGCACAAACCGGCCACATGGTGCTCTCCACGGTCCACACCAATTCGGCGGCGCAAACCCTGACGCGCCTGGCCAACATGGGGGTGGCCTCTTATAACATCGCAAGTTCGGTCACGCTGATTATTGCTCAGCGCCTTGCGCGCCGGCTTTGCCCGAGCTGCAAAGCGCCGGCGGACATTCCTCAGGAAGCGCTTTTAAAAGCCGGCTTTCGCAAGGAGCAGCTGACTAACGTGACGATCTATAAAGCGGTTGGCTGTAAACAGTGCACTCAGGGGTATAAGGGGCGGGTCGGTATTTATGAAGTGCTGCCGATCAGCGATGCCATGCGCAACCTGATCATGCGTGACGGCAACGCGCTCGAAATCGACGAGCTGGCGCGCAAGGAGGGCCACCCGAGCCTTTATCAAAGCTGTCTTGCGCGCGTACTCGATGGCAGCACGAGCCTTGAAGAAGTCAACCGTATCAGCAAGGAGTAGCACCGGTGATGGCCAAAGCAAAAGCGCGGACGAAGCTTGCCCCCCTTCACCGCTGGAAATGGCAGGGCAAGGGGCCGAAGGATCGCCTCATGAAAGGCGAGCTGATCGGCCGCAGCCGAGAGGAAATCGTCGACCAGCTCGCCAAGCAGCGCATCACCGTTCTCAAGATTCAAAAGCGCAGCAGCTTTAGCGGCCGAGGCAAGGTAGCCAGCGTCGATATCATGCTGTTCGCGCGCCAGATGGCCACGATGATGCGCGCCGGCATTCCGATTCTCCAGGCGCTTCAGGCGATTTCCGAAAGCATGAAAAAGCCCGCCATGGTCGATCTCACCCAGCAGATCATGCGTGATGTCTCCTCCGGCGATAGCCTCTCCCAAGCCATGGCGCGCCACCCCAAACAGTTCGACCGGTTGTTCGTGAACCTGGTCAATGCCGGGGAGCAGGCCGGCGCGCTGGATCAGATGCTCGAGCGTATCGCGATTTACAAGGAGAAAGTCGCCTCGCTCAAAAGCCGGGTGAAAAAGGCGCTCTGGTATCCGGCCGCAGTACTCACCATCGGCCTTGCCGTGACCATGATTCTGCTGGTCGTCGTCGTGCCGGAATTCGAAAGCATGTTTCAGGGCTTCGGCGCGGAGCTTCCGATGCTGACCCAGCTCACCGTTCAGTTTTCCGAACTCGCTCAGGTGTTTTGGCTGCCCACACTGGCGCTGATCGTCGGCGCCATACTGCTGCTCAAGGCGGCGGCGCGGCGCTCGGATAAGGTCGCGTACAAGATCGATCAGTTTCTGTTGCGCCTGCCGGTGCTGGGCGACATTTTGCATAAATCCGCGGTATCGCGCTTTACGCGCACGCTGGCGACCACGTTCAGTTCCGGCGTGCCGCTGATCGAAGGCCTCGAAACCGCCTCCGGCGCGGCGGACAATCGCGTTTACATGAAGGCGATCAATGAAGTACGCCAGGATGTCACCACCGGCCAGCAGCTTCACTTTGCCATGCGCCTGACCAACCGCTTTCCCGCCCTGGCGGTTCAGATGGTGAACATCGGTGAAGAAGCCGGTTCCCTGGATGCCATGCTCAATCGAGTGGCCGACTATTACGAAGAGGAGGTCGAAAACAAGGTCGATACCCTCACCTCGCTGATGGAACCGGTTATAATCGTGGTGTTGGGGCTTCTGGTCGGCGGCGTCGTCGTCTCCATGTATCTGCCCATTTTCGAAATAGGAACCGCGCTTTAATCGCGTAAGGTCATTCAACTACACACCGCCATTCAACCACGCTTCGGAGCACCATGGGCGTATCGCCAGCCATTCTGTACCCGCTCGTTTTCGTCATTGGCCTCTGTTTAGGCAGCTTTTTGAACGTTGTCATCACGCGTTTACCCGTCATGCTGATGCGACGCTGGCGTGAGGAGGCGCAGCAAGCCCTCGAAATTCCTGTCGATCACGCACCGCGCTTCAACCTCGCCGTGCCCGCCTCGATGTGTCCGCGCTGTGAAGCACCCATCGCCTGGCACGACAACCTGCCACTTCTGGGCTGGCTCAAGCGCCGCGGCCGCTGCGCCCATTGCCAGACGCGCATCAGTGGGCAATACCCGCTCGTCGAGCTCGCCGGTGGACTCCTGGCGGTGGCCGTCGCCGCGCTTCATGGCTTTGAGTCTCAAGCGCTGTTGGTATATGCGGCCTGTTTGACGCTGCTGGCGCTGGCCGTGATCGACTTTCGCACCTTTTTACTGCCGGATACGTTGACCCTGCCGCTGCTATGGCTAGGGTTGGTTTATCAGCTGCTGTTTCAGCCGTTTATGCTCACGCAGGCAGTCATCGGGGCGATCGCGGGCTATCTAGCGCTCTGGAGTTTCTACTGGCTCTTCAAGCTGGTTACCGGTAAGGAAGGCATGGGCTATGGCGACTTCAAATTGCTGGCGGCGCTGGGCGCCTGGCTTGGCTGGCCATTCTTGCCGCTTTTGCTAGTGCTCTCAGCGGGGCTTGGCGCAGTGGTCGGTGGGCTCGCCCAACTGCTCTCGCCCACTCTGCGCGGCAAGCCTCTTCCCTTTGGCCCGTTTCTAGCGCTCGCCGGGTGGGTGTGTCTTTTGGTCGGTGATGAGCTGTTCGCGCTCTACGCCGCGCTAAGCTATTGATCCGTACTCAAGTAAATGGCGCGATAATATGATCATTGGATTGACGGGCGGTATCGGCTCGGGCAAATCGACGGTGGCAAAAGCGTTCGAAGCGCTTGGCATCGGCTACGTGGATGCCGACGACGTTGCCCGAGAGATCGTCGAGCCTGATGAGCCGGCGCTTTCAGAAATCGCCGATCATTTCGGCCGGCACCTATTAAAAACGGATGGCAGCCTCGATCGCGCCGCGCTTCGCGAGCGTATCTTCAACGAGCCTTCTGAGCGCGCGTGGCTCGAGTCGGTTACCCATCCGCGCATCCGCCAACGCATTGTCGAACGCTTGCAGGTGCTGAAGCGCCACTCCCCTTACGTGCTGCTCGTCTCGCCGCTGCTGTTCGAATCCGGCCAGGCGGCGCTGGTCGCGCGAACGCTGGTCGTCGATGTTAGTATGGATACCCAGCGCGAGCGAACCCTGCGACGGGATGGCGTTAGCGCCGCACAAATCGAGGCCATACTGGCCGCTCAGCTTTCGCGCGAAGAGCGTTTGGTGCGCGCCGACGATGTGCTGGACAACGATGGCGCCCCGGAGCGACTCAAGGCGCAGGTGGCGGCGCTTGACCAGCGCTATCGCCACATGAGCGAGACGAACTCACCGCAGGAACCAAAGCGTTCGTAAATATTCCAACAGGAAGTTCAATCCGATACCGCGAAAGCGTTTTTACCCAGGAGTTTTATGTCCCCTGCCAACGATTCCCCGTTCGAAGTCGACTGCCCTCAGTGCGCTACCAAAGTGGCTTGGGCGCCGGAAAGCGCCTATCGACCGTTTTGCAGTAAGCGCTGCCAACTTCTGGATTTGGGCGCCTGGGCGGACGAGTCGCATCGTATCGGCGGCGAATCGGCCATGGACGAAGCGGATATCGAAACGCTGCTCGCCCAGGCCGACAAGGATGCGCCGCTCTCATGAGGGGCTTTGCCGATACGGCGCTCTACGCCGGGGCTGCACTCTTCCATGACTAGCCCGGCGCCTGCTGCCTATCATCTTTTCTTCGAGCTGGATGCGCGCTTCGATGAGCTAATGGCGGCGATCGACCACGCAGCGTCGCTTTTCGAGGCTCAGCCGCCGCTTAGCTGGCGACTCGAAACGAACGCCGAGGGGCCCCACTGGTTTCGTCAGGCACTGATGGATATGTGGCACGTTGAAGGTCAGGACGGGCGTGAAACGCGTAATTACATCGCCGTCGTGGCGGCGGATGAACCACTCCTTCTAGCGGTCGAAGAGGTCAATCGGAAGAAAGATGCTATTGGCGAACTAATTGGGCGTATCAAGGCGCTCTCTCCTCACGCGCTATCTGAGGCCAAGAGTAGACTGCCTGCACGCCACCCCCATGTGGACGACATGCTGCGTAAAAGTGGTATGGCGCGCCTTCATTTAAAGCAGTGCTGGCGCCATGTACCGATCGCGCCGGCGCCGGTGGCCAGGGTTCGGCTTGCCTGGTACACCAGCGGGCGCTCGATCAAAAAACTCAGCGTCCGGGATGCTGAAAAAAAGCTTTTGCAGCTCGATACCGACGCACCTCATATTCGGATTCAGCTGCAAAAACTCGCGGGGATCCCCAGTAGTGAAACGCTGGCTCAGGTGCAGGCCCAGGCTCCGCTCATGCGCGCCAATCTGTTTTTTATCGAACCGCTGGAAGATGGCCACACGCGAAGAGCGCATAATATTGCCATGCCGCTGATCGTTCCAAACGTCGAGGCACGTTTGCCGCATATCAAGGCGCCTAATAGCCAGGCGCCCACCGAGCGAACTCGCGCCAAGCGTCGTGATGAAAAGCTCGAGAGCGATCCGTTTCTGCCTAGCCTTCGGATCTATCGCTACCGCTGAGCGCTGCCACGGTAGGTTCGCTGATCGCAGGCGTATCTTCTCTGGACCAAAGACCGCATTCCAGCAGACTTTCAATCAATGCCAGGGCTTTTTTATCGCGGTAGCCTGACTCGATGCACAGCGCTTTCAAGCGCTCCTCGAATTGGCGCTCACGCTCTTGTAAGCGCGTCTGATGCTCTTCCTCTTCCAGATCCTTGAGCGAGCGCACGGGAGGGCCGGTGGGGATATCAAAACGATTGCCTGGACTTTCAAGCTGTCGCAAGGCTTCGGCGAAGGCGTCGTCGAGCTCGCGAAACTTGCGCAGTTTATCGCGTTCATCCACTTGTTTATGAGCCTTTTGATATTTCATTGAACTTGAATTCACACCTTACTTAAGAAAAGAGAGCGTTCTTTATTGGCACTAATTGCTGACTTTAACGGCACTATTTTCATGTGTGCAAAACTCGTCAGCGTCAACCTGAATCAGGTGCCTTGAAACGACAAAAGCTACAAATATTCAAACCGCGGTGAGAGCATGTCCTGCTCTGTATCCACGTAAAGCGTCAGTGAAAAAAGCCAGAAGATAGCCGCTTCATCTTGGCGGGAGGTTGCTCGTTAATACTCGTCGACAAATACTACGAAAGATGCCCGGGTCTGGGACGCCCTCCTGCCCATCGAATACGAGCGCCTACTACTATAGCGCATATATCCGAGTCTGGAAGAACGACATTAATCGAATCACCCTAACGGTGAGCGCTTGAATCATGAAGTCAAAATTTGATGCCATTTTCCGGATTGAGTTCCGTAGACAAGGCTTCGAATATCGCAGTGTCTTAAAACAAGGCAGAGTTGCCGGCAGGAATGCCTAACACACTACTAGACACGTTTACCGCTCATGAACACTGCTACCACCCCGAGAAACAAAAAACCGGCGCCCTCAACGAGGGCGCCGGTCATGTTTTAGCTATCCTGCTGCTCGAGCCAGGATTCTACGGTTTCATCACCGTACTCGTCTTTCCAGCTGCGCAGGCCTTTATGATTGCCGCCACGGGTTTCGATGACTTCACCAGTGTGCGGATTCTTGTACACTTTCAAACGGCGCTTACGGCGATTGCTGGGGGTAGCAGAAGCCTTGGAAGCAGCACTGCTGCCTCGCTGGTCGCTTGACGGGTCAAGCATGGCAATAACATCGGCCGGTTTTTTACCGAACTCGTTCATTAACGCTTCGAGTTTGGATTTAAACTCCAGCTCACTTTTAAGTCGCTGATCGCCTTCCAGACGTTGAAGGTCTTCCTGCAGCTGCTTTAACTGCTGCTCTTTTTGCATGTATTCATTCAGCAATGACATGGGGCTTCCTTGATAAACTATGGCTGGAAAAGCAAAACGTCTTTTAAAGCCGTCTACTTATCGCGAGGCGGCGACATTATTACTTCAATTTCACTAATTGACAATAGTCTAGTCCATTCAAGGACGAATACTAATCGTTTTTTTATATCTACGCTTGAAACTTAACAACTGGTGGTCGTAAAGAGTGCGTCATGGAAAAGATTCAACTCAGCCAAAAAAAAACGCCACCCGAAGGTGGCGTTTTTTGAGATAGAGCCGGAACGATTAGTCCTGACCCATCTGCTGCTTGATCAGATCACCGATCGTGGTAGCACCGCCACCGCCGGTTTCGGAGTCCTGCTCGCGCAGTTTCTTCATGTTCTGACGAGTATCGTCCTGCTCTTTCGCTTTGATCGACAGATTGATCTGACGGCTCTTGCGATCGACGTTCACGATACGCGCTTCAACGCTGTCGCCTTCGTTCAGCACGTTACGCGCGTCTTCGACACGGTCAGCGCTGATTTCAGACGCCTTGAGGATAGCAACAACATCGGTTGCCAGCTCAACGTGCGCTTCTTTTGCATCGACTTCGACAACGCGGCCAGTCACGATGCTGCCCTTGTCGTTGACCGAGAGGTATTCAGCCACCGGATCGGAATCCATTTGCTTGATACCCAGGGAGATGCGCTCGCGCTCCGGGTCGATCGACAGGATAACGGCTTCGGCTTCATCGCCTTTCTTGAAGTTACGAACCGCTTCTTCGCCAGTCTCTGTCCAGGAGATGTCGGACAGATGAACCAGACCGTCGATGCCGCCTTCCAGACCAATGAAGATACCGAAATCGGTGATCGACTTGATGGTGCCAGAAACGCGGTCGCCCTTGTTGTACTCGGCGTTGAAGGTTTCCCACGGGTTAGCGGTGCACTGCTTGATACCCAGGGAAATACGACGACGCTCTTCGTCGATGTCCAGAACCATGACGTCGACATCGTCGCCCACTTGAACGACCTTGGACGGATGGATGTTCTTGTTGGTCCAGTCCATTTCAGAGACGTGAACCAGACCTTCGACACCCTCTTCGAGCTCTGCAAAGCAGCCGTAGTCGGTCAAGTTGGTCACCACGGCGTGCACCTTGGTGCCTTCCGGGTAACGCGCCTTGATGTTGACCCACGGATCTTCGCCCAGTTGCTTGAGACCCAGCGATACGCGGTTACGCTCGCGGTCGAATTTCAGCACCTTGACGTTGATCTCATCGCCCACGGCGACGATTTCGGACGGATGCTTGATGCGCTTCCAAGCCATGTCGGTGATGTGCAGCAGGCCGTCGACGCCGCCGAGGTCGACGAAGGCACCGTAGTCGGTCAGGTTCTTGACGATACCCTTGATCTGCTGGCCTTCCTGAAGCGTGGCAAGCAAAGCTTCACGCTCGGCGCTGTTTTCAGCTTCGAGGACGGCGCGACGCGATACAACGACGTTGTTACGCTTCGGGTCGAGTTTGATGACCTTGAAGTCGAGTTCCTTGTTTTCCAGGTGCGCAGTATCGCGAACCGGACGAACGTCGACCAGTGAACCCGGCAGGAAGGCACGGATGGAGTCAACGTCGACAGTGAAGCCGCCTTTAACTTTACCGTTGATCACGCCCTTGATGATTTCGTCTTTCTCGAAGGCCGCTTCCAGAATCTTCCAGGCTTCAGCACGCTTGGCTTTTTCACGCGACAGGCGCGTTTCGCCGAAACCGTCTTCGACGGCTTCAAGTGCAACGTGAACGTCATCGCCGATGGCGATAGTGAGTTCACCGTTGTCGTCGCGGAACTGTGCCGCGGGGATTTGGCCTTCGGATTTCAGACCAGCATTAACGGTAACCCAGTCACCGTCGATGTCGACAACCTGGGCCGCGACGATGGCGCCCGGCTCCATGTTGATGTCGTTAAGAGACTGTTCAAACAGTTCAGCAAAGCTTTCGCTCATGGTTTTCCTACGTGATCAACGTTGTTGAGGCGTAATGCCTTCTCCGTACCACCAGCGAGTACGGGCCTATGTAACTCAGCTTTCAGGGGTGTTAGCGCTGGTTGGACCTGACCGGGCTCTCGGATATGAACGATCATATGACTTGCCGCCCTGCCATGTCGTGACACCTTCCCAAAAACGCCGCAAGGGAGAATCAGTCTGCGCTTGCAAGCCCTTTTTGGGCCAGCAACTGCGTTAGACGATCAACCACTTCCGGTATACTCAGGCGCGTGGTGTCAAGCGTTACGGCATCGGATGCCGGCTTGAGCGGAGCCACACTGCGCTGCGTGTCGCGTGCATCGCGTGCCTGAATCTCCTTCAAAAGACTCGAAAGACTAGCATCCACGCCGGCGTCCTGCAACTGCCTGAAGCGTCTTCGCGCCCGTTCCTCGGCACTGGCGGTCAAAAATACCTTGACCGGCGCATCGGGGAAAACGACCGTACCCATATCGCGCCCATCCGCCACAAGCCCGGGCGTCTGGCAAAAGTTGCGCTGGCGCTCCAAAAGCCCCTGGCGAACGCCGGGAAGCGATGCCACCTGGGAGGCGCGCTCGCCGGCCTGCTCGGTGCGAATGGCCAGCGTGACGTCTTCGCCTTCCAGTAGCGTACGCGGCGTGCCCTCTTCTACTGGAAACGCGACGTCCAGCGACATCGCCAAGCGTTCGAGGCCGCCTTCGTCGTCCAGCGCCACGCCGTGCTTGAGCGCCGCCTGGGCGGTCAGCCGGTAAAGCGCGCCGCTATCGAGCAGATGCCAGCCCAAGCGTTCGGCGATCAAGCCGCTAATGGTGCCCTTGCCGGCGCCCCCGGGGCCGTCGATGGTGAGAACGGGAACCTCGACATTCACTGGCGCACCTCCTCGGCACTCATGCCGATACGCTCGAGAAGCCCTAGAAAGCCCGGGAAGGAGGTCGCCACATTGGCGCAGTCGTCGATCGTGATTTCGCTGGAGGCGCGCAGCGCCGCCACCGCAAAGGCCATGGCAATACGGTGATCGCCCAGACTATCGACGTTGCCACCGGTGTAGTTGGGCGCCGGTGAATCATCCTGCTGAGCGCCCACGATATCGATACCGTCATTGAGCATCGTGTGCTCGATACCCAGAATCGCAAGACCGTCGGCCATGGCCTGCAGCCGGTCCGACTCCTTGACGCGAAGCTCTTCCGCCTCGCGCAGGCGCGTAGTGCCTTGGGCGTTGGCGGCGGCAATGAACAGCGCCGGAAATTCGTCGATGGCCAGCGGCACCTGCTCGACCGGAATATCGATGCCCGTCAGAGGCGCGTAGCGAATACGAATATCCGCCACCGGCTCGCCGCCTACCTCGCGCTCGTTCTCGAACGCAAGATTCGCCCCCATCAGCGTTAGAATATTGATCACGCCGATGCGCGTCGGATTCATGCCCACGTGCTCGAGGGTAATATCCGACCCCGGGGTGATCGCTGCGGCCACCAAAAAGAAGGTCGCCGAAGAGATATCCGAGGGCACGTCAATGGGCCCGGCGGTCAGGCCGTGGCCGCCTTCCAGCCAGCACGTATCGCCTTCGCGGTGAACCGGGTAGCCAAAGCCATTGAGCATGCGCTCGGTATGATCGCGGGTCGGCGCGGGTTCGCGCACGCGGGTTTCGCCTTCGGCGTAAAGCCCGGCGAGCAGCAGGCACGACTTCACCTGGGCGCTGGCCATCGGCATATCGTAATGGATCCCCTTGAGCGCCGCGCCGCCCTTGATGACGAGCGGCGGGCGCCCGCCGTCGGCGGTCTCGACGGTGGCCCCCATCGCTCTCAACGGGTCCGCCACGCGGCCCATCGGGCGCTTGGTCAGCGATTCGTCGCCAGTGAGTTCGCTATCAAAATCCTGCCCGGCCAAAAGCCCGGCAAACAGGCGCATGGCAGTGCCGGAGTTACCGACGTACAGGGGCCCCGCCGGCGCCTTGAGCCCGTGCAGGCCCACGCCGTGAATGATCACACGCCCCTGGTGCGGGCCTTCGATGGCTACCCCCATTTCGCGAAACGCCTGGAGCGTGGCCAGACTGTCCTCGCCTTCGAGAAAGCCCTTGACCTCGGTTACGCCTTCGGCAAGCGCCCCCAGCATGATGGAGCGGTGCGACATCGATTTGTCGCCGGGCACCCGCAGGCGCCCCTGGGCCTGGCCGCCGGGCTTGACACGGTAGGTAACGCGCGCATGAGAGTGCATATGGTATTCCGCCTGATAGCTTGTTTGACTGAGTAAGGTTCCAAAGTAGCGCCGCGCATGGCTGGCTCGATCGAAGGTGGCGATCAACGCGTCGCTATCGCCGCGCTCGATGGACGTTCTAAGCGTTTTCAGGCCCGCCTCGAAGTCATCGAGCGACGCCAGCACCGCCTCGCGGTTGGCAATGAAGATGTCGCGCCACATGACCGGGTCGCTGCCGGCGATCCGCGTGAAATCGCGAAAACCGCCAGCGGCGTAGCGAAAGATATCGAGGCGCTGGTCCTGACGTGCCAGCGTATCCACCAGCGAGAACGCCAGCAGGTGCGGCAGGTGGCTGGTGCGCGCCAGCACCTGGTCGTGACGCTCGACGCTCATCTCCAGCACCTCGGCGCCGCAGGCTTGCCAAAGCGCGTACACTCGGCCCAGCGCCACGGGATCGGTGTCGGGCTCTGGCGTCAAAATCACCTTGTGGTCGATGTAGAGCGCCGGGTTGGCAGCGGCCACGCCGCTTTTCTCCGAGCCGGCGATCGGATGCCCCAGCACGACATTGGTGGGAAGCTCACCGAACACGCGCTCGACGCAGTCACGAATCACGCCCTTGGTGCTGCCGACATCGGTCACGACGGCGTTGGCCGCCGCACGCTCGAGCCCCGCCTTGAGACGTTCCAGCACCGGCTCCATCGCCAGCACCGGCACCGCCAGCACCACCAGCGAAACGCCATCCAGCAGCGCTTCGAGCTCACGGCCACCGCTGTCGATCAGCCCCATTTCGACGCCGAGCGCGATCTCGCCTTCGTCCGGGTCGCAGGCCAGAATCTCGCCTTCGAAGCCCCTGCTCTTGAGCGCAGCGGCGAGCGAGCCGCCCATCAGGCCAAGCCCGACGATGAGAATGCGCGGCTCATGACACACGCCTGCAACGCTCATCGAAGAGAGCCGCTTTGTCACATGACACCCTGGGGGTAGGAACCCAGTACGCGCAGCTCGAGCGCGCCGCGGCTGACCTCTTCGAGTACCGACGCCACTTCGGGCTCGTCGGTGTGGCCCTTGAAGTCGATGAAGAACACATAGTTCCAGGCGCCGGTGCGTGAGGGGCGCGTTTCGATGCGGGTAAGATCGATACCGTGACGGTGAAACGGCTCGAGCAGATCGTGAAGCGCGCCGGGCTGGTTGCGCATGGCCACCACGACCGAGGTTTTGTCTTCGCCGCAGCTCGGTACGCCTTCGCTGCCGATGATCAAAAAGCGGGTAGAGTTATCCGGCCGGTCCTCTATCTTTTCTGCAATATGGGTCAGCCCGTAGAGTTTGGCCGCCATGTCGCCGGCGATCGCCGCGCTGTGCCACTCGGTCTTGACCAGCTTCGCCGCCTCGGCATTGGAGGCCACCGGCACCCGTTCGGCGTGGGGGAAGTGGGCGTCGAGCCATTTGCGGCACTGGCCAAAGGATTGCGGATGCGAATAAATTCGCGTGACCTTGTCGCGGCGAGTGTTCTCGCTGACCAGCAGGTGGTGATGAATACGCAGGACGACTTCGCCGCAGATCTTGATCGACGAATCGATGAAGGTATCCAGGGTGTGATTGACCACGCCTTCGGTGGAGTTCTCGACCGGCACGACTCCATAGTTGACGGCGCCCGCCTCGACCTCGCGAAAGACTTCATCGATGGCCGCCATCGGCAGACTCACGGCGCTGTCGCCAAAATGCTTGAGCGCCGCCTGCTGGGTAAAGGTGCCTTCTGGTCCGAGATACGCCACCTTGATGGGCTTCTCCAGCGCCAGACACGCCGACATGATTTCACGAAACAGCCGCGCCATCTCTTCGTCGTCCAGCGGCCCTTCGTTGAGCGACATGATCCGGCGCAGCACCTGGGCTTCGCGCTCGGGCCGGTAAAATACCGCGTTCTCATCGTCGGCAAGCTTCACGCGGGCGACCTGCTGAGCGCAGCGGGCGCGCTCGCTGATAAGACGCACGATATCCTCATCGAGCTGGTCGATGCGCTGGCGAAGTTCACCCAAATTGATTGGCGTATCTGACATGGGGTTAGCCTTTTCGTTGTTCGAAATCGTGCATGAAGGCAATCAGCGCGTCCACCGCGGCTTCGGGCACGGCGTTATAAAGACTTGCGCGCATGCCGCCGACACTGCGGTGGCCCTTCAGGTTCAAAAGCCCCGCCGCCTCCGCCTCGCTCAAAAACGCCTTGTCCAGGGCGCTATCGGCCAGTACGAACGGCACGTTCATGCGCGAACGGTTATGTTTGGCGATCGGGTTGGAATAAAAGCCGCTTTCATCGATGGCGCGGTAGAGCTTGTCGGCCTTGCGCTGGTTCAGCGCATCCATGGCGTTTAAACCGCCCATGTCGTTCTTGAGCCAGTCGAACACCAGCCCCGACAGATACCAGGCGTAGGTCGGCGGCGTGTTGACCATCGACTCGGCCTCGGCCAGCGCCTGATAGTCGAACAGCGTCGGCGTCTTCGCCACGGCGTGACCGGCGAGATCCTCGCGCACGATGACCAGCGTCAGCCCCGCCGGGCCGATGTTCTTCTGGGCGCCGGCGTAGATGATGCCGAAGTCGGCCACGTTGGTCGGCCCGGACAAAATGCTGGAGGACATGTCGCACACGAGCGGCACGTCAACGCCGTCGGCGCGCGCAATCGTTGGGACATAGTCGAACTCGAGCCCGCCGATGGTTTCATTGGCGGTATAGTGCAGGTAAGCGGCGGCGTCGCTTATTGAGAGGCTTGAAAGCGGCGGCACTTCGGTATGGCCGTTGGATTCGCTCTCACCCGCTACGTGGCAATCGAACCCTAACCGTTTGGCCTCGGTGAGCGCCTTCTTGCCCCAGATACCGGTCTGAATGAAGTTGGCGCTGCCGCCTCGCCCGAGCAGGTTCATGGGGAGCATGGCGAACTGCATGCTCGCCCCCCCCTGCAGGAACAGCACCCGGTAGTTATCGGGAATGGCCATCAGCTCGCGAAGATCCGCTTCCGCCTGCCTGGCGATTGCGATGAACTCGTCGCTTCGATGGCTCATTTCCATCACCGAGAGGCCGCGCCCCTGGTAGTCGAGCATCTCACGCTGAGCGCGCTCCAGAACGGCGGTAGGCAGGGCCGCAGGCCCTGCGCAGAAGTTATAGTGACGTGTCATCGGCGCTACCTTGCTCTTGCTCACCCTGATTGTCGCCGGCGTTCTCGGCGGTGCTGGCGTCAGCCTCGAGCGCCTCCGCTTCGTCGACCAGCACCTCCTCAGGCTCATCGACGCGCACGGTTTTAACGAGCTGTTCTTCCTTGCCCAAGCGAATCAGCATCACGCCCTGGGTGTTGCGCGAGGTGGTGGAGACCTCCTCGACTCGCGTGCGCACCAGCGTGCCGCGGTCGGTGATCAGCATCATTTCGTCGGCGTCATACACCTGCATGGCCGCCACCAGCGCGCCGTTGCGCTCGCTGGTCTGCATCGCGATCACGCCCTGACCGCCGCGCCCCCTGAGCGGGAACTCCTGAAGACGCGTACGCTTGCCGTAGCCTTTCTCGCTGGCAGTCAGAATGTAGATCTGCCCCTCTTCGATCGGCGTCTCGGCGGCCGCTTCGGGTGCCGCCGATTCATCGTCGCCGTCGTTTTCCTGGTCGATCTGCTGGCTCTTGGGAATGATCAGGCTGATCACTTCCGCGTCGTCGAGCAGGCGCATGCCGCGAACGCCGCGGGCGGTGCGGCCCATAGCGCGCACGTTACCCTCTTCGAAGCGGATCGCCTTGCCGTTGGACGAGAGTAGCATGGCGTGATCGGTGCCCGACGTGATCGCCGCGCCCACCAGGCGGTCATCCTCTTCGAGGTCGATGGCGATCAGGCCCACCGAGCGTGGCCGCGAGAACTGCTCGAGGCTCGTGCGCTTGACGGTGCCCTTGGCGGTGGCGAAGAAGATGTAGTGCTCCGGGTCGTAGTCGCGCACCGGCAAAATCGCGTTGATCGCCTCGCCTTCGTCGAGCGGCAGCATGTTGACCAGCGGCTTGCCGCGTGAGCCACGGCTGGCATTGGGCATTTCGTACACCTTGAGCCAGTACACCTTGCCGCGGTTGGAAAACAAGAGCACGGTGTCGTGGGTCGAGGCGACGAGCAGGTGCTCGATGACGTCCTCGTCCTTCATCGAGGTCGCGGACTTGCCGCGACCACCACGGCGCTGGGCCTGGTAGTCGGACAGCGGCTGGGTCTTGGCGTAGCCGGAGCGCGACACGGTGACGACCATGTCCTCTTCGGCGATCAAGTCCTCCATGGAGAGGTCGAGGTGGCTTGCCTGGATCTCGGTACGGCGGTCGTCGCCGAACTGGTCGCGCACCGCGTGAAGCTCTTCACGGATGACTTCCATCAAACGATCCGGCGAGGCCAGAATCTCGGTCAGCTCGGCAATGCGCTGAAGAATCGCCAGGTACTCGTCGAGAAGTTTTTCGGTTTCAAGCCCCGTCAAACGGTGCAGGCGCAGCTCCAGAATCGCCTGGGCCTGAGCCGGCGATAGCCGATACTCCGTGGCCAGCGTATTGAGGCCAAAGCCTTCGTCGAGATCCTCGGGCTTGCAGGAGGTCGCCCCGGCGCGTTCGAGCATCGCCGTGACCTGACCTGGCTGCCACACCTGTTCGAGCAGCTTCTCCTTCGCCTCGGCGGCGTTGGGCGAGGCCTTGATGAGCTCGATCACCTCATCGATGTTGGAGATCGCAACGGTCAGGCCTTCGAGAATATGGCCACGCTCGCGCGCCTTCTTGAGCTCGAACAGCGTGCGCCGTGTGACGACTTCGCGGCGGTGGCGAATGAACGCCTCGAGCATCTCCTTCAGATTCAGCGTGCGCGGCTGGCCGTTCTCCAGTGCCACCATGTTGATGCCAAAAACGTTTTGAAGCTGAGTCTGGGCGAAGAGGTTGTTGACCACCACCTCGCCGGATTCGCCGCGCTTGATCTCGATGACCACGCGAAGCCCTTCCTTGTCGGACTCGTCGCGAAGCTCGGCGATGCCTTCGATGCGCTTCTCTTTCACCAGCTCGGCGATCTTCTCGATCAGCCGCGCCTTGTTCACCTGATAGGGCAGCTCGGTGATGATGATGTGATCGCGGCCGCTCTTGTCATCGTGCTCGATGGTGTGCAGCGCGCGCACGTAGATGCGCCCACGCCCGGTGCGGTAGGCGTCCAGAATCCCCGCGCGGCCGTTGATGATGCCCGCAGTGGGGAAATCCGGCCCCGGGATGTACTGCATCAGATCGTCGATGGTCAGCGTGTAGTCGTCGATCAGCGCCAGACAGCCGTCGATCACTTCGCGCATGTTATGCGGCGGGATGTTGGTCGCCATACCCACGGCGATACCCGAGGAGCCGTTGATCAGTAGATTCGGTACGCGCGTCGGCAATACCTCGGGGATTCGCTCGGTGCCGTCGTAGTTATCGACCCAGTCGACGGTATCCTTTTCCAGATCCGCCAGCAATTCGTGGGCCAGGCGCGCCATGCGCACCTCGGTGTAACGCATGGCAGCGGCGTTGTCGCCGTCGATCGAGCCGAAGTTACCCTGGCCGTCGACCAGCACATGGCGCATCGAGAAGTGCTGCGCCATGCGAACGATGGTGTCGTAAACCGCGCTGTCGCCGTGAGGGTGGTATTTACCGATGACATCGCCGACCACACGCGCCGACTTCTTGTACGGTTTGTTCCAGTCGTTGCTCAGCTCGTGCATGGCGAACAGCACGCGGCGATGCACCGGCTTCAAACCGTCGCGCACGTCGGGTAGCGCGCGGCCGATGATGACGCTCATCGCGTAGTCGAGGTACGACTGTTTTAGCTCGTCTTCGATATTGACGGGCAATATTTCTCTGGCGATGTCACCCATGAAAGTCAGATCCTTTGCACTGCATTGGCACTGCGAGAGTTGAAAGCGCTTGAAGGCCGCTTGAACGGCCTATCAGAGGCGAACATAGTCGCATGTATCATACCACTGTGTGAGCATCATGGGCAGTCAGAGAGCACGCCAAAGCGTTGACCTGAAAGAACAGTAGGCCCCCAAGGGGTCGTGAAAAAAGCGCGTGGCGGGACACTCAGACGCGCCGAGTCTGAATCGAGCGTGTTAAAAGCGGCCAAAGGCAGTGCTCGGCCGCGGGTAAAACCCGAGAGGCGTTCGCCGATTATTTCAGCGGATCGTGTCCCCAGTTCATTAACGAGTAGCGCCAGCGCGAGGTCTTCTTGTCCTCTTTCTTTGGCGGTTGCTTGAGATGACGCGCCACGTACTGGTTCACCTTCTTCATATGGCTATAGTCGCTATCGGTCAGCTCGTCCTTGTTCTTGCGCTTGATCTCGACGATACGCCGCCCCGACTTGTGCCCGGTCGACTCACCGCCGTCACTATCCCCCACGGATTTGGACTCGTCGGTCTCAAGCCACTCCTCGAGCTCCTTGGGCGCCATGTTGACGGCCTCTCGAAACTCCTTGTAGATCGCTTCCTTGTCATCGCTCATAGCGAATGCCCTTTCCCATCGAGAGTGTTGTCAAGGCGCAGCCATCGCCCGCTGCGCTTGGCCTGGTATCCCGGCGCTCTGGGGCGGCGGGATAGTAAGAGTCTAGCCCCTAAAATCGCAAAAAATGAAAGCGAGTGGGCGACTTAAAGGGCGAACTCGGTTTTGGCCACTCGAATGCGCTTCATCGTCTCGAGAATTTCGCCGTCGATCGTGCTGGCTCGGCCGGCATTCATGTCCATCAGCACGAACGTCAGGTCCGCTTGAGCCACCACCTTGCCGTCGGCACGCAAAATGCGGTGATGGCAAAGCGCGCTGCGCTCGCCGACCTCGATCAAGCCAGTCATTACGGTGAGGTCATCGTTTTGCACCGCGGCGCGTTTGTAATCGATGTTCAAATTGACCACGACGAAAGCGCGCCCGGAATCGTGCATTTCGCTTACGAGCCGCGCGTGCTGATCGAAGTAGGACCAGCGCCCCTCCTCCATGAACTCGAGATAGCGCGCATTGTTGACGTGCCCATAGCCATCCAGGTGATAACCCCGAACGCGAAGGCCGACTCGATTGATCAAAGATGACATACTGACTCCTTATTCGATGTAAAAAACGCGCATTTCGCTTTTGGCAGGCGCCCCGAAGAAGAATAATTATCCGTCTAACGACCGCTTACGCAATCAAACACAAGTTTGAAACGTAGGCAATAAAACCCGGTGCATGCGTGAGGCTGGCAGTCGCGTCGGCGTTTCGCCATAATGTGCCCCCTTTTGGATAGGATTGGTGATATGTGGTTTAAACACCTGCACTTGTATCGTCTGCACGGCGAGGTAGCACCGGATGCCGCGGCACTCGAGCGCGCTCTGGAGCCTTTAGCATCGAGGCCGCTGGGCGGCTCGGATGCTCGCCGGCTCGGGTGGACAGCGCCGGCAGGTCGTTTGGGAAGCGGTCAGCTTCTGCACGAAATTCAAGGTCACCGCCTGTTGTCGGTATTGCGCCAGGAGCGTCTTCTGCCTGCCTCGGTCGTCAAGGAGGAGCTCGATGACAAGGTCGCCGATATCGAAGCCCAGGAGGCGCGCAAGGTTTCCCGAAAGGAGAAGACCGCACTCAAGGAGCAGATCACCGAAGAGCTGATGCCGCGCGCGTTCGTGCGCAGCCAAAAGGTAGATCTATGGTGGGACACGAAAACCAATCTGATCGGCATCAACGCCAGCTCGCGCACCCGCTGCGAAGAGATTCTCGATCTACTGCGCGAGAGCCTGGGTAGCCTCAAGGTCACTCCCGTAAGCTCCGAAACGCTGCCGATTCGCGCGATGACGGCCTGGCTTGGCGACGCCGCCAGCCGCCCGGCGGACATGCAGCTCGGTGATCAGGTCGAGCTCAAGGCCAAGGGCGACGACGGCGTACTGCGCGCCCGCCAGGTCGACCTCGACAGCGACGAGATCCAGCAGCTGTTGGAGAGCGGCCGCCAGGCGAGCAAGCTCGCTCTCGGGCTCGAAGGTCGGCTGAATTTAGTGCTTCACGACGATCTGGCGCTGAAGTCGCTGCGCTTTGGCGACGCGCTGATCGAAGAGGCCGATCACGCCGATGATGGCGACGACGCCCTGGCGCGACTCGAAACCGATTTCATCCTGATGGCGCAGTCGCTTTCTCAGGACATTCCCAGGCTGCTCGAGTGGCTTGGCGGCGAGGCGAAAAAAGAGCCGGACGCCCCGCAAAGCGCTTGATGCGAGTTGAACGGCGCGCGCCGCTGTCCAACGCTTCTCGATTTGGCTCACTCTAATAAACGGATCGCATGACTGACCAACTCCACGCCCCCAACGCCTCGACCGATGATCCCTGGGCCGACATTCGCCCTTACATGGATCACGAGGTGCACGACGTGCTGTCGCGGCTCTCTCACGACAGCGAGCTTCTGGACGCGTTGACCCGGTTCAAGCTGCCCCGATTGGCCAAGTGGGCCCCCGGGGTGGCACGCCTACTCGCCGGGCGCGCCGTGCGCCGCGAGGTCGATAACGTCGCTTCGGTGTATGATTTCCAAATGCGTATCGCAAGCTACATGGAACGCATGATACGCACCACCACCGATGCCTTCGAAGTCACGGGGCTCGAGAAGCTCGACGACGACAGCGCCTATCTGTTCATCGGTAACCACCGCGACATCTCGCTCGACCCGGCCTTCGTCAACTACGCGCTCTACCAGGCCGGACGCGACACGGTGCGTATCGCTATCGGTGACAATCTGTTGAAAAAGCCCTACGTCACCGATCTCATGCGGCTCAACAAGAGCTTCATCGTGCCCCGAAGCGCCCGCGGCAAACGCGCGATGCTGGCGGCCTACCAACAGCTATCGGGCTACATTCGCCACTCGATCACCACGGACAACCACTCGATCTGGATGGCCCAGCGCGAAGGGCGTGCCAAGAACGGTATCGATCGCACCGATCCGGCGATCGTCAAGATGCTCACCATGGCGCGCCGTGGCGACGCCGGCGAGTTCGTTTTCGGCGATGCGATCGCCGAGCTCAAGCTGGTGCCGGTGTCGATCAGCTATGAGTACGACCCTTGCGACGTGCAAAAAGCCCAAGAGCTTTTCGACATCGCTAACAAGGGCAGCTATTCAAAGACCGAGTTCGAGGACATCCGCTCGATCGTTGCCGGCATCACCGGCACCAAGGGGCGCGTGCAGCTGCGCTTTGGTCAGCCGATCGGCGCGGACATGGCGACCCCGGACGAAGTCGCCGCCGAGATCGACCGCCAGGTGATCGGCGGCTACCGGCTGTTCCCGAGCCACTATTTGGCCCTCGAGGCGCTGGGAGAGGCGCCGGAGCTGATCGCCCGCAGCGCCATCAGCCGCGATGATCGCGCAAGGTTCAACGAGCGGCTGGCCTCGGTTTCCGATGAGCTAAAACCCTATTGGCTGGCTCAGTACGCCAACCCGGTCAAACACAAGGCCGGGCGGCTGCGCGTCTAGCCGCAGCGCGTGCCTCATGCCGCGCGTGGCAAAAAGTGCTATGGTCAAGGCATATTCGAAATGGTCAAGGCCTTGTGATGACAAGGCGATAAGGAGCGCATCATGTCCGCATCCGAAATTCAGAAAACCCGCGTGATCAACGAGCTGCGCGGCTTCATACGTAAGCTTTTACAGGACCCGGAAATTCTCACGCAGTCGCTGAACGTGGCGCGCCAGGAGTTCGCCGAAGGCTCGAGCCCGGCGGTCATGGCGCGTATCGCCAACGAGATATCGGGCACCACCAGCGTCCATATTCCCGAAGACCCCGCCGAGCACTCTGAGGCGGACAAGCTTTTTCTAGAGCTTTTAAAGGAAGTGGTACAAGAGGAGCAGGCGCTCTACTGAACCCCTGCTGACCAGCGCGGCCCAACGTGCCGCGACCTGCGGCTTTTTGAGTGCCCCGTTATCGGCGAAGTATCGGCAAAGCGCCCTCTTCGCCGTCTTTATTTGTTACAGGCTAATTGGAACGTCCACGAACCATGTCAAACACTGCCCCGCGCAACATTCTGGTGACCAGCGCTCTCCCCTACGCCAACGGTGACATTCACCTTGGCCACCTGCTCGAGTACATTCAAACCGACATCTGGGTGCGCTTTCAAAAGAGCCGGGGCCAGCGCTGCTTCTACGTGTGCGCCGATGACGCCCACGGCACCGCGATCATGCTGCGCGCCGAGCAGGAAGGCATCACCCCCGAGGCGCTGATCGAGCGAGTGTCGAACGCCCACCAGGCGGACTTCGCCAAATTCGGCGTGGGTTTCGATAACTACCACTCCACCCACTCGGAAGAGAACCGCTACTTCAGCGAGCAGATCTACACCCGCCTGCGCGACAAGGGCCATATCGCCACCCGTGACATCGAGCAGATGTTCGACCCGGTCAAGGGCCTGTTTCTCGCGGACCGCTTCATCAAGGGCACCTGCCCGAAGTGCAAGGCCGACGACCAGTACGGCGACAACTGCGAAAAGTGCGGCGCGACCTACACGCCGGCGGAGCTGATCGACCCGGTATCGGCGATCTCGGGTGCGACGCCAGAAGTGAAAAGCTCCACCCACTACTTCTTCAAGCTGCCCGAGTTCAGCGAGTTTTTGCAGGCGTGGATCAGTGACGGCCACGTGCAGCCGCAGATTCGCAACAAGCTGATGGAGTGGTTCGAATCCGGCTTCAACGAGTGGGACATCTCCCGCGACGCCCCCTACTTCGGCTTCGAGATTCCCGATGCGCCGGGCAAGTACTTCTACGTATGGCTCGACGCGCCGATCGGCTACCTGGCCAGCTTCAAGAACCTGTGCGAACGCGAAGGCATCGATTTCGATAGCTTCTGGGAAAGGGACTCCGAGGCCGAGGTCTACCACTTCATCGGCAAGGACATCGTCTACTTCCACGCCCTGTTCTGGCCGGCGATGCTCCACGGGGCGGATATGCGCACCCCCACCGCGGTGAACTGCCACGGCTTTTTGACCGTCGACGGCGCCAAGATGTCGAAGTCGCGGGGCACCTTCATCAAGGCTGCCACCTACGCCGAGCACCTGAACCCGGAGTATCTGCGCTACTACTTCGCCGCCAAGCTCAGCGCCGGCGTCGACGATCTGGATTTGAATCTCGACGACTTCACCGCCCGGGTCAACTCCGATCTGGTCGGCAAGGTGGTCAACATCGCCAGCCGCTGCGCGGGCTTCGTCAAAAAGCTCGGCGGCGGCACGCTTTCCGCAGACTGCGCCGAGCCGACGCTCGTACAGCGCTTTATCGATGCCGGCGACGACATCGCTCAGGATTTCGAAGCGCGCGAGTTCGGCCGCGCCATGCGTAAAATCATGGAGCTCGCCGACGAGGCCAACACCTACATCGCCGACAAAGCGCCCTGGGCATTGGCCAAGGAGGAAGGCCGCGAGCAGGAGGTGCTGGATATCTGCTCCGTGGGTATCAACCTGTTCCGTCAACTGATGGTGTACCTGGCGCCGGTCGTGCCCGCCATGGCCGTTGAAGCGCAGCGCTTTCTCAAGCTCGAGCGCCTTGACTGGCAAAGCCGCACGGCCGTACTGACCGATCACGCCATCGAGAAATTCAAGCCGCTGATGACGCGCATCGAGCGCGACAAAATCGACGCCATGATCGAGGCATCGAAGGAGGACCTGGTGGAAGAGCAGAAACTCAAGGAAACACCCAAGGGGCCGCTGGCGGAAGAGCCGATCGCCGATGAGATCGGTTTCGACGACTTCGCCAAGGTCGATTTGCGCATCGCGCGGATCGCCAAGGCGCAGTACGTCGAAGGCGCGGACAAGCTGTTGCAGCTCACGCTGGATTTGGGCGGCGAAACCCGCAACGTCTTCTCCGGCATTCGCAGCGCCTACTCGCCGGAGGCGCTCGAGGGTCGGCTGACCGTGATGGTCGCGAACCTGGCCCCGCGCAAGATGCGCTTTGGCATGTCCGAGGGCATGGTGCTGGCAGCAGGCGATAATGAGGGCATCTACCTGATGTCACCGGATAGCGGCGCCAAACCGGGCCAGCGGGTGATGTAACGTGCTCGCCACGCAGTTAATCGATGCCATCGACGCCGAGCTTCCGCAAACCCAGTGCACCAAGTGCGGACATGACGGCTGTCGCCCCTACGCCGAGGCGATTGTCCAGGGCGAAGCCATTAACCGCTGCCCGCCCGGCGGCGATGAAACGCTCAAGCGGCTGGCCGGGCTGACCGGTCGCCCGGTCATTGCGCTGGCCGAGCCGCCCCAGCCCCCGCTGCTGGCGGTGATTCGCGAGGCCGAGTGTATCGGCTGCACCAAGTGCATCCAGGCCTGCCCGGTGGATGCCATTCTCGGCGCGGCCAAACAGATGCATACCGTGATCGAGAGCGAATGCACCGGCTGCGAGCTGTGCGTCGCGCCCTGCCCGGTCGACTGCATCGAACTGATACCCCATCCGCAGTGGCAGGCGGCGTCCACACCCGACGAGCAAACCGATTACCTGGAGCAGCGCGCCCTCAAGGGGCGCTCGCGCTTTATTGCGCGCAACCAGCGCCTGGCCGCCGAGGCCGAGGCCAAAGCGCAGCGCCGCGCCAAACGTCACGCCGCCAGCCCGCCCGCTGTGGCCGCCCCGCAAGCGCCCGAGCTCTCGCCAAGCGCCCTGCGTGCCAGTCGCGCCCGCCAGGCGGCGGCGCTCAAGCGCCTCGAGCGCAAGCTGGCCGCCGAGCAGGATGACGCTCAGCGCCAGGTCGTAGCCGATCAGCTAGCGGCGCAGCGCCAGAAACTGGACGAGCTCGACACCACGCTTGAACGCCTTTCCGGCGTCGCGCCCGCCACGACGACCGAGCCCAACGCCACGCGCCGCCACCAGAAGCGGCTGGCGCTCAAGGCCGCCGAGCAGTCGCTTCGCCACGTGCGCCAGCAGCTCGCTCACGCCAAGCGCCAGCAGGATAGCGCGGCGGTGCGCCAGGTCGAAGAGCAGCTCGATAAGGCCCAGCAGGTGGTCGATTCGGCCCGCGCGGCGCTCGATTCGGAAACGACTCCATGAATGCTCAAAAACGTGCCGAGATCTTCTCCCGGCTTCAGGCGGAAAACCCGCATCCGACCACCGAGCTCAACTGGAGCACGCCCTTCGAGCTTCTGACCGCCGTGCTCCTGTCGGCCCAGGCGACCGACGTTGGCGTCAACAAGGCGATGGCCAAACTCTTCCCCATCGCCAACACGCCACCGCAAATTCTGGCGCTTGGATTGGAAGGACTCAAAGAGCACATCAAGACCATCGGCCTTTACAACACCAAGGCGCAGAATCTGATGAAAACCTGTCAGTTGCTCGTTGAGCGCCATCAGGGCGAGGTGCCCAAAAGCCGCGAGGCGCTGGAGGCGCTGCCCGGCGTCGGGCGCAAGACCGCCAACGTGATCCTCAACACCGCCTTCGGCGAGCCGACCATCGCGGTGGACACGCATATCTTTCGCGTCTCCAACCGCACCGGCATCGCCAGGGGCAAGAACGTGCTGGAAGTGGAGCAAAAGCTCGAGCGCCACGTGCCCCGCACGTTCAAGCAGGACGCTCACCACTGGCTGATTCTGCACGGCCGCTACACCTGTATCGCCCGCAAGCCGCGCTGCGGCAGCTGCCTCATCGAGGATCTGTGCGAATACAAGGAGAAAACCGAGCTCTGACCGCCCCCGGTCATTTCCCCACAATTAATTCGCGGTAGCGCGCCTGCCACTGCGGCCACTCGAACGTCTGAAGGTCGAGCGTTGGTGGTCGGCTTTCCGGAACCTCCAGCCACCCCTTCAGGCGCTCGAAAAGTCCGTCGCGTGTACCGTCGTAACAAAACGCCGCAGGGTAGAGTTCGGGAAAGCAGAGCCGCGCGGGGACCAGCGGGCGAGCGCCGCGCTGGGCGGCCTCCATGATGGCAAGCCCCTGAAACTCGTGCCAAGCGGTCGATACCACGATGCCGCCTTCGTCCAAAAGCGCCTGGTATTGTTGGTATTCGAGCGGCCCCCAGCAGTGGATATGCGCGCCAAGGCGCTCCCTAGCCTCATCAAAAACCGCCGGGGCGTCGCGAAAACGCTGCCCCACCACGGCAAGTTCAAACGAGACGCCTGCTTGGCTTAGTTGGAACAGCACCTCAAAAAAATCCTGCGGGTTCTTGTCGTACTCCCAGCGGTGGTTCCAGATGATTCGATTGATAGACGAACCTGAAGCGGCCTCGCCTGGACGTGCCTCGAGCGGTACCGGGAGAACACGTGCGCGACGCCGTAGCGCCTCCAGCGGCGCGGCAACGGGGAGTTTGTCCGGCATCTTTTTTAGAAACGCCTTCGCGCCGTCGATGAAGGAATCACGATTGAAGGCGGTGTTGAACGCGACCTCGTCGGCGGCCAGCGCCGAGTAGAGATTGACCATCATCGCCTCGACGGGCGGGCGCTGCGCGCTCGAACTCGGATAGGCAAACTGGTTTTCGTGGAAGTAGACGATCTTGCGCGCCTGCCCCAGGTGCGGAAAAAGCCCGATGAGCGTGGCCAGGTCCACCATCGAGGTAGCGAGTACGACGTCAAACGCCTGACTCAAGGTGGCGTGCTCCCTGAGCCACCAGCTCAGCGGATTGCCGCGAATACGCCACGCGAAATGACGCGGCGTAAGGCTTAGCCGCACCCACTCGATATCGTCCAGCCGCGCCGTCAATTGATCCGCCCAGTAGCGGTGGCTAACCGCCTCGTACGCCGAGAGTAGCAGTACCCGCATGCCCTGTCCTATTGACTAACGCTTTTAAAAGAGGCGGGATTATAGCAATCCTCGATGCGCCCCGCTTTCAAGCAATCACCGGCGGATTTGCACCAAGGTCGCCTAGGCGCAAGGCGCCTATCTACTTAAACTTCATTTTCAAAGCCCTGATGGGAATCGAGGCCTATCGCTATATCGAACCACTCAAAAGGCGTGATGTTGCACACTCCGGTTACGGCTCTACCCCGTCGCCGGGCGTTTGGCCTTTCCAGGAGTAAACGCCATGCGTAAAGGGCTGCCCACGCCGCAATGGCTCGTAGGCCTTTGGCTGTTACTGGGAGGCATAAGCCTCGCAGGCGGCGCCATTTTCGCAGCGTGGCTCGACAGTCGCCTGGCGCTGGAGCCTGCTGCCAGGCTTTTAATGTGGCTTTGCGCACTTTCAGGTGGAGCGACGCTGCTGGCGGTTGGGTATCTGCTCGAGCGTTATCTCTTCAAACCGCTGCGTACGCTGCATGCGGAGCTGGGTAAACTGATCGCCCATCCGGACAAACCCATCGATGCTCCCGGCGGCTGGCTCGAAAGCCTGGGCCCGGACCTTTGTCAGATTGCCAGACGCTGGAGAGACGACCGCGAACGGTTAAAGAACGCCCACCGAGACGGAGCGCGAGAAGCCGCGCGAATCCGTCAGGAGTTGGAAGGCCTGATCGAGCGTTTACCAACCCCCGTACTGCTTTTCGATCAGCACGGCAGATTGCTACTTTTCAACCCGGCGGCCAGCGCGCTTTTCCCCTCGCCGTTCAATTTGGGCCTGGGCAAGGAGCTCAAGCACCTTCTGCCCGACCCGGTACTGGCCGCACGTTTTAATGCGCTAGTTGAAGCGATGGATGCGGACGACACCTTTTCGCGCGACGTCCTGACCAGCGCTTTTGAGCGGACGATATCGGTCAGCCTGACCCGACTTTCCTCTACGCCTTGCGAGATTCTAGTGACACTCAAGGACGTTACGCGCGTCTGGCAAAACGAGCTGGGCGTTAGAAAACGCCTGACGCTGACGCTTGATTCGCTCGAGCAAACCGTGCCGGCGTCGTCACTTTCCACACTCAGAGAGCTTTGGCACCATAGTGAGTTGGTCAACGAGCGCCTGAGCTCGATCTGGTCCAACGCGTTCTGGCATACCCTGGATGAGCAGTTAAATCCCTCGCTCAAACTGATCACGCCGATCGGGGTACCGGGCTGGTTCAAGGGCCACGCGCCGTCGCTGATCGCGCTTTTCGATTTACTGGTGACCCAGCTGCACGGCCAACTGCCTCAATGCCGCTTCGAGGGCTCGCTGGTTCATGAGGAAAAAGGCGTTTGGCTAGCTTTCATCTGGCAAGGGGGGGCCATCGAGCAGACACGACTAAATCAGTGGCGAAACGCGGTGATCGACTCACTTCCGCTTTCGCCCACGGTGGGCGACATTCTTGGACTCCATGGCAGCGAACTTTGGAGTGAACAGGACGCGGATGGTGTTCACGCGCGCCTTTGCGTATCGCTTAAAAGCTCGACGCGCCAAAGCGCTCCAGACCCCGATATTGCCTCACGGCCCGAGTTTCATGACTTCGATATCGCCCGCCTGGCGCCGCCCCAAACGCCGCTTTCCGAGCGCGCGCTGGATCAACTGGCTATCGTTGCCTTCGATACCGAAACGACCGGGCTCGACCTTCGCGGCGCCGATACGCTATTGAGTCTTGGCGCCTGTCGTATCGTCAATAACCGGCTGCTGGCAAGGGACGTGTTTGAGCGCTACATCAACCCAAAGCGCGCTATCCCCGCCGCGAGTACGGCCATTCACGGCATTCGCGATGAAGACGTGCGCGATGCTCCCGCCGCAAGCGTGGTACTTGAAGCGTTTGAAACCTACGCTCGCGAAGCGGTGCTTTTGGCCCATAACGCCTCGTTCGATCTGCTCGCACTGAGCCAGGCAGGTAAGCGTCTCTCCCATCCGATACTGGATACCCTGCTGATATCCAAAGCGCTGGACAGTGCTCTGCCCGGCCACGATCTCGAATCCCAGGCAAAACGCTATGGTCTATCGATTCCTCCAGGGGCTCGCCACACCGCTTTGGGGGACGCCCAGCTAACCGCCGAACTGTGGCTTTCGATGTTGCCGCGTCTCAAGGCGCGCAAAATTCTCACACTCGATCAACTATTGGCTTTTCAAGCCAGCGCTCTGGACCGCCGTGATGGCAGCTTGTAGACACACATCAACTGTCGTTTTAGGCATAAGCCGTTTACACTAAAGCAATCATTATTTTCTTAAGCACAGTGATGTGACTATAACCAGATTAATATAAATTAATTTGACGCTCCAACTCCCTGCAAACTCGGAATGCACTCATCGAATGAACAGTGACACACTCGCGGAGGCTAGTAAAAACTATACGATTGCCCTGCAACCCATCGTTGACGGTCAACTTCGCCATGTCGCAGATGAGCTTCTTTATCGCGGCCACTTTGATGCCACCGCAGCCAGTATCGATGACGATGTCAAGGCAACCGCCCGCGCCTGCTCCGTTGCAATTTACGAAATTGGATTAAAAAAACTTTGTGGCGCGCGCAAACTGTTTGTCAACGTCTCGGAGCAGTGGCTGCTCAACCCCGACTTGCACGCCTTGCCTGCCAATCAGGTGGTACTGGAAATTCTTGAATCGACGCGCCCGACCCAGGAGGTCAAAAAGGCGCTGGAGCGGTTAAAAGCGCAAGGCTACACCCTGGCGATCGACGACTTTCAAACACAGGAAGATCACCAATCGCTGTTGGAATACTGCGATATCGTCAAGCTGGATATTTCATCCGATATCACCCATGAGATGATCAAATCACTTCAGCAACAAAAACTGACGCTACTGGCCGAGCGCGTGGAAACGCGTGAGGAGTTCGAGCATTTCAAGGCGTTGGGAGTGACGCTTTTTCAGGGCTATTTTTATGAGCGGCCAACCGCTCAAAAAACTCGCTATGTTCGTCGCTCGTCGCCAAAGGCCAACCTGCTTCGCCTGATTGCCAAGCTCTACAAGCCGGAAATCAATATGCAGGAGATCAGGTCGTTGGTCGCGCAGGACCCTTACCTGGTGGAAGCCGTATTGAGACGCGCCAACTCGGTTTGGCACGCGCTTGCAAAGCCCTCCTACAAGTTGAGTGATTGCATTCAGCTTCTGGGGGTCAACGAGCTTAGAACGATGGTGACGATTATTCTTTTTGCCAATAACAGTCCGGCCAACAAGCTCAACCTGATCAAGGGCTTGACCAAGGCACTGGCCTGCGAGCAGGTAGCGAAAAGCAGGCACATGGATGACGAAGAGGGGTTTATCATCGGACTCTTGTCGCACATGCCGGTGATTCTGAATATCGATCTGGACACGTTGATGAAAGAGCTCAACCTCGGCGGCAGCTTTTGGCGCACCCTGATCACGCGAGAAGGTCATTTCGGCGCGATGCTCAACGACGTCGAATCAGCCGAAAGCGGTATCAAACTGGAAGGCCTGCCGGATTCATTGATACTAAGCGCTGCCGCGCGCGCACGATCACTGATCGACAATACGCTCGTGTTATACCGACAGCATTAGGACTCGACCCGTCAGCTTTTATCTCGCGGGTCCGGCTCGAACATCGCCTCTCCGACCTCATCGATATAGCGCTTGGCCTTGGTGACCATCATTTCGTCGCAGGCCTGGCGCGACGGCAGCATGTCCGAGCGCTCGAAGCGGTGCTCACGCGCTTGGCCATCCTCAAATGTTTTGCTGATCGTACCGCTCACCCGGTACTGCCCGCTCTGGGCGTCCGGTGTGGAGACGATCGCGAAGTCGCAATAGATTACCGGTTCGGAAGCCCGGGATGTGGCAGCGGGCTTCTCGCTCCCGCCCATCAGGGCCGATAGTAGTTTCTTGAACATGACGCTCTCCAAAATCGATTGACCGACAACATCTTGATATGAAAACGGCCAGTCAGACTGGCCGTTTTTATTCACATCAAGCGTGCATCACGGGGCGGCTCAGCTCTGCTTGCGGCCCTTGCCGGCGGCGATGCGCAGGCGTAGCGCGTTGAGCTTGATAAAGCCCTCGGCGTCTTTTTGGTCGTAAGCGCCGGCATCGTCTTCGAACGTGGCGATCGACTCATCGAACAGCGACTGCTCGGACTTACGACCCACCACGGTGGCGTTGCCTTTATAGAGCTTCATGCGCACGACGCCAGACACGTTGCCCTGGGTTTCGTCGATGGCGGCCTGCAGCATGCGCCGCTCCGGGCTCCACCAGTAGCCGTTGTAGATCACTTCGGCGTACTTCGGCATCAGCTGGTCTTTCAGGTGCGCCTCTTCGCGATCCAGCGTCAGCGACTCGATGGCGCGGTGGGCGCGCAGCATGATGGTGCCACCAGGCGTTTCGTAGCAGCCACGTGACTTCATACCGACGTAGCGGTTCTCGACGATGTCCAGACGACCGATGCCGTTATCGCCGCCGAGCTTGTTGAGCTTCTCGAGCACTTCGTGGGGCTTGAGGGCTTCTCCGTCGATCGCGACGATATCGCCCTTCTCGAAGGTGAGCTCAATATAGGTCGGGGTCTCGGGCGCCTCTTCCGGCGAGACGCTCCAGCGCCACATGTCTTCTTCGGCTTCCGCCCAGGGGTCTTCCAGAATGCCGCCCTCGTAGGAGATGTGTAGCAGGTTGGCGTCCATGGAGTACGGCGATTTCTTCTTCTTGTTGGAGAAGTCGACCGGGATGTTGTGCTCTTCACAATAAGCCATCAGCTTTTCGCGCGAAGTAAGGTTCCACTCGCGCCAGGGCGCGATGACCTTGACGCCGGGCTTCAGGGCGTAGCCGCCGAGCTCGAAGCGTACCTGGTCGTTGCCCTTGCCGGTCGCGCCGTGGGAGATCGCATCGGCACCGGTTTCGTTGGCGATCTCGATGAGGCGCTTGGCGATCAACGGGCGGGCAATGGAGGTGCCCAGCAGGTACTCGCCTTCGTAGATGGTGTTAGCGCGGAACATCGGGTAGACGTAGTCGCGAACGAACTCTTCGCGCAGATCCTCGATGTAGATTTCCTTGACGCCGAGGGCCTGCGCCTTGGCGCGCGCCGGCTCGACTTCCTCACCCTGGCCGATGTCGGCTGTGAAGGTCACGACCTCACAGTTATAGGTCTCTTGCAACCATTTGACGATTACGGATGTGTCCAGGCCGCCTGAATACGCCAGCACAACCTTTTTGACATCGGACATTCTTGACTCCTTGGGGTTAGCAAAGCCCGTTTTAACGTCGGACTTTATCGAATGAGTTAAACCAAGAGTATAGCGCTCTCAATGGGCCGGGAACACCGTCAACGACGCCGCCAGGGTAAAGCTGCTAGAATCAGGGCACTGTTAGCGAACGCCTTCGCTATCCCCGACCGACGACTTCTTTACCGACTACTCGCTTTTAAGGAGAGCTGCATGAGCGAGGCAATAGCCCGCGACCTGATGGCCCAGCGTTTTCGCAGTTATCTACCGGTCGTCATCGATTTGGAAACGGGCGGCTTCAACGCCCAGCGCGACGCGCTGCTTGAAATCGCCGCGGTGACGCTGACGATGGACTCCGACGGCAACCTGCTACCCGATGATACCTACTCGTATCACATTCAGCCTTTTGAGGGCGCCAACGTCGAGCAGTCCGCGCTCGATTTTACTGGCATCAACCTGGACGACCCGCTCAGAAAACAGGTCGCGCTCTCCGAGGCCGACGCACTCGGCGAAATTTTCAAGCCGATCCGCAAATCGGTCAAGGCGCACAACTGCTCTCGCGCCATTCTGGTCGGCCACAACGCCGCCTTCGACCACGGCTTTTTGAACGCCGCCTCCGCTCGCTGCAATGTCAAAAGAAGCCCCTTTCACCCTTTTTCGAGCTTCGATACCGCAACGCTTGCGGGCTTCGTTTACGGGCAGACGGTGCTGGCCCGCGCCTGCCGCGCCGCGGGCATCGAGTTCGACAACAAGGCCGCGCACTCGGCGCGCTACGATACCGAACGCACCGCCGAGCTCTTTTGCACCATGGTCAACCGCTACAAGGATTTGGGTGGCTGGCGGCTGGCTCAGCAGGAGCAGGACCTGGATACAGCGGAGTAAGCACTCGCCCAACCATACTTGGGCCTGATGCAGTCCCGAGCGCTTTACGCTAAAATCCCGCCGTTTACGATGCGATTGGCCGGGCTCAAACGACCGGCCACGCTCTCTTTTGATCAGGAGTTAAAAGGTTTCCATGGCTCAGCACAACGCCTTCTACGCCCAGTCCGGTGGCGTCACCGCCGTCATCAACGCAAGCGCCTGCGGCGTGATCGAAGCCTGCCGCCAGGCGCCCGACCAGATTGGCAAGGTGTACGCCGGTCATAACGGCATCATCGGCGCGCTGACCGAAGATCTGATCGACGTGACTCAGGAGAGCGACGACGCCATCGCCGCACTGCGCCACACGCCCGGCGGCGCGTTTGGCTCGTGTCGCTACAAACTCAAGGATATCGAGACTCACCGTGCCCAGTACGAGCGCCTGATCGAAGTATTCAAGGCCCATGATATCCGTTACTTCTTCTACAACGGCGGCGGCGACAGCGCCGACACCTGCCTGAAAGTCTCCCAGCTTTCGGAAAAGCTTGGCTACCCGCTCACCGCTATCCACGTGCCTAAAACCGTGGACAACGACCTGCCGATCACTGACAACAGCCCGGGCTTTGGTAGCGTGGCCAAGTACATTGCCACCTCCACCCGAGAGGCCTCCCTGGATATCGCCTCCATGTGCGCTACCTCGACCAAGGTGTTCGTACTGGAAGTAATGGGCCGCCACGCCGGCTGGATCGCCGCCTCCGGAGGGCTGGCCGGTGAAGGTGAAGGCGAGCCGCCGCACCTGGTGATCTTTCCGGAGATCGCCTTCGATCGCAAGGCCGTCATGGCACGCGTCGATGAGAGCGTCAAGAAGTACGGCTACTGCGTTATCGTGGTGTCGGAAGGCGCGCGCTACGAAGACGGTACTTTCCTGGCGGACGCCGGCAACACCGACGCCTTCGGCCACCGCCAGCTCGGCGGCGTGGCGCCCACGCTTGCCGGCATGGTGAAGCAGGATCTGGGCTACAAGTACCACTGGGCGGTCGCGGATTATCTGCAGCGCGCCGCGCGTCACCTGGCCTCCAAAACCGACGTCGAGCAAGCCTACGCCGTGGGCCGCGAGGCCGTAAGCCTGGCGCTGGCGGGCAAAAACTCGATGATGCCGGCGATTCGCCGTATCTCGCAAACGCCTTATCAGTGGGACGTAATCTCGGCGCCGCTGTCGCAGATCGCCAACCAGGAGAAGTTCATGCCACGGGACTTCATCTCGGACAACGGCTTCGCCATCACCCAGGCCTGCCGCGACTACCTCTCGCCGCTGATCCAGGGCGAGGACTTCCCGCCGTTCGAGAACGGCCTGCCGAAGGTCGCCAAATTGAAGCTTGCAAAGGTCGAGCAAAAGCTGCCTACCTTTACCCTTTGAGCGCGATCGACTTGCGCCGGTGACGGCCGATAAAAAAGCGGGGCGATGATTACATCGCCCCGCTTTTTTGTGCTCGCCAAACGCTAGCGTAAAAGCCAGGAGAGCACGAGCAGCAGCAGCAGGATACCTGCCACGCCCTGCCAAAAACGCCGGGGCTCGCTTCGTATTTCGACATGGGGCACACGGCCAAGCGGTACGCGAAGCGCGTACAGAAGTTCCGACATTTTGCGAAAGCGAAGTGCCCGCTGCGGGTCCAACGCCCGGCGCAACGCATCGTCCAGCGCCGAGGTAATCTCGGGGTTGGCGCTGCGCGCGCTTTTGTAGGTAAGCGACTCGAGATCGGTGTGGCTTCTAAGCCGGTCCGGCGTCAGCGTATAGGGGAGCGCGCCGGTCAAAAGCCAGTAAACGGTGGACGCCAGCGAATACTGATCGCTTCGCCTTCCAACGCTGTCACCAAGCGCGTACTCGGGGGCGGTGTGCTCGGTGAACCCCACCTGGCGCAACAGCTCGCCGGAGTTACGGTGGCCTTCCATATCGCGCATGTGGCAGGCGCTAAAGTCCGCCAGCACTACCTTGCCGTGGATATCGATCAGCACGTTGTCCGGCGAAATTTGCTGATGAATGATGTCGCGATGGTGTAGCGCCTGCACCGCCTTACCGAGCTGATTGGCGATATCCAGGCGCTGTTTCAGGCTCGCCTGGGGGTGGCGGTCCGCCCACTCTCTGAGCGTTTCGCTTTCGACAAACGCCATCAGGTAGTAAAGGTAGCGTCTGGGCCTTGATGGCTCGATCACCCGTACCACGAAGGGCGAGTTGACCCGCTCCACGACCCACTGCTGAAGCAGAAAATGCTCAAGGTAGGCGTTTCTCAGCGAAAGTTCCGGGCTTGGCGCCTTCATGACCATCTGGCGCTGAGAGTGAACGTCGCGCACCTGGTAGACGCGGGACTGGGCGTTGCGCGATAAAACCCGCTCGACTTCCAGCCCGTCCAGGCGCTGCCCCGGGGAGAGCTCCGGTGGAATCGGCAAATCGCCGTAAATCAGCGCTGGGTCGTCCTCGGTCTCTTCGGGCAGCTCGTCGATGCGCAGTATCTGAAAGCAGAACTGATCCCCGCCGTAGCCGCGCTCCTGGGCGCGCTCTCTGGCTTCGCTTGCCAACCGCTCGCAGGCGGCGTCCAGGTCACTGGCGTTTTCACGGATCAGGCGCACGTAGTCCGACGGCATGAGCGTGCCGCGAACGCCTTGCGTGGTGAAGACGAAAAAGTCGCCCTGCTTGAGTTCGACCAGGCTGTAATCGATGTCGAGGCTGCCATCCATGCCCAGCGCCCGGGAGGGGTAGCGATAGCCGCCCACGTCGGTGACGTGGTCGCGGGTAAGCTGCTCGAACTCGGCCCCACGCAGGCGAAACACCAGCGTATCGCCCATATGAAACAGATTGGCTTCACCGCCTCTGAAGATCATTGCCGACATCGAGGAGACGAAGCTGCCCTCCTTGACGTGCTGGCTCTGGCTGTAGCACCAGCTATTGAGCGCCAGCATCACCCGGGTGGCCGAGGTCTTGATATCCCAGTGCTCGGGCGTGGAGTAGTAGTCGGCCATGAAGCCGCGCACGCTCAGATCGCCGGCCTGTTTGGCCATGGTGTTGCGCGACAGCGAATCGCTGATCACCGCGCAGGCACCCTTGAGGTTGAGCAAGGGAGTGTCGGGCACGCTCACCGACATGGAGCTTCTGTGCTTTCGCCGGTCCGGGGCGACGAAGGCCTGGCCGTAGCTGATCAGTAACTGAGCGTGCCCCACTGTATTCTCCTTGGCCTAACGTGCTACATCACTAAGGTACGTCGACAAAAGGCGTCGCGTCCAATGCACCGGGCGCGTCCCCGAGCGCTCCCTCGATGTTCGCTATCATACACGCTGCGCTATGGTTGCGATGCCCCATTGATTCTCGGTATCGCCAAACGTCCCTCTTGCCTTCTCGAAGGCGGCAGCGACGTCTAATCGAGGCGTGAAATTTGGTGTTCGAGCGTCGTTGAATTGGTAATCAGCGGCGCTTGTTCGTATAATTCGTCACAATTACGCAAGACATCAATCGCTTAAACCATCAACTAAACCACCGCTTGAATCACGCACGTCAAAAGCCAAGGATTGAAAATGAACTTCGACCACATTCCCGCTGGAAAGGATCTGCCCAACGATATTTACGTGGCAATCGAAATTCCGGCTAACCACGCGCCGATCAAGTACGAAATCGACAAGGATATGGGCGCGCTGCTGGTTGACCGCTTCATGGCAACGCCGATGTTTTACCCGGCCAACTACGGCTTCATTCCGCACACTTTGGCTGACGACGGCGACCCGCTGGACGCGCTGGTCGTCACACCGCATCCGGTCGCGCCCGGCAGCATCATTCGCGCTCGCCCCGTCGGCATCCTGAACATGACCGACGAAGCCGGCGAAGACGCCAAGCTCGTCTGCGTGCCGCATCCCAAACTGAGCACGCTTTACGACGACGTGCAGGAAGTCACTGACCTGCCGGAACTGCTTCGCCAGCAGATTGCCCACTTTTTCGAAAACTACAAGGATCTCGAAAAAGGCAAATGGGTCAAGGTCGAGTCCTGGGAAGGGGTCGAGGCCGCGCGCAAGGCGATCGAAAAATCCGTGTCGGCCTACGAGAAAGCGTAACCCCTCGTTGGTCCACCGTGAAAGAAGCCGCCTTCGGGCGGCTTCTTTCGTTGAAGTGCCAGCGTCTATCGGCGCGTCACGTCACCGCAGTCGCTACGCTCACCGTCTCCGGTCTGCTATTTTGGCCAGGTACGTTTTCAGGAAGCCGCCGTGTTATCGATCAAACGCTTACTTTGTCTTCTTTTGCTGATAGCCCCGCTGGGTGCTCAGGCGCAGTTTTTTTCCAGCAGCGGCCAGTCCGACTTTCTCCCGGTACTCGAGGCATTCGAAAGCCAGGCCTGGCACGACGGCGAGCGGGTTTACGTCGGCGTCGACATCGCCGATGGCTACTATCTTTACCGCCATCAGCTTGACCTTGAAGGCAACGGCCTCGAATCGCTCCAGATTCCCCAGGGCGAAGCGCACACCGATGAGTTTATGGGCGAAGCCCAGGTGTTCCGGCATCAGTTAGTGTTCCAGGCGCCGCTGGTCGAGGCGCATGACGGGCCGATGTCGCTCGAGTTTCGCTTTCAGGGCTGCGCCGATGCGGGGCTTTGTTATCCGCCGGAGCAGATCACGCTCGAGGCGGCGCAAACCACCGCGCCCCCCGCCTTTGCCGATGCCCTCGCCGAAAGCGACACCGCCGCCCCCATCGATACACCGGTGGATTTTGGCGCAGTGCAAAGCGAGGACGGGCACTTTAGCGCGCTGATCAGCGAGGCGAGCCTGCCGCTGGCGCTCGGTCTTTTCCTTTTGGCCGGTATCGGTCTGACCTTCACGCCCTGCGTGCTGCCGATGCTGCCGATCCTCTCGTCGATCATCGTCGGCCAGAATCCGAGCCGGCCGCGCGCCTTTATGCTTTCGCTGAGCTATGTGCTGGGCATGGCGATGACCTACGCGCTCGTGGGCGTACTGATGGGGCTTTTCGGCGCTGGCCTCAATTTGCAGGCAAGGCTTCAGTCGCCGCCGGTGCTGATCGGCTTTGCTGCTCTTTTCTCTCTATTCGCGGTCGCCATGCTGGGCGCGTTCAACCTGAGCCTTTCGCCCAAACTCGCCCACCGGGTCGAGCGCTGGCAGTCGCGTGCGCAGCAAAGCGGGCCGATGGGGCTTGCGCTTGCCGGGGCGCTGTCGGTACTGGTGGTATCGCCGTGCGTGACCGCGCCGCTGGCCGGGGCGCTGGTGTTCATCTCGAGTACCGGTGACGCGTTGATGGGCGCAGCGGTGCTGTTTACCCTCGGGCTTGGCATGGGGCTTCCGCTACTGCTGGTCGGTACCTTCGGCACGACGCTTCTGCCGCGCTCCGGCGCCTGGATGAACGGGGTCAAGACCGCGTTTGGGCTATTGCTGTTTGGGGTGGCCATCTGGATGGTCGAGCGTTTGATCGCCCCACCGCTGGCGCTGCTGCTCTGGGCGGCGCTGGCCATTTCCACCGCCCTGACGCTTGGGGCGCTTGCGCGCGCCGCCGACGGCTGGGCGCGGGCGCGCCAAACCCTGGGGCTGATGCTGCTGGTGTGGGGTGGCGCGCTGGTGCTGGGCGCCGCCGCCGGCGGCGGTGACCCGCTGCGCCCGCTGGATCACGCTGCTTCATCGTTCTCGCCTGGCCAAAGCCTTGAGGCGCGCGCCTTCGAGAGCGTCGAGGGACTCGACGGACTCAACGAAGCACTCGCACGAAGCGACGAACGACTCGCGTTCGTTCACTTCACCGCCGACTGGTGTATCTCCTGCAAGCTGATGGAGCGCGATGTCTACCCCGACCCACGCGTGATCGACGCCCTCAAGGACATGGCGCTGATCGAGGTCGACGTTACGCAGACGACGCCCAACACTCGCGCTGCTTTAGAGGCCTTCGATCTGTTCGGCCCCCCGAGCCTGCTGTTTTTCGACGGTGGCCGCGAAATTCGCCAGGCGCGTATTCAAGGCGAAGTCGATGCAAAAGCGCTTGCCGAGCACCTTTCTTCACTCAAACGCGCTTTAGACACGAGACCGAGCGCCTGATGCAAACCGTCGTACTCCTGACGCCCTCGTTTTCAAGCAGTACTGACCCCTGGCGCCGCAGCGGCCGCCCCCATCGAGAGCCGTACGCTGGACAACGCCGGCGTTTTTCGGCAAACTCCGCTCCCAATGGCGTTAGCGGCGGTTTTCAGGCATAAAGGCCTGTAACGTTCGTTAACGTGTCGCCTTTCGTTCGTTTTATCGTTTGGTTTACTGCGCCCTTCGGCGTGCCCCTTGAAGGTGCGCCAAGGCACATTTATTCACTGTTCAACACTACCGGGGCCCAGCAATGGATATTCGCAAGGTTAAAAAACTGATCGAACTGCTCGAAGAGTCCAACATCAGCGAGATCGAGATTCAGGAAGGGGAAGAGTCGGTACGCATTAGCCGCCACCCGGACGGCTCGACCTGGCAGCCCCAGCCAATGCCGCAGTACGGCTACCCGAGTCACGCCCAGCCCGCACCGGCCCCCGCCGCGCCCGCTTCCGGCGGTGACGCGAGCGCAGAAGCGCCGGCCAAAAGCTATCGTGGCGAAGCGGTCAACTCGCCCATGGTCGGCACGTTCTACAGAAGCCCGGCGCCGGGTGCGAAGTCCTTCGTCGAAGTGGGCGATACCGTCAAACAGGGCGATACGGTGTGCATCGTCGAGGCGATGAAAATGATGAACCAGATCGAAGCCGATCGCGACGGCGTGGTAGAGGCCATCCTGGTGGAAGACGGCGAGCCGGTGGAATTCGACCAGCCCATGGTCGTCATCGCTTAACTCTTTCATTTCAATACGGGTGGATTCTCCCATGCTGGACAAGGTACTTATCGCGAATCGCGGCGAGATTGCCCTGCGCATACTTCGCGCCTGTAAAGAACTCGGAATCAAGACCGTGGCGGTGCACTCCAAGGCCGACCGGGATCTGATGCACGTGCGTCTGGCCGACGAAGCGGTCTGCATTGGGCCGGCGCCGTCGGCGCAGTCCTACCTCAACATTCCGGCGCTGATCAGCGCCGCCGAGGTCACCGACTCGAGCGCCATACACCCCGGCTACGGCTTTTTGTCCGAAAACGCCAACTTCGCCGAGCAGGTCGAGCGCTCCGGTTTCACCTTCATCGGCCCGCGCGCCGAGACCATCCGCCTGATGGGTGACAAGGTCAGCGCCATCGAGTCGATGAAGGCGGCGGGCGTGCCGACTGTGCCCGGCTCCGACGGCCCACTGGGCGACGACGATGCCGCCAATCTGGCGACCGCCAAGCGCATCGGCTACCCGGTGATCATCAAGGCCGCCGCTGGCGGCGGCGGTCGCGGTATGCGCGTGGTGCACACCGAAGGGCACCTGCTCTCGGCGATCACCGTGACGCGCACCGAAGCCAGCGCCGCGTTCGGCGACGGCACGGTGTACATGGAGAAGTTCCTCGAGCGTCCGCGCCACGTGGAAGTCCAGGTACTGGCCGACGGTCAGGGCAACGCCATTCATCTCTATGATCGCGACTGCTCGCTTCAGCGCCGCCACCAGAAGGTACTGGAAGAGGCCCCGGCACCGGGCATCGACCCCGAGGCGCGCGCCAAGGTGCTGCAAGCGTGTCGTGACGCCTGCATCGAGATCGGCTACCGCGGCGCCGGCACTTTCGAGTTTCTCTACGAAGACGGCGAGTTCTTCTTTATCGAGATGAACACTCGCGTGCAGGTCGAACACCCGGTCACCGAAATGGTCACCGGTGTCGATATCGTCAAGGAGCAGCTGCTGATCGCCTCGGGCTTGCCGCTGTCGATTACCCAGGATGACGTGCAGATCAACGGCCACGCCTTCGAGTGTCGGATCAACGCCGAGGATGCGCGCACGTTCATGCCCTCGCCTGGCAAGGTCACGCTGTTCCACGCCCCGGGGGGTCTGGGCGTGCGCATGGACTCGCACATGTACACCGGCTACAGCGTACCGCCCCACTATGACTCGCTGATCGGCAAGCTGATCACCTGGGGCGCAAGCCGTGATACGGCGCTGACGCGCATGCGTAATGCGTTGGACGAGCTGCTGGTGGAAGGCATCAAGACCAATATCGACCTGCAAAAAGACCTGGTGCGCGATAGCTACTTCCGCCAGGGCGGCGTCAATATTCACTATCTCGAGAAAAAGCTCAGCAGCTAATCCCTGCGCGTGCTTGACACGGGGTGGCCTGGCCACCCCGTTATCGTTTATCCCGATCCCATTTCGACCCCATTTTCGGAGAGTGCCATGCCCTGGCTACAGCTTCGCGCCCACGTTGCCCCGGAGCAGGCAGAACTGCTCGAAGAGCTTTTGCTGGAAGAAGGCGCCACGGCCATTGGCCTTCAGGACGCCGAGGACGATCCGGTGTTCGAACCCGACCGCGGCACCACCCCGCTGTGGCAGGAAACCATTCTGACCGGCCTTTACGACGATCTCGAAGGGGTCGATGCGATGCTTGGTCGTATCGAAGCGGCTTGGGCGGAACAGATGCCTGGCGAGGCGTGCCCCGCCATCGAATACGAGCTCTTGGCCGATCGTGACTGGGAGCGCGAGTGGATGGACGACTTCTCGCCGCTCAAAATGGGCGAGCGGCTCTGGATCGTGCCGAGCTGGCACGAGCCGCCTGAGCCCCACGCGGTCAACCTGATTCTCGACCCGGGCCTGGCCTTCGGCACCGGTACTCACGCCACCACCGCGCTGTGTCTCGAGTGGCTCGATGGCCTGGCCGTCGAGGGGCAACTCGATGACAAGACCGTGCTCGACGTTGGCTGCGGCTCGGGAATTCTCGCCATCGCCGCGCTCAAGCTGGGCGCGGCCCGCGCCGATGGCACCGATATCGACCCCCAGGCGCTTCAGGCCAGCCGCGAAAACGCCGAACGCAACGCCATTGCCGAGGAAAGGCTCTCGCTTTACTACCCGGAGCAGCTCGAAGGTGAAGGCTACCCCGTGGTGACCGCCAATATCCTGGCCGGCCCCCTGGTCGAGCTCGCGCCCACCATCGCAGGTTACGTGGCGCCCGGTGGGCGTATCGCCCTCTCCGGCATTCTGGCCAACCAGGCCGATGACGTGGTGAAAGCCTACGAGGCCGAAGGCATCGTGATCGACGAGCCGGCCCTCAGGGAAGGCTGGGTGCGGCTGACCGGCAAGCGCCCGGGTTAATTGCCGCATGGCCTTCACGCTCGCGGCGCTGCGGCGTATCATACGCCCCTTTAATGCGCCTACCGCTTGCTCGATACCAACACCATGACGCGACCTTCTTCAACGCTTTTGACCATCGGCGACTACCAGCTGCAAAGCCCGGTCATGCTGGCGCCAATGGCTGGCGTGACCGACCGCCCGTTTCGCAGGCTCTGCCGGCGCCTTGGCGCGGGCTGGGTCGTGGGCGAGATGGTCACCGCCGACCCCTCGCTTTGGAACACCCGTAAATCGCGCCTGCGCATGGATCATCAGGGCGAGCCCTCACCTCGCGTGGTGCAGATCGCTGGCGGTGACGCCGCGATGCTCGCCAATGCTGCCAGGCTCAATGCCGAGCTCGGCGCCCAGGTGATCGATATCAATATGGGGTGTCCGGCCAAAAAAGTGTGCAACAAGGCGGCAGGCTCGGCACTGATGCGTGATGAGGCGCTGGTCGCCGAGATTCTCGAGGCCGTAGTCGGCGCGGTGGACATTCCGGTGACGCTCAAGATTCGCACCGGCTGGTGTGCCGACTCCAACAACGCGCTGGCCGTTGCCCGGCTTGCCGAATCCAGCGGCATTCAGGCGCTGGCGATCCATGGCCGTCACCGCGAACAGCGCTATACTGGATTGGCCGAGTACGACACCATCGCCGAGGTCAAATCAAGGCTGTCGATTCCCGTGATCGCCAACGGGGATATCACCTCGCCAGAGAAGGCAGCGTTCGTTTTGCGCCACACCGGCGCCGACGCGCTGATGGTCGGTCGCGCCGCACAGGGTAACCCGTGGATTTTCGAGCAGATCAATCACTACCTGGCGTACGGCGAACGGCTCGAGACGCCGCCGCTTGCCACCCGGCGCGACGTACTCGATGAGCATGTAAAGGCCCTGCACGCCTTCTATGGCGATACCATGGGCGTTCGCATCGCGCGCAAACACCTTGGCTGGTACCTCGATGAGGATACGCGCTTTGATAGCGCCCAACGCAAGACCCTAAAACAACAATTCAACGCGCTCGGTACGCCACAGGCCCAGTTCGAATGGATCGACAAAGCAATGACACCAGACGCCGCGGCGCACCTGCTCGCCAAAGGAAGCCATGCTGCATGAACGAACGTTTCTTGATGAACAGCGAATTGACCCCGCTTGGCCATCCGCCTTCAGGGGCGCAGGAGCCACCTCAGCCGCTCAGAGAAGCCGTAGAGAGCGCGATGCGCCGTTACTTCGAGCATCTCGATGGCAGTCAGGCAACTGATCTGTACGCCATGGTGATGGCCGAAGTAGAGGCGCCGCTTCTGGCCTGCGTGATGGATCACACCGACGGCAACCAGACTCGCGCCGCCGACGTGCTGGGCCTTAACCGCGGTACGCTGCGCAAAAAACTCAAGCAGTACGGTCTTATTGAAAGTGACGCCCCTTGAGTGGGGCGTCGTCGTTTTTAATCCCTGACTCTTTTTATCCCTAACTTCCATGAGCACCCCAATGGCAGATAGCACCCCCACCCCCGTTCGCCGCGCCCTTCTCAGCGTCTCCGATAAAACCGGCATCGTCGACTTCGCCAAAGGGCTGGTCGAGCAAGGCGTCGCCCTGCTCTCCACCGGTGGCACCTTCCGCCTCTTGCAGGAAAACGGCGTCGAGGTTCAGGAAGTGTCCGAGCATACCGGCTTTCCCGAAATCATGGACGGCCGCGTCAAGACCCTGCACCCGAAAATTCACGGCGGCATTCTGGCCCGCCGCGGCCAGGACGATGCGGTAATGGCCGAAAACGACATCGACCCGATCGACATGGTGGTGGTGAATCTTTACCCCTTCGCCGCGACCGTCGCCCGCGACGACTGCACCCTGATGGACGCCATCGAGAATATCGACATCGGCGGGCCGACGATGGTGCGTGCCTGCGCCAAGAACCACGCCTACACCACCATCGTCGTCAACGCCGACGACTACGCCCGCGTACTCGGTGAAATGGCCGTCCAAAACGGCGCGGTAAGCGACGCCACTCGCTTCGACCTGGCGGTCAAGGCCTTCGAGCATACCGCCAGCTACGATGGCGCCATTGCCAACTACCTGGGTCGCAAGGTCAGCGACAGCGACGCCGCGTTCGCCCGCACCTTCAATCTGCAGCTCGAAAAGAAACAGGACATGCGCTACGGCGAGAACCCGCATCAGCAGGCGGCGTTCTACATCGACCCCGATGCCAGCGAGCCGAGCGTGGCCACCGCCGTGATTCGCCAGGGCAAGCCGCTCTCCTACAACAACGTGGCGGATACCGACGCGGCCTTCGAGGCGGTCAAGGCGTTCGATGAAACCGCGTGCGTGATCGTCAAACATGCCAACCCCTGCGGAGTAGCCACCGGCGCCACGGCGCTCGAGGCCTACGACAAGGCGTTCGCCACGGACCCGACCAGTGCCTTTGGCGGCATCATCGCCTTCAACGTGGCGCTCGATGCCGACACCGCAAGGGCGATCGTCGATCGCCAGTTCGTCGAGGTGATCATCGCCCCCGGCATCAGCGATGAAGCGGCCGAGATCGTCGCGGCGAAAAAGAACGTACGCCTTCTGGAAGTCGCGCCGCTGACTGGAGCACACCCGGGCGCAGCGTTGGACTACAAGCGTGTCAACGGCGGTCTGCTGGTACAGGAGCTCGACCAGGGCAGCGTCACCCGCGACGAGCTGACCGTGGTGAGCAAGCGTGCCCCCACCGAGCAGGAGCTGAGTGACTTGCTCTTCGCCTGGCGCGTGGCGAAGTTCGTCAAATCCAACGCCATCGTCTATGCCAAAAATGGCCAGACCATCGGCGTGGGCGCGGGCCAGATGAGCCGCGTTTATTCGGCCAAAATTGCCGGTATCAAGGCCGAAGATGAAGGCCTTACGGTGCCCGGCTCGGTCATGGCGTCTGATGCCTTCTTTCCCTTCCGCGACGGCATCGATGCCGCGGCGAAGGCCGGTATCACCGCGGTGATCCAGCCCGGCGGCTCCATGCGCGACCAGGAGGTGATCGACGCCGCCGATGAGGCCGATATCGCCATGGTCTTTACCGGCATGCGCCACTTCCGCCACTAACGTGGCGCTGAGCCAAGCGACATCGCCGCGCGCGATACCGCTAAATCAAAAAGCCCGGGCGAATGCCCGGGCTTTTTTCATCGAGAAAGCAGTATCGAACGTCAGCTTCCCAGATCGATACACAGATACTTGGTCTCCAGGTACTCCTCCAGGCCCTGATGACCGCCCTCTCGACCCAAACCCGACGCCTTCACGCCGCCAAACGGTGCCGCCGCGTTGGAGATCAAACCGGTGTTGATACCGACCATGCCGTACTCCAGCGCCTCGGCGACCCGCCAAACGCGCGCCAGATCCTTCGAATAGAAGTAGGAGGCAAGTCCGTACTGGGTATCGTTGGCCATTTCGATGGCGGTCTCTTCGTCATCGAAAGGAAAGACCGCCGCCAGGGGGCCGAACGTCTCTTCACGGGCCACTTTCATCGAGTCGTTAGCGAAGCTGATCAGCGTTGGGGTGAAGAAATTACCCCCGAGCGGATGCGGCTGACCGCCGAGCAGCAGCTCGCCGCCCTTGTCCACCGCGTCCTGAACGTGCTCGCTCACCTTCTTGACCGCGTTATCGTCGATCAGCGGGCCGATGTTGATGTCGGGTTTTGTGCCATCACCGACGTGCAGTTCGCTGTTCATCGCCGCCGCGAGCTTTTCACAGAAGGCGTTGATGACGCTGGACTGCACCAGAAAACGGTTGGTACAGACGCAGGTTTGGCCGGCGTTGCGAAACTTGGCCGCCATGGCGCCTTCGACGGCGGCGTCCAGGTCCGCATCCTCGAACACGATGAACGGCGCATTACCACCCAGCTCCAGCGAAATTTTCTGGATGTGTTGAGAGGCCTTGGCCATCAGGTCGCGGCCCACCTCAGTGGAGCCGGTGAAAGTGATCTTGCGAACCTTGGGGGACTCGGTCAGCGCTGCGGCGATCTCGCTGGCGCTCCCCGGCACCACGTTGAACACGCCGCGGGGAATGCCCGCACGCTCGGCCAAAAGCGCAAGTGCGGTGGCGGAAAACGGCGTTTGGCTGGCGGGCTTGACCACCATGGTACAGCCAGCGGCCAGCGCCGCGCCCGCTTTGCGGGTAATCATGGCGGCCGGGAAATTCCAGGGAGTGATGGCGCCGACCACGCCGACCGGCTGTTTGGTCACCACGATGCGCTGGTTGGCGCTCGTGGCCGGAATGGTTTCGCCGTAGATGCGCCTTGCCTCTTCGGCAAACCAGCGAATGAAGCTCGCCGCGTAAGCGATCTCGCCTTCGGCTTCCTTGACCGGCTTGCCCTGCTCATGGGTCATCAAAACGGCCAGGTCGTGCTGATGCTCCATGATCAGATCGAACCATTTGAACAGCAGATCCGAACGCTCCTGGGCGGTCATCGCCCGCCAGGCGGGGAGCGCGCGATCGGCGGCGTCGATCGCACGCTCGGTTTCCGCCCGGCCCAGACGCGGCATGTCTCCCATGCTCTCGCCGGTCGCCGGATTGATGACGTTGATCTGCTCGCCGCTGTCCGCGGCGACCCAGCTGCCGTCGATATAGGCAAAGGGGCAGTACAGTTCGGTTTCCTTGAGCGCTTCCATGACATACTCCTGACCGAAAGGTGGTCGCTATTGGCCAAACTCTCTATCGAGCTAAACATGTCATGCTAGGACGAATCGATGCGTTTGACCAAATGTTTACCCGCCCCATCGCACATTTTCGTAAGGCCAAGCCGACTCAGTTAACCAAAGTCAAAAACTCCTGGCGCGTGGCCTGACTGCTTCTAAAGCGCCCGAGCATGACCGAGGTGGTCATACTGGAGTTCTGCTTTTCGACCCCGCGCATCATCATGCACAGATGGCGCGCCTCGATCACCACGCCCACGCCCTTGGCACCGGTCACTTCCTGCACCGTTTCGGCGATCTCGCGGGTCAGGTTCTCCTGGATCTGCATGCGCCGGGCGTACATGTCGACGATACGCGCGAACTTGGAGAGCCCGAGCACCTTGCCATCCGGCAGGTAAGCAATGTGGCACTTGCCGATGAACGGCAAAAGGTGATGCTCGCACATCGAGTAGAGCTCGATGTCTTTCACCAGCACCATTTCGTCGGTCTGCGACTCGAATACGGCGTTGTTGATGATTTCGTCCAATGACGTTTTATAACCCGCATTGAGAAACTGCATCGCCTTGGCGGCACGGGTCGGGGTATCGCGCAGTCCTTCCCGGTCGGGGTCCTCGCCGAGCGCGGTAATAATGTCGCGATAGTTCTTTGCAATGTCATCGGTCATGATGAGCCTCGTTCAACCTGGCTTTCGGACAGCAGTGAATAGATAAGCAGTATGCTGGGCGCATTTTACCCTACCCGGCGCGGGGAAGGCAGAGTCAAGCCGTTCAAAAAGCGTGACGAAACATCTACATCCCGACATCGAGCGGTAAAACGTCAAGCCAGCCAGCGCGGCTGCTCGAGCTGCAACAGCTGCTGTTCGAGCTGGCGAATGTGCTGATCCCAGTAGCCGTTATCGCCCACCCAGGGAAAGGCGCGGGGAAAGGCCGGATCGCTCCAGCGCGACACGAGCCAGGCGGTGTAGCGAATCAGCCGGTAGGCGCGCAGCGGCTCGATGAGCGTTAACTGCTCGCTCGGAAAGGGCCGGCTCTGCTCGTAGCCTTCGACGACCTCGCTTAGCCTCGCCTGCCACCCCTGCTCGTCCTCGGGCAGAAGCATCCAGACGTCCTGAATCGCCGGCGCCATCATGGCGTCGTCGAAATCCACCAGCGTAAAGTGCTCATCGCGGCCAAGTACGTTGCCAAGATGGCAGTCGCCGTGGATGCGAATCAAGGGAGTGCTGGCCCAGTCGCAGCGCGCAAGCGCGGTCAGGGTTTTATCGACCGCGCTCGAATAGGCCCGGCGCTGCTGCGCATCGAGCCGGTCGCTTGCCAGCACCCGTCCCCTTGCATCCTCAATGTCGGCGTCGACGTCGAACGTGTGGCGATGCACGAAAGCGCGCTGGGCGCCCTGCTCGTGAAGCGCCCCCAGCGCCTCACCAAGCGCAAAGAGGTGCGCCGGGTTGTCGAGCTCCGGCGCCTGCCCGGTGCACTGGCGAAACAGGGCAAAGCGAAGCCCTTGATACTCGAAAAGCGATTGGCCTTCGTCATTGCGCCAGGGGGCGCTTACCGGCACACGAGCCCGGTCGAGCTCGGTGAGAAAATCGTGCTCTTCCTGGATCGCCGCGTTTGACCAGCGCGCCGGGCGGTAAAACTTCACCACCCAGCGCGCTCGGTCGTCGTCCTGAAACATCAGCACGCGGTTTTCGTAGCTGTTGAGCGCGAAGGGCTCGACGGCCGGGTAGACACCGACGGATTCCACGGCGGACATGACGACGTCCGGGGAAAGCGCGCTAAAGTCATGGGCCGTGGCATTGGCCATCGCATCGACCATAAGAGAGTTCCTGAACAAAACCTGGATTCTATCAGCTGTTGCCCAGCGGCGTCCGCGCCGGCGCCCAAAGGTCGACCCGTTCAGCGCCCTGCTCAAGCGCCAGCCGCGCGAGTTCGTGGGCGGTCGCGCCGGTGGTGACGACATCGTCGATGATAGTGAGGTGCGCCGGCAGCGGCGCAGATAGTCGAAACGCCCCCTTCAAGTTGGCCGCCCGCTGGCGGCGGCCAAGCGTACGCTGCGAGGGCAACTGTTTGATACAGGTTGCGCCAAGCAGAGGTAGCGAGAGCCGCTGCGAAAGCTCATGGGCCAACCAGTGCGCCTGGTTGAAGCCGCGCTCACGAGCACGGCCGGGGTACATGGGCACTGGCAGCAGCGCCTGACCCAACTGCGCCGGCGGCTTTGCGAGCATCAGCTCGACCAACAGCGTACCCGCGCGGGGCGAGGCCTGAAACTTGAAGTCGCGCACCAGCGCCTTGACGGCCCCGTCGTAAAGATATTCCGCCGTGGTCACGGTAAACGCTGGCGGCGCACTCAGGCAGTGGCCGCAAAGCCGGGCGCTTGTCTGATGGTCGAAGGACGTTAACGGCTCTTTACAGCGGGGGCAGCCGGCATCGTTATGCTTTAACAGCGCAAAACACTCATCGCACCAGCCCTCGATACGCGCGTGAGACGACAGGCAAAAAGCGCAGTAGCCCGGCAGCGCCCTCTTGAGCCAGCTACCGGCGGTCAAAACCCAACGTGTCCACGCCATTTCGCCCTCCCGCGGGTAAAATACCCGCGCTAGCGTATTGACCCTGCTCGAAAAGTTGGTACCATACGCCTCGTCTTCTGCGGATGTGGTGGAATTGGTAGACACGCTAGATTTAGGTTCTAGTGCCGTAAGGTGTGGGAGTTCGAGTCTCCCCATCCGCACCAATTTGATTTTCCTCGTATTTCTCTCTTCCAGCAGTTCCTTTCGAGCCTACTGAATTAATCGATGTGACCAAGTTGTGACTCGGTTAACGCACCCTTGACGGCTTTATCGACTCTCCTTTCAAGCTATATCTTTCCGAACTATCTCTCATTGTGGCGAAAACGCGTAGTCCACCACTAGCGAGTTCATCGTGCCGCTCTCATCGTCGACCTCGGTAAGCTCGATCTTATCGGCCATGCGGATCAGGTTAAAGTTGTGCGGCATGTAGACGTAGAAGTCCGCATCGGTACCGCTTTCCAGCGTAATGGTCTCATGAGTGTTAGGCGGGCCATAAAGATCCCGGATTCTCTCTGCCTCGGCGCGCGCATATTTGCCCTTGTACGTCGCCTGCAGCTCGGTCAGCCAATCATCGTGGAAGGTGTAGAGATAGGTTGCCGGATGCACTTCTCTCGGCGCCTCGCGCGCGTGATAGCGTTTGACCGCCGGGGGCCCTTGTTCGTCCATCGCTGGATCGTGTTCGAAATCGATCAACGCTCTTACCTGCAGATGCGAAAGCCCGTTCTCGAGCCCTAGCGCACCATTCCACGCCAGAACCGAGCCGCTAACCAATATCAGGACCACAGCCAGCACCCACTTTCGTATCACGATGTCACCTCTAAATGCGTTGCTGGATCATTGAAACGGTGCGTCACGTCCGCCAAACGCTTATGGTAGCAAAGCCCCTTGAGAAAGGTCCCCTGCGCTTTCGCGAAGCGCGAGGATAAAGCCCACACACCGCTGACACGACATCGCATCACATACATCAAGGATTTTACATCGACGCTCGGATAGATTATCTACCCAGCCTCATTTGTTAAAAGGATACAGCCATGGAGTGGCTCAATAACAACGCCCAGGCCATCTCGGCGGTCACCAGTATTTGTACGCTGTTCGTCTGGCTTTTCTACGCTCAACTGCTCTACTACAACTTCTCTCGCCAGCGCCGTCCGCGCGTGATTATCAACCGGGGTAAAGGCGTTGGGCTGGATGCGCTGTGTCTGGTCAGTAATATGAGCACCGAGTCGGTCTACATTCAGCACGTCATTGCGGTTTTGCACACCGACAGCCACGACTACCATCTGGACATCGTCGAGTATCAGCAGCAAAGCGATGACGATGAGGAAGATTGCTACCGCACCCACCAGGGGCCGCTGGACTCGGGCGATCACATCCATCTTCAAAGCTTTGGCTCGATCGTCAATCAGATTCAGAACCACTGGGACGTCGACCAGCACTCTCTCGAGCAGTCGAACCTGCAGCTCGAAATCCGTGTGATCGCCATTTACGGGCCGGAAGACCTGCCCATTGGCGCCTCGCGCCGTTTCGATCTCGCCATGAACGCGGAACCCAATCGCCAGCTCGTTCCCACCAGTATCGATACCGAACGCCTGGTGAGTCGTCGCTCGCGCAAGCGCGTCGTGAAGTGGGCCAAGGACATCGAGCTTCATAAGGCCCAATAGTGTTCGCAGGCGTAACGGCGCCTGAACGTTAAAGGCGCAGCCCTCCGTCGCACTCGATGATGCGGGCGGTGAAGTAGTCGTTCTCGAACACGAACGCCACGCTTTGGGCGATGTGGGACGGCTCGCCAAGCTCCTTGAGCGGCACGCTCTTTTTGATGCGCTCGAGCATGTCCGGACGCATCGCGGCGGTCATCTCGGTGGCCACGAAGCCAGGGGCGACGGTCGCGGCGCGAATATTGTAACGGGCGAGCTCCTGGCCCCAGGTCACACTCAGCGCGTGGATCCCCGCCTTGGCTGCGGCGTAGTTGCTCTGGCCCATGTTGCCGGCTTTAGAGATGCTCGAAATATTGACGATAACGCCCGCGTGGTTCGCCTCGATCATCTGCGTGGCGGCTTCGCGCCCGCAGAGAAACGCGCCGGTCAGGTTCACGTCGATCACACGTTGCCAGGCCGAGAGCGACATGCGCTTTTCGATTTCGCCCTCCCGGGCTTTCACCAACATTGCATCGTCAGTGATCCCCGCATTATTGACGCAGCCGCTGACCGGGCCAAGCGCCTCCTTGATGGCGGCAAAACCGTCGATCACCGACGCCTCGTCTGAAACGTCGACCACGAACCCTTTCGCCTGAATGCCGCGCTCGTTCAATGATGCTACGGCCTTATCGAGCGTGTCACGATGCGTATCCAAAAGCGCGACGCTGGCGCCCTGCTCCCCCAAATGCTTGCCCATGGCCAGGCCCAACCCCCGGGCCCCGCCGGTAATCGCGATCACCTTGTTATCCACGTTCATTTGATTTTTCCCCAGTTGATCCAACGTTCAAAAGCGGCGTTGATGAGCTGATGACACACGCGGCTGCTTGTTTTTACGTTTTTTGACACCATAGAGGGTACTAACGTTAGCGGGAGGCAGCCATGCCCATATTACTGTTTATATCGATTTTCACCCTGCTCGACTTCGTCGTGCTGTTTTCGGTGGGAAGCCATATCGGCCTAATGACCACGTTGATACTGGTGCTCCTTACCGGCTTTATTGGGCTCCATCTCATTCGCCGCGAAGGAGTGTCGACCCTGGCACGAGCGCGCTCGCGCCTACAGGCCGGCGAAATTCCGTCTTCCGAGCTTTTCACCGGCGCGGCGCTGATTTTCGGCGGCGCGCTATTGATGGCGCCGGGCTTTCTCTCCGACGCTCTGGGCCTTGCGTGCTTGATTCCCAACGCCCGCCGACTGATGGGCCGGGCGTTTACCTGGTTTGGCCTCAAGGCGAGCGTTTATCAGCCGGGTCAGTCACAACGCTCGGGCGCGCATACCGCTGAGGCACCGTTTGGCCATGATCAGCAAACACACCGGGAGTCGCGGGCCGGCTCAAATGAGCACCGCGCCGGATTTGACGAGCGTGAGCCCACCACGCTCGAGGGTGAATTCATCAGCCGCGACGATCAGCGCCGGCGCTGATCCAGCTAGAGGGTTTTGAGACTTAAGTCCAGGCGCCCGGGATAATTTTTTTGTCACCGGGGCCTTGAAAGGATCAGGCTAGCCCCCACTTTTCGAGTCAGCACAGATTCGGCAACGGCATACGCGGTTGCCTTTGACATGAAGGCAAAATGCCTTCGCTTCTCGAGGCCCCGCCACGAGAATTCACTTAAAATTGCCCGCTGGGCTTTGACGAACCTCAGGAGAACGAGAGCATGAATATCCGTCCCTTGCACGATCGCGTCGTTATTCGTCGCGTGGAAGAAGAACAGAAAACCGCTGGCGGCATCGTGCTACCGGGCAACGCCCAGGAAAAGCCCACGCGGGGCGAAGTGCTCGCGGTAGGCAATGGTCGCATTCTGGACAACGGTGAAGTTCGCGCCCTCGACGTCAAGGTAGGCGACACTGTGATCTTCAAGGACGGCTTCGGCGTCGAAAAGCAGAAAATCGACGGTGAAGAAGTTCTGATCATGAGCGAAGCCGATATTCTGGCGGTCGTCGAAGGCTAATTCGACTGTCTCGCGTATTTACTTTCACACTTTTTATTTCAAATTCAGGAAGTAACGATCATGGCAGCTAAGCAAGTCAAGTTTTCAGATGATGCTCGTAAACGTATGGCGCGCGGCGTCGATACGCTGGCCAACGCGGTAAAAGTGACGCTCGGCCCGAAAGGCCGCAACGTGGTACTGGACAAGTCCTTCGGCGCGCCGACCGTGACCAAGGACGGTGTATCTGTCGCCAAGGAAATCGAACTGAAAGACAAGTTCGAAAACATGGGCGCGCAGATGGTCAAGGAAGTCGCTTCCAAGACCTCTGACGCCGCCGGCGACGGCACCACCACCGCTACCGTTCTGGCCCAGGCAATCGTCGCCGAGGGTTTGAAAGGCGTGACCGCGGGCATGAACCCGATGGACCTCAAGCGCGGCATCGACCAGGCGGTCGCAGCGGCGGTCAAGGAAATCCAGGCGATGTCCGTGCCCTGCACCGACACCAAGTCCATCGCCCAGGTCGGCACCATCTCTGCCAATGGCGACAAGCGCATCGGTGAAATCATCGCCGAAGCGATGGACAAGGTCGGCAAGGAAGGCGTCATCACCGTCGACGAAGGCCGTGGTTTCGAAGACGAGCTGGAAGTGGTCGAAGGCATGCAGTTCGACCGTGGCTACCTCTCGCCCTACTTCGTCACCAACCAGGACACCATGTCCGTTGAACTCGAAGACCCATACATCCTGCTGGTCGACAAGAAAGTCTCCAACATCCGCGAGCTGTTGCCGGTGCTGGAAGCCGTTGCCAAGCAGGGCAAGCCGCTGGCCATCATCGCTGAAGACATCGAAGGCGAAGCGCTGGCGACACTGGTCGTGAACAACATGCGCGGTATTGTCAAAGTGGCCGCCGCCAAGGCGCCGGGCTTTGGTGATCGTCGCAAGTCCATGCTGCAGGACATCGCGATCCTGACCAACGGCACCGTGATTTCCGAAGAAGTGGGTCTGACGCTCGAGCAGGCGAACCTGGATCATCTGGGTACCGCCAAGCGCATGACCATGTCCAAGGAAAACACCACCATCATCGATGGCTCCGGTCAGGAAAACGACATCGAAGCACGCGTCAATCAGATCCGCGCGCAGATCGAAGAGACCTCTTCGGACTACGACAAGGAGAAGCTGCAGGAGCGTGTTGCCAAGCTCGCCGGCGGCGTCGCGGTTATCCGTGTGGGTGCTGCGACCGAAGTCGAAATGAAAGAGAAGAAAGCCCGCGTTGAAGACGCGCTGCACTCTACTCGCGCAGCGGTCGAAGAAGGCGTCGTACCTGGCGGCGGTACCGCGCTGGTTCGCGTCATGGCCAAGGTACAGGGCCTGACCGGTGACAACGAAGACCAGAACCACGGTATCAACATGGCCCTGCGCGCCATGCAGTCGCCGCTGCGTCAGATCGTCACCAACGCCGGTGAAGAGCCTGCGGTCGTGATCAACCGCGTGAAGGACGGCGAAGGCAACTTCGGCTACAACGCGCAAACCAGCGAGTACGGCGACCTATTCAAAATGGGCGTACTGGACCCGGCGAAAGTGACCCGCACCGCGCTGCAGTCAGCAGGCTCCGTCGCTGGCCTGATGATCACCACCGAGTGCATGATTGCCGACGATCCGGAAGAGAAAGAAGCCGCGCCGGACATGGGTGGCATGGGCGGAATGGGTGGCATGATGTAAGCCCCCAATCCCTGTTGTAACGCCTTGAGCTAGCCTTTTACAGCTAGCCTTGAAAGAACCCCGCCTCGTGCGGGGTTCTTTGCGTTGAGCTCTTGTCAGCACGCGTACTGCCCGGGCTTTAAAGCGTGCTACCATGCGCGCTTTTCCAGACGCCAAGGTCTTTCGCCGTGCTTTCCCGAATTCGTATCGTGCTCGTTCATACCTTCCACCCCGGCAACATTGGCGCCGCCGCGCGGGCAATGAAGACCATGGGCCTGATTGATCTCGTGCTCGTCAACCCGCGTGAATTCCCAAGCGAGGAGGCGACCCGCCTGGCCGCCGGCGCCACGGACGTGCTCGAAAGCGCTCGCGTAGTCACAAGCCTGAATGAAGCGGTGCAGGATTGCGTGCAGGTGATTGGCGCCAGCGCCCGCCTGAGAAGCCTGCCGCTGCCGCACTTCGACGAGCCCGACGAGATGGCCCAAAGCGCCGTGGAGAACGCCGAACACGCCCCGGTGGCGCTGGTGTTCGGCCGCGAGCGTTCGGGGCTGACCAATGACGAGATTCGCGAGTGCACCCACCAGGTGAGCATTCCCGCCAACCCGGAGTACGGTATTCTCAACCTCTCCCAGGCGGTTCAAATTCTGGCGTATGAGGTGCACCGCGCCTGGCGCCGGCGCCCACAAAGCGATTTTTCCTACCAGCGCCCGGTGGAGGCCACACCGCCCACGCGCGAGCAGCTCGACCACTTCCAGGTACACCTGGGGCGACTAATGCGCGAAAGCGGTTTTCTGACCCAGCCCCACGCCCGCACCGAAGAGCAGCTTCAAACGCTCTTTACCCGCGCCGAGCCCAGCCGCAAGGAGCTGTCTCTGCTGCGCGGTCTGTTGAGCGCGTTCGAAGTGCACCTGCCAAAGGAGCGCTAGGCAGCGCAGAGCGATACGCCACGCACAAAAAAGGCAGCCGACGCTGCCTTTTTTGTTGTATGCGCAGGGCTGTTAGAGCCACATGGCGCCGAGCCAGCCAAACGCGATCAGCGGCAGGTTGTAGTGCAAAAAGGTCGGCACTACGCTGTCCCAGATATGATCGTGCTGACCGTCGACATTGAGCCCGGAAGTCGGCCCAAGCGTCGAGTCCGAGGCCGGCGAGCCCGCATCGCCGAGCGCGGCGGCGGTGCCCACCAGTACGACCGTGGCCATGGGCGAAAAGCCGAACTGCACCGCCAGCGGCACGAAAATGGCGGCGATGATCGGAATGGTCGAAAACGATGAGCCGATCCCCAGCGTAATGAAGAGCCCCACCAGCAGCATGGTCAGCGCGGCCAGGCCCCGGTTGTCGCCGAAAATCTCGAAAGCGCCGTTGACCAGCGTGTCGATGTGGCCGGTTGCTTTCATCACCTCGGCAAAGCCCGCCGCCGAGATCATGATAAAGCCGATCAGCGCCATCATGCGCATGCCGCTAGTGAAGAGGTCATCCGCCTCGCGCCACTTGAAGATGCCGCCCATCGACAGCACGCCGATGCCCACGAGCCCGCCCAGAATCATCGAGCCGGTATAGAGCTGAAGCCCAAGGGCGGCCACGATCGCCACGCCGGACATGACAAGCCCCAACGCATGAGGCGTGGCCGGGGCGGTAGACACGAGCGAGGTGCTCGCCGCGACCTCTTTTTCCGCGTAGCCGCGCGCGCCGCGATAGCTCACAAACAGCGCGACCAGAAGGCCGATGGCCATGCCGCCGACCGGAATGGCCATCGCCATCGGCACCATCGAGCGGGTGATGTCGAGTCCCAACGGCTCACCGGCGCTGTTGAGGTTGGCCAGCAGAATATCGTTGAGAAAGATCGCGCCAAAGCCCACCGGCAGCAGCATATAGGGCGCGGTCAGCCCAAACGTGAGCGCGCAGGCCACCGCCCGACGATCGAGCTTCAGGCGATTCATCAGCGCCAGCAGCGGCGGGATCAGAATGGGAATGAAGGCGATATGCACGGGAATGGCGTTTTGCGAGAAGATCGCCATCAATAGAACGGCACCAAGCAGGATCCACTTGACCCGGCTCTGGTGCGCCGCCGTGGCCTCCTGGCCCAGCAGCCGAATCAGGCGGTTGGCCAGCATATCCGGAAGGCCGGAGCGTGAGATCGCCACGGCAAACGCGCCGAGCGTGGCATAAGCCAGCGCCACCTGAGCGCCGCCGCCGACGCCGTCGTTGAACGCGCCAAGCGTCTCCTCCAGCGATAGCCCGCCGACCAGTCCCCCTACCAGCGCCCCGGCCACCAGCGCGAAAACCACCGAGACACGCAAAAGCGACAGTGCCACCATCACGAGCACTGCAATCATGACTGCATTCATCGAATTACCCAAAGCCTTGAAAAGCGGATTGAAGCTTGCATCCAAGCAGAAGGTGGCGAATCTTAGCAGATGCGCCGGCTTTTTAGCAGGCTAATCCCCGTTTGGCTCTGTTTGCTTGCTTACGACTTTAGTCGCCTCACCATTGCTGCCTTGCAGCATCGCCTCTACGCTTTTGCCCTTATCGATCTTTCAAACCATCAAGGGCCTGACGACTCATGAGCATGCTGGCGATTATCGTCTCTCTCGTTTTACTGATGTTTCTGGCCTACCGGGGGATTTCGGTACTGCTGCTGGCGCCTTTGATGGCATCGCTTGCGGTGCTGCTCTCCGGCGACGGCGCCTTTTTGCTACCGGTGTATACCGATACCTTCATGAGCGCGCTCGGCGGCTACGTGACCCAGTTCTTTCCGCTGTTCATTCTGGGGGCGCTGTTTGGCCAGCTGATGGCGGACTCCGGCGCGGCGCACGCCATCTCGACCGGCATCGTCAAGCGCCTCGGCACGCGCCATGTCGTGCTCACCGTGGTCATGGCCTGCGCGGTGCTGACCTATGGCGGGGTGTCGCTGTTTGTGGTGGCGTTTGCGCTCTACCCGATCAGCCGAGAGCTCTTTCGTGAAGCGAACGTGCCCAAGCGCCTGATTCCAGCGTCCATTGCGCTGGGCTCGTTCACCTTTACCATGACTGCGCTGCCCGGCACGCCGGCGATCCAGAACGCCATCCCTATCCCCTACTTCGGCACCAACAGCTTCGCCGCGCCAGGCCTTGGGGTGATCGGCGGCGTGATCATGCTGGGGCTGGGCATCACCTATCTTCAATCCAGAGTTCGCAAGGCCAGCGCCAACGGCGAGGGCTACGGCACGCATACCGAGAAGAAGCGCGAAGATACGCCGGACGACGCTCCCGCGGCGACCATGGCGCTGGCGCCTGCGCTGATTCCGCTGGTCATGGTGATCGGCCTCAACGCGCTGTTCACTTACGGCGTGTTCCCGGCGCTGGATTTGAGCTTCATCGACGCCGCCTTCGATAACGTCTCTGCCGATAGCCAGGCCGGCCTGTGGGCGATTTTGATTGCGCTACTCAGCGCCTCGGCGTGGCTGATGGTGACGCGCTGGCGCCACTGGGCGGATTTGAAAGCGACGATCAACAAGGGGTGTCTCGGCTCGCTCTTGCCGATTTTCAACACTGCCTCGGAAGTGGGCTACGGCGCGGTGATCGCAAGTCTGGCGGGCTTCGCCCTGATTCGCGACGCGGTGCTCAACGTCTCCCCGGGGAATCCGCTGATTTCCGAGGCGCTTGCCATGAGCGTGCTGGCCGGTATTACAGGCTCTTCCTCCGGCGGGCTATCGATTGCGCTTGAAACCCTGGGCGAGGAGTATCTCGCCATGGCGCAGCAGGCAGGTATCGACCCGGAACTGATGCACCGCGTGGCAACGTTGGCCGCTGGCGGTATGGACACGCTGCCCCACTCCGGCGCGGTGATTACGCTATTGGCGATCTGCGGGCTCACCCACCGCCAATCCTACGCCAACGTCGCCATGGTCACGATCGTACTGCCGATAGCGGCACTCGTTAGCGTCATTACGCTGGGTACGCTGTTCGGAAGCTTTTAGGTTCACCACAAAGCTTGTCCCAGGTCATGAACCGGACCGGGGCGTTGGGTAACATGATCCGACGCCCCCTGGACGTGACCCCATGCTTTTCGCTCTCTCGATGTTACATCAGCTCAAGAACAGCCTGCGCGATCTAACGCCGATCGTGCTGGTGATGGGCTTTTTCCAGCTCGTGGTGATTCGCCAACCGCTGCCGAATACGTTGGCACTCGCCGACCTCGCTTTTGGAATACTCTGCGTGCTGCTGGGGCTGACGCTATTCATCAAGGGGCTCGAGCTCGGACTTTTCCCACTGGGCGAGCGCCTGGCCCACGCCTTCGTCACCAAGGGCTCGCTTTTCTGGCTGCTGCTGTTCGCCTTCGCACTGGGCTTTGGCTCGACGGTGGCCGAGCCTGCGCTGATCGCGGTTGCCGCGCGGGCTGGTCAGGTGCTTTTTGACGGCGGGCTGATCGAGCAAACCAGCCAGGCCCGGTTTGCGCTGACGCTCAGAATGGTGGTGGCGCTCTCCGTGGGCGCCGCGGTCGTACTCGGCGTGATGCGCATCATCAAGGGCTGGCCGCTGCCGCCACTGATCGTCGGCGGCTACGTGCTGGTGCTGGTGCTCACTCTCTTCGCCCCCACGGAGCTGGTCGGCATTGCCTTCGATTCCGGTGGCGTGACGACCTCGACCATCACCGTACCGCTGGTCACCGCACTGGGCGTGGGCCTGGCCTCCAGCATCAAGGGGCGCAATCCGATGCTCGACGGTTTCGGGCTGATTGCGTTGGCCTCGATCATGCCGATTATTTTCGTGCTCGCCTTCGGCATCCTGGGCCCTGGCGCCTTGACAGGCGGTGGGCTGTGAACCTCTGGCAGAGCCTCTGGGCAACGCTTGGCGACATCGCGCCGATCGTACTGATCGTGTTCGGCTTTCAGTACGGCGTGATTCGAAAGCCGCTAAAGCGCCCTATGCACATCGCGCTGGGTTTCGCCATGGTGTGGCTTGGGCTGGCGCTGTTTCTGGTGGGTCTCGAAAACGCGCTGTTCCCACTGGGGGAGCTCATGGCGCACCAGCTGACTCATGCGCAATTTCTGCCTGCGCTGCCCGACGGGGCGGCGCGTCACTGGAGCGACTACTACTGGGTCTACCTGTTCGCCTTTGCCATCGGCGCCAGCACCACCATTGCCGAGCCAGCGCTAATGGCAGTGGCGCTGAAAGCGGGTGAGATCTCCGGCGGCACGCTCAATCCCTTGATGCTGCGCATTGCGGTGGCGCTGGACATGGCGGTCGGCATCACTTTGGGCGTCTGGCGCATCGTCATGGGCTGGCCGCTTCACGGGTTCATCATTGGCGCTTACGTGTTGGTGATTCTGCAGACCCTGCGCGCGCCGAAGGCCATCGTGCCGCTGGCGTTCGACTCCGGCGGCGTGACCACCTCGACCATCACCGTGCCGATCATCACCGCGCTCGGGCTCGGCATCGCCGGTGCCATTCCCGGGGGCAGCCCGCTGGCGGACGGTTTCGGCATGATCGCCCTGGCCTGCCTGTTCCCGATCATGAGCGTCATGGCCTACGCACGGCTAAGCCAGCTACTCGCCAAACGAAAGCGCGCCGATGGCGCCAAGCGTCTCTAACACAAGGTAGAAAGGAGAGAAGCATGCGTTTCAAACTGATCGTGGCACTGGTGGAGGATGCACTCACCGACCGAGTCATGAACGCCGCCCGCGAGGCTGGCGCCACGGGCGCCACCGTGATCAACAACGCCCGCGGCGAAGGTCGCCACCAGGTGCGTGGTTTTCTGGGCATCGAAATCACCGCTCAGCGCGACGTGCTACTTTTTCTGGTCGATGCGCAAAAAAGCCGCGCTGTGCTGGATTCAATCGCCGACGCCGGCGAGTTCGACGAAACGCCTGGGACCGGCATCGCTTTTCAGCTCGACGTGGAAGAGGCGCTGGGCGTACAAAGCCAGATTCAGTCGCTCAACGAGCGCGAATAGGTCGGCGCGCCAGCCAACATGGTGAACCCCGAGTAGAAATTATCACAGACGCCTTACCTGCTCCGCTCTTCGCCCCGATGTGCTAGTATGCCCGCAAACGTGGTCGGCTTTGCGAAAGCACCGAGGCGATTGCTCGCCCTACGCCCCCATCGGGGTCGATACTCAGGCGCGCCACGCGACACTTTCCATCTACCGTCAGTAAGTCCTGCCAATGAGTGATGAATCCACGCCGCACCGCTCGCTCAAGGGCGGCCACAGCCACGATGCGCTACCGCCGGTCGAGCAGCACGCACGCCAGTACGAAACGGTGCGCAACGCTCATGAAACCGAACTGATCGAGGATTACGTCGAACTCATCGGGGATTTGCTGGATCACCGGGGCGAGGCGCGCGCCGCGGATATCGCCAACCGCATGGCGGTCAGCCAAGCAACCGTGTCAAAAATGATTCGCCGGCTCAACGAGCTGGGGCTGGTCACGAGCCAGCCCTACCGTTCGCTGTTTCTAACCGATGAAGGCAGGAAGATGGCCCAGACGTCCCGCGGTCGTCACGACGTCGTCCTCCATTTTCTGCGCGCACTCGGCGTGCCCGACAGCACCGCACGCATCGACGCCGAAGGCATGGAGCATCACGTCAGCGACGAAACGCTTGCCATCATGCAGCGCTTTACCGACGACAACGCCGGTTAGCTTCCCCCTTGTATCAGCGGGGGCCAAGGGTCGTGAGTCGATTCACCTGAGCCAGCCCCGCGTTCCAGACCATTTCGATATGCGTGGTCTGGACGACATCCTCCACCCAACGCGGGGTCATCAGTGCCCAGCACACCGCGCCTTCGCGGCGTACCGAGCGGTAGCGAAGCCCCGGCTCACCGGCGCGGCGAAGCGCGTGGCCCAGCGTGCGGGACTCGGTGTAGCTATCCGGGTCGTAAATGGTGTGGCTGTTCTCGAGCGCGAGGCCATCACGACACGCCTTCTCATCGAACGTGCAGCGCAGCCCACGAAATACGAAGCGTTCAAAATGCAGCGCCGGCACCCGCTCCCAGTACGCCGTTTGATGATGGCTGACCTCGGCAATGGCGGTGTCCAACGTATCGGCGATATAGAGCACACCAAAACTGCCGTCACTAAAGCGAGAACCGTCCGGATTGACGTGGGTAAACGCAGCCGCGGCGTAGGAGCAGCCGCGAATGTGAAAGGGAATTTCCTCCAGCGGCAGCAGCGCCAAATTGCCCAGCTCGTTACACAGGCGTGGGTTGGTCAACGCCTGAAGCTGATAAAGCGCCTCGAACTCGTCGCGGTCGGCCACGTCGTCAAATAGCGCGATCGGCGGAAACTTGCTATTGATCAGCCGATAGCCGAGCACCCGGTTCGACGGAATCGGCGCAAGCTCTTTAGGCGCTACCACTGCGCGCCTCGCAGGCTATCGAGACGCTTGAAGGTCTCGTACAGCGCCGCGAAATCACCGCCGCCGATCACCTCGAGCGGCGTTCGGCCGTTGAAGTAGGGATTATGATTGGCCATGGAAACGAACCCGTAAACGTTCTCCGGATTCTCGAACAGCGTACGCAGCGCGGCGTGAATGTTGAGCAGGTAGCTTACGCGGGTGAGCTGGTCGCTATCGAGCTTGATTTCTGCAAGGTCACCTCGCCGCGCGCGCGCGTAGGTCGAGTGTGAGACGCGCAAAATCGCCTCGCCCTGCTCGTTGCTGGCCTGCCATTTATCGAGAATGCGCACCGCGGTCTTCAAACCGACGGCAGCGGCGGCCTTGTTACCTTCAAGACGGGTGACTGTTTGCATCGCTACTCTCCAAAACCTTGTCTGTAAATACTAATCGAATAAAAATGTATCTGCAAACAAGGAGCGAGACGGTTTATTCGTGCCGAATGACCGGACGCGTCATGCCGATCCGCCCAATGCCAGGAAGCTTTAGCGCCGGGCGCAGTACATCCACTCCCAGGCTGAGCCCTAACAGATTCAGCTCGACGCCCTCCTCCCAGGCAAACATCACGCAAAACACACCACCGAGCGAAAACTGATAGCCGGTGCCGCTGGGCGTGGCGGCGAACCAACTGCCGAAAAGATAATCCTTACCCACCGCCGTTACCGGCAGCGCCATGTCGAGGCCGTCGATTTGGCGCACCATCCAGGCAATGAAACTGTTGCTGTTGGGCCCCGGCCAGACGCGATAAAGATTGACTTGCGGGTAGCGGGTAGCGGCGTCCTCTATAAGAGGAATCAACCGAGCAGCTTGGCTGCCGCGATAATCAGCCAGCAGGGTCGGGGCTTGGCCAAACCAGGCCCGATCCGGCGTATCGCTGGCCGATACCACCGTGGGTCGGCGCCAGCTCAGCACCTGATGCAGCCGGTAGTTCGGCGCGCCCTCGGCCTTGGTCGCAATCCAGATATGCACGCCAAACGCCCCGCGCCAGCTAAACGCCCGCGCGGCGTACACCTGCACCACCGCCGGCGCGTACGCCTCGGGCAGCGGCGCCAGCCCGGCGGAGTCACGGTTGGCGCTGGACCAATGACCGCCACTTTCGACGCGGTCGGTCAAGAGTAGCCACGCCGGGCCGGCCAATAGCAACGCCAGCATCAGCACGCAGGTTAAAAGCCACAGGAAAAGCGTTTTCATGACGATCCTTGAATCACCGTATCGACGGCATCGTATCGAATGCGCGCAACGAGTGGTTCAACGAATGAAAGGAGTCAAAAAGAGATCAATACGAAAAGGAAGGGGTAAAACTGGAGGCGGCCCCAAAAGCCACATCCCGGCACACGCATCCACCACTACCGTTGCTCCCTTCCGGGCCTGGCGGGGTTTGCAGTTTCGCGTTGCGGGAGGACCTAAGGGGCCACCATAGTGATACAGACCTTTTAAAACTGGCTGTATCGCGCGTGATGTGGTGGCTACGCCCTGATTTGAACAGGGGACCCCATCATTATGAGTGATGTGCTCTAACCAGCTGAGCTACGTAGCCTTTGCCTCATCAGCGGGTGCAGAGTATGCCCACTTTAAACGCAAAAGGCAAGCCAAAATGGCCTGCCTTTTTCGCCAAGTGGTTAAAACTCAACGGGCTTTGGTGAAAGCGCTGCGGTCAAAGCGCCTCACGTACTGCGGGTAACCCTTCGTCACCGTCAATCGTGGTCACGCCGTCGAGCCACTCGGCCAGCAGGTCATCGTGCTCTTTCAGATAGGCGTTGGCGGCGTCACGGGCGGCGACGCCGTCATCCATGATGGATGCCATCAGCTCGTTTTCCATCTCGAGGGTGAAGCTCATGTTCTCGAGCAGCTGGCCGACGTTCGGGCACTGCTCGACGAAGCCGGCGCGGGTGTTGGTGTACACCGTCGCCCCGCCCAGATTGGGGCCGAAGTAGTCGTCGGCATCCGAAAGATAGGCCATCTCGAAGTTGGTGTTCATGGGGTGCGGCTCCCAGCCGAGAAACACCATCCACTCCTCGTTGGGCACGCGGGTTCTAAGTTCCGAGAGCATGCCCGCCTCGCTCGAATCGATCACCTGCCAATCGCCCAGCCCATAGGCGTCGTCACTGATCATCTGCTCGATCAGCTCGTTGCCATCGTTACCCGCTTCGATGCCGTGGATACGACGATCGAACTCGTCGGCGTGCTCGGCCAGATCCTCAACCGACGTTACGCCGGCGTCATACACGTACTGCGGCACCGCCAGGGTGTACTTCGCCCCTTCCAGGTTTTCGGTAAGGCGCACCACGTCGCCGTCTTCCACGTACGGGTCGCTGATGGAGGCCATCGACGGCATCCAATTGCCCAAAAATACGTCGAAGTCGTTGTTGCGTAGGCCAGCGTAGGCGATCGGCACCGATACCGTGTCCACGCGGGGCTCGTAACCCAGCGCCTCGAGCACTTCGCTGGCCATGGCGGTCGTGGCGGTAATGTCGGTCCAGCCAACCTCGGCAAAGCGCACGGTGCTGCATTCATCGGCCATCGCCGTTGCGGGCAGCGCGGTCATGACCGCCAGTGCGCCTAAGCGTGCCTTTTTCGTATTGCTCATCATCTATCTCCTGTGGGTGTCGACCTAGCTTAGCCGCTATAGCGCGGTCAAGTGAACGCGGTTTTATTGATTGAACGCTCAATTAAAAAATGCCACGCTATAAGAACATCACGATAGGTGCGGAATTTCAAATCGAGCCGTGAGCGCCTTGCCCTTTAAACCAAACGGTATCCAACGATTCAGGGAGGTCATCGTGCCCAAAGTGGGAATGGAGCCCATTCGCCGTCAGCAGCTGATCGCGGCCACCATGGCCGCCATCGACGAAGTGGGGCTTGGCGAGGTCACCATCGTGCGTATCGCCCGCCACGCCGGCGTCTCTTCAGGCATCATCAGCCACTATTTCGGCGGCAAGGATGGGCTTTTGGAGGCCACCATGCGCCAAATCCTGACCGATTTGAGTCAGGCGGTCGCCCGTCGACGCCGCGCACTGAATGAGCAAGGCGCTCGCGCGCAGATCGGTGCCATCATCGAAGGCAACTTCGATCGTTCCCAGATCAGCGGCCCGGCGGCCAAGACCTGGCTGGCGTTCTGGGCCAGCAGCATGCACCGCCCGGCGCTGGCGCGGCTGCAAACCATCAACGACCGCCGCCTTTACACCAACCTTTGCTACCAGTTTTGCAAGGCGATGCCGCGCGAGCAGGCGAAAAACGCGGCAAAAGACCTGGCCGCGTTGATCGACGGGCTCTGGCTTCGCGGCGCCCTCGCTCGAGAAGGGCTCGACGCCGATGCCGCCCGCGATTTGGCGCTTGCGCACCTGGACCGGCTACTGACCGCTTAGCCCGCTGACTGACGACACGCTTTAAAGGAGTCTTGTATGGATACTCAACACATCGAGCCGCTTTACATCGACGGCCGCACGGTCGCTGCCACCTCTGGCGAGACGTTCGACGTCGTTAATCCTTTCGATGGCGCAACACTTGCGCGCGTGGGGCAGGCAAGCCAGCAGGACGTTGACCGCGCCGTCGAGGCGGCAAGCCAGGGTCAGCGCGTGTGGGCCGCCATGACGGGCATGGAGCGCTCGCGCGTGCTGCTCAAGGCCGTGACGCTTTTGCGCGAGCGCAACGACGAACTTGCAAGGCTCGAGACCCAAAACACCGGCAAGCCGATCAGCGAAACCGCGAGCGTGGACATCGCCACCGGTGCCGATGCGCTCGAATACTTCGCCGGCCTGGCGCCGGCGCTGGAAGGCAGCCAGATTCCGCTGCGCGAGGACTCTTTTGTCTATACCCGGCGCGAGCCGCTTGGGGTGATCGGCGCGATTGGCGCCTGGAACTACCCGATCCAGATCGCCTGCTGGAAAGCGGCGCCGGCGCTCGCCGCGGGTAATTCGGTGGTGTTCAAGCCAAGCGAGGTCACCCCGCTCTCAGCGTTGAAGCTCGCCGAGATTTTCACCGAGGCCGGTCTGCCCAACGGCGTATTCAACGTGGTGCAGGGCGACGGCCAGGTCGGCGCGATGCTCACCGAGCATCCGGGCATCGCGAAGGTGTCGTTCACCGGCGAGGTGGGTACCGGCAAACGGGTGATGGCCGCCGCCGGGGGCTCCACGCTCAAGGAAGTCACCATGGAGCTTGGCGGGAAGTCGCCGCTGATCGTCTTCGCCGACGCGGATCTCGAGCGCGCCGCCGATGCCGCCATGATGGCCAATTTCTACTCCAGCGGTCAGGTCTGCACCAACGGCACGCGGGTCTTCGTCGAGGCGAGCGTCAAGGAAGCGTTCGAGGCCAAGCTCGTCGAGCGCGTTCGGCATATCAAGGCGGGCGACCCGCTGGACCCGGCAGTGAATTTCGGCCCGCTGGTAAGCTTCGAGCATCAGGCGAAGGTGCTCTCCTACATCGCACTGGGCAAGCAGGAAGGCGCGCGCGTGCTTGTCGGCGGCGATGAATGGATAAAGGACGAGTACGCAAGGGGCGCCTGGGCGGCGCCCACCGTGTTCACCGACTGCACGGATGATATGCGCATCGTACGTGAAGAGATTTTCGGACCAGTGATGTCGGTGCTCGCCTTCGATGACGAGGCCGAGGTGATACGTCGCGCCAACGACACTGATTTTGGTCTGGCGGCGGGCGTGTTTAGTGAGTCGCTCAACCGCGCGCATCGCGTCATTCATAAACTCCAGGCAGGAATCTGCTGGATCAACACCTGGGGCGACTCCCCCGCCGAAATGCCGGTGGGCGGCTATAAAGCCTCCGGCATCGGCCGCGAAAACGGTGTCGAGACGCTCTATCACTACACCCAGATCAAATCGGTGCAGATCGAAATGGGGCCGTTTGCCTCGGTCTTCTAGCGTTTCGAGCGGCAAGCGCTACGCGAGTATCACGAGTTCGATTGTGGGAGGTGTTCATGGCCTGGCAAGGCGAGTTTGACTACATCATCATCGGCGCCGGCTCAGCGGGTAACGTGCTGGCCGCGCGGCTGAGCGAAGACGCGGATACGAGCGTGCTGCTGCTCGAAGCCGGCGGGCCAGACTATCGGTTCGACTTTCGCACCCAGATGCCGGCGGCGCTCGCCTTTCCGCTACAGGGCAAGCGCTATAACTGGGCCTTCGAGACCGAGCCGGAACCCTGGATGAACCACCGGCGCATGGAGTGCGGCCGGGGCAAGGGTTTGGGCGGCTCGTCGCTGATCAACGGCATGTGTTACATCCGCGGTAACGCCCTGGATTACGACCACTGGGCGAAACAGCCGGGCCTGGAAGCGTGGGACTACGCAAGCTGTCTGCCCTACTTCAAAAAGTGCGAAACCCGCGACATTGGCGAAAATGCCTACCACGGCGGTAACGGCCCGGTCAGCGTCACCACGCCAAAAAGTGACAACAACCCGCTCTATCGCATCTTCATCGAGGCCGCCAAACAAGCGGGGTACGCCGAGACCGATGATGTCAACGGCTACCGCCAGGAGGGCTTTGGCCCGATGGACCGTTTCGTCACGCCCAAGGGGCGGCGTGCCTCCAGCGCTCGGGGCTACCTGGATGCTGCAAAAAAGCGCGGCAATCTGCGCATCGAAACCCACGCGCTCACCGATGCCATCGAGTTCGAGGGCAAGCGCGCGGTAGGGGTTCGCTACCATCGCAAGGGGCAGACGCACCGGGTGCGCGCCAAACGCGAAGTGCTTTTGTGCGCCGGCGCGATCGCCTCGCCGCAGATTCTGCAGCGCTCCGGCGTGGGCGAGCCGGAGCATTTGAAAGCGCTTGGCATCGAGGTCGTTCACGCGCTTTGCGGCGTGGGTGAAAACCTGCAGGATCACCTGGAGATGTACATTCAGTACGAGTGCAAGCAGCCGATCTCACTCTACCCGGCGCTGAAGTGGTACAACCAACCCAAAATTGGCGCCGAGTGGCTGTTCAAGGGCACTGGCATCGGCGCGAGCAACCAGTTCGAAGCCTGCGGCTTCATTCGCTCGAACGACGACGAGCTCTGGCCAAACCTTCAGTACCACTTTTTGCCCATCGCCATCAGCTATAACGGCAAAAGCGCCGTGCAGGCGCACGGCTTTCAGGCCCACGTCGGCTCGATGCGCTCGGAAAGCCGTGGGCGCGTGCGCCTGCGCTCGAAAGACCCGAGCGCGGCGCCCAGCATTTTGTTCAACTACATGGCGACGGAGAAGGATTGGGAGGAGTTTCGCGACGCCATTCGTCTGACCCGTGAGATCATCGACCAGCCGGCCTTCGATGCCTACCGCGGCCGCGAAGTCGCACCGGGCCCAGAGGTGCAAAGCGACGAGGCGCTGGATGCCTTCGTGCGCAAACATGCGGAAACCGCCTACCACCCCTGCGGCAGCTGCAAAATGGGTGAAGGCCCTGATGCCGTCACCGACGGCCAGGGCCGCGTTCACGGGCTCGAGGCGCTTAGAGTCGTCGACGCTTCGCTCTTTCCACTGATTCCCACCGGCAACCTGAATGCGCCGACGCTGATGCTGGCGGAAAAAATCGCCGACCATATCCGCAATCGAGCGCCGCTGCCGCGCGAGCAGGTCGACTACTACGTGGCCGGCAGTGCGCCGGCGCGAAAAGCGCCCAAGCGATAGCTCAAACGACCGCCTGACCACGTCTTGCACGCCGCGGCGGCCCGCGGCGTTTTTTCGTTTTATCGCTTGACGCATATTTTGCGTATCGCGTCAGGCTCGAAGAGTTCATACGGCGCATCAACCACTATACTGAGAGCGATACTCGACGCCAGGGTGAAGTACTTGCGCGGGATAGCGCGAGTCTGCCACTATTCAAACATCCGTTTAAATACGTACCCCCAACCACGTTTGAATAATCCTTATAAACGATATGGAGAGATTCTATGCTCACGCTACTGCTGATCGTGCTGGCCATCGTGGGCCTGCTCGTCGTGATGCGCCGGGAGGCCGGCGCGGCGCCGGCCGTCGGGGTGTTGGCCGTGCTTGGCCTAATCGGGCTGGTGTTCGACGCCCCGGTCATCGGCTTTCTTCTTCTGCTGGTAGCGCTTGGCGTGGCGGCAGCGGGTTTGCCGGCGCTGAGAAGGCTGTGGCTCACGCCACGCGTTTTCGGCATGTTCAAAAAGGTGGCACCGAAAGTGTCCGACACCGAGCGTACCGCGCTCGAGGCCGGCAGCGTGTCCTGGGACGGCCAGCTCTTTTCCGGCAAGCCGGACTGGAACGCCCTTCTAAGCTATAAGGACGAGGGCCTGCGCGAGGACGAACAGGCGTTTCTGGATAACCAGTGCGCCACCGCTGCCGGCATGTGTAACGCCTGGGACATTTCCATCGAGCGCGCCGACCTGCCTCAGCAGCTTTGGGACTTCCTGAAGAAAGAACGCTTTTTCGGGATGATCATTCCCAAGGAGTACGGCGGTCTTGGTTTTTCCGCCAAGGCGCAGTCCATGGCGCTGCAAAAGCTCTCCGCCAATGAAACCCTGATGGTCACCGTGGGCGTGCCCAACTCGCTCGGCCCGGGTGAGCTTTTGATGAAGTACGGCACCGAAGAGCAGAAGAATCATTACCTGCCGCGCTTGGCCGACGGCCGTGAAATCCCCTGCTTTGGCCTGACCGGCCCTCGGGCGGGGTCGGATGCCACCTCACTGCCGGACACCGGCGTGGTGTGCAAGCAGACCGTCGACGGCAAGGAAGTACTGGGCATCAAGCTGACATTCGAGAAGCGCTGGATTACCCTGGCACCGATCGCCACCGTAGTAGGCTTGGCGTTTCGCCTGTTCGATCCGGAAAAACTTCTCGGTGACGAAGAAGATCGCGGCATCACGCTGGCACTCATTCCCCGCGACACCGAGGGCATGGAGATCGGCCGGCGTCACCACCCGATCGGCAGCCCCTTCATGAACGGCCCGATCAAGGGCGTGGACGTGTTCGTGCCGCTGGATACCATCATCGGCGGCCAGGACATGATCGGCCAGGGCTGGCGCATGCTGGTCGAGTGCCTGTCTATCGGACGCTGCATCACCCTGCCCTCGGGCGCTACCGGCACCGCACGCTACGCGCTGGGCTGGAGCGGCGGTTTCACGCGCGTCCGTCGTCAGTTCAACGTTCCTGTTGCGGAAATGGAAGGCGTGCAAGAGCCGCTAGCCAAAATGGCTTCGCTTGGCTACATCGCCCAGGCCACGGTGTATCAAACCGCTAACCTGATCGACCACGGCGAAAAGCCTGCGGTGCCCTCGGCGATTCTGAAAAGCCAGCTCACCGAGTTCCAGCGTGAAATTCTAAGCCACGCCATGGACGTGCACGGCGGTAAAGCGGTCACGCTCGGCCCGCGTAACTATCTGGGGATCGGCTACAGCGCCAACCCGGTGGCGATCACCGTGGAAGGCGCCAACATCATGACGCGTAACCTGATGATCTTTGGTCAGGGCGCGATTCGCTGCCATCCCTACGTACTCGATGAACTCGCCGCCAAGGACGCAAACGACGTCAAGGCTTTCGACACGGCGTTCTTCAAGCACGCCGGGCTGATCTTCGGCAACGCCGCGCGCGCGCTGACGCTGGGAATCGGCATTGGCAAGCCTTCGGTGCCGTTCGATGCTCCCGCCGCCGCCTATGCCCAGGACATCGCACGCCTGTCCGCAGGCTTTGGCCTGTGCGCCGACGCTGCCATGGCAAGCCTGGGGTCGGCGCTCAAAAAGCGCGAGATGATTTCGGCGCGCCTGGGCGACGTGCTCTCCAATCTGTATCTCGCCTCCATGGTACTCAAGCAGTGGCAGGCCGGCGACAAGGTCGAGGGTGAAGAGGCACTGCTGCACTATAGCTGCCGCTTCCTGCTGCACCGCGCCGAGCAGGCCTTTGTCGAAATTTTCGACAACCTGCCCAACCGCGCGCTGGGCAAGGTGCTCAACGCTGTAGTGATGCCGTTGGGCCGTCGCTGGAACAAGCCGCACGACGATCTCGCCCGCGATATCGCCCATCGTGTATCCACCCACAGCGCACTGCGCACCAAGCTGCTGCGCAATACCTGGGACCAGGACGACGGCGAACAGCGCAACCCCCTGGCGCGTTACAACGCACTGCTGGTGGAGTACGAGCGCGCCGAGAAGATCTACCGCACGGTCAACAAGGCCTACGCCAAGGGCGAGATCGCGCAAACCGCGCTGCATCCGGAAGCCCGGGTCGAAGCGGGTCTGGAAGCGGGTATCGTCAGTCAGGAAGACGCCGAATTCATGCGCACTTTCGAGAAAGAGGTGCTGGAGATGCTCACCGTGGACGATTTCGCCTATAACGAGTTCGCCACCGACAAGTCCACCCTGATCGATCACAATCCCGCGGCGCCCAAGGCACCGCCGGTCAATGCCGAGGAGAGCGTCAAGTAACACCTCTTTTATCGAATCTCTAGCCGGCCCTGGGCCGGCTTTTTTTATGTCTGCCACCTGAAATTCACCGGTCTCAAACGCGTTGAATGTTCGAAAACGATCATCTATAGTTTCGTTATTGAAAATATCAAGCGACGTATCCACGTTCGCGCTTTCGACCCAACGGAATTCGCCATGACGCTTCGAACTCAAAATCTCGAAAAGCTGCCAAGTGAAGAGTATGACGTGCTGATCATCGGCGGCGGCATCAACGGCGCCGCCGCCGCCTCGGCGCTCGCGGGTAAAGGCGCGAAAGTGGCGGTGATCGACCGCGGCGACTTCGCCGGCAGCACCAGCATGCACTCCTCGAATCTGGTGTGGGGTGGCATCAAGTACATGGAGAGCAACGACTTCGCACTGGTGCGAAAGCTCTGTAAAAGCCGCAATCACCTGATCAAGAGCTACCCTTCTACGGTCAAGGAGATCCGCTTTCTCACGACCATCTCCAAGGGCTTTCGCCACTCGCCGCGCTATCTATGGGCGGGTACCTGGCTCTACTGGCTGATGGGCAACGGTTTTACGAAGCGACCCCGCCTGCTGTCGCCAAAGAACATCAAGCAGGAAGAGGCCATCATCGACACTGAAAACGCCGTTGGGGGCTTCGAGTACTCCGATGCGTATCTCTACGACAACGACGCCCGCTTCGTTTTCAATTTCGTGCGCCAGGCAATGACCTTCGGCGCGGTGGCGGCCAACTACGTCGAATCATTGGGTGCCGAGCGCGAAAACGGGTGTTGGGTGACCCGCGCGCGCGACGTGATGACCGGCGATACCTTCAACATCCGCTCAAAAGTGCTGATCAATGCCGCCGGCCCCTGGGTCGATGAGCACAACGCGCTGACGAAGCAGTCCACCTCGCACCAGCACCTCTACTCCAAGGGCATTCATTTGATCGTGCCGCAGCTCACCGAGCAAAAGCGGGTGCTGGCATTTTTCGCCAACGACGGCCGGCTGTTTTTCGTTATCCCCATGGGGAACCGCACCTGCATCGGCACCACCGATACCCACATGGAGAACCCGTACCCGGAGGTCACGCAGGAAGACATCGCGTTCGTGCTCGAGAACATCAATGCACGCTTGAGCCTCGAGACGCCGCTGACCGAAAAGGACATCATCTCCACCCGCTGCGGCGTGCGCCCGCTGGCGGTCAAGGCGGACAAGGGCCAGAGCCGCGACTTTTTGCAGCTCTCGCGCAAGCACGTGATCGACACTCACGAATCCACCGCCCATATCAGTATTTTTGGCGGCAAGTTGACCGACTGTTTGAACGTGGGTGAGGAGATCAGTGACGAAGTGCAAAAGCTCGGGGTAACGCTTGGCGCCCCCGCCACGCGCTGGTACGGCGAGCCGGATGACAAGGTGAAGGCATCGTTCATGCAGCAAGCCCGCGACGCGAAACTCGACGCGCTGACGCCGGCCACGTCCAACGAGAAGCTCTCGTCGCGGCTGTGGCGGCGCTACGGCAACGACGCCTTTGGCCTGCTAGAAAAAATCAAGGCTGACCCCAGCCAGGCGGAAATTCTGATCGACAAGACCGAGTACGTCCGCTGCGAGCTCGAGTACGCCCGCGATCACGAGATGATCACCGAACTCGAGGACTTTCTGCGCCGGCGCGCCAAGGTATCGCTGGTGGTTCACCGCGACGAGCTGATGAACTCCGAGGGGCTCAAAAAAGCCTGTGAGGTGCTGTTCGGCGACCAGGCCCAGACCCGGCTCGATACCTATTTCGCCGAGAACCCGGATACGACCCGCCCCAACGCCCCGCGCTCGGAAGCCGTTCTGGCCGAATAACGGCGTTATCGGTAAAAACGAGAAAGCCCCCTCGCGGGGGCTTTCTCGTTCAAAGGCGCTACTCTTCGTCTTCGATAATCAGCTGCGAATCCTGGGCGAGTACCTCCTCCCAGGCCTGTTCCATCGAGTAGCCTGCGCGGGTATCGATCGTGTCGATCACCTCGACCGCCTGCTGAAGCGACTCGCCTTGACACTTGAGCGCCAGCACCAGTTTGGCCAGTTCCTGCTTGCTGAACGTGCTGGCGATACGGTCGGCCTGCTGAGTGAGTTCGATGCAGTTCATAAACCACCTCTGTTTGTTTTATCACTGTCGGCTAATGAGCTTATAAGCGCCTGAGGGTGGGCGCAGACGCCGCAGGCGGTAGACCTCGCGGTGCCGTGCTGGCACGCATTGACCGGTTAAGTAGGCGCGCCGGGCTTTGAAAGGGTTGGTGTTTCAAAGCCATGGTGTGACTATGGTCGAGCCTCGTTTGGCCAACAATCCGCCATTGGCAGGGCCTCTGGTTGTAGTTAAACGACAGAGTGTCGTACTTCGCGTTTATCGTGTCAGCCGATTTCAAACGAGCGTATTATCGAACGTTTCGGCCCTTTTACGCGGCGTTAGTCGGCATAACGTCGAACGAAAAAGCCGCGATCTTTATCGCGGCCCTGAATAAAAAAGCGCTATTTATTTAAACAGACGGCTGGGCGTGACGGCCCTGACCTTTTCAAGTCAGGACACGCTATCAAAGTGAAATGTGGGTTGGTTCAGGCGATATGCAGCGCCACGGCGTGTTCGCTCAAAAGCTTGACGATCGGCTCCGGCGGGCGGCGGTCGGTAAACAGCGCATCGAGCTGGGCGATATTGCCCTGACGCACGACCGGATTGCGATGAAACTTGGAGTGGTCAGCGGCCAGATACACCCGGCGCGAGTTGGCGATGATCGCCTGGGCGACCCGTACTTCCTGATAATCGAACTCCAAAAGCGAGCCATCTTCGTCGATACCGCTGATACCGATGACGCCCACGTCGACCTTGAACTGGTTGATGAAATCGATGGTCGCCTCGCCGATGATGCCGCCGTCGCGAGAGCGTACCTGGCCGCCAGCAACGATCACCGAGAAATCCTCCTTGCGCTGCAAAATGGCCGCGACGTTGAGGTTATTGGTGATGATCTCGAGGCCCTTGTGCTCCAAAAGCGCCTGAGCGATCACTTCGTTGCTGGTCCCGATGTTGATGAACAGCGACGAGTGATCCGGAATCTGCTCGGCCAGCGCCCGGGCAATGCGCTCCTTCTCCCCCAGGTTGAGCGTCTTGCGCGTGCTGTAGGCGGTGTTGACCGTGCTCGACTCCACCCCGGCGCCGCCGTGAACGCGGCGAATGCGCCCTTCGTCCGAGAGCGTATTGAGATCGCGGCGCACGGTTTGCGGCGTCACCGTGAAGTGCTCGGTGAGCTGCTCGATACTCACGTAGCCGTGCAGGCGGACCAGTTCGACGATGGCGTCCTGGCGGTGTTGCTGATTCATGGGCCGAGCCTTTTGATTCAGCGGGCAACCGAAGTGCCCGCCTATTGTTTAACGATGCATTTACACCTGCGCGAGCACTTTAGCCCGACAGCGGCCACACCAGCAAAATCACGGGAATCGCCGTTACCATCACCACCAGCGACAGCGGAAGCCCAAGCTTCCAGTAGTCGCTGAAGCGGTAGCCACCGGGGCCAAGCACGAGAGTGTTCGACTGATGTCCAATGGGCGTCAAAAACGCGCTGGAGGCGCTGACCGCCACCGCCATCAAAAACGGCTCCAGCGCGACATCGAAGCCGTTGGCCAGGCTCACCGCGATGGGGGCCATCAAAAGCGCGGCGGCGGCGTTGTTGACGATATTGGAGAGCAGCATGCAGAGCAGAAATAGCCCGCAAAGCGACACCACGACCGGCCACTCGGCGCCAAAATACAACAGCGAATTGGCGATGATATCAGCGCCGCCGCTGGTTTCAAGCGCCTCGCCCACCGGCAGCATCGCCGCCAGCAGCACGATCACCGGCCCGTCGATGGCGTTATACCCCTCTCTCAGCGGTAGCACGCCGATCAGAAGCGACACCAGTGCCGCCGTGCTCATGGCCACTGCCGCGGGCAGCAAATCGAACAGCATCGACACGATGGCCAAGGCGAAAATCCCCAGCGATAGCGCCAGCTTGCGCGGCTGCCCCAGGTGTAGCTCGCGGCTGGCCAGCGGCAAACACCCAAGCGACGAGAGGCTATCGTTGATCTCCTTTTCACTGCCCTGAAGCAGCAGCACGTCGCCGGTTTGAAAGCGAATGTCGCGCAGGCGCTGCTTCAAGCGCCCGCCGTCCCGGGCCACGGCCACCAGGTGCAGGCCAAACTGGTGGTTCAAGCGAAGCTGACGCACGCTGCGATTGATCATCATCGAGCCGCTTCGCACCACCGCCTCGACCAGTTGCAGGCCTTCGGTATCGATGGCCTCATCTTTTGCTGGCTCGCTCGCTTTATCGGCGTTTTTTGCGGCGCGCTCGTCCTCTTCGCGGTCGTCCTCCTCGAGCTCGGCGACCGCGCTCAAGCCCGCCTTGTCCTCGAGAAGTTGAAGCTCCTCCGGTCCCGCCTCGAGCAGCAGAATATCGCCCTGTTTGAGCACGCCGTGAAACGAGTACCCTGCCCGGCGGTTGTCATCGCGCACCACGGCCAGTACGGGAATGGTTTCGTCGAGCTCGTCGCGAAGCTGTTGCAGCGTCAGGCCGTTGGCTCTGGACTCTTCCGAGACCTTTAGCTCGACCAGGTAGTTGGCGGTGTCGAACATGTCCGCCGCGCCGGCGGCGCTGTTGCGTTTGGGCGTCAGGCGCCAGCCCAGCAGCACGATGAACGCAAGCCCTGCCAGCGCCACCGCCACGCCGACCGGTGAAAAGCTGAACATGCTGAAGTTTTCACCGGTGATGTTGCCACGGTAGGTGGAAATAATGATGTTGGGCGGCGTGCCGATCAGCGTCGAGAGCCCGCCGAGCAGCGAGCCAAACGCCAGCGGCATCAGCAAAAGCGAGGGCGACGTGTTGTGTTCCCGCGCCAGGCGCATGGCCACCGGCAGCAGCAGCGCCAACGCGCCGACGTTGTTCATCACGCCGGAAAGCACCACGACCGTGCCCACCAGTGCCAGCAGCTGCAACAGCAAACGCTCGCCGGCTTTCATCACCTGGGCGGCGATGATATCCACTACGCCAGAGCGCTCGAAACCGCGGCTGATCACCAGCACCGCCGCCACGGTAATCACCGCCGGGTGGCCAAAACCGGCAAAGGCCTCGTCGGCGGGCACCAGCCCCAGCAGTACCGAACTCAATAGCGCGGCCAGGGCGACGACATCATAGCGAAAGCGGCCCCAAATGAAGGCGACCAGCGTCAAAGCGAGTATCATGAAAATGAGCGTACTGGGGGCCAATCCGATAGCCTCGATCGCCATGTAACGGTGTCTCCATTAAACGCCGAGCCCAAGCGCCGGCGGTGTGGTGTATCCCACTTGATAGATCAAAACACAATATAAGTTAACTGATTCTGCGAGTTTTTTTAAACGTGATCGGCGGTGGCGCCCACTCACAAGCACGTTTGAATCATTTGCCCTGCTCGCTAAACTACCCAGTCACTCCTCTTTGAAAACGATAACAGCGAGATAACCTCATGGATCTATGCCAGCGGCTGCGTCAGGCGGCCAACCCGTACTGGGACGCCTCGGTCAATCACCGTTTCGTCGATGAGCTCTTGAGCGGTCACATCGATGACGAGGTGTTCGCCTGCTACCTGGTACAGGACTTCTGCTTTTGCGACAGCTTCGTGCGGCTACTCGGGGCGGCGGTGTGCGCCGCCGATGATCCCGAGGCGCGGCTGACCCACGCGCGCCAGCTCAGCGTGCTGGCCGGCGGCGAGTACCGCTACTTCATCGACTCCTTTCAGGCTCTCGGTGTGGCCGAAAATCACTGGCGCAACCCGCCCATTGCCGAGCCGACCCAGGCCTTCGTCGAGTTGATGGACCGGGCCTGCGCCTCCCAGGACTACGCGCTGATTCTCGTGGTGCTGGTGGTGGCAGAGTGGCTCTATCTGGAGTGGGCGCAGCGAAGCCCGACGCCGCCGCCCGAGCGCGCCGAGCACCGCGACTGGATCGTGATCCATAACGAGCCGGCTTTCGTACAGTGGGTCGACTTTCTTAAAAGCGAGCTCAACCGGGTGGGCGAAACCCAAAGCTTCGAGAGCCTGCGCGCGCCCTTTGTCGAGGCCAGCCGCATCGAAAAGCGCTTTTTCGATATGGCCTATGACGGCCCGGATGCCTGATCGATACGCCACCCCGATTCTGGGGTGGCATCAAGCAGGCCTTCAGGTTCGAATTCAGGGAAGCAGGATGGTCGAGCCGGTCGTCTGGCGCGACTGCAGCGCATCCTGAGCCTTGCCGGCCTCTGCCAGCGGATAGCGGTTGGCCACGTCGATGTCGATCTTGCCGCTTTCGATCATCTCGAAGAACTCGCTGCACATCTGCTCCAGGCGCTCGCGGGTGTCGGCGTAACCGTTGAGGCTCGGGCGCGTGACATAGAGCGCCCCCTTCTGGTTGAGAATGCCGATATTGACACCTTCGACCGGGCCCGAGGCGTTACCGAAGCTGACCATCAGCGAGCGCGGCTTCAGACAATCAAGCGAGGTCTCCCAGGTATCCTTGCCAACGGAGTCGTAGACCACGTCGCACATCTGGCCACCGGTGAGTTCGCGCACCCGCTCGACCACGTTCTCTTTCGAGTAGTTGATCGTCGCCCAGGCGCCGTTTTTCTCGGCAAACGCGGCTTTCTCGTTTGAGCTCACGGTACCGATCAGCTTTACGCCCAGCGCCCTGGCCCATTGACAGGCGATGGAGCCCACGCCACCGGCAGCGGCATGAAACAAAATGGTCTCACCCCCCTTGAGCTCATAGGTCTGGCGCAGCAAATACTGCACCGTCAGGCCCTTGAGCATACTCGCCGCGGCGGTTTCGAAGTCGATACCGTCGGGGAGCTTTACGACCTTGTCGGCGGGCAGCGTGTGGAGCTCGGCGTAGGCCCCCAGCGGGCCCTGGGCGTAGGCGACCCGGTCGCCCTCTTTCAAGTGACTTACGCCCTCACCCACCGCGTCTACCACGCCGGCGCCTTCGGTGCCCAGCCCCGAGGGCATGCCGGGCGCGGGATAGAGTCCGGTACGAAAATAGATATCGATGAAGTTGAGCCCCACCGCCTTATTGGCGATGCGCACCTCGCCCTTGCCCGGCGCCTTGACGTCGACCTCCTTGAGCTCGAGCACGTCTGAGCCGCCGGTTGTTGCAAACTCGATCCGCTTGGCCATGACCACTTTCTCCTGTGTGAGTGAACGGCTAAAGAGCGTCATCCAACCGCGTTAACCGTTATAAATCAAGCGGTGCCATTGGGTTGTCATACGCCCATGCTAGACTGAGCGTTTTCAACCAGCACTCGGTGAATTCCCATGTCGCACCCCGGCATTTTGTTACCGGCGCTCGTCGCCCACCGCGGCTACTCGGCTGCCGCCCCGGAAAATACGCTAGCGGCAGTACGCGCCGCGTTTGATGCCGGCGCTACCTGGGTCGAGCTCGACGTGCAGCTTTTGGGCGACGCCACGCCGGTCATCTGGCACGACCAGGACGTTCGCCGCTGCTCCGACGGGCGCGGCGAGCTTTCCAAGCTTAGCCTGCAAAGCGCCATGGCGCTCGACGTGGGCGGCTGGTTTTGCGACCGCTACGCCGGTGAGAAAATGGCGACGCTTGACGAGATGCTCGCGCTTCTCGATGAGCTCGGCATGGGCGTGAATCTCGAGATCAAGGTCAACAAGGGCCGCGACGCCAACGCGCTGGTCGATGCGGCGCTGCCGCCGCTGATGGAGCGAATCCCCGCCGAGCGGCGTATCGTCTCCTCGTTCGATGAAAAGGCGCTCAGGCGCTGCCGAACGCTTGCCGGCCCCGACCGCCTGGCCCTTGGTGTGCTGTTCGGCGCCACGCCCGCGCGCTGGCAAACGCTGTGTGAAGAGCTCGAGGCATTCAGCGTTCACCCGGACTGGACGCGGCTCAAGCGCTCCCAGGCCATGGCAATGGTCGAGGCGGGCTATAAGGTGCTTTGCTACACCCCCAACGACCCGAGCGCCTTCGAGCCCCGCTGGGCCTGGGGGGTCTCGAGCGCGATCACCGACCAGCCGGAAACGTTCAAGCGTTTTTTGGATCAGCGTTAACCGGCATAATAGCGTTACACTCGCAGACCTCGGGAAGTTGTCATGAAGTATATCGGTGCGCACGTTAGCGCGGCCGGCGGCCCGGATCAGGCCGTTCACCGCGCCGTCGAGATCGGCGCCAACGCGTTTGCGCTATTCACCAAGAATCAGCGCCAGTGGAAAGGCAAACCCCTGACCATCGAGGCCATTAGCGCGTTCAAGAAGGCTTGCCAAAAGCACGGCTTCGCCTCGAACCAGATCCTTCCCCACGACAGCTACCTGATCAACCTGGGTCACCCGGAAGCCGAAGGCCTCGAGAAGTCCCGCGCGGCGTTTCTCGACGAAATGCAGCGCTGCGAGCAGCTAGGGCTTTCGCTGTTGAATTTTCATCCGGGAAGCTTTCTGAAAAAGATCAGCGAGCGCGACTGTCTGCTGCGTATCGCCGAATCCGTCAACCTGGCACTCGATCAAACCCGTGGCGTCACCGCGGTGATCGAAAACACCGCCGGGCAAGGCACGAATCTGGGTTGGCGCTTCGAGGATCTCGCCACCATCATCGAGCACGTCGAGGATAAAAGCCGGGTCGGCGTGTGCATCGACACCTGCCACGCCTTCGCCGCCGGTTACGATCTGCGCGGCGCCCGAGCGACCGAGCAGACCCTCGACGAGCTGGGAAGCGTGGTGGGGTTCGAGTATCTGTGCGGCATGCACCTGAACGACGCCAAGAGTGAGTTTGGAAGCCGCGTGGATCGCCACCATAGCTTGGGCAAGGGCAATATCGGCCTGGAGGCGTTTACCACCATCATTCAGGATGAACGCACCGACGGCATCCCCTTGATTCTCGAAACCGTCGAGCCGGCAAACTGGCCCGAGGAGATCCGCTGGCTGCGCGCTCAGCTGCCGGACGCCGCGCCCGGCAGGTAGTGGATCACATCGTGAAAGCGCAGCCGCTTTTCGGTAGCGTTGCGCATGGCGTGGGGCCGGTCGGCTAAAAAGCGCAGCCCCTCGCCCTCTTTCAGGGACTGCCACTGCCCGTCCAGACAAAACTGAAGCTCGCCTTCCACCACCACGATATGCTCGACCACGCCGGCGGCGTGCGGGGCGGACTCGCTCAACGCGTGGGGGGCGAGTTCGATCATGAACATCTCGAAACCCAACAGCGGATCGAAGGGAAACAGCAGCCGCGCCTGCATGCCCACGCTATCCTCCCCCCATACTGGCACGTGCTGGTCGCACTCGAGCGCCTCACGAGTCGCCGCACCGCTGTCAAAAAGACTCGAAAACGACACGCGAAAGCCGCTGGCGATCTTCCAAAGCGTCGAGACCGTTGGGCTCGACTCCCCCCGCTCGATTTGCCCGAGCATCGCCTTGCTCACGCCGGTTTCGACCGCGGCGCGGTCCAGACTCCACGCCCGCTCGCGGCGAAGGCGTTTAACGGTATGGGTAACGTGCGCGGCGATCGGCGTCGGTGGGCTTGCCATCCAGGGCTCCTGACATGCCCCGAGTACGCAGGGCGTGGATGAGAATCAAAAGCGCAAGTTTTGCAGCTAATGCGTTCGTTGCCTAGGCTTACAGCGACTTGACGCTTGAGGAGCCCCCCAAGCGGCGTCACCCAAGGACGACAATCGACAAGGAGCTACCGTGAGCGAAACCGATCTAGGCCTGATGGACGCCAACTCCCTGCGTACGCTTTATCAAGATAAGCAGGCGTCGCCGCTGGAAGCCACCCGTGCCGCCCTCGAGCGTATCGAGCGTTTCAACGACCAGGTGAACGCTTATGTGCACGTCGACCGTGAAGGCGCCGAAAGCGCAGCCAAGACCTCCGCGCGCCGCTGGGGTCAGGGCAAACCGCTAAGCCCGATCGACGGCGTGCCGGTATCGATGAAGGATCTCGCGCAGGTCGCAGGGATGCCCTGCCGGGAAGGGTCGCTGACCACCTCGAAAGCGCTGTGCGACACCGACTGCCCGCCGGCGCGCATGCTGCGCGAGGCCGGCGCGATCATTCTGGGCAAGACCAACACGCCGGAGTTTGGCTGGAAAGCGGTGACCGACAACCGCGTGTTCGGCGCCACCAGCAACCCCTGGGATACAAGGCTTACTGCCGGTGGCTCCTCCGGCGGCGCGGCGGCGGCGGCGGCGCTGAACATGGGGGTGCTGCACCAGGGCGGCGATTCCGGCGGCTCGATTCGTATCCCTGCCGCCTTCACGGGCACCTTCGGCTTCAAACCGAGCTACGGCTGGGTGCCGCAGTGGCCGCCGGCCAAGGAGCCGAGCCTTTCGCATCTGGGCACGATCACCCGCTCAGTGGAAGACTCGGTGGCGATGCTCAACGTCATCGGCCGCTACGACTACCACGACCCCTACGCCACCCGCGGCCAGCCCGACTGCTGGGGCGAGGATCTCGGCAAAAGCCTGGAAGGCCTGCGAATCGGCTACTCGCCTGATCTTGGCTATGCATCGGTCGACCCGCAGATCGCCGACAAGGTACGCGAGGCCGCCAACGCGCTTGCCGAGCTCGGCGCCGAAGTGGTCGAGGTCGACCCGGGGCTGACACCGGCCATCGATACCTTCAGAAAGCTCTGGTTCACCGCCTCGCTTCACCAGTGGGAGCAGCTCGATGACAAGCACCGCGAGCTTTTGGACCCGGGGCTGGTCGCCAATGCCAAGGAAGCCGAAGGCTGGACGGCGCTGGAGTTTTTCCGCGCACTCAACGAGCGCGCCTACATCACCCAGCGCCTGGAGCACTTCAACCGCGAGTATCACCTGTTGATGACGCCGTCGGTGACGCTCTCGCCTTTCGAGATCAATCACGAGGTGCCGCCGGGAAGCGACATGCGCGACTGGGAAGAGTGGGCCTCGTTTAGCTACCCATTCAACCTTAGCCAGCAGCCGGCGGCCTCCGTGCCCTGCGGCTTCACCAGTGAGGGCCTGCCCGTGGGCTTTCAACTCGCCGGCGGCAAGTACGACGATGTACGCGTGCTCAGAGCCTGCCACGCTTACATGAAGCGCCATCCCACTCGCTTTCCAAGCATTCCTGACCCGTCACATAGGGCCGGTTGATCGCCCGGCGCCGCTTTGGGGCGGCGCTTGTTTTTTTGGCGTCTTTTTCCTCGTTTACCTGCTGTAAGCCATCTGGTCGCCTCTGATGGCCATTGTGCGCTATAGCGCACGGTGGTAACGTCGCGTTTGTGCGTTATAACGTTCAATTGCAATCGGGGCCACCCATGTCCACCTCAGAAAACAGTCAGCCTTACCGCTTCTCACTCTGGCGCGATACGAGTTTTTCGACCGTGACGGCGGGGCTGGTCGCGGTCGTCATCAGCTACACAAGCTCGGCGGCGATCGTGTTTCAGGCCGCCGAGGCGGCGGGCGCGACAGCGGCGCAGATTAGCTCCTGGCTCTGGGCGCTGGGAATCGGCATGGGGCTGACCACGCTCGGGCTGTCGCTTTACTACCGCATGCCGCTACTGACCGCTTGGTCGACGCCGGGCGCGGCGTTTCTGGTCACGAGCCTGCCGGGCGTGCCGATGAACGAGGCAATCGGGGCGTTTCTTTTTTCAGCGCTTTTGATCACGCTATGCGGGGTCACGGGACTATTCGAGCGGCTGATGCGCCACATTCCCAACGCCATCGCCCAGGCGCTGCTGGCGGGCATCTTGCTGCGATTCGGGCTGGAGCTTTTCGGGGTCATGCAGAGCCAGTGGATGCTGCCGATGATCATGCTCGTTGCCTGGGTGATCGGGCGCCGGTTCTGGCCGGCGCTGGCGGTCCCGGGGGTGCTGCTGGTGGGGCTCGTTGCCGCGGTGATGCTGGGTCAGGTCGACGCGGGCAGCATTCCACTGACGCCGGCCGCCCCTGCCTTCACCGCTCCCGCGTTTGCGCCAACGACGCTGATCGGCGTCGGCATTCCGCTTTTCATCATCACCATGGCGACCCAGAACCTGCCTGGGGTGGCGGTACTGAGAGCGGCGGGCTATCAGCCCAACGGTTCGGCGCTGATGGGCTGGACCGGGGCGGCCACGATGGCGCTGGCCCCGTTGGGCGGTTTTGCCCTGAACATGGCGGCGATCAGCGCGGCGGTCTGCATTGGCCCGGACGCCCACGCCGACATGCGAAGGCGCTATGCGGCGGGTGCGGCGGCCGGCGCGTTCTATCTGGTGATGGGGCTATTCGGCGCGACGGTCACCGGGCTCTTCAACGCCCTGCCCCAGGCACTGATCGTGGCGCTGGCCGGCATTGCGCTGCTGGGTACGCTTAGCGGCGGGTTGGCCGGTGCCTTTGCCAACGCCGCAGAGCGCGACGCGGCCATCGTAACGTTTTTGCTGACCGCATCGAGTGTCAGCCTGTTGGGTATCGGCAGCGCTTTCTGGGGACTGCTCCTTGGGCTCATCACCCTGAAGTTGACCAGACCCCGCGAGCGCGCCTGAGACCGGAGAATCAACCGGCGATCAAAGAACGCCCAGGCGCTCGCTATCGTGGACGCCGGACATGCGCACCATGGCGAGCGCCTCGTCGAGGCTTTCCACCTCCTCCATGATCATCAATTCGTTGTGCAGATCGACCGGCTGGCCGGCCTTGTCGGAAAGAATCCGCTCGAGCGAGGCAAGATCCGAGGTGTCGTCGAGCGTGAAGGTATCGATGGAGGCGCTGGTATTGCTCGGGAGATAAATCGTACCGTTGGAGAAATCCACCGCGTAGGCAATGACGCCCGGCAGAATGAAAAACAGAAGCCCAACGCCGTTGGCGATAGCGACCACCGGGTCGACATTGCCGCTGAGCTGGCCCTTGCGCTCGGGATGAAACAGCGTACCGCAGCCGCTCATGCTCACGACGAGACCTCCCACCAAAGCAATGCTTGCACCACGACGTTTGAGCTGTTTCATCGATTCCCTTCCTTAAAAGTGATGGTGACCCCAAGCGAGAAAAGCGCCTTCATTCGAGCGCGCGCCGGGTCGGTTATACCCCTTGAAGCGGCGGAGTCTAGCACGATTGCATCCGGCGCCGGAGCGGCGGGGTTAATTTTGCCGGCTTTACCGCGTGCTCGTACAATGCAATCATTCAACGCTTGAAAGCGCCTCACAGCGCCGCGTTACGCTATTTCGATCGCCACGTTTTACGTATTACCGACTCAAAAGGAAGTTTCACGCTCATGCGCGCCAGCCAACTACTGATTGCCACCTTGAAAGAGACCCCGGCCGATGCGGAGGTCGTGAGTCATCAACTAATGCTGCGCGCCGGCATGATCCGTCGTTTGACCTCGGGCCTCTATACCTGGCTACCCTTGGGGCTTCGCACGCTGCGCAAGGTCGAGCGGATCGTGCGCGAAGAGATGAACCGCGCCGGCGGCCAGGAAGTGCTGATGCCCGCGGTACAGCCGGCGGATCTATGGCAGGAGTCCGGCCGCTGGGAGCAGTACGGCCCGGAGCTTTTGCGCGTCAAGGATCGCCACGAGCGCGACTACTGCGTTGGCCCGACCCACGAAGAGGTGATCACCGATCTGGTGCGTCGCGAGGTGTCGAGCTACAAGCAGCTGCCGATCAACTTCTATCAGATTCAAACCAAGTTTCGCGACGAGATTCGCCCGCGCTTTGGCGTAATGCGCTCGCGCGAGTTCATCATGAAGGACGCCTACTCCTTCCACGCCGACGAAGCGTCGCTGGCCGATACCTACCAGGCCATGTATGACGCCTACACGCGCATCTTCACTCGCCTGGGGCTCGATTTTCGCCCGGTGATCGCCGATAACGGCTCGATCGGCGGCACTGGTTCGCATGAATTCCACGTGCTGGCCGACTCCGGCGAGGACGACATCGTCTTCTCCAACGGCTCCGACTACGCCGCCAACATGGAAAAGGCCGAGGCACTGGCGGCGCCGCTGGGTAGCGATGCCAAGCGCGAAGCACCCAGCCAGGAGATGCACCTGGTCGATACGCCCAACGCCAAAACCATCGCCGCGCTGGTCGAACAGCACGGCTTGGCGATCGAGAAAACCGTCAAGACGCTGATCGTGCGCGCTGCCAACGGTGGGCTGATCGCACTGTTGGTGCGCGGCGATCACGAGCTCAATGAGGTCAAGGCGGAGAATTTGCCCGAGGTTTTCGCCCCGCTCACCATGGGCAGCGAAGAGGAAATTCGCGCCGCCGCTGGCGCGGGCTTTGGCTCACTCGGCCCGGTGAATCTCGACATGCCGATCATCGTCGATCATAGCGTTGCGCTGATGTCGGACTTTGGCGCCGGCGCCAATATCGAAGGTAAGCACTACTTCGGCATCAACTGGGAGCGCGATCTGGCGCTACCCCAAGCGGCGGATCTGCGCAACGTGGTCGAAGGCGACCCGTCGCCGGACGGTCACGGTACGCTCTCGATCAAGCGCGGCATCGAGGTCGGTCACGTGTTTCAGCTCGGCACCAAATACTCCGAGGCGATGGACGCCAAGGTGCTCGGCGACAGCGGCAAGACCCTGCACCCGTGGATGGGCTGCTACGGTATCGGCATCACTCGCGTGGTGGCCGCCGCGATCGAGCAGAACCACGACGATGCCGGCATCATCTGGCCTGACGCCATCGCGCCGTTCAACGTGGCGTTGGTGCCGATGAACGCGCACAAGTCCCAGCGCGTGCGCGAAGCCTCTGAAGCGCTCTACCAAACGCTGACCAACGCCGGCTTCGACGTACTGCTGGACGACCGCGATACGCGCCCGGGGGTGAAATTCGCCGACCTGGAGCTGATGGGCGTACCGCACCGCATCGTGATCGGCGATCGCAGCCTGGATAACGGCGAGCTCGAGTACAAGGGCCGCCGCGACGCTGAGGCTACCATGGTCGCCGAAGATCAGATCGTCGCGTTTTTGGGCGAAAAGTCCGGCCTGAACGCCTGACGCAGGCTCGCTGCGAGCGTGGTGGCGCGGCTTACATCAGCCCTTGCACTGGCGGCGCTATGTCTGGTGGTAGCACCAGCGGTTAGCGCCGCCGAGCCCCCGCTTCGCTCGACCCTCGACGGCGCTGCCTATCAGGACACCGCGATGCGCCAATGGGCCGCGCGCATGCACGCGCCGCTTTCGCGCTTCATTAGTGATGCCGGCCAGCGCGACGCACTGCTCACAAGGCTTTATCAGGAGGCTCGGCTCGCCGGGCTTCCGCCGAGTTTGATATTGGCGCTGATCGAGGTGGAGAGCGCCTTTCGGCCGGACGCGGTCTCCTCCGCCGGCGCCACGGGCCTCATGCAGATCATGCCCTTTTGGGTCGCCGAGCTTGGCCTTCCCATCGACGATTTGACCGACCCCCACCGCAACCTTCGCTACGGCTGCACGATTCTGGCCCACTATCTGGCCGTCGAGAGCGGTGATTTTACCCGAGCGCTTGCCCGCTACAACGGCAGTTTGGGCAACACCTGGTACCCCGAGCGCGTACTGCGGGTTTGGCAAAGCGCCTGGCGCTAGTCTCAAACGGCGTTTCTCCTCACTACTCTCTATCAAGCGCACGCGACTCAAAGAGTGTCCGATGCTTTCTCGCTGGCTCTAACGCTTGCTATTTCATTGTGAACCCCACTCACCGTTCGGCTTTTTCTCACGCGCTCTTACTCGACGGGTAGCGTTGGCAAGGATCGCCAAAACGCGGTATCAGTACAAACCTGATCAATTTATTTACTGTTTTTTTCCTAAAGTTGGCTTACCGTTAGCCGTAAAGAATGACTTGAAGTGGCTAAAGCCACAGGATAGATCTCACTACTTCTCAAGCAACGCCGGGGGCTTCGTGGCATTAACCACTCAACGTGTTCGACACCACTTGGCGCGCTTTGCCGCATGTGCTCTTTTCACCTATTCCTTTAGCGTGTCGGCGGCCACCGTTACCGTGACCGACAGCACTGGCGCCCCGCTCGAAGACGCGGTGGTCGAAGTCCACTACGCCGGCGCCGCGGCGCCGGCGCGTGAAGGCCAGATCTATCAACGCGGGGCGGCGTTTCACCCCCATGTGCTCACCGTGCCGGCAGGAAGCTACGTCTCGTTTCCCAACCAGGATACGACGCGCCACCACGTCTACTCCTTTTCACCGGCGAAAACGTTTGAGCTCAACCTGTATCTACAGGAAACCCCGGAGCCGGTGCTGTTCGATAAGCCAGGGGTCGTGGTACTGGGATGCAACATTCACGATCAGATGCAGGCGTTCATCGTCGTCACTGACGCCCCCTTCGCCGACAAAACCGGTCCTGACGGCGTGGTACAAACGCCGACGCTGCCGGAGGGCGAGCACGCGGTGCGCGTTTGGCACCCAAGACTCGATGATCGCCAGCAAATCTGGTGGGAAGGCAACATTTCTGGTGATCAGCCGCTGAACGTTCAACTCGAGCTCAACGCGCTGACGCCAGAAACGCCACCTCTTTCACCGCTACAGCAGCGTTTTCATCAGGCCAACGAGCATTAACGTGACCCTGTTCGTCGCTTTGTCATGCCTTCAGCCCTGGTGTTTGCCTGCGCCGCCTGTCCGAGGTCGCCATGCGCTTTAGAACGCGCTTGATGCTGGTTTTGCTTACCGTCGTGATCCTGTCGCAGTTGGCGACCGGCGCGGCGTTTCTGCGTGCGACGCAAAACGACATCATCGTCAAGGGCAATCAGCGACTGGAAGTCGGCGCCAATGTGTTCCAACAGCTCTTGAGCGCCCGCGGCGACCAGCTGGGCAACAACATCGCCATTCTCGCCGACGATTTCGGTTTCAAAAGCGCGGTATCGACTCAGGACAATGAAACGCTCTATTCGGTGCTGGCCAATCACGGCACCCGCGCCAACGCCGATATCGTGCTGCTGACCGACCTGGATGGCCGCGTACTGGCAGGCAGCCACCACGCCCGCGATAGCGCCATGCCCTTTCCCCAGCTTTTCGAGCGCGCCAACCTTAACGGCTCAGCAGTCGGGGTTGTGGTAACCGAGGGCGAGCCCTATGAGTTTGCATTGCTGCCGGTACGCGCCCCGCATCTGATCGGCTGGGTCGGCATGGGTTTTTTGATCAACGAGGCGGTCACCAGCGAGATCAAGGCGCTGACCGGCCTCGACGTCAGTATCGTGACCTACCAGCAGGGGCGTATCAGCTCGCTTTCAAGCTCCCACCCAGAGGCCCTGGCCTTAACGCTGATTAACGACAACAGCGAACAGCTTCAAAACGGCGATTACTCGTTGACCGGTCAGATGACGCCGGATGACGAGTACCTCTCCTACTCGAGCATGCTCTACGCCGGCGACAACGCCCAAACCCACGTGCTCTTACAGCTTTCCCGCAACGAGTTACTGGGCGCCTACCGGTCGCTTCGCTGGCAGCTTCTGGGCATCGTGGCGCTGATTTTGATCGCGACCGCCGTGGTGGCCATGTGGAGCGCCCGCAGCATCAGCAGGCCGCTGATGGCGCTGGCATCGGCGGCCAAGCGCATCGGTCGTGGTGAGCGCGTCGACGATCTTGCCAGAGGCACCAGGCACAGCGAAACCGGCCAGCTCGCCTCGACGCTTCTGACCATGCAAGACGAGATCGCCAAGCGTGAGGCCGTGCTTCACTACCAGTCGCGCCATGATCTTTTAACGGATCTTCCCAATCGTATCTGTGCCGAGGAGGAGATCGAGCGCGCCATTGCCGCCGGCTCCGCTTTTATCCTGATGCGCCTTGCGATCAACAATTTTCGCGACATCAAGGATACCTTCGGCTACGCCCTGGGCGACAACGTGCTGGTAACGCTTGCCCAGCGATTGCAGCAGCTCGAAAGCGGCCGACGTAGTGCCTACCGGTTGGATGGCGATGAACTGCTTCTGATGCACGTTGACATCGAGACCGATGCCGATTGGCGCCGCCCTCTTTTTGCCGCGCTATCCGCGCCCATTCATCTGGATCGTTCGCCGATAACGCCTTCGCTCAGCATCGGCGAAGTTCACTTTCCCGATCACGGTGACTCGACTCAACTTTTGCTGCGCCGTGCCGATATCGCGTTAGACATGGCCAAACGCCAGCGCTGCATTCACCAGCGCTACCAGCAAGGGCAGGATGAATTACACCAGCGCCAGCTCACGCTGATTCGTGATCTCAAGCGCGCGGTTGATAACGGTGAACTGTGGATGGCGTACCAGCCCAAGGTCAATACGCGCACCGGACGCGTCAATCAGTGCGAGGCGCTGATGCGTTGGCAGCACCCGACGCTTGGCTTCATTCCGCCGGACGAGTTCATCGCATTGGCCGAGCGCTCGGGCCAAATCGGCATGCTGACCAACTGGATGCTCTCACACATCTGCGAGCAGCTCGCTCGCTGGAAGCAGCGTGATTACCACCTGTCGGTGGCAGTCAATCTGTCGACCAGCGACGTGATGGACCCCGGGCTTTGCCAACGTATCGCGGCGCTGTTGAAACAGTACCAGCTTGGCGCTCGGCAGCTCAGCGTCGAGGTGACCGAAAGCGCGATGATGCAGGATGTCGAGGTCGCCACAAGAACGCTGCTCGAGCTTGGCCGTATGGGCTTGAGCATCGCCATCGACGACTACGGGACCGGCTATTCGTCGCTGGCGCAAATCAAGCGCCTGCCGGTCAACGAGCTCAAGATCGACAAGTCCTTCGTGCTGGCGCTGGACACCCAGGCGGACGATTTCACCATCGTGCGTTCGACCATCGAAATGGGGCATAGCCTCGGGCTCAAGGTCGTTGCTGAAGGCGTCGAGAATCGCGCCAGCGCCGAGCTTTTAAGCGAAGTTGGCTGCGACCACCTGCAGGGCTACTGGATTGCCAAGCCGATGCCATCCGACGCGCTGCCGGCGTGGCTCGACGCCTTCGAGACGCTATCGCTGCCAACGCCGGGCCTGCCGGTTTAATACTCGAGTACACCCGGGAGGGTCAGCATGTTTCGTTTTACTGCAACGTCATCCATCGCGCGAACGCTTTGCCGGCTGGCAGGCACCGCCTGTTTGGGCCTTATGGTCGCGTGCGGTAGTGCCCAGGCCGGTAGTCGCATCATGAGCACCGGCGGCGTCAGCGCCATCGAAGGCGCCGCCGGTGGCGGGCTTTCCCCCTGGGCGGTGCTTGCAAGTACCGCAAGCGACGAGGAGTTTGGCGCCACGGCCTTCGTCTCGCGCGCGTGGCTCGACGACTACCGCCTGACGGTCGGCGGCGCCAGCCTGAATATTGTTGACCGGGTCGAACTCTCCTACGCCCGCCAACGCTTCGAGCTACAAACCCTGGGCGGGGAGCTCGAGCAGGACATATTCGGTGCCAAGGTGCGCCTGTTCGGCGACGTGCTGTATCACCCGCTGGGCATCTGGAGCGCGGGCGTGTTGCACAAACGGCTCGTCGATGGCGCGACTCCAACCGCGCTTGGCGCCGAGCATACCGAAGGCACTGACGCCTATCTCAGCGCAAGCAAACTGCTGTTCGCCGCCGTGGCCGGGCGCAACGTCATGCTCAACGCTACGCTTCGCAACACCGAGGCCAACCAGGGCGGTCTTCTGGGGTTTGGCGGCGACCAGGGGGGCCGCGAGTGGGTCGCCGAGGCAAGCGCTGGGGTATTTCTCACCCCGCGCTGGATCGTGGGCACGGAGTATCGGCAAAAGCCCGACAATCTGAGCGTGGCCCGCGAAGAGGACTGGCAGAGTCTCTATAGCGCCTACTTCTTCAACAAGCACGTTTCACTGACAGCTGCCTGGCTCGATCTGGGTGACATCGCAGGTCTTGCCTCGCAGCGCGGCGGCTATCTTTCACTTCAGGCAGCTTTTTGAGCGAGGGCGCGATGACACAAACTCCCACCCATGCGTATCGATATCAGGCGCGGCGCGCTCTTCAGACAGCGGCGCTGATCACGATCCTCTTGAGCCTTGGCGGCTGCGCCCACACCGCCCCATCGACCACGCTTTACGAGCGCTTGGGCGGTGAAAGCGGGATCGAGGCAGTAGTCGAACGCTTTCTCTATCGCGTCGCCGATGACCCTGAACTGGTCGGTTTTTTCGCCAACACCAATATCGACCACCTGGCCGGCTCGCTTGCCAACCAGTTTTGCGCCGTCAGCAACGGGCCATGTCGCTACGAGGGTCCGCCGATGGAGCGCGCCCACCAGAACATGGGGATTACCGATGCCCACTTCAATCAGCTGGTCGAGCATCTGGCGGCCGCGCTGCGCGAAGAGAACATAGCGCTTGGGGCGCAAAACGAACTGCTTGGCCGTTTGGCCCCGATGCACGCTGACGTCATGCGCTATCAATAGCGGGCGTTACAGCACCTTGCGATCTTCTACCTTATCGTGTTCGGTTCCCGGGGGCAGCGGATGGCCCTTGGCGAGTTCGGCGCGACTGGCAGGCCTCACATCGAGCACCTCGACCCGGTAGCCAAGCGTTCGCCCGGCCAGCGGATGGTTCATGTCAACGCGCACGCTGTCGCCTTCAACCGATAGCACGGTGACGATTTGCGGTCCCGCCTCGCCTTCGGTTTGAAAACGGCTGCCGGGGGCGAGCTCGGCGCCGCTAAAGGCCGTCCTGGCAAGCGTTTTCACTAGCGCTTCATCGCGCAGCCCGTAGGCATCGATAGGGGCCAGCGTGACGCTAAAGGTATCACCTGGCGCCTTGCCCGCCAGGGCGTGCTCGAGCCCGGGCAGAATATTGTCGTGGGCGTGAAGGTACTCCAGCGGCTTCTGGCGCGCGCGGGAGTCATCGAGCACCTTTTCGGCGCCAGTTTGGGTAACGTCGCTCAGTACGTAGTGCAGGGTCACGACCTGATGGGGCGTAATCGACACGGAAAACTCCTCTCCGGTAAGCTGTCGGTTCTTTCAGGCGAGCAGTTTAGCATTGACGCCTTTTCTCAAGGCCACCCCGCCCGGTTTTTTCTGGAGTTTCTCGACGATGGCAATCCCTACCCCCAGGCGCAGTTGGAAAAGCGCTCTGGCTGTCTATTTCTGTGCGCCGGTCATGACCATGCTGTTTTTGGGATTTTCCGCCGGGCTCCCCTTTCTGCTGGTGTTTTCCACGCTGTCGGCCTGGCTTCGAAGCGACGGCGTCGAGGTCGCCGCCATCGGCTTTTTCTCCTGGATCGGCATTCTCTACTCGATCAAATTCTTCTGGGCGCCGGTGGTCGACCGCCTGGAGCTACCGGTGCTCGGCCGCATGCTCGGCCAGCGCCGTGGCTGGATGCTGCTGGCCCAGGCGTTGATCGCCGCAGGGCTCGTGGGTATGGCCGGCGTCGACCCGGTGGGCAACCTGGGCCTGGTAGCGGCGTTTGCGCTGCTGGTCGCCTTTGGCTCCGCCACTCAGGATATCGCCGTGGACGCCTACCGGATCGAGTCGGCTAACGACGACCTACAGGCGGCGATGTCCTCGACCTACATCATCGGCTACCGCTGCGGCCTGATTGCCGCCGGCGCCGGGGCGCTCTATCTCGCGGCGCACTACTCCTGGCAGATCGCGTACCTTGGCATGGCCGGGCTCATGGCGGTGGGCGCGCTGACCGTACTGATTCGCCCGGAGCCGCCGCGCGCCGCGCTTTCGATTCAGCTCGTACGCGAACCCAGCGTGCGCGCGTTTTTGCGCCAAAGCCGCGGCCGGCCGAAGTGGCTTCGGCGCATCACCGCCTGGGCGATCGGCGCGGTGGTATGCCCGTTTCTCGATTTCTTTCGCCGCTTCGGGGTCAAGGCGCTGGGACTTCTGGTGTTCATTGCGGTGTTTCGAATCAGCGATTTGGCCATGGGCTCGATGGCCAATCCGCTCTATATCGATCTTGGGTTTTCGCTCGAAACCATCGCCGCGGTGACGAACATCTTCGGCATCGCGATGAGCATTGCCGGGGGTATCCTGGGCGGGCTTCTGGTGGCGCGCTACGGTATTGGTCCACTCTTGATCGGCGGCGCCGCGTTCGTCATGATGACCAACCTTCTTTTTACCGCGCTTTCGCTGATCGGCGATGCGGTGCCGATGCTGGTGGTGACCATCATTGGCGATAACCTCGCCAACGGGCTGGCGAGCGCCGTATTCATCGCGTTTTTGTCGAGCTTGACGTCGAAAGCCTATACCGCGACCCAATACGCGCTCTTTTCATCGCTGATGACGCTGCCGGGCAAGTTTTTAAGCGGGTTTGGCGGGCTGGTGGTGGCAAGCCACGGATACGCCACCTTTTTCGTGGTGGCGACCGTGCTGGGGCTACCGGCGGTACTGCTCGCCGTATGGGTCAATCGGGACCGCGATCTGTTTGGCGCGCCAAAACGCTAGCGCGACAAGTCGCTCAAAAAAAGCCGATCAGGACGTTTTGGCCTTTGACCGGCGCTGTTCGAGCCATTCGAGCGCCCCTTTGGTAGTGCGCCACTGATCGCGCATCAGCGTGCGGTACTGCCACGCCTCGGCGCGCGAGCCCGGATCGACCTGCCCGTCGGCGTGGGGGTGCGAGGGCTTCGGGCTCTCGGCGCACAGAAGCTCCAGCGCGTAACGGTTGTGGGCCATCGCCAACCCCAGCGCGTTCTCGGCGGCCTCGTACTCACCCAAACGGTAGAACGCCAGCGTGCGCCCCATCAAAAGCCCCAGCACCTGGGAGCCGTCGTCCTTTTCACATGCCTCGGTGAGCGTGAGCGCCTCCTGGTTGCGGTCGTCGCGCAAGAGCTGGTCGAGCACCAGCTCCTTGAGGCCGAGGCTATCCTCGCGGTCGATCGCCAAAAGCTCTTCGGCGAGCTCGCGGGAGTGTTGCCGGGCGCCGCGCTCCATGCCGACCACCAGCGCAAGGCCGGTGCGCAGCAGCATGACGTTGTGAGCGTCGTCCCAACAAAGACTTCCCTCACCGGCAGCGCGCGCCTGCTGCAGCCAGCGCGAAAGCCGCACCGCCAGCGGCTCCAGTAGGCTCGGCGCCATCCAGGGAAGGCTGCCAAAGCGGCTGGTCAGCGCCAGGGTCACATCCTGCACGACCTGGGGGGCGTCGAGCCACTCCGGGTGAGCGCAGAGCTCGGACATCCACTCCACCGCGTTACCCCAGGGGTCGTCGCGAAAACCCAGCGCCACGTCGTCGTCGACCCACACCTGAAACTGCTCGTGCCAGGCAGCGAAGAGCGTCTCTTCGCGGGCGGTGGTGGTGTAGTGAAGGCGCTCGCCGTCTTCGGAAGGCTTGATATCGAGCTTTGGCGCGATGGGGAGTGCGGCCAGCAGCGACTGCAGCGAAATCAGCGGCGTGGCCAGATCTTCCTCGGCGCTCAACAGCTGATCGGCGAGGGTCGCGCCGGGGTTGTCCGCCAGCGCCGACAGAAACTCGAGCTGCTCCTCGTCGAGCCCGCCCTGGCGCGAAAGTCGACGGTACCAGAAGTCGGCGCGCTCCTTCGCTTCCTCCTCGTGGCCTTCGTGGAGCAGCAGCATGGCCTCGATGTAGGCCAGCGTCGGCGAGTCCGGCAGCGCCTGCATCGCTTTGATGAAGGCGCCGCGGGCGCTGTCGAGATCGTCGTTGTCCAGATGCATCAGGCACAGCCGTTCGAGCGCCACGCCGCGCAGAAACAGCGGGCCGCGCTCCATGACCTCGTCGAGCAGGTCGGCGCGCTTGCGGGTGAAGCCGCGCTCCTGGTAAATATCGAGCAGAATTTCGAAGGCAGGTTCGGCCTGGTCGGGCAAGCGCGACCAGTCGCTGCCGTCAAACAGCGACTCGAGAATCTGCATGGCGCGGCCGGTCTGGCCGCTTTCGGCGGCGATCAGCCCGGCTTCGAGCAGCGCCTGAGCCGGGGCGCAGCGGCTGTCGAGAGCGGCCTTGAGCGTGGCGCCCTTCCACTCCTTGAGCGAGAGCATCCACATCATCTGGGCCGGAATGTCGGTCGGGAAATCGACGCGCTGGCAGCACTGCTTGTACTTGCGACCGGAATCACACCAGCAGGGCTCGTTGCGTCCGGGCGTGGCCAGGGGTTCGCTGGCGAACTCCAAACGCTCGAGCGGCGCCTGAGACCATAGAATCGGCGCCAGCGCCTGGGCGGTGGCGATATCGCCGTTGAAAAACTCGGCGCCGCGGGCGCGCACCCAGGTCATGAAATCCGGGTAGTGTTCCTGCTGTCTGATTGCCGAGAGTGCCCCTGAGGCAAAACCCAGCAGTTGATCGACCCATACCGCCAGCATTGCCATCTCCACTGTTTTGAAAGCGCCATAGTCTAGCACGCCCCAAGGGCTTCTCGCAGAAGGATTGGCGCGGCGAGAAGTGGCTGTTACTGTTCGACGGGCTTACCGCCACGCACGCTTGACGTTGACCATTTTCGGAGCCGCGATGACCACCGTTTCACTCGCCATCTGCCAGGGGCTGGCGATCACACCGCACCTCGAAGCGCTCGCCCGCCTGCGCATTCGCGTTTTTGCCGATTACCCCTACCTGTACGACGGCGACCTGGCCTATGAGGCCGAGTATCTGGACCGCTACGCGCAGAACCCAATGAGCCTGTTCGTGCTTGCTTTCGATGGCCACACCCTGGTCGGCGCCTCCACGGGCCAGCCGCTGGCCAATGAAGTCGCCGAATTCCGCGCCCCTTTCGAAGCCGCAGGCATCGACCCGGCCGGGGTGTTCTACTACGGCGAGTCGGTACTGCTGCACGAATACCGAGGTCAGGGGCTTGGCAAGGCGTTCATGGCCGAACGCGAAAAGCACGCCAGGGCTCAAGGGTTCGATACCGCGGCCTTCTGTGCCGTGGAGCGCTCCCCCCACCACCCGGCCAAACCCGAGGGCTACCAGCCGCTGCACGGCTTTTGGGAGCGTCTTGGCTATCGCCGCCAGGCCTCGCTTGCCGCGCGCTTTGCCTGGAAGGATATCGGCGAGCGTGAAGAGACCGAGAAGCCGCTTGTGTTCTGGCTCAAGGCGCTGGACTAACGGCTTACCGCTCGGGCGGCGCGAAGCCGGCCCAATCCAGAAGCGGCGTGACGCGCGCGTGCATATCGAGGCGCGCCTCCAGGCGCACCAAATTCCAATAGTGGCCGTTGAGCGCCCGCGACAGCAGCAGCGTATCCGCCGGCGGCTGCAGCCGATCCATCGCGCCCCATACCTTGGGCGAAAGCTCACGCAGGCGCCGATGCACGCGCACATCGCCGAAGTCCTGCTCGCCGGGCGCGAACAGCGGGGCCACGCACTCGGCGGCTTCGCGGTAAAGCGTCAGCGGCGCGCCCTGGCCCTGGCGGCCGCCCATCTCGCGCAGCGCCTCGTCCATGGCCATCGCATCCTTCTCAAGCGTTGCCTTTAACAGCGCCATCATCGCCATGAGCCGATCTTCAGGTACCGGAATCACCGCGCCGAAATCGTAAATGATCAGCCGTCCCTGGGCGTCGGCGGCGAAATTACCGGCGTGGGGGTCGGCGTGCAGCTCGCCAAAGGTGAAAAGCTCCTCGGTGATCCAGTCCGCCAGCGTCTGCGCTACCTTTTGGCGCGTAGCATCCTCCATGCTTTCGAGTTCACGCAGCGGCGTGCCGCCAACGAAGCGCATGGCGAGCACGTGGGTACCGGAAAGCGCCATCAGCGGCTCGGGTATGACCAGCCGCGGATCATGGGCATAGCGCGCCCGGTAGCGCGCGAGCGCTCGGGCCTCGGCCTGATAGTCGAGCTCGTCGCGAAGCCCGGCGGCGAGCTCCTCGAACATCGCATCCAGCCGCGCCTGGGGCACCTTGAACCAGCGCCCCAGGCGCAGGATGCGCCTAAGCTGCGCCAGGTCGCTTTCGAGCACCGCTGAAAGGCCCGGGTACTGAACCTTGAGCACGACGGTTTCGCCATCGCGGGTGATGGCCTTGTGCACCTGGCCCATGGAGGCGCTGGCGAAGGGGCGCTCTTCGATCTCGCGAAAATGGGTGTCCAGGTCGCCGTACTGCAGCACCAGCGCTTCACGAATGCGCGGCCAGGGCATCGGCTCGGCCTGACGCTGCAGGCGGGCAAGTTCTTCGGCAAGGTCCGGCGGCAACAGATCGTCCCACTGCGACATCATCTGCGCCATCTTCATGGCCGGGCCCTTGAGTTCCGAGAGCCCCTCGAACAGTGCCTCGCCCAGCGCGCGCCAATCCGCCTGACCGCCCAGCCGGGTCTTCAGCATCGCCCCGCCGGTGCGGGCGCCAAGGCCCATCAAACGCCGTGTTCGTCCGCGATCGCGCATCGGTTTTCCTCATTGGTCAATGTGTCCAAGCGTGCTTTCCGCGCGCTGCGCCTTATTCATCCCCTCTGTTACCATAGGCGCAATTTCACGACTCGTTAAGGTAACGCCGGCATGCGCTTGATTATCGCCGAAAAACCCAGCCTGGCCCGGGCCATCGCCGATGCGCTGCCGGGCAGTGGCCAGCGCCTGGACGGCGCCATCGCCTGCGGCGACACCACCGTGACCTGGTGTTTGGGCCACCTTCTCGAGCAGGCCGCCCCAGAAGTGTATGACCCCGCCGACAAGCAGTGGCGCCTGGACCGGCTGCCAATCGTGCCCGGCACCTGGAAACTGGCGCCGCGCGCAAAGGCCCGCGGCCAGCTCGCCGTGATCCGCAAGCTGATCAAGCGGGCAAGTGAAGTCGTGCACGCCGGCGATCCGGACCGCGAAGGCCAGCTTCTGGTGCAGGAGGTGATCGAGTACCTGAACTACCGCGGGCCGGTATCGCGCCTTCTCATCAGCGACCTGAACCGCCCGGCGGTGACCCGCGCGCTCTCGAGACTCAAGAGCAACGCCGAGTTCCAGCCGCTCTTTCAGGCCGCCCAGGCGCGCTCCCGGGCGGACTGGCTTTACGGGATCAACCTGACCCGCGCCTGGACGCTCACCGGCCGCCAGGCAGGTCATGACGGCGTACTCTCGGTGGGGCGGGTACAGACGCCGGTGCTCGGGCTGATCGTGCGCCGCGACAACGCCATTCGCGACTTTGCGCCCTACCCATTCTACCCGCTCTGGGTGGATCTCCAGGTGGCACAAGGCCAGCTTCGTGCCTGGTGGGTACCCGGCGAGCGCCAGCCGCTGGACGACCAGGGCCGGCTACTCGAGCGCGCCCCGGCGGATACGCTGGCAGCAAAACTCCCCGGTGCCGAGGGTCGGCTTGCCAAACTCGAACAAAGCGAGAAGCGCCAGAACGCGCCGCTGCCCTACTCGCTTTCGGCCCTTCAGGTTGACGCCGCGCGCCGCTTTGGGCTCTCCGCGCAGACGGTGCTCGACGTGTGCCAGCGCCTTTACGAGCAGCACAAACTGATCACCTACCCGCGCTCGGACTGTCGCTACCTGCCCGAAGAGCATCTGCCGCTCGCTCAAAAGAGTTTGGCGGGTGCCTGTCGAAACGATGAAACGCTCGCCGGGTGGCTTGCCGGCGCGGATTTTTCGCTGCGCTCGAAAGCCTGGAACGACAAGCAGGTCGGCGCTCACCACGCCCTGGCCCCAACGGGCAAGCCCGCCGACTTCTCGGCGCTTTCCAACATCGACGACCAGGTGTTTCGCCTGATCGTGCGCAACGTGATGGCGCAATTTTATCCGGTGCTGAGAACCTTCGAGGTCAAGGCGGAGTTTCACCTCTTGAACGAGGCCTTTCGCGCCCGGGGTCAGAGCGTGCTCGCCCCCGGCTGGAAGCCGCTGTTCACCACCAAAGAGGACGCGCCGCCGCTGCCACCGCTGACGCAAAACGAGCCCTGCCGGGCGCTGAATGCCGGCGTGGAGGAGAAAGAGACTCGCCCGCCGGAGCCTTTTACGGACGCCAGCATGATCAAGGCGATGATGAATATCGGGCGCTACGTGGAGGATCCTGAGGTGCGCCGCACGCTTCGCGACACCGATGGCCTGGGCACCGAGGCGACCCGCGCCGGCATCATCGAAACGCTGGTGCAGCGCGGCTATCTCGTGCGCAAGCAAAAGGCACTGCGCGCAACCCGCTTGGGCACCGCGCTGATCAGCGCCCTACCCAACGCGGTGAGCACCCCAGAGCGCACCGCGCTTTGGGAGCAGCGGCTAAGCGCCATCGCCGAGCAAAGCGACAGCGCCCCCGCCTTTCAACAGGCGCTGATCGAAGACCTGCACGGGCTCTTGAAGCAAAGCGATGCTGGCCGGCTGCGTTCGAGCCTGCAAACGGCCCAGGGCGAAACCGCCGCCCCGGTAAAACGCACGACAAGAACGCGAAAGAGCGGCACGGGATCGAAAAGTACGCCTCGGCGTAAAAGCACCACCGCCAGAAAGACGACCCGTAAATCCTGATACCGATTTCTGACACTAAATAAAACTCGATTTTCTGAATATTCCATCAAGTTGGCTAGTGTTTTTTAGCCAGCCTAAGATAACGGTATAAAAAGATCGCCAAGCTCAACGCTAAAGGACTTGGGCACGATGCCCCCCACCGGCGATACAGGTCTCACCGCAGCGGGGGCCAACGGGGTAAACAGCGGAGGGAATGGCCCCCCTAAAACAGCGTCTCCCCGTTGAGGGTCAGCTGGCCCTGCTCCCACTTGAGCGTTTGTTGCTCACGCTCGGCGTCGATCAAAAAGCGTGCCATCAGCGGAAGCTCATCCATCACCGCTTCCGGCGGGGTGACCATGCTGGCCTCGAAATGGACGCGCTCACTGAAGTAGGCGTTGGCCTGGGCTTCGCTCATGGGGGCATTTTGAGGTGTGATGAGCTCGCGTGCCGGCGTATCGGTATGGCGGGCGAGACTAAAAAGCGCCTCTTTCGAGAGATTCTCACCGTCGAAGCCCATGTCGATCTTCAGCTGCGGTTTAAAATCGAGATTCAGCGCCGGCACGACGATATGGGCGTCCAGCGGGTCGATACTGACTGCGGGGCTGCTGGCCAACACCGTGTAGCCGTTGTCGATTGCTTGAGTCAGCGACTCGCGGTAGCGCGCCTCGTCGAAGCTTGCCGGGTCTCGCTCGCGACGATAGTTCTGGGCACTCAGCATGGCAAAAGCTTCGTTATAGTCCTGAAACGCTTGCATGTCCCAGCGCTCGGCGGCGATCTCCATCGATAGGCTGCCCATCGATGTCCCGTCAACGCCGACATCTGCCACTTTGAAGGTGCCGGCTTGATCGACCCGCCGGGGGTTGTCGTCGAGTTCGGCGGAGGGCTGCGTCAGGGCATCAAACACGACGTCGTCCAAATAGATGTTGAGCCCTTGGGTCGCAATTTCTGCGCGGGGAAGCTCGAGTCGCTGCACCACCTCGCTGCCTTCATCGCCGCGGGTATCCATTTCGAAACGCGGCGTGGTGAGGCGCACGACCGAGCCATCGACGTAGGTAAACCCGAGTGCCTCGATGCGCGTATCGACGTGCCAGCGTGTGTCGTCCTCGATATCGAGCGCCATGACCACGCCGGTGGCCTCGCCGTCGAACTCCTTGAAGCCCAGCGTATCGGCGGTGAGCTGGCCCTCGGCCCCGCTCCAGGAGGCGACCATATCGATGTCGATATCGCCTTCGAAAAGTGCCTCGCTCGGGTGCAGAGTGCCGGTCACCGGGCTTTTGAGCACGCCGTGATCCACGTGCAGATCGAGCGCGGCGGTGGCGTCTTCGAAACCGACGGCGCCGAGCGTGGCACGCGCGTTGGTTTCGAAAAGCGAGCGGTCGATCTCGATGTCCGTGACGCGCCAGCCAGGCGAGGCGTCGATGCGCTCGAACGCCTGGTTCAGCGATTTTTCCACTTCATTGCCCACGATCGCCTGAGCGCCGAGATAGCCCCCCGCGCCCACCACGACCACGGCGCCCACGATCACTAGCGCTTTCGAACTAACGGCCATGCCGCGCTCCTTCTATAGGGTTTAAAAGAACAGGGTTTAAAAAATTAGGGTTTAAAAAATTAGGGTTTAAAAAATAATTTAAAAAGCCGTCGAGCTTAATTTAATAATGATTATTGTTTCAATAAAAAATCAGCGGCGCTCATCCGACGGGCGCCATTAGCTTGCTCAAAACAGAAAGGCGCTTTGATAAATACACAATTGCCGCCGTTTGGCTTCCCTGGTAGTTTTATTTCGATAACGACCTGAAGGGTTTTCCGCTGTTTGCACGGGCCGCCGGGTAACGTCACTAAAAGCGGCCGCCGCCTCTTGTTGATCGCGAGCTCGTTTTAAACGTTGCCGCGCCCGCCTGCCGCTAGTGATGACAAACCCCACCCGCACGCTTTCTCACTAAAACCATAACGCTCAAAGCGGAGAGAACGATGAAAGAGACGCCGAATTCTATCGAGGCGGACGCGCAGCCGGTGAAGAAAAAGCGCGCCATGCCGGATGTATTCATTATCCTGTTCGGTTTCATGGTGCTGGTACTGATCGCGTCCTACATCGTGCCCGCCGGCACCTACGAACGAACGGTCGAAAACGGGCTGACCCAGGTCGATACCGAGAGCTTTCGCTATATCACCGGGGATTCGCTCAGCGTAATGGACCTTTTCACCGCCATGCACAACGGGCTGGTGGCGGCGTCGACGCTGGTATTTCTGATTTTGATCGTGGGCGGCGTGCTCAAGGTCATCGAAACCACCGGGGCGATCAGCGCCGGTATTCACCGTTTGATCGCGATGGCCAAAGGCCGCCAGAACGTGCTGATCTGGATCTTTTGTGGCACGTTCGCCACGCTCGCCTCGGTGGGCGTGGGCGCGAACCTGGCGATCGCGTTCATTCCCATCGGGCTCTTTTTGGCGCGTTCGATGAAGCTCGACCCGGTGGTGGGCGTCGCCATCATCTTTTTGGGCTCCTACGCGGGCTTTGGCGCAGGCGTGTTCGACCCCACCGTGACGGTGACCGGGCAAACCATCGCCGAGCTTCCGCTGTTTTCCGGCTTTGTCTACCGCGGCGCCATCTTTGTGGTGTTTTTGGGAATCACCGCCGCTTACATCTGCCGCTACGCTAAACGCATCAAGCAGGATCCGACGGCCAGCGTCATGGGAGCCGAGGCCTTCGCAGATGCTCAGGCTGGCCGAGAGCCGGGCGAGATCACGGCCTTTACCCTGACCCACAAGCTGGTGCTTGGACTGTTCGTCTTTGGTTTCGGGCTCTTTATCTTTGGCGCGTTCAACTACGGCTGGAGCATCCCGCAGCTCTCCGCCACTTTTTTGATGATGGGCGTGGCGACGGCCTGCATCGCGAGAATTTCGCCCAACGACTTCATCAAGCGGCTGATGAGTGGCGCGGGTGATGTACTTTACGGGGCGCTGGTGGTCGGCGTGGCAGCCGCGGTGATCGTGCTGCTGCGCCAGGCACAGCTGATCGATACCATCGTGCACAGCGTGGCCACCTCGCTCGATGGCCACGGCAAGGTAATGGCCATGGAACTTCTGTACGGCTTCAACCTGCTGTTCAACGGGCTGATTACCTCGGGTACCGGTCAGGCAGCCATCGTCATGCCGATCATGGTGCCGATCGGGGACATGCTCGAAGTGACGCGCCAGGCCACCTTCATCACCTTCAAGCTCGGCGATGCGGTGACCAATATCGTTACCCCGCTTTCCGGTACGCTGATGGCGTGTCTGGCCATCGCCCGGGTCTCGTACGTGGAGTGGTTCAGGTTCGTGCTGCCGCTGGTGCTGCTCTGGATCGTCACCGGTGCGCTCTTCGTCGGCGTGGCCGTGGCGATCAACTACGGTCCTTTCTAGGGCTTGAGGGCTTGAGGGCTTGAGCGCCTGATTGATCACTTACCGCCTTCGCCCTTTCCGGCGAAGGCGGTTTTTTCTGCCTCGCTCAGCGCTGCGCTGAGCGTGTCCAAAAACCGCTCGGTGTGCTCGGGCAAAAGGCGATCTGCCATCACCTGCACCTGCAGGCTGCGCTGGGCCAGTTGAGGCTCCTTGAACGGAATGTGAACAAGCCCTGCCTGTTGCACGCGCCCACTGACCGACATCGCGCTGCAAAGACCCACCATGTTCGAATGCTCGCTGACCGCGGTGTACGTCACGCCCAACGTGTTACAGGTGATGCGCGGGTGAAGCGTTACACCGGAGAGGCTGCACGCCACGTCGAACAGATAACGCACCGTCGACCCGGTGTCCGACACGGTCAGCGGGTAGTCGGCCAGATCCTTCATCTCCAGCGCCTCAAAAACCGCCAGCGGGTGATCGTTTCTCATCAGTGCGCCGATCGCGGCGCTGTAGCTCGACACCACCTGCACGCCGATATCCACCGACAGGCTGAACGTCAGCGCGATATCCACGCTACCCTGTTTGACGAGCTCAGAGGCACGAGCGGACTCGACGACCTCGATATCGAAACCGATTTCCGGATGATCGATAACAAAGCGGGCAATAACGCTGGGCAGACAGTGCCAGGCCATGCCGTCCGGGCAGGCCACGCGGATGGTCTGGCGCTGCCGGGCCGTTGCCCCGCGCATCTGCTCGACCACGCTGTCGAGCTCCAGCTGGTTGCGAAGCGCATAGGCCTGAAGCAGTCTGCCCGCCTCGGTCAGCACCATACCCCGCGGCTGACGATTGAACAGTTTGAGCTCTAGACGCTGCTCCAGATTGGTGATCTGACGGCTGACCGCCGACACCGCCACGTGAAGCTCCCCCGCCGCCGCCGACAGCGACCCGGTTCTCGCCACGCTTTGAAAGTACCGCAAGTTGAGTTCCTGCATGGCGATCCTCGGGTGTCCCGTTGCAAGGCAGTCGCAGTAGAAAGCGCGCCAGACCGGCGCTCTTTGTTTGCAAAAAATAGAAAGCTCAATTGATATTTTATTGATTGCCGCAAATCAGGGCAAACGATACGCTCAAACCATTCACTTTAACCGCACGACGAGGGCTTCATGACGACCGCAACCGCGCATGCCAACCGACAACACGCCATCGACCTGGCGCTTGAAACGCTCTCCAGCGGCGAGTTTTACGACACATTGGCACGCCGCGTTGCCCTGCGCACGGTGAGCCAGGACGCGGAGTGCAGAGCAACGCTGTCGGCGTACCTGGACGATGAGATCGAGCCGCTGTTGGGCCGGCTTGGCTTCACCTGCCGGCGCATCCCCAACCCAAAAGAGGGCCTGCCGCCGCTTTTGATCGGTGAGCGTATCGAGGATGTGTCGTTGCCGACACTGCTGCTTTACGGCCACGGCGATGTCACCGATGGTCAGGAGAGTACCTGGAGCGACGGTATCGACCCCTGGACGCTCACCTTCGTCGATGGCCGTGTGTACGGGCGCGGCACCGCGGACAACAAGGGTCAGCATAGCGTTAACCTCGCCGCCCTCGAAGCAGTGATCGAGGCGCGCGGCGGCACGCTTGGCTACAACGTGAAGATGCTGTTCGAAATGAGCGAAGAGATCGGCTCGCCCGGGCTCGAAGAGACCTGCCGGCTCTACCGCGACGCGCTGTCATCGGATCTGTTTCTTGCCTCTGACGGCCCGCGCATTCGCGACGACATGCCCACCCTGTTTCTCGGCTCTCGCGGGGTGTTGCAGCTCAAGCTGACGCTTGATACCGGCAACGGCGGGCGCCATTCCGGCAATTGGGGCGGCGTGATCACTAACCCGGCGGCGGTACTGAGTAACGCTCTGGCCACACTCGTTTCCCAACGCGGCGAAGTGCTCGTCGACTTTCTCAAGGCACCGGCGATCAGTGAAGACGTCGCGCGGCTGATTCGCGACTTGCCGGTGGGCGGTGGCGCCATGGACCCGATGATCAACCCGGCCTGGGGGGAGGCATCGCTCACCGACGGCGAGCGGCTTTATGGTGCCAACACGCTCGAAATTCTGGGGCTTAGCGCCGGGCGCACCGACAAGCCCGTCGGCGCGGTACCTGAGCGCGCCGAGGCCGTGCTTCAGCTTCGCTTTGTCAAAGGCACCGATTGGCAGGCCGCCGAGACCAACCTGCGACAGCATCTGGACCGCCTGGGCTTCGAGGATATTGCCCTCGAGATGCTGGGCGGCTACGCCGCGACCCGCCTGGACCCGAGCCACCCCTGGGTTGGCTTTGTCGCCGCATCCGCCGAGCAAAGCCTCGACGACCAGGTTCACATTCTACCCAATCTGGGCGGCACGATCCCCAATCACTGCTTTTCCGACGTGCTGGGCCTTCCCACGGTCTGGCTGCCCCACTCCTACCCGGCGTGCAATCAGCACGCCCCGAACGAGCACCTGCTGGAAAGCATCGTTCGGGAAGGGCTTGTCATGGCGGCGGGGCTCTTCTGGGACTTGGGCGAGGCCCAAACGAAGATGGATTTCAAGAAAGCCACCGTTTAGCGCCCTGAACAAGACCGCGCTCTGGGCAACCGGCGTAGCGGTAACGTTCAGGACGATCAAAGGCGGTCATCAAAAAAAGCGCTGGCGCGGTCGCAGCGCTTAATCGCTATAGATCCCCGGCGCGTTGGAGGCCGCAAAAGCCCAGCACTCGTGAATATCGATGGGCAGCGTGCGGCCTTCGGAGAGCGGCGGCAGATCGTCGAGGGCGAAGAAGTCCGCGGCGTCGGTTTCGTTGTTGGCCACGAACGCGCCGCCTTCCAGCGTGCAAACGTAAAACAGCTTGTAGATGTGGTCCGGCGAGTAGTAGGCGTACGGGTGAAGGCTCCGGTCCTTGAGCATGGCGAGTCGCGGATGGCTTGCCCGGTAGCCGGACTCCTCAAAAATCTCCTTCAATACGCCTTCACTCGGGCTTTCGTTGATGTCCGCCCAGCCGCCGGGCAGCGTCCAAAGGCCATCCTTGATCTCCCGCACCAACAGCACCCGGCCGTGCTCATCGAACACTGCGCCGCGCACATCCACCTTGGGCGTGGCGTAGCCCTTGTCCGGAATGATCAGGTTTTCGATCTTCTCCACGGGTACGTCGCCCAGCACCGCGAACATTTGATTGGTCAGCGTTTCGAGCTGGCGGTAGCGCTCGAGCTCGTACTTGTTGGTGGTGTAGGTCTGGCCGGTTTGGGCGATGGAACGAAGCGACTTGGCAAAGGCGAGCCAATCGTGAGTCATGCGGTGTTTCCTTATAAAGTTTCCTTGTAAAAGCGGTCTATCGGCGAGTGTCGCTATCCATTGGGCCAAGTTCGAAAGGAATGTCAGGCGCGATATCTTCTACGCCATCGATATGCCGGATGCGCTCAGCGGTGGCGCTATCGGCCTCGCCGGTAATACAGCCGATCTCCTCCATCAGCTCGCGCACGGTCAAGCCTTCTCGGCCAAGCCGGTCGGCGAGTTCACCGATCGAGCAGCCGCTGGCAACGGTGACGATCCAAAGCTCGATTCTTGCCACGATGACTCTCCGTTGATGGCCGGCGCAAGGCGCTGTTATTCAGGCGCCTTGCACCGGCGGTGGCCATGATTCAAGGCGCCTGAACCAGCCCGGCACCGACCTGCTCCTCGCTTAGGGGCAGCGATTGGGCCGACGCTATAAGCCGCTGCCACAGGCTCGCACCGCGCAGCGAGGCGTCCGACTGCGCCCAGAGGGCGGCGCAACCGGCCACGTGGGGCGTGGCCATGCTGGTGCCACTGATGCTCTTGTAATTGACCGGCCGCGGCCAGGCGGAAAACACATCACGCCCGGGGGCGGCGATCTCGACCTTGCCAACGTTGGAAAAGTTCGAGCGCGCAAGGTTTGGGTCGAGCGAGCCGACCGAGAAGATGGTCGGCGAATTTGCCGGAGCACCGGTCGGGGCATTGTCGTTGCCGGATGCCGCGATCACCAGACACCCTTTTTCGAGCGCCGCCGCGCCTGCCCGGGTGTAGGCCGTCTGTACCGGGCTTTGGCTACCCAACGACATCGAAATCACCTCGCAGCGATTCGCCACCGCCCAGTTCATGCCGGCCAGTACGCTGCCGCCGGTGCTGCCGCCGGCGTTGGTCAGCACCTTGCCCGCGAAAATGGCCGCCTCGAACGCCACGCCATAGCCCGGGGTTTTGCCCGCGGCGTTTCGCGGGCCCGTCGCGGTGCCGATACAGTGGGTACCATGACCATTCATGTCCTGCACCGGCTCACCGACAAACGAGCGGCTTTCGACCGCACGGCCAGTGAAATCCGGATGATTCAGATCCATGCCGGAGTCCAACACCGCCACCTTGATGCCCGCCCCGGTGAATCGGCTTTGGGCCACCTTACAGCGCGCAAGCCCCCAGGTAATATCGTTGTTGATCGGGGCGTCCTCATCGCACTCGGATCGATCTCCGCCCAGGTCTCGCGCGATGGCGTTGGCGGCACTCAGGAAACCGCGCAGATACTCGGAGTTCTCCGCAAAGGCGAAGTACTCGGGCTCGATGATCTCGATGGCAGGGCATTTAAAGGCGTCGTCATGAATACTCATACCGCGACTTTCCAACGCATCACCGCCGATCAATACCACGCCAAGTTCCGGGAAGATCATCGCTTCGGCGTCGCCGGCCTCTTCCAGATTGACTGCCTGACCGTCGAAGTCTCGGGCATCCGCTACCCTGAACTGGCACGCTTTTAGCGCTTCGATGCCCTCATCGAGCATTCCGTCGCGAAAACTGATCAGATACCGCCCGGTTTCCAGACAGCCGCTGTCGCGCTCGACCGCGGCCATCAATAGCCGATGCGAGCCACAGGCGACGGAGCGAAGCGGCGCGGCACTGGGTGTGTGACTATTGGGGTGGGAATCGTTGGCCATCCTGGCACCTTCTGACTGAATCTATAGTGGGCATTCGAGCGGCCCGAACCGGCGCTACAGCGAACGCCAAGCCGCGCTGCTTTCAGCGTAACGCACTCACGCGGCTTCGCCAGCGCCGAGCGCCCGGCTGGCCGATACGTGCCTTAACCTGGGCACTGGGCGTGGGTTACCGACCGGTAAACGCGTTGGGTCGCTTCCTGCTGTTGCTCCAGCGCGCTAATACGTGATTGGTGTGCCGGGTGCGTGGAAAGAAGCTCCGGCGGCTGGTCGCCACCGGCTCTAGCCATGTTACGCCAAAGGGCAACGCTTTCACTCGGGTCGAACCCGGCACGAGCCATGATGATCAGCCCCATGCGGTCGGCCTCTTGCTCGTGCGTGCGGCTAAACGGCAGCGTAATTCCGAGCTGGGCCCCGATGCCCAGCGCCTGCATGAGCTGCTGCTGACCCAGCTCCCCTTCCCCGAGCATGCCCACCACCAAAAGCCCCGCCTTGATACCCAGCTCCTGCGTCAAACGCTCGTTGCCGTGATCGGCCAGCACGTGGGCGACCTCGTGAGCGATGACGGTGGCCAGCTGGCTCGGCGTCTCGGCCACGTTGAGCAAACCGCTGTGCACGCCGATACGTCCGCCGGGCAGCGCGAAGGCGTTGGGCGAGGCCTCCTCGAACACCACGACCTCCCAGCGGTCGGGAAACACGAGATCGGGGTAGCTGGCTTCGGCGCCCGCCACGACGTGGCGCGCTACGCACTGCACGAGCCGATTGGCCGACTCGTTCTGGCTCAAGCGATTGGTTTTTTGCAGCTGCTCGAAAGAGTCCTGCCCCATCTGCGCCATCAGGGTCTGCGGTACCAGCGCCAGCCGCGAGCGTCCGGTCGGCGTTTCATCGCAGCCGGCCAGTAGCACCACAATTGCCAGCAGCGGCGCGCCTAAAACGCACTTCCCAGACCAGCGGATGCGACACCTCACGTGAGTTGCAGCATGGTGTAGGGGGCTTCGCAGGCGTGGCGTTCATCGCGCTCATCGACGCTTCCCAGCCCCAAGTGGCGATCGTTGTCGTAGGCGACGAACAGTCGATCACGGTCCAGCACCGCGAGCCCCTCGGCCTTGTGCTCGAACTCAAGCGCCTCGCCGGAAGGCGTTGTCACCAGTGTCGGGGGCTTGCCCGCGTAGAACTCCTCGAGGCTCACGCTCCACAGATAGCCGCCAATGCGCTCCTGGCCCTGCTCTACCACTTCGAAACTGTTCAGCAGAAAAAGCCGCTGGTGGTAGGGGTCATACTCCAGGCTCGAAAGACCGCAATCGAAGCGGACCGCCGGGTGTTGACCTGGCTCGAAAGCGTAGTATTCGCGCATGTTATCGGTGAACACCAGATTGGCGTTTTCATCGATTCGGTAGTGGGCGCCAACGATGCGGCTCACGTAGCGAAAGTCATCGAAGGCCTGCCCCTGCTCGCGAATGCCGAACAGCAGAAGACCCTCATCCTGTTCACCGGGCACTGCCGCGAGCCCTTCGATCTTGTAGTAGGGAAAGCCGATGGCGTCGTTCAATTTAAGGCGAAGCTCGAGCGAGCCTTCGACCCCGTCGCGCGGGTCCGGGTCCACCGCCTGCACTTTTTCCGGCTGGCCCAGTGGCCAGATCAACAGGTGGTTATAGTCGTTCAGGTCGTGGCTTTCGCCATCGATACGATCGAACCCCGTGGTGGCCAGCACATGTCGGCCGTCGGCGGTCAGCGACATGTCCTCGTACTTGATCGCACGCTTGATCAGCGGCGCGGTAAAGTACTCGAGCTGGCTATCGTCCGGGCCATTGTCGGTCATGGCAACGGAGAACACCGCCGAGCGCGTCTCGCCGGGGATCGGTTTGTCGCTGGCCAGAATCAGGCGTTGGCCGTCAAAAAGCACGGCAGACACTTCCACATTGACGAGCGCTCCCTGCTCGTCGCGAAGCCCGGCGGGGAAGCAGTGAAGGGTGCCTTGCTGCGATATGGTGGCGTGGGTCATCGCTCAACTCTTCCTAAAGGTAAAATCAGCAGGATAGCTCATTGGGCAGGTGCGTCGAGCGCACCCGCACGGCGCGGGACTTCCAGCCACGACAGGGAGCACGTCCATGACGACGAAGTTCGTCGGGATATCGTTGGCACATGCACAATACCTTCAAGGCTTCCCCCATTTCCAAGCCCAACGCGTGACCCTGATCGCATTTCTCAGCGGGGCGCTTTGCGATGAATGGCCCACCAGACGAACGCGATCAGCAGCGCCTGAAGCGGCAAGCGAGCATAAAGAAGCCACACGGGGATGGAGGGAAACGCCTCGGGATGAAGCGCCATATGCACATTGGCCGGAAACACGGCCACCATCAGCGCTATCAGCCCCCAGCCCGCCAGCTTTCGAGTCGATGGAACCAGAATACCCACGGCGCCCAACAGCTCGAAGACACCGCTGATGAGCACCAGCTCCCGGTGAAAACCCAGATAGTCCGGCATGGCCAGAATGAAGAAATCGGTCAGGGCGAAATGGGCAATCCCGCCTGACAAAAAGAATAGCGCTATCAGGATAAGGGACAAGGAAGGCATCGGCGGCGAAATCAAAGAGAAATTGATAGAACGAAACTGTAAATGGTGGGGGATAAACCCTATATCGCCACTCCACAAACTTTTAAATGGGCGAATTGCGTGGTTGGCAAGAAGCTCAGTACCAATCCAAAAGTGGTAATGATCACGTCAGATGAGCAACCGGAACTTCCACCTCGTGGGTACGATTGAGCCACTGTAACAAGATAATGGCGCGCTCTTCCCCCGTGCCGGCACGTTCCAGTTCCTGTTGAAAAATCGCTGTGCGCCCGGTGAAAGGGCCGCTTTCCAGAGACACCGTTTGCCCTTTTTCGAATGAGAGTCCAACCTGCTGCGGGCTGCATTGGTGCTTGAGTGAATGAATAAGCTCCTCATCGATCACCGCGGGCTGCTGACCAAAGGCAACCAGTTTGCTAACCCCACGCGTAGAGCGAATAGGTCGCCAATTACTTTGTATCTGGTCCAGAAAAATAAACAGATAATGAGGAAACAGCGGCTCAGTCACGTGTACGAGACGGCCACCGCGTTTTTTTCGAACCGAAAGCGTCGGATGGAAAACGGTATACCCTTGTCTTAGCAGATTTTCTTCAGCTCTAAAAGATTCGTTTCCCTTGCATTGAATAGCGTACCAATGACCACGGGTAGAGACTGATGAAGGATAAGGCATGCCGTAAAGTCTCAATATATCAAGTGAAAGCAGGACGCAAGGTTGTCATCCCGGTCGTTAAAAATTCAAGCCATGACCCTCTAAAGCTTTCACCATGATACCGGCCTGAATCATGCTCATAAAGCGTTCATGGTAATCGCAACAAACGCCAATTTCAGCGTCTTGCGTTGGTTAAAACTTTTTATCGGTTCGCTCGCCTTCAAAAGCCATGCCATCATACCCTGTTGTTCTAGTAGTGAATGACCAAAGCGTACCCGGCAAAACTCCTGGCTGCTCGCTTGTTCAACGCTTCTTTTTAACTGAATAACTCAAGCGAATGCCAGGCTTGCCGATAGCTAGCGATATCGCTATCCGGAGTTTGCTGATGTTTAACCTTCGCCTCAAGAAAAAACCAAAAACTCAGCGTGGAGGAGTCGCAACGCTTCGTCAGATCCAGAACCAGATGGAGCGGGGAATGCTGTCCATCACGCTGGACGCTGACCTGCGTATTTCAGCGCTTAATCAAAGCTTTGCCAGTGCGCTGGGTTACAAACGCGAGCAGTTGTTAGGCAAGCCGTTAAAAGACTTTCTTCCGACGTACGTGACGGAGCTACCCTGCTTTAGAGCCTTTAATCAGGCCATCGCCGCGTTCGACCCCGTCAATGACAACTATCGCTACCTACATGCCGACGGTTCGCTCGTCTGGCTGAATATCGACTGGCTGCCGATACGTAAAAGAAGCGGCAAGCTCTCTTTCGTTCAGGGCTACGGGCGTGAGGTCACTCAGAAAGTCGAAGGGGCCAAGGAGAGTGAGTCGTTCATTGCGGCGCTGCTTCGCTCCACCGCCGTGATCCAGTTCAACCTCGATGGCACCATCATTACTGCCAACGAGCAGTTTTTGCAGGCAACGGGCTACCGGCTGGAAAACATCGCCGGCCGCCACCACCGCATGTTCTGCCCCAGGGACGTAGTGGAATCGCCGGAGTACGCAGGCTTTTGGCAAAAGCTCAATAGCGGTGAATACGTGTCGGACCGCTTCAAACGGCTCGATAGCCGAGGCAATGAAGTTTGGCTGGAAGCCAGCTATAACCCGGTTTACAACGCCGATGGCCATCTCTGTAAAGTGGTGAAATTTGCAAGCGTCGTCACCGACCAGGTGGCGCGAGAAGCCCTGGTACGCGAAGGCGCCACCCTAGCGTTTGAAGTATCACAACAAACCGATATCAGCGCAAAGAAAGGCGCGAACGTCGTGCAGCAGACCGTCGACACCATGCGCCAAATTGCGGAGGAAATGCAGGCCGCGAACGGCAGTATCGAAGCGCTGAGCCAGCAGTCGGTACAGATAAACGCCATCGTCCAAACGATCAGCGGCATTGCGGTGCAGACCAACCTGTTGGCGATCAACGCCGCCATCGAAGCCGCGCGGGCCGGCGAACAGGGGCGCGGGTTCGCGGTCGTGGCCGACGCGGTACGAAAACTGGCAGCCAGCACCAGCGCCGCTACGGTGGAGATCGGCGGCGTGGTAGAAAAAAACCAGCGGTTGTCGGATGACGTCACGCGGCAGATGCTCAACACCCGAGAAGAAGCGGAGCAAGGGCTGGAGCTTGCAAGCCAGGCGGGCAGCGTCATTCTGGAAATTCAGGAAGGCGCCCAGCAGGTGGTGGATGCGATACAGCGTTTCTCCAACGACCTGAAGTAGCGATCAAAAGCCCCCAAACGGCAGACGAACCAAAGTCCGCTGTTCGGCCTCGTTTGCAGAAAGTGAACGCGCTATGGTGAAAGCACTATCGTAATAAAGTGTCGCCCTTGATGAACGCATCACACTGGATACTTGGCCCGGGCGCAATAGGCCGACTGCTTGCCCACTCGCTCGCGCCAACGTGCGAGGTCACGCTGATTGGCCGGCGCGCGCTGCCACTTTTTCAAACGCTGCACTCAGCAAAAGGCGAGCGACGAACGCAATCGATAACCTGCGCTACGCCCGCCCAGTTGACGCAGGGGGCGCCTGCGCCGCCCGCTTGGCTGCATATCACCACCAAAGCCATGGCCGTCGAGCCAGCGTTTGAGACGTTGCACGCGCTGCTACCGGCCACTACCCCGCTGGTACTTTGGCAAAACGGCTTTCTCACGCAGCCTGAACTCACCAACCGATGGCCCGGCCCGGTGCTATGTGCCAGCACAACGGAAGGCGCGTATGTCACCGGTAATGACCGTATCGTTCACGCCGGGCGTGGGCACACCTTCATCGGCAACCTGAACGGACGCCACACCGCTTTGGCACAGGCGCTGGCAGCACAACTTGATCGCGCCGGGCTTGCGACCACCGCCGTCGACGATATTCGGCGCCGACTGTGGCAGAAGCTGGCGGTGAACGCCGCAATCAATCCATTAGTGGCCATCCATGGCATACGCAACGGCGAGCTGCGCGGCGCGGCTTATGCCAGTGACGTCGAGGCAGTGATCCGCGAAGTCGCGGCCATCATGGCGCTTGAGAAGATCGTGGCACCGGATGGGGGTGATGAGCAGGATAGCTGGCGGGCACTGGTGTGGGACGTGATTGAGGGCACCGCGAATAACAAGGCGTCGATGCTGCAGGATGTGGAGGCCGGCCGACCCACCGAACGGGCGGCGATTCTGGGGCCCCTGATCGCGGCCGCTCGGCAGCACGGCTTGACGGTGCCGATTTTGGAAGCGCTGGACAAGGCGCTGGCCAAACTGGAAGCGCGTTATTAGCCAAGGCTCTCGCCAGGCGCCCGCGTACTCGCGCGGGCAAGCCACTTAGCTAACGGGAATCATCACCACTTTCTGAAACGCCGGCCGCTCGGTCAGTGATTGGTACCAGCGCTCCAGGTGGGTGCGCGGATTCCAGGTAAGGCCGCAGTTCCACAAGTTGTAAATGAACGGCGCGACGGCGATATCGGCCAGACCGAACGCGTCGCCGGAGAACCAGGGTTGACGTTCCAGCGCATCGTCCAGAAGCGCGAAGAGCTCCTCGCAGGCGGCGGTGCCCTCCTCCAGCTTTTGCAGATCGCGGGCTTCGGGTGGGGTGCGAACATAGCTCATCAGCATGACACGGTGCGCCGGGCTGAGCCGCGTATTGGCCCAGTCCATCCACTTCTCGGCCTGGGCGCGCTTGGCGGGCTCATCGATCCAAAGCGTGCCCTCGCCGTACTGGGCGGCCAGATAGCGCACGATAGTATTGGACTCCCATAGAACGCTGTCGGTGGCGTCATCCTTGAGCGTCGGCACCAGGGCATTTGGATTCATGGCCTGATACGCCGCTGTATCGTTTACGCCGTGCTGAAGCCCGGCCTGAACCTGCTCGTAAGCGATGTCGAGCTCTTCGAGCGCCCAGCGCACTTTTTTGACGTTAGTGGAGTTGTCGCGGCCCCAAAGCGTAATCATGGCGATCCTTCGTTGGTGGGTTATGAAAATCCAGTTTGGTGCTCGTAAAGGCAAGTAGCAAGGCCTCCCTCACTCTCCATCTTTCTTGTCCCGATAGAACGTCATCAGGCTTGAAAAATCGAGCCGGCCGTGACCGTTTGCCTTGTGCAGCGTAAACAGGGCGCGGGCGGCGGAGCCCATCGGCACCGGGGCGGCGCTTTGCTGGCTGATATCCATGGCCAGCCCCAGATCCTTGACCATCAGGTCGGTCAGAAAGCCGCCCTGGTAGTCGTTCGACGCCGGGGCGTTCTCCATCACGCCAGGGTACGGATTGTAGACGTTCAGCGCCCAGTTGCCGCCGGAGCTTTGCTTCATGATCTCCGAGAGTACCGCGGGGTCGAGGCCGTTCTTTACCCCCATGTTGATCGCCTCGCAGGTGCCGGCCATCAAAATCGCGAGCATCATGTTGTTGCACGCCTTGGCAACCTGCCCGGCGCCGTGCTCGCCCGCGTGAAAGATGTTCTTGCCCATCACGTCGAGCACGGGCCTGGCCCGGTTGAACTGCTCTTCGCTGCCGCCCACGATGAAGGTCAGCGTGCCTGCCTGGGCGCCGCCTACCCCGCCGGATACCGGCGCGTCGATGAAGCCAATCCCCTTCTTCTCCAGCGCCGCGGCGACATCCCGGGCGCTTTCGGCATCGATGGTAGAGGAGTCGATGACCAGCGCGCCCTGCTCGATGATCTCCTTGAGCGGCGTTTCGCCATCGACGAACAGCGAGCGCACGTGCTGGCCGGCGGGCAGCATGGAGATCACGATGTCGGCGCCACGGGCGGCGTCTGCCGCCGAGGCGGCGACTTCGCAGCCGTGAGATTTGGCGCTTGCCAGCGCCTCCCGGCTGAGATCGAAGGCGTGCACGTCGAAGCCGGCCTTGGCCAGATTGGCGGCCATCGGGCCGCCCATGTTACCCAAACCGATGAAAGCGATCCTGGTCATGGTGATTGTCCTTGTTATTGAAATTGGATGGTCAAGAAGCCACTGGATGACTCGAAACCCGCGTTAGCCGAGCGTTTCCAGCGGGTTCGTTTGCCAGGGCGAGGCCAAAAGCTCGTCGATGAAGAACTGCTCGACCGAGGCGACGTCCGGGTAGCTCCAGGCCGGCGAGCCGTCCTTGTCGACCAGCAGCGCGCGCACGCCTTCGGGAAACTCCTTGTGACGGCAGCACTGTACCGACAGTGCAAGCTCCGAGCGAAAGACCTCGGCAAGCGACATGTACTTCGCGCGTTTGAGCTGCTCGTCGATCAGCGCGATCGATACCGGACTTCCGTGGGCCAGCGTCTTCTGGGCGCGGCTGAACCAGCTGTCCTCGCTTTCAACCGCTAGAATCGCGGCCACGATCTGCTCGGTGGTGTCGTGATCCATCAGCTCACGAATCAAGGGCGTGGCGTTGAGAACCGGCGTGTCGAGATCAAGAAAGGTGGTTTTCGAGGCCTGCTCCAGCTCGCGCAGGGTGCGATTGACCACGCCCTGGGCGTCGATGGTGCCCTCCTGCTGCCAGCGCGCCTGGGTCAGAGAGGCCATGAGCGCCGGGTACTGGTCGCTACTGATACAGCGGTCGGCAAGCCCTAAATGCACCGCATCCACCGCGTTGACCGCGCCTCCTGTCATGGCCAGAAAGCGCCCGGTGCCGACAGGCAAACGGTTCAAGAACCAGCTCGCGCCAACGTCCGGGTAGAGGCCGATGGTGACCTCGGGCATGGCCAGTCTCGAGGTTTCGGTCACTATGCGATGGCTGCAGGCGCTCAGTAGCCCCATGCCCCCACCCATGACGATTCCGCTACCCCAGCAAACGATCGGCTTGGGATAAGTATGAAGCTCATAGTCGAGGCGATATTCGCTTTCGAAAAAGCGCTCGGGAAAGTGCGGATCCTGGTCGCCGGTAATCGATTTATACAGGCTGACCACGTCGCCCCCGGCACAGAAGGCCTTTTCGCCGGCGCTGTCGAGCACGATGGCCACGACTCTCGCGTCTTCCTGCCAGGCGGCGAGCTGCGGGCGCATCAGCTCGATCATCTCGAGCGTCAAGGCGTTGAGCGAGCGCTCGGCGTTGAGCGTGATTTCGCCCACGATATGGCCATCGTCGGTGGCGTGCTCGTCAAACAGTACGCTACTCATCAAGGTATCCTTATGGTGTGAATCGCCGCTCCTGGCGTTCGTTTAAAACGTCACCTTCACTATAGCTCTTTACTATAGCTCGCCGGCTCCCTCGGCCAACGCCCGGCGAGCAATGATCAGGCGCATGATCTCGTTGGAACCTTCCAGAATGCGGTGAACGCGCGTATCACGCACGAAGCGCTCCATCGGATACTCCTTGATGTAGCCGTTGCCGCCAAAAAGCTGCAGCGCCTCGTCACACACCTTGAACCCGATGTCGGTGGCAAATCGCTTGGCCATGGCGCAGTAGGTCGGCGCATCTGCGTGGCCAGCGTCGAGTTTGGTCGCGGCCATGCGCACCAGCTGGCGCGCCGCCACAAGCTCGGTGACCATATCGGCCAGGCGAAACTGCAGCGCCTGAAACTCCGCCAGGGGCTTGCCGAACTGCTTGCGTTCGCGCAGGTAGTCGCGCGCCTCATTGATCGCACGCTGGGCGGTACCGACCGAGCAGGTCGCGATGTTGATGCGCCCACCGTCCAGGCCCTTCATCGCAATCTTGAAGCCGTCGCCTTCACGGCCCAACAGGTGGTTGGCCGGCACGCGTACGTCGTCGAAGGTCACCATGCGCGTGGGCTGGCTATTCCAGCCCATCTTGTCCTCCTTGCGCCCGTAGCTGATGCCGTCGGTTTTGGCATCCACGGCAAAAGCGGAGACGCCGCCGGCGCCTTCACCCCCGGTACGCGCCATCACGACCAGAAAATCGGTGCTGCCGGCGCCGGAGATGAACATCTTGCTACCACTCAGCACGTACGCATCGCCATCACGTTGGGCGGTGGTCTTGAGTGAGGCGGCGTCCGACCCCGCACCGGGTTCGGTCAGGCAGTACGACCCCAGAAGCTCGCCGGTGGCGAGTCGCGGCCCCCACTGCTCGACGACGTCCGGCTGGCCGAAGCTCGCCAGCATCCAGGTGACCATGTTGTGAATGGTGAGATAAGCGGTGGTCGAGGTGCAGCCCATCGAAAGCTGCTCGAAGATGATGCTCGCATCCAGCCGCGATAGCGCAAGCCCACCAACGCTCTCCGGGGCGTAGAGCGAGCAAAAGCCCAGCTCTCCGGCGCGCTTGATCACATCGACGGGAAAGTGCGCCTCGCGGTCCCACTGCGCGGCGTGGGGTGCCAATTCCTTGTCGGCAAAGTCCTTGGCCAACTCCGCAAAGGCTACCTGGTCGTCGCTTAGCTCGAAATTCATGGCGAAGTCTCCATCGAGGCCGAGCGCCTATGGCGCCTCGCCCCGCGTGTTGTCGTTATTTATTAGGGGTCACGCAAATTGACGTTAACGTTAACTTATATTTTAAACCAGCCGCGCGCAACGCTTGGCCCTTAGAACCTTTGGCGTAGGCACTGTATTTCCATAAAGTCCTGCGCGATAAAAAAAGACGCCTTGAGGCGTCTTTAAATGAAAGGCTGGTTACTTGAAATTCTTGCGATAAAGCGTTGCGAGCTCGCCGACGATGCCGCTTCGAAAGCTCAGCACGCAGAGCACGAAGATGGCGCCGAGAATCACGCTGACCCAGTTACCCAGCGGCGACTGCGCCAGCAGGTGCTGAAGGCTGACGACAAGCGAGGCGCCTGCCAGCGGCCCTAACAGCGTGCCGACCCCGCCCAGCAGCGTCATCAGGATCACCTCGCCGGACATGTGCCAGTGGGCGTCGGTGAGCGAGGCGAGCTGGAACACCACCGTCTTGGTCGCCCCGGCGAGCCCGGTAAGTCCGGCCGAGAGCACGAACGCCAGAAGCTTGTAGGCGTCGACGTTATAGCCAAGCGACACCGCCCGCGGCTCGTTTTCGCGAATCGCCTTGAGCACCTGACCAAACGGCGAGTTCACGGTGCGCTGAATAAGCGCGAAGCCCACTAGAAACACCGCGAAAACGAAGTAGTACATCGCCAGGTTACTCTGCAGGCTGATCAGCCCAAAGAGCTCGCCCCGGGGCACGCCGTGAAGGCCATCCTCGCCGCCGGTAAAAGGCGCCTGAATGAACACGAAGAACATTAGCTGCGCCAGCGCCAGCGTCACCATGGCGAAATAGATGCCCTGGCGTCGAATCGAAAGCACCCCGAACAGACATCCCAGCAGCGTGGCGGCAAGCGTCCCCGCTAGAATACCAAGCTCCGGCGTAAGCCCCGGGTAACTTGCCAGAAGATACCCGGTGACATAGCCGCCGCTGGCCAAAAACGCGGCGTGTCCAAAGGATAAAAGACCGGCGTAGCCCAGCAGCAGATTGAAGGCGCAGGCAAACAGCGCAAAGCAGAGAATCTTCATTAAAAAAACCGGATACGCCAGCAGCGGTGCCACCAGGCCCACCGCGACCAGTACCACGTACAATAGCGCGCGGCGCTGCCCCGCCCGGCGCTTTCGCCTGGCCTCGACGTTCGGCGCGCTCAGCGCTTGTGAGTCCGACATGGCTATGCCTCCTTTCCGAAAAGCCCGGCCGGGCGCAGCATGAGAACCAGTATCATCACCAAAAAGATCACCGTATTGGCGGCTTCGGGGTAGTACACCTTGGTGAGCCCTTCGATCACGCCCATGCCTAAACCGGTTAAAATGGCGCCCAGAATCGAGCCCATCCCGCCGATGACCACCACGGCAAACACCACGATCAGAAGGCTCGACCCCATGGTGGGTGACACCGGATAAAGCGGCGCGGCCAGCACGCCGGCAAAGGCGGCCAGCCCCACGCCGAAACCGTAGGTCAGCGTGATCAAAAGCGGTACGTTCACCCCAAAGGCCTGCATCAGCTTGGAGTTCTCGGTGCCCGCGCGTAGATACGCCCCGAGCCGCGTACGCTCGATCATGAACCAGGTAAACAGACACATGGCCAGTGCGGCCACCAGCACCCAGGCGCGGTAGGTGGGCAAAAACATGAATCCGAGATTCAATCCGCCCTGCAGGATCTCCGGCGTGGCGTAGCGCGCGCCTGACACGCCAAAGAAGTTGATCAGCGTGCCCTCGAAGATCAGCGCCAAACCAAAGGTCAGAAGCAGCCCGTACAGATGATCCAGATGAGCGATGCGGCGAAGCAGAAAGCGCTCGATCAGCATGCTGAGCCCGCCCACGGTAAGCGGCACCAGCACCAGTGCCAGCCAGTAATTGATGCCCAAAGTGTTGAAGGCCAGAAGTGCGGCAAAGGCGCCCAGCATGTACTGCGCGCCGTGGGCGAAATTGACGATTTTCAAAAGCCCGAAGATCACCGCCAACCCCAGGCTCAAGAGCGCATAAAAGGCGCCGTTGACCAGCCCCAGCGTAAGCTGGCCCATGAACACCGCCATGGGCACGCCGAATATCATCGTCATTGCGATCTCTCCTGCGGGGCGGGCTCACCGCCCCGCGCGTTGACGGCCCGAGATTAGTTCTGCACCAAATCGCACTGGCTCTCGGCAAGCGGGCGGTAGGCCTCTTCGGCGGGAATGGTGCTGAGAATCTCGTAGAGATCCCACTCGCCGGTGGACTCAATCGGCGTTTTCACCTGGGCGAGGTACATGTCGTGCACCATCCGCCCGTCCTCGCGAATGCGCCCGTTGCGGGCAAAGAAGTCGTTGATCGGCTGGGAGGCCATCTGCGCGCGCACGGCCTGGGCCTCGTCGGTGCCGGCGGCCTCGACGGCCTTCAAGTAGTGCATGGTGCTCGAGTAGATGCCCGCCTGAACCATGGTCGGCATGCTACCCACCTCATCGAAGTAGCGCTGTGCCCACTCGCGGGCCTGGTCGTCCATGTCCCAGTACCAGCCGGTGGTGAGCAGCAGGTTTTGCGTGGCCTCAAGACCCAGCGCGTGCACATCGTTCAAGAAGATCAAAAGCCCCGCCAGCTGCTGGCCGGACTGCGTTAGCCCGAACTGGCTGGCGGTGGTGATGGCGTTGACCGTATCGGCACCGGCGTTGGCAAGACCAACGATCTTCGCCCCGGACCCCTGGGCCTGCAAAATGTAGGAGGAGAAATCGCTGGTGGGGAACGGATGGCGCACGCCGCCAACGATCTCACCGCCGTTGGCTTCCACTACGCTGGTCACGTCCGCTTCCAGCGCGTGGCCGAAGGCGTAATCCGCGGTGAGCAGAAACCAGCTGTCGCCGCCCTGCTCGACCACCGCCTTGGCGGTGCCGTTGGCCAGCGGGTAAGTATCGTAAACCCAGTGAATATGGTTGGGCGTGCAGTGCTCGTTAGTCACACTCGAGGCCGCCGAGCCCGAGACGAGCCCCAGCCGGTCGTTCTCCTCGAGCACTTTGGTCACGGCGATCGTGACCGACGAGGCGACGAGCCCTCCGACCATATCGACGTTTTGCTGGTCGATCCAGCCGCGCACGGTATTGGCGCCCACATCGGCGCTGTTACGGTCGTCGGCGCTGAACACTTTGATCGGCGAGCCGTTGACGCTGCCGCCAAAGTCATCGACCGCCATTTCAAGGGCGGTCAACCCGCCGGGGCCGGCAAGATCCCGGTAGGTGCCGGACATATCGGCCAGATAACCGATACGCACCTCGCCATCGCTGATCTCGGCGTGAGCGGCAAGGGTCAGGGTCGATGCCACCGCGACGGTGATGCTCGACACCAGCGTTTTCTTGCTCGGCAGTTGTTGGATAAGCGCCATGTTCGTCTCCGGGCCTGAGGCCTTGTAGTTGTGATCAGCCGTTATGATTAGCCGTTAGGGTTTGTTGTTATGGTTGGTTGTCGGACGTTTAACGGGTGCTGCGTTTACCGCTTCTTTTATCGATGCCCCGCCGGAGGCTGCTTCGTTCTCCCGCGGTCTCCTGCCATGCAAAAGACTCACACACCCAGCAGCGCGTTGAGATGCTCGCGCCTGGATGAGAGCTCGGCGGCGCTGATCTCCTCGATGATTTCGCCGTGCTCCATGACGAAGTGGCGATCCGCCAGGGGGGCAGCGAAACGAAAGTTTTGCTCGACGAGCACGATGGTCATGCCGCTGGCCTTGAGCTTGACCAGCACGTCGCCAAGCGCCTGTACAATGACTGGCGCCAGCCCCTCGGTAATCTCGTCGAGCAGGAGAATGCGCGCGCCGGTGCGCAGAATCCGTGCCATGGCGAGCATCTGCTGCTCGCCACCGGAGAGCCGCGTGCCGGGGCTTTTGCGCCGCTCGTAAAGATTCGGAAACATCGCGTAAATGGCGTCAAGACTCATACCACCGGAGCTGACCGTAGGCGGCAAGAGCAGGTTCTCGTGCACATCGAGGCTTGCGAAAATGCCGCGCTCTTCTGGGCAGTAACCCACGCCGAGCCGCGGAATGTGGTGGGGCTTCATGGCGAGCGTTTCCTGACCGCCGATGACGATCGACCCGGTGCGCCGGCCCACCATGTTCATGATGGCCTTGAGCGTTGTGCTACGCCCGGCGCCGTTGCGCCCCAAAAGCGTGACCAGCTCGCCCTCCTTCACGTTGACGTTCACCCCGTGAAGAATGTGAGATTCGCCGTAGAAGGCGTGCAGATCGGTAATCTTGAGAATGTCCCGCGCCCGCGAAGCACTGCGCTCTTCAACGAATTCGCGCGTTGCCTGCTCACTGGCAATACTCATGCGCTCGCCCTCTTACCGATTGTCTCGACCTCGGCGCTCCCCATGTACGCCTCGCGCACCAGCGGGTTACTCGACACGCTGGGGTAGTCGCCTTCGGCCAATACCGCACCACGCGCCAATACCGTGATCCGGTCGCAAAGGCGGCTCACCACGCTAAGGTTGTGTTCGACCATCAGCACCGTGCGCCCTTTGGATACCCGCTTGATCAGCTCGACGATACGGTCGACGTCCTCGGCGCCCATGCCCTGGGTGGGCTCGTCCAAAAGCATCATGAACGGGTCAAGCGCCAGGGTCGTGGCCACCTCAAGCGCCCGCTTGCGCCCATAAGGCATCTCGACGGTCAGGGTATCGGCGTAGGCGGCAAGCCCGACTTCATCGAGCAGCGCCATCGCCCGCTCATTGAGTGGCTCGAGGCTTTTTTCGGATTTCCAGAAGTGAAACGACGTGCCCAGTCGACGCTGAAGCGCCACGCGCACGTTCTCGAGGGCGGTCATGTGCGCAAACACCGCCGAAATCTGAAACGAGCGCACCAGCCCCAGCCGGGCGATCTGGTTCGATTTGAGCGACGTGATGGGCTTACCGCGGTAGAGGATCTCGCCGCGCGTGGGCGGTAAGAACTTGGTGAGCAGATTGAATACCGTGGTCTTGCCGGCACCGTTGGGGCCGATCAGCGCGTGAATATGGCCCTCCTGCACCCGTAGATCGACGCCGTCCACCGCGGTGAAGCCACGAAAGGTCTTGGTCAGCCCGCGGGTTTCCAGCACCGGCGGCGGGGTGCTTGCATCAACGCTCATGAGGGCAATCCTTGATGGTCGAGAATTATTGTTGTTCTGGATCGTACCCGCCGTCGCGGTTGGCAACGGCTTTCGCAGGAAGAGGCTTGGCCCTGTTGTCGTTGTCATGGGCCGTGCCTTTACCTTCACGTAAGGTACAGCTTCAACCTAACAACACGCTGTCATCACTGACAATTACAACTTTGGTCCAAACAATGACCGATAATCTGCTAACAAAATTATAAGCTTAGCCTTTACAATCAGTTAACCGAAAACCTAATCGCAACGGTTCGGAAAGACTTTCTTTACGTTAACGTAAACTTGTTTTAGCCTCAGGTCAGACGACCGTAACACCGCCACGAGATACGCCCATGAGCAAGACCTATTCGATCAGCGAGCTGGCCGCCGAGTTCGACGTCACCACGCGCAGCATTCGCTTTTACGAAGACCAGGAACTTCTGCGCCCCGCCCGCCGAGGTCAGACCCGTATTTACAGCAGCCAGGACCGCGTGCGCTTGAAGCTCACGCTACGTGGCAAGCGCCTGGGATTATCGCTTGCCGAAATTCGTGAGCTGTTCGAGCTATGGGATGAAACCCGGCGCGGCAGTGAAAAGCAGCTCCACCTGATGCTGGAAAAGATCGGCGAGCGCCGTGCGGCGCTGGAGCAGCAGATGAAGGACATCACCATGGTGCAGCTCGAACTCGAAAGCGCCGAGATTCGCTGCCGTCAGGCCCTCGAAGAGCTCAACCAGAAGCAGGCCGATGAGGAACGCACCAACGTCTCGGGCTGAAGCGCTTCATTGAGCACGCCACAGCGCCCCATCGAGTCAATAACTTAACAATATCAAGGTGACCGACGATGCACTCTCTTTATACGGAACTCGACTTCGGCCTCGACGAGGACATGAACATGCTGCGCCGCGAAGTGAACGCCTTCGCGGCTAGCGAGATCGCTCCGCGCGCCGCCGAGATCGACCAGGAAAACGAATTCCCCAACGACCTGTGGCGCAAGTTTGGCGACATGGGCCTTCTGGGTGTCACCGTCTCGGAAGAGGATGGCGGCAGCGGTATGGGGTATCTCGCTCACTGTATCGCCATGGAGGAAATTTCGCGCGCCAGCGCCTCGGTCGCGCTCTCCTATGGCGCCCACTCCAATCTCTGCGTCAATCAGATCAAGCGCAACGCCTCCCCCGAACAAAAAGCAAAATATCTGCCGAGGCTGATCAGCGGCGAACACGTAGGAGCACTGGCCATGTCCGAGCCCGGCGCGGGGTCCGACGTGGTATCGATGAAGCTGCGCGCCGAGAAGCGCGGCGACAAGTACGTTTTGAACGGCAACAAGATGTGGATCACCAACGGCCCGGACGCCGACGTGCTGGTGGTCTATGCCAAAACCGACCCGGACGCCGGCTCGAAAGGCATTACCACCTTCTTGATCGAAAAGGGGATGCCGGGATTTTCCACCGCGCAGAAGCTCGACAAGCTCGGCATGCGCGGCTCCAACACCTGCGAGCTGGTGTTTCAGGACTGCGAGGTGCCCGAAGAGAACGTGCTCGGTGAGGTTGGCAAGGGCGTACGCGTGCTGATGAGCGGGCTCGATTACGAGCGCACGGTGCTCGCCGCCGGCCCCATCGGCATCATGCAGGCTGCCATGGACGTGGTGGTGCCCTACATCCACGAGCGCAAGCAGTTCGAGCAATCGATCGGTGAGTTCCAGCTCGTCCAGGGCAAGGTCGCGGACATGTACACCACGCTCAACGCCTGCCGGGCGTATCTTTACGCCGTGGCCCGCGCCTGCGACCGGGACCAGACCTCGCGCAAGGACGCCGCCGGGGTGATCCTCTACTGCGCCGAAAAGGCGACCCAGGTGGCGCTGGACGCCATTCAGCTGCTCGGCGGCAACGGCTACATCAACGAGTACCCTACCGGGCGGCTTCTGCGAGACGCCAAACTCTACGAGATCGGCGCCGGCACCAGCGAGATTCGCCGCATGCTGATTGGCCGCGAACTGTTCAGCGAAAGTCGTTAAGGGGGCGCGATGAGCACACTGACCACCCAAATCAACCCGCGCAGTGACCTGTTCCAGCAAAACGACGCCGCCCTGCGCGCCGAGGTCGACACGCTTTTCGAACTGACCGAGGTTATCGCCCAGGGCGGCGGCGCCAGCGCCCGCGAACGTCACGAAAGCCGTGGGAAGCTCTTCGTGCGCGATCGGATCGATCATTTGATCGACGAAGGCGCGCCGTTTCTCGAGTTCTCGGCGCTGGCCGCCCACGCGGTGTACGAAAGCGACGTGCCCGCTGCTGGCGTGGTGACCGGGATCGGCCGCGTCAAGGGCGTTGAGTGCGTGATCGTCGCCAACGACGCCACGGTCAAGGGCGGCACCTACTTTCCGCTGACGGTGAAAAAGCATCTTCGCGCCCAGGAGATCGCCCGCAAGCATCGCCTGCCGTGTATCTACCTGGTCGACTCCGGCGGCGCCTTTCTGCCCCGTCAGGACGAGGTATTCCCTGACCGTGACCACTTCGGGCGCATCTTCTACAACCAGGCCACGATGTCCGCCGAGGGCATCCCACAGATCGCCGTGGTGATGGGCTCCTGTACCGCCGGAGGCGCCTACGTACCGGCCATGGCGGACGAGTCGATCATCGTCAAGGAACAAGGCACGATCTTTCTCGGCGGCCCGCCGCTGGTCAAGGCGGCCACCGGCGAGAGCATCAGCGCCGAAGCCCTGGGCGGCGCCGACGTGCACGCCAAGGTCAGCGGCGTGGCGGATCACTACGCCGAGAACGACATGCACGCGCTTCAGCTCGCCCGCGGCTGTATCGCCCGGCTCAACTGGCAAAAGCGCGGGAGGCTCGCCATGAAAGCGCCCGCCCCGCCCAGGCTCGACCCCGCAGAGCTTTACGGCATCGTGGGGGTCGATCTCAAGAAACCGTTCGATGTGCGCGAAGTGATCGGGCGTATCGTCGATGGCTCCGAATTCGACGAGTTCAAGCGCTATTACGGCGACACCCTGGTCACCGGTTTTGCGCATATCCATGGCCACCCGGTGGGGATCGTGGCCAACAACGGGGTGCTCTTTTCAGAGAGCGCGGTGAAAGGCGCGCACTTCATCGAACTCTGCGCCCAGCGCAAGGTACCGCTGGTGTTTTTGCAGAACATCACCGGCTTCATGGTCGGCTCCAAATACGAACACGAAGGCATCGCCAAGCACGGTGCCAAGCTCGTGACCGCCGTGGCCTGCGCGAAAGTGCCCAAGTTCACCGTCTTGATTGGCGGCAGCTTCGGCGCCGGCAACTATGGCATGTGCGGGCGCGCTTATGATCCGAATTTACTGTTCATGTGGCCCAACGCGCGTATTTCGGTGATGGGCGGCGAGCAGGCCGCCGGCGTGCTCGCCCAGGTCAAGCGCGAGCAGTACGAGCGCGAAGACCGCGCGTGGTCGGAGGATGACGAAGAGGCGTTCAAGAAGCCGACCCGCGAGCAGTACGAGCGCCAAGGCCACCCCACCTACGCTAGCGCAAGGCTTTGGGACGATGGCGTGATCGACCCGCTCCAGACCCGCGACGTGCTGGGGCTTTCCCTGGCCGCCGCGATGAATGCCGAGATCGAAGAGACGCGCTTTGGCGTGTTCAGGATGTGATGCCATGAGCCATTTGATGAGCCATTCGACACTGACGATTGAAAACGCCGTGGCGCACCTGAGCCTGAACCGCCCGGCGGTACACAACGCTTTCGACGACCACCTGATTGCCGAGCTGACCGACCACCTGAAAGGACTGCTCGAACCCATCGAGCGCCAGGAGGTGCGGGTGTTGGTGCTCGGCTCCGAAGGCAAAAGCTTCTCGGCGGGGGCGGATCTCTACTGGATGAAGCGCATGGTCGACTACAGCCATGACGACAACCTGGCGGATTCACGCCGGCTCGCCGAATTGATGCATCGCCTGGACACGCTGCCCTGCCCCACGGTGTGTCGGGTACAGGGCGCGGCCTTTGGCGGCGCAGTGGGCCTGGCCGCCTGCTGTGACGTGGTCATCGCCTCGACCAGGGCCCGATTCTGCCTCTCCGAGGTCAAGGTCGGCCTGTCGCCAGCGGTCATCAGCCCTTACGTTCAACGCGCCATCGGTGCCCGGCAAGCGCGGCGCTACGCGCTGAGTGCCGAGGTGATCGACGCCGACACGGCGCTGGCGCTCGGCCTTGCCCACCAGGTAGTCGAGCCGGAGACCTTGGATCACGCGGTAGAGGTCATGACCCAAACGCTTTTGGCGGGCTCACCCCGGGCGCAGCGGGCCACCAAGGCCCTGCTCGCCGCCGTGGGTCAATCGCCGGATTCCGACGCTACCCGCGAAAAAACGTGTCAGACGATCGCCGAGCTGCGGGTAAGCGACGAGGGCCAGGAGGGGCTTTCGAGCTTTTTCGATAAGCGCCTGCCTGCCTGGGCACCGCAGGATGACACCGATAACGCCGGGGAGCGCCCATGAGTAAAGCAACCAGCAAGTTCGATACGTTGTTAGTGGCCAACCGCGGTGAGATCGCCTGCCGAGTGATGCGCACCGCGCGCCGGCTGGGTATCAAGACCGTAGCGGTCTACTCCGATGCCGATGCCAGCGCCCGCCACGTGCGCGAGGCCGACGAGGCCGTTCGTTTGGGCCCCGCTGCCGCCCGCGAAAGCTACCTGAACATCGAGGCGGTGATCGCAGCGGCTCGCCAAAGCGGGAGCACCGCGGTGCATCCGGGCTACGGCTTTCTTTCCGAAAACGGCCGCTTCGTCGAGGCGTTGGAAGCCGCGGGTATTACCTTCGTCGGCCCGCCCGCCTCCGCAATCGCCGCCATGGGTGACAAGTCTGCCGCCAAGGCGCGCATGGCAAACGCCGGCGTGCCGCTGGTACCGGGTTATCACGGTGACGATCAAGGCGACGACACTCTTTTGGCGGAGGCCAACCGTATCGGCTACCCGGTCATGCTGAAAGCGAGCGCCGGCGGCGGCGGCAAGGGCATGCGCGTGGTCGAACGCGAGGCCGACTTCCAGGCTGCGCTTGAAAGCTGCCGGCGCGAGTCAAAAGCCTCCTTCAGCGATGACCGCATGCTGATCGAGAAGTATCTGGTCAAGCCTCGTCACGTCGAGGTGCAGGTATTCTGCGATCGTTTTGGCGCAGGCGTCTATCTCTTCGAGCGCGACTGCAGCGTTCAGCGCCGCCATCAGAAAGTACTGGAAGAGGCTCCGGCGCCGCACATGACGGAAGCGCTTCGCGCCGCCATGGGCGAGGCCGCCGTGCGCGCAGCGAAAGAGATCGGCTACGTGGGCGCGGGCACCGTCGAGTTTCTGCTCGACGTTGACGGCGCCTTCTACTTCATGGAGATGAACACGCGCCTGCAGGTCGAGCACCCGGTGACCGAGATGGTGACCGGGCTCGATCTGGTCGAGTGGCAGCTGAGAGTCGCCATGAACGAGCCGCTGCCCTGCGCGCAAAGCGAACTCACCCTGAACGGCCACAGTTTCGAGGCGCGCCTCTACGCCGAAGACCCGGCCAACGAGTTTCTGCCCGCCACCGGCACCCTCACCCGCTTCTCGCTCGATGTTGAGGGCGCGGGGCTGGAGTCGGCTCAGGTACGGCTGGACAGCGGTGTTGAGAGTGGGGATATAGTCTCGATGCACTACGACCCGATGCTCGCCAAGCTGATCACTCACGGCACGGATCGTGACGCGGCGCTCGCCACGCTGAACCGAGCGCTGGCCGCCCTCGACGTGCAGGGCGTGGTGACCAACCGCGCCTTTCTGCAGCGCCTGGCCGGGCATCCGGCGTTCAAAGCCGCCGAGCTCGATACCGGTTTCATCGTGCGCCACCACGACGACCTATTCCGTCAAAACGAGCCGACGCCCCAGGCGTACGCTCGCGCCGCGCTGGTGGCCATCGAGACGCTTGCGAAAAATGCCGGCCGTCAGGATGTGTCGCCCTGGGCGCACAGTGACGGCTTTCGCCTGAACGCGCCGCACAAGGTGCGTATTGCGCTGGCCGACAAGCGCGAAGAGAGCGAGACCGTGGTGGTCGAAGCGACCCGCACTCGCGCGCAAGCCGGCTGGACGCTACGCGTTCAAAACGAGCGATTCGAAGGGTCGCTCTCGAGGCTTGCCGGTGATGCGGTGGCGGTCACACTAAACGGCCACCGCCGGCGCTTTCAGGCTCAGCTCGAAGAAGACAACCTGGTACTGAGCGATAGCGCGGGCGAAACCCGGCTCGTTTGGCAGCGCCTGGATGCGCTCAACCACGCCGCGATCGAGGCCGCCGCAAGCTTGACCGCGCCGATGCACGGCACCGTGGTGGCGCTTCTGGTCGAGCCCGGCGCGCCGGTCGAGAAAGGTATGCCGCTGATGGTGATGGAGGCGATGAAGATGGAGCACACCTTGAGTGCGCCGGCAGACGGTACGGTCGAGCAGTTTCGCTTCGCCGTCGGCGACAGTGTTGGCCAGGGCGACGTACTACTGGACTTCGCCGCGACCGACGAAGGAGCGTGACCATGGCCCTTCCACAACGCGTACGTCTGGTCGACATGGCCCCGCGGGACGGGCTGCAAAACGAGCCCGGCGAGGTGGTGGCCACGGCCGTCAAGGTCGAGCTGATCGAGCGCCTGGCCCGAGCAGGGCTTACCCATATCGAGGCGGCGAGCTTCGTCTCCCCCAGGTGGGTGCCGCAAATGGGCGACGCCCGGGAGGTGATGCTGGGCATTCACCGCGAATCGAACGTGACCTACTCCGCCCTGACCCCGAATTTGAAAGGGTTGGAGAACGCGCTGGAAGCGAACGTCTCCGAGGTTGCAGTGTTCGCCGCCGCTTCTGAAGCGTTCTCGCAAAAAAACATCAACTGCTCGATCGACGCGTCGCTTGCGCGTTTCGAGCCGGTGATGGCCCGCGCTAGCGAGGCGAACGTGCGCGTGCGCGGCTACGTTTCCTGCGTGCTGGGCTGCCCCTACGAAGGCGACATCGCCCCGGCCCAGGTGGCGCGGGTGGCGGGGGCGCTTTATGAGATGGGCTGCTTCGAGGTGTCGCTGGGCGACACCATCGGCGTCGGCACGCCGTTGAAAGCCCGGCAGATGATCGACGAGGTAGCGAAGGTTGTGCCCGTTAAGCAATTGGCGGCGCACTTTCACGACACCTACGGCATGGCGATCGCCAACCTTTTTGCGGTGCTCGAGCAGGGCGTGGCCGTCATCGACGCCTCGACCGGGGGGCTGGGCGGCTGCCCCTACGCCAAGGGTGCTTCCGGTAACGTGGCGACCGAGGACGTGCTCTATCTGCTGCGGGGGCTAGGTATCGAGACCGGCGTGAATCTTGAGTCGATCATCGAAACCGGCGAGTGGATCACCGGGCAACTTGGCCGCGCACCCGCCTCGAAAGTCGCCCGCGCCCTGGAAGCGCACTAGGCCCATCCATTTTCTCGATCTTGGCCACAACAACTATCAGAACAGCTATCAGAACAACAATCAGGAGAGACCTCATGGCGCCGAATACTCCCACTCTACCGAGCTACACCAGCAGCGTTGCCGATAAGCCGCTTCTGGGCATGACCATCGGCGACAAGCTCGACCAGATTGCCGCGCAGTACCCGGATAACGACGCGCTGATCGTGCTGCACCAGAACGTGCATTGGAGTTATCGCGAGTTCAATGAAGAGGTCAACCGCTGCGCCCGGGCGATGCTCTCCATTGGCGTTCAGCGCGGCGACCGCGTGGGGATCTGGGCGCCCAACGGCTCGGAGTGGACGCTGACGCAGTTCGCGACCGCCAAGATCGGTGCGATTCTGGTCAACATCAACCCGGCCTACCGCACCCAAGAACTCGACTACGCGCTCAACCAGTCCGGGGCGCGCTATCTAATCTGCGCCGACCGTTTCAAGACGGCAGACTACCGCGCGATGCTGTTTGAACTCGCCCCGGAGCTTGACACCTGCGAGCCGGGCAAGCTTCGCTCGAAGCGCCTTTCCCAGCTCGAGTGCGTGGTGAATCTGAGCGATGAGCGCTACCCCGGGATGTGGCGCTGGCGCGATATGCTGGATGAGGCGAGCCGCACCGACCAGGCGACCCTCGATACGCTGCAGGCCACGCTCCAGTTCGACGACCCGATCAACATTCAGTACACCTCCGGCACCACCGGCTTTCCCAAGGGCGCAACGCTTTCGCACCACAACATCCTCAACAACGGCTTTTTCGTCGCCGAGAGCATGGGCTTCACCCCGAATGATCGGCTGGTGATTCCGGTGCCGCTCTACCACTGCTTCGGCATGGTAATGGGTAATCTGGGCTGCATGACCCACGGTGCGGCGATGATCTACCCCGGCGAAAGCTTCGATGCCGGGCAGGTGCTCAAGGCGGTGCACGAGCAGCGCGCCACGGCCCTGTTTGGCGTGCCGACCATGTTTCTGGCCGAGCTCGAGCACGAGGAGTTTGCCGCCACCGACTTCTCGAATCTACGGACCGGCATCATGGCGGGATCGATCTGCCCGGCGGCGGTGATGAAGCAGGTGATCGAGAAGATGAACATGAAGGGCGTACAGATCGCCTACGGCATGACCGAAACCAGCCCGGTCTCCGCCCAGACCGGGGCCGATGACACGATCGACAAGCGTGTCTCCACCGTGGGCCGTACCCAGCCGCACCTGGAAAGCAAGGTCATCGACCCGATAAGCGGCGCGGTACTTCCTCGCGGCGAGATCGGCGAACTTTGCACGCGCGGCTATAGCGTCATGCTCAAGTACTGGAACAACGAACAGGCCACGACGGATGCCATCGACAGCGCCGGCTGGATGCACACGGGCGATCTTGCCACCATGGATGACGAGGGCTATCTGCAAATCGTCGGACGTATCAAGGACATGGTGATTCGCGGCGGCGAGAACGTCTATCCCAAGGAGGTCGAGGAGTTTCTCTATACCCATCCAGACGTTGCCGATGTGCAGGTTACGGGCGTTCCGGACGAGAAGTACGGCGAAGAATTGATTGCCTGGGTTCGGCTCAACGCCGATGCCGGGGAGATCACCGGTGAGGATTTGCGCGCCTTCTGCAAGGACAAGATCACCCACTTCAAGATTCCCCGCTACTTCAAGTTCGTCGACGCGTTCCCCATGACGGTGACGGGCAAGATCCAGAAATTCAAGATGCGCGAGATCTCGACGCACGAGCTGGGACTGGACAAGGAGACATTGTCGTGAGCGAGTCGCACTCGCTGGCCGCCCACTACCACCAGGCGCTACGCGACGATGCGGTGCTCGAGCAGATCAAGCGCCACTACCCGGACGGCGCCACGCCTTTTCAACTCGCCCCGCTGGATCAGCTCCATATCGGCGGGCTCAAGGCGTCAATGCGGCTGTTCGAGCGACTCGACCCGGTGGATCAGCCGCGCGTGCTGGATATTGGCGCGGGGCTTGGCGGGCTCGTGCGCTTGGGCGCCTCGCTTGGTTTCACGATGACCGGACTCGACATCACCCACCGCTTCAACGCCTTGAACCAACGAATCGGCAAGCTTGCCGCAAGCAGCGTCGACTACGCTGTAATCACCGGCGACGCCCGCCGCCTCCCCTTGTCGCACGACAGCTTCGACGCGGTGATTTTTCAGCACAGCCTGATGAACATGCCAGCGCTTGCGCCGGTGCTCGAAGAGGCTCACCGCGTGCTGCGCCCCGGCGGGAGATTGGTGCTCCACGAGCTGACCCGGGGCAACCGCCGCGTGGCGCTGCAGTATCCCGTGCCCTGGGCGGCCAGCGCCGAGCACACTCACCTTCTGACACTCGACGCTCTTTTGACGCGGCTGCGCACCTGCGGGTTCATGGAACTCGAGGTAAAAAATGTGAGCGACGAAGCCCGCGCCTGGCGGGCGCGTCAAAGCGATAAGGAACAGGTGACAGCGGCACCGGTGCTGTCGCCGCAGTGGGTGTTTGGCGAGCGTTTTGCGGCGATGGGAAAGAATTTGCTGACAAATTTGACCAATCGCGCAATTGAAGTGGTCGAAATCGAAGGGCGTTGCTAGGATTGGATTGGGCCTGGTTTTAAAAAAGGATAAGACAATGCCAGCAAACCGCTTGGCAAGCACCCTTTTATGCGGCGTTCTCGGCAGCTCTTTTCCCTTGCTGTGTCTGGCAAGCGAAAGCAGCTACCTGAATACCGAACTGCTTCCCAAATCCTACACCGCCCCGGACAGCGAGATGGTGGCGCTGTCCAACGGCGTAGTGCTCGAGGGAAGCAATCTCAACAGTATCGACAGCTACACCTCTGGCTTTCGCCTGACCGCGGGCTTTAGCCCCGAGCATTTTCCCCAGGTCGATATCGGCGCCGAAATCGCCTACCGCGAAAGCGAAGAGGTATTCACCACCTCGAGCGTAGCTCCTTTAGTTCAGGACACCCTGGCATTAGGCGGCGCGCTGGTTGCGGGGCTTAGAATGGGCGCGTTCAGCGTCTATGCCAAATCCGGGCTGACCGAGTGGCGCGGCGAGAACGAGCTCGAAGGCAGCGAAAGCGGTACCGCCATGCTCCAGGGGTTCGGTGCGACCATGACCGTCAAGCGGCTGGTCAGCCGCCTGGAGTACGAGCGCATCGATGCGCCGACGCTCAGCCACCTGACCCAGCTCAACGCTTCGATTCATCTGCCGTTCTAGGCGCCTTCTCGGAGCTTTCCAACGGCGCGGTCCACACCGGCACGTCCTCTTTTTGTGGCTCGCCCTCCTGCTCGTCCATGGCGCTACTGAGCGCTTCTTCCAGACGTCTAAAGAGCTCGCCATAACGGCGGCTGAAGCGCTGGCCGCCTTCGATCTCCTTCCACGCCTCGAATAGCTCCGCATCGTGTGCGTCTTCGCTTTGCACGAAGGACCAGGCCATCTTCTTGGCGCGCATCGGGTGTACGCCGAGCGCGGTGAGTGCGTGGCTGCCAAGTTCCAGAGCCGAGTGGTAGGTTTCGCTGACCACGTCATCGGCGCCGGCCTCGCGCAGTCGATAGCCGTGGCCGCGGTCAAAGGCACGGGCCAGCACCCACACGTTCGGATAAAAGCGTTTGACGTGCTCGACGGTGCTCACGGCGCGGTCCAGGTCGTCGATCGCTACCACCAAAAGGCGGGCGTTGGCGATGCCGGCGCGGTCGAGCAGATCCGCACGGCTGGCATCCCCAAAATAGCTTTTGATATTGATACTGCGCGCGTTCTCGATCTGCTTGAGCTCGAGATCCAGCGCGACCAGCGGCACGTCGCTCGCTCTCAACAGCCGGCACACGATTTGACCAAAGCGCCCGGCGCCTGCGACGATCACCGGCGACTCCTCGTCGAAGTCATCGGCCTTTTGGGACTCGGTTTTGCCGGCGAGATAGCGCGGCACCACGAGCTTGTCGAAGGCGATGAACAAAAGCGGCGTCAAAAACATCGAAAACGCCACCACCAGCGCCAGAAGCTCAGCAAGCCCTTCGCCAATGACGCCGTTCTGACGCGTGTAGGTCAAAAGCACGAAACCGAACTCGCCGGCCTGGGCCAGGCTGAGTGTCATCAACCAGCCGTTGCTGCCGCGAATGCCGAACGCGTAGGCAAGCCCAATCAGCAGCGCCCCCTTGACCGCCATAACGCCCAGTCCCAGCAGTACCACGGCATGCCACTGCTCGATGAGCACGCCAAAATTGATGCCCGCTCCCACGGTAATGAAGAAAAGCCCCAGCAATAGCCCCTTGAACGGCTCGATATTGGCCTCGAGCTCATGCTTGAACTCGCTGTTTGCCAGCACGACGCCGGCCAGAAAGGCGCCCAGCGCCGGTGAAAGATTCACAAGCCCCATTAGCGCGGCAATCCCGATCACCAGCATCAAGGCGCTGGCGGTAAAGATTTCGCGAAGATTCGATTTCACTACGTAGCGAAACAGCAGCGGCATCAGGTAATAACCGGCGCCAATCACGAACCCGACTGCCCCCACTACCACCAGTGCGTGGGCCCAACCGGGTAGACTCGCCACCAGGTCGGCGTTGTCGTGACCGGTCTGAGTTGAGCTTCCATCCACGCCGGCCACCGCCAGCAGCGGAATCAGTGCCAGAATGGGGATCACCGCCATGTCCTGAAACAGCAGGATGGAAAAAGCACTGCGCCCGCCTTCAGTGGCGGCAAGCCCCTTTTCGTTCAGCGTTTGGAGCACGATGGCGGTAGAAGAGAGCGCCAGCACCAGCCCGACGGCGAGCGCCGTTTGCCACACCACGCCGAGCCATACGCCGATCGCGGTACCGGCGGCGGCGGTCAGTACCACCTGCAGCCCGCCAAGACCCAGAAGCCTGACGCGCATGGCCCAGAGGCTTTTGGGGTCGAGCTCCATCCCGACCAGAAACAGCATCATCACCACGCCAAACTCGGCAAAATGCTGGATGGTGTCGGTTTCCTGACCCACCAGCCCAAGCATTGGGCCGATCACCACCCCCGCGACCAGATACCCCAGCACCGAGCCGAGCCCGAAACGCTTGGCCAGCGGCACGGCGATCACCGCCGCCAGTAGATAGATAAAGGCTTGAATGAAAATGTGGGTCATCGACTCTCTCGGGATGGCGCGGTGCGCTTACTAGGGGTGTACATGATGGCGTTGGAAGGCGATCGGCTTGACAGGCCGTGCCAAAACGTTATGTACTAGTACACTAGTACAAACGAAAAGGCTTTTAACGTGGCTAACAACGTACCAGATAAGGCGGCAGAGGATGGTTTCAAGTCCGAGCTCGTGCGCTATCTGCTCGACATCGACACAGAGCGCGCGATGGATCACGTGCTCGATAGCCTGCTAACGCCTTCAGAGTATCAGGAAATCGCTAAACGGCTACAAATTTTCAAGCTGCTCGATGAAGGCGTGGCGCACCGAAAAATCGCCGAAACACTGGGCGTCGGCATCGCTACGGTTTCCCGAGGCGCCCGGGCATTTTCTTCCAACACACACGTATTCAAGGACACTCCATGAGCGCCGGCCCCACGCCTTTTACTCTGCCGCGAAAGCCACACTACGTCACGCTTGCCGCCGACTGCGATTTCTTCGCGCTGTTTCAGAAGATCGAGCGCGCTTTTGAGAACTGCTACATGCTCGAATCTCTGGGCGAAGATAGCCACATGGCGCGTCACTCCATCATCGGCTTCGACCCGGAATACTTGATCTACGCCAACGGCCAAACGCTCACGATCGAGCACCGCGACGGTGAGATCGATCATCACGAGAGCGACAACCCTTACGAGCTTCTGCGCTCGCTGATGCCGCAGAACATCATCTCGCGCAAGTACGCTGGCGGCCTGTCCGGCTACCTGGGTTACGACGCCATGCAGTATTTCGAGCCGACGCTTACGCTCAAGGCGAGCGACGATTTCGACACCTTCCGCTTCGGCCTATACAAGGACGGGCTGATTCTCGACAAGATGACCGGCGAGGTCACCTACTTCTACTACGACGATAGCCGCTTCGAGTATCTGCAGGGGCTGATCGAGTCCGACGATGTTGCCCCCGGCGCGCTCAAGATTACCGCCCTTGGCGACACCATGACCCGCGACGAGCACGCGGCGGCAGTGGCGAAGGTGAAGCAGGATATCGTCGATGGCAAGGTCTTCCAATGCGAGGTGGGCTTCAAAAAGCGCTTTCGCATAGAAGGCGATACGCTGGCGCTGTACGGTGAGCTTCGGCGCATCAATCCGTCACCGCAAATGTATTACGTCCGGTTCGGCGAGCAGCGCCTGATCGGCGCAAGCCCGGAGCTTTTGTTCCGCCTGCGCCAGGGCGAAATGGAGACGTTTCCACTGGCCGGTACCACGACCCGTGGCAAGACCGCCCAGGAAGACACCCAGCTTGCCCGGGCGCTGTTGAACGATCCCAAGGAGATCGCCGAGCACAATATGATCGTGGATTTGCATCGCAACGATATCGGCCGGGTCGCCCAGTTCGGCACGGTCAAGGTGAGAAGCCTGATGGACATCAAGCGCTTTAGCCACGTGCAGCATATCTCCAGCGAGATCGTCGGTATCATCGATCAGAACGAGGACATGTTCACCGCGCTCGCCAGCAACTTCCCCGCGGGAACGCTGACCGGCGCGCCAAAAATCGAGGCGATGAAGATCATCGATGACCTGGAGACCGATGGCCGCGGGCCCTACGGCGGCGCGGTGGGCCAATTCTCCTTCAACGGCGACTGCACCTTCGCCATTCCCATCCGTACCGTGTTCGTCAACGGCGAAAACGCCTACGTGCAGACCTGCGGCGGCAACGTCTATGACAGCAACGCCGAGGATGAGTACGAGGAGATCCGCCGCAAGTTCGCCGGCACCCGAAAGGCCTTGGCGCCGTTCATGGACGAGCCGGAAGACGTCAAGGGATCAGAAACCGCCACGGAGAGCCCGGCATGAACGTTTTGATCATCGATAACTACGACTCCTTCACCTACAACCTTTACCAGTTCATCGGCGAGATTCTGACCGCGGAGAAAAACCGCGGCGCGCTCGAGCGTTTTAATATTACGGTCAAGCGCAACGACGAGATCGACTTCGACGCCGTGGCGGCCATGGCGCCGGATCGCATCATCATCTCGCCGGGGCCGGGCTCCCCTAACGATCCGCGCTACTTCGGCGTCTGCGGTGAGGTGATCGAGAAGCTTGGCCCGACCACGCCGCTTCTGGGCGTGTGCCTGGGGATGCAGGGCATCGTTCATGTCTTTGGTGGGCAGGTGATCAAGGCGCCGCTGCCGATGCACGGCAAGATCAGCCCGATCAACCATGACGGCCGCTCGGTCTTCAAGGACGTACCGGATCAGCTCGAAGTCATGCGCTACCACTCGCTAATCGCCGATGCGGCCTCGCTGCCCGAATGCCTGGAAGTGACCGCGACCGTCGGCGGGCTACCGGCGGCGGACTTTGCCGAGCGCAAGCGCTGGCAGGCCGCCGGCGAGTTCGAGCTGATGGGCGTCAAGCACCGCGACTACCCGATTCACGGCATCCAGTTCCACCCGGAGTCGTTCGCCACCGAAGGCGGCAAGGAGCTGATCGGTAACTTCCTGCTGGCGTGATGCTTCGAACATTGGCAAAAAAACCGAGCGCTTTCACAAGCGCTCGGTTGTTTGATTCCGGGATATCGTTTTACAGCGCTAGCGCTTACCTTTACCCCGCGCGGGTTTGGCCGATGCGGCCCGCCCCTTTCCTGCCGGCTTGCCGCCGTTTTTTGCCGAAGGCTTACCGGCGGTTTTATTGATCGGCTTACCCGCGGGCTTTCCCGCTCGCTTGCCCTGAGCGGCAGGCTTGCCCTTTGCCGGGGGCTTGCCGGCCCCCTTGGGCGCGGGTTTGCCGTTACCGGGCTTGCCCCGCCCGGCGGGTTTGGCCTTGTGCGCGGTGCCGCTTCTTCCCTTGGGCGGAGCACCCGCTTTGCTGGAAGCGCCCTTTCGCGCACGCGGTTTTGGCTTTTGCGCCGGCGGCGGCGGCGCGGCCTCGGAACCCTCGGTAAGAGCGACGATCGTGTCGATCTCCCTGGGCGTTAGATCGCGCCAGTCGCCCAGGGCAAGGCCCTTGAGCGACACGTTCATGATGCGCGTGCGCACGAGCTCCACCACCTCGAAGCCGAAATATTCACACATGCGGCGAATCTGGCGATTGAGGCCCTGAACCAGCGTGATGTTGAAGGCAAACGTCGACACCTTCTCCACCTTGCACTTTTTGGTGACCTGGCCAAGGATCGGCACGCCGGCCTGCATGCCGCTAACGAACTCGTCGGTCACGGGTTTGTTGACCGTGACCACGTACTCCTTTTCGTGATTATTGTTGGCTCTGAGAATCTTGTTGACCAGATCACCGTTGTTGGTCAGCAGGATCAGCCCCTGGGAGTCCTTGTCGAGGCGGCCGATGGGAAAGATGCGTACGCCGTGGCCGACGAAATCGACGATGTTGGCCTTTTCGCTGGACTCGGTGGTGCTGACGATGCCCACCGGCTTGTTCAGCGCGATCAGCACCAGGTCCTCTTCCTCCTGGGGCTCGATCTCCTGGCCGTTGACCTTGACCCGGTCTCCCGGCACGACCTGATCGCCGGTCGTTGCGCGGCGCCCGTTGATGTAAACGTTGCCCTGCTCGACGAAGCGGTCCGCCTCGCGGCGCGAGCAGAGCCCGCTTTCGCTGATGTACTTGTTGATCCGGGTCGATGTTTTAAGCGACATAACACGCCTGACTTGCGTTTAAAAAGAGACGCCGCCGCCCAAAGGCGGCGGCAAGAGGCTACGCACGGGGCGTTATCCGGTGTTTCTGAGTCCGGCGGCGATGCCGGCCATGGTGACCATCAGCGCGCGGGAAAGGTCGGCGCTGATCGCGCCGTCGGCGTCGCGGTTACGCTGCAAGAGCTCCGCCTGCAGGCCGTGAAGCGGGTCGATGTAGGGATTGCGCACGTCGATCGCCTGACGAATCAGCGGCGTGTTCTCCAACAGCGCCTTTTGATCGGCGATATCCAGCACGGCGACTTCCAGGCGCGCGAAGCGCTCACGCAGCTGCTTCCCCAGCGCCTTGAGTGAGGGCTCATCGACCAGCCGATGCTCGTAGTAGGCGGCGATCGCCACGTCCGCCTTGGCCAGCAGCATCTCGAGCATGTCGAGGTAGGTGCCAAAAAACGGCCACTCGCGCCGCATTTCCTGGAGCACTTCTCGCCCGCCGGGCTGCTCGAGGCGATTGGCGAAGGCCTCGCCGCTGCCAAGCCAGGCCGGCAGCATCAGGCGTATCTGGGTCCAGGCGAAGATCCACGGAATGGCGCGCAGGGTTTCCACGCCGCCGTCCTGACGGCGCTTGGTCGGCCGCGAACCCAGCGGCAGCCGCCCCAGGGCGCCTTCTGGTGTCACCGCGCGGAAATAGGGCACGAAGTCCGGGTCCTCGCGGACCACGCCGACATAGCCCGCATGCGCCACGCGGGCGAGCTCGTCCATCTCCTTTCGCCACTCGGGCTGCGGGGCCGGCGGCGGCAACAGCGTGGCCTCCAGCACCGCGCAGGCGTAGATCTCCATCGAGCGCAGCGCGATATCCGGCTGGCCGAACTTGAAGCGGATCATCTCACCCTGCTCGGTCACGCGCAGACTTCCATTCACCGAGCCCGGCGGCTGGGAGAGAATCGCCGCGTGGGCCGGGCCGCCGCCGCGCCCGACGGTGCCGCCGCGCCCGTGAAACAGCGTCAAATCGACCCCGTGGCGCTTGCACACCTCGACCAGCGACTCCTGGGCGCGGTACTGCGCCCAGGCCGCGGCCAGCTGGCCGGCGTCCTTGGCGGAGTCGGAGTAGCCGATCATCACTTCCTGGCGGTCCTTGACCAGCGACCGATAACCCGGCAACGCCAGCAGTTTATCGATGGCGCCAGCGGCGTTGTCCAGGTCGTTGAGCGTCTCGAACAGCGGCGCGATGGGCAGCGACACTCGCCCACCGATCTCTTTCATCAACAGCGCAACGGTGAGTACGTCCGAGGGTTCGGCGGCCATGGAGATGATGTAGGTGCCGAGCGCCTCGGCGTGCTCACCCGCAATCACCTTGAAGGTATCGATCACTTCACGCGACTCCGCCGAGCACTCCCAGCGTCTGGGAATGAGCGGTCGGCTGGAGGCCAGCTCCTCGAGCAAAAACGCCTGACGGTCGGCCTCGTCCCACTGCTGGTAGTGGCCAAGGCCAAGCTCGCTGGTCAGCTCTTCCATCAGCTGGGTATGGCGGCTCGCCTCCTGGCGCAGGTCAAGCTTGGTGAGCGTGACGCCAAATACCGCCACGCGGCGCAGCGTATCGAGCAGCGCCCCATTGGCAACGGTGTCGAGGCCAACGTCACACAGCGAGCGGTAGCAGGCCAAAAGCGGCGCGTAGAGCTGATCGCGGGTTTCGATGATCGGCCCGCCGTCGAAGTTGTAACCGTCAAGGCCCGCTTTCGCCCAGTCGCGCGTCGCCTCGACCTTTTGCAACAGGCGCTTCAAAAGCTCGCGGTAGGGCTCGGCAACGTCGCCCACTTCGGCTTTCATGGCGCTGTTTGCCTTCCACATGGAAAGCTCGGTCTTGAGCTGATCGAGATCGCGAAGGTAGAGATCCGCCGCCATCCAGCGGCCAAGCAGCAGCACCTCTTTGGTCACGCGAGCGGTCACGTTCGGGTTGCCGTCACGGTCGCCGCCCATCCAAGAGGCGTAGCGAATCGGCGCGGCGTCCAGCGGCAGGCGCTCGCCGGCGGTTTCGAGCAGCAGGTTGTCCAAATCGCGGTGAAAATCCGGCACCGCCTGCCACAGCGAATTTTCGATCACCGCGAAGCCCCATTTGGCTTCGTCCACCGGGGTGGGCCGCTCGTGGCGAATTTCATCGGTATGCCAGGCTTGGCTGATCAGCTCGTTGAGCCGCCCGCGAGCGCGCTCGCCGCGCTCGGGGTACTCGTCAGCGCTTTCGATGACGCTCAGGCACTCGTCGATGGCGTCGTACTTTTGAATCAGGGTGCGGCGAATGACTTCGGTCGGGTGTGCTGTCAGCACGAGCTCGACGCGCATGTTGGCCAGCGTTTCCACCAGCGAGCGCGGCGAGTTGCCGGCCTGACGGGCGCGCTCCAGAAGCTCGCCGAGCACGGGCTGGGTGCCGGGCTTGTAATCCTCGACCCGGCGAAAGCGCGCGCGGTAGTGCTGCTCGGCGATGTTGGCCAGGTTGAGAAACTGGTTGAATGCGCGGGTGACCGGTAACAAATCACGCTCGGGCAGCTCGCGCAGGTACTCGATCAGCGCGCGCTGCTGCAGCGTATCGCCCTGGCGGCCTTGCTTTGCGTGGGCGCGAATCGTCTCGATCTTGTCGACGAAGCTCTGTCCCAGGTCGTCGGCGATGGTACGCCCGAGACTGTCACCTAAAATACGTACGTTCTCACGAAGCGATTCGTGTAGATCATGACTCATTAACCTGGCCTCCCGGAAAGTCCGTGTGGGGTGTTGTTGTTAACTGCGCTCCTGGCGCTTGGCGGCCTGCCAGTGGCGCTCCATTTCATTCAAGGTGGCGTTTGACATCGAACGCTGCGACTCATTGAGGGCGCGCTCGACGTAGCGAAAGCGACGCTCGAACTTGGCGTTGGTCGCGCGCAAACACGTCTCGGGGTCGGCATCGAGGGTGCGCGCGAGATTGGCCACGGCGAACAGCAGATCTCCGACTTCCTCGCGCGCGTGGGCCGTATCATTGGCGGCCAGCGCCTCTTCGACCTCGCCAAGCTCTTCACGAATCTTGTCGAGCACGCCGCGGGTATCCGGCCAGTCGAACCCGACCCGCGCAGCGCGCTTGGAGAGCTTGTGGGCGCGGCTCAGCGCCGGTAGCGTTTTGGGCACATCGTCCAGCGTCGAGGCGTTATCAATGGCGCGCCCGTTGCGCTCGTCGTCTTTCAGCGCCTCCCAGCGGTGTTTGACCTGACGCTGCTCGACCTCGTCGGCGCTTTCCCCCGGGGCACGCCGTGAGGCGAGCGTGCCTTCGGGAAACACGTGAGGGTGGCGGCGAATCATCTTGCGCGTGAGCGTGTCGACCACATCGAAAAAATCGAAGCGCTGCTCCTCGAGGCCGAACTGCGCGTAATAGACGATTTGAAAGAGCAGATCACCGAGTTCGCCCGGAAGCTCATCGAAGGCGCGCCGCTCGATGGCATCGGCGACTTCATACGCCTCCTCGATGGTATGGGGCACGATGGTGTCCCAGCGCTGCTCAACATCCCAGGGGCAGCCCTGTTCGGGGTCGCGCAACACGCGCATCAATTCGAGCAGGTCCGCCAACTCATAGCGCATCAGTGACTCCCCTTGCGCGCGTTTTTTTCCGGGTCGGCGTCGCGCAGCCTTCGCACTTCGGTGACGTTGGGCAGCTGCTGAATACGCGAGAAAAGCCGCCCCAGGGTTTCGAGCCCATCAACTTCCAGGGTGATACGAAGCCTTGCGATGCTTTCATCGGTGTCGGTCAGGGTGTTCACTGCCAATACGTTGACCTTTTCATTGCCCAAAAGCCCAGTCACGTCGCGCAGAAGGCCCGAGCGGTCCCAGGCCTGAATTTCGATAGCCACCGGGTAGCGCGTGTGGGCGCGCTCGCCCCACTCCACCTCGATGATGCGCTGCGGCTCGTCGAGGCGGTGCTGCAATACGTTCGGGCACTCCTGACGATGAATCGTCACGCCGCGCCCCTGGGTGATGAAGCCGATGATCGGCTCGCCAGGTACCGGGTTGCAGCAGTTCGCCATGTTGGTTTTCAGGTTGCCAACGCCCAGTACGGTGATATCGCCCTGAGGCGCCTTACTCTGCTGGCGGCGCGGTTTGGCCAACAGCCGCGCGAGTTTTTCCTGGTCGTCGCTTTCGCCAAAGAGCTGCTGAGCCTGGTGAAGCACCTGACCGATGCGCAGATCCCCCGCCCCGAGGGCGGCGTACATGTCATCGGCGCTCTGGTAGTTGACCGCTTCGGCGAGCTTTTGCATATCGAGGCCGTCGACGTCCAGGCGCTTCATCTCACGCTCGAACAGCGCCCGACCCTCTTCGAGGTTCTGGTCCCGTGCCTGATGCTTGAACCAGGCTTGAATTTTGGCCCGCGCGCGGGAGGTGCGCACGTAGCCCAGACTGGGATTGAGCCAATCGCGGCTCGGCCCGCCCTTGGTCGCGGTCAGAATTTCGACCTGCTGGCCGGTTTTCAGCTTGTAGTTGAGCGGCACGATGCGCCCGTTGATTTTGGCGCCGCGGCAGCGATGACCGATTTCGGTATGCACCCGGTAAGCGAAGTCGATGGGCGTGGCGATGCGCGGCAGATCGATCACGTGGCCGTCCGGAGTGAAGACGTAGATCCGATCCGGAGCGACGTCGCTTGCAAGCCCTTCACGCAGGTCACCGTAGCCGCCGACCTCATCCTGCCACTCGAGTACCTGCCTGAGCCAGGCGATCTTCTCTTCGTAGCTGCGGCTTTTGGCGTTGGTGTCGTGGCCCTTGTAGCGCCAGTGGGCGCAGACGCCGAGCTCGGCTTCATCGTGCATGGAGAAGGTGCGAATCTGGATTTCGAGCACCTTGTTTTCCGGCCCCATGACGGCGGTGTGAAGCGACTGATAGCCGTTTTTCTTCGGGTTGGCGATGTAGTCGTCGAATTCGTTGGGCACGTGGTGCCAGCGTGAATGCACGATCCCCAACACCGTGTAGCAGTCGGTGACCGCGGGCACCAGAATGCGCACCGCGCGCACGTCGTGTACCTGAGAAAAATCGATCCGCTTGCGCTTCATTTTGCGCCAGATCGAGTAGATGTGCTTGGCCCGCCCTTTGACGTCGAACTCATTGATGTTCTGGGCGCGCATCAACGTCTCGAGCGTGCTCACCACGTCCTGAATGTAGCGGTCGCGGTCGAGACGTTTCTCCGCCAGCAGTTTGGCGATGGTCTTGTAGTCCTGCTCGTGCAGGTAGCGAAAAGAGAGATCCTCGAGCTCCCACTTGATCTGGCCAATTCCGAGGCGGTGTGCCAGCGGCGCATAGATATCGGCGACCTCGCGGGCGACCTGCAGGCACTTCTCGCGCGGGGCGTCCTTGACCTGGCGTAGCGCGCAGGTGCGCTCGGCGATCTTGATCAGCGCCACGCGCACGTCGCTGACCATGTTGACCAGCATCTTGCGCAGGTTTTCCTGCTGATTGTGCTGGGCCATGGCGTGATTCGAGGTCAGCGGGTAGCTGATGGCCGCCATCTGCAGCACGCCGTCGATGAGGTTGGATACCTCTTCGCCAAAACGCTTGGTGATGCCCTCCAGGCTGATCAGTCCTTCGCGCACCGAGCGGTAGAGCACCGCTGCCTCGAGCGCAGCCTGATCGAGCTTGAGATCGGCGAGGATGTCCGCCATTTCGAGCCCCATGCGAAAGCTCATGCCCGGCGACAGCCATACGCGATGGGTCTTGGGTGCCTGGCGCTCGAGCATTTCGGCCAGCTCGCAGGCTTCGATCAGCCGCTCGGGTTCGGGTAGGCGAACGCTCTCTTTCAGGCGCGTCAACCACTGCTCTACATCCACCCGGCCGGTCTGGGTTAGCGGCTGGTCTTCACGCACTTTCACCATGGCAATGACTCGTCCTTTAAACTAACGGCGCTTATCCCGCTGTAAGTGTAGCGCCAAATGAGGGTCTAACCTCGGTATTCGAACAGCACCATCGTTTCGACGTGTGCGGTATGTACGAACATGTCCGCCACGGCCACCGCCGCCTCGCGGTAGCCCTGGCTTAAAAGATGCGCCGCATCGCGCGCAAGCGTTGCCGGGTCGCAGGAGATATAGACCACGCGGGGCACGCGGTAGCGGCCAAGCGCCCGGCAAATGGCCTCGGCGCCGTCGCGCGGCGGGTCGAGCACGACCGCATCAACGTCTTGATCGTCTTCGAACAGCGCCGCTACGCTCGCCTCACGACTCAAGTCCGCCTGCCGGGCGGCGATATCGAGCCCGTGGCGCGCGGCGTTTTGCTCGATCCGCGCGACCATGGTTTGGCTGCCTTCCACGGCGTGCACGTTCGCGCCCTTGAGCGCCAGTGGCACACTGAAGTTACCGATCCCGGCGAAGAGATCAAGTACGCGTGGCGCCGACGAGGATGCAAGCGTCGGTGTCAGCCACTCCAACACCTGATTCACCATACGCTGGTTGACCTGCTGATTGACTTGAAGAAAGTCTCCCGGCTCGAAGCCCAGGGTCACGTTGAGCGGTGGCTCTTGCTCGACACCATCCGGGTCAAGGTACAACTCATCCTCGAGCGCCGGCGCCTCGCCGTACCACTCGAGTGTCGCGTTCTCACGCCCGACGAAGGCGCCTACGCTAACGCCCTGCTCAAACGCAAAGGCGCGCCAGGCGGCGGCGTCCTGAGCGTTGGCCTTGAGCTGGCGCACCAGCACTACCGGCGCCCCGGCTGGTTTGATCAGCTCGAGATGCCCTACCTGACGCGGGGCGCTCAAGGTATCGAGCAGCCCCTTGAGCGGGGCGATCAGCGACGAGAGTTCGGGCACCAGCACGTGGCAGTGCGCGATATTCACCAGGCGGTGGCTACCCGCTGCGCGAAAGCCCAGCAGCACGTTCTCCTGGCCATCCACGCGCACGCCGAGGCGAGCGCGACGGCGGTAGTGTTCGGTGTCGCCGTCAAGCGGCGTAATTTCAGATAGCGTCATGCCCTGACGCGCGAAGAGCTCCTTGACCACCTGGCGCTTGTGCTCGCGCTGGGCCGGTAGCGCCAGGTGCTGCAAATCGCAGCCGCCGCAGCGCTCGAAATAGGGGCACGGCGGCGTGACCCGATTCTCCGAGCGCGTCAAAAGCGCCTTGATATGAGCCTCGTCGAAGCGCTTTCTCTGGGTATGCACTGCCGCCTCGACGGTTTCACCGGGCAGCGCCTGTTCGACGAACACGGTTTTGCCCGCCGCGTCATGGGCGATACCGCGCCCGTCGTGGGCGAGCCGGTCGATGGTCAAGGCAGTGCCATCGGCCCCTTTTACCGGCGCCGCAGCAGGCGTACGGGCAAGCCCCGAATGCCCGGATTTGGGGCGCGACGGCCGCTTTTTACCCAGCATAAAAACGATCCAGCACCGTGTGGTCTATCCAGAGCATTGTGTATTCCAATCATCGTGTTTCAAAAAAATCGGCGCCTGTTAGAGCTTTTAGCCATGCGCACATCGTTAGACGAGCCGGCCTACGAAGCCGTATCGAACAAATTAGTCGAGAGGTAGCGGTCGCCACGGTCGCAGACGATGAAAACGATCACCGCATTTTCCACCTGCTCGGCAATCCGTAGTGCGCCCGCCAGGCTCCCGCCGGAGGAAACGCCGGCAAAAATACCCTCTTCACGGGCGAGCCTTCGCATGTGGCTTTCGGCCTCTTTTTGGCCGATATCGAGCACCGTATCCACCCGCGGGGCTTCGAAGATGGCCGGCAGGTACGCTTCTGGCCAGCGACGAATACCGGGAATGCTCGCGCCATCCGCCGGCTGTAGGCCGACGATCTCGATCGCGCTGTTTTGCTCTTTCAGATAGCGCGACACGCCCATGATGGTCCCTGTCGTGCCCATGGAGCTGACGAAGTGGGTGATCTCGCCGCCGGTCTGACGCCAAAGCTCCGGACCGGTGGTGCGATAGTGCGCCAGCGGATTGTCCGGATTGGCGAACTGGTTCAGGGGCTTGCCCTTGCCGCTTGCGATCATCTCATCGGCGATGTCACGCGCTTCTTCCATGCCGCCCTGTTGGCTTGCCGAGATCAGCGTGGCGCCAAAGGCGGCCATGGCCTGCTTGCGCTCGCTGGAGGCGTTTTCCGGCATCACCAGCACCATGTTGTACCCCTTGATCGCGGCGGCCATGGCCAGCGCAATACCGGTATTGCCCGAGGTGGCTTCCACGAGGGTGTCACCTGGCGTGATCTCACCGCGCGCCTCTGCCTCGGCCAGCATCGACAGCGCCGGGCGGTCCTTCACCGAGCCCGCCGGGTTGTTACCTTCGAGCTTGGCCAGCAGCGTATTGTTACGCCCGGCGCTGATGCGCTTCAACCGCACCAGCGGCGTATTGCCGATCACATCTTCAAGCGTGGGATAGTCCATCGTCCATTCCTTATCGTCACCGTTGTGTTGCATTATATCGAGGCTGCCTGTGACTGGACAGGTAACCCACGGAATCAATGAGTTTCATTCATGTCCCTGAATACGCGTACGCTGCTGGCCCTGGTAGGCATTCCGCTTGTCATTTACGCCGCCATGGCCGCGCTACTACTTCTGCACAACGCCGGTACCCAGCAGCGACTTTTTACCGAGCGACTGGTCGGCGCCAGTGAAGCGCTGGCGCCAGGGCTCAACGACGCCCTGGGTGAGGGCGACGAGTTGCGCGTGGAGCGCCTGGCGCGCCAGCTCATGGAGTACAACGCTCTGCGGGCGCTGACGCTGTTCGACGAGCAGGGCAACCGGGTGTTGGCATTGGGTCGCCCGCTTCTGGCGGCTCAGCGGCTCAGCGTGCCCCGCAGCACCACTCTCATCGAAGACCGAAACATCTGGCGCTTGCAGGTCCCGCTGTCGATCTATCACGGTAACGACGGGGCGGGCGCCGGCGGCAGTGGCCGCTGGCTCGAAGCCGAAGTCGACACCCGTACGCTTGCCCTGGAGCGCTACCGGTTGTTGGCGCTGCTGAGTCTGGGCGGCGCCGCGCTGGGGGCAGTTTTGCTGCTGTTATGGCGCGCGTTGAGCCGCTATCTCACGCGTCCGCTCGAACGCGCCAACCAGGCGCTCTTTCGCCTTGCTCACGGCGATTATGAACGCCGTTTGGGCAAGCATGAGGCGGCCGAGTTCGACGCGCTGGGGCAAAGCATCAACGAGGTCGGCGAGCATCTCCAGCACTTTCAGCGCGACATGCAGCGCCAGATCGAGCTTGCCACCCGGGAGCTTTGTGAGTCGATGGAAACCGTCGAGGAGCAGAGCATCAAACTGGATCTTGCGCATCGTAGCGCGGTCAAGGCCAACGCGGTCAAGTCCGAGTTTCTGGCCAACATGAGCCACGAAATCCGCACGCCGCTCAACGGCATCATCGGCTTTTGCCGCCTACTCGGACGCTCCGAACTCGACAAGCGCCAACTCGAGTGGCTGCGCCAGGTCCACCGCGGCTGCGACAACCTGCTGCGGTTGGTCAACGACGTACTCGATTTTTCGAAAATCGAGGCCGACCAGCTCAACCTCGAGGAGGTGGCATTCGACATGGCGACGGTAATCGATGACGTCATTGGCCTGAACGCACCGGAGGCTCAACGAAAGGGGCTCCATCTATTGGGTCTTCTCCTCGACGATATTCCCACGCCGCTTTGCGGCGACCCGATGCGACTTCAGCAGGTACTCAATAACCTGGTCGGCAACGCCATCAAGTTCACAAGCGTAGGAGAGGTCGTGGTGCGCGCCGAACTGGGGCAACAAGAGGGCCAGCACGTCGTACTCAACGTCAGCGTCAGCGATACCGGAATCGGCCTCAGCGCCGAGCAGCAGCACGGGCTATTCGATGCCTTTACCCAAGCTTCTCCCAGCCACTCGCGGGAGTACGGCGGCAGCGGCCTGGGCCTGAGCATCTGCCGCCAGCTGATTGCTCGCATGGGCGGCGATATTTCGATCGACAGCGCACCGGGTGAAGGCGCGCGCTTCTCGTTCACACTCCCCCTGCGCGCCCACGGCGCGGTCAGCGCGCGCCCGCCGCTCGATTTGAAGCAGATAGTGGTGCGTTTGCACGAGCCTCACCCCACGACCCGCGCCATGCTGGAAAACTGGCTGGCTCATTGGGGCGCCCGCCCGGTATCGTTTGCCGACACCGATGACACGACGCTTTTGATGTTGGCGCTTACCCCGCAGGACTTCGTCGCCCCACGCCGGCATTACTGGGAATCGGTGATCGAGCAGGCCCAGCGCCCCACCCTGATCCTTGCGCTGGGCGTGCAGCTCGACCTGCCCGACTGGCCGCTGCCGTTTGGCGGCGACATCATCAGTAAACCGCTCACACGCCGCCGGATGATAGCAGCCCTCGAGACGCTGTTTAACGGCGGCCCCACACCGGCTGACGACGTCGAAGACGAGCTCGCACCAACAGGGCCGGTCAGCGTACTAATCGTGGACGATAACGCCGCGAATCGTATGCTGCTCAAGGCGCTTTTGGAGAGCGACCACCTTGAGGTGGTGCTGGCCGACAGCGGCTACGGTGCGCTCGAATATGCGCGGATGCGCCACTTCGATCTGGTGTTGATGGATATTCGCATGCCGGGGCTGGACGGGCTCGAGACCACCCGGGCGCTTCGCCAGATCGATGATACCTGGGCGCGCTGCCCGATCGTGGCGGTCACCGCTCACGTCCCCGAGCACCAGTGCCAGCGCTGGCTCGCCCAGGGCTTCGACGATGTGTTACTCAAACCCGTAGACGAAGCCGCGCTGGAGAAACTGATCAAACGCTTTTTGGGCATGACGCTGGTGTCGCCAGCCGATGAGCTGATGGAGGCCGGCGAGATCAAAACGAACAGCTCGCCGCCCGCACTGGATTTGGCGCTGGGCGCCGCTCGAGCCGGTGGAAGCGAGGCGTTCGCCAAGCGCCAGCTGCTGCTTTTGATCGACAGTCTGACGCAGAGCAAGGCGCAGATCGAGCAGGCGCTCGAGCAAAACGATCGTGAGGCGCTGCTCGAGGCGGTTCACGCGCTCAATGGCGCCTGCCGTTACTGCGGCGCCCCGGCGCTTGGTGAGGCGGCTTTTGAGCTCGAACAAGCGCTTCACCGCCATGATGTCGATGAATCGGCCCGGATCTCAAAAGCGCTCGAGGCGCAGGCGATGGCCCTGCTCGACGAAATCCGGGCGCTGAGCGCCCAACGCTTCATGCTCGTTTGATCGAGCCGTCAGCGTTCGAGTACGACGAAGGCGAGCGCATACTCCGCCTCGTCGCTGATCGACACATGGGCGCTTTGTGCACCGCTTTGCTCGAAAAGCCGCCTGGCTTCGCCGGTAAGCTCGAGAACGGGTTTGCCGAGCGCATCGTTGAGCACCTGAATATCGCGCCACTGCATGCCCGCGCGAAGGCCAAGCCCCAGCGCCTTGACGAACGCCTCCTTGGCCGCGAAGCGCTTTGCCAGGAATGCCGGCGAACGGTGTCGGCTCACCCAGTTCTCGTGCTCAAGCGGGCCCAGGATGCGCGCGGCGAAGCGTTCCCCGTGGCGCACCATGGCGGTTTCAAAGCGCGCGACCCGCGCAATGTCCGATCCAATCCCCACGATCACACTCAGTGCCCGCAGCAGCCGTTTGCGTGATCGTGATCATGCGAGTGCTCATGATCATCGAGCGCAGCCATCAACCCCGCTTCCTGACCGGCGATGATCAATCGCTTCATTTCCGCCACCGCCTCCTTAAGGCCCACGAACAGCGCGCGGGCGATGATGGCATGACCGATATTGAGCTCGTTGACGCCGGGCAGCGCGGCGATCGCCTCCGCATTATGGTAGTGAAGGCCGTGGCCCGCGTTGACCACCAGCCCCAGCGACACCGCATGAATTGCGGCGGCGTTGAGCCGGGCGTATTCGTCCTTGGCCGCTTGCGAACCCACGACCGCCTCGGCGAAGGCGCCGGTGTGCAGCTCGATGGTCGGCGCCCCGGCGCGGTGCGCGGCGTCGATCTGCTCGAACTCCGGATCAATGAACAGCGACACGTCGCAGCCGGCCTGCGCCAGACGCTCGCAGGCGCTCTGAATCTGATCGAAGCCGCCCACTACGTCCAGCCCGCCTTCGGTCGTCAGCTCCTCACGCTTTTCCGGCACCAGACAAACGTGGGCCGGTTTGAGCTCTTCGGCAAGCGCCAGCATCTCTTCGGTCACCGCCATTTCCAAATTCATGCGCGTGTTGAGCATCTCGGCCAGAAGGCGCACGTCCCGCGGCTGGATATGGCGGCGGTCTTCGCGAAGATGGACCGTGATGCCGTCGGCACCGGCTTCTTCTGCCAGCAGTGCGGCCTGCACCGGGTCCGGGTAGCGCGTACCGCGGGCCTGCCTGAGCGTGGCGATATGATCGATATTGACACCGAGTAAAATCCGCGGGGGGTGCATGGCGCTCTCCAGTGCGTGATCCAAAAATGAATGCGTCGGTTTAAAGGCTAACGTTGAGAAACCAGGATGTCAGGAGCCCGGATGGGACACGTCAGGATTCTCCCGAACTCGCGCGGCGCCGGGCCAGATCCACCATCAGCTCACGCGAGCGTAAAGGCTTTGACCCCAAATGCGGCGCGAGCGCGGCGCGCATGACCGCCTTCAGCGCCCCGGAAAGCCCGTCCGGCGTCCAGTCGCCCTGGTCGAGAATGCGCAGCGCCCGCCCTTCGATGCCACGCTCGAAAGGTACGAACGCGCGGCTTTGCGACTCGAACCGATAGCGCCCTTGAGGGTCGAGAGCGTCGCCTTCCGGGGTGGTGAAGCGCGGCGTCGCCCCGAGCGCGTCGAGCAGCGCCCACTCGAAGCGGCGAAGCGCCAGCGCCCGTCCGCTTGGCTGGGGCAGCGCGTCGAGTAGGGCGCTATAGAAGGCGAACACCTCCTCGGCGGCAAGTTCCAAAGGCAGCAGCCGAGTGGCGATTTCGTTGGCGTAGAGTCCGCAAAGAAGCCCCTCCCCTACCAGCAGCGCCGTTTGTCCGCGCGATTCCATCAGGGTCAGACGCTTTAACTCATGATCGCCGCGCCAGGCCACGAACAACGGCGTGAATGGCTGCAAACGCTGGCGGGATTTGGAGCCCGGACGCTGGCCGCCGTGGGCGACCGCCCGAATGCGCCCGTGGTTCAGCGTTAGCAGATCGACCAGGGCGCTGGTTTCTCGGTAAGGGCGCCGATGAAGCAAAAACGCGGGCTCGGCCATGGTGGCTTTGCTCAAGATAGTGGGCTCAATCGAGATCGTAACCCAGGCTTTTGAGCGCCCGGTCATCGTCGGACCAGCCGCGCTTGACCTTCACCCACAGGTTCAGCATCACCTTGGTACCGAGGGTGCGCTCCATATCGAGGCGCGCCTCGCGGCCGATACTCTTGATACGCTCGCCGTTTTCGCCGATCAAAATGACCTTTTGCCCCTGACGCTCGACGAGGATCAGAGCGCTAATGTGGGTGACGCGCTCGGTCTCGCGGAACTCCTCGATCTCGACGGTCATCTGGTACGGCAGCTCGTCGCCGAGCTGGCGCATGACTTTTTCGCGAACGAGCTCAGCGGCCATGAAGCGAAGGCTACGATCGGTGATCTGGTCGTCCGGGAAGAAGTGGATACTTTCCGGCAGGTGTTTGGCGACCTCCTCTTCCAGCGCCTCGACCTGAGTGCCGTGCTTGGCGGAAATCGGAATCACCGCGGCGAAGTCGCGCCGCGCGCCGACCTCACTAAGCCAGGGCAGCAGCGAGGCCTTGTCCTGCAGGCGATCCACCTTGTTGACCGCCAGCACCACCGGCGCCTTGACGTGCTCCAGGCGCGCCAGCACCGCCTGGTCTTCTTCGGTCCAGCGCGTGCGATCGATGATGAAGACCACGCAGTCGACGTCGCGAAGCGCCTGGGTGGCCGCCTGGTTCATGAAGCGGTTGATCGCCTTGTTGCGATCCTTGGACATGATGTGCATGCCCGGGGTATCGACATAGATGAACTGGGTCTCTTCCACCGTCTTGATACCCATCACCTGATGGCGCGTGGTTTGCGGGCGCCGGGAGGTGATGGACACCTTCTGCCCCAGAATACGATTCATGAGGGTCGATTTGCCTACGTTAGGCCGCCCAACGATGGCCACAAAGCCGCAGGTTTGACTCATGACGCGGGATCTCCGGGAGTTTTTTCAAGGTGGGTGAGCGCCTCTTCGGCGGCTTGCTGCTCGGCGTGGCGCCGGCTAGGGCCTTTACCGGTCGTATGCTCGCTCAAAAGATCGATATAGCACTCGACGGTAAAGGTCTGAGCGTGGGCCTCGCCCTTTACGGAGACGACTTCGTAGCGTGGAAGCGCCGCCTGGCGTGACTGCAAAAATTCCTGCAGACGGGTTTTTGGATCCTTTTGAGTGTCCTGCAGCGAGGTGCTCTCAAGACGCTCCCGATACCAGGCGAGCACTCGCTCGCGTACCGCATCCATACCGGCGTCGAGGTAGATCGCGCCGATCACCGCCTCGACCGCGTCGGCCAGAATCGACTCGCGTCGGTGCCCGCCGCTTTTCATCTCGCCGGAGCCCAGGCGCAAACACTCGCCAAAGGCCATTTCACGGGCAAGCTCTGCCAGCGTTTGGCCCTTGACCAGGCGCGCGCGCAGGCGAGAAAGCTGGCCCTCGCGGGCCTGGGGGAAGCGCTCGAAAAGCGCCTCGGCAATGACGAAATTGACGATCGAGTCGCCCAGAAACTCCAGGCGCTCGTTATTGCGCCCACCAAAGCTGCGATGGGTCATCGCCAGCTCCAGAAGCGACTCATCGCCAAAGGTGTAGCCGATTCGTCGGCAAAAAGCGTTCAGGGAATTACTCACGATGCTCCTACGTCTTCGACGTTGACCTGGGCGGTGCGACTCATTCGATTCGCCTTACGCTCGAAAAACTGGGCAGTCCACCGTCCCAGTGCATCCAGACGGCAAACGCGCGCCCGACGATGTTTTCCTCCGGCACGAACCCCCAGTAGCGGCTGTCGTTGGACTGGTCGCGGTTGTCACCCATCATGAAATACTCGCCCTCGGGCACGATGACTTCGCCCATCTGCGGGCCCGGATCGCGAGGATTGTTGTAGATGGCGTGGCTGACCGGCCCCAGCCGCTCATTCAATAATAGCTGTTGCGGCGAGGCGGCGGGGCCCTCCTCGATCAGCGTTTTGGCGACCGGCTCGCCGTTGATGTAGAGCTGTTTGCCTTCATAGCGAATGCGATCGCCCGGCAGGCCCACCACGCGCTTGATGAAGTTCACCGACGGCTCGTCAGGGAAACGAAACACCATGACTTCACCGCGCTCGGGCTCACCGACCTCGACGAAGCGCTCGTTAATCACCGGCAGGCGCAACCCGTAGGCGAACTTGTTGACCAGAATGAAATCGCCCACCTCGAGCGTCGGCCGCATGGAACCGGAGGGAATTTGAAACGGCTCGACGATGAAACTTCTAACCACCAGCACGACCAGCAGTACCGGAAACAGCGAGCGCGAATAGTCGACCGGCCAGGACTCCTTTTCGAGTTTGGCGCGGGTGGTGGCGTCGAGTTCGCCTTGGGCGGCCTCTTCGGCATTGATCAGGCGGCGGCGGCGACGCGGGCGAAACCACAGGGCGTCGAGCAGGTAGATGACCCCGGTGATCGCGACGGCCAGTACCAGTAGTAGTGAAAAATCCATGAGGGTGTCGTCTTCCTAGTCGTTGACCTTGAGCACAGCAAGGAAGGCATCCTGAGGAATTTCCACACGCCCGACCTGCTTCATCCGTTTTTTACCCGCCTTCTGCTTTTCCAACAGCTTTTTCTTACGGCTGACGTCACCGCCGTAGCACTTCGCCGTTACGTTCTTGCGCAACGCCTTGACGGTAGAGCGCGCCACGACCTGACCACCGATGGCCGCCTGGATCGCCACATCGAACATCTGGCGCGGAATCAGCTCGCGCATTTTCTCGACCAGCAGGCGCCCGCGGGAGTGAGCGTGGTCACGGTGAATGATCACCGCCAGCGCATCGACCTTGTCACCGTTGATCAGTACGTCGAGGCGCACGAGTTTTGCCGCCTCGAAGCGCTCGAAGTTGTACTCGAGCGACGCATAGCCCTTGGAGATCGACTTGAGCCGATCGAAAAAGTCCATCACCACTTCTGACATGGGAAGCTCATAGGTGAGCTGGATCTGGCTGCCCAGAAACTGCATGTCGCGCTGCGTGCCCCGGCGCTGCTCGCACTCGGTGATCACGTTGCCGACGTAGTCCTGGGGCACGAGAATGCTCGCCCGCACCACCGGCTCGCGCATCTCGTCGACATCCGCCATGTCGGGAAGCTTCGAGGGGTTGGAGACGTAATTGACGTCGCCGTTTTTCATCGCAAGCTCGTAAACCACCGTGGGCGCGGTGGTCAAAAGATCGAGATCGTACTCGCGCTCGAGGCGCTCCTGAACGATCTCCATGTGGAGCGTGCCCAGAAAGCCGACGCGAAAACCAAAGCCCAGCGCGTCGGAGTTCTCCGGCTCGTAGTCGAGCGAGGCGTCGTTGAGCGCGAGTTTTTCGAGCGCGTCGCGAAAATCCTCATAATCGTCGGCGCTGACCGGGAACATGCCCGCATAGACCTGGGGCTTGACCTTTTGAAAGCCGGGAAGCCGGGCCACGTCCGGGGATTTGGTATGGGTGATGGTATCACCGACCGGCGCGCCGTGAATTTCCTTGATACCGGCAACGATAAAGCCGACCTCGCCGGCGCGCAGCATGCCGGTTTCCTTTTTGAGCGGCGTAAAGATACCGACTTCCGAGGTGTTCCAGTCGCGCCCGGTCGACTTGATACGAATCTTGTCGCCCTTTTTGAGCGTGCCGTCGAAAAGACGCACCAGCGAGACGACGCCCAGGTAATTATCGAACCAGGAGTCGATGATCAGCGCCTGAAGCGGCGCATCCGGGTCACCCTTGGGCGGCGGAATATCGCGCACCAGCCGCTCCAGAAGCTCGCCGATGCCGATGCCGCTTTTCGCCGAGACCTGGCAGGCGTCGGTCGCGTCGAGCCCGATGATCTCCTCGATCTCATGACCCACGCGATCAGGGTCGGCTTGGGGCAGGTCGATCTTGTTGAGCACTGGCAGCACCTCGAGGCCCTGCTCGATAGCGGTGTAACAGTTGGCCACCGACTGCGCCTCGACCCCTTGGGCGGCGTCGACGACCAGCAGTGCCCCTTCGCAGGCGTAGAGCGAGCGGGAGACTTCATAGGAGAAATCGACGTGGCCGGGGGTGTCGATGAAATTGAGCTGGTAGACGCTGCCGTCGGCGGCGGTGTAGTCAAGCGTCACCGACTGCGCCTTGATGGTGATCCCCCGCTCGCGCTCGATATCCATCGAGTCGAGCACCTGCTCCTTGAGCTCGCGATCGGTCAAGCCCCCGCAGGTCTGAATCAAACGATCCGACAGCGTGGACTTGCCGTGATCAATGTGCGCGATAATGGAGAAGTTGCGAATATGCTTAATTTTACTGGTATTTTCTGATGACATTACGCTTTGCAATCCGGGATATGTACGAAGCCCTGTACGGTACAAAAAAATAACACGGCCACGTGCAATGAATAATTGGCAGCATTGTACCGTTAGCAAGACGCGGGTGCCATGTTCATTGCGCCGCGCCCAAGCGCCTGGTCCGCTTCACGCCCTGCGCGGTCGAACCACTGATGGCAAAACGCCCCGGCGGGCCGGGGCGTTGACGATCACTTTGTATCGACTCGGCGTGATCCGAGTAAAGCCGTTTACTCTTGCAAGCGCAGCGCGATGAACAGCGAGCGGCCGTCGCGGTAGAGGCGCACCGGGATGGCGCGGTCGTTGGGTAGTGACTCGACGATGCCAGCAAGCTCCTCGGCAGACGTCACGCTCTTGTGATCGACGCTGACGAGAACGTCGCCTGGCTGAATACCAGCGTCAGCGGCAACGCTGCCCGCCTCGACCTGGCGAACTTCCACACCGCCGCCAATGCTCAAACGCTCCTGAAGCTCCTCACTTACCTCTCCCACGCTCACGCCCAGGCGGGTTTGTTCGTTGCTACCGTTCGCGGCACTGCCCTGCTCGGACTCAGGCCAGCTGCCGAGCTGAAGGGTCTGCTCGATCTCTTCTCCGTCGCGAATCACCGTTAGCGACACATCGCTTCCGGGAGCAACGCGACCGATTAGGCGTGGCAGCGTGCTGGAGCGGTCGACCTCTTCACCGTTGACGCCAACGATCACGTCCCCGGCCTGCAGGCCGCCTTGTGCCGCCGGGCCTTCCGGGTCAAGATCCGCGATGAGCGCGCCGATGGCGTCGTCCATGCCAAAGGATTCGGCCAGATCGCGGGAGACAGGCTGAATCATCACGCCCAGCCAGCCGCGGTTGACGTGGCCTTCCTCACGCAGCTGGTCGGCCACGTTCATCGCCACGTTGATCGGAATCGCGAAGGAGAGTCCCATGAAGCCACCGCTGCGGGTGAAAATCTGGGAGTTGATGCCGATGACCTCGCCTTCGAGATTGAAAAGCGGCCCGCCAGAATTACCCGGATTGATCGCGACATCGGTTTGAATGAAAGGCACGTAGGCGTCGCGCGGCAGCGTGCGATTGATCGCGCTGACGATACCCGCGGTCACCGAATGGTCGAAACCAAAGGGCGAACCAATGGCCGCCACCCATTCGCCGACCTGAAGATCGTCGGAATCGCCCAAATTGAGTACCGGCAGGTTGTTGGCATCGATTTTCAAAAGCGCCACGTCGGTTTGCTGGTCGCTACCGATCAGCTCGGCAGAAAGCTCGCGACGATCGTTCAAACGCACGAGAATTTCGTCGGCATCCTGCACCACGTGTGCGTTGGTCAGCACGTAGCCATCGGCGCTAATGACGAAACCCGAGCCCAGGGACTGGCGCTCTTCGCTACGACCGCGCCCCTGCTCTCCGGGTGGTGCCGGGAAGCTGTCGCCGAAGAAGTGGCGGAAAATTTCCGGAATGTCCTGACCGCCGAAGCCGCGCATGTCGGGGCCGCTTCGCTGAACCGTTCGGCTGGTCGAGATGTTGACTACGCCCGGGGCGGCGTCTTCGACCAGCTCGGTAAAATCGGGAAGGTTTTGTGCGTAGGCCGATTGGCCCATTATCAGCAGCGCCGTCATGCACAGCCAAAGCGAGTAGGAAACAACCGAACGCCTCATGGGATAAAGCTCCTCGTTCTAACAGCAATCACACCTGGGAAGGGATTCGGCTCATCGAGCCATCAAGCAGATTAAAGACTCATTGCTGGGAAAAACGTTCCATTTGCCTGCTAACCGCTTTACCAAGCCTTACGATACGTGCCGAGCGGGTAGGCGCAAGCAGGCTTTTAGCCGCGGCCAGGAACGTGTGCACCGAACTCGATCGACTGAACGATGCGGCGCACCTGCCCGGCCGGCAGCTCACCGATCGCTACGAGCTGCCAGCGCTCACCTTCGATATCGACAAGCTCGATCGCGATTCCTGAAACCCCCAGCGTGTAGGCGCCTGCTTCGAGCGCTTCATCGCCCGCTGGCGCGGCAAACACGCTCACCGACGAAAGGCCGTCGCTGAAAAAGCGCTGCGGCATGGGGTTACTGCTGGTGATTTGGGCCGGTTGCGCTACGAAGCCCGCTGGGAGCCAGTTGACTTCCCAATCCGGGTCCGCCAGACCACGGCCTTGCTCACTCATGAGCGGGCCTTCGTAAAGCGACGGCGATTGAAGCTGGGTCATCTGAAAGGTTTCGACCACGCGGGACTGGGTATCGCTCAGCTCGTGCTTGAGCAACAGGCCGGTCTCCTCATCGACCCACCAGGTATGGGCGTAACGATTGTCATCGTGAGGCTCGAAGCGCAGTCTGGACGCCACGCGCCCGGCCACGCGCTCTTCATTTTCGAGCGATACATCGTAATAGGTTTCTACGTGTTCAGCCCAGGCACGGGGCGTAACCGCAATATCGAAATCGCTCTCACCGGGAAGCGCCCAAGCCAGCTTGCCGGCCTGAGAACGGCGCTCGACGCTAATGGAAGGACCATCCAGGTGCTGAACGACCTGCTGACGCACCCCATCCTGAACGCGATGAGAAAGCGCCAGCGTGCGTACACCGATACTGTTGATGGAGACCGCGCGGGCCTGGTATTCATAGCAGTGGCTTGCCAGCATCGTGCGGATTAGCCACTCGTCGACGGAACTCGGCGCCTGAGTTAAAAGCGGGGTGGAACAGGTCTGGCGAGCCGCTTCTGTCGAGGGCGCCGTGGAGGGCTGATCGGCCTCGCTGCTCGCCTGAGCAGTTGTGGGAAACGAAAGCGCCACGACTGCTGCACAGAGCGCACCCCTTGCAAACCACGACGCTACCTCGACCCTCACGATCATCCCTCATCCTTTAATCGCTACCGATAAAAACGCTTACTGAACTGCCGGGCGCGCCAGCCGATTAGCGCTGACCAAGCGGCTCGACGATAGAGGATGAGCGCATGAGCGGCATCCAGCTATCGCCACTGCCTGCGGCGGCTCCCTGCGCGTGCTGCTCGAGGTAGGACTGGAGCAGGTTGATTTGATCGGCGTCAATGGCGCTTGTGGGCGCAGAAAACGTCTGAGCCGCGTTGGACACCGCCGGCGTCGAGGCGCCAAATGATTCGCTTACGTTCATCAAGCCGCTGCGACCGGCCTGACCGTTCACACGAAACGCCGTTGGCTCGAACATGGGAACGTCAGAAGACGTCACCGCATTGGTACCGCCTAGGCTTGCCGGCTGCACTTGAGCGCCAGCGTTCGAAGACACCGCGGCCAGGTCGCTGCCTCCTTGAGTGGCGGTTGAAACGCTGCCGTCACTGTTCAAAAACTGCACCCCAGTGACGACCATCAGCGATACCGCAGCGGCAACGCTCGCCCCACGGGCAAACGAGACGCGACCGGGTTTGGCAAGCGAGCCAATGCTCGACGTATCTCGCTGTGCATCGAGCTGCGGCGCCGGCTCGTTTTCAAGCCGGGCCATGATGCCGGCGGAGAGGTCAAGGCTCACATCAACCGAGCGCTCGCGCTGCATCATACTGCGAGCCAAGTGGTAGCGGCGCCAGGACTCGGCAGCGCCTGCTTCTTCGGGCAGTGACTTGAGCACGCGGCGAAGCTCCAGCTCTTCGCTTTCGCCATCCATCAATGCCGATAGTGATTCTCGTGTATTCAAACTCATACTTACACCCTCACGCTGTGTTTAAAAACGTCTCGAGCCACGGTTGTCGGTATGGCCGCGAGCGTATTCACAGGCCAACACTTGAGTTTGGCGCGCCCCATCAAGGCATTACCAATCACTTGATCGATCTGACGGCGCGCCATACTTGCTGTTTACTTGCTGGTTAATCTGGTCACGCACTATGACGCCGTTGACCGCTGACAGTTCACAAAAAAGTGAAATTGCTTATGGGATTTTCTCGCGGCCCGCGCCATCTGGCGTTTACTCATCGCGGCTATTGCGTGAGGTGCTGACCAGCGGCCGAATATGTTCATCCACCGCTTCGCGCGCCCGAAAAATGCGCGAACGCACCGTGCCCACCGGACACTGCATGACTTGGGCGATATCTTCGTAGGCAAGTCCATCGAGCTCGCGAAGCGTAATGGCGGTACGAAGATCGTCCGGCAGGCGCTCGATTGCCTCGAACACTGCCGCTTCGAGCTGGTCCCGCGCAATCGAGGCTTCAGGAGACTCACTGTCCGCTAGCCGGCCGCTCTGGTCGAGCATCTCGGCATCGACGATATCCAGATCACTGCCTGGTGGGCGGCGTCCGCGCGAAACGAGATGGTTTTTTGCCGTGTTGATCGCGATACGGTACATCCACGTATAGAAAGCGCTTTCCGAACGAAATTTACCAAGCGCCCGGTACGCCTTGATGAACGCTTCCTGAGCGACATCCTGAACCTCGGCATGATCGTGAACGTAGCGACCGATCAGTCCGATTATCTTGTGCTGATATTTTTTCACAAGCAGATCAAAAGCGCGTAAATCACCTTTTTGGGCACGTTCAACCAGCTGCTGATCCGTTTCACGAGTGCTCATTCACACTCTCCCCCGGCTCGAACGCTTAACGCCGATCCTTGATACCCTTCGCCCTCCGAGGCGGGCTTTAACAGCATGCAACATAGCGTCCCTTGGGCAAATTAAATAAATCATTGACCGTAAATAAACTGATTGGCCAAGGACGTCACTCATACGGAGCGGTTTATAAACCGGCCCGCCGAACGACTGGAACAGTGGCCCGTATCGAGCGCGGCCCGGCCTTGCCGACACTAGCGTCGGACTTTTTTGCGTGACCGCCTACCTGATAGGCGATAGAGGCGTTAGCGCTCCTTGCACGTACTCCATGTACGTACTCCATGTACGTAGTGTTACGCGTTATCTGCCGTGCATCAAGCACATTGCCGCGCGTATCAAATCCATGAGCAGACACTATCGGTTAACACCGGGTTCCGTAACAATTGATTTTTACTCTCTTAACGCGCCATAGTAGTGCCCAATTTTACCCAGGCTGCCACGTACAGGAAGCACCATGTCCGATCAACAAGTGAGTAACTTAAACGTTCTGGCTCAGGATGTCTTGACGACGCCGGACGCGTTGAAAACCGCCGTCCCATTGACCGAAAAAGCCGAGCAGACCGTCATCGAGGGCCGTCGGGTCATCCAGAACATTCTGGATGGCAAGGATCCGCGCCTTCTCATGGTCGTGGGCCCCTGCTCGATTCACGACGTGGATGCCGCGATCGATTACGCCAAAAAGCTTCGTGCCCTCGCCGATGAGGTCAGTGATTCGCTTTATATCGTCATGCGCGTCTACTTCGAGAAGCCACGTACCACGGTCGGCTGGAAGGGATTGATCAACGACCCGCACCTGAACGACTCCTTTGAGATCGATGAAGGGCTTCACATCGCGCGCAAACTGCTGGTGGAGCTTGCCGAACTCGGCCTACCGCTGGCCACCGAGGCACTGGATCCGATTTCGCCGCAGTATCTGCAGGACTGCATCAGCTGGTCGGCGATCGGCGCGCGCACCACCGAGTCGCAGACGCATCGAGAGATGGCCTCTGGCCTCTCCTGCCCGGTTGGCTTCAAAAACGGTACCGACGGAAGCCTGGACGTCGCCATGAACGCGCTCGAGTCGGTGGCCAACCCGCACAACTTCCTCGGTATCAACCAGGCAGGCCAGGTATCGATCATTCGCACCCGCGGCAACGCCTACGGCCACGTGGTGCTGCGCGGCGGCAACGGCAAACCCAACTACGATAGCGTCAGCGTCGCGCTTGCCGAAAAGGAGCTGGCCAAGGCGAAGCTCTCCGCCAATATCATGATCGACTGCTCTCACGCCAACTCCAACAAGGATGCCGCGCTGCAGCCGCTGGTACTGGAAAACGTCACCCATCAGATCCTCGAGGGCAATACCTCGATCATGGGCCTGATGGTCGAATCCAACCTGGGCTGGGGTAACCAAAAGCTCACGGCGGATACCAGCCAGCTCACCTACGGCGTGTCGATCACCGACGCCTGCATCGATTGGGATACCACCGTAGAGGCGTTCAGAAAAATGAACGACCAGCTCGCCCCGGTGCTTGCCAAGCGTAAATAGCACATTGATACGAGACCACAAAAAACGCCCCGCGAGCAGTCGCGGGGCGTTTTTTTTGTGCGGCTTTCATTTTCAAACCCGACGCCAAACCTTATGCCTTGGCCTCAAGCGCCGATCTCGCGGCGAAACGGCGGCAGCGCGTCCAGTAGCGCCTGGCCGTAGCGGCGCGTAATGACTCGCCGATCCAGCAGCGTAATCACGCCCTGATCGCTCTCCTTTCGAATCAGCCGGCCACAGGCCTGAACCAGCTTGATCGAGGCGTCCGGCACGCTGATACGCATGAATGGATTACCGCCCTGGCTTTCGATCCACTCGGCAAGCGTTGCCCCTACGGGGTCGTCCGGCACCGCGAAAGGCAGCCTGGTAATGACCACGTGCGTCAGATAGTGGCCGGGCAGATCGATGCCCTCGGCAAAGCTTGCCAAACCAAAGATGATGCTGCCCTCGCGCCGATCCACCGCGGCGCGATGGCGTTCGATCAGCTCGCGCTTGGGTAGCGCGTCCTGAGCCAGCACCCGCTCGCGGGCCTTTCCCGTCAGCGCCTTCTCGACCGCTCTGAGCTGAGCGCGCGACGAGAAAAGCACCAGCACCGCCTCACGTTCATCGAGCGAGTCGACGAAGGTGACGATAGCACGCTCGTGAGCGTCACGGTCGCCCGGGTCCACCGCCTCTGGCGGCACTCTCAGCACCGCGTTGGCGTAGTCGAAAGGGCTTGGCAGCGCCTGATAACGGTAGCGGTTAGCCAGCCCCGCCCGCTCCTGAAGACGCTCGAAGCGCCCAAGCGCGGTTAATGTGGCCGAGGTCACCACCGCACCGTGGCAGCGCCCCCAGAGGTGTTTGGCCAGCGTATGCGCCGCGGATACCGGGCTTGCCGAGAACTCGATCTCCGGCTCGCCGCCGGCGCGGCTCAGGGTGACCCAGCGCGCGCTTGGCGCCGCGTTGGGCGGGTCCTGCTCACTCATGCTTTGCCACAGCGCGTGGGCGTCCAGGCTTCGCCCGTGCAGCAGCGCCACCAGCGGCAGCCAGCTTTCGGCCTGCTCGCGCTCAAGACCGGTTTGCTTATCCGGGTCCAGGGTTTCACGCAGAATATCGCTGATGCTCTCAAGCGCCCGCGAAAGGGTCGCGAACTGAGTAACCAACTGGCTCGCCTGTTCTCTGAGCGCCTCGGGCAGTTGCCCCTTCTCGAAGCGAAACTGGTGCAGAGACTCATCGTCCGTTAGCCCCCGGTCGCGTCCGGCGAGCTGGTGGCCCAGGCTGAACACATCGCCCAGCGCCGGCTCGAGCCCGCGCAAGAGCTCGGGAAGCCCTGCCAGAAGCCGGGCTATGGTGGGCTGACCACCAAGGCCCGTGTTCAGCTCGCCAAGGCTCGATTTCAGCGTACCCAGCCAGCGCAGGCAGGCGTTGACTGCAAAGCGGTGGGCAAAGTGGGAAAGCGCCTTGTCCGGCAGGTGGTGACCTTCATCGAACACGAAAATGCACTCCGCCGGGTCCGGCAGTATCGCCCCCCCGCCGAGCGCCAGATCCGCGAGCACGAGGTCGTGATTGGCGACGATGATATCGGCGTTTTCGAGTTCGCGCCTTGAGCGGAAAAAAGCGCAGGCACCAAAGTGACCGCAGCGCCGACCGGTGCACTGGCGATGATCGACGGTCAAGCGCCGCCAGTGGCTATCGTCGATCGACTCAGGCCAGTTGTCGCGGTCGCCCTCCCAGGTGCCGCTGCCGTAGGCTTCGGCCATGTCGGTGGCCAGCACGGTAAACTCGCTGCCCTGCTCGGCCAGCGACTGCTCGAACAGCGAATGGGTCGGGTTGGGTTCGACGCCTTCCAGCGCCTGATCCAGGCGCGCCACGCAGACGTAGCGCCCTCGCCCCTTGGCCAGAGCGTACTTGAACGTTAGCCCGCTGTGGCGGGAGAGCGCCGGCAGATCCTGGTTGAGCACCTGCTCCTGAAGGGCGACCGTGGCGGTCGAGACGATCAGGCGCTTACCGCGGGCCTTGGCCACCGGCAGCGCCGAAATCAAATAAGCGAGCGTCTTGCCGGTACCGGTGCCCGCTTCCAGCACGCAAACGTGCTGGTCGCTGACGCGCTTGCCTTCACCATCGACTTCGATATCGCCCAGCGTGCGGGCAATTTCGGCGATCATCAGCCGCTGACCGTAGCGTGGCGTCAGCGACAGCTCCTCGACCACCTGACGATACGCCGTTTGGATGCTCGCCTTGAGCTCGTTGTCCAGCATCGCGTTTAAAGCATGCCTTCCGGCGGATGCTCGCAGGGCAGTTTGTCGTTGATGTAGCGCTCGATTTCCGGCAGCGAGAACGCATCCTCTTCACCCACGAAGCTGATCGACACGCCCTTGGCACCGGCGCGACCGGTGCGGCCGATCCGGTGAACGTAGTCCTCCGGGTCTTCCGGCAGCGTATAGTTGATCACGTGGCTGACGTCTTCGATGTGGATACCGCGACCGGCAACGTCGGTGGCGACCAGCACCTGGATCGCGCCTTCACGAAACTCCTCGAGGGTCTGGATCCGCTGGCCCTGGGGCACGTCACCAGAGAGCATCGCCACGCTTACACCCGCCTTTCTCAGCGCGCTATCGAGCTTGCGCACCAGATCCCGGCGGTTGCCAAACACCATCACGCGCTCGAAGCTCTCCTGCTCCAAAAGCTTGACCAGCAGACGCTGCTTGTCATCGTCGGAGACGAGGTAGACGCGCTGATCGATGTCGGCCTGGTTCTCGACGGTGACCTCGATCTCGACGTGGGCCGGGGTCTGCGTCCACTGACTGGCAAGGCTCAGAATATCGTCGGTGAAGGTGGCCGAGAACAGGAACGTCTGCCGCTCCTCTTTCTTTGGCGTGTAGCGGATGATGCGCTTGACGTCGGGGATGAAGCCCATCGAGAGCATGCGATCGGCCTCGTCGAGCACCAATACCTCGACCTCGGAGAGATCGACATCACGCTTTTGATGAAAGTCCAAAAGCCGACCGGGCGTGGCCACGAGAATGTCGACGTTTTTGGTCAACGCTTCGCGCTGGGCCTGATACTCCATACCGCCTACGACGCTGGCAACGGCAAGATCGGTGAAGCGCGAAAGCGCTTTGGCGTCCTTCTCGATCTGCAGCGCAAGCTCCCGGGTAGGCGCGATGATCAGCGCCCTGGGCGCGCCGGGCTTTTGCCCGTTCGGTGCCGGCTCTTCCAGAAAGTAGGCGAGCACCGACATCAAGAACGCGGCGGTCTTGCCGGTACCGGTCTGGGCCTTGCCGACGATATCGCCGCCCAGAAGCGTCTGGCGCAGCGCCTCGGCCTGGATGGGGGTGCAGTATTCGAACCCCTGGGCGTGGATGGCGCGCATCAAGGGCAGCGGCAAATCGAAGTCATGAAAGCGCCACTTGCCGGCCACGGCGGGCACCTGAAACTGGCGTAAATCCCAGCCGGATTGACGGCGGCGCGGCTTACGGCGACGACGTTTGGGCTTGCGGTTCTGGGCCGATGCTGTGGTCTGTTCCGACTCGCTCATAGGCTTTCTATCTGTCCATTACGGTGGATGTTGGCATCACGACGCGCATAGTGTATCACAGGGCGCGCCAATTAGAGCGGTGCCCGGTGTGCCCGAAACGCTTGCCTGTTAGAATGGCGATCAAATCGATCAAGGAGCGCGACATGACGCGTAAGAAAAAAACCCGTTCGCTGGCGGACAAGGTCACCATTCGTACCGGCCGGCGCAAGGACTATAAAAAGTGGCGCAAGGAGAACCCGGATCAGGTCGCACCCTCGCGGCGTTTCGTGGCTAAAAAGCAGCAGCAGCGCAAACTCCAGGCGGTACGCAAGCTCGCCCGCGAGCAAAGCGGCCAATCCATCGAGATCCATCCCGAGCGAAAGGACGACCCTGCGCCGGGAGACAACGCCTGATGCGCCTGGTCTCGTTCAATATCAACGGTATCCGAGCCCGCCTGCATCAGCTTCAAGCGCTGATCGACATCCAGGCCCCGGACATCATCGGTCTGCAGGAAACCAAGGTGCAGGATAGCGAGTTTCCGATCAAGGATGTCGAGGCGATGGGTTACCACGTCGTCTATTACGGCCAAAAAGGGCACTACGGCGTGGCCATGCTCACTCGCCAGAAGCCACAGTCCGTGGTCTACGGCTTCCCCGATGATGAGGAAGACGCCCAGCGGCGAATGATCGGCGTTACGCTCGCCTGCGAAGACGGTGAGCCGGTCACGATCTACAACGGCTACTTCCCCCAGGGGGAAAACGTGTCGCACCCGACCAAGTTTCCCCACAAGGAACGCTTCTACCAGCAGCTTTCACGCCTGCTCGACACGCGCCACCAACCAACCGAGCGCCTGGCCATCATGGGCGACTTCAATATCTCTCCTGAAGATCAGGACATCGGTATCGGTGAGCCGGCTCGCAAGCGTTGGCTGCGCGAGGGCAAAACCAGCTTTCAGCCGATCGAGCGCGAGTGGCTCGAAGGCATCAAGGCCTGGGGCTTGACGGACAGCTATCGCGTCTGTCACCCGGATGATGACGAGCGCTTTAGCTGGTTCGACTACCGTTCGAAAGGCTTCGACCGTGAGCCCAAACGCGGGCTGCGGATCGACTACATTCTGACCACGAAAGCCCTTCGTGATAAGGCGAGCGGCGCCGGTATCGATTACGATCTACGCGCCATGGAGCGCCCTTCAGATCACGCCCCAACCTGGAGCGATTTCGCGCTCACGCTCGCCCCCTGACACTGTCAGGCGTTGCCCGGGCGCGTTTAGTGCAAGCTTGCAAGCCAGGCATCGACCTCTTCGTCGCCAAGCGCCTGGGCCTGTTGCCAGGCGCGCTCGGCGCGGGCCTCATCGTTCCAGGCGTAGGCGAGCTGGCCATAGCGGCGCCAGTGTTCGGCTTTACCGCTTTGCTCAGCAAGCGCCTGCCATGCATCGAGCGCCTGCTCACGATCTTTCGCCTGACTCCAGGCCGCAGCCACACGACGAAGAGTAGCCTCGCTGCGCGCCAGGCGCTCGCCGTCAAGCGCCGCCTGGAGGTGCTCGGCGGCCCGGGCGGGCGTACCCCCGGCAAAATGAAGCTGGATCAGCGTCTCGAAATCCTCGTCGCTTTCGAATTTTCCCAGCTGCCACGCAGTTTCCCAAAGCCCGGCGGCTACATCCGCCTGCCCCGCCTGCTGAGCAAGCCCGGCGGCCTGGCGCCACTCGTCGCTGCTACTCTCCTCATCCAGGCCCTCGAGCAGCCAGCCAAGCGCCTGCTCGCCCTGGCCGGCGCGGCGCATCACGTTCAAAGCCAGCGCCTGGCGAGCCTCGGTTGTTGGTTCGCTCTGCTCCAGAAGCGACGAGAGGCGTTCGGCGGCGGCGTCCCACTGGTCATCGTCGGCCAGCAGTCGCACCAGTTGCCAACTCATGTCGGCGTCGCTGCCGTTTTTTAGCCACTGCTGGTAAAGCGTAATCGCTCGAGTACGCTGCCCAGCGGCGCGGCGTAGCTGCGCTTCTTCGCGCAGCCAGCGGCGGGCCTGCTCGCCGCCGACGCTCGAGCGCGCCCGAGCGCTGGCAAGCCGGTCGGCAGCGGCGCCGGTATCGCCCTGGCGCGACAGGGCGCCGGCCGCCAACTGGTAATAGAGCGCACTCGCCCACTGATCCGAACGGTTGCCGCTTTCAAGGCGCTCGGCCTGACGAAGCGCGCGCTCGACGACACTTTCGAGCGCCTGCTCGCCCTGGGCGCTGGCAAGCGAGCCCTGCAACGCGTTGAGATCACGAATGATATCGCCAGAGAGCGGCGCGTCGGCCTGGGCCGCTGCGACCCAACCGCTAAACAGTAAAAGCGCTAAACGTTTCATGGCTACCTCAGCTGAAAGTCGATGCGCTGGGTGGCGCGGCGCAGCTGCTGGCTGGGTGGAAATTGCCAGCTGGCAATGGCATCTCGCGCGGAGTCCTCGAACACGCGCCGCGGCTGCGCATTAATCACTTGAATGGAGCCGGCATCCACGCTGCCATCGCGACGAATGACGAAACTCACTTCGACAAACCCTTCCATATTGCGCCGCAGCGCACGATTCGGGTAGACCGGGTCCGTTTTACTGGTTGCTGCGATCTGCCCGACGCTCACCGGCTCATTGGAAACCGGCGCTTGCGGCGCGGGTGCGGGCGCAGACTGGGCCGGCGCCGGTGACGGCGAAGGTGAAGGCGCCGGCTGGGGCGATGGCGTCGGTGCCGGCTGGGGCGATGGATCAGGCGTTGGTTCGGGCTCAGGTTCGGGCACCGGCTCCGGCGTGATTTCGGTCAGTTCCGGCAGGTCACTGTCGAGCTCGACGGGTTCGACCGGCTCATCGGGAAGCTCCACTTCCGGGAGCGCAATGGCGCTGTCCGCACTCGCCAGCGGTTCTGGCGTCGGCATGGGCGGCGGCTGGGCGGCGGTGGGCGGCGGCGCCTCCGCCGGCGCGGGCGCTTCCGGCTCCGGCGCGATCTCGGGGGCTTCGACCATGTTCATGCTCATGGTGATCTCAGGCTCCTCAAAAGGCTGATCCGGCGGCGTGACCAGAAGGGCCAGACACCAGAAAAGCCCAACCGCCAGCGCCGCGCCCGCCAGAAGCGATAGCAGGCGACGAATCATTGCGCGCCCCGGCTCGCGGCCACCGCCACCTGGTCGACTCCGGCCTGCTGAAGGCGATCCATGACTTCGATGAGAAGCCCGGTGGTGGCGTCGCGGTCGGCCTGAATCACGACGGAGCCGTCGGCGCTCAAGAGCCCCGCCACTTCCTGACCGACACTGTGAACGTCCACGGGGCGACCATCGACCCAAACCGCGCCTTCCGGCGTGACCGCGACCAACACCTGAGCATCCGGACGTGGGCTTGCCGAGCTCGACTCTGGGCGCTCGATCTCGATGCCGCTTTCGTTGATGAAGCTGGTGGTGACAATGAAGAAAATCAACATGATGAACACCACGTCGAGCATCGGCGTCAGGTTGACGTCGGCGCCTTCCGCGGCGCTATCGGCTGAATGACGTCTACGCATCGTTACTCTCCAGGGCACGCGCCAATCGATCGTGAAGACGCTGATCCTCGCGACGGATCACGTGCTCCAGGCGACTAATGAATAAAAGTCCTACAACGGCAATGGCCATACCCGTCAGCGTGGGGAGCGTTGCCCGCGCCACGCCATCGGCCATCGCGCGGGCCTGCTGGGTGTCGCTGTAGGTCAGGCTATCGAATACCGAGATCATGCCGGTGACGGTGCCCAAAAGCCCCAGCAATGGGCAGAGTGCGACGAGTAGCTTGAGCCAGGGCAAGGGTCGGCGCAGCCGGCGAACCAGCGCATCAGACCAGACCTGGCGCAGCGTGCGCGCGCTCCAGCTGCGATGATCCTCGCGCGCGGTCCAGCGCTTGATCAGCTGCCGACGGGCGCGCCGCCACGTGACTCGGTAGTACCACCAGCGCTCGATCGCCATGGCAAACACCGCAATCGCGACGACGGCGAGCACCACCAGTACGACCCCGCCCGCTTCGATCAGCCGCTCGACGGGCTCGAGCCAGAGAGGAAGCGTCGGCATTTAGCTCACCACTTTGCCATCATGGGCGGACTGCGCTTCCAGATGATCGGCAAGCGTAGCACTGGCTTCGCCTTCGATGACCTGGGTCAGGTAGCGGCTACGGCTCGAGAGCGCAGTTTGTGCGAACAACAGCGGTACCGCCGTCACCAGCCCCAGTACCGTGGTCACCAGTGCCTGGCTGATACCGCCGGCCATCAGCTGCGGGTCGCCGGTGCCGAACACGGTGATCGCCTGGAAGGTAACGATCATGCCGGACACGGTACCCAAAAGCCCCAACAGCGGCGCAATCGCGGCGAGTAGCTTGACCATCGGCTGGCCGCGCTCGATGCGCGGAAGCTCTGCCAATACCGCCTCGTCCAGACGCGCTTCCAGCGCTTCGGGCGTTTGGTGCTTGTCCATGTCCTTGAAGCGATGCAGCACGCGCCCCAGGGGGTTGTTATCCTTGAGGTTATCGAGCGAGCGACGCTGGCGATTGACGCGAGCGCTGACGACCCACAAATAGAGATATTGCGCCAGTGCGACTAAAAGCCCGATCACCCCGAGTACGACGACCACATAGCCCACATAGCCACCCTGCTGAAAGCGCTCCCAAAGACTTGGCTGCTGTGTCAGTGCCGTGAGCACGCTACCCTGAGACGGGTCGATGGCAAACTCACGGCTGTCGCCGCGATAATACTCCCCCAGGACACGCTCGATTTCGCTTGGGGTGCGCGGCAGCGTCGACACCGAACCGTCCTCTTCACTGACGCGCAAAAGCGCCGTGTCGGTGAAGGCGGCAAAATCACCGAGCCGCACGACATCGCGCTCTTCGATGTTGCCTCCGGCATCGGCCACTGGCAAGCGCACGCGCTCGGCCTGGCCCGTGGCAACGCTAAGCCTGGCGAGGCTGTCGACCACGCGTTCGAGCTGGGCGCGCTCCAGCACGTCCACGCTGTCCAGTCGCGGAGGCAGCTCGGCAGCGCCCAGCGTGAGAAGGCTTTGCGCGCCCAACTCGTTGCGTACTTCATCGCTTTGGCGCGCAAGCGTCGAGAGCAGCGAAGAGAGCTCTTCGCCCTGCTCGCCCTGACGGCTGGCGAGCGCGTTGCCACGTTCGGTTTGCGCTTCTTGTTGCTCGGCTAGCGCTTCCCGGCGCGCCAGAGCGTCGGCGTTGGCGGCGCGGGCATCCGCCAGCGCCTGCTCGAGCGCCTGCTGGTCGTTCAAAAAGCCTTCCAGTCGAGCATGGTCGCGCGCCTCGGCGGCCTCGCGCGCTTCGCTCAACGATGAAAACTGGCTCGTTTGCGCAAGCGCCGGTGTCACTAGCAGACAGCCCAGAACGAAGGCGCCCAGCGCACGCCAGCGCTTTGGTGTTGATACGTTCATGACGGGTTTTCCTGCTCGGCGGTGATCGATAGCGGGAGGTAGAGAAGCTCGGGTGTGCGCTGATCGTCGGCAATGCGCAGGGCGTTTCGCACTTCGCGCCGGCCGTGCTCGCCCAGTGGCTGCCACTGGCCGCTCTCGGCGTTCCAGAGCGCGCCTTCACGCCCGTCCGGCGTCAGGTAGTAGTAGCCAATACGCCCGACCCGCAAATAGTCGACCTCGCGAGCGCTCCCCTCTTCAAGCGTCAGCCGACCGCGCCAGTGATCGATTGCGCGGCCGTACTCGAGCTCTACCCGCCAGGTTTCCAGGAGCTGTTCGATGCGCTCGGCGCTACTGGCCCCCTGAAGATTCTCTATACGCGCAAGGCGTTCGTCGAGAAGAAACGGAAGATCGTTTTCGATGAACGACGTGAGCTGCTCGGTCATGTCCTGCTCGATCACGGGAAGTGCTGCACGCGTTTCGCTAACGGTATCCAGTGCACTGCCCAGCGTCTGCTGCCGCTCGGCCTCCTGTGCCAAGCGTGCGGTAAGAGCGGCATTCGACGCTTTGAGCGAGCGGGTTTCGCGCTCGAGCTCTCTGAGCTCTTCAAGAGCCGTGCGTGTCTGCTCATCAGCGGCATCGATTTGTTGCTGAAGGGCCGACTGTTGTTGTTGGGCCTCGACGCCCTGTGCGGCCTGGTCGAGAGCTTCATCGCTTGCGATCGCGTGAGTACTCACCAATACGCAGACGCTCCAGCCTCCCAGCGAGCTAAAGAAGGGCCTTTTCAGCACGATACTTCTCCATTGCGGTTAAACGACAGCCGGGCTGCCACGCCTTGTATTCGTTAAACATAATAACGATTTACGTCTGTCCAGTGGTTACATAGCGTACCACTAAAAAAATAAATGACAATATTTATCATTAACATTCAGCCGCGGGAATGTATACGAAAGGGTCACAAATCGTTCAGTAAACGCCGGTAACAAGCTTAAAGCGGCGTTGAGAGGAATGGATCAAGTTTGGAATGGAAAATGAAACGCCATTGGAAAGAAATGTGGCGAAACGCTGGCGCCAACGCCAAAAAGCAAAGCGCCGGCCGAAGCCGACGCTTTATTTGGATCCTGACCGCAAATGCGATTCGGATCGGTAACGGATACCTAACTATCCATTACGTCACGAGTGGCTTAGTTCCACTCGTCCAGTTCTACACGACGGTTCTGAGCACGACCTGCGTCGGTGTCATTGGTCGCGATCGGACGCTCTTCACCGTAGCCCACAGCGCGCATGTCGCTGGCCGGTACGCCACGCTGGTTCAGGTAACGAGCCACGGACTCGGCGCGCTCCTGAGACAGCTGCATGTTGTACTGGTCGGAACCAACAGAGTCGGTATGACCAGCGATGCTGACGCGAACGCCCTGGTTGTTGACCAGACGCTCGGCAACGCCGTTCAGAACCTGCTGGGCTCCAGGCGTCAGGCGCGCAGAGTCGAACTCGAAGTTAACGTTTTGCAGTACAACGCTCTCTTCACAGCCCAGTGCGTTGACTTCGACACCGGCCGGAGTGTTCGGGCACTGGTCGCGGTAGTCCGGCACGCCGTCGTTATCGGAATCCAGCGGGCAACCTACGGCGTCAACCTGTACGCCGGCCGGAGTACCCGGGCACTGGTCGCGGTAGTCCGGTACGCCGTCGTTATCGGAATCCAGCGGGCAGCCTTGCGCGTCAGTGGCAACGCCAGCGGGTACTTCGCCGTAAGTCGGGCACTGCGGCTCGACCGGCTCGGGCGTGCGGTCGGCACACAGCAGAGCGCCGATAGCCGCACCAGCGGCTGCGCCGGTAGCGGCACCGCTTTCTTCGTCAGAACGACCGCTAACGCCGTAACCGATACCGCCACCGATCAAACCACCAGCCAGACCGCAAACGGCCGGATGCTGGTACCAGCTACGATCGCTGCTAGCGCTGGCTTGACCTGACGATTGGGAAGCAGAGCTGGCACACCCGGAAAGGCCTACTACCAAAGCCGACCCGATGAGCAAGCCTGTCGTTGATTTTTTCATGCAAGACTCCTTCTTGATCCAATGCTAACGAGGTCGATTAACCACGTTGGTCCAATGCTTCTTATATAACGAGAGCATCCGTTTTTTCGTTTGATCGGTGTGTAATGAACCAAAGCTCACTTACCCGATCGATTCGCCAATCGTCCCCTACCTGTGAGGCAAGCTGGATGGCATCAATGCCTTGATATCAACTTCTTGCCAATATCGGCATATCTAGCATAGCAAAACTCTTGTAACTGACGCCAAGAAAAGTACGCTAACTTCCAGGGCGCGTCTATAGAAGAGCTTTGCTCAATTAGTGTAGCGCCGAGCGGCCCTTGGCGCGCCATTCAAGCACCGCTTTCGCCGCTTTCAATACGTCCGAACGCATTTCGGTTTCCACTTCGATGCGCTCCTTGTCCTCTTGCATGCGTTCACGCGGAGTGAGCTGCTTTCTGGCCGAATGCGTCTTCAAATGGCGCGTTCGGTTATACACATCGGCAAACGCTTGAAACTCTTTACGTTCGGTAAGGCTTGGGTCGACTATTTCGAGCAACACTTTACATCGCCAGCTGCCTTCGGTGATATCGACCTGCTCCTGCACCAAGGCGCTTGCCACATAGTCGAGGTTTTCGAGGCTGTTTTGCTGGGCACGTTGATCCTCTTCAAGACGAAAGGCCTCGCGCCTTTTGACCTCTTTGCGCAGTGTAATGGCGTAGACGCTCAATCCAATCACGACGCCCGCGCCCACGAGTAGCAGTATTAACGCCCAAAGAGAGTTCATGCGCCAGTCCTGTCAGGCCGTATGTGCTCATCGCTCGATAGTTTATACATGCCTTTGCCTTTACCGAATCAATATTTGTGCGGAAATTGTACACTCTATATAGCTGATTTGCCCAATGTTATCGAGAAATTAGTTCAACGCGGCTGTTTTATCACGCTGTTTTCTTCATTTAGCTGACGCCAGTGCCACCAGGCCAAACAAAAACTTGCCGAAAGCAGTATTGCACCGGCGGTATGCAGTAGGGCCAGCCAGAGCGGCAACCACATCAATACGTTCGCTGCGCCCAACGCCGCTTGAGCAAGATAGGCGCCAAGCGTCAATCCAAGCACGCCACGAAGTGAAGCAGATCGTCTGTACCGTAAAAAAAGCGCCATCAAAGCAAGCCCTAAAAGCAGCGCCCCGAATCGATGAATGACCTGAATGGCGGTGCGCGCCTTTGCGTGTAGCTGCCCGTGCAAATAGTTCGGGCCTACCGTTTGCGTTAGATGTAGCGCTTCGCTGAAATCCATCGGCGGCCACCACTGCGCGTTACAGGTAGGAACCCCCTGACAAGCAAGCCCGGCGTAGTTGCTGGTAACCCAACCGCCTAGTGCCAGTTGCAGTACCAAAAGCAAAGCGGCGAACGCCCAAAGCGCGTTACCTGCACGATTCCTCAAAGGCTTTTGCTGTCGACTTCTACGAACGCGTAGATAAAGCCATAGAAACAGCATGAGCACACCAATACCGCCCAGAAGGTGAAGCGTCACCACCTGAGGCCAAAGCTTGAGCGTAACGGTAAACGCGCCGAAGGCACCCTGCAATGCAATGATGCCCAGCAGCGTAAGGCTCAACTGCCAGGGATAGTCTTCAAGGCGACGAAGCGCGCGGCCCAATAACACGATCAAAACGACCAGCGCTCCCAAAAGCGTTGCCATATAGCGATGAATCATCTCCATCCACGCCTTGGCGGGCTCCAGCGGCGCATCGGGATGCTTGAGTACGGCGTGTTCACTATCCGGCACCAAAAGGCGTCCATAGCAGCCAGGCCAGTCGGGGCAGCCAAGCCCGGCATCAACGAGCCGAGTCCAGGCGCCTAAAAGAATCACGCAGGCTGTCAAAAGCACTCCTGCGAGCGTGAGATAATCAAGCCATTTCAACCGTTTCTCCATGGCGGTCTGCATACTGTTTCCTTACCGTCGGCCCGGCTCTTCAAGATACGCGCGCCTTGAAATAGAACGTTTGAAATAGAACTGTCGGTTTAGCCAAGGCTTTGAAGCGATCCGAACTCGCCAAAGCGAGAAAGATGCGCTCTCGACCTTATACGTGGCGGCGGGAGTTTCGCGACATCCGCTTTTTTACCCAATGCCGGCCCTGCCTGTAGAGCGTCGCGTACCAGCGATCTCCCGTGTTGGCTAAATTGCGCGACGGTGGGCGCCACTATCCGCTATAGTTTGGCGAGTCAGGGTAGCACTATCGCGCCGTAGGCAAGATGGTTTCGTATCCACGCAAAAAATTCCCGGGGAGTTATTCAATGTTTCAACGCTGTACCTTCTTGTCTGCCTCATTGATGGCCGCCGTGCTGGCCGGCATTTCCGGCTGCACGACCTACACCTGGCCTGACGGCTCTCAGGAAACCGTGATCGGTGTCGTACCTGAAGACGAAAATCAGCGCTTCGAGGAACAGCGCGCCGAAGGAGCACGTTACCGCGTACCAGGCGTTGCCTCCGAACCCCCGCAGTAGGAGCGCTTCGATGCCACTCGACACCATTACTCTGGAAGCGCTTGCTAAAGAGACCGTGCCGGCAGCCACCTACCGCATCGAGATTCATGCGCTGGATAGTAGCTGGTACGTGGTTCGCCTTCACGGTCGAGAAGACGTACTAACGCTAGTGGATGAGAGTCAACGTGCGGTGCGCTATACCGGCCCGCAATGGGTAAGCCGGGCGTTTAGGCCGCTTGGCTTTACCGATGCCGTTTTAACACACTCCGATGTCTTCGATGAAATGATCGGCGCTCCGACCCAAACCGTTTCACCCGAAGAGCGCCTGGCTTTTGGCACGCGCGTTGCGCTTCAAACCTGACCTGTACGTCAAGAGCAGGTAACGCTCACCCAATACCGCACCCTTTCAAAATGACTCGCTCCAGGAAAGCGCTGATATCGGCAATGTCTGTGTGACTCAAGCGCTCACGCCCGAGGATGGCATTCACCTGAGCGCCATAGTCGGCGTAGTGCTGGGTCGACGACCAGATCAGAAATATCAGATAGCGTGGGTCGACATCGTCCATTTTCCCCATCGCCGACCAGGCTTTGATCACGGCGGCGCGACTTTCGACCCAGGCCCTGAGCTCGCCTTCCAGGTAGTGCTCGAGAAATGGCGCCCCGGCCAGAATTTCCGCGGCGAACAGACGTGAGCCCTCGGGATAGCGCTGGCCGAGCTCGATTTTGGTGCAAATAAAGCGACCGAGCACCTCGCGCGGATCGGATTGCGGGGTGATATCGTCGATCACCGCGTTCCAGCGCGTCATCATCCGGCCCAATAGCTTGAGATATAGCGCCTGCTTGTTTCCCATGTAGTAAAGAATGTTGGCCTTTGGAAGGCCGGCCCGGTCGGCGATGGCCTGCAGGCTCGCTCCGCGGTAGCCGTGCAGCGCGAAAACGCACTCGGCCGCGTCCAGAATGGCCTTCTCCTGGGCCTCACGCCCGCCTCTCTCCTTCGGGGTTTGTCGGGAGCTTTTCATAGGGCTTCCTTGAGCGTTGAACAACGGTGGCGGCTGCTTTGATAACGGCCGATGAAACGCACTAAAAAAGCGCGCCCCAGCACCGTTTGAGGGCACCCAACAAAGTCTTGCACATCGATTTATTTTAACCCAAGCTCTAGCGTATTGACCGATTGGTCAGAACAAAAAAGAGGGACGACCATGGCAAGCGTCGAGTTTTTGCTCAATGGCGTGTTGAAACGCTGTAACGTAGCGCCGGATACCAGCGCGCTCAACCTGCTACGCGATACGCTTGGGTACACCGGCACCAAGGAAGGCTGTGCCTCTGGCGACTGCGGCGCCTGCACCGTTGCCCTACGCGACGCTAATGCGCCGAACGCGGACTTTGCTAGCGTCAACGCCTGCATTACGCCAGCGCATCAACTGCAAGACAAACTGTTGGTGACCGTTGAAGGGCTCGAAACGGCTAAAGGACTACATCCCGCCCAGCAGACGATGATCGAGGGTCATGCCAGTCAGTGCGGCTTTTGCACGCCGGGCATTGTCATGTCGCTTTTTACCCTCTATCAGGGAAATGCGCTCAAAGCGCCTTTTAGCCATCGGGTACTGGAAGAAGCGCTGGGGGGAAATCTCTGCCGCTGCACCGGCTACCGCCCCATTCGCGATGCGGCACTTCAGATGCAAACCATGCGCTGGCAGTCGCCGGTCTGGCTCGATGCCGCCAGCTCTGCCGCACAATCGATGCCATCCAACGACCCGCCGGGTGACGCACTCTTTTTTAAAAGCCCCACTTCGCTCGATGCGCTGCTGACGCTACGCGCGCGTCATCCAAACGCACGGCTGGTGGCCGGCGCCACCGATCTGTGGCTTGAGAACACCCAGCAGCTCAAGGCGCTCAATCAGCTGATCGATGTGACCCGGGTGGATGAGTTACGCCATATCGAGGCGAGTGACGACCCGTCCCGGCCAGGCTGGTGGATCGGCGCGGCGGTGACGTATACCGAGCTTGAAACGCTTTTCGAGCGCCATTTCCCTGCGTTTGCCCACCTGCTCTCCCGGCTGGGCTCTCGCCAGATTCGAAACCGCGGCACGCTGGGCGGTAACATTGCCAACGCCTCTCCTATCGGCGATACGCCGCCGGTGCTTTTGGCACTGGGGGCCTGGCTCGAAATCGCGGGGCCGAGCGGCGCGCGCAGTCTGCCGCTCGAAAGCTTTTTTATCGATTATAAAAAAACCGCCCTGCAAAGCGACGAGGTGGTCAGCCGTATATTCATTCCTGCGCTGACCGAGCACGCAACGCTGCGCGTCTGGAAGCTCTCCAAACGCCGTGAAGACGATATTTCCGCCGTTCTTGGCGCCTTTCACTATGCTATCGACGATGGCGTTCTTAGCCAGGTACGCCTTGGCTTTGGCGGCATGGCCGCCATCTCGAAACGTGCGTTACACGCTGAAGCCGCGCTCGAAGGCCAACCGGTGACTCAGGCGAGTTTTCAAGCGGCGCAGCGGGCGTTGGCCAAGGATTTCGAGCCCATGTCGGATGTGCGGGGTAGCAGCCACTACCGTGAACAGGCGGCAGCCAATCTGCTGGAGCGGCTTTACCTGACGCTCACCATGCCCACTCAAGAGGTCATGATTCATGCGTACGCTCACTAAGCTCGATAGCGAAAGCCGTCACGCCCGGCGCGAACTCGACGATCACATCAAGGGCTCCGGGCCCCTGGCGCGCCACACCGTTGACAGCGACGGACGGCGTCAGGCCGGCTCGTCGAGCCATCACGAAAGTGCTCGCAAGCATGTAACCGGCAAGGCGAGCTACATCGATGACCTCAAGACACCGGAAGATGCGCTACACGTAGCGCTTGGCCTGTCACCAGCGGCGTTTGGCACGCTGACGACACTCGAGCTCGACGCGGTGCGTCAGGCTGAAGGCGTGGTGGACGTTATCACCTTTGCCGATGTGCCGGGCCACACTGACATCGGCCCGGTCTTTCCGGGCGACCCGATTTTCGTCGACCGCGATGTCAGTTACGCCGGCCAATGTCTGTTTGCCGTCGCGGCGACCTCCTTTCAGGCGGCGCGGCGCGCGGTGACACTCGCCACTATCGAAATCGATGAGCGCCCCGCCCTCCTCGACCCGGTGGCCGCCGTCGAACAGGGTGAGCTGGTACGCCCGACTCACGTCCAGGAACGCGGCGATTGGCAAACAACCCTTGCGCACGCGCAAACGCTCGTTGAAGGCACGCTGTTCGTCGGCGGACAGGAGCATCTTTATCTAGAAGGCCAAGCCTGCGTAGTGTTTCCCACCGAGGACGAAGGTGTTCTGGTCCATACTTCCAACCAGCACCCCAGCGAAACGCAGAAGCTGGTCGCCGAGGTATTGGGTATCCCTTTTCACGCGGTCACCGTCGAGGTGCGCCGCATGGGCGGCGGTTTCGGCGGCAAGGAGACGCAAGCCTCACCCTGGGCATGCATCGCGGCCATCATCGCACGACGCACGGGCCGCGCCACCCGCCTGCGGCTACCGCGCACCGCCGATATGCAGGTCACCGGCAAGCGTCACCCTTTTCACAACCGCTACCGTTTGGCCATCGATGAACGCGGCGTCATTCAGGGCGGTGATATCACCGTGATTGGCGACTGCGGCTATTCGCCAGATCTTTCAGACGCTATTGTCGATCGGGCCATGTTTCACGCCGATAATGCCTATTCGCTGGGCAACGCCCGCGTGACCGGGCACCGGGCGAAAACCCACACGGCGTCCAACACCGCTTTTCGCGGTTTTGGCGGCCCCCAGGGAATGATGGCGATCGAAGCGGCGATGGATGATATCGCTCGCCAGATCGGCGAAGACCCTTTGACCGTTCGCAAACGCAACTTCTACCGCAAGGGTTGTGAGACGACGCATTATGGGCAAACCGTCGATCAAATTGCGTTGCTGCATACGCTGGTCGAAAAGCTCGAAAAAGACAGCGATTATTGGGCACGTCGTAATGCCATGACTGCGTTCAACGCCTCGAGCCCGGTTATCAAAAAAGGGCTGGCGCTCACGCCGGTGAAGTTCGGTATTTCGTTCACCGCACAGCACCTCAATCAGGCCGGCGCCCTTTTACACGTCTATACCGACGGCAGCGTGATGATCAATCACGGTGGCACCGAAATGGGCCAGGGTCTTCACACCAAGATCTGTCAGGTCGTCGCCCGCGAGCTGGGGCTCGATCTTGACGACGTGCGCATCAGCGCCACGCGTACCGACAAGGTGCCCAACACCTCACCCACAGCGGCGTCTAGCGGCGCGGATTTGAATGGCATGGCGGCGCGCGACGCGGCGAGCCGCCTGCGTGAGCGCCTGTTCGATTTTGCCGCCGCCCATTTCGAAGGCGGTTTGGATCGCGAAGGCATGCGCCTGGAGGAGGGTGAGCTGATCGCCGGATTTGGCGAAAGCGAATATCACCTGCCTTGGGGGGAGCTGGTGCAAACCGCCTACCTCAACCGGGTCTCGCTTTCCGAGAAAGGCTTTTACGCTACCCCACTGATTCATTACGACCGCTCGATGGGCCAGGGCCGTCCCTTCTACTACTTCGCCTTCGGCGCCGCCGTTTCTGAAGTAAGCGTTGACACACTGAGCGGTGAGTACCGGGTCGATCGGGTCGATGTGCTCCACGATGTCGGGGATGCGCTCAATCCGGCGATCGATATTGGTCAGGTCGAAGGGGGCTTTATCCAGGCGATGGGTTGGCTGACCAGTGAAGAGCTCAAGTGGAGCGACAAGGGGGCGCTTTTAAGCAGCAGCGCGGCCACCTACAAGATTCCCACCTTTGGCGACTTGCCGCCGGTCTTCAATGTCTCGCTCATGGAGGGCCACCCTAACTCGATGGCGAGCCTTTATCGCTCCAAAGCGGTAGGCGAGCCGCCCTTCATGCTGGGCATCAGCGTCTGGTCGGCGCTGCGCGACGCGCTGTCGAGCCTGACGCACTATCAATGCTCGCCGGCACTGGACACCCCGGCAACCCCCGAGCGGGTCATGCTGGCCGCTCAGGCCATCAGGCCCAAAGCGCTATGAGCGGCGCCGCAAATACGCCTTGGCATGCCGCGCTGCACGATTGCCAACAAAACGGCACGCCGCACGTACTGGCTACTCAGGTGACCGCTCAGGGCTCGACCCCTCGTGAACCCGGTGCACGCATGATCGTCACCTCGGATCACGTCTTCGATACCCTGGGCGGCGGTACCTTCGAGTGGCAGACCATTCAGGCGGCGCGGCGCTATCTGGAGCAGGACAAAGCCGGCTTTCATCTGGAGGCGTTCGCGCTTGGCGGGCGAAGTGGTCAGTGCTGCGGTGGCTTCGTCAACGTTCTGCTGGAAGTGTTTCCGGGTACGCAAACTCACTTGGCGGTGTTTGGTGCGGGCCATATCGGACGACACGTGATAGAGCTTACCGATCCGCTCGACTGGCAGCGCTACTGGTGCGATAGCCGCCCAGACACGCTACCTTTGACGCCTGAGTCGCCTCGTCTGTCGCTGTTACCCCTCGAGAACGTAGGCCAACGCGTCAACGCGCTACCGTCGGGCTGTCACGCGCTGGTGATGACCCACAGCCACGATGAGGACTACGCTCTGATCGAAGCACTCATTGAGCGCGATGATATCGCCTCGATCGGCCTGATCGGTTCCGAAAGCAAGTGGGCCAGTTTCACAGGCAGACTTCAGCGAGCGGGTTATTCGCCTGCCTCTATTGAGCGTGTACGCAGCCCGATTGGCGCGTTCAACGGTGCCAAGCTGAACCACAAATCACCCTACGCCATCGCGCTTACGGCAGTGACCGAGCTTTTATGGCTTATCGATACTTCTCCTGATAGCGCCACCCGAGGGCTCGAAAGCGCCCCGCTTCGCGCATTTTTCAACGATCATCAACCCGTTCAAGTGACCTGACCGTGACCCAGAATACGTTTATCCGCGCCGAACTTTTGAGTTTCGCCAAGCCTCCGGGCGCCCAGGACCGGCCCGCTGCTGGCAGTGTCGAGCATTTCGAAGACGGTCTTTTATGGCTCAGGGAGGGACTGATTCACGCGGTAGGTCGTTTTAACGAGCTTTCCAGCGAGCTTCCCGCCGGCGTGGATATCATCGATCACAGCGACAAGCTGATCATGCCGGGCTTTATCGACAGCCATGTCCATTACGTGCAGCTCGATATCATGGCTTCCTACGGCCGACAGCTACTCGACTGGCTCAACGAGTACACCTTTCCCGAGGAGTGTCGTTTCCAAAGTGCCGAGCACGCCGAGGCGCTTTCGCAAGCGTTTCTGAACGAAATGTTGCGCGCGGGAACGACGACCGCCCAGGTATTCGGCTCGAGCCACGCGATCTCCATGGACGCTTTCTTCGGTGCCTGCCAGACACGCGGACTACGTATGCTGGGTGGCAAGGTAATGATGGATCGCAACGCGCCCGAGGCGCTTCTCGATGGCACAACCGGCATCCAGGATACCGAGCGACTGATCGCCGATTGGCACGGACGGGAGCGGCTGGGCTATAGCGTCACGCCTCGTTTCGCACCGACCTCGACAAAAGCGCAAATGGATGCTGCGGGTGCGCTTTTGCGCAGTGACCCAACGCTTTGGCTTCAAACCCATTTGGCGGAAAATCGCGGCGAGCTTGCCTGGGTGGCAGAGCTCTTTCCCGACAGTCAGGACTATCTGGCCGTTTACGAACGCGCCGGGCTCGTGGGGCCTAAAAGTACGTTTGCCCACGGCGTACACCTGGATGACAGTATGCGTGAGCGCCTGGCCGCTCAGGGAGCCAACATCGCCTTCTGTCCCAGCTCCAATCTGTTTTTGGGCAGTGGTCTTTTCGATCGTGACGCGGCAGCCCGCGCGGACATGGCGTTCACCTACGCAAGCGACATTGGCGCCGGCACCGACTTGACCGGCTTTGCGACGCTTAAAAGTGCCTATCAGGTAGGCCAACTCAACAATCAGCCGCTCACCGCATGGCAGGGTTTTTATGGCCTGACCCATGGGAACGCCAAAACGCTCTCGCTCGACCAAAAAATTGGCCAACTAAAGCCTGGTCTCGAGGCGGACTTCGTTGTGGTTGATCCAAATGCCACCGAACTATTGAGCCGCCGCATTCGCCGCTGCAGCACGTTAGGCGAGCGCCTTTTCGCGCTCATGATGCTGGCAGACGATCGCGCCATTTTCGAGACCTGGGCGAACGGCGAGTGCCAGCATAGCCGTGATGGGTTGTTGTAGAAACAGACTTTAACCGGCAGTGCGGCGCGGCCGCTCTGCTCTCCACCGGCCCTCTCCTTCACGCATAAAAAAAAGCCCCGAACACAGAGTGCTCGGGGCTTTTTCGAATAGGTGCCTGACGATAACCTACTCTCGCATGGGGAGACCCCACACTACCATCGGCGCGTTGCGGTTTCACTTCCGAGTTCGGCAAGGGATCGGGTGGTTCACGCAAGCCATGGTCGTCAGGCGTAACTGTCAATGTATATCGGCTGACGGTTTCGTGATCGTCCCGTTCGACATGAAGCCTCTCGCTTCATGTTCGTGCGTATCCGGTTATTGCTTCGTTGTCACTGCGGGCCGAACCCCTTGGGTGTTATAGGGTCAAGCCTCACGGGCCATTAGTACACGTTAGCTCAACACCTTGCGGTGCGTCCACACCGTGCCTATCAACCAGCTGGTCTCGCTGGGCCCTTCAGGAGGCTCGAGGCCTCGGGGATGTCTCATCTTGAAGGGGGCTTCCCGCTTAGATGCTTTCAGCGGTTATCCCGTCCGCACATAGCTACCCGGCAATGCCACTGGCGTGACAACCGGAACACCAGAGGTGCGTCCACTCCGGTCCTCTCGTACTAGGAGCAGCCCTTCTCAAACATCCAACGCCCACGGCAGATAGGGACCGAACTGTCTCACGACGTTCTAAACCCAGCTCGCGTACCACTTTAAATGGCGAACAGCCATACCCTTGGGACCGACTTCAGCCCCAGGATGTGATGAGCCGACATCGAGGTGCCAAACACCGCCGTCGATGTGAACTCTTGGGCGGTATCAGCCTGTTATCCCCGGAGTACCTTTTATCCGTTGAGCGATGGCCCTTCCATACAGAACCACCGGATCACTAGAACCTGCTTTCGCACCTGCTCGACGTGTCTGTCTCGCAGTCAAGCACCCTTATGCTCTTGCACTCATTGCACGATGTCCGACCGTGCTGAGGGTACCTTCGTGCTCCTCCGTTACTCTTTGGGAGGAGACCGCCCCAGTCAAACTACCCACCACACACTGTCCTCGACCCGGATAACGGGTCGGAGTGAGAACACCAATGATGCCAGGCCGGTATTTCAAGGGTGGCTCCCTCCGAACTGGCGTCCGGAGTTCCTAGCCTCCCGGCTATCCTACACAGGCAACATCAGTATCCAGTGTGAAGCTATAGTAAAGGTTCACGGGGTCTTTCCGTCTAGCCGCGGGTACACCGCATCTTCACGGCGATTTCAATTTCACTGAGTCTCGGGTGGAGACAGCGTGGCCATCATTACGCCATTCGTGCAGGTCGGAACTTACCCGACAAGGAATTTCGCTACCTTAGGACCGTTATAGTTACGGCCGCCGTTTACCGGGGCTTCGATCAGGAGCTTCGCCCGAGGGCTAACACCATCACTTAACCTTCCGGCACCGGGCAGGCGTCACACCCTATACGTCCGCTTGCGCGTTGGCAGAGTGCTGTGTTTTTACTAAACAGTTGCAGCCACCTGGTATCTTCGGCCGGTTCGGGCTCGGGGAGCAAGTCCCTCTACCCTACGCCGGCGTGCCTTCTCCCGAAGTTACGGCACCATTTTGCCTAGTTCCTTCACCCGAGTTCTCTCAAGCGCCTTGGGATTCTCACCCTGACCACCTGTGTCGGTTTGGGGTACGGTCGCACATGATCTGAAGCTTAGAGGCTTTTCCTGGAAGCGTGGCATCAGTGACTTCCTGACCGTGGTCAGTTCGTCTCGCATCTCGGCCTTGAACGCCCGGATTTGCCTGAGCGTTCAGCCTACCTGCTTTCACCGGGACAACCAGCGCCCGGCTCACCTAGCCTTCTCCGTCCCCCCATCGCAATCATGTCCGGTACGGGAATATTGACCCGTTTCCCATCGACTACGCCTTTCGGCCTCGCCTTAGGGGCCGACTCACTCTGCTCTGATTAGCATCGAACAGAAACCCTTGGTCTTCCGGCGGGGGAGTTTTTCACTCCCCTTATCGTTACTCATGTCAGCATTCGCACTCGTGATACCTCCAGCAGACCTCTCGATCCACCTTCATCGGCGTACACGACGCTCCTCTACCGCTCATCCAGAGGATGAACCCGTAGCTTCGGTACCTGGTTTAGCCCCGTTACATCTTCCGCGCAGGCCGACTCGACCAGTGAGCTATTACGCTTTCTTTAAAGGATGGCTGCTTCTAAGCCAACCTCCTGGCTGTCTGAGCCTTCCCACATCGTTTCCCACTTAACCAGGATTTGGGGACCTTAGCTGACGGTCCGGGTTGTTTCCCTTTTCACGACGGACGTTAGCACCCGCCGTGTGTCTCCCACGCTGCACTCACCGGTATTCGGAGTTTGCCTCGGGTTGGTAAGTCGGGATGACCCCCTAGCCGAAACAGTGCTCTACCCCCGGTGGTGATACGTGAGGCGCTACCTAAATAGCTTTCGAGGAGAACCAGCTATCTCCGGGCTTGATTAGCCTTTCACTCCGATCCACAAGTCATCCAAATCTTTTTCAACAGATCCTGGTTCGGGCCTCCAGTTGATGTTACTCAACCTTCACCCTGCTCATGGATAGATCGCCCGGTTTCGGGTCTATATCCAGCGACTGGTCGCCCAGTTAAGACTCGATTTCTCTACGCCTCCCCTATTCGGTTAAGCTCGCCACTGAATATAAGTCGCTGACCCATTATACAAAAGGTACGCAGTCACAGAACAAGTCTGCTCCCACTGCTTGTACGCACACGGTTTCAGGATCTATTTCACTCCCCTCGCCGGGGTTCTTTTCGCCTTTCCCTCACGGTACTGGTTCACTATCGGTCAGCCAGGAGTATTTAGCCTTGGAGGATGGTCCCCCCGTCTTCAATCAGGGTTTCTCGTGCCCCGACCTACTCGATTTCACTGTGCTCGGATTTCGGCTACGGGACTATCACCCGCTATGGTCAGACTTCCCAGACTGTTCGCCTATCGATTGCACAACTTAAGGGCTGGTCCCCGTTCGCTCGCCGCTACTGGGGGAATCTCGGTTGATTTCTTTTCCTCGGGGTACTTAGATGTTTCAGTTCCCCCGGTTCGCCTCGTATCCCTATGTATTCAGGATACGATACCGACCTTGTGGTCGGTGGGTTTCCCCATTCAGAGATGTTCGGGTCACAGGTCGTTTGCCACCTCACCGAACCTTATCGCAGGCTTCCACGTCTTTCATCGCCTCTGGCTGCCTAGGCATCCACCGTGTGCGCTTCATTGCTTGACCCTATAACCCGAAGGAGTCCGGGCCCGCAATGACAACGATTGCCGGATACGCTTGAGACGTATCACAAAACAATTGCGTATCGAGATCACGTCACGATCACAGGAGCCGAAGCCCATGTCACCGTATCGTCATTCGATACTGTCAGCATGATATACATTGTTAAAGAGCGACTGTTCGATGAACAGTGACAAGACGGCTTTTAAAACCCTGCCTTGTCAATGATCACAAAACAACAAACGGTACAACAACACGGCAACGAGATAATGGTGGAGCCAAGCGGGATCGAACCGCTGACCTCCTGCGTGCAAGGCAGGCGCTCTCCCAGCTGAGCTATGGCCCCATCGTTTTGCAATTTCACCTCTTGCCATCAATTTCCGTGAGACACAACAAAACGCAACAACGTACAGACCACCATACGAAGAGCTTTTTAATGCGGGCATTACGGGAATCTGGTGGGTCTGGGCAGACTTGAACTGCCGACCTCACCCTTATCAGGGGTGCGCTCTAACCAACTGAGCTACAGACCCAAGAGGGGATCGTGCCAAACCGTTTGCTCTATCACTTGATCAGGCAATTCATTGTGGACGTTTACCGCGAGGATGACGCATCGTTTAAGGAGGTGATCCAGCCGCAGGTTCCCCTACGGCTACCTTGTTACGACTTCACCCCAGTCATGAACCACACCGTGGTGATCGCTTTCCCGAGGGTTAAGCTAACCACTTCTGGTGCAGTCCACTCCCATGGTGTGACGGGCGGTGTGTACAAGGCCCGGGAACGTATTCACCGTGGCATTCTGATCCACGATTACTAGCGATTCCGACTTCACGGAGTCGAGTTGCAGACTCCGATCCGGACTGAGACCGGCTTTTCGGGATTCGCTTGCTCTCGCGAGTTCGCTGCCCTTTGTACCGGCCATTGTAGCACGTGTGTAGCCCTGCTCGTAAGGGCCATGATGACTTGACGTCGTCCCCACCTTCCTCCGGTTTGTCACCGGCAGTCTCCCTAGAGTTCCCGCCATTACGCGCTGGCAAATAGGGACAAGGGTTGCGCTCGTTACGGGACTTAACCCAACATTTCACAACACGAGCTGACGACAGCCATGCAGCACCTGTCTCTGCGTTCCCGAAGGCACCCCGGAATCTCTTCCGGGTTCGCAGGATGTCAAGAGCAGGTAAGGTTCTTCGCGTTGCATCGAATTAAACCACATGCTCCACCGCTTGTGCGGGCCCCCGTCAATTCATTTGAGTTTTAACCTTGCGGCCGTACTCCCCAGGCGGTCGACTTATCGCGTTAACTTCGCCACAAGGTGCACAAGGCACCCAACGGCTGGTCGACATCGTTTACGGCGTGGACTACCAGGGTATCTAATCCTGTTTGCTACCCACGCTTTCGCACCTCAGTGTCAGTGTCAGTCCAGAAGGCCGCCTTCGCCACTGGTATTCCTCCCGATCTCTACGCATTTCACCGCTACACCGGGAATTCCACCTTCCTCTCCTGCACTCTAGCCTGACAGTTCCGGATGCCGTTCCCAGGTTGAGCCCGGGGCTTTCACAACCGGCTTGTCAAGCCACCTACGCGCGCTTTACGCCCAGTAATTCCGATTAACGCTTGCACCCTCCGTATTACCGCGGCTGCTGGCACGGAGTTAGCCGGTGCTTCTTCTGTGGGTGATGTCCTTCCTGACGGGTATTAACCGGCAGGCCTTCTTCCCCACTGAAAGTGCTTTACAACCCGAGGGCCTTCTTCACACACGCGGCATGGCTGGATCAGGCTTGCGCCCATTGTCCAATATTCCCCACTGCTGCCTCCCGTAGGAGTTCGGGCCGTGTCTCAGTCCCGATGTGGCTGATCATCCTCTCAGACCAGCTACGGATCGTCGCCCTGGTGAGCCGTTACCTCACCAGCTAGCTAATCCGACATGGGCTCGTCCGATAGCGGGAGCCGAAGCCCCCTTTCTCCCGTAGGACGTATGCGGTATTAGCCTGGGTTTCCCCAGGTTATCCCCCACTATCGGGTGGATTCCCATGCATTACTCACCCGTCCGCCGCTCGCCACCAGGAAGCAAGCTTCCCGTGCTGCCGCTCGACTTGCATGTGTTAAGCCTGCCGCCAGCGTTCAATCTGAGCCATGATCAAACTCTTCAGTTTAAAATCAGTGTGATTCTTGCCTGCCCCACATACGACGACATGACGCAGAGGCGAATCAATCCTGGCTCAAGGTTCAAACGAATTTACCGTGATACCCCGAAGGGTATCGCTGTGTTCGTCTGCCTTGATATAAGGTGACTTGTCACCCTCATCGGCAAACGCCCACATGAATTGCCTGATCAAATTGTTAAAGAGCTGACCGAAGGGCGCTGCCCGTTCGATGTGGGGCGTATTCTACTCACTTATGGTTATACGTCAACCCTATAGCGCACTTTTTATCACTCGCCTATGGAATCGAGGCGCTGGAGCAACGCTTTACGGCGCGGCTCGGCAATGAAGGCTTCTTCCAGCGCGTTGCGATTGAGCGCCTTGAACACGGACTCGTCCCAGCCGAAGGCATCACGACAAGCAACATGATTGGCCAGCAACCCACCGCCGAAATAGGCCGGGTCATCGGAACTGATGGTGACTTTCAACCCCTCTTCGATGAGCGCAGGAAGCGGATGCTCGCCAAGCTCGTCGATCACTTTCAGGCAAACGTTCGAAAGAGGGCAAACGGTCAGCACGACTTGTTCGCTTCGAAGACGCTCGACCAGCTCGCTATCGTCCAGGCAGCGGACACCGTGATCCACCCGCGTTATCTTGAGCTCATCAAGCGCCTGGCGGATGTAGTCCGCCGGCCCCTCTTCGCCGGCGTGGGCGACCAGCGCCAATCCTTCTTTAGCGGCGCGCTCGAACAATGCCTTGAACTTGACCGGCGGATTGTCGCGCTCAGCACTATCCAGGCCAATGGCGTCGAGCCGTGTCCAGTAGGGAGCGGCCTGCTCGAACACCTCGAGTGCTTCTTCTTGAGAGCGGTCGCGTAGAAATGCCATGATCATGCCAATTGACAGATCCAACGACGCCTCGGCCTCCTCTTTCGCCCGAAAGAGCCCCTCCATTACCTCATCCAGCGCCACGCCGCGAACCAGGTGCGCCTGCGGGTCGAAGTGCATGTCGATATGCACCACGCCTTCATCGCTTGCGCGCTTGAAATAGTCGATCGCGAGATCATAAAAATCCTCACGGGTGCGCAGTACGTTCATGCCCTGGTAGTAGAGATTCAGAAATCCCTGCAGGTTATCGAACCGGTACGCTGCCTTGACGTCCTCGACGCTCGCGTAATCGAGCGCGATACCGTTGCGTTTGGCGAGGCGAAACATCAGCTCCGGCTCGAGCGACCCTTCGATATGCAGGTGAAGTTCGGTCTTGGGCAGTTGGCGCAGGTACTCGTACATGATTTCCCCTCTTGAAAGATACGGCATCAAACGCTGGCCGAATTCAGCTGACCGTGGCAAAGGGAACGACTATACGTGAGCCCCGGAAGCAGCGATACATCGTCGATCTGGTGAACGAAGTAGATCGCCGTTCGACCCACGAGCCACTGATCGAGCGACGCCGCCAGGTGGCGAGCGGTGTCACTGTCGACGCCGGCGAAGGGTTCATCCAGCAGCACGACGTCTGGATTTCGCAGAAAAAGACGTGCCAGCGCTACGCGCCGGGCCTGGCCACCGGAGAGCTTGCGCCCCTTCTCCCCCACGGGTGTTTGAAGTCCCTCGGGCTCGCGGCGCACCCAATCAGCCAACGCCACGCGCTCGAGCGCCTGCCAAAGCGCTTCATCGTCGGCGGACTCGTTGGCCAGGCGAAGATTATCGGCAAGGGTGGCATCGAAAAGATCGACCTGCTGGGAGAGAAAGGCGAAGCCGCTGGCGCGCTCATCATTTAAAAGCGCGCAAGGCGCCTGCCCCCCCACCGTCACACTTCCGCTACTCGGCACCAGTCTCCCGAGAATTAGATGAGCGAGCGTCGACTTGCCCGCCCCGGATGCGCCGGTAATCGCCACGCGCGCACCGGCAGGCACTTTCAGCGAGATCCCTGATAGCGCCGGCGCCAACATGGCCGGATAGGTATAGCCAGCGTCACTCAGCGTCACACTGACCCCAGGAGAACCTTCTGGAAATATCGCGCAAGGTTGCTCGTCAGAAACGGCCTTCGGCGTTAGCTGATTGAGGCGCCGAACGCTTGCGTAACTTGCCCCGAGCTTGATGAACGCAGACGGAAGCGCTGTGAAGAGCTCACCGGCGCCGAGCACGACCAGCAGCAGCATGATCGCCACCGGCGATGCGATATCGTCGACGAGCGCGGCCTGGCTTAAAAACCAGAGCACCCCGATTAAAAGCACGCCCGTAACGAGCAGGATCAGCGCGTTACCCAGCGCCGCCTTCGCCGCCAGCCGACGCTGATTGGCGCTGGCACCGGCCTCCAGCGCTTCGATATGCATCTGGTGCCAACGCCTGGTTTGGTAGCTTTCAAGCTCGGCGCTGGCCTGGATCTGGTCGAGCACCCGGTTACGCAGCGCACTCTGATCGCGCACCTGCTGATGGCTCTGGCGAAACCCAGCCCAGGCGAAGCCAAACGTAAGCACCATCCACAGCGCGCCAAGACTCATCCCCACGATCACCGCAAGCCCCGGCAGCCAAAGCGCAATGAAAAGGGACAGCAAACCGATCGCCAGCAGCGCGACCAGCGGCGGCATTAACAGGCGCAGGTAGAAGTTATCGAGGGTATCGATATCGGCGGTGAGCCGGGTCAGCCAATCGCCTGCGCGGCGTCGGCTCAAGGAGGCGGCGTCCAGATGGGTCAGGTAACCAAATACCTTGAAGCGCAGATCCGCCAGCAGCGTCAACACCGCGTTGTGGTTATATAAACGCTCGACATAGCGCGCGACGGTGCGAAGCAGGGCAAAAAAGCGGATACCGCCGCCGGGAACGTAGATATCCAGCGTCGAGGGCAGCCCCGCCGCCAGCGCCATGCCGGCGAAAGCGCAGGCGGTGATGAACCAGCCCGAAAGTCCCAACAGCGCAAGCCCTGCCAAAACCGTTGTCAGCATCAGCGCCGCGCCGATCAAAAAAACGCGCCGGCGCCTTGTCAGCAGAAAAATCCAGGGGCGAAAAGCGCAGATCAGCTCTTTCATGGCGTGACCTCCAAAACGCGGCCGCCGTCGCAGTGAAGATGGCGGGTGGCGATCGTCAGCACCTGCGGGTGGTGCGTGGCGATCACCAGCGTACGCCCATCCCTGGCCCAGGCCTTGAGCGCATCGATCACCAGCGCCTCGGTGGCGGCATCGAGATTCGAGGTCGGCTCGTCGAGCAGCACCAGCGGCGCGGCGCTGAGATAGACCCGCGCCAGCGCCAGCCGCTGCGCCTGCCCGCCGGAAAGCCCAACACCCCGCTCGCCCAGAGGCGTTTCGAGCCCCTGAGGCAGCGCGGTGAGAAGCTCCCCAAGCCCTGCCCGAGCGAGCGCGTCCAATAGCGCCCTCTCGCCCGCTTCGGGATTGGCGAGTCTCAGATTTTCCGCAAGGCTTCCCTGAATCAGACACGGGCTTTGGTCGAGCCAGGCGATCTGGTCCGAGCGGCGATAGAGCGCGCCTTCCTGTGGCGCCATAAAGCCCGCCAGCAGCGCCAGAAGCGATGACTTACCGCTACCGGAAGCGCCGGTGAGCGCCAGGATATCGCCTTGTGCGATGGCGAGATCAACGTGCGATAAAATGGCGTCGCGCTGGGGATAGCCCACCGAAACGCCTTTCAACTCGCAAAGCGCTGGGTCATGTCGAGGCACAACATGCGTTTGAGGCATCCAGTCGGGCTCGTTGAGAATGAATACTAGACTTTCCGCGGCACCCAGCGCCGTTGCCCGGTCGTGGTAGTGCTGAGAAAGCGTGCGCAGCGGCTGGAAAAACTCCGGCGCCAGCAGCAGTACGGCAAGCCCGGAGAAGAGCGAAAGCGACGCCGCCGGGCCGAAATCGAGATAGCCCAAAAGCCCAAAGCCCACGTACATCGCCACCACCGCGATGGCCACCGAGGCGAAGAACTCGAGCACCGCCGAGGAGAGAAACGCCAGGCGCAAGGTTTTCATCGACAGCCGCCGGTATTCGTCGGTGGCGTACCAGACATCCCTGCGCGCTTTCGCCGTGCGCCCGAATAGCTGTAGCGTACTCATGCCGCGCACCCGGTCGACGAAGTGAGCAGAGAGTCTCGAGACGGCGCTAAACTGCTCGCGGTTCATCCGCTCGGCGCCCATGCCTACCAGCGCCATGAACAGCGGAATCAGTGGCGCCGACAGGAGCAAAAAGATGACCACGACGTAATCGAGCGCACCGACGACCGCCGCAATCAGCAGCGGCAGTATCAGCACGATGCGAAGCTGGGGGTGAAAGCGCGCGAAATAGCCCTCCAGCGCATCGACGTGTTCGACCAGCTGAGTGGCCAGCGCCCCGCTTTGATGATGGGTGAGCCAGAGCGGGCCGAGCGTGGCAAGCTTGTCCAGAAGCGATGTTCTCACTCGCTGGCGAATGCGAAGGCTCGCCTCGAACGCCAGCACCTCCTGGCCCCACTGGAGCGCCGCGCGAAGGCCCACCAACGCCAAAAGCATTAAAAAAATGCTCGAAAGCCCTGACAGCGGTCGGGCGTGTACGAGAATCTGATCGACGAGCCAAGCCAGCCCCACCAGCAGGCCGGTGGTACTAGCCCCGGCCAGCACCCCGCACACCGCCGCGCCCGAAAGCCTTTTCTTCTCAGCCAGGGCCAGTTGCTTGAGCCACTGGCGCGGCGTCAGGGTCGCAGGGGATGGAGGTGCCGATCTCATGGGGTTAGTGGTACCCCTCGCCAACGCGAACCTTGCCGCGGAACACCCAATAGGTCCAGGCGGTATAGGTCAGCACGACTGGAATGACGAAGAGCACGCCAATCAGCAAGAAAAGCTGTGATTCCGGCGCCGAGGCGGCGTCCCACAGCGTGTAGTTCGGCGGTACGATCACCGGCCACTTGCTGAAAATCAGGCCAAGATAGGTAAACACATAGATCCCTACAGTGGCCACGAACGGAACGCCTTCACGCTTGTGCTGGACGCTTCGAAAAACGATGAACGCGCACAGCAGCGCCAGCGTCGGGAAGATCCAGATAAAGCGCAGCTGGCCGAACCAGCGCTCCCACACCAGCCCGTCGATGAACGGCGTCCAGAGGCTGATGATCGCGAATACGATCAGTACGCCCGCCAGCAGCATCGGCGTGATCCGGTAGGCCCACGCCTGGATATAGCCTTCGGATTTCATGATCAGCCAGGTCGCACCCAAAAGCGCATAGCCTGCCATCAGCCCAAGCCCGGTAAGAACGGAGAACGGGGTCAGCCAATCGAATGCGCCGCCGGTGTAGACGAAGTCCTCGACAGGGAAGCCCTGAATATAGGCGCCGACCACCGCGCCCTGAGCGAACGCCGCGACCGCCGAGCCCCAGCAGAACGCACGGTTCCACCAGCGGCGGTTGCGCCGTGACTTGAAGCGAAATTCAAAAGCGATACCGCGGAAGATCAGCCCCGCCAGCAGCAGGAACACGCCAATGTAGAGCGCGGGCAGAAAGACCGAGTAGACCAGCGGAAAGGCGCCTAAAAGCCCCGCGCCGCCCAGCACCAGCCAGGTTTCGTTGCCATCCCACACCGGGGCGACGGAGTTCATCATGACGTCCCGGGCATCCTCGTCCGGGGCGAAGGGAAAAAGAATGCCTATCCCCAGGTCGAAGCCGTCCATCAACACATACATGATGACGCCAAACCCGATGATCACAGCCCATATGATAGAGAGATCGAACATTTCCATGATTAGCTCCTGACCGGCTCAACGTCGTCGTCAAAGGGGGTATGCGCGGCGGAAAGTGGGCGCTTGGGACGGTCGGCGTCCGGGTCGACCTCTGCCCGGGCGTCGTGGGGCAGCATGCCGTTGCGCACCACGCGGGTGAGATAATAGATGCCGGCGTAGAACACCACGGCGTAAACCAGCACGTAACCGGTGAGCGAGAACAGCGCCATGCCGCCGGTCAAGGAAGGTGTCAGGCCCTCGGCGTGGGTCATCATGCCGTATACAAGCCAAGGGGCGCGGCCGGATTCAGTGACGATCCAGCCGGCCAGCACCGCCAGAAACGGCGTGGCGATCATGCCGACCAGCACTTTCAAATACAGCGTGTTCTCATAGACCCGGGCCCGGCGGCGCAGAAGCAGGCCGGCGAAGGCAACGGCGATCATGACAAGGCCAAGGCCCACCATCACGCGAAACGACCAGAACACCAGCGCGACCGGCGGCTGCTCTTCGGGCGGGGCTTCGCTGATGCCGGGAATCTCGCCGTCGAGGGTGTGGGTCAAGATGATGCTGGCAAGGTTGGGAATGCCCACTTCGAAGTGGTTCTCCTGGGCCTGCTGATCCGGAATCGCGAACAGCAATAGCGGTACGTTGCCGCTGGTTTCCCAGTGCCCTTCCATCGCCGCTACTTTGGTCGGCTGATGCTCGAGCGTATTGAGGCCGTGATAATCACCGATCACCGCCTGAGCCGGCGTGAGCACCATCAAAAGCCACAAACACATGGAAAGCGCCCGGCGATTGGCTGCCACGTCGCGGCCGCGCAGCAAGAACCAGGCACTCACGCCGGCCACCACGAACCCGCCGGTAATGAACGAGGCCACCGCCATGTGGGCGAAGCGGTACGGGAAGGAGGGGTTGAAGATCGCCGCGCTCCAGGACGTCACGTGGAAGCGGTTATCGATCAGCTCCACGCCGGCCGGCGTATGCATCCAGCTATTGGCAGCGAGAATCCAGAACGCGGAAATGAAGGTACCCACCGCAACCATGGTGGCCGCGAACAGGTGGACGCCCTCCGGCACCTTGCCGCGACCAAAGAGCAGAATGCCGAGAAAGGCCGCTTCGAGAAAGAAGGCGGTCACGACTTCGTAGCTCAGCACCGGGCCGATAAAGTTGGACGCCGCCAGCGAGAAGTTGCTCCAGTTGGTGCCAAACTGGAAGGACATGACGATGCCCGACACCACGCCCATGGCGAACACCACGGCGAAGACTCTTGTCCAGAACAGCGCCAACCGATCCCAGGCCGGGTTCTGAGTCTTGAAAAAGAGTCCGTGAAGCAGCGCGATGTAGGACGCAAGCCCTATGGTGAAGACGGGGAAGATCGTGTGAAAACAGACGACGAAGGCGAACTGTATTCGCGACAACATCAAGGGGTCGAGTTCCATGACACTCTCCTGAAACCGGGGAAAAGTAAGGCGCGCCCATGGGTAACAAAAGCCTGGTCGTGTCAGGAAGGTATTGACCGTTGCAATGGCCAGGCTAATTTTTACTCACGCTTTCATCTTACTGCGTCAACGCCCGGGTTACACGGGCTGCTCGGTGCCAATGATGTGTCGCAATGACGCACATCAATTTATCGTGATATTGCTCAGCTCATGACCACCACGCTGACCATGTACGCGGTGTAGCCAACGAAGGCTGCGAACAGCACACCGCCTTCCAACCGGTTGATTCGCCGCGGCCTTCCGCGCCAGGAAAACGCGAACAGCACCATCAAAAGTGTCATGCAGGTCATCACACTCCAGTCGCGCACCAGCACCTCGCGCCCGGCCTCGATCGGTGTGATCACACCGGCAAGTCCCACCACCGCCAAACTATTGAAAAGATTCGAGCCGACGACATTGCCCAGCACCATATCGTGTTCGCCTCGGCGCAGCGCGCTGATCGACGAGGCGAGCTCGGGAAGCGAGGTGCCCACCGCCACCACGGTCAAGCCGATGATCAGATCGCTGACACCGAAGGCCTGGGCGATCTCGACCGCGCCCCACACCAGCATCCGCGAGCTGACGATCAAAAGCACTAGCCCGATCAGCGTCCAGGCGACCGACTTGCCTTTGGACATGGGCTGGGCATCGAGGTTTTGGGTCACCTCTTCGACCAGCGGGTCCTGCTGCTGAGTGCGCGAATGCCAGATGCTGTAGCCGATGAACAGCGTAAGCGCTACCAGCAGCACTACCGCCTCGAGCCGCGATACCCAGCCGTCGAACAGCATGTAGCCGGTCAGCGCCATAACGATGACCAGAAGCGGCATTTCCTTGCGAATCACGCTCGAGTGCACGGCAAGCGGGGCCAGCAGCGCAATGAAACCCAGCACCAGGCCGATATTGGCAATGTTGGAGCCGTAGGCGTTACCGACGGCAAGGCCCGGGTTGCCCTGAAGCGCCGCCAGCACCGAGACCATCATTTCCGGGGCCGAGGTGCCGAAGCCGATGACCAGCATCCCGATCAACAACGGCGAAAGCCCGAGCCAGCGCGAGGTCGCCGCGGCCCCCTCGATGAATTTTTCCGCGCTCCAGATGAGCAGTACCAGACCAATCACGACCGCCAAAGCAGCGAGCAGCATACGAAGTCCTTCGTCAGGGATATAAAAGAGGCAAAAGCGCCCGCATCGTTATTCAGCCAGTGTCGCGGGTCAAGTGTGCATCGACCGTTTAGGCTATTTTGTTTATGAGGCGGTCGGCGACGTTTGACAGCCCTGACCGCTCAACGTATTAATCGAACCCAAAGCATTGTCGAGACGAGCGAATTGCGCTACTACCAGTTCAAGAAACGCCCTACCGTGGCACTTTCACCGCCGCTAGTCGATACGTTGCCGCCAGAGACGCGGCTAACACGCCGGCGCCTGCGCGCCTGTCATGAATGTGACTGGGTCAGCGCTCTGCCGCCGCTGGGCTCTGGTGAAAAGGCGTCCTGCCCGCGCTGCTTGCACACCCTGGTCAAGCGTAACCGCTACCCGGCCCAGCGCAGCATGGCACTAGCGATCGCGGCGTTCGTGGCGCTGCTGGTGGCGGTGTCGTTCCCCTTCGTTAGCTTCAACGTCAGCGGCGTGAGTAACCGCATCGAGCTGACCCAGACCGCCACCACGCTGATCAACTTTCACCAGCCGTTGGTGGCCATCGCGGTCATCATGACCATCGCCGTGCTGCCGGCGCTCTACCTGTTTGGCGTCATGTGGTTGCAGTACGGGCTGCTGCGCGGCCGCCACATGCCCTATAGCCGTGATATCGCCCGCTCGCTCGCCCACTTTCTTCCCTGGATGATGGCGGATGTCTTCATCATCGGCGCGCTGGTGAGCCTGATCAAGGTCGCCGGGCTCGCCCAGATTCATCTGGGCATCTCCTTCTGGGCCTTTTGTATCTTCGCCATACTTTTGCTCAAGACCAGCCAGTCGCTGGACGCCGACTGGATGTGGTTTTCACTGGAAGGCGAGCCGCTGGCCCCGGAAGGCACGCTGACCGGCACCACCGCCGCCGGCCAGGGCGTGACGGGTTGCCCAACCTGCGGGCTGATCAACCGGCTGCCGGCAAAGGGCAAGGTGCGCTGCCAGCGCTGTCACGAGACGCTGCACCGGCGCGTGCCGCACAGTTTACAGCGCACCTGGGCGCTGCTCTTCGCCGCCACGGTCATGTATATTCCGGCCAACGTTTACCCTATCATGACCACCACAAGCCTAGGCTCGAGTTCGCCATCGACTATCATCGGCGGCGTGGTGCAACTCATTCAGATGGGTTCCTGGCCGGTCGCGGCAGTCATTTTCATTGCCAGCGTCATCGTCCCGGTGGGTAAGCTCTTCGCCCTGGCCTGGCTTTGCCTGATCGCCAGGCGAAGCGACGAGCTCAGGGCGCAAAGCCGTACTCGGCTCTACCGATTGACCGAGTTCATCGGCCGCTGGTCGATGGTCGACGTCTTCGTGGTCGCCATTCTGGTGGCGCTGATTCGCGCGGGCTCGCTGATGTCGATCACCCCGGGCCCCGCCGCGCTTGCCTTTGGCGCAGTGGTCGTGCTAACCATGCTCGCCGCGATGGCTTTCGACCCGCGCCTTCTGTGGGACACCCCACCCCCGCGCCCAACCAGGCACAGGCTCAACACCCGGTTTAAAATAGCGACCAAGGAATCAGTGGATGGCTGAGGATTCACCGCAACTCGACACCCCCCCACCCGAAGAGAACGAGCAGCATCGGGCCAAATCGTCTCGTCAGACACGCCTGTCGCCCATTTGGATCGTGCCGATCGTCGCGCTGGTGATCGGGTTGTGGCTGGTCTACGACAACTACACCAGCCGAGGAACGCTGATTACGCTGACCAGCAACAATGCCGAGGGCATCGAGGCCGGCAGCACTCTGATTCGAAGCCGCAACGTGGAGATCGGCATCGTGCAGAGCGTGCGGCTTTCCGACGACCTTTCCCACGCGGTGATGAGCGCGCGTATTCAGCCCGAGGCCGAGGCGATGCTGCGTGAGGATAGCCGCTTTTGGGTGGTCAAGCCGCGTATCGGCCGTGAAGGCATCAGCGGGCTCGGCACGGTGCTTTCCGGCGCCTACATCCAGCTTCAGCCCGGGCGCTCCGAGGAGCCCCGGCGCGAGTTCGAGCTAAGCGACGTGCCGCCGGTGGCGGTGGCAGGCCAGGCGGGGCTACAGATTAGCCTGGTCAGCCAGCTCGGCAACTCGCTGCGCGTGGGTGACCCGGTATCCTACCAGGGCTATACCGTGGGCCGGGTCGAGGACAACCGCTTCGATGCAGAGTCACGCACCATGCAGCATCAGATCTTCATCGAGGAGCCCTACGCGCAGCTCGTCACCGACAGCACGCGCTTTTGGAGCGCCAGCGGTATCGATTTTCGTCTCGACGCCGACGGCGTGCGGGTCAACGTCGAATCCCTCGAAGCGCTGTTGGGCGGCGGCGTCACCTTCGGCGTGCCGGAGGAGCTGCCGATGGGGCGGCCGGTGGCCAACAACGCCCGCTTTACGCTCTACGCCGACGAGGACGACGCCCGAGAAGGCACCTTCAACCGCTATCTTGAGTACGTGCTGCTGGTGGACGACACCGTGCGCGGGCTTTCGCGCGGCGCGCCGGTGGAGTTTCGCGGCGTGCGCATGGGCACCGTGGCCGCGGTGCCCTGGAACTTCACTGCACCACAGCCCAACTCTCGGGCACAGTTCGCCATTCCGGTGCTGATCCGCATCGAACCCCAACGCCTGGGCATCGAAAGCGAGGATATCGACCTCGAAGAATGGGAGGCGCGCTTTGATCGCATGTTCGATCTGGGCCTTCGCGCCTCGCTCAAAAACGGCAATTTGCTGACCGGTGCGCTGTTCGTCGACCTCAACTTCCAGCGCGACCTGGCCGGGCAGCACGTCAACGAGACCTTCTCCGAGCGCACTATCTTCCCCACCGTCGCTGGCGGCTTCGCCCAGATTCAGGCCCAGGTCACGAGCCTTCTGGACAAGCTCAACGCGCTCGAGGTGGAGCCACTACTGGCCGGGCTCGATCGCAACCTGCAGGCGTCGGAAAGCGTGCTCAACGAGGTGCGCGAGGTGAGCTCATCGCTCAACGCCATTTTGAGCGACCCGGACACCCAGGCACTGGGTGGCAACGTCAACGCTACGCTCGAGGATCTGCGCACGACGATCGAAGGGCTTTCGCCTTCGTCGCCGGCCTATCAGGATCTGACGTCGGCCATCGAGCGCCTCGATCGTTTGATGCGCGATCTTCAGCCGCTGACGCGCACGCTCAACGACAATCCGCGGGCGCTGCTTTTCGACAACCTGGATGCGGAAGACCCGATTCCGCGCGCCCCGCGATAAGAGGATGACGCCATGCGCAACCCAACGCTGACATTCGCCGCCATCATGGGGCTTGGCCTGTTTCTCGGCGGCTGCGCCTCGAGCGTGACGCCGCCGGCGCGCTATATGCTGCCCGCCACGCCTATCGCCACGCCTGCTACCCCAACGGAGCGCACGCTGCAGGTACGCGCGCCCAGGCTTTCGCACTACCTGGACGTCGACGGCATCGTCATGCAGCTCGACGACATCACCCTCAACGCAGCGCGCGAACACCAGTGGGCGGAAGAGCTTGGCCGCCAGCTCGAGCGCGGGCTTCGCGCGCGCCTCTCCCAGGAGCTTCCACTGGTGCAGGTGGTGGGTGCCCAGGGCCGTCAAAACGATGCGCTGACGCTTTCGCTCGAAGTGGATCAGTTTCAGGGGCGCTATGATGGCAACGCCGTTGCCAGCGGCCAGTGGCAGCTTCGCGGCGCCGGCAACGAGCTTTTGGCGCTGGAAAGCTTCAACGCCGAAACCGAGCTTCGAGAGGATGGCTACCCGGCACTGGTGCGCGCGCTTGGTCAGAGCCTGGATCAGGTTGCCCGCGATATCGCCAGGGAAATTCGCACCGGCGGTTACTTCTAATCCCCCGCTCGCAACGCCCTTCTCGCGCTCGGCATTTTGTGCCGGGCGCGAGGTCTTTATGCGGCGCTTAAAAAGCGTCGATCTCAAATGCCCCTCGCAGCCAGGCGCGCTATCTGGCAAACTTCGCTGCCGCGCGGGGCGACCCCGCGCGTTTTTATTCATTACGAACCTGGCCCAGCAAGCGCGCACGAGCGCCTTCGCTGTGCGATGGCGGAGAACGCATGAGCTTTACCGAACTTGGTCTGCAGGACGACTTACTACGCGCCATTAGCACCCAGGGCTATACCCAGCCAACGCCCATCCAGCAAAAAGCCATCCCGCTGGTGCTGGCCGGGCGCGATTTGCTGGCCAGCGCCCAGACCGGCACGGGTAAGACCGCCGGGTTCACGCTGCCGCTGTTACAGCTTTTGAACAACGGCAAGCGCCCGGGCAAGCGCCAGGTGCGCGCGCTGGTGCTGACGCCGACGCGTGAGCTGGCCGCTCAGGTCGGTGAAAGCGTGACCGATTACGGCAAGTACCTGTCGCTCACGTCGCACATCATTTTCGGCGGCGTGGGCCAGAACCCGCAGGTCCAGGCGCTCAAGAACGGCCTCGACGTGCTGATCGCCACGCCCGGGCGGCTGATGGATCTGCAGCAGCAGGGCCACGTCGACCTCTCAAAAGTCGAAATCCTGGTGCTCGACGAAGCCGACCGCATGCTCGACATGGGCTTTATCCACGACATCAAGCGCATTTTGAAGCTGTTGCCGAACAAGCGGCAAAACCTGCTCTTCTCCGCCACCTTCTCCAACGAGATCCAGACGCTGGCCACCCAGCTTCTGGATAACCCGGCGCTGGTCGAAGTCGCCCCGCGCAACACCACGGCCGAGAAGATCGAGCAGAGCGTGTACCGCGTCGATCGGGAGAAAAAGCGCGAGCTTCTGGCGCACCTGATTAGCCAGCACGGCTGGTTCCAGGTGCTGGTGTTCACCCGTACCAAACACGGCGCCAACCGCCTGGCCGAGCAGCTCTCCAAGCAGGAGATTCCGGCCATGGCGATCCATGGCAACAAGAGCCAGGGCGCACGCACCCGGGCGCTGGGCGCGTTCAAAAGCGGCGATTTGCAGGTACTGGTTGCCACGGATATCGCCGCACGCGGGCTCGACATCGACGAGCTGCCCTTCGTGGTCAATTTCGATTTGCCCAACGTCGCCGAGGATTACGTCCACCGTATCGGGCGCACCGGACGCGCCGGCAGCAACGGCGAGGCGGTGTCGCTCGTTTGCGTTGACGAGCACGCGCTGCTGGCCGGCATCGAGAAATTGATCAAACAAACACTGCCGAAAAAGATTGAGCCTGGCTTCGAGCCCGACCCCAACGCCAAGCCCCAGCCGATCGAAAACGGTCGCCGCGGTCAGCGTCAACCCGGCGGCGGGCGCGGCCAGGGCCAACGCTCGGGCCAGGGCCAGAACCAGCGCCAGGGCGAAAAATCGGACAAGGCGCCGCGCCGGCGCGCCCGTCGCTAGCGCGGCGTCGGTGAATATGCGAAAGTCGTGCGCTTTCGGCGCGTGACTTTCGCGTCCAGCAGAACCTGTTCAGGGAGTGATTATGGCGTCTCAACGTATCAACGATTATCGGCAGTGGCTGGTCTTTCAACGCCAGGAGCAGCTGAGCCGCGAGCATCAGGGCATCAGTCAGCGTCTTGAAGATGCCAGGGTAACGCCCAACCAGGTGATCCAGGCCTACCGCAGCATGGCGGACAAGGCGGCCACCGAAGGCGCCTGCTACCGCACGCTGTTTCTGCGTGAAAGCGATGAAACCTCGGCGCTGGTGTGCGAAGGATGGCTGTTCATTCGCCGCGTACTCAGTGAAGGCAACACCACGCGCGTGCGCGCCACGCTTTTGGAAACCTTCACCCTCGACGACGGAATTCTTTCGCCTGGCGACAAGCCCGCGCGCAAGGTCACGCTCGAGATTTTCGAAAAGCTCGATATCAACAAGGGCATGCGCACCGACGTTCGCGTGGACTGCCTGGAAACGCCCGAAGATTATCACTTCATCACCCTGATGGATGTCGCTCGGGGCGACCTGCGACCCCACCTTAAGTAGTCATGGCTTCGAAGCGAGCGCTATCGTTTATCGCCCTGATGTTCGTGGTGGGGCTGAACCTGCGCCCGGCGCTTTCATCGGTGGCGCCGCTTCTCAACCGCTTGCAGGAAAACGCCGGGCTTAGCCCGGCGGCGGCGGGCCTTTTGACCACCCTGCCGGTACTCTCACTAGGCCTCGCTGCACCTCTAGCCCCGCTGCTCTCGCGCCGACTGGGCGCCGAGCGGGCGCTCAGCGCGGCTCTTGCGCTTTTGACCGCGGCACTGCTTTTGCGCCCCGTGCCGCTAGATGGGGCGCTGTTCGTCGCTACCGCCCTGGCGGGCGCTTCCATCGGCATTGCGGGCACATTGCTGCCGGGGCTCGTCAAACGTGAGCTGCCCCAAAGCGCGGACCTTTTGACCGGGCTTTACACCATGGCGCTCTGCCTTGGCGGCGCGCTGGGGGCCGGGCTCTCCGTTCCTTTGGCGAACGCGCTGGGCGGCTGGCCCTTGAGCCTGGCAAGCTGGGGGCTGCTCGCGCTTGCCTCGCTGGTGCTGTGGGTCTCGTTTGCGCCCAAACCGACCGCGAGCGTTCAAACAGCCACCGCCAGCGCGTCGCTGTCGGCGCTTTTGCGCCAGCCCCTGACTTGGCAGATCATGCTCTACATGGGGCTTCAATCCTCCATGGCCTATATCGTCTTTGGCTGGCTGCCGTCGCTTTTGATCTACCGAGGCTACGGGGAGAGCGAGGCGGGATTTCTCATGGCGGTCTCGATCGTGTGTCAGCTCGGCTCGGCGCTCGGCGCCCCCTGGCTTGCGCGCCTGGGCCGTGACCAGCGCCCGGCGCTTTTTGCCATGCTCGCCGCGACCGCGCTGGGGCTGTTCCTTTTGATGATCGCCCCGCTTGGCTGGCGCTGGCTGGGCGCACTGTCACTCGGCGTGGGCCAGGGCGGCTGTTTCAGCCTGGCACTCGGGCTTTTGGTGCTGCGCACCGCTAACGCGGGGCTTGCCGGAAAACTCTCCGGGCTCGTTCAGGGCGGAGGCTATACCATCGCCGCGGCCGGCCCGTTTGGGGTGGGTCTTTTGCTGGAAGTCGGCGCGCGTATCGAGCACATTGCCTGGCTCTTGTTGGCGCTGATCGGGGTCTGCGTCGTTTTCGCCCATCTGGCCGGTCGCAACCGCCAGCTCGACGACGCCAGCGGCAGGCTTCACGTTACTCGACAGGACATTGCATGAACAAGGCTCCCAGGCTTCTCGACGACGCCCGCCGCGGCGAGCGCGTGCTCGTAATCTACACCGGCGGTACGATCGGCATGCACGCCAGTGCCTCTGGCCTGGCGCCCGGTAGCGGCTTCGATACGCGCCTTGCACGCGCGCTGGAAACACTCTCGATCGATGAGCAGAGCAGGCTTCCGGCGTTCGACGTCGAAAGTCTCGAGCCGCTGATCGACTCCAGCGCGGCCACCCCGCTCACCTGGCAGCGCATCGGCGCGCTGATCGCCGAGCGCTTTGTCGACTATCGGGGGTTCGTGGTTCTTCACGGCACCGATACGCTGAGCTTCACCGCCTCGAGCCTTGCCTACCAGCTCCAGGGACTCGACCGGCCGGTGATCGTGACTGGCGCCATGCAGCCGCTGGAAGCACCCAACAGCGACGCCCTCGCTAACATCCATGGCGCGCTGCGCTACGCCGCAAGCCCCACGCTCAAGGAGGTGGGGGTCTACTTCGCTGGAAAGCTTCTGCGCGGCGCACGAAGCGTCAAACAGCACAGCGAAGCCCCCCACGCGTTTGAAAGTCCCAACTACCCGCTTTTAGGCGAGCGCGTAGGCGAGGATGTCATCGAGTACCCAAGCCGAGGGCTTGGCGCTAGCCAGCGCGGCGCGCCCCGTTTCGAGCTTGCAAGCTACGCGCCGCTTGCCCAGGGCGAAGTGGCCCGCATTGCGCTCTGGCCCGGCATCAGCGCCTGGCAGCTGGAAGCGCTTTTGGGAGATGCGCGCGTGAAAGGCGCGCTGCTCCAGCTTTGGGGAGCGGGCAATCTGCCCGGCGATCCGGCGCTTCTCGCCGTGCTGGCTAGGGCCTGCGGCGAGGGCAAACTGCTCGCCGCGGTGAGCACCTGCCCTCAGGGGAGCGTTCGTTTCAGCACCTACGCCGCGGGCGCGGGGCTTTTCGATGCCGGCGTGCTATCAGGGGCGGACATGACGCCAGAGGCCGCCCTCACCAAACTCGTTCATCTGTTGGCGCAACCGATCGGTGAAGCGGACCGCCGCCAGCGCTTTTTGACGCCGCTGGTAGGCGAGCGCCAGGGCTAAGCTGGCGCCGTGCGATATTCGGACTATTTTTTTAAGGCAAGGCTCAGCCTTGTCGATGACAACCCAAGGAAAGGAAGAAAATGATGGATCAACCCGTACACGAATTCAGCGATCTCTTCGAGCAGCTGGGGCTTGCCTCGGACAGGGCCTCCATCGAAGCGTTCATCGAGAAACAGGGGCCGCTTCCGGCGTCCACGCCGATTGCCGAAGCAAGCTGCTGGAACGACGCTCAGGCGGCGTTTTTGCGCGAAGCGATTGCCGACGATGCGGACTGGGCCGAGGTCGTGGGCCATCTTGACGCCGCCATGCACCAGCCGCACTGACATTCCCCCCTTTTTTTAGTGCCTTTCGCGCGCCGCGTCCACGCGGCGCCGATACCACGCCCCGGCCAGTAACAACAGCGTCAGCGCCAGAAGCGGCAACAGCATGTCGAACTGCAGCGCGTTCTCCTGCTCGATCGCTTCGAGCGTCTTATAAATCGCGCTACTGTACACCCCCCACTTGATCGAAAGTCCCAGCGCCGCCGCGGCGAGATAGGGTTTGAGTGCGAGCCCGCCAAGCCCGGCGGCGTAGTTGATCACCGAATGGGGAAAACCCGGTAAAATCCTGAGCGCGCACTGCGTCAGCATATCGCTTCGCCGCTCGAGCGTTTGCATCACGCGCGCAGTAAGCCCGCTGGGGGTTATCCGCGCGCGAAACCGCGCAGCCAGAAGGTAAGCGACCCAGGCGCCGGCGACGCTGCTCAGGGTGAGCATCAGGGTCGCGGCCAGCGGCGGATAGAACGGCGCGATCAGCCAAAGCCCGATACTGCCGGGAAGCCCGATGGCAAGTGTGGCCGCCATGATCAGCATGACGCTTGCGATGATGGCCGGGTGATGGGACGTGTCGGCGGCCCAACGCTTGAGAGCCGACAAATTCGGCGAGTACCAGAGCCAGACGTAACCAAGCATTGCCAGCAGGGCGAACAGCGCCACCCAGCGCCAGCAGAAATACCCGTGTCTAGCCATTGAGCCTTGCTTCGACCCGGTCAAGGATCTGCCGGCTCACCTTGCCGACCATGGGTTTGGCGGCCTTGTTGACGGCTTTTTCCATCAAACGGTTGCGAATGTCATAGGTCAGGGTGAGCGAGACGCGCGTGCCCTCCCCGACCGGCTCTAGCCGGTAGCGCCCCTGGTTTTTCACCCCATCAAGCGACTCCCAGGCAAGCGTGTGGGGGGCGTCTATCTCGGTGACCTCGACATCGAAGGCCCAGTCCATGCCGACGGCGCGAACGTGCCAGCGGTAGCGGTTGTCCCCGAGCGTGTCGATCGAGTGGATCATATCGGAGTAGTCGGCGAAATCCTCGACGCGCCGGAGCAGTTCGAATACCTGTTCGGGCGGAGCGTGGACGATTTCGCTATGTTCTATGGTCGCCATGAGTGCGTCTCGAAAAGCTGAATGAACGTGCGGGGCGCCGCGCTCAAGGTGCGAACGTGCCAACGCTCTGGCGTAGGGTAGCCCGGGCGTGGGCGCTAGCCAAGCGCGCCATGAGTGCGTAAACTGCGCTGCGTTCCGGACCGGACCCCGGACTCTTGCCGTCAAGGCTCAATAAATTCTCCGGCCAGCGAGTATTAGCATGTCATCCCCTTCCTGTACACACTCCCCCGCCACCGTGGTGATCTACTCCGGCGGCATGGACTCCTTTACCGTTCTTCATCGCGCCTTGAAAGAAGGTCTTGGCGTACACGCGCTCTCCTTCGACTACGGCCAGCGCCACCGCCGCGAGCTCGACACCGCCAAAAAGGTGTGTGAAACGCTCGAGATTCCTCATCAGGTGGTGGACATTCGCGCCATTCACGGGCTGATCGACAACTCCGCGCTGACCAACGACGCCGCAGCCATGCCCGATGCCGACTACGCCGAAGAGAATCTGCAGGCGACGGTGGTGCCCAATCGCAACATGATCCTATTGTCGCTGGCCATCGCCAAGGCGGTAAACATCGGCGCCGGGCGTGTCGACTACGGCGCCCACGGCGGCGATCACGTGCTCTACCCGGACTGTCGCCCGGCGTTTGTCGAGGCGATGCGCCACGCCGCCGCGATCGCCAACTTCGAACCCATCGAGGTGCACGCGCCCTATCTTGCCGCCACCAAGGCCGAGATTCTGCGCGAGGGCCTGGCCATGGGGCTCGACTACCGCGACACCTGGACCTGCTACGATGGCCGCGAACTCGCCTGCGGGCGCTGCGGCAGCTGCCGCGAGCGCCTGGCCGCCTTTGCCGAAAACGGGGTGACCGACCCGCTCGAGTACGCCTCGACCAATGATTCGGAGGCGAGCGATGTATCACGTTAAGGAAGCGTTCTACACCCTGCAGGGCGAAGGTGCCCAGGCGGGGCGGGCCAGCGTATTTTGTCGTTTTACTGGCTGCAATCTGTGGTCCGGTCGCGAGGTGGACCGCGAGACCGCCGCGTGCACCTTCTGTGATACCGACTTCATCGGCGTGGACGGCGAAGGCGGCGGGCGTTTTCATGATGCCGCAGCACTGGCCGAGCATCTCAAGGCGCTATGGCCCGAGGCCGCCAGCGGCGCCGTGCCCTACGTGGTGTTTACCGGCGGCGAGCCGCTTTTGCAGCTCGACACCGCACTGATCGAGGCCATCAAGGCGAAAGGCTTCGAGATCGGAGTGGAAACCAACGGGACTGTCCGCGTGCCCCCGGGCATCGACTGGCTCTGCGTCAGCCCCAAGGGAGCCACGACGCTCAAGGTACTGGCCGGCGACGAGTTGAAGCTCGTCTACCCGCAGCCTGAGGCCACCCCAAAACGCTTCGAGGCGCTCGACTTTACCCACTTCTTCCTTCAGCCGATGGACCAGGGCACGCCCGCGGACAACCAGGCCCGTGTCCGTGCCACCACCGCCTACTGCATGGCCCATCCACGCTGGCGGCTGTCGCTTCAGACGCACAAGATCGCAGGATTCGCCTAATGGCCCTTTTCGTTAAAGAACTCAGTCATATCGATGTCTCGGTCTGGTGCCCGCAAAACGGCCTGACCGGCGTGAGCTGGCAGGTGGATGCCAGCCTGGAAGGCGAGCTTGGCGAGGACGGTATGCTGTTCGATTTCGGTCGCGTCAAACCCTTCATCAAGAAGACGCTCGACGCCGGGGTCGACCACACGCTACTGGTACCGGTGCAGGCGCCGGGCGTGAGTGTCGAAGCCTGCGACGAAGGTCTTTGCGTGCGTGCCACCGCGCCCTACGCATTTGAGGTGCGCGGCCCACTCCAGGCCTTTACGTTGATCGAGGCAGCCACCATCGAGCGCGCCGCACTCGCCGACTCGATCAGCCAAACGCTGACCCGGACCTGCCCGGAGAACGTCGAACGGGTGACGCTTACGTTTTTTGACGAGGTCATCGACGGCGCGGCCTATGGCTACAGCCACGGGCTGAAGCGTCACGACGGCAACTGCCAGCGTATCGCCCACGGTCACCGCTCGCGCCTCGAGATTTATCAGCACGGCGAGCGCCAGCCGGCGATCGAGCGTCGCTGGGCAAGCTGGCTCGACCAGCGCTACCTGCTCGAGCGCGCCGATATCGATACGCAAGGCGAAACACGGCTGACGTGTCGCTACATGGCCGGCGAAGGCGCGTTCGCGCTGACCCTGCCGGTGGAGCGCTGCGCGGTGTTGCCCTACCCAACCACCGTCGAGAACATCGCCCGCTGGCTCGCCAGAGAGATCGCAAGCGAGACGGGCACGCCGACGCGGGTACACGCGTTCGAGGGCTTCAACAAGGGCGCCACCGGCGAGAGCGAGGGGGTGTGAGCATGGCGGCGCTGATTGCCAGAGAGAAGCCCGCCGCCCCCAACGGCGGCTGTCGCGCCGGCTGCGGGGCGTGCTGTATTGCGCCATCGATCAGCTCCGCCATTCCGGGCATGCCCGGCGGCAAGCCTGCCGGCGTTCGCTGCGTCCAGCTCGATGACGACAACCTGTGCCGGCTATTTGGCGATCCGCGCCGGCCAGCGGTTTGCGCGCGGTTCGTGTTCGATCACGACGTGTGCGGGGAGCGCCGCGACCAGGCGCTAGCCACGCTCGCCTGGCTCGAGGCGAGTACCTGACTCGCCTCGACCGACTCACCTGGAACCGGCGTTTTAGCCCTCCATCCCGGCGGGCTGCGGCAGGCGCCGTTCCAACAGGTTGATCCAGCGCACCAGCACCGGCGCATCGCTGTGGCTGACGCTTGAAAGCTTTTCACGGAAGAGCTCACGCGTCTTTCGATCCTCCGGGGCAATATGGGTCAGCCAGAACTCGAGCGCGGCGAGCTCGTGGTGGCGATTGCCCTGCTCGCGAGCGTGGTCGATGGCAAGTTCGGTCAGCGCGGTCACCTCGCTTTTCGAGTAACCCTGCAGATGACGCACTTTGGCAAGCTGGGTGGCGATCTCCGGTAAAAACAGGCTGCTGCGTTCACGGGCGATGGTCAGGCACTGATCCAGATACTCCTCAGCGGTAGAGAGCTCCCCAAGCTCGATACAGGCGTCGGCGTACCAAAGCACCGGACGCTGAAAGCGGTCACGCCCATTGAGCTCCGCCATCTGATCGAGACTCTCCTTGAGCCTTGATAGCCCCGCCGGGTCACCGCTGAGCGCCTGCTGCCAGCCAAGCACGCCCTGAGCGGAGATTTGCCATAGCTGTAGATCCGGTGTCGCGGTCATCGCCGCGGCGCGCTCGGCGTGGCGCGCCGCCAAGTGAACGTGACCGAGCTGACGATAGAGCGCGGTGGCGAACATCAGGGCGATGGCAAGCGTACCGGGGTGGCCAATTTTCTCGGCCAGACGAATCGCCGCGGCGATATGGCGCTCGGCACGCTGGTAATCGCCGCGAAGGCACAGCGTCCAGCCCTGAAAGCAGGCCGCGCTCACCTGGGGGTGCTCCGAGAACGGCAGCCACTCGATCATCATCGGCGCATTGAGCGGGTCGAGCTCGTTGAAGTGGTCGAACGCCTGAGCGATACGTCCAGCCCAGTACTCGCACTGGGCGCCGGCGTAGTCGGCGAGCCGGCCATAGCGCGGATCCTCCAGCCGCTTGGCGATATTGGAAAGCGTCGCGGCAAGCGCAAAGGCGTCGGCGTGGGCATAGCGCTGGCTGCGGCTCAACCAAAGCCCCCACTTGACCAGAAAGATCTGCTCGAGATCCTCCGGGTCCTCGAGCGGGTCGCCTCCCGCGTCGCGCAAAAGCTCCCGGGCGCTGACGAAACACTCGTGAGCGGTCGGCGAGCCGTGGCCTTCAAGGGCGAAAGCAGCCTGGCCCTTGACGGTGAGAAGACTCACTTCGCGCTCTAGGTGATCCGCCGCCTCTCCCAGACAGCCCAGACCGAAATCTGCCATCTTGAGCGCGGTGCGGTTGGCGCTGACCTTGAGCGCCTCACGGGCAGCGAGTTCGAAGTAGCGCGCGGCGCGGGTTTGGTGGCCACTGCGGCGCAGGTGATTGGCAAAGTCGCCGGGGTGACGGCTGATCCACATCGGAAAGCGCTCTTCGATCAGCGTGACGACCTGCTGATGAAGCGCGCTGCGCACGTCCTTCGGGCAGGAGAGGTACGCCGCTTCGTGCAGCAGCTGATGGCTGAACTGATACTCGCTCTCAATGCCGGGCTGCTCGAAGGCATCGATGATTTCGAGCTGGCGCATATGCTCCAGCGCCTTCAATAGCCGGCTCTTGTCGGTCTGACTGGCGGCGAGCAGCATGTCGAAGCGAAAACGCCGGCCGAGCACCGCCGCCACGTGAGCAATGTCGCGGTCGCGCTCGAGCTGGTCGACCCGGCTGGTCAGAAGGCCCAAAAGGCCCTTGGGCAGCTCGTTGAACTGCACGCTGCGACCTTCTCGACGATCCATGTCCAGCCGCCGGCAGATCTCCTGTAGATAGAGCGGTACGCCATCGCAGCGCTCGACGATCTGATTCTTGAGCCTTGGACTCAGGTGGATCTGATAGCGTTTGGCAAGCTGGGTCAAAAGCCGCCCGGACTGGCCAGCGTCGAGTTTGCCAAGCGATATCTGCTGGTCCCAGTGCAGCTTGACTGGCAGCGGCTCGCGGCCGTGGTGGCTGGCCACCAGCATGAAGGCGGTGTTGATGGGAAGCCTGGCCTGCAGCCCGGTCAGCACCTTGAAAGAGGGTTCGTCGAGCCACTGCAAATCGTCGATCATCAGAAGCAGCGTGCGGCTTTGCGCCTCGCGCTCGATCAGCCGATGTAGAAGCCTTGCGACCAGCTCCACGGCGTCGCCGTTTTGGGTGAGCTGGGCACTATCCTCGACTTCCCGCGCGCCCAGAGCCTGCTCCAAAAGCTCCTGGCGCGCCTCGTCGAGGGGCGTGATCTCGAGCGTTTGCTGCAGCGCGTGGAGCGTTTCCAGATCACACGCTTTTTGGCAGTGCCAGGCAAGCAGCTGGCGGGCGACGCCGTAGGGCTCCAGTACCGAAAGGCGCGTGGTGGGCAGCCAGCACACCGCCGCGTCGCGACTGAGCTCCAATTGGCGAAAACCGACCATCAGCGCGGACTTGCCCATGCCCGTGCCGCCGCGCACCAGAATGCTCTGGCGCAGCCCGATGCTCGCCCGCGCCTGGCCGTCGCGCAGCGCTCTCAACGCGGTTTCGCGGCCGATGAGACTCGGCGGCGTGGCATCACGCCCGCCTTCGTTTTGCCCCAACACCAAAGCGCGCAGGCGCACGCGGCCATCACTGGCCACCAGCCGCGACGAAAGCCTGGGCTGCAAGTCGAGCGCCGGCGGCATGTGCTGGCTCGCCTCTTGCGAAATCACCAGCTCACTGCCTTCGGCGGCGCTCATCAGCGACAGCGAAAGCTGGGTCACCTGGCCCAGGGGGTCGGCAAGCTGGCGCTCGGGCAGATAGACGACCCGGCCGCTGTTGAGCCCGGCGGCGAGCTCGAAACTCGGCGCCTGCTGCTCGATACTCCAGCGCCGCGTGATCTCCTGGGGCAGCGCCTGGCGGCAGTGCTCGTAAAGCGCTACCAGCTCGGCGAGCTGGTGGGCCGGGCCGTGGGTGCCGAAGCAGGCAAGCCCTACCCCGCCGGTCGCCCCGGGAAGCCAAAAGCCGCCCAGGTGATGGCACTGCTGCTCCAGCCAGCGCAAAAGCTCGAGCTGGAGCGTCAGGCAGTGGCGCATGGCGCCGCGCTCCTGCCAGTCGCCCTTGAGCGTCAGGCGAATGGCCATGACCGAGAGCTGACGTAGCTCGATCTCGTCCTCGCGCAGCGGCTTGCTGTCGGCGGCCAGCGCCCTCGAGTAGGCGCCCTGGGGGCTGACGATCTGCGTCTCGACCTGGCCGTCGGACCAGTAGCTTGCCAGCTGTAGAAAGCCAGGTTCGGGCTGCTGTCCCGAGAGCGCCAACAGCTGCAGATAACTTTGATACTGCTCGTGGGCCGCGGCCATGTGATTGTTTTCGGCGAGCTGGCGTACCAGCCGTTCGTGAAACGGACCGTAACCCGAGAAGCTGCTGACCAGCTCCTCGATCACCGCGTCCGGCACGTCGCTTTGCGTCTCGAGTACCTGTTCGGCGAAGCGGATCACCCGCTGGCGCCACTCGTTGCGCGTCTGTACCAGCCAGCGCTGAAACTCGCTGCAGTTGGCAAGCGACAGCTCTTCGACCAGATCGCCCTGGTAACAGGCCATCACCGCCTCGAGCCTATCGAGATCCGCCGGGCCTTCGAGCAGCGTTTGCAGCTCGTGCAGATCGACCTGCCAGTGCGCCGGCAGGTTGAAGGCGATGGTCTGACGCGACACGTTGAGCACCGTGTCGGCGTTGTCGCCAAGCGACTGGCGCAGACAGTGAAGGGCGTGGCGCAGGTTGGTGCGCCCGGAGGAGAGCCCCTGATCCGGCCAAAGCAGCTCGGCGAGCGCAGCGCGGTTGACGGGCTGGCGATGCAAACACAAATAAATCAGCAGCGCCTTGACTTTGTCGTAGCTGAAATGGGTCAGTACGTCCTCTCCCAGCGACAGGGAGAAATGGCCAAAAAGGGTCAGCTTGTCGATCTGCTTGGCATCGCGCATGAGACTCATCCTGTCTGGACGGGGCTCGACTTAAGCCGGCACACCGCTATGAAAACGAAATGCTGTATCGGTTGAGGTGATCAGCTCGGCTTCACGCGCCACGAAAAAAGCGATGCGATCATCGATCGGCTCTGCCGTTTGCTGCCGCGCCAGCAGCAGGTAATCCTCGAAGTGGCGCCCTTCCGACTTGACCAGCGTGCGATAGAACCGGGCGAGCTCTTCATCGAGGTAGGGAATCAGCCGCGCGAAGCGCTCGCAGCTGCGCGCCTCGATCAAGGCACCAATGATCAGGATATCGATCAGCCGCTCCGGCTCGTTGGCGCGCAGGTGCTGTCTGAGCCCTTCGGCGTAGCGCGACGCGCTCAGGTGGGTATAGGTAACGCCGCGACGTTCCATCAGCCCGACCACCTGCTCGAAATGCAGAAGCTCCTCGCGGGCGAGCTGCGACATTTTGGAAAGCAGCAGTGGCTGGTCGACATGGCGATATAGAAGATGCATCGCCGTGGAGGCAGCTTTCTTTTCGCACTGAGCGTGATCGATCAGCAGCGTTTGCGGGTTGGCCAGCGCCCAGCCAAGCCACGCATCCGGCGTTTTACATGCCAGAAAAGCGCTGAGGCTTTCCGGCAGCAGGTCTTCGGCGCCAAGCGCGTGATCCTGCGACTTCAATTCGGCTAACTCTATCGACATATACGGTTACCAAGCGCCTTTGCTAATGAAATACGGTACAACGCCCTGGCGCGGCGTCCGTGTCTTCGGGTCATCGTCATTTTTCAAACGTTGACGGCAAAACCATAGCACGTATTTAACTCAACTTTGGCCACGGTTTGCGCCCGGCGTAGCGCTTTGGCGGAGTCTTGACCGTTGACAGCCGCCCGCGCCTTTAACGCTCTCATTATTAAATGGTCTATAGCGGTGTGATTGCAAACGGCTTTTAACGTGATACGCGTGTGCGCGGCGAACATTGACATCTCGACTGATCAAGAAAAGCCTGTTTAAACGGGCGTTTGTCACGCTGGGGAGACCGCACAAAAGGTCAGTGGGGCTGCTCGCTTAACATTGTCGACAGTTTCACGTAGAATCGCCGCCATCCACCAGACGCTGCCTTTCAAGCGACTATCACGTGCCCAGGCATGCCCGAAACCGTGCGGGCTGGCCGGGTACCATCAAGAAAACGAGAGGGCCCCAACGTGCTTGAAGCTTATCGCCAACATGTCGAGGAACGCGCCGCCGAGGGCGTACCACCCAAGCCCCTGAACGCCGAACAGACCGCGGCCTTGATCGAGCTTTTGAAAAACCCGCCGGCCGGCGAAGAGGAGTTCGTTTTAGATCTGCTCACCAACCGTATTCCGCCGGGCGTCGACGAAGCCGCCTACGTCAAGGCGGGCTTTCTAACCGCCGTTGCCAAGGGTGAAACCGATTCACCGCTGGTCGACAAGACGCACGCAGTCAAGCTTCTGGGCACCATGCAGGGCGGCTACAACATCGTCTCCCTGGTCGAGCTTCTCGATAACGAGGAGCTTTCCAGGGAAGCCGGCGAGCAGCTCAAGCACACTATTTTGATGTTCGATGCCTTCCACGACGTGGAAGAGCGCGCCAAAAACGGCAACGCCGTGGCGAAAGACGTCATCGCCTCCTGGGCCGAGGCGGAGTGGTTCCTCTCCAAGCCTGCGCTCGAGGAAAAGATCACCCTGACCGTGTTCAAGGTGCCCGGCGAAACCAACACAGATGATCTGTCCCCGGCGCCTGACGCCTGGTCGCGCCCGGATATTCCGCTGCACGCCAACGCCATGCTCAAAAACGAGCGCGAAGGCATCAAGCCCGAAGTGCCCGGCTCGCGCGGCCCGCTCGATCAGATCAACGAGATCAAGGAAAAAGGCTACCCGGTCGCCTACGTTGGCGACGTCGTAGGAACCGGCTCCTCACGCAAGTCCGCGACCAACTCGGTGCTGTGGTTCTTCGGTGACGACATGCCGTACGTGCCCAACAAGCGCGCCGGCGGCTTCTGCTTTGGCGGCAAGATCGCGCCGATCTTCTTCAACACCATGGAAGACTCCGGGGCGCTTCCCGTCGAAATGGATGTCGAGAAGCTCGAGATGGGCGATATCATCGATATCTACCCTTACGAGGGCAAGGTGTGCAAGCACGGCACCGATGAGGTCCTCACCACGTTCGAACTCAAGACCCAGCTGATTCTGGATGAAGTACGCGCCGGTGGCCGTATTCCGCTGATCATCGGCCGTGGCCTGACCGGCAAGGCGCGCGAGTCCCTCGGCCTTCCCGCCTCGGACGTATTCCGCCTCTCCGAGCAGCCCAAGGATACCGGCAAGGGCTTTACCCTGGCCCAGAAGATGGTCGGCAAGGCCTGCGATCTTCCCGGCGTGCGCCCGGGCATGTACTGCGAGCCGAAGATGACCACCGTTGGCTCGCAAGACACCACCGGCCCGATGACCCGCGACGAGCTCAAGGATCTGGCGTGCCTGGGCTTCCAGGCGGATCTGGTGATGCAGTCGTTTTGCCACACCGCGGCCTACCCCAAGCCCGTGGACGTGGATACCCACCACACCCTGCCCGACTTCATCATGAACCGCGGCGGCGTCTCGCTTCGCCCGGGTGATGGCATCATCCACAGCTGGCTCAACCGTATGCTGCTGCCGGACACCGTCGGCACCGGCGGTGACTCGCACACCCGCTTCCCGATGGGCATCTCCTTCCCCGCGGGTTCTGGTCTGGTCGCCTTTGCCGCCGCCACCGGCGTCATGCCGCTGGACATGCCGGAGTCGGTACTGGTGCGCTTCAAGGGCAAGCGCCAGCCTGGCGTTACGCTTCGCGATCTGGTCCACGCGATTCCGCTTTACGGCATCAAGCAGGGGCTTCTGACCGTTGCAAAGTCCGGCAAGAAGAACGCCTTCTCCGGCCGTATTCTCGAAATCGAAGGTCTCGAGGATTTGACCGTCGAGCAGGCCTTCGAGCTTTCCGATGCCTCCGCCGAGCGTAGTGCGGCGGGCTGCACCATTACGCTGTCTGACGAGAGCGTGACCGAATACCTGAAGTCGAACATCACGCTTTTGAAGTGGATGATCGCCAACGGCTACGGTGATGAGCGTACCATTAGCCGGCGCATCGAAGGGATGGAAGCTTGGCTTGCCAATCCGAGCCTGATGCGCGCGGACAAGGACGCCGAGTACGCCGAGATCATCGAAATCGATCTCGACGAAATCAAGGAGCCGGTGCTGTGTGCGCCGAACGACCCGGACGATGCGCGGCTTCTGTCCGACGTTGCCGGCGAGAAGATCGACGAAGTCTTCATCGGCTCGTGCATGACCAATATCGGGCACTTCCGCGCGGCGGGTAAACTGCTCGAGAAACAGCCGGCGGGCAGCCTCAAGACACGTTTGTGGCTGGCACCGCCGACCAAGATGGATCAGCATCAGCTGACCGAAGAAGGGTACTACGGTATCTACGGCCGCGCCGGGGCGCGGATGGAAATGCCGGGATGTTCACTGTGTATGGGTAACCAGGCCCGCGTCGAAGCGAAAAGCACCGTGGTGTCTACGTCTACACGTAACTTCCCGAACCGTTTGGGCGATGGTGCCAACGTGTACCTTGCCTCGGCGGAACTGGCGGCGGTTGCCGCCGTCGAAGGCCGCCTGCCAAGCGTTGAAGAGTACCAGCGTTACATGGGTGAATTTGACGCCATGGCCGGCGAGATCTATCGTTACATGAATTTCCACGAAATCGAGGAGTATCAGAAGATTGCCTCGAACGTGATTCCGGTTGCTCAGGAAGCCTAACCGCTTTGTGGTAACCGACCCATCGCCGATGCTCGCACCATCGCAGAGGGGTTATCCGTTTTCCTCTCTGAGCCGATGACCGAACGCCCCGCTCCTCTTTTGAGGGCGGGGCGTTTTTTATCGCTCGCTTTCACCCGTTTCGTTTTTGCCAAGGAGTGCTGCCCCATGACGACCCTGCCCGCCTCTCCCTCAGGCCTTGTGACCCCGGATTTATGCGACGCTCACCCGGACGTGGCCGTGCTCGACCCGCTGTTCGTGAACCTGGGCGGTCTCGACGCCTTTTTCGGCCCCGTGCGCACGATCAAGTGTTTCGAGGACAACTCGCGGGTCAAGGAGGCGGTAGCCGAGCCTGGCAACGGCGCGGTGCTGGTGGTCGATGCCGGCGGCTCCTATCGCTGCGCGATGCTTGGCGACATGCTCGCACTCAAGGCGGCGGAGAACGGCTGGGCAGGGGTGGTCATGTTTGGCTGCGTGCGCGACGTGGATATTCTGGCGACGCTTCCCCTTGGGGTGATGGCGCTGGGAAGCCACCCGCGCAAAAGCGAGAAAAACGGCGAGGGACAGCGCGACATTCCCGTCACCTTCGGCGGTGTGACGCTGACACCGGGTCAGTGGCTCTACGCCGATAACAACGGCATCCTGGTGTCCGACACCGAGCTCGCTCTCGACTAGAGAATGCGCACTGATCGACCATCGGGCGCGGCGCCGGCGCCGCGCGCTCCATCACTTCGAACGTGTTTGCCATGCAGCCGCTGAAACCGCTGGGCCGTGCCCTTTACCGAACGCTCAAGGATCACTTGAGACCGCTGATCGCTTTTCATCTGCTCTATACGCTGCTGGCCTCGGCGCTTTTACTGCCGGCCATCGGCTGGCTGTCGCAAAAGCTTTTAGCCAAGCTCAACCGCACCGTCATCACCACCGAGGCGCTGACCGCGCTGCTTTTTAGCCCGTTCGGGCTTTTGACGCTGTCGGTGGGGCTCTGGTTCGCGTTTTTGCTGATCTATTGGCAACAGGCCGGCATGCTGGTCGTGGCGACCCGGCCGCGCAACAACCACTACCAACTCGCCTTCGAGGCGCTGTGGCAAAGTACCCGACGCCTGCCTGCGCTTGCCGGGCTGGTCGTCGTTCAGGTGGGGTCACACCTGCTGCTGCTGGCGCCGTTCATGGTCGCGCTCGCCTGGCTTTATGATGCGCTGCTCGGCGGCATCGACCTTTACTATCTTCAGCGCATTCGCCCGCCAGTGCTTTGGTACTTTCTGGCCTGCGCGCTGCAGCTGGTGCTTGGCTGGATGAGCCTCGCCGCCTGGCTTTATCTTCGCTGGATGCTGGCGCTCCCTTTGGTCGCCCTGACGCGCTGCTCGCCTTTATCGGCGCTCAAACAGAGCGTGCCGCTCACCCGAGGCTGGCGCCGCTCGATCGGCGTGGTGGTGCTCACGCTGCTGGTGCTGATCGTGGCGCTACCGGTGCTCGTCACCTGGCTTTTTGACCTGGTCGTCACCCCGCTTCTCTGGTGGCTACCGGAGCGAAGCGCGGTGCTGATTCCAGCGATGCTTGCCTACCTCACTAGCTTTGTGCTGATCACGCTGACCATCACGTTTCTCGGCATTGCGCTGAACGCGCTGCTCTCGGCCTGCCTTTACCAGCAGCTTGGCAGAGGCGAACCGTCGCCTGCGCCCGGCGAGCGTTCCAGCCGCTTCACCTGGGCGCTGGAGCTTGCAGTACTGGCATTTGCCGGACTGCAGGCCTGGTGGATTCTCAACAGCTTCGAGCTGGGCGACAACGTCAAGGTGATCGCCCATCGTGGCAGCTCCATGGTAGCGCCGGAGAATACGCTTTCCGCGGTGCGCCGGGCGCTCGAGGATCGCATCGACTACGTGGAGCTCGACGTACGCCTCACCGCCGACGATGCGGTGCTTTTGTACCACGACCGAAGCCTTACGCGCCTGACCGGCGACCCACGCGACTTCATTGAGCTGACCCGCGAGGAGCTCTCCGGCTTCGATGTGGGCAGCTGGTTCGGCGACGCCTTCGCAGGCGAAGCCATTGCCGGGCTCGACGAGACGCTGGAAACGGTGCGCGGTCGGGCGGGGCTGATGATCGACATGAAAGCCGCCCCGGAAAACCAGCAGCGCCTCGCCGAGGCGGTGCTGGCGGCGCTGGATAGGGAATCGGATATTCGCTATCGCTGCTGGGCGCGCCAGCCAAGCGCGCTGAATGCCATGAGTGAGTGCGGCTTTCCCAACGCGCTTTTGGAGATGCGCGTGGCGACCATGACCCCCGCGATTGCGCGCTTCATCAAGGAGCAGGCGCCTGCGCTACGCGTAACGCTGCTGGCTCAGCTCATCCTGCCGGGCACCCTTGACCGGCGTCAGTTCGACGCCTTGGGGCTGAGACACAACCGCATCACCCACCAGGAGATCGAACTCGCCGCGCGCTACGGCTACGAAATTCACGCCTGGACGGTGAACGACCGCGCGCGGATGTCGACGCTGATCGACCTGGGCGTCGACGCGATCATCACCGACTACCCGGAGCGGCTCAACGCGCTCAAAAAAGACCGCCAACGCTTGAGCGATGGCGGTCTGATGCTGGTGAAGCTGCGCAACTGGCTACGCGAGTAGCCCGCTGTAAAAGGCTATTCGCCCATGGCTACTCGCCCATGACCACGCCTTCGCGGCGGGGGTCGGCGCCGCCGAAGAGCGTGCCGTCTTCCAAGCGGCGAATCGCCTGAAGGCCGCTGGTCAGCTCGCGCTCGCTGACGTTGTGCCCACGCTCCATGAGCGAGCCGATGGTGGCCTCGGGAAAGCGCCCCTCCTCGAGCCAGACATCGCCGCCAAGGGTCACCGCGTGGGGCAGGTTCAGCGCCTCCTGAGCACTCAGGCCCCAGTCGCGCATGGCCAGAAGCGTTCGCGCGGTGTAGGAAATGATTGCGGCGCCGCCCGGGGAGCCCAGGCTTGCAACGAAGTCGCCGCTCTCCTGGTCGAACACCAGCGTCGGGCTCATGCTCGAGCGCGGGCGCTTGCCGGGCTCGACCCGGTTGGCCACCGGCTCACCGTCGACTTCGGGCGTGAACGAAAAATCGGTCAATTCGTTGTTGAGCATATAACCACCGGCAAGCTCGGTGCCGCCGTCGGCCATGATGCGCGACCCGAATGCCTGCTCGATGGTGGTGGTCATGGCCAGGGCGTTGCCCTCTTCATCGACGATACTGATGTGGCTGGTGCCGTACTCGGGTTGGGTCGGCTGGCTTGCGTAGCTCACCTCGAACTCGCCGGGGTTCCCGGGCTCGGCGCTCTCACCCATGCTCGACTCTTCGATCAACTGGCTGCGGCTTTCCAGGTAGGCCGGCGCCAGCATGGTGGTCCAGTCGCCGCCCGGCGCCTCGACGAAGTCCGGGTCGGCGATATAGCGGTTGCGATCAGCAAAGGCGAGCCGTGACGCCTCGAGAAACTGGTGAAGCCAGCCGCTGCTGGCCGCACCGTTGTCCAGCGGCGCTTCGACCATGGGCTGGCTTTCGAGCATGCCGAGAATCTGCATCACCGTCAGGTGCCCGGAGGACGGCGGCGGAAAGCCGCACACACGCCACTGCTGCCAGGGCGTACAGATCGCCTCGCGATTGACGCTTTCGTAACCGCCTAGATCATCGAGCGTGATCGCGCCGGGGCGCTGTGGGTGGTTTTGCACGCGCGCAACCAGATCCTCGGCGACGTCGCCTTCATAAAACGCGCGGCTGCCTTCATCGGCAATACGGCGCAGCACCGCGGCAAGCGCCGGGTTGGTCAGCGTCTCGCCGACCGCGAGCGCCTCGCCCGCCTCGTCATAGTAAAAGCGCGCCGCCAGCGGGTCATCGCGCAGCGCCGGGTCGTCGGCCAGGCTCGTGTGCAAACGCTGGCTCACTTCAAAGCCCTCTTCGGCCAGCGTAATCGCCGGCACGAACAGCGAGGCCCAGTCCAGCTGGCCGTGGGCGGCGTGGGCGGTCTCCAGCATCTTGAGCGTGCCGGGCACGCCCACCGAGCGCCCGCTTGCCACCGCGTCCATGAACGCCATCGGCTCGCCGTCTTGCATGAAGAGGTTTTCATCCACCGCCTGCGGTGCGGTTTCGCGGCCATCGAAGGCGCTGACGTTTTCGCCGTCGTAGTACATCAAAAAGGCGCCGCCGCCGATGCCGCTGGACTGCGGCTCGACCAGGGTCAGCACCATCTGCACCGCGATGGCGGCGTCCAGGGCGTTACCGCCGGCCTTGAGGATTTGATACCCCGCGTCGGTCGCCAGCGGGTTGGCGGCGGCCACGGCGAATTTCTCATTGGCCCAGCCCGGCTTTTCCTCATAGCCCGATCCTACCTCCGGCGTCACCGCGGGCGTTTCGTAGGTGAAGCCAAAGCTGTAAAGCGGCACCAGCAGCAGGCCGGTCAGGGGCAGCGTTGCCCGTAGTAACTGCATGATCACTCCTTTGACGTCTCAACGCGTAAACGCCGGCACATCTGAACGGAAAAAACGGGGTTCGACACTCACTCAACAAGATAGCCTATAAAACGCATCCGCCCGGCACAATGGCCGGGCGGGTCGAGGCTTAAAAAACGTATCGATTTAGGCGATGGTTTCACCGGCCAGCATGAACCAGGTTTCCAGCACCGCGTCCGGGTTGAGCGAAACCGAGTCGATGCCCTGCTCCATCAGCCATTTGGCAAGCTCCGGATGATCCGACGGCCCCTGACCGCAAATGCCGACGTATTTTCCTTTCGCCTTGCACGCCTGGATCGCCATGGAGAGCAGTTTTTTGACCGCCTCGTTACGCTCGTCGAACAGGTGCGCGACGATACCGGAGTCACGATCGAGCCCAAGCGTTAGCTGGGTCAAATCGTTGGAGCCGATCGAGAAGCCGTCGAAGTACTCCAGAAACTCGTCGGCCAGCAAGGCGTTTGCCGGCAGCTCGCACATCATGATCACTTTCAGGCCGTCCACGCCGGCGCTGCGCTCCAGGCCGTTGGCGGCGAGCAGCTCGACGACCTGTTTCGCCTCGCCGGTCGTACGCACGAAGGGCACCATGATCTCGACGTTCTTGAAGCCCATTTCATCGCGTACTCGCTTGAGCGCTTTGCACTCGAGCTCGAAACAGGGCCGAAACGATTCGGACACGTAGCGCGAAGCGCCGCGAAAGCCGAGCATCGGGTTCTCTTCGCCGGGCTCGTAAAGCTTGCCGCCGATCAGGTTTTCGTACTCGTTGGACTTGAAGTCCGACAGGCGCACGATCACGCGCTGCGGATAGAACGCCGCCGCCAGCGTCGAGATACCCTCGACGAGCTTGTCGACGTAGAAGCTGACCGGGTCATCGTAGCCGGCGGTGCGAGCGTCGATCACCTGCTTGAGATCCGGCGTCTGGCGGTCGTACTCCAGAAGTGCCTTGGGGTGAACGCCGATCATGCGGTTGATGATGAACTCGAGGCGCGCAAGGCCCACACCGGCGCTGGGTAGCCCGGCAAAGCCAAAGGCGCGGTCCGGGTTGCCGACGTTCATCATAATCTTGAACGGGATGTCCGGCATGGCGTCGACGCTCGACACCTTGCACTCGTAATCCAGAAGTCCTTCGTAGACGTTGCCGGTGTCGCCTTCGGAGCAGGACACCGTGACGTCCACACCCTCGCGCAGCGCCGTGGTGGCATCGCCACAGCCCACGACCGCGGGAATGCCGAGCTCGCGGGCGATGATCGCCGCGTGGCAGGTGCGCCCACCGCGGTTGGTGACGATCGCCGAGGCGCGCTTCATGATCGGCTCCCAATCCGGATCGGTCATGTCGGTCACCAGGATATCGCCGTCATGGATCTTGTCCATTTCGTCCGGCGTCATCACGATCTTGACCGTACCGCTGCCGATCCGCTGGCCAATGGCGCGCCCGGTGATCAGCTTGCGCCCCTTCTCTTTCAGGTGGAAGCGCTCGAGCTTGCCGCCCTCCTGCTGGGAAACCACGGTTTCCGGGCGCGCCTGAACGATATAGAGCTTGCCGTCGTCGCCGTCCAGCGCCCACTCGATGTCCATTGGCCGCTGGTAGTGCTTCTCGATAATCATCGCCTGGCGGGCAAGATCCATGACCTGCTCATCGTTGATACAAAAGCGTCCGCGATCGGAAAGCGGCACGTCGACGGTGGCCACGGACTTGCCGGCGCTGGCGCTTTCACCGTAAACCATCTTGATCAACTTGGAACCGAGCGTGCGGCGCAGTACCGCCGGGCGGCCGGCTTCAAGGGTCGGCTTGTGAACGTAGAACTCGTCCGGGTTGACCGCGCCCTGCACCACGGTTTCTCCCAGCCCCCAGGAGGCGGTGACGAACACCGCGTCACGGTAGCCGGACTCGGTATCGAGAGTGAACATGACGCCGGAGGCGCCGGTTTCCGAGCGCACCATTTTCTGAACGCCGGCGGAGAGCGCCACGTTTTCGTGGGCGTAGCCGCGGTGCACGCGGTAGGAGATCGCACGGTCGTTGAACAAGGAGGCGAACACTTCGTGCACGGCGCGTTTGACGTTATCGAAGCCTTCGATGTTGAGGAAGGTCTCCTGCTGGCCGGCAAAGGAGGCGTCCGGCAAATCTTCCGCGGTGGCGGAGCTGCGCACCGCGGCCTTGAGATTCGGGTGGCGCTCCTGAAGTGCCGAGTAGGCATCGCGCAGCGCGGCCTCGAAACTCGGCGGCAACGGCGTATCGATGATCCACTGGCGGATGGTGCTACCCGCCTCGGCAAGCGCCTTAACGTCGTCGACGTCCAGACGCGCCAGCAGCGCGTTGATACGGTCGTTCAAGCCTTCATGGGCGAGAAATTCGCGATAGGCGTGAGCGGTGGTGGCAAAGCCGCCAGGAACGGTGACACCGGCTTCCGCCAGGTTGGAGATCATCTCGCCGAGCGAGGCGTTCTTGCCGCCCACGCGCTCGACGTCGTTCATGCCCAACTGCTCGAACCACACAATGTACTCTTGCACGCAACACCCCTTTTGTCTTCAACGGCTAACGTCCACCGCGCCTTGAACCAGGTGACGGGGCAACCCCGTCATGTCGGTCACTGTCATCGAGCGTGTCACCCTATCACCCGCCCCTCGTATTCGCCATTAGTCTAAGTAACAAGTCACTGAAGGTTTTTTACAACATAGCGGCATTGAAGGGCTTTTCTGTAGTCGGGCGCCTGCGAGCGGCCTTTGGCTTCGCGTTTGCGACACGTTGTGCTGGCGCGATGAAGCGGTAAGAATAGCGCTTGAATTCACAGGCAGGAGAACGACATGAAACGCACGGCGTTTTTCATTTCCGACGGGACGGGCATCACCGCCGAAAGTCTGGGACGAAGCCTTCTGGCGCAGTTCAGCGGCGTCGAGATCACGATGCTGACCAAGCCCTACATCGATACGATCGAAAAGGCCCAGGCGCTGGCAGACATCATCGACGCCACCGCCAACCGCGACGGCCAGCGCCCGATCATCATCGACACCATCGTCGATCAGGACATTCGCGATGTGATCCGTCGCGCCGAAGGCTTCAAGGTCGACGTCTTTTCGACCTTCCTCGAGCCGCTGGAGCAGGAGCTTGCGACCCACTCCTCTTACAGCGTGGGCCGCACCCACGCCATCGGCAGCGACGACGTTTACATGGATCGCATCCACTCGGTGCACTTTGCGCTCGATAACGACGATGGCGCGCGCACCCACCAGTACGATCAGGCGGACGTGATCCTGGTGGGCGTGTCGCGCTGTGGCAAGACCCCCACCTCACTGTATCTCGCGCTGCAATTCGGCATCCGTGCGGCCAATTACCCGCTGACCGACGACGATCTGGACGAGGACGGAAGCCTCAAGCTTCCCAGGGTGCTCGCCCCGCACCGCCACAAGCTTTTTGGGCTGACCATCGACCCGCGACGGCTCTCGGCGATTCGCAACGAGCGCCGCCCGAACAGCCGCTACAGCTCGATCGATCAGTGCGTGCAGGAGGTCGAACAGGCGGCGTCGCTCTACCGGGCGATGAGCATTCCGTTTATCGACACCACGCGCTTCTCGATCGAGGAGATCTCGACGCGCATGATCGCTGAAACGGGACTGGCGCGGCGCTTCTCACCCCGTTAAACAGTACGATCAAAAACGCCTCAAAGGCCCTTGGGCGCAAAGATGCCCGGGGCGTTGCGCCAGTAGCCCTTGTAATCCATGCCAAAGCCGAACACATAGCGGTCCGCCACCTCCAGGCCACAGTAGTCCGCCTTGAGCCCGGGCACGGCCTTGCGATCGTGCTTTTTATCGACCAGCACCGCGGTCGTGACGCTGGCCGCCTGGGCCTCTTCGCAATACTTCAAAATCGCGGCGAGCGTGGCGCCTTCATCGAGAATATCGTCGATGATCACCACGTGACGCCCGGCCATCGGCACCTCCGGCGAGACGCGCCAGAAAAGCTCGCCGCCGCGCAGCTCGTTGCGATAGCGCGTGGCGTGCAGGTAATCCACTTCCAGCGGAAAGCCCAGACGCGTCAGCAGGTGGCCGGTGGTGATCAGTCCGCCGTTCATCACGCAGTAAAAAACCGGCAGCTTGTCGCCCAAATCCGCGGTAATGGCCTCTGCCATGCGGTCCAGCGCCTCTTCGACCTGCGCCTGGGTGATCAGGCAGTCGGCGTTATCCATCAGTTCGCGCATCGAATCCAATGATTCGAGCGCTTCTTTATCGAGTTTGGCCATCATGGGCTCCGGTAGCGGTAGCAAAAAAACGAAGCGCGATCAGCCGCCCGCGCTTCGAGAGTCTAAAGAGGTGTCGAGTTGGGCGCGCCGTGTGTTAATCGACCAGCTCGCCAAGCCTTGCATTCGTGCGGCGCCAGCGCTTGAGCGCGGACAGCGCCTTGAGATCCGGCCGCGCGCGGGCGTAGCGCAACTTGCCGATGCGCTTGTTGCCAAGCGCCTGGCAGTGACCTACCACCTCGAGCGCGGCGTCGCGGTCGTTGCATACCAAAAGCATGTCGCAGCCCGCGGCCAGCGCCGCCTGGGCGCGATCGACGGGGCTGCCCGCTACGTGGGCCCCAGCCATGGTGAGATCATCAGAAAAGATGGCGCCCTTGAAACCGAGCGATTCTCTGAGCATCCCAAGCCAGGCGGGAGAGAAGCCCGCCGGGCGCGGATCGAACGCCGAATACACCACGTGAGCGGGCATGACGCCGTCGAGCTGCGAGGCCAGGCGGGTAAATGGCAACAGATCCCGGGCCTTGAGCGCGGCAAGGGAGCGGGAATCTTCCGCAAGCGTCACGTGGGTGTCGGCTTCGATGCCGCCGTGGCCGGGAAAGTGCTTGCCGATGGCGGCCATGCCCGCCTCGTGGAGGCCGTGGATGAAGCGAGCGCCGAGCGCGGCGACGTGCTCCGGGTTGTCGCTGAAGCTGCGATCGCCGATCACGCTCGACACTCCGCTCTCCACATCGAGCACCGGCGCGAAGCTCAGGTCGAGCCCGCAGGCGGCCATCTCCATGCCCAACAACCAGCCGGTGTCGCTTGCCAGCTGCCCGCCCTGCTCCGGGTCTTCGGCGTAAAGCTCGCCGATACGCGCCATGGCAGGCAGGCGCGTCACGCCGGATTTGATGCGCTGGACACGACCGCCCTCCTGGTCGATACCGAGCAGCAGATCGGGTCGAATGCGGCGGATGTCCTGGCACAGTGCGCTGACCTGCTCGGCGCTTTCGACGTTGCGTGCAAACAGGATCACCCCGCCCACGGCGGTATCGGCCAGAAGCGCTTTTTCGGCGCGCGTGATAAAGGGCCCTTCGAGGTCGAGCATGACCGGGCCAAGCGGTTGCGTCATCGGCATCTATCCAGCAAAACGGGCGCTCATTCTAGTCGATCGCCGCGCTCAAACAAAACCGGCGGGTCGTGGGTCAGGTATGAAGCCAAACCGGCGTACCCGGCACGGCGACCTCGAATATCCACAGCAGGTCCTGATTTCTCAGGCGCACACAGCCGTGGGACGCCGCAACGCCCATGGGCTCATGTGGTGGAGTGCCGTGCAGATAGATATAGCGGCGTTGGGAGTCGACGGATCCGCCACGGTTGACCCCGGGCTCGAGCCCGCAGAGCCAAAGAATACGCGTCAAAATCCAGTCACGATCAGGATTTTGTTCACCCAAAGTGGGACTAAAAACTTCACCGGTAAAGCGGCGCCCGCGAAACACCGCGTTTTCCGGCAGGCCCTGGCCGATCGAGGCGCGCACGTAGTGCCAGCCGCCAGGCGTCTGGCCGCTGCCTTCGTGTTGCCCCACCCCGTTTGCACCGGACGACACCGAGCATTCGTGAACCACCCGCGTTCCCTGCCAGGCGCGAAGGCGCTGCTCGGTGAGGTCGATTTCAAGCCATGGCGCCTCGATTGGCGGCAGCTCAGCCAGAATGGGCGTGGCCATGATGAGCCTCCTCGATCGCCGGGGGAAGCGGCGCGTTCATGGCGGCAACGACCACCGGGCGCAGTCGGCGCACCAGATCACGTACCGAGACCTGCTCGTTGTACTCCTTGGCCGCGATGTCGCGCAGCGCATCGAGCCCGGAGAGCGTGAAAATCACCGTGCCGAGCATGAAGTGCAGCCGCCAGAAGCGCTCGGCGTCGGGCAGGCCAGGCGTGGCGCGGCGAACGAGCTCGACAAAGCGAGTGAAGACATCGCCGTACTGCTCCTGGATATAGCGGCGAAGGTGGCCCTGAGCCTGACTGTAGGCGAGCCCCAGCAGGCGCATGAACACTTTCAAGCTGTTGCGCTCGGCCGGCACGGTCAACACCGTCGTGGCCATGGTTTCGAGCAGTACTTCCAGAGGAATCTCATCATCACCATAGCGGGCGTGCAGCTCATCCAGCGCTTCGTGAAAGCGTTGGCTGAAGGGGTCGAGATAGCGCGCAAACACCGCCTGAATCAGCGCCTTTTTCGAACCGAAGTGGTAGTTCACCGCCGCCAGGTTCACCCGCGCCTTGCTGGTGATGTTGCGCAGAGAGGTCTCTGCAAAGCCACGCTCGGCGAACAGCACCTCCGCCGTATCCAGAATACGCGTGACGGTATCAGACTGCGCCATGGCGCCCTCCAGAAAACGAGTGTTTAAAACATCGCGAAATAGTAGGTCATTAAAACGCCGGGCTCAATCGTGCGAAACCCTGATATGCCCTCTTTTAAAGGCGAACGGCTTTATAATCCGTGGCTTGAGTCATATACTGGACAGAGGAACATACTGTATACTTAAACACATATATTTAAGTCATTTTTATAGTTACCTTTTACCCTGGAGTCAGCCATGCCTCGTCCTCTTACCGTTCGTCAGCAGCACGTATTCGATTTTATCGTGAAGACCATGAACGAGTACGGCTACCCACCCACCCGCGCTGAAATCGCCAAAGCGCTGGGCTTTCGCTCACCCAACGCGGCCGAAGAGCACCTGCGCGCGCTCGAGCGCAAGGGCGCCATCCGTATCATTCGCCACACCTCCCGCGGCATCCGCCTGCCCAATCAGGAAGGGGTGGAAGCGCCGGAATCCGCCGCTGAGGCCAGCGACAGCGTCGAATCCGCGACCCAGGGGCTGCCGATCATCGGCGAAGTGGCCGCGGGCAGCCCGATTCTGGCCGCCGAACACATCGATCGTTACTGCCCGCTGCCGGCGGAGTATTTCACGCCGAAGGCCGACTACCTGCTGCGCGTGCGCGGGCTGTCGATGAAGGATATCGGCATTCTGGAAGGCGACCTGCTGGCGGTACACCGCACCGAGCGGGTACGCGACGGCCAGATCGTCGTGGCGCGCCTGGAGGACGAAGTCACCGTCAAGCGTTTTCGCCGCGACGGCCACCAGGTCACGCTGCACGCCGAGAACAGCGATTTCGCCCCGATCGAAATCGACCTTCGCACCCAGCAGCTCGATATCGAAGGTGTCGGCGTTGGCGTGATTCGCGGCGGCAGTGGCCAGGCGCTGGGTTAATTGACCTATCGATTGAGACAGGAAATGTGGCGGTGCCGGGCAACCCTGCGCGAGGGCGCTGTGAACCCTTCCCTGGGCGCTACTTTCGCCATCCATGGCGAAAGACCCTCGCTACGGGCAGCCCGGCACGGCGGCCCGTATTGTCATCCTCAAGCTTATAAACCAAAAACGGGGCACTTTCGTGCCCCGTTTTTTAGTTGAAGACGACCGTCTTGTTGCCGTCGATCAGCACGCGATCTTCCAGGTGCCACCTGAGCCCGCGGGCGAGCACGGACTTCTCCACGTCGCGGCCAAAGCGCACCAGATCCGTGGGCGTGTGACAGTGGCTGACGCGGTGGATGTCCTGTTCGATGATCGGGCCGGCGTCAAGCTCTTCGGTCACGTAGTGGCAGGTCGCGCCGATCAGCTTCACGCCGCGCTCGAACGCCTGGTGATAGGGCTTGGCACCGGCAAACGACGGCAAAAAGCTGTGGTGGATGTTGATGATCTGGCCGGCGTATTGGCTACAGAGCGCCGGCGGCAAAATCTGCATGTAGCGCGCCAGCACGATGCAGTCCGCCTCGAGCGCCTCGACTTGGCGCTGCACCGCATCGAACGCGGGCTGCTTGTCGCTGGGGTCGACCGCGATGTGGTGATAATCGATCCCGTACCACTCGCTTAGCGCGCGCATGTCCGGGTGGTTGGAGATGATGCCCACGATGTCGCAGTCGAGCTCGCCAGCCTGCCAGCGGTAGAGCAGATCGACCAGGCAGTGGGACTCTTTCGACACCATGATCACGACCCGGCGCCGCTTTTGGGTATCGACCAGCGCCCACTGCATCGAAAACGCGTTGGCGATGGGCGCAAACGCCTGTTCGAGCTCGGCCGCGCTCATGCCGATGGAGTCGGCGAGAATCTCGTAGCGCATGAAAAATCGGCCCGTTTGCAGATCCGAGTGCTGGCTCGCCTCGGTGATGGAGCCGCCGTGCTGAGCAATGAAGCTCGACACGCGCGCCACGATGCCTACCTGATCGGGGCAGGAAACCACTAAACGGTAATAATGCGACATGAATACACTCTTGATACACGTTTCGAAGACGCGACCCGACGGGGTCGTCAAGAACCGTTGAGGCCTTGGGGGGCGTTAGTGTAGCGCAAGCGGCGATCGGGAACACTGCCAGGATTGTTAGCCGCCCCCGCCTTACCGTATAGTTAAAGTCTTACTTTTCAGGCTGTTCAAAATCAATGGATCCATCCCGCGTTCAACTTCGCCCCCGACGCCGACCGCCCCTGCGCATTTTGCCGCTTGGGGGCTGCGGTGAAATAGGAATGAACCTGACGCTTTATGGTTTCGATGGTCACTGGATCGCCATTGATTGCGGGATGATGATTCGACAGGATCTTCCCAGCGCTCCGCTACAGGTGCCCAGCACCGATACGCTGGCCGAGCTTGAGATTACCCCTAAAGCGCTCTACATCACCCATGGCCATGAGGATCACATCGGCGCGGTCGCCTGGCTTTGGCCCAAATGGCAGTGCCCGATCTACGCCACGCCCCTGGCCGCCGGGTTACTCCGTCACAAGTTTGCCGAACACAATCTTTCAAGCGCCGCGATTCGCGTGATCGAGCCCAACGATGCCCTCGAAGAGGGCCCGTTCACGCTGCGCTATTTACTGATGACCCACTCGATTCCCGAGAGCTGCGCGATCATTATGCTCGCCGGCGGCTACCGGGTATTGCACACCGGCGACTGGAAGCTCGACCCGACGCCTTTGATCGGGCCGAGCGTCGACCCGGCGCACTTTCAGGCGCTGGCACCGCTGGATCTGGTGGTGGGTGATTCGACCAACGCGCCGCTTCCGGGCAGTGCCGGCAGCGAAGGTTCGGTGGCCAACGCGCTGACGCAAACGCTCAAGGCCTGTACCGGGCGCGTGGTGGTCTCCTGCTTTGCCAGCAATCTGGCGCGTGTGTGGGCGATCGGCCAGGCGGCGGCCCAAAGCGGGCGCCGTGTGAGCCTGATGGGCCGCTCGATGGAGCGCATGGTCGGTGTGGCCCGCGGTCTTGGCTATCTCGACGATTTTCCGCCGCTGGTGCCGCCCCAGGACCTGGGCTATCTGCCGCCGGACGAAGTGGTGGTGATCGCCACCGGAAGCCAGGGCGAGCCGCGCGCCGCGCTCCAGCGCCTGGCCCAGGGCCGCCACCCGTTCATGGACCTGGAAGCCGGCGATAACGTCATTTTTTCCGCCAAGGCGATTCCCGGCAACGAGCGCCCGATCGCGGCGCTCAAGAAGCGTTTCACTCAGCTCGGCGTTCAGCTTTTCGACGAGAACAACCACCCGGAGCTTCACGCCACCGGCCATCCCGCCCAGGAGGAGCTCAAAACGCTCTACCGCTGGGTTCGGCCCACCGCGCTGCTGCCGGTTCACGGCGAAACGGTGCATCAGCAGGCGCACCAGGCGCTGGCGCAAGAGCTCGGCATCAAGGCGCCGCTGGCCCCGGTCAATGGCGATATGCTGTGTCTGGATAACGAAGGGTTACGCGTTGAGGCGCGCCACCCGCAGTTGCCCCAGGTGGTGGATCAAAACAGCGTGACGCGCCACCCCGGGCTTGCGGACGGCCAGTCGAGCGGCGCGCGGCGCGGCACGCTGTTTCTGGCACTGCCGGTATGCGCTTCTGAGACCGGCTGGCAGCGTATCGGGCGTTTGATGCTCGACGCCAGTGGCGCCAGCCCCATCGACGAAGAGAGCTTTAGCGATTGGCTCGACGAGCGGCTCGACGAAATCGAAGTCGACTCCCTCGCCGAACTCAGAGAAGCACTGACGCCGGGGCTGGTTCGCTGGCTGGGACACCACTGCCAGCATCTGCCGGAGGTGCACCTTCAGATCATGGCGACCGAGCCGCCCGGCGCTTGAGCCGGGTAGCCCCTTACACGCGTCTACGAGCGCCCTCCTTGATCGCCTCCTACCAGCGCGCGGCATCGTCAAAATCGGTGGCGCGCTCCTTGACCCAGTAATCGCCCTGGCGCGAGTGCTCCTTTTTCCAGAAGGGTGCGCGGGTCTTGAGAATATCCATGATGAAGTCGCAGGCACTGAAGGCGTCGCGCCGGTGAGCGCTGGCCACCACCACTTGTACGATCGGATCCCCCGGGCGCAGATGCCCGACCCGGTGCACAATCACCACGCCTTTGAGCGCCCAGCGCGAAGCGGCCTCCACCGCGATATCGGTGAGCGCCTTTTCGGTCATGCCCGGATAGTGCTCGAGCGTCAGCCCCGTGACGTCCGGCGTTTCGTTGAAATCGCGCACGAGGCCGGTGAAGCTCACCAGCGCCCCGACATCCTGACGATGTTCGATGAGCGCCTCGTAGCCCTCATCAAAAACGAAGGCCTCCTGCTGCACGCGGATGTAAATAGGCGGCGTATCCGCGCCCGAAGCGAGCGCTTGCTCAGATGAAGGCGTCAGCATTCAGCCTCCGGTAACTGGCGGGAAAAAGGCGATCTCGTCTTTATCGGTGATTGGCGCGCTATCGTTGGCCATCACCTGGTTGACGGCGCAGAGCGTGCGCTTGTCCGCCAGTGCGGAAAAGCTCGCGTCGCGCGCCTTCAGGTACGCCTTGAGCCCGGCCACGTCGCGGCTTTCGAGATCAGAAAGCGACAGCGATAGATCACTTTCGCCGACCTGCTCACGCAGCTCGGCCAGAAACTTGACCCGTACGCAGGGCGACACGCTACAGCGCTCGCCCACGCTCACCTCGCCCGGGTTACCCTCACCGGTGACGATCGGCCCATTCTGGCGCTGGTAGTCGCCGCGCACCCCACCCTGCTTGCTCTCGAGCTGGATCGCCTCGATGCGCATCTCCTTGTCGACCGCCTTGCACATGTCGTAAAGCGTCAGGCACGCCACCGACACCGCGGTTAGCGCCTCCATTTCGACACCGGTACGCCCGCTGAGCCGGCAAAGCGCCTCGACATTCACCGCGCCGGTGTCGAAATCGAGCGTAAAGTCGACGCTCACCTTGCTCAGCGACAGCGAGTGACACAGCGGAATCAGTTCAGAGGTGCGCTTGGCTGCCTGAATACCGGCGATACGCGCCGTGGCCAGCACATCGCCCTTGGGAAGCTCGCCGTCGCTCAAGAGCTTGAGCGTAGCCAGCGCCATGACGATGCGCCCTGACGCCACCGCTTCCCGGCGGGACTCCTCTTTATCGGCGATATCCACCATATTGGCTTCGCCCTGGGCGTTCAGATGCGTCAGCTGCATGTCGTTATCCCTGGTCATTGGGTGCTCTCGTCACGGTGCGCGCGGGTCCATTCGAGTACCCAGCGCGCGATCTCGTCGATGTTATCAAGGTTTAGCTGCGGGATAGAAGCGTCAAGCCGCTCGGGGGCTTCGCCCTTGAGCGCCACCGCCACCACGTTGTCGCTTTGTATAATCGACTCATCGCCAATGCCATCGCGGTAGAGCACGAGCTTGGAAAGCGGCCAGGTCTTGAAACCCTCGACGATGACCAGGTCCGGCCGGTGTGCCGCCATGAGTGACAGCAGGTGTAAAAGATCGGGCCCTTCCTGGCCGGCTTGCCTCTGCGCCGGCGTCTCCTGCATCAGCGCGTAGCGCTGGTTGGATGCCACCAGCATCGGCGCGGCGCCGGCCTCGCGAAGCCGGTAACTATCCTTACCGGGCTTGTCGATATCGAAGGCGTGGTGGGCGTGCTTGATCACACCCACGTTCAGGCCGGCCTTTTTAAGGCGCGGCAAAAGTTCGGTCAGAAGCGTTGTCTTGCCCGTTCCGCTCCAGGCCGCCACGCCCAGCACCGGAAACGGCGCACTGATGGGTTGCAAGAGCATCTCCACGCCCGCCTAGGCGAGCTCTTTTTCCGGGGGAAGAATGGCATTAAGCACGATACCGACCAGCGCGGCCAGGCTAACGCCCTGAAGGGTGAACTGGCCGCCGCCAAACTGCATGCCGCCAATACCGAATACCAGGATCAGTGACACCACGACCAGGTTGCGCGGCTCGGTCAGCGACTGCCCCGCGCGCACCAGGGTGTTCATGCCCACCACCGCGATCGAACCGAACAGCAGCGTCATGATGCCGCCCATGACCGGGCCGGGAATGGTGAGTAAAAGCGCGCCGAGCTTGCTGATAAAGGCCAGCAGAATCGCCAGCACGGCGGCGACGATCATGTAGATCGGGTTGAACGCGCGGGTGAGCGTGACGGCGCCAGTGACTTCCGAGTAGGTCGTGTTGGGCGGGCCGCCGAACAGCGCCGCCACCATGGTGGCCAGGCCGTCGCCCAACAGCGTGCGATGCAGGCCGGGCTTTTCCAGATAGTTTTGCCGCGTGACCGAGCCGATCGCCACCATGTCGCCAATATGCTCGACCGCCGGGGCGATCGCCACGGGAATCATGAACAGAATCGCCGCCCAGTGAAAGCTCGGCGCGGTGAAGGCCGGTACCGACAGCCAGGCCGCCTCGCGGATGGGCGTGAAGTCGACCACGCCCATGATCAGCGCCAGCGTATAGCCGGTGACGACCCCACCCATGATCGGCACCAGGCGTAGAAGCCCGCGACCGAACACCGCCAGCACCAGGGTGACGAAAAGGCTCGCCATGGAGAGAAAGATCGCTTGACCGTAGCCGATGTTATCGCTGGTATCCCCCACCGCCATACTCACCGCCGTCGGTGCCAGGGCAAGGCCGATCACCATGATCACCGGCCCCACCACGACCGGCGGCAGCAGTCGATTCAGCCACCCCACCCCTTTTAGACGAACGATTTGCGAGATAACGGTATAAACAAGACCCGCGGCGATCAGCCCGCCAAGCGTCGCCGAGACGCCAAAGTGGGCAATCGAGCCTTGAATCGGCGCAATGAAGGCAAAGGATGACGCCAGAAACACCGGCACGCTTTGACGGGTCACGCCGTGAAAGACCAGCGTACCCACGCCGGCGGTGAACAGCGCCACACTCGGGTCAAGACCGGTCAAAAGCGGCACCAGCACCAGCGCGCCAAAGGCCACGAAGAGCATCTGGGCGCCGGTCAGAAGCGTTCTGGGCCAGGACTCACGGGATGAAGCGGTACTCATATCACGTTCCTTAACGTACTCTGGGTACCCAACGGGCACCGGCGTTATCAGTTGCGATGCGGGCGGCTCATAGTGGCCACCCAAAAAAAAGCCCCCGGCGCAAAGCGCAAGGGGCACGGTATAAAACGCGATCAGCGCGTTCCGAAGATCTTGTCGCCGGCGTCGCCCAACCCCGGCACGATATAGCCGTTCTCGTCCAGGCGCTCATCGACGGAGGCGGTGTAGATATCGATATCCGGGTGCGCCTCGCGCACGCGCTCGATTCCTTCCGGCGCAGCGACCAGCACGATCACTTTCATGCTTTCGCAGCCGCGCTCGCGCAGCATGTCGAGCGTGGCGATCATCGAGCCGCCGGTGGCGAGCATCGGGTCGATGACGATCGCCATACGCTCTTCGATATCGTTGGCGAACTTGGAAAAATAGGGTACCGGCTGGAGCGTCTCTTCATCGCGATAAAGCCCGACCACGCTGACCCGGGCGCTCGGGATCAGGTCGGTGACACCTTCGAGCATGCCAAGGCCTGCGCGCAGAATCGGCACGACGGTGACCTTCTTGCCCTTCAAGCGCTGGGTCTTGATGCGCTCGCCGTTCCAGCCCTCGATCTCGTGATCCTCGATCTCGAGATCCTTGGTCGCTTCGTAGGTCAGCAGTTTGGCCACTTCCCCTGCCAGTTCGCGAAAGCTCTTGGTGCTCAGACCTCCTTCCCGCATGAGGCCCAACTTGTGCTGGACGAGCGGATGATTAATGGCGTAAACACTCATGGAACTACCTCACTGCAGGGTTAAAAGCGCCCGGCCGGCGCAAAATTGCGCGCTATTCTACCCGCAACCGGGGGCAAGGTTAAGGGGTCGCGGGCAATTGCCAGGTGATCGGCGCGCGCCCCTGCTCTTCCAGGAAACGATTGGCCTGGGAGAAATGACGATTCCCCAGAAAACCGCGATGGGCCGACAGCGGCGACGGGTGCGGTGATTCCAGAATCAAATGCCGCGACTGATCGATCAGCGCTTTCTTCTGTCGGGCGTGACTACCCCACAGCAGGAAAACGCACGGCTCGGCGTGCTCACTCACCGTTTTGATTGCCGCGTCGGTGAAACCCTCCCACCCCTTGCCGCGATGCGAGGCGGCATTACCGCGCTCGACGGTCAAGGCGGTGTTCAAAAGCAGCACGCCCTGTTTTGCCCAGTCTTCCAGAAAGCCGTGGTTGACCGGCGTAAAGCCGACGTCGCTTTCAAGCTCTTTGTAAATATTGACCAGCGACGGCGGCACCGGCACGCCAGGCATGACCGAAAAGCAGAGCCCATGGGCCTGATTGGGCCCGTGATACGGGTCCTGACCCAGAATAACGACCTTTACCTGTGAAAGCGGCGTCAGCTCGAAGGCACGAAACCAGTTCGAGGAGTGCGGGTAAATCACCTTTTTCGCCGCTTTCTCTTCGGCCAGAAACGCCTTGAGCGAGGCCATGTAATCGGCCTGAAACTCCTGGCCCAGCCACTGACTCCACTCTGTCGGTAAAGGGTCGGTCATCTCATCTCACTTTTTGATTTGGTCGGCGAGCGGCTCGACATAGGCAACGCCCATGTCCCAGGGAAACTGGATCCAACAGTTTTGGCCGACTTCGGTCAGGTATTGATCGACCAGCGGACGGCCGTCGGGCTTGGCGTAAATGGTGACGAAGTGCGCCTTGGGCAGCATTTCGCGCACCGCGCGAGCGGTCTTGCCAGTATCGACCAGGTCGTCGACCAGAAGCCAACCATCGCCGTCATGATCGACGCCTTTCAATACACCAAGCCCGCCCTGATCCATGTGGTCATAGCTTTTGATGCAGACCGTATCGATCAGGCGAATGTTGAGCTCGCGGGCGATGAGCGCGGCAGGAATCAGCCCACCCCGAGTGATCGCAACGATCCCCTTGAAGTCGCGCTCGATGAGCTGATGGCACAGGGCGCGCACGTCGCGGTGAAGCTGGTCCCAGGAAACCGTGAAATGCTGATGGTAACGTTCGCTGCTCATGGGGGCGTCACTCGTCTTCGTTGAAGGAACATACCGCGAATACGCTAAAGCCTGCGTCGCGAATCTTTTGCGAGCCACCAAGCTCCGGCAGATCGATGATCGTCGAGGTTTCCACGACCTGACCACCGCTTCTTTGGATCAGGTTGGCGGCGGCGAGCATGGTACCGCCGGTGGCGATCAGATCGTCCATCAGCAGAATGCGATCCTGCTGTTCGAAGGCATCGGCGTGAAGCTCCACTTCGGAGTGACCGTACTCCAGCGTATAGGTTTCGCTGATGGTCTTGAACGGCAGTTTGCCCTTCTTGCGTACCGGCACGAAGCTGCAGCCAAGCTCGTAGGCCAGCGGCGCGCCGATGATGAAACCGCGCGCATCGATCGCTGCGATGGCATCCAGATCCATGTCCTGATAGCGGTGCACGAAGCTATCGATCAGTTTACGAAAAGCCGAGCTGTTTTGTAGCAAAGGGGTAATGTCGCGAAAATTGACGCCCTGTTCAGGCCAGTCGGGAACCGTGCGAATAACGGACTTGATGTAGTCGCCGTAGATGCTCATCGCGTCTCTCATGGGTTGGTAAAAGGCCAGGCGCCTGCCTAGCCGAAAAAGAAGAATTTAACTGCGAACAGAATCCCCAGCACGACCACCGCCGGATTGAGATCCGCAAAGCGCCCGGAGAGCACTTTGATGCCCACGAAGCTGATGAACCCAAGCGCGATGCCGTCGGCGATGGAGAACGTAAGCGGCATGGCGAGCGCGGCGATCAGCACGGGGGCTGCGTCGGTGGCATCGTCCCAGTTGGCATGGGCCAGGCTTCCCGCCATCAGCACCGCTACGTATAAAAGCGCGCCGGCGGTGGCGTAGGTGGGAATCGAGCCGGCGAGCGGGGCGAAGAACAGACTGATCAAGAACAACACACCAACCACCACGGCGGTGAGGCCCGTGCGCCCGCCGGAGGCGATGCCCGCGGTGGATTCGATGTAGCTCGTCGTGGTCGAGGTGCCGAGTACCGCGCCGGACATGGACGCGGTGCTGTCCGCCATCATCGCGCGACCGATGCGCGGAAGTTTGCCGTCCTTGTCCAGAAGCTTGCCGCGGTGGGCAACGCCGACCAGGGTGCCGGAGGTGTCGAACAAATCGACGAACAGAAAGGCGAAGATGACGCTGAGCATCGCCACGTCCAGCGCGCCCGCCAGATCCATCGCCATGAAGGTCGGCGCAATGGACGGCGGCATCGACATCAACCCGCCGTACTGATTATGACCAAGCGCCATCGAGACTACGGTCACACCGAGAATCCCGATCATCACCGCGCCGGTGACGTTTCGATAAGCAAGAGCGGTGATCACGAAAAAGCCCACCATCGCGTAGATGGCGGAGGGCTGGGTCAAATCGCCCAGCGACACCAGCGTTGCCGGGTTTTCCACCACGATACCGGCGTTCTTGAGCGCGATCATGGCCAGAAACAGTCCGATACCCGCCGCGATACCGAGGCGCAAAGACATCGGAATGGAGTTGATGATCCACTCGCGAATCTTGAAGATACTCAGCAAAAAGAAGGTCAAGCCTGAAAGGAACACCGCGCCGAGCGCCGCCTCCCAGGTGTAGCCCATTCCCAGTACCACGCCGTAGGTGAAGAAGGCGTTGAGGCCCATGCCCGGCGCCTGGGCGATGGGGTAGTTGGCCCAGAGCCCCATCACGAAACAGCCGATGGCGGCGGCGACACAGGTCGCCACGAACACCGCGCCGTAGTCCATCCCCGCTTCCGACAGGATGCTCGGATTGACGAAGATGATGTAGGCCATGGTCAAAAACGTGGTGATGCCCGCGATCACCTCGGTTTTGACACTGGTGTTTTGCTCGGTGAGCTTGAAATAGTTATCCAGACCCTTCATATCGTTGTGATCCCTGCGCCCTTTGCCAAGAAAAGCCGCACAGTCTACCGAAAGCCCCAAACCGATGCGAGCCGGTAGTGCGCCGCTCATGAGTGCGGGCAAGCCCGCCGTTTCGTTGCCACTCACTGTCTAGCAAGCTTCAGGCCATGTATTAACCGTTCGGTCAAACCGGCCCGACCAACGCCGTGTGCCCCTGCGCTACGTCGGGCTCACCCGCGCGCTGCCAGCACCCGCTCGACGGTTTCGACGATGACCTGGGTTTGCGGGTCGATTTCGATATTCACCCGAGACCCCGGTAGGCGCTCACCCAACACCGTGCGCTCGAGCGTCTCGGGAATCAGGTTGACGCTGAACTCCACACGCTCGCCGGCCGGACGAACGTCGCCCACGGTAAGGCTGATACCGTCGACGCCGATATAGCCCTTCTCGAACACGAAACGCCCGAAACTTGCGGGCATCGAGAACCAGAGCCGGCGGTTGTTGGGCGCTTCATCAATGGCCACCACGTCCGCCATGCTGATGATGTGACCGGACATCGAATGGCCGCCGATCTCATCACCAAAGCGCGCGGCGCGCTCTATATTAACGCAGTCGCCGACCCCAAGCGCACCAAGATTGGTCAGCCTGAGCGTTTCGCGCATCAAATCGAAGCTGACCCGCTCGCCGTCGATTGCGGTGACGGTCAGACATACGCCGTTATGCGATACCGACGCCCCGAGCTCGAGCCCTTCGTTGAGCGGCGCCTCGAGCGCCACCACGTGGGTTCGAAACTCCTTGAGCTCGCGCACTTCGACCACGCGAGCGACTCCCTGCACGATACCTGTAAACATCACTCCCCCTGATTGGCGCCCGACCATCGAGGGCCGGGATTAAAGCGTCATTATCGCCTTTTAAGCCGGCCAGGCCAAAGTGCGTTTGTATCGATTGTTGGCAATAGCGCATTCCTGCTGAATGCGCGATAACGGCACTCAAAACGCTTGCCCGTGCGCCGATCGCGACCGATTTTGTCAGTCACCGCTTGGCACCTGGTCTACGTTGACAACCCGCCGGGGGCTATTTAGACTTTCGCCGCAACGACGATAGACGCCGATTTATACCCGGATTGCGGGCGTCCACCAGCCAACGGCGGTGAAGTGCAGCTAAAAGGGCGAGCCCAGCATTGATGGCCACCCGTCGGGGTGGCTTTTCTGTTTTAGCCCCTTTGTTTTAACCCTTTTTTTAACCCCGCCACTTCCCGTCTTCGGCCTCACATAAAGGCAGACGCCATGATCGAACTTAGTAACGTCAGTAAAACCTTCGGCAGCGGCCCCCGCGCGGTCCACGCCCTCAAGAACGTCAATCTCACCGTTCCAAGAGGCGCCATTCACGGCGTGATCGGGCTTTCCGGCGCTGGCAAGTCGACGCTGATTCGCTGCGTCAACCTGCTCGAGCGCCCGAGTGAAGGCCGCGTTTCACTCGACGGCCGCGACATCACCACCCTCAAGCGGCGTGAGCTCAACCGCACTCGCCACCGCATCGGCATGATCTTTCAGCACTTCAACCTGCTGACCACGCGCACGGTCTTCGACAACGTCGCCCTGCCCCTGGAACTGATGGGTCAAAAGCGCGCCGATATCAAAACGCGCGTCACGCCGCTTTTGGAAATGGTGGGACTCGTCGACAAGGCTCGCATGTACCCCGCCCAGCTCTCCGGCGGCCAGAAGCAGCGCGTGGCGATCGCCCGGGCGCTGGCGAGCAACCCCCAGGTGCTGTTGTGCGACGAGGCGACCTCGGCGCTCGACCCGCAAACGACCAGCTCGATTCTCGAGCTTCTGCGCGATATCAACCAAAAACTTGGCATCACGATTCTGCTGATCACCCATGAAATGGAGGTGGTGAAGTCGATCTGCCACCGGGTCAGCCTGATCTCCGGCGGCGAGCTGGTCGAGGACGCCGATGTCGGCGACTTTTTCACTGCCCCCAGTACGCGGCTCGGCCGCGAGTTTCTCAACGACTTCTTGCAGCTCAGCCCGCCCAAGGAGCTGATCGCAAGACTCTCCGACACCCAGGGGCCGCAGAGCCATCCGGTCGTGCGTCTGACGTTCTCGGGCGATGCGGTTTCCACGCCGCTCATTTCGCGCCTCGCCCGCGAGTGCAGTGTCGATGTCAGCATTCTGCAGGCCAAGGTCGAATCCATTCAGGAGCGCACGCTGGGGCTGATGATCGCCGAGCTTTTGGGAAGCCCCGAGCAGACCCAACAAGCCATGGCGTATCTTCAAGCGCATCAACTACAGGTAGAGGTACTAGGCTATGTCCAGCGCGATGTTTGATCTTGTTCTCCAGGCCACGCTCGATACGCTCTATATGGTCGCGGTCTCCGGGGTCATCGCGACGCTTTTAGGTCTGCCACTCGGCGTGCTGCTCTACGTGACCCGCCCGCGCCAGATTATGGCGATGCCGGTGCTCAACCAGGTGCTGAGCCTTGTCACCAACATCGGCCGCTCGATCCCCTTCATCATTCTGATGGTCGCCATCATTCCGTTCACGCGCATGCTGGTGGGCACCTCGATCGGCATCAACGCCGCCTCGGTGCCGCTAACCATCGCGGCGATTCCGTTCGTGGCACGCCTGATCGAAGGCGCACTCAACGAAATCTCGCCCGGGTTGGTCGAATCCGCCCAGGCGATGGGCGCCACCCCTTGGCAGATCATCTGCAAGGTGCTGATCCCCGAGGCGCGCGGCGGCATCATCACCGGCCTCACCATTACCGTAGTGACGCTGGTGAGCTACTCCGCGATGGCCGGCGCGGTCGGTGGCGGCGGGCTGGGGGATTTGGGCATTCGCTACGGCTACAATCGCTTCAACCCCACCATCATGCTGGTCACGGTGGTCGTGCTGGTGGTCATGGTGCAGGGTTTTCAGAGCCTGGGCGACTATCTGGTGCGCAAGAGCGACCGTAAATAGCGCCTTGAAATCGGCCGGCATGGCACATATATAACTCGAAAGCATTATGGGCCGGTTTTTTATTGCTATAATACCCATTACGTTAGAATCGTTACGCCCGTTAACAGGAGAGACATCATGCAAAAGCAGCTACTCGGCGGTTTGACCGCGCTGGCCCTGGCGATCAACGTCGCCAACGCGCAGGAAGCCAAAAGCATCAAAATGGGTACCGTGGCCGGCCCGGAAACCGAAGTGATGCAGGTTGCCGCGCGTATCGCCAAGGATGAGTACAACCTCGACGTCGAGATCATCGAGTTCACCGACTACGTCACGCCGAACGCCGCTCTTGCCGACGGTAGCCTGGACGCCAACGCTTACCAGCACGCGCCCTACCTCGAAACGATGAACAGTGACCGCGGCTACGACCTGGTCGCCGCCGGCTACACCTTCGTCTACCCGATTGGCGCCTACTCGGAGAAGTACGAGAGCCTCGATGAGCTGCCGAACGGCGCCCAGATCGCGCTGCCCAACGATCCGACCAACGAAGGCCGCTCGCTGATTCTGATGCATAACGAAGGCCTGATCACGCTCAACGACCCGGAGAACCTGGAAGCGACGCCGATCGACATCGCCGAGAACCCGCGCGATTTTCGCTTCCGCGAAATCGAAGCCGCTCAGCTTCCGCGCATTCTGCCGGACGTCGACATGGCGTTCATCAACAACACCTTCGCCCAGCCGGCAGGCCTGAACCTGGACGATGCGCTGGTGCGCGAAGGTGCAGAGTCGCCCTACGTCAACCTGATCGCGGTAAGAAGCGGTGACGAGGAGCGAGAAGAGATCCAGCAGCTCGTCGACGCCTACCAGCGCGATGAAGTGATCGAAAAAGCCGAGGAGCTGTTCCAGGGCGGCGCGGTACCCGGCTGGACCGAATAACCGCTCACGGCAATGACAAACCGGCCTCATGAGACCGGGCATTCAGCAGGTCGGCCTTTATGGCCGACCTGTTTCATTTCAAGAGATCAAGGAGGCCCGCCCATGGCCTGCGCCGACTACGCACTGTTGAATCGCCAGCTCGAGTCGCTGCTCGACACCCGCGACTGGCTGACCAATACCGCTCAGACCTGCGCCTTCATCATGGAAGCGCTCGACTCACTCAATTGGGTCGGCTTTTATTTGCAGCAAACGCCCGAACTTTTGAGTCTGGGCCCGTTTCAAGGCAAGCCCGCCTGCAACCCGATACCCTTCAGCAAGGGCGTGTGCGGGGCAGCAGCGCGTACTCAAACGACCCAGCGGGTCGACGACGTGCACGCCGTGGCGGATCACATCGCCTGCGACGCCGCCTCGAACGCGGAGCTGGTCGTCCCCATCGTGGTCGGTGGCAAGGTGTGGGGCGTACTCGATATCGATAGCCCAGAGCCCGCTCGCTTCAGCCAGGAAGATCAAGCCGGCATCGAGTCACTGGTCGCGACGTTCATCGCGCGCACCGACCTGCCCCTGCCCGGCAGCGCGGCCTGACGGTTTTACTTTCCACGCAACGCAAAACGCCCCGACCAAAAGGCCGGGGCGTTTTTGAATTCTGGTAGGACCAGGCGGATTTGAACCGCCGACCTCCACGATGTCAACGTGGCGCTCTAACCAACTGAGCTATGGTCCTTCACTATTCACCGATTCACTGCCTGAAAGCGGCAGATGGTAGGACCAGGCGGATTTGAACCGCCGACCTCCACGATGTCAACGTGGCGCTCTAACCAACTGAGCTATGGTCCTTCAGTGCGGTGCGTATTCTATCTTTTCACGGCGTAATTGCAACCGTTTTTTTATCGAACGCTTTTTTATAGAGTGTTGAAAAGAAAGTTCTCTTTTACATCGACACGTCTTTCGACAGCCAGCTAAGCTTACTCGTGTATTGTTTATCCCATGTTAAGGAGGCTGGTTTGCCTGAGCTCTTGTTGGGCGGCATTTCGCTGCTCTTGCTGCTGGTCACGGCGGTCCCGCACATTCGTCTGCGATGGTGGCTTGTTCGCAGCTTCGAATTTCCCCGTGTTCAAATCGCCATCGCCGCCCTTTTAAACGCCTTGGCCGTTTATTTCCTGCTCGACCCCGGCCATTGGCGCTCCGTCGCCGGCATTTTCTCGCTGATCGCCCTGTTCGTGCAGGTCGGCTACATACTGCCCTGGACGAAACTCTGGCCTCTTGAGGTTCAAAACGCAAAAAACCCGCCTGAAGATCAAACCCTCAAGTTGTTGGTCTCCAACGTGCTGACGCCCAACCGCAATGCCAAGGGTCTGATCGAGTTGATCGAAACGAATCAGCCGGACATCGTTTTAACGCTTGAATCGGATCAGTGGTGGGGCGACCAGCTCGACGCTGCCCTGAACGAAAGATGGCCATATAGCGTTCGAGTACCGCTGGACAATCTTTACGGCATGCACCTCTATTCGCGCCTCGAATTGACCGACACCGAAGTCAAATGGCTGATCCAGGACGACATTCCGTCGGTGCACACTTACGTTACGCTGGCAAGCGGCGCGCGGATACGCCTTTACGCAGTTCACCCACGCCCACCTGCCCCCAGCGAAAGTGACAAGTCATTATGGCGCGATGCCGAACTTTTATGGGTAGGTAAACACATCCACGAAGATCCGAAACCCTCCCTGGTCGCGGGGGATCTCAACGATGTCGCCTGGTCGCGTACCACGCGGCGCTTCTGTCGCGTAGGCGGCATGCTCGACCCACGCCGCGGGCGCGGCATGTTCAGCACCTTTCATGCCAACTATCCGTTCATGCGCTGGCCGCTGGACCATATTTTCGTCACCGAGCACTTCACTTTGGTCGACATGCATCGACTGGAAGGATTTGGCTCGGACCACTTCCCGATTCTCGCCACCTTCTGCTATCGACCTTCTCGTCAGGACGAGCAGCCAACGCCGGATGCAAGCGAAGAGGAGCGTGAAGAGGCCGACGAGACGATTGTTGAGGGCAAGACGGAGAAACAGGAGAAGTAACCCGCCCTGCCCGTTGGCTCACTCCGGAACGCCGCCTTTAGTCAGCACGGCCGGATCAAGCAGTCGCTCGAGGGTCTCGCGATCCAGATCGGTCTCCTCCTCTGCCACATCGATGATCGGCCGCCGTGCCTGGTACGCCTTCTTGGCGACCGCGGCGGCGGCGTTGTAGCCGATGGTGCTGTTGAGCGCGGTCACGAGGATGGGATTTCGCGCCAGCGGCTCCTGCAGATGATCCTCGCGTACCTTGAAGGTGGCGATCGCGCGGGTGGCCAGAAGGCTTGCGGTATTGCTCATTAGCGTGATTGAGCTTAGAAGATTCGAGGCCACCAGCGGCAGCATGACGTTGAGCTGAAAGTTACCGCTTTGCCCGGCCACGGTGATAGCGCTATCGAGGCCGATCACCTGGGCAGCTGCCTGGGCCGCGGATTCGGGAATCACCGGATTCACCTTACCCGGCATGATGGAACTTCCCGGCTGCAGCGCCTCGAGTTCAATTTCCCCAAGCCCCGCGAGCGGCCCGGAGTTCATCCAGCGAAGGTCGTTGGCGATCTTCATCACTACGCAGGCAAACCCCTTGAGCTGGCCCGAAAGTTCGACGGCGGCGTCCTGACTCGAAAGACTGGCGAAAAAGCTGTCGTTGGGCGTAAACGAAAGCCCGGTCTGACGGCTGAGCTCTTCGGCCATCTTCTCGGAAAAGCCTTCCGGCGCGTTGATACCGGTGCCCACGGCGGTACCGCCCTGGGCCAGGCGCTGTAAGCGCGTCATGGCGCTATCAAAACGCTCGATGGCCTGGCCGACCTGGCTCGACCACGCGCCAAGCTCCTGATCCATACGCAGCGGCATGGCATCCATCAGGTGGGTGCGCCCGGTCTTGACGACGTTCTTGAGCTCCTCGGCACGCTGGTCGATCGCATCGCGCAGGGTCAACAGTGCCGGGCGCAGCGACTCCTTGACGGCGATCGCGGCGGCGACGTGAATGGCGCTGGGGATGACGTCGTTGCTCGACTGCCCCATGTTGACGTGATCGTTGGGGGTGACCTCGACGCCTTCACGGGAGGCAAGGGTCGCCAGCACCTCGTTGACGTTCATGTTGGTCGAGGTGCCGGAGCCGGTCTGGTAGACATCGATGGGGAACTGGTCGTCGTGCTCGCCGTCGATCACCGCCTGAGCGGCTTTCTCGATGGCGCGGGCGCGCGGCTCGTCGAGGTGGCCAAGCGAGAGGTTGCTGCGCGCAGCGGCAAGCTTGATGCGGGCCACCGCGTGGACGAAGGCGGTGGGCATCGGCGTGTTCGATACCGGAAAGTTATTGATCGCCCGCTGGGTTTGAGCGCCATACAGCGCGCTTGCCGGTACCTCGAGCTCTCCCATGCTGTCGCGCTCGATACGTGTTTCCATACGTTTTCTCCTTAAGAGCGAGCCGCTCGTTCGGCTGGCATTGACGCGTTTAGCAAACTACCCACTTTACCCTAGCCACTGGAGCGGCTATCGACAACGTCGAGCCGATTGATAACGCCATTCGTGCGTTCGGCTAGCCCCTACATGGCTCTTCGAAAGCGCTCATGTTGCAGCGCACAAAAACCGTTGTTAAGCTTCCCAGCAGCCATTCGCATGACCAGTAGAAAACCGTCGTAATGCGAGCAAGAACAAGGTGCGTAAACAGGGCCTTGTGCGTTTTAAATGACTACAGGGAGAAATATCATGGCAACGTTTAATCACTCGCCGATCAACGAGCAGTTCCATTCGCTTTTTCTTGGCCCCTTGCAGGCCTTCGTTTCGCTTGGCGTGGATACTTCAGAGAAGCTGGTCAACGCTCAGCTCAGCGCTCAAAAGGCCTACGTCGACCTGGGTCTGGAGCAGGCGCGCCAGCTGATGCAGGTGAAGGACAGCACTGAGCTTCGCGAGTACATGGAAGGCCAGCAGCGTGTGGCTAAAACGCTGGCCGAGCGCCTCAAGGGCAATGCCGATCAGATGACATCGATTCAGCGCGACTTCTTTCAAAAAAGCCAAAAGCTGACCGAAGAAAATATGCAGAAAGCGCAGCAGCTGGCCAGCTCGATGCGGGAAACCGCCTAGCAAAAAATCGCCCGGCTGCTTGAAGGCGGCTACCAGCCAAGCGCCGATTTGACGAAGGGAATCGTCAATTTTCGCTTGGCCGATAGCGACGCCTGGTCGAGGGTTTCGATCGCCGCGCAAAGCTCGCCAAGCTCCCGCGGGCCGCGGTGTAAAATATAGCGGGCCACGTCGTCGGGAAGCTCCATTCCCCTGGCGCCGGCGCGCAGCTTCAATGCCTGCAGCCGGTCCGCGTCGTCCAGCGAATGCAGGTGATACGTCACTCCGAAACTCAGTCGTGAAGCCAAGTCCGACAGCGCCACGTTGAGTTGGCGCGGTGGAGCGCTGGCGGCGATGATTAGCCCTTTGCCTGCGTCACGCAGCCGGTTGAAGGCATGGAAAAGCGCTTCTTCCCAGCGCTTGCGTCCAACCACGCACTCCAGATCGTCGATCGCCACCAGGTCGAGGCGTTCGATATCCTCGAGCATCAATGGCGGGAAGTGCCCCAAATCCGCCAGCGGCAAATAGAGCGCGCGCTTGTCACGATCCGAGGCGGCGTGGCAGGCGGCCTGCAACAGGTGGCTTCGCCCGCTACCGGGCGAGCCCCATAGATAGACGAAGGGTTCCGCGTCCGGCTCGAGCTGGCGGCCAAGCGAGGTCAGAAGTGAGGCATTGGCACTGGATGTGAAGTAGTTATCGAAGGTGGCGTCGTCGCGAAGCCCGACGCCCAGCGGCAGCTGAGCCGGCACTCTGCTCATGGAATCTCCCTGTCCCTGTCGTGATCGAGCCGGTTGAGCGACTTGGCGCCGGTAAGCTTCGCCTCGCCGTACAGCTCGCTATTTTTATACCGCTCGATCACCTCGCGCAGAAGCACCATGATGACCGCCGCGGCGGGTAGCGCCAATAGTACGCCAGTCAGTCCAAAAAGACTGCCCCCGGCCAGTACGGCGAAGATCACCGCCACTGGATGCAGGCCGATCTTGTCGCCCAAAAGCTTTGGCTGTAGTACCACGCTCTCCATTACCTGACCCACGCTAAACACGGCCAGTACGCCAACAAGCCCCCACCAACTTTCGAACTGGAAAAACGCGACCACCAGCGCCACCCCCAGCCCAACGATGAACCCCAAAAAAGGCACGATGCTGACAAGACCCGACACCACGCCAATCAAAAGGCCGAAATTGAGCCCGATCAGCGTAAGTCCTAGTGCGTAGATCACGCCAAGGCTTAGCATGACCAGAAGCTGGCCGCGCAGGAATGCGGCCAGCACCGCGTCGCAGCGTTTGGCGAGTCTGGCGGTATCGCGGGCGTAGTGGCGCGGCACCAGATCCGCCATGTTAGCCAGCAGGCGGTCCCAGTCGAGCAGCAAATAGAACGTGACCACGGGAATCAGCGCCACGTAGGTGATCCAGGTGACGAACGCCGCCCCGGAACGGCCGATGCTCGCCAGCGCCTGGGCCAGATAACCGCCGGCGTCGCGCCAATTCTCCAACAGCGTGGCTCTCACGTTGCCAAGTTCGGCGCGCACGTCATAGCCGGTCCACTCCAGCACCTGGGGTGCCAGGCGATTTTCGACCCAGGTGAAGATGTCCGGCAGCGCCTCGCCAAGCTGCTTGATCTGCGAGACGATCAGCGGAATCAGGATCAACAGCGCCGCGGCCAGCAGTAAAAAGAGCGCGACGAAGACGCTGGCCACCGCCAGCGGGCGCTTCATGCCCCACTGCTGGAGTTTGTTGGCGATAGGGTCGACCAGATAAGCGAGGATCATGCCTGCCACGAACGGCATCAGCACCGAATCCAGCAGGTACACAAGGCCCACCAGCAGCAGGATAAACACCACAGCCCAGGTAGAGTGGCGCATACTCGAATCGCTCCTTAAAGGGTCGCCTGTCGCGACATAACGTCATGTTATCGTTGTAAGATAACGTGTCTTGCACGATAACTCGACAGGACAATGCGGCAATCGATGCCAAATGGTACAATCCGCCGAATTATCGGCCGCCCGCGGCCGCGACCCTTCCTATCCCGTACTGCCATAGGCTCCAAAGGACCTGTCATGACCCAGACAACCCCTCCTCCGGCTTCCCCGTCACTTAGCTACAAGGATGCCGGAGTCGATATCGATGCCGGCAACGCCCTGGTAGAGCGTATCAAGCACGTGGCCAAGCGCACGACGCGCCCCGAGGTCATGGGCGGTCTGGGTGGTTTCGGCGCGCTTTGCGAACTGCCCGAGGGCTACCGTCAGCCGGTGTTGGTCACCGGTACCGACGGCGTGGGCACCAAGCTGCGCCTGGCGATGGATCTTGGCAAGCACGACACCATTGGCATCGACCTTGTCGCCATGTGCGTCAACGACCTGGTCGTTGCCGGCGCCGAGCCGTTTCTGTTTCTCGACTACTACGCTACGGGCAAGCTCGATGTCGATATCGCCGCCGACGTAGTGACCGGCATCGGCACCGGCTGCGAGCAAGCGGGCTGCGCGCTGGTCGGCGGTGAAACCGCGGAAATGCCGGGCATGTACGAAGGTAATGACTACGACCTGGCCGGCTTCTGCGTCGGTGTGGTCGAAAAATCCGAGATTCTCGACGGAAGCCAGGTCGACGAAGGCGACGTGCTGCTGGGCCTCGCCTCGTCCGGCCCTCACTCCAACGGCTACTCGCTGATTCGAAAGATTCTTGAGGTCAGCGAGTCTGCCCTCGATGAGCCGCTGGATGGCCAGCCGCTGGGCGATGCGCTGATGGCGCCGACGCGCATCTACGTCAAGCCGCTGCTTTCCATGCTGCGTGAAAGCGAGCTTGCGATTCACGCGCTGTCGCACATCACCGGCGGCGGTCTGTTGGAAAACATCCCCCGCGTACTGCCGGAGCACCTGGCCGCACGGGTCGACGTCAGTACCTGGAAGCGCCCGGAGGTTTTCAACTGGCTGCAGGCCAAGGGCAACGTCAGCGAAGTGGAGATGCACCGGGTGCTCAACTGCGGCATTGGCATGGTGGTAGTCGTGCCCCAGGCGCAGGCCGACGAGGCGATGAGCTATTTGCAGGATCAGGGCGAAACCGTTTACCGCATCGGTGAAATCGTCAAGCGCGAAGAGGACGCGGTGATTCTCGAGAACCTGGCTGCGGGAGAGGCCAGCCAGTGAGCGATAACGAGTACACAAGCGACACGCTCAACGACATGACGCCAGAGCCGGTCGATCAGCGCCGCATCGTGGTGCTTATTTCCGGCAGCGGCAGCAACCTGGCAGCGCTGATCGAAGCCCAGAATCACGACCGGTTGGGCGGCGAAATCGTCGCGGTGATCTCCAACGAGCCCGCCGCGTTCGGGCTCAAGCGCGCCCACGAAGCCGGCATCGAAGCCGTTGCGCTGCCCCACCGCGAGTACGAAAGCCGCGAGGCCTATGACGGCGCGCTGATCAAGGTGATCGAGCGCCACGAGCCGGATTTGATCGTGCTGGCAGGCTTCATGCGCATTTTGACGCCGCGCTTCGTACAGCGCTTTCTGGGCAGAATGCTCAACATCCACCCGTCGCTTTTACCTGACTACCAGGGGCTCAACACCCACGCCCGGGCGCTGGCCGACGGGCGCGATCTGCATGGCTGTAGCGTGCACTTCGTCACCGAGGAGCTCGACGGCGGCCCGGTCGTGCTGCAGGCCGAGTGTCGCATCGATGAAGACGACGATGAGCAGCGGCTAAAAGACAAGGTGCACGCCCGCGAGCATCTGATTCTGCCCATTGCCGTGCAGTGGTTTTTGCAGGGCCGGCTCAACTACTCAAGCGATAAGGTCACCATCGACGGCCAGCCGCTACCGCCCCAGGGGATGCGCCTGTCTCATGACGACGCCGCCGAAGAGCTCGACGAAGACGTTTGACGGCTCCCTTGATAGCAAAAAGCGCGCCTTCCCGGGCGCGCTTTTTTTATGCGGCTGTTGATGCGATGACCTGTGAGGTCAGGTACGTGGCAGCGTCACGCCGCGCTGGCCCATGTACTTGCCGCCCCGATCCTTGTAGGAGGTTTCACACTCCTCGTCGGCGGCGAGAAAAAGCATCTGCGCCACCCCTTCGTGGGCGTAAATCTTCGCCGGAAGATTGGTGGTGTTGGAGAACTCCAGCGTCACATGGCCCTCCCACTCTGGCTCCAGGGGCGTGACGTTGACGATGATACCGCAGCGCGCGTAGGTGGATTTCCCCAGGCAAATGGTGAGCACGTTACGCGGGATACGGAAGTACTCCACGGTGCGCGCCAACGCAAAGGAGTTGGGCGGAATGATGCAGACATCGCCCTTCACGTCGACGAAGCTCTTGTCATCGAAGGCCTTGGGGTCGACGATCGCCGAGTGGATGTTGGTGAAGACCTTGAACTCGTCGGAGCAGCGCACGTCGTAGCCGTAGCTCGATGTGCCGTAGGAGATGACCCGCTGGTCGTTGACGTGGCGCACCTGCCCCGGCTCGAAGGGCTCGATCATGGCGTCACTTTGCGCCATGCGGCGAATCCACTTGTCAGACTGAATACTCATTGCTGCTCATCACTCGCTAAAGGAAATCGTGGGGCCGCTTTGTTGCGTTCCCATCACCGAAGCCGCCACCTGGCGGGCGATTTCGGCAAAGGTTTGGCTCTCGTCGCTTTCGGGGCTCGAGACCACCGTGGGCTTGCCGGAGTCCGCCAGCTCGCGAATGGACATCGCCAGCGGAAGGCGCCCCAACACTTTCGTGGCGTACTCCTGAGCGATGCGCTCGCCGCCGCCAGTACCGAAAATGGCCGCCTCATGGCCACAGCTTTCGCACTTGTAAAGGCTCATGTTCTCGACCACGCCCACCACCGGCACGTTGACCTTGCGAAACATCTCGATGCCCTTGCGCGCATCCAGAAGCGCGATATCCTGGGGGGTCGTGACGATCACCGCGCCGGATACCGGCACCTTTTGGGCAAGTGTCAACTGGATGTCGCCGGTGCCCGGCGGCATGTCGATCAGCAGAAAGTCGAGCTCGCCCCACTGGGTCTGATTGAGCATCTGCTGAAAGGCGCCAACGACCATCGGGCCACGCCACACCATCGCATCGCGGGAATTGACCAAAAACGCCATCGACATTGCCTTGAGCCCGTGGGCCTGAAGCGGCATAAACGCGTTTTCACCGGCAGGCTGAGGCCGCGTGCCCTCTTCCACACCGAGCATTTGCGCTTGGCTTGGGCCATAGATATCGGCGTCGAGCACTCCAACGCGATACCCCTGGGCGGCGAGCGCCAGCGCCAGGTTTACGGTGACGGTGGATTTCCCCACGCCCCCCTTGCCGGACGCTACTGCGATTATGTGCTTGATCCCATCCATTGTACGCTCCTTTGCACAGCGTTTAAGTGGCTAAATCATACGCGCTGGCGCCCGGTTCATAAACTCGAAACGATAAAAAGCGGGTACGGCGTTTGCCGTACCCGCGTAGCGACTTCTCAAGGCTGCCCGTTCAAGGGAAAACGCTTTACTGGGCAGCACTCTGCTCGTCGGTTTCCTCCTCGCCTTCATCGTCCTGCGAAGAAGCGCCGTTGGATTGGCCGGACTGGTTTGAGCTCTGACCAGTCGGGCTCTGTCCAGTCGGACTCTGTCCACCCTGATTCTGCGCGCTGCTCTGACCATTCTGTCCGCTTTGGCCCTGTGACCCCTGGCCCTGACGGTTCTGGGCTTGACCAGACTCCCCCTGAGACGACTGGCTCTGTCCACTCTGACCACCCTGATTCGACTGCTGGCCGTTGGGAGCCAGATTGGGCACCTCGTCTTCGCTGGCGTCGTCGACTTCAAGGCGAGCGTCGAGCGCGGATAGTTCTTCGCGCCAGTCGCTGAGCTGACTTTCCAGCCGCTCGAGCTGCTGCTCACGCGTTTCGATATCGCTTTCGACGTTTGAGAGCTCTTCGCGACCCATATCCAGGGCCACCATGAGATCGTCCATTTCCGAGCGAACCTGTGTCAGGCTCTGCGCCTGCTCATCGCGCTGTTCGGTGAGCGAATCGATTTCCGACTGAAGATCATCGCGCTCGCTGCTTGCGCTTTCACGCTCGCTTTCCAGCTGATCGACCTCCTGCTGGGCACTGTCGATCTCTTCTTGTAGTGATGCGAGGCGCTCTTCGGCGTCGCTCACCTGGCTTTCGAGCTCCTCGAGCTGCTGCTGAGCTTCGTTTTGCGCGTCGAGTACCTGCTGACGCTGCTCTTCGGCCTGCTGGCGCGCGGTTTCCGCTTCCTGACGGGCCTCTTCGGCGCTTTCACGCGCCTGCTCGATCTGGTCCAGATTCGACTGCGCTTCATCACGCGTCGAGGTGATCTCGTCACGCTCGTCGCGCAGCGACTGCATGTTTTCCTGAGCGTTTTGAAGCTCCTGTTCGAGGCTCTCGACTTCCTTTTCGAGCGAATCGCGCTGGTTTTGAAGTTCTTCGAGACGCGACTGAATCGTTTGGGCCTCTTCCTCGGCCTGCTGCACGCTTTGCTGGGCCTCCGCCTGGCGCTGCCCGAGCGAAGCAATCTCTTCGCGCATCGCGCCGAGGTCGGTTTCCGCCTGCTCGATTTCGCTAACGCGCTGGCTCAAGCGCTGATTTTGCTGCTCGGACGTCGCCAAATCGTTTTCCAAAACGTCGATACGATCGCGATGGGTATTGGCGTTGGACTGCGCCATGATGGCCCAAACGACGGCCACGGCGGCAATACCGGCAATGGCCCGAACGCGGTTATGTTTGAAGAGCTCGCTGGTGCTGAGCTTGCCGCCGCGGGGCTGACCGGCGGGTTGTTGATCCAGCTTGGTGTCGTCTGCCATGGTGCGTCCCTGAGGAATCTGTTGATTTTCAAAGTTGGTATTTAAAAACAGTAGTTAACTTGCCCGACACCCGCCAGTTATTCTCCCAGAACATCGTTTCAACGCAGTCAACGTTAGCCAACCATTAAATAATTATGTGACTAAAAACGGCCATGGTTATGACGATAAAATATAAAGATCCACGGTCGATGTCAGTAAAGGCTTACAGAAACCCGGTCGTTAACACGCTACCCTGTCAGCTCATTTTTCATTTTTTCAACGTTTCCCATGTGGTACACCGCATGTACGTGATCAATTCATCCTTGACGGCGCCCACCACCGAAGCGCTTCTGCCCTGCCTGCCGGGGGTCATATTTCAGCTCGACCGCTCGCCAGATGGCACCCTGCGTTTTACCTATCTGGAAGGCGATCGCGACATACTCGACCACCTGGACCGCGCGGCACTGACCGACAGCGCCAATGAGGCTATTGCACAGCTCACCGGCGAACACTGGCCGATGGTGAGTGCCGCCATCGAGCGCTCTGCGCGCTGGCTTGTGCCGTTGGCCACCCGTTTTCGGCTTTGCCATCCCTCTCGCAAGGCTTACTGGATCGGCGTTAGCGCGTCACCAGTGCGCGCCGACGACGGCGTTCGCTTCAACGGCATGATGATGAACATCACAGGCCAGGTGGTGAACGAGCAGCGCCTCGAGAAACGCTGCCATACCGACGTGCTGACGGGGCTTCCCAACCGCCGCAAGCTAATGCTGGAGCTCAACCGCTTGAGCATGGTCAGCGAGCAAGACTCGACCCCCTTTTCGATCATGATGATCGATGTCGATCACTTCAAACGCTTCAACGATCGGTTTGGTCACGCCTACGGCGATGAGATTCTGCGCGCGTTGGCCGAGCGCACCAGAGCGCTTTTGCGCGACAGCGACATGCTGGCAAGACTGGGGGGTGAAGAGTTCGTGGCGGTGGCACCACGCACAACGCTTGGCCACTGTTACCGCGTTGCCGAGCGCGTGCGCGACAGTATCGCGAAGCTCGATTTGGGCGCCGGCACCGGGGAGGTCACCATCAGCATCGGGGTCGCTGAGTACCGCTCGCAGGAGAGACTCGCCACACTTTTGAAGCGCGCAGACAAGGCGCTTTATCGCGCCAAGGACACCGGGCGAGACTGCGTTTACTCCATCCAGTGAAGCCAAGGCGCTCAAGACGGCGACTCTTTTACCGATTACCCGGCCAGCGGTGTGGCAGTTCCCGTAACGCGATGGCATCATAAAGCGCTGCATATTATTCATCGCTTAACGAGGTAGTCATTTCAATGTTCGAGCATATTGAGCGGGTCCCGGGTGATGCCATTCTTGGACTGATCGATGCTTTCAAAAAAGACACCAACCCACAGAAAGTGGATTTGGGCGTCGGCGTTTATCGCGATGCCAACGGCAATACGCCGATCATGCGCGCCGTCAAGGAAGCAGAGGCTCGTCTGCTCAATAACGAAACGACCAAAACCTACATTGGCTCTCACGGCGCGCCCGCCTACGGTGAAGCCGTGCTGCCGATCGTACTGGGTGAAAACTCGAGCGTACTGAGCCAGAAACGCGCCAGCGCCACCCAGTCCCCCGGCGGCACCGGCGCGCTGCGCCTGGCGGCAGACTTCATCGCCGGCCAGATGCCGGGCAAGGGCATCTGGGTCAGCGACCCCACCTGGCCGAACCACCACGGTATTTTCACCTCGGCAGGTATCGAGCTTCATAAGTACCCCTACGTCGACCCGGACAACCGCCTAGACTTCGAAGGCATGGTCAACGCGCTCAAGAAGATTCCCGAGGGGGACGTTGTCGTGCTGCACGCGTGCTGTCACAACCCGACCGGCTTCGATCTCTCCCAGGCGCAGTGGCAGGAAGTGCTCGAGATTGTGAAAGAGCGCAAGCTTCTACCGCTGGTCGATTTCGCCTACCAGGGCTTTGGTGAAGGGCTGGAAGAGGACGCTTACGGCGTACGCCTTCTCGCAGAGAACCTGGATGAGGTGATCATCACCAGCTCCTGCTCAAAGAACTTCGGCATCTATTGTGAGCGTACCGGTGCGCTGATTCTGGTGGCGAAGGACGAAGAGCAGATGGAGAACGTGCGCTCTCAGGTCGCCATCGTTGCGCGCGAAAACTACTCCAATCCGCCGGCGCACGGCGGTGCCATCGTCAGCGAAATTCTCCACGATCCGGAGCTTTGCCAGATGTGGCGTGAAGAGCTGACCGAAATGCGCGATCGCATCAATACGCTGCGCCGCGATTTCGTCGAAGCGCTCAGGCCTTATGGCCTCGCTGACAAGTACGCTTGCGTTGCCGAGCAGCGTGGCATGTTCTCCTACACCGGCCTGACACCGGAGCAGGTCGACCGTCTGCGCGACGAGTTCGGCATCTACATGGTGCGTTCGGGCCGGGCCAACGTGGCCGGTTTCTCCCAGGAGAACCTGCCCTATCTGGCCAAGGCGATCGCCGCCGTCAACGAGTAACGCAGTACCTTCACAAGCGCCCAGACAATCGTCTGGGCGCTTTTGTTTCCGATCATCAAAACTGACCGATCAGTCAAATTTCCGAGGCTTTCCATGGCGGCCCACGGCTTTCGCTATCCCTGGTATAAAAAAGAAGACACCGACGCGTTTTTCGCGCTGTTTCAAAACAACATTGCCAACTTCGTGATCATCGCGATCACCATGCTGGGCATGGACTTTCCCGCAGAGATCGTCTTCGGGCAGGTTCTGCCCGGGGCGGCGGTCGCGGTCATGGCGGGCAACTTCTACTACGCCTGGAGTGCGACGCGCTTGGCCCACCGGGAGCAGCGAAGCGACGTGACCGCGCTCTCCTACGGTATCTCGACGCCGGTCATGTTCGTCTTTCTTTTCGGCGTGCTGCTACCGGCCAAGCAGTTGACCGGCGATGCCACGCTCGCCTGGCAGGTGGCGGTGGCGGCCTGTTTCATCAGCGGCGCCATCGAGGCGCTGGTGAGCCTGGTCGGGCGCTTCGTGCAACACCATTTGCCGCGAGCGGCCATGCTCGGCGCGGTGGCGGGCGTGGCGCTCACGTTCATCGCCGGCGAAATGCTGTTCAAGACGTTGGAGATGCCGGTCATCGGGCTACTGGTGCTGGGCATTACCATCGTGGGGCTGATCGCCCGGGTGAGCATGCCGTTCAAACTTCCCACGTCGCTGTTTGCCATCGTGCTGGGCACGGTGATGGCGTACCTGATCGGCGATGCCGGTGGAGAGCGCTTTAGTGACGCCTTCACGCATCTGGGCTTTTATCCGCTGCTGCCGAATTGGGCCTGGTGGGACGGGCTTGGGCTGCTGTTCGGCGGGATGCTGGCGGTGCTGACCGTGGTGCTACCCATCACGCTTTACAACGCCATCGAGACGATGAACAACGTCGAGGCGATGGAAGCCGCCGGCGATAAATACGACGTGCGCGAATGTCAGGCGGTGGACGGCGCAGGCACCATGATCGGCGCGCTGTTCGGCGGCGTGTTTCCCACCACGGTGTACATCGCTACCGTCGGCGCCAAGTGGATGGGCGCCGGGCGCGGCTACAGCATTGCCAACGGCGCGGTGTATGGCCTGGCGACCATGCTCGGGCTGATCGCCGCCCTCGCGGCGATCATTCCCGTTTCCGTGGTCGCCCCCATCCTGGTGTTCGTGGGCATTTCGATGATCACCACCGCGTTCCAGGCCAACGACACCCGCTACTATCCGGCGGTCGCGCTGGCCATGCTGCCCTACTTCGCCAACTACGTCTCGACCCGCTTCAACCGCGGCGCTGAAGAGGTCGTCAGCGGTATCTCCTCGGCCATCGTGGTGATGGGCCAAGGCGCCATGTTCATGGCCATTCTGCTCGGCGCGATGACGGTGTGCGCCATCGACCACCGCTTTCGCAAGGCGGCCATCTTCGCGCTGGTCGCGGCGGGCTTCTCGTTCGTTGGCCTGATGCACGCACCGAAGCTTGCGCTCAACGCCGCACCGGACTTCGTCATGGGCTATCTTGCCATGGCGCTACTGTTTAGCTACTTCGCGTTTCAGAAAGCGCGTCATCCCTGATATCGGCAGGCGCCGCCTGGCGGTGCGGGCGCGACAGTATGCGCCGCAGCACGATCCAGGCGGCGAGTCCGGCCATCACGTTGCCGATCGCGGCGCCGGCGGCCAGCCCCACCCAGCCGAAAAGCAGCGTCCCGAGCCACAGAGACGGCAGGTAGAACACGAACAGCCGCGCGCTGGACAAGAGCATCGCCCGAAGCGGCCAGCCCAGCGCGTTGCCTGCAGACACCACCAGCATGCATACGCCGAGCAGCGCATAGCTTGGCAGCATGAAGCGGATCAGAAGCGTCAGCGCCTCGCGCACCTCCGGGTTACCCGCCAGCGCCGCGGCCACCCAGGGCGCAACGAGTGCCAGCACGATGCCGAGGGCAAGCTGCCACACCAGCGCCACCTTGAGCGCCAGGCGCATCAGCCGATGAATCTGTGCCCAGTCGCCCGCCCCATAGCAGCGGCCAAGCCAGGGCGGCAGCGACATGGTCATGGCGAGAATCACCATCAGCGACATGGTTTCCAGCCGATTCGCCAACCCCCAGGCCGCCACCTGAACATCGCCGAGTCCAGCAACCGCGGTGATCGCCAGCATCGCGGCCAGCGGCGGCATTAACTGGCTGACCATCGCAGGCCCGGCTATACCGATAAAACGTCGCCAGGAGGCTCGCGCTTCAAGAACAATGCCGTCGAACGCCAGCCACCGATGGCGTGCCAGTTTGCGGCTAATCACCGCGAGCCCGACGCCAAAGGCGACGACGCTCGCCCAGGCCGCACCAGGAAGCCCAAGCCCGGGCCAGTCGCCTGCGCCAAAGATCAGCAGCGGGTCGAGCGCCAGGTTGACCGCACTGCTGAGCACCATCATCTTGCCGGGCAGGTAAGTATCGCCATGGGCGCGAAAAAGGCTGTAAACGAAGTATAACAGCGCGGCCAGCCAGGCAGAGAAAAGCTGCGGGCCCCAGTAGGTTCGTATATAGCCAAGTGCAGTATCATCGGCGCCCAGAAGCGTGAAAATAGGCGTCTGTAACAACCAGAGCAGAATGCACAGCGCGCCGATGACGCCGCCACCGGCGAGCAGTACGAGACTTCCCAGGCGCCGTGCACGCTCGTCTTCGCCCGCCCCCAGCGCCCGAGAGACCAGCGCGGCAATGGCAATTCCCATGCCGACCTGCACGCCGATGATCAAAAACGAGAGCGGAAAGGTGAACGACTGCGCCGCCAGCGGCGCCGTGCCCAGGCGCGCAATGAAGGCGCTATCGACCAGTTGAAAGCCCAGCAGCGCGAGAACGCCAATGGCCATCGGCCAGGTTTGTCGCCACAGGGTGAGGCCCAGAGTGTGCTGACGCGAAGTGGCCAAGACGAAACTCCTATCGAAAATTTTTTGCGACTCAAAACGCAAAAGCGCCACCGCCCCGGCCGGGGCGATGGCGCTTTTTAACACGGTGGACTTACTGGCGGATACCTTCGAACACCACGTAGAGTTCGAGCTCGTGCATGGCTTCCGGGAAGTCGCTCATGTCGATACCGTAGTCGCTTAGGGTGATCATGGTGCTACCCTCGAAACCAGCGCGGTAGTTGCCCCAGGGGTCGTCACCTTCACCGATCAGGGTCACCGGCATTTCGAGTTCCTGGGTTTCGCCGTGCAGCGTCAGCTCGCCGGTCAGCGTGCCTTCGTTGTCACCTTCGGACTCGAAACCGGTCGAGGTGAACGTGGCCGTCGGGTACTCGCTGGCGTTGAGGAAGTCCTCGCTCAGGATATGACGGTCGCGCTCGGCGTGATTGGAGTTCAGGCTATCGACCTGCACTTCTATCTCGACGGTTGAGGCGTCCAGATCGTTTTCGTCGTAGGTGAATTCGCCGGAGAACTCCTCGAAGCTACCCAGAATGTAGGACATGCCCAGGTGGCTGATCTTGAACTGTACGAAGGCGTGCTGGCCTTCGGTATCCACCACGTAATCGGCGGCCTGGGCCTGGCTTAGCGGCACCAGCGCAGCGGCGGCAACGGCAGTTGCAACAAGGCTCTTTTTCAACATTGAAACGTCTCCTCTCTTTCCCTGGTTGAGTCGGGGCGCCCTCCGGCGACCCGGGTGAAATCGTTAAGCTCGGCGTCGGCTATCGGCTGGGCTGAGCATACGCGAAAGCGTCGTATGACGGTTGACGAAATGATGCTTGAGCGCGGCCAGCGCGTGGCCCGCGGCGATGACGATGAGCGTCACCGCGCTGTACCAGTGAATGTCGCCAGCAATGGACGCCTGATTGGGAAGACTCGACAGCACCGCCGGCATCTCGAACCAGTCGAAGACGCTTACGCCTCGCCCGTTCGCCGTCGAAATCAGATAGCCGCTCAGCATTACCAGAAGCAGCAGCACGTACAGGCCGATATGCCCTACGTGGGCGGCAAGGCGCTCGAACCGGCTGCCCTCACCTTCTGGGGTAGGCTGCACGAGCCGCCAGACAATACGCGCGGTGGTGACCATCAACAGCAGGATACCGATCGAGCGGTGTACCCAGGGCCCCTGATTGTACCAAGGATCGTAGTAGCCAAGACCGGTCATCCACCAGCCTAGTATAAAAAGGCCGATCACGGTCAAGGCACTGAGCCAGTGAAACGAAATGCTGACAAGCCCCCACCCGCTTCGCGTATTGCGCCACATGCCCCGGTCCCTAATGAAGAGTTACCGTCTTTTGTTGTCAGAACGGTAAATAAGGTTTTGATTTGGAAAGTGGGCAGAGCATAACGGTTTACCGGTCAGAGCACTGCTGAAAAAAGCGAGACAGTTCGTTCGTAAAAACCGTTTATTACCACGCTAACAATACGGTTGGCGTCAACATTTTCGAACGCGACCTTTACACCTAGCCGATTCAAACACGAAAAACCCCGCCAGGGCGGGGTTTGAAGAGAGCTGAAAGAGCCCTGGCACTAGCCTGCCAGCGCATCGAGCCCGCGGGCAAGGTCAGCGCGAATGTCCTGCTGGTCCTCCAGCCCCACCGCGATGCGGATCAGCCCCGGGGCAATCCCGGCCGCCTCGCGCTGGGCATCAGTCAGCCGGCCATGGGTCGTCGTGCCCGGGTGGGTGATGGTGGTTTTGACATCGCCCAAGTTGCCAGTGATCGACAAAAGCCGTGTGGCATCGATCACCTGCCAGGCACCCTCCTGGCCGTTGACGACCTCGACCCCCAGCACGGCGCCGAAGCCGCGCTGCTGTTTTTTGGCCAGTGCGTGCTGGGCGTGATCCTCAAGGCCGCTGTAGTGCACGCGCTCGACCGCCGGATGCTCGGCGAGCCACCTGGCCAGCGCCAGGGCATTTTCACTGTGAGCCTTCATGCGCAGCGAGAGCGTCTCGAGCCCCTTGGTGAAAATCCAGGCGTTGAACGGGCTCAGGCAAGGGCCACAGGTGCGCACCACGCCGAACACCTCTTCGAGCAGATCAAAGCGCCCTACCACGGCGCCGCCGATGGCGCGCCCCTGCCCGTCCAGGTACTTGGTCGCCGAGTGGATCACAAGATCAGCGCCCAGCGCGATGGGCTGCTGAAGTGCCGGGGTCAAAAAGCAGTTATCGATGGCAAGCAAAGCGCCATGCTCTTTGGCGATCCTTGAAAGCGCTGCGATGTCCGCCACCTCAGACAGCGGGTTCGACGGCGTTTCGGCAAACAGTAGTTTGGTGGCGGGCGTCATCGCCTGCCGCCAGGCCTCGAGATCGGAAAGCTCGACGTAACGCGTGGTAATGCCGAACTTGCCCAGATACTTGTCGAACAAGCTTACCGTCGAGCCAAACAGCGAGCGCGAGGCGACGATCTCGTCGCCCTGGGAGAGCAGCGCCAGCGCCGTCGAAAGAATCGCCGCCATGCCGGAGCTGGTCGCGACACAGCGCTCCCCGCCTTCGAGCGCCGCCAGACGGCGCTCGAAGGTATGAACGGTCGGGTTGGTGAAGCGGGAATAGACGTTGCCGGCTTCCTTGCCACCGAACTTGCGCGCCGCCTCGGCGGCGCTTTCGTAGACGAAGCTCGAGGTCGGAAAGATCGGCTCGGAATGCTCCTGCTCGAACGTCCGGTGATGGCCGGCGCGAATGGCCAGCGTGTCCAGCGCGTACTCGGGAGCGTCGTTTGAGTGATCGAAGTCGTCCTGCATAAAGCTACCTTTGGCAATCCGTGGGCGTGTCAGTCGTCCAGATCGTCGTCCTGGTTGTGCATGTCGACCAGCGCGTGATCGCCGGCGCTTTGATCCTTGGCGGCATCGTTGCGGTTGGCTTCCAGCACGGCCAGGTACGCCTCATCGATATCGCCGGTCACGTAGTGTCCGTCGAAGACCGAGCAGTCGAACTCCTTCATGTCGGGGTTCACTTCGCGGCACGCCTCTTTCAGGTCGTCAAGGTCCTGATAGAAAATGCGGTCGGCGCCGATCAGCTCGCCCACTTCCGCTTCCGTGCGCCCATGAGCGATCAGCTCCGAGGCAACCGGCATGTCGATGCCGTAGACGTTCGGGTAGCGAACCGGCGGCGCGGCGGAGGCGAAGTAGACGTTGCGCGCGCCGGCGTCGCGAGCCATCTGGATGATCTGCTTGCAGGTCGTGCCGCGCACGATGGAGTCGTCCACGAGCAGCACGTTCTTGCCGCGAAACTCGACGTCGATCGCGTTGAGCTTTTGACGCACTGATTTTTTGCGCTGGGTTTGGCCCGGCATGATGAAGGTCCGCCCAATGTAGCGGTTCTTCATGAACCCTTCGCGATAGGTCACGCCCAGGTGCTGTGCCATCTCCAGCGCCGAGGTGCGCGAGGTATCGGGAATCGGGATGACCACATCGATATCGTGATCCGGCCACTCGTTGAGGATACGATCGCCAAGCTTGCGGCCCATCTGCATGCGCGTGCCGTACACATAGGCGCCGTCGAGCAGCGAGTCCGGGCGCGCGAGATAAACGTGCTCGAAAATGCAGGAGTAAAGCTCGGGGCGATCCGCACACACCTGGGTGTGGTAGTTGCCCTGCATGTCGACGAAGATCGCCTCGCCCGGGCCCAGGTCGCGCTCGAGCTCGAAGCCACCGACATCCAGCGCCACGGACTCGGACGCGATCATGACCTCCTGGGTATCGCCCTCCTGACGGGTACCGAACACCACCGGGCGAATGCCGTGCGGATCGCGAAATGCGACCATGCCGAAGCCGTTGATGATCGCTACCGCCGCATAGCCGCCCTTGCAGCGACGATGCACCCGGCGCACCGCATCGAAGATGTCCTCGGCGGTCAAATGCAGGCCTTGCTTTCCGAGCTCGTGGGCGAACACGTTGAGCAGCACTTCCGAATCGGAGCTCGTATTGATGTGGCGAAGATCGGTCGAAAAAAGCTCCTGCTTCAACTGCTCGGAGTTGGTCAGGTTACCGTTGTGCGCCAGCGCAATGCCGTAGGGCGAGTTGACGTAAAACGGCTGGGATTCGGCTTCGCTCGAGGAGCCCGCCGTTGGGTAGCGCACGTGACCGATCCCCAGATGACCTTTCAAGCGCGCCATGTGGCGGGTGTGGAAGACATCGCGCACCAGGCCATTGCTCTTGCGCAGTAGAAAGCGTCCCTCGCTCCACGTCATCATGCCCGCGGCGTCCTGCCCTCGGTGCTGAAGTACGGTCAGCGCATCGTAAATGCCCTGATTCACCGCTTGCCCGGCCAGAAGGCCCACAATACCGCACATTCGTGTTACCTCTCTTTGTGCTGCGGCTTACCCCAAGGCAAGCTCGAGCGTGTTCAAACCTGAATGTTACTTGTCCGCCATCGCTATTTCCCCGCCGCGTCAACGCACGTTCGAGGAGGGCAAAGGCGCACTCGAGGAGTCGTCCGACGGCCCAAACGAGCGAAGCTCGGGCAGGCTGATATCGCGAAGCGATTCGGGCGCTCGGGGAAGCTCGCGCTCCCATTGATTAAGCTGGCTGACGGCCCAGTCTCTTAGTTCGATGAAGGGGGGGCGTAGGCTCGCCTGCTGCCAGGCCTGTAAATCCGAAAACGGCGTCAAGGTGATCAGGACCGTGGCGATCAACAGCACCACTACGCCCCGGGCCAGGCCAAAGGCGGCGCCGGCGAAGCGGTTCAAAAGCCCCATGCCGACCCACACGATCGCTGCGTGCACCAGTCGAATCACGATGCCGCAAAGCAGAATCACCGCAAAGATCACCAGCGCAAAGGCCAACACCAGCCGCGCATCGTAGCTGTCGATCATGCCGCTCAAGAGCTCGGCGACCGGGTCGGCGAGCACCCGGGCCACCATTAGCGCCACGACCCAGGCGCTCAGCCCCAGCGCTTCACGAACGAAGCCACGCAAAAACCCCACCATCATGGACAGCGCCATCACGGCCAGAAACAGCGCATCGAGCCAGGTGAGCGCCATCGTCAATCTCTAACCCGCACCAGCAGCCCCTGAACGTTGGCCCGCTGTTTGATCAGCGCCATCGCCGACTCGCCCTCTTCCGAGGTGGCATAGGGGCCGACGTAGACCGAGGTGAGGTTGTTGTCCCGCGCGCGGCGAAACGCGCTGAACCCCTGGTTCGAAAGCTGCTCCGAGAGGCGCTGGGCGTTGGAGATATCGCCGAAGCTGCCAACTTGAACCGCCCACTCACCCTGCGCTGCAGTCGCTGGTGCCGAGGCGGATTGGCTCGCACTCGATGACGTGCTCGACGTTGCCGTGTTGGCCGCCACGATCTCGGCGATCGGGTCTGACTGGGCCGGCGCCTCTTCTGTCGGCTGCGAGGCGTTGGAGCCACTCTGGGCGGCGGCGACGCGATCGGTGAGGGGTGCCCGGGGGTCGGCCGGCACGGCATCAATAGCCTCCTGACCATCGCCACCCTGGGCCGATTCACCGTCGGTCAGCGCCTCGACGCTCGCCGGTGCCTGGGGCGCGGGAACGTCACGACGCGCCACGCTTTCGGGCTGTTCGATGACGAACGTTGGCTGAGGACGCTCCTCGCGAGGAGCCGGGTCGCCCATCAGCCATGGCACGAAAATCGCCAGCAGCGCCAGGAGTATCACGATTCCGCTAATGCGTTCCGCTTTACCGTATTTCATATCCCTCTCCTTACAGCGTGGGGCCGGCTCGAGCGCCAGATGTAGCGCGGTGGCTGTGTCAGGCCTGCGGCAGCGGGTACTCCAAAAGCGCGGCAACGGTTTTGAACGACCCCATGGCGAGTACGCGATCACGGCCGTCGAGCTCGGCCCCAATGATGTCGACGCCCTGTGTAGGAGAATCGGCCAAAGCGTGAACCACGCCGCCCTTCGCTCTAATGCGCTCGGCAAGATCCTCGGCGGGCCGCCCGCGCTCACCGTCAAGGCTTACGCAGACCCAGTCGCTGATGCAAGGCATCAGGGCCTCCAGCACGCCATCGGCGTCCTTGTCCTTGAGCATACCGATCAGCGCCCACTGGCGAGCGCCTTCGTCGAGCGTTGGCAAACGGCTGGCGACATAGCGTGCGGCGTGAGGGTTGTGACCTACGTCCAGGCACCACTGCCCGATCCACTGCATCCTGCCGGCCACGATCAGCGAGCGAAACGCCTGGTTGACCAGCGCGGCGTCGAAGCTCACGCCGACGAGTGCAAGCGCCTGGAGTGCGGTGGCGGCGTTATCGATGGGAAGCCCCGGGTCGATGAGCGCATCCAGGGAGACGGTGTCGCCTTCGTCGGTCAAGCCGTGCCAGCACCAGCGGGTGATCAGATCGTTACTCGCCTTGGCGTCAGCGCTGTGCTTGAAGGCCACGCCCAGCGCATGAAGCGTCGAGGCCATTTCGATAGCGGTCTCGGCGACGCTCACCGGCAGAGACCGGCTGCCTAACACGGCGGGCTTCAGCGGCCGGAAAATACCGGCTTTTTCGCGACCGATCTGCTCAATGTCGGTGCCCAGGTAATCGGCGTGATCGAGGGCGACAGTCGTCACGATACTCACGTCCGGCTCAACGATATTGACCGCGTCCAGACGCCCACCCAATCCCACTTCCAGAAACGCCAGATCCAGCGCCTGCTGAGAAAGACACCACAGCGCACAGAGCGTTCCCGCCTCGAAATAGGTCAGGCTGATCGCCGGCTCCTGAGTGCGCGCCTTTTCGACCCGCTCGAAGCCTTCGATCAACTCGGTGTCACCGGCAAGCTGGCCGTTGATCGTTACGCGCTCGTTGTAGCGTACCAGGTGCGGCGAGGTATAGGTGCCGGTGCGGTAGCCGTGAGCGCGGGCGACGACCTCCATCATGGCAAGCGTCGAGCCCTTGCCGTTGGTGCCTGCCACCATGACTACGCGCGTGGCGACCGGTCGCTCCAAAAGGCCCATGCGCTCGGCCACGTTTGACACGCGCTCGAGCCCCATGTCGATACCCACCGGGTGCAGGGTTTCCAGGTGTTCGAGCCAGCCGGCTAACGTGTCAGGCATTGCGGTTGGCTTCATCGTTTGAAGAGCCGGTCGGGGCCGCCTTGGACTTGGCTTCGACCTCGCTTGCCAACGCCTCCTCGTCTACCACCGGCTCATTGACCTCGGCCGCTGCCTCGACGCTCTCCTGATCAAGAGGGCGCGCGCTCTGGTGGGTGAGCTTGCGCAGTACGCCGCCGACCCGCTCGCGCATTTCGTGGCGATGAACGATCATGTCGACGGTGCCGTGCTCGAGCAAAAACTCGCTGCGCTGGAACCCTTCCGGAAGCGTTTCGCGCACCGTCTGCTCGATGACCCGCGGGCCGGCAAAGCCGATCAGCGCGTTGGGCTCAGCGATGTTGAGATCACCCAGCATCGCAAGCGACGCCGACACGCCGCCGAAGACCGGGTCGGTCAGCACGGAGACATAAGGCACGCCCGCCTGCTTGAGCTTTTCAAGCGCCGCGGAGGTCTTGGCCATCTGCATCAGGGAGAACAGCGCCTCCTGCATGCGCGCCCCGCCGGAGGCGCCAAAGCAGACCAGCGGAATTTCCTCTTCGAGGGCGACGGTCGCCGCGCGGACGAATTTCTCGCCCACGATCGCGCCCATCGAGCCGCCCATGAAGGTGAATTCAAACGAGACGGCGACGATCGGCAGACCGTCGAGCTCGCCGCGCATGGCGATCAGTGCATCCTTCTCGCCGGTCTCCTTCTGAGCGGCGCTCAAACGGTCCTTGTACTTTTTGGAGTCCTTGAACTTGAGCCGGTCGACGGGTTCGAGATCGGCGGCGATCTCCTGGCGCCCTTGCTTATCCAAAAACCAGTCAAGGCGTTTGCGCGCGGTCAGCCTCAAGTGGTGGTCGCACTTGGGGCAAACGTTTTGATGTTTTTCCAGCTCCGGCAGGTAGAGAACCGCTTCACACTTGGGGCATTTACGCCAAAGACCGTCGGGCACGCTGGCACGACGGTCCTTACGCTGGATACGGCCCATGGAGGGTACGATTTTGTCTAACCAGCTCATATCAAAAAGGCTTCCGTAGTCGTCAACGCCCGGCCTTGCCAGGCTGTGAGTGTCGTCGATCAAAGTTCGTCATAAAAACAGTTTAGCCGATGAAGAGGCTCAGGCGTCCATCGCGGTGCGCATCTCGGCAAGCACGCTTTTAAGCTCGCCGGCGATCACCTCCGGCGTCTCCAGATTGTCGGCAATGCGGTTCACCAGCGCACTGCCGACGATGACCCCATCGGCCACCTTAGAGACTTCGGCGGCGGTGACGCCGTCCCGAATGCCAAAGCCCACGCAGAGCGGGAGATTCGTCATTTCACGCAGCGGCGCGAGATGCTCGGCCACGTCCTGGGCGTTGAGCGTGGCGGCGCCGGTGACGCCCTTGAGCGACACGTAATAAAGGTACCCTTCACCGTGGGCGCATATTGTAGCGGCTCGGGCATTGGAAGTGGTAGGTGCAACCAGGAAAATTGCCGCCAAATCACGTGCTTTCAATAGCGGCCCGAACTCCTCGGCCTCTTCTGGCGGCATGTCCACCACCAGTACACCGTCCACGCCAACGCTTGCCGCCCGGTCGGCGAAATGGGCATAGCCAATGCGTTCGATCGGATTCAGATAGCCCATCAGCACCACCGGCGTTTCACTATCGGCCTGGCGAAACTCGGCGACCATGTCCAGAAGGTCCACCAGCCGGGTGCCTTTGGAGAGTGCGCGCTCGCAGGCCTTTTGAATCACCGGGCCGTCGGCCATGGGGTCGGAAAACGGCACGCCCAGCTCGATCACGTCGGCACCGGCCTCGACCAGGGCGTGCATGAAGCCCACGGTGTGCTCCGGGCCCGGGTCGCCGGCGGTGATGTAGGGGATCAAGGCCTTGCGGCCCTGGCGTTTGAGTTCGTCGAAGCGCTGATCGATACGGTTCATGCTCACCCTTAAAACTTGAGTCCATCAATGTCGGCAACGGTCATGATGTCCTTGTCGCCACGACCCGAGAGATTGACCACGATATGCTGGTCAGCACGCATGGTCGGCGCCAGCACCTTGGCGTGCGCCAGCGCGTGGGCGGACTCCAGCGCCGGCATGATGCCTTCCATGCGGGTCAGCTCGCGAAACGCCTCGAGCACCTCTTTATCGTTGGCAGCCACGTAGTTGACGCGCCCGGCATCCTTCCAGAGCGAATGCTCCGGACCCACGCCCGGGTAGTCGAGCCCGGCAGAGATCGAGTGAGTGTCCGACACCTGCCCCGCTTCGTCAGACATCAAATAGGTACGGTTGCCGTGCAGCACGCCTCTGGGGGCATTGGAGGCCAAAGGGGCGGCGTGGCGGCCGGTTTCGACGCCGTCGCCGCCGGCTTCGACGCCGTACATGGCGACATCGTCATCCTCCAGAAACGGGTAAAAGAGCCCGATGGCGTTGGAGCCACCGCCCACGCAGGCGACCAGCGCATCCGGCAGCCGACCGATCTGCTCGAGCGACTGTCTGCGCGCTTCCCGCCCGGTCACGGCGTTGAAGTCACGCACCAGCTGTGGGTACGGGTGCGGACCCGCCACGGTGCCGATGATGTAGAAGGTGTTATCGACGTTGGTGACCCAGTCCCTGAGCGCCTCGTTCATGGCGTCCTTCAGCGTGCGCGTGCCGGACTCGACCGGAATCACCCGAGCGCCAAGCAGGTGCATGCGGTAAACGTTGAGCTTCTGGCGCTCGACGTCCGTCGCACCCATGTAGACGTCACACTCAAGCCCCAGCCTTGCTGCGACCGTGGCGGTGGCCACACCGTGCTGGCCGGCACCGGTTTCGGCGATCACCCGAGGCTTGCCAGTCTTTTTCGCCAACAGCGCCTGGCCAATGGTGTTGTTCACCTTGTGCGCGCCGGTGTGGTTCAGATCCTCGCGCTTGAGCCAGATCTGCGCGCCGCCGAGCGCCTCGGACCAGCGTTTGGCATGATAAAGCGGCGAGGGTCGGCCGACATAATGGGCCAGATCGAAATCGAACTCGGCCTGAAAGTCCGGGTCGTCGCGCAGGCTGGCGTAGGTCTTTTCCAGGTCTTCGAGCGCGAAGCTCAGGGTTTCCGACACGAAGCGACCACCGTAGGGGCCGTAGTGGCCGCGCGCGTCCGGCATTTTGGTCAAATCGCTGAACCGGGTCTTCACAGTTTCGGTATCACCAGTCGCTGAAACAGTCACAGAGGTACCTCACAAGATCGCCCGAGCAGGCAAACGGTAAATGAACGTGGTTATTGAGTGAATAGAACCTGATGGCCTCGACTCAGTGGCAAGCCCCGGCGTCGCCGAGTGCTACCTGGCGCACGAAACCGCTCATCGCCACCGGGTCCTTGACGCCCGGGGCGGCCTCGATACCACCGGAGACATCCAGCGCAAAAGGCGCTACGCGCGCCACCGCGTCACCGGCGTTGGCCGGGGTCAATCCACCGGCGAGGATAACAGGTTTTTCGAGATCTGCGGGAATTCTGGACCAGTCGAAGGTTTCCCCAGTTCCGCCGGGAACGCCCGGGCGATAGGCATCGAGCAGCAGCGCCCGGGCGCCCGAGTACTCCCGCGCCGCGCGCTGAAGATCCACGTCGTCGCGCATGCGCAGCGCCTTGATCCAGGGCCGCCCGAACTGCTCGCAAAACGCCGCTGATTCGTTGCCGTGGAACTGCAGCAGATCGAGAGTCGGCAGACACCGCTCAATGACCTCCACCGGCTGGTCGACGAAGAGCCCGACCCTTGTGACGAAGGCCGGCACTCGGGCACTCAACGCCTCCAGACGCGCTTGGGAAACGGCGCGCTTGCTGCCCGGCCACATGACAAAACCCAGCGCGTCGACGCCAAGGCCCACGGCGGCGTCGATATCCTCCGCTCGGGTCATTCCACAAAACTTGATGCGCGTGCGCATGGCGCTTCTCCGGATAACGGGCTATGACTTCGCTTGGGTGTCGCTGACCGAGTTCTCGCCGGCAGGCAAAGGCGCTTTTGGAGCAAACGAGAGCTTGCGGCGAGCGGCGATGCGCGGATTGTCTGGAAGCGTTCGATCACCGGTCCACTCACCGGTGAACGCCAGAAGATGGGGCCCCAGCGGCTCGCGGGGAAGCGCGAAGCGCTCGTCGAAGACCGAGTCGACGAAGTGAAGCCCGCAGGCCGGCGCGGTGACGTCTCCATCCCGGCGGCTTTTCTTCGCCAGTAGCGCCGCAATGTAGCTTTCATCCTTTGCGCCGCGCCCCACGCTTGCCAGTGCCCCCGCGATATTGCGGATCATGTGGTGCAAAAAGGCGTTGCCCTGAATGTCGATTACCACCAGCTGTCCGTGGCGGCTGACTTCGCAAAAATGCATCTGCCGCCAGGGCGTTTTGGATTGGCACCCCGCCGCGCGAAAGCTCGAAAAGTCGTGCTCGCCCACCAGCGCCTGGGCGGCGCGATGCATGGCGGGCGCATCCAGCGGGTCGCGACACCAGGTGACCTGATGGCGCTCGAGCACCGGGCGGCTGGGCTGGTTCAAGAAGACGTAGCGGTAGCGCCGTGCCAGCGCCCCCAGGCGAGAGTGGAAATCGTCGCCGACCGGTTTGACCCAGCGAATGGCGACATCCCTGGGGAGGTTGGTATTGGCGCCGAAGATCCAAGCCTTTTCGCTGCGCGCGGCCGGCGGGTCGAAGTGAACGATCTGGCGGGTCGCGTGGACGCCGGAGTCGGTGCGACCGCTTGCGTGGATCTGCACCGGCGCGCCGGCCACTTTAGCCAGCGCCTCCTCCACCGCCGCCTGAACGGAAGCGGCGTGCTTCAAGCGTTGAAAGCCGTAAAAGCGCGTGCCGTCGTATTCGATACCGAGCGCCAGCCGTCCGTCGAGCGGCGTGGTTTCATCGAAATGGTAAAAAAGCGTCATCAGCCACGCCGTATTGGAAATCAGGGAAAAGGGTCAGCCATTATCCCGACGTCGCGGTTTAAATGCTACCTCCTCGATTTCCCACTCGGGGCTCGACCCCGGCGTCTCAATGGCGGGTGACGGATACTCCTCCAGGGTAGACGGCGTTTCATCGGTAGCCGTCAGGCTTTCGGGCCGGTAGTCGATGGTGTAGCTGGACGGCCGAGCCGGCTTTTTAGGCGCCAGCGCCAGCGCTTCCTCCTGCGGTTGCTCTGTTGGGGCGGGTGCGGGCTCCTTGACGCTCGGCGACATCGACGGTGCTTCCTCTTCCCACTCGCTTGGCGCTGGCCGAACGCGCGCCTGGCCGCTCAAGGCGCGACGCTCGAGCGCCAAGGTCTGTGGCGCGGGCGCCTCGGTGATGGCGTGAAAGGTCGGGGGTTCTTGTGCCTCGCGGGCGCGTTCTTTCTCGCCGAGCGACACGTTTGTCGGCGCGGGTTCCTCAACGGCGGCGGGTGGCACGGCGGCGGGCGGTTCGGGCTGGTGGGCGGCCTCCGGTGCAGGCGCTTTGGTTGGCTCCACGGGCGCGGCACTTGCCGGCGCGGCGGGCTTTACGGTGGGCTCGGCCCGGGCGGGGCCGGCGGGTGCGGGCCTGGCCGACGCGTCAGGGCTCACGGGCGGCGGCGCAGCGACTGGGGCAGGCTCCCACTGGCGCTCGCGGCGTTTGCGACTGATCACCATCGCGGCCAGCAATAGCGCCAACCCAAGCCCTACCGGCCAGACCCAGTGCTCGCGTAAAAGCGCCAGTGGCCCGAGAGAAACCTGGCGGGCGCTGCTTTGCGCCGCCGTACTGGGCGCCGGTGCGTCAGGCGCTACCGCGCCAGATAGCGTTTGGGTCGTTGGCGTCTGAGCAGGAGTCGAGGCCAGGGCGCGCACCTCGTCGAGCGCCTGGCGCAGCTCGGCCACCTCAAGTGTGAGCGACTCGATCTCGGCGGCCTGGCGCGCCTGCTCGTCGAGCATCGCGCGATACTCGCTTTCCGTCGGTGCGGCCTCGACCGTGGCAAAGGGTGAAAGCGACGCCAGCACCTGGCCCAGCACGTCGGTCGAGAGCGGGCTGTTGGCCCAGGCCCGACCGTCGGGGATCGGCTCGCCGCTGACCGCCAGTGCCGCCTCGATACTTTGCGGTGTGACCTCCCGGCTCGGCGCCTCACTGGCCAGATCGTTCATCAGCGCAAGCGCCTCGACCAACTCGCCACCGTCCCCTGCGACCTCTTCGCGCTCTTCTTCTCCAGCGCTTTCCGCCATCAGCGGCGCGTCCGTGGCTGGTGAGCGCTCGCTGGGTGCAGGCGCCTCGGTTGGCAGACGCTCGGCGGAATCTGCGGGCTCTTCAAGCGGAGCGTTTTGCGCCATTTGTGAGCTGGAGGCCGGCGGCGGGTCGGACTCGATACCGGGCGCCTGGGTCGCCGCGCTTCGCGCAGTGACGGCCTGCGCCGCCTGCTGCGGGCTAAGGCGCAACGCCTGCTCTCGTCCCGGGATCTCGAGGCGCTGGCCAACCCTGAGAGTATCGATGCCACCGCTTTCGAAGGCCGCCGGGTTGGCATCGGCCAGGGCGATGACCATCTGCTGAACGTCGACGCCGGGCGGGCGGGTGCGAAGCGCGATGTTCCACAGCGTGTCGCCGCGGGCGACCGTAGCATAGGAACTGACTGATGAGGGCGTGTTTGGCTGAGACGCCGCAGGCGCTGGCCGCGGCGTGCTGGACGCTCCGGCAGCTGCCGGCGCCGGTTGCGAAGGCGAGGAAACCGGCGCGGGAGTGGCGGCAAGCCCAGTGTCCGTCGTGCCGGGCAGATAATCCACCGGGTCAAACAGCAGCGTAACCATCTGCGTCTGGCGACCGCTCGGGGTGGTCAGCGTAATCAGCACGTCGAGCCAGGGCGTATCGACGGCGCGGGCGCCGTTCAAGCGTAAGAACGTACGCCCGTTCTGACGCACTGGCATGACCTCGACGTCAGAGAGCAGCGGCGACCAGGCAAGGCCCAGAGCGCTGAAAGCGGCGGGCTCGGCCACGGCTGCGTTGATATCCTCGACACGCAGATTATCGGCGGCCAGCAGGCTGATCCTGGCATCGAGCGGTGCCTGCAGCGGCGAAAGCGTCGTGGCCGGCCCGAACTCTACGGCAAGCGTTGCCGGACTGAGCGTTGCAAGAGCGCACCAGACGCCCCCGGCGAGCGTTTTTTTCATCCAGGCCCCTCGAGATTGATTACCCAGCGCCCACCGCGCAGGCACTCCATCATACTTTATTACCATACCCCAGTGAGTACGACCCTCCTACGCGAGTTTAGCGATTTTTTTAGCCGGGCAAATAAAAAGGGAGGCCGCCTGGGCCTCCCTTTTTCAAGCGATGACGACGCTCGCGATCAGTGCTCGCGCAGAATCTTCAGCATGCGCTTGAGCGGCTCCGCCGCGCCCCACAGAAGCTGGTCGCCAACGCTAAAGGCGGAGAGATACTCGCCGCCCATGTTGAGCTTACGCAACCGCCCTACCGGCACGTCCAGCGTGCCGGTCACGGCGGTCGGCGTGAGGCCGGCGATGGTCGCTTCCTTATCGTTGGGAATCAGCTTGACCCAGTCGTTATGCTTGGCGATGCGGTCCTCGATCTCGTCGAGCGGCACATCCTGCTTGAGCTTGATGGTGAACGCCTGGCTGTGCGAGCGCATGGCGCCAATGCGCACGCAAAGTCCGTCGATCGGAATCGGGTTGTCGCCAAGCCCCAGAATCTTGTTGGTCTCGACGAAGCCCTTCCACTCTTCGCGGCTTTGACCGCTGTCGAGCTTGCTGTCGATCCAGGGGATCAGGCTACCGGCCAAGGGTGCTGTAAAGTTCTCAGTGGGGAAATCTCCCCCGCGCATTTTGGCGGTCACCTGGCGGTCGATCTCCAGAATGGCGCTGGCCGGATCGGCAAGCTCCGACGCCACGCTTTCGCGCAGATCGCCCATCTGGTTCAAAAGCTCGCGCATGTGCTTGGCGCCGGAGCCGGAGGCGGCCTGGTAGGTCATCGAGGTCATCCACTCGATCATGTTGGCCTCGAAAAGCCCGCCTAGCCCCATTAGCATCAGGCTGACGGTACAGTTGCCGCCCACGAAGGTTTTAGCGCCCTTGGCCAGCTGCTCGTCGATGACGTGGCGATTGACCGGGTCGAGCACGATGGTCGCTTCGTCTTCCATGCGCAGGGTGCTGGCGGCGTCGATCCAGTAGCCGTTCCAACCGCTGTTGCGCAGATCGCCGTACACCTTTTTGGTGTAGTCGCCGCCCTGGCAGGTAATGATCACGTCCAGCGCCTTGAGCGCCTCGATATCGAAGGCGTCCTTGAGCGCAGGCACGTCGACACCGATGTCGGGGCCTGGCTGGCCGACCTGAGAGGTGGTGAAGAACACCGGTTCGATGCCGTTGAAATCACCCTCTTCCTGCATACGGTTCATGAGTACCGAACCCACCATGCCCCGCCAACCGACAAAACCGACCTTCAACATGCTTTGATCTCCCGTAAATTGAATCCTGTCTCACCACTATAACAAAAGACGTCGGCCGCTGCGCAAAGCGGCCGACGCCGTGGAAAACGAAGCGACCATCAGGCCAGCGCGTTGAACGCCTCGATCACCGCGTCACCCATCTCGACGGTGGACACGCTGGCTTCGCCTTGCTTTGCGATGTCTGCCGTGCGAAGGCCCTGGTCGAGCACGTTGCCCACCGCGGTTTCGATGCGCTCGGCCAGGCCGGCTTCGTTCAGCGAATAACGTAGCATCATGGCTACCGACAGCATCATGGCCAGCGGGTTGGCGATGTTCTTCCCGGCGATATCCGGGGCGCTGCCGTGGCAGGGCTCGTACATGCCCTGGCCAGTTTCGTTGAGCGAAGCCGAGGGCAGCATGCCGATGGAGCCGGTGAGCATGGCGGCGGCATCCGACAGGATATCGCCGAACATGTTGCCGGTGACCACCACGTCGAACTGTTTGGGCGCGCGCACCAGCTGCATGGCGGCGTTATCGACGTACATGTGCGAGAGCTCGACGTCCGGGTACTCCGGCGCCAGCCGCTCCATGACTTCGCGCCACAGAATGGTGACCTCGAGTACGTTGGCCTTGTCCACGGAGCAGAGTTTCTTTCCGCGCTTTTGCGCCATCTCGAAGGCGACCCGGCCAATGCGCTCGATCTCACTTTCCGAATAGATGTAGGTGTTGAAACCTACGCGCTCGCCGTCACGCTCCTCGATGCCGCGGGGCTGGCCAAAGTAGATGCCGCCGGTAAGCTCGCGCACGATCATGATATCGAGCCCGGCCACCAGTTCAGGCTTCAGGCTCGAGGCGCTGGCCAGCTGCGGATACAAAAGCGCCGGGCGCAGGTTACCGAAAAGCCCGAGGTTCTTGCGCAGGCCCAAAAGGCCCTTCTCAGGACGTCTGGAGAGATCCTCGATCTTGTCCCACTTCGGACCGCCGACGGCGGCGAGAAGAATGGCATCGGCAGATGTGGCTTTTTCAAGCGTCTCAGCGGGCAGTGGCTCGCCATGAGCGTCATAGGCGCTACCGCCCACCAGGGCTTCTTCGACCTCGATATCGAGCCCTGCGTCCTGGCAGGCTTTCAACAGGCGCGCAGCCTGGGCGGCGATTTCCGGGCCGATACCGTCGCCGGGCAGCAGCAATACTTTCTGGGTCATACGAATTCCTTAAAAAGCGTCGGTAAACGTCAAGCACTCTGACGGAAAAGCCACGGGCGCGCCTGGCGGTGCTTCTCCTCGAAAGCGCGAATGGCGTCCTCGTCCTGCAGCGTAATGCCGATATCATCCAACCCTTCGAGCAGGCAGTGCTTGCGAAAGGCGTCTACCTCGAAGGGGAAGGCGTCGCCGCCGGGCGTGGTCACGCGCTGATTTTCCAGATCGACGTCGAGCCGGTAGCCCTGCATCGCTTCGACTTCCTGAAACAGCTGCTCGACCTGCTCTTCGGGCAGCGTGATCAGCAGAATGCCGTTCTTGAAGGCGTTGTTGTAGAAGATATCGGCGAAGCTTGGCGCGATGACCACGCGAAAACCGAAGTCTTCCAGCGCCCAGGGGGCGTGTTCGCGGGAGCTGCCGCAGCCGAAGTTGCGCCGGGCGAGCAGCACCTGGGCGTCCTGGTAGCGCGGCTGATTGAGCACGAAGCCGTCGTTGAGCGGGCGCTTGGAGCAGTCCTGGCCGGGCTGGCCCTCGTCGAGGTAACGAAGCTCGTCGAACAGGTTCACGCCAAAGCCGGTGCGCTTGATGGATTTAAGAAACTGCTTCGGAATGATCAGGTCGGTGTCGACGTTGGCGCGATCCAGCGGTGCCACCAGACCCTTGATGCGTTCGAACTTTTTCATGGCTTAGGCCTCCTGGGCGTGGTTGGCATCATTGGCGGGGAGCGTGCGCACGTCGACGAAGTGGCCGGCGATCGCGGCGGCGGCGGCCATCGCCGGGCTCACCAGATGGGTGCGCCCGCCGTAGCCCTGACGGCCCTCGAAGTTACGGTTCGAGGTCGAGGCGCAGTGCTCGCCGGCGCCGAGCTTGTCGGCGTTCATCGCCAGACACATCGAACAGCCCGGCTCGCGCCACTCGAAGCCCGCGTCAGTAAAGATTTTGTCGAGGCCTTCGGCTTCCGCCTGGCGCTTCACGAGCCCCGAGCCCGGCACCACCATGGCGAGCTTGATGGAGTCCGCCACTTTCTTACCCTTGGCGACCTTCGCGGCCTCGCGCAAATCCTCGATGCGCGAGTTGGTGCAGGAGCCGATGAACACCTTGTCGAGTTTGATATCGGTGATCTTCTGGTTCGCCTGCAGGCCCATGTACTCCAGCGCCCGGGTGTGGCTGCGCTTGACGGTGTCATCGGAGGCGGCCAGCGGATCCGGCACCTGGCCGGAGATGCCGGTGACCATTTCGGGGCTCGTGCCCCAGCTCACCTGAGGCTCGATCTCTTCGGCCTTGAGGGTCACGACCTTGTCGAAATGAGCATCGTCATCGGACACCAGCGCGCGCCAATCGGCCACCGCGGCCTCCCACTGCTCCTCGGTCGGGGCGAAGGGGCGTTTGGCCAGATAGTCGATGGTGGTGTCGTCGACGCCGATCAGGCCCACCCGGGCGCCGGCTTCGATGGCCATGTTGCACACGGTCATGCGCCCTTCCATCGATAGCGAACCGATGGCGCTGCCGGCGAACTCGATGGCGTAGCCGGTGCCGCCGGCGGTGCCGATCTCACCGATGATCGCCAGCACCACGTCCTTGGCGGTCACGCCAAGGCCAAGCTCGCCTTCCACCCGCACCTGCATGTTCTTCATTTTTTGCGCCAGCAGGCATTGGGTCGCCAGCACGTGCTCGACTTCCGAGGTACCAATGCCGTGGGCGAGCGCGGCGAAGGCGCCGTGGGTCGCGGTATGGGAGTCACCGCACACCACGGTCATGCCGGGAAGCGTGGCGCCCTGCTCCGGGCCCACCACGTGCACGATGCCCTGGCGCGGGTCGTTGATCTTGAACTCTTCGATGCCGTACTCGACGCAGTTGTCGTCGAGTGTCTGTACTTGGATCAGCGAGACCGGGTCTTCGATGCCACTGTTGCCGGCGGCGCGCTCCTTCTGCGTCGTCGGCACGTTGTGATCCGGCGTTGCCAGGTTGGCATCGAGGCGCCAGGGCCTGCGCTTGGCCAAGCGCAGACCCTCGAAGGCCTGGGGCGAGGTCACTTCATGGAGCAACTGGCGGTCGATGTAAATGAGCGCGGTACCGTCGTCGCGCTGCTTGACCAGATGCTGATTCCAGAGTTTGTCGTAAAGGGTTTGACCTGACGTGGCGTGTTGCTCTGACATGCTGCTCTCCCGGGCGGTGCCCTGCTGATTCGGTCCGGTGCTATTTCAAGCCGCCTCTTCGGGCGTTATAGGGTCAATCGTTATGTATAGCGTCAGTGTTACGCGCCTCGCGCATAAAAGCAATTCATGTTATTCATGCAATAGATTCCATAATGGAATAGCAGCCCACCGAGTAAAAACGCCATGGATACCCAAAGTCTGCAGGCTTTCATTGCCGTCGCCGATACGCAGAGCTTTTCGCGGGCCGCCGAGCAGCTTCATCTTACCCAGCCGGCCATCAGTAAGCGCATCGCCACGCTCGAGACCCAGGTAGGCGCGCGGCTTTTTGATCGCATCGGGCGGCGCATTTCGCTGACGGAGGCGGGCCGGCTACTACGGCCTCGCGCGCTTCATATCATGCAGTCGGTCGAAGATAGCCGACGGGCGCTGGCCAATCTTTCCGGTCAGGTAGGCGGAACGCTGACGCTCGGCACGAGCCATCACATCGGGCTTCATCGTCTGCCGCCGATCTTGAAGCGCTACACCGAGCGCCATCCGAACGTGGCGCTGGACCTTCGCTTTCAGGACTCGGAGCTCGCCTACCAGGGCGTCATCGATGGCACGCTCGAAATCGCCGTAGTCACCCTCGCCCCGACACCGTCCGAACAGCTCGAAACGGCCGAACTCTGGCGTGACAGACTCTGCTTCGTCTGCGCGCCGGATCATCCGCTGGCGCGTAAGCAGACACCACTCACCCTGGACAGGCTCAGCACCTTTACCTGTGTCATGCCCGGGCTCAAAACATTCACTCACTCGCTGATCGAAAAGCGCTTTCTTGGAGTCGGGCTTACGCTGTCCGTGGGGATGGCGACCAACTACCTCGAAACGCTTAAAATGATGTGCAGCGTTGGGCTTGGCTGGAGCGTACTGCCGGAAAAAATGCTCGACGACACACTTGTGGAACTAAACGTTGAAACGCCGCCCATTGAGCGCCCACTTGGCTATCTCGTCCATACCGATCGGACGCTCTCCAATGCGGCCAGGCAGATGATCGAGGCGCTGACGGCAAGCTATTGAAAAGCTGTACGAGTGGCTTTCATTCTAATGATAAAAATAAAATTAAAACCTATTAAAAGGCATTAATTACACCTCGTTTAAAAACGAAATAGGCACTTATATCGTTCAATTTTCTTCCTGATTTTACATTAAGTAAACTCCTATACACTAAAAGTTACATTTACTTACACAAATGTGACCACTCTAGCCTGTGTAGGATACGCCCCCATGCAAAGCCCTCTTCGCCGCTTTTGGCCTCTTGGCCTGCTCGCAAGCCTGATGGCAGGAGCGGCCCATGGTCAAAGCACCACGGATCTCACCCGTGAAGCACTGGTTCTAGACGCGCGGGAGGGCAACCTGACCTCCTCGATCAGCGGTCTCGAAACGCTCTATCGACAGACCGGCGATGCGTGGGTGCGTGCTGATTTGATCGCGCTTCTACTGCGCGCCGAACGCTTCGACGATGCGCTGGCCGTTTGCGCCGGCTGCTCTCTGGAGCAGTACCGCTCCAATGAACTCGAAAACCTTGGCGGCGCGGCGCGGCGCGTGCAGGCTTTTGATCAGGCGCTGGCCTTCTATCAGACGCTGGCGCGGCGCGACCCGCAAAATGGCCAAGGGTATCTAGGGCAGGCGCTGGTCAATACCGACCTCGAGCGCTACACCCAGGCTCAAATCAACCTCGAGAACTACGAGCAGGTCGCGGGCACGACGGCGCAGGGGCTGGAGGCGCGCGGCTATCTTGCCTCGCGCACGCAAAACGCCACCCAGGAGCTCGCTGCCCGCCAGGCGCTGATCGAGCGGGATCCGAGCAACACAAGCGAACTGCAGGCGATTTACCGCCTGGCGGTAGGTTTGGGCGCCAGCGGCGCGGCACGCGATCTGATGAATCAGAATCCGGACGTTTTCAGTGCCAGCGACCGGCTTTGGCTGGCCTATTACGCAGCGGTCACCGATATTCGCCTTGGCATTCATACCGATACACCCTCGCGCACTGCAAGCGGGCTCAGCCAGCTCGAAACCGTGCTGTCCAACGCCGAGCTTCCCGATCAGCTCAAAACGCTGGCCGAGTACGACAAGGTGGTCGCGCTTGCCGAGCTTCGACGCTTTAGTGAAGCCGAGGCACTCTCCAAACGCCTGGAGCTTCAGCACGGCACCCTGCCCGATTACGTGCTCCGCGCCCGTGCGCTGGCACTTGGCGGTCTTGGCCACCCCGATGAGTCCGCCACGCTCTATCGCGGGATCATCGCGCGCTCGCCGGGTATGGCGATCAACCCGGACGATCCACTCAACGAGGGATTGTTCTTTAGCTACACCGATGCGCAGCGCTTTGCCGAAGCCGACCGGCTATTAAAAAGCTGGCTCACTCAGGAGCCGGAGTACCGCTGGGACTTTACCCGCACGACGCAAATTCCCAACGCCAACTACCAAAAGGTACTGCTGCTCGACGTGCTGCTGACCGCCTGGCGCGGCCGGATAGGAGAAGCAAGCGACAGGCTGGCGGCCTATCAGGACCAGGCGCCTGGCGACCCTTACCTGGCGATTACCCAAGGCGATCTCGAGCGTATTCGAGGCTTGCCGCGAAAAGCCGAGGCCACGTACCAAAGCGCCGAGCCCATGCTTGCGCCGGATCAGCGCTATCAGGCCGAGCACGGCGTCCTTTTATCGCGGCTTCAGCGCGGCCAGTGGGCCGGCACGACGGATGCAATCGCCCGCGAGATCACTGATGCCCGGCCCAGCCCGTCCCGCGATGAGCTGGCCCGCGAGTGGCGCGAGGCCCGTGCCCCGCAGCTGAGCGCTTCGTTTACCCGGAGCAGCGGCGAAGGCGTGAGCACCCAGGCATCGAAAGAGTGGCGCTCGCAAGTGCGCCTCGACGGGCCGCGCAATGCTCAAGGGTCGCGCCCGTTCATCACTCAAACCAATCAGTACGGCGAGTTCGACGATCAGGACCTGCGCGCGGGCACGACCGTTGCGGGCTACGAGCTCAATCTGTACCCGGCAACGGTGGTCCTGTCGGCGGGTCACGGCGCTCAACTGGGCAATGACTTCGTTGCTCAGGCCGAGCTCAGATACGCCGCCAGCGATCACGTGACGGCCACCGTCGCGGCGGAGCACAACACCCTCGACACCCCGCTTCGCGCGCTCAACGACGGCGTCAGCGCCGACCGCTATCGCGGTGAAATCGCCCTTTACCGCGACGAGCGCGGCGCAGGCGCCCTTGGCGTGTCGGCGATGGATTTCGATGACGGCAACCTGCGCCGATCGGCCTACGGCTACTGGCGCGAGACGCTCTATCACCTGGACCGCTGGCAGGTGAACGGCGAGGCCCAGGTCGCGGCATCGGCCAATGACGAGGTCGAGGCGAGCTACTTCAACCCCGAGCGCGATGCGAACGTGGCGGGCGTGCTGTCGGTGAACTACGAAATCCCGCTGGACTACCGCCAAAGCTTCATTCAAACGCTGTCGCTCGGCGCTGGACGCTACTGGCAAAAAGAGTTCGACGACGAGAACACCTGGTCGATCGGCTACGGCCACCGTTTCGAGCTTGCCCCCACGTTCAGTCTCGAATACGGCATCACCCGCGAACGCGCGGTGTATGACGGCATTGCCGAGTACGACAACACCTTCACCGCTGGCTTTATCTGGAGATTCTTGTAATGCACTGGCGCACGCTCATTACCGGTCTGGTGTTGCTCTTGTTGAGCGTTCAGGCGCACGCCGAACGCACCCCTGACGATTTCGTCGTCATCAGCTACCACGACGTGGTCGACCGTCAGGTCACGCCGAACCTGCCGATCTACCCCCAGACCATTACCCGCGCCCGACTGGTCGAGCACTTCAACTTGATCGATGCCGAGGGCTACCGGCCGGTCAGTTTTCAGCAGATCCTCGATGCCCGTAACGGCGGCGCACCGCTGCCGGACAAGGCGGTCCTGTTGACCTTCGACGACGGCTACGCAAGCTTTTACGACATCGTCTTTCCGCTGTTGAAGCTTTATGATTTCCCCGCCGTCCAGGCCGTGGTGGGCAGTTGGCTCGACGTGCCTGCCGGCGGCCAGGTGCCCTACGGCAATATCACCCTACCCCGCAGCCGTTTTTTGAGCTGGGATCAGGTCCGCGAGCTCGACGAGTCGCCGCTGGTCGAGATCGCCTCGCATACTTTCGATCTTCACCAGGGTGTGCTCGGCAACCCTCAGGGCAACGAGCAGGGTGCGGCGGTCACCACGATCTGGAACCGCCAGACCGGCTACGAAAGCGAAGCCGCTTATACCGCGCGCATTCGCGCCGACATGGCCCGCACCCGCGATCAGTTCGAGGAGCACCTGGGGCGCGAACCACGCATGATGGTCTGGCCCTACGGCGCCTACAGCCAGGCGACTTTGGATCTGGCCGCCGAAGTGGGCATGCGCTACACCTTCAGCCTTTTGAGCTCGCCCAACCGCTCAGGCGAGTCGCTTGCGAGCATTCACCGCTACCTGATCGATCAGGAGACCAGCCTGGAGACCTTGGGCGAGATTCTCGCCAACAACGTGTGGGAGAAAGAGTCCCTTCGCATCGTACACGTGGATCTGGACTACGTTTTTGATCCGGACCCGGTTCAGCAGGAGCAGAATCTAGATCGACTGATTCAGCGTATCTATAGCTACGGCATCACCACGGTTTATCTCCAGGCGTTCGCCGACCCGGAGGGAGACGGCGTTGCCAACGAGCTCTATTTCCCCAACCGCCACCTGCCGATGCGTGCCGATTTGTTCAACCGCGTGGCCTGGCAGCTCAAAAAGCGCGCCGGTGTGAAGGTGTACGCTTGGATGCCGGTGCTCTCCTTCGATCTAGGTGACGACCATCGCTACGTTCTCAACGACCGCACCGGAGGCGAGGCGCCGGAGCACTACCGCAGGCTCACCCCATTCGATGCCGACAACCGCCGCATCATCAACGAGATCTACCAGGATCTGGGGCGTCTGACCAAGTTCGACGGCGTGCTCTTTCACGACGACGCCTTTTTCACCGATCACGAGGACGCAAGCCCGGCGGCACTCAGCGCCTATGAAAACGCCGGCCTGCCCGGTGATATCGAAACGCTTCAGCAAGAGGCTCAGATGCCGCGCTGGACCGACTTCAAGGAGCAGTACCTGGCGGACTTTACTCGGGAGCTTTTACGCTCGGCCAACTACTACCGTCAATCGGACAACAAGGCGTTCACCAGCTCGCGCAACCTGTATGCCACCACGATCATGAACCCGGAAAGTCAGCAGTGGTTCTCGCAAAGCCCCGAAGGCTTCGCTCAGGCCTACAACTACGTGGCGGTTATGGCGATGCCTTACATGGAGGAGGCAGACGACGACCCCAACGGCTGGCTCAGAGAGCTTGCTCGGCGTTCACTTTCCCGGGTCAGTGCCCAGCAGCTCGTGTTCGAACTTCAAACTCAGGACTGGCGTACCCAGACACCGATTCCGAGTGAAGAGATCGCCGAGTGGATCCGTATTCTGCGAGAGGAAGGTATCAAGCACATCGGCTACTACCCGGACGATTTCCATGAAAATCATCCCAATATCGACGTGATCAGACCGTACTTTTCCCAGGGCCAACGCTTTAGAAAACTGCCATGAACCTACTCGACCTTCTGGCCACCTTTACGCTTGGCTACCCAAGTGTCATGGCCACCATCTGGATCTGCGGTGGCGTGTATTTCTACCTGCACTGGGAGCGCAAGCAGCCCACGACGACCCCGTTTCAGTTCGACCCGTCGGCGCCGGCGGTCACGGTGCTGCTGCCCTGTTACAACGAGGGCCTGAACGTCGACGAGACGGTGCAGCACCTGTTCAAGCAGAACTACCCGAACATGGACGTCGTGGCGATCAACGACGGCAGTCGCGATGACACGCTGGCTCGCCTACAGGCGCTCGCCGCGCGCTACCCCAAATTGACGGTGCTGGATCAGCCCAACCAGGGCAAGGCCAGCGCCATGAACAACGGCCTGGCCCACGCCAGCGGCGACATCATCGTGGGCATCGATGGCGATGCGATTCTCGATTACGACGCCGTCGGCTTCATGGTCAGCCACTTCGTCGCAAGCCCTCGGGTGAGCGGCGTCACTGGCAACCCCCGGGTGAGAACCCGCTCGACGGCGATCGGCAAGATTCAAACCGGCGAGTTCTCTGCGATCATCGGCCTGATCAAACGCGCCCAGCGCATCTACGGCATGGTGTTCACCATCTCGGGCGTCATCTGCGCATTTCGCCGTCAGGCGATCGAGAAGATCGGTGGCTGGAGCACCGACATGATCACCGAAGACATCGATGTGAGCTGGCGGCTTCAGCTCGACGGTGGCCAGGTTCGCTACGAGCCCCGCGCCATGTGCTGGGTGCTGATGCCGGAAACCCTGCGCGGACTTTTCAAGCAGCGCCTGCGCTGGGCCCAGGGCGGTGGCGAAGTGTTTCTGCGCTACTTCACCCAAACCATGCGCTGGAAGAACCGTCGCTTCTGGATCCTGATGCTCGAGTACATCGTCAGCGTCGTCTGGTGCTACTCGGTACTGGCGCTGATCGTTGCGTGGCTGGTCAGCAAGGCGCTGACGCCGGACGAGTGGCCGGTGACCGGCAGCGTGCTCTCCTATTTCAGCAGCATTTTGATTTTCATCAGTTTCATTCAGTTTTCGGTGAGTTTTTACATCGACAGCCGTTACGACCGCGACATTCTCAAGTGCGTTTACTGGAGCATCTGGTACCCCTTCGCGTACTGGATACTCAACCTGGTCACCGTGATCATCGCCTTCCCCAAAGCGATGACGCGCCAAAAAGGACGGCTAGCCACCTGGCAAAGCCCCGACAGAGGAGAGCCCTTCAATGAGCAACAAGCTGATGCCCGTGATCATCGATAACCCTTGCCAAAAATGCTGGCAGTACCGCACGCGCGATACCGTGATGGCGCTGGCAACGCTCGGCTTGTGGCTGGTAGTACTTTCAAGGCTGCACACGTTCTACACCGTCGAGGACGCCATCATCGAACAGCTCTACAGCTCGACGATGCTGCAGCTGCTGGCGGCAGGCTTCATCGTCACGTTCCTGACCTTTCATTTGTGGGCGGTGTACAACCGCTACCTCTACAAAAACCTTCTGCGCCGCGCCGAACGCGTCGCCGCTATCCCGTTAATCGAGAATGAGTACGCAGCGCCCTTCTCGACCGACATGGGTACGATTTTCCAGCCGGAGAAGGAAGTAGTTCGCTAATCGTTTTCAAAAAAGTACTACGTAAAACGCCCGGGTCGACGTGCATCGCCCGGGCGTTTTTCTTTAAGGCCAGTGCCAACGCTCCGTTGATCTGGAGAACGTACCGCTTTCAAGCGTTTAACCCACGCGCTCACTTCAGGCGGCGAGCTAGCGAAACAGGTTACGTCCGCGTTTTTTGCGCCGGTAAAAACCGGACGCCAAAAACGCAAGCCCCAGTCCCATCAGCATGCTGACCCCTTTAGCCGCGGCTCCTCCCATTGGGCTACCGTGCCAAAGAGCGTGGCCCATAAAGGCGAGCATCGCGGTCGTGATTAGCACTCCGGCAAGCATCAGCGCCTGCCAGGGGACCCACACTTCGCGGGGTCTCTCGCGCTTTCCTCGCGCCAGCCCGCAGCCGGCGGCCAGCGCGATCGTGCCGAGCCCGGTCAACAGGGAGAAGAAGATGGCAAGACTCAGTGCCCCTTCCGTCAACGAATCGCTCAGCTCACCGATAAGCGCGTAGCCCATCAGCAGGCCCAGCAAAAGCGTGACCAGCCCTACCAGCGCAATGATCGCGCCGGCTATTCGTTGAGCCGCGCTCAAACGGCGCGGACGAAACGTGTTCACAAGAACGTCCTCATTGATAGAGCTTACCGGCCCCGAGTAGAAAACCATCCTGAAACGAGGCCAGTTCTTGCATCTTCACGCTTACCTCAGGCGTGTTTGGCAAAAAGCTCTTCGCCGGTCAGGTCGTGGGTTCGCTCACAAAACGAGTAGAACGCCGGCTTCTGGTCGATGAAGACCTGGCTTTTGAGCCGCCACGCACCGTCGCTCTGTAAAAGCCCCACCGGCACCAGATACTGCCCGGACGCGTTGAGGCGAAAGAACAGGTGCGTGCCGCAGCCGCTACAGAAGCCGCGCTGCGCCCACTCGGAAGAAGCGAACGTCGAGATCCGCTCTTCTCCTTCGAAATCGACGCGGGTACCGCAGCTGGCTACCATCAGCGGCCCCCCGCTCCACTGGCGGCACGTCGAGCAGTGGCAAACGTCGACGTTCAGGCTTTCCGGGCGGGCGGTGATGCTAACGGCGCCGCAAACACAGCGGCCCTTATGCTCTGACAAGGTTTCCATGACACTCTCCCATCGTTGTTATTGAAAAAATCGCTGTTACAACAGCCAGCCGTTGCCATCACTCGATGGTACGCAAAGTCCTTAACGATAATCAAAGGATAGCCGCTTATCGCGTGCGCCAACTGATTAACACGCGATAGACCGCGCTGGTTTTTACGGGCCGATTTCATTAGCCTGCGAGTCACGTTTTAAAGGAGTCTTCATGGACAGAACCACCGCGCGGCGGCGTCTGGCGGGAACGCTGGCGTTTTCGGGTTTAGTGGCGCAAATCGCCGGCTTCACGCCCTGGACCGATACACATCCGCTTGTGAGCTACCTGCTGTGGGCGGCGGTGGTGCTGCTATGGAACGATATTCCGCGCCGCTCGCGACTTCAGGCGGGCGTACTGATCGGGATGGGGGCGTCGATGCTGCTGACCGCCCATCTGGTGTACGGAGCACCCATCGACTGGCCGCACGTGCTCGAAGGCAACGTATTCGTCGTCGCGATGCTGATCGGGGTGAGCTTCATTTCGCTGGTGGGACGCCAGGGCAACCGGCCTGCGGCGGGCAAGCGGCTCACCGGCAGCGGCGGCGTGTTGCGCACCTGGCTGGGGGTTCATTTTCTCGGCACGATCTTGAACCTCTCCACGGTCTTCATGGTGGGCGACCGGATCGCGCGACGCGCGCCGCTCACCGCCCCCCAGTTTCTGGCGCTGAACCGCGGACTCTCGAGTGCGGCGCTCTGGTCGCCGTTTTTCGCCTCGATGGGCGTGGTGATCGCTCTGGCACCGGCGGTCGAGTACAGCCAGATCGCGTTGGTCGGCTTTCCCATTGCGATGCTCTCCGGGGTGATCACTACCTTCGAGCTTAATCGGCGCTTCGATTTGCGCGAGGTCGATGGCTTTTCGCTTTCGCCGAAAAGCCTGTTCATGCCGCTGGGCATGGCCATGGGCGTCATGCTGTTTCACTTCGTGCTGACACCGCTGCTGTCGATCGTCAGCATCATTACCTTTCTGGTTCCCGCCGTAGCGGTGGTGGCGAACCTGCACGAAGGACCGGCCTTTACCGTCAAACGGGTTCGACAGCACGTTTTCAACCGCCTGCCCGCGATGCGCGGCGAGCTTTCACTGTTTCTGGCGGCGGGGCTTTTGACCATCGGGCTTTCAACGCTGGTCAGCGCGGCGGCGGGTGACGACTGGACGCTCTTCGAGCACTTCGGGATCGTTCAGGCGATGGCGAGTTTCGCCGCCATTACGATAAGCGCACTGATCGGGCTTCACCCGATCATCGGCGTCTCGATACTGGCCTCGGTCCTGAACCTGGACGCTCAGGAGCAGACGCTCTTCGCCTTCGTGGCGCTCAGCGGCTGGGCGGTCGGCACCAGTGTCGGGCCGCTTTCCGGGATCAACCTGTCGCTGCAGGGGCGCTATGGCGTCAGCGGCTATCAGATGATGCACGACAATCTGGTGTACGCCGCCATCATGAGCCTGCTCTCGCTGGCGGCGATCGCAGGCATCGGAACGTTCGGAAACTGAGCCGGCGTCACAAGCCGAATATCAGGTTTCGACGATTTTCGTAGGGAAGCGATAGAAGTAGCGGTGACCGCACTGATGGCAAGGTTCGATGCGCGAGACACGCTCGAGCATGACCTGGGTATCACAGTGCACGCAGGCCATGAGCCCGGGTGCGGCCATTTCGCCTTCGCAGTAATCTGCCCGGGCGGCTTCCAGGTCATCCTCGAAGCGCTCGCGCTCGACCACGCTGCGATCGGCGATGGATAGAAGCGACTCTACCACTCGCCGCGACAGCGTATCGACGTCGATCCCCAGCCACTGAGCCACCTGCTTGCCGGAGTCTGCCATGTAGTGGCGCATGTCTTTCAGATCGCGCTCGACCCAGGCGCGCAGCAGCGCCAGCTCGTCTTTAGTGTACTCTTCGAACTCGGCCTCGAAGGCGACGGCGTCGTCCAGATCCTTTTGCAGGTTCGTCCAGGTCAATTCGCCCGCGCCGTTTTTCATGCGCTCCAAAAGACGCTCGTAGCCTTCGCGTAAACGGTGGTCGTTATCTCGTTCCATGGATGCTCTCCTTTCTCAATACCGCTTTAAATACCGCGCTTGACTGCCTGGCCGCTATCGCCGGCTAACCGTTCAAGGTTACACCAGCATAGGATACAATCGGCATTACTGATCTGACAGCCGTCATTCTCATTCATACCGCGCCCGAATCGGGCGAACTACGCCAAGGCATTGAAAAAACCGATGGATGCACATTATAGCCCTCGCGAGATCGAACGTGACGCCCAGCAGTACTGGGACAAGAACCAGTGCTTCAAGGCGGTAGAAGACGCCAATCGCGAAAAGTTCTACTGCCTCTCCATGTTCCCCTACCCCAGCGGTAAGCTCCACATGGGCCACGTGCGCAACTACACCATTGGCGATGTGGTCTCGCGCTTTCATCGGATGCAGGGCAAGAACGTTCTGCAGCCCATGGGGTGGGACGCCTTCGGCATGCCGGCGGAAAACGCCGCCATTCAAAACCAGGTACCGCCGGGTGAATGGACCTACCAGAATATCGATTATATGCGCACCCAGCTCAAGGCGCTGGGCTTCGCCTACGACTGGAGCCGCGAATTCGCCACTTGCGATTCGAGTTACTACCGCTGGGAGCAGTGGTTCTTCGGCAAGCTGATCGAAAAGGGCCTGGTCTACAAGAAGATGTCCACGGTCAACTGGGACCCGGTGGACCAGACGGTGCTGGCCAACGAGCAGGTGATCGAAGGCCGCGGCTGGCGCTCCGGCGCTTTAGTCGAGCGCAAGGAGATTCCGCTGTGGTTTTTGAAGATCACCGACTACGCCGACGAACTGCTGGCGGATCTCGACAAGGTCGAATGGCCCGAGCAGGTCAAGACCATGCAGCGCAACTGGATCGGTAAGTCGAAGGGCGTCGAACTCAGCTTCGACATCGAAGCCCAGGGCGGCGACGCGTGTGAGCCGCTGTCGGTTTACACCACTCGCCCGGATACGCTGATGGGCGTGACCTACGTGGCCGTCGCCGCCGGCCATACGCTTGCCAAAGCGGCCGCCGAGCACAACGCAGAGCTTGCCGCATTTTGCGAAGAGTGCGCCAGAGGCGGCACCTCGGAAGCCGAAATGGCGACCAAGGAGAAGCTCGGCATGCCCACCGGCCACCAGGCCGTGCACCCGATCACCGGCGAGCGCGTGCCGGTTTACGTTGCCAACTTCGTACTCATGGAGTTCGGTACCGGCGCGGTCATGGCCGTACCCGCCCACGACCAGCGCGACTGGGAGTTCGCCACCAAATACGGCGTCGCGATCAAACCCGTGATTGCCGATGAGAACGGCAACACGCCGGATCTAAGCCGGGAAGCCTTTGTCGAGCACGGCACGCTGATCAACTCCGGCGAGTTCGACGGGCTAGGTTTCGAGGCGGCGTTTGACGCCATTGCCGGAAAGCTTGCCGAGCTTGGCCGCGGCGAAACCAAAACCAACTTCCGTATTCGCGACTGGGGCGTGGCCCGCCAGCGCTACTGGGGCGCGCCGATTCCGGTCAAGTACGGCCCGGAAGGTCAGACCGTGGCGCTCACCGACGATGAGCTACCCGTCGAGCTTCCCATGGAGGTCACCGTCGACGCCTCGGGCTCGCCGCTCAAGAAAATGCCGGAATTTTTTGATCTGGGCGATGGCTGGACGCGGGAAACCGACACTTTCGACACCTTCATGGAGTCCTCCTGGTACTTCGCCCGCTTCGCCTGCGCCGATAACCACGAGGCGATGCTCGACGAGCGCGCCAACTACTGGCTGCCGGTGGATCTTTACATCGGCGGCATCGAGCACGCCATTCTTCACCTGCTCTACGCACGCTTCTTCCACAAGCTGATGCGAGATTTCGGCCTGGTCGAGAGTGATGAGCCGTTCCAGCAGCTGCTCACCCAGGGCATGGTCATCGCCGAGACCTACTACCGCACGCTCGATAACGGCGGTAAGCAGTGGTTCAACCCGGCGGACGTCGATGTGAAGCGCGACGACAAGGGCCGCCCGATCAGCGCGGTGCTGGTGAGCGACGGTGAGCCGGTCGAGATGGGCGGCATCGAGAAGATGTCCAAGTCGAAAAACAACGGTGTCGACCCGCAGTCGATGATCGACCGCTTCGGCGCCGACACGGTACGTCTTTTCATGATGTTCGCCGCGCCGCCGGAGCAGTCGCTCGAGTGGTCCGACTCCGGCGTCGAAGGCGCGCACCGCTTTTTGAAGCGTATCTGGCGTCAGGTCAACGAGCACATAGAGGCCGGCGAGCCCCAGCCGCTCGATAAAGGCGCGCTTAACGACGACGAAAAAGCTCTGCGACGCAAGACGCACGAGACGATCAAGAAAGCGAGCGACGACATCGGTCGGCGCACCACTTTCAATACCGCCATCGCGGCAGTGATGGAGCTCTCCAACGCCGTCGGCAAGTTCGATGCAACCGCCAGCCAGGGCCTGGCCGTGGCACGCGAAGCGCTCGAGGCCTGCGTACTGATTCTCGCGCCGATCACCCCGCACCTTTGCCACACCCTTTGGCAGCAGCTTGGCCACCAGGAGCCGGCCATCGAGGCGACCTGGCCCGCGGTGGATGAAGCGGCGCTGACCCGTGACAGCCTTGAGCTTGTCGTGCAGGTCAACGGCAAATTGCGCGCCCGCCTCGAGGTACCGGCGGATGCGGATAAAGCTTCCATCGAGCGTCTGGCGATGGAGAACGACAACGTACAGCGCCATCTCGAGGGCCAAACGGTGCGTAAGGTCATCGTGGTTCCGGGCAAGCTGGTCAACATCGTGGTGGGCGGATGAGCACACTCTATACACGCCGGCGGTTACTCGCACTGGGGAGCGTCGCCGTATCGGCGGCGCTACTGGCAGGCTGTGGCTTTCGGCTGCGCCGCGAAGGCACATTGACCAGCCTGCCGCCGCTCAGCCTCGAAGGCGACACCTCCACGTCGCTTGCCCGCGAGCTCGACACCCTACTCACCCGTCAGGGCACCGACGTGACCCCGGGCGCTCCCTGGCGGGTCACGCTGGGAACGCCGGTGGTCGAGAACCGGTCGCTGGGAAGCGAAGGCCGCGCCAACCGCGACCACGAGCTCACCATGCGCGTGACGCTTTCGGTACAGCGGCGTGAGAACGGCGCCTACGCGCTCAACAACGATATCGTCTCGACGGCCACGCGCATTCGTATCAACGAGGACGACCTCTTGAACCGAGAATTGCTGCTGGACGAGGCGAAACAGACGCTATCGCGTCAGCTCGCCCAGCGCATCGTCGAGCGCCTGGCGACACTTGAGGCGTCGCCTTGAAGGTCTTTGCCGACCAGCTAGGCGGCCAGCTTGCCAAAAAGCTTCCGCGGGCGGTGATCGTCGCCGGTGAAGAGCCGCTTCAGCATCGCGACGCCTGCGACGCCGTGCGCCAGGCCGCGCGCGGCGCCGGCATCGAGGAGCGCGAAGTACTCGACGTGGAGCCCAACTTTGCCTGGGGGCGGCTTCTCGAAACCGCCAGCAACCTGTCGCTCTTTGCCAGCAGCAAGCTTTTGGAGCTGCGCCTTGGCACCCAAAAGCTCGGCCAGGAGGGCGCGAAAGCGCTCGCCCAGTACGCCGAGCTGATGGAGCAAAGCGACGATGTCCTGCTGATCAGCATGGGTAAGCTGGACGCCAAGCAGCAGAAAAGCGCCTGGTTCAAGGCGCTCGACAAGCACGGGCTGTTCGTGCCGGTGTGGCCGGTGGATGCCTCCCGGCTCGGCTACTGGCTGCGTGACCGCGCCGGGCTTCACGGCGTGCAGATCGATCTGGACGCCGCGCGGCTGTTGGGCGAGCGCACCGAAGGTAACCTGCTTGCCGCCGACCAGGAGCTTCAAAAGCTTGCGCTGATTCACCCGCCGAATACGCGGCTCAACGTGGACAGCATCGCCGTGGGCGTCGAGGATAGCGCCCGCTTCGACGTCTTCAACCTGTCCGACGCGTGCCTCAAGGGCGAGCCGCAGCGTGTCTCAAGAATCGTCACCGGGCTTAGAAGCGAAGGCGTGGAAGCGCCGATCGTCCTCTGGGCATTGACCCGAGAACTTCGAACGCTTCTGTCGCTGCACCAGCATCTGGATCAGGGGCAAAGCTTCGAGCACGCTTGCAAGACGCAAAAGCCGATGATTTTCGACAAGCGCCGACCGGCCTATCAAAAGGCGATCAGCCGCCTGCCGATGAAGCGTTTGCACAAGCTTTTGCTGATGGCTCAGCGACTCGATCTCGCGGTCAAGGGCGCCAGTGGCGTGCCGCTCTGGCCAGGCCTTCACGATTTGGCGATGACGATGGGCGGCGCCAAGGGTATACTCGCCGAAACCCCGTGGACCTACCGCATCGGGGTTTAGTGCGCCGCTCTTGCGTGGCGCCTTCATCACCAACTTTATTAGAAAAAGCGCTCTGATAGCGTTCAAGGATCGAATACCATGAAAACCCTGCGTTCCACCCTGTCTGCCCTGTTGATTCTAGCGTTGGTCGTCACCAGCCTTCCGATCATGGCCTCTGTGGACGCCTCCAATCGCGCCCTGATCTCCACGCAGTCAGTGCTCGCCAGCGACCAGGCCGGCGCCGAGCGTCAGCGTATCAGCGACGTGCTCGCCCGTGCCGATGTCCAGCAGGCCCTCGTTAACCAGGGCGTCGACCCGGTCGAGGTTCAGGCCCGCGTGGCCGCTTTAAGCGATAGCGAAGCGAAAGAGATGGCTCAGCGTCTGGACGAACTGCCCGCTGGCGCCAGCGGCGTAGTCGGCGCGTTGTTTGCCGTATTCATCATCCTGTTGATCACCGATATTCTCGGTCTGACCGACGTCTATCCGTTCACGCGCTAAGCATTCGATGCGTCGTCTCGCTCACTACGCCCGCACTGCGGGCGTTTTTGTACTCGCCCTTTGGCTTAGCGGCTGTGCGCGACATCCGGTGCTGCTCGAAAGCACGTATCGAACCATCACGCCTCGCGTCGAGCTGACTGATGTGCCCTTCTTCGCCCAACGCGAGTATCAGTGCGGCCCGGCGAGTCTGGCCATGGTACTCAACCATCAAGGCGAAAGCGTTGCCCTGGAGACGCTCATTCGCGAGGTGTACCTGCCCGGTCGCGAAGGCAGCCTGCAACCGGAAATGCTCGCCAGTGTGCGCCGTCATGACTTCATCCCCTATGTGATCCGCCCCACCCTGGATGCGTTGCTGCACCACCTGGACGCGGGTGAGCCGGTCGTGGTGATGCAGAACCTGGCGCTGCCTGTCTACCCGCTGTGGCACTACGCGGTCGCGATCGGTTTTGATTTGGCCAACGAGCGGCTGCTCTTGCGAAGCGGGGAAATCGAGCGTCATGCGCTCGCTTTCAGCCGCTTCGACGCCACCTGGGCGCGCAGCGAGCGCTGGGGATTCGTGGTCAAGGCGCCGGGAGAGCTGCCCGTCGATGTCTCGGCGCGCGGCGCGGTGGACGCCATCAGCGCGTTCGAGGCGCTGAACGGCGCAAGCGCGGCACTACCCAGCTGGCAGGCGCTGGTCGAGCGTCACCCTGAAAGCGGGCTGGCCTGGTTCGCGCTGGGAAACGCCTTTTATAGCGAAGGTGAACCGAGCAGCGCGCGCCACGCCTTCGAGGCGGCTACTCGCGCAGACCCGACGCTTGGCGCAGCGTGGCTGAATATGGGGTTACTGCTGGCACTCGAAAACGATATGGAGGCTTCACAAGAGGCGCTGCGCAGGGCTGCCGAGATCGCAGGCCCTTGGCAGGCGCGCGCCCAAGAGCTTTTGGACGACTAACATTTCGGCCACAAGAAACAAAAAGGGCCCCAATGGGCCCTTTTCGATCGAAGGCGCTTAATCAAAACACCCGATTCAACCCATTTTGCGCCGCCACCCGGTAGGCTTCGGCCATGGTCGGGTAGTTGAAGGTGGTATTGACGAAGTAGCGCAGCGTGTTCGCCTCGCCCTCCTGCTGCATGATCGCCTGGCCGATATGAAGAATTTCCGAGGCCTGGTCACCGAAGCAGTGGATACCCAGAATCTCCAGCGTATCCTGATGGAACAGGATTTTGAGCATGCCGACCGTGTCGCCAGTGATCTGTGCCCGGGCGGTGTCCTTGAAAAACGCCTTGCCCACTTCGTAGGGCACCTTCGCCTCGGTCAGCTCGCGCTCGTTGGGGCCAAAAGAGCTGATTTCGGGAATGGTGTAGATGCCGGTTGGAATATCGGTGACGAAGCGATACTCCTTGTCGAGCAGCTCGTTGCTCGAGTTCAGGCCCTGATCGTAGGCGGCGCTGGCCAGACTCGGCCAGCCGATCACATCCCCGGCGGCGTGAATATGGGGAAGCTCGGTACGGTAGTGATCATCGACACTGAGCTGGCCGCGGCCGTTGGGCTGCAGCGCGATATTCTCAAGGCCGAGTGAATCGGTGTTACCGGTGCGCCCGTTGGCCCACAGGAACGCGTCGGCACGAATCTTCTTGCCGGATTTAAGATAGACCACGACGCCGGACTCGTCGGGCTCGACACGGTCGTACTCCTCGTTATGCCGAATCAGCACGCCGTGCTTGCGCAGATGGTACGACAGCGCATCGCTGATTTCGTCGTCCAAAAACGACAGCAAACTATCGCGGCTGTTGATCAGATCGACCTTGATACCGAGCCCGGAGAAGATCGATGCGTACTCACAGCCGATGACGCCGGCGCCAAAGATCACCATGGTGCGCGGCGTGTGCGCCATGGCAAGAATGGTGTCGGAGCAGTAGATGCGCGGGTGGCTGAAGTCGATGTCACCCGGGCGGTACGGGCGCGAGCCAGTGGCGATCACGAACTTCTTCGCCACCAGCTCCTCGACACCTTCCTGACGGTCGCGAACGAGGAGCGTATGCTCATCCTTGAAGCGCGCGGTGCCGTGAATCAGGTCGATACGGTTGCGCGCGTAAAAGGTGGTGCGCATTTCGACCTGTTTATCGATGGTATCGCGGGAGCGCTCCATGACGCGTGGGTAGGAGAACATGCGCGGCTCGCCGATGTCGCGAAACATGCGGTTGGTATTGAACGCCATGATCTGCTTGACCTGGTGGCGCAGCGCCTTGGAGGGAATGGTCCCCCAGTGGGTGCAGTTTCCGCCGACCTGCGGCTGTTTCTCGATGATGGCCACGCGCTGATCGTTCTTTGCCGCGTTGATGGCCGCGCTCTCGCCCGCGGGCCCCGTACCGATCACCACGACATCGTAATTGTGAACCGCCATACCGTCTGCGTCTCCTCGATCCCATTTCGCGCACGCTAACGCGTGTGCGGTCCTGTCCCTTGCGTGGCGCTCAGCGCCGCGTGGCGTCGTAGCCCAGATCCGCGCCGCGGCTCTCGTCGCTTGCACGACGAGCGCTTCCGCGCTTGCGGTTCTCTTCCTCGCAAACCTTGTCCTTGCCGCCGCAAATATCGCAGCCGTCCTTCATGCCGATCTGATTCAAGCCACCGCAGGAGCCTGCAATGGGCTTGCGCCCGACCAGCACACCCACCGCCATCGCGGCCATGATCAGCGCCATGAAACCAAATACCAGTAGCCAAATAGCCATTGAAACCTCCTGGGACGTTACCTGCCCTCGAGACAGTTGCGATAAGCAAAAGTGCCTGGCGGAGCAGTTGTGCGTCGTTACTCAAGGTGTACGGCCTCATTATACCGTAAATACGGGGTATGATCAGGCAGTAGGCCTTTTAACCAAAACCGGCTTTGAGCCTGGTTCATCGAAACGGGCGTGCAAGCGCTATAAAAAGAGCGGGGCCGGCCCATGGCCAGCCCCGCTCTGCGTACATCGACTTCTTATCCGCCGAAGTCGTCCAGCATGATGTTTTCCGGCTCAACGCCCATATCCAGCAGCAGTTTGATCACGGAGGCGTTCATCATGGGCGGACCGCACATGTAGTACTCGCAGTCCTCCGGCGCCGGGTGATCCTTCAGGTACTCTTCGTAGAGCACGTTGTGGATGAAGCCCGTCGCCCCTTCCCAGTTGTCTTCCGGCAGCGGATCGGAAAGCGCCAGGTGCCATTCGAAGTTCGGGAACTCCTCGGCCAGCTGATCGTACTCCTCGTTGTAGAACGTTTCGCGCCAGGAGCGCGCGCCGTACCAGAACGAGATTTTGCGATCGGTCTTCAAACGCTTCAACTGATCGAAGATGTGGCTGCGCATCGGCGCCATGCCGGCACCACCGCCGATGAAAATCATCTCGGCATCAGTGTCCTTGGCGAAGAACTCACCAAACGGCCCCATGACTTCCACCTTGTCGCCTTCTTTCAGACTGAAGACGTAAGTCGACATCAGGCCCGGCGGGTGGTCCGATTTAGGCGGCGGCGTGGCGATACGGATGTTGAACTTGAGAAGACCCTTCTCTTCCGGGTAGTTCGCCATCGAGTAGGCGCGGATGACCTCTTCGTTGTTCTTGTGCCGAACGTCGAACAGGTTGAACTGCTCCCAGTCGCCGCGATACTCCTCGTCGATATCGAAATCCGAAAACTTGATATCGTAAGGCGGAGCCACCAGCTGCACGTAGCCACCGGCGCGGAAGGCCACTTCTTCGCCTTCGGGAAGCTTCAGGTTCAGCTCCTTGATGAAGGTCGCAACGTTGGGGTTCGCGGTAACCACGGTTTCCCATTTCTTGACGCCGAACACTTCTTCGGGCACTTCGATCTTCATGTCCTGCTTGACCGGTACCTGACAGGACAAACGCCAGCCTTCCTTCTTTTCACGCATGGTGAAGTGCGACTCTTCGGTCGGCAGAATCGAGCCGCCGCCCTCTTCCACGCGGCATTTGCACTGCGCGCAGGAGCCGCCGCCGCCACAGGCGGAGGAGAGGAAAATGCCGTTGGCCGCCAGCGTGTTCAAAAGCTTGCCGCCGGCTTGGGTCTTCAGGGTGTTCTCGGGGTCGTCGTTGACTTCGATCGTCACGTCCCCGCTACTCACGAGCTTGCTGCGCGCTGCCAGAATGATCGCCGTCAAACTGATGACGATGACCGTGAACATGACAACACCGAGCAAGATGATGGATGTATCAACCATGTCGGTTTCCTATTGCTGAGGGTGTTCTCGGCGACGAGGCGCCGCCGAGAACACCGGCCGATTAAAGCTGAATGCCCGAGAAGGACATGAAGCCCAGGGACATCAAGCCAACGGTGATGAACGTAATACCCAGACCCTGTAGGCCACCGGGAACGTCGCTGTACTTCAGCTTTTCGCGGATACCCGCGAGTGCGGCGATCGCCAGCGCCCAGCCGGTACCGGCACCGAAGCCATACACCACGGCCTCACCGAAGTTGTAGCTACGCTCGACCATGAACAGTACACCACCGAGGATGGCGCAGTTCACGGTAATCAGCGGCAGGAAAACGCCCAGCGCGTTATAGAGCGACGGCACGTACTTGTCCAGAAACATCTCCATGATCTGGACCAGTGCGGCGATGACGCCGATATAGGAGAGCAGACCCAAAAACGACAGGTCGATGTTCTCGGCACCTTCGATACCGGTCCAGGTCAACGCGCCTTCCTGAAGCAGGTACGTGTAGACCAGGTTGTTCACCGGCACGGTGACGGTCAGTACCACGATGACCGCGATGCCCAGGCCAATGGCCGAGGAGACCTTCTTCGAGACCGCCAGGAACGTACACATGCCCAAAAAGAAGGCAAGCGCCATGTTCTCGACGAACACCGAAGCGACGAAAAGGCTCAGATAGTGTTCCATGTTACACGGCCTCCTTCGGCTTGGTGTTTTCCTTCATCTTGAACTCGTTCTCCTCGACCTGCTCCGGGTTGATCGAGCGCAGTACCCAGATCAAAAGGCCGATGATGAAGAACGCGGAAGGCGGCAGAAGCAGCAGGCCGTTACCGATATACCAGCCCCCATCCTGCACGGTCGGCAAAACGGTGAAACCGAACACGCTGCCTGCACCCAGAAGCTCGCGGAAGAAACCCACGACCATCAGCACGAAGCCGTAACCCAAGCCATTACCGATACCGTCGAGAAACGACATGCCCGGCGTGTTGGACATGGCGAAGCCTTCGGCACGTCCCATCACGATGCAGTTGGTGATGATCAGACCAACGAACACCGAGAGCTGCTTGGACATCTCGTAGGCGTAGGCTTTCAGAATCTGATCGACCACGATGACCAACGAGGCGATGATCGTCATCTGTACGATGATCCGGATCGCGGAGGGGATGTGATTACGAATCAGCGAGACGAACAGATTCGAAAACGCGGTAACGAAGATAACCGCCAGCGCCATGACCAGCGATACGCTCATGCTGGTGGTGACCGCCAGCGCCGAGCAGATCCCCAGAATTTGCAGTGCGATGGGGTTGTTCTGAAATATGGGCGCGGTCAACACGCCCTTTGCATTTACATCCGCCATGATCAAGCCCCCTCAACGTCGTTGAAGTTGGTGTCGGTGTCTTCGGCGTCATCCGGCTCGGCGTTTTCACGAAAACGCGCCAGATACGGGCCAAAGCCCTCTTCGCTGAGCCAGAATTGCAGCATGTTGGTCACGCCGTTACTGGTCAGCGTGGCGCCGGACAGCGCATCCACTTCGTACTCGCTGCTGGCGCCGCCCTTGGTCAGGTGAATTTCCGGCGACAGGTCACCCTCGTCGTCGTAGATCTTTTTACCTTCCCACTGAGCCTGCCAGCGCGGGTTGTTCACTTCCGCACCGAGCCCGGGCGTTTCGCTGTGCTCGTAGTAGGTGATACTCACGATGGTGTTGCCGTCACCTTCCACGGACAAAAAGCCGCGCATACGGCCCCACAGGCCCTGACCGCGAATCGGCAGCACGATCTGCTCGGGGCTGTCGGGATCACCCACAAGATAGACGGTCGAGTAGCTTTCGACCCGCGAAAGACCGGCAATGTCACGGTCACCGGAGAGCGTGCGGCCAGTGGCCGGATCGCGCGAGGCTTCGAAACCGTCGTACTCGTCGGCATCATACTGATCGGTGTACTCACCGGTCTCGAGCTCAACGACGCGCCCGGTGATCTGCTCGCTGAACGCCTCTTCGACATCCATCCCCGGCTCGTAAAGCTTGGCCACGTTGAGGATGTTGGTTTTACGGTCGAGCTCCTGGTTGAGCTGCTGGGTGGGGCGAAGCGCCACCGCGGCCGTCGACACGATCACAGAACACACGATACATAGCGAAAACGCCACGATCAGAATTTTCTTGATGGAGTTATTACCTTGTGCCATTAGGCAGTCTCCTCGGCCGGTGTACCGACGCGCTTCTTGCGCCGTTTGACATTGGCCTGGACGAAGAAGTAATCGATCAAGGGTGCGAACAGGTTCGAGAACAGGATCGCCAGCATGATGCCTTCCGGGAAGGCCGGATTCACCACGCGGATCAATACCGTCATCACACCGATCAATGCACCAAAGACCAGGCGGCCCTGGTTGGTCATCGAAGCCGACACAGGGTCGGTCGCCATGAACACCATGCCGAAAGCGAAGCCGCCGATGACCAAATGCCAGTACCAGGGCATCGCGAACATCGGATTGGAGTCGGAGCCGATCAGATTGAACAGCGTGCTGGTGATCACCATGCCGAGGAAGACCCCGAGCATGATTCGCCAGTTCGCGACCTTGGTCCAGAGCAGTACGGCAGCACCCATTAGAATCGCCAGCGTCGATACCTCACCCACCGACCCCGGAATGAAGCCAAGGAAGGCGTCCGTCCAGCTGAAGGTGTTGGCCAGAGTATCCATGCCGTCCTGATACGCCATGGAGAGCGCGGTCGCACCGGTATAGCCATCGGCGGCGACCCAAACGCTGTCGCCGGAGATCTGCGCCGGGTAGGCGAAGTACAAAAACGCCCGTCCGGTCAACGCCGGGTTGAGGAAGTTCTTGCCCGTACCGCCGAAGATCTCCTTACCGATGACGACGCCGAAGGTGATACCCAGCGCCACCTGCCAAAGCGGGATGGTGGCGGGCAAAATCAAGGCGTAGAGCACCGAGGTCACGAAGAAGCCTTCGTTCACCTCGTGGCCGCGTTTGATCGCGAACAGCACTTCCCAGAACCCGCCGACGGCGAAAGTCACGAGATAAATCGGCAGAAAGTAGGTCGCGCCGAGCACAAAGTTCGCCCAGAAGCTGCCCGGGTCGTGGCCGCCGGCCACCGCCATCATGATCGCTTCGCGCCAGCCGCCCATGGAGGCGTAGCCCGCATCGATCGCGACGTTAGCCTGCCAGCCGGCGTTCCACATGCCAAAAAACATGGCCGGGAACGTGCATAGCCACATGGTGATCATGATCCGCTTGAGATCGATACCGTCGCGGATATGAGCGGTGGTCTTGGCCACGCTCGGCGGCGAATAGAAAATGGTGTCGACCGCTTCATAAAGCGGATAGAACTTCTCGTATTTGCCGCCCTTGTGGAAGTGCGGCTCGAGCGTGTCGAGTGTCTGTCGGATACCCATATCAGGCCTCTTTCTCGATCATGGTGAGGTTGTCACGCAGGATAGGGCCATACTCGTACTTGCCGGGACACGCGTAGGTGCAAAGCGCGAGGTCTTCCTCGTCGAGCTCCAGGCATCCAAGGTCCATGGCAGATTCGATGTCACCCACGATCAGCGACCGCAGAAGCTGGGTCGGCATCACGTCCAACGGCATAACCCGCTCGTAGTTGCCCACCGGCACCATCGCCCGCTCGGAGCCGTTGGTGGAGGTGGTCGGCGCGAAGTTGTTGAGCCCCTTGAATTTGGACAGATAAATGCCCATGACCGAGTGGCGGTTCGTGCCGGGCGAAAGCCACCCCATGAAGGTACGCTTGTTACCCTCTTCGAGGAGACTCACCTGATTGTGAAAGCGGCCGAGATAGGTCAGCTTGCCTTCGGCGGCAAAGCCCGAGAAGACGGAGCCGGAAATGATCCGCGTGCCGTGCGGCTCGATCACCTCGCCTTCGAAAAGCTCGTCAAGGTTCGCGCCGAGGCGCGTACGTACCAGACGCGGCTTTTCAGAGCGCGGGCCGCCCACGGCGACGATCCGGCTAACGTCGAGCTTGCCTTCAGAAAACAGCTTGCCGAAAGCGATCACGTCCTGATAGCCGATGTGCCATACACTCTTGTGCAGCGCGACCGGCGACAGGTAGTGAATGTGGGTGCCGACCAGCCCCGCCGGATGCGGCCCCTTGAAGCTTTCGGTCTTCACACCCTCGATGTCGCCACCGGGAATGGAGGCGTTTTCACCCGTGCACAGAAAAACGTTGCCCTCGGTCAGGCGGGTTAGCACCTTGAGGCCGTCTTCGAATGCCTGGGTATTTTCATCGATGATGACACCGGGGTCAGCGCTGAGCGGATGGGTATCCACCGCGGTGACGAAGATGTCGGAAGGCGTCGCGTCGAGCGTCGGCGTGCGCGAGAAGGGTCGCGTACGCAGCGCCGTCCAAAGCCCTGTTTCGACCAGTTGGTCGACGACCAGCTGGCGGTCGAGAGTGGCCAAGGCGTCACGCTCGTGAGAAGCGAAGGTCATCGCTTCTTCGTTTTCGTCGACCTTGATGACCACAGAGAGTAAACGTCTTTTTTCGCCACGGTTAATGGCTACCACTTCACCGCCGGCCGGAGCGGTAAAGCGCACCCCTTCCGTTTTCTTGTCGGTGAACAGTAGCTGGCCCAGTTTGACCTTATCCCCTTCCTGAACTTCCATGGTTGGCTTCATGCCAACGTAGTCAGTACCCAGGATGGCCACATGGCGCACTGGCTGCGCATCGTCGATACGCTGCTCAGGCGCTCCCGTGATGGGAAGATCCAGGCCTTTTTTGACTTCGATCATAGTCTCGCCCAGTTGATGGATCGGATATACGAAGGTAAGGGGTTCGAATGCTTCTTTTCTGCATAGAGATTTTTTGTTGGCTGTGCAGATTGTTACCAGTCAGGCCCAAGCACGCTTGAACCACCCCGAAAAATCTACCGTATTATAAAGATAAGCGCGGCCAATGACCACATCCACCACCGCCTCCTAAAGTGCTATATACATATACACCCAGGTTTATTTACCCATAAAAAAACGCCACCTTATCGGTGGCGTTTGAGGCCTTGAGCATTGCGAGAGCGTCAGTGGCGCGGCAGTTTCAAAAACTCGACGTTGGACATGTGCTGCAGAATGCGGATCACTTGGCAGCTGTAGCCGAACTCGTTGTCGTACCACATGTAGACCACCGCGTGGTTGCCGTTGGCGATGGTCGCCTTGGCATCGACGATACCGGCGTGGCGATTACCCACAAAATCGGACGACACCACCTCCGCCGAGTCGACGAAGTCGATCTGCTTTTGAAAGTTGGAATCGATCGACATACGGCGCAGGTAGTCGTTGAGCGAGGCGGCGTCGGTCTCCTTCTCGAGCGTCAGGTTCAAGATCGCCATGGAGACGTTGGGCGTGGGCACGCGAATGGCGTTGCCGGTCAGCTTGCCTTCGAGCTCCGGTAGCGCCTTGGCCACCGCCTTGGCCGCGCCGGTTTCGGTCAACACCATGTTGAGCGCGGCGCTGCGACCGCGACGATCGCCCTTATGATAGTTGTCGATCAGGTTCTGGTCGTTGGTGTAGGCGTGTACGGTTTCGACGTGGCCCGTCTTGACGCCATACTCGTCGTTGAGCACCTTGAGCACCGGTACGATGGCATTGGTGGTGCAAGAGGCCGCCGAAACGATACGATCATCGGCACCGATAGACGTGTGGTTGATGCCGTAGACAATGTTCTTGATGTCGCCCTTGCCCGGCGCGGTGAGAAGCGCCTTCGCCGCGCCCTTGCACTCCAGGTGCTGGCCAAGGCCCGCTTCGTCGCGCCAGATGCCGGTGTTATCGACCACTACCGCGTTATGGATACCGTAAACGGTGTAGTCGACCTCCGCCGGCGAGTCGGCGTAGATCACCTGCACCACGTTGCCGTTGACGGTCAAGGTGCGCGCCTCGACGTCGACCGAAATCGAGCCCTCGAAAGGGCCATGCACCGAGTCGCGGCGCAAAAGGCTCGCGCGCTTTTCGAGATCCTTGCCAATATCACCGCGACCGCGCACCACGATCGCACGCAGGCGCAGAAGATTGCCCCCACCGGCCTTCTCCACCAGCACGCGGGCCAATAGCCGCCCGATACGGCCAAAACCATAAAGCACGACATCCTTGGGCTCGCCAATGCTTGCGCCCGCCTGGTAGCCGTCGACGATCTCATCGAGCTCGCGGGTCAAAAAGGCGTTCAAATCACCGCCGCCTTGATGCTTGAAGCTGACCGCGAGCTTGCCGATATCGACGTGGGCCGGTCCCAGATTCATCGCCGCCATCGCCTCGACGATCGGGAACGTGTCCTGAACCGACAGCTCAGTGCCTTCGATTTTACGCACGAAGCGGTGATCCTTGAGAATGCGGATGACCGACTTTTTGATCAGCGAGCGCCCGAACATGGTGGCGACAACGTTGTTCTGACGATATAGCTTCCCGACCAGCGGAATCATCTGCTCGGCAAGTGCTTCGTCGCTTTGCCACTGTTGAAAAACGTTCTCGAGCGTTGACTGACTCACGGGCGGCCTCTTTACGTGTTGGATCGGGGAAGATAATCGACGTGTATTATCCGGAGCTTACGGTGAGGCCGCAATCAAAGGATAGTCGCACGCCGTGTAGGGGTATTACAGAAACGTCCATTTGACTACAAACTCAAAACGCGCTTGCCGCTACGCAAAACCGACCCGGAGCGCCTCTAGCCGGGCAGCTCAACCTGTCATGGCCTATGGTGTATGATGCTCGATTTGCCCGGACACAAACTTTAGTCGATCAGCCGTCACATGACAGCTACCCATCGACACGCATTCAAGCGATCGTCGCTTAAACGACAGACATTCATACGACAGATATTCACACGATAGATACTTAGACTATGTCCTCTTTTTCCCTGCTCGACCCACCCAGCCCCCAGGGGGTACGGGATACGCTCTATTTAACGGCGCCGCCGGGCAGTGCAACGGCGCTGGCACTGGCGCGCATCGCAGGCAACGGCCCGCTTTTGATCATCACGCCAAGCACCGCCAGTGCCCAGCGCCTGGAACAGGACCTGGCTTTTTACAGTCAGGTACCGGTATTGCCGTTTCCAGACTGGGAGACGCTGCCTTACGACAGCTTTTCTCCGCACCAGGATATCGTCTCAGCGCGGCTCAGGACGCTGAAGCTGCTCCAGGAAGGCGTCAAGGGCATCGTGCTGGTATCGATCAACACGCTGATGCAGCGCCTTGCGCCGGTCGACTACATCGCCGGGCGCGTCATGACGCTTAAAGCCGGCGCGACGCTTGCGCGCGAAAGCTTTCGCGAGTCGCTAATGCGGGCCGGCTACCGGGCGGTCGAAACCGTGTATGAGCCCGGCGAGTACGCCATGCGCGGCGCGCTGATCGACCTGTTCCCCATGGGGGTCGATGAGCCGATCCGCATTGACCTGTTCGACGATGAGATCGACACGCTTCGCCATTTCGATCCAGGCAACCAGCGCTCCACGGAAAAAGTCGAGGCGATCGAGCTTCTGCCCGCCCATGAGTATTCGCTGAGCCGCAGCGCCATCGCCTGCTTTCGCGAGCAGTTCGAAACCCTGTTTGACGTCGACCCGCGCCAGTGTCCGCTCTATAACGATGCGCTCAAGGCGATCCCCTCCCCGGGGCTCGAGCACTACCTGCCACTGTTTTTCGACGAAACCGCCTCGCTTTTCGAGCACGTCACGCCAGACACGCGGGTCGCGCTTCTGCCGGACGTGTACGAGGCCGCCGAGCAGCACTGGCGCGCGATCGAGTCGCGCTATGAGAACCTGGGGGTCGACCCGACCCGCCCGCTGGTGCCGCCGAGCCGCGCGTTCATACCGGTCAACGACCTGTTTGCCCGCATCAAGGAGCGCCCCCGGCTGGAACTTCTTCACGACGGCGCCACTCAGCGTCACTCCCATGCACCAGAGGCTCAGGCGCTGCCTGCCCTCGCCCTCAATGCGCGGGCGCAGAAGCCGTTCGAAGCGCTTTCCGGTTTTTTGGCCACTAACCCGGAGTCGCGCGTGCTGTTCGTCGCCGAATCGCGGGGGCGGCGCGAAGCGCTCGAGGAGCTGTTAGCGCCGCTGCGCCTGGGGCTCGAGGCGGTGGACGGGTTCGACGCGTTCATGGCCGGCCAAACGCGCGCCGCCATCACCGAAAGCCAGGTATCGAGCGGGCTATGGTTGACCGACCCGAACGTGGCGGTCATCACCGAAACCGAGCTTTTCGGCGACGTGGTGCGCCAGACCCGGCGCCAGGAGAAAGCGACTGACGACAACGAGCTGGCGGTACGCCATCTTTCCGAGCTCAAGGAAGGCGCGCCGGTGGTTCACCAGGCCCACGGTGTCGGGCGCTACCTGGGGCTCGAGGCACTGGAAGCTGGCGGCCAGGCCAACGAGTTTTTGGCGCTGGAGTACGAGGGCGGTGCCAAACTCTACGTGCCGGTCGACAGCCTCCACTTGATTTCGCGCTACAACGGCGCCGATGACGAAAACGCCCCGCTCAATAAGCTCGGCTCGGACCAGTGGGAGAAAGCGCGACGCAAGGCCGCCGAAAAGATTCGCGATACCGCCGCGGAACTGCTCGATATCTACGCCCGGCGCGAGGCCCAGCAGGGCACGGTGTACGACACGCCGGACGCCGAGTACAACCGCTTTGCTGCCAGCTTCCCGTTCGAGGAGACGCCGGATCAGAAGGCCGCGATCGAGGCGGTCATCGGTGACATGATTTCGCCCCAGCCGATGGATCGCGTGGTATGCGGCGATGTCGGCTTTGGCAAGACCGAAGTCGCGATGCGCGCCGCGTTTCTGGCGGTGCAGTCCGGCCGTCAGGTGGTCGTGCTGGTACCCACCACCCTGCTCGCCCGCCAGCACTTCGAGAACTTTCGCGACCGCTTCGCCGACACCGCCGTCAACATCAGCCTCATTTCGCGCTTCACCGGTAGCAAGGAGATGACCAAAACCCTCGAGAACATCAAGGAGGGCCAGGCGGATATCGTCATCGGTACCCATAAGCTGCTCTCGAAAAGCGTCGAACTGCCCAAAATGGGGCTTTTGATCATCGACGAGGAGCACCGATTTGGAGTCGCCCAGAAGGAGAAGCTCAAGACCCTGCGCGCCGAGATCGACATTCTCACGCTCACCGCCACGCCGATTCCACGCACGCTGAACATGGCGATGAGCGGCATTCGCGATCTTTCGATCATCGCCACGCCCCCGGCCCGGCGTCTGTCGGTCAAGACCTTCGTTCAGCAACGCAACGAAAGCCTGATCAAGGAGGCACTGCTGCGAGAAATTCTGCGCGGCGGCCAGGTTTACTTCCTGCATAACGAAGTCAAGACCATCGAGAACACCGCCGAGCAGCTTCGCGAGCTGGTGCCCGAGGCGCGCGTGGGCGTGGCCCATGGCCAGCTACCGGAGCGAAGCCTGGAGCGCGTGATGTCGGATTTTTATCACCGCCGCTTCAACGTGCTGGTCTGCTCGACGATCATCGAAACCGGTATCGACGTACCGAGCGCCAATACCATCCTGATCGAGCGCGCGGACAAGTTCGGGCTGGCTCAGCTTCACCAGCTGCGCGGGCGGGTTGGGCGCAGCCACCACCAGGCCTACGCGTACCTTCTGACGCCGCCGCCCAAATCGATGACCCGCGATGCGGTCAAGCGCCTGGAAGCCATCAGTGCCTCCATCGATCTGGGTGCGGGCTTTCAGCTCGCCAGCCACGATATGGAAATTCGCGGCGCCGGCGAGCTTTTGGGCGACGAGCAGAGCGGCCAGATGGAAACCATCGGCTACTCGCTCTACATGGAAATGCTCGATCGCGCGGTCAAGGCGATCCGCGCCGGCAAAACGCCCAATATCGAAGCCCCGTTCAATACCGGCGTCGAAATAGGGCTCAACCTGCCAGCGCTAATCCCCAACGACTATATTCATGATGTGCAGCAGCGGCTGGTGATGTATAAGCGCATCGCTAATACGCAAAGCGATGCCGAGCTCAAGGAGCTCCAGGTCGAGCTGATCGACCGTTTCGGCTTGCTCCCGCAACCGCTCAAGAACCTGATGCGACAGACTCGCTTGCGCCATCGCGCCGAACCGCTGGGCATCGCGCGTATCGAGGCCGGCGAAAGCCGTGGACGGGTTCTGTTCAGTGCCGACACCCAGGTCGACCCGCTCACCCTGGTGAAGCTCATTCAAACCTCGCCGGCGCACTACCGCCTCGACGGCTCGGACACCTTGAAGTTCGAATTCGCCATGGAAAAACCCGAGCAGCGCTTCGAGGCCGTCGAAAACCTGTTGGGTCTTCTCAACCAAAAAGTAGCGGCAGCGTGAACCTTGATGCAAACTTGACCTTAAGCCGCCTACACAAGCGGATAGGCTCGAATCAGGCCGCCATGCGGCGGTGGATCAACTCATTAGGAACGACCATGAAAACACGACGCACCCTTAACCTTTGGGGGCCAACCAGCCTGGCCGTACTGCTGGCCGCGACCCTGGGCGCCCCGGTCTACGCGCAAGAGGCGACCGAACAGCCGCCCCAGGTGGCGACACCGGGCCTCGACGCCGACGCGCTTGCCAGCGCCGAGCAGGTCAGCGCGCAGCGCGAGCTGCCCCGCGGCCATTTCCGTCTGCCGGAAGAAGGCGACATCGTCGGCCAGTACTACACCGTCACGGTAGACGATCCGGAAGAGACCCTGCTCGATATCGCCAGGCGCCACAACATCGGCTACGAAGAGATCCGCATGGCGAATCCGGATGTGAGCCTTTGGGTACCCGGTGAAGGCACCGAAGTGATCATTCCGGCCCAATACATTCTGCCGCCGGCAGAGCGTAAGGGGATCGTGGTGAACCTGTCCGAGCTTCGCCTCTACTACTACCCGGAAAACAGTCCCGGTATCGTCGAAACCTATCCGGTCAGTGTGGGCCGTGAAGAGTTCGCGACGCCGGTCGGCATGACACAGACCACGGTCAAGGTAAAGGACCCGGCCTGGGCCCCGCCCGCCTCCATGCGCCGTGAAGCGGCCGAGCGCGGCGACCCGGCACCGGAAATCGTGCCCGCCGGCCCGGACAACCCGCTGGGCCGTCACGCGATCCTGCTGGGCATGCCGAGCTATTTGATTCACGGCACCAACCGCCCAGACGGGGTCGGCATGCGCGTCAGCCGCGGCTGTATTCGCATGTACCCGGAAGATATCGAGTCGCTTTATGAGCGCGTACCCAGCGGTACTCAGGTCAACCTGATGGATGCACCGTTCAAGGCCGGCTGGGGTGCCGACGGCACGCTTTACGTGCAGTCCTACCCGCAACTCGAAGAGAACGTGGGCGACTTCGAGCCGCTTTTGAACGCCATCGAGCGCGTCGAGTCGCTGACCGACGAGGAGCTCGAGATCGACTACGAACAGGTCAAGCGCGCGGTCGAGTCTCCGAACGGCCGTTTCGTCGCCCTTTACGGCCCCCAGGCCCAGGCCCCGGCGCCCGAGTCCCCCGCCGAGAAGGCGCCTTCCGAGCGTCAGGGCCTGTTCGAGGATATCGAGCTGAGTGCCACCGTCGAGTCTGACAGCGACGCCTAAGGGTGTAAGCAGTGAAAAAGGGCACCCCACCGGGGCGCCCTTTTTTATGCCCGCTCGATCAGCAGCCGCGTATCTCGCGCTGACCTCAGGCATTAAAAAACCCCGCACAAGGCGGGGTTTTTTTACATCTAACGCAGACCGCTGAGCCGTTTGAGTGCTCAGTGGTCCATGCAGAATTACTTCTGCATGGAGCGCTGGAACTGACGGCTCATTTCTTCACGGCCTTGCTCAGACATCTGCAGAGCGGCTTGCGCGTCGCGCTGAGCCTGGTTTGCAGTGTTCAGAGCCTGAGAAGCCATGCTGCGAGCTTCTGCAGCGTCAGCCTGTGCAGATTCAGCAGTCATGCGTACTTCTTCCAGCGCGCTGGTAGAGGCACAACCAGCCAGAACGGCCAGAGAAGCAGCGGCAGCAGTCATTTTCAGAGCAGTCTTCAGAGTCATGATGTTCTCCTTGAGTCTTCCTTGGGTACTACGTTGAAGGTCTGACAAAGCGTAAGGCTAGAAGCTAGCTTAAGATTTGTCTACCTGCGGTAAAGGTTCTTTCCAATGACCGACTCGATGATCCAATCACGTGTGATTCGGGTCACGTTGTCGAAGTCAAACGCTGTTTTATATTAGTCCACAACGCTTGTCTATAGTCACCGTCCAAAACCTCGAACTTCCTTATGGATCACCATCATACTAGCGGATCACGACGCGGGTGCCAACATCGACCAGCGATGCAATGCGCTCGATCTGCTGATTGTTGACGGCGATGCAGCCCTGGGTCCAGTGATAGCGCCCGTGAATCTCTGGATCGGAGGTGCCGATACCGTGAATACCGATCGCCCCACCGAGCGCGGTGTTTTGCGGCGGAAAGCCGTAGCGGCGGTACTCGTCGAAGTAGGCCTCGTAATCGGCCTGGGTGTAGACACCCTTCTCCAGCGCCATACGCGCATGGGCCGGCGTGGGGTAGTCGATACCGATGAAAATGCGCCACTTGCTCTGGTTATTGAAGCGGTAGATGCGAAATTCGCCCAGGGGTGTGGTGCTATCGCCGCGCACCCGGTGGGTACGCGCCCCACCGGTTCCCCGGGAAATCGGCGAGAAGTGCTCGATTCGGTCGCTACCGCGAAAAATACTCAACGATGAGGCCTGATCGTCGATCAGCACCCAAAGCTCGCTACTGTGACGCGGCGCCGCCGCGCGGCTGATGAGCGTGCCCACGAGATCACTCGGTGCCTGTGTCACGGGAGCAATGACGTTGGCACTGGCCACGGCCGGAAAGCCCATGGCGAGTGCTAAAAAGCGGCGGCGGTTTACGGGCATCGATCGGCTCTCGGTACGGGCCGGGGCAACCGGCCAGCGGGTATGAATGGGCTGGAACGTTTATACCCCATTGCCCCGGTGCCTGTCAGCGCCCAGGCTAAAATCAGATATCCTCGAACTCGCGCATGCTGGTCACGATCTTGCGAAGCTCGGCTTCGTGCCCTTCGGCGAGAGAGTTGAAAAACGCCGCTTCCTCCTCGATTTTGGCGCACTCGGCGCGGTGGGCGTAAAGCGCGCGAAGATTCTCCTGGGCTTCTGATGCGGTTTCGATCACCCCGTCGATCGAGTCGGCCACGCTGCGCTGGGTAATCGCCTCGAGCCTTGGCGGCTGGGGGAAGTCGCCGGTTTCGTCGAACCACAGCTCCATCACTTCGCTATGGTCGGAGCCGTCGTGAAACAGCGCCTCGAGTCCGCTTTGCATCTTGACCTCGCGAGAGGCGAGATAGGTCAACGCCATCGATAGCCGCTCGTTGTCGGTACGATCGGCGCCGTCACTGTAGCGCTTGGCCATGCGGGCGTGGTAGTCCGCGGCCCACGTAATCAAATCCTTGACCTGGTTGTAACGCGTATCCATGAGTTCTCCTTGTGAACAGCGCGGGCAGTCACCGTTGCCCGCTCGACACTTTCTTTCAAGCGCGTACTCTAGAGCATTTGGCGCCGGCCGGGTTCCCCAGAAAACGGATGAATCACCACTCGTGGCTGGTTTCGCGCAGCGCCGCCATCTCTTTTTTGGCCGCCTGAACGCTTTGATAAAGTGAGGATGCAAACGACGCCTCGCTTGCAAGCGCGATCATCGAAGGGTTGTTGATGGGCCGCTTGGCCGCGCCTTCATCGCCGTGAAGCTTCAAAAGCGCGCCGATCAGCCAGCCAAGCCAGCTTTCGGGCTGGCCGGCCAAATCGCGCAGACGAATCAGCTCGGCAAGCTCCGGGCCGTCGGCTGCCAACAGCGTCTGCCAGCGGCGCGTATCCAGGCGCGCGTGCTCGGTGACCTCGGCGAGAAAGCTCTCCAGCGCCAGCTCGAACAGCGCCAGCGCCCCCTCTTCGATCGCCATCTGGCGCGTCACGTAATGCTCGTCGTCATGAACCGGCGTTTCGATCAGAAGCTCCGCCTGATAGAGCAGCTGGTTGGTGCGGGACCGGGCACTCACTTGCGCTTGTCCTCGACGTGCCACTTGCCGCCCTCGAAGGTGGCCTTCCAACCGGTCGCCTTGCCCTCTTCATCGGTCATCACGTACTGCTCCTTGTTCTTGCGCGAGTAGCGAATCTGCGCCGGGCGGCCATCCGGATCTTCGCTCGGCGCCTTGAGAATGAAGTGGTACTTCTCCGGTAGCTCATCCTTATGCGCCTTGAGCTCCTTGACCAGCGGCGGGCGCGTTTCACGATTCTTGGGAAACTTGCTGGCGGCCAGAAACAGCCCGCTCGCCCCGTCGCGCAGCACGTAGTGATCCTCGACCTTTTGACAGGCGAGCTCTGGCATCGGGATCGGGTCCATCTTCGGCGGGGCCACTTCGCCGCTTCTCAGCAGTTTGCGCGTGTTCTTGCACTCGCTGTTGGTACAGCCAAAGTATTTGCCGAAACGCCCGGACTTGAGCTGCATTTCGCTGCCGCACTTGTCGCACTCGATGACCGGGCCTTCGTAGCCCTTGATCTTGAACTTGCCGTGCTCCACCTCGAAACCGGTGCAGTCCGGGCTCTGGCCACAAATGTGCAGCTTACGCGTTTCATCGATCAGGTAGCTGTCCATCGCCGTGCCGCACTTGCCGCAGCGGCGTTTGGCGCGAAGCGCATCGGTTTCCGCCTCTTCGCCGGCATCCTCGGCCACCACTTCCTCGCCGGGGATCAGGTCGATAGTGGTCTTGCAGCGCTCCTTGGGCGGCAGGTTGTAGCCACTGCAGCCCAGAAACACGCCGGTCGAAGCGGTGCGGATCTGCATGTCGCGCCCGCAGGCCGGGCACTCGATGTCCGTGGGCACCGGTTGGTTGGGGCGCATGCCCTCCTCGCTTTCCGCCCGGCCAAGCTCTTCACGAAATTCGCCGTAGAAGCTATCGAGCAGCGCCTGCCAGTTGCGCTCGCCTTCGGCCACTTCGTCGAGACTATCCTCCATACGCGCGGTGAAGGAGTAGTCCATCAAATCCGGAAACGACTCTTTCAAGCGCTCAGTGACGATATCGCCGAGCTTTTCGGCGTAAAAGCGCCGGCTTTCAAGCTTGACGTAACCGCGATCCTGAATGGTCGAAATGATCGCCGCGTAGGTCGAGGGCCGACCGATGCCCTGTTTCTCGAGTTCCTTGACCAGGCTCGCTTCGGTGTAGCGCGCCGGTGGCTTGGTGAAGTGCTGCTGCGGGTCGAGCGCCTCCAGCGTCATCGGTGTTTTGACCGGCAGGTCCGGCAGGCTTTGATCTTCGTTTTTACCCGCAGGCTTGATGACCCGGGTATAGCCATCGAACTTCAACACCCGCCCCTTGGCGCGCAGATCATAACCGTCTACCTCGACGCTCAGCGTGCTCGACAGGTACTCCGCCGGCACCATCTGGCAGGCAACGAACTGGCGCCAGATCAGCTCGTAAAGGCGCTCGGCGTCGCGCTCCATGCCGGAAAGATCGCTCGCCTTGCGCGACACCTCGGAGGGGCGAATCGCCTCGTGGGCCTCCTGGGCGCTCTCCTTGCTCGAGTAGCGGTTGGGGTTTTCCGGCAGGTAGCGCTTACCGAATTCGCCCTCGATATAGTCCCGCGCGCTCTCGACCGCATCCTTTGACAGATTGGTGGAGTCGGTACGCATGTAGGTGATGTAGCCCGCCTCATACAAGCGCTGGGCCATGGTCATGGTCTTTTTCACCGAGAAGCCGAGCCGGCCGCTGGCCGCCTGCTGCAGCGTCGAGGTGATGAAGGGCGCGCCGGGTTTGGAGCTGGTCGGCTTGTCTTCACGGTTGGTGATCGAGAGCGAGGCGCTTTTCAACGCCTCGATGCGCGAGTAGGTCTCATCCTGCGAGGTCGGGCGAAACGCCTGGCCATCCTGACGGGCGAGCGCGAAGCGTACCGGTACGCCGTCTGGCGACACCAGATCGGCGTGCACGTCCCAAAACTCTTCAGGGATGAAGGCGCGAATATCGCGCTCGCGCTCGACGATCAGGCGCACCGCCACCGACTGCACACGCCCAGCGGAAAGGCCGCGGGCGATCTTCGCCCACAAAAGTGGCGAGAGCATGAAGCCGACCACGCGGTCGAGAAAGCGCCGCGCTTGCTGGGCCTCCACACGGGGAATGTTGAGCGCCCCCGGCGACTTGAACGCATCCTGAATGGCGTTTTTAGTGATCTCGTTGAACACCACGCGCTTGTAGCGAGCATCGTCACCGCCAATGGTCTCGCGCAGATGCCAGGCGATCGCCTCCCCTTCGCGGTCCAAATCCGTTGCGAGATAGACGGCGTCGGCCTTTTCCGCGAGCTTTTTGAGCTCGGCGACGACCTTCTCTTTACCGGGGAGAATTTCGTAATGGGCCTCCCAGCCGTTGGCCGGGTCGATACCCATGCGCCGAATCAGCTGATCGTGGGCTTTCTTCTTTTTGTACTCCGCCTTTTCATCCGGCGAAAGCTTTCGGGTCGCTGCGGCCTGGCGCGCGCGCTCCTTGGGGTCGACGGCGGTCTTGCCCGAGCCGCTGGTCGGCAGGTCACGAATATGACCCACGCTCGACTTAACGATAAAATCGTTGCCGAGATACTTATTGATCGTCTTCGCCTTGGCGGGCGACTCGACGATGACCAGTGACTTGCCCATAGTGCTCCACTTCCTGTTGCCTAAGCGTTCAAGAGCGCTCTTGCGCGCTGTGCCCAAGAGCCGCTCTAAATACGTGCCGCGCTGAAAACGTTTAAAACGCCAGGCGGCCTGAAAAATGCGCCTACCCTACCCCAGCCCTTTCCCAAGCGCCAGTGGCGCCATACGCCAGGCGCCCTTTACTAAATAGGGGTCTAACCCCGCGTTTGCAAATTTTCGTTCAAAAAAGCCCCGCGCCTTTAAATCCTGATCGTCTCGACCCCGGTCGAGCAGAGGCAATAAAAAAGCCCCCGGACAGGCCGGGGGCGTTGGAGCTAACGTCACTCGAAAAACGCTACATCGTTAGCGCCGTGTACGCGGCTTGGCTCGCGAGGTGCTGGTGCGCTTGGCGCCGCCGGCTTTGGCCTTGCTCGCCTTTGCTGACGTCACCCCGGCGTCACTCGAGGGTTTGGCGTCAGCGTCCGGCGCTTCAACTTTTTCAGCGGCGGTTTCGTTTGGAGAAGACTGCTCGTCGGCTTTGGTCAACGCGGCGGCACTCGATGAAGCTTGCTGATCCTCTGCGCTTTCAACGGATTCGCCGGCTGCCGACGTTCTCGCCGCACTGTCAGCACTGGTGCTCGACGCATCGTCTTCGACGTCGACTTTCGCTTCCTGAGCCGGCGCGACGGAAGCGGGCGCCGATGCCTCGACGGGTTTTTCCGGGCTGCGCGCACGATCAAAAAGCACCTTGATCTGCTCGAAGCGCTCGGCGCCACGCTCGCTAAGCTCACCGCTGGCGCCGAACACCTGACTCAAGTGCTGCACGTGCTTGTCCAACGCGGCGTTGTCCTCGCCTTCCAGCAGCGTCGGCAGCGACTCGAGCGCCTTTTCGCGGTCGAGTTTCAAAATGAAGAACTGCTCGCGCACCAGGCGCTTGAACTCCTCGAGCGTCGTTTGGGTTTCAAGTTCGGCACGAGAGGCGCGCAGGCGCTTGAAATTGCGCTCGTCAGTGGCGGGCGCACCGCCCAGTACGTAGATGATCGAGCGCACGACCGCCTCGAGCGGCCCGCCCTGGCTGATTTTTTCGCGCAGCGCCTCCTTGCGCTGTTCGATGAAGCGAAGGTGCTCGGGCTCCGCCCCCGGGCGGCGGCGATGTACGTGGGCATCGCCATAAAGCCCTACCGCAGCCTGAAGCTGCGGCTGACCGTACATCGACAGAAACATCTTTTCGGAGGCGCCATCGCGAACGTCGCGGAAAGTATTGAGCCCATCGACGATCTGGTCCGACACAAAGGATTCGAGCGTTTTAAACAGGTTGTCGTCGCTTACCTCGACCCGGTTTTCACGTACCGCCTGAGCCATCATGGGCAAGAACACGGTCAAGGGGTTGCGATCCGACATCAGCCGATACCCCAGGCGGATCGGGTGCATTCGACGCATGAACCGCGCCGACTCCGGGGTGACCATCGCCTGAATCAAGGGCTGCAGGTAGAGCCGGTAAAAGCCCAGATTGATTTCAGAGATACGTGCAACGGTGGCAAAGCGCCGGTCGTCATCGACGCGGTGATGTACCTCGTCGTCCAGCTCATCGAAATTCCGCGGGGTGAATTCGAGCAGATAATCGCGCTCGATCAGGTCGGCGTCCTTGCGCTCGCTGGCATGCGTTATCGTCGTTTCATAAAGCCCCGGCGGCATGACATCGATGTAGTCCATGTTGGCCGTGAATTCCGAGTGCTCCTTGCGCGAAACGCTGCCGGAAACGAAGATTCCCAAGTGGCCGGTGGTATCGTGCATGCAGTAGATGATGGTCTGCTCGTTGGCGACGATATCGTCTTCGCCCTCGTAGAGATCACGAATCCAGCCAAGCGCCTGGGGTGGCGGGGTAATGTCGTCGCCGCGGGAGCAGAACACCACCACCGGCGAGCGCAGGTTACGAAGATCGATACGCCGCCCGTCACGGCTCACCAGCTGCGCGGTGGATAGACGGTTACCCACGAACAGGTTATCGACGATGTACTGAATTTCATCGCCGCCGAGAATGACGTGCCCGCCCCACCAACGCTCGAACTCAAGATAACGCGTGGATTCGGTGTCGACATTGGCGTACAGGTGATACTGCTTCTTCCAGTAGGTGTTGGCCGGGTTCAGGCGCTCGAAATTCTGCACAAGCCAGGCACCGTCGAACTGGCCGTTGCCCAAGTCGCTGGTCAGCGCGGTGATCCAGCTGCCGCCGGCCATCCCGCCGGTATAGCGCATCGGGGCCTTGCCGCGCTCGCCGGCCCAGTAGGATAGCGGCGCGCCGGCGATCAAAATGGGGCCGAACACGTCCGGCTCCAATGCCGCCGCCATCATCAGCTGCCAGCCCGCCTGGCAGTTACCCACCACCATTGGCTTTTCGGTGATGTCCGGATGCAGCGAAATGATATGACGCAGAAATTCGACTTCCGCCTCGACCACGTCCTCGACGGTCTGGCCAGGCTCCGGATAGGGCAAAAAGCCGATGAAGTAGCACGGGTGGCCCGCTTTCAACGCCACGCCCAATTCACTGTCGGGTTTGAAGCCGCCAATGCCCGGGCCGTGGCCGGCGCGTGGGTCGACCACCACGAAGGGCCGCTTTTTGGGGTCGACGTGTGTGCCTTCCGGGGGAAGCACGCGCAGAAGCTCGTAGTTGGTGGGGTGTGCAAGGGTACGACCGTCCATCACCACTTCGGTCTTGAATCCCAGCACGCTGGGCTTGGTCAGCTCCATGTGCTCGAGATACTGATTGCCGCGCACGCGCATGACGTCCCAATAGAGGATGCTGCGCTCGATGCTATCACGCCAGTAACTCGCGGCAGCGCGGCCAAAACCAAACGGGTCCATCATGCTGACCAGCGCCTGCTGGCCGGATGAGGCCTCGCCGCTTTTCTGACCCGGAAGTCCGGGGAGCCAGCGACCCGACAGTAAGGGATTAGCGAGAAAATTCATGGTTTCTCCTGATGGATTGGTGCCCGAGACGCATCCACACAACACGCCCTCATGCTGCAATGCAATATAGTCTAGACCAAAGCAGTCAAAGCGTCGATAACGTCGAAACCGTCGGGACGTGGCGGCCTTTTCGGTGATAGCATCTCCCACGCACCTGGCCCGCCGCTCATCGACCCTTGCCGCGGCCTGTTACTGATCGAGGATTGCATGACCCCGACCGGCCTGCTCAATCGTCTGACCTTTCGCCAGCTCCAGGTGTTTCAGGCGGTCTATCAAAAGCGCTCCTACTCTCGCGCCGCCGAGCAGCTCGGGCTCACGCAGCCGGCGGTGAGCGCCCAAATTCGCCAGCTCGAGCACGCTCTGAAAGCGCCGCTTTTCAACTACGCAGGGAAAACGCTCTACGCGCTACCCGCCGCGGATACGCTGGCGATTTCCACCCGGGAAATCATCGGTCAGCTGGCCAGGCTTTCGATGAACCTGTCGGATCTCGATGGGCGCATCAAGGGCGAGCTCAATCTCGCTGCCGTCTCGTCCGCCCAATACGTGGTGCCCTATCTGCTTGCGCGCTTTCGCGCCCAGTACCCGGATATCAACGTGCGCTTGAAAGTGTGCAATCGAAGCCAGGCGCTCGAACGCCTGGCCGAGCAGCGCGACGATCTGGTGATCATGGCGATGGTACCGCAAAACGACGCGCTCTCGGTGACGCCACTTTTGGAGAACGAGCTGATTCCGGTGGTATGGCCGGATCACCCGCTATTGACCATGCCCTCGCCCACGCTTGCGGACTTTGCGCGCCACTTCATACTGATGCGAGAGCCCGGCTCCGGCGTGCGCAACGCCTTCGAACAGCTGGCCGCCGATCAGGAAGTAGGCCTTGCCCATCGAATCGAGCTTGGCTCCAACGAGGCCATCAAACAGGGCGTCATGGCGCACCTGGGCGTGGCGGTACTTCCTCAGCTGGCGGTCAAGCTCGAGCTCGAGCACCACCTGTTGGCAAGCCCGCAGCTTCCCGCTTTTCCGATTCGCAGGTCCTGGTGCGCGGTTAACCGACGCGATCAGCTCCTGACCCCAGTCGCCGAGCTTTTTTTGCGCTTCACTAAAGAGCGCCTGGATGAGTACCGCCGCTTTTTTCAGGCCCGCGCCACGCCGCTACCGGGTCACGCGGTGTCGTGCCTGCCGGTTGAAAGCCCCCCGTGACCGGCGCTGGCGCTGTTTTGCCCCTTGCCAACTATGTTACATTAGCGCTACTACCTACGTCGTATCGCGCCGGTTCGGCCAGCGGCGTAGAGACCGCACTTTAAGGAGTGTCTTTTAGAAAGCGCCGGTTGATCGACCGGTCGTTCGCGCTTTTCAAACCCGCTCCTTGATTTAGCCCGTTGCACAGTAGAGAGGCGCTTTTTATGAGCAACACCCCCACACAGCGTGTGTCCAGCGGCCAAAAGTATCGTAACGAGCACGGCACCTCCGCCATCAAGGATGGCATGAAGGTTCGCCGCGAAGAGCCCCAGTCGCCGTCGCTCGAGCGCAAGCCCAAGTGGCTGCGCGCCCAGATTCCCGGCGGCGAGCGTTTTGAGGCGGTGAAGAAGAACGTCTCCACCCACCGCTTGAGTACGGTGTGCGCCGAATCGCACTGCCCCAACATGGGCGAATGCTGGAGCAACGGCACCGCCACCATCATGCTGATGGGCTCGGTATGCACCCGCGCGTGTCGCTTCTGCGCCGTGGATACCGGTAACCCTCACGGCTGGCTCGATCATGAAGAGCCCGAGAATACTGCCAAGTCTGTCGAGCTGATGGCGCTACGCTATATCGTGCTGACCTCTGTCGACCGGGACGACCTCGATGATGGTGGCGCCGCTCACTACGCCAGTTGCATCCAGGCGATCAAGACGCGGACCCCGGACGTGGTGGTCGAGGCACTGACGCCAGACTTCGATGGCCGGCTGGACGCCATCGAGCGCGTGGTCGATTCAGGGCTCGAGGTCTTTGCCCAGAACGTGGAAACCGTGGAGCGGTTGACTTCTCGCGTGCGTGACCCGCGCGCCGGCTACCGCAAGACCCTCGACGTGCTGGCGCATGCCAAGAAGCACCGCCCGGACGTGATCACCAAAACGAGCCTGATGCTGGGCCTTGGCGAAACCGATGAAGAGATCCTGCAGACCTTCGACGATCTGCGCGAGATCGGTGTCGATATCGTCACGCTCGGTCAGTATCTACGCCCGACGAAGAACCACCTTCCGGTGGAGCGCTGGGTGACCCCGGAAGAGTTCGACCGCTACCGCGTACTGGGTCTGGAAAAAGGCTTCATGGAAGTTCCCTCCGGGCCGCTGGTACGCTCGAGCTACCGCGCCGACAAGGTGTTCGAAAAGAACAATCTGGGGCTTGCCGCGCCGGCCGCCGTCCCGGGCCAGCAGCAGGATGAAAACCGCATTCCGGCGTTCAACGTCGGCTGATACGCCTTTCAAGCGCCCATCAAAAAGCGCCTGCCCTTTTGGGGCAGGCGCTTTTTTATATCACGCCGATGCGTCGTCACTCACTTTTACCGTTTTGCGCTAAAGCGTTTTGGTCTGAACCGGTCCAAGCGAGCGTTTGAGCGTTGCGGCAAGCGCGCGGGCAAGCTTCTCACCCACCTCATCATAGCTTGCCTCAGGCCCTGACGGCTCGATCAGATCCTGCAGGCGAGTCACCGCCATACCGGCGTAGCCGCAGGGGTTGATGCGCGCGAAAGGCGCAAGATCAGCGCTGACGTTCAACGCCACGCCGTGGTAGCTTGCGCCGCGGCGAATGCGAAGCCCGAGCGAGGCGATCTTGGCTTCGCCCAAAGGCGTTGCCACGTAGACGCCGGGGGCGTCCGGTCTTGCCCGGGCGCCGATACCAAAGCCCTCGAGCACCTCGATCACCGCGTTTTCCAGCGCGCTCACCAGCTCGCGTACGCCGATTTTGGCGCGGCGCACGTCCAGAAGCGGGTAGAGCACCAGCTGGCCCGGGCCGTGGTAGGTCACCTGCCCGCCCCGATCGGTTTGCACCACAGGGATATCGCCGGGCATCAGCAGATGTTCCGGCTTGCCGGCCTGGCCCTGGGTGAACACCGGATCGTGCTCGACGAGCCAGAACTGATCCGGCGTTGTCTCGTCGCGCTCGTCGGTGAGCGTGCGCATCGCATGCCAGACCGGCTCATAAGCCTGACGGCCGAGCCGATAAAGCTCGATGGGGGCGTCATTTGCCATCGAACGCTCATCCATCACGCGATCGTTCATCACACGACCATGTGCACACGGCCGGTCGCCTTGAGCTCTTCGAACAGCGCGCCAAGCTGCTGCTCGCCGGTGGCGCGAATCGATACCCGCACCGACTGAAAGCGGCCGTTGCGGCTATCCACTATCTGCATAGCGCCGGCATCGAACTCGGGGTCGTACTTCACCAGTATTTGACAGACGATGGCGGCGAAGTCTTGCGCGGCGTCACCCACGACCTTGAGCGGATAGTCACATGGGAACGTGATTTTCGGGGGCTCGCTTGGCTTTTGCGTGCGCAGGTCGCGAAACCCGTTGTTTGCACCCTTTTTCATGGCTTGCCTTTGGTTGCAAAAGTTAACTGCAAAATGGCGCGCCCGGTGGGCGCGCGAAGATATCAAACGCTTAGTCGGTGAAACGGCTAAACAGCCCGCTGAAAAAGCGCTGTACCTGATCGAACAGGCGCTTGAATAGCCCGCCCTCTTCCACGCTTTCAAGCGCGGTCAGCTGGCGCTCGCCTACCATCTCTTCGCCCAGGTAGACTTCGAGCGTACCGACGTTGTCGCCCACGGCGACCGGGGCCTGGAGGTCTTCGTCCAGGTTCAGGCGCGCGCGCAGCTCTTCGTTGCGATTGCGCGGTAGCGTCATGAAGACTTCGCCGTCTACACCGACGCGAAGCTCGTTGATATCACCGCCCCAAACCCGCGGGGTAGCGAGTACCGCACCGCGCTCGTAAAGCTTCATGGTTTCATAAAAACGAAAACCGTAGCTTAGAAGCTTCTGGGTTTCCTGGGCGCGGGCTTCTTCGGAGTTGGTGCCCATTACCACTGAAATCAAGCGCATGTCGTCACGCTTGGCCGAGGAGACCAGGCAATAACCGGCATCGTTGGTCCAGCCGGTTTTCAAGCCATCGACGGTCGGGTCGCGCCACAGCAGGCGGTTACGGTTGGGCTGGTCGATACCGCCGTAGGAAAAGCTTCTCTGCGAGTAGATCTGATAGTGCTCGGGGTAGTCATTGATGATGTGCTGAGTCAAAAGCGCCAGGTCATGGGCCGACGAGTAGTGGTTATCGTGGGGCAAGCCCGTGGCGTTTTCGAAATGCGTGTTGCGCATGCCGAGCCGGTCGGCGTGCTGGTTCATCAGGTCGGCAAAGGGCGCTTCGCCGCCGGCCAGGTGCTCGGCCATGGCCACGCTTGCATCGTTACCGGAGACGATGACGATACCGTGGAGCAGATCCTCCACCGACACCTGGTCGCCCACCTCGATGAACATCTTGGAGCCGCCGGTGCGCCAGGCATTTTCACTGATGTTGACCATATCGCTCATGTTGATGGTGCCGCGGTCGAGCTCGCGCTCCACCATGTAAGCGGTCATCAGCTTGGTGATACTCGCCGGCGGCAGACGCTCGTCGGCGTTGTGCTCGACCAGTACGCGGCCGCTATCGGCATCCATTAAAATCCAGGAGCTCGCGGCAAGCTGCGGCGCCGCGGGGATGATGGTCTGGGGCTGGGGAATCACCTGAGCCGTGGCGGGCAGGGCCACTGCGGTCACCGTTGCGATCAGACAAAGACGAGCGGTACGGCGAAACGCATTGAAAATAGTCATTACTCACTTCTCACTTGCATCAATAAAACGTCAAAAAACGAAAGGTATCGGACACCGCCGATTATCTCACAACGAAAACCTGAGAGAAGCCTGCCTGGCCCAGCGCCACTCGGGCCTGCTGCTCCTGATTCGGCGACATGGGGCCGACCTGTACGCGGTGTACATCGTCATCGCTTTGCACACGCACCGAGTGTAAAAGCTCGCCGCCCAGACGCTGCTGGAGAGCGCGGGCGCTCTCTTCGTTGCCGAGCGCGGCGATTTGTAGATAGATTTCATCACCGCCTGTCGCCGGCTGAGCGCGCGCCGGCGCCGGTGTTGGCGCGGCGGCGGGCGCCGGTGCAGACGCTACGGCAGGCGCCCGCGAAGACGCAGCGGCGGGCGCGGGCCTTGCGCCCCCGCCTCGATTGGCCAGCCACTGCTGCGGGTCGATCGCTTCAACGCGTACCCGGCCGGTGCCGTTGTCCAGAATTCCAAGGCGCGCCGCCGCCGCGTAGGAGAGATCGATTTCACGGTCACTATGGAACGGGCCGCGGTCGTTGACCCGCACGATGACCGAATTGCCGCTATCAAGACTGGTGATTCGGGCAAAGGTCGGCAGCGGCAGCGAGCGGTGCGCCGCCGACATCTTGTACATGTCGTAGATTTCGCCGTTGGAGGTGGCGTAACCATGAAATTTCTCGCCGTACCAGGAGGCGGTGCCTTGTTTGGTATAGCCCGAAGCGCTCGGCAGCACGTGATATGTTTCGCCCCACACCTGATAGGTCGAGCGGTTGCCTGCCCTTGAGGGCGCCTCGATGCGCGGCTGGGCATCCGGTACCTGGCTGACATCCGGCGGCTCGACCGGGTAGGCATCGCCGCTCATGGCGTAGCGCTCGCCGCTCCCGCTGGCGGTACTCGCCGCAGCCGGTGCCGCCTCGCGAGGCGGATGGTTGGCGTTGACCGTGGTCGGCGCATTTTGGCCCGCGCACCCGGTCACGAGCGTCAGCAGCGCCGCGCCCGCGCCCAGGGCGCGGGTCTGTTTGAACAGTTGTCTCATTGCTGGCCCTCAAGCGTGTCGGCAATGGCCCCGGCGAGCTCGACCACCGCCATCGCGTAAAGGTGACTGTGGTTGTAGCGAGTGATCACATAAAAGTTGTATTCGCCGACCCCGTAGCGGGTTTGGCCGTCGGCGAGTTTGAGCGCCAGCGGCACGATATCAAGCGCCGGGTCGAGCTCATCGTCGCTGATAAGCCCCGCCTCGGCAGCTTCGCGAACCGTCACACTCGGCGCCCGAGTCTGGTTGAACGAGAGCGCCTGCTCGGCGGCCTCGCTGCCGGCTGCCTCGTGGTAGATCGGCGCGCCGGCCTGCCAGCGGTGCTCGGCGAAGTAGTTGGCGACACTGCCGATCGCATCGACCGGATTTTCCCACAAATCGCGGCGCCCATCACCATCGAAGTCGACCGCGTAAGCCTGGTAGCTGGTGGGGATGAACTGCGGATAGCCCATCGCCCCGGCGTAGGAGCCCAGCACGCTTTCCGGCGCAACCTCCTGCTCGTGGGTGATGGCCAAAAACGCCGCCAGCTCGCCGCGGAAAAAGCGCCCGCGCGATGGGTGGTAAAAGGCGAGCGTCGCGAGCGAATCCAGCACGCGGTGATCGCCCTTGTAGCGCCCGTAATAGGTTTCCACACCAATGATCGCTGCGATCACCTCGGGCGGTACGCCGTAACGCTGCTCTGCGCGATCAAAAGCCTCCTGATGGGCGCTGATGAACGCAGCGCCCTGCTCGACTCGCTCGTCACTCATGAAGATATCGCGGTACTCGTGCCATTCCAGCCGGCGCTCGGCGGCGCCTTCCATGGCGTCGAGCACCTCCTGGCTGAAGCTCGCCTCGTCGAGCGCCTGATCGAGCCACGCCCGGGGAATACCCTGACCTGAGAGCTCGTCGATCAGCTCCGCTGTCGCCGGGTGCCGCTCGGGGTCAAATGCGCTTTCCGGCTCGCCCCACGCCGGTAAGGCGCCGGCCATCGCCACCGCCAACACAATGCCGCCAACGCTTTTTCGGGTCCTGCCCATTCCCCACACTCCTTTGTCATAAAATCGCGTCAACACCGGTCAAGCACTAACGCGACAGCAGCCGCCGATGGGCATGAATCGACATGAGAATACCGAAGCCGGCCATCAAGGTCACGCTCGATGTCCCGCCGTAGCTCACCAGCGGTAGCGGCACGCCCACCACCGGCAGAATACCGCTGACCATGCCGACGTTGACGAAGACATAAATGAAAAACGTCAAAATGATGCTGCCGGCATAAAGTCGCCCGAAGGTCGCCTGGGAGCCGGCGGCGAGCCACAGCCCACGGCTAACGATCAGCGTGTAGAGCACGAGCAGCAGCGTCATGCCGACGAGGCCGAACTCCTCGCCCAGCACCGCGATAATGAAGTCGGTATGGCGCTCGGGCAGAAACTCGAGCTGCGACTGGGTACCTTCGAGCCAGCCCTTGCCCCAGATGCCGCCGCTGCCGATCGCCGTGGTGGATTGAATGATGTTCCAGCCCGACCCCAGCGGGTCGCTGTCCGGATCGAGAAACGTCAGCACGCGCTGGCGCTGATAGTTGTGCATGTTCATCCACAAAAGCGGCAGCGCCGCGCCCGCCAGCGCCGCGATAAACGCGATCAGCCGCCAGGAAAGCCCTGCCAGCAGCACGACCAGCACCGCGGCACTTGCGATCAAAAGCGACGTACCCAAATCCGGCTGAATCGCAGTCAGCACCACCGGCGCCCCGATGATGATGGCGCATACCACCAGATCGCGAAGCCTGGGCGGTAGCTGGCAGCGATTCAGGTACGCCGCCACCATCAGAGGCACCCCCAGCTTCATCATTTCCGAGGGTTGAAAGCGAATTACGCCAGGAATCTCGAGCCAGCGCTTGGCGCCCATGCCGATATCGCCAACGATTTCGACCGCCACCAGCATGGCAAGCCCCACGCCATACGCCAGCGGCGCCCAGCGCAGAAAGGTGGCGGGGCTGAGCTGGGCCAGCGTGAACATCACTACCAGCGCCAGTCCAAAACGTATCGCCTGGGCGATGACGACCTCGATGCGCTGACCCGATGCGCTGTAAAGTACTATCAGCCCGCTGGCCATCAGTACCAACAGCATGGCCAAAAGCCACGGGTCCAGGTGCAGGCGCTCCCAGATACTCTTGCGCCGGGCGATACCGCTATCCGGCGGACGAACCGGGTGGCGGCGAAAGCTGCGGGGTAGTGGCCAAGGCACCATCAGTTACCCTCCACGCCGGTGCTTTCATCGCTCATTTCATCGAGTATTTCCTCGGCCTCGGGGGCCTGGTCGCGCAAAAGCCAGGCATCGGTCATGGCACGTGCCAGGTGCGCGGCGTGGGTACTGCCGCCGCCGGCGTTCTCGACGATCACCGACACCGCAATTTGAGGCTCCTCGATCGGTGCGAAGGCCATGAACAGCGCATGGTCACGCAGGCGCTCTTCGAGTTGGTCGGCGTTATAGCGCTGATCCTGACCCAGTGAAAAGACCTGGGCGGTCCCGGATTTACCGCCCATCCGGTACTCGAGACCGACGCCGGTGCGCCGCGCGGTCCCTTCGCTACCGGAGAGCACTTTCTCCATCCCGCTGAAAACGCGATCCCACCAGCTGTCATTGCTGAGTTCGATATCATCCAGCGTATCCGGCAGCACCGCTGGCATCGGTTCGCCCCCAATGCGCCGCGCAAGATGGGGCTTCACCCAGTGTCCACGGTTGGCAAGCGTAGCCGTGGCGCTGGCAAGCTGCAATGGCGTGATCTGTAGATACCCTTGCCCGATCCCCACCGACAACGTCTCACCAGGATACCAGGCCTGATTGAAGCGCCCCCGCTTCCACTCTCGCGACGGCAAAAGCCCGGTGCTTTCGCCCTGCACATCAAACGCCACGCGCTGGCCAAAGCCAAAATTACTGAGCTGCTCGTGAATGTTATCGATGCCCAAGTCGTGGGCCAGTGAATAGAAGTAGGTATTGTTGGAGACCGCCAGCGCTCGCTCGAGATTGACCCGACCGTGACCCCAGCGCAGCCAGTTGCGGTAGCGGCGCGAGTCGTTGGGCAGCTGGTAGTAGCCTGGATCGTTGATCGTGGTGTCCGGCGTGATCACGCCCTCGATCAGCCCAGCCAGCGCCATGAACGGCTTGATCGTCGACCCCGCCGGGTAGTGCCCGCGAATGGCGCGATTGAAAAGCGGAAGGTCGATATCTTCCTGAAGCCCGCGGTAGGACGCCACGTCGATGCCGGTGACGAACTGATTGGTATCGAAGCCCGGCGTCGAGACCATGGCGAGGATTTCGCCAGTGGCAGGCATGATCGCCACGATCGAGCCGCGGCGGCCGTCCATGAGCTCGTAGGCGAGCGCCTGCATCGACTTATCGAGCGTGAGCGTCAGGTTCTGCCCGGGTACCGGGTCGGTGCGCCCCAGCTCTCGAAGCACCCGCCCCCGGGCGTTGGTCTCTACCTTGCGAAAGCCGGCCTCGCCGTGCAGCTCCTCTTCGTAGAAACGCTCGACCCCGGTTTTACCGATAAAGTGCGTGCCGGCGTAGCGGCCAGTGTCCAGCTCCTTGAGCTCGTCGGCGTTGATGCGTCCGACATACCCAAGCGCATGGGACATGATCTCGGCATCCGGGTAGTAGCGCAAAAGCTGCGCCTCGACCTCGACGCCGGGCAAGCGGTGGCGGTTGACCGCGAGCCGGGCTATCTGATCCTCGCTCAGATCACTCATCAACAGCGCCGGCTGGAAGGGGCGCTGGCGCTGGCGCGAGCGCACGTTGAAGGCCTCGATCTCCTCCTCGGGCAGCTCCAGAAGCTCGACCAGAAGCGCTAATGTCTCATCCAGGTCGTCGACGCGCTCGCGCACCAACGTCAGGTTGTAGGTCGGGCGATTTTCCGCCAGCAGCACCCCGTTGCGGTCGAAAATCAACCCTCGTGTGGGCGGCAGTGGCTCGACGCGCACGCGGTTTTTTTCCGAACGGGTGGTGTAAAGGTCGTGCTGTACGATCTGTAGATAGGCGAGACGACCGGTCAGAACCCCGGTCAGTAGCAGCACGAAAACGATCGCCAAAAGCGACCTGACCCGGAAAATGCGAAGTTCCTGTTCGGCGTTTTTTAGCGTGTCGCGGCGCTTGCGCATAACAGCAGGCAACTCTTGAAACTGGCACGAGCCGACGCGGGCATGGGGTGCCCGGCCGTGCGCCTAGCGGTGGTAAGGATGACCGATGAGCAGCGTCCACGCGCGGTAGAGCTGCTCGGCAAGCATGACCCGCACCAGCGGGTGTGGAAGCGTCAGCCCCGAAAGCGACCAGCGCTGGTGGGCAAGCGCAGACACGGAAGGCTCCAGCCCGTCCGGCCCGCCGACCAGCAGCGCGATATCGCGCCTTTCCATGCGCCACTGCCCCACTTCCTGGGCGAGCTGCTCGGTGCTGATACGCTTGCCATCGACTTCGAGCGCCACGACCAGCTCATCTCCGCGAAGCTTTTCGCGGATGCGCTGCCCTTCCTGGGCCCGGGCGCGAGCGACGTCGGCGTTTTTGCCCCTGGGTCCCAGCGCGATCTCCTCGATCTCGAGGCTAAACTCGCGCGGCAGGCGCTTTCTGTAGGTGTCGACACCCTCTTCGACCCAGCCGGGCATTTTGGTGCCCACGGCGAGAAGACGCACTTTCATGAATCGATGCTCATTTCAATCAGCAACTTACGACATCGTAATGCGCTGGTCCGGCTTTTGCAGCGTTTCGTTGATCATCTCGTCACCGGCGCCGTCGCTCGGCAGATCCGCCCAGAGGCGCTCCAGATCGTAAAGTGCGCGGGCTTCGGGCAGCATGACGTGAACCAGCACGTCGCCCAGATCGACCAGCACCCAGTCGGCGTTATCGCCGCCTTCCACGCCCTGGGGCTTGAGCCCGGCAGCCTTGGCCTTTTCGACCACGTTTTGCGCAAGCGCGGAGACGTGACGGGTCGACGTGCCGCTGGCGATCAGCATCAGGTCGGTGACCTGAGTCAACTGCGAAACGTCCAGTTGGGTGATGTCGCGCGCCTTGAGCTCTTCCAACGCGTCGATCGCCAGGGTTTTCAGTGTATCGATTTGCATGACTCCTCGAATATCCTCGTGTGGTGGTCAACAAATAGCGGGCCATTGTAACGGCTTCTATACCGACTACCAGCGCTATTAGCGACTTTGATAGAGTTCGCGGGCAAAAATCTGCGTCTCGACGGCCTCGGGCAGCAGGTAACGCACGCTTTTGCCTTTGGCCAGGCGCGCCCGAACCTCAGTGGCGGAAATCGCCATGCGCGAGTCAAGCTCGAGAAAAAGAAAGCGTCCAAACGGATGCTCCATCAAATCGACGACCGTATCGACTGCGCGATGGCCGACCAGTTCCGCAAGCGCCGGCGGCAACGTGTCGCTATAGCCGGGCCGCGCGATCACTACCAGGTGGGCCAGCTCGAAGATCGCCTCGGGCTGGTGCCACTGGGTCAGGCGTAAAAAGGTGTCGAATCCAATCACCATGCTAAGCCGCGCCTGGTCGCCGTACTCGCCTCGAAGCTCTCTGAGTGTCGCGACGCTGTAGGAGGGACCGTCTCGCTTGAGCTCGCGGTCATCGGCGATCAGTCCAGGGGTGTTACCGATACCGGCGCGCAGCAGCGCGAAGCGCTCCTCGGGCGCGACCTGGGGCGTATCGCGAAGCGGCGGCCGAGGAGCGGCCACCATGTGAAGACGCTCGACGCCAAGGGCCTCGCGCACTTCAACGGCGCTTCTCAAATGGCCCAGATGAACCGGGTCGAAGGTGCCGCCGAGCATGGCGACGTTGGCAGGCGCTTCGCTCATTGACGCACCTGGCCCTCGCCCAGCACGACGTACTTTTGTGTGGTCAGGCCTTCGAGACCGACCGGGCCGCGGGCGTGGAGCTTGTCAGTGGAGATACCGATCTCCGCGCCCAAACCGTACTCGAAGCCGTCGGCGAAGCGGGTCGAGGCGTTGACCACCACCGAGCTCGAATCCACCTCGGCCATGAATCGCCGGGCAAGCGAATAGTCCTCGGTGACGATCGCATCGGTGTGCTGCGAGCTGTAGCGCTCGATGTGCGCCATGGCGTCATCGATCCCGTCCACCACGCGCACAGCCAGAATCGGCGCCAGATACTCGGCCGCCCAATCCTCCTCGGTGGCCTCGAGCGCCTGAGGCAACAGCGCGCGGGTGCGCTCGCAGCCGCGAAGCTCCACCTCGAACTCGGCAAAGGCCCGCGCGAGCTCCGGTAAAATGAGGTCGGCGACAGCAGCGTCGACCAGCAGCGTCTCCATGGTGTTACAGGTGCCATAGCGATGGGTCTTGGCGTTGATGGCGATGGCGAGCGCCTTGGCCGGGTCCGCGGTAGCATCGATATAGACGTGACAAACGCCATCGAGGTGCTTGATGACCGGCACCCGCGCCTCCAAGGAGATACGCGCGATCAGCGACTTGCCCCCCCGGGGAATGATCACATCGACGAACTCGGGCATCGTGATCAGCGCCCCCACTGCGGCGCGGTCGGTAGTGGCGACGACCTGCACCGCACTTGAGGGAAACCCGGCGCTTTTAAGGCCGGCCTGAAGGCAGGCGTTGAGCGCGGCGTTGGACGCTTGCGCCTCGGAACCACCGCGCAGAATGCAGGCGTTGCCGGATTTGAGGCACAGACTCGCCGCCTCGATGGTGACGTTGGGGCGCGACTCGAAGATGATGCCGATCACACCCAGCGGCACACGCATCTTGCCGACCTGGATACCGCTGGGGCGGTAGTTCATCGCGCTGATTTCCCCGACCGGGTCGGGCAGCGCGCCGACCTGCTCGAGGCCCGTGATCATGGCGTCGATGCGCGCTTCGGTCAGCGCCAGCCGGTCCAACAGCGCCGCATCCAGGCCGTTTTGGCGGCCGCGCTCGAGATCCGCCTGGTTGGCCTCCAAAAGCGCCGGGCGGGCGGCGTCGAGCTCGCGAGCGATCGCGCAAAGCGCGCGGTTTTTACTCCCGCTATCCGCGGCGCGCAGCGTTTTCGCCGCGGCCCGGGCGCGCTGGCCAAGCTCTTTCATATAGGCCGGCACGTCGCTTTCGGCCAGCGCGGTCAGGGCGTTATCGTGATCGGCGCTTGCAACGCTCATGCTCTCTCCCAGTGTGGTCATCGTGGTGCCTGCATAGACTCGCCCCGTATTGGCGGGTGTTGGCAAGATTTGGCAGGTGTCAGCGAGTCGGACCGTCCGCTCGACGGCTGCCCGCTGCAACGGTGGAAACATCTAATAACATTATCACCCACAAAATAAATAGACTAAACGTTATACTGAGTTTTCGAATTCGAACCACCCGTACGCCTTAGACGTAGCGTCGCTTTTTCGCATCAGGCCCTCTTCTCAAACCGAGTCAGCAGTCAGTTACCATGCCAAACGAGTACAAAGTATGCTTTTTGAGAATCAACCTGCTGCTGGCCGCCGCCGCGCTCGCTTTCTGGTCCTACGGGGCACCGGCTCCCGCCGCAATTGCACTTTGGGTCGGCGCGTTCTGGCTGTTGCTCACAGCGACCCTTATGGACTTCAACCTGCGCCGCTCGCGGGATCTAAGCTGGCAGCTGTTGACCATACTTTTGCTGCTGTATCTGATCGCGGCCGCGCCGGAGCGTCATGGCATCCTGGTCTGGGTCTGGGCGGCATTTTTCTTGCTCCCTCAAAGCCGGATGATGCTCACCTTCAACGTGTTGGGCGCCGCCGTCAGCTGGGTACTAGTGGCGCTTGCCACGCCCATGGCTCAAGCGCTGATGCTACTGCTGGCGCTGGGTGTTCTATCACTTTTGGCCTATGCCCAAAGCCGTAAGCTGGTCGACGTGCACGGCTCCAGCGTACGCCAGCGGCTGCGCTTGATTCCGGGGCTCAATCTGTGGCCCGCCGAGCAGCTTTTGCGCGATTTGAACCGTGAGCAGATTCGCGCCAAACGCGAAAACATCCACGCCGAGGTGATGATCGTTCACGTCAAGCGTCATCAGCTCTGGTCCTGCGCCCAGCGCCTTTGCAATTTGACGCACGCTTTCGAGAGCGTTTACCGCCTCGATGGATCATCGCTTGCAGTGCTGCTGCTGTGCACCGATCCTCATGACATGAACGAGCGTCGCCAGCGGCTTTGCAGTGCGCTCCCCGGCGACACTCGTTGTCAGTACGTTGCGCTCAGCGAGCTTGGATCAGAGCCGATCACGATCAAATCGCTCACCCGTCAATCCGTCGCGATCGACGCGCCCAGAGAGTGCTGTTCATGACCCGATATTTTCATCCGCGGGCGCTGATGTCACTGACGTATGTTGCCTGCCTGCTGATTACCGCCTGTTATACGCTGTGGCTCTACGCCATGGGCTACTATCGCGAACTGATGGTGCCGCTGTTTATCACGCTGCTACTGATAACGGCGGTGCTTTTGCACTGCGGCCGCGCTCTTTCGCCTTACGGGCCTCGGGCAATTTTGCTTGCCAGCGCCTATATCGGCGTCTCCTCGGCCTTCTACTTCGGCCTGGCACACTCACTGCTTTGGCTGGGCCTTCCGGTGGCGGCGGCGTTCGTACTGCTTCCTCACTGGAGCGCGCTTTGTTTGAATTTGCTCTATACGCCGCTTTGGTGGCTGATACCGCCGGTCGAAAGCGATTTGTTTCCTCTTTCCTTCGGCTATTTGGCGATCATTTTAATGTTCGCTTTGCCGCCCTGGGAGCTGGCCAGACGCCATGCGCTGCTGCGCGCCTCTGATCCTCATGACAACGAATGCGACGCTTACGATATCGATACGCTCAAGGAGCGGCTAAGCAACGAGTTCCAGCGCGCGCGACTGCTCGACAAACGACTGGCGGTGTTGGTGCTCCATTTGCCCCAGCTCGACATGGCCGAAGAGCAGTTCGGCCTTCGCACGAAAAAAGCGCTGCTGGAGGCGCTTTGTAGCGAGGTCAACCGCCGCTGTCGCGATCACGACCTGCTGGGCCGCTTGGGCGGTGCGAATTTTTGGCTGGTTCTGCCGGACACCAGCGAAAGCGGCGCGCTACTGGTACGCGAGCGTCTTTATCGGGCGCTTTCAAGGCGAGTGCTGATCGAAACCGGCCCGCTCGAGGCGCGCATCGGTGTATGCTTACCGCGGCCCGACGAGCGTTTTACTCCCTTCATTCTGCGTCTCGAGCGGCTATCGGAAACGCTACATCGTCATTGATTAACACAGCACCCCGACCATGAACGGAGTCTTTTGTGTCGCTCGCCGAACAGCTGATGGATCTATCGCTTTCACCTTTTACGCTGCTTCTTCTGATCTTTTTGATATCGGCGCTCGAGTCGCTGGCCGTGGTGGGCCTTTTGGTCCCCGGCGTGGTGCTGGTAACCGCAGCCGCCTCCATGGCGGGCCATCAGGGAGTGGATATGCTGGGGCTGTTGCTGGCCGCGTTTTTCGGCGCGGTCGCCGGCGACGGAGTCAGCTTCAAGCTCGGCTATGACTACCGCGAACAGATAACGCGCCGGTGGCCGCTGTCCCAGCATCCAGAGTGGCTGGAGCGCGGGAGGCGCTTTTTCGAGCGTTACGGTATCTATTCGGTGTTCATCGGCCGCTTCGTCGGGCCGGTGCGGCCCATCATTCCGCTGATTGCCGGCATGATGCGAATGCGCCCGCGTACCTTCGTATGGGCCAACCTGAGCTCGGCGCTGGTATGGGCCCCCGCCTACGTGCTGCCGGGCTATCTTTTGGGCCACACCTGGCAGCGCTACCTGACACTTCCGCCTAACATCGAAGCCGCACTGATGGTCATTGGCGCGATCACAGTGGCACTGGCGGTCGTGTTCTCCTGGGGGCGCGCCCAGGTGGGACGCCACGGCCGGCTCTACTTGATGACCGCGCGCCTGGCGCGGCGTCTGCCTTTGGCGCGCCGCCCCTGGCTTGCCATGAGTCAGTCCGGCGAAGTACCGCTGGCCTCGCTGCTGCTGTTGATCATCGCCCTGACGGGGTTCTGCGCCTGGACGCTGTACGTGCTGACCTCCCCGGAGTCGCTAACGCTCGATCTGCAGGCCCAGCGGCTATTCGACTGGCTTCGAACCGAGCCGCTGCTGTGGTTTAGCCTGGGGTTGGCCAAACTCGGCGACAAGCTCGGCATTGCGGTACTGATGACGCCCTGGGCGCTGTGGCTTGTGCTCAAACGGCGCTTCGACGTGCTCGCGTGCTGGGGGGCAGCGCTTGGCGGCGTTGCGCTTTTAAATATTGTCGGCAAGGCGGTATTCGGCCGCGCCCGGCCGGAGACGCCGGATTACCTGGTTGGCTCGCTCTCCTACCCCAGCGCCCATACGTCCGGCTTCGTGGTAGTGGTGGGTCTTGCCGCCGCGTTCATCGCCGCCGAGTGTTCGCGTCGCTATCGCCTGTGGGTCTACTGGGCAGCGATCATCATCGTGCTGCCCATGGCGCTGTCGCGACTTCTGCTTGGCGTGCACTGGCTGAGTGACCTGATCGGCGGGGCGCTTCTGGGGCTTTCGGTTTGCGCGCTGACCCGGCTTTTATGGCAACACCGTGCGCGGGCGCCGCTGTCACCCTGCCCGTTTACCGCGCTGATGGGAATAACGGTAATACTGGTCGGCCTGCGCATCGCCTTTTTGCCGCCGGTATAGTCAAAGCGAGCTGCCTAGGGTCTGTCTGAAAAGTCGGTGAGCGAAGACAAGACAAGGCAAAAATTGGCGAAGAAACGGAGTTTTCAGTGTGTAAATGAGCATTCTGATCGAACTCGCGCACGAGCCAATTTTTAACGCCGTAATGTCGAGCGCAGGCACTTTTCAGACAGAGCCTAGCCCAGCGCCAGCCAGAGCCCCACGCCGATCATCAGCGTGCCGGCAATGCGGTTCATCAGGCGCACGTTACCGCTTTTGCCCAGCGTTTTACGAAGGGTCTTGCCGCCGGTGGCGTAAACCAGAAGGCTTGCAAACTCGATGACGAGAATCACCGCGATCAGCGCGACGAGCTGGTGAAAAAGCGCCCGGCTGCTGTCGAGAAACGGCGGCAAAAGGGCGACGAAAAACGCCCACCCTTTCGGGTTGGCAATCGCCGTGACGAACCCTTGGCTTGCCAGCTGAAGGCGCCCGGCAGGCTTTCCGGTCTCGATCTGGTCAGGAATCGCCATGCGCCCCCGCGAGCGCCACATCATCACGCCAAGATACGCAAGATACGCCCCGCCAACCCACTTGAACACGGTAAAGAGCGCCGGCTGCTTGAGCATCAGCGCGGCCACGCCGGCGCCCGCCGCTGCGGCCACCAACCCCACACCCAGAAGCTCCCCGGCCATCATCCAGAGCGTGCGTTTGACGCCCTGGGTCATGCCCAGCACCATCGAAAGCGTCATGCACATACCCGGCGTTAGCGATACGAACAAAAAAGTGGGAATGAAGACGGAAAGCGTGGCCCAGGAGAGCATGTGCGTGAATCCTTGAAAAAGTCGATATGAACGGCCAAACCTCAGCGGGGCCTACCTATTCGCCTTCGCCCCAGCGCGGCATCAGGGTGTGGGCGATACCGAGCTGATTGAGAATGCGCGCGACGATGAAATCGATCATCTCATCGATCGTGCGCGGGCGGTGATAGAACCCGGGAGCGGCAGGTAAAATCACCGCGCCCAGCCGGCTCAGCGTCAGCATGTGCTCGAGATGAATCGCCGAGAACGGGGTTTCCCGCGGTACCAGCACCAGCGTTCGCCGCTCCTTGAGCGCAACGTCTGCGGCGCGCTCGATCAGATTGTTGCTCGCCCCGGTGGCGACCGCCGACAGCGTGCCGGTCGAGCAAGGACAGATCACCATCGCCGACGGCGCCCCGGAACCCGAGGCGACCGGTGCCATCCAGTCCTCTCGGCCGAAGCAGCGAATCTGGCCATAGCAGGCCCCGCTCAGCGCCGTCAAGGCCTCCTGTAGACGCTCGGGCTTGGCGGGCAGATCCACGTCGGTTTCGGTTGCGATCACCATGTGCGCCGCCTTGGAGATCATCACCCACACCTCGTGGCCGGCCTCGATGAGCACCTCGATCAATCTGAGCCCGTACTGGGCGCCGGAAGCGCCGGTCAGCGCCACGCTCACTGGCGCCTTGAAGGTTGGCGCGGTATTTGGCTGTGTCGACATTTAGCTCTCTCTGGCGCGAAGCGCGCTCAACAGGCGTTCATGAACCCCGGCAAAGCCGCCGTTGGACATCACCACGATGCGATCCTGAGGCAGCGCCTTGGCCACCACCGCACTGACCAGCGCGTCGATATCGTGATAGAGCGCGCCGTGGCCCTGCTCGTCGACCAGCGAGGCCATCGACCAGTCAAGCCCGGCAGGTTCGAACCAGAACACCGCATCGGCATCGTCTACGCAGGCTTTCAGGCGGTCACGCAGCGCTCCCAGCCGCATGGTATTCGAGCGCGGCTCGATGACCGCCAGAAGCCGCCCCCTGGGCGTGGCAGCGCGTAGGCCTTTCAGGGTCGCGGCGATTGCCGTGGGGTGGTGGGCAAAATCGTCGATCACCTGAACGCCGGCGATGTCGCCGCGCACTTCCTGGCGGCGGCGCGGGGTTTGAAAGCGTGAAAGCGCAGCACAGGCCCGCGGCAGGTCCACGCCCAGCTGGCGCGCGCAGGCGAGTGCGGCGAGCGCATTGCAGGCGTTGTGCTCGCCGGTCAGCCCCCACTCCACCACGCCATCCTCAGAGGTGTCGCCCTGCTCGAAAATGACCTTGAACCGGCTGGCATCCGGCTGCTCCAGCTGGTAACGCCAGGGGCTTTGCGCGTCGCTCCCGAAGAAGGTTACCGGTGTCCAGGCGCCCATGTCGAGCACGCGCGAAAGCGCCGGCTGATGGTCGGCCACCAGCAGCAAGCCGTTGCCCGGCACGGTGCGCACCAGGTGATGGAACTGGCGCTCGATCGCGGCCAGGTCCGGGAAAATATCGGCGTGGTCGAACTCCAAATTATTGAGCACGGCAACGTGTGGACGGTAGTGGACGAACTTGGAGCGCTTGTCGAAAAAGGCGGTGTCGTATTCGTCGGCCTCGACCACGAAGGGGCCATTCGGTGCCCCCAGGCGCGCCGAGACGCCGAAGTTGCGCGGCACGCCGCCGATCAGAAAACCCGGCGCTTGGCCCGCGCTCTCCAATAACCAGGCGAGCAGGCTCGCCGTGGTGGTTTTGCCGTGGGTGCCGGCAACGGCGATGACCTGGCGGCTGGGGAGCACGTAGTCGGCGAGCCACTGCGCGCCGGAGGTGTAGCGCAGCGTCGAATTCAAAAGCGCCTCGACCTCGGGGTTTCCGCGCGAGAGTGCGTTGCCCACCACCACCAGGTCGATATCCGGGCCGAGATTCTCGGCGCGGTACCCCTGCATCAGGGCGATACCCGCCTCCTCGAGCTGAGTACTCATGGGCGGGTAGACGTTGGCATCCGATCCGCTGACCCGGTGGCCAAGCTCGCGGGCCAACAGCGCCAGGCTCCCCATGAAAGTGCCACAGATACCGATAACATGCAGATGCATGGGTCGCTCCCTTACTCGCCGACATCGCGTTTGCAGCGGCGCACATGAAAAACGTAAAAAAATCAGCCGATGAGACTAGCATGCCTTGGCCGAGCGCTCACCACTGCGGCTCAATTAATCCGCCCACGGTGTGACAACGAAGGCGCTTTGTAGCAGGATTGCCGCTTTATCCACCCACCCTTTCGAGCGGGGCGCTATTTCGCCCTTTGGAGTACACGATGCGTAGTGTGATTCGCACCTTCTTTCGCGGCGTTCGCCTGGTAGTGACGCCGTTCATGCTGGCTCAGGAAAAACTCTCCACGCCCCAGGGTAAGGAGCGCACGACTGATGAGCAGGCCCAGGTGGATGAAGCCTGCCAGGCGCTTGCGCTTTACCAGTTTCGTAGCTGCCCGTTTTGCATCAAGGTACGCAAGGAGATCGCCCGGCTGAATCTCCCTATCGAAACCCGCGATGCCCAGCACGACGCCGAGCACCGACAAGCGCTCGAGCAAGGCGGTGGCAAGATCAAGGTGCCGTGTCTTCGCATCGAACGCGACGGCGGTCAGACCGAGTGGCTTTATGAGTCCAGCGACATCAACGCTTGGCTCGAATCGCGCTTTGGCTAGCCCTTGAGACTGTCTTTAAAACAGCGTTTAAAACTCCACCCGCCGAGCGCGCAGCTCGAAGCGCCCCGAAAGCGTGGCGGGCTCATTTTCGCTTTGGCCCCCGGGGGCGCGCTCGAGCTCAAAATCACCGTCGATCCGACCAACAAGCGTGAGCCAGGCGCCATCGCGCTCGGCGCGTGTCAGGGTGACGTTAAGCGCGCCAGCCGCCGCGTGGTACACGGGCCCGGTGGTGTCACTGCTAATGAAGTAGACCGCTTCGGCTTGCTCGAGCGTTAGCGTCTCGCCCGCCTCGCTCAGCGATAGTCGCAGCGCCAGCGAGTCGCGGGGGCTCGGATCACTAGCGTCGGTAAACCCCGTAATATCGACCGCCAGTGCCTGGCGCTGCTCGACGAAACTGGCGCTGACATCCTCATTTTCTCCGTGGAGATACCAGGCCATCGGCTCACCGTCGAAGGTGGCGCTGATCGCCGGCGCCGGCTCGGTGTCTGCCAGCACTGTCGCCGATAAAAGCGTTGCTAACGCGGCGTGCATGGTCAGCGCGCCCAAAAGGCGTCGTAAGGATGTCAGCGTGCGCGCAATCATGGCGTTCTCCTGTTCTGACAGGGGATAAATCATACGTTAGTTTTATTTCATATATAAGGCACGGTGCGGCCTGGCGCCGGCTCATTCAGCAGATGAATGAGTCGTGTCATTTTTTCGATTGTGTCCGGTGATGACCTCTCTCTATGTTATTAGCACTGCGCCGTTGAGGGCGCGGCACTCTCAAAACCTCCTTCGAGAGTGCCGCTTGGCGTTCGATGCTGGCACTGACCGTGTCTTTTGAACCAGCGCCGGTAGCTCAACGGCGCGGGTCACAGTGAATCAACAATAACGTGGGATGGGAACAAACATGACGTCCAAAAAAGCCGTTTTTAAAAAAACCCTGCTGGCTTCGATCATCGGCGCAGCCTTTGCAGGCTCCGCGCTTGTGTCGACGGCGGCGAGCGCCGAAACACTGCGTATCGGCTACGCTGCCGACCCGGAAACGCTGGATATTCACGAGCAACTCTCCGGCGGTATGCTGCGCTTTTCACATCTCTCTTTCGACCCCTTGGTGCGTTGGACCAAGGATTTCCAGTTCGAGCCGCGCCTGGCCACTGAGTGGGAACAAGTCGACGATACGCACCTGCGCATGACGCTGCGTGAAGGCGTGACCTTCCACTCCGGCAACGAGTTCACCGCCAAGGACGTGGTCTGGACCATCGAGCGTCTCAAGGAGAGCCCGGACTACCGCGCGATCTTCGAGCCGGTCGAAAGTGCAGAAGCCATCGACGACTACACCGTCGAAATCACCACTGCCGAGCCCTATCCGCTGCTACTCAACCTGGCCACCTACATCTTCCCGATGGACAGTGAGTTCTATACCGGTGAGACAGAGGATGGCAGCGACAAGTCTGAAATCGTCAAGGCAGGCGACTCCTTTGCCTCGCGCAATATCTCGGGCACCGGACCTTTCGAGGTCACCAGCCGCCGTCAGGGCGTGCAGGTGGACTTCGAGCGCTTCGACGACTACTGGGATACCGAAAGCGAAGGCAACGTATCCGAGATCATTTTGACCCCGATCTCCGAGAACGCCTCCCGCGTGGCTGCCCTCCTCTCCGGCGGCGTGGACTTCATCGACGCCGTGCCGCCCAACGATCTGGATCGCGTGCGTGAGGCACAGAATATTAATCTGATCGAGGTGCCCGGTACGCGCATCATCGGTTTCCAGCTCAACGAAGAGCGCGTCGAGGCGTTTCAGGATGTTCGCGTGCGCCAGGCCGTGGATCTGGCCATCAACCAGGAAGGCATCGCCGATCGTTTGATGCGCGGCTTCGCCACACCCGCCGGTCAGCTCTCCGCTGAAGGCTACGTCGGCCACAATCCAGAGCTTGTTCCGCGCTACGACATCGAACGCGCTCAAGAGTTGATGGCGGAAGCGGGCTATGAAGATGGCTTCACCATCGACATGATCGCCCCGAACAACCGCTACGTGAACGATGCCCAGATCGCCCAGGCCGTCGCCAACATGCTCTCGCGCATCAACATCACCGTGAATCTTCGCACCATGCCGCTGGCCCAGTACTGGCCGGAGTACGACGAGCGCGGCTCGGACATGGCGATGGTGGGCTGGCACTCGGATACCGAAGACACCGCCAACCTGTTCCAGTACCTGACCTTCTGCCCGGATGAAGAGACCGGCGCTGGCCAGTACAACTACGGCGGCTACTGCAACGAGGAGATCGACGCGCTGGTGACCGAGGCCGACAGCGAAACCGATCTGGAAAAACGCGCCGAGATGCTGAAAGAAGCCGAAGCCATGCTTTACGAAGACGTGGGCTACATCACGCTTCACTGGCAAAACCTGGCTTACGCCGCTGCCGACGGTGTCGACATCGAGCCGGTCGTCAATGCGATCGACTTCCCCTACCTGGGTGATCTGGTCATCACCCGGTAATTCCAGGGTCACTACGGCCCATCAGGCTCGACGCTTTAGCACGGATGCTTCGCTCTCCACCCGGTGGGGAGCGAAGCGTTGCGTTGGGCTTTATCCGGCATTGACCCCAGAGCTTTTTGCCAACGACCTTCCTGATAACGTACACACAGGTGGCGTACGCCATGATTGCATTTCTCATCAAGCGGCTGATGCACGCGGTACTGGTGATGTTCGTCATCAGCGTGCTGGCCTTCGCCATTCAGGACAACCTGGGTGACCCGGTACAACAGCTGGTGGGTCAGTCGGTCCCCGAAAGCGAGCGCGAGGCGCTGCGCGAGCGTTTGGGTCTCAACGACCCCTTCCTGGTGCAGTACGCGCGCTTTGCCACAAACGCCCTCCAGGGCGACTTCGGCCAGTCCTATTTCTACCGCGAGCCGGCGCTGGAGGTCATCGCCCGCCACCTGCCGGCAACGCTCGAGCTGGTGTTCGCTGCCACGCTGATCATCGTCGTGCTGTCGGTGCCGATCGGGGTTTACAGCGCGATCAAGCCGCGATCCCTCGTGTCGCGCTTTTTCATGGGTGTATCGATCATCGGTATCTCGGTCCCGGTCTTTTTGACCGCGATCGTATTGATCCAGATCTTTTCGATCGGGATCACGATCACGCTCTTTCCCGAGCAGACCGGCTGGGGTGCCTGGCTCAACGGGGTGCTCTCGACCTCGGGTAACATGCCCTCCTTCGGTCGCGGGTATGATCTCGTCCACGTGGTCGGCCACTGGGACACCAATCTGGCGAGCCTGAACGGTTTACAGCATCTGGTGCTGCCCGCCATTTCGCTCGCCTCGATCATGTTGCCGCTATTCATTCGCCTGATTCGCGCCGAAATGATGGAAGTGCTGCAGTCCGAGTACGTGAAGTACGCCCGCGCCAAGGGCATTTCGATGCGCCGCATCTACTTCGTGCACGCCCTCAAGAACACCATGCTGCCGGTCATTACGGTCGGCGGCGTGCAGATCGGCACGATGGTCGCCTATACCATCCTGACCGAAACCGTTTTCCAATGGCCCGGCATGGGACTGATGTTCCTGGAAGCGATCAACCGGGCCGACATTCCGCTGATCGTCAGCTACCTGATGATCGTCGGCGTCATTTTCGTGGTGACGAACACCATCGTGGATTTGATCTACGGCTTCGTTAACCCCACCGTCAAACTGACAGGTAAGCCCGCATGAGTGCCACGACCGCCCCGAGCCGCTGGGAGCGCCTGCGCGACTCCTATCTGTGGTACAGCTTCAAGCGCGACCGCACCGCCCAGCTGTGCCTTTTCGTCTTCATTTGTTTGGTGATCGCAGCGTTTGCCGCGCCGTTGATCGCCCCGACCGACCCCTATGATCTGCGTCAGATCAACATTCTCGACTCGGAATTGCCGCCGTTCTGGATCGACGGTTTCGATGAGCGCTACACCCTGGGCACCGACGCTCAGGGGCGCGATCTCTGGTCGATCATTCTTTACGGGACGCGCGTGTCGCTTCTGATCGGCTTCGGCGCGGTGATTCTGCAGGCGCTGATCGGCGTCACGTTTGGCCTGATGGCCGGCTACCTTGGCGGGCGCGTGGACGCGCTGTTGATGCGCCTGGCCGACATCCAGCTGTCGTTTTCGACGCTGATGGTGGCCATCGTGGTCGGCGCGGTGGTCAAGGCGACCATGGGTAGCGCCTTTTACAGCCAGTACGCGGTGATCATGCTGATTCTGATCATCGGCCTGGCCGAGTGGCCGCAGTACGCGCGCACCGTGCGCGCCTCGGTGCTGGCCGAGCGGGGCAAGGAGTACGTCGACGCCGCCCGCGTGATGGGACTCAAGAGCCGGCGCATCATGTTTCGCCACGTGCTGCCCAATACGCTGTCGCCCATTTTCGTCATCTCCACGGTACAGATCGCCAACGCCATCATCTCCGAGGCGGCGCTCTCGTTTCTGGGCCTTGGCATGCCGGAGACCCACCCGTCGCTTGGCTCGTTGATCAAGGCCGGGTTCGACTATATCCAGTCCGGCTCCTGGTGGATCACGCTGATTCCGGGTGCGGTGCTGGTGGTGCTGGTGCTCTCGATCAATTTGCTCGGTGACTGGCTGCGCGATGTCATGAACCCACGACTCTACAAGGGGTGAGACCACCATGGCACTACTCGAAGTTTCAGGACTCGACGTGCGCTTTGCGCTGCGCCAGGGCGAAGTACGCGCGCTGCGCGACGTCAGCTTCACCCTGGACCGGGGCGAGCGCCTCGGCATCGTCGGCGAATCCGGCGCGGGCAAATCCGTGGCGGCCTTCTCGCTTTTGAACCTGATCGCCAAACCCGGCTTTATTGCTGGCGGTAGCGTCACGTTCGAGGGCCAAACGCTCAACACGATGTCCGAGCGGGCACTCAGGAAGGTACGGGGCCACCGTATCTCGATGATCTTCCAGGACCCGATGATGACGCTCAACCCGGTGCTGTCGATCGGCGAGCAGATGGTGGAGTGTCTGAAAGCGCACCGCCGGATCTCCAGCAAGGCCGCCCGCGCCATTGCGCTGGACAAGCTCCAGCAGGTGCAGATCCCGTCGCCGGAAAAGCGCCTCGATCAGTACCCGCACGAGCTCTCCGGCGGCATGCGCCAACGCATCATCATCGCCATCGCGCTGCTGCTCGATCCGGACATCATCATCGCCGACGAGCCCACTACCGCGCTGGATGTCACCATCCAGGCCGAAATCATGGCGCTGCTGCTCGATTTGTGCGAGCAGCACAACGTCGGTTTGATCCTGATCACCCACGACCTGGGTGTGGTCAGCCAGGTCACCCAACGCATGCTGGTGATGTACGCCGGACGGGTGATCGAGCAGGGCCCGACCCGCGAAATCATCAACGACCCGCAGCACCCCTACACCCAAGGGCTGATCAACGCTCTACCGCAAATGGCCACGCCCGGCGAGAAGCTCAACCAGATCCGCGGCAGCATGCCCTCACTTTCCAATTTGCCCAGCGGCTGCGCCTTTCATCCGCGCTGCGACTTTCGCATTCGCTCAAACGGCGAGCCGCGCGCGGCGTGCGTCGAGCAGGTGCCCGGCTTCGTCGACACCGGGAACTGCCGAGTGGCCTGCCATATGGTGGCGGAAATGCTCGAAGACCGTCGGCTGAAGGAGGAAACCCCATGAGCCTCGAGGCGACCCACGCAGAGCCGACCGAGAAAGTCATCGCAAGCGATGCGCCGAATAGCGCGCGCGGCGATGCGCTGCTTGAAATTCGTGACCTGAAAAAGCGTTTCTCGCTGTCCGGTGATTTTCTCGATCAGCTGCGCTTCAAGAAAGGCAGGATCACACGCCATCAGGAGCACGTGCACGCGATCAATGGCGTCAATCTGGACATTCAGCGCGGCGAGGCGCTTTGCGTGGTGGGCGAATCCGGCTGCGGCAAGTCGACGGTGGCACGTACCGTCATGGGGCTTTTGAGCCCCTCGGAAGGCGAAATACGCTATGACGGTCAGCGTATCGACGATTTGAGCGCGCGAAAGCTGCTGCCCTATCGCAAGCGCATGCAGATGATTTTTCAAAACCCCTACGCTTCGCTCAACCCGCGCATGACCATCCAGCAAACCCTGGAAGAGCCGCTGCGCTTTCATCACCCGGAGTGGGACCGCGCGAAGGTAGCCGACAAGGTCGAGACGGTGATGCGCTCGGTGGGCATCGACCCGGACTGGGGCAAGCGTTTTGGCCACGAGTTCTCCGGCGGTCAGCGACAGCGCATCGCCATCGCCCGGGCGCTTGCGGTGGACCCGGAATTCATCGTCGCCGACGAGCCGATCTCGGCGCTGGATGTCTCCATTCAAGCGCAGGTGCTGAACCTTCTAATGGACGCTCAGCGCGAGCGCAACCTGACCTATCTGTTCATTACCCACGACCTGGCGGTGGTCGAGCATTTCGGCACGCGGGTAGCGGTCATGTACCTGGGCACGGTGTGCGAAATCGCCACCACTGCTACGCTATTCGACAAGCCGCGCCACCCCTACACCCAAGCGCTCTTATCAGCGATACCGCGGCTCAAGGATGACCGGCCACAACATATTCGCCTTTCCGGCGAGGTGCCGACGCCGGTGAATTTGCCCAGCGGCTGCGTGTTCCACGGACGCTGCCCCCACGCCAATGCGCGTTGCAAGGCGGAGATCCCGCTGTTGCAAACCCAGCCTGACGGCACCCGGGTGGCCTGTCACGGCGTCGAAGAGGGCCGACTGTGACGCCGCGTCACCCGTCTGGCGTCGCTTTTTCATCACGATGGGGTAAGGCATGGAAATCCGCTGGCTAGAAGACTTTATCGCCCTGGCCAGAACCCGGCACTTCTCGCGGGCGGCGGACGAGCAGCATGTCACCCAGCCCACCTTCTCAAGGCGTATCAAGCTGTTGGAAGAGGAGATGGGCGCGACGTTGATCAACCGCCAAACGCTGCCGCTATCGCTGACCCCGGCAGGTGAAGAGTTTCTGACGCTTTGCGAGCAGATCACCGACCGCGTGCGCCTGACCCGCGACCGGGTGCAGGAGATCAGCGCCGGCGAGCAGCGCCGCATCATGTTGGCCGCGCCGCAAAGTCTCTTGTCACGGTTCATGCCTGAGTGGCTCGAGGGACTGGGCTGGCAGCATCAGGTCCAGCCCTACCTGCGGGCGACGGGCTGGGCGGCCAGCGACTACTTTCAGGCGCTGGGCCGCGCCGAGTGCGATCTGGCGATCTGCTATTGGCCGACCGGGCGTTTCGATCCGGATATCGACACCAGCGCCTGCGTTTACCGGGTGATCGGCACCGAGCGGCTGATTCCCGTCATCGCGGCAAGCCTGACCCACCAGCCCGGCGCCCAGCTTCCCGGAAGCCCCACCAAACCGGTGCGCTGGCTTGCCTATCCCAAGCGCAGTCTGCTGGGCGGCGCGATCAAGGCCCACCTGGCAAGGCTTTCGCACAGCAGCTACCTGAGCGCGCAAAGCGACAATCTTTTTGCGGCGAATATCAAGGAACTCGTGCTTCTGGGCTATGGTATGGGGTGGCTGCCCGAGCGAAACGTCAGCGCCGAGCTCGAAAGCGGCGCGCTGGTGCGCGCCGGGGATACTCGCTTCGACGTGTCCACGGAGCTTCGCCTGTACCGCCATCAGAAAAAACACCACGCCGAGCTGGAGAGGCTCTGGAGCGAGCTACCCGCGCTTCATGTTTAAAAGGGACGACATGTCAGAGACACTTTTTGCCTTACAGCTGGCGCACTTGAAGCGCCTGGATCGCGCCTACGCCGGGATTCTCGAGCGCGAAGGCCTCGAGAGCGTGGCCATCTACAGCGGCCATAGTGAGCCCTTCTTCGCCGATGACCACGCACCCGCTTTTCAGGCCTATGGACACTTCATGCACTGGGTCGGCCTGGCCGGGGCCGAGCGCAGCTGGGTCGTCATCAAGCCAGGGCAAAAGCCCCAGCTGCTGCTCTACGCCCCGAGCGATTTCTGGCATCTGACGACCACTCTACCCGAAGAGCCCTGGATCGAAGCCTTCGATATCACGCTCTGCAAGGAGGCCACCGCTCCAGCGCTTTCGTCCAAAGCGGCGGTGATCGGCGACGTCGAGCGCCTGGACGCGCGTCAGCAAAAGGCGTTGTCCGGGGCGCAGTTCATGCCTCAGGCGCTGATCACCGCGCTCGACGAGCTGCGCGTGATCAAAAGCGACTACGAACTCGCCTGCCTGCGCGAGGCTAACCGTTTGGCCAAGGCGGGCCATCAGGCGGCCAAGGCGGCGTTCATTGGCGTGGGCGCCGAGCTCGACGTTCAGCTTGCCTACCTGGGCGCGAGCCGTCAGCGCGAGTCCATGGTGCCTTATCAGAATATCGTCGGTTTGAACGGCCACGCCGGCGTGCTGCACTATCAGCACTACGACCTGACTCCGCCGAAGCACAGGTACAGCCTGCTGGTGGATGCGGGTCACCGCTTTCGCGGCTACTGCGCCGACATCACCCGCACCCACGTCGGCCCGGACGCGCCGGAAATCTTCGCCGCTCTGGTCGTGGCGCTGTACGGGCTCAAAAACGAGCTGGTTCAGAGCATCGGACCCAACGTCGAATTTTTGACGCTGCACGAACAGATGCACCGCCGCCTGGCGAACATTCTGGTGAGTTTCGATCTTTATAAGGACAGCGTCGAAAGCGCAGTCGATCTCGGCGTTACCCGCGCCTTTTGCCCTCACGGTCTTGGCCATCTGCTGGGCCTACAGGTACACGATGTGGCGGGCCTCAAGAGTGAAAGCGGCTCTCCCCTGCCCGCCCCGGAAGAGCACCCGGCGCTGCGCCTGACCCGCACGCTCAAACCCGGCATGGTCGTCACCATCGAGCCCGGGCTCTACTTCATTCCCATGTTGTTGGCCCCACTCAAGGAGCGCGAGCTTGCCATCAACTGGCCGCTGGTGGACTCGCTAATCAACTGCGGCGGCATTCGGGTCGAAGACAACGTCGTGGTCACCGAATCGGGGTTCGAGAATCTAACGCCTTGAAGCGGGCGCCCTGAAGCAGAGAGCGAGGCAACCCGCCGGCTAAATTCCAAAAAGCCGGCGGCTGTTGTCGCGGATGGCATCGAGGATCTCCTCCGGTGACTCTTCGCGAATCTCGCAAAGGCTTTTAAACACGTGTTGAATACGCTCGGGCCGGTTGGGTTCGCCCTGAAACCCCTGAACGGGCATGTCCGGCGAGTCCGTTTCCAGCAGCAGTTTTGAGAGCGGTAGCCGCGCAAGCGTACGGCGCGTCTTGGTGGCGCGCTCATAGGTCATGGTGCCGCCCACGCCAATAAAATAGCCCGCCTCGATGAACGCTTGAGCCTGCTGCAGGCTTCCGGCAAAGCCGTGCACGACACCCGTTTTAGGTAGCGCCAGGCGACGCAGGTGCATCGCGAGCTTATCGTGGGTGCGCCGCGAGTGCAGGATCACCGGCAGCTCGAACCGGCGGGCCAGTTTGAGCTGCGCGTCGAGCAGCGCTTCCTGCTTTTCGAACTGCGGGTTGTCGATAAAGAGATCCAGCCCGATCTCACCGATGGCGACCAGTTTCTCGGGGCGCTTTTCGAGCCACGCCTCGAGCTGGCTCACGTGCTCCTCCTTGAATTCACTAATGGTCATTGGGTGAATCCCGAGCGCGGCATGAATGGGCTCGAACCGCTCGGCCAGCGCCATGACGCCGTCGAAGCGCTTTGCCGTAACGCCAACCGCAATAATCTTTTCAACACCCGCCTGACGTGCCTGCTCCAGACTCCGCAGCTCATCGCCATAAAACGGGGGGAAGTCGAAGTGGCAGTGAGTATCAACGAATCCTGCGGTCATGCCGGCTCTTCTCCAGGGCTTTTACAGGTGATAGTAAATCGGTTAGATGCGCTCATACAAAAACGCCCGGCTTTCGCCGGGCGTTTCATGTTCATGGATCGAAAATCGATCACGCCATTTTAGAAGCGTAGTGTAACGCCGCCGCCAATGGTAACCGGGTCCATTTCGACATTACCGATGGTGTCGCCGTTGACACGATAGTCGGAATCGACGTCGGCATAGTTGGCAAAACCGTTGAGCATGACGTTATCGGTGACTGCCAGATCGATACCTACCTGGGCCGCCGCGCCGTAGCTGTCCTTGATTTCGACATCGCTCGGCACACCGGAGAAACGGGTGTAGTTGAGACCCGCACCCACGTAGGGCTGCACTTTGGACTCGTAGCCACCCAGCGGGTAGTAGTTGACCATCAGGTTGACCGGCAGGCGGTCGGTAGTACCCACGTCGCCCAGGGCATCAGTGTTCAATTGATGCTCGAACTTCTCAGAACCGTTGAGTTCGATGCCCACGTTGTTGGTGAACAGATAGCCCAAACCGTAGGTGAAACCGCTTTCGTTTTGAACATCCAGCGAACTACCCAGAAGGTTACCGTTGCTGGAACCGGTATCGGTTTTAGCGTAACCGCCGCGAACGAAGACGTCACCCGCCTGGTAGGCAAGCGCGGCCTGGCTTGCCATTAGAACGCTTGCAGAAATTACGGCAGCTGAAATTACTTTAACTTTGCTCATCACGGTCATCCTTTTAGTTTGCCGATGGCTCAATTTGCCACGAACGACGCCGTTGCCTCCGGCTTACTTATACAATATATACTAATCGAACAGTGTTTCCAAACATTCAGTGGAAGTCTTTTATAATATTTTTTTCTAACGACCGCTGTTTTATAGGCATAAAAAAAGGTCCCCCGAAGGGGACCCAGGTGGAGCACGCCAGCTCACTCGGTGTATCGTCCGGTTGGACGACATGGCAACGAAGGGAGAATCGAGAAGTCGTTTGATTCTATTCGTATGCCTCTTTCCCATTTATATTGCGAGCGGCGTGCCAATATTTTTTTACACTTTAAAAATCAACTACATATAAAAAAAACTCCGTATCACCACTTACTGCGCCCCTGTTCATGCTCTTTTAACGCGCACCATCAGCGGGCACAAAAACCCGTTTTTGCATCATTGCGTTGCACTAAAGTCGTATTCGATCGAAAAATTTTCGCTGCTTCAGCCACTTGCCGTACTGCTGGCCCCAGCGTTACGCGGTGACGACGCTTTGTGACACGCCACGTGTCACGTAAACTGATCCGCTATCGCATCTTGATCCGCTTCCCATCCGGCCTTCAAAGGAGCCCCCATGGCGTTCGATTCCACTACCTCCTACATCGCAACCGAGGCGCTCAAGCAGGCGGTCAACGCGGCCGTTATGCTCGAGCGCCCGCTCTTGATCAAGGGCGAGCCGGGGACAGGAAAAACGCTGCTGGCCGAGGAGCTTGCCCGCTCGCTCGATACCGAGCTTTTGACCTGGCACATCAAGTCGACCACCAGGGCGGCTCAGGGGCTCTACGAATACGATGCGGTCAGCCGGCTGCGCGACTCCCAGCTGGGTGTCGAGGGTGTCGAGAACGTCGCCAACTACATTCGTCCCGGCAAGCTGTGGGAAGCGTTCACCGCCGATAAGCGCGTAGTGCTGTTGATCGATGAAATCGACAAGGCGGACATCGAGTTCCCCAACGATCTACTTCAGGAGCTGGATCGCATGGAGTTCTTCGTTTATGAAACCGGTGAAACCGTACGCGCCCGGCACCGCCCGATCATCATCATTACCTCGAACAATGAAAAAGAGCTGCCGGATGCGTTTTTGCGCCGCTGCTTTTTCCACTACATCGACTTTCCCGATCGCGACACCCTGCAAGCGATCGTCGATGTCCACTTTCCCGACATCGCGCCAACGCTCGTTTCCGAGGCGCTCAACGTCTTTTTTGAACTGCGCGAGGCGCCAGGGCTCAAGAAAAAGCCCTCGACCTCGGAGCTGGTCGATTGGATGAAGCTTTTGATGAGCGACGAGCTTTCCCGTGAAGCGCTTTATCACCGCGACCCCTCAAAAGCGCTGCCGCCCATGGCCGGGGCGTTGATCAAAAACGAACAGGATACCCATCTGTTGGAACGTCTCGCGTTCATGATGCGCCGCCAAAAAGGGCCGGGGCGTTAAGCCATGTTCATCGGCCTGTTTGAGACGTTGAAGCGCACTGGGGTGCCGGTTTCGCTGCGCGAGCTGCTCGACTTGCACGCGGCGCTCGAGTCCGGCGTGGTATTCGCCGATATGCAAAGCTTCTACCATGTCGCGCGCACGGTGATGGTCAAGGACGAGCGTTACTTCGACCGCTTCGATCGCGCCTTCGCTGCCTGGTTCGAGGGGCTCGAAAGCGTGGAGGCCGGCATCGAGGCGCTGATTCCGGACGAGTGGCTGCGTCGCGAATTCGAGAAGCAGCTCTCCGAGGAGGAGAAAGCGAAAATCGAGTCGCTGGGCGGGCTCGAGGCGCTAATCGACACCTTCAAAAAGCGTCTGGAAGAGCAGAAAGAGCGCCACGCCGGCGGCAACAAGTGGATCGGTACCGGCGGCACCAGCCCCTTCGGCGCCTACGGCTACAACCCGGAAGGCATCCGTATCGGCCAGGACGGCTCGCGCCATCGCCGCGCCACCAAAGTGTGGGACGAGCGCCGCTTTCGCGACTACGACGACAGCCTGGAGCTTGGCACGCGCAATATCAAAATGGCGCTACGTCGGCTTAGAAAGTTCGCCCGCCAGGGCGCGCGTTCAGAGTTCGACATCAAGGGCACCATTCGGGAAACCGTCCGCGATGCGGGGCTTTTAAACGTGCAGATGCGTCCGGAGCGCCATAACGCCGTCAAGATCCTGCTGTTTTTAGACGTCGGCGGCTCGATGGACGATCACGTGCGCGTGTGTGAGGAGCTCTTCTCCGCGGCGCGCTCGGAGTTCAAGCACCTGGAATACTTTTACTTTCACAACTGTGTCTACGAAGGCGTCTGGAAAAACAATCGCCGCCGCGGCAGCGAACGTCTCTCGACATGGGAGCTTCTGCGCACTTATGGGTCGGATTACCAGGTCGTGGTGGTGGGCGATGCGGCGATGTCACCTTACGAGATCACCCACCCGGGTGGGAGCGTCGAGCACTTCAACGAGGAGCCGGGAGGCGTTTGGCTAGAGCGTTTGACGAAGCACTTCCCGAAACTCGTATGGCTCAACCCGGCCCTGCCGCGCACCTGGGAGTACACCTACTCGACGAAGCTGATTCAGGAGATCGTCGAGGATCGCATGTACCCGATGACCGTCGAAGGGCTCGAAACGGCCATGCGCGGGCTTTCGTGAGTGCTTTGATGTCGTCAGTGCTTTGATGTCGTCAGTGCTTTGATGTCATAAGTGCTTTGATGTCATAAGTGCTTTGCTTTCGCAGCCACTTTTTATACGAGCAAAGGCCAGGCTCGAATGACGTTAAAGCGCGCTCGGCGCGCGCTCGAGGCCTTCCAGGAAATCACGCTTGGCCGCCTCGAACGCTTTCGGGTCGTGCTTGAAGCGACGCAGTATCCGGTCGTGATCCAGCGTCAGGGTGGGTGAAACGTCCTCGAGACGCGTCGCCGGATGGCGGGCGTTGAGTCCGACCCGCTCGCCGTTTTCGCCGTCGAACCAGCGCTTGAGTCCGCAATCCTGATAAAACGCCACCTGGGAGGGCTCGCTCACTTCGACCTTGAGCGGCACGTTGAGGCTCAGCTCGCTGATCAGCCGCGCCCTGGCGCCCTCGCGCTGCTCCCAGGCCAAACTCAGCGTCATGCCCTCGCCCTTCTCGTCGAGCACCAGTAGCGCCAGCGCCAGAATCTCGCCGCCGCTTCCCGTACCGGCGATGAGCCGCGCGGCTTCCTGCTCGAACAAAACGTTTTGGGTGCCCGTGAAGACCACCAGCGGGGTCAGGCCCGCCTGCTGGCCGTACACCTTTGCACACAGTTTGGCGAGACACGCGCGGCGCTCGCGGGGCTCTTTAATCTGGACAACCTTCATTGCGCTCTCTCATCGTGCTTATTTCTGACCAACATCGGCGCGCGTGCAGCGCCGTTCAAGGCTCGCAAGCCTAGAGCAAACCGCGCCTGGGTGCCAGAGCGATCACGCAAAGCAAGCGCTCATGTGCCAGGCTGGTCGCACAGAACGCAATATCCCCCAGGCCGACAAGGAGAGCCCGTGCCCCAGTTCATCAACGACCCGACCCTGCCCAAACCCGATTTTCCCGGCAGCCACATGGTGGTGGATGACCAGTATGTGTTCATTTCCGGACTGACCATTGCCGATATCGTCGAAGAGGATCAGGTCATCGGCGACGTCGCCAAGGAGACCCACCGTATCATGCGCGAGCTCGAGCGCATGCTGCGCCAGGAAGAGCTTGAGTGGCGCGATGTGGTCCGCGTCGATATTCACATGACCGACCTTGGTGAGATCAGCAAACTCGACAGCGTCTACGCCGAATTTTTCGACGCGGGCCAGTACCCGGCGCGTACCTGCACCGAGGCGAGCCGCCTGTGCAAGGGCAGCAACGTGGAGATCACGCTGATGGCGAGCCGCAGCCGACGCTCACAGAAAGAAGGCAACCCCCAGCCCGATTCGGATACCGGCCCGGAATAACCCCTTCCCTATTCCAAACGCCTTCGAGCCTGGCCTTTGCTCGAAGGCGCGTTTTCGAGTATGTCGAGAATTCGCTCGATATCCAGATGCGCCTCCAGCGTGTCGGCCAGGCGTTCCAGCTCGCGCTCGCGATGGGCGCTATAGTCGACCGCACTGCTCGATGCGAGCCCCAGCCGCGCAAGCAGCGCCTGACACGCCTCGGCGCCGTCGAACACCCCGTGAAGGTAAGTGCCCAGCACTTGGCCATCTTCGCTTATGGCACCGTCGAGATGACTGCCCAGATCGAACAGCGCGCGCTCCAACGCGGCGCCGTGACTAACGCCGTTGTGGATCTCGTAGCCGCTCACGCGCACGCCCTCTTCGATCATCACTCCGTCCACGTTTCGAAGCTGTTTGCCTTTGGCCATGGTCGTGGTGAGCGCCAAAAGCCCGAGCCCCGGTACGCGCCCGGCGGGCCCTTCGAGCCCCTGCGGGTCCTCGACCCAGTCACCGAGCATTTGAAACCCACCGCAGATCCCCAGCACGCGCCCGCCGTAACGCAGATGGCGAGTAATCGCCGCCTCCCAGCCATTTCGCTTGAGCCAGCCAAGGTCGCTCAGCGTGCTCTTGCTGCCGGGCAGAATGATGGCGTCTGCCGGAGGAATCGGCTCGCCTTCCTGAACGAAGCTCAACGTGACCTGGGGGTGCAGGCGTAAGGCGTCGAAATCGGTGTGGTTGCTGATGCGAGGAAGCCTGGGCACCACCACGTTCAGCGTTTGGGCACTTTTTTCGGCCTGAACCCCGGCGATAGCGTCCTCAGCGTCGAGCAGGTGGCCCGTGAGATACGGCAGCGTGCCGAAGACCGGCTTGCCGGTGTGCTGAGTGAGCCACTCGAGGCCGGAGCCGAGCAGGCCGATATCACCGCGAAAGCGGTTGATGATGAAGCCTTGAGTGCGGGCCTGCTCGGACGCGCTCAAAAGTGCCAGCGTACCGACGAGCTGGGCGAACACGCCGCCGCGGTCGATATCGCCGACCAGCAGCACCGGGCAGTCGACGGCTTCGGCGAAGCCCATATTGGCGATATCGCCTTTTCGCAGGTTGATCTCGGCGGGACTACCCGCGCCTTCGGCGATGATCACGTCGAAGCGCTCGCTCAGCGCCTCCCAGGCGGCCATGACGCTCTCGGAAGCGGTGCGCTTGAAGGTGTGGTAGTCGAGCGCGTCCATATGGCCATGCACGCGGCCGCGCAGAATCACCTGGGCACCACGGTCGCTTTCGGGCTTTAACAGCACCGGGTTCATGTCGCTGTGAGGCGCTACCCCCGCCGCCATCGCCTGCAGCGCGGTGGAGCGGCCGATTTCGCCTCCGTCGATAGTCACGGCGCTATTGAGTGCCATGTTCTGGGGTTTGAAGGGCGCCACCGATACGCCGCGGCGCGCCAGCACCCGGCAAAGCCCGGCCACCACCGTGCTCTTACCCGCATCCGAGGTCGTGCCCTGAATCATCAGCGTGGCCATGCATGCGCCCTTGGTTAAAAGGGCGCACTCTAGCGACTGACGGCGGGGCTGGCAATGGCCGAGGCGCCCGCCACGGGGGGCATGGAGCGGCTTCGTACCTACCAGCGGTAGCGGTAGTTGACCACCGCCGCCGTATCGTCGGGCGCGTCGGCGTCGTGGCCGGGCTCGAGGGTGTGCAGCAGATTCACCTGCCACTCGTTATGTTCGCTACTGGCGAAAGCGTAACCAAGCTCGATGTCCACCTGACGCCCGGAAGGCGACAGCGACGCCTCACGGGTTTCGCGCACCACGGTGCCGTCGAGGTGCCGACCGACCGGCACCTCGACGCTGGCATCTGCACTCTCGATGCGCAGCGGCTGGCGAACGCTCAGCGCCAGCCGTTCATCGGCGCGCGCCCCCTGGCCCTGCCACTGCGCGCCCAGCGCCATTTCACGAGCCACGATGTTATCGACGCTTGCCAGCAAACCGCTGCCACCGGCATTACCACGGGCCTGCTCGAATTCGGCGAACCCGCTGAAGCCGCTGCCCAACACCATTTGAAGTTCGACGCCAGCAAACGTCATGTGGTTATTTTCCCCGAGGCTCAGTGCGCCGGTGCCGTGAGCGCCAAGCAGTCCTTCCTGCTCGTTCAGCCGGCCAATATGGGTCGCGAGGCTCAGCGCCGGCGTCAGTGTGAACGAGGCGCCGATATCCGAGCGGTTCGAGCGGTAGCGGCTCTCCTTGGAAGCTTCGACGTCGCCGGCCCAGTGCGAGGCGCTCACCTCGACACGCTCGCCCAGCGCGTAGCGGGTTTGCACGCCGCTGACGCTATCGAGCCCTTGGGTCAGCGCCGAGCCGCCTTGAAAGGAGATCATCGGCATCATCGACGACTCGGCGTAGCCACTCATCGGGCTTGCCTGATCGCCGTCGAAGCGAAAAGCGCTGAAGCCAGCCGCGCCGAGACCGGCCGTGCCGAGGCCCGCCGCGCCGAAGTCCACGTCGAAACGACTCGCAAGCGGGGTGCCAGCGCTATCCGTGCTCGCCGTGAACTGATAAGCGCCGCTGTCGATGAACTGTGTATCGACCGCCTGAACCGAAGCGCTGGCAACGCGCTCCATGCTGTTGCGCAGCTGGTCATCGTACGCTTTGCGCGGCTGAGCATTGCCGCTCAGGTCGATCGCGTAGTCGCGCCCCAGCGCGTCGAACACCGCAACGTTTTCAAGCGCTTGGGTACTGGCGAGTGCGTCGCCGTAGGCGCCGGAGAGCTGGGCGAAGGAGGCGCTGGCAGATTCACCGCCAAGTGCCACGCTCTCGCCGCTGGGAACGACCAGCTCGCCGGCAGGCGCCAGTGCCGCGTCGATATCGGCGGCCCCCTGGCCTAAATAGAAGAAACCACAGTTGGCGGTGCCTGAGGCGCCGCAGCTGTTTTGGCCAAACAGTGCGCTGTCGCGGCGCGCGGTTTCCAGCAGGCGCTGGCTCACCTGCTGCGCTGTCAGGTGAGGCCAGCGCGCGATGATTCCCGCAGCGTACTCCGCCACCCGGGGCGCCGAAATGGACGTGCCCTGCGCCCCCACCTGACGGTTGACGAAAGGCGCGGCCAGCGTGCGCGACTGTAGCCGGGCATCGTCGCCTGGAAAGCTGCTCAACGGGTGCAGATTGCCCTGCTCATCACTGCCCACGGCAATCAGCGTCATATCGAAAAGCGCCGGCTGGCTTGCATACAGCGGTTTGCCTTGGGTATCGATTGCCGCGCCGCTGTTACCGGCGCTGACGACGTACACCGCGCCCTTGCCATCGTTGGCATTAACGACACGCTGATAGGACTCATTCGTCGAAACGCCGTTAAAGCTCAGCCGCGGGTCACTGGCCTCCAGCCGCCGCGAGAAGCTGGTATTGATGACCCGCGCCCCGCGAAGCGCCGCCTCGCCAATGCCGTAATCCAGCGTACTGCTATAGGTCGTTCCACTGGCATCTTCTACCTTGATCAGATCCAGCCGGGCGTTACCGAGCTGACCGCCGGAAATAGTCGAGGCGACCACGCTGCCGTGCCACTCATTGCCGCCGCTTACATCCTTGAGCCCGGTATGCACGTTCAGGCTGTCGATCACGACATCGTTATTGAGGATACGGTCGATATCGAAGCCGCTATCGACGATGCCGACCCGCACACCCAGCGGCTCGATCATGGGATATCGATTGGAAGGCGCTTCATCCGTGGGTGATTCCACGGGCACCCGACTGACCGGCGGCTTTTCGATCGGCGGCGGTTCAACCGGAGCAGGGGCAGGTGCAGGCGCAGGAGGCGGTTCAACCGGGGCGGGGGCAGGCTCGGGCTGGTAAATGCCGGTAGAGGAGTCATCCGGGGCGCCACCTCCCCCACCGCCGCCGGAGCTGCAGCCGGCAAGTGAAACGGCGGAAAACGCCAGTGCGACCGCGACGACCAGCGAGCGAGGTTTGAACGGCGCGGCAGGCAAATGAACATTCGAGATTTTCATGGGAGCCCTTTGAATGAGCGTGACGGCGAGCAGGAGAACGTCCAACGCCGTACCTCAAACCCCGACGGTGTCACTCTCGCATTTAGTGCGCCCAATCTAGCCCATTTTTATTAGACCATTTAAAAGAGTTAGGCCTTTAAATGGGGATATTTCGTCAAATAATGAGCATCCCCCCTCTTCGGTCCTATAATTCTTTTTAATGAATCACCGGTTGGTCATTCAAGCCGCTTTCATCAAACGCTCACTACCGACCCACGGCAAGCCTTGCACCGACCGCTGGGCAGACAAGCTGCGCGGTTTCGGCTAGGGTAATTGGCCCTTTACGCCATCGATCGCCAGCCATGCAAACGCTTTTAAACGACATCACCGAACAGCTCGCTCGTGAAACCGAGCGCGGCAAGGTCGCCGACTACATTCCCCAGCTCGCCGAGGTCGACCCTCATCAGTTCGGTATCAGCCTGGCCACGGTCGAGGGCGAACGCTTCTCGGCCGGGTGCGCGGCCACGCCGTTTTCGATTCAGAGCATTTCGAAGGTGTTCACGCTCACCATGGGGCTTGGCAAGCTCGGCGACGGCCTGTGGGCCAATGTCGGCCGTGAGCCTTCGGGGGATCCGTTCAACTCTATCGTTCAGCTCGAACACGAAGGCGGCAAGCCGCGTAATCCGTTCATCAACGCCGGTGCGATCGCCGTGGTGGATGCGATCATGATGGGGCACGAACCGCGGGAGTCGCTTGCCGAGATTCTAAGCTTCGTGCGCTATATCGCCGACGATACGAGTATCTGCTTCGACCGCCAGGTCGCCGCTTCTGAGATGGCGCACAAGGACCGCAACGCCTCGCTTGCCCACTTCATGAAGGCCTTCGGGCGCCTTCGCCACGATGTCGACAAGGTGCTGGGCACCTATTTTCATCAGTGCGCCATCGCCATGAGCTGCGAGCAGCTCGCTCACGCCGGGCTCTTTCTCGCCTCGAACGGGGTCAACAAGCCCAGCAACCTGCGCGTGGTCTCGCCCCAGCGGGCGCGGCGGATCAACTCCTTGATGATGATGTGCGGCCATTACGACGCCTCCGGAGAGTTCGCCTTTCGCGTGGGGCTTCCGGGCAAAAGTGGCGTCGGCGGAGGCATTCTCGCCATCGCCCCAGGGCGCGGGTCGCTGGCAGTCTGGTCGCCGGGTCTCGACACCTACGGCAATAGTTTGCTGGGCGCCCGGGCACTGGAGATGTTCGTCCAGCGCACCGGCTGGTCGGTGTTTGGGCATTAATTTAACCTTTCCCGTTTTTTTAAAACGGACATCCAACCGACACGGCGTTGTCATGAAGCACCGCTAGCCTCTGTGATCACCAATGAGATCGATCTCATTTTTCGACACAGGATGACCGATGGCGGATATAGCGAGCGTGGCAAAGCGTGCAGGGGTCTCTCGGGCCACTGCGGCACGCGCCTTTTCAAGCCCTGAACTAGTGCGCGACCAGACCCGCGAAAAGGTCCTGGCCGCCGCTCGGGAGCTGCGTTTTCGGCCCAACACCGTGGCACGTCAGCTGCGCGCCCAGGCCACCCGGATGATCGGCGTCATGGTGCCGAGCCTCGACAACCCGGTGTTCGCCGAGCAGCTTCAGGCCATGGAGGTCGCCGCCCGCGAGCGCGGCTTTTCGCTTTTGATCACCACCAGCGAGTACGACCCGGCCCGCGAGAGTGACATCGTCGAGTCGATGTTGCGTCAGCGGGTGGATGGGCTCGTGCTGACCGTGGCGGATGCCGACCAGAGCCCGCTACTCACCTCACTGCGCCGGGAGTCCACGCCCTGCCTGCTGGTCTATAACCCGGCGGGCGAAAGCGGCTTTCCCTCGATTGGCGTGGATAACCGCGCTGCCAGCGAAGCGGCCACCCGCCACTTGATCGATCTCGGCCACACCCACATCGGCATGGTGGCCGGGCCGCTTCTGCAATCCGACCGGGCCCGCCAGCGCTTCGAGGGCTACCGCCAAATGATGCAGAACGCGGGGCTTACGCCGCGCGCCTTGCTCGAGATGCCGCGCCATACCCGGGCCGAACTCGCCCCGATCAAAAGCCAGCTCGAAGGCCCAAATGCCCTCACCGCACTGATCGCTACCAACGACCTGCTCGCCATCAGCCTGATCGGCGAACTCACCCGCGCCGGGGTCAAGGTACCCGGCGACGTCTCAATCATGGGGTTCGACGGGATTGCCCTTGGCAAATGCCTCTACCCCTCGCTTTGCACCATCGAGCAGCCCCGCGCCGACATCGGCCGCGAGGCCGTCAACGCCCTGCTCGCTCTGCTCGAAGGCGAGCAACCCGCGCCACCGCTTCTGCCCTACACCCTGCGCGAAGGCGAAAGCGTGGCACCTCCTGTTGCCATCACTGCTCTCTGTTCGACCCAACGAGGTTCTCACCATGCGTAACACTCCCGTACGTCTGCTGCTTGCCACCGCCCTGACGGGTGTCTCGAGCCTTGCCGCGGCGCAAGGCGCCACTACCGCGATCTGCTACAACTGCCCGCCTGAGTGGGCGGACTGGGGCGCCCAGCTTGAGCTGATCGAAGAGAAAACCGGTATCCAGGTGCCCCAGGACAACAAGAATTCCGGCCAGTCGCTGGCCCAGCTGGTCGCCGAGGCGCAGAGTCCAGTGGCGGACGTGGTCTACTACGGGGTCACCTTTGGTATTCAGGCCATGGAAGCCGATGTGGTCGAGCCCTATCAGCCCGAGCACTGGGACGAGATTCCGGAGGGGTTGAAAGACCCGGAAGGCAACTGGTTCGCCATCCATTCCGGCACGCTCGGCTTCATGGTCAACGTCGATGCGCTCGACGGCGCGCCGGTGCCGACTTCCTGGGAGGACCTGCTCGACCCGGCCTATCGCGGCATGATCGGCTATCTCGACCCGGCCAGCGCCTTCGTCGGTTACGTAGGCGCCACCGCAGTGAACCTGGCCCTCGGCGGCGACCTCGAGGACTTCACCCCGGCCATCGACTACTTCAACGCGCTTGCCGACAACGACCCCATCGTGCCCAAGCAGACCAGCTACGCGCGCGTGCTTTCCGGCGAGATTCCAATCCTGCTGGACTACGACTTCAACGCCTACCGCGCCCGCTACAGCGATGGCGCCAACGTCGAGTTCGTGATTCCCGAAGAGGGCAGCATCGTGGTGCCCTACGTGATGAGCCTGGTCAAGAACGGGCCCCACTCGGACAACGGCCGCGAAGTGCTCGATTTCGTGCTATCTGACGAGGGCCAGGCGGTGTGGGCCGACGCCTACCTGCGCCCGGTACGCGAAGAGGCGATCTCCGACGAAGCGCGTCAGGTGTTTTTGCCCGACAGCGACTACGCCCGCGCAAGCGCGGTGGATTACGCGGCCATGGCGCAGGCGCAGCGCGAGTTCTCCGAGCGGTATCTCTCGGAGGTTCGCTGATCATGTCCGCCACACTCAAGCAGCCCTTCGGGGCTGCTTTTCTCGACCGACACCGGCGCACCTCCCGCCGGGCGCAGCTGATTACCCTGGTCGCGCTGGTGCCAGCGCTGACCATCTTCACGGCGTTCTGGCTACTACCGTTCTCGCGGCTTCTGCTGATGGGGGCGGAGGTGGATCGCGCCAGCGGCGTTAGCGCCTACCTGACGCTCTTGACCCACCGCCAGTACCTGATCAGCCTGGCGACCACCGTCACGCTTTCGCTGGCGGTGTCGGTCGCGGCGGTCGGGATTGCCGGCTTCGCCGGTTTCTTTCTAGCGCGCCACCGTTTTGCGGGCCAATCGCTGCTGGTGGCGATCCTGACCTTCCCACTCGCCTTTCCCGGCGTCGTGGTGGGTTTTCTGGTCATCATGCTCGGCGGGCGCCAGGGGGCGCTGGCGCAGACCAGCCTGTGGCTATTCGGTGAGCGCTGGGTGTTTGCCTACTCGCTGCTGGGCCTGTTCATCGGCTATCTCTACTTCTCGATCCCGCGGGTGATCACCACCGTGATGGCGGCCTGCGACAACCTCGATCAGAGCCTGGAGGAGGCCGCGCGCTCGCTCGGCGCCAGCCACTGGCGGGTGATGCGCGATGTGATCATTCCCGGCATCGCCCCGGCGCTGCTCTCCACCGGCGCGATCTGCTTCGCCACCAGCATGGGCGCCTTCGGCACCGCTTTCACCCTGGGGACGCGGCTGCCCATTTTGCCGCTGAACATCTACGGCGAATTCACCAACTACGCCAACTTCGCGATGGCGGCGGCGCTTTCAGTGGTGCTTGGGTTGATTACCTGGGCGGCGCTGGCGCTAGCGCGAAAGCTTGCGAGCAACGCCCTGGGAGCCTCGGTATGAGTCAGCGCCTGCGTTTTTCACTGCAGCTGGGGTTCACCCTGCTGGTCTGCCTTTTCATGATCGTGCCCATCGCCATGTCGGTCATGGCGGGGCTGACCGAGAACTACTTTCAGGGCTTGCAAAGCGGGCTGACGCTGCGCTGGGTCAGCGAGGTGTGGGTGCTCTACTCGGACACCATCTGGCTTTCGATCAAGCTGGCGCTGGCGTGTCTGGTCATCACCACGTTGATCGGTGTGCCGGCGGCCTACGGGCTTCTGCGAAGCCGCCACCGCGTCGCGCACGCCATCGAGGAACTTCTGCTGCTGCCGGTGGCGGTACCGGGGCTTGCCACAGCGCTGGCGCTTTTGCTGGCCTACGGCAGCTTCCGCGAGTTTCGCTCGAGCTGGCTGTTCATTTTGATCGGCCACGTGCTGTTCACTCTGCCGTTCATGGTGCGCGCGGTGCATTCGGTGATGCACACCGCCCGCCTGCCGCTTCTGGAGGAAGCCGCGGCGAGTCTCGGGGCGAGCCCCTGGCAGCGCTTTTTCGGCGTGGTCGTGCCCAACTGCGCCAGCGGCATTCTGGCCGGGGCCTTGATGGTGATCACGCTTTCGATCGGCGAGTTCAACATCACCTGGATGCTGCACACTCCGCTCACCAAGACTCTGCCGGTCGGCCTTGCCGACAGCTACGCCTCGATGCGCCTGGAAGTGGGTTCCGCCTACACGCTGGTGTTTCTGCTCATGATCGTGCCGCTTCTGGTGATGATCCAGTGGGCCGGAAAGCTGACCGGGCCGCGCCGCTAACCCCGCCCCTTCCATTGAATACGTTTTAGAGAGCGATCATGTCCCTATCCTCGAGTATCACGCTGACCCGGTGCAGCCGCACCTTCGCCGGCGGGCACGTCGCCCTTGAGCCGCTGGATCTTCACATCAAGGCGGGCGAAACGTTGGTGCTTTTGGGCCCCTCGGGCTGCGGCAAGACCACCACGCTCAGAATCATCAGCGGCCTGGAGCGCCCGGACCCGGGCGGTCAGGTGCAGTTCGGCGAGCGTGATGTCACCGCCCTGCCCATCGAGAAGCGCGATGTCGGCATGGTGTTTCAGAACTACGCGCTGTTTCCCAACATGAACGTGGCCGACAACATTACCTACGGGCTTCGCATTCAAAAGCTTTCCCGCGCCGAGATCGACCGTCGCCTGGCGGAGGTGTTGGAGATGGTGGATTTAAAGGGCTACGCCGAGCGCTCGATCGGTGCGCTTTCCGGGGGGCAAAAGCAGCGCGTGGCGCTGGCCCGGGCGATTGCCGTGCGCCCCCGCGTGCTGCTGTTCGACGAGCCGCTGGCCGCACTCGACGCCAAGCTTCGCGACCGGCTGCGCCTGGAGATCGGTGCGCTTTTGCGCGAGCTCGGCATCACTGCGGTGTACGTGACCCACGACCAGGACGAGGCCATGGCGCTCGGCGATCGCATCGCCGTGATGCAGGCCGGGCGCATCGCCCAGCTCGGCAGCCCGCGCGAGATCTATCACCAGCCCGCCAACGCGTTCGTGGCGGACTTCATCGGCGCAGTCAACCGCCTCGCGGTGCAATCGCAGGTATCCGACGGCACGTTTTGCGTACCCGGCGGCACGCTGCGCGCCCCGCACCTGATCACGGCCAACACCCTTTACTGCCGCCCGGAAGACATCCAGGTGGTGCCCATCGAGAACGCCCAGCTCAAGGGCCGCATCATCGAGAGCGTTTTTCTGGGCCAGGCGCAGCAGCTGGCAGTGGATACCGGCAATGACACGACGCTATCGGTACGCGTCTCGTCACGCCAAAGCTGGCCGACGGGCAGTGAAATCGGCCTGATGATCCCGGAGCAGGCGCTGTTTCACCCATCGGCCAGCGGAGCAAGCGCGCATGGATAAGCCCTTTCTGATTGCCCAGATCACCGACCCGCATATCAAGGCCGGCGGCAAGCTCTCCTACCGCCAGGTCGATACGGCGCGTGCCCTGACCCAAGCGATCGACACGCTCAACGCGTTGACACCGCGCCCGGATCTGGTACTCATCAGCGGCGATCTGGTCGATTTTGGCCATCCCGAGGAGTACGCCACGTTCACCAGGCTGACCGAGGCGCTGACGCGGCCCTTCTACGTCATTCCCGGCAACCACGATCACCGCGCCAACCTGCGCGAGGCGCTTGAGAGCCATCGCTACCTGTTCCAGCACCCCGAATATCTGCACTGGGTAATTGACGACTACCCGATCCGCCTGATCGGCCTGGACACGCTGGTAACCGGCAAGCCCCACGGCGAGCTCGATGCCGCAAGCCTTGCGTGGCTGGAGGCTACCCTGGCAAAGCGCCCGGACACCCCGACGCTGGTCATGCTGCACCACCATCCGTTTGTCAGCGGCATCGACCATATGGATCGTCAGCCACTGCTCGATGCCGGGGCGTTCGAAACGGTGATCGCGCGCCATCCGCAGGTCGAGCGCGTGCTGTGCGGGCACCTGCATCGCAGCCTGCAAGCGCGCTTTGGCGGTACTCTCGCACTCAGCTGCCCGGGGGTGTCGCACCAGGTGAGCCTGGATCTAAGCATGGATGGGCCGGCGCACTTTCAGCTGGAGCCGCCGGGCTATTTGCTGCACGCCTATACCCCGCAAAGCGGGCTGATCACCCACCAGGGGTTCATCGAGCGCTACCCCGGCCCCTACCCGTTCTTCGACGCTAACGGGCTGATCGATTGAGCAGCGCCTCATACACCGCCAGGTCACTTTCCGAGAAGCAGCAAAACGTGACCGATTCGACCGTCGAGTGTTCACTCAGCGCCGCCTTGACCGTTTCAACCGCGACCTCGGCGGCACGCTCGATGGGAAAGCGGTAAATACCGGTACTGATGCTGGGAAACGCGATGGAGCGGGCATTGACGGACGCGGCGAGTTCCAGCGCGCGGCGGTAGCAGCCGGCGAGTTTCTCGGCCTCGCCGCGCTGTCCGCCGTTCCATACCGGGCCAACGGCGTGGATCACATAGCGAGCCGGTAGCCTGAAGCCGTCGGTTAGCTTGGCATCGCCTGTCTCACAGCCGCCGAGCGTGCGGCACGCCTGTTTGAGTTCGGGTCCGGCGGCGCGGTGGATCGCGCCGTCCACCCCGCCGCCGCCCATCAGCGACTGGTTGGCGGCGTTGACGATCGCATCAACATCGAGTGTCGTGATATCGGCCTGAATCGCATCGACGTTCATGGGGCTCTCCCTTGTTTAACTCGTTCAGGTTAACGATAGCTGACCCAACCCGGGGCTGCCCTCTTTCGCACTCTGCTGGCTGCTCTCCCAGGCCTGCACCATTTGCTTGCGCGCCACGCCCCAGCGGTAGCCGCCCAGCGCCCCGCTTTGCTGGATCACCCGGTGGCATGGGATCCAGAGCGCGACCGGATTCGCCCCAACGGCGCTGCCGACCGCCCTTGAGGCGCCGGGCTTGCCAAGCGCCCTGGCCAGCTGGCCGTAGCTTACAAGCTCCCCGGCGGGAATCGCGAGCAGCGCGCGCCATAACGCAACCTGAAAATTGGTGCCCGCCACGTGCAGCGACAGTGCTCGCGCGTCACCAAACGCGCCGTCGAAAAGCGCCTCCACCACGTAGCGCGTGGCCTCGGGCTGGTGAATTAGCTGGCTTTTGGGCCACGTAGCGGTTAGCCCGGCGAGCTGCTCGCCCATTCCATTGGCGCCGATAAACCCCAGCCGGCAGATACCCCGCTCGGTGGTGGCCGCCAGCGCCGCGCCAAAGGGGGTTGAGTGAACGCCGTAGCGAATGGTGAGGCCATCGCCCTGTTGCTTGTGCTCGCCCGGGGTCACCGCGTCGAGCGAGACGAAGTGATCGTAAAGCCGGGAGCCGCCGCTCAGCCCCACCGCATGGGCGGCCTGAAGCAGCGAATCGGTCGAGGCCATCAGGCGCTTGGCGCGCTCAAGGGTCAGCGCCTGTAGAAAACGCTTGGGCGAAATGCCGGCATAGCGGCGAAAAACACGTTGAAAGTGCGCGGGGCTCCAGTACACGTGAGCGGCCACCTCGGCAAGGCTTGGCTGGCTCGCCGCGTTGTCCACCATGTAGGCCATCGCCTTTTCGATCCGCCCGTACTCGTCCATTGCCCGCTCCGTTGTTTCTGCTCTTCGAAGTCTAAGCGCCTTGTGACCGGCTGCCGACCCGAATCCTGCGCTCCTTTCAACCCTGAACCATTCCGCTTTCACACAATGCGACAGCGCCGCGGCGCCACCTCAATTTTTTACAATACTCAGGGGGCTGGCATTGAAATACTCTGGCCCTCTTCTCCACCATGGAATCATCACCATGAGCATCTCGCTACTGCTGCCCATGTCCGCCTTTGCACTGGCGGCCTCCATCTCGCCGGGGCCGGTCAACCTGGTGTGCCTGAGCAGCGGCACTCACTACCCCATTGCGCGCGGCCTGGTATTCGTGACCGGCGCCACGCTTGGCTTCATCGCGCTATTTCTAAGCGTAGGCGCCGGGCTTTATTCGCTTTTGCGTCACTGGCCAATGCTGGAAATCCTGCTGCGATGGGCAGGCGTGGCATTTTTGCTCTACCTGAGCGCCAAACTGGCACTGGATGACGGCAGGCTTTCCCACCGTGCGCCCGCCAAAGCCCCCGGGTTCTGGACCGGCGCGGTGATGCAGTGGCTCAATCCCAAGGCGTGGCTTGCCTGTGCCTCCGGCATCAGCGCCTACACCGGCGCCAGCGCCAAGCTGACGCTGCTGTTTGCCGCGCTCTATCTTCCCATCTGCTGGCTATCGCTTTCTTGCTGGGTTTACGCCGGGGCGTTTTTGAAGCGCTACGTGAGCAATCCGACCCTTTTGGTCGTGATCAACCGTGTGCTTGCGCTACTGCTGGCCGTGAGCTGTCTGTTCATCGTGCTGGACTAACGAAGGCTTCGACGTTGAAGGCGTTCGATACTGATGCGGCGTGGCAGCGAGTAGCCGCTTGAAGGTGCGCTGAAAGTGGGGCTGGTCATTGAAGCCTAGCGCCAGCGCCGTCTCTGCGATGGAGTGGCCCTGGTTTAACCATTCGCGCCCCAGCTGGACGCGCCGATTGATCAGATAGGCTCTGGGCGTCATGCCGTAATGGCGTTTGAAGCCTCGAATCAGGTGCCCTTCGCTGTAGCCGCTCACGTGGCATAGCCGCTCGAGCGTGAGCGCCTCTTGCGCGTGATCGTCAAGATACGCGGCCAGGCGCTCCAGCGCCGCCGGCACGTGCACGGGTGAGCGCGCAGGGGTCATCGCCAAATGTGTCAGCACCGGCAAAAGTGTCTCGGTAAGCGCCGCGCGTTTTTCATCGAGGCTCGCCTTGTCGCTTCTCAAACACGTCGCCATACGCCGGTAACGGCGGTAGAGCGCGGGCTTTGACAGTACCGCCGTGGCAATATCCTGCCACTCCGGGCCGCTTGAGAGCCCCGCGCGATAGCGTAGCTCGCTCACCCAAGCGACCTCCACGTACAGCATCATATACGCCCAGGGCTCATGCTCGATGGGGTTGCAGGCGTGCACCCAACCAGGATTCATCAGCACCAAATCCCCCGCGCGAATGGGGTGCGTATCGCCTCGATAGTAGAACGAGCTTCTCCCTTGTGTGACCGCGCCGAGCGACCAGTGAGTATGGCTATGGAGTGCGTAGGCGACTTGGCGAGCATCGCTGATGCAGCGAAGCTCTACCTGAGGCAAACGCGGGTCACGCCAGAAAAGAGGAGTCGATGCGTTCATTACCGTACCTTTCGAAAATGAGTCGTGACCGGGTGACAAAAGCGCCCATGCCGAAAGCGTTAGTCCTTTGGCGCTCGATCACCTACCCTACAGGGTAGGTTTTCAAGCGCCCAGCTCGGGGCACCGGCTTCATACAGGACTATGAAGCGTCGCCATTTTAGTCAGGAGGACGTCGTGGCTCATAACACGCCCGATCATAAAGACGCCATTCAGCTCTACGCCCGTATGGGCTACGCCTCACGCGGTATCGTCTATTTGCTCGTCGGGGGGTTGGCGGCGCTGGCCGCTTTCGGCCAGGGCGGGCAAACCGAAGGCAGCCGCGGCGCACTCGAGCGTCTCCTGAGCGCGCCGTTCGGCCAGGTGCTGCTAGGGCTAATCGCGTTGGGGCTTGTGGGCTACGCCATGTGGCGCTGTATTCAGGCGATCAAGGACGCCGACAATCACGGCACCGACCCCAAGGGGCTCGCCATTCGTGCAGGACTTTTGATCAGCGCGGTCACCCATACGCTGCTGGCGTTCTATGCCGCCAGCCTGATCTTTCGTTTTGGCGGATCTTCCTCAAGCGGGTCCGGCGGCTCCCAGGGCGCAGTGGGCTGGCTTTTCGAGCAGCCGTTTGGCCGCTACCTGGTGGGGCTGGTAGGGCTTTGTGTGATTGGCGCCGGGGTGGCCCACTGCCTCAAGGGCGCAAAAGCCAAGTTCGACAAACACTTCGACATGCCTGAATCCACCAAACGCTGGGCGTACCCGGTATGCCGCTTCGGTTTGGTCATAAGAGGCATCGTATTTTTGATTGTCGGCGGTTTTTTCATCATGGCGGCGTATCATATCAACCCCAGTGAAGCCGGCGGTACCGAAGAGGTGTTTAGCGCACTTCGCACCCAGGCCTTCGGTCAGTGGCTGCTGGCTTTCGTGGCCATCGGGCTGTTCGCCTTTGGCGCCTACAGTGTGCTCGCGAGTATCTATCGCCGCATCAACCCGGGGATGTAGAAACGCACATGGCCATGGCATCGAAGCGTACCAAAGCGTGGCTTGCGCGCCTTAACGGCTCCAAAAACATGCTCTGGCTTTTGGGTACGCTGTCGTTTCTTGAAACGATCATTCTGCCCATTCCGCTCGAACTCATTTTGATTCCGCTGATGGCCGCCAACCGTGAGCGCATCTGGCGACTGGCCGCGGTCACCACCGCCGGATGCCTGTTGGCCTCGCTGGTCGGCTACGGCGTGGGGCTTTTGCTCTTTCAGTCGATCGGCACCTGGTTCATCGCCTTCATGGGAATCGAGCAGAGCTTTCAGACCTTCCAGACGTTTTTCAATCAGTACGGCTTCGCCGCCATTCTGGCCATCGGTATCCTGCCGATTCCGTTTCAGGTCGCCATGATCACCGCCGGGCTTTCGAACTATCCGGTGCTGCTGTTCGTGCTGGCGGCCCTGATCGCTCGCGGGCTTCGCTACTATGGGCTGGCCTGGCTGGTTAGCCGCTTCGGCCATCGGGTATTGGTGCTTTGGAAGCGCCACGCCCTATTGACCAGCGTTGTGGTCGGCCTGTCGGTGTTGCTGTTGACTCTGTTGCTGCAGTTTCTAGCGGGACTGATTATGTCGTCCTAGACTCCGTAGTCGCGCTCGACCCTGGCAATGCGGGTGCGAAAATGGCGATACCACCGCTGATGGCCTAACCGCTGCGCCTCCTGGTGCTCGGCGTGACTTTTCCACGCCTTGATCGACTCGATATCCGCCCAGTAGGAGACCGTCACGCCTACCTCCTCGCGTGCGGACTCCACGCCTAAAAATCCCGGCTGCTCGGCGGCGAGCGCGACCATGCGCGCGGCCATTACCTCGTAACCTTCGGTGTGCTCGGTAAGCGTCGAGGTAAAGATCACGGCGTAGTACGGAGGTTCGGGCGTTGCGGCTAGCAGCATGGCGGCTTCTCGCTGGGCGTGTTGAAATCGTCATCCTATCCATCGCACATGGGAGCGCCAACCCGAAATCGAGCATCCTGCGCCGAAAGGCGCAATGGCCGTTTTCGTCCGGTTTGTGGCCGTGAGTTGTCTCGTCGTAGTGACAGCGCCTCGTTAAGCTGGAACCTCACTCAAATCAAGAGGTTCACCATGGCACCTACCAACGCTTCAAACGCCGCGACCGCCCTGCTTCTGATCGACGTTCAGGCCTCCTTTCCTGCCAAGGAGTATTGGGTCGAGAGCCTGGCCAATGCCTGGAAGCCGAAGCAGCGCGCCCTGCTCGATGCTGCCCACGCTGAGGGTATTCCAGTGGTGCGCATTTTCCATGAAGCGCCGGGAAGCCAAGGGCCGTTCGACCCCGACCAGGGGATGATTCAACCGCTCGACGGCTTTGATGACCCCACGGCGATTACCTTTCACAAGCGCGTACATAACGCGTTTAGCGATACCGGGCTCGAACAATGGCTATGCGAGCGCGCCATCTATCGCTTGGCGATTAGCGGTATTCGTACCGAGCAGTGCTGCGAAACCACCGCGCGGGTCGCCTCGGATCTGGGCTTCGAAGTCGACTTCGTCAGCGACGCCACGCTCACGTTTCCCATGACGCGCCACGGTGTGACCTGGTCCGCCGAGGATATCAAGGCGCGCACGGAGCTGGTGCTGGAGGGCCGCTTTGCGCGTATCATCGATACTCAAAACATGATCGATGAGTGGCAAACCCGGCGTGACTAGCTTTCGACCCCTGAATTCGCCGCCCGCACGTGGGAATGCCCCACTACGGGTGGCAGTGCTGATGATGCCAGACCAAGTGCCGCTCGATCTGATCGGCCCGCTTCAGGTACTGCACTGCGCTGAGCGCCTCTCCTTGAGAATCGAGATCAGCTACCTGGGACCGAGCACGGCGCTCGAGTGGCTAGGGCCTCTTACCCTCGGCGGCATCGCGCCGCTGCCGACCGCGCTTTCGCACCACGACCTGCTACTAATCCCCGGTCAGTATCGCAGCGCGGTCGACCCGTTAGCTCAGCGGGCGTGTATCGAGTGGCTGAGAGCCAACGTTAACCAGGTCGATACCATGATGACGGTGTGCTCCGGTACGCTGTTGCTGGCCGAGGCCGGCCTGCTCGACGGCCGCCGCTGCACCACCCACCATACCCTTTTGGATCAGCTGCGCGAGAAGGCGCCTGGGGCCCGCGTGCAGGGCGATTGTATCTTCATCGAAGACGGGCGCTACTTGACCAGCGCGGGCATTTCCACGGGCATCGATACCATGCTGCACTGGTTGACCCGTATGGGCGGCCACGCACTGGGGCTTTCGGTGGCGCGCGAGATGGTTCTTTATTTGCGCCGCAGCGGTCAGGAGCCCCAGCTCGGCGCCTGGCTCGAAGGCCGTAATCACGTGGATGAGCGTATTCACCGTGTGCAGGACGCTATATGCGCCGCCCCCGCGAAGGCCTGGCGGGCGGAGGTGCTGGCGTCCCAAGCCGCCATGAGCGAGCGACATTTCCGGCGTCAGTTCAAACAGCTGACCGGCATGCAGATGAGCGACTACATCAGCGGTTTGCGGCTACAGCGAGCCAAAACCCTAATGATTGAAACCGCCTGGACACTCGACCGCATCGCCGAAGAGTCCGGCTTTGGCGACGAACGGCAACTTCGCCGCTGCTGGGCGCGCGTGGAGACACGCCCGCCCGGCGAGTGGCGCCGCGACCAGCCAATGGCGATTACAGCGCCAACAGAATTTGAATCGCCATAACGATCATACACACAAGCCCCACGCCGTAGGCGATGGTGCGCCAGGGCTGAAGGCGTGCAAGATAGGCGAGCGTATGCGCGTAGCGCGCCGCGGTGAATACCATGAACAACCACATGGCAAGCCCGGGCGACGCCCCGACCAGCACGTAGGCTACGCCCAAGGCCAAAAAGATGGGGATATTCTCCAGGTCGTTGGACCAGGCCTTACTCGCCTGCTGCACCTGAGGAAGTTCCTCCCTGGACGGCTCCTTCCCCGCCATGCGCGCGTCTTCCGGGGTCTTGAACGTCATTTTGGTAATACGGTGATACCCCTGGTACAGCCCGGTCGCCCACATCTTCACAAACAGCAGCACCGTCGCCACGGCGTACCAGTAAACGGCGTCATCCATGATGACCTCCTTGGGTCGGTTGATGGCCGCCGCGGCAAACCCCACCACGGCTCAAAGCCACTGTAAGCATAGCTGACCCTGGCACCAGCGGAGAAAACACCGCTGGTGTTTAGAGGTGATCGCCATGAACGGCTGGAACCGGCTCGCGGTCAGCATGCGCTTCACACCAAATATGGGAACGTAAGCGGCGATTGCCCATTCTGAGGGCCTTTTGACACCGCCCTTCTCAAATCCAAAGCGCTCGTTTACCATGCGCCACCCCCTTTTCGAGCGCTGCCTGTCATGTCTGCCAACGCCCTGTATACCGACCTCTCCCGTTACTACGACGTCATGTGCGAGGAGATCGACTACCCGGCGCAGAGCCGCGCCGTACAGCGCTTGAATCAGCTTTTCGGCAACGGCGGGCGTCGCCATCTGGATCTGGCCTGCGGCACCGGCCCCCACGTGCGCCACTTTCTCGACGCAGGCTTTGATAGCATCGGACTCGACCTCAACCCGCCCATGCTGGCGCAGGCCGCCAGGCGCTGCCCCGAGGCGCGTTTCAGCCATCAGGACATGGGCGACTTCGTCGTCGGTGAGCCGCAGGATCTGATCACCTGTTTTCTCTACTCGATTCACTACAACGCGGATGTCGAGCGCCTAAAGGCGTGCATCGAAAGCGCCTGGCGCGCGCTCGAGGCGGGCGGCGTAATCTGCTTCAATGCCGTGGACAAGGAGAAGATCGACAACGCCCTTTCGGTCAAACACACCGCGCGCCGGGAAGAGGAGACGTTCACGTTCAGCTCGGGCTGGCACTACCCGGGTAAAGGCGAGCGTCAGTCGCTAAAACTCTGTATCGAGAAAACCACCGCCGGACAGAGCGAGCGCTGGGTCGACGAACACGCCATGGTCGCCGTGAGCTTCAAAGAGCTTATTGCGCTGCTAACGCCCTACTTTACCGTCGAGGTGTTCGAGCATGATTTCCAGGCGATCACGCCCTGGAACGGCGAAACGGGCAACGCGCTGTTCGTGTGCGTCAAGAACTAACCATGTATGCCAAGGGCGAACCCGAGAATATCGGCTACTGCACGTAGTAGCCGCTCACCCGCCAGGCCCCATCCTCGAAGTGCGGCGTGACGGTCTCGGTCACCTGCTTGTTGGCGAAGCTGGTTTGAAAGGTAAAGATCTTGAGATCCCCGCGCGGCGCACCAGGCATGGAGGTGTCGCTGACCACGCGCAGCGGGTGGCGCGACTCCACCGGCCCCATGTCTTTTCGCGCAAGCTCAACGGTGCGCGCCAGCATATCCGGCGATAGCGGGCGCTGTAGAAGCGGCGACGCCGACTCCCAGGCTTTCTCGAACTCTCCGCTGTCGATGCTGGCAAGCCAGGCCATCACCGCGGTTTCGGCCGGGTCGCTATGGGCAACGGCGTGGGCGGGTAGTATGGATAAAGCGAAAGCCGCCATTAAGGTACGGTGCGAAGTAGGCATAAAGGGGGCTCGTGTGGAAAAGGGTGTCTTCTGTTTATCGGTCGTGCGGCGTCGGGCTTTAGCTCGTGACAACGCCTTTCAACGTGCAAAGCGTTGACCCTGTTTAATTCAGCCGGCGCAGGTGGCGCTGGCAAGCGCCGTATTTGCTTTAGCCAAGCGTTGTCACTAGGGTATTGAGCGGGCAGCGCCTCTCACGCCTTCTCGCATACCGCTTTCGGTGATCGGCGGTATGTAACCCAGCCAGCCTTCAATAATTAAAAAACGGCATATAAAACGACACTCGCAAGGAAATCATCATGTCATACCCACGCGTATGCCAGTTCAAGCGACTGGCACTCGGGCTTAGCGTCTCTGCGGCCATGCTCTCCAGCGCCCAGGCACAAACCAGTGACTCGCAAACCATCGACGAGCTGCGCGCCCAGCTCAACCAGATGCAGCAGCGCATCGAGCAGCTCGAACGCCAGCAGTCCTACGGCGCATCAAACAACGACCAATCGATGGCATCGAATCAGGGCACTTCCAGCCAGAGCGGCGCTGGCCAGAGCGGTTCCAATCAAAGCGGTTCCAGTCAAAGCAACGCCAGCAAGGACGCTTATGGTGAGGGCACCGCCACGGGCACCTCGGCCAACGGCGAAGAGGCCCAGCTCGCCCAGCAGAACCAGCAAACGCTTCAAGAGATGCAGCAGGTCGAAATCGGTGGGCTGCTCGAACTCAGCGGCAGCGTCAACGACTGGGATAGCCAGAGCAAGGATACCTCGGGCGATCTCGACTTCGGCAAGTTCGTCGTGACCGTTCAGGGTGAAACCGGCGCTATCGACTACTCGCTGGCCTACCGCTTCTACGACGACTACCATTTTTTGCAGCACGGCTGGATCGGCTACAACCCCACCGAGGAAGACTCGTTCAAGCTGGGCCTGGTGCAGACGCCCTTTGGCAACATGGATTACGGCTACCTGGGCTGGTACGGCAACCTGGGCTATCTGGCGGGCTTCAACGATAACCAGAACGCCGGCATCAAGTGGGATCACTCCGCCGGGCCCTGGGACACCTCGCTTGCGTTTTTCAAAAGCGACAGTCTGGGCGATGGCAACGAGCACTACGGCGCCAACGCCGTGGGCGATGGCGCCCAGGGCAACAGCGAAGAGAACCAGGTCGCGGCGCGCCTAGGCTACACCTTCGGCCATGACACCGATTACGCCACCCAGGTGAACGTCTCGGCGAAGGGCGGTCAGCTCTACAACCGCAACACCGAACGCAGCGGCGACAATTGGTCGGCGGCACTCGGCGTGGACGGAAGCTACGGCAACTGGCGCACGCTGGTCCAGGCTACCACCTACGAGTACAACGCTAAAAATCCCGATGAGGCGACCTCGGGCATTTCCGATAACGCCCTGCAGATCGGCGCGTTCAACTTCAACTACCTGATTCCCGCTCAGGGCGAAATCTACTCGGCGAGCGTCGGTTACAACATGGACGTGGACTGGGGCCCGGTTGAAAGCCTCTATTTCTTCAACGACTTCAGCGTGATCGACCCTTCAAACGACTTTACCAGCCTCAACGGCGGCTTCGGCGATCAGCAAAACCCGATGGTCAACGATCTGGGCGTGCAGATGACCGCCGGGCCGTTTTTCGCCTGGTTCGATATCGTCTCGAACAAGAACGGGCTGAACTACTTCGGCTCGCCGGTCGACGACGGCTGGAACACCGCATTCTTGACCAACTTTGGCGTCGAGTTCTGATCAAAGCGCCCACGCAAAAGGCCACCTGTCGAGGTGGCCTTTTTTGTATCGAGCGTCGCGCTCAGCGGTCAACGCCGGTCAGGATGCCGGCGGCGTTGGGCGGTGCTGATGCTGCAGGCCCATCAGGAAGGTGCGCAGCACCTGGTCCTTACACTCGCGGTAGTTCTTGTGGCTGGGTTTGCGAAAGAACGCGCTCAGCTCGTGGGAGCTGATCGGTAGGCCTTCACTCTCGAACAGCGCCAGAATGTCCTCGGCTTGCAGGTTCAAGGCGATACGCAGCTTCTGAAATACCTGATTATTGGTGAGTTTGGACTCCGGTGTCGGTGCCGGGCCTTCACGCTTGCCGCGCTTGTAGCTGATGAAGCCGTTCAGAAACCCCGCCAGATCCTTGTCTCGCATTGATTTGAAGGCCTCGTCGTCATCCTTTTTGAGCCAGGCAGTGACCTGCTCCTGGGACACCTCGACGTCAGCCAGCTTGAAAATGGTGACGATGGCGGTGTCCTTCAAATCGAAGGCGTAACGTAGGCGGCGGAAAATATCGTTATTGGTCAAGATTGAATCCTAACGGGGGGTCAGCGTGGTTAAAAGCGCGTCGATCTCGGCTTTCAGCTCGTCATCTTCGATGTGCGCGGCGCTGGCCTTGGCCTGGCGCAGGCTCTTGAGAGCGGCATCCGACTCATCGAGTTCCACCTGAAGCGTCGCCATGGAGTAGCCGATCGAGGCGACATAGTCTGGCAAGGGCCGGGCCGCGGCTTTATCCAGCGCTTTCTGGTAAAGCGCCAGCGCCTCATCCGACTCCTCGGTGAAGTCCGCCAGCGTCTCCCACTGCTCCGGGTGATCCTTTTCAGTGTACTCGTTGTCGATACAGATCGCCTCGAGCTCGCCATAAAGCGCCTCGAAGCTCTCACGGTCCTCGTGGTGAGCGGCCTTCATCAGCTTCTCGGCCAGCTCATAAACCGCCTTATGGATTTTGGTGTTGATCACAGCACTACCTTGAAAATCGAATGAATGGACGCGGCTGTCTTACCGGGCGGCCTTTTCGCCATTGTAACGCGCGTGGCCGCTGCGAGCTTTGCTATTTATAGTCTCACGCGTTAATGAGCGGGTCGGATAAATGTTCGGCGGGCTTCTTCGATATGAGGACGTAAAAAACACGTCTCGGCGTGATCGTTGATCATCCCCATCGCCTGCATGAAGGCGAACACCGTAGTCGGCCCCACGAATTTCCAGCCCCGCTTCTTGAGATCTTTCGAGAGTGCTACGGAGGTTGGCGAGGTCGAGACGCTCTGCGGCACGGCCACTTCATCGGCCTCGGGCTCGAAGCGCCAAAAGTACGCCGTGAGCGAGCCCTCCTGCTCGACCATCTCAACCGCGCGCCGGGCGTTATTGATCACCGCCTCGATCTTGCCGCGATGGCGAACGATGCCGGCGTCCTTGAGCAGGCGCTCGACGTCACGTTCATCGAAAGCGGCCACCCGATAAAAATCGAACCCGGCAAACGCCGCGCGAAAATGCTCGCGCTTGGCCAGGATCGTGCGCCAGCTCAGCCCCGCCTGAAACCCTTCCAGGCTGATCTTCTCGAACAGTCGCTGATCATCGGCGACCGGAAAGCCCCACTCAGAATCGTGATAAGGCTCGAGTTCGTCAGGTGCTACCGCGCACCAAGCGCAGCGGCGTTTTCCGTCCAGGCTTTGAGTAGTCTTGTCCATCAACTCGGCATCCGATCAGTCAAAACGAGTGAGCAGCTTAAAAGTGGCGGCTTGATGTGTTGTGCTTTGGCGTGCACGACGGCCTCACAGTAGCCTATAAGCAGGTGAAAAAACCTTGAAGACCCGTAAGCGATCAGCGCTACGATGCAAGTCCACTCTCTGTCATGTTTCCTTTACTAGAGCACCACTGTTCCCGCGTCTGACGATACATTCGCAACGTGCAGCCGTGATATTCCTGAATCTCGAAATGATCGAATCCTGCTTTCGCGGCGACCTTTTGCGAGCCGTATGTTCTGGCTCGATCAGGGCAACGACTGAGGGCAGCGACTTCTCGTTGAACGCTTGATCGAGCACTGCCTTTACCGCCTCGGGAGCAAAGCCCTGATTCCAGTAGCGCGCGGCCAGCCGGTATCCCAGCATGATCTCTTCAACGCCACCGATTTCTTCAGGGCTGACGCCGCAAAAACCGATCAGCAGGTTAGTATCCTTCTCCACCAGCGCCATTGGGCCCATTCCGTGGGCTGCATAGCACGTACAGCACCACTCGATGAATTGGCGTGTGGCCACTTCATCGAACACACCGCGCATGGAATATTTCATGACCTCTGGGTCACCCAGAATTGAAGTGAGAGCCGACAAATCGTTTAGAGAAAGCGGACGAAGCCGCAGCCTGTGAGTTTCAAGGTAGCGCATCCCTTTTCCTCGTATCGCTTGCGATGTTGATAAGCTATTGCTTATTAAGTTATCACATAGCGGCACGCCATTTGACAGAGCCTGGCGGGGCCACAATGATGCCACTCGCAGAGTGAGAACATCTGGTGTCAATCGAGTACACGATATAGTCTCAACGCATCCAGGTGCTGCAGGCCATTTTCGATGATCGGTTCGGAATAATTTTCCAGGAAATGATTTTTCAAGACTCGATCGACTCTGAACCCGTGGCGCTGATAATAGGTCAGTTGATAGCCGAACGCCCCGGTATTGAGTTCTACCCGCTGCATGTTCCTGGCTTTAAGCTCACCTAGCGTATAGCTCAGCAAGCCAGAGCCTATCCCCTGCTTCTGAAACGGCGGGCATACCGCGATATTGACAATTTCGGCGGTCTTCACGCCGATCGGTTTAACGATACATGCGCCAATCGTTTCACCGGCGCTGTGCACAGCGAAGCACCACGCGTTCTTCCGATAGGATGCAATGCTGCGCTCGGAGGGATCCGCTTCAAGTAAAAGCGGAAGGGGAACCTCGCCGGCGCACACCTCTTTGTAGTCCACGTTCACCTCGAACGAAATTCGCCAAGTGATTGTGCGGCAGTCTTGATTAGCGCCCGGCGTACTGCAGAATCTCGTAGGAGTAGGCGTACTGGAAGGTGCCGGTCAGATCAATACAGGAAAGGTCTTCGCGTAGTTCGGACACAATGGCGTTCAGGTCCCTGCCCTTTCGAACGGCGTCTTCAATATTCGACTGCGTGGTGAGATACCCCACCAGAGAGTCGAGCGAGAATGTTATCGGCAGCCAGCCCTTTTCGCTTGCAAGAGTGCAGAGTTCGGGGTCGTCGGTGAGCTTCATGTTTTCGTAGCGCGTACGTGGCGGTGATGGATATCGTGTCAGATAGTCGTTACGAAACCATTCATTGAACAGGTGCGATGTCGCATGCCCCAAAAATGAGAAATTGTAAACGATCCAGACAGCCCCAGGCTGGGACGCAGCTTTATAAACAGCCACCGCTTGTGCAACGTCGAACCAGTGAAAGGCCATGCACGTGGAGATAAGGTCAAAACGGCCCAGCTCGGCAAGCGCGGTGTAATCCGCTTTTCTGACCGCAAGACCACGCTCTTGTGCAATGTTCAACATTTCGCTCGATGAATCGATACCGACGACATCCCGGGCTATATCCAGCAGGGGAATGGTAGAGTCGCCAGTACCGCACGCGACATCCACCGCTCGTTCAAAACGCTCGACAGGTAGATGACGCTTCATGATCTGAAAAAGTGCCTGATGGGCTTTCGGACGATATCGATCATATCGCTGCCCAACGCCTTTATCGGCGAAATACCCGGTCATTTCGGCTTCCCTAAACAACGGCTTTTCAACCTGGTGTCATTTTCAGCATCTATTTAAATAATTAAATCTGCATGGCCCAAGAGAACAAGCCTTTTTTTGCCCTCGACGCGTTCTCTCGCCCACTCTCAAAATCTTCCCTACAAGGATAAAAACAGAGCATTGACACTTTGATGAATACGTATTTTCCCAATAGGGATAAAAACGCTACACTGACCGGTATCCGACCCATTTTTTCCTTAAAGGGAAAAATATAACTCATGAACGCTTCTGAAAATACCGCCGCCGCTATGCCCTTGACCGTTACCCGCGCAGAAGACCTGGGCCGGCTCATACGCCAAACGCGCAAACGCCAAGCGCTGACCCTCGAAACGCTGGCGGGGCTTTGCGGAGTGAGCATGCGCTTTCTGAGCGAGCTGGAAAACGGCCGAGCCTCCTGCGGCCTGGGCCGGGTTCTACTGGTATTGGAAACGCTGGGAATCGAGCTTTCGGCACAACCTACGGATATCGATACATGATAGTTGATCACTTGAACGTATGGTCCGGCCGAAAGCGGGTTGGCGCGCTGTGGCGCGGTGACGATGGACGTCTGATGGGGTTCGAATACGATGCTCAATGGCAGGCCAACGGGCACGCCATCTCCAACAGTTTACCCCTTGATCAACGCCTCTGGCCGCCCGAGACGCTGACGGCCCACCACTGGTTCGGCAACCTGCTTCCCGAAGAGCAGGCACGGGCCGCGTTGATCCGCCAGCTGGGCATTCCCGATGACGATTTTGCGCTACTGGCCGCGATCGGCGGTGATTGCGCCGGCGCGCTTTTGGTTCTGCCGCCTCACCTCACCCCTGAAGCGCTAGAGACACAATCAGAAAGCGTGCCTCTTTCACCCACCGATCTAAACGAATGGGCGGGCTTCAAACAGCGCTACGCGCTTTTTCATCCATCTCCAGGCAGTGTTCAGCCGCGCCTGTCACTGGCCGGTGCGCAGGATAAGATACCGGTCATCTGGCAAAACGAACGTTTTCACTTACCTCAGGGGTTGTCGTCTTCGTCCCACATCGTCAAATTCGCGGTCGAGGGGCGCGACCTGATCATTTATAACGAGCTGTATCTCAATACGCTCGCAAGCCTGGTAGGTCTGCCCTGCCCGGCCACGTTCGTACGCCATACGGGAAAACACGCGCTGCTGATCGTCGAACGCTTTGATCGCAGCAACGTAAACGGGCAGCGCGTGCGAATACATCAGGAAGATTTATGCCAAGCCCTGGGCCTTGCCCGTACACATAAATACCAGGAGCACGGCGGGCCGCACTTTAGCGAGTGCATACAGCGCATCAGGGAAGTCTGCAAACCGCCGGCCCCAGCGCTTACGCAGCTGCTTCGCTGGCAAATTTTCAACGCGCTCGTCGGCAATAGCGATGGACACGCAAAGAACGTGTCCCTGCTTCAGGATGATAAAGGCAAGTGGCACATGGCCCCGGCCTATGACCTGGTCGGAACGGTGGTATTGGGGTTCGATCCGCATATCGCTTTTTCCATCGGCGAACAAACCAACGCTCAACAACTTTTGCCACGTGACTGGCAAAAGCTGGCCGCACAAAGTCGCATGAGCTACCCCTTCATCAAGCGCGAAATCGAGCGGCTGCATCAACGTATTATGGCATGCAGCAATTCAAACGAGCTCAAGAGCCGCTTGTTGACGGCCGGCCTGCCCGAAAAAGCCTGGATGCGTCTTCAGCAGCAGCGCCAGCATATCGCTAAACAGTGCCGGAAGGCCGAGCGCTGGTGAACATTTAGCGCATCGATGTATTTGAGCACCCGGCCACGTTGAGCCAGAAAAACCCACTAGACTTGGCTAACACGCTCCGCTTTCGATGACGACACCAGGGATGGTCATGGCCGCTTATTTTCACCCTCTCCGCACACTTCGTGTACTTCGCTTCCCTGCCACAATACTGCTGCTGGGTATGCTGCTGAGCGCCTTCGCCTACGCCAGCGACGATGCTACTGCCCCGGTAGAGCCGAGTGGCGAATCGCCAGCAGGGCAAATCGAAACCACGCCCTCGCCGCAAAAGGATGCGGAGATCGCCCAGCGCATTGGCGGCATCTTTTCCGAGATCGACGGGCTTTCCGCAGTCGATGTTAGCGTGACCCAAGGGATCGTGACGCTCTCTGGTGAAACGGCCAACGAGCGCAAGGCGCAGCAGGCGGTGGGGCTGGCCAATCGGCTGACCGACGTGGTCATGGTGGATGATCAGATCGACCGTACGCTGGATGTTCAGGACAACGTTGCAACTGCTTACCAAGGGCTACGCGCCAAGAGCCAGAGCCTTTTGCGCGCGCTACCGCTGATCGTGGTGGGCTTTCTGATTTTTGGCGTAGTGGCCTGGTTCGGGGCGTGGCTCTCGAATCGCACGCACCTGTGGCAGCGAGTCACGCCCAACCCCTTCGTCGCAGAGCTGGTGGGGCAAACGATCAAGGTCGTGTTCATCGTACTGGGGCTGATCATGGCGTTGAGCCTGGTGGGCGCCGAGACCATCATCGGCACCCTTCTGGGGGGTGCCGGGGTGATCGGCATCGCGATCGGCTTTGCGGTCAAGGACACCATCGAGAACTACATCGCCTCACTCATGCTCAGCATCCGCCAGCCCTTTCAGGCCCGCGATCACGTGGTCATCAACGACCGTGAAGGCATCGTGGTGCGCCTGACCTCGCGCGCGACCATTCTGATGACGCTGGAAGGCAACCAGCTGCGCATTCCCAACGCCGACGTGTTCAAGGGCATCATCCTCAACTACACCCAAAACCCGGAGCGCCGCTTCGATTTCGAGCTGGGCGTGGATGCCAACGACGACCCGCTGGCCGCCATCAAGGTGGGCCTCGATGCTCTGAACGGGCTGCCCTTCGTGCTGGGCGAACCCAAGGCCGTGGGGGTCATCACCAACGTGGGGGATTCCAACATCGTGCTGGAGTTTCAGGGCTGGGTGAACCAGTCCACCACGGATTTCGGCAAGGCGCGCAGCATCGCCATTCGCGAAACCAAGCACGCGCTGGAGCACCACGGCTTCACCCTGCCCGAGCCGATCTATCGGCTCAGCTTTCGCCCCGAACTCGAAGAGTCGCTGATGCGTATTCAAAGCGGGAAGTCTAACGAGCGAGATTCGGCCCTGCCAGCAGCGGCCGCACCGGCCTTTGATACCGCCGCAGACAAGGAGAAACAGCAGGCGAAAGCGCGCGCTCAGCAAATACTCGAAGGCGAACAGACCGACGGCGTGTTCGACGCGCGGCCCGACGAGAAGCTGATGAAGAAAGTTGAAGAAGAGATCGCCCAGACCTCCAGCGAAACGGATCTGTTGAGCAAACGCCCGGCGAAGGAGTAGCGTTATCGAGTACGGCAAAGGCACCGCTCGACGTTTTATCGTTTAATATCGAGAAACCGAGAAATGATAACGCTCCCCCATCGAAACGAACGCGCTCGAAGGACAATGCATGAAGATCGATAAAACCCTGCTCGCCCTTTTAACCCTCATACCCGCCATGGCCCTCGCCCAGGACGAACCCGCCGGCTCGCAGTGGCAAACCGAAGAGCATCACGACGAGGAGCTGGATCTCCACTTCGTCGTGCTCAAGACCCACGCGACCGGACTTGCCTACCCGACGGTGGTGTTTCGCTGCTTCGAGGACACGACCGTGGCCTACTTCAACCTGTTCGATCAGGACGAAAGCGAGGCCTACGAGTACGAAAGCGTCACGGTAGCGCTCGATGATGCTGAGCCAAAGCCGGTCGATATGGCGCCGATCGACGACGGCCACGCGCTGGGCTTCTGGCAGGGCGACGAGGCCATCCCGTTCATCGAAAGCCTGTTCGGTGCGCAAACGCTGAGCCTCAACGCGACGCCGGCCGAGGGCGACCCCATCGAGCTCACGTTCAACATCGAAGGTATCGAAGAGCGCATCGAATCGGTGCGGGGTTCGTGCGGCTGGTAGCGGTAGAATTACCCGCCAAGTGATCGCGCGTTCAGCGCGGCTTCGAGCGCTGACAGCGGATACGCCTCGCCCTCTACGATAGCGATGGCCTCAGCCGGGGCCACCTCGACGACGTACTCGCGGTCGCTTTCGGGAAAGCGCGCCAGCGTCAGGAGGATTCGCCCCAGGCGCTCGTTGACCCGGCGCAGATCCCAAAGGCCGCTCGAGAGATCGAGTACGACGCGGCCCGTGGCGCGCTCCCGAATGACCGGCGAATAGACCCAAAGCGACATGCGCGGCTCGAAAGCGACGGTCGTGATTTCGTACTGCCCGTCGAGCAAGTAGTGCGGTGTTTCCATTCTACCCCCTACCCTTCGTCACGCGTGGGAAAGCTTGAGCCCCACCAGCCCCGCCACGATCAGCGTCAAACTCACCAGCTTGAGTACGCCCACGGATTCACCAAACAGCACGATGCCCAAAACCGCGGTGCCCACCGCCCCGACGCCCACCCAAATGGCGTAAGCGGTGCCGACGGGCAGGCTCTTGAGCGCGAGGCCCAGCAGTAGAAAACTCGCGGCCAGCGAGAATACCGTCCATGCGGTCGGCCAGAGTTTCGTAAAGCCTTCGGAGTACTTGAGCCCGATGGCCCAGCCGATTTCCAGAAGACCCGCGATAAACAGAATGACCCAGCTCATCTATTCCTCTTGGCCTGTTACTCGATCAATGTTCCACTGATGGATACTCAGCGTGTTCATGCCCAACGGCGCAATTATCACACGGCGGCACCCGTCATTTAGAACCACGAGGCTCGGTCGATATTGGCGAGCGCCTTTAAAGCCATCACAAGGCGATAAATCGGCACCGTAACAAGCTCTGCGCTATACTGCGCCACTTTTCTTTTCGACCCCATCCAAGACGATCCGTCAGAGCCCCTCATGCCCTTTGCAAAACTCGGCTTATCCATCCCTCTGGTTCAAGCGATTACCGAACTCGGCTACACAACGCCCACGCCCATCCAGGAACAAGCGATTCCTGTCATTCTCGCGGGCAAGGACCTGGTCGCCACCGCGCAGACCGGAACGGGCAAAACTGCGGCCTTCGTTCTGCCGCTGCTTGAACGCTTCAGCACCGCGGGCGAACTACGCGGCAAACGCATTCGCGCGCTGATTCTGGTGCCGACCCGGGAGCTGGCGGTGCAGGTCGAGGCCAGCGTGGCGCAATACGCCAAGCATTTTCCGCTGACCTCCATGGCCGCGTACGGGGGCGTGGATACTGCGCCGCAGAAAGAGCGCCTGATCGAAGGGGTCGATATTCTCGTCGCCACGCCAGGCAGGCTGCTGGATTTAGCGCATCAGCGGGCGGTGCACTTCGATGAACTCGAAGCCATGGTGCTGGACGAAGCGGACAGAATGGTCGATATGGGCTTTGTCGATGACATTCACAAGATCCTCGTGCGCCTGCCGGAAAAGCGTCAGAACCTGCTGTTCACGGCCACCATGACCAATGAAGTTCGGGCGCTGGCTTTTGACTTTTCAGACAGCAAGAAGACCGAGCTGGCAGCGGACATCTCCATTACCCCGAACGTGCGCGCCGCCGCCAGCATCGAGCAGTGGCTCATCACGGTCGATAAGGACACCAAGTCGGCGCTGCTGAGCCACTTGATCACCGAGAATGCGTGGGATCAGGCGCTGATTTTCGTCGAGAAAAAACACAGCGCCGCCAAGTTGGTCGCCCAGCTCGAAAAGCGCGGCATCAAGGCGGACTCCATCCACGGCGGCCGAAGCCAGGCGATGCGCGAAACGGTGTTGGGCCAGTTCAAATCCGGCGAACTCAAGTATCTGGTCGCTACGGGGGTTGCCGCGCGGGGGCTGGATATTGGCGAACTGAGCCGCGTGGTGAACTACGATTTACCCTTTCCGGCAGAAGAGTACATTCACCGTATTGGCCGAACCGGCCGTGCGGGGGCCACGGGTGAAGCCATCTCCCTGGTCGATATCAGCGACTTCAAGAACCTTTGCGCCATTGAAAAGCGGCTGAACAGTCTCATCGAGCGCCGGGAAGTTGAAGGCTTCCCGGTCAAGAAAGCAGTACCCGTTTCACACCTGAACCACGGTAAAAAAGCCAAGCGCTAGCACGACGCCAGAAGCTCACGCCTTGAACGAATCCAAGAGTGAGCTTCGCAACGACCGCTTTGGCGATCAGGCCTCATCACCGCCGCCCAGGAGTAAACGCTGAGCCATCAACGTTTACTCTCACCTTCAGGCGGGTGAAAACGCGTCCAGCAGCTCGGCATTGGTTGGGTATTTCTGCAATAGCTCAGATAGCTTCTGGGCGCCTTCGACGGGTTTGAGCGGGGTCAATGCGCGCCGCAGTGAGCGCACCTTTTCGATATCTTTGGCATCGATCAAAAGCTCTTCCCGGCGGGTGCTGCTCCTGGCGATATCGATGGCCGGGAAGATCCGCTGGCTGGCCACCTCGCGTGACAGCACGATCTCCATATTGCCCGTGCCCTTGAACTCCTCGAAAATTACCTGATCCATCCGGCTGCCCGTGTCCACCAGCACGGTGGCCAGTATGGTCAGCGACCCACCGTTTTCGATCTTTCGCGCCGCACCAAACAGCTTGCGCGGTATTTCCATCGCCCGGCTATCCAGCCCACCGGACATGGTGCGGCCATTGCCCCGCTGCTCGGCGTTATGCACACGCGAAAGCCTGGTGAGGGAATCGATCACGATCATCACATCGTGCCCTTCGCCGGCTTGCCTGCGCGCCGCTGCAAGCAGTTTATCGGCCATTTGCACGTGGTGGGTGTAGCTTTCATCTGACGAGGAGGCATGAACCTCTGCCGACACGCTGCGCTTGAAGTCCGTCACTTCTTCCGGGCGCTCATCGATCAGCAAGGCATACAGCTTGATCGCCGGGTGCGCCTCGGCCACGGCCTGGCAAATGTGTTTGAGCAGTGTCGTTTTGCCGGAACCGGGCGGTGCCACGATCAAGCCCCGCTGGCCCATCCCGATGGGCGTGATCAAATCCATCGCCCGCACGCTGCGCTCGGTGGAACCGGCTTCCAGCCCAATGCGTGGACACGGATGAATCGCAACGCCATTTAGAAACCGTTTTTCGGGATCATCAAGGAATTGATCTTCAACGACGTCGGCGGGTTTGGCCTCTTGCTGCCGTTTGACCTTCAAGCCTAGTGTTTTTCTCGTCATAAGATCGATGGAGCGCCTTGGGTAAGCTGGATGCATAGAGTAATGGCTGGGCTTGGAAAATGATATTAAGCCCGAGCAGCACTGCTTTAGCCATTTTCAGTGAACTGGGGCAAATCATCGGTAATCTCGAACCACGGCGCCCTGTTGCCCACGAACACATGGCGGTTTGGACGCACACCGGGATCAACATCAAGAGTACCAAGGGGAAGCGCGTAAACCTCCGGTTTTTCAGTGAACCGGGTATGAATGCTGGACCCGCAGGTCGAGCAGAACACCTTGAACTCCCCCGGCGACGACTCATAGGTTTTGAGCAGCTCTTCGCCTTTGACGGTTCGCCAGTCACAAGCCTGCACCTTGGCGCAGGTTCGAAACGCGGCCGCATGGAGCTTGCGACACATGGAGCAGTGGCAGTGGTACACGCCGGTCAGGGGGCCGGTTATTTCGTATTGGATGGCGCCGCAGAGGCAGCTGCCGGATAGGGTCATTTTTAAGCTCGTTGTTTTATAATGCTGCTAGCCTGCGCGGCTACGGAATGGAAACGAAGCTGCAATGTAGTAGACGTAGCCGTGACTGGTCTTGTTAAGGCTATTGCGATACAGTTGTACGGAGTTTCCGTACGTAATGGTGGAATTATGGATATCATCAGTGTAAACAAATTTAGAGACAACCTAAAAAGCCTTGTAGAGCAGGTTGTTAACAACCATGAACCCCTCAAGGTGACACGTCGCGCCGGAGAGGCTTTCGTCATAATGAGTGCTGAAGACTGGGAAAGAGAACAGGAAACCCTGCAGGTGCTCCAGAACCGAGACCTGATGCAGCAAATTGCGACCTCTCTCGAGACTCACAGCCGTGGCCAAGGATACACACCCAATGATGAGCAGATGAATGAGATCACTGGTATTTGAGGGCAGCACTTGGGAAGCCTATGAAACGATGCGAGAGAAAGACAAGAAGCTGCACAAAGCGCTCTGCAAAGTGCTGAAAGAAATGCTCCGCTCCGACGACCCCTCCACTGGAATAGGCAAACCGGAACCGCTGAAACACAATTTGTCAGGCCTGTGGTCACGACGCATCTCACAGAAAGACAGGCTTATATACCGGTTCGATGACACCTCCATATACGTTTTTGCCATTGGAGGGCATTACGATCAGCCTTAACGCCCTGTTAAGGGGTAAGCAACGCAATACCGAAGCCGCAGCAAACCACCTTAATCACTTAAACCAACGCATAGTGAAAATGCCATGCGTTGCGAATCCCACTTAAGCAGTTTGTTAGGCATTTTTTGCCAACTTTTCCTGAGCTTTTCTAATTTTTTCAAGTTCTTCTACGATAGGATTTCTTTCTCCTTCGCTTTGTGCAAATGGGCGTAAATCAATATGACTTCTTTCAACTACTTCCTTGTCCATATAGTTGTAAGATGCTGTGACTACAAACTTTTCGGGCAATGAATGTTTTGACTCACCAAAGATAAGCCAACCTTGACCAAGAGCAAAAAATAATTCTTGGTTTGGCGCAAAACTATCAAAAGTAGATGAAAACGCGCTTGCTTCCTTCAAATTTTTATCAGACTCATCAAACTGATAAAAGTCTTTATCCAGTTCTAGTTTTACGTTTAATGCAGGTGTCTTACCACTATTGTAGATTTTTAAATACAAGAAAGGTGTATGGGGTCTTACAACAGGTTGAACTACCAAATGGGGGCGAGACATCGCTTCGGTTTGCTCTTTCATCATCTGTACAGAACGTTCACTTATATTCGACATTTTATATGTCAAATACGCGTAAATCCCAGTGACAACGACTAGAATCGCTGTCAGTATTTCCATGATCATAATTTCTCCTGATGCTTAATGCCCGCATTTGCGGCTGGTTTGGAGCACAGCGGAAACCAGTCCGACAACATGCGCTTGTTAGTTTCATGCAACACTCGACGTCGCAAAAATAATTTGTTCCGAGATAAATCTAATTAAAGGAACATCTTTTACTAAAGTTTTATCGTCACGAAATGGCATATACTTGGATTTCTCTGACTCTTTACTATGAACTATAGAATTCCTGTTTTTGTATATTCTACCAGCAAGATTTTTGAATATCAGATCCTCGTCATCCCCTTCTAAATCAACAACTGGCGCTGAAGAAAAAGCAACCGGTGATGTTTTGTAATACGAAACTAAAGAATCATCATAGTCATTTAACTTTTGGTTTAAATCAGCCAAATCCACATGTCTTACTAGCGTTAACCTGAGACCTTCTTGCTCACTAAAAGTCATGCTATCGTCCCGCATCTTTATGGATTTTGCAATATCTTTAATTAGCGACGATATATCTTTCTTTCGTTTATACGAAAAGTCTGGATGCGTAAGCTTATTCCTAACCGTCTCCACTAAAGCCTCATTGAAAATAGACTCAAAAAAGTGTTCAACAATGTGGTAATAGGAAATATATTCCAGCATAGGGTTTTCAGTTCCTACCGCAAGCTGATAATGATGTATCAAATCTGGAATATAAGTTCTTCTTGGTGGGTCGATTTCGTCAAGGCTTGACCTTCGAGAGCGAGTGATTCTGCCTGTTCTTAGCAGCTCATCAAAATCTCGCTGTTGTACGAGTGATGTGTCTGTATTGTAAGTGATATTAAAAAGGAATGCTGATGAAAACTTATCGAATTCAGATACACTCTTTTTCGTTTCGGAGGTTAACTTTAAGGTTAAGCGACCAGCTATACATTTTTTAACCAGTTCCAGCACACAAGTCTGTTCCTCTAAAACCCTTCTCATAACTAAACTGGGCATTCCGGGACGTGATAAAGCTCTAGGCTCGCCATATTGCGCAGCATTTTTTATTAAGTAGAGGCAGAACTGATTTGATGGGCGGCCCAAAGTATAAGTAATCCTATTATCTGGGTCTCCGATTTCTAAAACAACATCCTCTCCTCTACTTCTAGGTAAAAACCTATGGAAGTGACCTTCCTCCCTAACTAATATTTCATAAGATTTATCATCAGATAACACAGTCTCTGAGGTGGCGTCGTAGGCTTTCAAGCTCTCGACTTCGCTCTCCAATTTTTCTTTGGTTAACGTAAGGCTAATATCTTCAATCGAGCTGAACCTAGGCGCGTATAAAAAAGAATCTTTGGTTTCTTCCAAGTCAAACCTAAGTATCTCTGCAATCCATAGAGCGAAGGCGTTTATATTAATATCTAAATCCATTTTATCTCCATTGGTACGGTAAGAAACTAACAGTGATTACATAGCCGGTTACATAACATCAATAAACGCCCCAGCACATTCACTGATGTTATAACGCCGATAAAAAATAATCGTAACCGACTGATTTTTTATATTTTTCTTTAAAATCCTAGGCAGCACATTCATTATTCGCATGCCCGCTCGTTATGCCCGTTTCAATCATACTCTATTCGCAAATTTATCTTCGGTCACGTGGTAATTTCATGACATTGTCCAGCAATAGGTCATAAGGCTGCGAGAAATTCAGGTAGGCGATGCTTCGGAAGAAATGCCAAGGAATGAGCTTAAGCCAGTTTTATGAAGGGAAGTGAAGTCTGCGACGATATCGGGGCAGCTGGCGCTGCCCTTCGCGCGCTGAAGCGTGCTCCTACGAGTGCTCTATACTGTTGTGGCTCATTAGGAGCATTGGCACTTGCAGGCTCCATTGGCCTGCAAGTATTTCTCAGGCCGGCTTAGTCTTTAAGCACGTACTTCAGCGTCTCAACGACCTGCTCAGTCGTCGTACACCAAGCCTGCGCTCCCGCATCCACTTCCTTCAGCGGATGAACGATATCCTCACTATGCAGCGTGATATACGGCTTGGCCAGCGCCGAGCAGTAACCCGCATCAAACGCGGCGTTCCACTGCTTGTACTTGTCGCCGAAGCGCACGACAACCAAATCTGCCTGCTCGATCAGCGTGCGGGTGCGAATGGCGTTGACCTTGGAGGATTGGTGGTCGCGCCAGAAGCCGTTTTCCGGCTTGCCCAGGTGGTCACCGGCGGCGTCACTGGCGTCGTGGTCGGTGACCGGGGCGGTGAAGAAGATGTCCAGGCCGGCGGCTTCGGCGCCGCGCTGAATTTCGTCGCGCCAGTCGGTGTGAATCTCGCCGGAGAGGTAAACGTAAAAACTCATGGCGTGCTCCTTCGTGGAAAAAGATGTGTCAATTCATTTTATGGAAAAACCTTCCATATTCCTACCGGCTTATAACAGCGGCTGGCGGGCCAGCAGGTAGCAGTCCATGATCCAGCCGTGTTTTTCACGCAATGCGTTGCGGCGCTCGATGATCTCGTTGCTTACCTCATCAAGCTTACCCTCGATCAGGCACTGCTTCTCCATTCCCAGGTACGCCCCCCACCAGATGTAAGTGCCCTGCGGCTCTATCGCGGTGAACGCCCCGCCGCTGTCGAGCATCACGGCAACGGTGGCGGCATCATTCGGCCAGCCCTTCTCGCGCAGCCGACGGCCGGTGGTGATGTGAACCGCACCCGCCAAAGCGTTGAGCGGGATGCGGTGCTCGGCGGTGAGTACCTGCAGGCTGGTGATGCCGGGGATAACGTTGACCTTGAGCGCGTGCCCGGCGTCCGGCAAGCGCTTTGCGATGCGCAGGCTGCTGTCGTAAAGCGATGGGTCGCCCCAGACCAGCAGGGCGGCGCGACCGCCGTTGGGCAGGTGGTGGTCCAGAAGCTGCGCCCATGTTGAGGCAATCGCGGCGTGCCAATCGTTCACCGCGCCCAGGTACGGCGCCTCGCCATCGCGGGTGGGCAGGTCGAACTCGACGATGCGCGTGGAGCTCTCTTTCTCCAACAGCTCGTCGCAGAGCAGGCGGCGCAGGTCGATGAGGTCCGCTTTTGATTCGCCCTTGCGCGGCAGCAGAATCACGTCCGCCGCGTTCAGCGCGCGCACGGCGGCGAGCGTCACGTGCGCCGGGTTGCCGGTGCCGATGCCGATAAAGGCGAGCTCGATCACAGCGTGCCCTCCTCGCCGCCGGCAAACGGTGAATCCGCGGACTGGGGCCGAAAACGGCGGTCGTAACCTACCGCGTACAGGCTGCTTTCCTTGAAGTCGTTGGATTCGAGGACTGGCCCTACCAGAATCAGCGCCGTGCGCTGGAGCGTGTGATCAATCAGCGATTCCACCGTGGACAGGCGAGCGCGCACCACGTGCTCGTCCGGCCAGCTGGCCCGCCAGACGATGGCCACCGGGCACTCTTTACCGTAATGCGGCGTCAGGTTTTCCACCACCTGGGCCAGGTTGTGAATGGAGAGGTGAATGGCGAGCGTTGCCCCGGTGCGGGCGAAGTGGGCAAGCGTTTCCCCTTCCGGCATGGCGCTTGCTCGGCCCGGCGTGCGGGTCAGCACCACGGATTGCGCCACGCCGGGCAGCGTGAGCTCCTGGCCAAGCGTTGCGGCTGCGGCGGCAAATGAGGGCACGCCGGGGGTGACGCTATAGGGAATAGCAAGCGCCCGCAGGCGGCGCAGCTGTTCGCCCATGGCCGACCACACCGAGAGATCGCCGGAGTGCAGCCGGGCCACGTCATGACCTTCTGCGTGGGCGGTCTGGATTTCCTGCATGATCTCATCGAGCGACAGCGGCGCGGTATTGATGATGCGCGCATCAAATGGGCAGTGCTCGAGAATTTCTTCGGGGACGAGCGACCCCGCATACAGGCACACCGGGCAGGCGGCAATCAAATCGCGCCCGCGCAGCGTGAGTAGATCCGGCGCGCCGGGGCCTGCGCCAATAAAATGAACCGTCATCATCCAACTCCTTGCAACGCTTTAGTGGCCACCGCGGCCGTGGCCTTTCTATCGTCTGAAACTGTGCGCGGGCCCAAGAGCCGCGCCCCGTGGCCCGCGGCCAGCAGCGCCACGGCTTCGGCCACGCTGCCGGTGCCTTTTTCGCGCAGGCTGTAGGCGGAATGCGTCAGCGTGGTGGCGCCGGGGAGTGCTGCGTCCGCCACGCCTATTACCGGGATGTGGCGGGCGCTTCCCAGCGCCTGAACCAGGGGCAGCATGCTGTGCGCCGCCGCCAGCCGGCCGATGGGGCCGTACTCGGCGATCAGCTGATCCAGCGCCTGCTCAAGCGACGCCTGCGTTGCCCGCGAACGAAAGCCGAACCCGGCAATGGTGCGCGCGGGGCTGGCGGCTTTTTGAATGGTCATCGAGCGCCGCGCCACTGCACGATCGGGTAGCTGGCTTTCCAGCCCCGCCGCGTGCCCATGGGGGCGGCGTGGGCCAGCTCCAGGCGCAGCAGTTCGCCGCCGGCCTGTTGCTGCCAGTGGGCAAGCAGAGCTTCGGATTCCAGCGTGACCGCGTTGACCACTACCCGCGTGCCGCTTGGTAGCACCTGCCATAAGGCGTCCAGCAGTGTTTGGGAAAGCCCGCCGCCGATAAACACCGCATCGGGCAGCGGCGCGTTCTCGAGTACCTCCGGGGCGCGGCCTTCGTTGACGCTGAGCCAGTCGACGCCCAGGTTGTGCGCATTGCGCCGCGCCCGCGCGGCGCGATCAAAATGCTGTTCGAAGCCGATGGCCTGGTTATCCGGGTGGGCCAGCAGCCACTCGATGGCAATCGAGCCAGAGCCCGCGCCGATATCCCACAGCCGCTCACCGGCTCTGGGAGCCAGGGCAGCAAGGGTGAGCGCGCGCACGGCCTGTTTGGTGATCTGGCCGTCGTGCTCGAAGAAATTATCGGCAAGGCCCGGCGTGAGCGGTAGCGCGGGGCCGGAACCTGCCACCTCGATACCCACCGCCACCGGGTGGGCGATATCTTCGGGAAGCGCGTCATCCACGCCCAGCGTGCGGATGCGCTCCTCCGCGCCGCCCAGCGCTTCCAGCACATGTAGCCGGGATTCCGCAAAGCCGAATGTTTTAACCAGCGCGGCCAGTTCCGCCACGGCGGCGCCATCGCGCAGCAGCACCAGCAGGCGCCGGCCGCTTTGAAGGTAGGGCCGAAGGCGGGTCAGGGGCTTGGCGTGCAGGCCAAGGCAAGTGCAGCGCTCAAGCGGCCAGCCCAGCCGCGCCGCCGCCAGGCTGAAGGTCGAGGGCGACGGTACGGCGCTCCACTCCCACGCCTCCAGGTGGCGCGTGAGACTTGAGCCCGCGCCAAACCAGAACGGGTCATTGGAGACCAGCATGACCACCCGGCGGCCGCGCTCGGCCAGAAGGGCGGGGATGCCCTCAATAAACGGCACCGGCCACTCGCGTATCTGCGCGTTCAGCGGGGGCAGCAGACGCAGGTGGCGGCGGGCGCCAAACACGATCTCGGCACTCTCCAACAGTTCGCGGCTTGCCGCTGTCAGGCCCGCTGTGCCACTCTCCCCCCACCCAAGCAATGTGAGCCAGCAAGCCTTGTCAACTAACGCCATGATAAATGTCCTGATTCTTGGGGGTACCAGTGAGGCCAGCGCCCTGGCTTGCGCCATAAGCAAGCGCGGTATTGCCGCCATCTTCAGCTATGCAGGCCGCGTCAAAACGCCTAAAGCGCAGCCGCTGCCCACCCGCGTGGGCGGTTTTGGCGGCGCCGAGGGTTTGGCGGCTTTTATCACCCAACAGCGCATCACCCATATTATTGATGCGACCCACCCGTTTGCCTCACAAATGAGCCTTAACGTGCTGGCCGCCGCCCGGCAAACCGGCGTACCGGCGATTGCCCTGACGCGCCCGGCATGGCGGCGTGGCGCTCATGATAACTGGCAGCACGTCGCGAGTATCGAAGCGGCGGCAAGCGCCCTGGAAGGCCCGCCCCAGCGCGTGCTGCTCGCCATTGGCCGCATGCATCTGGCCGCGTTTACCGCCACGCCCCAGCACCACTATGTACTTCGCCTGGTCGACGCGCCCACCGCCCCGCCGCCGCTTGCCCACTTCACCACCACCGTGGATAGAGGTCCCTTCACGCTGGAAGGCGATTTAGCCCTGCTCAAGCACCAGCGAATCGAGCGCATCGTATGCAAGAACGCCGGCGGCGACGGCGCCCGCGCCAAGCTCGATGCCGCCCGCGCGCTTGGCGTGCCGGTCATCATGATTGACCGCCCCCAGCTTCCCGCCCGGCTTGAAGTGCACGGCGTCGATGAGGTGCTGGTCTGGCTCGACCGCGCTTGATCAAAGCGCTGAGCGCGGCGTGTACACCAGCGGCGCGCCCTCTCGCTCGATCAATCGCGTCTGTGTTGATCCCACGATCACCAGCGTGCGCATGTCCGCCATGTCGGGCGTGGCCTCACCCAGCGTCGTCACGCGGATAGACTCGTCCGGCGTGGACACCGCCCGGGCGAAGATGATCAGGCGCTCGGGCTCGCACGCTTCACGCAGCACGTCCAGGGTGCGCTCGAACCCCACCGGGCGCGATTTGGAGCGCGGGTTGTAGAACGCCATGGCAAAATCCGCTTGTGCCGCCAGGCGCAGGCGCTTTTCGATCAGCGCCCAGGGCTTCAGGTTGTCGGATAGATTGATGCAGCAGAAGTCGTGCCCCAGCGGCGCGCCCGCGCGGGCGCTGGCGGCCAGCATCGCGGAAATCCCCGGCAGTACCTGAATATCGAGCGCCCGCCACACGGCGTCGCCCGCTTCCAGCGCCTCGAATACGGCGCTTGCCATGGCAAACACGCCGGGGTCGCCGGAAGACACCACCACCACTCGGCGGCCCTCGTGCGCCATGCGCAGCGCGGCCCCGGCGCGGCGAATCTCTTCACGGTTGTCCGAGCCGTGGCGGGTCAGGCCCTCGCGCGGGGCGACGCGCTCGACGTAGGGCACGTAGCCCACCACGTCCGTGGCCTGGTCGAGCGCGGCCGTGACTTCCGGGGTAATCATCGATTCCGCACCCGGCCCCAGCCCGACGATTTTGACCCAACCGCTCATGGGCGCCTCCCGTGTCCGTGAATCAGCACGATAGAAAAGTACGGCACTTTGTCGCCGGCATCCTTCAGCGGCACCACGCGCTGGTTCTCCATGGCGGCGTACTCGATCAGCCAGGCGTCGGCTTCGCGCCCGGCACTTTTCAGCGCCCGGCGCAGCTTGCCCAGGTGGCGGCCGATCTTCATCACCACCAGCGCGTCGGTTTGGCGGATGCGCTCGACAAGCGTGTCTTCCGGGAGTGTCGCCATCGCCACGGTGAGCACGTCATCGCCCCAGGTAATGGGGGTCCCAGAAGCGGTCCACGCCGCCGACATGCCGGTAATTCCCGGCACCACGGAAACCGGCACGCGGTTGCGCAAGCGCGTATACAGATGCATGAACGAGCCGTAGAAGAACGGGTCGCCTTCGCACAGCACGACGACATTGCACCCGGCCTCGGTCATCTCGATCAGCTGCGCCACGCTGTGTTCGTAAAACGTCGAGAGCAGTTGATTGTAGCGCGGGTCATCGAAGGGAATTTCCGTGGTGACCGGGTACTCCATAGGCATCTCGACCACGCCGGGCGCCAGCAGGCCCTCGACGATGCTGCGCGCGTGCCCGCGGCGGCCCTTCTTGCGGAAATAGGCGATATGCGTCGCACCACGGATCAGCCGGTCGGCGCGCACGCTCATCAGATCCTGGCTGCCGGGCCCGAGGCCCACCCCAAACACGCAACCCTTGCTCATTCGACACGATCCGCCAGGGCGTTGATGGCGGCCACCGTCACGGCACTGCCGCCCAGGCGCCCACGCACGATGCAGCTGGGAAGCTTTGGCGTGGCAAGCAGCGCCTCCTTGGACTCCGCCGCGCCTACAAAGCCCACCGGGCAGCCGATGATGGCCGCCGGGCGCGGGCAGTCCGGGTCTTCGAGCATGTTGAGCAGGTGAAACAGCGCCGTAGGCGCGTTGCCAATCGCCACCACCGCGCCTTCAAGGTGCGGGCGCCACAGTTCGAGCGCCGCCGCCGAGCGGGTGTTGGCCATCTCAAGGGCAAGCGCGGGGGTGCGCTCGTCATTGAGGGTGCAGATAATCGCGTTATCCGCCGGCAGGCGCTTGCGGGTAATGCCTTCGGATACCATGCGCGCATCGCACAGAATCGGCGCGCCCGCCTCTAGAGCGGCGCGCGCCTTGTTGACCACGTCATATTGAAAATGGATATGCGCGGCCAACTCGACAAGCCCCGCGGCGTGAATCATGCGCACGGCCACGGTCTCTTCCTCTGCAGAAAAGCGGGCAAGCTCGGCCTCGCGGCGAATGATCGCAAAGGACTCCCGGTAAATCGCCGGGCCGTGGGTTTCATAGGTGTAAGGCACCCAAACTCTCCAGATAAATGAAAACGTCAGACTCGCTCAGCCCGGTAGCCACCGGCGCGCTATCGGCGCGGCCGTCGGTAATGACATCAAAACGCCCGTTGCGGCCGGTCAGGCAAATGGCTGCCGGTTGCCGCCGGGCGCAGCCCTTGGCGCAGCCGGAAATATGCACGCTGGCGGCGTCCACTTCCTTCAGCCGCTCGGCCAAGGAGTGGGTGGCGACACTGGCCTGCTGGCAAAAAGGCGCGCCAGGGCAGGCGTCCATCATCAGCCGTGGGTCGTCATTCTGACCAATGACCTCGCCAAGCGCTGGCAAGGCGGCGGCGCCCGGCTGCTTGATCATTAGCCTGCGCCAAGGCGTTACCCGCAGGGCGCTCACCGCCTTCGAGGCGACCAGCGCGCGCAGCGTCTGGGCGCTTACCCGCCCAAACGGCAGGCCAGCCACCACGCCCCCCTCATGCTTGCCAATGGCCAGTTTCGCGCCGGGCGGGGCCGGGGGCGTATTCGCCACTGCCCAGGCGGGCAGCGGTGCGTGGTGCCTGGCCATACGCCCCACCGCCGCGCCGCCGCTTTGCATGAACCAGTGGGTCAGGCGAATCAAGAGCGCCACGGCGGCCTCGGCATCGGTCACCGCCGTGCCCAGTGTGTGGCCCTCCAGGCGTACCAGCAGGCCACCGTCTGCCGAGCGCTCGATGCGAAAATCCGCGGGGCTATCGCACAGCACCGGCGCGGCGCCCGCGTCGATGGCGATGCCTATCTTGGCGGGCATTTCGGCAAGTTCCGCGCCCCGTGCCTGCAACTGCCGGGCGATGGTGTGGGTGGCGTCCCCCGCTTGCCACGCCGGGGCCAGCATCAGTTGGGGCTGGCGTTCAGCATCACTGCTGTCGCTCACCAGCTGATGCTCGATGAGAAACGCCATCAGCGGTGGCCAGCTGGCCTCGGTCACGCCGCGCAGCTGGATATTGGCCCGGCGGGTCAGTTCGAGCAAACCGCTGCCGAAGCGCTCGGCGGCGTCACACAGCGCCAGTGCCTGTGTGCGGGTCAGCTCGCCCAGCGGCGGGCGCACGCGCACAAGCCAGCCGTCACCGGTGGCCATGGGCCGCCAGGCGCCGGGGCACCAGCCCTTTACTTGCGGCTCGCTCATGGGCCGCCCCGCTCTCGGGCTTCGTCCATTTCCAGCAGCAGGTCTTCAAGGGCGGCGCCGTGTTCGCCGGGCGCCTGCCACATGCCGCGCTGGGCGGCTTCCAGCAGGCGCTCGGCCATCTCTTCAAGGGCTGCCGGGTTATGGTCGCGCAAAAACTGCTGGTTGGCGGGGTCGAGCACCAGGGCGTCGCTGACCTGGGCGTACTGGTAGTCGGCCACCAGGTCGGTGGTCGCGTCATAGGCAAACAGGTAATCCACCGTGGCGGCCATTTCAAACGCGCCTTTATAGCCGTGTTCGCGCATGGCGTTGATCCACTTGGGGTTGAGCACCCGCGAGCGGATCACCCGGGCAAGCTCTTCTTTCAGCGTGCGAATCCTGGGTACCGCCGGGTTGGCGTGGTCCGCGTGGTAGATCACCGGCGCTTGACCGGCAAGCGCGCGGCTGGCATTGGCCATGCCGCCCTGAAAGGCGTAGTAGCTGTTGGAATCAAGGATATCGTGCTCGCGGTTATCCTGGTTCTGCATTACGGCGTCCAGCCCCTGAAGCTGCTGCTCGAAGGCGCCTCGCGCGGCGGTGCCGGAATCCGCAAACTGGCCGTAGGCGTAGGCCCCGGCGCCCAGGTAGGCCTCGGCCAGGTCATCGGCATTTTCCCAGCTGCGGTTCTCGATCAGCCGGTTAAGGCCCGCGCCGTACTCGCCGGGCTTGCTGCCGAAAATGCGATAGCGGGCTTCTTGCGCCGCCTGCTCGGCACTCAGGCCTTCGTCTTGCAGCGTTTTCTGACGCGCCATCACCGCATGGCAGATGGTGTTGCTGTCGCCGGGCTCTTCGAAGTTCGCCACCGCCTGCACGGCGGCATCGAACAGGCGAATCACATTAGGAAACGCATCGCGGAAAAAGCCGGACACCCGCAGCGTCACATCCACCCGCGGCCGATTCAGCAGCATCGAAGGAATCACCTCGAAATCGATCACCCGCTGGGAGCCCAGCGACCACCGGGGGCGCACCCCCATCAGCGCAAAGGCCTGGGCGATGTCGTCGCCGCCGGTGCGCATGGTGGCGGTGCCCCAGATGGAGAGCCCCAGCCGGCGCGGGTAGTCGCCGTTATCCTGCAGGTAGCGCTCGACGAACGCCTGGGCGGACTTTTCGCCCAAGCGCCAGGCGGCGGGCGATGGAATCGAGCGGTTGTCCACGCTGAAGAAGTTGCGCCCGGTGGGCAGCGTATCCAGCCGCCCGCGGCTGGGGGCGCCGCTGGGGCCGGCGGGTACGAAAAGCCCGTCAAGGCCATCGAGCAGGGACTGAATTTCCAGCGTCACGCCGCGCTGCATGGTCGCCCACAGCGTGCGGGCAAAGCGCAGCTGCTCCGCCGTGGCGGGGTAATTTGAGGTAAGGGCTTCAAGGGGGCGGTCACCCAGCACGTACTCATTGACCCAGCGCTCGGCCAGAAGCTCCAGGCGCTCGCGGGTGTCCGCGCCGGTGCGCCAGGGGGCACCCAACTGCTCGGCAAGAATAGCGGGCCTGGCGCCCTGCCACGGCTCGCTGCCGGCGGCCAGCGGGTCGATATCGAGGGCCAGGTCGCGGGCCAGGTTGTGCAGCAGGCCGCGGCTTGCCACGCCCTCGCCTCTCGGCAGGCGCAGCAGCGCCACCAGTGTGCCCGCGCGCTTTTCACGCGGTGGCGGCGTGCCCAGAATGTGCAGCCCGTGGCGGATCTGGGCTTCCTTGATATCGCACAAGAAGGTATCCAGGGCGTTGAGTATCTCGGCCTCGCACTCACCGTTCACCGCGTGGGCGAGCTCCCGGTCGATGCCGGTGTCGCGCAGGTGCGCAAGAATCTGGCTGCGAATCAGCGCCTCGCGTCGCGGGTCCATATCCAGCGCCTGGTAGTACTCGTCACACAGCGCTTCCAACTCCGCCATGGGGCCGTACAGCTCGGCGCGGGCCAGCGGCGGCATCAGGTGGTCGATGATCACCGCCTGGCTTCTGCGCTTGGCTTGTGCCCCTTCGCCGGGGTCGTTGACGATGAACGGATAGAAGTGCGGCAGCGGCCCCAGCGCAATATCCGGCCAGCACTCGGCGCTGAGCGCAGTGCTCTTGCCCGGCAGCCACTCGAGATTACCGTGCTTGCCCACGTGAATCACCGCGTCTACCCGGTAGTGTTCGCGCAGCCACAGGTAGAACGCCAGATAGCTGTGCGGCGGCGCCAGCTCCATATCGTGGTAGGACTGGGTCAGGTCCTCGATAAAGTCGCGCTCGGGCTGAATGCCTACAAAGGTGTCCCCAAGGCGGATACCCGAGATCATCAGCCGCCCCTGGCGGCACTTGGGGTCGTCATGCGGCGCGCCCCAGCGCGTCCAGATGGTGTTCTGGAGCGTAACGGGCAGGGTTTGAAACCAGGCCAGATACTCCTCAACGCTGATGCTTTGCCAACAGGCGCGCTGATCGAGGCTGCCGTGGTCGTTGGTGACTGCGCCTTGTAACCGGCGGATCAGCTCGTCGCCGTCCGCGGGCAGCTCGTCCACCGGGTAGCCGGCACCCTGCAGGGCGCTCAGAATATTCAGCGTCGAGGCGGGCGTATCCAGCCCTACCCCGTTGCCGATGCGCCCGTCGCGGTTGGGGTAGTTGGCCATGACCAGGGCGATGCGTTTTTGCGCGTTGGGCGTTTCACGCAGCCAGCAGTAGCGCCGCGCCAGTTTTGCAACGAACGCCGCACGCTCCGGGTGCAGGGCATGGTGAGTAATCGTGAGCTGGCAGCGCTCGTTAAAAAAGGCCTCGGCCTTGAAGCCCACGGCCCGGGTGATCACCCGCCCGTCCATTTCCGGCAGCACGATCTGCATCGCCACATCGCGGCTGTGCAGCCCGGCGGCCATGCCCTGCCAGTCCTCCACCGTGCTGCTGGCCAGCATCGCCTGAAGCACCACGGGACGGCCAATGAACAGGCTGTGCATTTCATCGCCCAGCCCGTCGGTTTCATCGGCGTTGCGGTTCACCGAAAAGCTGGTGGTGTTGATGATCAGCGAAGCGCCGGTCTGCTCGATGAGATGATTGGCAAACTCGATGCACGGCCCCTCCTTCAGCGAGGCCACGGCCACCGCCAGCGGCGCCAGCCCTTCGGCCTCGAGTGCGGCCAGCATGCCGTCGATCACGCCGGTGTTGGCGCCCTGTAAATGGCTGCGATAGAACAGCAGCAGGCACACCGGCCGGCCGTCTTCGTACTGCTTGCGCCACTCGCTGAGGCTGGCCGCCGGGCGGCTCGATTCACGTTCCTGCGGGGCGTAAATCACTGCCGCCGGAATCACCTTGGGCTCCTGCCAGGCAAACGCACGGCTTAGGCAGTGGCTGGCAATAAAGCGCAAAAGCCCTTCGGCGTTATCTACGCCGCCTTCACGCAGGTAGCGCCACACGCGGTAGGCGTCATCGAAGCCGATGCTCGAGTCTTCCAGCAGGGCGTCATCCGGCGCGTCGCAGCCCGGCACCAGTATCAGCTGGCGCTCCGGCTTCGCCGCCGCCCAGGCAAGCAAGCGCTCATGGCCATACTGCCAGTAGCCCTTGCCACCTAACAGCGACACCACCACCAACCGGGCCTTTTCCAGCACCCGATCTTCGTAGAGATCATACGCCGCCGGCTTGATCAGGTTCATCCAGTTGGCCAGGCGCACCGAAGGGTACGCCTCCCCCAACCGCTCGGCGGCCTGAGCCAGCGCCGAAAGATTGCTGTCGGCGGCGGACAGGATGACGATCTCGGCGGGGCTTTGTTGAAGATCGACGATGCCTTCATCGTCGACAAAGCCTCCGGGCTTGGCGGCAAATAGATGCATTAAGGTGTCGCCGCAGTCTCGGCAGCGGCCAGCGCCTCGTGCAGCTCGGCGCTATCAAGCCCGCGGCCGATAAATACCAGCTGGGTCTGGCGCGGCTCGTCTTGGCGCCATAGCCGGTCGAAGTAGCCGTCAAGACGCTCACCCACCGCCTGAATCACCCGGCGCATGGGCTTGCCGGGGATAGCGGCAAAGCCCTTGGCGCGGTAGATCTCGTGGCTTTTCAGCAGCGCCTGCAAATTGCTTTCAAGGGCGGTGGCGTCTACTTCGCCCAGGGTAATCACGCAGGAATCGAAGTGGTCGTGGGCGTGGTCGTGGTGCGCGCCTTCGGCATGGTGCTTGTCGTGATGATTGGTAATCTTGTCGATATGCGCTTCACTGGCGGCGCCAATGCCCATCAGGGCTTCCAGCTGGGCCGTATCAGTGGCCTGGGTCTGGTCGATAAACAGCGTCTTGACCGAGGCCGGTACCCGCGCCTGCACCAGCGCTTCCACCCGGGCCTTTTCATCGACGCTCAGCAGATCGGTTTTGGTCACCAGGACTAAATCTGCCGCGCTTAACTGATCGTCAAGAAGCTCTTGCAGGCTGGGGTCATGGTCCAGGCTGTCATCCGCCAGACGCTGGGCGGCGACCTTGGCTTCGTCGCTGGCAAAGCGCCCGGCGGCAACGGCGGGGCCGTCGATCACGGTAATGATGGCATCCACGGTGCAGTGCTGGCGGACGTCCGGCCAGTTGAACGCCTGCACCAAGGGTTTTGGCAGCGCCAGGCCGCTGGTCTCGATCAGGATATGGTCGATATCGCCGCGCCGCTCGACGAGCTTTTTCATCACCGGCAGAAACTCTTCTTCCACAGTGCAGCAGATACAGCCGTTGGCGAGTTCATAGATGCCGTCGTCACCCGCGAGCGCCTGGCCTTCACCGGGCTCACAGTCGAGGGCGCAGCTGCGCAGCAGGCTGGAGTCGATATCCTGCTCGCCGAATTCGTTGACGATCACGGCGATCCGTTTGCCGGTGATCTGGCGCAGGATATTGGCAAGCAGCGTGGTCTTGCCGCTACCCAGAAAGCCGGTCACAACCGTGGCGGGAATTTTATTTAACTGCATGAAAGGATTCCTCAATATGGGAGCTTGCGGCCGTGGCCTGCGCTGAATCGTTGCCGGGAGCGTGGCTGAAAAGACGCGCCACCGCGGCCGGGTTATTCGGGAAAAACAGGTGCAAGTAGGTCGCGGTCAGGCGCCCGGCACGGTAGATCGGCTCGCCAGGTGCGGGGTGGCGCTGACGGCGACCGTAAGCGATGGGCTCAGGCGTTTGCCCGGCCATGGAACGGTGGTGGGCATGGCCGCGAATGGGCCCTTCGGGCAGCTCGGCGGTCTGCATACCCTGGCAGCCTCGGCGCCCGCGCATGGCGCCGTGCCCCGGCAGTAAACCGAGCATGGGGTGCGTGTTCTCCGCATAGTCGGTGAGCGTTTCCAGGCTATACAGCATGCCACCACACTCGGCGAGAATAGGGTTGCCCGCGCGAAAGAAGCCACTAATAGCATCGCGCATGGCGGTGTTCGCCGCCAGCGCCTGCGCGTGAAGCTCCGGGTAGCCGCCGGGCAGCCACAGCGCATCGCACTCGGGCAGGTCGGCATCGGCAAGCGGTGAGAAAAAGCGCACGCGCGCGCCCATCTGCGCCAGTACATCCAGGTTGGCCTGATAGATAAAGCTGAACGCCGCATCGCGGGCCACGCCTATCGTCTGCCCGGCCAGCACAGGCGAAACGGCGGGAAGTGTTTCGGTACAGGCGCTGAAACTGACCGGCGAAAGCGTGGCCAGCGCGTCCAGCAAGCCCGCGGCTTCCAGCGCCTGCGCCGCGGCCTCAAAACGAACTTCCAGCTCAAAACGAATCTCTTCGGCCTGCACCAGCCCCAGGTGGCGCTCGGGAAGTGTCAGTTCAGGGTCACGGGGTACGGCGGCCAGGAACGGTAGGGTGTCAGGCAGTGCGCCTTCAATCAGCTCCCGGTGGCGCTGGGAGCCGCAATTGTTGGCAATCAGCCCGGCAACATGGATATCGTCACGAAAGCCAGCAAGCCCCGTTACCAGCGCGGCGGCGGTTTGGGCCATGCCTTTGACATCCATCACGATGGCCATGGGAATGCCAAACAGCGCGGCCAGGTCGGCGCTGGATGGCTCGCCGTCATGAAGGCCCATGGCGCCTTCCACCAGAATCAAGTCGGCCTCGATAGCGGCTTCATAAAAGCGCTGGCGGCAGTAGTCAACTCCTGCCATCCATAAGTCGAGCTGATCCACCGGCTGGCCGGAGGCCTGGGCGAGAATCTGCGGGTCGAGATAATCCGGGCCGGTCTTGAACACCCGCACCACCTTGCCCTGATTGCGCAGCAGCCGCGCAAGCCCGGCGGTTAGCGTGGTTTTGCCCTGGCCTGAGGCGGGGGCCGAAATAAACAGCGCGGGGCAGCTCGCAGAAGGTTGGCTCATCAGTATTCGATCCCCGCTTGCGCCTTGACGCCGCCGCGAAACGCGTGGCGCTCGTCTTGCACGATGCTGATGGTGTCGGCGATCTCCTGAAGCGGTGTGGCCATGGTGCGCCCGGTGATGATCACGTTCTGGTGCGCCGGGCGGCGCTGTAACGCCTCGACCACAGGGGCGGTATCCAGGTAGCCGTACTTGAACATGTAGCTCATTTCATCGAGCACGATCAGCCCGTACTCCGGGTTCTCGAGTAACCCCTTGGCCACGGCCCAGGCGGCCTCTGCGGCCTCGATATCCCGCTCGCGGTCCTGGGTTTCCCAGGTGAAGCCGTGGCCCATGATGTGCCAGTCGAGCCCTGGATGGTCGCGAAAGAACAGGTACTCGCCGGTTTCCCGACGGCCCTTGATGAACTGAATGACGGCGCAGCGCTGGCCGTGGCCCAGGGAGCGCGCCATGGTGCCGAAGGCGGAGCTGCTTTTGCCCTTGCCGTTACCCTTCAGGAGAATCAGCACGCCGCGCTCCTGCGTCGCCTGGCTGATGCGCTCATCGACCACGTCTTTCTTGCGCTGCATGCGGCGTTGATGGTCCGTCATGAAAACTCCTTGATTGGCAGTGTGCAGTAGCGTGCGTCAAGCTCCCGGGCAAGCCTTGCCCCCTGGCCGCGCTTGACTCTGGCGCCTTCGGTATCCAGCACCAGGCAGTCGCCTGGCGGCGCCAGACCCACAAGGGACTCCCGGGTGCGGCCGTCGGTAATCAGGTAGGTATGAATGGCAAGGCCCGGCTCGCGGCGCTGCCACTGGCGCACCAGCTGGCCTGCCTGAACGATCATGGCGCGCAGCGGCGTGCCGCCCCCGCCCTCCGCCGAATCGAGCCGGGCCGCCAGGCTCTTGGGCGCGCGCTGGCGGGGCAGCAACGAGGTGATGGTGTCGTTGCCGAAGCCAAACACCGCCATCTGCTCGCGCCCCAGATACGCCTGGCGAGCAAGTGACTCGACCCAGCCCTTGGCACGGCCCAGCAGGCGCTGGCCCAACGTCGAGCCAGACGTATCCAGCAGCACCAGGTGCACCTTCGGCTGCCCGGCCCGCGACGGGCGGTAGCGGAGTGTTTGCCAGGGCCAGGCGCCGCGGTTGGCGGCAAGCGTGGCAAAGGTGTCCAGGCGCGGCGCGGGAGGCAGCGTGCGTGTGTGCGCCCCTTGCCCCCACTGGTGGCCCTTGCGGGCGCCGCCTTCGGCAGCGCCGCGCTTGCTACCCGGCAGCATTGGAGCTTCAGGTAGGGTCGCCGCTTCCGTCTGCCGGGTTTGGTTAACGGGAGGCATCGCGCCCCACTGCCCCGCCTCGCCCGGCTGCCCCGCGCCGCTGCCTGCTTGAGCCTTGCTGCCAGTGGGCGGCGAGCCGCCGCCGCTCTGTTCAGAGGGCGGAGCAGGTGGCGGATTGTTTGAGGCGGGCGGCGTCTCTTCCCGGGTGCGCCGGTGTGAAAGCACCCAGGGGGCGACGGTGTCGATATCGGTTTGGTCGATGGCCTTCTGGCCCTGCCAGGCGGCGTGGGCCTGGGCGGCGCGGTGCCAGGTCACGTCAGCGCGCAGGCCCTCGACGCCCGCCGCCTCGCAGCGTCTGGCGATCTGCTCGTATACCCAGTCCGGGGCGCTTACCGCGTCGAGCCGCTGCCGGGCGCGTTCGATGCGCTGGGTCAGCGAGCGCTGCTCGGCGTCAAAATCCGCCGCGTAGCCTGCGGGGTCACGGTCGAACGCTTCGCGCTGGCGCACGATGGCGATGCGCTCTTCCACGCTGATCGAGGCCGGCTGCTCCAGGCAGAGGCCGAAGCGGTCCAGCAGTTGCGGGCGCAGCTCGCCTTCATCCGGGTTCATGGTGCCGATCAGGCCAAAACGCGCCGGGTGAGAGTGGCTCAGGCCGTCGCGCTCGACGATATTGACGCCGCTGGCGGCCACATCGAGCAGCAGATCCACCAGGGTGTCGGGCAGCAGGTTGACCTCATCGACGTAGAGCACGCCGTTGTGCGCCTTGGCCAGAAGCCCTTCGTGAAAGGCGGCCTCGCGCTCGGTGAGCACTTTCTGAATATCCAGGCTGCCGGTCAGGCGCTCCTCACTTGCCCCGAGCGGCAGCGTGACAAACGGCGACGGGCCAAGGCTCGTGGCCGGCAGGATGGCGGCCAGCGCCCGGGCCAGGGTGGATTTGGCGCTGCCCCGCGGGCCGCTGATCAATACCCCGCCGATGCGCGGGTTGACGGCGTTGAGCAGCAGCGCCGTCTTGAGCGCGTGCTGGCCGACCACGGCGGCAAAAGGGAACGGGGTCATGGGTGCCTCCAGGCACTGTCAGAAAGATCCGTGGAAGGTGCGGCGCGTTCCACGCGCGGCATGTAGACCGGCGCGCCGTCCATTTGCGCAACGCTCAGGCGCTGACGATAAAGCCGCTCCAGAGCGCCCAGCGTCATCACCTCGTCGCATCGCCCGGCGAGGGCCTCGCCGTCCGGGTAGAGCAGCAGAACGTGGCTGCACCAGCGTGCGGCCAGGTTGAGATCGTGCAGGCACATCATCACCGCACGGCCCTGGCGGGCCTCGACGCTTATCAGCGCCATCACCGCGCTTTGATGGTGAAGGTCCAGGTGGTTGGTCGGCTCATCCAGAAGCCACACGGCAGGGTTCTGGGTCAGCACGGTGGCCAGCGCCACGCGCTGGCGCTCGCCGCCGGAAAGTGTGGAGACCGGGCGCGATGCGAGCGCTTCAAGATCGAGCGCGCTCAGGGCCGACCGCAGCCGCTGGATATCCTCGAGACTTTCGCTCTGCCAGAGCGACAGGTACGGGTGGCGGCCCATCATCACGGTCTCGGAGACCGTGGCGGGGAAACCGTCCATGCGCTCCTGAAACAAGAGCCCCAGCCGCCGGGCGATAGACCGACGCCTGAGCGAGCCAAGCGGTTGCCCATCCAGGCATACGCGTCCCGTGCGCGGCGCGGTGAGGCCCGCCAGGGTGTGCAAAAGCGTCGTCTTGCCCGCGCCGTTGGGGCCGAGCACCCCCCACACCTGACCAGGTTCGAGCGCGAACTCCATCGCTCCACCTGCGCTTCTGCCGGGGATGGCGAGCGTCAGGCCCTCTGCCTCGAGCCGTGGCGCTTTCGCCTCGGGCGCTTTCGCACCACGCCGGTTCATGGGCGGCTCCGGTACAAGAGCAGCAGGAAGGTGGGCACGCCGAGCAGCGCGGTGATGACACCGACCGGCAGCTGCTCCGGGGCAATCAGCGTGCGCGCGAGCGTATCGGCCAGCAGCAACAGCGTGCCGCCAGCCAACGCGCAGGCGGGCAGGATACGGCGCTGGTCGTTGCCCAGCACCAGGCGCAGCATGTGCGGCACGACAAGTCCCACGAAGCCGATGCTGCCGGCGGTGGTGACCGCCACGGCGGTCAGAAGACTTGCCAAAAGATAGATGCCCCACTCGAAACCACGCACGGTCACCCCCAGGGCGGCGGCCTGCAGCGAACCACGGGCGAGCACGTTGAGGCTTCTCCCCAGCGGCCATAAAAGCGCGCAGGTCAGCAGTAAAACAACAAGCGGCGGCCAGGGCGTGCGCGCGTAGGCAAGATCGCCCATCAGCCAGTAGAGCATGCCCGGCAGGCGCTCGGCGGGGCTCATGGCGAGCATCAACGTGACCAGCGCCCCCCAGCCCGAGGCCACGACCACGCCGGTGAGCAGCAGTCTCGCCGGCGTCCAGCCGCCGCGGCCCTGAGCGAGGCCAAACACCAAAAGCGTTGAAAGAAGCGCCCCGGCAAACGCCGAGCCGGTCACCAGCAGCCCCCCCAGGCCCGCCAGCATCGCGCCAAGCGCCCCGATGCTGGCCCCGCCGGAAAGCCCGAGCACGTAGGGGTCGGCGAGCGGGTTTCGCAAGAGCACCTGCATCAGCGCCCCCGCCACGGCGAGCAGCCCGCCCACGGCAAAGGCGGAAAGCGCCCGGGGCAAGCGAAGATCGAACACCAGGGTGTGAGCGAGGCTTTCGCCCTCCCCGAACAGCGCCTGCATGAGTTTTGCCACCGACAGAGAGGAGCTGCCGGTGGCGAGCGCCAACAAAAGCGCGGCCAAGGCAAGCGCCGTCAGCGCCACGGGCCAGAAACTCAGGGAGCGGCCATTCACGGCGCATCTTCCCGGGCCGTCGCCAGATGCCCGCAAAGAAGCCTCGCCCCTTCGGCCAAACGCGGCGTGGGCCGCTGAAGGAGGGACGGCGGCACGAAGTAGAGGTGATCGTTTTGCACCGCACGAAGCTCGGGGTACCGGGTCCAGTGATCGAGCCAGTCGCGGTTCTCCTCGCCCATGCCGCCGGCCACGATCACGGCCGGGTCGGCGGCGAGCACCGCCTCGTCATCGAGGCGCGGCACCAATCTTCCCAGCTCGCCAAACACGTTGCGCCCGCCGCACAGGCGGATCACCTGGCCAATCAGATGCTCGTCGTTGACGCTCATCAGCGGTGAGTCCCACACCTGGTAGAAGGTATCGACCGACGCTTCCCCCGCGTACTGCGCCCCGAGCGCGGCCATGTCGCTTAAAAAGCGCTCTGCCACGCGGCGGCCTTCCGCTTCGGTGCTGGCAAGCGTGGCCAGGCGCTCGATGGCGCCGGCCACGCCGTCGACGCTGCGCGGCTCGATATAAAACACCGCCATATCGAGCGCTTCCAGCGTTTCGAGCTGCTCGGCGGGGTTGCCGGTCACCCAGCCGATGGCCAGATCCGGTTCGAGCGCGACCAGCGCCTCGAGATCCAGCCGGGTATGGCTGCCGACCGAGGCAACGTCTCGAGCCTCGGGCGGATAGTCGCTGTAGGAGACCACAGCGACCACGCGATCACCCGCGCCGGCGGCATAGACGAGTTCCGTCGCGCCAGGCGAAAGCGCGGCGATACGGCTTGCAGGCGCGCTCAGGCATACCTCGCGATCCAGGTCATCGAGCGCGCACACTTCGGCCCGAGCGGCGCTAACGCAAAGCGCCGCCGCCAACCCCACAAGCCATTTATTGACCAAAGTTGACGCTCAGAAACGCCGCGCGCCCGGCGTTGATGTAGTCGGCGCCGTCAAAGGAGCGCGTGGTGACGTAGTCCTGATCCAGGGCGTTTTCCAGCGTCACCCGGGCGCTCCACAGCGGTGCGAATTCCCAGCCGGCGCGCAGGTTCACCAGGCCATAACCGGCCAAGCGATCCTCGTTAGCCGCATCCCGGTAGCGGTGGTTCTGGGCAATCCAGGAGCCGCCGGCCGAAAACTCGCCAAGCTCGCGGTCCACGTCCAGGCGCAGGCTCTGGGTGGCGCGGTTCTGCAAACGGTTGCCGGTGGCGCGATTTTCCGGGTCGGTGTAGGTCAGCGCGGCGGCAACCGTCCAGCCGCCATGCTCCACGCCGCCGGAAAGCTCGGCGCCGCGAATGCGCGAGGTCGGCACGTTGAACTGCTCGCCTTGCCCTGCGATCAGGTTGTCGATGTCGGTCTGGTAGAGCGCGGCGTCCCAGAAGACGCTGGCGTACTGGCCGCGGGCGCCGAGCTCCACGGTTTCGGAGGTCTCGGATTCCAGATCCGGATTGCCGAAGTCCGGGTAGTAAAGCTGGTTATAGGTCGGCGCATTGAAGGCGGTGCCGACGCTCGCCCGCAGGGTATGGTTCGCGTCGAGGTCGAAGCCGAGCGCCACGCTTCCAGTCACCTCGTCGCCGTAGCTTTCGTTGTGATCGAAGCGGGCGCTGGTTTGCAGGGTGAACGGGGCGAAATCGAAAAGCGCTTGGGTGAAGGCGGCGGTGTTGTCGCGGCTTGTCTCGTCGTAATCGACGGTGCTGTCGATGTGGTCTTCGCTCTGCTCGACGCCGGCAATGAACTCGTGAGCCCCCACGGTGAAGGTGTTTTCAAGCCGCGCGGTGCGGATGGTCGTATCGAAGGTGGAGCCGCCGAACTCGTCGACGTTATCGCTTTCGTCGCGGGCCTCGGAAAGTGTCACCCGCGAGCGCCAGGCATCCCCCACCGGAAGCTCGGCATAGATGCCGGCGACCTGCTGGACAAAGTCGTTCTCGCCGCCGTCGTATTCGTTGTTGCCGCGTGCGCGCAGCGCCAGTACGCCGGCCTCGCCCCCGTTATCAAAGGTGTGCGACACCCGGGCGAGTGCCGTGGTGTTGTCATAGCCCTTGTCGTCACCGCTGCGGCGCACCGGCACGCCGTCGGTGTTGAAGTGGCTCGCCGCGAAGCTATAGCGGGTGCCGCCCTCTGACCCGCTGAGCCCTGCGCTTGCGCGCGCCGTGCCGAAGGAGCCGCCGCCAAACGAAAGCCGGGGCTGCGGGCCGTTGCCCTCCTCCGGGGCGTGGGTGAAGAGCTGCACGACACCGCCGATGGCGTCCGCCCCGTAAAGGCTTCCTTTTGGTCCGCGCACGATTTCGGCGCGCTCAAACAGGCGCGGGTCGATACTTCCCCAGGCCGCCCCGCCGCTGGTGGCCGAGCGCAGGCGAATGCCGTCGATCAGCAGCACGTTCTGGCTGCTGCCGGTACCGCGAAGAAACACGCTCGCATTCTTGCCGAAGCTGCCGTTACTGGAAACGTCGACCCCGGGCTGGCCACGCAAGAGGTCCGTGACGCTGACAGGGTCCTGCCGGTGAAAAGTGGCCTCATCGAGCACGGTGACGGATGAAAGGCTTTGATTCGCGGTGCGCGGGGCAAGGGCCGCGGTTACGACCACCGGGTTGAGCGCCTGCTTCTCCTCGGGAGTGTTCGAAGACACCGTTTGGGCGTGAACGGCCAGCGGCAGTGCGGCGAGCGTAAAGGCGGCAAGCCCCAGGGTGGGTCGCGCGTAGGTCATGATAAGCCCCTTGAGCCGTGCTCACCCGCACGGCCGATTTTTTTATGGCCGCGCGGCGAAGGAGCAAGGGGAAATGCGGGGTCGAGTGCCCCGTATCAGCCCTGAGCACGCCCTCCGCGACTCGGCATTGATGGTAGTGAAACCGTGGTTTTGGGCCGGTCTCCGGGCTGACGAGCAAAAAGGCGAGGCCTTTTTCAAACGGCGGCCTTCCCATGTCGCGCGCGACACAGTGGCGTAGTGGCCGTTGTTGACTCGATTACCGTTGCGGGGGCAGCGCTGGAATGGACACCAGCTTCCCGTTTAACCGACGCAAGGTCGGCACCCAAAAGTGAGCGTAAACTAGCAAGCCGTTAAGGCCAGGTCAATCGCACTCGGCCAGGCTCGCTTGCGCAATGCTGGGCGCGGCCAGGCGCTGCACCAGGCCGTGACGCACGTACCAGACACGCTCGGCGTGGCGCGCGGCGTCCTGGCTGAACCAGCCGTTGAGATCGCGAAGGCGGCGCTCTTCGCGCGCCATGGGTACCAGCCCTCGGCCGACCTCGCTCAGGATCAGCACGATCGTGGCGTTGCACGCCTTCGCGGCACGGCAAAGCGCGGCCAGATCCTCGCGCCACTGGGCGCGCAGGTGGTCGCTGTCGGTATCAAAAGCGCCGTCGCGGGCCACCCAGTCGAGCACGCCGTTGATCACCAGCGGCGTGTCGGGAATCAGAATCGAGTGGCAGTCCGCCAGCCGCTGGCCCGGGGCGAGGGTCCACCAGGCGGCGTTTTGAAAGCGCGTTTTTACGGCGTCGCGCTTGCCTGCGCGGGCACCGCCGATGAAAAGCTGCATTGCCACTCTCCTTCTCTAGCGCGATGGGACAGGTTCAGGCGCCGGCCGGTGGCCTGGGTCACCGTGGCCTCCCAGAAATCCACGGTTTCAAAACGCCGTCTCAGTTCACGAATCACACCGCCGTGGGTGACGGCCAGCACGCGCCGGTGGCCCAAAGCGCGCGCGTTGTCGGCAAGCGTCGACAGCCAGCCGTCAAGGCGCGTGCGCAAATCCCCGGCGGATTCGCCGCCAGGGATTTTAAGCTCTCCAACGCTATCAATCCATGCCCTGTAGCCCGGATTGTCCTTGAGTTCGTCGTAAACCTTGCCTTCATACTCGCCGAAATCGAGCTCGCGAAGTCGGGGCTCCAGATAAACGCTCTCAGTCGCAGCGTCGGGCCGGGCCCACTCGAGGGTTTGACGACAGCGGGTCAGATCGCTTGCGTAGATCGCATCGAAATGCTCATCCTCCAACGCTTTTTTGAGCGCATTGAGCCCCGGCTCGGCGTCGGGAAACAAAAGCGCGATATCACGCTGGCCCTGGTAGCGCCGTTCAAGGTTCCAGGCGGTCACGCCGTGGCGAACCACCACCAGCTCCACATCAAGATCACTAGCCAAAGCTCGACTCCTTCTATTAACGCGCCAATCATGTCGCCGTTGATGCCCTTGAAGGCGCGAAGCACCCCGGCGCGAAACAGCACGGTAAACAAAAGCGCCCCGGCCAGCCAGCCAAGTAAGGGCGGATAAAAAAACGCCACGCCCAAAAGCGGCACCAGCGAAAGCGCCACGTCCACAGGGGCCAGCGAGCGCTTGAACGCGTAGGCGAGCCCGCTGGGTTGGACGCAAGGGCTCAGCACCAGCATGGCGGCGCCGGCAAAGCGGGCAAGCGCCGGCACGATCAAAAACCAGAGCGCGGGCGCGCCGATATCAACCAGCGCCCAGAGCAGCACCGCCTTCCAGGCGAGCAGGAAAAAAAGCGCCAGTATCCCGAAGCTACCCACCTGCGGGTCCTTCATAATTTCCAGGCGCCGCGCAAGCGGCTGATTGCTGCCAAGGGCATCGGCCAGGTCCATCGCGCCGTCCAGATGCAGGCCGCCGCCGAGCGCCACCCACAGGCTCAAAAGCGCCAGTGCGGCGATGGGCGCCGGCAGCGCTAATGCATCAAACGCCAGCGCAAAAAGCCACAGCAGCGCACCGATGAATAGCCCAACCAATGGGTAGGCGCGCAGCGCCCAGCGCCGGGTCGACGCATTCCAGGGGCACTCGATCGGCAGCGGTACGCGGGTCAGAAATTGAAACGCCAGCACGGCGCCGTAGAGGGCGTTTTTCACGGCGATGACTCTTCGCTGTTTCGGGACGTGGTGTCCAGGTGGGGATGAACGTCGAGATCAGCCTTCCACTCGATGGCGCACCCAGCGATTACTTCGATCACCGAGTCCGCTTGCTGAGCCAGCAGCCGGTGCAGGCGCTGCAAAAACGTGACGAAGCGCCAGACGCCCGGGTCCGACGGCAGCGGCGCTTCGTTGAGATCGTTGGAGACGATGACCAGGTACAGATTTCGAGTGCGGGCATCGTCCAGCAGCTTTTTTAGGCAGCGCAGGCCCTCCCGCTCGGCCTCAAACGGCTCGAACGCTTGGCCAAACAGCAGCTGGCTGGCCCAGAGAGTGAGGCAGTCGAGCAGCACCGCTTGGCCGTCGGGCACGCTAGCCACCGCCTCATCCGGATAGAGCGGCGCCTCTAGCGTGACCCAGCGGGCGTCACGGCGAGCCTGGTGGCGCGCGGCGCGCTCGCTCATTTCGCCGTCGTCCTGGCGGGCGGTGGCCACGTAGTAGCAGCGCTCGCCCCCCGCCGCCAGCGTGAGCGTTTCGGCCAGTTGGGATTTACCCGAGCGTGCGCCGCCGCTGACGAAAACGATCATCGAACGCCCGAGTATGAGCAGCGCATAACATTACACGGCGCGAGCCTTTCGCCCACGCCGCCGGCCGGCTTTTTTGGGCTTTTCATATTGCCTCTCCTGCCGTACCCAGCGCGATCATCATGAGTAGAAAAAGCCCCCAGGCGCCGTGCATCAGACCAATGGTGATATCGATGTGGCGCGCCGTTAGCGCGACGCGCCCCGGCCCCAGCGTGGCGCGGTGCGAAAGCTCGCCGCCATAGACGTTCACGCCGCCGAGCTTCACGCCCAAAAGCCATGCCACCATCGCCTCCGGCCAGCCCGCGTTGGGGCTGGGATGGCGCGGCGCCTGGCGCCGGGTGTGGGTAAAGGCGCCAGCCACCGCCAGCGGCTCGCGCCCCAGGGAATTCCAGAGCGCCCCCGCCGCCCACAGGCACACGGCGGTTAGCCGCGCCGGCAGCCAGTTGGCGACGTCATCGAGTTTTGCCGAGACGTAGCCGAAATCAGCGAAGCGTGCGTTTTTGTAGCCCACCATCGAGTCCAACGTATTCACCGCCTTGTAAGCCAGCGCCAGCGGCGCGCCGCCAATGAGTGCGAAAAACAGCGGCGAGGTGATGCCATCGACGGTGTTCTCCGCCACGGTTTCGACCGCGCCGCGGGCGATTTCGGGCTCGTTTAGCGTGGCGGTATCGCGCCCGACCACGCGCGACAGCGCCTCTCGCGCCGCCTCGAAATCCCCCCTGGCGAGCGGCGCGGCGATGGCTCTGCCTGCGTCCGCCAGCCCCTTGATGGCAAGCGTGGTGGCCAGTAGCCAAAGCTCCGCCGCGACCTTCAGCCAAGGATGCACCATGCTCAGCAAATTGAGAAGAAGCGTTGCGAGCCAAAACGTGCCGGCAACGACCAGAAGCGTCAATAGCGCCCCCTTGAGCCGCCGCGCGTACCGTCCGCCGCGGTTGAGCCGCGCTTCCAGCACCGTGATCACCCGTCCCATGCCGACCACCGGATGCGGCAGCCCGCGTGGGTCGCCCACCACCAGATCGATCGCCACTGCCAAGAGTATTAGCGTTACGCCCACTAGCGCGTCACCCCGGCATTCTCAAACGTGGCCATCTCGCTGATCATCGCGCAGGCGGCTTTTAACAGCGGAAAGGCGAGTGCGGCGCCGCTGCCCTCGCCCAAGCGCATGTCGAGTTCGAGCAGCGGGGTCGCGGCGAGCGCCTCGAGTGCGACGGCGTGACCGGGCTCGGCGGAGCGGTGGCTGAAAATCAGAACCTCGCGCACCGGCGGGCAGAGCCGCACCGCCGCCAGCGCCGCGACGGTGGCAATGAAGCCGTCGACCACTACCGGCAGGCGGCGCTCGGCGCTTGCCAGCATCGCCCCGGCCATGGCGGCAAGCTCGAGCCCGCCAACGGCGGCCAGCACCTCGAGCGGCTCGCTTCCCGGGGCCCGGGCGACAAGCGCCTTTTCGATCACGTCGATCTTGTGCGCCAGACGCGCTTCGACAAGGCCGGTACCGGCGCCCACCAGCGGGCCGACGGGCCGGTTCAAGAGGGCGGCGAGCACCGCGCTGCTGGCGGTGGTGTTGGCGATCCCCATCTCCCCCAGAATCAGGCACCTGCAGCCGGCGCGCGCGGCGCGCTCGACGGCGTCGACGCCCACCTGCAGGGCCTGGTCGAGCTCGGCGGCGCTCATCGCGTTTTCGCGGGCGAAATTGCGCGTCCCGCGCCGCACTTTGGCGTCCACCACGCCCTCGGCGCGGACATCACTCGCCACGCCAACGTCGACAACCTCGATACGCGCCTCGATCTGGCGGGCGAAGACGTTGATCGCCGCCCCGCCCTGGGCGAAGTTGGCGACCATCTGTGCGGTCACTGCCTGGGGAAAGGCGGACACACCCTCCTCGGCCACGCCGTGGTCGGCGGCGAAAACGACGATGCCGGGCGGGTCGACGTGGGGCGTGAGCGTATCGGTGATATGACACAACGACACCGCCAAATCTTCCAGCCGGCCAAGGCTTCCCGGCGGCTTGGTCAAGGTATCGAGATAGGCCCGCGCGCGCGTTTGAAGGGTGGTATCGAAAGGCGTGATACGCGAAAAGTCGCGGGGCATGGCGAGCTCCGAAAGCAAATGGGTAAACGAGTAAGCAGCTATAATAAGTGGGTATAAAAAAGCACCCATCGAGCCGAGGGCGACTGCCAGACCATGGTAACAAAGCCCGAGGGCGCTGGCGCCTGTTCCCGACATGACCCTCGGGGGCTGGATCGCGGCTTACCCTTCACCTTTTACGCCCTTTTGGGCATGCTGAACCTTTCGAGCATGCTGATGAAAAACGCTCGTGGGCTGGCCAAAAGCTTGGGCTGCGAGCGCCAGGTACGCTTCACCGCCCTTTTCATCGACCGCGCGGGCGCTTTAGTAGGAAAGTTACCAAAATCGCGACTAAAATCCGCGCCAAAAGGTTTAATGCTGCTCCATACAGTCTTAAACTGGCCTAAAAGCATGTAAAATTACTACATAGAATTACTACATAGCATGCCCTGACTAACGCCTAGCCGAGGTTTCCATGACGTCCACCACTTCCGCCCCGTTGAACGACACCGTCGCCAAGGTGACACAGCGCATTCGCGAGCGCTCCAGGGAGCGCCGGGCGCTTTATGAAAAGCGCATGGCTGACCAGCACCAGCGCGGCGTGCATCGCGCCGAGCTCTCCTGCGGCAATCTGGCCCATGGCTTCGCTGCCTGCAGCCCGCAGGAGAAGGATTCGCTGAAGCTGATGAATAGCGCCAACCTGGGGATCATTTCGGCTTACAACGACATGCTCTCGGCGCACCAGCCTTTCGAGACCTTCCCCGCGACCATTCGCCAGGCGGCGGGTGCGATGGGCTCGACCGCGCAGTTCGCCGGCGGCGTGCCAGCGATGTGCGACGGCGTCACCCAGGGCCAGCCGGGCATGGAGCTTTCGCTTTTCTCCCGCGACGTCATCGCCATGGCCACCGCCGTGGGGCTTTCGCACAACATGTTCGACGCCGCGCTTTACCTGGGCGTGTGCGACAAGATCGTGCCGGGGCTTTTTATCGGGGCGGCACGCTTTGGCCACCTGCCGGCGATGTTCGTACCGGCCGGGCCCATGCCGTCGGGCTTGCCCAACAAGGAGAAAGCGCGGGTGCGCCAACTCTTCGCCGAGGGCAAGGTGGGCCGCGCGGAGCTTCTGGAAGCGGAGTCCGAGTCCTATCACAGCCCCGGCACCTGCACCTTCTACGGCACCGCCAACTCCAACCAGCTGATGATGGAGGTGATGGGCCTGCACCTGCCGGGCACGTCGTTCGTCAATCCGGGCACCGAGATGCGCGAGGCGCTGACCCGCTTTGCCACCGAACAGGCGATTCGCAATACCGAGCCCGGCGGCACGTATCGCCCGTTCTACAAACAAATCGACGAGCGCGCCATCGTCAACGCCGTGGTCGGGCTTCTCGCCTCCGGCGGCTCCACCAACCACACCCTGCACCTGATCGCCATGGCCGCCGCCGCCGGCGTCACGCTGACTTGGGACGACTTCACCGAGCTTTCCGCGGTCACGCCGAGTTTAATGCGCGTCTACCCCAACGGCCAGGCGGACATCAACCACTTCCAGGCCGCCGGCGGCATGAGCTATCTGTTTCGCGAGCTGCTCGGCGCGGGCCTTCTGCACGGCGACATTCCCACCGTGTTCGGCACCGATCTGACCGCCTACACCCAGGAGCCCTTCCTGGAGGACGGCAAGCTCGTCTGGCGTGAAGGGGTTGATGCGAGCCTGGACGAAGACGTACTGCGACCGGTGGCCACGCCTTTTGCACCTACCGGGGGCTTGACCGTACTCGACGGCAACCTGGGCCGCGGGGTGATCAAGATCTCCGCGGTCACCGAGGAGCACCGCGTGCTCGAGGCGCCGGTGCGCATTTTTGATGACCAGAACCAGATGAAAGGCGCGTTCGAAGCCGGCGAGCTCGACCGCGACGTGGTCGTGGTCGTGCGCTTTCAGGGCCCGAAGGCCAACGGTATGCCGGAACTTCACAAGCTCACGCCCTACCTTGGCGTGCTGCAGGATCGCGGCTTCAAGGTCGCGCTGGTGACCGACGGGCGCATGTCCGGCGCCTCGGGCAAGGTGCCCGCGGCCATTCATATCAGCCCGGAAGCGCTCGACGGCGGGCCGCTGGCCAAACTGCGCGACGGCGATGTGGTCTTTCTTGATGCCAACACCGGCGTGCTCGAAGCCAAAGTGGACCCAGCGACCTGGGCCGAGCGCGGCCTCGCGCACGCCAACCTGGATGCCTACCACGTCGGGATGGGCCGCGAGCTCTTCGGCGGGTTCCGCCATCTGGCGATGCGCGGCGAGGAAGGCGCCGGCGTGTTCGGCGGTTTCGAGGCAGACGACTTGGCCCGCCAGCAGAGCCAGATCAGCGAGGAGGACGCCTGATGCGACCGGCGCTGATCGGCGATATCGGCGGCACCAACGCCCGCTTCGCGCTGGTCATTCCCGGCGACACGGCGCCCTATGACATGCTGAATCTGCCCTGCGCCGACTACGCCGGGCCCATCGAGGCCATTCGGGATTATCTCGAGCGGGTGGGTGCCATCGATGAGATGGCCCCTGTCGAGGCGTGTCTCGCCTTCGCCTGCCCGGTTCACGCCGAGCGGGTGAAGATGACCAACAACCACTGGGCGTTCGACAAAAGCGACGTTCAGGCAGCGCTCGGCCTTTCGCTTTTCAAGGTGGTCAACGACTTCACCGCCCAGGCGCTCGGCGTACCCCACGTCGATGAGACGCATCTTTTCGAGGTGCAGTCAGGCCGCGCGCAGCCACACTCGGCGCGGCTGATCATCGGCCCGGGCACTGGGTTGGGCGTGGCCGGCGTTTTTCCCGGCCGCCACGCTTGGATTCCGCTGCCCACCGAAGGCGGCCACGTCAGTTTCGCGCCGATGGACGAGCAGGAGCTGGCGCTTTTACGCTTTTTCCAGAAGCGCTACGGCCGCGTCAGCGTCGAGCGCGTGCTGTGCGGCCAGGGGCTTTTCGAGCTCTATCTTGCCTACTGCGAGCTGGAGAGCGCCGCGCCACGCTTTGAAACCCCGGCCGAGATCAGCCAGGGCGCCGACGAAGGCGATCAGCTTGCGCGCACCGCGCTGCTGCGCTTTTTGAAGATTCTGGGCAACGTGTGCGGCGACGCTACGCTGACCATGGGGGCACGCGGCGGCGTCTATTTGTGCGGCGGCATTCTGCCCCGGCTGCTCGACTGGCTGCCCCAAAGCGAGCTCAAAAGCGCCTTCAACGACAAGGGACGGATGCAGGCCTACAACGCCGATATTCCCATTCAGGTGGTCACCCACCCCTGGACGGGGCTACTGGGCGCCGCCGAAGCACTGCATAACGAAGAGGTTACTTAGCCACCTCTGTCGGGCACGAACAAGCGCCCGGGTCTTAATAAAACAATGAGCGCAAAGCGCGTATGAGGAGGTGTGCATGACACCAGTCGTGACCTTTGGCGAGGCGCTGGTCGATATGCTTTCAAGCCGATTAGGCGACGAAGCAGGCCCGGAAACGTTTACTCCCTATGCCGGCGGCGCGCCCGCCAACGTGGCGGTGGCCTGCGCACGGCTGGGTGTGAAGAGCCGGTTTCTTGGCATGGTCGGCGATGACAGTTTCGGGCGCTTCATTACCGCCGAACTCGCCCACCACGGCGTGGAGACTCAAGGCATCGTCACCACGCGTGAAGCGCGAACGGCGCTGGCGTTCGTTTCACGAGACGCCGAGGGCGAGCGCACCTTCGACTTCTACCGCCCGCCAGCGGCGGATCTGCTGTATCGCGAGGCGCATCTTCCCAGAGACACCTTCGCACGCCCGTTGATCTGGCACGTGTGCAGTAACAGCCTGACCGAGCCCGCCATTTTCGACACCACCCTTGCCCTGACTCGCCGGGCGCGCCGCTCAGGCGCTCTGGTCAGCGTGGACGCCAACCTGCGTCACAACCTGTGGGCCGGGGGGATGGCCTCGATCGAGCGCGTGATTAAGCTGCTCGACGAGGCCGCGCTCATCAAGGTCTCCCGCGAAGAGCTCGACTACCTGCGCGGCGACCAGCCCCCGGCCCGGTGGCTCGACGCGCGCCTGGCCGCCAGTGCCAACGCGATACTGGTGACCGACGGCCCTCACGAGGTCGTGCTTAAAACCGCCCACTTCGAGCATCGCCTCACCCCGCCGCCGGTCAAGGCGGTGGACACCACCGCCGGTGGCGACGCCTTCATGGGCGGCTTTCTGGCACGGCTCTGCCGGCTCGACAACCTCGAGCGCGCGCTACAAGACCCTGACGTGCTGATCGAAGCCCTTACACTGGCCTGTCGCTGCGGCGCCCACGCCGTTACCCGCCCCGGCGCCTATTCAGCCCTACCCACCTGCCAGGATATCGACGGCCTGGACTAGACCAACGTCGGCTTACCTTAATGTCAGACATTTAGTAGGCTCCCGAGCATTGGCTTAATCAAGGCATTGCGAAGGAGCTTTTTGATGTCGCTTGACGCCCTGCCCGAACACCTCGGCGATGCCGGCGACCTGGCAAGGCTGCTTGCTCGCGCACTTTTAAGCGGGCAGTGGCCGCCTGGTGCAGCGTTTCCCAAAGAGCTCGATATTGCCAAACACTTTGCCATTAGCCGTAACCAGGTGCGTACCGCCCTGGCGCGGCTAACGGCCGCTGGACTTTTGGAGCGCACCGCCGGGCGCGGCAGTGTCGTTCGCGCCATCGACGAGTGGCACCTTATGGACCCGGCGGTGAGCAGCTGGATGACCGGGCTTAACCGGCTCGACCCGCAGCTGATTCAAGCCATTTATGCCTTTCGCCTTTCCGCGGAGCCGGTAGTCGCGGCACTCGCCGCCCAAAAGGCGGGCCCGGAGGACATTCACCGCCTGAGCCAGGCTTTTAAAGGCATGCAGCAAAGCGCGCAGCAAGACCGCGCCGCCCATGCCGAGTTCGACGTGCAGTTTCACGACGCCATTTACAACGCAAGCCACAACCTGGTGTGGCGGCAAATGGGCCATCTGCTGCGCCCCAGCATCATGGCGCTCGTGGAAGGTTCGCAAAATCAGCTGCTCACACTGGACGATAGCTTAACGCGCCACGCTCGCCTGCTCGAGGCGATTGAAACCGGCGATGCCCACGCGGCCAGCGCCGCGGCGCGCCAGGTGCTGCAGCGTACCGCCAAGGACCTGGGCCTGGACGATGAGTACCTGGCTAAAAACCTGGCCCCTGGTTCCAACCGTTTATCAAAGGAGCGCCCATGAAAATCACTCGACTCAAGACCTGGCAGGTACCGCCACGCTGGCTGTTTCTCAAGATCGAAACCGATGAAGGCTGCTACGGCTGGGGCGAGCCGGTCATCGAAGGGCGTGCGTCCACGGTGGAGGCCGCCGTGCACGAGCTTGCCGACTACCTGATCGGCCAGGACCCGCACCGTATCGAGCACCTGTGGAACACGCTTTACCGCGCCGGTTTCTACCGCGGCGGGCCGATTCTGATGAGCGCGATCGCCGGCATCGACCAGGCACTGTGGGATTTGAAAGGGCGCGACCTGGGCGTGCCGGTGCACCAACTGCTGGGCGGCGCGGTACGCGACAAAATGCGCATGTACGCCTGGACCGGCGGCGACCGACCCAGTGACGTCGGCGCCGGGGCCCGCGCGCTGGTCGACAAGGGCTTTACCGCCTTCAAGATGAACGGCACTCCGGAGATGCAGATCGTCGATTCGCACAAGAAGGTCGATGAAGCCGTGGCGCGGGTACGTGAGGCGCGCGAGGCCGTGGGCCCGGACGTCGGCATCGGAATCGACTTTCACGGCCGCGTGCACCGGCCGATGGCCAAGGCGCTTTTGCGCGAACTCGAGCCGTATCACCCGATGTTCGTCGAGGAGCCGGTGGCACCAGAACATCTGCCGTGTCTGAAAGAGATCGCCGGCGGGCTCGGCTATCCGCTGGCCACCGGCGAGCGGCTGCACACCCGCTTCGAGTTTCGCGATCTTTTACAGGACGGCATGATCGATATCGTTCAGCCGGACATCTCCCACTGCGGCGGCATCAGCGAAGGGCTCAAGATCGCCGCGCTCGCCTCGGCTTATGACGTGGCGCTGGCGCCCCACTGCCCGCTCGGCCCGTTGACGCTGGCCGCCTCGCTTCAGCTCGACGCGGTGAGCCACAACGCCTTCATTCAGGAGCAGAGCATGGGCATTCACTACAACCAGGGCAACGACGTGCTCGACTATTTGGTCGACAAGAGCGCGCTTCATATCGAAGACGGTTTCTGCGCTATTCCCCAGGGTCCTGGGCTTGGTGTCGAGATCGACGAAGAGTTCGTCGAGGAGCGTGCCAAAACCGGCCACCGCTGGCGCAACCCGGTGTGGAATCACGAAGATGGCTCGGTCGCCGAGTGGTAAGGAGAACGACATGACCAGTGATACCGTCAACATACGAAAGCATCTTGCGTGGATCGCCGCGGACTGGGGCTCCTCCAACCTGCGGCTATGGGCGATCAACCGGGAAGGCCGCGTCATCGCCGCCGTAAAAAGCGACCGGGGCATGCTCTCGCTCACCCCGTCCGAGTATGAACCCGAGCTCATCCGGCTCATTGAGGATTGGCTGCCCGAGCGCCCGGTCGACGTGGTGGTGTGCGGCATGGCCGGCGCCCGCCAGGGCTGGCGCGAAGCGGCCTACCTGAGCACGCCGACGCCGCTCGACCGGCTAAGCCAGGGCGCGGTCGCTCCGGTACTTGCGACCTCGGCGCTGCGGGTGCACCTGCTGCCCGGCGTAAGCCAACGTGGCGCCGACGAGTTCGACGTAATGCGCGGCGAGGAGACACAGCTTGCCGGGCTGATCGAGAAGACACCGGGCTTTAGCGGGCTGGCCTGCCTGCCGGGCACTCACGCCAAGTGGGCGCGTCTCGAAAACGCCGTGCTGACGCGCTTTGCCACCTTCATGACCGGCGAGATTTTCGAACTATTGGCGCGTCACTCAGTGCTGCGGCATTCGATAGGCGATGCCAACGACGCCGATACCCGCGACACCTTTCAAACAGCGGTACGAGAAAGCGCACGCGAGCCTGAGCGCTATACCCAGCGCCTTTTCGGGCTACGCGCCCGAGATCTGCTCGATACCGCCCTGCCCCAGGGCGAAGCGCGTAAGCACCGGCTTGCCGCCAGGCTCTCGGGGCTCACTATTGGGCTGGAGCTTGCCGGTGCCAGGGCGCTGATGGAGCCTGGTGAAACCGTCACGCTGAGCGGCGGTCAGGCGCTCTGCGCGCGCTACGCCCTCGCTTTCGAGGCCATCGACCAGCCGGTGGCACTCTTTGACGGCGACACCGCGGTGCAGGCGGGTCTTGCGCTAGCGCATCGTTCACTGTCCGCCGGCTAACATCCAACTCATCAGGAGGTTGTCATGACGCTGCCCTTGATCGGCATTCTTCGCGGCGTAACGCCCGCCGAGGTCGAAGCCATCGCTATGGTGCTGCTCGAGGCGGGCATCACCCGCATCGAGGTTCCGCTCAACTCGCCAGCACCCTTTGAGAGCATCGCGCTGCTCGCCGAGCGCTTTGGCGACCGTGCCCTGATCGGCGCCGGCACGGTGCTCACCCCCGCTCAGGTGAAGGCGGTACACGCCGCCGGCGGGCGGCTGATCGTCTCTCCCAACGCCCGCCCGGCGGTGATCGAGGCCGCCCAAGCGCTCGACATGCAGAGCTTTCCCGGCATCGTGACGCCTTCCGAGGCGTTCGACGCGCTCGATGCCGGCGCCACCGGGCTCAAACTCTTTCCTGCGACGCAGGTTGGCATCGAGGGTATGAAGGCGGTGCGCGCGGTGCTGCCCCAGGGCACGCTGCTCTACGCGGTCGGCGGCATCGGCGAGAACAACTTCGCCGAGTGGCGCGCCGGTGGCGTCGACGGCGCGGGGCTCGGCAGTGCGCTTTACACGCCCGGCCAAAGCGCCGAGCAGGTGGGTCGCCAGGCCCAAGCGCTGGTACGCGCCTGGCAGGCAGCAGGAGGCGAGCATGAATAAGACGATCAAGGCCGAGCTCGCCGTGGAGTGGCCCTGCGAGCTCGGCGAGGGCCCGCAGTGGCAGGCCGCAAGCGGCCGACTCTACTGGTGCGATATTTTAGGCCAACGGCTTCACTGGCTGGCGCCGGCGACTCGAGAACACGCAAGTCTTGCGCTCGAGCGCATGGTCTCCTGCGCCGCCCCGGTCGACGACGGCCGCCTGCTGCTGGTGGGCGAAAACCAGCTGACGCTGTTCGACCCGAAAAGTCAGACGCAAACACCACTGATGGATTTCGAGGCCGATAACCCGGTGACCCGCAGCAACGATGCTCGTATCGACCGGCATGGAAGCCTCTGGCTCTCTACCATGGGCAAGAGCGCCGAGCCCGGCGCCGGTAGCCTCTACCGCCTTCACCGGGGCAAGCTCCATACTCTGCGATCAAAGCTGACCATCCCCAATGCGATCTGCTTCTCGCCAAAGGGCGACACCGCCTACTTCGCCGACACCGCTCAAGGCGTGGTGCTGCGCTGGGCGCTGGATGCCGAGGGGTTTCCCATCGGCGAGCCGATCACCTTCGCCGACTTTACCAATCACGACGGCAGCCCCGACGGCGCAGTGATCGATGAGCAAGGCGGCATGTGGCTGGCGCTCTGGGGCGCGGGGAAAGTGGTGCGCCTGGACGAACGTGGGCGCATTACCCGGGAGATCACGCTCCCGGTCAGCCAGCCCTCCTGCCCCGCCTTCGGCGGCCAAGCGCTCGATACGCTCTATATCACCACGGCGCGTGAGGATTTAAGTGAGAAGGCGCTGGCCGCCGCGCCATTATCAGGGTCGCTGTTCAAAGCCACTGTGGACGTTGCCGGGCTAGCCGAGCCGGCGCTTCGCCTGGTTTGAGGCATGACTGAACGTAAAGGGCCTCGCATAAGCGAGGCCCTTTGGGCGAGGCAAAACGTACTGCGACTCAGCTTTAACACATCGTGGCGAAGCCATTCATGCCTCGAGCCATCGCCAACCGCTCATCCTAGTGGTGAAAACGCTCCGCCGCTTGCTGGGCGAGCTTTTTAATCCCGTCCCAGTCTTCAGCGTCGACCATTGCTTTCGGTGTCAGCCAGGAGCCGCCGATGCACATGACGTTGGGCAGTTTCAGGTACTCCTCGGCGTTGTCCAGGGTGATGCCGCCGGTGGGGCAAAAGCGCGCCTCGGCAATTGGACCGCCAAAGGCCTTGATCGCCTTGGCGCCGCCGCTCGATTCTGCCGGGAAGAACTTGAAGCGGCGGTAGCCGTACTGCCAGCCGGTCATCAGCTCGGAGACGGTGGAGACGCCGGGTAGCATCGGTACCGGGCTCTCTACACCATAGCGGTAGAGCGCCTCGGTCGTGCCGGGGGTGACGACGAAATCCGCGCCGGCCTCTTCGGCCTGGCGATACTGGGCGGGGGTAAGCACGGTGCCCACACCGATGCTCGCGCCCGTCAGCTCCTTTTTCATGCGCTTGATGGCCTCGAGCGCGCAGTCGGTGCGAAGCGTCACTTCCAGTACGTTGATCCCACCGTCGATCAGCGCGCGGCCCATGGGCACCGCGTCTTCGATACGCTCGATGGTGATCACCGGGATGACCTCGGCCTTGAGGCAGATGCTGTCGAGCTCGGCGGTACGGCTGGACGGAAGCTGTTTATCGATTGTCATAAAATCTCCAAACCCTAACGCGGGCGTGCAGTGGGGGGTCAGGGTGCCCAGTAGATGGCCAGCGGGCAGCTTAAAAAGGCGCGGATAGGCAGCTGTCGAACATCGTCGCCGCCCATGGCGCTGCCGAGTACGGCGCGCTTGTCGTCGCCGGTGATGTGTAGAAAGTGGCGCCGCGCCTGGTGCAGGCGGTCGGCGCTCAGGGTAATGCGCGGCTGCGGCTGGCTGGGCGTGCGCACCGCGACCAGCGCCTCATCGGTGGTCATGGCAAGACCAAGCTCGGGGCTATCGGGAAAGAGCGAGGCGGTGTGGCCATCGCCGCCCATGCCCAGAATGACGACGCTTGCCGGCCAGGCGAGCGGCTCGAGGCGCCGAGCGACCTCTTCCACGCCTTGCTCCGGCGTTGCGGCCTCGCTGGTCAAGGGGATGAAATCGGCGTTTGCCGCCTCCCCCACCAGCAGATGCTCACGCACGAGACGGGCGTTGCTGTCCGGGCTTTCGACATCGACCCAGCGCTCGTCGGCCAGCGTCACCTGCACCCGCTCCCAGGCAAGCGGCCTTTGGGCGAGGGCGGAAAAAAAAGGCACCGGCGTGGAGCCGCCGGAGACGACCAAAAGCACCTTCTCCTGGCGCTCGAGATCCTCGGCCAGGGCCTGATAAACCGCTTCGGCCAGCTGTTCGGCCAGCGCTTTACGTGCGTTGCTCATGTCAGTAGTCCTCGTACCAGCTGCGCCCGTCCTGGGTGATCATGGCGATCGACGCCACCGGCCCCCAGGAGCCCGCCGGGTAGCGCCGGGGCGGCGTTTCGCGCGTTTTCCAACCTTCGATGAGCTGGTCGCACCAGTGCCAGGCGTACTCGACTTCGTCGCGGCGCACGAACAGGTACTGCTGGCCCTTCATCACTTCCAGCAGCAGCCGCTCGTAGGCATCGGGAATCCGCGACTTGGGAAAAGCACTGTTGAAGTCCAGATGCAGCGGGCCGGGGCGCAGGCGCATGCCCTTGTCCAGGCCGCTATCCTTGGTCAGTACCTGAAGCGCGATGCCCTCTTCCGGCTGCAGACGGATGATCAGCTTGTTGGCGGCGATATCGCGCTGGTCGGGGTCGAAGATGTAGTGCGGCTGCTGGCGAAAGTGAATGACGATCTGGGACAGCTTTTCCGGCATCCGCTTGCCGGTGCGCAGGTAGAACGGCACGCCGGCCCAGCGCCAGTTGGACACCTCGGTTTTCATCGCCACAAAGGTTTCCGTGCGGCTTTCGGTATTGGCGCCGTCCTCTTCCAGGTAACCAGGCACGGACTGGCCATCGCTGGTGCCGGCAATGTACTGACCGCGCACCACGTCGCGCCCCAGCGCCTCGCCGGTAAACGGCTTGAGCGCCTTGAGCACCTTGACCTTTTCGTCGCGAATGGCATCGGCGTCCAGATTCGACGGCGGGTCCATGGCGATCAGACAAAGAAGCTGGAGCAGGTGGTTTTGCACCATATCGCGAAGCTGGCCGGCGTCGTCGAAGTAGCCCCAGCGCCCTTCGATACCGACCTTCTCGGCTACGGTGATCTCCACATGTGAAATGTGGTTCTGATTCCACTGGGTGCCGAACAAGGGGTTGGCAAAGCGCAGCGCGATCAGGTTTTGTACCGTTTCTTTACCGAGGTAGTGGTCGATGCGGTAGACGCGCTCTTCCGGGAAGACAGCGCCGATGGCGTCGTTAACCTCTTTCGAGGACGCCAGGTCGTAGCCAATGGGTTTTTCCACCACCACGCGGGTATCGTCGTCGAGGCTTTCGCTCGTTGATAGGTTATGGCAGATATCGCCGTAGATGCGCGCCGCCACGGAAAGATACACCACCATGGGATGCTTCGAGCCTTCGCGCCACTGTTTGATTGCGGCGTAACCTTCGGCCTCTTTGAAGTCGAGCTGCAGGTACTCGAGCCGGTTCAAAAAGCGCGCGAGACTTTCCGGGTCCTGATCATCATTTTTGAGACGTTTTTGGAGCGCCTCATTGACCAGCTCGCGAAAAGCCTCGGTATCGTGATCCTGGCGGGCAAGCCCCAAAATGCGCGTGGCCTCAGGCATCAGCCCTTCGCGGTCGAGATGATAAAGGGCTAAAAAGAGCTTGCGCGTGGCAAGGTCCCCCAGCGCGCCGAACAGCGCCAAATCGATGGCGTGGTTGGGGTCGCCCAGAGGGGATGGGGGCTGGCTCATCGTGACTCCTTGAATCTTGAGGCCGCTCAACGTTGTTTAATTACCTAAAATTTATCCGATGGCGGCTACTATACGCAATAAACGATGTAATTTTACTACTAAATGATCACTGCTCGGCCAGCGCGTCTGAATACGCCGCCGTGCCAGCCAGGACCGCTCGCTAAAGACTTGCTGGCATAAAAAAAGTATCCCTTACTTTTTACAGACTTTTTATACTACCCCGTGCTGAGATAGCGCTGGATGATCCTCGAGGGAACGCAATGCCCTTTTTGAATGTGCATAGAGTGAAACACTGGGCGCTTCGCCGGCGCTTTGCGCCCATCGTGCGAATTCTGGCGGTGCTCTGGGTAGTGCTGGCGCTTTTCATGCTGGTGCCGCTAGTGGTGCTGCTCTGGGAACATGACCCGGACGCCAAGGCCTTCATTCTGGCGATCGTGATCGTGATGACGCTCGCCGGGGGGGCGCTTGCCGCGACGCACCGCGTTCCCATTGAGCTTAAACCCTGGCAGATGTTTGTGCTAACCGCGGCAAGCTGGGCGAGCGTTAGCGGCTTTGCAAGCCTTCCCTTGATTCTGGGCGCCCCGCAATTGAGCGTCACCAATGCGGTGTTCGAATCGGTGTCGGCGATCACCACCACCGGCTCCACCGTGATGGTGGGCATCGAGCATCTTTCTGACGGCCTCAAGCTCTGGCGGGGTTTGATGCAGTGGCTCGGCGGTATAGGCATCATCGTGATGGGCATCGCCATTCTGCCGTTTCTGAAAGTGGGCGGCATGCGCCTTTTCCATACCGAGTCCTCCGACTGGTCGGACAAGGTGATGCCGCGAACAGGCGGCATTGCCAAGGCCACCTTGAGCATCTATGTGGCGCTGACCCTACTGGCCATGATCTGCTACTGGCTAGGCGGCATGCACCCACTGGACGCCATCGTGCATGCCATGTCATCGCTTTCGACAGGCGGCTTTGCCAACTCCGATGCCTCCTTCGGGGCTTATGCGGAAAAGCCCTGGCTCTTGTGGATGGCCAGCGCCTTCATGCTCAGCGGCGCGCTGCCCTTTGTGCTGTATATCCGCTTTATCCGCACCTCACGCAGCGCGCTGTGGAAAGACCAGCAGGTACGCGGGCTCTTGAAGCTGCTGCTGGCGGCGATCCTGATCCTCAGCGCCTGGCGGGTGCTTCAGGGCGATGACTGGTTCGTGTCGCTCACCCACGTTACCTTCAACGTGATTTCCGTTGTCACTACCACCGGCTACGCGTCGGATGATTACACGCTGTGGGGGTCGCTGCCGGTGGTGGCGTTTTTCTACCTGACCTTTGTCGGGGGCTGCAGCGGCTCCACCAGCGGTGGCATAAAGATCTTCCGTTTCCAGATTGCCATGCTGATGCTGCGCAACCAGCTGCGCTATCTGATTCATGCCAACGGTGTCTTCACCACGCACTATAACCAGCAGCCGGTTACCAGCGATATTTCCAGAAGCGTGGTGGCGTTTTCCTTCTTCTTCTTCATCACCATCGCGGTGCTGGCCCTGCTGCTCTCTGTGCTGGGGCTGGACCTGGTAACCGCCGTGACCGGGGCGGCCACGGCGGTGGCCAACGTGGGCCCGGGGCTTGGCGATACCATTGGCCCGGCCGGCAACTTCTACACCCTGCCGGATGCGGCGAAGTGGCTTTTGTGCATCGGCATGCTGATGGGCCGGCTGGAAATCCTCACTGTGGTGGTACTGATGACACCGATGTTCTGGCGTCGCTAGATGGCGTGCGCGCGCACGGGCTCCACTAAAAGCCGATACCCGACGCCGGCTTCGGTCTGCAGCAGTACCGGCGTCTGGGGGTCGTCGCCGAGTTTCTGGCGCAGCCGGCTGACCACGATGCGAAGGTAGTGGGTATCGTCCACGTGGGTCGGGCCCCACACTTCCTTGAGTAGCTGGGTCTGGGTCACCACCCGGCCCGTATAGCGGCACAGGCGGGCCAGCACCGCGAACTCCTTGCGAGTAAGGTGCACCGGCACCTGGTTCAACGCTACCCGGCGAAGCTCCAGGTCAATGGTGAGCCCCTGGCTTGTATAGCAGCGGGCGACCGCCTCGCCCTTCGCCCGCAGCGCCTGGCGCTGCACGGCGCGGATACGCGCCAGAAGCTCCTGAATGCCGAACGGCTTGGTCACGTAGTCGTTGGCACCGTTATCCAGCGAGCTGACCTTCTCCTCTTCACGGTCGCGCACGGAGACCACGATCACCGGCACGCTGCTGTGCTCGCGGATGCCGCGCAGCACCTCATGGCCATCCATGTCGGGCAGCCCCAGATCGAGCAGCACCACGTCCGGCGCCTGGGTATACACCGCGCCCAGCGCCTGCTCGCCGTTCTCGGCTTCGATTACCGCGTACCCCTGGGACGCCAGACTGATGCGCAGAAAACGCCGGATCTGCGGCTCGTCGTCAACAATCAGTATGCGTGTGCTGCCTTCACTCTTCATCGGCTCTTCCTGGGTCGGTCTCCAATAGCGGCAGGGTCATGATGATGGCGGTGCCCCGCCCGCTTTCTGCGGTATCGGCACTGATCGTGCCCCCGTGGGCGCCGACCATGCCGCGGCAGATCGCAAGCCCCAGGCCACTGCCGTGAGCACTGCGGTCGCCGTCGCCACCGCTGTAGAACATGTCGAATACCTGCTCGCGCAGATCATGAGCAATGCCCGGCCCCTGATCCTCGATGGTGATCACCAGCGTCGCGGGCTCTCCTTCACGCAGGTGCGCCTTGATACAAAGCTCGCCACCCGGCGGTGAAAATCGCTGGGCGTTATCCAGCACGTTGACCAGCGCCTGCTCGATCAGCGCCGGATGAACGTACAAAAGCGGCAGTGACGCGGGCCAAAACCGGCGCACCGTCACGTGCTTCAAGGAGTGCCCCAGGCGTTTGAGCGCCGAGTTGATCAGGTCCTCGAACGCCACCCAGTCACGCTCGAGCTTGAGCGTGCCGTGGCCCAGACGCGTCATGTCCAGCAGGTTCTGGATGTAGCGGTTAAGGCGCTCACTTTCGGACAGAATACCGTCGAGCAGTTCGCGCTGGTCACTGTCGCTGAGCTGTGGCCTGAGGTCGATCAGCGAGCTGGTCGCCCCGATGATCGAGGCAAGCGGCGTGCGCAGATCGTGGGAGACCGATGACAGCAGCGCCGAGCGCAGCCGCTCGTTCTCCTCGGACACCCGCGTGGCGTTGAGCTCGGACACCAGGCGGGTACGCTCCAGCGCCATGCTGAGCTGGCGCACCAGGGTATCCATCAGCGCTTCCTGCTCGTGGCTCAAGGCCTTGGGAGCCGCCGACAGCTTGAGCGCCAGCATGCCCACGCCTTGCCCCTGCACGGTCAGCGGCGTCAGGCGCCAGGCCTGCTGGCTGAGCGTCTGGGTGCCGCGGCCGCTGGGTTTCTGGTGCTGCCAGCTCCATACCGCGGCCTGCCGGGCGGTGATGTCCAGGTGCTCGGAAGCCGGCAGCGCATGCACTACGCGCACTTCGCTGGCACTTTCGGCACTCTCGAGAAATGCGGTAGGCACCATAAAGCAGTCCACCAGGGTATCCACCCCCACCTTGGCAACGCCTTTGCTGTCGGTCGCCATGGAGAGCTGCTCGGCGTAGCGCAGCAGCAGCCGGGTCTGGTCGCGGCTTGCGCGCAGCGCCATCAGCCGCTGACGCCCGCGCCCGGCAAGCTGGCCCACCACCAGGGCCACCAGAAAGAACAGCACCACCGTCAGCAGCTGGCCGCGCTCCACCATCGCAAAGGTCAGGCGCGGCTGGGTAAAGAAGAAATTGAACACCAGAAAACCGGCCACGGCGCTGAACATGGCCATGGTGGTGCCTGCCCATACGGCGCTGAACAGGACCGCGGCCAGAAACACCAGCGACAGATTGGCAAGCTCCAGCCAGGGTTCCAGCAAAAGCGCCACGCCAAGCGACGCCGCCACGCCCAAACTGGTGGCGATGAACTGAGAAGGACGCAGCCGTACCCCCAGGCGACGCAGCGGCCGACGGCGGTTGCCGCCTCCCTTTGCCACCACGACGATATCGAATGCCTCGGCACGGGCCAGCAACCGCTGAGCCAGCGGCCGCGACCATGGCCATGCGCGGCGTCTGACCTCGCGCCCCACCACGATCGTGGTGGCATTGATGGCGCGGGCGTAATTGACCACTTCCCCCAGCTGGCTTTGCCCCTGCAGGCGTAGCGAATCACCGCCCAATCGGGTCACCAGGCTGAAGGTCTGTTCGACCGCCAGCTGCTGCTCGGCGCTGTCGGCGCCCTTGTCTACATAGACGGCGCGCCACACCGCCAGGCGCCGCTCGGCCATCCGGTGGGCCGCGCGCACCAGCGATATATCCTCGTCACCGCCGTTGATGACCACGACCAGATGCGGCCTGACCGGCCAGGGCCCCGCCCGCCCACCGGCGTCCATGGCCACCTTTACATCGGCATCGACCCGCTCGGCCATGGTCTGAATGGCCAGCTCGCGCAGCGCGTTGAGGTTCGACTCGTTGAAATACCCCTCCATGGCGGCCCGGGCCTGCTCGGGGATGTACACCTTGCCACGCCTCAGTCGCTCGAGTAACTCTTCGGGCGTGAGGTCAACCAGCGATACATCGCGGGCGCGCTCGAGCAGCGTATCGGGCACGGTTTCGCGCATGCGGATGCCGGTAATCCGGGCGACGTCGTCATTGAGGCTCTCCAGATGCTGGACGTTGACCGTGGTCCACACGTCGATGCCCGCCTCCAGAAGCTCCTCGATATCCTGATAGCGTCTGGCGTGGCGGCTGCCGGGGATATTGCGATGGGCGAGTTCATCCACCAGCAGAATGCCGGGGCGCCGCGCCAGGGCGGCATCGAGATCGAACTCGTGAAACGTTCGCCCGTGGTGCTGCAGGGGCGAAAGCGGAATGCGTGCCAGCCCCTCGCACAGCGCCTCGGTGTCGGCACGCCCGTGGGACTCCACCACGCCGATCACGATATCCTCGCCCTCTTCCATACGTTCGCGCGCGGTGCGCAGCATGGTGTAGGTCTTGCCGACGCCAGGAGCGGCGCCCAGGAATACACGCAAACAGCCGCGCGCCTCCCGGCGCGCGGCTTTGAGTAATGCATCGGGATCGGGCCGCGGATCCGCTGAATACATCGTATCACTCCACGGTGTTTGAAGGGGTATCGTTTGCTGCCGAGTCAGCCCCCGGTGCAGCCGGGTAGCGTTCATCAAGGCTTGCGTTCAGACGCAGCACGTTGATCACCGGCGCCCCCAGCCAGCCGGTATTCTCAAGGGCGGGCTCAAGCAGCGCGGTCACGCTAGCTTCGTCGATTTGGCGTGCCTGCGCTACCCTTGCCACCTGGAGCCTGGCGGCTTCCGGCGACATATGCGGGTCAACCCCGGAACCGGAGGCGGTAATCAGATCGACAGGTATCTGATCGACACTGACACCTTCACGCAGGGCAATGGCCTGGGCGTCGGCTTCAGCCCGCTCGCGCAGCGCCACGTTGCTGGGTGCCAGATTGGAGCCGGATACACTGGCCGCATCGTTGCCCGCGGCAGAGGGTCGGCCGATAAAGTATTCATTGCCCACAAAGGTCTGGGCGACCAGGCGGGAGCCGATGACCCTTCCCGAGGCGTCCCGCAGCAGGCTGCCGCCCGCCTGTTCCGGAAACAGCCAGCCGCCGACGGCGGTGGTGGCCAGGGGGTAGGCAAGCCCCAAAAGCACGGCCATCACGGCCAGAAAGCGCAGCGCGCTGCTCCACGAGGCGCGTGTCTGAAGGGCCTCGTCTTCCACGGGTAACGTTTCTTGCTCGACGTTCTCGACAGTTTCCATCGATGTTTCTCCTAAAGGAACAGGGCGATCAGCATGTCCAGCAGCTTGATGGCAGGGAACGGCAGCAGCAGCCCGCCGAGCCCATAGATGAGCAGATTGCGACGCAGAAGCTCCGTGGCCGAAGCCGCCTTGACCGACACCCCGCGCAGGGCGAAGGGGATCAGTGCCGGAATGATCAGCGCATTGAACAGCACCGCGGCCAGCACCGCCGAGGTAGGCGAGTGCAGATTCATCACATCCAGCACGCCAAGCGCTGGAATGCTCGCGGCAAACAGCGCCGGCAGAATGACGAAGTACTTGGCGACGTCGTTGGCCAGCGAAAACGTGGTCAGCGCTCCGCGCGTCACCAGCAGCTGCTTGCCGATTTCCACCGCGCTGATCAGCTTGCCGGGGTCGGAGTCCAGATCCACCATGTTGGCGGCCTCGCGGGCGGCCTGAGTGCCCGAGTTCATCGCCAGACCAAGATCCGCCTGGGCAAGCGCGGGCGCATCATTTGTGCCGTCCCCTACCATGGCCACCAGGCGGCCGCTGGCCTGCTCTTCGCGAATCAGCGCCAGCTTGCGCTCCGGGGTCGCCTCGGCAATGTAGTCATCCACCCCTGCCGTGGCGGCAATCGCCGAGGCGGTGATCGGGTTGTCGCCGGTGATCATGACCGTCTTGATGCCCATGGCGCGCAGCTCGGCAAACTTCTCTGCAATACCGCTCTTGATCACGTCAGACAGTGCCACCACGCCCAGCAGCTGCTTGCCTTCGGCCACGGCGATGGGCGTGGCGCCGTCTCGGGAAATACGCGCAATCACCTGCTCGTAGTCGCCGGGTATCTCGCCGCCCTGCGCCGTCACCCAGGCGGCGATGGCGTTGGGCGCCCCTTTGCGCAGTGTGCGTCCGCTCGTCAGGTCAACGCCGGAGAGCCGGGTCTGTGCGCTGAAGGCTTCAAACGTGGCGCCGTCGGCCTCTTCACTGAGCTGACTATCCACGCCCTGCTCGGTGGCCAGCGCGACAATCGAGCGGCCTTCCGGGGTCGGATCGTCCAGTGAGGTCAAGAATGCCACGTCGCGCAGGCGCTGACGCGATACCTGCTGGCAGGGGGCAAACTCCGTGGCGCGGCGATCCCCCAGGGTAATGGTGCCGGTCTTGTCCAGCAGCAGCGTATCGATGCTGCCGGCAATCTCGACGGCCTTGCCCGACTTGGCCACCAGGTTGGCGCGCAGGGCGCGCTCCATGCCGGCAATGCCGATGGCCGGCAGCAGGCCGCCGATGGTGGTGGGAATCAAACACACCAGCAGCGCCACCAGCATCACCGTGGACGTTTCCACACCGACGAAGGCAGCCATGGGCACCAGGGTCACCACCACGATCAGAAACACCAGGGTGAGCATGGCCAGCAGCACCGACAGCGCCAGCTCCGAAGGCGTCTTCTGACGGCTGGCACCTTCGACCAGGGCAATCATGCGATCCAGCAGCGACTCGCCGGGATTGGCGCTCACCTCGATGATCAGCTGATCCGACAGCACCTTGGTACCTGCGCTGACACCGCTGTTATCGGTACCGGCTTCACGCAGTACCGGGGCGGATTCGCCGGTCACCGCGGATTCGTTGATGGACGCCGCGCCCTCGACGATGTCGCCATCCGCCGGAATCAGCTCACCGGCCATCACCTTCACCCTATCGCCGCGGCGCAGGGAATCGGCGGACACTGGGTGGATCGAGCCATCGGCATCGAGCCTCTGCGCGGTGAGTTCTCCCTTGGTCTTGCGCAGTGCCCCGGCGTGCGCCTTGCCGCGTGACTCCGCCAGCGACTCCGCGCCGGTGGCGAACAGCACCGTGGCCAGCAGCAGCAGCGCAATGGCCAGGGCAAAGCCACCGTTTTCACCCTGGGCAAAGGCCACGGGGGTCAGCGCAAAGCACACCACGGTGCCAATGGCGACCACGGCCATGACGGGATTGCGGGCCAGAAGCTGCGGCGCCAGGCCCTTGATCGCGCCGGTGACCACCTGCCCCACGGGCAGCGAACGGCGTGGCTTGTTGACTAACGGTGTATCTGACATCTCGTTTCTCCTAGAAGCCCTGCACGACGGCTTCGGCAATGGGGCCCAGCACCAGCGCCGGCAAAAAGCCCAGCAGATTGACAATCACGATCACCCCGGCGGTCAGGCCCATGAACGCCAGGCTGTCCATAGGAAGCGTGCCCCGGCCAGCAGGAGCCGCGCGCTTGCCCGCCAGCCACGCGGCCACCGCCAGAGGCACCAGCATGGGCAGAAAACGCCCCACCAGAAGCGCCACCACACAGGCAAGGTTCCACCAGGGCGTGGCGTCCCCCAGCCCCTCGAAACCGGAGCCGTTGTTGGCAAATGCCGAGGTAAATTCGTAGAGCACCTGGGACAGGCCATGGAAGCCGGGATTCGAGTTCTGCACGGCGCCAGGCATGGCCACCGTGAGTGCCGAAAGCCCCAGAATGACCAGCGGCTGGGCCAGAATTGCCAGGGAAATCCAGCGCATCTCGCGGGTCTCCAGGGGCTTGCCGAAAAGCTCCGGTGCCCGGCCGACCATCAGTGAGCCGACAAAGGCGGCCAGCATCAGGTAGAGAAAGAAGCCAATCAGCCCCACCCCTATGCCACCAAAGGTCACGTTCACGAACATGTCCATCAGCAGCATCATGCCGCCCATGGGGTTGAAGCTGTCGTGCATGGCATTGACCGAGCCGTTGGAGGTCTGGGTGGTCCAACTGCCCCACAGCGCGGAAAGGTCCGTACCGAAACGGAGCTCCTTGCCCTCCAGGTTGGCCCCGGGCTGGGAAAGCTCGGCAAGCGCGACGTTGGGCATCCGTTCGGAGTAGACCACCACCGAGGTGGAGACGAGCGAGAACACCAGCATCACCACCCCCACCCCCAGCATGAGCCGCCGACGACCGCTGATCAGGGCAATGGCAAACAGCAGCGCCACCGGAATCAGCGTAAGCGAGGCGGTTTCAATCACGTTGGCAAGCGGCGTGGGGTTCTCGAGCGGCACGCTGGAGTTGGGTCCGTACCAGCCGCCACCGTTGGTGCCCAGCTGCTTGATGGCAACCATGGAGGCCACCGGCCCGAGCGGAATGGACTGTACCTCCTCGACCTGGGGGTCCAGCATTTCAACCTGAGGCGCCGCCTGATAGCTTGCCGGTACGCCCTGCCAGGTGAGCAGCAGCGCCACCACGACGGCCAGAGGCAGCAGAACGCGTACCACGCCGCGGGTCAGGTCCTGGTAGTAGTTGCCCACGCCTTTGAGCACGCTGGCGCCGCGCTTGATCAACAGCGTGCGCGCGATGGCCACCAGCACCGCAAGCCCCGTGGCCGGGGTCAGAAACTGCAGCGTGACAATCGCCAGCGTCTGGCTCAGGTGCGAAAGCTGCGCCTGGCCCGAGTAGTGCTGCTGGTTGGTGTTGGTCGCAAACGATACCGCCGTATGCAGCGCGGTATCCCAGGGCATGCCGGCGATACCGTCCGGGTTCAGCGGCAGCATGCCCTGGAACATGAAGACCAGCCAGGCCAGCAGGATCAGCCCTGCATGGAGCTTCAGGATGGCCAGCGCATAGGCCTGCCAGGTCATGCTCTGATGGCTGTCGATACCTGCCAAGCGGTAGATGGGGGTTTCAATGACGGCGAACAGCGCATCCATCCGGGTTCGCCTGCTCCCCAGCGCCCGCCCCATGTAGAGCCCCAGCGGCACGCCGAGCAGTGCCACCAGCGCGTAAATCGCGATCATGTCATTCATGGCGATCTCCTAGAAACGCTCGGGGCAGATTAATGCGTAGAACAGATACGTGGCCGTAACCGTCGCGATGATCAGCAGTACAATATTCATCAATACGCCTCCTGTGATTGACCCAACGAGCATAAGAAGAGCAGGCGTAAAAATTCGATGTCGTTTGGGGCCTCAGGCGTTAAAAAGGCGTAAAAAAACGCCATTCAAGGCGTTTTGGAGGGATCTTGCGACCGCGTGCTCTCGACAGCTTCCCCATGAATAAGGGACTATCGACGCTGCCCTGTTGATCAAGTGAACCTGCCCCGATGAAAATCATCATTCTTGGCGCCGGCCAGGTCGGCGGTACGCTGGCCGAACACCTCGCGCGTGAAGAGAACGACATCACCGTGGTCGACACCGATGCCGCCAAGCTCCGCGAGCTGCACACCAAACTCGATATTCGCACCGTCACCGGCGCCGGCTCCTACCCCATCGTGCTGCGCCAGGCCGGCTGCGAGGACGCCGACATGCTGATCGCCGTCACCAACTCCGACGAAGTCAACATGATCGCCTGCCAGGTGGCGCATACGCTATTTCGCACGCCGACCAAGATCGCCCGGGTGCGCGCCACGCCCTATCTGACCCGCAAGGGCCTGTTTGCCCACGAAGCGATTCCCATCGACGTGCTGATCAGCCCCGAGCAGGTGGTCACCGATCACGTACGCCGCTTGATCGAACACCCGGGGGCGCTGCAGGTGCTGGAATTCGCCGGTGGGCTCGTCCAGCTCGTGGCGGTCAAGGCGTTCTACGGCGGCCCGTTGGTGGGCCAGGACCTCGCCTTTCTGGGGCGCCACATGCCCAACGTCGACACCCGCGTAGCGGCCATCTACCGGCGCAACCGGCCGATCATCCCGCGCGGCGATACGGTGATCGAAGCCGACGACGAGGTGTTCTTTCTCGCCGCGCGGCGCGATATCCGCGCGGTGATGAGCGAGCTCAGACGCGTCGAGCGCGGCTTTCGCCGGGTGGTGATCGCAGGGGGCGGCAACATCGGCGAGCGCCTGGCCGAGCATCTCGAGCACAGCCATCAGGTCAAGATCATCGAGCACAGTCTCGAGCGCTGCACCACGCTTTCAGAGCGCCTCGACCGCACCGTGGTGCTCCACGGCAGCGCCACCAGCAAGCGGCTGCTCGAAGAGGAGAACATCGAGGATTGCGACATCTTCTGCGCGCTGACCAACGACGATGAGGTCAACATCATGTCGTCGCTGCTGGCCAAGCGGCTGGGGGCCAAGAAGGTGCTGACGCTGATCAACAACGCCGCCTACGTGGATCTGGTGCAGGGCGGCGAGATCGACATCGCGATTTCACCGCAGCAGGCGACCATCGGGAGCCTTCTCACCCACGTGCGCCGGGGCGATATCGTCAACGTGCATTCGCTCAGACGCGGGGCTGCCGAGGCGATCGAGGCGATCGCCCACGGCGACAAGCAGTCGTCGAAAGTGGTGGGCCGGGCGGTGCGCGACATCGACCTGCCCGAGGGCACGACCATCGGGGCGATGGTGCGCGGCAAGGAGGTCATCATCGCCCACGGGGACGCCACGGTGGAAAGCGGCGATCACGTGATTCTGTTCGTGATCGACAAGCGACGGATTCGCGACGTCGAGCGGCTTTTCCAGGTGGGCTTGAGCTTTTTCTGAGGGCTCAGATCTCCACGGCGCGCCCGATATACTCGATGGGGCCGGTGGGCAGGCCGGTGGGCGAACCGGTGGCGTCTTCCAGCGTGAGCTCGAAGAGCTGGTTGTCCTCGAGCGGCGGCAGGTCATCGAGATTCAGGCGGATGGGCTCGCCGGGTTCGACCAGCCCTAGTGACACGGGCCGCTGCCAGTCGTCGGCCTTGGTCCAGAACTCCAGCGTCTTGCCTTCGGGCACCTCGAACGTGCCCAGCGGTATCAGCTCGATTTGACGGCGGTTGGCCGCCTGCACCACCCAACCGGCAGACTGGTTCTGCGGCGCCAGCAGCACCACCATGTACTCCGGCGTGACGGGGCCCAGCGGCTGCAGCAGCAAAAGCGCGGCCATCAGGATCGTGGCGGCGACGCCCATCCCGGACACCGCGCGCCAGAAGCCAAGGCGCTGCCAAAGGCTGGGCGCCTGGACGGGCGGGTTCGACAACGAGGCCGTGTCGACCGGCGCCGGGCGGCGCTCGTCGAGGCTTCGCTGAATACGTGGCCAGAGAAAATCGCTCGGGGCCACCGGCTCGGTCAGCGCGTTGTAGGGGAAAAAGCGCTCTTCCCAGTCGCGGACCGCTTGCTGTAGGGCTGGGTCGTTTTCCAGGCGCGCTTCGAATGCCTGGCGCTCGGTAAAACTCAGCGTGCCGAGAACGTACTCTCCCGCCAGGGCGTGGTTGTCATCGTGTTGATCGGCGGCTTTCATGCCAGACACTCCCTTAAACGCACCAGGCTGCGCTTGATCCAGGCCTTGACCGTGCCCAGCGGCGCACCCGTGTGTGCGGCGATTTCTGCATGGCTCAAGCCATCGACATAGGCCTGAAGCACGCAGTTGCGGCGTTCGACATCGAGTTCTTTCAAGCATTCGTCCATTCGCTGGCCGGTTTGCCAGTCGAAGGCGTCGACGCTCTGCCCTTCCGGGCGTCTCACATCCTGCTGCTCGAGGGTATCCGGCTCGACCTCGTCACCACTCAGGTCACGCCGTCGAATGGCGTTGAGTGCCAAGTGACGGGCGATGCTGTAAATCCAGGTACGGGCGGCGCCCTTTTGCGGGTCGAAGGTATCGGCCCGCTGCCAGATCGACAGAAAGGCGTCGTGGACGATGTCCTCCGCCATACCGCGGTCCTTGACGATACGCAAAACGACGCCGAGCATCCGTGCGCCTTCCTGGCGATAGAGGGCGTGAAGCGCCTCCTGCTCTCCGTTGGTGCAGCGTCGTAGCGTTTCGGCGACATCTAATTCGTTGATGTTTTCGGACACAGCCATGCTCCCTCGTGATGCGCTGGCTCATTTCCCTGTGCGCGGAGGTAGCATAACGAGTAAGGGCCCGCTTAACGAGCCCTTGATTCAACTGAGGCGGGCCAAGCCCTCCTCACTGCTTCTTATCGCGCGAGGCTTACTCGGCCATGAAGAAGTTGTAGTCGGCCTGATACGTGACGATGGCGGTCGCGCCTTCGTGGTCGGCGTTACACTCCATGTCCGGGGCGACGCCGCCTTCGGTATTCAAACGTTGAATGTAAGTAACGCCGGTCATGGCGCCTTCACCTTCGGCCGGGTTGGCTTCGACCAGCTGAAGCGGAATGTTGCCTTCACCGTTGTCGGCAGTGGCAAGCTGGGTACCGGTCACTTTGGAGCCGTCCAGCGCTTCCCACGTGGCGGGCGGGCCGTAGTAGCTGCCAACCTGGTTGCCGTCGCTGTCGTTGAGCGCCGCGCTCGGGCCCTTGAAGACCCACTCGACGTCGCCGGAATCGTTGGTTTCACACATGTATTTGATCGCACCAACGCCGACGGTTTCGAGCGCAACGGCGTGGCCGTCCGGTACCTGGACGTCCTCTGGCGTTTGTGCCAGAGCAGCGTGACTGAAGGATGCAATCAGGGCGGTTGCCAGGGTAGCACGCGTTAGATGTTGAATAATCATTTCAGTCTCCTTAAAGGTTGTTGTCAGCCGCATCATTCCCGGCGGCTGTACAGGGGATACACACGAGCCTCCCGTTTGGATGCACTTTTTTTAAAATTTTTTTGGCGCGCCACGCGCTATCCGCTTTTGGGCCTTTTCTTTTATAGTCAAAACAGCGTCTTACCCTTCGAAAAACAGGGGCGTCAACGTAGCGTCATAGGGTCTCGCTACGCTTTAAAGAAAACCCTACCGCCTTTTGCCTTTTGCCTTTTGCCTTTTGGAGTACTGCATGTCGTTACACCAAGCGCCGTATACCCTGTCACGCCGCACCTTTCTGGGCGGGCTTGCCGCCTCCTCCTCGCTGATTCTGCTGCACCCGTTCGCCGTGCACGCCTCGCCCCGGCAGGCGCACCTACGGCTGATGGAAACCACCGACATTCACGTCAACGTGCTGCCCTACGACTACTACGCCGATCAGCCCAACGACACCATGGGGCTTGCCCGCACCGCCTCCTTGATCGACGCGGTGCGTGCAGAGTCCACCAACGCGATGCTGATCGACAACGGCGACTTTCTCCAGGGTAACCCAATGGGCGACTACATCGCCTACGAACGCGGAATGCGTGAAGGCGACCGTCATCCGGTGATCGACGCCATGAACGTGCTGGGCTACGACGTCGCCACCCTGGGCAATCACGAGTTCAACTACGGCCTGGACTTCATGTTCAAGGTGCTCAACGGGGCCAACTTTCCCTACGTTTGCGCCAACCTGACCCGCGGCGCGCTGGCGGCCAACCCGCGTGACGACGATCTTTTCCTGCGCCCTTATCTCATCAAGGAGAAGACGATCATCGATGGCGCCGGGCGCGCCAGCACCGTCAAGGTGGGCTTCATCGGCTTCGTGCCGCCGCAAATCATGGTATGGGACGAAAAGCATCTTGCCGGCGCCGCCAATACCCGCGATATCGTCGAGGCGGCCAACGCCTGGGTGCCGGTCATGAAGGAGGAAGGCGCGGACATCATCGTGGCGTTGTCACACTCGGGGATCGACGGCGCGCGGCCGACTGAGCGCATGGAGAACGCCTCGCTCCATCTGGCCGGGGTCGAAGGGATCGACGCGATCTTCACCGGCCATCAGCATCTGGTCTTTCCCGGTCCCACCGACTTTCAGAACATCGACGGGGTCGACCCGCAGCGCGGCACGCTGATGGGCAAGCCAGCGGTCATGGCGGGCTTCTGGGGCTCGCACATGGGACTGATCGACCTGATGCTCGAACGCGACGGCGACCGCTGGCGCATTGTCGATTTCACCACCGAGGCGCGGCCGATCTATCACCGCGAAGAGAGCCGCGACGTGGTGCCCACCGTGACCTCCAGCGCCGCCGTCACCGCCGCCGTCAGCGAGGAGCACCAGGCGACACTCGACTACATCCGCACGCCGGTCGGACGAAGTGCCGCGCCGCTCTACTCCTACTTCGCGCTGGTCGCGGACGACCCCTCGGTACAGCTCGTCGCCAACGCACAGACCTGGTACATCAAGGAGATGCTGAAAACCGGCGAGTACGCGGATCTACCGGTGCTCTCCGCCGCCGCGCCGTTCAAGACCGGCGGCCGCGGCGGGCCCGACTACTACACCGACGTTCCGGCCGGCGATATCGCCATCAAGCACGTGGCGGATCTGTATCTTTACCCCAACACCATTCGCGCCGTGGCGGTCACCGGCGCCCAGGTGCGCGAGTGGCTCGAGATGTCCGCCGGCATGTTCCACCAGGTGCCCGAGGGCACGGTGGATGCACCGCTTCTCAACAAGGACTTCCCCTCCTACAACTTCGATGTGATCGACGGCGTGAGCTATCGCATCGATCTGTCAAAGCCCGCGCGCTACACCGCCGAAGGCGAGCTTGCCCGCCCGGAGGCGCGCCGCATCGTCGATCTGACCTTTAACGGCGCGCCGATCGATTTGGAACAGCGGTTCGTGGTGGCCACCAACAACTACCGCGCCGGCGGCGGCGGCAACTTCCCCGGCATCGACGCGGATGCGGTCATCTTCGTTGGGCCGGACACCAACCGCGACATCATCGTGCGCTATATCGTCGAGCAGGGAACGGTGGACCCGGCGGCAGATTTCAACTGGTCGTTCAAGCCGATGCCGGACACCACGGCGCTGTTCGACACCGGGCCCGGCGCGCAGCGCTACCTGGACGACGTGGCGCAGACCACGGACATCGAACCCGCCGGGGACGGTGACAACGGCTTCGCGCGCTATCGCATCAAGCTTTGAGCGTTTACACGTGCAGGCGCCCTCGGCGCCGGCACGTGCCAAAAGCGGGCGTTAACGAAAAGGGGCGCGGCGCCCATGGCGCCCCGCCCCTTTCGATGTGAGAAGCTACCCGAGGCACAGCCCCGGGTGGCCGGCTTACTGCGCCGCTTTGTGCATGGCAAGCGCGGTATCGAGCATGCGGTTGGAGAAGCCCCACTCGTTGTCGTACCAAGCCATGATCTTGACCAGCCGGCCGTTGACCCGGGTGTGGTTGGCGTCGAACGTCGAGGAGTTCGGGTCGTGGTTGAAGTCGATCGACACCAGCGGCTGGGCGTTGACCGCCAGCACCTTGGAGTTCGCCGCGGCCTTTTCGACGATCTCGTTGATCTCGGCCTTGGTCGTATCGCGGCCAGCGGTGAAGGTCAGATCCACCAGCGATACGTTGATGACCGGCACGCGCACCGCCAGACCATCCAGCTTGCCGTCGAGCTCCGGCAGCACCAGCCCGACCGCCGCCGCGGCGCCGGTTTTGGTTGGAATCATCGAGTGCGTGGCGCTGCGCGCGCGGTACGGGTCCGAGTGGTAGACGTCGGACAGGTTCTGGTCGTTGGTGTAGGCGTGCACGGTGGTCATCAGTCCGTTCTCGATGCCGACGGCGTCGTTGAGCGCCTTGGCCACCGGCGCCAGGCAGTTGGTGGTGCAGGAAGCGTTGGAGACGACGGTGTGCTCGGCGGTCAGGATGTCATCGTTGACCCCAAACACGACGGTCGCGTCGGCGTCCGGGCTCGGCGCCGAAATCAGCACGCGCTTGGCACCGGCCTCGATGTGCTTGGCGGCGGCGGCGCGCTTGGAGAAAAGCCCGGTGCACTCCATCACAAGCTCAACGCCAAGCGCCTTCCAGGGCAGGTTGGCCGGGTCGCGCTCGGAGGAGATCGCGATGCGGTCGCCGTCCACGGTGATGCTCTCTTCGTCGTGCTCGACGGAGAACGGGAAGTGGCCGTGCACGGTGTCGTGACGCAGCAGGTGGGCATTGAGCGACGCCTCGCCCAAATCGTTGATCGCCACGACCTCGAAGCGGTCGCGATAGCCGTTTTCGTAAAGCGCGCGCAGCACGTTGCGGCCGATACGACCAAAACCGTTGATGGCAATCTTGATGCTCATGAGACACCTCGTTTGGCAGATAAAAACCGGGGTTGAAATCGGTCGAGAAACGGGAAGAAGGCAGGCAGCGGAAAAATCGTCAATTCAGTAAAAAAATTACAAAAAAGTGAAAGATACGCGTAAATGAAGCCGATCATGTCGCATTCAGGCGCTCCTGCCCGTTAGCCCTTCGAATATGTAGTAAAATTACTATAAAAACGTTATCCTGGTCCAATCATTAATCGTGGAATTTGGCCCGCTTTTCGCAGCGCGGCCAACGTCGTTCAGGAGACGCCCCAATGAGCAACAACGCCCCCGCCCTTCCCCTGCGTCGGACCAAAATCGTTGCAACGCTGGGCCCGGCCAGCGACCGTCCCGGCGTGCTCGAGGCGATGATCGAGGCGGGGGTCGATGTCGTGCGGCTCAATTTCTCCCACGGCGCCAAGGAAGATCACCAGCGCCGGCTGGAAGCGGTGCGCGAGATCGCCGCGCGCCTGAACAAAAGCGTAGCAGCGCTTGGTGATCTGCAGGGCCCGAAAATTCGCATCGCCCGCTTCAAGGATGGCCCGGTCAATCTCAAGGCAGGCGACGCCTTCGTGCTGGACATGGCGCTGGATAGCCAGGAGGGCACCGCCGAGCGCGTGGGCTGTGACTACAAGGCGCTGATCGATGACGTTTCCCCGGGCGACCGGCTGCTGCTCGACGACGGGCGCGTGGTGCTCGACGTGAGCGCCATTCAGGGTCAGGAGGTGCATACCACGGTGCACGTGGGCGGCAAGCTCTCCAATAACAAGGGCATCAACAAGCAAGGCGGCGGTCTTTCCGCCCCGGCGCTGACCGAGAAGGACAAGGAAGACCTGAAAAGTGCGGTCGAGATCGGCGTCGACTATTTGGCGGTGTCGTTTCCGCGAAGCGCGGCGGACATGATCGAGGCGCGCGAGCTGCTCGGCGAGGCCGGCCGTGAAATCGGCCTGGTCGCCAAGCTCGAGCGCGCCGAGGCAGTGGCCAACGATGAAACCCTCGATGGCATCATCGAGGCCTCCGAGGCGGTCATGGTCGCGCGCGGCGACCTGGGCGTGGAGATCGGCGACGAGGCGCTGATCGGCACCCAAAAGCGCATCATCAAACACGCCCGCACGCTCAACCGAGCGGTGATCACCGCCACGCAAATGATGGAGTCGATGATCGAATCGCCCCTGCCCACCCGGGCCGAGGTGTTCGACGTAGCCAACGCCGTGCTGGACGCCACCGACGCGGTGATGCTTTCCGCCGAAACCGCCGCCGGCGAGTTCCCGGTGGAAACCGTCGAAGCGATGGCGCGGGTCTGCCTGGGCGCCGAGCGCGAGCGCCTGGCCCAGTCGTCGAATCACCGCATTCACGAAGGCTTCGAGCGCATCGACGAAACCATTGCGCTATCGGCGATGTACGCCGCCAACCACCTGACCGGCGTGCGCGCCATCGCCTGCATGACCTCGACCGGCTATACGCCGCTGATCGCCTCGCGCATCCGCTCGGCGCTGCCCATCGTGGGCCTTGCCCACAGCCCCATCGCGCAGCGGCGCATGGCGCTTTATCGCGGCGTGGTCTCGATTCCCTTCGATACCTCAAACATGGAGGCCGCCGAGGTCAATCGCGAGGCGCTGGCGCTGCTCAAGGCCCACGGATTGGCGCGCGCCGGCGAGCATGTCATTCTTACCCGCGGCGATCACATGAACGCCCACGGCGGCACCAACACGATGAAAGTGCTCGCGTTGGAGGAGTGATCCTTTATAAAGCCACCGTCGTGTTTTAATCCGATTAGAAAAAGAACAGGAGTGATCCATGCTTGATGCGCGCCCACCTCGCCAGGCCTCTCGCACGCTTGCCGCCCAAAAGCGTATTGCGCTGATTGCCCACGACGGCAAAAAAACCGAGCTGATGGAGTGGGCAACGCGCTGGCAGGACACCTTGCGTCGACATACGCTCTTGGGCACCGGCACCACCGCCGGGCGGCTCAAAAAGGCGCTGGGGCTGGAGGTCGAAGGCTTGATGAGTGGCCCGCTCGGCGGCGACCAGCAGATCGGCGCGCGTCTGGCCGAGCAGCGCCTGGACATGCTGATCTTCTTCTGGGACCCCTTCGCCCCGCAGCCCCACGACCCGGACGTGAAGGCGCTCTTGCGCCTGGCCGCGCTCTGGAACGTGCCGGTGGCCTGTAACGCGGCCAGCGCCGACTTCATGCTCTCCTCACACTACATCGACGAGGAGTACGCAATGATGATTCCCGACGCCGAGGCCTGGGCCCAGGCCCGCGCGCCAGAGCGGGCCGAATGACCCGCCCAGGTTCCTTGTTCTTTAGCGCCTAACGGGTGCGCAGCTGGCGCGGCACCACCTGCTGACCGGTCTGCGCGCGCCCTTCGATTGCATCGAGCGCACATGCCAGCACTCGCTTGGCCATCGCATCGTGATCCTGAGCGACGGTGTTGATCGGCTGGGGCAAAAAGTCGAGCAGGCGGTGGTCGCCAAAGGTGGCAAGCCGGACGCGCTCGGAAAGCCCGCCTTTGGCCAGATAGTGGTCAAACACACCTTCCAAAAGCGTATAGGAGGCAGTGACGATGGCATCCACCGGGGCGTTTTCCCGTTCGAACGCCGCCAGCAGCTCGGCGCCCTCGCCGCGCTCGTAGCGGCTGGCGCAGAGAATCTGCCCGTCCAGTTCGCGCTCGGCCAGGGCGGCCTCGAAACCGGCGCGCCGGTCGCGGCTGATCGAAAGCCCGGGCATCGCCTCCATCCAGAGAATCCGCCTGGTCGCCTCATCGATCACCGAGCGGGTCAGCTCCCGCGCCGCCTCGAAGTCGTCGCTCACCACGCTTGCAAAGCGTGACGGCGACAGCCCCCGGTCCACCCCGACGATACGCGCCCCGTCGCGGGCAAGCTCCAGGTAGAACGGGTCATCCTGGCTTAAACAGCTGGCGGTGATCAGCACGTCGCAGCGCCGGGCGCGCAGCGCCAGGGCGAGCTGGCGCTCGCTGTCGGGGCAGTCGTCGGAGCTGACCACCAGCAGCTGGTAGCCTTTTTCGCGGGCGCCGCGCTCCAGGCGCTTGGCGAGGCGCGCGTAACTTACGTTCTCCAGGTCCGGTACGATCAGCCCAAACACCCGGCTCGCCCCGCGCCGCAGCGCCGCCGCTTGGGGGTCGACGTGATAGCGGTGTGCCCGCACCACGCTCATCACCTTCTCGATGGTCGCCGCGCTGATGCGGCGCTGCTCCGCCTGGCCGTTGATCACATAGCTTGCCGTGGTGCGCGAAACGCCGGCCAGTCGTGCAATGTCGGCAAGTGTCATGTCGTGTCCTCACAATGTGCCGTTGAGTGTATCAGCGCCTTGACTAAGCCCCTATTGACTAAGCCCCTACCAACGTCTAAAAACACACCCCTTGTGCCTTCGGGTGAATCGTTTCAGCATAGCGTCATCGAGAATAGCATTACGCGAGGGCGAGGTGTACGCACCGCGCCTGCCCGCCTTACAGGAGAATTCAATGCTCACACTTGGCCCTCACGATATCCTGCCGGGTTGCCAGGCAAGCGACTGGCACGCCGCGCTGGACGCCGCCGCCGATGCGCTGATCGAGGCGGGGCTGGCCGCCCCCGGCTACCGTGACGGGCTGCGCGCCCGCGAAGCCCAGTCGTCGACTTATCTGGGTAACGCCATCGCCATTCCCCACGGCACCCCGGAAAGCCGCGAGCACGTGCGCCAAACCGGCGTGCGCGTGCTGCAGTTCCCAGAGGGCGTCGAATGGCACGACGGCCACCGCGTCCACGTGCTGGTGACCATCGCCGCGCAAAACGACGAGCACCTGAACATTCTACGCGCGCTCACCCACGTGCTGGACCGTGACGGCGTGGCCGACGCCCTGGCACGCGCCGGCTCGCGCGAAGAAATAGCCGCGCTGCTCGCCAAACAGGTGCCGACGCCCCAACTCGATGGGCAGACGCTGTGCCTGAAGTTTCCCGCCCAGGGGCTCAAGGAGCTGGCGCTGGCCGCCGCGGCCAGGCTTTACGAGGGGGGCCTGGTGGATAACGCCTTTATCGCCGCGATCGCCGAAAAACCGCCGATGTGGCTGGGCGACGGCTACTGGCTGACCCGCCACGCCAGTACCTCCATCACCCCGGCGCTGGCGCTCGCCACGCCGGCGGATGAAACGCTTGAAGACGAGGGCCACCCGGTGCACGCCCTTTTCTGCCTGGCGGCCAACGCCGACTACCATTTACCGCTCTTGACGCAGCTCGACACGCTGCTTCAAAACGTCGAGAGCCACACCCTGGCCAGTGCCGACGCCGCCCGGGCGCTTTCGCTGCTGGCCGGTGAGAACGCCGCCACGCCGACCCGGCGCGTGCGCGTGCTTAACCCCCACGGCCTGCACGCCCGCCCGGCCAAACAGCTGGTGCAGGTAGCGCGCAGCCAACCCGTGGCCGTTCAGGTGCGCCTTGAAGAGGGAAGCCCGACCAGCGTCTCCGCGGCGAGTTTGACCAAGGTGATCGGCCTGGGCGCCCGACGCGGACAGTGGCTTGCGCTCTCTGCCGAAGGCGAAGGCGCCGAGACCGCGCTCGAAGCCGTGGCCGGCGCCATCGAAGCGGGCCTGGGCGAGAAGGTCACGCCCTTTGACGGCGGGTTCGCCGCCCCCGCCGCCGCCGACCATGAGGAAAAAGCGGTGCCTGCGCTTGCCCCGGATACGCCCCATCAGGGCGTGGCCGCCTCCCCCGGGCTTGCGATCGCCCCGGTGTTCGTGCTGCGCGCACCGCAGTTCGACTACCCGGAAAAGGCCGCGGATGCCGACATCGAGCGCGAGCGGCTGTGGGCCGCGATCGAGCAGAGCAAGGCGCAGCTTAGCGCGCTGGTGCGCAACGCCGCCGGTGGTGACGTGGCCGACATTCTCTCGATGCACGCCGAAATGCTCGACGACCCGGAGCTTCATCACGCCGCGAAGGACGCGATCAGTGAGGGCCGCTCCGCCGAGGCGGGCTGGTGGGAGGCGATCGACACCGCCGCCCACGCCCAGGAGATGCTGGCGGACCGGCTGCTGGCCGAGCGCGCCGCGGACCTTCGCGACGTAGGCCGCCGCGTGCTCAGCGTGCTGTGCGACTTCGAGCTTCCCGAGCCGCCGGCGCACCCCTACATTCTGGTGACCGAGGATGTCGGCCCGTCGGACGTGGCGCGCCTGGATACCGCGAAGGTGAAAGGCCTTTTGACCGAACGCGGCGGCGCCACCGCCCACAGCGCGATTCTGGCGCGGGCACTTGGCATTCCCGCCGTCGTGGGCGCCGGTCGCGCGGTGATGGCGCTGGGCAATGCCAGCATGATGATTCTCGACGGCGACCGCGGCCGGGTAACGCCCTCGCCTAGTGAGGAGCGCCTGAGCCGCGCCGAGCAGCAGCTGCTCGATCTCCAGGCGCGCGAAGCGGATGCCTGGGAGCGCCGCTTCGAGCCCGCCAGAACCCGCGACGGCCACCCGGTCGAGGTCGCCGCGAATTTGGGCAATACGCTGCACGCGGCGGACGCGGTGGAGCGCGGCGCCGAAGGCGTGGGCCTTTTGCGCACCGAGTTTCTGTTCATGGCGCACTCGAGCGCCCCGGACCTGGCCACCCAAACCAGCGAGTACCGCCAGGCACTCGAGGCGCTGGCCGGCCGGCCGCTGGTGGCGCGCACGCTGGACGTCGGCGGCGACAAGCCGCTGCCCTACTGGCCGGTGCCCCAGGAGGACAACCCGTTTCTGGGCCTGCGCGGCATTCGCCTGGCGCTGACCGAGCCCCAGGTGCTCGAAACCCAGCTCAAAGCGCTTCTGATGGCCGCCGCCCCGGACGCCCAGGGCAACGCGCGCCCGCTTCGCATCATGCTGCCGATGGTCAAGGACGTGGCCGAGTTTCGCGCAGTGAAGGCGATCTTCGACCGCCTGCTGGGCGAAATTCCCGAGGCCGAGCGCGCCTCGGACGTACAGCTGGGCGTCATGATCGAGATTCCCTCGAGTGCGCTGTTGGCGCCGAGCCTGGCCGCCGAGGTCGACTTCTTCTCGATCGGGACCAACGACTTGACTCAGTACACACTCGCCATCGACCGCGGCCACCCGGCGCTCTCCGCCGAGGCCGACGGCCTGCACCCGGCGGTGCTGCGCCTGATTCAAATGACCGTCGAGGCCGCCCACGCCCAGGGCAAGTGGGTCGGCGTGTGCGGCGAGCTTGCCTCCGACGCCGCCGCCGTGCCGGTGTTGGTGGGCCTGGGCGTCGACGAGCTCTCGGTTACCGCCCGCCAGGTGCCGCTGGTGAAAGCGCGGCTTCGCGAGTTCGACCTCGATGAAGCCAAACGCAGCGCGGCACTTGCGCTTTCAAAGGCGACAGCGGGTGACGTGCGCGACGCGCTGGAGGCCAACTGATGGCGCGGATCATGACGCTGACGCTCAACCCGGCGCTGGATCTTGCCTTCGCGCTCGATACGCTGGCACCCGGCGCGGTCAACCGCCCGCATCACGCCCAGCTCGACGCCGCGGGCAAGGGCGTCAACGTGGCGCGGGTGCTGGCCGGGCTTGGCCATGAAGTGATCGTCGGCGGCTTTCTCGGCGCCGATAATGACGGCCCGTTCAAGCGCGCTTTTGAGCAGCTAAAAGTGACCGACGCGTTCTTGCGCGTGCCGGGGGAAACCCGCATCAACGCCAAGCTGGCCGAAAAAAGCGGCCGGGTCACCGACATCAACGGCCCCGGCATCGCGGTCGACGCTAACTCAATCGCCGCGCTGATCGCCACGGTGGAAAACGCGCAAAAGGCCGCACCGCTCGACGCGCTGGTGCTGGCCGGGAGTCTGCCGCCGGGGCTCGACCTCGAGGCGTTCGGCGATCTGTTACGCCGGCTCAAGGCCACCGGCGTGCCGCTCTGGGTCGATACCAGCAATGAAGCGCTCAAACGCGCCATCGACATCGCTCCGGCCGCGGTCAAGCCCAACGAGCTGGAGCTTGCCGACTGGGCGGGTAAGCCGCTCGACACCGCCGAGCGTCGTCTTGAGACGACCCAGCGCCTGCACCGGGCGGGTATCGACCACGCACTTCTCTCCGCGGGTGAACACGGCGTCACCTGGGTCAACGCCCAGGGCGCCTGGCGCACGACGCCGCCGCGCGTTCACCCGGTCAATACCGTGGGCGCCGGCGATACGTTCGTGGCCGCCATGCTGCACGGTTTGCTCAGCCAGTGGCCGCCAGAGCAGACCCTTCGCTTTGCAACGGCGCTTTCCGCGGAGTCGGTGCGCCACCCAGGCGTTGGCGACCCCGATGCCCGTGACTTTTCAACCCTGGAACAAGAGACTCACGTCGAGCGCCTGCACGCCGGTAGTCCCGAGGGAGCCTTTCAATGAACGTTATTCTCATCACCAACTGCCCCAGCGGCATGGCGACCACCTTTCTTGCCGCCCGGCGCCTGGAGCAGGCCGCCACGCGGCTTGGCTGGCAGGCGCACGTCGAGATGCACGGCGCGCTGGCCCCGGTCGAGCAGGCAAGCCGCGAGCAAATCGACGCTTCTGATCTGATCGTGGTGGCCGCCGAGCAGGTGCCGGACCCGGCCCGCTTCGAAGGCAAGCGGCTTTATCACGGTAGCATCGAGCAGGCACTGCCGGACCCGGCCGCGTTTCTCGCTACCGCCAAGCGCGAGGCGCCGCTCTACACCCCGGCCCCAATGCCGGCCGACGCCGAACCCGCCGACACTGCGGGCACGGGCGCCAAGCGCATCGTGGCGGTTACCGCCTGCCCCACCGGCGTTGCCCACACCTTCATGGCCGCCGAGGCGCTCAGCGAGGCGGGCCGCGCGCTTGGCCACGCGATTCGCGTGGAGACTCAGGGCTCGGTCGGCGCTCAGGACCAGCTCACGGAAGAAGAGATCGCCCAGGCCGACGTGGTGATCCTCGCCTGCGATATCGAGGTCGACCCCACGCGCTTTGCGGGCAAGCGGGTCTATCGCACCTCCACCGGCACGGCGCTCAAAAAGCCCCAGGTGACCATCGAAGCGGCGCTGGCTGAGGCCAGCGTAGAGGACGGCGCGGCCGCCCCCGCTTCCAGCCAGACCAAAAGCCTCAAGGAGAAAGGTGTTTACAAGCACCTGCTCACCGGGGTGTCGTTCATGCTGCCGATGGTGGTCGCGGGCGGGCTGATCATTGCGCTGTCGTTCGTGTTCGGTATCGAGGCGTTCGAGGAGCCCGGAACACTGGCCGCCGCCTTGATGCAGATTGGCGGCAGCGCCATGGGGCTGATCGTGCCGGTGCTGGCGGGCTATATCGCCTACTCCATCGCCGACCGGCCAGGCATCGCGCCGGGGCTGATCGGCGGGATGCTCGCCGCCGACATCGGCTCCGGTTTCATCGGCGGTATTCTCGCCGGCTTTCTTGCGGGCTACGTGGCGCTGGCCGTCACCCGCGGCGTGAAGCTTCCCTCAAGCGTCGAGTCGCTCAAGCCCATTCTGATCATTCCGTTTGTCGCGAGTTTGATCACGGGGCTGGTGATGGTGTACATCATCGGCGAGCCGGTCGCCGCCCTGCTGACGGCGCTGGAGAACTATCTCGAGTCGCTGGACTCCACCAACGCGGTCATTCTTGGGCTCTTGCTGGGCACGATGATGTGCGTCGACCTGGGCGGGCCGATCAACAAGGCCGCCTACACCTTCGGAGTAGGCCTGATCGCCTCGAACACCTATGGGCCGATGGCGGCGGTCATGGCCGCCGGCATGGTGCCGCCGATCGGCATGGGGCTCGCAAGCGTTCTGGCGCGCTACAAGTACGCCCCCGCCGAGCGTGAAGCGGGCAAGGCCTCCTTCGTGCTCGGGCTGTGCTTTATCAGCGAAGGCGCGATTCCCTTCGCCGCCAAGGACCCGCTGCGCGTGATTCCCTGCTGCATCGCCGGCGGCGCGGTGACCGGCGCGCTCTCGATGCTGGTCGGCGCCAAGCTGATGGCGCCCCACGGCGGCATCTTCGTGCTCCTGATCCCCGGCGCGATCACCCCCGTACTGCTCTACCTGGGCGCGATCATCATAGGTTCGCTGATTACCGCGGTGAGCTACGCCTTTTTGAAGCGCGGCGCGGCGCAGGTGGTCGTGGCAAGCTAAGCTCACATGATTGAAAAAGCGCCTTAACGGTTGGTTTTATTACGTTAAAGGCGCTTTTTTTTGCCCGGCGTTTGCGCTCCACCGTGTTTTATGTAGTATTTTTACACAAAAATACGCGCTGGCGACTGACCGGCCAGCGCTTTCAATAAGGTACTTCTGCCCATGTTCCAACTCACCCGCAGCGTCACCTGGCAGGCCCTCGAGCGCCTGCGCGATAAAACCCATCACGACCGCATTCGCGACTACTTTGCCAGCGACCCAAAGCGCTTCGAAAAAATGAGCCTGCGCGTGGGCGGGCTGTTTCTGGACTACTCCAAGCATCACGTCTCCGACGACGTGCTGACCAAACTGCTGGAGCTGGCCGACCACTCGGCGCTGGTTCAGCGCCGGGCGCAGATGTTCTCCGGCGACATCATCAACGTGACCGAAAACCGCCCGGTGCTGCATACCGCGCTTAGAAACCTGGGCGATGAGCCGGTATACGTGGATGGCGAGGACGTGATGCCGGAGATCACCCGCACCCGCGAGCAGATCAAGCGCTTTTCCGAGGCGGTCAGAAGCGGCGAGTGGAAAGGCTACAGCGGCAAGCCCATCAAGGACGTGGTCAACATCGGAATCGGCGGCTCGGACCTGGGTCCCAATATGGCGGTGCGCGCCCTTCTGAAGTACCGCCACCCGGAGCTGCACTTCCACTTCGTCTCCAACGTCGATGGCACGCACATCCAGAAGGTGCTCTCACGGCTCGACCCAGCCACCACCCTGTTCATCGTCTCGACCAAGACCTTCTCCACCCAGGAGACGCTGCTGAACGCCAAGACCGCGCGGCGCTGGTTTCTGGAGAACGCCGGGGATGACGCCGACGTTGGCGCGCACTTCATTGCGGCTTCCACCAACCGCAAAGCAGCGATGGAATTCGGCATTCGCGAAGAGAACGTGTTCGAGTTCTGGGCCTGGGTGGGCGGGCGCTACTCGATGTGGTCGTCGATCGGGCTGCCGATCGCGCTTTCCATCGGCTTCGAGGGCTTCATCGAGCTGTTGGAAGGCGCCCACGAGATGGACCGCCACTTCATCGAAGCGCCGTTTGCCCAGAACATGCCGGTGCTGATGGCGCTGATCGGCATCTGGTACATCAACTTCATCGGCGCCGAAACCCAAGCCATCGTGCCCTACGATCAGGCGCTCAATCAGCTGCCGTCGTTTTTGCAGCAGCTGGACATGGAGTCCAACGGCAAGTCGGTGGATATCTTCGGCCACCCGGTCAACTACAAGACCGGGCCGATCGTCTGGGGCCAGACCGGCTCCAACGGCCAGCACGCGTTTTTCCAGCTGCTGCACCAGGGCACGCGCTACGTGCCTATCGACTTCATCGCCTCGCTCAAGCCCGAACCGGGCATGGAGGAACACCACTTTGCGCTTTTAACCAACATGCTCGCCCAGGCCAACGCCTTTATGGAGGGAAGCCAAAGCGCCGGTCAGGAGCTCAGCCAGGACCCCTACAGCTGCCCCGGCAACCGCCCCTCCAGCACGCTGCTGCTCGACGAACTCACGCCGAAAAACCTGGGCGCGCTGATCGCGCTCTACGAGCACAAGGTGTTCGTCCAGGGCGTGATCTGGAACATCAACTCGTTCGACCAATGGGGCGTACAGCTTGGCAAGCGTATTGCCGGTGAAATCAGCGAGCGTATTGATACCAATGCGGCGGATTTTGATGCCTCGACCCAAGGGCTTTTGGAGCTGGTGCGGGGGCATTTTCCAAGTGGCGGTGCTGAAGAGGATGGTCAGGCTGAAAGTGGTAAGAAGATGGCAAAGAAAAAAGGTTAAAAAGTTTTAAAAAGCAAGACATAAGGTAAGCAAAAGCCTTGGCTGAATAGCCGGGGCTTTTTTGAAGGCGCAGCGCTGATTCTGACCGCTAGTTAACTCGCTTCCATCCAGTATTGCGTTGGTGTCTCCCCGCACCTTGTAAAACCCAGCCGCTCGTATAATGCGATAGCATAGCTCTGTTTCAAAACACGGAGCCGTAAGGGCATGTTTGCCGCTCGTGCCTTTTTTAGTTCCTCACGCACAACCTGCGTTCCAATCCCCTGCCCTTGATATTCAGGCGCAAGAAATATATCTCGCAGTTGAATAAATCCCTCTTCGCTTGTTATCCACAAGCCTCCTGAATAGATACCGTTTGAAGCCATGATTTCAAAACCATCTTGGCGCCACTTCTCACCAAAAGCTGACTTTTGAAGTCTAATGCCCCAAACGCCAAACTGACGCTCGACCACTTCTTGGTAGGCGCTTGAATACGCGCTCCAGATAAAATCGCGATCACTTTCTTTTGCTATCGATCTGGCAGTTTGCATTTAAACACCCAAATTGGTTGCTGACAGATTAATGCAAAATGGCATAGCGTCGCCGTAAAATGCGGAAAAATGATTGGCTATAATTCGAGACAGATGAGCGAAAGCCAAGCTTTTTAAGCCCTTCTTGACGGCTTTGTTAAGCATTTACTCTCCATCATCCCATGAGTTAAGAAAATCAGCTAAAACATCGCCATGACAAGCTTCTGGCTTGCAAAAACAGCCCAGCCTTTTTCCCTTGAGCTTGAACACCTCTGATTTTTCTTTATTTGGAAACTTCTCATAATCAAAGTCATATTTAAACTTACGGATAACTTCTTCTCGGCTTTCCCCTTCCTCATGCATTGAATAAGGATTTCCCCAATATGACCCTCTACCTATATATTCATAGTGGGGAGTGCTTTTTTTATCTTGATATTCTGGTTCTCTCTTAATATTTATAACGCGTGTAATGGAAATCTTTATTCGCCTAACCGGTTTACCACTAGCTTTTAATTTTATTGTTTCTTTTATGAATTCTTCACCATCATCAAATATCAACGCATGAGTGATACTTTCATCTTCCAATTCATCTTGTTGCCTGAACGACACGTCGAAATTTTGACAATACTTTTCTATAAACCCATTAGGATCTTGAAGATAAACGAGTGTGCATTCATCTAAATTAGATGTGATTTTTTCAACCTTTCTAACGAACTTAGAATAACAATTAAAAAGAGCTGGATAAAGTAATAATACGTTTGCCATTAGAATAAGTGCTTAACTTTGAGATTTAAATCAGAATGTTCATTAAGGTATTCCACTACCAATCTTCTATGACATAAGTGTGGCTCATGCTCACTACATAAAAAACAGCCGTGATCTAGCAATGCCGGCGTTACATTTTTTTCAATATTTCTCTGGCTCATCAAATTTAGGAATTTATCCTCATAAGTTTCCCAAGGCATATCGCCTTTCTTGTAAGCATTTAAAATATCCTTAGTTGGTGCTAATTCAGGTGAGTGCACATAATCTGCACCGCATAGTTCATTTAAAAAGAATTTCAAGTCATCTCTTTTGGCAAATCCAGCTAGTTGAGATAAATTATTTAAACGAACATCAATAAGTGTTTTGACATTTGATTCTTTTAGAAATTTAAAAAATGTTTCGGCATTTTTTTTTGTAAATCCGATTGTATATATATTCATATAAGCCCTTAAAAAATTGTGGCTACAAGTTTGTAGCAATATCCTTGATATTCTTCACCCAAGCTAATACAAAGTATACCATTTACTTCGCGTTGATCACTCAAAATTAAGTCAAACTTAGGGTCGGTAACAGCTAAGTCGTATTGATTACCGTTATAGTTAAAAGAAGCTCTTCTTTTACCGTCATCTTTAGTATATAAGTTAAGGTTATCAACCTGCACAAGATAAAGGGACTGATCAATACTATGGAGCCCCATAGTAATTAAGTTGTGTTGCACCCTATTACCTTGACCCCATAGGTTATCAGGCGTGTCGAGGAGGGCTGGTAATTCAGCTTCACCAATCGAGTAGTTTTGCTGCCACAAATTACCATCAATCAGGTGATTTTCAGGTTGATGCGAAAGCGGAGCATACTGCGAAAATCCCATTCTGATCCTTTGAAGAGGTTTAACACCAAACGTACCATAAGGGTTTTGATATTTGGCTTGATCATGGCTTAACTCAGCGCCATTTACATTAGACACTGGGCGAATCCAATTCCCTGTATTTATACATTTTCCAGCAACACAGTGCTTTCGGTGTTTAACAGAGTTTGCGAGCACGATAATTTCTGCTTGATTCATACTATATCCTAGCTACGTAATTGCTGGTGTTTAAGAGTGATTATATAGTCAGCTGCATAACCTCAATGAACGTGCTGGCGCGTTCATTGGGGTTATCTAGCCGCCTGGATCAAATTTATCTCATTGATACTATTCTGGCAAAGCGAATTTTGGCTGCCCATCCAAAATTCGCGTGCCTTCTCAATTTGCCTGACCTAAAGCACATGTGATTGTGTCGCTACGAGGGGCGTCCTATCTCCATGTGTGTACACTAGAGCCAGCGCCCTTTTGATTAGCTACGTAGCCTGCTTAACAAATCGCTAAGATGCGCGCACACCTCTGGCCACTCTCCCCTGCGCAGGCTATACATCACCGTGTCACGAATGGTGCCATCGCGGCGTAGTTTGTGCCCACGTATGACACCGTCCTTTTCGCGCCTAAACGCTCAATGGCACGTTGGCTTGCGTAGTTGAAGTCGTCGGTGCGCCAGCCCACCACGTTACAACCCAACGTATCGAACGCATGTGTCAACAACAGCAGCTTGCAGGTGGTATTGATATGGGTACGCTGCGCGCGTTTGGCATATCAGGTGTGGCCAATTTCCACCCGTTTCACCTCAGGCAAGATGTCGTGATAGCTGGTCGTACCCAGCACGGTACCGCTGGCCTCATCGATAACGGCAAACGCAAAACGGTGACCTGTCACCCGATCTTTCAAGGCAGTTTCAATAAAGTCCCGTGTTTCATCAGGTGAAGGCACCGATGTGACGCGTAGACCCCACAGCTCGCCATCGGCGGCAGCGGCGCGCAGACCACGTCCCTGGCAGTGGCGAAAACGGTTAGCCGTGAACTTGATAAAGTTATCTGTGGAGCAGCCGATAGGTTCTATTAATAAAAATGAGTGATCGGTCATGAAAATCGGATTTTCCAACCTGATGATCAATACTCGCCGTGAGCCCTCCTCTGGGCTGAGCGCGGCGCGGGTAACGGGCCAACCCTTGCCGGTAGCCGCTCTCAACCCGGACGACCCGCAGACCAAACGGCTAAAGAAACAGAAAGAAGCGTTCGAAGCGCTGTCATCGCTGCCAAGCCCCAAGGAATCGGCGATGCAGAATGCGTCGCAAAAGGTAGGCTTTTTGAAGCAGCGGCTGGAGTCGCTGAAAGCGATGATGCGCTTTGCCTCGCCGGAACAGCTCAAGGCGATGGCCAGCGAACTCAAATCCATTGCCCGGGAGCTGGGTGCGGCGGCGCGCCAGCTCAGTGGCGGTGGCGGTGGCGCGAGCGCCGGCCCCACCATGACGCCCACGGTCAACGCGGCCCAAGGTGGTCACGCCGGCGTATCGGCGCCGCTCGACGCGAACGCGCAAACTGAGGCCAGCAGCGCCGAACGCGGTGTCGAGGCCGCCAACGCGACGCTCGAAAGCGCCGAGGCGGCTACCGCCGAGGAGCCCGTAAGCGACAGCGAACAACTGGAAGCGCAGGAGCAGGAGCGAAAGGAGTCGCTCGCGCCATTGGATATGTTGGCGCAGGCCCCCTCATTCGCGCCGCCAGTCGCCGAACGTACCCCAACCATTAGCGCAAGCGAACACGCGCTACGCTCGATTCTGACCGATGCGAAAAAGGCGTTTCAGGAAGCGGCCAGCGAGCTAAAAATTTACCTGCACAAGGAACAGAAAGAGGCGCGCCGCGAGCTCAAACAAGCCGAAGAAGAGATGGACAAGGTCGGCCATTCGCTCGCCAGGGCCGAATCCCACGCCCTCTACTCGACCCTCGGGCAACTGCTGCCGACCTCAACCGCCAATACTGCTACGGCCGCGGTCAGTATCGATATCAAGGTGTAGCGGTAGGTTCACTTTGCCGCGTACCAACGGCTCCACCCCGTCGTGCGATGATCCAACCGCACTGCGGGGTGTGGCCGTGCCGCTTTAAGACACCGAGACGAAAGCGCTCTCACCTGCCGAATTAGAATCGCTTACCCAGACTCAAGAATAGCGCGCTGCTGTCAGCGTCCTCGACATCGACGCTGGCGCCAATCTGAGCGTCGAAACCGCCAAGCGTCGCGCGGGCGCCTAAATCGACCTCGACATAGTCGCGGTCAAGATCGAGCCGGGGCGCGCGGTAATCACCCAGCTGTGGCAGGGTTTGCAGGGTTTGCAGGGTGGCGCGGCCAGCGTCGCTCGTTTCGAACTCGCGGCTGTAGCTCACCTGCAGGTAGGGGTTGAACGTCGCCCCGTCGCGCCGCACCTGCCAGCCCAGCCGCCCGATGAGCGAATCGACGTCCCGGTCGGGATACGCAAGCGCCGTCGAGGAGCGCTCGGTTTCATCGAACCCGTCGAGCTCGACGCGCTGCCAGGTCAGCCCGGCGATGGGGCCGGTTTTGATATCGCTTCCAGCAACGGAGAAGGCGCCCACATCGACGCCGGCATTCATCGCCGCGGTCAGGTTCTGCCCTTGCGTGGACCCGCTGTGGCGCCGAGTGGCGCTGCCCAGCTGAACGTCGCGGTCGGTATCGACATCGAGCCAGCTGTAGCTCAGCTGAGCGTTGGCCCAGGCGCTGTCGGTGTACCAGCCGGTGAACAGTCCAAGCGTCGACGCCTGTTGCTGAAAACTTCCGCGACCGCCGCCAAAGTCGGCGTCCTGATCGCCGTAGCCGGCGAACCCGCCCAGCACGACGCCGTCCTGGTACCAGTCCACGCCAAGAAGCCCCGACGGCGTATTGGCATCATACAAATCGCTCGAACCCGGCTGCTGGCGCTCGGCACGCAGATCGCTCCACCAGCGCACGCCGTTATCAAGCGTTGCGCCGTTCAGATGCTCGGCGACCCGATTGGCGCGGGTTCGCCCACTAAGCACTGCCGAGTGGGTCACCAGCTGCTGCAGCTGCGGCGCCTCGATCAGTGATACCACGGCTTCGCCGATGATGCGATGAGTGGCACTCGAGGGGTGGATCTCGTCGGCGAACAGGTAACGTTCGCCGGCGTTCGGCGCGACCAGTGTGGCCTGATTGCAAAGCGGCAGCGGCACCGTGCAGGCGGGATCAACGACGTTGGTAAACCCGTAATTGCCGGGCGCGGCGGCGACCTCCTGCAGAAGTGTGAAGGTATCGACCGGGATCACCTCAACGCCGCTTGCCGCCAGAGCGGTATAAAGTGTCTCGTTGTATTGACGGGCAAGCGCGGTGGCACCGGCGCGGCTAGCCGGGTCGCCGTTGAAGCGCGGCGTCAAGCCAAGGTCGGGCACGTTAAAAAGCAGCACGTGGCGGGCGCCAGCGCCTTGCAGCGTAGAGATGAGCCCGGCGGTGGCCACGGCCGTATTGCCAATGACGCTTGCGGCGTCCGCCCCGCTGCTTACGGTAAAGAGATCGTTCGCCCCGCCCCAGACGGCGTAGAGCGCATCCCCGTCGGCAACGCCGCCGGTCGAAGCCAGGTAGCTTGCCAGTTGATCGCTCACCGCGGGAGCGGCGCCGAACAGGCTGCTCGAAGAAGCGGCTACCCGCGCCCCGCCGGCGGCGTAATTATTGCCCCCGGCATTGGCGGGAGCGGCGTTGCTGTCGTAGCGCGCGGCGACGTGTTCGGCCCACACCGGCCCCGGGTTATCGGTAAAGCGGCCGACGAGGTCGAGCCGGTCGGGCGGGATGGGCAGCAGCTGCCCGATGGTGGCGCGGTAGTAGCCGCTGTCGGTCAGGCTATCGCCGAAAAAGACGGTCTCGTTGAAGGCGTCATCGAACGTGCTGGCGGCAAGCGCCGAGAGCGGCAAGGCGCCTACAGCGACGAGTATACTCAGCGCCAGGCGCCGGTAGAGAAACGTTGGCATGACAGTGATCCCCTGATAGCTGTTGTTGTAGGTCGTGGGGTGATGGCTAACCGGCGCCCCGGGCAGCGCGTCACGTTTAGCGATGTCTGATGTTATGGCACAGCGCCCTGCCCGCTGCAAGAAGGTATACAGACGATCAGCACGAGGGGATTGTCGCCCGATACACATAAAAAAGCCGCCGACGCGAAATCGCGTCGGCGGCTTTTTAAATCCCTTGGCGGGGTTAGAGCGTATTCTTGTACGCCACGCCGCCTTTCATGATCAGCATCAGCTGTTCATCGGGCTTGGTCAGAACGGTGATGTCTTCGAGCGGGTTGTCCTTGAGAAGGATGACATCGCCGCGGGCGCCGGGAATGATCTCGCCGAAATCGCCCACACAGCCGTAGGCATCCGCGGCGTGGCTGGTCGCACCGCGGATCAGCTCGTCGGCGGGCACCACGTCCTTGCGCAGATGGAACTCGTTGAGCTGATGGACCTGCATGCGGCCAAGCAGGTCGGAGCCGTAAAGCATCTTCACACCGTGCTCCTGGGCCATTTTCAGCGCCTTGCCGCCGGCCTCGAGCACTTCGAACACCTTACGCTGCAGCTCTTCGGCCATGCCCGCCTCGACCCCTTCGCGCGCCAGCGCATCGTAGGTGCTCAGCGTCGGCGTCAGGTAGGCGTCGTGCTCGATGAACAGGCGGCAGCTCTCTTCGTCCATCAGGTTGCCGTGCTCGATGGTTTTCACACCGCGCGGAATCAAGCGGTTGATGGCGCGAGCGGTGTAGGCGTGGGCCATGGTGTGAATATTGGCGGCCGTCGCTTCCTCGACGATGGCATCGATCTCTTCCAGCGAGAACTGGGTGCTGTCGATACGATCCGTGGGTGAGGCTACGCCACCGGAGGCCATGATCTTGATCTGCGTGGCGCCCTTGCGGATCTCGTCGCGGGCGGCCTGGCGCACTTCGCTTACGCCGTCGCACACGCGGCCAAGGCCCGCGCAGCAGAAGCAACCCTCAAACGTTTGCTGGCCCGGCCCGCGCATGTCGCCGTGGCCGCCGGTTTGGGAGAGCGCGCGCCCGGCGTACATGATGCGCGGACCGGCCAGAGCGCCTTCGTCCACCGCCTTGGCCAAGCCGTAGTCCGCGCCGCCGGCGTCGCGCACGGTGGTGAAGCCGCGCATCAGCATGGCTTCAAGAAGCTCGGATGACTTGGCGCCAACGTAGAACGGCGACAGCGTTCCCAGCAGCGCGAAGTTCGGCGTGATCGCGGTAACGTGGACGTGGGAATCCACGAGCCCTGGCATCAAATAATGGCCCTTGGCGTCGATTATTTGGTCGTCGCTGCCCTCGAGCGGTGAGGCGCTGACCGCGTCGATACGGCCGTCCTTGATGCGCACCTCGTGGTTTTTCAGCACTTTGCCGGCGCGGGAATCGATGACGTTAGCGTTGATGAAGCGAATCGTAGACATGGAAGTTCCTTGAAGTGAAGGCGTCAAAACATTTTCTGCGGAAGATAAAGGGAAAGCGCAGGAATCAGCACGATGAGCAGCAGCGCAACGATGTCCATGACGATGAACCAGCTCACGCCCTTGAAGACTTCGCTCAGGCTGACGCTGTTACCCAGCGACCCCTTGATGACGTAGACGTTGAGACCGATCGGCGGCGTAACCAGCCCAACCTCCAAAAGCTTGACGACGATGATGCCGAACCAGACGAGGTTAAGGTCTGCCCCTTCCACCAGCGGCAGAATCAGCGGCAGGGTCAAAAGCAGAAGACCGATCGAGTCGATGAACATGCCCAGAATCAGATAAATCAGGGCGACGGCCAGAATGATCCACCAGGTCTCGGTGCTCACGCCAAGAATCAGCTCGGAAAACGCCGAGGGCACGCCGCTCATCGCCAGAAAACGGGTGAAAAAGAGCGAGCCGATCAGAATGATGAAGATACTGGCGGTGCTCACCGCCGTTTGCGTCACCGCCTCGCGCACGGCGGCAACGGTGAGCGTGCGCCGTGCCAGCGCAATGACCGCTGCGATGGTGGTACCCACGGCGCCGGCTTCCGTCGGCGAGAAGATGCCGGTGAAGATACCGCCGAGCACCAGCGCGATCAGAAGCGGCAGCGGCCAGATGTTCTTGAACGCCTCCCACTTTTCAGACCAGCTCGAGCGCACGTTGGCATCGCCTGCCAGGCTCGGGTTGAGCTTGGTACGCACCATGATCATCGCGATGTAGAGAAGCGCCGACAGCACGCCGGGTAGAAAGCCCGCCATGAACAGCTGGCCCACGGAGACCTGGGCGTACACCCCGTAGAGCACCAGCAGTACGCTGGGCGGAATGAGCGAACCAAGCGTACCCGACGCCGCCACGGTGCCGGTGGCCAGGCCCTTGTCGTAGTTGTGCTTGAGCATTTCCGGCACGGCGATGCGCGACATGGCAGCAGAAGTGGCCACACTCGAACCGGAGGCGGCGGCGAAAAACGCCGAGGCCATGACGCTCGAGACCGCAAGCCCGCCGGGCAGGCGCGCCAGGTAAAGCCGCATCGCCTGAAAAAGCCCCTGGGTCATGTTGGTCGTGGTGCACAGATACCCCATGAACAAAAACATGGGGGCGGCGGTCAGCTCCCAGGTACCGGCGAAGTCAAACGGCGTGGCGGAAATCATGCCCCAGGCCACGCGCATACTGGTCATTTCGCCGATACCAATGATCGACACAAGCCCCAGGGCGATGCCGATGGGCACCCTCAAGGCGATCAAGGCCAAAGCGATGGCAATGCCTGCCACGCCTATCTCGATATTACTCATGGGTTGCTCCTACAGGGCTTGGCGCAGTCGCACTGCCTTGATCATGTTGGCGAGAATGGCCAGGCACATGGCGGCGAAGCCGGCCGGCAGCGCCCAGCGGCTGGGCCACAGGTAGAACGTGAAGTTGGCCATGGCGGTTTCCTGGCGCAGGGTGGCCCGCAGTGCGTCCAGGTAGCTCTGGTAGCAAAGCATGCCGAAATAGACCAACCCCAAAGCGCCTGCGAACAGGTAGAACGCCAGCTGCACGCGGGCAGGCAGGCGCCCCACCACGACATCGACGCTGATGTGCTCGCGCTGAAGCTCGACGTAGGCAATCGGCAGAAAGACCACCGCGACCATGTAATAGAACGAGACGAACTCGAGGGTACCGGTGAAGGACTTGCCGAAGAAAAAGCGAAGCGCTACGTCCAGCGTGACGTGAAGCGCCATCAGGATCAGAAACAGCGCGGCCAGCACCAGCGCGCTTTTGGCGACCCATTGACTCAAGGATTCAACGATGCGCGCGATCATACAGTTTCTCTTGTCATAGCCTGGGAAGATGAAAAGCCAAGCTCGATGAGGGCATCCCTCCAGAAAATCAGCATGTCGTGGTAAAGCTCCGGGTCGTCGCGCCAAATGCTTTGCGCGCCCATGCCGCGCATCATGCAAAGCGTGGCGTTCAGCGCCACGCGGTTTTGCCGCGACGTATGCCGAGAGCTTGCCACCAGCTGTTCCCAGATGGCTTCCAACGAACCGTTGAACCTGGCTGCAAGGGGGATGAGCACTTTCATGATGTCGGGATCGGTACGCGCGGCGCTCAGATACTCCAGCGTCACCATGTACAGATCCCCCTTGAAGTGCTCATGAAGTACTCTCAAGAGGCTGTCGAAATCGAAGTTACCCTCGCGCACGCTGATCGTCAGCTGGCGAACGCTCTCGACCTCGCGGTTGAGCAAATCCTCCAGCGCCGACTGCATCAACAGCGTTTTCGACGGGTAGTGATGCACCAGCGCCCCTCGAGAGACCCCGGCCTGACGAGCGACATCCACAGTCGAGGTGTCACGTATGCCCTTGGCCAGCACGCATTCGATCGTTGCCTGCATCACGCGTGCCTGGGTATTGCGTGAACGCTCTTCCTGATTCTGTCGCTTCGTCATGACGGTCCCTTATCGATCTTGTAGATATTGGCTGGCTTGAAAAAAGCCACTCTACGTCAAATCAATAAATACCGTAATCCGCCGGGAGCTTGCTGTAGATTTCGTCCATCGCAAGCTGGGCCAGCGCTTCTTCATCGGTGCGATCGACGCCTTCCAGCAGGGTTTGCCACTTGTCGATGGTGGCGAGGAAATCATCGATCAGCGCTTCGGGGTCTTCCACGCCGTACTCGTCGCGCGCCTTGTCGTAAACGCCGGACAGCGCCTTTTCGCGGAAGGCTTCGACGGAAGCCATCAGGTCGTCTTCCGGCTCGTAGACGTTGTTGCCGTGCTCTTTCGCCTCTTCGATGGCGGACTCCGCGGCAGCGATGAACTGAACCACCATGCGCGTCATGGCCTGAGCGGTGGCCTGTTTGAAGACATCACGCTCTTCATCGTTCAAGCCGGCCCAGAAACCTTCGTTGAAGCCCCACTGTGGGCCAGACCAGTACATGCCGGTGGGCAAAAGCGTGGTGTGCTCCGCCACTTCCCACAGCGAGCGGTCGATCAGGTCGTTGGCCGCGTTGGTCGCGCAGTCCAGCGAACCGCGGTCGAGGCCGCTGTACATTTCGCTGGAAGGCACGTTGACCGGCGTACCGCCCGCCTCTTCCACCCAATTTGATACGGTCGAACCCGCGGTGCGAATGCGCTTGCCGCGCAGCTCCTCGAGATTACGCACCGGCTCGCGGCAGAACATGACGTAGGGCGGCGTGCTGTAGGCCCCCAGGTAGACGATACCGAGATCTTCCCACTCCGCCAGCTGGGTGGGGTTGTTCATGCTGAAATCGGTCACGGCGAGAATGCTCACCAGCGGATCGGCGTAGTTGAAGCCAAGCTCCTGCACGGCGTTGGCGACCGGCATTTCGGACGGCGTATAAATCGCGGCATGGTGCGCGACCTGAACGATGTTGTCCTGAATACCCTGAAGGTTGGCGCGAGGGGCCAGTAACACCGTGCCGGTATAAACCTCGGGCGCCAGCTCTCCCGCGGAGAGCTCTTCGACCATCTCCGCCCACTCGATATAGCCGTAGCGTGAATGGGGGTGCTGCTGATCGTAAAACGAGTTAGCGATGAAAGACGTTTCAGCCTGGGCCGTGACGCTTAAAGCGGGCAGGACGAATGCAGAAACGGCCACCGCGAGTGATGTGCGTTTGAAGTTCATGGTCAGGTTTCCTGGAGCAAATTAAACATCATTATTAATGTTATGTTATTACGTATTTAACGTTTGCAAGTTTCAAACTTTGAAGCGCTAATGCATTATCGAATCTAAACTTATGTAAAAATAAAAACAAGCAGGCCTGTTTGTTTTTTACTGAAAAATCTCTCTCATTGCCGGTAAATCCATGATGGGTCAACAAAACGAGACAACGCTCGATATCGCCGGTACGTGGCAAGGCATCCGCCTGATGCTGCCGCTGGCGTGTTTCACGATCGCCTTTGGGCTTGCCTTTGGCGTAGCGGCCTCGCACCATGGCCTGGCCGCATGGCAGGCGATGTCGATGAGCGCGCTGGTGTTCGCCGCCCCCTCGCAATTCGCCGCGCTGGAACTTTGGCAAGCGCCGCTGCCGCTGCTGGCACTGGCGGGTACGACGCTTGCGATTCACACTCGGCACATGCTGATGGGCGCCTCGCTCTACCCCTGGCTTGCGCCTTTACCGCGCCGGCAGCGGTTTGCGGTCATTTTCCTGGTGACGGATTCGAACTGGGCGCTGGCGCTTTCCAAATACCACCAGGGCGAGCGCAATGTCGGTATTTTGCTGGGCGGCGGTATCGCGCTTTGGGCGGCCTGGGTGCTGGGCACCGGCGCGGGGCTCGTGTTCGGCGGCGGCATCACTCATCCGGAGCGCTTCGGGCTGGATATGATCATGCTCTGCTTTCTGCTGGTGATCGTGATCGGCAACCGGCCGCGGGCGTTCATGGTGCTGCCCTGGCTTGCGGCGGGCACCAGCGCGCTTTTGGCGTACTGGTGGCTGCCGCCCTTTCTGCACGTCATGGTAGGGGCACTGACCGGTGGGGGCGTCGCGGTGCTGCTTGCCCGATACCAGAGCGTGAAGGTGAGCGAATGATGACACCGACCGTCTGGTCGTCGCTTGCGGCCATTTCGATCATGGTACTTGTCGGCTATGGCTCGCGGGTGCTGGGGCTGATCGTCATGGCGCGACTGACGCTTGGACCGAACGTGCGCCTTTTTATCGACGCCATGTCGAGCTCGGTGCTCATCGCCATACTGACGCCGATGATCGTCGACGGCGATCACGCCACCCGCGTCGCGGCCCTTGCCGCCGGGCTGGTGGCGGTCGCGTTAAAAAGCCCGCTTGCGTCCATCGCCGTGGGTATCGCCTGCGCAGCGCTTTGGCGCTGGCTGGTCTAACGCTTGAAAAAAACGCTATGCCCCTGCGCTCACTGCCTGGCAGGTCGTTTCTTCGCCGGACTCCTTGAGGCGCAGGATCATGGCGTCTTCATCGCGGGAGACCACTTCGATCGGCGCCGAAGGCTCGAGATAAAAAGCGCGGCTTGCTTCGAGAAACTCGGGCGAAAACAATCTGAGCTCATCCGTGCGAGGAACGAGTTCTATCTCTTCGGGGTAGGCAATGAACGTGTGGCCGACAACGTCCTTATGCCCGGTGATGAAGACCTGCAGACGCGAATGGCTTCCCGGAACGCTGCTCGTTCGATAGTCGAGCGTCAGCGTTTCCTCATAGGTGAGATCTTTTCGTGTCGTGACGCGACTTTCGATGTGCTCTTCCATGCCGTCCGGGTAGACATTGTTCGAGGTACAGGTCCAGTCACCCAAGCCAAACAGGGAGATTCCCGCCATTGCCAGTTCAATCATTCTTCTAACGCCTCATCGAGCATTTCTTCGGTCGAGCGGATACGCGCGTACTCCCCATTCAGATTCGCAAGCGACATGGCGTGAACCTCGTCAGCCGAGCGTTCCACCCCGGCATAATCGCGTTTGGCGAAGGTGAAGGTAGCGTCATGAACGACCGTGACATCGAAGCCGAGATTACCCGCGCTTCGCACGCTGGCCTCCACCGAGTTGCTGGTGCTGACACCCACGACGACGAGACGCTGAATATCGCGCACGCGAAGCCACCGCTCGAGCCCCGAATGGACAAAGGCATCGGGAACGTTCTTCTCGACCACGTGCTCGCTTTCCCATGGCGCCAGTGCCGGCTGGAATTCGGCGCCCTCTTGTCCCGGCCAGAAGGGAGAGTCCAGCGAGCGGGAGATATGGCGTACGTGAACGACGGGGGCACCTGCATCACGCCACACGCCGAGCAGCCGCACGATGTTCGTCTCGGCACAGGCGTTGTTGCGAGCCCCTGCAGCGGGGTCGCTCATGCCGCGCTGCATGTCGATGATGAGAAGAGCGGGAAGCTCGAACATGAATAAAACCTTTAAAAATGAAAACGCCAGGCTCGAATAGCCTGGCGTTTTTCGGGTGCCGTAAACCTTACAGCATACGCGGAATTTGCGAGGAGTGGTGGTGCAGAATCGGCGCTTCTCTGGACAGATCGACCACGTAGCTAAAGCGCGCCTCGAAGTTCAGAAGCTCGCCTTCGACCTCAAAACGCCAGTTGTAGAGGCCGGTCAGCGCGGCAACGGTCTCGGAGACTTCCTGAACGATCAGGGTCTTTTCGTGCAGCGTGATGCTCAGACCCGGGCGCGCGCCCAGACGCTCGAAGTAGTCGCGATGCTTCTCGCGGGTGTTGGAAATACGGTTGGAAAAGGTGGGAATCAGTACGGCGTTCTCATCGTAGAGCGAGAGCAGCACTTCGACGTCGGCGTTGTTGATTGCCTGCATCCACTCGTTGAGCACGTCATGGGGAGTTCTCATATGACTAACGACCTCTTTAACCAATGTCGGTGACCTGATGCCGCGGGCTCAAACGGCGGTGACCTTTTACGACAGTGACTTTACAAGCCCATCATTCTTATACCAAAGATGTAGCGCGTACTATCTTACCCAAATCGACACGCGAGCGCATGGCGAGTTCCCAGGCCCATTAAAATTCCCGCAATCGCTTGAACAATTTCCCCATGGCGCTGGCTCCCGGTATCAGCGCCAGGCCGATCAGGAGCGCGGCGAGCGAGCCGATGTCGAGCCCCCCGCCCCACTGCCAGCGGGAAAGCAGACTGCTCAGGTGCTGTACCACCAGATACACGCCGATGAGAAAGCTGCCCGCACGCACGAGCCCCGCCTCCCCGACCACGCTGTCAGACGCCGACTCATTCGGGTGAAGCCTTTGCGCAAGCGCGGGCGCCTTGAACCATAAAAGCACGCCCAGCAAACACGGCAGCACGAGACTGGCGGAGAACAGTAGTCGCCAGTCTTCGAACGCCTCTGCCGTGGCGAAGGCCGTGGGCAGCGACGACGCCAGCGCCATGAGCGGGCGGGCCACGAAATAGACGGCGAGAAGGCGAATCGCGATGATCGAGAACGCGCGCATAGAGACTCCCGGCAAAACCGTCAGCATACGTTCATCGCACGCGTTCTAAAACACGCACAAAAAAGCCCCCGGCCATTACTCACCGGGGGCTTGGTGCCTGCACTGGGGCGTTACGGCGTGTCGCTGTCCTCGTCGATACCGAGCGCGCTCATCGCGGCGCGGAACACATCGGTGTTGTCCACCCACTGCTGGGCGTTTTCGTCCACACCGTAGGTGGAGAGGCCTTCATCGCGCTGGGCCACGTCGAGGAAGTACTCGGCGCCGGCGCCCTGGGCGTAAAGCGGCACCAGCTCGCGGGTGTGGTTATCCGAGTGCCAGCGCACCAGCGGCAGCGCGCCGGCGCCCTGGCTTACGATCGGGCTGTAGGCGTTCTGGTCCGAATCCGGGCCCTGCAGCAGGCCGTTACCGTGGTCGGTAGTGACGATGACCATCGTCTCATCCCAGTCGCTGTTCGCCTCGACCCACTCGACCGCGGCTTCCACCGCTTCATTGAAATCGACCTGCTCCTCGACCAGGCGCGGCAGGTTGTTGGCGTGCGCGGCCCAGTCGACGGCGCCGCCTTCGACCATCAGGAAAAAGCCTTCGTCGTTTTGCTTGAGCACCTCGAGCGCCCCGCGGGTCAGCGTCGGCAGGCTCGGCACGTTCTCGATCAGGTTGCCAGCCTCCACACCCGGGCGGTTGAACTGCAGCGTGGCGTGGTTCTGCGCCACGCCCAACACCTTGTCGCCATCCAACGTTAGCTCGCCGTTGGCCAGCGCTTCGAAGTCGTCGCGGCTTTCGATCAGCTGATAATCGGTGTCGCCGTCGAGCACACGCTGCCAGGTGGCTTCGCCGCCCACGTAGCGAAAGGCGTCTTCGTCCGGATTGTCGACCGCGTTACCGGCGTCGTCGAAGTACGGGTGGCCGGCGCCGAACACTACGGTGGCAAGGCCCGAGTCAATGATCTCTTCACCCAGCGCGGCGTATTCGTTGCGGCTAGGGCTGTGGCCCAGAAACGCGGCGGGCGTCGCGTGGCTCAGCTGCACCGAGCTGACCACGCCCAGCGCCCGACCGCTTTCGACCACGTACTCGCCGATGTGCTTCATGCGCTCGTCGTTGTTCGACCAGTTGATGGCGCTGTTGTAGGTCTTCTGGCCGGTGGCCAACGCCGTGCCGGCGGCGGCGCTGTCGGTGAAGTTCTCACGGGCGTAGTTGTAGCCGGCGAAATAGCTGTCGTAGTCGCCCAGCTTGCCTTCGAAGCCCACGCCCTCGGCCGCTTCATCGCTCCAGAGCTCGGCAGGGTCGAACTCGACCTTGCCTTCGTCGCTCATGGTCGGCTCGGTGGCGGTAGTCAGCGGGTAGGTAGCGGCGAAAACCTGGGTGTCGAAGTCGTCGTACACTTCCTGACCCAGCACTGCGTGGCGGTAGTAGCTGGCGGCGCGGAAGGTTTCGATACCCGCACCGTCGGTGATCATCAAAATGACGTTTTTGGCACTGTGTTGTTGGGCAAGCGCCGGCGTGGCAAAAACGGCACCCAAGGCAAGCGCGAGCGCGCAGCGTTTGAAAGCGACCATGCTGTTCATCCAAGTCATTGATTAAGAGAGACTTAAATTAGCCACGCCAGATGACAGCGGGATGAACGTTTAGCGCGATTTCAGTGACACTCCGTTCACCACGGCCAGCGGTTGTCGTTAGCACGAGCGGTAATATAGTGTATATTCATACAGTCAACCTATTGCCGATCGGATAGCGTCATGTCGGATTCACGCGCCCTCCCCCGGGGCAGTGTCGTTCACAAGGGCCGCGGGGCAACGTTCGACCCGCACAACCGCTTTGCGCCGAGTGTCAGCGTCGAGGAATCCGACGGCTGGTGGCAGGAGCACGCTCCTTTAAGCCTTGCCACCGAGGTACGCGAGGAGCCAAGCAAGAGCGCGCTTGCGTGGAACAGCTCACCGGATCTCTCCTTTGATCGCTCGCTCAATCCTTACCGCGGCTGCGAGCATGGCTGCATCTACTGCTTCGCCCGGCCCTCGCACGCCTACTGGGACATGTCGCCAGGGCTCGATTTCGAAACCCGGCTGATCGCGCGTACCGGCATGCTCGAGCACCTGCGCGACGAACTTGCGAAACCGGGCTACGTTTGCCGGCCGATCAACCTGTCCGGCAACACCGACTGTTATCAACCGATCGAGGCTAGATACCGCACCACTCGGAGCCTGCTCGCGTTTTTGCTCGAATGCCGCCACCCGGTCACGCTGGTGACCAAGGGAAGCCTCGTACTGCGCGATCTGGATCTTTTGAAACAGATGGCCGAGCACCGACTGGTACGGGTGCTGGTGAGTCTGACGAGCCTGGACGGCGACTTGAAGCGCACCCTGGAGCCGCGAGCGGCTTCGCCCCAGGCGCGGCTGAAGGTGATTCGCGAACTCAGCGCCGCCGGGGTGCCGGTGGGGGTGTTGATCTCGCCGGTGATACCGGGGCTGACCGACCACGAAATCGAGCGGCTGATCGAGGCGGCCCGCGGCGCCGGCGCGCGCACCGCGAGCTGGATGCTTCTACGCCTGCCCCGCGAGGTCGCGCCGCTGTTCCAGGCGTGGCTGGTGGCCCACTACCCCGAGCGCGCCGACAAGGTGATGAGCCTGATTCGCCAGTGCCGGGGCGGCAAGACCAACGAGGCGGCGTTCGGCAAGCGCTTTCGCGGTGAAGGCGTGTTCGTCGACATGATCGAGCAGCGCTTCAAGCGCGCCAGCCGTCAATGGGGCATGCAGCCCCGCGCCGAGCAGGGGCTCAACACGCGCGACTTCAGGCCACCCCGTACTCAGGGCGACCTGTTCGACTAACCAACGCTAACGGTTCGGGCCGCGCCGCGCCTTGAGCTCGTCGAGCACCAGCGCGAAGAAGCCGCGGATCTCCTGAAGCTTCGGCCGGGCCTCGACCATCAGGGTGTCCATCTTTTCGAGCTCCTGAGTCTGGGCTTCTCGGGCGTCGAGCTCAGCGCGAATTTCGTCGATGATCTCCACCGAGTCGTTCAACATCGCCTTGAGTTCGGCGGTCGAGGTGGTGTGCAGGCTTGGCCTGGAACCTTGTTCAATACTCATGGCGCCCTCCTTACAGTACGGTAACAGCGATCAGCAGGGCCGGCAGCGCGATGAACACGCCCAGCACCCAGCCGGCGGCCAGCGCCTTGCGCTCGGCGGCGACCCGGCCCAGCCACTGCGCCCCTTTCACCGGTAGCAGACGCAGAAACGGCAGTCCGCCGATGATCAGCACGGCGCACAGATTGAAAAGCAGATGCACCAGGGCGATCTCCAGCGCCAACAGCGCCGTGGCACCGGAAATCGCCGTGGCGGCCAGCAGCGCCGTCATGGTGGTGCCGATATTGCTGCCGATGGTGAACGGATAGATCTGGCGCAGCGTGAACGCGCCAGAGCCGGCCATGGGCACCATCAGGCTGGTGGTCGTGGAGGACGACTGCACCAGCATCGTCACCAGCGCCCCGGAGGCCACACCGGTGAACGGCCCGCGGCCGATGGCGCTGAGCATGATTTGTCTGGCGCGCCCAACCATCAGCGTCTTCAACAGCTTGCCGATGTAGCGAATGGAGAGAAAAATCAGCGCCACGCCGATGACGATCAAGGCGATACCGCCGGCCACCGCCGGCAAACTCGCCACCAGCTGGCCTGCCGTGTCCGTCACCGGCTGGGTCAGCTGGCCCACGATATTGACGTTATCCAGCGAAAGATCGGCATCGCCGTAGAAAACGCCGGCCACGGCGCCGGCCATACGCTCCAGCGGGTGGAACAGGATCTCGATGGGGAGCAGGATCACCACGGCCAGCAGATTGAAGAAGTCGTGCACGGTGGCGGCGGCAAAGGCGCGGCGAAACTCGTTCTTGTCGTTGACGTGGCCCAGGCTCACCAGCGTATTGGTCACCGTGGTGCCGATGTTCGCCCCCATGACCATGGGGACCGCCACCGCGACCGGCAGCCCCCCGGCCACCATGCCAACGATCACCGAGGTCACCGTCGAGGACGACTGGATCAAGGCGGTGGCGACGATGCCGACCATCAGGCCGACGAAGGGGTTGGTGGCGAACTCGAACAAGCGCTCGGCGTGATCACCGGTGGCGAGCTTGAAGCCGTCGCCGACGATGGATACCGCGCAGATCAGAAAGTAGACTAACAGCAATAGCGTGAGCCACTGACGCAGGCGGCCCTGCTTCTCCTTTTGCGCCGGGCGAGCGTAGCTCTCTGGCGCGGCGCGATGGGTCGTCTCTACCATGGTGATCCCTCCGGCGGTTGGTAACGTGGCGCACGTTCACCCTTCCACGTTGCGCGCCGCAGGTGACAGCCTGATGACGCCCGCGTGACGACGCTCACTTATTCCTGATATCACCCCTTTGAACCACCGAGCCGGAACGCCTTATGACCCAGCCCTCGAGTAAGCAGCCCTTGAGCAAGACCCGATCGAGTTTCTACCGCCGCCTCTACGTGGCCCACCTGATCGACCAGGGCGTGGCCAGCGTGCCGGCACTGATCGAGGCCACCGGCATGCCCCGGCGCACCGCTCAGGACACGATCAAGTCGCTCGACGAGCTCGATATCGTCTGCGTTTTTGAGGGCCAGGAAGGCGAGCGGCACAACATCGGCCGCTACGTGATCGAGAGCTGGGGCGCGATCGACCGGCGCTGGGTAAAAGAGCACGCCACAAGGCTGGGCGAGGCGCTGGGCTACTGCTAGCGCTTATCGCTCACCCAAGCGCTAGCGGGGCGACGGACGAGCAGTCTGGCCGCCAGCGGCGAGGTAATCATCTGGATGACGGCGAAAAACGCCGCGGGAATGGCGATCTCCGGCGAAAGCCCGGAGGCCGCGACGAACGCCGCCGCAATGCTGAACTCCTTCTTGCTCGTGGTAAAGAGATACGCCACCACCTCTGACCGCTCATTGGTGATCAGCCTGGACGCCGTGCCCACTGCGTAACCTGCCAGGTTCAAACACAGCGCTGCGGCAGCGATCACCAGAGCAAAGGCGCCGTACCCCAGAATGGTCGCGGCGTTGGGCCCCACCACCGCCAGCAGTATCAGCAGATAGAGGATAGAGCCCAGCCCCGCGTAGCGGTCGTCAAAGCGGGCAAGCGTTGTGCTGAACCGGGTGCGCAGCGCCACGCCCAGAAGCGTCGGAACGAAAACGATCAGTAAAAGCTCGACCACGATGGCGAAAAGCGGCACGTCGAGCTCGATGCCGGTAAGCGCGAGAAACAGCAGCGGGACCAGTAGCGGTGAAAGTGCCGTATTGATCGCGTTGAACACCGCCGCCATCGCCACGTTGCCCCGCGCCATCAGCACCAGAAGCGGTGATGACACGTCGGTGGGCAGCGTGCCTAGAAGCGTCTGCCCCGCGGCGAGCGCCCCGGTGCCGAAAAAGAGCCGCCCGGTCAGCCAGCCCAGTAGCGACATCGGGCCGTACACCAGACAAAGCGCCAGCAGCGGCCGCGAGGGGCGGCGCAGCACCGCGCCGACCTGATGGGCATCGAAGGTCAGGCTGATGACGAACATCAAAAGCGCCAGCAGCGGACCAATCAGCGGCGCCAGCGCCACGCCCGCCGCCGGGTACAAAAGCCCCAGCGCGGCCACCGCCATCACCAGCCATAGAAGCTGAGCCTCGACCCAGACGATGACCCGACTCATGGCGAGCCCTTTGCAGGGTCACCGTCGACCGGCGCCCAGGCGAGCCGGGCGGCGTTCAGCGTCACGCTTAAAGAGCTCGCCGCCATGGCCAGCACCGCCGCCAGCGGCGGCACCGCCATGACGATGACCAGCCCCAGCGCCAGGGTGTTGTACACCGCCGAGAACACCAGGTTCTGAAGCATGACGTTGCGGGTACGCCTGGCCAGGCGCAGTAGCTGTACCACGCCGCCAATACCGGGTCGCAACAGTTGGGCCGCCGCCCCTTCACGGGCGGCATCGCTTGCCTGCATGGGCGCAACGCCCACACCCGCGGCGGCCAGACACAGCGTGTCGTTGACCCCGTCGCCCACATAAAGCGTGGGTGACGCAAGCCCCGCCAGCAGCCGCGCTTTCGCCTCCGGCGAGCGTTGGGCGTAGCACGCGTTGGGCGCCAGACCCACCTGCTCACCCAGCCAGCTCACCGCGCCCTGGCGGTCACCGCTGATCAGCGCCGTGAGATAGCCCTGCGCCTGCAGCGCGCGAACACTCGCCCGGCCATCCTCCACCGGCGGGTCGGCGAGATAAAACGTCGCCAGCCACCCGCGCTCATCGGCCACCACCACCTGGGAGGCGAAGGCATGGTCGGCTTGATGAGCCGCACCTTCAAGCGTGACGCCGCGCTCGCCAAGCCAGCCCAAACTTCCCATCCACCAGCGCTCGCCGCGCTCAAAAGCGATCACCCGCCCGGCGCCGGCGACTTCGTCCAGGCGCACCACGCGGCTTGCGTCCTCCTCTTCGTTCTGTTTATCGCCACTTTCAAGCGCCCAGCGCAACAGCCCCTGGGCCAGCGGATGCTCGCTTTGCCGGGTGGCGGCGGCGAGCTTTCGATGAAAGTCACCACCGAGCGCATCGCGGCACTCGGCGTGAACGACCCGGTGGCGGCCGGCGGTGAGCGTGCCGGTTTTATCGAAGGCCACCGCACGCACTCGGGCCAGCGTCTCGAACGCGCCGGGGTCTCGCAGGGCCACGCCGCGCTGCAGCGCCTGGTCGCTGCCGGCAAGCGTTGCCAGCGGCACGGCCAGCCCCACCGCGCAGGGACAGGCGACCACCAGCACGGAAAGCGCTCGTACCACCGCCTCATCAAGGCTTGCGCCCAGCATGAAGGCCACGGGCAGCGTGATTAGCGCAAGTACCAGCGCGACAGGGCTCAACCAGGCCGCGAAACGGTCGGCCAGCTTGTGAAGCTCCCCCTTTTGGGTTTGCAGCAGACGCATCTGCTCACACAAATGATCCCGGCGCCGCTCGCCGGGCGTAGCGTTTACCCGAAGCCGAAGGGCCACTTCGCCGTCGGCCTCGATGAAGCGGTAGCCGGCGTAAACCCGCTGGCCCGCGACCAGATAGCGCGGTACGCTTTCACCGGAGAGCGTGGCGGTATCGAACCAGCCGGCGCTCATCAGTTCACCGTCGAGCAGCAGGGTCTCGCCCGGCGCCAGGCGTTGAACATCGTTCATGCACGCTGCGCTCAGCGGGTGCGACGCGATTTGCCCTTCCCGCTCGAGCGTCACATCGCCCGGCGCCAGCGCCAAGGCCTCGAAGGCTTTCAGGCCCCGCTGGCGGCACAGCGTTTCAGCCAGCCGCCCGACCAGCAAGAGCGCGATCAGCATGACGGCCGTATCGAAGTACACCTCGACAGACCCTTGGCCAAGAAGCCAGACCGACACCGCCATCGCCCCCAGCACGCCCAGGCTCACCAGCACGTCCATGCCTGGCCGGCGGGCCAACAGCGTACGAAACCCGGCGCGGTAGAACGGCACGCCGGCGTAGAGCACCACGGGAAGCGAAAAGGCGCCGGAAACCCAGGCCATGACCAGCTCGATACGCCCCGCCGGTACGGCGCCGGCGTAGATCAGAATCGAGGCGAGCATCGTCCACATGCCGAACACCGCGGCGACCCCCAAACGAAGACTCAGGTAGCGCCCCTCTTGTTCGAGCCGCTCGGCGGCGTCCTGCACCGCCTCGAGCTCGCCCAGCCGATAGCCGATGCGCGAGACCCGCGGCGCAAGAGTTGCAAGCGCGATGGCCTGTGCCTCGCCCTGTACGTACACCGTGGCGGTGGGATAGTGAACGCTTGCCTGGGTAATGCCGGGTGCGCGCTTCAAAACGCCTTCGACGGCAAGCGCGCAGCTGGTACACCACATGCCGTGCAGACTAAAAAGCGCGGTCGAGCCGGCAGGCGCGCTATCGCTCATGGCGTCGATCGCCCCACCGGCGTTACAGACAGGGCGGCACGCCGATGATCGGCATGCCGGTAAAGACCACCCCAAAGGCGGAGAAGAGATAGAGCCCAGCGGAGACCAGCGCGTTAAAGCGCGGCCGGCCGGTAAGCTCGCGGCCTACCTTCCAGCCGGCCCAGGCAAGCCAGAAAAGCAAGACAGTGGTGGCGACGCTGACAAGCCCAAGCCCCAGGTTGAGGCCAGTCAGTGAGCCTTGATCCGGTGCCGGCGGCGCTACGGCGCAGGCCACCGACAGCCCGCCGTACACCGCCACGAACCAGATACTCCAGAGCGTGAGCCCGACGATCAAATGCGCCGGATGGCCAAGGTGTAGTCGCTTGAACGCGGTTGGCATCATCTAGCCTCCCATTACGCGGGGCAGCACGCCGAGCGCGCCGACCAGCACCCAGAACGTCACCAGGTTGTAGCGCCAAAGCTGCACCACCACTGCCGGCTCGAAGGGCGCGTGGGCACCCACGTAGCCGCAGCGCACGCGAAACCCCTGCATCGCGGTGAGAATCATCGCAAGCGCCCCATGGAACAGCGCGTACACCAGCCCCACGAGCAAAATCGCATCGTGGCTGGTTTGGGTAGGCTCGAGCCCGGCACTCAGCAGCGACCAGAGCACCAGCCCCACCTGCACCGCGCCCAGCAGCGCGGCGATGAAAAACCCGCCCATCAGGCCGCTATCGCGGCGGGCGCGAAGCCCGCGTACCAGCTTCTCCATGACGCCGGCGCCCACCGTGAGCGCGATGCCGGCGCAGACCAGCACCAGCAGTGAAAGCGGCGACACCTCGGGCATGCGCCACTCGGGTGAGACGGTCCAGAGATAGAACCAGCCGAAAAGATACGAAAGAAAGAACGACCCGTTGGCGATCGAGAACGTCGCCATCGCCCAGACGCCAGGCCCACTCATGGTGCGCGAATGCAGGGGCGGGTCGCCTTCCTTGACCTCGGCGTCCGGGGCGGCCTTGGGGTGGGCGCCGTTCTCCCAGGCCCAGCGCAGCAAAAACACCCCGGCGACGATGACGAACACCGCGGCGACCGGGTAGAGGCGCGTCAGCAGACTGACACACACCACGGCCAGCGCCAGCGCGGCCAGAAACGGCCACCAGGAGTTGCCCGGCAGGTGAACGATTTCGCGCACCTTGCCGGTGATGGAATCAGATCCCCACATCTCGCGCCGCCCGTGGCTCGCCACCGCCAGGCCATGTTTGCCTTCGGCCATGGTGCGCGGTAAATCCGGGTTGTCCCACAGCGGGTGGCGGGTTTCGATGTTAGGCAGGCTTACGAAGTTATAAGCGCTTGGCGGCATCGTATTGGCCCACTCAAGCGTATCCGCGCCCCAGGGGTTGTGTTTGGCCGGCTTGCCGAAGCGAAAGTGCAGCGCGATATCGATCAACACCATGGCGATGCCGGCGGACATCACGAAGCTGGCAACGGACGAGAGCAGGTTGAAGATCTCCCAACCGTTGCCCGCTTCATAAGTGTAGATACGCCGCGGCATGCCCAGAAGCCCGGTCCAGTGCATGATCAAGAACGTGCCGTTGAAGCCCAAAAAGGTGAGCCAGAAGCCCCAGCGACCGATGGTTTCCGATGGCATGCGCCCGGAGAACAGCGGCAGCCAGTAGTAGAAGCCCGCCATCAGCGGAAAGAGCATGCCGCCGACCAGCACATAATGCATGTGCGCGACCACGAAGTGGGTGTCGTGTACCTGCCAGTTGAACGGCACCAGCGCCAGCATCACGCCGGTCAAACCGCCGCAGACGAAGATGATCAAAAAGCCCAACACCCAGAGCATCGGCAGTTTGAATTTCGGTTTACCGAGCCACAGCGTGGCCAGCCACACGAACACCTGAATGGCGGTGGGCACCGCCACCAGCATACTCGCCGCCGAAAAGAACGCCTGGGCAAGCTGGGGGATCCCCACCGTGAACATGTGGTGCACCCAGAGCCCGAAGCTGATAAAGCCGGTGACGATGATGGCGAACACCACCCAGCCGTAGCCGACGATCGGCCGGCCGGCGAATACCGGAATCAGCGTGGAAATGATGCCCGCGGCGGGCAGGAAGATGATGTACACCTCCGGGTGGCCAAAGAGCCAGAAAAGGTGCTGCCATAAAAGCGGATCGCCCCCACCGGCCACCTGGAAAAACGGCATGCCGACCGCGCGCTCGAGCTCGAGCAAAATGCTGCCCAGAATCAAGGGTGGAAAGCCGACCACGATCATCAGCGCCATGGCGAGAATGTACCAGGCAAACAACGGCATCTTGTGCAGCGCCATGCCCTGGGTGCGGGTGCGCAATATGGAGACGACGATCTCGACCCCCGCAGAGAGCGCCGAGATTTCGACGAAGGTGATGCCCAACAGCCAAAAATCCGAGCCGAGCCCCGGCGAATACTCGCTGCTCGAAAGCGGCGTGTACATGAACCAGCCGGCATTGGGCGCCATTTCGATGACCAGGCTCGAGGCCAGAATGATGCCGCCGAAAAGGTAGCAGAAGTAGCCAAGTGAGGTCAGCCTGGGGCAGACCAGGTCACGGGCGCCGATCATCTTCGGAATCATGTAGATCGCCAGCCCCTCGAGCACGGGAATGGCGAACAAGAACATCATCACCGTGCCGTGCATGGTGGTGACCTGGCTATAGATCTCCGGGGTCATGAAGTTCTGGTCGGGGGTGGCGAGCTGGGTGCGCACCAGCATCGACAAAATGCCGCCGAACAGGAAAAACGCCATCCCGGTGATCATGAAGCGTAACCCGAGCGTGGTGTGGTTGACGATGGTCAGCGCCTTGATGCCGCGCGGGTTGCCCCAAATGTCGTGCAGGTCGTCGTGCAGCGTGCGGCCATCCTCCGGCTCCTGCGGGTCCTGGGGCGTCGCTTGACGATTGATGGTTGTCATGGGGTTAAAGTCTCCAGCCAGGCACCCAGGTCCCTAAGCGTTTCGTTATCCAGATCGTCGTGTCGCGGCATCAGGTTACTGGGCTTGAGCGTCTGATGGTTTCTCAGCCACTGGTAGACCGCGCCCTCCTCCATGGCCATTACGCCGGCGCCCAAGGCTTCGCGGCCACCGACATCCGAGAGATTCGGGCCGATGTTGCTCGCACTGATACCCGCCACCTGGTGGCAGCCAGAACAGAACCGAGTGAAGTTGTCGCGGGCGGTATCGAAGGCTGCGTTTTGGGCGGCAAGCTCGGCCAGCGCCTCGTCACTGCGCGCGGCAAGCCAAGCGTCGAACTCCGCACGCGGCAGCGCCTCGACGTGAAGCTTCATATGAGCATGGCCCACGCCGCAAAGCTCGGCGCACTGGGCGCCGAACACGCCGGGCTCGTCGGCCTCCAGGCGAATGCGGTTGATACGCCCGGGCAGCATGTCGATCTTGCCGCCCAAACGCGGAATCCAGAAGCCGTGGATGACATCGGCGGCGGTGACATGAAAGTCCACCGGCTCGCCGGCAGGCATCATGAGTTGATTGGCGGTCACGACCTCACCACCTTCGGCCCCCGGGTAGCGTACCTCCCACCACCACTGATGCCCGATGACCTCGATCACCTCCGGCGGCTCGTCCAGCGGCAGCGTCAGCATGCGCTTGCCGGTGGGCACGCCAAACATCAAAAGCGCAATGACCGTGAGTGTGGGCAGAATGATACCGCCGCCGATGATCCAGCGTCGGCCGATGCGCCGCTCCTGGGCGGGAGTGCGGGTAACGTAACGCTTTTTGAAGGTATAGAGCCAAAGCGCGATCACGACGACGAACACGACGGTTCCGAAGCCCAGCATGACGAACCAGATCAGGCGGATATCGCGCGCCGCCGGCCCCGCCGGGTTCAAGATCGAGTGGTCGCCGCCGCAGCCGGCCAACAGTATCGGCGCGGCCAGTAAAAGCGTTAACGCGGCCAGGTTGACCCGCCGTCGCGATGCGCGTTGAATACGCCTTGGGGGCGGCGCCGAATGGTTACGTTCCCTCATACTCTTTTCCCTTTGTCTGCCCACAGGACGTGTCCATGGCATCCACTCCGCAGCGTTCCATAAAAAGCCGCGCCTCGCTGGCCGGTCACCCGCTTCATCCGGTCATGATTCACTTCCCGGTGGCGGCATTGATGGCGCTGGTCGCAAGCGATCTGGGTTACTGGTACACGGGTGACCCCTTCTGGGAGCGCAGCGGCCTGTGGCTTGCCGGCGTCGGTGCCTTTGGCGGCTGGATCGCCTCGATCGCCGGCATAATTGATCTGGTCACGGTGTCGCGTATTCGCCGTTTGATCACCGGCTGGAGCCATGCCATCGTCGCCGTGGTGATGCTCTCGCTTGCCTCGCTGAACTGGCTGTTGCGTCTGAATTCGCCGGAAGCCATTCTGCCCTGGGGGCTTGCGATATCGCTGGTCACCGGCGCCCTGATTGCGCTGGCCGGCTGGCTCGGCGGCCAACTCGTTTACGAACACGCGGTCGGCGTCGACGTCGACGAATGACACCGCCCCACGGCCCACGCCACACTGTTTACGCTTGAAGCACCTTTTATTTCTCATCGCCTAGCCCCACGCCAGGGGCTTTGCCAGTACGAACCCCAGCACGCCGAAGATCCCCACCAGGCTCAACAAAAGCCCCAGCAGCGTGGCGGTTTTGACGCCGCGATAGATCCCCATTTCCAGGCGCAGAATTAGCCAGCCAAAGGCGCCGTGCGCGGCCACCATCAGCACGACCGCGCCGAGCTTCAAAATCAGCCAGCCGCCCATCAAGTCATGAAGTAGAAACAGCAGGGTGCCGGAGCCGATCGCCAAAAGTGCGGCGGGTGTGGCAACGGTGTTGTAGAAAAAACGCGGCATGGGCGGGGTGCCCTGGGCAAAGCCCGCATCCCGGCGAAGCGCCAGACTGTGATTTAACAGCGCCGGGAGATACAGCAGCGAGCCGCACCAAATCACCAGCGCTGCGATATGAAGAAGTTTTAACCAGGGCATCACGGCGTCCTTGCAATGCTTTAAAAGCGCTTTCGAATGAGAAGCACGTCAAATGAAGACGCTGGAGTCCGCCGGAAGGCCGAGCCAGCCAGAAGGCTTGCAATCGAGTGAGCACGTTCACCGAGCCCCCGCCCGCCTCTGCCGGGCCGGTCAGGGGTTGAGGCTGTTCTTACCTTAGCCAACTAGCCACGGGCTGGCTAGCAAAGCGAGTCAACGCTTACATGGTAGCCGGTAAACTTGCGCAGGTTGATGACGCCGGTATCGAAGATCAGGTACTGGCCCTTGACGCCGTTCAGTACGCCCTCGACCACCGACTGCTTATCGAAATTGTGCGAGGCGATCTTGCGGGGGAACGACTCGACCGGGTAGCGAATATCGAGCGGGGTTTCATCGAGTAACCGAATCGCCTCCCCCCCGTAGGTGTCGCGTAGCGCGTCCAGGCCGCTGGCAACGGCCTCGAGCAGCCGATCGCGCTCCTTGATCAGATCGAGCGGTTCGACCTCGCCCTTGAGCATGGCGCGCCAGTTGGTGCGATCCGATACGTGCTCCTTGAACAGCGTCTCGACGAAGCCGGACTGCTGGCGGCTGGCCACTTCCATGATCGGCAGCGCCTGGATGGCGCCCTGGTCGATCCAGCGGGTGGGCATGTTGGTCTTGCGGGTGATGCCGACCTTGAGCCCGGAGGAGTTGGCCAGATAGACGATGTGCGGGGTGAAACAGTGCACCTCGCCCCATTCCGGCTCGCGGCAGGTGCCCTGAAAATAGTGGCAGGTTTCCGGCTTCATGATGCAGGTGTCGCACTGCGCCAGGCGTTTGAAGCACGGGTAGCAGTAGCCCTGGGCGAAGCTCTTGTTGGTCTTGCGCCCGCAGTGGGTGCAGGCAATGTGGCCATCAAAGTGCAGGCGAAGCGGCGTGCCGATCAACGCGTTGAGCGCCAGTCGTTGCTCGCCGGCGCGCAGGTGATACGTGACTTCACCGCCAGGTGCCTCGAGCGTGCCCGCCATTTTGCTCAGATGGCCGGACACGCGCACGGCGCTTGACTCGCTTGCGAACAGATCAGTCACCCGAGACGTCCCGGCCCAAACCCGCCATTTCCGGCGATACGCCTGCGCCGGTGGCCCCTGCGCCACAGGTGCGCCGCTCGAGATAGCCCACCCGGTTCTCGTCGGGCACGTTGTTTTCGATTTCAAAACGAATCACCGCCTCGAGACAAAGCTCGGTTTGCTCGGCGGTCAAAAAGCGGCCATCCGGCCATTTACGCAGTGATACCGCCTGCTTGAGGCTTTCGTAAATGCTCGGGGTCATCTGGCTGATCATGCGCTCAAAGCTCATATCATTCATGCAGGGCTCCAGTCGTATCGAAGGTCAGGGCGTGGACCGTGGACGTTTGGCGCAATAGTACCAGCCCGAGGCCAGCCCCACGAGTAGCCCGCCCAGGTGCGCCTCATTGGCCACGTTGCCAAAGCCCACCCACTCGGCAAGCGAGGTCATGGTGAACACCATCCATCCCAGCATGAACACCACCAGCATCTGCGGCACGAAAAAGCCGCTTTCGGGGCGCTTACGTGAGACGAGCCAGACGTGGCCCAACAGCGCATACACCACCCCGGACATGCCGCCGAACAGCACCGTGCCGGTGGCGTACTGCGCCAGATTCGAGCCGATGCCCGCCACCAGCAGCAGCGCCACCATCACGCGGCTGCCCTGCAGCGCTTCGATCTGACGACCGAAGTACCACACCCACATCAGGTTGAAGATCAGGTGCATCAGACCAAAGTGCAAAAATGCCGGGGTCAAGAGCCGCCACAGCTGGCCGCCGGTCAGCGTCTCCATCAGGTGTTGGGCAACGAGCTGGCCGTTGACCACGCCGACCGGCACGATGGTCAGCGCCGTAAGTACGCCGTCGCCCAGGGTATTCATGAGCACGAAGACTAAAACGCTCAAACCGATGATGAGCGATGTAACGGGCAGGCGGCGTAAAAGCGTGGCGCCCTGAGTGCGCTGAGCGCTTTGGGGGCGCGGGCCGGTAATCAGCGTTTCGCCCTGCTGCCAGCGGCGCACCAGCGCGGTCAGCTCGGTTTTCTGACGGGGGTCGGCGAGCCACAGCGTCAGGCCCTCCGGCTCTTCGGTGATCCGATGACCAATCCGGTAGTGCCAGAGCGCCTGGCGAAGCTCACGCGTGTCGGCATCAACGGGTAACAGCATGACGGGGTGCATGACACCTCCCTGGAGTAAAGGATCGGCTGCCCGGCGCGGTGGTTTCGTCATGAGCGTAAATCGTGCGCATAAAAAAACCGGCGGAGGGGGCCGCCGGCTTAAAGCAAGGGATCATTCAAGGGAACACTTACTATGATAGCCAGCGGCGGGGTTAGTTCAGCCATTTTCAAAAAAAGATGTTTCTTAATGTATCTACTCATAATCTGAATTAGAAAGCGCTCGGTAGCCCGCTCAAATGCGGCTGCTCTCTTCACGGTGAACGTCCACCCAAACGAAGCGGTCGGCGCTCAATTCACGCTCGCCGTCGAAACGATAGGCCACCAGCCGCCCATACTTCACCGCGCTGTAATCCAGACACGCGATGTTGCGCGCGGGCAGCGCCGGAATCCCCTCACACCAGTAGTGGCCAATGAACAGCGCCCGCTGCTCGGCGTCGTAATAGCCAAGCCCTTCGCGCTCGGCCTCGCTCAGCGGCCGGGTTTCCAGGTGATCCGGCAGGTTGTCCGGCTGAAACACCACGTCGCCCCAGCGCTTGGGATTGGCGGCCCAGAAATGGGCGCGAAAACTTTTGCGCGTAAAGCCATCGCCGGAGTGGATGGCCACGCCTTCGGGCAGTGCGATGCTGGGCCCTCGGGTCAGCCGGTCGACGATGGCAAACGCCTCGGTCGATGAGTCGGCGGACTCCTCCAGCAATTCATCGGTCAGACACGCGTTGGGCGAGCGCTTCTTGAGCGCCTCGATCAGCGCTGCGTCCCAGCAGGCGTGCACCACGCGAAAGTCGTCGAACTCCAAAAACAGCGGCAGCGTCTTGAACCAGGCGAGCGTGTCTTCCCACTCGTTGGTGTGGTCGCGGTACTGATAGAGCGTATCGGCGATGATGCGGTTGTGGCGCGGCGAATGCTCGCGCAGCCAGCGCCGGTCACTCCCCCTCGGCGCGGGATGGGTGTAGGCCAGGGCGTGGTGCTCATGATTGCCCATCACGATATAGGCCTCGCCTTCGTCGACCATGCGCCGGGCGATCTGCACCGCCAGGCGAATACGCGGGCCGCGGTCGATCAAATCGCCCAGAAAGACGGCCTTGCGCGTCGGGTGGCGATACACCCCGGCGCGTTGTTCGTAGCCCAGCTTTTCGAGCAGCGTCGAAAGCGTCGCCCCGCAGCCGTGGACGTCGCCAATGAGATCATACCCCTGGCTCATCAATCCCCCAGCCGATGACTCCAGCCCAGCTTGCTGCGCAGGATGTCGTAAAAATTGTGGCCCAACGGATGAACGAGCTGAACGCGGGCGGGCTTGCGAGTGATCACCAGCACGTCGTCGGGCTTGGCCACCGCGCGGGTCTGGCCGTCGCAGCTGATGTGCGGGTAGGTGTGGTTGGTTTCGCCGATATGAATCCGGATTTCGCTCGCCGCGTCGATCACGATCGGCCGGCTCGAAAGCGTATGGGGAAACATCGGCACCAGCGTTACGACGTCGAGCTTGGGGTGCATGATCGGCCCGCCGCCGGAGAGCGCGTAGGCCGTCGAGCCGGTAGGCGTGGCGACGATCAGCCCATCGCTTCGCTGACTGTAGACGAAGCGGCCGTCGACGAAGAGTTCGAATTCGATCATGCGCACCGCCTTGCCCGGGTGCACCACCACTTCGTTGAGCGCGTCGCCCCGGCCCACCGCCACGCCGTTGCGGTAGAGCACCGCGTCGAGCAAAAAGCGTTCTTCGACCTCGAACTGCCCCGCCAGCACCTCACCGACCCGGGTTTCGAGCTCGTCCGGGGAGATATCGGTGAGAAAACCGAGCCGCCCGCGGTTGACGCCCAGAATCAGGGTGCCGCTTTGGCACAGCGAGCGCGCCGCGCCCAGAAGGCTTCCATCGCCGCCGACCACAATCACCAGGTCGCAGCGCTCGCCGAGCATGCGCCGGCTGGTTTCCGGCTGGCCATGATCGGGAATCATCGTGGCAGTGCGATCCTCGACCAACACGCGATAGTCATGTTCGACCAGATACGCCACCAGCCGCGAGAGCGAATCGACTACCTTGTCGCTGCCGAGCCGGCCGATCAGGCCGATCGTATTGAACGGTCTTTCGACCGTCGCGTTGGTCATGCTGGACGTACGGGTTGGCGTGGTGGGCATGGGCGGCTCTCACTGTCGTTATCGCCCATTATGAAGACCCGCCCGCACGCGGGCAAATCCGGCGCCTTGTTTATCCGATACTTATCGGCAAAGCAGGCCTTGAGAGCGACTACCTGGCGGCTCAGGCGCGCTCGAGCGTGCCGGTGAGTTGGCGGCGCTTGAGCCACCACTGATTGAGCCAGAGCGAGGCGACGATGATCAGCCCGCCCAGTGCCAGCCGCCCAAGCTCCGCGTCGCGGTTCCAGATTACCAGGTTGACGATCAGCCCCGCCGGTACCAGCGCATTGTTCATGATCGCAAGCGTGCCGGCATCGACCCGGGTCGCCCCCTGGTTCCAGGCGAAGTAGCCCACGCCCGAGGCCGCAAGCCCAAGCCAGGCGAGAACGCCCCACTGAAGCGTCGTGGTGGGCAGCGCCTGAATGTCACCCAATAGCAAAAAGGCCGGCAGTGCGACGATCAGCGCGCCGATGAAAAACCAGCCAAACACGTGGTGCCAGGCAAGCGTTTGAGACTGCCTAGCGGCCAGCCGGCGATACCCCACCTGGCCGATCGCAAAGCTCAAGTTCGCGCCCTGGACCACCAAAAAACCGAGCCAGAAGCCGCTGTCCACGCCCTGGTAGCGAATCACCGCTGCACCGATCACCGCCAGCGTCGCGGTCACCAGATAAATCGGTGTGAAGCGTCGAAAGAGCAGGTCGTCGAGCAGCGCGATGTAGATCGGCGTGAGCACGGTGAACAGCACCACCTCGGGCACCGAAAGCAGCAAAAAGGAGTGGTAGAGAAAGGTGTACATGACGCCGAGCTGAAGCGCACCAAGCGCCATGAGCGTAAACCGGTCGCGCCAGCTCAAAAGTCTGGGCCGCAAAAACGGCAGAAACACCAGTAGCGCCAGCGACACCCGCACCAGCACGGCGAAGTAGCTATCCACCTGCCCGGACAGATAGACACCGATCAGCGAGAACGAGAACGCCCAGAGCGCCGTGACGCCAACGAGATACCCCATGGTAAACCCCGAAAATTATAAAAAGTTGACGGGATTATACGGCGCTCGGGGAAAAGGTAAAGCTCGGCGCACGAGGTTCGTTAGCGGCGAAGCACCCAAGCGAGTGCGTAGATGACGCCGGGCAGCCAGCCCAAAAGCGTCAATACCAGCGCGATCACCACGCGCCTGGCCCCGCCGCCGGCAAGCCCGATACCCAGCGGTGGCAGCAGTACCGACAGCGCCGCGTAGGCGGCCTTGAGTCCGGCAGGCTCATCGACCGAGACTTTAACTGAGTCGCTCCCCGGCGATTTGACGTCCGGCGTTGGCGCCGCCACTTTATCGGGCTTAGCGGGTTCGGGAGTGAAGTGCTCGACGGCGCTGGCCCTGGCGGGTGAGCTCACTTCTTCGCGTTCTACCGGTGCGTGTTGCGCTTTTTTCTCGCGACGCTCGCGTTCGACGGCCTTACGATGCGCCTCTTTATCGATTTTCTGCTCGAGGGTATCGGCGTCGTCCGCCAGATCCTCGTGGTAGCGTTCCCAGTCTTCCCAGTCGTGGGGCGTACCGGATTTGGGCCGCCCGTCACCGGCGCCTCGAGCCCTGGCCCAGGCTTTCTCTTCCAGCGTATTGGGCCGATCCGGGTCGCGCTCGACGCCAACGCCTTTACGGTTCATGTATTCGCGGGCATCCATAGTCGGCTCCTTGTGTGTCAATGCCGGCGCTTCGCCGCATTTAGCGCAAGCGCCTGATCAATGCAGACCGGTCAAAATAGCAGTAGTATAGGCAAGCCAAAAAAAACCGCTGCCAGAAGGCAGCGGAAGCAAGGGATCGAAAAAGAAGCCAGTACAACACTTCTAGCGGCTACTGTCGCAAGGATGCGGCCGTAGCGAAGGCTATAACGCGTTGCCTGTACACTATCTGACAGCGATTTGGTAAAAAGTTCTCAACGGGACAAAAATTTTCTACCCGCAAGCGGGCGGCGACCGCGTCCGAACCGGTAAGGAGCACGAGTAATGGCGCTTTATTTATTGGTGCTTGGCGTTTGTTTGCTGGTGATCGGTTCGGTGCTGGTCATCTTGATGACGACCAGCACCCCGCGTTATCGCACCGAGCCCAAGGATTTGCTCGCGCTCTTCGACAAGGCGCTGGCAAGCCGGGTCAGCGAAACCGAGTGGAACGCCATGATCGGCTACCCCATTCGTCACGACGAGTATCTCGACGGCGTGCGCCGCCGGGCCTCACAGCTCATGGAACAGTACGGCCGGCGCTGGCAGATCGCCCAGGGCAAGCCGCTTCTCAACGCGGCGGGCCAGCAGGAGCTTCAAGCGCTGCGAGATCACCTTGCCGCACACACCGCCCTGCGCCAGCGCTAGGCTCTGTCTGAAAAGTGCCTGCGCTCAACAATATGGCGTTAAAAATTGGCTCGTGCGCGAGTTCGATCAGAATACTCATTTACACACTGAAAACTCCGTTTCTTCGCCAATTTTTGCCTTGTCTTCGCTCACCGACTTGTCAGACAGACCCTAACGTCCCGCCATGCCCGAGAGGAGTTCGTCAATGCTTAGCACCATTCGCCAACTGCCGCTTTCGAGCGCGGTCAAGAGCCACGCTCACGACTTCCATCAGATCGTGATCACGCTCTGCGGCTCGTCGACGTTCGAGATCGAGGGGCTCGGCGGGCGAGTCAACGCGTTTTCCGGCTGCCTGGTGCCCGCCAATCACGAGCACTACTACTCCGGGCAGGGCTATAACCGCCAGCTCATCTTCGATATTCCCGATGACGCCCCGGCGCTGACCGGCGAGCACCGCGAACTGATCGCGCTGTTCGACGCGCCGCGCTTTTTCGCCCTCGACGGCGCGCTTCGCCACTACCTGGCGTTCGTCGAAAGCGAACTCGATCACGGTTTTTATGGCCAGGCGCTGGAGCAACAGCCCGACCGGGTCGCCGCAACCCTGCTCGGCGCCTTGAAGGCGCGCCTGGCGACCCCCCTGCCCGCCTCGCGCCGCCAGCTGGATTTGGCGCCGATCGACCGCTTCATCACCGCAAGGCTCGCCGAGCCCTTGAAGGTGGCGGATCTGGCTCGGCTGGCGTGTCTGAGCGAGGCCCACTTCTCGGCACGCTTTCGCACCCAAACCGGGCTCTCGCCCTGGCAGTACGTTCGTCAAAAGCGCCTGAGCGCGGCGCGGGAGCTGGTCGCCCAGAGCCGGCTGGCGCTGGCCGACATTGCCGTACAAACCGGCTTTGCCAATCAAAGCGCGCTTTCACACGCCTTTCGTCGCCGCTACGGCTGCTCACCGCGGGCGCTGCGCAATCAGCTGAGTACGCCCGCGCCGGGCGCAGCGGCGCCCGGCACGGCGGCGTCCGGCGCCGCGTCATCCCACGCCACGCTCGACGGATGGCGTTAAGCCAACGACACTGAGCCCAGAGCGTCGTGCCAGCGACACGACACCGCGCTTTCCGTGAAATCGACACGTTTTGGCGCGAAACTGACATACACCCGCTCGCCCGGCGCTCTACATTCGAGCGTCATCGGGCGTACCGCTCGGCCGTTTTCCACCTACCAACTCCCGGGGGCCAAAATGCTCAACGCCAAAAAAATGCGTGACCCTGCCGTGTGGCAAACCGATCTCGATTCGCTTTTGAAGACCGTAAGCGATCATTACATCGTCGATGAAGACCACTACGTTGCCGAGTTGATCAAGGTGCTGGACGCCGGGCGCGAGGATTTCGAACGTATCGGCGCCAACACCGCCGAGCTTGTGCGCGACGTGCGTAAAATGGATACCGCCGTCGACACCATCGACGAGCTGTTACAGCAGTACAGCTTGGACACTCACGAAGGCCTGATGCTGATGTGTCTGGCCGAGGCGATGCTGCGCATTCCGGACAAGGCCACGGCGGACGCGCTGATCGAGGACAAGCTGGGCCCGGCGGATTGGCAGTCCCACGTCGGCAAGAGCGAGTCCTGGATGGTCAACGCCTCGACCTGGGGGCTTTTGATGACCGGCCGTGTGCTCAAGCTCGACCACCCGCGCGAAGGCCAGCCGGCGAACTTCATCAACCGCCTGGTCAACCGCATGGGCGAGCCGGTGATTCGCCGCGCCATGGTCGAGGCGATGAAGATCATGGGCAAGCAGTTCGTACTCGGGCGCGACATCGACGAGGCACTCAAGCGCTCGAAGCCGCTGTTCAACAAGGGCTACACCTACTCCTACGACATGCTGGGCGAAGCCGCGCGCACCCGTGACGACGCCAAGCGCTATTTCGATGACTACGCCAAGGCCATCGAGGCCGTCGGCAAGACCTCCCAGCGTTTGGACGCCAAAACGCCGAAGCCGTCGGTGTCGATCAAGCTCTCCGCGCTGCACCCGCGCTACGAGTTCGGCCGCCGCGAGCAGGTGCTCGCCGAGCTGGTCGATACCGTGATCAAGCTGGTTCGCCGCGCTCGCGAGCTCGACGTCGCGCTGACCATCGATGCCGAAGAAGTCGACCGTCTGGAGCTTTCGCTCGAGGTGTTCCGCGCCATTTACGAAAGCGACGCTGCCCGCGGCTGGGGCCACTTCGGCCTCGTGGTCCAGGCCTACTCCAAACGCGCGCTGCCGGTGCTGCACTACCTGAACCGGCTGGCCGACGAGCAGGGCGACGAGATTCCGCTTCGTTTGGTGAAAGGCGCCTACTGGGACAGCGAGATCAAGGAGTCGCAGCAGCTGGGCGTCGACGGCTACCCGGTCTACACCCGCAAGGCGTGTACCGACGTGGCGTACCTGGCCTGCGCACAGTTTCTGCTCAGTGACGACACCCAAGGGCGTATCTTCCCGCAGTTTGCCACCCACAACGCCCACACCGTGACGGCGATCGTCGAGCTCGCCAATGCCGGCAACCGTGCCTTCGAGTTCCAGCGCCTGCACGGCATGGGCGAGGCGCTTTACGATGCCGCCCTCACCCGCGCCCCGGAAGGTACGTACTGCCGTATCTACGCCCCGGTCGGCGCCCACAAGGATCTACTGCCTTACCTGGTCCGCCGGCTTCTGGAAAACGGCGCCAACTCCTCCTTCGTGCATCAGCTCGTCGACCCGGACGTGCCGGTGGAGTGGCTTTGCCAGCACCCGGTCGAGACGCTCAAGCAGTACGACAGCTACACCAACAACCGCATTCCCGCCCCGCGCGACATTTATGGTCCGAAGCGCAAGAACTCGCGCGGCGTGAACCTGAACATCCGAAGCCATCATGACCCGCTCAAGGAGAAGATGGCCGCGTTCATGGACACGCAGTACACGGTCAAGCCGCTGCTGGCCTTCGACATCGAAGACGATGCGGGTGCGACCCACGAGGTCAAGGTGCCGTTCGATCGTTCCTTGAGCGTGGGCACCGTGCAGTGGACGAGCAAGGAGCAGGCGGCCAAAGCGCTGGACGCCGCCTGGGCGGCGTTCCCGCGCTGGGACGACACGCCGGTTTCTGAGCGCGCTGCGATGTTGCGTCGACTGGCGGATCTCATGGAAGAGCACATGCCGGAGCTGATGACGCTGTGCTCACGTGAAGGCGGCAAGCTTTTGACCGACGGCGTCGACGAAATCAAGGAAGCGGTGGATTTTTGCCGCTACTACGCCATGCGCGCCGAGGAGTCCTTTGGTGAAGTGATCGAGCTGCCCGGCCCGACCGGCGAGTCCAACCGCCTGACCATGGGCGGCAAGGGCGTATTCGCCGCGATCAGCCCGTGGAACTTCCCGGTGGCGATCTTCTGCGGCCAGATCGTCGCCGCCGCGGTCGCTGGCAACACCGTACTCGCCAAGCCCGCCGAGCAGACCTCGATCATCGCCCACCGTGTGGTCGAGCTCATGCACGAGGCCGGCATCCCGCGCGACGTGGTACAGCTTCTGCCCGGCGACGGCCCGACCGTGGGCAGCGTGCTGAGCGGCGATTCGCGTATTACCGGCGTGGTATTCACCGGCGGCACCGACACCGCGCAGCTGATCAACCGCTCGCTCGCCGCGCGCGAAAACGCGCCGCTGCCGACGCTGATCGCCGAAACCGGCGGCATGAACGCGATGATCGTGGACTCCAGCGCCCTGCCGGAACAGGTGGTGGTCGACGTGATCCAGTCCGCGTTTCAAAGCGCCGGCCAGCGCTGCTCGGCACTGCGCGTGCTTTACCTGCAGGATGATATCGCCGACCGGGTCATCGAGATTCTCCAGGGCGCGATGAACGAGCTACGCATCGGCGACCCGCGCGATCTCGGCACCGACGTCGGCCCGGTGATCGACGAGGAAGCTCGCGAAGGGCTGATGGCGCACATCGAAAAGCTCAAGGGCGAGAACCGTCTGGTCGCCGAAACGCCGATGGCGGCTCAGTACACCCAGAACGGCACCTTCGTGGCGCCGGTGGCCTTCACCATCGACAGCATCGAGGCGCTCGAGCGCGAGCAGTTCGGACCAGTACTGCACATCGTGCGCTATAAAGCCCGCGACATCGAAAAGGTGATCGATACCATCAACGCCCGCGGCTACGGGCTCACCTTCGGCGTTCACAGCCGCAACGAGTCGTTCGCTGCCCACATCGCCAAGCGCATTCGTGTCGGCAACGTCTATATCAACCGCAACATCATCGGCGCGGTGGTGGGCGTGCAGCCCTTCGGCGGCCAGGGCCTCTCCGGCACCGGCCCGAAGGCGGGCGGCCCGCACTACCTGCAGCGCTTCGTCACCGAGAAAACCGTCACCAACAATACGGCGGCACTCGGCGGCAACGCCTCGCTGCTGGCCCTTGGTGACGAATAGCGTGTGACGAATAGCGCGCGATGAATAACGTGTATGAATAAAAACCTTGACCTTCACCCCTTCAGGGGGTGAAGTAAAATTGACTGCTCGGCCGACGAATCGCTTTTGAGTCGATAACAATAAGTCGCGCCGATCTTTACTTAAAATCCAAAGGGGAACTTCCATGGCTATTGGCGTGTGGATCAGTCTTTTCGCTTATTTTGCGCTCATGGTGGGCATCGGCCTATATGCCATGCGCACCTCGACCTCCACCTCCGAGGACTACGTGCTCGGCGGGCGAACCTTGAGTCCGAAAGTAGCCGCGCTCTCCGCCGGCGCCTCGGACATGAGCGGCTGGCTGCTGTTGGGCCTGCCCGGGGCGATGTTCGTCTCCGGACTGGGCTCGGCCTGGATCGGTATCGGCCTGTTCGTGGGCGCGTTTTTCAACTGGCTGTTGGTGGCACCGCGCCTGCGTGAGCAGACCGTGCATTACGGCAACGCCATCACCATTCCGGCGTTTTTGGCCAACCGCTTTCCGACGCGGGCGCTGTCGCTTCGCACGGTGTCGGCAATCGTCATCGTGGTCTTCTTCGCGGTCTATACCGCATCGGGCCTGGTCGCCGGTGGGCGGCTGTTCGAGAGCGCTTTCGCCGGGGTGATCAACCTGGGTGGGTTCAGCGACTACGGTACCGGCATCATCATCACGCTCGGCGTGGTGCTGGTCTATACCGTGGTCGGCGGCTTTCTTGCGGTCAGCCTGACGGACTTCGTGCAGGGCTGTATCATGATGCTGGCGCTGATCATCATGCCGGCGGTGGTGCTGTTCGGCGAAGGCGGCGGCGGCTTCACTCAGGCCTCGCAAACCCTCAACGAGGTCGACCCGACGCTGCTCTCCTGGACGGACGGGCTCACCTTCATCGGCTGGCTCTCCGCAGTCACCTGGGGGCTTGGTTACTTCGGTCAGCCGCACATCATCGTGCGCTTCATGGCCATTCGCAGCCTCAAGGACGTGCCGATCGCACGCAACATCGGCATGAGCTGGATGGCGGTGTCGCTGATCGGTGCGGTATCGCTGGGTATCTTCGGGCGCGCCTACGCCATCCGTAACGGCATGGACGTGGAAAACCCGGAGACGATCTTCATCATCCTCGCAGACCTGCTCTTCCACCCGCTGATCACCGGCTTCCTCTACGCGGCGCTGCTGGCGGCGGTGATGAGTACCATTTCGAGCCAGCTGCTGGTTGCCTCGTCGTCGCTGACCGAAGACTTCTACCGGCTGTTCTTGCGCAAGGAGGCCTCCGAGAAAGAGACCGTGACCGTGGGCCGAGTGAGCGTGGCGCTGGTGGGGATCGTTGCCGCGATCATCGCCTCCGACCCGGAGTCTCAGGTACTGGGGCTGGTGAGTAACGCCTGGGCAGGTTTCGGCGCGGCCTTCGGTCCGCTGATTCTGCTGTCGCTGATGTGGTCGCGCACCAACGGCGCCGGTGCCATTGCCGGTATGGTGGTGGGTGCAGTGACCGTGATGCTCTGGATCACGCTGGGCTTCAACGCCGAATTTCTGGGCGGGCCGGGCATCTACGAGATCATCCCGGGCTTCATCGCCTCGTTCATCGCGATCATGGTGGTTAGTAGCGCCACTCGCGATGCCGGCGAGTATCGCCATATCGAACGCTAAGCGCTCAAGCATGAACAAGGCCACCTTCGGGTGGCCTTTTTTGTACCCCGTCGCTTAAGTCGTTGAGCCAGATCAAAAAGGCCCTCTGCCGCTGGCGTTACGCTGTACCAACGCTATCAACGCCAAACGTCACGCTATCACGAGGGAAGCATCATGGGTCGACTCTGGACTACCACTATCACTGCCGCCGGGTTCGCCGCGGCCGCCCTCATTACCAGCACCCCGGCGCTGGCCTACGGCCAGGGCGATTTCTTCACCCGCATCGGGGTCGCCAAGGTCGCCCCTAAAAGTGATAACGGCACGCTCGATACGGCGCTGGGCGACCTTGGTGTCGATGTCGAGGATAAGTCGGGCTTCGCCTTTACGCTCGGCTACCGTTTTCACGACAAGCTCGGCGTCGAGCTGCTCGCCGCCCTCCCCTTCGAGCACGACGTTCGCTTGAACGGCGACAACATCGCCTCGACCAAACACCTGCCACCGACGCTGACACTGCAGTACTACCCGCTCGGCGGCACCCAGTCGCGGGTTCAGCCTTACGTTGGCGCCGGGGTCAACTACACCCGTTTTTCAAGCGAGGAAGTAGATATCGACGGCGTGGGGCTGGCGCTGGACGACAGCTGGGGCGCGGCGGGACAGCTCGGACTCGATCTGATCATCGACGAGCACTGGACCTTGAACGCTGCGGCCTGGTACCTGGATATCGAAAGCGACGCCACCGTGGCGGGAAGCGCGGCCGGCAGTATCGACATCGACCCGGTGGTGGTCATGGCGGGGATTGGCTACCGCTTCTAGCCCATGGATCGTTCAAACGCTTGCAAAAAGAAAGCCCGACGCTCGACGCCGGGCTTTTGGCATGCCAGTGCTTAACAGGTAAGCGGCATTTCTAGCCTTCGGTCACGACCTTGTCGACGCGCTCGACGGCCTGAACGACCAGCAGCTGATCGCTTGCGCGCACCTTCTCCTGCTGAAGATAGGCGGCGACCGCCGGGGCGACCTCGCACTTTGCCGGCATTCGCGCCTTGGCCTCGACCAGCGCATCGAGTCTTGCGATGAAGACGAAGCGCAGCCACTGCGGCAGCGACATGGTATCGACGCAAAATGGCTGGCGGCTCTCGAACGCCGGGGCATCCGGGGTGGGCATACGCCAGAGGCCGGCCGCCTTCATCGCGGCTTCGAGCTCGCGCAGCGACTGGTGAAGCGATGGATGTACGCTCATAAGCTCCTGGGGAGTCGGTGCATGAACGTGCCATTATCGCCTTTTCGCGCCCGCGTTGCCATGAGGGCGCGCATCGCTTTGCCGCCACTTTTACGGTTATCCACGGATTCACAGAAAACCTGCAAGAGGCTGTGGATAAACTATGGAAAGGTGACGAGACGCTTACGGCGATGGGCCCTGGGTCAAGTTGTTCAATTTTTGATCATCAAGAGGCGTCAGCGCGCAAACTCCGGCTGACACCGGGGGCGGCTCAAGGTAGAGTGCCCGTTCGCGAAAGGAAAGGATCACATGCAAGCACTGAATACCCTGGACGAGTTCTTTAAGCGAAGCGGCGCCGAGGTGGCCATTTACCATATGGGCCGACGCGTCACCCCGTGCCCGCGAGAGACGCTGGCCGCCTTCGAGCGCGGTGAGACGGCTTGGCCCATGCCCTGGCAGGGGCAGGCGCGCGTGGCCGTCGCGTTTCGCATCGGCGACATGGCCGAGCCCGCGATCTGGTTTCTCGCCTTTGCCCTCGACGAACAGGGCATGCTGTCGCCGGCTTCCCGCGACGGCTTTTTGAACCGCCTGGTGGAAACCCTGGGGCGTAACGTGGCAAACGTTGGTCAGAATGAGGCGAGCAGTGAGCACTTCATGCAGGACAACCCCCTGGCCTTCACCCCGAGCCTGCCGTTTCAGGCCATGCTCAACGCTCGCGCCACCTTCGACCAGCATCTTCCCGCCAGCCAGCACTTCGAGCCGGTGGAGGCTTACCTGAGCGGTCAGCAGACCATCGACTGGCAGGCATTGGGCCTTCAGGGTATTGCCGACTACACTGTGCGCAGCGACGCGCCCACCCAGCAACGCCTGGCCGATTCGATTACGGCAAACCAGTTTGAGCGCGATGTGATTCGCCCACTCTGTCTGTGTTTGGAACACTGCGTGCTCGACGAGCGGCTGGTAATGGCGCTGATCGAGCGCGGCGAGCTTGCCGCAAGCGAAGGCGATATCGAAACGCTGTGCGCCTGCGTACGCGCGGTGGGCGCCAGTGAAAGCGCGGCCGTAGGGCGTTGGTATCTGGCGCTGCTCGAGGACTCGGCGGCGTGCGGGCCGGACGTACTGGCGGCGATCGCCGGGCGCGGCTGGGAGTGGCTAGAAGACGCCGAGCGGCTGCCGCTGTTTCTGCACCGCTTGGCGGCGCGCGAAGATACCGACTTCAACGCCCTAGTGCGCGATATCGCGCTGGTTCCGCGGCTGCGGCTTCTGGTCCTCATGACGCTGCGCGATGCCCCCGAGGGCAGCGCCGTACAATCGCGGCTGGCGAAGTTGGCCCCGCGCCACTAACGTTAATGAAACCAGTCATTAATAAAGTTAGTCGTTAATAAAGTCAGCCGTTAATCAAGCCGGTGGTTGAAGCCAATCCGTTTTCGTAGCGATACCCGGGCCTTATCTGGAATTCGGCCCGGGCCTTCGACCCGGGCGCGCAAGGAGTGATCGTGAAGGAACTACCTTATCAGGCGAAAGCCGTCATCGGGCGTCGCGAAATGGTGACGCTGCCGGAACTTGGCCTGCATCTTTGCTGCAAGGCCGATACCGGCGCGCGCACCTCGGCGCTTCACGCCGAGGAGATCACGACCGAAGAGGACGAACACGGCCAGCTCTGGATCAGCTTTGTTACCCATAGCGGCGGGCCCGCCACGCCCTCGCACCGCTATACGCTCCATTTGCATGACCGGCGCCGCGTCACCAGCTCCAACGGCCACAGCGAGTGGCGCTACGTGATTCGCACGCCGGTGATACTGGGCGAGCTCAATTTCCCCGTCGAGCTAACGCTCACCGACCGCAGCAATATGCGCCATCCGATGCTGCTGGGTCGTCGCGCCATGCGCCGCCTGCTGGTCGCGCCGGGCGCCGCTTTTTTGCACGGCGAACCCTAAACCTGCACCTCTTATCGTGATCCGAACCGGAGCCCTGTATGCATATTGCCCTGCTTTCGCGTAACCGCAACCTCTACTCGACGCGCCGGCTCATCGAGGCCGCCGAGGCCCGTGGCCATACGGCTCGCGTGGTCGATACCCTGCGCTGCTACATGAGCATCGCCGCCCACCACCCGTCGATTCACTACAAGGGCGCCGAGATCGAGCGTTTCGACGCGGTCATTCCGCGTATCGGCGCCTCGGTCACCTTCTACGGCTGCGCGGTACTGCGCCAGTTCGAGATGATGGGTACTTACGTGGTCAACGATTCGGTGGCGATCACCCGCTCGCGCGACAAGCTGCGCTCGCTGCAGCTTCTCTCGCGCAAGGGGCTCGGGCTTCCGATCACGGGCTTTGCCCATTCGCCGGATGACATTCCCGATTTGATCACCATGGTGAAAGGCGCGCCGCTGGTGATCAAGCTGCTCGAAGGTACCCAGGGAATCGGCGTGGTGCTCGCCGAGACCAACCAGGCCGCGGAATCGGTGGTGCAGGCGTTCATGGGCATGAAGGCCAACATCATGGTGCAGGAGTACATCAAGGAGGCCAAGGGCGCCGACATTCGCTGCTTCGTGATCGGCGACAAGGTGGTGGCGGCGATGAAGCGCCAGGCCGCCGAAGGCGAGTTTCGCTCCAATTTGCACCGTGGCGGTACCGCCAGCGTCATCCGTATTACGCCGGAGGAGCGCTCGACGGCGATCCGCGCCGCCAAAGCGATGGGACTTCAGGTCGCGGGGGTGGATCTTCTACGCGCCAACCACGGCCCGGTAATCATGGAGGTCAACTCCTCGCCCGGGCTTCAGGGTATCGAAACCGCGACGGGCAAGGACATCGCCGGGCTGATCATCGAGCAGATCGAGAAAAACGCGGCCCCGTCGCGTAAGGCCCCGCCCAAGCCTAAAGGTTAAGGTAAAACCGCTAAAATAATCCGTTCAAGGGGTGGCAAATCCCGGCCACCCCCGCCACAATTTGCGTCACCGAAGGAGGTAGACGCTCATGTTTCTTGATAATCGCCAGGTGGCGATGGACAGCGTGCTGGAAGCGCTGGCCGACAGTATTGACTATTTCCAGGATAACCTTGAACGCCTGCGTCCCTCGCTGCGTGACAGCCTTAAACCGTACTACGCCGCCAGGCTCAAACAGATGCGCCAGCTACAGTCGCTTGCGCGCACCCATCTCAAGATGCTGCCTCGCGATGCCGACGTCGAACGCGACGACTTTCTGTGGCTTTGGAGTCGGCTAAAAAGCTTCGTGGGTAACGACAGCCAGGTGCTGATCAACGAGCTGCTGGAGCAGGAGCGGGTGCTGATGCAGGCGCTCTCCACGCTCTTCACCCACCCGCTGCCCGAGCCGATCGAACCGGTGATCGATGCCGCAATGAAAGCGTGTCGCGAGCTGATTCGCGAGCTCTACAGCCTGCAAAAGCAGCGCGCCAAACGCTGATCTTTTGAACGTTTACCGAGCGGGCTTCTTCGGTGCCTGACGCTCGAGCGTTGCATCGGCCTCTTCCAGCGCGGCGTCCTTTAAAGAGAGTACGACCGGCAGTCGGTAGACCAACGGTACGTAGCCGGCCTCTTGCGCCTCGCCGGGGCCCACCTCGATGGGCTCCGCCGGGCCGAGAAAGTGGGGCGCGCGCCCCCAAAGATAAAGATCGCCCAGGGTGGCCACTCGGGCGGCGACTTCGCGAAGCCGCAAGCGCCACTCCCCCGCCGCCCGGCGCTGCTCCGCCACGCACCCCGTCACCTCCATCCCCAGCGACCGGCCGATGTAAACCGCCCGCGGCAGATGCCAGCTTTGGGTCACCAGCACCGCCTCATTGAGCTGGAAGACGTCCTTCGCCCGCGCCAAGGTGTCGTAGGTACTGAAGCCGGCGAAATCCAGCGTCATCTGCGTGGACGGTACACCGCGGCGGTGAAGGTCGCGCCACATGGCTCGCGGCTCGTTATAGGCCTGGGTGCGGTTATCGCCGGAAAGCAGCAGGTGATTGACGCGCTCGCGCGCGATCAAATCCGCGGAGGTGCGCATACGAGCGTTGAAGTGCGGGTTTCGAAGCCCGCTGCGAGTCCAGTTCGAGGTGCCGAACACCACCGCCACGTCACTTGTACGGCACTGGGCCACGGGCCGGTCGATATAACGGGCGGTGCTGGCCAACACCCAAACGTTGCCGGCTATAAACACGAATGTCGCCAGCAGCAAAAGCGCTGCCAGCGACATCAGTAGCCACTTGATCGTGCGTTTCACGAAACTAGCCATTCAGCAGCGCCCCGGCCGCCCTTAGAACATGCCGAGCTCAAGCTTGGCCTCGTCGCTCATCATGTCCCGACTCCAGGGCGGGCTGAAGACGATCTCGGTATGCACCTTCGAGATCTGCGGCGCGCCGAGGATCTTGCTGCGCGCGTCGGCGGCGATCACCTCGCCCATGCCGCAGCCAGGGGCGGTCAGCGTCATGCGAACGGTCACCATCCGTTCGCCGCTGATCAGCCGGTCGATGCGACAGCCGTAGACCAGCCCCAGATCGACGATGTTGACCGGAATCTCCGGGTCGAAGCAGGTTTTGAGCTGATCCCAGACGAACGCCTCGATCTCCGCCTCGGAGGCCGACTCATCGAGTGTCGGTGTGGGCAGGGACTCGAGCCCCAGCGCGTCCAGGTGGCGCCCCTCGATCAGGTAGAGCCGCCCTTCGAAGCCCACGCTGACCGTGCTGCCCTTGGCCTGCATGACGCTGACCTCGCTATCCTCGGCCAGCGTCTGGGTGGTGCCAAAGGGAATGGCAATTGCCTCGACATCACGCTGCAGCGGCAATTTCTGGCCTCGGGTCAGGCTTGCGATTTGCTCGATATCCATAGGCGTTATCTCACCATTTTAATGACACGTTCGAGCGCCGCCACGAACGTGTCGACCTCCTCGAGCGTATTATACGCCGCAAAGGAGGCGCGGCACGTCGCCTCGACCCCGAAATGGTGTAAAAGCGGCTGCGCGCAGTGGTGGCCGGTGCGAATGGCAACGCCCAACTGGTCGATCAAAAGCCCGATATCCTGGGAATGGGCGCCGTCGACGACGAACGACAGCACCCCGGCCTTGTTCGGTGCGGTACCGATGATGTTGAGCCCATCGATCTGGCTTACCCGCTCGGTGGCGTGGGCCAAAAGCGCGCTTTCCCACTGACCGATCGCCTCGATCCCCACGCTTTCGACCCAGCCAAGCGCCTCGCCCATGGCGATCACCTCGGCAATTGCCGGCGTGCCCGCCTCGAACTTGTGCGGCGTTTCGGCGAAGGTCGTGCCAGAGGGCTCGAACGAGACGGTCTTGATCATCTCGCCGCCGCCCTGCCAGGGCGGCATCGAATCGAGCAGCGCCTTCTTGCCGTAGAGCACGCCCGCGCCGGTCGGCCCGTATACCTTGTGCCCGGAGAAGGCGTAGAAGTCGGCGTCCAGATCCTGCACGTCGATCTTCTGGTGCGGCGCGGCCTGGGCGCCGTCGACCAGTATCAGCGCCCCCTGCTGGTGGGCAAGCCTTGCCATCTCCTTGATGGGGTTGATGGTGCCCAGAGCGTTGGAGACGTGGTTCACCGCCACGAGTTTGGTGCGCTCGCTCAAAAGCGCCCGGTAGGCGCGGATGTCGAGCGCGCCGCGCTCGTCGACCGGAATCACCTTGAGGGTAAAACCACGCTCGGCGGCCAAAAGCTGCCAGGGCACGATGTTGGAGTGGTGCTCCAGCATCGAGATCAGCACCTCGTCACCGGCGCTCAGATTCTGGCGCCCCCAGCTCTGCGCCACCAAGTTGATCGCCTCGGTGGTGCCGCGGGTAAAGATGACCTGACGCGAATCCTCGGCGTTCAAAAACGCCTGAACCCGGGCACGGGTGCCTTCGAACGCCGCCGTCGCCTCGTCGGCCAGCGTATGCAGGCCGCGATGGATATTGGCGTTGTAACGCGTGTAGTAGTGGTTGAACACGTCGATCACGCGCGAAGGCGTTTGGCTGGTCGCCGCGTTATCCAGATACACAAGGGGCTTTCCGTGAACCTCGCGAGCGAGTATCGGAAACTCATCGCGCAGCGCCTTCAAATCGAAAGGCGCCTGGACGGCAGGACGCACATCAATGGCGGTGTCAGGCATGGCTCGCTCCTTGGTGATTAAGCGCTTACTCGTTGAGGGCGGCGGCGATCTCGACCAGCCCCGCCAGGTTGAAGCGCTCGGGCAGTTTGCCCGCCACGGCGAGCTCGACGCGCTCGCTGATCTCATCGAGCGTAACCTGCTCGAGCACCTCACCGGCGAAAGCCAGCGTCAGCAAACCGCGTGCGGTGGCCTCGTCGATACCGCGGGTGCGCAGCGCATAGACCGCCTCTTCGTCGAGCTGGCCGGTCGTGGTGCCGTGAGAGCACTTGACGTCGTCGGCGTAGATCTCGAGCTCCGGTTTGGCATCGATGTGGGCACGGTCCGAGAGCAGCAGGTTCTGGTTGCTCTGAAAGCCTTCGATCTTCTGGCTGTCGCGCTTGACGTAAACGCGGCCGTTGAACACGCCGTGAGCGCGGTCACCGAGAATGCCCTTGTAGTTCTCGTTGGAGAACGTCAGCGGCGCGTTGTGGTTGACCTTGGTGTGGTTGTCCACGTGCTGGCGACCTTGGCCAAAGAACAGCCCGTACAGGTTGGTATAGGCGTTTTCGCCGTTGAGATCAGCGATGATGTCGTTACGCGCAAGCGCCCCGCCAAGGTTCAGGTTATACGAGGTGTAGACGCTGTCGCGGCTTTGCTCCACGTGAATGCTCGCCACGTGGAAATCGCCGATCGGCGCTTCCTGAAGCTTGTAGTGGGTCAGGATCGCGCCGCGATCGAGCATCAGCTCCGCCACCACGTTGGTGAAGTTGGCGGCATTCGCTTCGCCGGCGTAGTGCTCGATCACCGTCGCTTCACTGCGACCGCCCGCCTCGACGAGAATGCGCGGGTGGCACATGACCGCCTCACCTTCGCGGGAGAGAAACTGCAAAATGATCGGCTTGTCGACCACGGTGTTAGGTGCGATGCGTACCACCGCGCCCTCTTCCATGAATGCCGTGTTGAGCGCGGCGAACGCCGAGAAGTCGACGCTGGTCAAACGACCAAGCGGCCCGCCGACCGCTTCGTGGTTCTCTTCCAGGGCTTTCGAGAGCGGCAGCACCTGAACGCCCTGGGGCAGCGCATCGATATCGGAAAGCTTCGGTGCGAAAACGCCGTCGACGAAGGAAAGGCGATACGCTTCGACCGGCAGTGTCAGCGTTGCCGCCTGGGCCTGGGAGAACTCGCCATCGTCGGCAAGTTTGAAGTGGCCCTGAGCAATGGCGCGCACGTCGGTGTACTTCCACTCCTCGTCGCGGCGGGTGGGAAAGCCCATCGCCTCGAAGCGGGCCGCGCCCGCCTGGCGGCGGGCGGCGATCCAGCTCGGCTCGCCGCTGTAGTTGACGCTGCGCGTTTTTAGCGTATCCAAAAACGTCTGGGTATCGCTCATGCCACGGACTCCTCGATACCTTCGTATCCGTTCGCCTCGAGGGATTTGGCAAGCTCGGCGTCGCCGGTCTTGACGATGCGGCCATTGACCAGCACGTGCACCTTGTCCGGCACGATGTAGTCGAGAAGACGCTGGTAGTGCGTGACCAGCAAAATGGCGCGATCCTCGGCGCGCAGGCTGTTGACGCCGTCGGCCACGACTTTCATGGCGTCGATGTCGAGTCCTGAGTCGATCTCGTCGAGCATCGCCAGTTTCGGCTGAAGTACCAGCATCTGGAGGATCTCGTTACGCTTTTTCTCGCCGCCGGAGAAGCCTTCGTTGACCGCACGCTGCAGAAAGCTTGCGTCCATCTTCATGAAACCAAGCTTCTCTTTAACCAGCTTCATGAACTCGGGCGCGGGCATTTCGCCTTCACCGCGAGCAGCGCGCTGGGCATTGAGCGCCGACTTCAGCAGATAGATGTTCTTGACCCCCGGAATCTCGACCGGGTACTGGAAACCGAGCAGCAGGCCCGCCTGGGCGCGCTCTTCGATTTCCATCTCCAGCACGTCCTTGCCTTCGAACGTGATGCTGCCCTGGGTCACTTCATAGCCATCCTTACCGGCGATGACCGCCGATAGAGTCGACTTGCCGGCGCCATTGGGGCCCATAATAGCGTGAACTTCGCCGGCGTTGATGGTCAGCGTCAGGCCCTTGAGGATTTCGTTGCCTTCGACGGTGACGTGTAAATCGGTAACTTCCAACATGGTAATAACCCTTCAAAATCCAGCGAGTCGCAGGTGCGACGCTTAAACAACAGGTAGTGGCGAAAAATGCTGGCGTCGGCGCTTAGCCGACCGCGCCTTCCAGCGTCACGTTCAAAAGCGCCTCGGCTTCGACGGCGAACTCCATCGGCAGCTCCTGGAAGACGTCCTTGCAGAAGCCGTTGACGATCATGCTCACCGCGTCCTCTTCACTGATACCCCGGCTCTGGCAGTAGAAGAGCTGGTCTTCGCCGATCTTCGAGGTCGTCGCTTCGTGTTCGATTTTCGCGGTGGAGTTGCCGATCTCCTGATACGGGAAGGTGTGCGCCCCGCAGGTATCGCCAATCAACAGTGAGTCGCACTGGGTGAAATTACGCGCGCCCTTGGCTCTGGGGCCGATCTTGACGAGTCCACGGTAGGACTGATCGCTACGCCCGGCGGAGATGCCCTTGGCGACGATGTAGGAGCGCGTACCCTCGCCCACGTGAATCATCTTGGTGCCGGTATCTGCCTGCTGGCGACCATTGGTGACTGCAACGGAGTAAAACTCGCCGATGCTGTCCTTGCCGCGCAGTACGCACGAGGGGTATTTCCAGGTGATCGCCGAGCCGGTTTCGACCTGGGTCCAGCTAATGCGCGCGCGATCACCGCGGCACTCGCCGCGCTTGGTGACGAAGTTGTAGATACCGCCGACACCGTTCTCGTCGCCCGGGTACCAGTTCTGCACGGTGGAGTACTTGATGTAGGCGTCATCGAGCGCCACGAGTTCGACCACCGCGGCGTGGAGCTGATTCTCGTCGCGCATCGGCGCGGTGCAGCCCTCGAGATACGACACCGTGGCCCGGCTTTCGCAGACGATCAGGGTGCGCTCGAACTGGCCGGTATTGGCGGCGTTGATACGGAAGTAGGTCGAGAGCTCCATCGGGCAGGTCACGCCTTCCGGCACGAACACGAAGGAGCCGTCGGTGAACACCGCCGAGTTGAGCGCGGCGAAGTAGTTATCCGCCTTGGGTACGACGGTGCCCAGGTACTGTTTGACCAGCTCCGGATAGTCGCGGATCGCCTCCGAAATCGAGCAGAAGATCACGCCCGCCTCGGCCAGCTGCTTTTTGAACGTGGTCGCCACCGACACCGAGTCGAACACCGCGTCCACGGCCACACCGGCAAGGGCCGCTCGCTCGTGCAGCGGAATGCCAAGCTTTTCGTAGGTTTCCAAAAGCTTGGGGTCGACTTCGTCGAGACTCTGCGGGCGGTCTTCCGGGCGCTTGGGCGCGCTGAAATACGAGATCGCCTGGTAGTCGATCGGCGGGTAATCCAGGTGCGCCCAGGAAGGCTCTTTCATTTTGAGCCACTGACGGTAGGCGTCCAGGCGCCACTCGAGCATCCACTCTGGCTCGCCTTTCTTGTTGGAAATAAAGGCGATGGTGTTTTCGTCCAAACCAGGTGGCAGCGTGTCGCTCTCGATGTCGGTCACAAAGCCATCTTTGTATTCGCGACGAACCAGCTGTTCCATCTCTTCGCTTGCCATGGTCGTACCCTCCAGGCCGTTGGGTGGCGAGCCTGCTCGCCGTCCATAAAGTTAACGCCTTTGCGTGTCTTAAGCAGACACCGCCGACAGGCTGATCGTTTGAATAGGTAGCGCAATAGGCAGTTTGATCGGTGAGGTATCCGCCAGATGCGAAAGCGTGACGCTCTCGAGGAGCGTGCGCAGCGCAATCGACACCCGCTGCCAGTTGTCGGAGACGCCACAGCTGCCCGCAAGCTCGCACTCGCCTTCGGCGTGACTGCACTCGGTCATCGCCACCGGCCCTTCGATGGCGGCAATGATGTCCGCCGCGGTAATTTGGGAGGCGGGGCGCGCAAGCCGGTAGCCGCCCTGAGCGCCGCGCTGGGACGTCAAAAGCCCCGCCTTCGCCAGCATCTTGAGCGTTTTGCTCACCGTGGGGTGAGGCAGGTTGACGGTGCCGGCCAGGTCCGCCGCCGCGTGCGGCGTTTCCGGATGGCGGGCAATTTGGGCCATCACCACCGCTGCGTAATCTGTCAGCCGAGAAAGCTTTAGCATTGAGGCTCCCGATGGGGGTCGCTTTCGATTGAGGACCATTTTAGTCCTGTATGAAATTGATGTGAAGCCCCGGACTCCCCTATTCAACGAAAAGCGGCGTTTTCGTGCACGTTCGCCGCCAATCCAATCATAAAAGCCAATCATTCTCATTTGTAAGTACTATTATAAGTACTATTGAACCGACGCAAAAAGGCCCGCCAAATGGCGGGCCCCGTATCGATTACGTCAGGCTTTTTTGACGAACTGCGACTTGAGCTTCATCGGGCCGATCCCGTCGACCTTGCAGTCGATGTCATGATCGCCGTCGACCAGGCGGATGTTCTTGACCCGGGTGCCGACCTTGACCACCGAGGAGCTCCCCTTGACCTTCAAATCCTTGATGACCGTAACGGTATCGCCATCGACGAGCGGGTTGCCGTTGGCGTCGCGTACCACGCTTTCAGTCTGTACCTCAGCCTCACCGGTTTTGGACCACTCGTTACCGCACTCCGGGCAGACGTACTGCAGGCCGTCATCGTAGGTATAGGCGGAATGGCAGGCGGGACAGTTGGGCAGCTCGCTCATCGAAGGCTCCATCGCGGGAAAACAAAGCGAGGGAGCCTACACACATTGCGCCCGTCACACCAGCACTTAGCGCTGGTAGGTACCGACCAGGCGGTTCATACCGAGAAGATGCGGCTCGATTTCGGTGAGCAGTTCCGACAGCGTCAGCCCCTCGGGTAGCGAGGTCTGTTGATCCAGCGCCAGCACCCAAAAGTAATAGAGGTGTTTACCATGATTTTCCGGCGGCATGGGGCCGGCGTAGCCGGGTTTGTCGAAATCGTTATTGCCGGCGGTGCCGGTGGTAGCGCTCTCTGGAAGCTCGGACAAATCGCCTGGCAGGTTGTATAAAAGCCAGTGAACGAAACCGTAGCCGCCGTTTTTGACCAGCGGCGCGTCCGGGTCATGGCAAATCACTGCAAAGCCTTTCGTGCCTTCCGGGGCGCCCTGCCAGGCAAGCGCCGGCGAGACATCGTCGCCCTCGCCGGTGTACTGGGCGGGTATCGGCTGGTGATCAGAAAAAGCGGGGCTGGTGACTTGCATCGTGGATAGCGCAAAGGCCATGTGAAAGCTCCTTCAAGTGTCGTCCATGTAAGCGGGCGCCGTCCCGCGGTTTTAGTGCGTTAGTACGTGGCGGGCAGCGCCAGCGCATCGGCGTGCTGCTGCTGCCACTGGCGAGCCGTGGCCACGTTGTCGGCGTTGGTGTTGGGGTCGAGCGCCCCCGTGAGGGTAATGACGTCGCCCCGGGTTCTGGCCATCAAGAGCGGGTCCTGGGTGGCGAGCTCCAGCGCGTAAAGCGCGAGCATCAGCTCAAAATCGTCTCGAGTATCGAGACGGGCCAGCAACAGCGGCACCGCCGGCAGACCGATCTCGCCTAGCTTCTCGGCGGCGACATAGCGGGGCCCGTGGCTGCCCGGCGCGACAAAGCGCGGATCCGACAGTCGGCTAACGAAGTAGGCCGCCCGCTCTTCGGGGCTGGTGGCCAGCGGCGGCTCCCAGTAGATATCGGTCATGCCGTAGCGAGGCATCGTCGTGTAGCCCGTGCTGGTGCTTTGCGGCGTTTCTGGCGCTGTTGCCGGCGTGGCCGGCGGTGGCGTGCGGCCTGCGCAGCCGGCCAATAAAGCGGCGACGGCGAGCGCCAGTACGGCACGTGCGCGTTTTCCCATGTTCATCACGTTTTCTCAGGCCCTTCTCTCATGTCAAGGCGTAGCGATTGGGTGAAGGCCGCCGATCATGATGACCAGCGCCCCTGGCGCTTGAGGCGCTTTTCGACCCAGTGGTCGTAGTAGCGGCGAAGCCCCTGCTTGATGCCGGGCAGGCCGATAATATACGCCCCCGGCACGAGCCAGGGAATACGCTTCATCAACAGCCGGTAGGCGTCGATCCCTTCGATGATACGGCCGTTTTCAAGCTCGATGTGCAGCGAGCGCAGCGCGGTGTCGCGTGCAATGCCACGCGCGTTGAGCGTCTGCTCGTACTCGGTGACGTCGCACCACGCGATATCGTCGCCTCGCCGCCCGGCCAAGCGTTCGAAAATTCGCCGGTCCTTGCGACAGCTCGGGCACTGGCCGTCGTAAAAGACCCGCAGATTATCGCGTTTGGAGATATCAGGGTGATTCATGGGCAGTCGCTCCCTTTCGAGACTTCAGTGTGGCACTGCCCGGGGACAACGCAAGCCGCAGTGGGCGATGAACATCGATAAAAAAGCCCGCGCTTTGGGAAAAGCGCGGGCTCGAGGGTCGAGCCGCCGGGCGCATTACCCGGCGCGTTGGTGAGGACTATCGAGCGATCAACTCCACTCCCCCTGTTCCTGCAAACCGCCGAGGCTGACGTCGCTGCTGAACGCCACCACGTCATCCATCGGGAAGCCCATCGCCTCGGCCTCGGGGTCGAACGCCATCGTTCTGGTGGTACTGAAGGCCTGCGCGTCCTGCCCGGCGTCGCGGGTGATCTGGAACGAGGCCAGATCCATCGAGCCACCGTTGAAGGTCACACGTAGCACCTGAACCCCTTCGGCCAGATCGAGCGTGAGCGTCGGCCCTTCGACGTACACGCCCCAGTTGCCGGAGTTGGGCACCGCGGCCGTTGCCTGCTCGTAGAAGCCGCCGTTTTGCTCCACCGCCGCGGTGATCGTACGCCCACCGTTAGGGCTGGCGGTCACAAACGATAGCGTATGAGTGCCGGCCTGCTCGACGTTGATGGTGTACTCCAGCCACTCGCCTTCGTCTACCCAGCCCACCGCTTCGCCGTCGCCGACAATATCCACACCATCGCCAGGACGATAGTCGGTGCCGATCTGGAAATCGTCGGCGTCGTTGTAGGAGATGCCCTGCCCGCCCTCATCGTAGTCCACCGCATTGAGCGTGAGGCCCTCATCGGCATCTACGGCCCAGGGCACGCCGCCGGCGTTAAAGGCTTGTTGGCCGTCGCGCGCCAGAGTGAACGACGCCAAATCCTGGGAGCCGCCGTTGAAGGTCAGCCTAAGCACCTGCTCGCCGGCCTCGAGTGCCACCTGGGAAAGCTCGGTGCGCTGGAAGTTGCCCCAACCGCCGGTGGGTGACACCACGACCGCCTCGCTTGTGACGTAAGGCGCACCCTCGCCCTGGGTGAAGGTCGCGGTAATGCTGCGCTGCGGGCCGCTGCCATCACCCAGCGCCGACAAAAACGACAAGTCATAGACGCCGGCCTGCTGAATATCGAGGGTGTATTCGACCCACTCGCCTTCGTCCACCCAGCCGATCGCGTCGCCGTCACCCACGATATCCACGCCATCCCCGGGGCGGAAATCGCTGCCGATCTGGTCGGCCTCGGCGTCGTTGTAGGCCACGTCCTGTCCCCCTTCATCGTAATTCACCGCGTCCAGCGTGAACCGGCTGCCGACCTGCCAGGGATCGCCGTCCTCTGTAAAGGCGCGCTGGCCGTCATCCACCGGAGGTTCGACCGGCGGCTCCACCGGTGACTCGACGCGCGTCAGATCGAAGGAGGCCAGATCCATCGAGCCGCCGTTGAAGGTTAGCCGCATTACCTGCTCGCCGGCCTCGAGCGCCACCTGGGTGGTGTCGGTGCGGGTGAAGCTGGTCCAGCTGCCGGTCGACGCCACGCCCACCGGGGAGGTCGTCACGTAGGGGGCATCCCCCTTGGCGAAGCTTGCGGTAATCGAGCGCGCCGCGCCGCCGGTGGCGCCCAGCGAGGTGAGGAAGTCCAGCTCATACACGCCGCTTTCGCTGACGTTGATGGTGTACTCGACCCACTCGCCGTTCTCGATGAAGCCGATAGCCTGTGAAGGCGTGGAGATGTCCACCCCTTCGTCACTGCGGAAGGTACTGCCGAAATGCTCGACGGTGGTATCGTTGTAAGCCACGCCCTGGCCGCCGTTGTCATAAAGCCGCGCTTCAAGGCTGAGCCCCTCATCCCCCACCGCCCACGGCGTTTGAGTCGCATTGAAGGCGCTTTGATCCTCGATTGCCGGGGCCTCGAAGTCCAGCGTGAAGGAGGCTAAATCGAGCTGACCGCCGTTGAAGGTGAGCCTGAGAACCTGCTCGCCCTCTTCGAGCTCGAAGGTCAGCGGCCCCACGGTCTGGAAGTTACCGAAGCTGCCGGTGTTGGGCAGGCTCTGGGTCTGGGCCGGGGTATAGAAGCCGCCGTTTTGCTCGAAAGCGGCGGTGATGCTCTTGCCGGTGCTGGTCGCCGAGGTCGAGAAATTCAGCGTATAGGTGCCGGCGGTTTCGACGTTCAGGGTGTACTCGACCCACTCGCCGTTGGCGACATAGCCGATCGCCTCGCTGCCGTTGGAGATGTCCACCGCTTCATTGGCACGAAACGCAGCGCCCTGGTGCGCGGCGGTGGTGTCGTTGTAGGCCACCCCCTGGCCGCCGTTATCATAGAACTTCGCCGCCAGCGTCAGGCCGTCGCTGCCCACCGCCCAGGGCATTTCCGTGGCGTTATAGGCACTTTGTTCGACCGGCGCCGGCGCCTCGAGGAAGTTCGGTACACCGTCGTTATCGTCGTCATCGTAGAGATCCACCCGGCCGTTGCCGTCGGCGTCTTCCGCCCCGGTGGGGTCGTAGGTGGCGACGTTTTCGACCAGGAAGATATTGTCGTTGTAGTCGTAGTTCACCCCCGCGTAGTCCTGGATGACGATGTAGGTGTTCGGGATCACGTTACCCGCGGCGTCCCTGGCGATATACACCCGAATCAGGTGGCCGTCGTTCTGGTCCCAGTTGAGGTTGGTACCGGGATTACCGATGGCGTCGATGGTGTCCTCGTAGAGGTTGGCGTCCGGGTCCGACCAGGAGATGTAGCCCTGGCGACCGGAGATCTCGGCAAAGAAGCCAAACGGCGCGTCGCGATCGAGCGTCGTGGCGGTCAAACCGTTTCCGCCCAGGGTGCGCGGCAGAAGCGTCTGCCCGTCGGCGCCGTCGTGGGCCAGAATTTCGTCGCGGTCGCGGCTATCCACATCGTGGATGAACAGTCGCGCCACGTCCCCCTGGGTGTGGTAGGCCGCAAGCTGGGTGATCTTGACCGGCGCACCCGCCTCGGCGCGCTGGAAGTAGGGCGAGAGAATCTCGTCGCCGTTGGCTTCCACCAGCCCGCCGCGGTTCATGATGCCCTCCGCCACGTTGGTCGAGTAGCCAAAGGCGTTGACGATCTCCTGAACCAGCGGCTCCTGCCCGCTTTCGGAGCGGTTCTGGGCCAGGCCCGCCAGGGCGATCGTCTTCTGCGCCGAGTCGGCGTCGCTCGAGCTGATCACAAGGCTCGCCTCATAGAGGCTTGCATCGTCCGGGTCGTCGGCGATGAAGCGCACCGTCACGTCGACCGACTCGCCCGGCTGCAAACTCACTGCCGTAAACGGCTGGGTAAGCTCGAACAGAGTCGTATCGCTGACCGCGATGGCATCGATATCGAGCACCTCGATGCCATCGTTGCGCAGCGTCATCGTGACTTCGTCGTGGACCACCTGGGCGGCGTTGGCCGGGTTTTCGATGCGCGACATCACCAGCCGGTCATTGGAGGGCACGCCGTCGTTGTTGATCACCGTGAGCTGACCGCCGGTCACCGGCGAGACCCCTTCGATCACGAACATGTTGTCGTTGTAGTCATAGTTGATGCCGGTGTAGTCCATGACGCCCAGGTAGGTATTGGGAATCACGTTGCCTTCACCGTCGAGCGCGCGGAACATGCGCACGGTGTAGCCGCGCTCGATGCCCGCTGCATCCGCCGGCGGCGTGCCGCCGCCTTGTGGATTGAGCGCCGGGTCGGTGGAGAGATTCGCCACCTCGATGCCGAAGAGACCCTGCCCGGTCCAGCCGCCAGGGATATCGGCGCGGGTGAACGTGGCCGTGGCAAAGTCGCCGTTGCTCTTGATCGGCAAGAGGCTCTGGTTGTTGTTACCGGCGTGGTTGCTGAAGATGATGTCCTGATTCTTGTTGCCGGGGTTGTGAATACCGATCGTCGCCCCGCCGTCGCCGTGGTAGGCGGCCAGCTGGGTGATCTTCGCTTGGCTTACGCCATCGGCCAGCGACCAGTAGCGTGACAGCACTTCGTCGTCGTTGACCGGGCGGTAAAGGTCGAAGTCGTTGAGCACCGAGTTCTCGCCGCCGCCGACGGTGGTCAGGCCCTCGATCCGGTTACCGAAGCCGAACACCTCCCACACCTCGTTGACGTTGGGTTCCCAGCCGCCTTCATCGCGGGCCTGCCAAAAGCCGGCCATGTGGATTTCGGCGACCGGCGTCTCGGCGTCGTTGGTGATCAGGCGGATGCGCCCTTCGAACACGCCGTCGCCGGCATCGTTGGTGGGCGGCGTGTAGCTTGCCCGATCGAACAGCACGGCAATGTCGAGCGACTGGCCGGCAGCCAGCGTCAGTCCTTCGAAAGCGTCCGGGTCGGCGAGCACGAAGGGGCCATCGATATCGGCATCGAGAATCACCAGATCCTCGCTGCCGGTGTTGGAGAGCGTGACCGTTGCGCTCTCCTTGAAGTCGCGGTTCGGGTTCGAGGCGCTGTTGTTCTCCAGATAGTTGAAGTGCAGCCGATCGGAGAAGTAGGCCGCGTCGCCGCTTTCAATGACCAGATCGGCGCTTTCGTTGACCGCTACCGGGGCCACGTCGAGATAGTCCAGATCACTCGCCCCGTTGGCGCTGGAGACCACGCGCAGGTTGTAGTCGACGCCCGCTTTCAGCGCCACGTAGGTGCCCTGCTCGCCGGCATCGCCCACGCCCGGGTAGCTCAGTACCTCCACCGGTCGACCGTTGAGCGTCAGCGTCAGCCCCTGGCCGTTGTCGGCGCCGGCGTTGGCCGCCAGGTCGAGCCGGTAGAGACCGTCGGCATCCACGTTGAAGTAGAAATCCGCGGTCAGGTCGTTGATGGTACGGGCGCTATCACCGCTTTCGAGTTCGATACGCGCGCCGCTCGACACATCGGCGTACACCGGCATGAAGGTATCCGCCGGCGCATCGAACACCCGCAAAAAGTCGATGTTGGGGCCGTTGGCGCCCGGGGCGGTGACGCTTACGGTGTTGCTGCCCGCCTGCAGATTGATCAGCACGTTCTGGAAAAACCAGTCGTTTTCTGCGGCGTTACTTTGACCAGCGAAATTGACCAGCCCCAGATCGACGCCATTGACGGTGAGCGACAGCGGCCGATCGGCCTTGGTGGCCGCCAGCGCGTAACGAAAGCCCACGTCATAGTTACCGGTGGTATCGACATTCACCGTCCAGGTAATGCTCTGATCGCTGGTGCCGTCGAAATCGACGTAGCCCGTGCCGGAGGCGTTGCGGTCATCGGCGCTTTCGGGCACCACCACCGCGCCGTCGAGCACGGCGTTCTCGGCTTCGTAGTCGGTAAAGCCTGCGGGGTTATCGCCGCCGACCACGCGCAGAATCTCGAGCTGGTCGATATTGGGCCCGGTATTGGCCACGGCTTGCAGCCGCACGGTGTTCTGACCGCTGACGAGCGTGGCCGCCACGTCCTCGGTGAGCCATTCCGCCCAGGCTGCGTCGCCGGTCAGCGTCGCCGGTGGGCTGAAGTCGAACACGCCAACGCTCACGTTATTGACGAACACCTCCAGCGGCCGGTCGGTGGTGCCGCCGTTGGCGTAGCGAAGCCGCAGCACTGACTCGCCGGCGTCCGCAGTATCGAGATCGAAGGTAAAGGTCAAAAAGTCCACGTTGGTGGAGCCGAAGTCCGCGTAGCCGCCGAGCACTCCGTCGTTATCGTTGGTGTTGCCGTCGATACCAAAGGAGCCGGGGCGCAGGCCGTTGGGCAAGCCTTCGGTGGTTTCGGGATTGATGGCGTCCCGGATCTGAATCTGGGCGCCGGCGCCGGTGGCGACAGTCACCGCGGTAGCGTCCTCCGGCGTTCTATCCTCGGCCTGGATCACCAGCAGTGATTCGAGCTCGCCGGGCACCGGATCGACGGGATCGACCGGATCGATGACGCCGCCGGGGGCCGGGTCGAGGCGGATGATCTGGCTCTGCCCGTTGGCGCGGTTCAGCGTCAGGATATAGAGCTGGCCGGTGATCGGGTTCTCGATGATGTCGAGCGGGTCGACATAGCTAATGACGTTGCCCTGGGGGTCGCGCAGCACGTCGTCACCGATCACATTGCCGTTGGCATCGAGGGTTATGCTGCGCACGTCGTCGCCGCCGGAGTACTCGGTGAACAGCACGTTGCCCTGCAGGTTGCCGCCGAACACGCCACTCTTGTACTCCACAGCGCCATTGGGCGAGCGGTTCTCACCGAGTGAATAGACCCCCCCGATGTCGTAGGTGCCCTCCGGATTGGTGCCGACCGGGTAGCGGTCCACCTGATGGGGGTCGACGCCGCCGGTCGGGTTGCCGCCGTTCATGATGTACTCGTCGCGCAGCGGATTGGGGTGACCGTAGTAACCGCCCTCGACCACCTTGAACAGGTAGTCGTCCTGCTTCTCGACGTTGGTGTAGCGCTCGTTGACCGGGGTCGACGGGTCATCGGGGACGTTGCCGCCCGCCGCCGAGCCGTTGGTCGGCACGTACAAGAAGCCGTTGGAGTGCCAGACCAGATCGTAAGCGTTACGCGCGCCGGTAGCGAAGATCGTCAGCACCGCGTCCTCGGCGAAGGGGTCGTAGTAGCTTTGCAGCACGTTGCCATCGGCGTTTTGCACCGTGGCCACGCCGCGCTCGTCAAAGACCAGAAACTCGCCGTTGCCCATCGGAATCGGGTCATCCTTGGGATGGCCATCCGGGTCGTTGTAGCGGGTGTTCTGGCCGTTGTTCGGCACTGGTTCGGTGGAGACATCGAAGCCTCCGGGCGGCGCATCGCGGGTCGGGTCGATCTCCATGACCGCGGCGTTGAGCAACCGCTCGGGGCGGTTACCCCAGGCGCTGTCCGGCTCGCCCATCGCCGAGTTGGAGCCCTGGATGAGATACAAAAGGTGCGTCGGCACGTCCGGGTTGGCGGTAGCGTCGTATTCCGGATTGGCGCGGAACTCGAGGCTGTTGGTGACGTGGTCACCGTTGGAGCGCGGAAGCCCGGTGATGTAGGGCTCGGCGGTGCCGGAGAAGCCGCCGTTGTCGTCGAGAGTGATCCTGGTGATCCGCCCGCTGAACTCCGGCACGCCGTTGTCGCGGCCGTTGAGCGGAATCGGATAGTTGTCGGTGATCCAGAGCACGTTTGGATCAGTGGGGTCGACCACCAGACCGATGATGCCGCGCCGGTCGTTGCCGCTCTCCGCGCCCGCCTCGAAGAAGTAGTCGCCGGGAAGCGAAAGCTCCTGACGGTTGCCGAGCGAGCCGGTCGCAGGGTCGATATCATAACGCAGAATCTGCCCGCCGATGGTTGCGATGTACATGGTCGAGCCGTCGGCGGTGATCTCGAGCGAGGTAAAGCCGAAGGCGCCATCGGCAGCGCCGTCAAGCTCGATCACATCGTTGAAGGCCACGTCACGCGCCACCACTTCCGGCTCGGCGCCGGTGACGAAAGTGTTGGTGTACTTCTGGAACTCGCGGGTGGGCGCTGTGAGATCGTCGTTGGCGCCGCGGTCCTGGAAGCCGTCGATCACCAGGGTGTAGCTGGTGAACGGCTTGAGCATCTGACTCGGCGAAATGGTCAGCGAGTCGAAGCCGCCGGTGGTGTTGACGTTGAAGGCGACCTCTTGGCCGCTGACGGTTTCGAACAGTTTCACCGAGCCGTCGGTGAGACTTTCGAGCAGCGCGCCGCCGCGGCCATCGACCACCGAGATACCGACGAAAATATCGGACGACGGGTCGACGCCGGTCGCCACGGCGCTATCGTCGGGCTCGAGATTGACCTCGACTTCGTTCTCCCCCACGCCGGCGATGGCACGGGCGTCGGTGAAAAAGGCGTAGTCCTCGAAGGCCGGGCGGTCGTCGTTCGGCGTGAGATCCGGCAGCGCTTGGATCTCGATGTACTGGATCTCGGTGTTTTCGTTATCGAGACCCAGCGAGTCCAGCGTCAAACGACCATCAGACACCTGAACGATGCGGGTGACCAGATCCGAGCGCACGCCCTGGGTGTCGTTGGCCGGGTTGGTATCCGCCGGGAAGTCCGCAGGGCGGAACGGCGTGAACGGCGTGTTGAACAGCTCGCCCTCGGCGTTGAGCACGTTGCGGCTATCATAAGGCCCGGACGTGTCGCCGATCGAGATGGTCACCTCGTAGTAGCCATCTTCGAGCTCGATCTCCCAACCGGCACGCACGTAGGCGCTTCCGGGCTGGTCGAAGTGGGCGTAGGTCCCCAGGCGTGGGTCGAGCCCGGCGATGTCGTCGGTGCGGTCGTTGACCGCCACGCTGGTCAAACTCGAAATATCCAGCGGCGTGGTGCCGGCCTCACCGTCGTAAATCGACGCCTCGGTGACCCAGCCGTAGCGATACACCTGGCCATCGACGGTCACCGACTGAGTGCCAAAGCCCTTTCCGACATCGGCGATATAGCCTTCAGGAATCGCCACCCCTTCCGGCTGGAAGTTGATCTTGACGGCAAAGCGCTCGCCGGGTTCGACGACGACCGGTGGCTCGACGCCTTCCCGGGTGATGCTCAGCCGGTCGATATTGGGACCGGCGTTGGTCAGGTTGGCCAGGCGTATGGTGTTGCTGCCCGCGACGAGTTCGACGTCGAGCGTGGTCTCGGTCCAGTTCTGCCAGTCGGTGGCGCCCACGCCGGTCGAGGCGAAGGCAAGACTGCCCTGGGAGGCACCGCCCACCAGCACGTCCATCGGCCGGTCGACGCCGCTGGTGCCGGCGTTAGCGTAGCGCACCGTGAGCTGATAGGTCCCCGCCTGGTCGACGACGACGCTAAAGGAGGCGGCGTCGCCGATATTGCTCCCCATGTCCAGGTAGCCACTGCCGGTAAAGCCGTCCCACAGGCCATCGGCGCCGGCGTCGGCATTGGTTTCCGGGTTGGCGGCGTTGCGCACCTGGGTATCCAGGGTCGTCCCCACGTTGCTCGGGTCATCGATGGCCAGCGCCTCGCCTTCGATGGTGAATTCGAAAGGCGGCGGCGTCGGCGTTTCGCCCTCTTCCGACAGGGCAAACGTGATCTGGTCGATATTGGGACCGTTGGCCACACCGCCGTTTGCCGCGGCAGGAATGGTCAACGACAGCGTATTGGCGCCGGCCTCAAGCGTGATCTCGACGGTCTGCTCGAGCCACGCATCCCAGGGGTCGTTGACGCCGTCGTTGGGGGCATTGGCAAATGCCAGCTGTGGCCTGGCGGCGCCGTTGACGGCCAGATCCAGCGGTCGTGGGGCGGTACCGCCGTTGGCGTAGCGGATTGTTGCCGTGTAGGTGCCCGCTGCTGGCGCGTCGATGTTGAAGGTGATCCGGTCGCCGGCGTCGGTACCGAAGTCCAGGTACGCCCCGCCCACCGCGCCTTCGCGGTAGGTGCCGAAGTCGTCCGGGTTGGCGGCATCGACCACCCGGGTGACCGCGCCCTGGGCGGTGCCGCCCACATCAGTGACCACCGCCGTCTCGGCCTGGATCGTGAAGGGTTCGACCACCGGCGTTTCACCGCCGCCGCCTTCGTCGATATCGTTGACCGTGATCAGCGTGCTCTGCGAGACGCTCGTTTGCCCATCGGATACCGTGACGGTCAGCTCGTAAACGCCGTCCTCGTTGGTGTCAGCGGGAAGTTCCGCATCCGGCGCGTTGATGAACGATAGCGCCCCGGTCGCCGCATCGAAGCGGAAAAGCGCCGCGTCACTGCCGGATAGCTGAACCGACAGCGCGTCGCCTTCGGCGTCTGCCAACGCCAGGTTGGCTATCAGCGTACTGTTTTCGTCGATAGCAACGTTCGCCGCGAGGCCTTCCAGCGTGGGTGCAGCGTTGACCGGAGCGTCGATACGCTCGAACACCAGCGAGTCGATGCGCATCAGCTCACCGCCGGCGCCGCGAAGCGCAAGGCTTGCGATATCGCCGGCAGTCACTTCAAACGGCGTTTCGAACACGATCTCCTTGCGGTTACCGCTCTGGCCGGCGTTGCCGCGGGCGCCCACTCCCACCAGCGTGCCGAAGGCGTCACTTAGCAACACGTTGTCGCTCAGGCTGTTGCTTTGAACGTTGCGCGCCTGCAGTACGGTGTCGCCAATGGTGAGCGTCAGCGAGCCTTCGCCGTCGTTTTCATCGAACACGTAAAGTTTCGCCACGTACCAGCCAGGTTCTATCCCGCCGGCGGCAAGATCGGTACCGATAGTGGCCGGGGCGTTGCTGGTCAGGCGAATCAGCTGCTCGTTGGAGGCGCTGGCGTTACCGGTGACGATCAGATTGGACGCCTCGAGATCGGTGAAATTCTCCGCCTCGATGGTGACCGCCCCGCCGACCTCGACCCCTTCGATCAAAAAGCTCAGCGTTTGAGTGGCAGAGAGCCCCGCCGGGTCGGTAGCGCGGATGACGATGTCGAAGGCGCCGCTTATGGTCGGAGTGCCCTGGATGACGCCGTTGACCACCTCGAGTCCGTCGGGCAGGTTCTCGGCACTCAGCGTCAGGCTGTCGCCATCCGGGTCGCTAAAGAGCGCGGCCAGATCATCAAGCGCTATCGCGGTGAAGCTCTCCCCCACTTCGCCGAAGTAGGGCTCGAGCGCCGCGGGTGTGGCGACCGGCGCCTGGTTGACGTTTTCGATGGTGAGTGCGAAATCCGTCGACGTCGTGGCGGCGCCATCGTCGGCGGTGATCGACACGGTATAGGTGCCCGGCGTCAGGCCATCGAGGCTTCCGACCAGGGTCTGCTCGACGATGCTCAAACCGGCCACGGTGACCGGCTGGCCGCTGCTGTCGACGACATCGAAGCGGTAGCTGAGCGCATCGCCGTCGTCGTCGACGAAGGGCAGATCCATCTCGAGCGTCGCACCTTCCTCCAGGCTCAGATCGGCGATACCGCCGCCCACCACGCGCGGGGCGCTGTTGGTGTCGGCCTCGGCGGCGTCAAAAAGGCGCACATCGCTGAAGCGAGTGCTGCCCTTGGCGCCGATATCGTCGTCGTTGATGAACACCAGCGAGTCGATCGTGGTGCCGGCGTTGTTGCCCAGGTCGATGGTGAAACGCAGCGTGCCGTTACCGGTATCCACGCCCTGGCCACGCAGGTCGACGAAGCCGCCCTGGGACTGGGTGCCCCCCAGCTGGTAGACGCTGTTGCCGCCGTTGAAGGGGTTGGCATCGTTGTCAAAGCCAACCGCGACGATCTCCGGCACCGGCGACTCGGAAATCGCGATTTCCAGGGTCAGCCTGGACTGGTCGGTGATAATGTAGCTCTCGCCAAGCCCTGCCCGCTTCCAGACGTTATCCGTCAGCGTGAGCGTTGCGCCTTCATTGGATACCGTCGCCCCCGTGCCGCTTGCCGGATTGTCCTGGGCGTCGTTGTAGGCGCTGATGGTGGCATCACCGAAAAGCACATCGAGCGCGGCAGGCGCCGGCTCCTCCTCCACGGTTTCGAGGGTCAGCGCGAGAGTACGCTCGGCGCGGTTGCCGAAGGCGTCGCGCACCAGAAGCGTTGCGGAAAGTGCGCCCTCCTCGAAGCGTGACAGATCAAGCAAAAAGCGGCCGCTTTCGTCCGGGGTGACCTCTTCGACGCTTACACCATCGTCGAAGCTGACGCCAACGAAGGTCACATCGTCGTCGAGCCCGGTCACGCTGAAGCCGGCGGTGGCGGCCTCGGCCGTGTCGATGACGAGCGTATCGGCGCTGAAATCAAGCGTTGTGGCGTCGGCGTCGGCGCTGACGTCGCCGACCGGGCCGCTGCCGGCAGTGGTGACCTCGAGCCGGTCGAGGTTCGGGCCGCTGGAGGCGCCCGCAGGAATGCTCAGCACGATGATGTTTTCACCGGCGGTGAGCGCGGTGGTCAGGCTCTGATAGCCCCACACGTCGAAGCCTTCCGGCGCAAGGTTGGTGGCGTTGGGGTCGGTGGTGACGAAGGGCTGATTGCCCAGCGCCTCTCCGTTAACGGAAAGTGCCATGGGCCGATTGCCGTTGCTGGCGTAGCGAAAATTCAGATCGTACTCGCCGGCCTCAAGAACGTTGACGATGAAGGTCAGGCTGTCGCCCGGCTGGCTGCCGTAATCGACGTAGCCAGTGCCGGAGTAGTCCGGGCGCAGGCCTGAAAACGTCGTGCCGCTTTCGGGGTTATTGGTATCGCGCACCAGCGTCGCCGCGCCGTTGGTGGCGCCAAGGGTGGCCTCCTCGGCCTGAATGACGACCGGCTCGATGACCGGGTTAGCCGGCGTTTCGGGGTCGACGACCGCCGGCGCAATCAGCATGAGTTCAACCTTGTCGATGTTGGGCCCGTTGGCGGCACCGCCAAGGCGCAGCGTATTGCTGCCGGCGGCAAGCGTAATCTCGAGCGTTTCCGTCGACCACCCCTCCCACTGGCTGGCGGCGAGGTTAGCCGGGCGGTTGGCTTGCGGCACATCGGACACGTCGTCCGGGTAGTAAGCCGGCGCGTTGGTCGGCGCGAAGGCGAACGTGCCCAACGGGCTGACCGCCCCACCCTCGACAAGGCCCAGATTGAGCGGGCGTGAAGAACTCGTCGCGTAGGTGATCGTGACGTTGTAGGTGCCGGCCGTGGCGACATCCAGCGTGAACTCACCATAAGCGTCGGCGTTGCCAAGCGCCCAATCCAGATAGCCTGCCCCTTCGGCGCCGACCCGGAAGGTTTCGCTACCCGTGGTGAAGCTTGCGATGTTGTCGACCGTGGTCGCGCGGTTGGTGGCGCTGTTTTTTACATCGGCGCTGGGTGACACCACCATGTCCTCGGCCTGCACGACGTAGACATCCGGGTTGGGTGCGCGCACCTCCAGAAAGTCGAGATTGGGGCCGCTGGCGCCGTTGGAGGTGAAGCTAACGCTGTTTTCACCGGCCTTGAGCTGCACGCGCACGGTGCGCTCACCAAAGTCGCTGAAATCCGTTGGCTCAGAGGTCAAGGTGGTGCTCGGTAGATCGAACATGCGATCGACGAGCTCGCCGTTGACGTCCAGACGCAGCGGGCGGTTGCGCTCGCTGCCATCGGCATTCTGGCTCAGCGCGTAGCCCAGCGCCAGGTCGTACTCCCCATCCTGCTCGACGCTGAAGATGAACGTCAGCGTTTCGCCGCCAGCTACGCCATCGCCGTAATCGACGTAGGCCTGGCCGTCGGCGTTGACCGCGTTGGGTACGTCCGGCCCGGAAACCACGTTGATACCAGGACCGGTCAGCGTCGCGTAGGCACCGCTGGACACCTCCTGGTTTTCGGCCTGGATACGAATGGGAGTAAAACCGGATACGGCGGCTGCGTTGATCATGGCGTCAGGCTCCATCGAGGTCTCGGGGTCGATCATCAAGGCTTGTACAGCGAAGGCATCGTGCGTTTGGGGTGCGACAGGCGCTTGTGCGCTGCTATCGTCTGTAACGGTCAGGTTGAGCGTGTAGAGCGAGTCGGGGAGCAACCTGCGCTGCTCGTCCAGCGCCTCGAGTCTCAGGCTTAAAGGGCCCGCAGGTGGGGCAGGTAGTGACTCGAAAACGAACGGGTGTTCGAGACTTTCGAGCACCCTGGTTTGGTTGTTTGCGTCCTGCCAATACAGGCGCAGCGTATGAATGGCATCGTCCCAGGCAGTGTGTTGGGTATCGATATGAAGTTTGCTGTTCGCAAATATCGTTCCCTCCCACTTTTTTTCTGTTCCCGAGAGGCTTGATAACGCTTGGGATTGATTATCTAAAAGCGATACTAAGTACATGGCCCACCCCATTTTTATTGGAATTATCAAGAGCCTTTAAAGCGCAGCGGACATCGGAGCATTTTTATAAGTATGAAACGACGATGTCCTTCGCCAGAGACACTTGCCAACCTCACCTGACCTCCCGGGCCCAGCGCGTGGTTAGCATGGAGTTTAATCAGACTTCAAAAGCAAGCGGAAGTGGGTATCAGAAAGCCTGGAGCCCACGCTACATGCGGGCTTCACGTGAGCGGAAAAATAAAAACTTGTTAATTCAGCTCTCTTAAAACGCTAACTAAACCGCGATATCCGAAAAACATTGGGAACTTAAGAAAACGGTATTAACGAAAATAATAGCTTTTGATTATTAATTTAATGATCACAGAAAACATTAGCTCCTAAGACTTACTGTTCTTCTCTCTTATTAATTAAATAATGGAAAATTGAAAAAAATAGCCCGAGGTTAAAACAGCGATCCTGATACGCTGGCAAAACTGATAACAATAACAAAATGACCCTGCGTTCATCTTGCAGCCCTCTTACCAACGCCTTGATGTTTCAAGCGAACCGACCCATACGCCACGGTGGGGCGGCCAATAATAACGACAATCCTGCCCTGGAGCGTGCCATGCTAAAACCCAAAGAAGGCTCGGATCTTGCGAAGGTGCTCGGCACCTGCCGACGAAGTTTTATCTACGTGGGTATATTCAGCCTTTTCATCAACCTGTTGATGCTCGTTCCACCGCTTTACATGCTGCAGGTCTACGACCGGGTGATCACCACGAGAAGTCTCGAGACCCTGCTCATGCTGACGCTGGTCACGGTATTTTTCTTTCTGGTCATGGGGGGGCTTGAGCTCATGCGCTCGCGCATTCTGGTGCGGGTTGGCAACAAACTCGACGTGCGCCTCAGCCGTCGGCTCTACGCCGCGATGTTTCAGCGCTCACTGATGAGCCCGGGAAAACCCTCCGCCCAGCCGCTCAATGATCTCACCACGCTGCGCCAGTTTCTGACGGGCAATGCCCTGTTCGCCTTCTTCGATGCCCCCTGGGTGCCGGTTTACATCGCCGTGCTGGCGCTATTTCACCCCTGGTTCGGGCTCTTCGCTCTCGGCGCAGGGCTCATTCTGGCAACGCTTGCCATTATCAACGAGCTCAGCACCAAGGCGCTGTTGAACGATGCCAACGGTCAGCACGTCATGTCCCAGGATCTGGCTAACAGCAACCTTAGAAACGCCGAGGTACTTCACGCGATGGGGATGCTGCCGGGCATCATGGGGCGCTGGAGCGCGCGCCACTACGACTACCTGATGCTGCAGTCCCGCGCCAGCGACCGCGCCGGGGTGATCACCAATACCTCCAAGGTGCTGCGGCTGATGTTCCAATCGCTGATTCTCGGGCTTGGGGCGTACCTGGTGCTGACCGGCGATATCACCCCGGGCATGATGATCGCGGGCTCGATTTTGATGGGCCGGGCGCTTGCGCCAATCGATCAAATGATCAATGGCTGGAAAGGTTTTGCCGGCGCGCGCACTGCCAAAGCGCGTCTCGAGGAGCTTTTGGTGGCCATTCCCGCTGAGCAGCCGCGCATGCCGCTGCCCGCACCCAAGGGGCGGCTAGTGCTCGAAGGCGTGAGTGCCGCGCCCCCCGGGCAAAAGCTCGCCACGATTCGCGACATCGATCTTACCGTGGCGCGCGGCGAGCAGATCGCGATCGTCGGACCGAGTGCCGCGGGTAAGTCGACGCTGGCCCGGGTGGTGCTGGGTATCTGGCCCAGCCAGCTTGGCTGCGTGCGTCTGGACGGCGCGGATATCGCTCAGTGGAATCGCGCCGCACTGGGCCCTCATGTGGGCTACCTGCCCCAGGATATCGAGCTTTTCGACGGCACGGTTTCGGAGAACATCGCTCGCTTGGGCGAGGTCGACCCGGAGGCGGTGGTCAGGGCGGCGCGCAAAGCGGGCGTTCACGACATGATTCTGGCGCTGGAAAACGGCTACGACACCTGGCTCTCTCATGGGGGCAACGCCTTATCGGCAGGCCAGCGCCAGCGTATCGGGCTTGCCCGGGCACTCTACGGTAAACCGGTACTGATCGTGCTGGACGAGCCCGATGCCAACCTGGACGACGCCGGCGAGGCATCGCTTGCCGAGTGTCTGGTGGGTCTGCGCCAGGAAGGCACGACGACGCTGGTGATTACTCACCGCACGCGGCTTTTACAGAGCGTCGACAGAATTCTGGTGCTCAGGGATGGCAGCATCGCCTCGCTCAAACCGCCGGCACGCGTTCAGCCCGCTGTGCGCATGACCGCCGACGGCCTTCGTCCCCAGCCGGTGACCACGCTACGCCCTAGCGCCCGTGGCCGTAATCCACAGGAGAATCAGCCATGAACACACAAACACCCCCGGGCTTCCCCGCCGCCGCCAACGATGAGCTTCCGCTGGAAGATACCCGCTACCGGCGCATGGGTGTGATCATTCTGGCCGTGGCGATCGGTGGCTTCGGCAGTTGGTCGGTGTTCGCCAACCTGGCGGTCTCTGTGGTGGCACCGGGCTCGGTCTCCGTTGAAAGCTTTACCAAAACCGTTCAGCACCTAGAGGGCGGCATCGTGGAGCGCATTCTGGTCGAGGATGGCGACCACGTCGGCGCCGGCGATGTACTGATGGTACTCGATGACACCCAGGCGCGTTCCCAGCTCGAGGTCATCCGCGCCAATTACCTCATCAGCCGGGCCACGGAAGTCCGGCTACTGGCCGAGCTCAGCGACGCCGATACTCTCGACTTTCCTGTCGAGCTGACCGAATCCACTAGCCCACGCGTACAGGATGTGCTCGATGTGCAGCGTCGGCTATTTCATTCACGGCGCGCATCGCTGGAGAGCACGCTGGCCTCGCTCGACGAGCAGGTTACCCAGATGAACGAACAGATCCAGGGTCTGACCAACACCCAGTCGATCAACCAGCGGCGCATCGGCTCACTGGAAAACGACGCGGCGAACCATCGCCAGCTCTTTCAAAGAGGCATGATCAGCAGTCAGCGCCTGCACGAGCTCGAGCGCGAAAGTCTTGAGTATCAAAGTGTCAACGCCCAGCACGCCGCCGACGTGGCCAAGCTCAATTCTCAGATGAGTGAAAACACGCTGCAAAAACAGGTGCGCCTGCAGGAGTTCCAGCAGCAGGTCGGTGAGGCGCTGCGTCAAACCCAGGCGGAGGTAGCAGACGCCGAGGAGCGCCTGACCGCGCTTTTGGACAACGTTGATCGCACCGAGGTGATCGCTCCGGTCACGGGCACCGTGGTGGGGCTTCAGGTGCACACGCCCGGCGGCGTCATTCGCCCCGGCGAGGCGCTCATGGATATCGTACCCTCGAACGTCGGCTTCATCGTCGAGGCTCGGGTGCCGGATCACGATATCGACCATCTCTATCATGGACAGCCGGCGGAAATTCGCTTCAGCGCCTTCAATCAGCGTCTCTCCAACGTGATCGAAGGCGAAGTCGTGCATATCAGTGCCGACAGCTTCGAGGACGAAGCGACGCGAGCGCGCTATTACAAGGTGCGTTTACGGGTCACACCGCAAGGCGAGGAGAACATGACCGAGAGCATGACGCTTCTGGCGGGTATGCCTGCCGAAGTGATGCTCAAAACCGGCGATCGCAGTTTTGCAAGCTATATCGCCAAACCGATCACGGACATGCTCGCCCGCGCCATGCGCGAAGACTGATGCCGGGCCGCCCCTCGTCGCATCGTCGAACCGTTCGAGTTGGCACTGCCGGCGTATAAACGTGTAGCGTAGCGCTCATCATCAATGAAGGAGCGCTACCATGAGTGCCAAACGGCTTTTGATCATTAGCCATGCGCCCTCTCCCAACACGCGCCGGCTGCGCGACGCCGTGATCGAAGGCGCAAGCGACGAGGCGGTCGAAGGTATCGAGGTGCGCGCGCTCGCCCCGCTCGACGTCACCCCGGACGAGATCATCGCCGCCAACGCGGTGGTCATCGGCACGACGGAAAATCTGGGCTACATGGCCGGGCTGACCAAGGACGTGTTCGATCGCTGCTACTATCCATGCATCGAGCATACCGAGGGCCTTCCGTTTGCCTTCTATGTCAGGGCCGGGCTCGACGGTACCGGCACGCGCCGAGCCCTCGAGGCAATCACCACCGGTCTTCGCTGGCGTCTGGTTCAGGCGCCGCTGATCTGCCAGGGCGATTTCGACGAGGTGTTCATCGACCAGTGCAGAGAACTCGGGCTTTCGATGGCGGCGAGCCTGGAAGCGGGCATCGTCTAAACCCAAAAACGGCACCCGAAGGTGCCGTTTTGCGTTGCCACGCGTAAGACGTACTTGACGCCTATTTTAGCCGTTCGAACACCGTGGCCACGCCCTGGCCCATGCCGATACACATGGTGGCAAGGCCAAGCGTAGTGTCCTGCTGGCGCATCACGTTCAAAAGCGTGGTGCAGATTCGCGAGCCGGAGCAGCCCAGCGGATGGCCCAGCGCGATCGCGCCGCCGTGAAGATTGACCTTCTGATCGAGATCGTCCAGAAAACCAAGATCCTTCAATACCGGAATGCCCTGGGCGGCGAAGGCTTCGTTGAGCTCGACGGTTTCGATATCCCTGGCGGAAAGCCCGGCGGCCTTGAGCGCCTTTTTCGATGCCGGCACCGGGCCGTAGCCCATGATGGAGGCGTCGCAGCCGGCCACACCCGTCGAAAGTACCCGGGCGATCGGCTCGAGACCCAAAGCCTGAGCGCGCTCGTAACTCATGATCGCCATCGCCGAGGCGCCAACAGAAAGCGCCGAGGAGGTGCCCGCGGTAACGGTACCGTTACGCGGGTCGAACACCGGTTTGAGCTCGGCCATGGACTCAAGGCTTGCATCGCCGCGCACGACTTCGTCGTGCTTGACGTTGACCCGGAAGCCATTGCTGTCGTGGCCTTCGACACCGATGATCTCGTTGTCGAAGTAGCCCTTCTCGTTGGCGGCCTTGGCCCGCTGGTGTGAACGTACGCCGAACTTGTCCTGCTCTTCACGGGTGACGCCGTGCATCTTGCCCAGAAGCTCGGCGGTCAGGCCCATCATCATGGCGGCCTTGGCGGCGTACTTGCTCGCCGCCGGGTTGACATCGACACCGTGGGCCATGGGCACGTGCTCCATGTGCTCGACGCCGCCGATGACGTACATGTCGCCCATACCCGCCTTGATGTTCGCCGCGGCGATGTGCAGCGCGGTCATCGAGGAGCCGCACAACCGGTTCACGGTTTGCGCCGGCACGGTACGCGGAATGCCGGTCATGATCGCCGCGTTACGGGCGATGTTCATCGACTGCTCGAGGGTCTGATTCACACAGCCCCAGATCACGTCGTCGACCTCCGCCGGGTCCAGGCTGGCGTTACGCTCGAACAGCGCCTGCATCACCGCCGCCGACAGGTTTTCGGCGCGCACGTTGCGAAATGCGCCGTTTTTGGCCTTGGCCATGGCGGTACGAACCCCGTCGACCACCACGATATCCCTTGGATTCAAACTCATCATATTTCTCCTGTTCGCGGTGACTTAGGCCTGGTCTTTGTAGAAACGCTCGCCGTTTTGCGCCATTTGCTTGAGCTTTTCAGTCGGCGCGTAAAGCGGACCAAGTTCCTCGCTGAGCTTTTCGGCCTGCGCCACGAAGGTGTCCACGCCCATGGCGTCGATATAGCGCAGTGCCCCGCCCCGGAAGGGAGGAAAACCGATGCCGTAGATCAGCGCCATGTCGGCTTCGGCGGGCGTGTCGACGATGCCGTCTTCCAAACAGCGCACGGTCTCCAGACACAGCGGCGTCATCATCCGCGCGATGATGTCCTCGTCCGAGAACTCCTTCTGCTCGCCGGCAACTTCCTTGATGAGCTCGTAGGCTTTTTCATCGGTGACCTTTTTGGGCTTGCCCTTCTTGTCTTCCTCGTAGGCGTAGAAGCCCTTGTCGTTCTTCTGGCCCAAACGGTCGTTCTCAAACATCACCTGAATGGCCGTCTTGCCTTCGCGCGCCATGCGATCCGGGAAGCCTTCCGCCATCACCTCGTTGGCGTGCACCGCGGTGTCCATCCCCACCACGTCGAGCAAATACGCCGGGCCCATTGGCCAGCCGAACTTCTCCATCACCTTGTCGACGTGCTGGAAGTCGGCGCCCTGCTCGACCAGAAAGCTGAAGCCGCCAAAGTAGGGAAACAGCACGCGATTGACCAAAAAGCCGGGGCAGTCGTTGACCACGATCGGCGTCTTGCCCATGGCGCGGGCGTAGGCGACGGTCGCTGCGACCGCCTCGTCGGAGGTCTTTTCGCCACGAATGACTTCCACCAGCGGCATGCGGTGCACCGGATTGAAAAAGTGCATGCCGCAGAAGTTGTGCGGGCGCGCCAGGTTCTTTGCCAGCCGGTTGATCGAGATCGTCGAAGTGTTCGAGGTGAGGATGGTGTTCTCGCCGACGTTCTTCTCGACCTCGGCCAGTACGCCCTCTTTCACTTTCGGGTTCTCGACCACCGCTTCGACGACCAGATCGACGTTTTCGAAGTCGCCGTAGGAGAGCGTCGGACGAATGTTGGTGAGCTTTTCAGCCATCTCTTCAGGCGTGAGTTTTTTACGCTCGACCTGCTTGCCAAAAAGCTTGCGCGCCTCTTTCAAACCAAGCTCGATCGCCTCGCCCTTGATGTCCTTCATCAGGATCGGCGTGCCCTTTGAGGCGCTCTGGTAGGCGATACCGCCGCCCATGATGCCCGCGCCCAGCACCGCGGTCTGCTTGACCGGGCGGGCCTGTTTTTCGTACTTGCCGGCCTTTTTCTTGACCACCTGATCGTTCAGGAAGAGCCCGACGAGGTTGAACGCCACGCTGGTCATGGCGAGCTTGGCAAACGCCTTCGCCTCGATCGCCTGGGCGCGCGCACGCTCCTCGCCGGCGCCTTTCTGGATGACCTTGATCGCTTCGATGGGCGCCGGATAGTGCGGGCCCGCCTTGCCGGCGACATAGCCCTTGGCGGTCTCGAAGGCCATCATCTGTTCGATGGCGTTGAGCATCAAAGGCGCCTTCTTCTCGGCGCGGCGGCTTTGGTAGTCGAGCTCGCCGGCGTTGGCGCGGTCGAGCATATCGAGCGCGGCGGCCTCGAGCTGGTCGTGGGCGACCACGGCGTCGACCGCGCCCATCTTGAGCGCCTCGGCCGGGCGGTTTTCGCTACCGCCGGCAATCCACTCGATGGCGTTGTCCGCGCCGATGATGCGCGGCAGACGCACGCAGCCGCCCCAGCCCGGCAAAATGCCCAGTTTGGTTTCCGGCAGGCCCATCTTGCCCTTCTCGCTCATGACGCGAAAATCGCAGGTCAGAAGCACTTCGCAGCCGCCGCCGAGCGCCAGCCCGTTGACCGCGGCCACGGTGGGAAACGGTAGATCCTCGATGGCGTTGAAGATGTCGTGGACCTTGAGGTTCATCTCTTCAAGATACGCTTCGCCCTTGTCGAACAGCGAATGAAACTCGGTGATGTCGGCGCCGACAATGAAGACATCCTTGGCGCTTTTGATCAAAAGGCCCTTGAGGTCGCGCTCGCCTTCGATCGCGCCGACCGCCTCGCCCAGCTCCTGCACCACGGCGCTGGAAAGCTTGTTGATGGACTCATCCTTCAAATCGAAAGTGAGCGTTGCGATGCTGTTGCCACCTTGGGTGTCACGACGCTCCACCGTGATGGCGTTGCCTTGATAGATCATCCGCGCTGTCTCCACTGGTACGGGCTTTACAGATACGAGCTCTACAAATCGGGCGGGGGCCGAACGCGGGCCTGCCGCAATTTTCATACGGTCGTTTGATCGCTCAAGCCTGGTCGAGTTGCCTGTCAAGGTCAAGCCTCCAACGACGCCTCAAGCGGACGATACGCCCGCAAAACGCTACGTTAGAAGACGCAGCCCTTGCCGTTCAAGGCCTGGCGAGGCTCTATCGACTTTCGTTGCAATCCCTGGGATTATAGGCGCTTTCTCAACGAGTGGACCGTCATGGGCGCTTTTCTGACTCCTACCCGCATGGCCAAGTGGCAGTCACTTGCCGAGCGAATCGTTCTCCGGGTCAAGCCCTGGGCCTTTTTATGGCCACCCATCGCCTTCGCCGCCGGGCTCGGCAGTTTCTTTTTGGTGGACCGTCAGCAGTGGCTGGGGGCGGCGCTGGCGCTGGGACTACTGCTGGCCTGGGGGCTCATGCTCTCGGAGAGCCTTTTGTCGCGCGTACTGAGAAAGCGCGGTCAGGAGGGCCTGCCGCGCATGGTCACCACCTTTATCGCGCAGATGATCCACCAGGAAACGCTTTTTTTCACCCTGCCTTTCATTTTGATCACCACGGTGTGGAACAGCGGCCAGCTCATCTTTGCACTACTCGTGTTGGCGATGGCGATTTTGTCGATCGTCGACCCGCTCTATTACAAGTTGGCCGGGCGCTCGCGAAGCCTTTATTTTCTGTTTCACGCCCTGTGCGTGTTTCTCGTGCTGCTGGTGATTTTGCCGATCATGGTGCACCTGACCACCGGGGAAAGTCTTGCGCTGGCGCTCGGCTTGACGGTGTTGATTGCGCTTCCAAGCTTCTGGCACCTGGTCAAGGCAAGAACGCTTACGCGCCTGTGCCTGTTTCTCCTTCTGCTGGTCAGCCTGGCGCTTGCGGGCTGGGTCGCGCGGGTGTGGGTGCCGCCGGCCACGCTCTGGATGACGGGAAGCGCGCTTTCACCAGAATTCGACACCGCCAATCGAACGCCGCTGGGTGAGATGACGCTAACGCCAGAGGCGCTGGCAAGCCGTGGGCTCTACGTCTATACCGCCATTCGCGCCCCGCGAGGCTTGAGCGAAACCGTTCACCACGTTTGGCACCACAACAGCCAGGAGCTCGATACGGTGGAGCTCGATATCAGCGGTGGTCGCGAGCAGGGCTACCGCGCCTGGAGTCATAAGAACAACTTCCCCCAGGACCCGACCGGCAACTGGCGAGTCGATATCATGACCGCCGGCGGCCAGCGGCTGGGGTTGATTCGCTTCGTGGTGGCGGCCGATTCCAATGAGGCAAGCGTCGCCGATGGTCGCATTCGCGCCAGCGGCATGAGCCGGCTACACCTGGGGCGGTTCGTTGCCGGGCGGGGCGAAAGTGAAGAAGATAGTGAAAGCGAGGAAGGCGTCGAGAGTGATGAGCGCGTTGAAAACGTCTCCAATGAGGCCCGCTAATATCCGGCGGGCGCTTGCAATCAGCGCCCGAGGTTATGACAATTCGCTGAACACACTCACGGATCGTGACTCATGGCTTCAACAATAGGTTTTCGACTTGCGCGTTTACCGCACCTGTGGCGCTCCATTCTGGATCGAAGGCTGGCGCCGCTGGGGCTTACGCAAACCCGCTGGGTGACTCTTTACCATTTATGGCGCCTGGGCGAAGGCCACCCCCAGTGCGATCTAGCCAAGGCGATCGGCGTCGAGGCGCCTTCCTTGGTGCGCACGCTGGGCCAGCTCGAGGAGCAGGGGCTGATCGAGCGGCGTGCCTGCGACAACGACCGGCGCAGTAAACGCATTTTTTTGACACCGAAGGCCACGCCGCTGCTCGAAAAAATCGACAGCGTGGCAAGTCAGGCGCGCGAAGAGATGTTCGCGGGCTTGAGCGACGAGCAGCTCGACACGCTCGACGAGTGGCTGGGCGTGATCGAATCCAACGGCCTCGCCATCCAGTCCCGCGACCAGCAGGGCCCCATCGCCTAACGCGAAGAGGCGCTCAGCGCCAAATGATCCGCCTGGCCTGCGAGCGTCTGAGTGAGCTCGCGAAAGGACGCCACATAGAGCGTAAAGCGCTCAGGCCCCTGCGATTCCCACCACCAAAGCGTCATCGCCTGGGCGCTGGACTCGATCACCAGCGCATCCGTTGGCAGGCGCTCCAAAAGCGCCTTCAGCGAGGTCTCGGCCGCCGCCGGCAGCGGCCTGAGCGGCGCGATGCGCCAGCGCCAGCCGGCGTGATAGTGCTCCAGCGCCTCGCTTGCGTGGGCATCGCGCACCAGCACGAAATCCGGCCCCGGTGCTTTTTGCGCGTAGGCAAACCGGTAGCCTGGCATGAAGCCCTTGAAGTTATGCAGCGGCGGCGCGGCCAGTTTCACCTCCACCCCTTCCTTGCGCGCAAAGCTTCTAAGCGCATTCTGCCGCGTTTGGCGCGGATTGGGTTTGAGCCACATGACCGGCGCGGCCACGAACAGCACGACGCCCAGCACGATCAACCATTCCATTTACGACATCCCTCTTTCAACCGATCGATACTTGCGTTAAAAAAACCCGCGTTTGGGCCGTTGTGAACCCCATGCGTTGCGCTTACAGTGAACATTACCCGACAAAGGTGCTCTTTGTTGCTTATTGCGAAGGAGATGGGTCATGAGCTATCACCATATTCTGGTCGCGGTTGATTTGACCAAGGACTCCCACCGGGTGCTCGAGCGCGCGATCGCCGTCTCGCAGCGAAACGAGCACGCCAAAATTTCGATCATGCACACCCTGGAGCCGCTCGGTTTCGCCTACGGAGGCGATATTCCGATGGATTTGACCAGCATTCAGGATCAGCTGGACGACCACGCTAAAAAGCGCCTGTCGGAGATCGCCACGCCCCACGTCAAGCCCGAAGATCAGCACGTGGTGGTCGGCATGCCGGATACCGAAATTCATCGCTTCGCCAACGATCGCGGTGTCGACCTGATCGTGGTGGGCTCCCACGGCCGTCACGGCTTCGCGCTGCTTTTGGGCTCCACCTCGACCGGCGTTCTCCACGGCGCGCCCTGCGACGTGCTGGCGGTGCGCGTGGGCCAAAAAGGCGAGCAGACCGACGAATGACGCCGTGGTCCCGCTAGCGCAAGGCGCCCCGCGGGGCGCCTTTTGTTCATCAAACGCTGCCAAATCCTGCCGGCCTGTCTACTCGCCCGCCATCGCCTCGAGCTCCATCCAGCGCTCCATGGCCGTTTCCAGCCGCGCCTGTACGCCCTGCAGCTCGTTGAGCTTTGCCGTTACCTCGGTGGCGGGCTTTTGATAGAACGTCGGCTCGCCGATCACCTTCTCAAGCGCCGCTATCTCCTCTTCCAGGGTTTCGATCTCGCCGGGCAGCGCCTCGAGCTCACGGCGCAGGTTGTAGGAGAGCTTGGCCGACTTTTTCGCCGGGGCGCTTTTGGGCTTCTCGGCACTTTTTGCCTCAGCCTTGCCGGTCGGCTCGGTGTTCTGGCGCGCCGCGCCCTCCCAGGGGGCCGGGGGGAGCTTTCCGCCCTGACGAATCCAGTCGCTGTAGCCGCCGACGTACTCGCGCACCGCGCCGTCGCCTTCGAACGCCAGCATGCTGGTCACCACGTGATCCATGAAGGTTCGGTCGTGGGAGACCAGCAGCAGCGTGCCATCGAAATCGAGCAGCAGCTCTTCCAGAAGCTCGAGGGTTTCCATGTCCAGGTCGTTGGTCGGCTCGTCGAGCACCAGCACGTTCGCCGGCTGAGTGAAAAGCTTGGCCAACAGCAGCCGGTTGGACTCGCCGCCGGAGAGCGCCTTCACCGGCTGGCGTACCCGGTCCGGGGTGAACAGAAAATCCTGCAGGTAGCTCATGACGTGGCGGTCGCGCCCGCCAACGCTGACACGGTCGCTGCCCTGAGCGACGTTGTCGTAGACGGTTTTCTCGAGCTCCAGCCCCGCGCGCAGCTGATCGAAGTAGGCGACCTTCAAATTGGTGCCAAGCTGGACGCTGCCCTCGGTGGGTTCGAGTTGGCCGAGCAGGATCTTCAAAAGCGTCGTCTTGCCCGCGCCGTTGCGGCCCAAAAAGCCGATGCGGTCGCCGCGCATGATTTCGAGATTGACGTTGTCGAGGATGACTTCGTCGCCAAAGCGCTGGCTGACACCCTTGAGCTCGACCACCCGCTTGCCGGTGCGCTCGCCGCTGTCTACCGTGAGGTTCGCGCTTCCCTGACGCTCGCGGCGCTGGCTGCGCTCGGCGCGCATCGCTTCCAGCGCACGCACGCGGCCTTCGTTACGGGTACGCCGTGCCTTGATGCCCTGGCGAATCCAGGTCTCTTCCTGAGCCAGCTTCTTGTCGAACTCGGCGTTTTCGCGCGCCTCGACTTCGAGCTCGTGCTGCTTGCGTGCCTGGTACTCCTCGTACTTGCCCGGGTATCGGCCGAGCTTGCCGCGGTCGAGCTCCAGAATATGGGTGGCAAGCTTCGAGAGAAACGCCCGGTCGTGGGTGATCAAAAGCACCGCGCCGTTGAAGGCGAGAAGCTGCTCCTCGAGCCAGGCGATAGTGTCGAGATCCAGGTGGTTGGTGGGCTCGTCGAGCAGAAGAAGATCCGGCTCGGAGACCAGCGCGCGGGCCAGTGCCACCCGCCGGCGCCAGCCGCCGGAGAGCGCGTTCATCTCCGCCTCCGGCGGTAGCCCCAGGCGCGTCAGCACGACATCGATACGCTGATGAAAGGACCAGCCGTCGATCGCCTCGATACGCGTTTGAAGCGTGGCCATCCGGTTCATGTCCGGGTCGGGGTCGTTGATCAGGTGCTGGTATTCGGACAGAAGCTCGCCGGCCTCCGGCAGGCCCATGGCCACCACGTCGAAAATCGTCATGCCGGAGGACTCCGGCAGCTCCTGGGCGAGCACGCCGACCTTCAGGCCCGGCGCGCGCCAGACGGTGCCGTCGTCGGCCTGGATGTCACCGGCCACCAGCTTCAAAAGCGTCGACTTACCGGTGCCGTTGCGACCCACCAGCGCCAGCCGCTCGCCCTTCTCCACCGTAAGCTCAGCGCGGTCCAGCAGGGTCTGTGTGCCATAGGCCAGTTGTAGCTGCTCAAGTCGTAACAGGGTCACGCGGTATCCTCCATGTCGTCAGGCGCACAGTGTAACGCATGGCCCGGTTGAACGGTGAACTCGAATCACCGCCGCCCGAGCCATCCGGCGCCGATGACTCAGAGCCCGCTTCGAATGCGCTTTTTATCCAGCTTGCCGACGCTGGTCTTGGGGATCTCATCGACGAGACGAATATCTCGCGGCACGCCCCAACGGTTGAGCTTGCCGTCATCGACGAAGCGCTCCATGAAGGAGATCAACGCCTCAATAGAGGGCGGCTCGTTGAGGTTCTGCGCGACGACCCAGGCCACCGGCCGCTCACCCCACTTGTCGTCGGCAACGCCCACCACCGCCACTTCAGCGACCTCCGGGTGCTGGCTCAAAAGGCTTTCCAGCTCGAGCGACGATAGCCACTCGCCGCCAGTCTTGATCACGTCCTTGATGCGGTCACTGATGGTCAAAAACCCCGCCTCGTCGATCGAGCCCACGTCACCGGTGTGGAGCCAGCCGTCGCGCCAGAGCTCTTCGCTGCGCGTCTCTTCCTTGAAGTAGGCCTGCGTCAGCCAGGGCGCCTTCATGCGGACTTCCCCCACGCTTTGGCCATCATGGGGTAGCGGCTGGCCCTCGGTATCGACCACCTGAAGATCCACGAAAGGCGCCGGTAATCCTGCCTTGCAGCGCCAGGCAAGTTGAGTCTCGTAGTCGGCCTCCTCGACGTGGCGCGGTAGAACGTCGATCGTCACCACCGGGCAGGTCTCCGACATGCCGTAGGCACTGCGGGTATCGACCCCCAGCGCCCAGGCGCGCCGCGAAAGGCTCTGGGTCAGGGCACTGCCGCCCAAAAGCACCTTCCAACCGGTGAGATCCACCCGCCTGGAGGAGACCGCCTCGGTGCTTAGCACCATGTTGAGCAGCGTCGGTACGCAGTGGGAGAAATCGACCCGCTCTTCGACGAGCAGCTTGACCAGCATCTCGGCGTCATATCGGCCGGGATAGACCTGGGTGGCGCCCAACAGCGTGGCCGTGTAGGGCACGCCCCAGGCATGAACGTGGAACATCGGCGTAATCGGCATGTACACCTTGTCGCGACTCAAAAGCTCCACGCCCTTCGCCTGGAACAGGTTCGCCTCGCTCAGCGTGTGCAGCACGAGCTGGCGGTGGGTGAAAAAGACGCCCTTGGGATTGCCGGTGGTGCCCGTGGTGTAGAAAAGCGTGGCCACGGCGTTTTCATCGAAGGTGGGAAAGTCGAAGCGACGCGGCTGCTCTGCCAGCAGCGCCTCAAACTCACCAACGACGTTGAGCGACGTATTAACCGCGTGTGGCGTCTCCTGGCAAAGCACGTAGCCGCGTACCCGATCGAGTTTTGGCGCCAGCGGCTCGAGCAGCGGCAAAAAATCCTCTTGGGTCAGCACGAAGGTGTCCTCGGCGTGCTGCATGGTGTAGAGAATCTGCTCCGGGGCCAGGCGTACGTTCACGGTATGCAGCACCGCGCCGATCATGGGGATGGCGAAAAAGCACTCCAGATAGCGATGGCTATCCCAATCGAGTACCGCCACCACGTCGCCGGCCTCGACACCCTGAGCGGTCAGCAGGTGCGCAAGCTGATGCACGCGCTCCTCGAAGCGGCGATAGTCGTGGCGGCTGTGGTCGCGGTAGACGATCGGGTTGGCGCCGGCGGCGCGTACGCCGGCGCTCAGCAAATCCCCTATCAACAGCGGTGGGTTCGTCGCCGAGGCGGTGGCGGGCAGGATTTTGGGGGTGACGTTGGGCATGGGCGGCTCGCTTTTTATTGCTGTGTTAAACGGCTGTTTGATCGCCTTTAGTGTTCACCGCCCGTTGATCCGGCGCAATCCGTTCCCACTTCTGCTTTGGTATTAGCCGGACGTCCCTCCAAGCCGTTACAATGGCGCGACTCTCACCCGCCGATACGGCGCCCACCTGCAGGAGCCGGGTTTGACCACAACTGACACGCCATCCTTTTTACCCGAGGCGCTGTGTTTTCGCCCGCGCGAGGCGCTGGTGGATATCGGCGCCAACCTGACCCACGAAAGCTTCGAGCGCGATCTGGACGCGGTCATCGAGCGCGCCCAGGCAGCTAACGTGACGACGATGATCGTGACCGGCACCGATCTTGCCCACGCCGAGCAGGCCGTGGCGTTGGCCAAGCGCTTTCCCGGTCTTTACGCCACCGCCGGCGTCCACCCCCACGATGCGAGCGGCTGGAGTAATGAACTCGCCCGTCAGATGGCGGCGCTGCATAAAGCGCCCGCGGTGGTGGCGGTCGGCGAATGCGGGCTCGACTTCAACCGCAACCTCTCCACCCCCGCGGAGCAGGAGAAGGCGTTCGAGGCGCAGCTGTCGCTTGCCGCCGAAAGCGGTTTGCCGCTGTTTCTTCACGAACGCGACGCCGGCGCGCGCATGCGCGAAATACTCAAGGCCTGGCGCGACGATATTTCTAAAGCGGTGATCCACTGCTTCACCGGCGAGGCGCAGACGCTCTACGGCTACCTGGATCTGGATCTGCATATCGGCCTGACCGGCTGGATCTGCGACGAGCGCCGCGGCCATCACCTGCGCCCGCTGTGCAAGGACATTCCGCTCAACCGGCTGATGCTCGAAACCGACTGCCCTTACCTTTTGCCACGTAACCTGCCGGCCAAGCTCAAGGGCCGACGCCACGAACCGGCACTGCTGCCCTGGATCAGCCGGGAGATCGCTCATTGGGCCGGCGTGGAAGAAGAAACACTGATCAATGAAACCACCCGCACCGCCCGGCGCTTTTTCAATCTCGATAGCGCCTTGAAGGAGAGTTAACGTGGCCGAAATGCCCGGATTTATCGCCATCGAAACCGGCGAAGAGGATGGCCTGCCGCTGGCGATCGCCTGGTCGCTGCCGGATGGGCGCATCAAGCAGACGCTGATTCAGCCCGACGACAGCTGGATCGAGGAGGACACCAACGTCTCCGGCGCCTACAGCATCGAAGAGCTCGAAAGCCTGGGCGTAAGCCCGCTGGACGTGATTCGCGAGCTCGAAACCGACCACTTCTCCGCCACGCTCTACACCAGCGACAACGGCGAGGACGAAGCGGCGCTGGCCCGCCTTTTCGACACCTACGGGCTGGACCCCTTCATCGAGCTGGCGCCGGCCCACGTGCTTTACGATCGGCTATCGAGCGGCGAGTGGCACCGCCTGCGCGGCGACACTTTCAGCGACCGTGGCCTCGAGCCCATGCGCGCCGAACACGAAGTCGAGGTGATGCTGGCCCTGCACCAACGCCTGAGCGAGCGCGAAGATTAGCCAGCCACCTTGTCATTGGGCGTTTTGGTGCCGAGTGCTTCAAGACCTGCTGTAACGGCGCCATCGAGCGTATCCCCCTGATGATAAAAGCGTGATAGCGCCCGGCGAAACGCCCGGGCGCGAAGTGGCAGCCCTTCGCGCTCGAAACGCGCCGCGCGCTCGAGCACCTTCGCTTCAAAGGCGGCCCGGTCGACCTCGACCGCCCCGCCCAGGTTATCGACGCTCACGTTGAAGGCGCGTCCGCACGCGCGGGTAAAGAGATACTCCAGCGCCTGGGGGGCGCTTTCGGCGCGCTCGAACGCCGCCTGCTCGAAAGCGTCGCGCCCATCCGGCAGATACCAGTAGCCGTAATCCTCCTGCTCGCGGCGTTTGGCGCCGGCGATGCACCAGTGGCTGATTTCGTGCAGGGCGCTGGCGAAAAAGCCGCGCGCGAAAATGATCTGGTGATACGGCGTCTCGCTGGTGGCCGGCAGGTAAAGCGGCTCGTCGCCGCCCTTGATCAGCCGCGTCTGATAGGTGTCGGCGAATACGCCATCAAACAGCGCGATGATATCGGCCAGCGTCCAGCGCTCGAGGGTCTTGGTCACTATCGCGTCACTTCAAAAAGGGATAAAAAAAACGGTGGAAACAGGGTCCCGGAAAACTCGGCCACCGAGCCCCGCTACAGGCATCCGGCGGCGAAATTTGCTACGCTTGCGCCCTTTCATCGACTCCCTCATGTGAGGAGCCTTGCCGTGGGCGCCGCCGTTCATCGTATCAAATCTCTTTACTGGCCCGAAACGCGTCTGCTGATTGCACTGGCGCTCCCCATCGTGGGCGCCCAGCTCGCCCAGGCCGCTATCGGCGTGGTCGATACCATGATGACCGGGCGCTTTGGCGCCACCTCGCTTGCTGCCGTCTCGGTGGGCTCGAGTCTCTGGACGCCGTTGATGCTGTTCATGACCGGCACGCTCATGGGCGTGACGCCGATCGTGGCGCACCTGCTGGGTGGCCAGCGTACCGCGGACATTCCCAAAGCGGTTCACCAGGCGCTCTGGGTCGCGCTGGTACTCGGCGTCGTGGCCGCCTTCTTACTGCATACCGCGACGCTTCCCGTGTTCGAGCGCATGGACGTACCCGAGGCCGTGGCGCGCGAGGCGAGCGCGTATCTGGGGGCCGTCGCCTTTGGCATGCCGGGCATCGCGCTGTTTCAGGCGCTGCGCGCATTCTCCGACGGCATGAACCATACCCGCCCGGCGCTCTGGATCAGCCTGATCGGCCTTTTGATCAACGTACCGAGCAACTACGTGCTGATCTACGGCGGCGACGGCCTGATTGACCTGTTTGGTGCCTGGCTACCCACCCCGCTTGCCACGCTGCCCGCGCTTGGGGCGCTGGGCTGCGGAATCGCCACCGCCCTTTCCATGTGGTCGATGGCGCTGGCCATGGCCTTCTACACGGCGCGTAGCCGCAGCCGCAACTACCAGGGCATTGCGCTTTGGCAGCGCCTGTATCGCCCGTACTGGGCCGGCATTCGCGAGCTGGTCGTGGTCGGCATGCCGATCGGCGTAGCGATCTTCGTTGAGGTGACGCTGTTCACGCTGATTGCGCTGTTCATTGCAAGCCTCGGTGAAGTCACCGTGGGCGCCCACCAGATCGCGCTAAGCTATACGTCGCTGTTGTTCATGCTGCCGCTGTCGCTGAGCATGGCGCTGACGGTGCGGGTAGGCAATACGCTCGGCCAGGGGCGCCCGGCGCACGCAAGGCATGTCGCCTGGAACGGCATCGCGCTGAGCGTTCTCATCGCCGCGGTCAACAGCGCGTTTTTATGGCTGAGCGCGAAGCCGGTGATCGCACTCTATACCGCCAACCCGGAGATTCAGACGCTGACGCTTTCGATCATCTCGCTGGCGGTGATCTTCCAGCTCTCCGATTCGCTGCAGGTGAATCTGGCCGGCGCGCTCAGAGGCTATAAGGACACCCGGATCGTCATGGTGATCACCGTGCTCTCCTACTGGATCGTCGGCCTGGGCGGCGGCTACTGGCTAGGCACCCAAGGGCTTGGCGGTCTCACCGGGCCGCTCGGCATTCACGGCTACTGGGTCGGCCTGATCGCCGGGCTAAGCACCGCGGCACTGCTTCTCGGGTGGCGCCTGAAACGGATCAGCCTGAGGTAAGCGCATGAAACGTTGCCTTTCGATGATAACCCCACTGTGTTCAGCGCTGCTGCTGAGCGCCTGTGGGAGCAATGAGGATCCGGCCTGGCAGGCGTATCACCAGACGCTTGAAAGCGCGCTCGACGCCGAGCCGATCGCCCGCGAGGCACCCTCCAACATCGGCGCCTTTCCAGACCGCCGCGAGCGACTGCTCGACGTGCCGGAAATCCGTGAAAGCATGTTCAACGTCTACGCGCTTCGCGAGTGCGATATTACCTCGCTGGTAGCAGCGCGTAACAACCAGCTTGGGCGCGTCGCGCCCCCCAGCCAACACTGGCTTTACGAGCGCGAGCTGTGGCGGCGTCTGGAACGCTGCTCCCAAAGTGACGTTGTTGAAGGGCTGGGTGAAAACGACCGAGCGCGGCTTTTGAACCTGACCGCGCTCAAGACCGAACAGCTGCCCGCCGTAGGCTTCAACGCGCTGTTCGACTCAGAGGAGTGGGAAAAGAACTTCTCCCGCGCGAGCCAGCCGCTCGAATTGACGGCGCTGCCGGACATGACCCGCGAACTCGAGGCGCTTGGCTATCTCGAGAGCATGGTCCTCAACACCTACGACCTCGAGTGGCAGGCGGACTCCGCCACCCTCGAGCAGCATCTTAAAGCCCTTCAGGCGCGCCCGCTGACCGCCGAAGTGCTGCGCACGCTGTTGCTGGGTGCCGAGCGCCTGAACGAGGCCAACCGGCTGCTCGCAAGCCACCTACCCGCCACGCAATGCCTGCCGGCCTGGCAAGGCGACTGGCTGGTAAATATGGCGCGTGCCGCTCGGCGCTGGCTCGACCAGGTCAACGCCTTGATCGATGCGCATGAGGTAAACGCCCCAGCGGCGGTGGCCGAGTATCAGCGTCAGTGGCTCTCTCTGGAGACCGCAAGTGCTCCCTGGCCACGCTTTGAAGCCGCGCTGATGGAGCACCTTGCGCTTCGCACGGCCTACCCGGTGTGTACACGGAATCAAGGCGTTGATTAAAAAATAAGTAGGTTCTCTTAACCTGGCGTCCAACCTGTGCTATTGGTTGAAATACGCGGTAGGCAGTTTCGCGCCTATCAACGTCGTGACCACGCAGCACCAGGAGGGACACTATGGGTCGACCCCATTCACCCCACTCTGCCCAGGTCATCGACCTGGAAACCGCGCGCCAACGTCAGCAGGCGCGCAAGTGCGTGATTCGTCTAGCCCCCGAGCTCGACGGACTCGAGATGGTTTACCAGCTCGCTGCGAGTCCCGACACCTATTACGGCCTGCCGATACTGGCGTGGGGCTTGCGTGACGACGGTAATGTCGTGGGTCTGGTGCCCTGGATGAACGGGCTGTGCGCCTGCAACGAGCTCGACAGCCAGGAAAACGGTCATTTCGTCGGCTATCGCGACCCGGAAACCGAGGAAATTTTCGAGCTACCACCGGAGCATAAGCACGCCGAACTCATCGCGGCGGCAGACTACTTCGAGTACGAAGCGTCAAAAGACGTGGCGCTGATTCAGCAAATTCCCGACACGCTCGGCACCCACGCGCTGTGCATGAACCAGGAAGATGCGCCCTGGCATATGAAACCGGTGTTTGGTTGGCGTCTTTATAGCAATGGGAGCGTCGAGGCGCTGCTCGCCGACGAAGAGAAAGCGCAAATGTCGCCGATCATCCTGGGTGATTCTTGCCTATTCGATGCCCATACCCGCTATCAGACCATCTACTTCTTTCAGCGCCACATCGCCAATCGGATTCTCGAAGAGGACCCGGCCACACTGGAGGCACTGGCGATGATGGTCGTGCCCGACGACGAGTAGTGCCGGGTACCGCTCGATGGCTCACGCAAGGCGAATGAAGTAACGGTATTCGCCTTCGTGTTCACGCTGGGTCATCAGTTCGTGGCCCAGGAACTGACAGAACTTGGGCACATCGCGCGTAGTGGCGGGGTCGGTCGCCACGACTTCGAGAACCTGCCCGGCACTCATGTCGCGGACCTTATTATGCATAAGCATAATGGGCTCGGGGCAGTAGAGTCCGGTAGTATCCAGCGTAGCGTCACAGGCGGGCGTCGTATCAGTCATCTCGGGCCTCGGTAAGGAAGTGGCATATGGTTAAAGTTATCATCGAACGGCGCATCATGCCCGGCCTCGAGCAGGAGTACGAGCAGGCGGCCCGCGAAGCGATGCGCGTCTCGCTCGGCGTCAGTGGCTTCGTCAGCGGTGAGACGCTGGTCAGGGTTGGCCAGCCGGACCGTCGCTTGATGATCACCAAGTGGCGCGATCTGCGTGCCTGGAAAGAGTGGCACCAAAGCGAGGCAAGAGCCAGGGCGATGGAACAAATCCTGCCACTTCTTACCGAAGACGAAACCGTGCAGGTATTTGAAGCCGCTCTTTGATAGGTGACGATCCGCTCGCCGGGTACGCGGGTCTAGTGCGTTAACCGCACGTGAACCGTCACCTCTTCACGATCGTGATAAAGGTGGCGACAGCGAATTTCGGCACTCACCCCCGCCTCTTTCAGCGACTCCTCAAGGGTGTCCAAACAGCGCGTCACTTCGTCCCAGCGCTTTTTCATCGGCAGTTTCAAATTGAAGATCGCCTCACGGCACCATTGGCGCGTCAGCCACCGCTGTACCATGGTCAGTACGCGCACGGGCTTGTCGACGATGTCGCACACCAGCCAGTCCAGCCGCTGGTCCGGCGCCCAAACGAAGCCGTCCTCTTTCAAGTGATCGACCTGGCCGGTTTTCATCAACGCCTTGTCCATCGGGCCATTATCGATCGCGTAGACGTACATGCCGCGCTGAACGAGCTGCCAGGTCCAGCCGCCAGGGGCAGCGCCCAGATCTGCCGCCTGCATGTGTTCGGCAAGCCGGGTATCCCACTGATCCCGGGGAACGAACTCGTGCCACGCCTCTTCGAGCTTGAGCGTCGAGCGACTGGGCGCGCGCGAGGGAAAGCGTAGCCGGCGAATGCCGTTTTTGAGCTCGCTGCGATTGCCGGGAAAGCTGATGGCGAGCTGGACCCGGTCGCCGCTGGTCCAGAAAACGTGCAGCCGCCGACCGCCGGCCTTACGCCTGAGCGCGCCGCGCTTGGTCAATAAGCTCTCCAGCGGCTTCGTCAATGCCTTGATCAGCCCGGCCAGCGCCTTGCCATCGTTGGTATCCGGCGTTTCATGCCAGATCTCCTCGAAGCTCCAGCGGCTCGATTTGATCTGCTCGAGCATCGGCGTGAGCCGGTCCTCCTTCGAAAGCGACAGCGGAGCCAGCGCGGCCAGACTCTGACGCGCAAAGATGAGCTTGTCGAATCGCGCGTCGCGATGCAGCGTGTTGATCGGCTCATCGTCGGTCCGCGTCAGGCTCGCCCAGCCCTCCCCTCGCTGTGGAACGCAGGGCACGCAAGCCAGCGCTGCGTGGTGCTGCATCTCTGCCAGCGCATCGGGCTCGAAGCCCGGGCGGCAGTACACAAGCCAGGTTGAGGGCGCTATTTCACTCACGGGGGACTCCACTCTGTGCCGGTCGCATTGAATTCGAGGCGCATCATACCATCGCAGGCCACGTTATCGGGCGCGAACTGCTTATTTACAATAAGATCACGCTGTCATCGTTTGCCACGGCGAGCTTTCGATAGCCCGAATACAGAAAAGCCGCCCATGGGGCGGCTTTTCTATAACCAGCGGCGAATATCAATTCTCTGCGGCATCCTCGATATCTTCACCCGCATCTTCGATGCTCTCGCCGGCGCTTTCAATGCTGTTATCGATATTTTCGCCCGCTTCTTCTGCCGGACCCTGATCGTTGTCGCAGGCTGCAAGCCCGCCAGCCATCAGTGCGATCAAAGCGGCCATCAATAGTTTTTTCATCATGTCTCCTTTCATTTTTTACGCTCCTTTTTGCCGAATTAAACGACCTTTGCATCATACGGTTTTTATTCAACGAAAGACAACCGACAGCTTTTTCATTGTCTCGCGTCAGGACACGTATTTTCCATGCACAAAAAAAGCCCCGAACACAGAGTGCTCGGGGCTTTTTCGAATAGGTGCCTGACGATAACCTACTCTCGCATGGGGAGACCCCACACTACCATCGGCGCGTTGCGGTTTCACTTCCGAGTTCGGCAAGGGATCGGGTGGTTCACGCAAGCCATGGTCGTCAGGCGTAACTGTCAATGTATATCGGCTGACGGTTTCGTGATCGTCCCGTTCGACATGAAGCCTCTCGCTTCATGTTCGTGCGTATCCGGTTATTGCTTCGTTGTCACTGCGGGCCGAACCCCTTGGGTGTTATAGGGTCAAGCCTCACGGGCCATTAGTACACGTTAGCTCAACACCTTGCGGTGCGTCCACACCGTGCCTATCAACCAGCTGGTCTCGCTGGGCCCTTCAGGAGGCTCGAGGCCTCGGGGATGTCTCATCTTGAAGGGGGCTTCCCGCTTAGATGCTTTCAGCGGTTATCCCGTCCGCACATAGCTACCCGGCAATGCCACTGGCGTGACAACCGGAACACCAGAGGTGCGTCCACTCCGGTCCTCTCGTACTAGGAGCAGCCCTTCTCAAACATCCAACGCCCACGGCAGATAGGGACCGAACTGTCTCACGACGTTCTAAACCCAGCTCGCGTACCACTTTAAATGGCGAACAGCCATACCCTTGGGACCGACTTCAGCCCCAGGATGTGATGAGCCGACATCGAGGTGCCAAACACCGCCGTCGATGTGAACTCTTGGGCGGTATCAGCCTGTTATCCCCGGAGTACCTTTTATCCGTTGAGCGATGGCCCTTCCATACAGAACCACCGGATCACTAGAACCTGCTTTCGCACCTGCTCGACGTGTCTGTCTCGCAGTCAAGCACCCTTATGCTCTTGCACTCATTGCACGATGTCCGACCGTGCTGAGGGTACCTTCGTGCTCCTCCGTTACTCTTTGGGAGGAGACCGCCCCAGTCAAACTACCCACCACACACTGTCCTCGACCCGGATAACGGGTCGGAGTGAGAACACCAATGATGCCAGGCCGGTATTTCAAGGGTGGCTCCCTCCGAACTGGCGTCCGGAGTTCCTAGCCTCCCGGCTATCCTACACAGGCAACATCAGTATCCAGTGTGAAGCTATAGTAAAGGTTCACGGGGTCTTTCCGTCTAGCCGCGGGTACACCGCATCTTCACGGCGATTTCAATTTCACTGAGTCTCGGGTGGAGACAGCGTGGCCATCATTACGCCATTCGTGCAGGTCGGAACTTACCCGACAAGGAATTTCGCTACCTTAGGACCGTTATAGTTACGGCCGCCGTTTACCGGGGCTTCGATCAGGAGCTTCGCCCGAGGGCTAACACCATCACTTAACCTTCCGGCACCGGGCAGGCGTCACACCCTATACGTCCGCTTGCGCGTTGGCAGAGTGCTGTGTTTTTACTAAACAGTTGCAGCCACCTGGTATCTTCGGCCGGTTCGGGCTCGGGGAGCAAGTCCCTCTACCCTACGCCGGCGTGCCTTCTCCCGAAGTTACGGCACCATTTTGCCTAGTTCCTTCACCCGAGTTCTCTCAAGCGCCTTGGGATTCTCACCCTGACCACCTGTGTCGGTTTGGGGTACGGTCGCACATGATCTGAAGCTTAGAGGCTTTTCCTGGAAGCGTGGCATCAGTGACTTCCTGACCGTGGTCAGTTCGTCTCGCATCTCGGCCTTGAACGCCCGGATTTGCCTGAGCGTTCAGCCTACCTGCTTTCACCGGGACAACCAGCGCCCGGCTCACCTAGCCTTCTCCGTCCCCCCATCGCAATCATGTCCGGTACGGGAATATTGACCCGTTTCCCATCGACTACGCCTTTCGGCCTCGCCTTAGGGGCCGACTCACTCTGCTCTGATTAGCATCGAACAGAAACCCTTGGTCTTCCGGCGGGGGAGTTTTTCACTCCCCTTATCGTTACTCATGTCAGCATTCGCACTCGTGATACCTCCAGCAGACCTCTCGATCCACCTTCATCGGCGTACACGACGCTCCTCTACCGCTCATCCAGAGGATGAACCCGTAGCTTCGGTACCTGGTTTAGCCCCGTTACATCTTCCGCGCAGGCCGACTCGACCAGTGAGCTATTACGCTTTCTTTAAAGGATGGCTGCTTCTAAGCCAACCTCCTGGCTGTCTGAGCCTTCCCACATCGTTTCCCACTTAACCAGGATTTGGGGACCTTAGCTGACGGTCCGGGTTGTTTCCCTTTTCACGACGGACGTTAGCACCCGCCGTGTGTCTCCCACGCTGCACTCACCGGTATTCGGAGTTTGCCTCGGGTTGGTAAGTCGGGATGACCCCCTAGCCGAAACAGTGCTCTACCCCCGGTGGTGATACGTGAGGCGCTACCTAAATAGCTTTCGAGGAGAACCAGCTATCTCCGGGCTTGATTAGCCTTTCACTCCGATCCACAAGTCATCCAAATCTTTTTCAACAGATCCTGGTTCGGGCCTCCAGTTGATGTTACTCAACCTTCACCCTGCTCATGGATAGATCGCCCGGTTTCGGGTCTATATCCAGCGACTGGTCGCCCAGTTAAGACTCGATTTCTCTACGCCTCCCCTATTCGGTTAAGCTCGCCACTGAATATAAGTCGCTGACCCATTATACAAAAGGTACGCAGTCACAGAACAAGTCTGCTCCCACTGCTTGTACGCACACGGTTTCAGGATCTATTTCACTCCCCTCGCCGGGGTTCTTTTCGCCTTTCCCTCACGGTACTGGTTCACTATCGGTCAGCCAGGAGTATTTAGCCTTGGAGGATGGTCCCCCCGTCTTCAATCAGGGTTTCTCGTGCCCCGACCTACTCGATTTCACTGTGCTCGGATTTCGGCTACGGGACTATCACCCGCTATGGTCAGACTTCCCAGACTGTTCGCCTATCGATTGCACAACTTAAGGGCTGGTCCCCGTTCGCTCGCCGCTACTGGGGGAATCTCGGTTGATTTCTTTTCCTCGGGGTACTTAGATGTTTCAGTTCCCCCGGTTCGCCTCGTATCCCTATGTATTCAGGATACGATACCGACCTTGTGGTCGGTGGGTTTCCCCATTCAGAAATGTTCGGGTCACAGGTCGTTTGCCACCTCACCGAACCTTATCGCAGGCTTCCACGTCTTTCATCGCCTCTGGCTGCCTAGGCATCCACCGTGTGCGCTTCATTGCTTGACCCTATAACCCGAAGGAGTCCGGGCCCGCAATGACAACGATTGCCGGATACGCTTGAGACGTATCACAAAACAATTGCGTATCGAGATCACGTCACGATTACAGGAGCCGAAGCTCATGTCACCGTATCGTCATTCGATACTGTCAGCATGATATACATTGTTAAAGAGCGACTGCCATAAGCAGTGACAAGCGTTCTTCACGTTGGAAAAAAGACCCAAAATACCCAAGGGATTTTTCTTTCAGTGTGTGAAAACACAGCGCTTGTCACTGCTCATCAACAGCATTCGATCAGGCAATTCATTGTGGACGTTTACCGCGAGGATGACGCATCGTTTAAGGAGGTGATCCAGCCGCAGGTTCCCCTACGGCTACCTTGTTACGACTTCACCCCAGTCATGAACCACACCGTGGTGATCGCTTTCCCGAGGGTTAAGCTAACCACTTCTGGTGCAGTCCACTCCCATGGTGTGACGGGCGGTGTGTACAAGGCCCGGGAACGTATTCACCGTGGCATTCTGATCCACGATTACTAGCGATTCCGACTTCACGGAGTCGAGTTGCAGACTCCGATCCGGACTGAGACCGGCTTTTCGGGATTCGCTTGCTCTCGCGAGTTCGCTGCCCTTTGTACCGGCCATTGTAGCACGTGTGTAGCCCTGCTCGTAAGGGCCATGATGACTTGACGTCGTCCCCACCTTCCTCCGGTTTGTCACCGGCAGTCTCCCTAGAGTTCCCGCCATTACGCGCTGGCAAATAGGGACAAGGGTTGCGCTCGTTACGGGACTTAACCCAACATTTCACAACACGAGCTGACGACAGCCATGCAGCACCTGTCTCTGCGTTCCCGAAGGCACCCCGGAATCTCTTCCGGGTTCGCAGGATGTCAAGAGCAGGTAAGGTTCTTCGCGTTGCATCGAATTAAACCACATGCTCCACCGCTTGTGCGGGCCCCCGTCAATTCATTTGAGTTTTAACCTTGCGGCCGTACTCCCCAGGCGGTCGACTTATCGCGTTAACTTCGCCACAAGGTGCACAAGGCACCCAACGGCTGGTCGACATCGTTTACGGCGTGGACTACCAGGGTATCTAATCCTGTTTGCTACCCACGCTTTCGCACCTCAGTGTCAGTGTCAGTCCAGAAGGCCGCCTTCGCCACTGGTATTCCTCCCGATCTCTACGCATTTCACCGCTACACCGGGAATTCCACCTTCCTCTCCTGCACTCTAGCCTGACAGTTCCGGATGCCGTTCCCAGGTTGAGCCCGGGGCTTTCACAACCGGCTTGTCAAGCCACCTACGCGCGCTTTACGCCCAGTAATTCCGATTAACGCTTGCACCCTCCGTATTACCGCGGCTGCTGGCACGGAGTTAGCCGGTGCTTCTTCTGTGGGTGATGTCCTTCCTGACGGGTATTAACCGGCAGGCCTTCTTCCCCACTGAAAGTGCTTTACAACCCGAGGGCCTTCTTCACACACGCGGCATGGCTGGATCAGGCTTGCGCCCATTGTCCAATATTCCCCACTGCTGCCTCCCGTAGGAGTTCGGGCCGTGTCTCAGTCCCGATGTGGCTGATCATCCTCTCAGACCAGCTACGGATCGTCGCCCTGGTGAGCCGTTACCTCACCAGCTAGCTAATCCGACATGGGCTCGTCCGATAGCGGGAGCCGAAGCCCCCTTTCTCCCGTAGGACGTATGCGGTATTAGCCTGGGTTTCCCCAGGTTATCCCCCACTATCGGGTGGATTCCCATGCATTACTCACCCGTCCGCCGCTCGCCACCAGGAAGCAAGCTTCCCGTGCTGCCGCTCGACTTGCATGTGTTAAGCCTGCCGCCAGCGTTCAATCTGAGCCATGATCAAACTCTTCAGTTTAAAATCAGTGTGATTCTTGCCTGCCCCACATACGAAGACATGACGCAGAGGCGAATCAATCCTGGCTCAAGGTTCAAACGAATTTACCGTGATACCTCGAAAGGTATCGCTGTGTTCGTCTGCCTTGATATAAGGTGACTTGTCACCCTCATCGGCAAACGCCCACATGAATTGCCTGATCAAATTGTTAAAGAGCTTTCGACGAACCGTTCGATGACCTGAACCGCTTGCCCGTCGAGGAAGGCGTATTCTACGCATTCCGGTGAATTTGTCAACCGCTGATTTCAGCGAGTGAAGCGAGCCGTTCAAACCAATCGAACATTGCTCTAACTTCCTGACAAACCGAAGGTTTTCACCTTCATCCACCGCTGGAAACGTTGTCCGTCCCCGGCAGCGGATGCGTACTTTACGGATTTGGTCGGGCGAGTGCAAGCGGTTTGTGCAAAAAGTTCAGCGAGCCAAACAAAACACTATAAGAAGCAGGCAAAAACAAAAAGCCGGCAGATCGAACTGCCGGCAAGAAGGTAATCAGTTATCGCCTGATAGTTGGCGTTAGATTTCGAAGCCCAGACCGAAGTCTTCGCTCGATATCGCCATCAGGCTTGCCGCCCCGGCCTGAATCATTTGGGCGTGAGCCCGGGTGCGCGGAAGCAGGCGCTGATAGTAAAAGCGGGCGGTGTCGATCTTCGCCTGATAGAACGCCTTCTCGTCACCGTTGAGCCCGGTCGCCGCGCTCTTGACGGCGCGGGCGAACAGATAAGCCAGCGCCACATAGCCCGAGTACATCAGATAGTCGACACTGGCGGCGCCCACTTCTTCGCGGTCCTGCATGGCTTTCATGCCCACGCCCATGGTGAGCTCGCCCCACTCGGCGTTGAGTTTGGCAAGCGGCTCGATGAACTCCTTGAGCGCCGGGTTATCGGCTTCGGTCTTACAGAATCTGTGAATCTCTTTGGTAAAGACCTTCAGCGACTCGCCCTGGCTCATCAGCACCTTACGGCCCAGCAAATCGAGGGCCTGAATGCCGGTGGTGCCTTCATAAAGACGCGTGATGCGCGCGTCGCGCACCAGCTGCTCCATCCCCCACTCCTTGATGAAGCCGTGACCACCAAAGATTTGAACACCTTCGTTGGTGCTTTCGAATCCCACCTCGGTCAAGAACGCCTTTACGATCGGCGTCAAAAGCCCCAGCAGCGTATCGGCACGCTCGCGCTCGTCACCCGGTGCTGCGTGCTCCACTTGGTCGAGCAGCTGCGCCGCGTACAGCACCAGCATGCGCCCACCTTCGGCGAAGGCTTTCTGGGTCAGCAGCATCCGACGCACGTCGGGATGCACAATGATCGGGTCGGCGGGCTTTTCCGGGGCTTGCTTGCCGGAGAGCCCGCGCATCTGCAGCCGGTCGCGGGCGTAGGCGAGCGAGTTCTGGAAGCTCGCCTCGATCAACCCAAGCCCCTGAATACCGACGCCGAGGCGCGCGGCGTTCATCATGGTGAACATGCAGGCAAGGCCCTTGTGGGGCGGGCCGACCAAATAACCCGTGGCGCCGTCGAAGTTCATCACGCAGGTGGCGTTGCCGTGAATGCCCATCTTATGCTCGAGCGAGCCACACACCACGCCGTTACGCTCGCCGACGTTGCCCTCGGCGTTCGGCAGGAACTTGGGCACAAGGAAAAGCGAAATGCCTTTCGAGCCTTCCGGGGCGTCCGGCAGCTTCGCCAGTACGAGATGCACGATGTTCTCGGCAAGATCGTGCTCGCCGGCGGAGATGAAGATTTTGGTGCCGGTCACGGTATAAGCGCCGCCCTCTGCCGGTACGGCGCGGGTCTTGATCAAGCCAAGGTCCGTGCCGCAGTGGGGCTCGGTCAGGCACATCGTCCCGGTCCAGACGCCCTCGACCAGTTTGCTGAGATAGGTGGATTTCTGCTCGCCGGTACCGTGGTGGCGCAGCGCGTCGACGGCGCCGTGAGAAAGTCCGGGATACATTCCCCAGGCCAGGTTGCTGGCACAGATCATTTCCGAGAGCGCCATGGCAAGCGACGGCGGAAGTCCCTGGCCGCCGTGCTCAACCTCGGCGGAGAGTCCGGGCCAGCCGCCTTCGACGTACTGCAGGTACGCCGCACGAAAGCCATCCGGCGCCTTGACATCGCCGTTTTCCAGCCGCGTACAGCCCTCGGCATCGCCGATCTGGTTGAGCGGTAGCAGCACCTCACGGGCGAAGCGCCCGCCCTCCTCCAGAATGGCGCCGACCACGTCCGATGAGGCGTCGTCGCCTTTGCCGATCGCGGCGTAGTGCGCGGGGTAGTCGAGCATTTCGTCCATGACGAAACGCAGATCACGCAGGGGGGCTTGGTAGCTGGGCATCGCGGGTCTCCTCAACCGTGGCCGAAAGCCATAGAAAAAGGCGGCTTTCAAACGATTGTTTGAAACTAGCGCGACGCCGCACGCCCGTCAAGCAGGCGTTTGAATTTGACCGCTACTTACACGCACTCTTTAGTCGAATAGCGAACGGTCACTTGCCCGTTTTGAGATAACGCGGGCGCAAACGGTTCGTGCTCACTGCATGCGAATACCGCCATCCAGGCGAATTACCTCGCCGTTAAGCATCGGGTTGGTGATGATCTGCTCGGCCAATTGGGCAAACTCGTCGGCGCGGCCAAGGCGCTTGGGAAACGGCACGGCGGCAACCAGAGCATCATAGGTATCACGCGGAATCTCGCTCATCATCGGCGTTTCGAACACCCCTGGCGCGATGGCCATGACGCGCACCGCGTGGCGCGAAAGCTCGCGGGCAGCGGGCAGGCTCATGCCGACCACCCCAGCCTTGGAGGCGCTGTAGGCGCACTGCCCCACCTGGCCGTCGAAAGCGGCCACCGAGGCGGTATTGACGATCACTCCGCGCTCGCCGGACGCCGTTGGCGCATTCTTCGCCATCGCCGCGGCGGCCAGGCGCATCACGTTGAAGGTGCCGACCAGGTTGATCTGAACCGTTTTAGCGTAAGCGTCGAGATCCGCCGGATGGCCTTCGCGGTCGACCAGCTTGGCCACGCTCACCACCCCGGCGCAGTGCACCACGCCGGCCAGGCCCTGCTCGCCGCCGAGCTCGACCGCCGCGTCGATCACCTTCTCCATCTGTTCACTCGAGGTGATGTCTGCGGTCATGGCGCGGGCGCGCTCGCCGAGCGCTTTAGCCTGCTCATGCACGCGCTCGCTCACATCGCACAGCAACACGCTTGCGCCAAGGCTCAAAAGCCGCTCGGCGGTCGCCGCGCCGAGCCCGGAGGCGGCGCCGGTGATCAGAAATGCGCGCTGATTTATTTCCATATTAAAGCCCTTTTATCAAAGCCCTTTGCCGGGATTATCAAACGTGGCGCTCGCCTGAGCGCGCAGTTTGAAACGTTGAATCTTGCCGCTGGGGGTTTTTGGCAGCTCGTCGACGAACTCGATCTCGCGCGGAAACGCGTGAGTCGACAGGCGCTCGCGCACCAGCGTGCGGATCTCTTCGGCCAGCGCTTCAGTCGGCTCGAAGCCTTCGCGCAGTACCACGAACGATTTGATGATCTCGCCGCGAATCTCGTCAGGCTTGCCTACCGCCGCCGACTCTGCCACGCCGGGGTGCGTCATGACGCTGTTTTCGACATCGGTCGGGCCGACCCGATAGCCCGCGGTGGTGATGATATCGTCGTCGCGCCCGGCGAACTGAAAGCTGCCGTCCTCGTTTTTGATCACGACGTCGCCGGTCAGGTAGTAGCCGTTCACGAACGGGTTCTTCTCCTGCCAGGTGTAGCCCTGGAAGAAATGCACGGGGGAGTGGTCGATATCCACCGCGAGCACCCCGGGCTCACCCGGCGGAAGCTCGTTGTACTCGGCGTCGAGAATCGCCAGCCGGTAACCCGGTAGCGGCACGCCCATGCCGCCCACGTGTTTGGGGTGATCGAGGCCGTGGTGGCAGTTGCAGGTCATGCCGGTTTCGGTCTGGCCGTAGTGATCCATCACCGCGCAGCCCAAAGCTTTCTCGACCCAGTTAACGACCTCGGTATTGAGCGGCTCCCCCGCCGAGCTCGCCGCGCGAAGATTGAGACTCTGATGGGCGTCATCGAACAGGCTTGATGCCTTCATCAGCCGGTAGGCGGTGGGTGCGGCGGCGAAGTTGGTGATGTCATGACGCTTCATGAACGCAAGCGCCCCTTCGGCGCTGAAGCCCGCCTCGCAGAAGTGCGTGGTTGCACCCAGTAGCAGCGGCCCGGCGATGGCGTAATAAAGCCCGTAAGCCCAGCCCGGGTCGGCCATGTTCCAGAAACGGTCCTCGCGCTTTAGATCCACCGCAAGCTCCATATAAAGCGCGAACGCCGCCATCGCCTTGAGCGGCACCGCCACACCCTTGGGCTTGCCCACGGTGCCGGAGGTAAACATCTGTAGAAACGGCGCCTGAGGGTCGAGCCGCGGCGGCGCGTCGCTCATGGGCGCGTGCGCCAGCGCCGTTTGCCAATCGAGATCCGCCGAGTGCTCATCCGTTGGGCCACCGACGGCCAGCACCGGCGGGCAGCGCTCGATGCCGTCGAACTTGTGCCGGTTGGCGTGATCGGTGATGACCAGCTGGGTATCGGCGCGGCTCAAACGGTATTCCACCGCGTCCGGCCCAAAAGCAGTAAAAAGCGGCTGATACACCGCGCCGATGCGCCAGGTCGCCACCACGGCCACCAGCAGCGCCTTGGAACGCGGCAGCATACAGGCGATGCGGTCACCCTCTTTCAAGCCCTGGTCGCGTAGCCAGCCGGCCAGCCGCGCACTTTCGGCGTCGAGCTCGCGATAGGTGAGCGTATGCACCTGCTGATGAGTATCTTCGTGTACCAGCGCCAGCGTCTCGCCGCGCCCCTGTTCAAGATGGCGCGCGCAGCACGCCTCGAACGCGTTGAGCTTGCCATCCTTGTGCGTATCGAGACCTTCGATCACGGCGTCAGTCGAGAAGCGCTCGAGATAGTCGGCATAGGCGGGAAGTGAAGCAGTGTGAGTCATGGCGGCTCTCTGTTGTTATTAAATCGAGCTATTGAATCGAGCTATTCGGTCAAGCTATGGGATCGAGCGTGCAACAAGAGACTTGCATTCCGCAGGCATTGGTTTACGTTAACGGAAACTTGCCCTTTGGCTAACGCTAAAAGGATTGCCGGGCCAGCGCAAGCGAGCGGCGCTACAACGGCGTTAGACGTTGGTCGCGCCCAACGGTGAGCCTTGTGCTGCGGCCACCTGTTCATCGCGATACTTTTCAACGGCTACCATCACTACAACAGCCGTATCAGTGGTTTTTGGAGTCGTTTTTACAATCGTTTTTACAATCGTCTTGATAGCCGTCTTAACAACCGTCTTTATAGCCGTCTTTATAACAATGCCATCAGGAGACTTCCCATGAGCAGCGCCAACGACATCGTCTTTCTATCCGCCACCCGTACGCCGATGGGCGGGATGAGCGGCAGCCTTGCAAGCCAAAGCGCGCCGGCACTGGCGGCGGTCGCCATTCGCGCCGCGTTAGAGCGGTGCGCCATCGCCCCGGACGCCATCGAGGAGGGCATTCTTGGCTGCGTGCTGCCCGCCGGCGTCAAGCAAGGCCCTGCCCGTCAGGCCATGCGCCAGGCCGGCATTCCCGATGCGATCGGCGCCACCACCATCAACAAGCTGTGTGGCTCGGGGATGAAGGCGGCAATGCTGTGTCATGATCTGATCAAGGCGGGCACGAACTCGGTGATGCTGGCCGGCGGGATGGAGTCGATGTCCAACGCCCCGCACCTTCTCACCAAAGCGCGCAGCGGCTACCGGCTGGGCCACGGTGAGCTCAAGGACCACATGTTTTATGACGGCCTGGAGGATGCCGAAACCGGCAAGCTGATGGGGGTATTCGCTCAGGAGATCGCAAGCGCTCGCGGCTACACCCGCGAACGTTTGGATGACTTTGCTATCGCCTCGCTCGAGCGGGCGATGAAGGCCAATGAAGACGGCTCTCTGGATGCCGAGATGGCGCCGGTGACGGTCACCACCCGCCAGGGCGAGAGCGTAGTCGATAAGGACGAGCAGCCCTTTCAGGCCCGCCTCGACAAGATCCGTACCCTGCGCCCGGCATTCGCCAAGGACGGCACCATCACCGCGGCGAACGCAAGCTCGATTTCCGACGGCGCGTCGGCGCTGATCATGGCAAGCCGCGAAGGCGCCGAGCGCATGAAAGTGAAGCCTCTGGCGCGCATGCTCGGCCACGCCACCCACTCGCGCCACCCGAGCGAGTTCACCATCGCTCCGGTGGGGGCGATCGAGTCGCTATTGAAAAAGGTCGGCTGGAGCGTGGATGACGTCGACCTTTTCGAGATCAACGAGGCGTTCGCGGTAGTCACGCTCATGGCGATCGACGATTTGGGCCTGGATTACGCCAAAGTGAACGTCTTCGGCGGCGCCTGCGCCCAGGGCCACCCGGTGGGTTCGACCGGCTCGCGCATCATCGCGACACTGATCCACGCGCTGCGCACGACCGGCGGCAAGCGTGGGGTGGCGAGTCTGTGCATCGGCGGCGGCGAAGCCACGGCGGTGGCAGTCGAGCTGATCGATTGATCATCAGGCAGCTTTCACGAAAAAAACCCGCATCGACTCGATGCGGGTTTTTATTGACCCAAACAGCGGCAGTGTTTAGCCAAAGCGCCCGGTGATGTAGTCGTGGGTGCGCTGATCCTGGGGGTTGGTGAAGATGTTGTCGGTGGTGTCGACCTCGGCAAGATCGCCCATGTGGAAAAACGCGGTACGGTCGGCCACGCGCGCGGCCTGCTGCATATTGTGAGTCACCATGACGATGGTGTAGCTCTCGCTGAGCTCGTCGATCAGCTGCTCCACTTTCGCCGTGGCGATGGGGTCGAGCGCCGAACACGGCTCGTCCATCAGGATCACGTCCGGGCTTACCGCCACGGTGCGCGCGATACAAAGGCGCTGCTGCTGGCCGCCGGAGAGCCCGGTGCCGGGCTTGTCCAACCGATCCTTGACCTCGTCCCACAGCCCGGCGCGGCGCAGGCTGCTCTCGACGATGTCATCGAGTTCCGCCTTGCGCTTGGCAAGCCCATGAAGGCGCGGCCCGTAGGCGATGTTCTCGTAGATCGACTTCGGGAACGGGTTGGGCTTTTGAAACACGATGCCGACCTGAGCGCGCAGCAGCACCACGTCGCGATCCGGCGCGTAGATATCGCGCTCATCGAGGGTGATCTTGCCCTCGACACGGCAGATGTCGATGGTGTCGTTCATGCGGTTCAAACAGCGCAGAAACGTCGACTTGCCGCAGCCCGAGGGACCGATAAAGGCCAGCACTTCGTTTTCGTAAATATCCAGATCGATGCCATTGATCGCCTGGGTATCGCCGTAGAAAACGTTGACGCCTTCGGCCTTGAGCTTGACCTTGTCTGTTGCCTTGCTGACGCGGTTTTCACCGTTGCCGACGCTGACGCTGGACATGGCGCCGGATGGTGCGCGCGCCCCGGCATTCGTCGACTCGGAATTCGCAGAAGAGCTCGCAGAAGAGTGCGTAGAAGTATCCACTTACCACCTCGTTTCGAATTTTTTACGCAGCCAGATGGCCAGCGCGTTCAGGCTGAGCATCAGGCCCAACAGCACGATGATCGCCGCGGACGTGCGCGCCTCGAAGAAATTGCGCAGCTCGTTACCCTGCCACAGATAGATTTGCACCGGTAGCGCCGTAGACTGATCCATCGGCGAGCCCGGCACGTTGGCCACGAACGCGTTCATGCCGATCAGCAAAAGCGGCGCCGTTTCGCCCAGCGCCTGGGCCACGCCCAGAATCGAGCCAGTGAGAATGCCCGGCAGTGCCAGCGGCAGCACGTGGTGAAACACCGTTTGCACGCGCGAGGCGCCAATACCCAGCGCGGCCTGGCGAATCGACGGCGGAATCGAACGTAATGATGCGCGCGTGGCGATGATGATCGTCGGCAGCGTCATCAGCGTGAGCACCAGGCCCCCGACCAGCGGCGCCGACAGCGGCAGGCGCAGGTAGCCAATGAAGATCGAGGCGCCCAGCAAGCCGAAGACGATCGACGGTACCGCGGCCAGGTTGTTGATGTTGATCTCGATGAGATCGGTCAGGCGATTTTTGGGCGCGAACTCCTCGAGATAGATCGCGCTCGATACCCCCAGCGGTACCGACAGCGAAATCACCACCATCATCATGAACAGCGACCCCATGAAGGCACCGGCAAGCCCTGCCGAGGCGAGCGAGCTTCGCGAGTCGGTATTCATGAATAGCGACGTGCTAAAGGACTGACGCAGTACGTCCTGCTCTTGCAGTACATCGACCCAGGCGCGGGACTGCGGGCTCAACTGCAGGCGCGCATCCGGCAGGTCCCGGTCGATGTTGCCCTTCACCCACACGTCGACGTCGGCGCTGGCGAGCATCTTGAGCGACACCGTTTCACCTAAAAGCGAGGGGTCCTCGGTGAAGCGGTCGCGCAGCGCGTAGCGCTCGCCGGAGGCGACCAGCGCGCGCAGGTCGCGAAGCGCTCGTGGCTCGACCTCTTCGCCCAGGGCCTGCTCAAGCGAGGTATCGATCAACGACTGCCAGTTCACCAGCCCTGCCTGAGTCAGCCACTGGGTCATGCGCTCATCGAAGGCGAACTGGCTCTCGCCCGCTTCGCGCTCGGGTTTGGGCGGAAGGTCGATGACGTCCGGATCAAACGTCACCTCGGTATAGAGCGTGGCCTGCCAGAAGGCGGGAATGCCCTTGCTCAGGATGCTGGCGAACAGAATGGCCACCAGGGTCATGCCGGTCAGTACCGCCACCAGCCCCAGCCGACGGAACGTGTTCTCCTTGCGGTGACGCTTGGAAAGCGACTTCTCGATCGTTTCGAGGCGATGCTGGCGGCGCTGCTCAATCGTTAGGGACATGGGCATCTACTCGTATTGCTGACGATATTTGCGCACCACGACCAGTGCGATGACGTTCAAGCCCAGCGTGATCACGAACAGCGTCAAACCGAGCGCGAAGGCGACCAGCGACTGGGGGCTGGCGAAGTCCATGTCCCCGGTGAGCTGGTTGACGATGGTCACGGTGATCGTGGAGACCGCCTCGAACGGGTTGGCGTGCAGCACCGGGTTGTTGCCCGCCGCCAGCACCACGATCATGGTCTCGCCGATCGCCCGGCTCGCCGCAAGCAAAAACGCCCCAACGATGCCGGGAAGTGCCGCAGGCAGCACCACCTGGCGCACGGTTTCCGATTTGGTCGCGCCAAGGCCCAACGCGCCGTCACGCAGTGATTTGGGCACCTGCGTGATGATGTCATCGGACAGCGACGAGACGAACGGAATGATCATGATGCCCATGGCGATGCCGGCGGTCATGGCGCTGGTAGTGCGGATATTGATGCCCACCAGGTCACCGAGCATCGACAGAAACGGGCCGATGATCGTCAGCGCGAAAAAGCCGTACACGATGGTGGGAATGCCCGCCAGAATCTCGATGATCGGCTTGGCGATGCTTCGAAGCCAGGGCGAGGCGTACTCCGCCATGTAGATGGCCGTCATCAGCCCCACGGGGATGGCGACCAAAAGCGCGATGGCGCTAACCATAAGGGTGCCCCACAAAAGCGGCAGCAAACCGAACTCGCCCTGCCCGCTCGCACCAGCGGTGCTAAAGCGCGGGTTCCACACCGTGCCGAAGAAGAAGTCTGCCGGGTGGATGAAACTGAAAAAGCGCAGTGCCTCGCCCAGCATCGACAGCACGATGCCGACCGTCGTCAGGATAGCGATCGCCGAGCTGGCGGCCAGCGCAAAGGTAATGACCCGCTCAACCTGGTTGCGCGCCCGCCAGGTCGGTGAAATGCGCCGCCGCGCCAGCACCAGCCCCGCTACCGCCAGCACCGCCATCACCGCGATCAGGGCGATGTTTTCAAGCGTTTGCAGCCGCGCCATGTGGCTCGCCGCGGCAAGCTCTTCCGGGCTTCCACCGCCGGCGACACCGCGCCCATCGGCCAGCGCCGAGATGCGACGCATCAGGGTCTGCATCTCCTGGTCGCCGAGCCCGCTTACAAGCTCTGGCGGCAGTTGGCCGGTGACCAACGTGTCGATCAGTTGGGGCGCCAGAAACGACCAGAGAAGAAAAATGGCCAGCGCCGGCAGCCCGCACCAGAGGGCAACCAGCGCGCCGTAATAACCCGGGCGCGAGTGCAGTCGCACGTCGCGGCTTGACGCCACCGCGCGGCTGCGCGTCAGCCCCAGGTGATATGCCAAGGCCATCAGCATCAAAAGCGTGGCGATCAAGGCAAAATTGCTCATGGTATGTCTTCGCCTTTTACTTTCTACGTTTAAACGCCGGCATCGAATGCCTCGATGCCGGCGCAATCACTTTCTCACCTGCCTTGCGTTGTCAGGCACGGCGCCTGTCGCAAGGCGGGCCAGACGTTACTCGGCGCTGACCACGGTGCGCGACTCGAACTGCTCGAGCTGCTCCTGACGCTCGCCTTCGTCCATCGGGATCAGGCCGGCGTCTTCCAACGGGCTTCCGTAGCCGGAGGTCATGTCGTTGAGGAAGAACTCGGTGTACTCGGCAAGGCCGGGGATGACGTCCAGGTGCTCGCCTTTCACGTAGAAGAACAGCGGACGTGATACCGGGTATTCACCGGAGCCGATGGTTTCGAGGCTCGGCTCGACGCCGTCCATGGTCGCCACTTGCAGGCGGTCACGGTTCTGGTCGTAGAAGCTCAAGCCGAACACGCCCACGGCGTTCTCCTGAGCGTCCAGGCGCGCCAGGGTTTCGGTGTAGTCGCCGGCGATTTCGACGATACGGCCGTCACCGCGCAGATTGTTACAGGCGTCCTCTTCCACTTCCGCGACGGTGTCGCAGCCGGCGTGCAACACGCGCTCTTCGAATACTTCACGGGTACCGTGGTTGGAAGCCGGGATTACCAGCGTGATTTCCTGGTCCGGCAGGCTATCGTCGATATCGGACCAGTTGGTGTAGGGGTTGTCGACCAGCTCGCCGTTTTGGGGCAGCTTGGCGGCGGCGGCCTTGAAAACGAATTCCGGCGTCAGCTCAAACGCGTTTTGATCCAAGCGCGAGGCGAAGACGATACCGTCGTAGCCGAATTTCACCTCGAGAATGTCGTTAACGCCGTTCTCGCCGCAGCTTTCGACTTCGCTTTGACGAATCGGGCGCGAGGCGTTGGCGATGTCGATGGTGTTTTCACCGACGCCCTGACAGAACTGACGCAGACCACCGCTGGAGCCACCGGAGCCCACGACTGGCGTATTGAACTGGGAATAGGTGTTGCCAAACTCTTCTGCAACGATACTGGCAAACGGCAGTACGGTAGAAGAGCCCGCAATCTGAATGGTGTCGCGAGCCATGGCTACGCTGGATACGCCAGCGCTCAGGGCGGCGACTACGGCAACACTTAGCGTCTTTTTGGTTACATTCATCGTTGCGTTCCCCTTGGTGTGAAATCCAGCGCGCCGCTGGAAAAGGTGGCCCTGTGGCCTTCAACACCGAGGAGTCTGCCGCGCTTTGATTGCAATTATATGACAGCGCCGCGCTCACCTGCTTTTTTTAACGTGCATGGCCCAAGGCGCGCATTAAGGTGGCGTTACTGAGCGCGGCGTCAGCCAGCGCACGCCCAGGTTGCCCAGCAGCGCGACCGTCAGCATGGTGAGCAGCATCGGCCCCAGGTGATCGACCTCAAAAAGCCCGACCACCACGCCGGCAAGCGCCCCACAGGTGAACTGAATACCGCCCAAAAGCGCCGTTGCCGTGGCGCTGATATGGCCAAAATGATCCAGCAGCGACGAGATGGCGTTGGGCGTGATCAGCCCGATCATGCCGGTGAACAGCATGATCAATGGCACCACGACATAAAGCGAGGCCAGCCCCAGGGCGTTGACGAGCACCAGCGCCAGCGCCGCCACCAGCTGTACGCCCAACCCCAGGCGCAGGTTTTGCTGCGGCGTGCGGTAGCGCAGAAGATAGATATTGACCCGATTGGAGAGCGCGATGACCACCACATTGACCCCGAACACCGCCGGATAAACATGGGGAGAGAGTGAGAAATAGTCCAGATAGAGAAACGGTGAGGCGGTGACGAAGGCAAAAAGCCCGGCGAAGGAGGCGGCGACCGCGCAGATATACCCCATCGCCTCGCGGTGGCGCAGCACGCTTGCATAGTTACGCAGCACTTGGCGCGGCGAAGCGGCCGGCAGGCTCATGTCGCGCGTTTCCGGAAGCTTCGTCCCCAAAAGCCAAAGCAAAAATCCGGCGTAGGCCGCCAGAAACACGAAGATCAGCCACCAGTCGCCGACGCGCAGCAAAAGGCTGCCCACCGCCGGCGCCACCAGCGGCGCCAGCATCATGATCATTGCCATGGTCGACATCACCCTCGCCGCTTCGCGCCCGCTAAAGCAGTCGCGCACGATCGCCGCCGAATTCACCACGCACGCCCCGCCGCCGAGCGCCTGCACGAAGCGCCAGGCCAGCAGCGCGCCAAGGCTATCCACGGTGGTGATCAAAAGGCTGGCCAGCAAAAAAACCACCAGCCCGCCCATCAACACCGGCTTGCGCCCGACCCGGTCGGAGAGTGGGCCAAAACAGAGCTGGCCAAGCGCAAAGCCGAACAAGAACATGCTGATCGAAAGCTCGGTGCGGTGAATACTTTCATCGATCGCCTGGGCCAGAATACCGATCGCCGGCAGGTACGCATCGATGGCAAACGGCGCAAGCGCGGTGTTGGCGGCGACCAAAAGCGCCACCCGGCGTGAGTTGAGCTGCATGAATCTCCCTATCGCATCGCTACCCTGTCATCAAGCACCCGAACCGAAACATCACGGCGTTAGCGACGAAAACGCCCGGCGCGCGTGCTTTCATGATACGGCACTTCTTCGCCGCTCGAGGTCCCGGTTCAAAAAACCGCAACAAACCGCGCTTAGTCTACTGCTATTTTACTACGCGAACCCGGACTGCCCATGACCCTCAAAGCGCTTCACCACCTTTCGCTTCGCACGCTGGCCTTGGCGGCGCTATCGCTGGTCACGCTCTGCGTCGTGGCCCTCGCCCTGCTTGCCTGGAGCGTGATCGAACGGGGGCAAAACGATCTGGCGCTGCTCGAGCGGGTCAACGTCCAGCAGGCGTCCTCGCTCAATCGGGTGCACATATCAGGCCTTGAAGGGCTTCACCGCCTCGACCGGGCGCTCGAGCGTCAGCTCCGGCCCTCGCTTGGCGACCCGATCGAGGCGCTCGAAGCGGTAGAAAGCGACCTCGAAGAGATGAACAGCGGCCTGGCGCGATTTCTCGCTGCCAGCGCCGACTACGCCGGCCGCGACGCGCTCGAGGCGTCGGCTCGGGCGCTGATCGCCACGATGGAGCAGCAGCTTGCGGCGGTACGCGCCGGCGACCGCGGCGGGTATCGCGAGCTTACCGCCCAGGCACTCACGCTCAGCCAGGCGTTTAGCGAGCAGGCGCGCGCCTTCTATGCCCTGGCGGATCAACAGGGCTCTACCCTGCTCTCGCGCGCCGAGCGCCAGGCCGCCACGCTCGGCCAGGCGCTGATCGCGGGCGTGCTGGCAACGCTCGGTATTCTGCTGATGATCGCCGTGATCGGGCAGCGCTACTTTCTGCGCCCGATCAAAACCCTGGTGGGCCATCTTCGTACCCTCGCCAGGGGCGATTTGAGCCGGAAGGTCGAGAGCCCGGGGCGTAATGAAATCGGCCAACTCTACGCCGAGCTAGACACCATGCGCCGCGCGTTCATCGACACCGTCACCCAGCTTCACACCCAGAGCCGCTCGATGTTCGAAAGCGCCCAGCGCCTGGCACTGGGAAGCGAAGAGCTGACCGTACAGAGTCGTGAGCAGCAGGCCTTTCACGCGGCCACGACCACCACGCTCGACGAGCTCACCACGCACACCGCCTCCACCGCCGGCTTTGCCGCCGAGGCGGCCAACCTGACCGCTTCGGCCCGAGCGCGCACGGCCGAAGGAAGCGAGGTGATGAGCGACTTTCTCGCCACCATGGAGCGCATCCAGGCGCGCGCTCGCGAAGTGGACGGGATCGTCGAGGCCATCGATGCGATCGCGTTTCAGACCAACATTCTCGCGCTCAACGCCTCGGTGGAGGCAGCGCGCGCCGGCACCGAGGGCAAGGGGTTCGCGGTGGTGGCAGAGGAGGTCAGAACGCTCGCCACGCGAAGCGCCGACGCCGCCGGCGAGATCAGAGCGCTTCTGGCGGAGTCGGGCCGCCAGATCGAGCAGGGCTACGCGCGCTCGCGCCAGGCAAGCGACACCATGCACGACATCGCCGACGCTGGCGAGCAGGCCAATCGCCTGATGGCGCACATCGCCAGCGCCGCCCAGGAGCAGCATCGTCATATCGAGCGGCTCAACGCCACGCTTGCCGAGCAGACCCAAACCCACCGGGCCAGTGCCGACCGGGTCGAACAAAGCGCCCGGGACGCGCTCGCACTCGAGCAGATCGCCGAGGCGCTCAGAGAAGCCGCCGACGCTTTTCAAATCGACGATGCTCCGCCGGCCGGCTTTCACTGGCGCCCCGACCAGGCGTTGGTGCAATCGGCCCGCGGCAATATCCACAGACCGGAAGCCTTGTTAGAGTAGGGCTGGACTCAATAGGGAGGAGCCTTACATGAGCACGAGCCTACTCGCGCAGCTAAAAGAGATGACCAAGGTCGTCGCCGACACCGGCGATCTGGAAACGATCCGCCGCTTTCGCCCGGAGGATGCCACCACCAACCCGTCGCTCATCCTGCAGGCCGCCCAGCAGGAGGATCGCCGCGAGCGCCTCGCCGTCATCGCCCGCGAAAGCGCGGACATCGACGAGGCGGTGGATCGGGTTGCGGTAGAGATCGGCTCCGAAATCAGCGAGCTGGTGCCAGGCTACGTCTCTACCGAGGTCAGCTCGCGACTCTCGTTTGACCGCGAGGCAACGATCAAAAAAGCGCACTCGCTGATCGAGCGTTACGCGAAAAACGGCGTTCCCGCCGAGCGAATTCTGATCAAGACTGCCTCGACCTGGGAGGGGATTCAGGCGGCGCGAGCGCTCGAGCGCGACGGCATTCGTACCAACCTCACGCTCTTGTTCGGCTTCGCCCAAGCCAAGGCCTGCGCCGACGCCGGCGCGACGCTGATCTCGCCCTTCGTCGGACGTATTCTCGACTGGCACAAGGCGCAAAATCCGGACGGCGACTTCAGCGGCGACAACGACCCCGGGGTGGCCTCGGTCAAGCGCATCTTCGAGTACTACAAGGCGCAGAATTACGCCACCATCGTGATGGGCGCAAGCTTTCGCAACGTCGACGAAATCAAGTCGCTCGCCGGCTGCGACCGCCTGACCATCTCGCCGGCGCTGCTCAACGAGCTCGATGAAGAGCACGGCACGCTCGAGCGCAAGCTGAGCGTGAAAAGCGCGAAGGTAGGCGCCGATGACGCCTTGAGCGAGCAGGAGTTTCGCTGGGCGATGAACGATGATGAAATGGCCCACGACAAGCTCGCCGAAGGCATCCGCAAGTTCATGGCGGATCAGAAAAAGCTCGAGGAGCTGCTGGCCAAACTGCGCCAGTGATCACCCCGGCGGGGCGGGCCGTGCCACCCAGGCGGAGATGATAAAGGCCCCGGGGGTTGCGCCCCGGGGCCTTTGATGTCAAGCGAAGGGTCATCGAGCGATGACCCTAGTGTACCGGCGAGTCCTGGGATTCCAGCATGTCGACCAGCGGCTGAAACTGTTCGCGGTTGTGTTCGTTCATGTGCATCAGGATACGGTGAGCCTCGAGGATTCGATCACGCAGCCCCTCCTCGTCCGTGGGCACTTCGGGCAGCTCGGTCAGCGTCGGGTCAATGCCGCCCGCGTTTTGAAGCGGCGCCTCGACCAGGGTAAAAAAACGCGCGAACCCCATCACATCCAGCATTTTCTGAATATCGGGGTTGTCAGCGATGATCGTCGGCGGATGTTCCAGACGCCCTTTCACCGCCATGGCTACCTTGGCCAGAAAGCCCAGGGCACTGGAGTCGACGTTACTCGCCTCGCGCAGGTCGATCATCACCGAGCGAAGCCCGGGCGTGTCGGCGAGCCGCTGGGCCTGGACGTCGAGCGTGGCGCAGAGCGTCAGGCGCACGTCGCCACAGAGCTTCAGGATGAAAACCCCGGAATCGAATGCCGCCTTGATACGGCCTTCCTCAATCAGCATGACCAAATCCGCTCACCATCATGATTGTCAGATCGTCGGGTAAAGCGTTGCGGTCTTGGCTCTCCTCGTCAGCCGTCTCCCCCTCCATCAGCAGGGCGTTGGTCTGAACCAGCCGGTCGCGCAACCGCTCGAGTGTCTCACTCTCGCTTACTAATTGCTCAAGCTCCATGAGCCGCGTGTCGAGCGTCTTACCCGGCAAGCATTCCAATACGCCGTCTGAACAGAGCCACAGGCGAAAGTCAGGCGGAAGGTCACAGCTAAGAGAAGGATACTCGATATCGGGGAAAAGCCCGACCGGCATGCCTTCGCCCTCGAGGCGCGTCAGGCCCTGGTCGGTCACCAGTATCGGCATCGGCAGCTGTGCACCGAGCGAATAGTGAAGGGTCTTGGCCTCGTGGTCAATCACCCCCACGAAAAGGGTGGCGTGCTTGCCGATATCGGTATCCTGAAGCTCGCGGTTGAGCGCCTTGAGCCATGTGGCGGCCAAACGCTCCGGCGCCTGGCCGTCCCACTCGTTAAGCCAGCGAATAAACAAGTACTTGAGCAACACCGTGACGAAGGCCGACGAGGCGCCGTGGCCGGATACATCGGCAAAATAGAAGGCGCTGAAGCGCTCATTGAACGGCTGATAGTCGAGAAAATCGCCGGACAAATAGAGCGACGGCGCGAACCAGTAATCGAATCGAATGCCGTTGATAGTGCGCGCGTTCACCGGCAGCAAACGGCGCTGGATATGCCCGCCGCTTTGCTGGTCCATGCGCAAAAGCGCCAAGTGCGTCTCCAGGCTTTCGTTGAGCTCCTTGAGGCGCGCCCGGTCGCGCTCGCGCTCGCGGGCAAGCGCACTGAGTTCGACCGCCTTGCGAATCATGCGCCGTAAAAGCTCGCTGTGTCGCAAGGGGTCGACCACGTGATCCAGAAGTCCGCTCTCCACCGCCTGAAAGAGCGCCTGGTCCTCACGGGAGTCGCTGACTACCAACGTTGGCACCCGGGCGGCCAACAGCGCCCACTGCTCGCGGGGCACCACGCCGACCCGCGCCACAACCAGCGCGACGTTGTCGGGCAAACGTTCGATGTCGCTGGCGGCCAGCACCGCCATGTCGCGGCAGGTGATGGCGCGAGTGAGCGCATCGCGCTCATCGCCCGGGGCATCGATGACCGCGATCAGATGCTTGGAGGAATCCATATCAAGCCTCAGTCGGCGACGTCATCGTCACCAAAATCTGCATCGTCGAATTCAAAGCTGTCCATGGCGAAGGGGTCGTCACCGAGCTCGCCGTCGTTGATCATGAACTGGCGACGCTGCAGGTAGGCGTCGCGAATGAATTGGTAGCGGTCGCCGCTGATCAGCGACTCCTGGTCGAGCAGCCCCGCCCGGGTGTCGATGACGTTGAGCGCGGTCAGGCTGATACGTACCGCATCGTCCTCGACGTAGGTATTGGGGTAGGCCGCGATATCCGCCGGCAGGCCCGTGGTGTCGCGCAGCGTGCTCGGGCCGAGCAGCGGCAACACCAGATAGCGCGAGTCGCTCCAGCCCCAGCGCGCTAGGGTCTGGCCGAAATCTTCCTCGTCGGCGGTGATCTCCATATGGGTCGCGTAGTCCAGAAGACCACCGATCCCGACCGTCGAGTTGATCAAAAACCGCGACGTCGCAAGCCCGGCGTTGGCCGGCTTGCCCTGCAAGAGGCTGTTGAGCGCGGTGCGGATCTCGCCGAGGTTGGAGAAGAAGTTGCCCACGCCAGTCTGCACCGGGTCTGGCGTGACGTTGCGATAGCCGGTGGCGACCGGCTTCAACGCGTAGCGGTCAAGCACGTCGTTGAAGGCGAACACGCGCCGGTTGAAGCTCTCCCAGGGGTCGTCCGGGTGCGCCTGCTGCGCCGTCGTTTGGGTGCTGGCACAGCCGGACAGCCCCATGGTGGCCAGCAGCACGACCGGCAAAACGCTCTTGAGCGCGCCGGCGTTGAGTCGATTGGCCCTTGAGGCGGCTAGTAACCCTGACATGATGATTCCCTCTTTTTTAGTGTGTCCCTGCTTTATTTAATACACGCGTCTACTGACAGCGCAGCACGACGCTGCCGGCGCTATAGCCTGCCCCGAAGGAGCAGATCAGGCCAGTGTCGCCAGTCTTGAAATCGTCGCGGTGCAAGTGAAACGCGATGATCGATCCGGCAGAGCTCGTATTAGCGTAGCGATCGAGAATGATCGGCGCCTGACTTTCGTTGGGGTCGAACCCGAGCACCCTGCGCGCGATCAAATCGTTCATGTGCCGGTTCGCCTGATGCAGCCACAATCGCTTGACGTCAGAGCCTTCGAGTTCGAGCGAGGCCAGATGCGAGGTGATGAGACTGGCCACCATCGGGCACACCTCCTTGAACACCTGGCGCCCCTGCTGCACGAACAACTTGTCGACGCCGAGCGGATCGCTGTCGGTCACGCGGTTCAAAAAGCCGGCGTTGTTGCGAATGGCGTTCGAGAACCGGGTGACCAAACGTGTGCCCAGCACCTCGAAGCGCTGGCTCGCCACGGCGAGATCGCTTCGCTCGAGCACCACCGCCGTGCACGCGTCGCCGAAGATGAAATGGCTGTCGCGGTCAGTGAAGTTCAAATGCGCCGAGCAGATTTCAGGGCTCACCACCAGCGCGCGCTTGACGCTTCCTGACGCGATGGCGTTGGCCGCGGTTTCGATGGCAAAGGTGGCTGAGCTGCAGGCGACGTTCATGTCGAAGCCGTAGCCCGCGGTGCCGAGCGCCTGCTGGATCTCGACCGCCACCGCCGGATAGGCGCGCTCCAGATTCGAGCAGGCCACGATGACGAGCTCGATTCCCTCGGCCTCGACGCCGGCATTTTTCAGCGCCTGCCCAGCGGCCTCGACGGCCATCTCGCACTGGATCGACGGCTCGTCGTCGCTGCGCTGTGGCAGATTTGGGCGCATGCGCGCCGGGTCGAGAATACCCTCAGCATCGAGCACGTACCGGCTTTTGATGCCCGAGGCCTTTTCGATGAATTCGCTGCTCGAGTAGGCCAGCGCCTCGCGCTCGCCGGCGGCAATTTCGGCGCTAAAGCGCTCGTTGTGACGGTCAACAAACGCGTTGAACGTCGCGACCAGCGCCTCGTTGTCGATGGCGTGTTCCGGTGTATATAGGCCCGTGCCGGTAATCACCACGTCATTCATACTTGTTCTCCCTCGCGTTGTGCTCAACGACCCCGGTACCTGGCCTGCTTAGGCACTCGGCCTGCTGCGTTGAGTGTCATCGTCGCCCCCGGCCCTGGAGGGCGCGCGTTGCGCCTTACGGGCGCGTAATCTCTTCCCACTGTTTTTCGAGGCGCTTGACCGACACCGGCATGAGAGTGCCAAGCTGCTGGGCGAACAGCGACACGCGAAGCTCCTGAATCCACCAGCCGAAGGCGACCAGCACCGGATCCTCGACCTGGCCGCGGCGCTCGCTTTCACGCCTTGCGTCGAACTTCGCCTCCAGCGCCTGAATCTCTTTCATCATCATCTGGTCGCGCCCGCGCTCGCGCCCCGCCTTTTCAAGACGTATCAGCGCGGCGTCGAAGTACCGAGGGTACTCCGAAAGCCACGCCCCCGCATCACGGATGAAGCCAGGATAGACCAAACGCTGCATTTGCGCCCGCACATCGCTATAAACGAGCGCTTGGGAGAAGTCGAGATTGCCCTTGAGCCGCTTGGCGAGTTCGAGATGCGCCTTGAGCGCCGCCTCGACCTCTTTCAAGAGTTTTTCGGCGCGCTCGGGCAGCTGGTCTTCCACCTCATTAAGGCGGGCCTCCAGCTCCCCCGCCGAGCGTGGCAGCGGATCGATGGCCACGACCTGGGTAAACACCGCCAGCAGCACGTCGTCGATGAATGCGGACTTCGCGCCGACGTTGGTGAACAGCAGCGCGCACTTTTCAAGACGTGGCAGCGCGCGAATGGCCTTGACCCGCTCGCCGCGCTGGGTGATCGCAAGCCGCGCCACACCTTCCCGGTGCGCGGCCAGGGCCTTGGCCGGGTGATCGAATAGCGCCACCTTGAAGGACGCTCCGTCGACGGCCAGCGCCGGGTAAGCCTCCACGCGGATGCCGGCCTGGGTAGTCACCCGCGACTCGGGCAGCGGCGATGGTGGGAGCTCGTTTAGAGCCGGTGCCTGGGTGGCCTCTCTGGCCAGCGCCTGGGCGCCCAAATTGGCCGCTTGCTCGAAGCGCTTTTCCAGCGCGCGCACGTCGCGCCCCTGGCCGAGTGTTTCACCCGCGTGGTCGACCACGCGCACGTTCATGATCAGGTGCGCGTCGAGCTGGTCGAAACGCCAGTCGTCCGGGTGAACGCGGGTGCCGGTGCGCTGGCGCAGAAACTCGCCCAGCGCCTCGGTCAGTGGGCGCTCCCCGGGCACCAGCGTTTGCAGCGCGGCGTCGACCCAGTCGGGAATCGGCACGACCTGGCGGCGAATGCTCTTGGGCAACGACTTCAGAAGCGCAATACACTTTTCGCGCAAAAGCCCCGGCACCAGCCACTCCAGCGCGTTTGCCGGCAGCTGCGAAAGCATCGCCGCAGGCACGGTAAGCGTGACGCCATCGTCTTCGGCGCCGGGGGCAAAGTGGTAGCTTACCGGGTAGGCAACGCCCCCCAGGGTCAGGTAATCCGGGTACTGGGCACGCGTGACGTCCTCGGCCTCGCGTGCCTTGAGCGAGGCGATGTCGAAGTGCAAAAGCTCGGGCGTTTCGCGCTCGGCCTGCTTGCGCCAGTGCTCGAAGCCCTTGCCGTTGACCACATCAGACGGAATGCGCTCATCGTAAAAGGCAAACAGCGTCTCTTCATCGACCAGAATGTCGCGACGCCGCGCCCGGTCCTCGAGCGCTTCGACCTCGTCGATCAGCTCACGGTTGTGGGTGAAAAACGCGCCTTTGGTCTGAAATTCGCCTTCGACCAGCGCCCGGCGGATGAAGATCTCGCGGGACGCTTTCGGGTCGATGGGACCAAAATTGATCCGCCGGCGTGAGACGATCGGAAGACCAAACAGCGTGACCTGCTCTAAGGCCACGACCTGAGCGCGCTTCATTTCCCAGTGCGGCTCGCTGTAGCTTCGCTTGACCAGATGTTCGGCCTGAGGCTCGATCCACGTCGGATCGATCTTCGCCACGGTGCGGGCGTAGAGTTTGGTGGTTTCGACCAGCTCGAACGCCATTACCCATTTGGGCGTCTTTTTGGCGAGCCCCGAGCCCGGGTGGATGAAGAACTTGCGGTTGCGCGCGCCCAGATATTCGCGGTTCTCGAGCAGATTACCCAGATTCGACAAAAGCCCGGAGAGCAGCGACTGGTGAAGCCGGGCCGACGTCTTGCGCCTTGCCTGGCGCGCCTGCTCCTCGCTTTCGTCTTCATTGGCAGGCAGCGGCCCCGGCACCTCGATCTCCATGTCGCGCAAAAGCTGTCTGAGCTGGCGGAACGTGTCGTGCCACTCGCGCATGCGCAGGTAATTGATGAAATGATCGCGACACCAGCGGCGCAGCTGGCTGCTGGAAAGCGAGGCGCGCGCGTTTTCGATGCCGTGCCACAAATTCAAAAGCGCGACGAAGTCGGAGTCCGGGTCGTGCCATTTCTGGTGGGCCTGATCGGCCGCCTGACGTTTGTCCGCCGGGCGCTCGCGCGGGTCCTGGATCGCCAGCGCCGACACCACCACCAGCACGTCGCGAAGGCTCTGGCGCTCGGCGCCTTCGAGCACCATGCGCGCAAGCCTAGGGTCGATGGGGAGCCTTGCGAGCTTGCGCCCGAGCGGACTGATCTGCTCTTTCTGATCCACCGCGCCGAGCTCGAACAGCAGCCGAAAGCCATCCTTGACGAAGCGGCTGTCCGGCGGATCGACGAAGGGAAACGCCTCGATATTGCCAAGCTTCAACGAGAGCATCGACAGGATCACCGAGGCGAGATTGGTGCGCTGGATCTCCGGGTCGGTGAACGCCGGGCGCGAGAGAAAATCCTCCTCGTCGTACAGGCGAATACACACGCCTTCGGCGACCCGCCCACAGCGGCCCTTACGCTGGTTGGCGCTGGCCTGGCTGATCGGCTCGATGGGCAGACGCTGGATCTTCGCCCGGTAGCTGTAGCGGCTGATGCGCACCAGCCCCGGGTCGACCACGTAGCGAATGCCGGGCACGGTGAGCGAGGTTTCCGCCACGTTGGTGGCCAGCACGATGCGCCGGCCGCGGTGCGGGGCAAACACCCGGTTCTGCTCTTCGTTGGAAAGCCTTGCGTAGAGCGGCAGCACTTCGGTGCCCTTGAAATCCGCCCGGCGCAGGGTGTCGGCGGTTTCGCGAATCTCGCGCTCGCCGGGCAGAAAAATCAGCACGTCCCGCGGGCCGTGCAGCCAGCCGCGCTCGCGCTCCAGGGTTTCGATCTCACCAATCGCCTGAAGAATCCCCTCCTGTAGCGTGCGATCCTCCTCGTCGTCGTCGCCTCGTACCAGCGGGCGGTAGAGCACGTCGACGTCATACGCGCGCCCGGAGACCTCGACCACCGGCGCGGGCTTTTTGCCGTCGCTGAAGTGGGCGGCGAAGCGCTCGACGTCGATGGTCGCCGAGGTAATGATCACCTTGAGATCCGGGCGCTTGGGCAGCAGGCGCTTGAGATATCCCAGCAGAAAGTCGATGTTGAGACTGCGCTCGTGGGCCTCATCGATGATGATCGTGTCGTAGCGCCAGAGCATCGGGTCGTGCTGGGTTTCGGCCAGCAGGATCCCGTCGGTCATCAGCTTGACCAGGGTGTTCGGCGCACTTTGATCGGTGAAGCGCACCTGATAGCCCACCTGCTCGCCCAGATTCACCTCGAGCTCTTCGGAGATACGCATGGCGACGCTGCGCGCGGCAAGACGCCGCGGCTGGGTGTGTCCAATCAGCCCCCGGCGGCCGCGGCCGAGCTCCAGGCAGATCTTGGGCAGCTGGGTCGTCTTGCCCGAGCCGGTTTCACCGGCCACCACCACCACCTGGTGATCGCGTATCGCCTCCAGAATGTCCTCGCGGCGCTCGACCACGGGAAGATTGGGCGGGTAGCTGACCGCCACATGGGTCGAGGCACGGCGCTCGAAATGGCGCTGGGCCTTGTCGATGTCGCGGCTCAGCTCGGCCAAGCCGCGGTCGATGGGCTTGTCCTCACGCAGACGCCGCTTGAGCCCGTCGACTCGCCGCGCCAGGCGGTGGCGGTCGCGAAGGGTCAACTCGTCGAGGGCGCGCTCGAGCTGCGTTACCTGGTCGGCGCTGGTCAAGGAGGGCGTCTCGGTGGTCACGTTAGGCTCAAATTCCATCTGGAGAAACAAAAATTCGGCCCGCCTGAAAAAGCGGGCCGAACAGTATAGCGCTTTCACTCGCAACAGGGCTAACCCGGCAAGGCGCCCTTCCCCTGGGGTCAGACGTTCGCCTGCTCCTCGCCCTTCTCTTCGCTTTTCTGCTCGTCGCGCAGCTCGCGGCGCAGCACCTTGCCCACGTTGGTCTTGGGCAGCTCATCGCGAAACTCGACGTACCTGGGCACCTTGTAAGCGGTCAGCTCTTTCTTGCACCAGGCGCGCAGCGTCTCGGCATCGAGGCTCGAATTTTTCGAGACCACGAAGAGCTTGATCGCTTCACCCGCGTCTTCGTCCGGCACACCCACCGCTGCCGCTTCGACGACGTCCGGGTGGCCGGCCACTACGTCCTCGATCTCATTGGGATAGACGTTGAAGCCGGAGATCAGAATCATGTCCTTTTTACGATCCACGATGCGAATGTAGCCGTCATCCTGGAGCACGGCGATATCGCCGCTGTGAAACCAGCCGCCTTCGTCGATCGACTTTTTCGTCTCGCCGTCCTGGTTCCAGTACCCCTTCATCACCTGAGGCCCCTTGATGCAGAGCTCGCCGGGCTCACCCAGAGCCACATCGTGACCGTCGGCGTCCACGGTCTTGACCGAGGTGCCCGCCACGGGCTTGCCGATGGTGCCAAGCTTGATGGCGTCGGTGGGGTTGAAGCTCACCACCGGCGAGGTCTCGGTCAGCCCATAGCCTTCCGCCACCGGGCAGCCGGTCACCTCTTCCCAACGCTGGGCGACGGGTTTGGTCAGCGCCATGCCGCCAGAAATAGTGAGTTTCAGGTGCGAAAAGTCGAGCGACTTGAAGTCGTCGCGCTGACACAGCGCGTTGAACAGCGTATTGAGCCCGATAAAACCGGAGAACTTGAGCTTCTTGAGCTCCTTGACGAAGCCGGGCAAATCGCGGGGGTTGGTGATCAGCACCGAATGGTTGCCGGTATCCATCAAAAACAGACAGTTCACCGTGAAGGTGTAGATATGATAGACCGGCAGCGGCGCGATGATGGTTTCGCTGCCGTCCTTCAGGTGCTTGCCGATCGCCGCACGCGCCTGCAGCATGTTGGCGATCAGGTTGGTGTTGGTCAGCATCGCGCCCTTGGGCCGGCCGGTGGTGCCGCCGGTGTACTGGAGCGCTGCGACGTCGTCCGGGGTGCGTTTGACCGGGGTAAAGTCTTTCTCCTGGCCGGCCTTCATGACCTGGCGAAAGCCGGTGGCGCCAGGCAGCCGGTAGGTCGGCACCATCTTCTTGACGTACTTGACCGCGGCGTTGATCAGCCAGCGTTTCGGCACGCCGTGAAGATCGGCGAGTTCGGTGACTACCACGTGTTTGATATCGGTTTTGTCGAGCACCTTGTCGAGCTTGTGCGCCATGTTCGCCAGAATCAGGATCGCCTTTGCGCCGGAGTCCTTGAACTGGTGGGCCATTTCACGTTCGGTGTAGAGCGGGTTGGTATTGACTACCACCAGCCCCGCGCGCAGCGCGCCGAACACCGCCACGGGAAACTGCAGCACGTTGGGCAGCTGAATGGCGATGCGATCGCCGGGCTTTAGATCGGTATGATTCTGCACCCAGCTGGCGAAGCGCCCGGCATAGCGGTCGAGCTCGTCAAAGCTCAGGGTTTGCCCCATGCAGCTAAACGCGGGCCGGTCGCCGTAGCGTTTGACGGCGTTGTCGAAAACGTCGACAACGGAATCAAATTGATCCAGTCCTTCAAGCGTGGGGCCATTCAAAATGGGAGCATCGGCGTGTTCGCTCATGGTGCAATCTCCGCTATCCGTGTCGATAAGTGGACCGACCTTGTTGTTTTGTTAATCGTTTGACGATCTTGTGATGTTGACGTCGCTCCAAGATATACCAGGGGCGCAGGGCTGTAAAACGCTCGATTGAAACTACTGTTTCATGCGAGCCATGCGCCTGGCTCGAAACCGACGTGTCGCGTGCTCATTATGGTGCGTAACGCGCCTTTATGCTTCCCTCTCGCCATACCAGAAGCTCGCCGGGCAGCATCGTCGTCCACACCTCGTTGTGCGTCAGCGGCGCGGTGGCGATCACCGAAACCACATCATTCGCGGTGGTGTGCTCGCTAAAATTGACCGTCATTTCGGCATCCGACAGCTCCGCCTCGCCAAAGGGGGCACGTCGGGTAATGTGCGCGAGTTTGGTCGAGCAGTAGCTATAGAGCGACTCACCGTCGGAGAGCAGCAAATTGAATACGCCAAGCCCCCGCAGGCGCTCGCAGAGCGTGTGCAAAAGCGCCGCGACCGGTCCGAAAGATGCAGGCGGAGTTGGAAACGCGCGGCGAAGCTCACCCAACAGCCAGCAAAAGGCGTGTTCGCTGTCCGTCGAGCCGACCGGGGTGTAGACATCGAGCGCAAGCTCCTGCCACCCGTCGAGCTGGCCATTGTGGGCGTAGCACCAAAGGCGGCCCCACATTTCGCGAGTGAACGGATGGGTGTTGGCCAGGCGCACGCCGCCCACGTTGGCCTGGCGGATATGGCTGATCACCACGTTGGATTTGATCGGATAGTCGCAGATTAGCCGAGCGATGGGCGAATCCACCGATGGGTGCGGGTCGCGAAATTCTCGGTAGCCGCCCTGCTCGTAGAAGGCGATGCCCCAGCCGTCGCGGTGGGGGCCGGTTCCCCCGCCGCGGTGCAGAAAGCCCGAAAAGCTAAAGCAGATATCCGTCGGCACGTTGGCGCTCATGCCTAAAAGCTCGCACATGGGGCTCTCCTTGCCAGGTGTTTAGCCTAGTTGATCACCGGCTCGCGACGTTTGGTGTCACCACCGGCGCTTCGCGTTTTAGGCGCCGCGCGTTTGGGGCCGGCATTGCGCGGCGCGCGCGGGCGGTCGTCATCGCCGTCGTCGTGGTTTGACGGACCGCGTTTGGTCGGGCCACGCTTGGTCGGCGCGGCCGGGCGGCGAACCCACCAGAGCGCAACACCCGCGCAGGCGCCCAGCGCGATGCCGATGAGAAGCCAGACCAGCCCGCCCCACAGGGCCGAGGCGCTGTGCTCGAGAAAGCCGACCGCCGACACCATCGCTGCCGGCGCCCAGCCGGTGTAGAACTCGTTCTCCTCGATCAGCGGCAGGCTAAAGCGCGCCGGTATCCACATCGCGCCGGCCACGCCCCAGGTAAGGACCAGCCGCGGCAGGCGCGGCAAAAACGACAACGCAAAATACACCGCCAATAGCACTACCAGCGAAACCCCGTAATAACTTAGCCAGAGCAGTGACATTGAGCCTGTAAACAGCATAATACCCTCGTGTGGGTGAACGCACCCGCGGTTGATTTCCCGTTATGGTACCTGTCAATTTATGAAAGCACAGCCTGGCATGCGCAAAGACTCGCCCGTGGCGCGCTACTATCGCGCCGACGACCCCCACTGGCACTGGCTGGAGCAACGCGACACGGCTGAGGTCGACGCCTTTCTGACCGCGGCCAACGAGGAGCACGAGCGCTGGTTTCGCCCGCTCGCGCCGCTTGCCGACACGCTCTATCAGGAAAATCTTTCCCGGCGTGAGCTCGCCGTCAAAAGTCTTGAGACCGCACTCGACGTGTTTACGTTCTGGAGTGAAACCGGCGAAGACGACGACTACCCGCGCTGGTGGCGCGCCCCGCTCGACAACCCCGGCGCGCCGGAGTGCTTTTTCGACGTGGTGGCGCGCGCAGAGGGGCACGCCTTTTTCGAGATCGGCGACATGGCGCTCACCCCGGACGAGCAGTGGCTTGCCTGGAGCGAGGACACCCAGGGCGACGAGCGCTACACGCTGTGGCTGAAAGCGCTGCCCAACGGCGAGCCGCACAAGCTGGCAAGCGATATCGGCCCGGCGCTTTGCTGGGCGGAGGATCAAACCCCGCGCGGCGCTACGCTGCTGTTCACCCGCTTCGATGCCACCCAGCGCCCGGACAGCCTCTGGCGCTGCGCGGTGGATTTCGCCAACCCCGCCCAGGATGCCCCGGCCACGCTTGTGCTGCGTGAGGACGATGCCGAGTTCTGGCTGGGCGTGGGCAAGACGCGCTCGAAGGCCTGGCTTTTGATCGAAACCAGCGCCAAGGACACCAGCGAAATTCTCGCCGTGCCCGCCGACGCCCCGGCCACGCCGCCTCTGCTGCTACATCGGCGCGTGAAAGGCGTCGAGGCAAGCATCGACCACCGCCCCGGCGCCTTCTACCGGCTGCAAAACCAGGCCGGGCCCCACTTCGCCCTCGACGTACTCGACGAGCACGCCCTGACCGAGGAAGACGCTGAAAGCGCCAGTTGGCAAACGCTGATTGCTCATCGGGACGATCAAACCCTGGAAGGCGTGGATGCTTTTGCCTGGGGGCTGATCGTGGCCGAGCGCGACCACCACCAGGCCCAGACGCGGCTGCGCCGGCTGGTGCTCGAAGACAATGGCGTCGTCACCCAGGATACGCCGATCGAGCTGGTCGAGCTGCCCTGCTCGCAGCTGATGGAAGACGCACCGCACTTCGACACCACCGTGGTGCAGGTGCGCGAGGAGTCCTTCACTCGCCCGGCGAGCTGGTACGCGCTGGATCTGGAGAGCGGCGAGCGCACGCTGCTCAAAACCCTGGCGGTGCACGGAAACCTCAAACCCGAGCAGCTTGCCAGCCGCCGCCTCTGGGCCACGGCCCCGGACGGTGAGCGCGTGCCGGTATCGATCGTGGCACGGGCGGATTTGATCGATGCCCCGCTACCCACCCTGCTGTACGGCTACGGCGCCTACGGCGAGCCGCTGGACCCCTGGTTTTCGATCGCCCGGCTGTCGCTTCTGGAGCGCGGCGTGGCCTTCGCCGTGGCCCACGTTCGCGGCGGCGGCGAGCGCGGCGAGCCCTGGTATCTGGACGGCAAGATGGCGCACAAGGAGAACAGCTTCTCTGATTTTCTCGCCGCGCGTCAGGCGCTGGTCGATCAAGGCGCGAGCCTTGATGACAAAATCGTCGCCTGCGGCGCCAGCGCCGGCGGGCTTTTGGTGGGCACCTGCCTCAATCGCGCCCCCGAGGCGTTCTGCGCCGCCGTGTTGGACGTGCCGTTTCTCGACGTGCTGCGCACCATGCAAAACCCGGAGCTTCCGCTCACCACCGCCGAATACAGCGAGTGGGGCAACCCGGCAGAGCCGGAGGTGTACGCGCGCATTCAGGGTTATTCGCCGGTGGATAACGTCAAAGCCCAGGCCTATCCGCCGCTCTGGATCGAAGGCAGCTGGTTCGATACCCGCGTCAGCTACTGGGAGCCGGCCAAGTTCTACGCCCAGGTCACCCAGGCCCAGCAGGCCGACGCCCCGGTGTTGCTTTACACCGACAGGGAGAGCGGTCACGGCGGCGCATCCGGGCGCTTCAAGGCGTGGAAGGACGCCGCCCGTCAGGACGCGTTCATCCTGTGGGCGCTGGGTCTCGACAGGTAAGCCCTTATAACCCAAACGTTCACCCCAATATCCAAAAAAGCGCTCGCAATTCCATGCGAGCGCTTTTTATTGAACGCCAATAATTCGATTTTTAAACGCCGCTAACTTAATGGAAACGTTTTCCAAAAATACTTTTCAGCCGTACAGGAGTGCGCCATAATAGCCGTTAGTCGCATAGACGAAAGTTTTATACCTTAACGGCGCCTCGGCGCAGGAGAGCAGCATGAAGTATCAGGAACAGTTTCTGACCATTTGGGACACCCCGGCGACGCAGACCGAGCGCCAGAAAAAAGCCGCCAAACCGCGCGTGTCGCTTTTCAAAAGCCTGTCGCTGATGCTGGTGGCGCTCAAGCGTTAAGCGCTCAGACGGGCGCTAGCGAATGGGCAGCACGGCAATGATGTGCTCGTCCCACTCGCGCTCCGGCACGTCATCCTGAGAAACGGCGAAGCCGCGAACGCTAATACCCTTGCGGTGGACGCGCTCGGCGTCGTTACTCAAGAGCGGGTGCCAGCCGGCCAGCTTGCGCCCTTCTGCTACCCGGCGATAACCGCAGGTCGCCGGTAGCCAGTTGAATTCGCGCACCAGTGCCGGCGTTAGCTGAGTACAGTCCGGCACGGTATCGAAGCGGTTCTCGTAGTCACTGCACTGGCAGCTGTGTGTATCGAGCAAGCGACACGCCACGTTCAAAACGGCGAGCTCGTTGGTGTCGTCGTCGTGAAACTTCAGCAGGCAGCACTGCCCGCAGCCGTCACAAAGCGCCTCCCACTCGTCATCGGCCAGCTCCTCGAGAGCGTATTTTTCCCAGAAGCGTTCGCGCATCTCATCCTCGTTCGTCAAGTGTGGCAGGCGTTGCTGTCTACCGTCATCAGCTCATCGTCAGCCGTTCGTCGCCGGCCGTTCATTGCCGGTAGCGTCGAGCCGCTCGAGACAGTCGGCCCACAGCGGCTCGAATTGCGCTTCGAGCCAGCCGTATTGGTGGTCAAGCCAGGGCGTCAATTCGGCCAGCCGGTTGGGGCCGGAGAGCCGCTGGCCGAGGCCCGCAATGGCGCGGCAGGTGAAGTCGAAATCGGCGTAGCGATGAAGCCAGTCCTGCTCGATCAGCGCCGGCATCATCGCGGCCAGCCGGTTGGGGGCGCCTTCACGCTCGAGCAGCGTATAAAGGCGCGCCACCAGCGCTTCGAACTCGGCGGTGCCGATCAGCTCACGCGCTAGAAAGTGATCCCAAAGAACGTCCAGCGCAATACCGGCAAAGCGGCGCTGACCCGCCGGCGCCGACGCCTTGACCCCCTTGACCCGCGCGTGGCTATCGACAAAGGCGTCGACCCGCCGATGGTGGCGAATGCCCGCCGCCACTGATGACGGCCAAGGGGCAAGGTCGCTTCCCTTGACGCCGTCGGCGATCACGTTGCCCAGCAAAAAGCCGTCGCTGCCGCGGCGGGCAAGCAAGGCGTGGGCCAGAAAGTTCATGAATGGCGGTCGACGTGGGCGCGGTGGACGTCCAAAAGATACTCCTCTTTTGCCGGCGGCATCTGCAGGTAAAAGCCCTGGGTCTCGATCCCCTCGAGCACATCGCCGACATCGACCCGGGCGAGCTTTTTATCCGCGGTCAAAATCATGGTCAGCACCGCCACGGGCTTGCCAAAAGTCTCCATCAGCGCCTCGGGCACCGGTGCAAGCCCCTGGCGCTTGTCCACGTAAAGATACATCTCTTCCTTGCGCGAGCTTTTAAAGATCTCGCAGACCAGCTTGTCGCTCATGCTCCGCTCTCCTGTAGCGCCTGAGATAGCGCGTCGTTCAAACACTCGCCCCGCCAGCCGCCGGGAAGCGTCGGCGCTTCACCGGCCATGTCCTGCATCACCAGCGCCTCGATGTCGCGCCGTCTGAGCAGCACTTCCGGGGCGATGCCCAGCGCCGCCGCCTTTGCACTAATGACTTTCTTGAGCGCCTTGAAGCGACGCTTGAAACTCGGCGACGCCGGGTCCGGCCATGGCGCGGGCAGCGCCTCTTCCGGGCAGTGACGCGCCTCTCTGACAAACTCGAGCAGCGTATCGCCCTCCTTCTTGACGAAGGCCGGTTTCACGCCTTCGACGCCCGCCAGCTCGAAGCGGTTTTTCGGCATTGCCTCGGCCACGGCAAACAGCAGCTTGTCGCTGGCGAGCCAGTTGCGCGGCAAGTCGCGTCGGCGGGTTTCGCCTTCCCGCCAGGCGGTCATCCGCTGATAGGCATCGATCGCCCGGGGGGGCAGCCGCCACAGCTGGCGCTGGCGGGTGTACCAGAGCGCGTCGCTTTCGCTGCTGCGCTCGGCCTGGGCAAGCTGAGCGGCGCACTCCTCGAAAAGCCACTCCCGGCGCCCCAGCATGTCGAGCTGACCCGCCTGTAGTGCCCAGACCCGCAGCAGATAGATAACGTCGAGGGCGGCGTAGTCGCACTGGCTCGGCGTCAGCGGCCGGAGCAGCCAGTTCGAGCGCGTCTCCTCTTTGGGCAGGGTCTCACCGACCCAGTGCTCGACCAGCTTTTGATACCCCAGGGCGGGCACCTCGCCGAGCAGCGCCTGAGCGATCTGGGTATCCACCAGTGGCGTCGGCAGCACACCGGCCCAGAGCTGGAAAATTTCCAGATCCTCGCTGCCCGCGTGCAGCAACTTGATGGCCTGGTTTTGCAACAGCGCCCTGAACGCCTCGGTGCACGGGGTGGCGACCGGGTCGATCAGATAGGCAAGATCACCGGCGCAAAACTGGATCAGCGCCGGAATCGGAAAAAAGGTGTTTTCGCGGAAAAACTCCGTATCGAGCGCGATCACGCTGGCGGCCTCGACCTCCCGACAGGCGGCGTCGAGCTGGTCGGCGGTCTCGATCCATCGGTAGGACGGTTGGGTTAAAACGGACACGGTAGACTTCCCTGTGGTGGTACCAAAAGCGGCCCAGGTGACGGTAATCGACGCCTCGCGGCAGGCTCGCCGCGGGCGCAGGCAGAAGAGTGTGGCGCGGCTATTCGAGGCCGAATGGCAGGCGGCCGTTGAACGCGCGGCTGAGCGTGCCGCCATCGACGTACTCGAGCTCGCCGCCCATGGGTACGCCGTAGGCGAGCCGGGAAAAGGCGACGCCGTACTGGGCGAGCTGCGAGGCAATGTAGTGCGCGGTCGCTTCACCTTCGACGGTGGGATTGGTCGCCAACACGATCTCGCGGATATTGCCTAAGCTTACACGCTCCTCGAGCAGGTCGAGCCCGATCGCTTCCGGGCCGATCCCGTCGAGCGGCGACAGATGGCCGTGAAGTACGAAGTAGCGCCCGCCAAAGCCGCCCGCCTCTTCGATGGCGAGCTGATCCGCCGGCGACTCCACCACGCAGAGCACGCTGTCGTCGCGCCGCGGGCTGTCGCACAGCGCGCAGACCTCGGCCTCGGTAAGCGTGCGGCAGCGCTGGCAGTAACCCACCTCACGGATGGCGCGCTCGATCACCTCGGACAGACGCTGGCCGCCCTCGCGCTCACGCTCGAGCAGATGCATGGCCATGCGCTGGGCGGTCTTCGGCCCAACGCCTGGCAGCACCCGAAACGCTTCGATGAGCTGCTCGATGAGCGGGGAAAAACGCATCGCTTAAAACGGCATCTTGAAGCCGGGCGGCAGATTCAGCCCCTGGGTGGCCTCTTCCATCCGCGCCTTGGAGTTGGCTTCGACCTTACGCACGGCGTCGTTGACCGCCGCGGCCAGCAGGTCTTCGAGCAGCTCCTTGTCCTCTTCCAGCACGCTTGGGTCGATGGTGACGTCGCTCACATCGTGACGACCGTTCATGGTGACCTTCACCATGCCCGCGCCGGCCTCGCCGAAGACCTCGGCTTTCGCCGCCTCTTCCTGGACCTGCTGCATCTTTTCCTGCATTTCCTGGGCCTGCTTCATCAAGTTGCCCATTCCGCCTTTAAACATGGTGTCTACTCCCTGGTGGTCAATCGGTGCGGTTTGAAAGCTTAGCGTAAGCCGCAAACGCCGGGCTGTCATGGCGACGTCGAGGTTTTTGGCTTGACGCTCTCTTCGTTGAGCGTGGCGCCAAAGGCTTGACGTAGCTTCTGTATATTGGGGTCGCGCTGCAATAGATCAACGGCGCTGGCGTGTCGCTCGCGCTGAAAGCGCAGCGACTGGTCGCGCGGGGTTTCGAGCCTGGTGTCGAGCTCGCCGACCTCAAAGCTCACCGAGCGCGAAAAGCCCTGATCGGCGAGCGCCTTCTCCAGGCGCTGCTGGTGTACATCGGCCTGCATCGCCGACTGGCTCGGGTCCAGGGTCAACACCAGCGTGCGTCCATCATCGCTTGCCAGCTGGCAGTGCGCCGCCAGGTTGCGGGTCAAACCGCCAAGGCCAAGCTGGTCGAACAGCGCAAGCCACCCGGCGTGGTCGAGCCGCCCGCCGGGCACCGGAGCGGTTTTAGCCGCCGCCGCGTCGCTCGACGCCTGCTCGTCGGCTGGCTCTTGAACTTGCCGACCCTGTGCCTGAGCGCTCTCGGCAGGCGCATCCGGCGCAGGTGCGCTTTCTATAAAGGCGCTCTCGGACGACAGGTCCTGTACGGGCACGTCCTCGACAGGCACGTCCTCGACAGGCATGTCCTGTACAGGCACGTCCTGCTCATCGAAGTCGGTCACATCGGCGTCAACCACGATGGGGGTATCCGGTACGAACGCCGGCGCGGCGGGCTCGGGCTCGGGCTCGGGCTCGGGCTCGGGCGCTTCAGCATGCGCGGCGGTGTCGTCCATCGCCCAGGGGGGCGGCGATTGATCGATCGGACTTGCGACTTCCTGCACCGGGGCGCTGACAGGCGCTGATTCGAACGCCGCCGGGGCAGGATCAGGCTTTTTTGGCGCGTCGGCCGCCGGCTCGTGGTCGGCGGGTGTGGCCGCGTTGGCTTGCGCCATGGGTTCTGAGCGTAGCGGTAGCGGCGTTTTCGGCGGCCGGGGCACGCCCTGGGGGCGAAACGCCAGCATGCGCAAAAGCGTCATTTCCAGCGCGCTGCGCAGATCCGGGGCGTGCTCCATGTCGCCGCGCCCCTGAATACCAATCTGGTAATAAAGCTGGATATCCTCGGCGGTGAAGTGGCCCGCAAGCTCGAGAATGGTATCGCGGTCACCGTGGCTGTTATCCACCGCCCCTGGCACCATTTGCGCGACCGCCAGCCGGTGCAGAATGCCGGTCAGGTCGTCGAGCACCGCGGCGAAGTCCGGCCCCTGCTCGGAGAGCGTGGCGACTTCGGCGAGAATCGCCTGTACGTCGACCTCGGCCAGCGCCTTCGCCAGCGCCAAGATATGGCGATGATCGAGCGTGCCCAGCATCGCGGCGACATCGGCATGGCGCACCGCGCCCTGACCAAAAGCGATCGCCTGGTCGGTCAGGCTCATGGCGTCGCGCATCGAGCCTTCGGCGGCCTTGCCCAGAAGCCACAGCGCGCTTTCATCGAAGGCCACGCCCTCCTGGCCCAGCACGAAGGTCAGATGCTCGACCACCCGTTCCGGCGGCATGTGCTTGAGAGTGAACTGCAAACAGCGCGACAGAACCGTTGGCGGAAGCTTTTGCGGGTCGGTGGTGGCCAGCAGGAATTTAACGTGCGGCGGCGGCTCTTCCAGGGTTTTCAACAGCGCGTTGAAACTGCTGGTCGAGAGCATGTGCACCTCATCGATGAGGTACACCTTGTAGCGCCCCTGGGTCGGCGCGTACTGCACGTTGTCCAGAAGCTCGCGCGTGTCTTCGACCTTGGTGCGCGAGGCGGCGTCCACCTCGATCAAATCGACGAAGCGGCCTTCATCGATGGCGCGGCAGCTATCGCACTGCCCGCAGGGCGTGGACGTGACGCCATCGTCGCCTTCGCCGTTGGCGGTGCAGTTCAGGCACTTGGCCAGAATACGCGCAAGTGTCGTCTTGCCGACCCCGCGGGTGCCGGTGAACAGGTAGGCGTGGTGAAGGCGCCCCTGGTCGAGAGCGTTGACCAGCGCGCGCTGAACATGGGTCTGCCCCACCAGCTCGTGAAACGTACGCGGGCGCCACTTGCGGGCCAGAACCTGATAGCTCATTGAGCACTATTTCCTTTGGCGGGCTGGCGCTCCCCGGTAGCGCCGGGGAGGCCACTTCAAACGATCTGTCGAATGGCGGGCGGCCATTCTAGCGGTTGGGAGAGAGCCCGCCAACCGCGGGCCAAAAGGCGCCTTACTCGCTCGGCGCGTCGCTGCCTTCGGCTGCGCTGGCGCGCTGGCCGGCCTCCTTGATCAGCTTTTCGAGTTCGCCGCTTTGATGCATTTCCATCACGATATCGCAACCGCCGACCAGCTCGCCTTCGACCCACAGCTGCGGGAACGTCGGCCAGTTGGCGACCTTGGGCAGTTCGCTGCGGATATCCGGGTTGTCCAGCACGTTAACGAACGCGAAACGCTCGCCGCAGCTCATCAGCGCCTGAACGGTTTGGGCGGAAAAGCCACACTGGGGCAGCTGGGGCGTGCCCTTCATGTAGATCAGAATCGGGTTTTCGCTGATTTGGCGCTGGATGTTCTCAACCGTTGTGCTCATGGAGTGCTCCTTCGATCGGTGGCGCGTTCATCTAGTGTACGCAACTCGTCACGTCTTTAAAGAGTACCGCCATCAAGCGGTACCTGAGTAAACTGCTCGGCTTTATCGAGCGCCCTATTCTACGCATGCCGGTGGCGTTGCGCATCCCCCGCGCCGTCGCTAGGATGGGGTATTTACCCGGAGAGACGTTATCATGGCGACCCGCCATTTTCTGACCCTGCTGGATCTAAGCCCGGACGAGCTCGACTACTTGATCGACCGTGCCATCACCATCAAAAGCGAGCTCAAGACCGAAGGCCCCGTTTATACGCCGTTCAAGAACCGGACGCTGGCGATGATTTTCGAAAAATCCTCGACCCGTACCCGCGTCTCGTTCGAGACCGGTATGACCCAGTTCGGCGGCCACGCGCTGTTTCTCTCCCCTCGCGATAGCCAGCTTGGCCGCGGCGAGCCGATCGAGGACACCGCGCGGGTGCTCTCGGAAATGGTCGACGCAGTGATGATTCGCACCTTCTCTCACGAAGGCATCGAAACCTTCGCCGGCGCAAGCTCGGTACCGGTGATCAACGCCCTGAGCGACGACTACCACCCCTGCCAACTGCTGGCCGACGTGATGACCTGGAAAGAGCACCGGGGTAGCGTCGAAGGCCGCACGGCAGTGTGGGTGGGCGATGGCAACAACATGTGCCACTCCTGGATCAACGCCGCGCGCCAGTTCGGCTTCAACTTGCATGTTTGCTGCCCGAAAGGCTACGAGCCGCGCGCCGACATTCTCGAGGCCGCAGGCGATCGCGTGACGCTGTTCCACGATCCGGTCGAGGCGACCCGGGGCGTCGATTTGATCACCACCGACGTATGGGCCTCCATGGGCCAGGAAGAGGAGCAGGCCAAACGCGAGGCCGACTTCGCCGGCTTCCAGGTCACCGAGGCGATGCTGGATGCCGCCGCCGACGACGTGCTGTTTTTGCACTGTCTGCCCGCCCACCGCGGCGAAGAGATCAGCGAGACGCTGCTCGACGACCCGCGCGCGGTGGTCTGGCAGGAAGCCGGCAACCGGCTGCACGCGCAAAAGGCGCTGATGGAATTTTTGCTGCTGGGCCGCATTGGCTAAAGCTCGCTACGCTCGGCACTGGCCGGGCGTTTGGCGCCCGCATGATGCGCACGAAAAAGCCCCGCTCGATGAGCGGGGCTTTTGAATTTGGTGGAGCCTAGCGGGATCGAACCGCTGACCTCAACACTGCCAGTGTTGCGCTCTCCCAGCTGAGCTAAGGCCCCAGAGCAACCGGCGTTTTGTGGCCGAGTGCGCGGCGAATACTAAGCAAGAAAATGCCTCGGGTCAAGCCCGGCGTGGGTTTTATATTTACTAATTCTCCTTTGGCAAAAGCTATGGCACCCTAGGTTCGACCCCTAAGCTCGAACCCCAGGCAACCGACGGCAGAACAAACGTCGAACAACACAACGTGTGAGTGCATGAATGCAGGAGCGACCACGTGATTAACGTTCTCATCGCCGACGACCACCATTTGGTAAGAAGCAGTATCGCGCACCTGCTGAACGAGGAGCGCGATATCTCGATTGCAGGCGAAGCCGTCGATGGCGAAAACGCGGTCACGCTTTGTCGTCAGGTCAAACCGGATCTGGTGCTGATGGATATTCGAATGCCCGGCATTGGCGGGCTGGAAGCGACCCGGCGTATCTGTCGCAGCATGAAAAACGTGCGCGTTCTGATTCTAACGGCCTACATGGAAGACAGCATTTTAAGGCGCATGCTCGAAGCCGGCGCCTCTGGCTTTTTGAGCAAGAGTGCCAACATCGAGGAGATGACCAAAGCGATCCGCCAGGTTTACAGCGGCGGGCGCTACGTCAGCCAGGAGATCGCCCAGCGACTGGCACTTGCTCACTTCACCGAAGAGCGCAGCCCGTTTCGCCAACTCTCGCCGCGCGAGCTTCAAATCGCGCTGATGATCGTCAACTGCCAGCGGGTTCAGGACATCTCCGAACGGCTGCATTTGAGCCCTAAAACCGTGAACACCTACCGCTATCGTCTATTCGACAAGCTGGCCGTGACCAGCGACGTGGAGCTGACCCATCTGGCGCTTCGCCACGGGCTGGTCGAGGGCTTTGACGCGCGCGAGGGTTAGGCCTAACATCCAGTGCTCGCTCACGCAGATCCCAGGTTCCATGACTTTCGATGCCAAGCAATTCTTGAGCTCGGTAAGCACCTCCCCCGGCGTTTACCGGATGCTCGACGATCAGCAAAACACGCTCTACGTTGGCAAGGCGAAGCGGCTCAAGGCGCGCCTGGCGAGCTATTTTCGTGGCCAGCTCAACGCCAAGACCCAGGCGATGGTGGCGCGTATCGCCGACGTTCAGGTTACCGTCACGCGCACCGAAACCGAGGCGCTGCTGCTCGAGCAAACGCTGATCAAGGAGCTGCGCCCGCCCTACAACATTCTGCTGCGCGACGATAAATCCTATCCGTTCGTGTTCGTCACCGATCGCCATGCCTATCCGGCGCTCGAGTACAAGCGCGCTCGCCAGCGGCGCGGCGACGGCCGCTATCTGGGCCCCTACCCAAGCAGCGGCGCGGTGAAAGAGAGCCTGACGCTGATGCAAAAGATCTTTCGCATCCGCAACTGTGAGGACAGCGTCTTCGCCCACCGCAGCCGCCCCTGCCTTCAGTACCAGATCGACCGCTGCAGCGCGCCCTGTGTGGGCTATATCTCTAAAGAAGAGTATCAGCGCGACGTCGAGCACGCGGTGATGTGCCTGGAGGGTAAAAGCGACAGCGTCACCGAGGCGCTCGGCCGCGACATGGAGACGGCAAGCCAGGCGCTCGATTTCGAGGAGGCCGGGCGGCTTCGCGACCAGATTTCGAAACTCCGACAGCTTCAACAGCGCCAGTTCGTCGACAACGAAAGCGGCGACGCGGACATCTTCGCCCTCGCCCACCGCCCCGGCGCTCAGGGGGTGTCCATCATGAGTATTCGCGATGGAAGGCTGCTCGGCGCGCGCCACCATACGCCGAAAAACGATCTCGAGCTCTCTGACGAGATGCTCTTGACCGAGGTGGTTAGCCAGTACTACTTCGGCCAGCCCCACAACGTCCCCGCCGAAGTGATCACCAGCCACGCCCTGGACGATAGCCAGCTGATCGCCGATGCGCTCAGCGAGCAGGCCGGCAAGAAGGTACGCGTGGCGCATCAGGTACGCGGCCACCGCGCCCAGTGGCAAAAACTCGCCATGACCAATGCCGAGCAGCAGCTCGCCTCGCAATTGGCGAACAAAACCCAGCTCATGGCCCGCTTCGAGTCGCTGCAAAAGGCGATGGGGCTCGAGAATACGCCAGCGCGGCTGGAGTGCTTCGATATCAGTCACAGCCAGGGCGAGGCAACCGTGGCGTCGTGTGTGGTATTCGATCAACAGGGACCGCGTAAAAGCGACTATCGTCATTTTCGCATCGAAGGGGTCGCTGCCGGCGACGACTACGCCGCCATGCAGCAGGCGCTGACGAGGCGCTTGAAGCGCGTCAAAAGCGGCGAAGCGATCGCGCCGGATGTGCTGATCGTCGACGGCGGCAAGGGCCAGCTCAATATGGCCCGCGGGGTGATCGAGGAGCTTGGCGTCGAAGGCATTACGCTTTTAGGCGTGGCCAAGGGCACGACGCGCAAGGCGGGGCTCGAGACGTTGTTTCTGGAAAGCAGCGACAACCCTCTGCCGATGGACCCGGCCTCACCGGGGCTGCATCTGATTCAGCACATCCGCGACGAGTCGCACCGCTTCGCCATTGCCGGCCACCGCGCCCAGCGCGACAAGGCGCGGCGCACCTCGACCCTGCAGGACATTCCAGGCGTTGGGCCCAAGCGACGGCGCGAACTGTTACGCTTTTTCGGCGGGCTTCAGGGGGTACAGAAGGCAAGTCAGGACGAGCTCGCTCGCGTACCGGGCATTAGCGCGACCATGGCCGCGTCGATCTACCAGGCGCTCAATGGATAAAGGTCTTTGCGGCATGGATGCCGCGCCCCAAGGCGGATAGAATAGCCCTACATACGTTTGATTTTCTGATTCTCCGGCAAGGATCGCGCCCTGCGATGAACATACCCAACATATTGACTCTGGCAAGAATCGTTTTCATCCCCCTTCTGGTCGTGCTCTTCTACCTGCCCTACAGCTGGAGCATGCCGCTGGCAGCGGGCCTGTTTGCGCTCGCCTCGATCACCGACTGGCTGGACGGCTATCTGGCGCGGCTCTGGAATCAGTCGACGCCCTTTGGCGCCTTTCTGGATCCGGTGGCGGACAAGCTGATGGTCGCGGTGGCGCTGGCGCTTTTAATCGAGCGCTTCGACACTGCGCTGCTGACGTTGCCCGCGCTGGTCATCATCGGACGTGAGATCGTGATTTCGGCGCTGCGCGAGTGGATGGCGGAAATGGGCAAGCGCGGCATGGTCGCGGTCTCCTGGATTGGCAAGCTCAAGACCACGCTGCAGATGGTGGCGCTTCTGGTTCTGCTTGCCGTCCCCTCCGGCCATGCGCTGGCCATGGTCGGCGTTGCCATTTTGTACGTGGCGGCGGTGCTGACGCTGTGGTCGATGTTTCAGTATCTGCGGGCGGCCTGGCCGCACCTGAGCCGCTCGATGTAGGCATTTGCTGAACGCGCGTTATCTTATTGGTCGCATTGACCATTTCAGCGATTGACAAGCCCGCGTTAGTGCGTATAATTCGCCCTCGAGTCGAGCGGGAATAGCTCAGTGGTAGAGCATCGCCTTGCCAAGGCGAGGGTCGAGAGTTCGAATCTCTTTTCCCGCTCCAAATTGACTCAAAGCGTCGGCAGCAGGATCAGGAGCAAGTCGAGAGCTGGAACGCCAGCCCGGTCGACTCTCTTTTCCCGCTCCAAACGACTTGTAAGGCTGGATGGCAGAGTGGTTATGCAGCGGACTGCAACTCCGTGTACGCCGGTTCGATTCCGACTCCAGCCTCCATATTTTCGATAGCAGCGACCAGATGCCCTCCATCGCCTGCTGCTATACGCCCGGATGGCGAAATCGGTAGACGCAAGAGACTTAAAATCTCTCGGGGGTAACCCCGTGCCGGTTCAAGTCCGGCTCCGGGCACCATCGATTACTCCCCTTTTTCTGAACGTTCCTCAAGCCCTGCTTTCCGTACATCTGTTTCACGGCTTGTTTGCGCAAACTCTCTGCGCAACATCTTCCTGTTTTTCAAAACGTCGACTGACGCCCTTACTGGCGCCCGCGTGAACGCGAGCCGAGCTAGCGACCGGGGCGGTGCAGCAGCCGGCGAAGCGCGCGGTGGTCTTGAGCCGACACGCTATCCGGCCAGAGCCAGAGACGCGCGCCGCCCACGTCCAGCCCCAAAAGCCAAGGGCCGAGATAGTGACAGCGAAGCAAAACGGCGTCATATGGCTCGCCGCACGCTTTTATCCAGCGCGCATAAAGCACCTCATCGAGCGTTTGAATCGATAGCGCGCCCTTGGGCTGGGCGCGGGCGTGTAACGCGACCGCTGCCAACAGTAAAAGCCAAACGGCAAGCACCAGAGGCGGCGGGGCAAACGTCAGACCCACGTCTGCAAGCCCCGATGCCAGCAGCGCGTGGATTATCGGTGGAAATCTAGAGCGTGCGATAGGCACTGTTATCGGTGGTTTCGGCATGCTCGACGATCATCTGAACGAGCCGGCGCAGGTCCGGGTCGGTGGGCCACTCGCGGTGCATCAGCCAGACGAAGAGATCCTGATCCTCCTCCTCGATCAGGCGCTGGTAAACCAGTCGATCCTCTTCACAGAGCGAATCGAAGCGCTTTTCGAGAAAGGGAATCAACAGCAGATCCAGCTCCCACATGCCGCGACGCGAATGCCAGTAAAGCCGTTTACGGAGGATGGCCTCCGGGGAAGTGTCATCGCTCAACGTGGACCTCTATCAAGTCTTGAATGGAAAGCCAGTATACCTGAGCCACAGGGTCGCGCCAGGGGCCGGCTTCGCCTATGCTGTTATTCGACCTAGAACCTTGTTTTAACTAAAGTACCTAGTTTTGACCGAATTGTTTTATCACCCGATGCGCAGTATGCTGAAGTAGATGTTATTGCGGCCGTAAGCGCATACGACCTTTAACGTTTGCAGGGAGCCAACCGATGACCAAATCTGAATTAATCGAACAAATCGCGATGCGTCAACCGGAGCTGTCCGCCAGGGAAGTCGAAACGGCGGTGCGTATCATACTCGACGACATGACCGACGCCCTCTCCAGTGGTGGCCGCGTCGAAATCCGCGGCTTTGGCAGCTTTTCGCTGCACTACCGCGAGCCGCGGGTTGGTCGTAACCCCAAGACCGGCGACCCGGTAGATCTCGAGGGCAAGTACGTCCCCCACTTCAAGCCGGGCAAGGAGCTGCGCGAGCAGGTCGACGCTAGCCGCGCGCTGGGGTATTGAAACAGGGGCGTTCGAGGCGGGCCAATCGCGTTGTCGGGGATGACGCCGCGTCCTGACTCATACACAATAGAGCCCTTCTGCACGTAAAAACTTGCACGTAAACACCAGGAACTTCTCATGCGTTGGATCAAAGGGCTTTTACTAGCCATCGTATTACTCGTGGTGCTGCTGGTCGGTATCCTCTTTGCCGTGAACAACCAGCAGGCGATCGCCCTGAATCTGATCTGGACCGAACTTCCCCCGATTTCGCTGTCGGTATGGCTTCTGGCCACGCTGACGCTGGGCGTCGTGCTGGGGATGCTGGCGATGCTGGGGGTTTACGTTCGGCTGAAAGCCCGCCTGGCTCGTAGCGAGCGACACAGCAAGCACCAGCAAAAAGAACTCGACCGCCTTCGCACCCAGGAGTTCAAGGAACTGGCTTAAATGCAGGATGTCGCGCTGCTCGGCGTGCTTTTCGCCGCCCTGGCCATTGGCTTTGGGCTTGGCGTACGCCATCGCGCCGGCAAGCGTCTCATCCGACCGACGCCCAAAGCGCCGGCGCTGTCGAAAGAGTATTTTGTCGGGCTCAACTATTTGCTCAACGAGCAGCCCGATGAGGCAATCAACACCTTCATCAACGCGCTGGACGTCAATAGCGATACCGTCGAAACGCACATTGCCCTGGGCAAGCTCTTTCGCGCTCGCGGCGAGGCGGACAAGGCCGTCAGCATTCACCAAAACCTGCTCGCTCGCCCCGCCCTTTCGGTCACGACCAACGATCACATCCAGCTCGAGCTCGCCCAGGATTTCATCGCTTTGGGCGTACACGATCGCGCCCAGCGGCTTTTAAAAACGCTGTTGAGTCACACTACCGACGACACCTACCGGCTACACGCCAAGCGCCTGCTGCTCGATTTGCTCGACCGCGAGCGCGAATGGCAGGAAGCGCTGGAGACCGTCGCTCCCATCCTCAAGCAGCAGCCCGTTCTGCGCCGCCCCGCCGCCCACTGGCTGTGCGAGCTTGCCGTCGAGGAAATCAGCGAATCAAGCCGCGCGCTTGCGCGAAAGCATCTAAAAAAAGCGCTGCAGATGGACGAGAACTGCGTGCGTGCAACGCTGCTCTACGCCGAACTCGAAATGGAAAACGGCCACTATCAGCGGGCGATCGACTGGCTCGAGCGCATTCCCCATCAGGATATCGCGCATACCCCCACCATGCTGAGCGCGCTCAAGCGCGCCTACGAGCGCTTGGAGAACTCGGCGGGCTTCGAGGCGCATCTACATAGACTGCTGGAACAGGCGCCGTACACCAGCGTGATCGTGGCGCTGGGCGAACTCGTTCACCGCCGCGACGGCGTCGATAGCGCGATCGAGCGCACCGGCGAGTGGCTGCGCGAAGCGCCGAGTCTGGGCGGGCTCGACTATCTGATCGATCTGTATCTGGAAAGCGAGCGGCTAAACGGCAAGACATCGCCGGATACCCGCCTGCTGCTGTTGAAACACCACACCGGGGCTCTGCTCGAGGGCCGGCCGCGCCAGCGCTGCCGCCACTGCGGCTTTACCAGCGACCATCTGGTGTGGCAGTGCCCCAGCTGCCGGCGCTGGGGCACGATCAAACCGATTACCGGGATCGAGGGCGAGTAGCGCCGGCGATGTCGGCTTCGATCGCCTTGAGCGCCGCCATCGGCTCCTCGGCCTGGGTGACCGGGCGCCCGATCACCATGTGAGTACTGCCTGCGGCCAGCGCCGCGCTCGGGGTCATGACGCGCGACTGGTCATCGAGTGCGGCAGAGCGTGGGCGAATACCTGGCGTCACTTTCAAAAACGCCTTACCGCAGGCGCTTTCGACCGCTGCCGCCTCTTGGGCGGAGCAGACCACCCCGGCCAAACCGCTTTCATGGGTAAGCCTTGCCAGCCGCATCACCTGCTCATCAAGCGCTCCGCTCACGCCGATATCACCAAGCGCCTCGCCACTCATGCTGGTCAGCACGGTCACGGCGATCAGGTGGGTTTTCAGGCCGTTTCGAGAGAGCCGCTCGGCCGCGGTTTCCATCATCGCCTTGCCGCCACTGGCATGCACGTTCACCATCCAAACGCCCTGCTCCGCCGCCGCCTGCACGGCGCTGGCCACGGTGTTGGGAATATCGTGAAACTTGAGATCCAGAAAGATCTCGAAGCCGCGCCCATGAAGCGCCTCGAGCACCGCTGGGCCGCTGCGGGTGAAAAGCTCTTTACCCACTTTCACTCGACAGCGGGCAGGGTCGAGCTGGTCCGCCATGCACAGGGCCTGGTCCAGCGACGGGTAATCGAGGGCGATGATGAGGGGAGAATCGGTTGACACGGGCGCGCTCCTTGTTTGAACCGCGCCATTATACCAGCCTTGCCCCGCGCTTTCGTGTAAGCGATCTCAGGACCGAACCTGAGCATGCGCTTACAAAGGCCGTCGTTTTCAGATGACGGCGGCGTGACACAAGCCTTGCCAGGGTGATCAGTAGTCCCGGCGGCGGGGATCAAACCGGGCGAATGACAGCAAGAATCCATCGTTATCTCAAGGGGGCTTACCATGAAGCGAATGATCAAGGGATTACTGGCAGCGACATTATTGGGCATCGGGGTCAGCGGCGCAGCGCTGGCGCAATCCATGGCGCCGATCAACGTAAACACCGCCGATGAGGAGCTGCTGGCCGAACTGCCCGGTGTCGGCCCCAGCCGCGCGGCGGCCATTATCGAAGAGCGTAGCGCCAACGGCGACTTCGAAAACGCCGATGATCTCACGCGCGTCAGCGGCATCGGGTCCGCCACGGTCGAAGGTATGCAGGATCAGATCACTTTCGACGAGTAGATTTCAGGCGCCCACGCCCCATTTTCAGGGCCGGGGTGTGGGCATAAAAGGCCGCAGAACCGAGGGTTTGGCCGCTCGTTCAAGCGCTTTCCAGACCATCGCCGGGTACGAACACCCGGCCTTCCATCAGTACACGGGCGCTACGGCTCATCAGCGCCCGGTCGATCTGCCAAACGCCCTGCACAAGGCTCGCCTTGGCACCCACGTGCAGCGTGCCGGATGGGTGACCGAAAGTGACCGCCTCGCGCTCGCCGCTGCCAGCGGCCAGGTTCACCAGCGTTCCCTTTATCGCCGCCGCCGAGGCAATCGCTACCGCCGCGGTGCCCATCATGGCGTGGTGGAGCTTGCCCATCGAGAGCGCGCGCACGACCAAATCAATATCTCCCGCCACCACGGACCGGCCGCTCGACGCCGTATAGTCCGAAGGCCGCGCCACGAACGCTACCTTTGGCGTGTGCTGGCGCCCCCCCGCCGCCTCGAGGTTTTCAGCCAGCCCCATTTTAACCGAGGCGTGGGTGCGAATCGCCTCGAACCGGGCAAGCGCCTGGGCGTCACCGTTGATCGCTTCCTGAAGCTCCGTGCCGGTGTAACCGATGTCCTGGGCGTTGACGAATACGGTGGGAATACCGGCATTGATCATCGTCGCCTCGAGCGTACCGATGCCTGGCACCTCGAGGGCGTCCACCACGTTTCCCGTGGGGAAGATCGCCCCTTCGCCGTCGGCGGGGTCGACGAAGGCCACCGGGATTTCGGCGGCGGGAAAGGTCACGCCGTCGAGCTCGAAGTCGCCGGTTTCCTGCACCCGGCCGCCGGTAATCGGTACCCAAGCGATGATCGTTTTTTCGATATTCGACTGCCAGATACGGACCTCGACCACGCCATCGTCGGGAATTCGCCGCGGGTCGATGAGCCCGGCGCGAATCGCGAATGGGCCGACGGCGGCGGACAGGTTGCCACAGTTGCCGCTCCAGTCGACGAAGGGCCGGTCGATGGACACCTGGCCGAACAGATAGTCGACGTCGTGATCCTTTGAGGCGCTTTTCGAGAGAATCACCGCCTTGCTGGTGCTCGATGTCGCCCCGCCCATGCCGTCGATCTGCTTTTCATAGGGGTCGGGGCTGCCCATCAAGCGCAGTAGCAAGCGGTCGCGGGCGGGACCCGGCGCTCTGGCCGCTTTGGGCAGGTCGTCGAGCGCGAAGAAAACGCCCTTGCTGGTGCCGCCGCGCATATAGGTGGCGGGAATCTCGAGCTGGGGACTGATGGTCATGGCGTGCTCCTGAAACGCCCGGCGTGGGGCCGGGCGTGTGTGAAGGGTGACAAACGAGGCCGAATCAGGCTGGCGTCGCCTCCAGAAAATCCTGAGCGAAGCGCTGAAGCACCCCGCCGGCGGCGTAGATAGTGACCTCCTCGGCGGTATCGAGCCGGCAGATCACCGGCACGCGCTCGACGCCGCCGGCGCGGTGGATCAAAAGCGTCAGCGTCGCACCCGGCGCGGTATCCCCTTCCACATCGAACACCTCGGTGCCGTCCAGCGCCAGGGTCTTGCGCGTGGTGCCGGGCTCGAACTGCAGCGGCATCACGCCCATGCCTACCAGATTGGTGCGATGGATGCGCTCGAAGCCTTCGGCGACGATCGCCTCGACTCCGGCCAGCGCCACGCCCTTGGCCGCCCAATCCCGCGAGGAGCCCTGACCGTAGTCGTTGCCGGCGATAATGATCAAGGGCTGTTTGCGCGCCATGTAGGCTTCGATCGCCTCCCACATGCGCACCACCTTGCCTTCGGGTTCCAGACGCGCAAGCGACCCCTGGCGCACGTGGCCGTCATCGTCGAGGGCCATCTCGTTGTAGAGCTTGGGGTTGGCGAAGGTCGCCCGCTGGGCGGTGAGGTGATCGCCCCGGTGGGTGGCGTAGGAGTTGAAGTCCTCCTCCGGCAGGCCCATTTTCAGCAGGTACTCGCCGGCCGCGCTGTCCGGCAAAATGGCGTTGGACGGCGACAGGTGGTCGGTGGTGATGTTGTCCGGCAAAATCGCCAGCGGCCGCATGCCCTTGAGCGCCCGGGCCGCCGCCATGTTCCCCTCCCAATAAGGCGGGCGACGGATATAGGTACTCTGCGGGCGCCAGTCGTAGAGCGGCTCGACCTGAGTACGCTGGCTCTTGTCGAGATCGAACATCGGGATGTAGGTCTGGCGAAACTGCTCAGGTCTAACCGAGGCCTTGACGATGGCGTCGATCTCGCTGTCATCGGGCCAGATATCCTTGAGCGTGATCGGATGGCCGCGATCATCCACGCCCAGCACGTCCTTTTCGATATCGAAGCGGATGGTACCGGCGATGGCGTAGGCCACCACCAACGGCGGCGAAGCCAGAAACGCCTGTTTGGCGTAGGGGTGGATGCGCCCGTCGAAGTTGCGATTGCCCGAGAGCACCGCCGTGGCGTAAAGGTCGCGCTCCTTGATCTCCTGCTGAATTTTCGGATCGAGGGAGCCGGACATGCCGTTGCAGGTCGTGCAGGCGTAGCCCACCACGCCAAAACCGAGCGCCTCGAGTTCATCCATCAGCCCGGCATCCTCGAGATACATCGTCACGGTTTTCGACCCCGGCGCCAGCGACGACTTCACCCAGGGCTTGCGAAGAAGCCCCAGCCGGTTGGCGTTGCGGGCGATCAGCCCCGCCGCCACCATGTTGCGCGGGTTGGAGGTGTTGGTGCAGCTGGTGATCGCGGCGATGATCACCGCGCCGTCGGGCAGCCGGCCGTCGAGCTCGTCCTGCTGCGCGGCCTCGTAATTGATCGCGATGCCGCGGCTGGCGAGTTCCGACGTCGGCAAATGGGCGTGCGGGTTCGACGGCCCGGCCAGCGTGCGTGCCACGTTCGAGAGATCGAAGCGCAGCACCCGTTCGTACTCCGCGGTTTTAAGATCACTGGCCCAAAGCCCCGTGTGCCTGGCGTAGGTTTCCACCAGCGCCACCTGCTCATCGTCGCGCCCGGTGAGCTTGAGATAGTCGATGGTCTGGTCGTCGATATAGAACATCGCCGCACTGGCACCGTACTCCGGCGTCATGTTGGAGATCGTCGCCCGGTCGCCGATGCTGAGCGCGTCCGCGCCTTCGCCAAAGAACTCGAGATAGGCGCCGACCACGCGCTCACGGCGCAAGAATTCGGTGATCGCCAGCACCATGTCGGTACCGGTGACACCCGGGGCTAGTTTGCCCGTCAGCTCCACGCCCACGATATCCGGCAGCCGCATCATCGAGGCGCGCCCAAGCATCACGCTCTCTGCCTCGAGCCCGCCCACGCCCACCGAGATCACGCCGAGCGCGTCGACCATCGGCGTGTGGCTGTCGGTGCCCACGCAGGTATCCGGAAAGGCGACCTTCGCACCGGAATCGATTTGGCGACACTGCACCACCGGCGACATCTTCTCCAGATTGATCTGGTGCATGATGCCGTTGCCCGGCGGAATCACGTCGACGTTCTCGAATGCGAGCTTGGTCCAGTTGATGAAGTGAAAGCGGTCGTCGTTGCGCCGCTCTTCGACGGCGCGGTTCTTCTCGAACGCCTGGTCGTCGTCGCCGTTGTGCTCCACCGCCAGCGAGTGATCGACGATCAGCTGGGTCGGCACCACCGGGTTGACCTGAGCGGGGTCGCCGCCGCGCTCGGCGATGGCGTCCCGTAGCCCGGCGAGATCGACCAGGGCGGTCTGGCCGAGAATGTCGTGGCATACCACCCGCGCCGGGTACCAGGGAAAGTCGAGATCGCGCCGGCGCTCGATGAGCTGGGAAAGCGCATCAACCAGAAGCGCCGGCTCGCAGCGGCGTACCAGCTGCTCGGCGAGTACCCGCGAGGTGTAGGGCAGCGTTTCATAAGCGCCCGGGGCGATCTCTTCGACGGCCTGACGGGCATCGAAGAAGTCGACCGGCTCACCGCCCATTAGCGCGCCGGGCAGCGTCTTGCGGTAGTCGCTATTCATGATGGCCTCCTAGTCGCGCTCTTCGATCGGCACCCACTCGCTCTTTTCGGGGCCAGTGTAGTCGGCGCTCGGGCGAATGATGCGATTGTTGGCGCGCTGTTCGAACACGTGCGCCGCCCAGCCGGTCAGCCGGGACATGACGAAGATCGGCGTGAACAGCTTGGTCGGAATCTCCATGAAGTGGTAGGCGCTGGCGTGGAAGAAGTCCGCGTTGCAAAAGAGCTTCTTCTCGCGCCACATCACCTTTTCACAGCGCTCGGAGACCGCATAGAGCGTGGTGTCGCCCACGTCTTCGGAAAGCTTTTTGGACCACTGTTTGATGATCTCGTTGCGTGGGTCGACCTCGCGGTAGATCGCGTGGCCAAAGCCCATGATCTTCTCCTTGCGCTCGAGCTTGCCGAGCATTTCGCGCTCTGCCTCGTCCGGGGATGTCCAGTCCTGGATCATCGCCATCGCCGCCTCGTTGGCGCCGCCGTGCAGCGGGCCTCTGAGCGAGCCGATCGCCCCGGTCACGCAGGAGTGCATGTCGGAAAGCGTCGAGGCGCAGACCCGCGCGGTAAAGGTCGAGGCGTTGAACTCGTGCTCGGCGTAGAGAATGAGGGATACGTTCATCACCCGGGCGTGCAGCTCGGAGGCCGGCTCGCCGCGCAGCATGTTGAGAAAGTGCCCGCCCACGGAGATATCGTCGGTTTCGGTATTGATGCGCACGCCGTCGTGGCTGAAGCGGTACCAATAGCAGATGATCGAGGGCAGCACGGCGAGCAGCCGGTCGGCGACGTCCTGCTGCTCGTCGAAGCTCTCCTCGGTCTCCAGGTTGCCGAGCATCGAGGTGCCGGTGCGCATCACGTCCATCGGGTGGGCGTCGGCGGGGATCTCTTCGAGCACTGCCTTGAGCGGGCCGGGCAGGCCGCGCAGCCCCTTGAGCTTATCGATGTAGTGGTCGAGCTCGGCCTGATTGGGCAGCTTGCCCTTCAACAGCAAATACGCGACCTCCTCGAATTTGGCTTTCTCGGCCAGCTCCTTGATGTCGAAGCCGCGGTAGGTGAGCCCGGAACCGGTCTTGCCTACGGTGCAAAGCGCGGTACTGCCCGCGCTCTGCCCACGAAGCCCGGCGCCTGCCAGCGGTTGTTTGTCAGCCATGGTGCGTCTCCTCAATGCTTTTTATAAGTACTTTTTTAGGTGCTTTTTTAGGTGCTTTTTGTAAATACTGTCTATCAGTACCGTTTATAAGTGCTGCTTATGGGCGTTTTATAACTGCTTTCTGTCACTGCTTTTACAGGGGCCTTTTTATCGCCGCCTTGTAGAGTGTTTTGCTCAGCGCTCGTTTTGCTCGCTGAACAGCGCGTCGAGCTTCTGCTCGAAATCGTGGTAGTTGAGAAAATCGTAAAGCTCGTCGCGGGTCTGCATGGTATCGACCACCTCACGCTGATGGCCGTTGTCGAGAATGCTCTGGTAGACCTTGAGCGCCGCGGCGTTCATGGCGCGAAACGCCGACAGCGGGTAGAGCACCATGGCACAGCCAGCCTCGCCAAGCTCGGCCTGAGTGAAGAGCGGCGTGGCACCAAACTCGGTGATATTGGCCAGAATCGGCGCGTCCACGCGGGTACAGAACGCGCGGTAGTCGTCGAGGGTGTGCACGGCTTCGGCAAAAATAGCGTCGGCGCCGGCCTCGATGCAGGCGTTGGCGCGCTCGATCGCGGCATCCAACCCCTCTTTCTGGAAGGCGTCGGTGCGCGCGATCATGTAAAAGTCCGGGTCACGCCTGGCATCTGCCGCCGCCTTGATGCGATCGACCATCTCACTCTGCGAGACGATCGCCTTGTTCGGCCGGTGACCGCAGCGCTTTTGGGCCACCTGGTCCTCGATATGCACCGCCGCCACCCCGGCGCGCTCCATTTCCTTCACGGTGCGGGCGATGTTGAACGCGCCACCCCAGCCGGTATCGATATCCACCAGCAGCGGCAGGTCGGTGGCCCCGCAGATGCGGTGGGCATCCTCGACTACATCGTTCATGGTGGTCATGCCCAGATCCGGCAGCCCGAAGGAAGCGTTGGCCACCCCGCCGCCGGAAAGATAGATCGCTTGGTGCCCCACCCGCTCGGCCATGAGCGCGGTGTAGGCGTTGATGGTGCCAAGAATGGGCAGCGGACGCTGATCCTGCAGCGCCTGGCGAAACCGGGCGCCCGGGGTGAGCGAAGAAGGTGCGTGCGTGGACATGATCTCTCCTGTCGATGTTGTTATAAAATGGTTGTTATAAAAAGGGTGTTATAAAAAAGCCGCTATGAATCGGTCTGGCCGTCGGCCAGCATCGCCGCGTAGCGGTCGGCGACGTTTTCGCGGGAGGCGCTGACGTGGCGACGCATCAACAGCTCGGCAAGCTCGGCGTCGCCGGCTTCGATGGCATCGACGATGCGATGATGCTCCACGAAGGCGCGCTGGGGCCGGGCGCCGCTGGCGCTGAACTGGGTGCGGTAGAGGCGCACGAGATAGTAAAGATCGTCGCAGAGCAGGTTCATCAGCATTCTGTTGTGGCTGCCCTGCACGATCAGGTAGTGAAAATCGAGATCGCCTTCGCGCTGATAGTAGGCCTCGCCGCGCTGCAGATCCGACTGACTCTCGTGCACCGCCAACACGTCGCGCAGCCCCTGAATCTCTTTTGGCCCCATATGCTCGGCGGCCAGGCGGGCGGCCATGCTCTCGAGCGCCTCGCGCACGTCGAATAGCTCGATCAGCTCCTTCATCGAGAGCTTGACGACCCGGGCGCCCACGTGTGGCACGCGCTCGATCAGCCGGTGCGCTTCGAGTCGGCGCATCGCTTCTCTCAGCGGCCCGCGAGAGATACCGTAACTCTTGGAGAGCCCGGGCTCGGTGATCTTGCTCCCCGGCGGCAGCTCGCCGCGCACGATGGCACTTTGCAGCTGGTGAAACACCCGCTCGGCCAGGGTGCGCACTTCCGGCGTATCGGGATCGAATGCGCTGTCAACGCGCGGCTTGGGCACTTTGCTAATGGCGGCCATGGCTAATTGTCGACAATAAAGAGAGTTACCGGCACTTTAGCCCGCGACCCACCGAGCGTCAACCGCACTCAAGGCGCGTTTTATGGCACTTTGGTGGGAGAAAACAAAAGTGCTGCTCCGAAATGTCTACAATTCAGGCGAAGAGAAAAACTAAAATGATGAGCACCACGCGTGGAAAATAAGCCGATGCGCGACTGGCCCTCGACGAGCACGCTCACTAGAATAACCGGCCCAACCGCAAGGCACCGAGTCATGAGCGCGTCGTTCACCATTACCGCCCTTCCCTACGCCCAGGACCCACTGGCGCTGTTTGCCCGGCTCAAGCACCGCCCAGGCGCCATCCTGCTCGACAGTGGCCGCCCGGCGGCCAAAAGCGGGCGCTTCGATATTCTGGTCAGTGACCCTATCGCTACGCTCGAGATCGACGCGCGCGGCGCCGTGGCGCTCGACACCGACACGCTTGTACCGCCCAGGGCGCTTCTGGACGACCCTTTCGCGCTCAAGGCCTGGCTACTCGCACAGCTTCCCCCACCCGTCGAGAAAAGCGAGCTTCCCTTTATGGGCGGGCTGATGGGCTACTGGAGCTATGAGTTCGGCCTCGCCCAGCAGGGCATCGAAAGCCGCCACGAGAGCGCCGCGTCGCTCCCCGCGGCGCGGCTGGGGCTCTACGACTGGTGCATCACGCTCGACCATCACGCCGGCCAGGCCTGGCTGGTCGCCTCCCCTGCGCGGCGTGACGAAGTCCTTGAGTGGCTCGACGCGCCCGCGCCCGAACCAGATGACTTCCGGCTGACCGGGGCGTTCGAGGCCGAGCTCGACCAGCGCGCCTACGTCGAGCGCTTCGAGGCGGTACAGCACTACATTCGCGCCGGCGACTGCTACCAGATCAACCTGGCGCAGCGCCTGTCCGCGCCGTTCGAAGGCGATGCGTGGCAGGCCTACCAGCGGCTTCGCCGCGCCACGCCCACGCCGTTTTCCGCCTTCATGGCCTGGAAGGGTCAGGCGGTGCTGTCGCTGTCGCCGGAGCGCTTCATTCAGGTGGCGAGTGGTGAGGTCGAAACCCGCCCGATCAAGGGCACCCGCGCTCGGGGCAAGACACCGGCAGAGGATCAGGCGCTGGCCGAAGCGCTTTTGGCCAGCGTCAAGGATCGCGCCGAGAACGTGATGATTGTGGATCTTTTGCGCAACGACCTGGGACGGGTATGCCGGCCGGGCAGTATTCACGTGCCCAAACTCTGCGCGCTCGAAAGCTACCCCAACGTGCACCATCTGGTCAGCGTGGTACAGGGCACGCTGGCCGAGGATCAGTCGGCGCTATCGCTTCTAGCGGCGGCGTTTCCCGGCGGCTCGATCACCGGCGCGCCCAAGTTTCGCGCCATGCAGATCATCGACGAACTCGAGCCCTGCCAGCGCAGCGTCTACTGCGGAAGCCTTGGCTACGTCGACGTGCGGGGGCATATGGACACCTCGATCGCGATTCGCACCATGGTGGCGGATCAGGGCGCGCTGCACGTCTGGGGCGGCGGTGGGCTGGTAGCAGACTCACAAGCGCAGGAGGAGTACACCGAGACGCTGGATAAAATCTGCCACCTGATCGGTGCGCTGGAATAAGTGACAGGCTTTTTGATTCTGAAAGTAATATAAAAGCCAAACCAAACGGTATTGGGGCGCGCGCTATCTCCTTTGGTAGCCTAGCGTTCGACGTTTCGCTCAAAGCGCAGGAGGCCGCATGTCGTCAACACTGGAAGCCATGAATCGCGATCACGCCAATGCCCCCCACGTCCTGATCGAATGGGCATTGAAACAGGGCGAGCGCCCGATCTGCACGACCAACTTTCGCCCCTTCGAGGCGGTCATTCTGCACATGGCGACTCAGGTGCGCCCGGACATCCCGATCGTCTGGATGGACAGCGGTTACAATACCGAGGCGACCTACCGCGTTGCCAACGAGATCATCGAGCGGCTGAATCTGAATATCGTCAGCTTTTTGCCCAAGCGCACCCGCGCCCACCGCGAAGCGCTTGAGGGCCCCGTGCCGGGTATCGACGACCCGCGCCACGACGCCTTCACTCAGGAAGTCAAAATCGAGCCGTTCGAGCGCGCGCTCAAGGAGATGCGCCCGGACGTCTGGCTGACCGCGCTGCGCGCCGAGGACACGCCGGAGCGCGCCAAAATGCAGCCGCTGAGCCAAAACGCCGACGGCCTTTTGAAAGTGGCGCCGCTTCTGCACTGGAGCGCAAAGGACATGTACGAGTACCTGCAGGCGCATGATCTTCCCAACAACTTCGACTACTTCGACCCCACCAAGGTGGAAGAGAAGCGCGAGTGCGGCCTGCACCTGCAGCACTAGGCGCTGGATAGCCCGCTTCTACCAAAAAAGGCGCCGCTTAGCGGCGCCTTTTCGTTGGCGTGTACGGGGTGAGCGTGAATAAACTCAGTACTCGGGCAGCTCGACGCCCTCGAACAGCCCCTGCTCCTGACGCGGGCCGATGTTGAGCGCTTCATCGACGCGCTCGCGCGTCAGGTGCGGGGCGAAACGGGCGAGAAAATCGTACATGTAGCCGCGCATGAAGGTGCCGCGGCGAATGCCGATTTTGGTGGTGGAGCTTGCAAACAGGTGGCCGGCCTCCAGCGCGACCAGGTCGCTATCCAGCGCCTCATCGACCGCCATATGGGCGACGATCCCTACGCCCATGCCAAGGCGCACGTAGGTCTTGATCACGTCGGCATCGGCGGCGGTGAGTACCACGTTAGGCGTAAGCCCCCGGGCCTTGAACGCGTCGTCGAGCTGCGAGCGGCCGGTAAAGCCGAACACGTAGGTGACCAGCGGGTGCTCGGCAAGCGCCTCCAGGGTCAACGGCCCATCGAGCTCAGCGAGCGGGTGGCCCTTGGGCACCAGCACGCAGCGGTTCCAGCGGTAGCAGGGCAGCAAAATCAGATCGGTAAAAAGCTCCAGCGACTCGGTGGCGATAGCGAAATCCGCCTGGCCTTCGCTGACCATCTGGGCGATCTGCTTGGGCGTGCCCTGCTGCATGTGCAGCGCCACTTCCGGATATTTTTGGGTGAAGGCGCTTATCACGGGCGGCAGCGCATAGCGCGCTTGGGTGTGCGTGGTGGCGATCGCCAAACTCCCACGGCGTTCGTCGCTGTGCTCCTGGGCCACCTGCTTGATGTTGTCGGTAAGCTTAAGCACCTGGCCTGCCAGCTCGATGATCGACTCCCCCGCCGGCGTTACACGGGTGAGGTGCTTGCCGCTTCGAGCAAAAATTTCCACGCCCAGCTCGTCTTCCAGAAGGCGGATCTGTTTGGAGATGCCGGGCTGAGACGTAAAAAGGCTTTGAGCCGTGGCCGAGACGTTGAGATTGTGCCGGTTCACTTCCCAGATATAGCGAAGTTGCTGTAGCTTCATGTGATCTACCTTGCGTCCCGAAGAAGCCGCTCAAAGCGCCTCTTCTGCCATACGTTCGCGCGCGGCGACCCAAAGCGGGCCAAACCGCTAAACGCATAAATTTGAATAAAAAATACTCCCTTAATTCCCTTATAGTATAAGAAATATGAAAGCCTGGCACCCTATAATTTAATCGCCCCAGGCGGTCAGAGCCGGGTGAAAGTTGCCAGTTTAGGCGGCGGGCGCTACCATCGTGGCACCTGGCGCGATAAACATGCGCTATTCTATCGCGTAATAGCCGTTGCTCAGTGAAGGCAACGAATCGTAAGAGCAACGTAATCAGGAGATGTAAATGGCTACCAATGTAGATGTCACCAACGCCAATTTCGAACAGGAAGTCCTCAACGCCGAGCAGCCGGTGCTGCTGAAGTTTTGGGCCCCCTGGTGCGGCCCGTGCAAGGTCATGGCACCGGTGGTCGACGAAGTAGCTTCCGAGCGCGGCGACGGCCTGAAAGTGGTCAGCGTCAACGTTGACGACGCCCCGGAGATCGCCGCTGAACAGGGCGTTCGCGGCGTCCCCACCGTCATGCTGTTCAAGTCCGGCACCAAGGTCGCTTCACTGGTCGGCGCGCAGTCCAAATCCCAGCTGACGCAGTTCATCGACCAGAACGCATAAGTCTCAATGCCCAGCGTCTGGCGCTGACAAGGCGCCTAAACGACACGGGGCTACCGCTTTCGCGGTAGCCCCGTGTTGCGTTTGGGCCCTGCTGTTCATCCGGTTATTCGCTGGTTTCCGGTTTCTTGATTAAAGGCTCCGGGTCCGGCTTTTTGCGCCGCCAGGGCGCCTTACTGGGATCGCCACCGTGATTGACGCTTCGCCGCAGCTGGCGCGTACCCGGCCCCAGAAGATGGGCAATCCAGCGCGTCTGCGGGTGGCTGTCGAGCGCGATCTTGAGCGTCATGGTCAACACCACCGACAACAGCATCCCCGCCGCACCGAAGATCCAGCCCCATACCACCAGCGACAAAAACGCCACGAAGGTGGAAAGTCCCAGCGCCTGTCCCATGACTCGCGGTTCGATCAAATTCCCCATGACGAAGTTGATCACCAGATACGCCGAGGCCAGCATCAACGCCTGCAGCACGCCCCCATCCTGAGCGACGAGCAGCAGCAATACCGGCGGCACCGCCGCCAACGCCGAGCCGATGTTGGGAATGAAGTTGAGCGCAAAGGCAAGTACGCCCCAGAGTAGCGGAAACTCGACCCCGATCATCAAGCACGAAAGCCACACCAGCACGCCGGTCGCCAGGCTGATCACGGTCTTGATCGCCAGATAACGCTTCAACGTGGCGCTGAATTCGGCAAAGCGCTTGAGGCTCGGGGCCGGATTCTCCAGCGCCCGAGCCACCTTGGAGCGAAAGTTGAGCGTCTCGAACAGCATGAACATGACCAGCAGCGACACGACACTGCCCTGCATCATGATCGCCCCGACTTCGCTGACCAGCACTGCCACCCAGGAGCCATCGTCCTCCATCGCCAAGGCACTGCTCAGCTGATCCGGGTCGATGGCCACGCCGCGAGCGGAGAGCGTATTGAGCATACTCCAGTAGTGCTCGTAGAGACGCGCCTCGATATCCGGCAGCGCGTCGATGAAGGTGCTGAAGCTATTGACCACCAGCACGCCGAGCAGCAAAAAGAAGGCGGCCAGCACCACCAGCGTGATCAACGCCGCCATGCGCATACCGACACCGTGGCGGTGCAGCCAATGCACCGGCGAGGTACACACCACGGCGATGAAAATGGCCAGCAGCAGCGGTACCAGTAGATCCGAGCCAAGCTTCATCCCCGTGACGATGACCACCAGCGCCGCGATCGCCAGCGTCGCGTTCAAGGGGATGCTGCGATAATCCTTATCCGACAACTTCTGCATGGCCCATTCCTTGAGATTGATCCTTACATAATGGCTGCTCGCCGCTCAATTAACAAACGGTGCATATAATAAGCAACTGTTTTACGACTACGCTTGATAAGTGAACTTATTGCCGGCGTGATCTTCCAAGTCGTGTTCGCTTAGAGCCCTTCCCGGATCACTTCGACGGACGCTTTCGTCCAGCGCTTTTACAAGGAATCGTTTTATGACTTTAAACCCGTACGCTCGCTCGATGATGAAACTTCGCACTCACGTAGCCGGCACGGCCCTGGCCGCCCTGCTCTGCGCCGGTGCCGCCCAGGCCTCGACAATGCCGACGCAGCCCCCCGGGCTTAGCGTTCAGGCCCAGTCCTTCGTCGAAGTCGAACCGGACAAGGCGAGCCTCTCGGCCAGGCTTTGGGAAAACACCCCCGCCGTGTCATCGCTCGACGATAGCGAACAGGGCGCACTTGGCGAGGCCCGCCAGCGCCTGGAAGAGCGCTCGCGCCAGCTGATCGAGACGATGGAAGAGGCCGGGCTGAGTGAGCGCGCCATTAGCGCAGGCTCGCTCAACGTCTATCAGGAGCAAATGAACCAGCCCCAGGGCCAGGGTGGCGAACAGGAGATGATGGTGCGCACGCGGGTCGAGCGCCCCTTCGATATCGAGCTCTCAGACATCGACCGGCTCAACGACGTGCTGGACGCGCTGGTCGATGCCGGCGTCAACGCGCTGGACGGTGTCCAGTTCGATCTCAAGGACCGCGAAGCGGCGACCGACGAGGCGCTGGTGATGGCGCTCGAGAAAGCGCAGCGCAAGGCGGAGCTCATGGCCCAAACCCTGGGCGCCGAGCTCGGCGACGTGCAGCATATCGCCGAAACCCAGGCCCCGGTGTTCCAGCCGCGCATGATGGCGATGCGCGCTGAAAGCGCCCCGAGCGGCGCCAGCGATGAATCCAACGCCGAGTACCGCCCCGGCATCATTCGCATCGATGCCGGTGTCAACGTCGAGTGGGCGCTCGCCGGCCAGAACGACGGCGAGCGCGGTGACGAGCGTGGTGCTAGAGAGCGAGACGCTCGAGACCACCAAGATACGGACGCAGCGGCTCAGGAATAACGACCGAGCCATCCGCCTGCTGGTGATTCTCCAGAACCGCCAGCAGGCAGCGCCCCACTGCCAGCCCCGAGCCGTTCAGGGTGTGAAGCAGCTGGGGCTTTTTCGTGTCCGGCTTGCGGTAGCGCGCCTGCATGCGACGCGCCTGAAAATCCTCGCAGTTGGACACCGACGAGATCTCGCGGAAGGTTTCCTGGCTTGGTAGCCACACTTCCAGGTCATAGGTTTTCGCCGCGCCAAAGCCCATGTCGCCGGTGCACAGCGTTACCACGCGATACGGTAGCTCCAGCGCCTGAAGGATCGCCTCGGCGTGGCCGCGCATCTCCTCCAGTGCCTCGTAGCTCTTCTCCGGCTCGACGATCTGCACCATCTCGACCTTGTCGAACTGGTGCTGGCGAATCATGCCGCGGGTATCGCGCCCGTAGGCACCTGCCTCGCTACGAAAACACGGCGTGTGCGCGGTCAGCTTCATGGGAAGCTGGGCCTGTTCGACGATCTCGTCACGCACGAAGTTGGTCAGCGGCACTTCCGAGGTGGGAATCAGGTGGTACTCGCGCTCGTCGTCGAGCTTGAACAGGTCCTCGCCGAATTTCGGCAGCTGCCCGGTGCCCATCAGCGAGTCCCGGTTGACCATGTAGGGTACGTAGCACTCTTCGTAGCCGTGGGACAGCGTCTGGGTGTCCAGCATGAACTGGGCCAGCGCCCGGTGCAGGCGCGCAATCGGCCCACGCATGACGGCAAAGCGCGCGCCGGTGAGTTTTGATGCGAGTTCGAAATCGAGATAGCCGGATTTCTTGCCCAGATCGACGTGGTCGAGCACCTCGAAATCGAAGGTTCGCGGCGTACCCCAGCGGTGCAGCTCGACGTTGTCGTCTTCGCTTTTGCCTTCGGGCACGCTTTCGTGGGGCACGTTGGGAATGCCGCTGACCGCATCGTCCCACTCGGCCTGCACCGCGGCGAGCTCCTCCTTCGCGGCGTCGAGACGACCACCCAGATCGTCGACTTCGCTCAGAAGCGGCTGGATATCCTCACCCTGAGCCTTGGCCTTGCCGATCGCCTTCGATCGCGTATTACGCTCGTTTTGCAGCTGCTCGGTCCGGGTCTGCAGCTCGCGGCGGCGCGACTCGAGCGCCTCGAGACCCGACGTGTCCAGTGCATAGCCGCGCTTGGCAAGCTGTGATGCCAGCGCATCCAGGTCGGTACGCAGCAGTTTCGGATCGAGCATGAAGACTCCTTGGCCTAAATCGGTTGAACACGGCGCACGCCGCCGGTGATAAAGCGCCCTATTGTAGGCAAAAGCGCGGCAAGGGGCTACGCCAAGCCCGCCTTGCGAAGGCCAGCATTGAGATCCAACCCATTTATCGGCAATCTGAGGCATCGATTCCCCTTAAAGGCACCGCGCTCATGTCGACCGCTTTTGATCAGACCCTGCAGGCCATCGATGCGCTTCACGGCGAAGACCCTCGCCACGTTGAGGCGCCCGGCGGTGAATCGACGCCGCAGGAGCTCGCCTACGCCGAGCGCATGACCCATTGGCTGTTCGCGCTCGAAAGTGCGCCGGCTGAGCTATTGCAGCTGGCGGTGCGCGCTCAGCATCTGCAGCGTTGGAAAGTGCCGCGCAGCGACTATCCCGAGGGGCGGGTCGGCTATTTGACCTGGCGGCGCGATCAGGGCCTTCGCGCCGGCGAAACCGTTGCCGAGATCATGACCAGGGTCGGCTTCGATGATGAAGACGCCAAACGGGTCGCGGATATGATCGCCAAGAAGGGGCTGGGGCGCGACCCCAACGTGCAGACGCTGGAGGACTGCGCCTGCCTGGTGTTTCTGGAGAACCACTTCGCGGCGTTTGCCACCAAAATCGAGCACGACCACATGGTGCGCATCGTGCAGAAAACCTGGCGCAAGATGTCCGAGCAAGCCCACACGCTTGCGCTATCACTGCCCATGACGCCGGGCAGCGCCGCGATCGTCGAACAAGCTCTGGCAGCGCCGTAACGCGTCGAAGATGCACGCGCGGCCGGGCTCCGGTAAAGTAGAGCGCCTCTTCTATTCGCTGCAATGACGGCTCGACCGACCATGATAGCTTCGCTTGATTCGCGCAAGATCCCGTTTTCCGGCCTGGGCGAGCGCTACATGCGCTTTTTGCAGGCACTCAAGGCGCGTGGCTTCGAGGGCGAGATCGCCCCGGACCACGCCAGCCGCACGGTGCTTGCCACCGACAACTCCATCTACCAGCGCCAGCCCCAGGCGGCGGTGTTCCCGCGTCACGCCGAGGATCTGGAGCGCCTTGCCCGGCTCGCCGTCGAGCTGCCCTACCGCGATATCGTGCTCACCCCGCGCGGCGGCGGCACCGGCACCAACGGGCAGTCGCTGACCGATGGCCTGGTGGTGGACGTCTCGCGCCACATGAACCGGATTCTCGAGATCGACGCGGATAACCGCCGCGTGCGCGTTCAGGCCGGCGTGGTGAAGGATCAATTGAACGCCGCGCTCAAGCCTTACGGGCTTTTCTTCGCCCCGGAGCTTTCGACCTCGAACCGCGCCACCATCGGCGGCATGATCGCCACCGATGCCAGCGGCCAGGGCAGCTGCGTCTACGGCAAGACCCGCGATCACGTACTCGAGCTCGATACCGTACTGCTCGGCGGCGCCCATCTGCACAGCCGAGCGCTCGACGCCGAGGAAGAAGCAAAGGCGCTCGAGGAGCCCGGGGCGCTCGGGCGCGTTCACCGCGTCGCGGCCAGCATCATCGATGAGCAGCGCGCGCTGATCGAGGCGACCTTTCCGCCGCTCAACCGCTGCCTGACCGGTTATGATCTAGCGCACCTGCGCGATGATCAGGGCCGGCTGAACCTCAACAGCCTACTGTGTGGCGGCGAAGGCTCGCTTGGCTTGGTCAGTGAAGCGGTGCTCAACGTGCTGCCGATCCCCAAACACTCGACGCTGATCAACGTGCGCTACCCGGGCTTCATGGAGGCGCTGCGCGACGCCAAGGCGCTGATGGCCAGCGCCCAGCCGACCTCGATCGAAACCATCGACGATACGGTGCTCAAGCTCGCCATGGAGGATTTCGTCTGGGACGGCGTGGCCGCGTTCTTCCCGGAAAGCGACCCGCCTACCGGCGGTATCAACCTGGTCGAGTTCAGCGGCGACGACGAGGCCGCACTCGCCGAGCGGGTGGCGGCGTTCACCGAGCATCTCGGTCGTGACGCCACCGTTACGCGGCTGGGCTATACCGAGGCGCGCGGCCGCGAGCAGATCAGTACGGTTTACGGCATGCGCAAGCGCTCGGTGGGCCTTCTGGGCAACGTGCAGGGCGAGAAGCGCCCATTGCCGTTCGTGGAGGACACGGCGGTGCCGCCGGAGCACCTGGCGGACTACATCAGTGAATTTCGCGCGCTGCTCGATGCCCGCGGGCTCGACTACGGCATGTTCGGCCACGTCGATGCCGGCGTGCTCCACGTGCGCCCGGCGCTGGACATGAAGGACCCGGCCCAACAGGCGCTGATTCGCGAGATTTCCGACGAGCTCGCCGCGCTCACGCAGAAGTACGGCGGGCTTTTCTGGGGCGAGCACGGCAAGGGCATTCGCTCGGAGTACTCGCCCAAGTTCTTTGGCAAACTCTACCCGAGCCTGCAGCGCGTCAAGGCGGCGTTCGACCCCCACAACCAGCTGAACCCGGGCAAGATCGCTACACCTGCCAGCGACGACCAGGCGCCTTCGACGCTGATCGCCGTCGAGCGCGACCCGGTCGAGCGCGACCCGGTCGTCCGCGACCCGGTCGTCCGCGACCCGGGGCTATTGACCATCGACGGCGTGACCCTTCGCGGCGAGCTCGACCGTACCATCGACGAGCGCGCCTGGCAGGCGTATGACGCTGCGGTCTACTGCAACGGCAACGGCGCCTGCTACAACTATGACGTCGACGACCCGATGTGCCCCTCCTGGAAAGCGACGCGCGATCGTATCCACTCCCCCAAGGGCCGGGCGAGCCTGGTGCGCGAGTGGCTGCGCCTGCAGTCCAACGCCGGCATCGATGTGGTCGAGGAATCGCGCAGGAAAAAGGCCGAAACGGGCTTTGGCTTTGTTAAAAGCCTGCCCAAACGGATCAGCAACACGCTCAGCCGCGAGCAGCATCACGATTTTTCCCATCAGGTGTACGACGCCATGGCCGGGTGCCTGTCGTGCAAGTCCTGCGCCGGCCAGTGCCCGGTGAAGGTGAACGTGCCGCAGTTTCGTTCGCAGTTTCTGGAGGTGTATCACGGGCGCTACCTGCGCCCGGTGCGCGACTACGTGATCGGCGCCACCGAGTGGACGCTGCCCTGGCTTGCCAAAATGGCGCCGCTCTACAACGCTGCGATCCAGAAACCCTGGATGGAGCGTTTGATGCGCCGGTCGATCGGCATGAGCGACTCGCCGACGCTATCGCGCGCCAGCGTGAAAAAGCAGCTGCGTGCCTGGGGAGTGGCCGAGGCCACCCCGACCTCGCTTGCGCTTCTGACCGAGCGCCAGCGGGCGAAAAGCGTGATTCTGGTGCAGGACGCCTTCACCACCCACATGGAAGCGGACCTGGTGCTGGATGTGGTAGAGCTTCTGCACCGCCTGGACGTGCGCGTGTTCGTGCTGCCGTTTGCAGCCAACGGCAAGCCGCTGCAGGTGCAGGGCTTTCTCGGCGCCTTTGAGCGCACCGCCGAGAAACAGGCCAAACGCCTGCGCGCGCTGGTCGAATTCTCGATCCCCTTCGTCGGCATCGACCCGGCCATGACGCTGACCTACCGCCAGGAGTACGTGAAGGCGCTCGGCCGTGAGGCCGTGCCCGACGTGCTGATGCTGCAGGAGTGGCTGGTAACCCGGACCCAAGCGCTGGCCTCGTTCAAGGGGCGGCTGGCGGACCCGGGCTACCGGCTCTTGTCCCACTGCACCGAAAAAACCAACGCGCCGGGCAGCCCGAAAGCCTGGCAGCAGGTGTTCGCCGCCTTTGGCCTCGAGCTCGAGCTTCTGGCCACCGGCTGTTGCGGCATGTCCGGCACCTACGGCCACGAAACCCGCAACGTCGCCACCTCGAAGGTCATCTACGCTCAGTCCTGGCAGCCCCAGGTCGAGGCCACGGAGAACGCCGACCGGCTGTTGGCCACCGGCTATTCGTGTCGCAGCCAGGTCAAGCGCTACTCGGAACGTACGCTCGCGCACCCGCTGCAGGCGCTGCTGCGCTGCCTGAAAGCCGCCGCGCCGGCGTAGCGCCTTGCAAAGCGAAAAAGCCCCGAGCGCGATCGCCCGGGGCTTTTTTATTCCTGCGCTGACCAGTGCCAGGCAAGCAAAACGGCGCTAGAAGAAGAGCGCGCCGAGCGCCTGGCCCGGGTCATCCTTGCGCATGAATGCCTCGCCCACCAGAAAGCCGTTTACCTGGTGATCGCGCATCCGGGTGACATCGTCGCGGGTCAGAATGCCGGACTCGGTGATCACCGTGACGTCCTCGGGAATACGCGGCAATAATTCGATGGTCGTGTCGAGGTCGGTCTCGAAGGTGTGCAGGTCGCGGTTGTTGATGCCGACCAGCTTCAACTCCAGCGCCAGCGCCCGCTCGAGCTCCTGGCCATCGTGCACCTCGACCAGCACGTCCATGCCCAGATCCGTCGCCTGACGGTGCAGGGTTGCCAGGGTTTTGTCATCCAGGGCGGCGGCGATCAGCAGAATACAGTCAGCGCCGATCGCCCGGGCCTCGGTGACCTGATAGCCGTGAGTGATGAAGTCCTTGCGGATGACCGGAAGCGTACAGGCGTTTCTCGCGGCGATCAGGTCGTCCTCGTGGCCCTGAAAGAAGTCCGCATCGGTGAGCACCGACAGACACGCCGCGCCTCCGGCCTCGTAGCTTTCGGCGATGGCCGCCGGGTCGAACGCTTCGCGGATCACCCCGCGCGAGGGCGAGGCTTTTTTCACCTCGGCGATGATCGCCGGATCCCCCGCGGCGATGCGTCGGTTGAGGGCGTCGATGAAGCCGCGCGGCGCGCTCTGCTTCCGGGCAAGCGCGAGCAGGTCGTCTTCAGAAACCGCCTGACGGCGGGTGGCGACTTCTTCATCCTTGCGCGCGAGAATGCGCGTCAGAATGGTGGGCGTTGAGGAGCTGGACATGAGAATTACTCTTTGAACACGCTGGTAAAGTGCGAAAGCTCCTTGAGCTTTTCAAGCGGCAGTTTGGAGGCCTGGGCATCCTGGGCGACGGCCACACCCTCTTTCAGGGAGTCCGCAATACCCGCGCAGTAGAGCGCCGCGCCGGCGTTGAGCGTGACGATATCCGCCTCCGGGCCGTCGCCGACCAGCGCGGCCTTGACCAAGCGCAGGCTCTCCTCGGCGGTCGCCGCCTTGAGCGTGGCAAGGCTTTGACGCTCGATACCAAGCGCCTCTGGCGTAATGGTGTACTCGATGATCTCGCCATCCTTGAGCTCCGCCACCTGGGTGGGCGCGGCCAGCGATATCTCGTCGAGGCCATCCTCGGAGTGCACGACCATGGCATGACGGCTGCCGAGTTTCTTGAGCGCCTCGGCCATCAGCGGCACCAGGTGCGGGGCGTAAACGCCGAGTACCTGATTGGGGGCGCTGGCCGGGTTGGTCAGCGGCCCCAGAATGTTGAACAGCGTGCGCACGCCCATTTCGCGCCGCGGGCCGATGGCGTAGCGCATCGCCGGGTGATGGTTGGGGGCGAACATGAAGCCGACGCCGACCTGCTCGATACAGCGCGCGACCTGCTCCGGGGAAAGATCCAGATAAATACCGGCGATATCGAAAAGATCTGCGCTTCCCGACGAGGACGACACGCTGCGGTTGCCGTGCTTGGCCACGTGGGCCCCGGCGGCGGCGGCGACGAAGCTCGACGCGGTGGAGACGTTGAACAAGTTCGCGCCGTCGCCGCCGGTGCCGACGATATCCACCACGTTGTCGGTGAATAGCCGCACCGGGCGCATCAAATCGCGCATTACCTGGGCGGCGGCGCTGACCTCGACGGCGCTCTCCCCTTTCATGGAGAGCCCGACCAGCAAACCGCCGATCTGGGCGTCGGAGGCTTCGCCGGTCATGATCTGATGCATCAGCGTGCGCATGACGTCGAAAGATAGATCTTCACGGCGCATCACCGCGTTGATGGCGTCTCGCATTTGCATGAAAGGACAGGCCTCTTTACGTAAAAAAGTGAGCAGTCAGCTGCGCGTTAGAAAATTGGCCAGCAGCGCGTGACCCTGACGGGTCAGTATCGACTCAGGATGAAACTGCACCCCTTCGATATCAAGCGTTCGGTGGCGCATCCCCATGATCAGCCCCGGCGTTTCGTCACCAGCCGTCGTCCAAGCGGTGACCTCGAAACACGCGGGCAAGCTTTCGCGCTCGACGACCAGCGAATGGTAGCGGGTCACCTCGAGCGGCGTTTCCAGAGCGCGAAACACGCCAATGCCCGTGTGCTCGATGGATGACGTTTTACCGTGCATCACCTTCGGCGCCCGCACGACCCGCGCCCCGAAGGCCTGGCCGATCGCCTGATGACCCAGGCACACGCCCAAAATGGGCAGCGTGCCGGCAAAGCGTTCGATGGCCGAAAGCGACACGCCCGCCTCGTTGGGCGTACAGGGCCCGGGGGAAATCACCAGGTGCGACGGCGCCAATGCCTGGATCTCATCAAGCGTTATGGCGTCGTGACGATAGGTCAATACCTCGGCGCCCAACTCGCTCAGGTACTGAACGATATTGAACGTGAAGCTATCGTAGTTATCGATCATCACCACACGCGGTGTCTTGTCCGCTATCGCCACGCTTACCCCATCACACTGATCAATCGGCTAAAAACGATGATACCCTAACCGGGCGGCGCGTTGCAGTGGTCAGGCGATATCAACGCCGCGCGGGCACTGGCAAGACGCTCGTGCAATTATTATGATCTGGCGTTTTTTTAACGAGGAACATTTGGAATGAAGCACCGCGCCATCCTTGGGAGTCTGTTGGTCGCCGGTTTGTTGGCCCTGGCCCTCCCCGTGCAGGCCGCGCCCTCGTATAAAGTGATGGCCTCGTTTTCGGTGATCGGTGATTTGGTACAACGCATCGCCGGCGACGACATCAGCGTCGAGACCATCGTGCCCCGCGGCCAGGATGTGCACCGCTGGGAGCTGACCCCGCCCAACGTGCTGGCGATCGAAGAGGCGGATATCGTCTTCTATAACGGCTACGGGCTCGAGCCTTGGCTTAGGCACGTCGAGGCCATGGCGGATCAGCGCCTGCGCCTCAAACCCGTGGCCGAGCGGGCGCAGTTTGAAACGCTGCCGGTGACGGTGGGCCGGCTCCATGGCAGCGTCGACCCGCACCTGTGGATGGACCCGGCCGGCGCCAGCGCCTACGTCGACGTCATTGCGCGCACCCTGGGCGAGCAGTATCCGGAAAAGCGCGACGCGTTCGAGGAGCGCGCCGCGCGCACCCGCGAGTCGCTGGCGCTTTTGAGCGCGCGTCTCACTGAGCGCCTGGAAGGTATTCCCCAAACCAACCGTGTGCTTTATACCAGCGAAGCCGGGATGGCGTATTTTGCCCGCGCCTTCGATTTCGACTACGCCGCCATCTGGGGCAGCAGCAGTGAGCGCCTGGGCAGCGCCTTCGATATGGCGGTGATGAGCGAGCGGCTGACCCACACCCGCCCACCGGCGCTTTTTTACGAGAGCACCACGCCCTGGATTCACATGGATGCGCTATCGCGGGAGAGCAATATTGCGCTCGCCGGCCCCTTGTTCGTCGATAGTCTCGGCGACACCGACAGCCCCGCCTATAACTACCCGGGCATGCTCAACTACAACGCCGAGCTTCTGCACAGGGCGCTCGGCGGCGCTCGGCCCTGAGCCGGGGCATTGTCAATCGAGTAGCGCGGTGAGGCTCGCCACGCAAAGATCCGGCCGGCTCGCCTCGATCGGCTCCCCGTGGTTGTAGCCATAAGGCAGGGCGACGGTGGCGAACCCCGCCGCCCTGCCCGCCTCGATATCGTGTTTAGAATCCCCCACCATCACGCATGCCTTTGGCGCTGCGCCCAGCGTATTTGCAGCGTGCAGCAGCGGAAGCGCACTCGGCTTTTTCTCGACCAGGGTGTCGCCGCCGATACAGAGCGCGAACCAATTCAACAGGCCGAAATGTTCGAGAATCGGCGCGATGAAGCGTTCGGGCTTGTTGGTGATTAGCGCAAGCGCGAAGCCGGCCTCATCGAGCGCGGCCAGCGTCTTTTCAACGCCATCGTACACACGGGTATGGGCAAACGGCGCGGCGCCGTAGTGGCGCATGAACGCCTCGTACGCCTGGGTCAAAAGCGTGTTGTCTGGCGCCTCACCCAGCGCCCAGGTCAGGGCGCGCTCGACCAGCGACCGGGCGCCGTTGCCCACCCAATCGCGCACGTTGGCCTCGTCCGGGGCGCGAACGCCGACCTCATCGAGCGCTTTTTGCACGCCCACGGCCAAATCCGGCACGGAGTCGATCAGGGTGCCGTCCAAGTCGAAAGCGATGAGCCGCTTGTCCGTTAAAATCGCGTGCATGAAACCTTCCTGTGGTGTTGTCAAGGAGCTGTCGAAAAGCGGTAAGCTCAGAGTGCCAAAAAGCACGCCCTGCGTCAGGCGAAAAGACGATAAAACCGCGCGCCGCCATTCGTCAGAATCAGTAGAAAGCACTATGCTGAAGCCAAATTTGCCAAGGAGAAGCCAGTGACTCACCCAAGGATCGTCATCGTCGGCGGCGGCGCGGGAGGCCTTGCGCTCGCCACGCGTTTAGGGCGCACGCTCGGCAAGAAGCAGCGCGCCGAAATCGTCCTTCTGGACCGCAGCGCCACCCACGTCTGGAAGCCGCTGCTGCATGAGCTGGCCACCGGCGTGTTGAACTCTGCCATGGACGAGGTCGACTTTCGCGGCCACTCCAGCGCCCACGGTTACCGCTACCAGCGCGGCTCGCTGTGCGGGCTCGACCGGGAAAACAAAACGTTGAGCCTGGCCCCCATTCTCGACGAGGATGGTATCGAGGTGCTGCCCGAGCGCACCCTCACCTATGACTACCTGGTGCTCTCGCTTGGCAGCGTCTCGAACGACTTCGGCACCAAGGGCGTGGCTGAGCACTGCCACTTCATCGACTCGCCCCAGCAAGCGAAGCTCTTTCAGCGCGACATGATCAACACCTTCCTGCGCTACACCGACCCGACGCTTCGAACCCACACCACACTAAGCGTCGGGATCGTCGGCGGCGGTGCGACCGGGGTGGAGCTCGCCGCGGAGCTTCTGGACGTCACCCGCCTGCTCAATGCCTATGGGGTCACCAACGTCGACGACAACCAGATCAGCGTTCACCTGATCGAGGCGGCGCCGCGCATTCTGCCCGCCCTTTCCGAACGCGTCAGCCAAACCGTTCACAAGGAGCTCGAAAGCCTGGGCGTCAACATCCATCTGGAAACCGCGATCAAGGAGGCGCGGGAGTACGAGCTGGTCACCGGTGACGGCGAAACGATCGAAACCGATCTGAACGTCTGGGCTGCGGGCATCAAGGCGCCGGACTTTCTCGCCGAACTGGGGCTTACGGTGAACAAGAGAAACCAGGTATGCGTCCAGCAGACCATGCAGAGCGTCGACGACCCGAGCATTTTCGCCATGGGCGACTGCGCCAGCTGCCCTCAGGGCGACGACTCCACGGTGCCACCCCGGGCCCAGGCCGTGCGCCAGCAGGCGGGGGTGTTGGCGGAAAACATCACGCGGGCGCTCGAGAGCAAGGAACTCAAGCCCTTCAAATACAAGGATAACGGCTCGCTGGTGTCGCTTGCCCGCTACGACGCGGTTGGCAACCTGATGCGCGGTGGCGCCTCACGCGGACTGTTTCTGGAAGGCTGGATGGCGCGCAACGCCTACGCCTCGCTCTACCGCATGCACCAGGTCTCGATTCACGGCGTACCGAAAACCGGACTGACCTGGGTGGTGGACAAGCTAAACCGTTATCTGAAGCCGCGCATGAAGCTGCACTGAGCGCGACCTGATGATCTTCCAAAACGAGTGGCCTGCTGAATTTAGCGGCCTATCGGATTAGTGGCCTGCCAAAGCCTGGCGCAGTGAGCCGATCACGCTGTCGTAGCCGTTCGGATCGCTTTTGCTGTGTGCATTGAAGATCGCGGAGCCGGCGACGAACGTATCCGCGCCGGCCTCCCTGATGGCCTGAATGTTATCCACCTTGACGCCGCCGTCGACCTCCAGGCGAATCGGGTGCGGGGCGGCGTCGATACGCCCGCGCGCTTGCCTGAGCTTGTCTAGCGTCGCCGGAATGAACGACTGCCCGCCAAAGCCCGGGTTGACGCTCATCAGCAGCACCATGTCGATCTTGTCCATCACGTAGTCGAGATAGGAAAGCGGCGTGGCCGGGTTGAACACCAGCCCCGCCTTGCAGCCGGCGTCGCGAATCAGCTGGAGCGAGCGGTCGATATGCTCGGAGGCTTCCGGGTGAAACGTGATGTAGCTGGCACCGGCCTCGATGAAATCACCGATCATGCGATCCACCGGCTTGACCATCAGATGCACGTCGATGGGTGCGGTCACGCCGTGGTCTCTAAGCGCCTTGCACACCATCGGCCCAATGGTCAGATTCGGCACGTAGTGGTTGTCCATGACGTCGAAGTGGACGATGTCGGCGCCAGAGGCGAGCACGTTGTCGACCTCTTCCCCCAGGCGGGCGAAGTTGGCAGAGAGAATCGAAGGGGCGATGAGAAAATCTTTCGCGGCGGTCATAAACGCTCCAGGGTAAAGCGGGCGCGCCTCAAAGGCGCTGACAAAGCGCGCATGATACCAGAGTCCGACGTTTCAGCGCCTGTCCGCTTAGCGGCGAGGAAACGGTCATTATTCCCCAATCGAATATAAAGACAGATTGTAATTCCTGAAACACAGGACTAACCTTGTCTTATCGCGAAAACGTCTATGGCCAGACCGACCCTACCGATCTCCATAAACGCCGTGCTTGCATGATCGCTCGGCACCTCGCTCATTCCTACTTGCCTGCCAACAAAAGGAAAGATTCGATGCGCTTACCGCTTGCCCTCTCTGCTCCCTTCACCCGCACCGCGCTGGCCCTTGCGCTCGGCGCCACCGCTGCGGGTGCGACCGGCACGGCCATGGCCCAGGAGCGCGAGCTTCTGAACTCGTCCTACGATATCGCTCGCGAGCTGTTCGCCGCGATCAATCCGGACTTCATCGAGTGGTGGGAGCAGGAGCACGACGAAGAGGTCAGCGTGAGCCAGTCCCACGGCGGCTCCTCTGCCCAAGCGCGTGCCATCATGCAGGGCCTTCGCGCCGATGTCGTCACCTTCAATCAGGTGACCGATGTCGACGTACTGGCGGACGCCGGGCTGGTCGACGAGGACTGGCAGGACGCGTTCGACAACAACGCCTCGCCCTACTACTCTACCACGGCCTTTTTGGTGCGCAAGGACAACCCCAAGGGTATCGAGAGCTGGGACGATCTGGTTCAGGAAGACGTCGAGCTGGTATTCCCCAACCCGAAAACCTCCGGCAACGCACGCTACACTTACCTCGCCGCCTGGGGCTTCGCCGATCGTGAATTCGAGGGTGACGAAGAGCAGATTCATGAGTTCATGCGTACCCTTCTCGCCAATGTGGCGGTATTCGACACCGGCGGTCGCGGCGCCACCACCAGCTTCATCGAACGCGGCATTGGCGACGTGCTGATCAGCTTCGAGTCCGAGGTGAACAACATTCGCCGCGAGTACGGCAGCGACGATTACGAAGTCATCGTGCCGCCAATGAGCGTGCTGGCGGAGTTCCCGGTCGCGGTGGTCTCGGAAAACGCCGAGCGTAACGGCAACGAGGACCTCGCTCAGGGCTATCTCGACTACCTCTACACCGAAGAGGCTCAGCGCACGCTGGCCGGCTTCAACTACCGCGTTCATAACGACGCCGTGGTAGAAGAGTTCGCCGACGAGTTTCCGGAAACCGAGCTTTTCAACGTCGACGACGTCTTCGGCAGCTGGGACGAGATCATGGAAACGCATTTTGAGAGCGGCGGCATGCTCGACCAGCTTCAGCGTCGCTAACGGCTCGGCATGAAATCGTTGAGCTTTCACCAATCCGGCAGCGCGCGCGTGCTGCCGGGTTTTGGTTTGTCCATGGGTATCAGCGTGCTGTTCATTTCGCTGGTGCTGCTCTTACCCATCACCGGGCTGTTCGGCCAGCTGGCGGGGTTGAGCCTCGCCGAGTACTGGTCGATCGTTACGGAAGGCCGGGTGGTGGCAAGCTATATGGTGACGCTGGGCGCGGCGGCGGTGGCTGCATTGGTCAATGCGGCGTTCGGGCTGCTGTTGGCTTGGGTGCTGGTACGCTACGAGTTTCCCGGCAAGCGGCTTCTGGACGCGCTGATGGACCTGCCCTTTGCGCTCCCCACCGCCGTGGCCGGCATTACGCTTGCCACGCTCTACGCCAGTAACGGCTGGATGGGTCGACTGCTCGAGCCGCTGGGGTTTCAGGTGGCCTACACCTGGGTGGGCATTGCGCTTGCCATGGCGTTCACCAGTATTCCCTTCGTGGTGCGCACGGTGCAGCCGGTGCTGGAGGATCTACCGGGGGAGATCGACGAGGCGGCAATGTCGCTCGGCGCCACCGACGGCGTCGCGTTTCGCCGCGTGATCATGCCGCACCTGTGGCCAGCGCTGGTCACCGGCACCGGGCTCGCCTTCGTGCGCTCGCTCGGTGAGTTCGGGGCGATCATCTTCATCGCCGGCAACATGCCCTATGAAACCGAAATCACCGCACTGATGATTTTCGTGCGCCTACAGGAGTACGACTACGCCGGCGCCTCGGCGATCGCCTCAGTCGTGCTGTTCACCTCACTGGCGCTGCTGCTCGCGATCAACGTGTGGCAGGGGCGCTTCGTTCGTCGTCTGCACGGAGGATCTACCTGATGCGCCGCGTGGGTGATGCACCGCTGGTTCGAAATATCCTGATAGCCGCCGCCGTTTTCTTATCGGCGCTGTTTCTGCTGCTGCCGCTGGTCGCCATTTTCGCCCAGGCGCTGTCCAGCGGCGTGATGGTGTTCTGGGAAAACGTCAGCAACGTCTATACCCTGCACGCCATTGGCCTGACGCTTTTGATCGCACTGATGACCATTCCGGTGTGCCTGGTATTTGGCGTGGCGCTGGCCTGGCTGGTCACCCGGTTTCGCTTTCCCGGTCGGCGAATTCTGCAAACGCTGATCGACATTCCCTTCGCGGTATCGCCGGTGGTGGCAGGGCTCGTTTATCTGCTGCTCTACGGGCGTAACGGCTGGATCGGAAGCTTTCTGGACGGCTACGATATCCAGCTGATGTTCGCCTGGCCGGGAATTTTGATGGTCACCATCTTCGTCACCTGCCCGTTCGTCGCCCGCGAGCTGATTCCGCTGATGCAGGCCCAGGGCACCCGCGAAGAGGAAGCGGCGGTGACCCTGGGCGCCTCCGGCTGGACCGTCTTTCGCCGCGTCACGCTGCCCAACATCAAGTGGGCGCTTTTGTACGGCGTCATTTTGACCAACGCCCGAGCAGTGGGTGAGTTCGGCGCCGTGTCGGTAGTGTCCGGGGCGATTCGCGGCCAGACCAACACTCTGCCGCTGCACCTCGAGCAGCTTTACCAGGATTACAATGCGGTCGGGGCGTTTTCGAGCGCGGCGCTGCTGGCGCTGATTGCGCTTTTGACGCTGGCGACCAAGGCGGCCCTTCAGCGGCGCGCCACCCGCCGGGAGGCCATTTTATGAGCATCGAGCTACACCATATCGCCAAGCACTTCGGCGCCACTCAGGCGCTCGAGCCGATCGATCTCAACATTCATGACGGCGAGCTGGTGGGCCTTCTGGGGCCGTCAGGCTCCGGCAAGACCACGCTTTTGCGCATCATCGCGGGGCTCGAAAACGCCGACCGCTCGCCCACCCCGGGTAAAATTCTGTTCGGCGAGCGCGACGTGACCCACGTGCACGTACGCGACCGACGCATCGGCTTCGTCTTTCAACACTACGCGCTTTTTCGCCACATGAGCGTGTTCGATAACGTCGCCTTCGGTCTGACCGTGATGCCGCGCAAGGATCGTCCGTCCAAAGGCGAGATTCGCGCGCGGGTCTTTCGGCTTCTGGAAATGGTCAAGCTCGAGCACTTCGCCAACCGCCTGCCGGCCCAGCTCTCCGGCGGTCAGCAACAGCGGGTGTCGCTGGCACGGGCACTTGCGGTCCAGCCGGACGTACTGCTGCTCGACGAGCCTTTCGGCGCGCTGGACGCCAAGGTGCGCCAGGACCTTCGCCGGTGGCTGCGCCGCTTGCACGAAGAGCTGGGCTTCACCAGCGTGTTCGTCACCCACGACCAGGAGGAGGCGCTGGAGCTCTCCGACCGCGTGGTGGTCATGAGTAACGGCCGCATCGAGCAGATCGATACGCCCGAGGCGCTCTACCGGGCACCGAAAAACCGCTTCGTGTTCGAGTTTCTGGGCGACGTCAACCATCTGGAAGGCCACGTCAAAAACGGCGTGCTCACCTGCGGCGATGCGAAGCTCAAGGTCGACCTACCGGATGGTGACGAGGAGCTTTTGCTGCGCCCCCACGAGGTGCGCCTGGCGGAAACGTTCGAGCCCGGCGTTCACCTGCCGATGACGATCACCGCGTTTTCGCTGGTCGGCGCCGAGGTGCGCGTGGAGCTCGAAGCCGACTGGCTCGGCGCGCCCTGGCTTGCCACGGTACGCCACTCAGATTTCGAGCGCCTGAAGATCCATCGCGGCCAGCGCCTTTACGCCCACCCAAGGCGCTGGCACCGCTTCAAGGACGACGCGGCGAAGACGCGCCAGCCCCACTAAACGAAGGCGCCGCAGACCAGCGGCGCGTTCGCGTTCATCCGGCGCGCAGCTGGCGAAAGGTCAGGTTCACCCGCGCATCCATACACTTTTTGGTTTTGGGCAAGCTGTGCCACCAGTGGGTCTGGGTCGCCCCCTGCATGATCAGAAGGCTGCCATGTTCCAGCAAAAGCGAGACGCGCTCGCCGCTCGCCTTGTGCTTGAACGAGAAACGCCGCTCGCCGCCGAGCGTCAGCGAAGCGATGATGCCTTGCTCGGCAAGCTCGCGCTCGTCGTCGCTGTGCCAGCCCATGCCCTCCTCGCCGCTGTGGTAGAGATTGCACAGGCACGAATCAAAGCGCGCCCCACTTGCCCGCTCTACCCGCTCTTTCAGCGCCTGCAAAAGCGCCGGCCAAACCCGCGCCCGTTTGGTCTGACCCGAGTAGGTGTAGGTGGCCGGCGCATCGGCGTACCAGGCGACCTTACGCCGGGTGGTGATGTCACGGCCGAACATCACCACACGCTCGTGGGCCCAGTCGAGCTCTAAAACACAGCGCGTGAAGTAGGCGCTTGCCTCGCGCTCGGTGAGCACCGGGCCGAGGTAAAACGCCTCGCCGTCGTGGGGCAGCAAATTGGCCGGCGGCGGCGTGTCGAAAAGCGCCTCTTGCTCCATGAAAACTCTCCAGAAACGTGCCTTTGGGTTTGCATGTACCCGACGCGCGAGCGCAGGCTATACTGGCCTTTTTAACCATTGCGGAGAAACACCATGCTTCGGCGTCATTTTTTAACGCTCACCACGGCGCTTGTCGCAGGCGCTTGGCTTACCGCCTGCGCCAGCCCCCAGTACCTTCAGCTAAGTCCGGAGCGTACCGCCGAGGTTCCCAAGGCGGGCTCGGGGCAGCAGGTTAGCGTTGCGGCGGTCGATGCCCGTGAAAGCGAAGTGATCGGCACCCGCGCCGGCGGCAGCATGTCCACCGCCCAGATCACGGTCAACAGCCACGAGCTGGTGCCAAGGCTTCAGGCGGAAGCCGAGCGTGCGGTGCGCGAAATGGGCTTCAACCCGACCAGCAGCCCGGTGCAAAACGCCCCGAGCCTGACCCTGGAGCTAGCAAGCCTGCACTACGGCCAGGGCGACAGCGGCCAACCCCTGGTCGACGAGGCGCGCATCGAGGCAGTTTTTCGCGCCATCGCGCAAAACCGCGGCACCACCTACACCGGCACCTATACCTCACGGCGCACCCAGGGCTACGCCATCAAGCCCGGTGAAGCGACCAACACGCGCATGATCAACGATTTGCTCAGCGACGGCATGAATCGCGCGTTCAGCGACCCGGAGCTTGCACAGCTTCTGGCCCGCTAACCGCGCTGCCATATGAAGGCGCGGGTCACGCTGGCCCGCGCCGCTTGAGCGCCCACACCTGCTCGCTGACGCCGCGCGCGTCCGCCTCACGTTGTTCCAGCAGCGTCAGCGCAAAGTTCGGCGACAAAAGCCGTCGAATCTCCTCTTCCGCTACGCTGTAGGGCGGGCCTTCCTCGCCATTTTCGTGGGTCACGCTGATCAAAAGCCCTGCCGCCCCGGGCGGCAAAAGCTGCGCCAGATGAAACGCGTAGCGCGCCCGGGTGGCCGGGGGCAGCGCAATCAGCGCGGCGCGGTCGAAAAACGCGTCGAGCTGCGAGGCCTGGCGGCGGGTAAGATGGAAAAAGTCGCCGCACCAAAGCTCGACATTGGCCTGGCGGGCAATATCGAACCCGGTCTGGCGGTAGCGCGACACTCCAAGCGGGCGCTGCGCTAAAAACTGCGCCACCGCTTCCGGGGCGAGCTCGATGCCGAGTACCGCATGGCCGCGCTCGGCAAGCCAGCGCATGTCCAGGCTTTTACCGCACAGCGGTACCAGCACCCTGGCGTTTTGGGCGACGTTCAAATCCGGCCAGTGTCGAACCAGCGCCGGGTGAGTCACCGATTGGTGAAAGCCGATACGCCCTTCTTGCCAGCGCTTGCGCCACGCGTTCTCCATCGATACCTCTTGGCTGGGCGCTTAGAACCAGCGGTCGCGTTTTTTACGCCGGCGCGGCAGGTGCGGCACGATCAGCCCCACCAGAAGCCCGGCCCCGGCCACGCCGCCTCCGTACATGAAATAGCGCATCAGAAGATCCTCTTCCTGGGTGTCCAGGCGAGCCTCGAGCGCGCGCACCTGTTGGCGAGACTGATCGGTTACGCTTTCGAGCTCGCGGTTGCGCGCTTCGAGCTCGGTAATACGCTGCTCGCGTACCTCGAGCGTCTCGCGCATCGAGGAGACGCGCTCCTCCCACGTATCGTTGATACCGTCGAGTTCCTGGGTAAGTTCACCGACCTGATCTTCGAGTTCGGGAAGCTGCTCGCGGGCGCTCGGGGTTTGCTGCAGTTCGTCGCTGAGCACCCATACGGCGTCACCGCCGCTGCCGCGTACGCGGGTGTAGTCGCCGCTCTCTTCGAGCACCTCGACCTCTTCGCCGGCGTTGAGCGTTCCCACGATACGGTAGCCGTCGGTGGGGCCGCTACGCACGAAGGTGCTGAGCTCTTCGCTGACCCAGGCCTGACTATCGTTTTGGGCGAGCGCCGTAGAGCTTGCCCCACCCATCAATAAACCGGCACTCGCCAGACAACCCATGAAACGAGACTTTTTTACTTGCATGACTAACATCCTGATCAAAAAACACGTACGTCGAGCATCGTTGCCTAAAGGCGCGCCCGTACGCTTACCTTTCACCGCGAGGTGGCAGCGGGAAGGGACGAGTAAATTCCGCGACGCGGCTATCGCTTTTGACGACTTTCAGCGGGCCTTCACGCTCGACTTCGTCGATCCGCACGATGGCGTTGAGCGGCAGGTAGCTTCGCTTGACGCCCTCGAAGGTGCGCTGCAGTTTTTCAGCGCCCGGGTCGACCACCACCCGCGAAACATCGTCAAAGACAAACTCCTCGACTTCAATAAAGCCCCAGAGTTCGCTTTGAAAGATCTCTCTGACGTATAAATCCCACACTTCACCCTGCTGGTGAACCACTACCCGATAGATTGGCTTGGGCGCCATTCTGGCGTCGTCCTCTTGGCGTTTAAAGGTCAAAAACTCGATCCTAGACTATCATAACTCTGGGCTTGCCCTTTACTGCCGCGTGCACGTTTTACGCGTTACTCCCCTTTTTCAGGGCGGCGGCTCGGGTATTGTTTGGGTGACCGAGTGTGTATGGTGGCGTCAATGCAGACGGTTTTTTCCCCACAGGAGTTACCAGCATGGAAAAGGATTCGAGCAAGGGGTATATCGCCCTACTGGGTTGGAGCCTGAACGCCATCGAAGCGGCGGAAAAGTTCGACCGCCGCTACATCGTGGTCGCCCCGGACTGGGCCGAAGAGTATTGCCAACAGCACAACATTCCCCACGTGGCCTGGAACTTCGAGCGTCTCAACGACCGCTCGCTCGAAATCGCCGAAACCCTGAAAGAGAAAGGCGTTGACGTCGCCATCCCGTTGTTCGAAGAGACCGTGGAGTGGGCCGGCGCGATCAACTCGCTGCTGCTCGACAACCCGCGCCTTTATGGTCAGTCGCTATTGCTACGCGACAAGGCCCTGATGAAGCGCCGGGCACAGCTGGGAGGCATTCGCGTAGGCATTTTCGAAGAAGCCCACGACAAGGAAGACGTCATCCGCTTTTTGAAGCGCGTCAACCAAACGCTTTTGAAGCTCGACGGCGACCCCAACGACCCTATTCACCTCAAGGCCTTCGATAAGGCCGGATGTCTTGGCCACCGCGTGATTCGCACCCCGGATGAAATCGATTCGATTCCGGAAGAGGAATTCCCGGTATTGATGGAGTCGCACCTGGACGGCTGGGAGTTCGCCGTCGAGGCGTGGATTCATAACGGCAAGATCGCCTTTTTGAACATTTCCGAGTACGTGACCCTGGGTTATTCGGTGTTCGTGCCCGCCTCGCCGGAGCTCGAAAAGTATCGCGAACAGATCACCCAACAGATCGAGAAGCTCATCAAGACCTTCGACATCGAGTTCGGCCTGATTCACCCGGAGTACTTCGTCACCAGCGACGGCGAGATGTACTTTGGGGAAGTCGCCTACCGCCCGCCGGGCTTCAAGGTGTTCGAACTGCTCGAGCGCGTTTACGGCTTCAACGCCTACCAGGCCTCGATGCTGGTATTCGACCCCAAAACCACGCCGGAAGAGGTCGCCGCCTTCTTCCCCAGGGAAGTGGTCGATGCCGACGGCTTCGCCGGCTGCTTCGGCGTCTACCCTCGCCGACGCGTGGTCAGCCGCCTGGAGATTCCGGAGGAGACCGAGGATCACCCCTACTTCGAGTCACACGAGCTTACCTCGCCGGTCGAAGAAACGGTCACCAAGCGCACCGCCTTCGGCACCCACTGGGGGCTTATCTATTTTCGCGGCGACGACGCCCACACGCTTCGCGATCTGCTAAAACATCAGGAAGACCTCGACTTCTATGTATAATCCCCGCGACTGCAGGGAAAAGGAGTCGCTGTGACGACCGCCGATGATCAAACTTCGTCCCCTCTGCTGAGGGGACTTTTGGAAAAGCTGGACGATGCGCTTAAAAGGCTCGAGGACGCTCCCGCCTTCGCCCGGCCCGACAAGCTCCCCCGCGTTCTGGATACCGCCCGCCGCGTGCTGCTGCAACCAGGCGGCTGCCAGGCCTGCGAGGCGCGCGCCGCGACGTTTGAATCCGCCGCCGTGTTCCAGGGCTCCGACTGGGAAACCCCGCAGTATCTCCAGCCCGCCCTTGCTGCCTTTTCGCTCAAAAGCGCCCACGCCCACGCCCTGGTGATCGAGGCGCTCAGCGAGCTGCGCCTTCTGGCCGTGGCCAAAGGCGAGCTCGATCATCCGCTGATCACCCAAGCGCAGGCGCACCAACACCTCACCCAGGTCATGGCGCTCAACCTGACGCTACTGTTCGGCGCGCCAACCGAGGCCGAGCGCGAAACCCAGGGCAGACTGGCGGCGATTCCGCGGGCGCTTTTTCAGCATCTGGCCGGGCGAATCGGCTACGAGCACATCATCGACCGGCTGATCGACGAAATCTGGCGCATTCTTCAGCAGCGCCCGGTGCAGGTCGACGGCATCAAGCAGATGATTACCCACATCGCGCTGTGCCAGGCCGACCCATCGATCGATCTCGGCGCAAGCGGCCAGGGCGCTGACCGGCTGGTCAGCTCCCTGTTTGGCCCCACCCAGGCATGCCGTGAGGATCCGGGCGTCGAGGTGTTTCAGACGCGGCTGGCCGGCATGGACAGCGCCGCGCTGCAGGCCGAAGCCACCGGCTTTGCCCGCGCCATGCACGACACCGGGCTGGTGTCGCCCTACCACGCCGTGCTGATGCGCTTTTGTCTCGATGAAAGCGATTACCTGATCAGCGAAGCGCTCGGGCTCTCCTCCACCGGGCGGGACTGTCTGCTGTGCTACCGCGAGCTGGTGCACGCGCTGATTCGCGAAAGCGTCCACCCGGCCACCGCTCAGGCGGTGTACGGCCTGGCGCTGATGCTCGAGCGTGGGATTCTCTATCAGCCGCCGGTGGCCCCGGCAATGTGGCGTCAGCTCAATCTGGCGCTATCACCGCCAGCCAAAGCGCGGTTGAGCGCGACCTACGGCGACGAGGTGAGCCCCCACGCGCGGCTCATGGAGGGCGTGCTGTGCCTTTTAGGGCTACCGCTGGGCGTGGGCCAGGGCAACAACCCGACCTGCCAGTCGGCGCGGGCGCTTTCGATGTGGGCCTACAACGACCCGGACTACCTGCTGCAAATGGTGGCCTGGGCGACGCGAGACGATGAAATCATCATGCACTTCGAAGGTCAGCCGATCTCGTCCAGAGAGAGCGGCGCGGGTGTGGCCACCTCCCTTCCCATGGACCTGGACCCGGTCTCGCTGATCGTGGTGCCGCACCTGGATCGCATCTACGCCGAGATGGGACGGCGCTGTATCGGGCGTGAAGGCGACCCGCACCGCTGGGTCAACCCGGAGTTTCACGGCTGGTGGTCCGGGCGCGGGTTTCGTATCAACGTCGATGTACAAAGCGGTCGGCTTGTCGAGGTCGAACGCTTCATTCGCCACTTCTACGCCAGCTACCATCCGTTCTACAACGGCAACCAGCCGCTGATTCACCCCCAGCCCGCGGGCATCGCCGTGACCGACAGCGCCGGGCGCTTCGTGGGCTGGCACGCCATCACCATTCTTCGCGCCTCGCTCGACCCGACCGACACCATGCGTGTCTACTTCTTCAACCCCAACAACGACAGCGGCCAGGATTGGGGCGACGGCGTGCGCGTGAGCACCGCCGGGTTTGGCGAGCGCTTCGGCGAGGCCTCGCTGCCGTTCGAGCAGTTCGTCTCGCGCCTTTACATCTATCACCACGACCCGCTGGAGCGCGGCGAGCCGGCCACGGTCTCTCAGGACGTACTCGAGCGGGTCACGGGCTACCTGCACCGAAGCTGGGGCGAGCCGCGCCTGCCAGAACTCGAATGCTAAAAAGCCACTCATCCAACCGCTAACGAACCATTTACTCCCCCGATATGATGCGACTCGACCAGCTGCTGGCGACTTTGGGCCTCGCCAGCTCCCGCACCCGCGCCCAGCGCCTGATCAAAAACGGCCGGGTCCGCCTTGAAGACGGCACTCCGCTGACCCGCGCCTCCCAACCCTGGCCACCCGAGACGCGCTTTGTCATCGACGACGACCCGGAAGAGCGCTACGTCTCTCGGGCCGGGCTCAAGCTCGAAGGCGTGCTCCAGACGCTCGCGCTTCGCCTCGATGACATTGGGGTGCTCGATGTGGGTCAGTCTACCGGTGGTTTCACCGACTGCGCCCTGCGCTTTGGTGCGCGCCACGTCATCGGCGTGGAGGTCGGCCACGGCCAGCTCGACCCGGCGCTTCGCGCGGATGCGCGGGTGCGCTGTCTGGAAGGCTTGAACGCCCGCTCGATGAGCAGCTCGCAAGCGCTTCTTGAGGCGCTGTCAGAGCGGCCGATCGGCGTCGCGGTCATGGACGTCTCGTTCATCTCGCAAACGCTGATCATCCCCGAGATCGCAACGCTGCTGCCCCCAGGTGGCCGGCTTTTATCGCTGGTGAAGCCGCAGTTCGAGCTCGACCCCGGGGCGCTCGATAAGCGCGGCGTGGTGCAGGACGCAAGGCGCTTTATGGAGGTCGAGCGGCGCATTCGCCGATGCTGCGAGGCAAGCGGTTTTGAGATAAGCCACTGGCAGGAGAGCCCAATCACCGGCGGCGACGGCAATCGGGAGTTTTTGCTGTTGGCGAGCAAGGCCTGAGCAAGCAGGACAAGAACATTCAGGGCCCCAACGAAAAGGCCGCCCGCTAGCCCGTCGAGGGCGGCGGCACGTTGGCCGACTGCACCTTGACCGGCTCGCTTTCGTCGCGGTGCAGCCAGACGTCCATCTGCTCGAAAGCCACCCGAATGCCCGCCTCGCGAAACAGCGCGTCGACCCGGCAGTTCACTTCGTCGGCAGCAAAGAGCCGGTCGAGCAGGTCGTTGACGAAGATGCGCAGCTCGAAATTCAGGCTGTGCGGCCCGTAGCTTACGCAGAAGACCTGAGGCTCCGGGTCGGTCAGAATGCGCGCGTTTTCATCGGCGGCCTGGCGCAAAAGCGTATGAACCCGCGCCAGATCCGAGCCGTGGGAGACGCCATAGGTCAATACCACCCGCGTGACGTTGTCGGAAAGCGACCAGTTGATGAGCTGGTCGGTCACGAAGGTCTTGTTGGGAATGATGATCTCCTTGCGATCGAAATCCGTGACCGTGGTAGCGCGAATGCGGATCCGGCTAACGGTACCGTGCAAATTCCCAAGCGTGATGGTGTCGCCGATACGGATCGGGCGCTCGAACAGGATGATCAGCCCCGAAATGAAGTTGGCAAATATCTCCTGCAGCCCGAAGCCGAGCCCCACGCTGAGCGCGGCCACCAGCCACTGCAGCTTGTCCCAGGAAACGCCCAGGGTTGCCAGCGCCATGACCACCCCGGTGCCGACGATGGTGTAGGAGAGAAGCGAGGTGATGGCATAGGAACTGCCCTGCTTGAGCGAGAGTCTGGAGAGCACCATCACCTCCAGTAGTCCGGGCAGATTGCTCGCCATGATGAAGGTCACCGCCACCACGAACAGCGCGGTGAACAGATCGGCGATCGACAGCGTATTGCCGACGATATCGCCCTCTTCGGCGTCCCACAGCGACACCTGATCCAGATAGCCCAGCACCGAGAGAAGATCCGACCACACCAGGTACAAAAGCGTCATGAAGCCGATCAGCAGAATCAGCTTGGACAAACGCAGCGACTGGCTGTTGATCTGGTGCATGTCCAGCGGCGGTTCTTCGACCACCTCGAGCCCGCCTTCGGCCCCCTCCTGCACCTGGGCCCGGCGGCGCGCCAGCGCCCGGCGATAGGCAAGACGACGCGCCGCCACGGCCAGACTGCGCACCACGGTGGCTTCGATGATGATCCAGAGCCCGAGAATGTAGATCGTCATGGCAAAGCGCCCCACCAGGCGCAGCGCGGTGTACTCGAACCCCCAGGCCACCAGGCTGAACAGCACCAGCGGCACCGCGGCGATGGAAAGCCCCAGCAGCAGCCGGAAGAGGCGCACGCCGAAAAACGGCACGTGGGCGAGAATCAGCTGGGCCAGCCACCAGCTCATCGCCGCTAACGCCACGAACAACAGCAGGAGCGCGATGGGCCGCTGGATCAGCGGCGTCTGCATCGGCTCGGAGATCGTCGCGATCACCAGCACCAGCGATAGCATCAGCCCAAGCCCGCCCAAAAGCTTGCGAAGCCGAGCGCTGTAGCCCGCCGACCAGGTAAAGTGGCGCTCGGCCACACCATCCGGCACCAGAAGCCGACGCCCCCAGGCGATCGCCCCCCAGCTCAGCGCCAGCTGCAAAAACGCCATCGACAGGCTTTGAAGCGCCGTGCCCTCGGTGGTTTTGAGCCCCAGACCGACGCCGGCGAGTACCAGCGGGCCGGGAAGGGCGAGCAGCGCGTTGAGTAGCACCGCCTTGGGCGTATGGCCCTGGGTGTCGCTTTTGAGCCGGCCGATCTGCGAATGAAGAAGCGCCAGCCGCGCCTTGATACGCGCTCTGAGAAAGATCAACAGTAGGCTGATCAGCATCAGTGGCGCGCCGCTGAGCACCTGCCATGAAAGCCCCTGCCAGCGGGTGGGTAGAAGGTTTCGCCACTCGCCTTCACGCCACTCGATGCGCAGGTTTTGCGGCAGCTGGCGTAGCCAGGTGAGATCCAGCGGGCGGCTGCTCGCCACCCAGAACAGCTGCTCGTCAATGGTCGAGCGCAACGTGCGCGAGATTTCCAACAACTGCTGCTGGTTGAGCTGCAGCTCGATGGCCGCGCTCAAAAGCTCACTGTAAGCCTGTTCGAGCTGCTCGACGAGCTCGCGCCGGGACTGGTAGAGCCTTGAAAGAGAGTCGACGAGCCCGGCGGTGACTTCGACCCCGGCCTCCTCCAGACGCTGGTTGGCCAGCCGCTCCCCCTGTCTGAGCTGGTCGCGCTGGCGCACCAGATCGAACTGCTTCAAGCGCAGGTCGGCGATTTCGTCCTGTAGATCGCGCCGGGGCGCGATGCTGGGCAGCGACTGGCGCTGCTCGACCAGAATGCGCGACAGAAGCTGGCTGCCGCGAATGGCATCGAGCTGCTCGTTGAGGCTTCGCTGGAGCTGGCGCACGTGATCGAGCTGACGCTGCGCCTCGATGTTTTCACGCACGATGCCGTTGGCACGGTCGGTGGCTCTTAAAAGCTCGAGACTCAACGCCTGGTTGATCTGCTGGGCGCTCAGTACCACCGGGTGCCCTTCGGCCACCAGCGGGTCCTCGCGGGCGGCATCGGCGATCGCCTGTTCCGAGGCGAGCCGGCGCTGGCGGTCGATCACGCCCTGAAGCAGGTTGAGCTGCTGCTCCTTTTCATCGATCTGCATCGACAGAAGATCACGACGCCGCTGGGCCAACTCGCGCAGGCGGCTGTTGGCGCTGAGCTCACGCTGGTTGAGGCTGATTTCGCGCTCGGCCAGCGCCCGGCCCAGACGAAGCTGAATCAGTTCGGCATCGTTTTGCGCAGAGAGCTGGCGGTCGTCGAGCAGTGCCTCGCGCTCGTCCAGCTCGCGGCGCAGGCGTTCGCTTCGCTGGAGCGCATCGGAAATGGCCTGCTGCGCGCGTTCGGGCAGAGTCTGAGCGGCCAACAGCTGGGAGTTGGCGTCGGCAAGCTGCCCCTGGAGCTGCTGCAGGGCGGCCACCGCGTCGGCCTGGCGGCTTTCCAACCGCGATAGCGCCATGTCGCTCAGGTCTTCGGCACTAAGCGCCTGACGCGCCTGTTCGGCTTCGTCGAGCTCGCGCTCCAGACGCGCCAGCGTCGAGGGCGCGTCATCGGTGCGCTGCTCGAGGGTGGCGAGACGCTCCTCCATCGCCTCGAGGCGCTCATAGGCGTCCAGCGAGGCTTGCAGCGACTGAAGATCGCTTGCCTGCTGAGTGCTTAACTCCCCTTCCGTCGCCTCTAGCTGGTCAAGACGTTCGCTGAGCTCTTCCTGCGACGGAACGCCCTCGACCTCGACCGCCCAAGCGCTGGCGCCCGTGACGACGAGTAACAGCGCCATCAGCGCCAAACCACCCACCCATCTCCCAACCGCACGTTTCATCTCGACGCGTCGCCCCGCTGACAGATCGCCCGCCATGGCGGGAAAGGGCGCCATTGTCCTGGGTAATGCGTACTTTCGCAATCATCGCTAGTTGACTTAAACGCCAAGGCTGTATAGAAAGCCCTGTTAACTCACTCCTTCACCTCGCGAGCCTCGTTCATGGTCAATAAACCCCGGTTGTTTGCAGCACTGTTCGTGCTCATAGGCGCCTCTCCGCTCGCGTCGAGTGCCTGGGCGCAGCAGTCGCCTGACGAGATCGAGGCGCGCATTCGCGCGCTCAACGTCGAGCTCTATCAACTGCGCCAGCAGCTTCAACAGGTGGAAGCCCCCGAGGAGCGCGCCGCCGGCATCGAACCCGAACCGCAGCCGGAAGAGGCCGCGCTGGAAGACTTGAGTGAGCGGCGCATGCTCGAGCAGGAGTCGACGCGCAACCCCTTCGCGATCACCACGCACCGGACCAACTATCTTTTCCCGGTGAGCTACAACACCAACCGGGATGCGGAAAGCTTTCGCGAAATCACTGACGAAAACGGTCCGGACAACGTCGAAGTGAAGTTTCAGTTCAGCGCCAAGTTCAACCTGGTGCAGGACCTGTTTGGTGACGTGGGGGATGTCTATTTCGGCTATACCCAGAGAAGCTGGTGGCAGGCATACAACACCGAGGCCTCCTCGCCTTTCCGGGAGACCAACTACGAGCCGGAACTCTTCATCGACTTCGATAACGCTTGGACGGCGCTTGGCTGGGTCAACACCCGCAACCGGGTCGCGTTCAACCACCAGTCCAACGGCCGCTCGGACCCGCTCTCGCGTAGCTGGAACCGATTCTACCTGGAGAGCACCTTCCAGCGCGGCGACTGGGCGCTGACGCTTGCCCCCCACTGGCGCGTACCGGAGTCGGAAAGTAGCGACGACAACCCGGACATCGAGCGCTTCATGGGCTACGGCGACATCCGTTTGGCCAAGCGTTTGAACCATAATCACGAAATCGCCGGGCAACTGCGCGGTAATCCCTCGGCGGGCAACTACGGCACGCAAATCGACTACAGCTGGCCGGCGTTCACCAATCTTCGCGCACACCTGCAGTACTATTACGGGTACGGCGAGAGCATGATCGACTACGACAACCGGGTCCACCGGCTGAGCATCGGGTTTAGCCTGAATCCCATGTTTAGCGCCTCCGGGCTCGACCGCTAGGCAAGGTTGTCTATTCGGTAAGGGCTGCTATGCTGATAGCGGTTATCGTTTCATTCATACGTCAAAGGAAGACATCATGGCCAAACGTAATTCCGACAGTTCAGCACGTGCCGACCAGCTCAAAAACGACCTTCGCTACCTGAGCGAAACCGTCGAAGAGCTGGTCAGCGCCACCTCCAAGGATGCCAGCGGTGAAATGCGCGGCCTTCGCGAGCGCGCCGAGCGTCGTTTGAAAGAGACCCGTTCACGTTTGGAAAGCGCTGGCGAGCATCTCTACGAAGATACCCGCGAGTCGCTGTCCAACCAGGTTGATTGCTGCGACCGCTACGTTCGCGAAAACCCTTGGACCAGCATGGGTATTGGTGCCGCTGCGGGTCTGGTAGCCGGACTGCTGCTCGGTCGTCGCTAATGGCCTTGGGTCCTACCCAACGCGTATTCTCTGCCGTCAAACGCTTGCTGGGCTCACTGGTCGCCAATAGTGAAACCCGCCTGCGTTTGGCGGTATTAGAGCTCGAAGAGGAACGCGCACGTTTACTGGTACTTTTTCTGCTGGCAGGCGCGAGCCTGCTTTTGCTTTTACTGGGCGTAGCCACGTTGACGGCGCTGGTCATTATCCTCTTCTGGGATACTTACCGCATAACGGCGATCGTTGTCAGCGCCGGCGCTCTGATTTTCGCAAGCCTGCTTTTCGCCCTGATTGCCCTTCGTCAGGCAAAGAGCCACACGCTGTTGAAAGAGACGCTCAAGCAGCTGGCAGCCGACCGGGCGCTTTTGGAGGCCAACCAGTATGACCACCCCGACCAACACCGCTAGACCCAGCCGTGCCGAGCGCAAGGCAGCGCTGTTGCTGGAACTCGAGCAGCAGCGGGTCGATATTCTGGTCGATAGCGACTACCTGCTCAACGCCGCTCAGCCGCTCGAGAACAGCCTGAAAAGTTTCAAACTGCCGCTTTTCGCCATTGGCGGTATTGCCGCGTGGCGTCTGGTGCGCCATCCGGGTGGCGCCATGGCCGCCGGGCGTAAGGCGCTGGCGGGGTACATGCTGTTTCGCAAGTTCAAACTGCTGGCCAAGATCGCGACCTGAAAAGTGTCGGTTGACGCTTTCCAAAACGCGCGCTTCGGCGCGCGTTTTCGTATCTGGCGTGTGCCGGTAGCGATTAAAGCGCCTGGGCGCAGGCCACTCCGCTCGCCCAGGCCCACTGAAAGTTGTAGCCGCCGAGACGCCCGGTGACGTCCAGCACCTCGCCAATGAAGCGAAGCTGGGGCAACTCCTTCACCTCGAAGGTTTTCGAAGAAATCGCATCGGTATCGACGCCGCCCATGGTCACCTCCGCGGTACGCCACCCTTCCGTGCCGGAAGGTTTCAACGTCCAGCCGTTCAGCCGCTCGGCCCAGGCGTCGATCATCTCATTGGAGGCCTGCGCCAGCGGTAGGTGCGTCTGCCCGTCGGGGTACCACTCGATCAGCGCCTGGGCCAGGCGCTTGGGGAAGTGCTCGCCAAGCCAGGTCGATAGCAGCCGCCTGGGCGTTTCCTGACGCGCTTTCAGGAGTAACTCCCGGGCCTCACAGTGAGGCAGCAAATCAATAGAGAGCGCCTCGCCGGGCTCCCACACGCTCGAGATTTGCAGCATCGACGGCCCGGACAGGCCCCGGTGGGTAAACAGCAGCGGCTCTTCGAAACGGTAGCCTTCGTGGTGGACGGCCACCGGCACGCTCACCCCGGAAAGGGCGCTGGCACGCGCCTTCCAAGTATCGCTCAGGGTGAGCGGCACGAGTCCTGGCCGGGTGGGCAGTACCTCGAGCCCGAACTGGCGGGCAAGCTCATAGCCAAAGCCGCTCGCCCCCAGGGTGGGGATCGAGAGTCCGCCGGTGGCCACTACCAGCACGCCCGTGTCGATTCGACCGCGGGAGGTATGAAGGCGCATGGCATCGCCCGCGCGCTCGACGCGCTCGATGCGGGTATTGAGCGACACCTCGGCGCCGGCCCACTCGCACTCGGTCAACAAAAGCCGCACCATCTCTTTCGCGGAGTCGGCGCAAAAGAGCTGGCCCGGGGCTTTCTCGACGTACTCCAAACCGTGGCGCTCGACCAGCTCGACGAAGTGCTCCGGGCGGTAGCGCTTGAGTGCCGAGATGCAAAAGTGCGGATTTTGAGAGTAAAAGTGGTGAGGCGCGGTGTCCATGTTGGTAAAGTTACAGCGACCGCCCCCGGACATCAGGATCTTCTTGCCCGCCTTGTTGGCATGGTCCAGCACCAGCACCCGCTTGCCGGCGTAGCCGGCCTGGGCGGCGCACATGAGACCCGCCGCCCCCGCGCCGATGATCACGACATCAAACACCATACCCGACATCCTCGAACCAGCAGAAAGTCGGCCATTCTATCAGGTATGAAGCGCTTTATTGTGCCGGCCCCCTATTTCGGCGAGCGCTGCACCGGGGGCGCTGTTTCGGGCAGCGCGGCGAAAGCGTTGCATTAAACGCCGCGCTGAACGACCCTGCGCATGCACTGCGCCCCGAGCTAACACGGCCCTTGACCGAGACCCGTATGCCTGCCCACAACCGCCTTATCGAACTGTTCTTTAGCGTGATCCTCATGCTTGCCCTTGCCCCACCGGCCTTCGCCCAGCCGCTGCCGACCGTCATCGGCCGCTACGCCGAGGCGGGCAACTGGTCGGACCCGCTCGAGGCGCTGGGCACGCTCAGCGCCGATGAAAGCGTGACGCTCGCCGCCACGGTGACCGAGCGCATCGCCGAGATCAATTTCGACGACGGCGAACAGGTCGAGCGCGGACGGCTTTTGATTCGCCTCGACGACGCCGAGGAGCAGGCGCTGTTGCGCGCCGCCCAGGCGCTTGGCGCCGAGCGTGGCAACGCCTTGAATCGCGCCACGCAGCTGCAAAACCGAAACCTCGCCGCTCGCGCCGACGTCGAGGATAGCCAGGCCCGGCAGGATCAGGCCCAGGCCCAGGTGCAGGCCATCGAGGCACAGCTCAAGGACTACCGGCTGCATGCTCCTTTCAGCGGCCGGGTCGGGCTTAAAGAGTTGAGCGTCGGCGCGCTGGTCACGCCGGGCATGGCGCTGGCCACGCTCGACAAGCTCGACGTCATGAAGCTCGACTTCAGCGTACCGGAAGTGTTTCTCGGCCGTCTCTCGCCGGGGCTCGCGCTCAGCGCCACGACCGCCGCCTACCCGGACGAAGTGTTTGGCGGTGACATCGCCAGTATCGGCACGCGCATCGATCCAGTCACCCGCAGCGTCGACGTACGCGCCCTGCTCGACAACCCCGGGCTGCGCCTTCGCCCCGGGATGCTAATGGAAGTCACCGTACGCCAGCGCCCGCGCGAGGCCATCATCGTTCCCGAAGCGGCGCTGGAGCCCAGCGGCGACCGCCACTACGTCATGCTGATCCACGCAGACGGCGACACTTACCGCCTGGAGCGGCGTCAAATCACGATCGGCGAGCGCCGCGTGGGTGAGGTGGAAGTGCTGGAAGGCCTCGACGCTGACGATCTGGTCGTGATCCACGGGCTACAGCTTGCCCGCGATGAGCTGGAAGTGCGCCTGCTCGGCGTCGTCGATGACGACACCGGCGTGCGCGAGCTTCTGGAGGCGGACCGCGGATGAAGCTTTCGGACATCTCGGTTCAGCGCCCGGTCCTGGCGTTGGTCATCGCCGCGCTGATCATCGCCTTCGGCGTGCTGGCGCTGGACCGGCTGCCGCTGCAGGAGTACCCCACCGTCGATCCACCGATCGTCAGTATCGATACCCGCTACCCCGGCGCCTCGGCCAGCGTGGTCGAAACGCGCATTACCCAGGTACTCGAGGATCGCATCGCCGGGGTCGAAGGGATCGAGCTGATTACCTCGCAAAGCGAGGATGGCCGCTCGCGTATCGAGATCGAATTCGCGATCACCATGAACATCGACGCCGCGGCCAACGATATTCGCGACCGTATCTCCGGGGCGCTGAGAAATCTTCCCGACGATGCCGACGCGCCGGAAGTGACCAAGGCGGACAGCAGCGAAGAGATCGTGGTGTGGCTGAGTCTATCCGGCGCCGAGTACTCGATCACCGAGCTCACCGACTACGCCAACCGCCAACTGGTCGATAGCCTGTCGGTACAGCCCGGCGTTGCCCGCATTCGCGTGGGCGGCGGGCGCGACTACGCCATGCGCGTCTGGCTTGATCGCAACGCGCTGGCGGCCCGAGGCCTGACCGTGGGCGACATCGAGGATGCCCTGCGCGCCGAAAACGTCGAGCTGCCCGCCGGCTCGCTCGAATCCGCCGACCGCCAGTTCATCGTGCGCCTGCCGCGCGCCTTTGCCACCGCCGAAGACTTCCAGCGCCTGGCGCTGGACCAGGGCGAGAGCGGCTATCTGGTGCGCCTTTCGGATGTCGCCCGCGTCGAGGTGGGCTCGGTGGAGGATCGCTCGGTGTTTCGCGCCAACGGCGTGCCGATGGTGGGCCTTGGGGTGATCATGCAGTCCACTGCCAACGTGCTGGCGCTGTCCGAGGCAGTGCAGGGAGAGCTTGAACGGCTGCAGCAAACCCTGCCGGACGGCATGACGCTCGAACTCAACTACGACGCCTCGCTGTTCGTCGCCGGCGCCATCGACCAGGTCGTTTCGACGCTGTTCATCGCCATGGCGCTGGTGGTCGTGGTCATCTTTCTTTTTTTGGGCAACCTTCGCACCACGCTCGTGCCCGCCGTCACTGTGCCCATCGCGGTCATCGGCGCCTTTACGGCGCTGGCGGTCATGGGCTTTTCGATCAACCTGCTCACGCTCCTGGCGCTGGTGCTCGCCATCGGTCTGATCGTCGATGATGCCATCGTGGTGCTCGAGAACATCAACCGGCGCATGTTCGAGTACGGCGAGACCCCGCTGGTCGCCGCCTACCGCGGTACCCGTCAGATCGGCTTTGCGGTGATTGCCACGACCCTGGTGCTGGTCGCGGTGTTCGTGCCCTTGAGCATGCTTCAGGGCGATATCGGCCGGCTGTTCTCCGAGTTCGCCCTGACCATGGCCGCGGCGGTGGTGTTCTCGACGCTTTTGGCGCTGACGCTCACGCCGATGATGGCCTCGAAAATTCTCAAGCCCGGCATGCACGAAAGCACCATCGGCCGCGGCGTGCAGCGGCTTTTGAGCGCCACCCAGCGCCTTTACCGGCGCGTGCTGCTGCTGACGCTCAAACTGCGCTGGCTGGTGGTGGCGCTGTTTTTACTGTTGATCGCCGCCACCGCCTGGCTTGCCTCGATTCTTCCGAGCGAATACACCCCCCAGGAGGATCGCGGCAACTTCATCGTGCTGGTCAACGGCCCGGAAGGCGCCACCTTCGAGTACATGATGGACTACATGGACGAGATCGAAGCGCGACTCGACCCCTTTCTGGAAAGCGGCGAGTTCGAGCGCGTGGTAGTGCGCGCGCCGCGCGGCTTTGGGAACATCGAAAACTTCAACAGCGGCTTTCTGATCATCGACATGGCGCCGTGGGGCACGCGGCGAAGCGCTTGGGCGATCATGAACGAGGTGCGCGAGACGCTCGCCACGCTCCCCGGTGTGCGCGCCTTCCCGGTGATGCGCCAGGGGTTTGGCCAGCGCACTCAAAAGCCGCTGCAGTTCGTGCTCGGCGGCGGCTCTTATGAAGAGATCGCCGGCTGGCGCGATACGCTGCTGGAGCACGTGCGCCGCGACAATCCGCGCCTGACCGCGCTTGAAAGCGACTATGACGAAACTCAGCCGCAGCTTCGCGTGGAAATCGACTACGCCCGCGCCGCAAGCCTCGGCGTGACGGTCAGCGAGATCGGCCGCACCCTCGAGGTGCTGCTCGGCGGGCGCAACGTCACCCGCTACGTCGATGACGGTGAGGAGTACGACGTCATCGTCGAAGGCGACCGGGCGCGGCAAAACAGCCCCCGCGCGCTGGACAACGTCCAGGTGCGTTCGCGCCGGAGCAACGAGCTGATTCCGCTCTCGAGTCTGGTGACGCTCTCCGACTTCGCCGGCGCCAGCACGCTCAACCGCTTCGACCGCGTGCGCTCGATCACTATCGAGGCGAACCTGGCCGATGGTTACACCCTCGGCGAGGCGATCACCTACCTGCAGCAAGCGGCCGATGAGCTGCTGCCCGAGGCGGCCCAAACCAGCCTGGCCGGGCCCTCGCGGGACTATCAGGCGGCCAGTGGCGCCACGACCTTTTTGCTGGTGCTTGGCGCGGTGGTGGTGTTTCTGGTGCTGGCGGCGCAGTTCGAGAGCCTTATCCACCCGCTGGTGATCATGCTGACCGTCCCGCTGGCCATGAGCGGCGCGCTGCTCGCCCTGCTGCTCACCGGTCAGTCACTGAATATCTACAGCCAGGTGGGGCTGGTGCTGCTGATAGGGCTGGCGGCGAAAAACGGTATTCTGATCGTCGAGTTCGCCAACCAGCTGCGCGACGAAGGCGTGGCGTTTCGCGAGGCGCTCGTGGAGGCCTCGGTCACCCGCCTTCGCCCCATTCTGATGACCGCGATCACCACCATGGCAGGTGCCGTGCCGCTGATTCTCTCGACGGGGCCGGGGGCGGAGTCGCGCCTGGTGATCGGCACGGTGATCATGGCCGGCGTCGGGGCGGCCACGCTGTTTACGCTTTTGGTCGTGCCGGTGGCGTATGATCTGCTCGCCCGCCACACCGGCTCGCCCAACGCGGTCAAGCGCCGTTTGGAGGCGGAGATCGCCGCCGCCGACCGGCGTGTTTGAGGCCAACGAAAAAGGCGCCGAAAGGCGCCTTTTTCACTCACTCGTCAACGCTTAACCACAGTCGCCGACGCGCTCGCCTTCGATGGTGGTATCCATCGTGAGTGCGCCCATCGGGGACTCGGTCACAATCGTGACGGTGCCATCTATCTGCTCGCCCATAAAGCTCATTTCGCCGTCGATGGTCGCCTGGCCACCGTCGGCGCTGCAGGCCATGTTGTAGGAGAGACCGTCAGCGTTCATCTCCTGGCTCAAGAGCTCGCAGCCCTGCTCTTCCTCGATCAGGCCGAATTCGGCGCTGTCGAGCTCTTCCTGAGTGATGCACTGACGCTCGGTTTCGGTTTGATCCGGAATATCCATATCGCCGCTTACGCCGGTCACGCTGACGAACTCCCACTCGCCCGGCGTTACGTTCGGCGTCTCTGCCAGAGCCGTCATCGGGAGGGCCAGCGCGGCCGCCACTACCATGTAACGTTTCATCATCGTTGTCTCACCTGTTGATCGAAAAACCGCCGACCCATCCTACCTGATTCTGGCGACCGGCGCCCACCCGGGCTCTGCTACACTGAATCCACCCGTGTTGTGCACGCCCTCACCCTTTGCGAGAGATCCTCATGGACGACGAAGCCCTCATCGAACACGATTTCGACTGCCCCTACTGCGCCACGGCGCTGACCTTCATAATCGACACGTCCCAGGGCAGCCACACCACCTGGGAGGATTGCCACCGCTGCTGCGCACCGATTCAGGTGCAGGTGGTCATGTCGCCAATGACCGGTGAGATCGACGCGATCACCACCGGGCGCGACGACGACGTACTTTGACGACGATGTGCTTTGACGATGAAGTGCCTTGACGATGAAGTGCCTTGACGTCGCTGTTTGCCTTTACTCGGCGCTTTGGGCTTCCCGAATCAGCATGAGCCGGCGCTTCTCGCTTCGCCGCATGACGTACCAGGCGAGCAGCGTAGCGATCGCCACGATCAAGATGATCAGCGTCGCCAGCGCGTTGATCTTCGGCGACACGCCAAGGCGCACCGAGGAAAACACCACCATCGGCAGCGTATTCGCCCCGGGCCCGGACACGAAACTTGCGATCACCAGATCATCCAGCGACAGCGTAAAGGCCAGAAGCCACCCGGCGACCAGCGCCGGTGAGATCACCGGCAGCGTAATGCAAAAAAAGGTCTTTAGCGGCGGTGAACCCAGATCCATCGCCGCCTCCTCGATCGAGCGGTCCATTTCGCGAAGCCGCGCGGCCACCACCACCGCCACGTAGGCGCTACAAAACGTGGTATGGGCGATCCAGATCGTCGCCATGCCGCGATCCGCTGGCCAGCCGGTCAGTTGGGCCATCTGAACGAACAGGAGCAACAGCGAAAGCCCCGTGATCACCTCCGGCATCACCAGCGGCGCGGTCACCATGCTCGAAAGCGCGGTCTTGCCGCGAAAGCGCCCGAACCGGGTCATCACGAAGGCCGCAACGGTGCCCAGACACACCGCCATGCTGGCGGCGAAAAAGGCGATCTTGAGGCTCGTCCATACCGCTTCGAGGATCTGGCGATCCTCGAACAGCGCCCCGTACCACTGGGTGGAGAACCCGGCCCACACCGTGACCAGTCTGGAGGAGTTGAACGAATAGACCACCAGCACGGCCATCGGCAAATAGAGAAACAGAAGCCCGATGACCAACATGACCGTCGTGAACGAAGGAACGCGCGGCTTGACACTCATTTTTCGAGCTCCCGGGACTGATAGCGGTGAAACCAGACGATGGGCACGAGCAGCAGTAGCAGCATCACCATCGCCAGCGCCGAGGCAACCGGCCAGTCGCGGTTAAGGAAAAACTCCTCCCACAAGACCTTGCCGATCATCAGCGTATCCGGCCCGCCGAGAAGCTCGGGGATCACGAACTCTCCCACCGCCGGAATGAACACCAGCATCGACCCCGCGATGATCCCGCCCATGGAGAGCGGCAGCGTCACCTTGATGAAGGTATTGAGCCTGCGCGAGCCCAGATCCGCCGCCGCCTCCAGCAGCGCGTTATCGAGGCGCGTGAGGTGTGCGTAAAGCGGTAGCACCATGAAGGGCAGGTAGGCGTAAACGATACCGACCACCACGGCAAAGCGGGTGTTCATCATTCGAAGCGGCGACTCGATCACGCCAAGGCCAAGCAACAGGTTATTGATCAGTCCGCTGTTGCTCAAAATGCCCATCCAGGCATAAACGCGGATGAGAAACGACGTCCAGGAGGGCAGCATCACCAACAGTACCAGCACCAGCTGCCAACGAAGCGGCGCCCGCGCCATGGCGTAGGCCATCGGGTAGCCCAACAGCAGACACGCAACGGTCGAGATGAACGCCGTCTTGATCGACCCCCAGTACGCCGCGGCGTAGAGCGAATCGGAGAGCAGGAACAGGTAATTGCCCAGGTTGAGAAACACGTGCAGCACCTGGTCGCTGTACTCGATCAGCGGGCCAAACGGCGGGATGGCCACCATCGACTCCGCCAGGCTGATTTTCAGCACCAGTACAAAGGGCAATAAAAAGAACAGCGTCAGCCATAAAAGCGGCAGCGCGATGACCGCGCGGCGGCCTAGCTGCAGGCGCTTCAAACGCGTCGCGATGTCAAACGACTTCATCAGGGGCGCTCCTAAAACCACGCATTAGCGGTTAAGCACGATGGCGCTGTGATCTTCCCAGTAGACGTACACGCTGTCTTCCCAGGTGGGCCGATCCCCGCGACGCTCGACGTTGGCCATGCTCGCTTTGATGATCTGATTTGATGCGGTACGCACGTAATAAAGCGAGTAGCCGCCCAGGTAGGCGATATCGTCGACCTTACCCGCCTCCCAGTTGTAAGCCCCGTCAGGCTTTTCACGCGACAGCCAGATTTTTTCCGGACGCAGCGCCGCCCACACGCGCCGGTCGACGGCCTGGGTGGTGATACCGTGGTCGATGTAAATCGGTCGCGACAACATTGGCGTCTCGATGGTGCAGTGATCGGCAGCATCCGCCACGATCTCGCCCTCGAATAGATTCACCGTGCCGACGAACTCCGCCACCATGCGACTCGCCGGGCTTTCGTAGATATCCACCGGCGAGCCCACCTGTTCGATCCAGCCGTCGGCCATGATGGCCACGCGGTCCGCCATGGTCATTGCCTCTTCCTGATCATGGGTGACCATGATGCAGGTCACGCCGACCTGTTCGATGATCTCGACCACCTCGAGCTGCATTTCGGTGCGAAGCTTTTTATCCAGTGCCCCCATCGGTTCGTCGAGCAGCAGAAGCCTTGGCCGCTTGGCCAGCGAGCGCGCCAGCGCCACCCGCTGACGCTGGCCGCCGGAGAGCTGGTGCGGTTTGCGCTTGGCAAAACGCTCCATGTGCACGAGCTTGAGCATTTGCGTGACCCGCTCGTCGATATCCGCCTTCGAGAGCTTGTCCTGCTTGAGCCCAAAGGCGATGTTCTGCGCCACGTTCATGTGGGGAAAGAGCGCGTAGGATTGAAACATCATGTTGATCGAGCGCTTGTGCGGTGGCGTTCGCGTGATGTCCTCACCGCCGAGCAGAATGCTGCCCTCGGACGGCGTCTCGAACCCCGCCAGCATGCGTAAAAGCGTCGACTTGCCAGAGCCGGAGCCGCCCAACAGCGCAAAGATCTCGCCGCGCTTGACCTCGAGATTGACGGTATCCACCGCCAGCGCATCATCGAAGCGCTTGCTCAGACGCTTGACCTGCAGCACGACGTCCTCGGCAAAGCGCGGGGTCTTACCGGCGGTACGCGTAGCGCTTGACTCCGGCGTGGTGTCCTTCGACGGGGTCGTCGTGTCCATGCCCACTCCTAAAAAGGGCCTGAGAGCAGGCCCTGACGATAAAGCGCGGGCAGCTCACCTGCCCGCCGTTTGAACGGCGCGCCTTAGCGGCCGGATTTGACCCGGTTCCAGATACGCGTGCGCTGACGCTGGAAATTTTGCGGCATGTCGCGGGCGACATACAGGTTCTGCATCACCTCGGTTTCCGGGTAGATCGCCGGGTCGTTCAGGATCTCCTCATCGACGTAGGCATCAGCGGCGGCATTGGGGTTGGCGTAGCTGACATAGTCGGTGATCTCGGCGGCAATTTCCGGGTCGAGAATGAAGTTGATGAAGGCGTGGGCGTTTTCCGGATTCGGCGCGTCAGCCGGCACGGCCATGACGTCGAACCAGAGTGCAGCGCCCTCTTTCGGAATGGTGTAGCCGATCTCGAAATCGCGTCCGGCTTCCTCGGCGCGCTCGGCGGCCTGGAAAATATCGCCGGAGTAGCCCGCCGCCACGCAAATATCGCCATTGGCGAGATCGGAAATGTAGCGCGACGAGTGGAAATAGGTGATGTCGTCCCGGACGCTTGCGATCACTTCGCCGGCGGCGTCGAGATCGTCGGTGCTGTCGCTGATCGGATTGAGGCCCAGATACGCCATCGCCGCGGGCAGCATCTCCTCGCCGGTATCGAGCATGGAAATACCGCAGCCGGCCTCACTGAGCGCGCCGGTGATTTCCGGGTCGAACAGCAGCGCCCAGCTGTCGAGCGGCGCATCGTCGCCCAGAATCTCGGTGACGCGCTCGACGTTATAGCCGATGCCGTTGGTGCCCCACATGTAGGGAATCATGTACTCGCTTTGCGAGTCGATGGCTTCCAGATTCTCCATCAGCTCCGGATTGAGGTTCTCCAGATTCGGCAGCGCACTCTTGTCCAGCGGCTGGTATACGCCGGCCTGGCGCTGGCGCGAGAAGAAGTGCGAGGAAGGAACGACCACATCGTAGCCGGAGCGGCCAGCCAGCAACGCAGCATCGAGGGTTTCGTTGCTGTCGTAAACATCGTACGTGACGTCGATGCCGGTGCGCTCGGTGAACTTCTCGAGGGTTTCCGGCGCAATGTAGTCGGACCAGTTATAGATGCGCACCTCAGCAGCGTGAGCGCTCGCCGCTGCAACGCAGGAAAAGGCCGCAACGGCCGCGGAAAGCTTGTGGATGTTCCCCATCAGGTGGCTCCTTGTAGAAATCATGAAAGACCAGGGCGGCTATCCGCGCGCCTTGCCCGGGCGGCGGAGGTATCGCCTGATGGCCGATAGCTGTGCCAACACTCAAATTAGCACCTGCTCGTCGCCTGGCAATTTTTTGCGCCGGGAATTCTGCGCGGCTGGCTCCCCCACCGCAAGGGCTGGCCAAAAAATTGTTGCATTACTAACGCCTCGACCCCACCTACGTCTGATGACGGCGTAGCCGGGCGGCTTTGAGAGGCGCTCGAAGTACCTTGAACGAGCACGCTATCGATAAAGGCGCTTGCGATAGCATGAGACTATGGATGATATGTCCATTCTCAATTTTAGCTATCAGCCGTTCGCCGTTAGTATGATACCCGTATTCAGAAGCCACTACCCAATCACTTGGAGACGATCTTAATGTCCTTGATCAACACCGAAGTTAAACCGTTTAAAGCGACTGCTTACCTCAATGGTGAGTTCATCGACGTTACAGAGGCCGATTTGAAAGGCCAGTGGTCCATTTTCTTCTTTTACCCGGCCGATTTCACGTTCGTTTGCCCGACCGAGCTTGGTGACCTGGCCGATAACTACGAAGAGTTCAAAAAGCTGGGTGTGGAAATCTACAGCGTGTCGACCGACACCCACTTCACCCATAAAGCGTGGCACGACAGCTCCGAGACCATCGGCAAACTTCAGTACCCGATGATCGCCGATCCGACGCTGAAAATTTCGCGCAACTTTGAAGTGCTGATCGAAGAAGACGGCTTGGCCGAGCGCGGCACCTTCGTCGTCGACCCGGACGGTAAGGTTCAGATCGTCGAGATCAACGCCGGCAACATCGGCCGTAACGCCGAGGAGCTGCTGCGTAAAGTGAAGGCCGCCCAGTACGTTCGCGAAAACCCGAACGAAGTGTGCCCGGCCAAGTGGAAAGAAGGCGAAGAGACGCTGGCCCCGTCGCTGGATCTCGTTGGCAAAATCTAACGCCAACCCGCCGATTCGCCTCAACGCGTTTACCGTTTCGTGATGAATCGGCCCTGCACCCGGGTCCTGCCCGGGTGCATCGTTTTAAGCCTTCGAAAATAGTGCCTCCAAGGCTTAAAACGCTCCTTGTATTCGAAACATCTATCCGAAACATCGCTCGATTTTTTAACCGCTTGTATTGCTCCCGTGAAGGCCTTTCAGGCCTGCCATCGGTCGAGCCCAATCAACGCCGATTGCGAGGACCCTACTGTCATGTTGGACGCCAATTTAAAAAGTCAGTTGAAAGCTTATCTGGAAAAGGTGACTCAACCGTTCGAGATCGTTGCGTCCCTCGATGACGGTGCCAAGTCAAAAGAGCTGCTCGGCCTATTGGAAGACATCAAGAGTCTGACCGACAAGATCACCCTGCATACGGACGGCCAGGACGCACGCACGCCGTCGTTTGCCATCAACCGCCCCGGCGAAGAGACCGGCGTGGTTTTCGCCGGTATCCCCATGGGCCACGAGTTCACCTCGCTGGTGCTGGCACTGCTGCAGGTGGGCGGCCATCCGCCCAAGACCGCACAGGAAACGCTTGATCAGATCAAGGCGCTCGACGGCGAGATGCGCTTCGAGACCTACTATTCGCTTTCATGCCAGAACTGCCCTGACGTCGTTCAGGCGCTGAACCTGATGGCGATCTTCAACCCGAACGTCCACCACGTGGCCATCGACGGCGCGCTGTTTCAGGACGAGGTTGAAGCGCGTGAAATCATGTCGGTGCCGAGCGTCTACCTCAACGGCAAGCCCTTCGATCAGGGCCGCATGACCATCGAGCAGATTCTTGCCAAGGTGGACACCGGTGCGGCCGAGCGCGACGCGAAGAAACTCAGCGAGAAAGCCGCCTTCGATTCGCTGGTCATCGGCGGCGGCCCCGCCGGCGCCTCGGCGGCGATCTACTCGGCGCGCAAGGGCATCAATACCGGCATCGCCGCCGAGCGCTTCGGCGGCCAGGTGGTCGACACCCTCGGTATCGAGAATTTCATCTCGGTCTCCTACACCGAAGGCCCCAAGCTGGTCGCGGCACTCGAGCAGCACGTCAACGACTACGACGTCGACGTGATGAATCTGCAGCGTGCCAGCCACTTCAAGGCCGCCGAGGTCGAGGGCGGGCTGCACGAAGTGACATTCGAGTCCGGCGCCACGCTCAAGAGCAAGACGCTGGTGCTGGCCACCGGCGCACGCTGGCGCGAAATGAACGTGCCCGGCGAGCGCGAGTACCGTAACAAGGGCGTAGCCTACTGCCCCCACTGCGACGGCCCGCTGTTCAAGGGCAAGCACGTCGCCGTGATCGGCGGCGGTAACTCCGGCGTCGAAGCGGCGATCGATCTGGCCGGTATCGTCGGTCACGTCACGCTGGTCGAGTTCATGGGCGAAATGCGCGCCGACGCGGTACTGCAGAAAAAGCTCAAGAGCCTGCCCAACGTCGACATCATCCTCAACGCCCAGTCCACCGAGGTGACCGGCGACGGCAGCCGCGTCAACGGTCTGACCTATAAGGACCGCAACACCGACGAGACCAAACACGTCGCGCTCGAGGGCATCTTCGTCCAGATCGGGCTTGTGCCGAACACCGAGTGGCTAAAAGGCTCACCAATCGAAATGTCGCCCCACGGCGAGATCATCGTCGACGCCCACGGCATGACTTCCGTGCCCGGCGTGTTCGCCGCCGGCGACGCCACCACTGTGCCCTACAAGCAGATCGTCATCGCCATGGGCGAAGGCGCGAAGGCCTCACTGGGTGCCTTTGACTATCTGATTCGGAACTGATCGATTCAGAATTGCGAAGCGCGAAGGGGTATTTCGCCCCTTCCCTTGTTCGACGTAAAAAAGCCCGCTCAAAGCGGGCTTTTTTACGCTTAAATCTCAAGACCGAGCGCTTCCCTGATCCCTGAGCTTGCTCAAACCTGACTCTGGTCGTGGGCACTCTGCTTCAAATAGTGCAGCAAATATGCTACGAACCCGGAAAGATAGTGCTCGACATCGTCGATGCGCACGCGAAAGCTGTGGTGGCGGATGAAGAAGCTGCCTTCGATGCGCTCCGGGCGCTGGAAGAACATCGCAAGCTCAGGCCAGAAGTGGCCGTTGAGCAGGTAGTGGGCGCGCGTCTCCAGCGCCCGGTAGAAGCGCTCGACGTCGATCAGCGCTAAAAGATGGCGATGCTCGGGTGTGGCCTGCAGGCGCGCAATCATCTTGTGCGCTGCCATCATCAGCTCCAAAAGCGTGGGGAAGGTGGTAATCCGCCCCTCCACAAAGCCCAAGTACCCGGCGACGTTTTGAAGCCCGAAGCGGTAGTAGCGCTCATCAGGCCGGTAAAGTGTTAACTCATTGACGCAGTAGCTCAGCCAGTGATCGTGCGCTTTCCAGTGCTCCTGAATGATGAAGTATTCAAAAGCGCGCTCGACGACCTCGAGCCAGCGGGCATCTCGGGTCAAGCCGTACAGGCGCATCAGCCCGAACGCCGCTTCGCCATCGTAGTAGATGATACGAAACGCCTCCTTGACGCTGAGGTCGGATGCGTTCAACACATGATTGAAGCCACCGCTTTCGAGCTGACACTGGCGGATACCGAGCGCCACCTCTTCCATTAGCGGCAGGTACTGCTCGTCACCACTCAGCTCGGTGTATTTCGAAAGCGCCAACAGCGTGACGCCACTGCCGCCAAGCTTTATCTCGCCGTTGTCCTCCAGCAGGTACGTCACCTGCTCGCCGCGATGCGTAAAGCGTTTCAAAAGCCGCGTGGTGAGGTGCGAAAGCGCGGCGTCGATCGCGCGCTTGAGCGACGCGCTTTGGGTCACCTCCCAGGCTTCGAGCATGCTGTAGATACTGCTGGCGTGGCGCAGGGTGTTGTAGCCGTTCACCTGCCGATCAAAACAGGGGTGCAGGCCATAGATAAAGCGCCCGCTCGGCTCGACCTGATCGGCGAGAAATTCGCTTGCGCGCTCGATCAGCGTACGTGTGATCTCGGGCGTGAGTGTTTCGATGACGCGCCGGCCAGTGTCGCGTCCTTCCTCGCCACCGGAGTAGCCGTGTAAACGCCGCACAGGCTGATCGGCGGTCACCAGAAGCGCATCGGTGGTAAAGGTGAACACGCGCTGGTGGGGGCCGAAATCGATCTCCGTTTGGGTGCCAAAGCGCTCGCGGGCGTAGCGCAGGAAGTTTTTCTGATTGAGCTCGGCGTGGGGCACCTTGACGCCCTGATAGAGCATGGCGTTGGCGTTAAGCTCCTGCTCGAGAAAGGCGCGCTGGCACCCGCCGTCCAGCGCGATGCCGCGGCGAAAGTAATTACGCTTGTGCTTTTTGAGCTCGGCGGCCAGGCTCTCCCAGGTGTACTCGGCAAGCTCGCGCGTCCAGTCAAGGCGCAGCCAGCGTACCGCCGCCTGTTCGCTCAATTTTCCGGCGAGCGTCTCACTCAGCGCTTGCCAATGCTCGCTATCCGCCACGCCGTAGGCGTTGACTACGATGGCGCGGTGGGTGGCATCGGTGACGGACACGAACAGATGAAGCGGCGCATCCAGCGGGCCTTCCAACGCCTCGTCGAGCGCCTGGCGCGCGCGCTCGAGGGCGTCGCTCAGCGCCACTGTCGCAACGTCGCTCTGCCTTGAAGCCGTTTTCAACACCGGCACTTGAAACGCTGGCGCCACCTGCTTTTTCTTCCTTGCACGCTGAGCACGCCTGGCCTGACCAAGACTTTTCGAGCCGGTAGATTTCGCCATGATTCACCCTTTTATCGTTGTACGCTGCGATGCCGAATTATCGCTGCCCGCACACTGGGCAGGCCGGGTCGCGGGGGACCTGAAAGTGGCGCCAAGTGCCGCGCAGCCCGTCGAAGGTGGAGAGCCCACGGTGTACCTGGCCCGCGCCGCTTAAAAGCTTGACTGCCTCCAGCGCCTGGAAGGCGCCGATGACGCCGACCAGCGGCGCGATGACGCCGCTGTCGGCGCAGCTCGGTGCTTCATCGCCGCCTTCACCCGGCGGGTAGAGGCAGGCGTAGCAAGGGCTTTTAACGTCGCGCGGGTCGAACACGGCGAGCTGGCCGGAGAAGCGGATCGCCGCGCCGGATACCAGCGCCACGCCCGTCGCCTGGCAGGCGGCGTTGATCGCGTAGCGGCTGGAGAAGCGGTCGGTGCAGTCGAGCACGACATCAAAGGTGGCGGCGAGCGTGGCAAGCTCGGCCTCGCTCAGGTGGCACTCGATGGCGGTAATCTCGCACTGCGGATTGAGCGCGGCCATGCTGTCGCTTGCCGAAACCGCTTTGTTACGACCGATGTCGGCGTTTTGGTGGGCGATCTGGCGCTGCAGGTTGGAGAGTTCGACGGTGTCAGCGTCGGCAATCGTAAGGTGACCCACGCCCGCAGCGGCCAGATAGAGCGCCACCGGCGAGCCAAGCCCGCCGGCGCCGACGATCAGCGCGCGGGCATCGAGCAGGCGCTGCTGGCCGTCGATATCGACCTCGTCGAGCATGATGTGGCGGCTGTAGCGCAAAAGCGTTTGGTCATCCATCATGGGCCCTTCTCCTCGAACTCGCTGACCTCCGGCACGTGCAGGCTGAAGCTCTCCTTGACCTCCTCCATCACCACGTAGCTTTTGGACTCCTTGACGCCAGGCAGCGTCAGTACGACGTCGCCCAGAAGCTGCCGGTAGGCGGACATTTCCGGAATCCGGCACTTCAAAATGTAGTCGAACTGCCCGGACACCAGATGACACTCCTGGATCTGGGGCAGCGTTTCCACCGCGCGGCGAAACTCGTCGAACACCGCCGGCGACTGGGTCTCCAGACTGATCTCGACGAACACCAACAGGTTCGCCTTGAGCGCCTGCGGGTCGAGCATCGCCTTGTAGCCGCGAATGACACCGGCGCGCTCCAGTCGCTTGACGCGCTCCAAACACGGCGTGGTCGAAAGCCCGACCTCGGCGGCGAGATCCACGTAGGAGATACGCGCGTTGTCCTGCAGCACGCGCAGAATCCGTAGATCGATGCGATCCAGCGCCTTGTTTTTGGTTTTCATGAGCGTTTCATCTTCATGAGTGTTCGCCTTGGGAATTCTTCACGCCCTCGATCGACGCCGGCATCCGCCCCAGCGTGACCCGCGCGTGCCCGCCCAGATCGACGAGGCTCTCGACGTCCAGGTAGCCCGCGCTTGAAAGCGCCTGACGCACTGCATCGGCCTGACGATAGCCGTGCTCCAGCAGCAGCCACCCGCCCTGCTCGAGATATTCACGGGCGCAGTACACCAAATGAAGCAGATCGGCAAGGCCTTCGCCCGCCGCCACCAGTGCCGAGCGCGGCTCGAAGCGCACGTCGCCCTGGCTCAGGTGCGGGTCGGCTTCGTCGATATAGGGCGGGTTGCTGACGATGATATCAAAGCGCGGCGCGACGTCTTCCTGCGCGAGAGCCTCGAACCAGTCACTCTGGATGAAGGTGGCGTTTTCGAGCGCCAGCCGCGCGGCATTTTGTTCGGCAAGGGCCACGGCATCAATACGCAGGTCGAGTCCGCTCACCTGCCAGCCCGGGCGCTCGCTGGCAAAGGCGAGCGCAATGGCGCCGGTGCCCGTGCCCAGATCCAGAAACCGGCCGCTGGCGGCGCCGGCGCGCGCAAGCGCCGCCTCGACCAGGGTTTCGGTGTCCGCCCGCGGGATCAGCGTATGGCGTGAGGTCAAAAGGGGCAGCCCCCAGAACTCGCGCTCGCCGGTCAGGTACGCCACCGGCTCGCCCTGAGCACGGGCAGCGATGAGCGCCTCGAAGCGCGCCCGCGCCCAGGGCTCGCAGTCGCGGTCGCCCCAGGTGTAAAGCCAGGTCAGCTCGCAGCCGGCGGCGTGCATCATCAAAAGCTCGGCGTCGCGCCGGGGCGAGGGCGAGCCCGCGTCCGCAAGGCGTTTGGCCGCCGCGTTCAACAGCGCATCGAAAGTCATCAGGCGTCCTGAAGGGCGGAAAGCTGCTCGGCCTGATACTCGTGAATCAGCGGCTCGACCACGTCATCGAGCTGCTCACCGCTGACCACATCCAGCAGTTTATAGAGCGTCAGGTTGATGCGGTGATCGGTGATACGCCCCTGAGGGAAGTTGTAGGTGCGGATACGCTCGCTGCGATCGCCGGAGCCGACCAGGGAGCGGCGTGCGTCTGCCTGTTCCTGGCGTTGGGAATCCACGGCGTTGCGCTTGAGCTTGGCGGCGAGCAGCGACATCGCCTTGGCGCGGTTTTTATGCTGGCTGCGCTCCTCCTGACACTCCACGACCACGCCGGTGGGCAGGTGGGTGATGCGAATCGCCGAATCCGTGGTGTTGACGTGCTGGCCGCCGGCGCCGCTGGAGCGGTAGGTATCCACGCGCAGATCCGACGGGTTGATGTCGATGTCGCCGACGTCATCCACCTCGGGCATCACCGCCACGGTGCAAGCGGAGGTGTGGATTCGCCCCTGGGATTCGGTGGCGGGCACGCGCTGCACGCGGTGCGCGCCGGACTCGAACTTGAGCCGGGCATAGACGCCGTCGCCCTTCACCCGGGAGATCACCTCTTTATAGCCGCCCTGCTCCCCGTGGCTGGCGCTGACGATCTCCACCCGCCAACCGCGCTTTTCTGCGTAGCGTGAATACATGCGAAACAGATCGCCGGCAAAAATCGCCGCCTCGTCGCCGCCGGTGCCGGCGCGCACTTCCAGATACACGCCACGGTTATCGTCCGGGTCCCTGGGCACCAGCAGGCGCTTGAGTTCGACCTCGAGAGCCTCGCGCTGCTCGCGGCCCTCCATCAGCTCCATCTCCGCCAACTCACGCATTTCCGGGTCGCTGTCGCCGCTCAAGGCCTCGGCGGTGGCGATGTTCTCTTCGACCTCGCGGTAGCGCTGCCAGGCCGCGACCAGCTCCTCGAGCTCTGCGTACTCGCGGGAGTAGTCGCGAAAGCGCTGCTGGTCGTTGATGACTTCGGGCTCGGAGAGCAGCATCGCAAGCTCTTCGAAGCGGTCGGCAAAACTGTCCAAACGTTGGCGCAACGTCTCTTTCATGCGGGCGTATCATCCTTCTGGCGTTTAGCCGAGGGCGCGGGCTTCTCAAACGCGGGTTTTGGGGAAAGCAAAACGCGCGGCGCCGCGCTCAGCACTGCGTGATCTTCTTCGGAGGCCGCTTTGCGAAGGGCCAACGTCGGCTGGTGCATGAAGCGGTTGGCGAGCTGATGGGCAAGGCGCTCGACCACTTTTGCCGGGTCTTCGCCGCGGGCCAGGCGTTCGAGCGCCTGGTCGCGGCTTTCGTCGCGAAGCGCTTCGCCGTGGCGGCGGTAGTCGCGGATCAGCTCGCCGCCGCCGCGCACTCGGCGCTCCTGCTCCCAGCTTCCCACGCCGTGTTCGATCAGCGATTCGGCCTGGTCGGCGGCCACCTGGCGGTGGCGGCGATTCTCTTCGATCACCTCCTCGAGGTCATCGACGGTATATAAAAAGACGTCGGCAAGCTCACCCACCTCCGGCTCGATATCCCGGGGCACGGCAATATCGACCATGAACACCGGCCGGTGGCGGCGCTTTTTTAGCGCTCGTTCGACCATGCCCTTGCCCAGAATCGGCAGCGGCGAAGCGGTCGAGGAGATGACGATGTCGGCGTGTTCGAGCGCCGCCGGAATCTCCGGCAGCGTGATCGCCTCGCCGCCCAAACTCGAGGCCACGTTCATGGCGCGCTCGCGGGTGCGGTTGGCCACGGTGAGTTTGCGCACGCCAGCCTCGCTCAGATGGCGTGCCACAAGCTCAATGGTTTCGCCGGCGCCGATCAGAAGCGCACTTGCCCGGCCGAAGTCGTCGAAAATGCGGCTCGCCATGCTGACGGCGGCGTAGGCGACCGACACGGGGTTCTTGCCGATGCCGGTTTCAGTGCGCACCTGTTTGGCCACGGCGAACGTGTGCTGGAAAAGACGCTCGAGCTCGCCGCCAAGGCCCTGGGCCTCGCGCGCCTGCTGATACGCATCCTTTAGCTGGCCGAGAATCTGGGGCTCGCCGAGCACCATCGAATCGAGCCCTACGGCCACGCGCATCAGATGGCGGGCGGCGGCGGCGTCGAGATAATGATAGGCGCAGCGAGTCAGATCCTCGACGTTCAGGCCGTGAAAGCGGCCAAGCCAGTCGAGCACCGCGCGCTCGCCGGCAGCGTCGGTAACGCAGTAGAGTTCGGTGCGATTGCAGGTCGAGAGCACCGCCGCCTCGTGAATGTTCGGCAGACAGCGAAGCTCGCCCAACGCGCTTTCGAGCTGCGTAGGGGTAAAGGCTACCTGCTCACGCACGGCAACGCTTGCGGTGCGGTGATTGATTCCCAGGGCAAGAAGCGTCATGCGTTATGCGTCTTCGCTAGTGGATCGGTCGTGGATAAACGGCGGCTCGACTCTTGAGCGGGCGAGTCCTTTGAGCGTCAAACGCTCGACAGTGGCGAAACCGCCAATGAGACGGCTGCGGTGGTCGAAATTGCGCTGACACGAATCGTTTTCAAGGTGTAGCATTCTACCACAAACCACCCGGTTCTGGCGCCACCACTTTGCCGCAGCCCCGCAAGCCGCTATGCTGACAATTCGGCCACCTGATTGAGATACGCATGCCCTTTCGCGCGACATTAACGGGGTTACCCCGCTGGCCTTTGGCGGTCACGCTGTTGTTAAGCGGCTGTCAGGCGACGCCTTCGAGCTCGGTGGGCGGGCTACCCGCTTTCATCGATGACCCCATGGCCTCGGCGCCGCCGATCACGCGCGGGCTCGACGCCGAGGGGCTGCGCACGCTGTTGACCGCGGAAATGGCCGGCCAGCGCGGCGATTTTAGCCGCGCAAGCCAGGGGTATCTGGCCGCTTCACGCCGCTACCCGGTGGCAGCCCTTGCCGAGCGCGCCACCTTCGCCGCCCGTTTTGGCAACGACACCGCGCTCATGGAAACCTCGGCGCTGCGCTGGCGCGAGCTTGCACCCACCGCCCAAGGGCCCAATCAGTTTCTGGCCACGCTTTCGCTCTCGCGCGGCGATTGGCTCGACAGCCTCGAGCAGCGCCTGGCGATCGTTTCCGCCGGCGGCAACGGCGAGATCGCCGCGTTCGCCGAACTGGCGGTCGCGGAAAACGCCCCGCTTGGACTGTTGATCCGCCCGCTGCGCGATTTTCTCGACGAAAGCGCTGGGATCGCGCCGCTGGGTGACGAGCAGGAGGGCCAGGTTGATGTGCTGTTGGGCACCGCGCTGATCGAAGCCGCGCTTGGCAACACCGCCCAGGCCCAGGCGCGTCTGGACGAGGTCGCAAGCCAGGCCCCGGATCTTGAGTCGCTGTGGCTCGCCCGCGCCCGACTGGCGCTGGAAACCGGCGATCATCAGGGCGCGCGCCGCGCCGCGCGCCGCGGGCTCGAGCTTGCCCCCGACGACGTGCGCTTCGTACTCATGCTCGCCCAGGCCAACATTCGCCTCAATAACCTCACCCAGGCGCAGGAGCAGACCGACGCGCTGCTCGAGCGCCACGGCGGCGGGCCGGATTTGCGCGTGGCGCTGGCCCAGCTCTATCTGGAAGAGGGCCACCCGGACCCCGCCTACCGATTGCTGCAGCCGATGATCGGCGAAGAGAACATTCCGGATCTGGCCTACTTTCTTCTGGGCGCGATCGCTCAATCCGAAGGCGACATCGATAACGCCCTGATCTACTACCGTCAGGTGCGCGAGGGCAGCGAGTTCCTGCCCGCCCGGGCCGCCGCCGCGCAGATGCTGATCGAGGAGGATCGGCTGTTGGATGCGCGCGCCTTTTTACGCATCGAGCGGATGCGCTATGACGCCTACTTCAGCGATCTGGTGCTGCTGGAAGTACAGCTGCTCGACGGCCAAAATCTCGCAAGCGAGGCCGACGCCCTGCTCGACCGCGAGCTCGCCCGCACCCCCGCCGATACCGGCCTTCGCTACCTGCGGGCCATGCGCGCCTTCGAGCGCGGTGACCTTGCGGCCATGGAGCGCGATCTGCGCTACATCATTCGCAGCGAGCCGGACAACGCCAACGCGCTCAACGCGCTGGGTTACACGCTGGCAGACACGGATTCCGGCGAACGGCTTGAGGAGGCCCGAGCGCTCATCGAGCGCGCTTATGAGCTCGAGCCGGACAACCCGGCGGTGCTGGATAGCATGGGCTGGGTGCTGTTCAAACAGGGCGAGCCCGACGAGGCGCTCTCCTGGCTCGAAACCGCGTTTGCCCAGATGCCGGACCAGGAGGTCGCCGCGCACCTGGCCGAGGTCCTCGATGCGCTGGGCCGCGTTGATGAGGCACGCGCCATCGTTCGCCGCTTCCAAACCGGGCGTGGCGATACCCCGGCGCTCGACGAGCTCTTGCGCCGCCGCCCGGCGCTTGGCACGCCTTGAGACACCCTCTTTAACCCTTTTTATTCTGAATGAATCAGAATGCATCACCGATACGGAGCTTCACCATGTTGACCGCTTACTCGAACGCCTCGCCTTTCAGCGCTTGGGCCCGCCCGGCAAAAGCCTTTCTGACCGGCGCCGCACTATTGGCGCTGGCCGGGTGCGCCACCCAGGCCCCGATGGACGACAGCGGCCGACAAGAGGGCCAGTGGGAGCGCCAGCAGGCCGAGGTCGAAGCGTTCGATAGCTGGACGCTGATCGGCAAGGCCGGGCTTAGAACCCCGGACGAGAACACCAGCGCCAACCTGGACTGGAACCAGACGCCGTTTTACTTTCGCATGCTGATCAGCGGCCCCTTCGGCGGCGGGCGCAGCGTGCTGGAAGGCCGCGAGGGCCGCTTCTCGCTGACCACCGGTGAAGGCCGTTTCGAAGCCGAAACGCCGGAGGCGCTGATGGAGGAGCAGCTTGGCTGGTCGCTGCCGGTACGCGCCATGCCCGACTGGGTACGGGGCCTTCCAGGCGATGACTCCGATTATCAGCTCGAAACCGACGAGCTCGGCTTTCCGCGTCATCTGGAGCAGGACGGCTGGGAGATCGACTACCGCGACTGGGAAGAGGTCGAAGAGATGTGGCTGCCGCGGCGTCTGGTCATGAACTATGACGAGGTGCGCATCACTCTGGTGGTGAACCAGTGGCGCCCGCGCGACGACCAGGAGTAAGCGGTGACAGGCACGACGTCTACCATGAAGCTTCCGGCACCGGCGAAGCTCAACCGCATGCTGCACGTGACCGGCCGCCGTGAGGATGGCTACCATACGCTGCAGACGCTTTTTCAGTTCATCGACCTGCAGGACACGATCACGCTCTCGCCGCGAGACGATGGAGTGATCGCGCTCGAAAACGACGTCGATGGCGTGAACTTCGATGACAACCTGATGGTGCGCGCCGCGCGCACCCTGCTGCCCTACCGCCGTGACGCGAACCAGGGCGTAAGCCTTGGCATCGACAAGCGCCTGCCCCTGGGCGGAGGCCTGGGCGGCGGCAGCTCCAACGCCGCCACTGTACTGGTCGGGCTCAACCGGCTATGGAAGCTCGAGCTCTCGCTGACGGCACTGGCGGACATCGGGCTCTCGCTGGGCGCCGATGTGCCGGTGTTCGTTCATGGCCATAGCGCCTGGGCCGAGGGCGTGGGTGAGGTGCTTACCCCGGTCACCCTCGACACGCCCTGGTTCGTGGTGATCCACCCGGGGGTGAGCGTGTCGACCCCGGCCATCTTCCAGGACCCGGAATTGACACGCGCAAGCCGCCCCATTACTATGGCGCGCGCACTGCAGGGGGGAGCGGCCACGTGGCGTAACGACTGTGAAGCAACGGTCAAAAAACGCTATCCGCCGATCGCTTGTGCGCTCGAGTGGCTCGAGCAGTTCGCACCCGGCCGCGTAACCGGCACCGGCGCGTGTCTGTTTGCCGCGTTTGAAACCCAACGCGATGCAAACGCCGTCGCTGAACAGGCGGGCCAACGCTATCAGGCCTGGGTGACGCGCGGGCTCAACACCTCTCCTCTACACGATGCGCTGGGACGCTGAAAGCGCCCGGTCATCACATTGGGTTATTGCTGGGGTATCGCCAAGTGGTAAGGCACCGGTTTTTGGTATCGGCATTCCCAGGTTCGAATCCTGGTACCCCAGCCAACCTGCCCATGATCCAACGTTTTCTCCCCTGATCCCCAACGCTGCAAAGGTGGCTGCACGTGTCAAAATTGATGGTTTTCACCGGGAACGCCAATCCCGAACTCGCTCGTAAAGTGGCTGAGAGCCTGGACAGCCGGATGGGCAACGCCACGGTGGGCCAGTTCAGCGACGGCGAGATCGCAGTCGAGATCAATGAGAACGTGCGTGGCAAGGATGTCTTCATTCTCCAGTCCACCTGTGCCCCGACCAATGACAACCTGATGGAGCTGATCCTGATGGTTGACGCCCTGCGTCGCGCCTCGGCGACCCGCATCACCGCGGTGCTGCCCTACTTCGGCTACGCGCGCCAGGATCGTCGCGTGCGCTCTGCCCGCGTGCCCATCTCCGCCAAGGTCGTGGCCGACATGATGGTCAAGGCCGGCGTTGACCGCGTGATGACCATGGATTTGCACGCCGACCAGATTCAGGGCTTTTTCGACGTGCCGGTGGACAACGTCTACGGCTCGCCGATCCTGCTCGACGACATCGAGCGCCAGAACTACGACGATCTGGTCGTGGTCTCGCCGGATGTCGGCGGCGTGGTGCGCGCGCGCGCCATCGCCAAGCAGCTCAACGCCGATCTCGCCATCATCGACAAGCGTCGCCCCCAGGCCAACCAGGCCCAGGTGATGCACATCATCGGCGAGATCGAAGGCCGCACGTGCGTGGTGGTCGACGACATGATCGACACCGCCGGCACGCTCTGCAAGGCCGGCGAAGCACTCAAGGACCACGGCGCCGCGCGCGTGGTGGCCTATGCTACACACCCGATCTTGTCTGGCCCCGCCATCGACAACATCACAAGCTCCGTACTGGATGAAGTGGTCGTGGCCGACACTATTCCGCTCGCCGACCATGCGCGTCGCAGCGGTAAAATTCGCCAGTTGAGCGTTGCCGGCCTGATTGCGGAAGCGATCCGCCGGGTCAGCAACGAAGAATCCGTCAGCGCGATGTTCCACTAACCGCTCACGCGAGCGTGGACACCGCCTGACGTTATAGCCCCTTCGGGGCCCTGAAAGCGTCGTCGACTGGTCGCGGTCGGCGGGGTTTTCTTACTTAAACCAAGAGGCACCAACATGTCCGATTTTACTTTGAAAGCCGACGTTCGTAACGACCTGGGGAAAGGTGCGAGCCGCCGCCTGCGTCGTGCGAACCAGCAAGTTCCCGCCGTGATCTACGGTGGCGAAACAGCGCCTGTCTCCATCGCCGTCGAAAAGACCGCGTTCTACAAGGCGATCGAAGACGAGTCCTTCTTCTCCTCGGTCATCACGCTGGACGTCGAAGGCAAGCAGGAGCAGGTCGTCGTTCGTGATCTGCAGCGTCACCCCTACAAGCCGCTGCTGACTCACGCCGACTTCATGCGCGTTGACGCCACCCACGAAATCACCATGAACGTGCCGCTGCACGTCGTGGGCGAAGCGAAGTGTGTCGGCATCAAGGACCAGGGCGGCGAGCTGCACGTGCTGAACAACGAAGTGGCGATCAGCTGCTTGCCGAAAGACCTGCCGGACTACCTGGAAGTCGACATTTCGAGCGTCGAGCTGGGTACCACCCTGCACCTGTCCGACCTGACCCTGCCGGCCGGCGTTTCTTCCGTGGATCTTGCCCACGGCGAAGAGCACGACCACGCCATCCTCAACATCACCGCGATCAAGGATCGTGTTGAAGACGAGGAAGAAGGGGAAGGCGAAGAAGGCAGCGCCGAGTAAGCGCAGTCCTCTTTACCCCCGTGCAGATTGGGCCATGCCCGCATGGCCCATGAATGCTAAAATCAAGCGCTTCGGCGCTTGATTTTTTTTGTCGGGCCAGCGGCCGAGACACTTTTGAACGTTGGAGGTGGGAACATGAGCCAGGTAACGGCGATCATTGGGCTGGGCAATCCCGGCCCCGAGTACGACGCGACGCGCCACAACGCCGGGTTCTGGCTGGTGGACGCGCTGGCGCGACGTGCCCATACCGAGCTTCGCCCGGAAAAGAAGTTCCTCGGGCGCTATGCCAAGGCGCAGCTCGACGGTCATGAACTTCACCTGTTGAACCCCACCACCTTCATGAATCGAAGCGGCGCCTCAGTGGCCGCGCTTTGCCAGTTTTTCAAGCTCGCCCCGGACAACCTGCTGGTCGTGCACGACGAGCTCGACCTGCCGCCGGGCCAGGCGCGCTTCAAGACCGGCGGCGGCCACGGCGGCCATAACGGCCTGCGCGACATCATTAGCGCCCTGGGCAACCAGAACGCCTTCCACCGGCTGCGCATCGGTATCGGCCATCCGGGCGAGGCACGCCAGGTGGTTCACTACGTATTAAATCGCCCGGGCAAAAGCGAGCAGGAAGCGATCGACCATGCCATTCTGGCGTGCGAGACCACCCTCCCCCTGGCGCTCAAAGGCGACTGGGCGAAAGCCATGAACCAGCTCCATAGCGTAAAATAGCCAAACGTTTCCATTTCAAGGCGGCTTTCTATCAAGCGCGCCCCGGTCAGGACATTCCCATGGGTTTTAACTGCGGTATCGTTGGCCTACCCAACGTAGGCAAATCCACGCTCTTCAACGCGCTAACCAAATCCGGCATCGATGCGGAAAACTTTCCGTTTTGCACCATCGAGCCCAACGTCGGGATCGTGCCGATGCCGGATCCGCGCCTCGACAAGCTCGCCGAGATCGTCAAGCCCCAAAAGGTGCTGCCCACGACCATGGAGTTCGTGGATATCGCGGGCCTGGTGGCCGGCGCCTCCAAGGGCGAGGGCCTCGGTAACAAGTTTTTGGCCAACATTCGCGAAACCCAGGCGATTGCCCACGTGGTGCGCTGCTTCGATAACGACAACGTGATTCACGTAGCCAACCAGGTCGACCCTCGTGCGGACATCGAGACCATCAACTTGGAGCTGGCGCTCGCCGACCTCGACACCGTCGAAAAGGCCAGTCAGCGGCTGGTACGCTCGGTAAAGGGCGGCGACAAGGATGCGGTGGCGACCAAGACGATTCTGGACAGGATCCAGCCGCACCTGGCCGAGGGCATGCCGCTTCGAAGCTTCGGGCTAAGCGATGACGAAAAGCAGCAGGTGAAGAGCTTCGGCTTTTTGACCCTGAAGCCGACGATGTACATCGCCAACGTCAACGAGGACGGCTTCGAGAACAATCCGTATCTCGATATCGTCCGTCAAATTGCCGAAGAGGAAGGCGCGGTGGTGGTACCGGTGTGCAACCAACTCGAAGCCGAAATCGCCGAGCTCGACGACGAAGAGCGCAGCGTATTCCTCGAAGAGATGGGCATGGAGGAGCCGGGGCTCGACCGCGTCATTCGCGCCGGCTACGCCCTTTTGGGCCTGCAAACCTACTTCACTGCCGGGGTGAAGGAAGTGCGCGCCTGGACCGTGAAACAGGGCGCCACCGCCCCGGAAGGCGCCGGTGTCATCCACACCGACTTCCAGAAAGGCTTCATCCGCGCCGAAGTCATCGCCTATGACGATTTCGTCGCACTCGGCGGCGAACAGGGCGCCAAGGATGCGGGCAAGTGGCGCCTGGAAGGCAAGGAGTACATCGTCAAGGATGGCGACGTGATCCATTTCCGCTTCAACGTCTAGCGCTTGATTGAACGCCTGACGCACTCGGCGGCGGATAAACCCGCCGCCGAACAAGGAAGTACTTGACGAGCGGCGGCACGCTTTGTAATATTCGCCCCCGTTGAACGGCTACATAGCTCAGCTGGTTAGAGCACATCACTCATAATGATGGGGTCCCCTGTTCAAATCAGGGTGTAGCCACCAGCTTCAAAAAAACCCGCTAACTTCGGTTAGCGGGTTTTTTGTGCGCCCGTGAAAAGTGTGCGCCTCAATAAAGCGCTGGGCGATTGAGGAAGGCGACCAGCGCGCGGGTCAGGTGTTCGACATCCCGGGTACCGGCGGTTTCACGAATCGAGTGCATCGCCCACTGCGGCACACCCACATCGATGGTCGGCACGCCGATTTCGGTGGCCGTGATGGGGCCGATGGTGCTGCCGCAGCCCATGTCGGCGCGGGTGACAAACGACTGCACCGGCACGCCCGCCTCGCGGCACACGTCACGAAACAGCGCCCCGGTGACGCTGTTGGTCGCGTAGCGCTGGCTGGCGTTGACCTTGATCACCGGGCCGCCATTGATGGCCGGGCCGTGGCGCTCATCGTGCTTGTCGCGAAAGTTGGGGTGCAGCGCGTGGGCGTTATCGCAGGAGATCATCACGGACGACTGAATCAGCTGAATCAGCGCCTCCTCGCCCCCCTTCCCGACCTGGGCATTGATGCGCCGGAGCACGTCGCCCAAAAACGGCCCCTGAGCGCCGCAGGCGCTGGCGCTGCCCACTTCCTCGTGATCGTTGGCGATGAGCAGCGCGCCCTGCTCACCGTCGCACGCCAGAAGCGCCTCCAGCCCCATGAAGCACGACAGCAGGTTATCCAGCCGGGCGCTGGCCACCAGCTCACGCCCCACCCCGACCAGCGACGGCGGCTGCAGATCGTAAAAGCCGAGCTCGAAATCGACGATCTCGATGCCCTTGAGGCCGTGTTCACGCTCAAGCCAGCCCTTCAACAGCGAATCGAGCGTAGCGTCACCGCTTTGCATCAGTACCGGTGCCATCTGGGTCTGCGGATTGATCGCTCGGCCGGCGTTGACGTCACGATCCAGATGGATCGCCAGGCTCGGGATCATGGCCACGGGATCCGCCACGTTGAGCAGCACGCTTTCGAGTCGGCCGTCGGCGTGGCGAAGGTGCACCCGCCCGGCCAGGCCCAGATCACGATCGAACCAGGGCGCGAGCAGTACGCCGCCGTAGACCTGCACGCCAAGCTGTAGCCAGCCCGCCGAGCGCTGGGTCGCCTCGGGCTTGAGTCTGAGCCCGGGGCTGTCGGTGTGCGCGCCGATCATGCGAAGGCTTTCGAGGCCGTTTTTATCGCCGGCGGGCAGTTGAAAAGCGATGATCGAGGAGTCGTTGCGGGTCACGACGTAGCGCTTGCCCGCCTCGAGCGTCCAGTCGGCGCGCTCGTCAAGGCGAATGAAGCCGTTTTCCTCGAGCCGACGAGCCATCGAGCGTGTCGCGTGCCAGGGCGTGGGCGAGCCCGCCAGAAAATCGCACAGCCGCGCCAAACGCGGCGCATCAAAAGAAGTGTCGAGCGCGGTCAAATCAATGCCCCCTATCAGAAAATCAGTGAGTATCACAGAGTAAATGACCTGCTACAATGCTCTTGGCCTGCGCAACTCATGGGCTGACTGAATGTCCAGAGGACACGAGTGACTATAAATTCCGGGAGAGCCTGACTGATGAGCTTGTTTGTAACGCTTACGCGCTCGGCCGCCGTTGCCGTGATGCTGGCCGTCGCCAGCCCGGCGCTTGCGCAACTCGCGCCGACCGACGAACAGCGCCAAGCGGCAGTGGAGATTGGGGATGCGCTGCGCTACGGCCACTACGCCAATATCGACTTCGACGCGCAGTGGTCTCAGGAGGCCTTCCAGCGCTATCTGGATATTCTGGACAACCAGCGCAGCTATCTGCTCAGTCGCGACATCGAGCCCTACCGCCACCTGGAAGAGGACATGGATCAGGTGCTGTTCGAAGGTGACCTTGATGAGGCCTTCGAGCTCTACAACCGCCTGAGCGAGCGCCACACCGACCGCCTCGAATGGCTCTTGACCCGCCTGGACGACGGCCTCTCCTTCGAGTTCCAAAGCGACGAGCGCCTGGAAGTCGACCGCGAAGAAGCGCCCTGGGCAACCCAGGAAAGCGAGCTCGACGAGCTGTGGCGCAAGCGTCTGGAAAACGATGCGCTGACCCTGTCGCTGGCCGACCAGGACGAAGAGGAGATCGAAGATAATCTGCGCCAGCGCTACGAAGGCCAGCTCACGCGCCTGGAGCAGACCGAATCCGAAGACGTGTTCGGCATTTTGATGGCGGCGATCTCCAGCACCATCGACCCCCATACCGGCTATCTCTCACCGCGCCAGAGCGAATCCTTCGATATTCAGATGAGCCTGTCACTGGAGGGCATCGGCGCGCTGCTGCAGGCCGACGGCGAGTACGTGAAAGTCGCAAGCCTGGTGCCCGGCGGTCCCGCCGAGCGCGCCGGCGTGCTGGAACCCGCCGACCGTATCGTCGCCGTGGGACAGGACGAGGGCGAAATGGTCAACGTGGTGGGCATGCGCCTGGACAACGTGGTCGATCTGATCCGCGGGCCAAAAGGCTCCACGGTGCGCCTGGACGTGGTGCCCGCCCAGGCGGTCGACATGACCCGCTCGCACATCGTCGAGATCACCCGCGACACGGTCAGCCTCGAAGATCAGGCCGCTCAGAGCGAAGTGATCGAGGTCGAGCGCGACGGTGAGCCGCACAAGATCGGCGTGATCGACGTGCCCACCTTCTACGTCGACTTCGACGCCTGGCAGGCGGGCGAAGAGGAGTATCGCAGCACCACGCGCGACGTTGCCAAGGAGATCGAAGCGCTCAAGGCGGAAAACGTCGAGGGCATCGTGCTGGATCTGCGCAACAACGGCGGCGGCGCGCTGCAGGAAGCCAACTCGCTGATTGGGCTGTTCATCGACCGCGGTCCGACCGTGCAGGTGCGCGACGCCCAGGGGCGCATCCAGCTCTACGGCGACACCGATGCCGGTACGCTCTACGACGGCCCGCTCACCGTGCTCACCAACCGCCTCTCGGCCTCCGCCTCGGAAATCTTTGCCGGCGCGATTCAGGACTACGGCCGCGGCCTGGTGGTCGGCGCCGACACCTTCGGCAAGGGCACCGTTCAAACCCTCAACGAACTGAGCCACGGCCAGATCAAGCTGACCCGCGCCAAGTTCTACCGCATTTCGGGAGATAGCACGCAAAACCGCGGCGTCGAACCGGATATCACGTTCCCCAGCCTGATCGACCCGGAGCGCATCGGCGAGAGCAGTCTCGATAACGCCCTGGCTTGGGATACGGTGCAAAACGTGCAGTATCGCCGCTACGGCAACCCGGAGGACTTCATTCCCGCGCTGACCATGCGCCATCAAAAGCGCGCCGCCGAGAACCCGAACTTCCGCTATCTGGAGCGCCAGTCGACGCTCGCCCGCCAGCTTCGCGAACAGCACACCACCGTGAGCCTGAACCGCGAGCAGCGCCAGCGCGAATTGGAAGCCCAGGAAGCCGAGCAGCTCTCGCTGGAAAACCAGCGCCGCCGGGCGCTGAACCTACCGGAGCTCGACGAGTGGCTAGACGCCCGCATGGACAACGCCAGCGGCGAGCCGATCGACGAAACCGAGGAAGAGGATGAAGAGATGCCGGTGGACCGCGCCCACGTGCTCGAAGCCGCCGAGATCATGCTCGACTACACCCACATGAAAAACGCCCAGCGCATGGCCCAGCGCTAAGCGCCGGAGCCACTCGAATCAGCCGCGCCCTTTCGAGGGTGCGGCTTTTTTCATGCCCGCACGAGCGTACTGAAGCGTGAAGAAGGATAAGAGCGTTTTAAGGACACGCAAATATCAGGCGCTGGAAAAGGCCTGTAATGACTGCCAGAGAGGCAAAGGAGTCAGTTGAATCGAACGAAGATGAACTGCAGAACCGGCGTGCGGTTAAAAAAGACGAGATTGGCTCCCCGAACAGGACTCGAACCTGTGACCCAATGATTAACAGTCATTTGCTCTACCAACTGAGCTATCGGGGAACGTCTTGAAATCGGTGCTTAGCGGCGGTTGGCTCCTCGAACAGGACTCGAACCTGTGACCCAATGATTAACAGTCATTTGCTCTACCAACTGAGCTATCGAGGAACTGCTTATGCTACCGCTTTTGCTAAGGCGTTTGAGGCGAGCCAGATGTTGGCTCCTCGAACAGGACTCGAACCTGTGACCCAATGATTAACAGTCATTTGCTCTACCAACTGAGCTATCGAGGAACTGCTCAAACACGGTGCGTAGTATACTCATAGAAACGCCTGGGTCAAGTATCGATTGTACAGCGCTAGCCGCTGGTTTGTTGTATCCGTATAATGACTGCCACTCTAAACGCACCGGCACGCGCCTGTGCCCGACCGATATTTCATTCATTTTCGTCCCAGACGATTCATAGACGACAGGTACCGATGGCGAAGAAGCTCTTCATCAAAACGCACGGCTGCCAGATGAACGAATACGACTCCTCTCGTATGGCGGACCTGCTGGGCGAGTCCCATCAAATGGAACTCACCGACAACGAGAAAGAAGCCGATGTAATCCTGCTCAATACCTGCTCCATTCGCGAGAAGGCCCAGGAAAAGGTGTTTCATCAGCTGGGGCGTTGGAAAAAGCTCAAGGACGCCAACCCGGATCTGGTGATCGGGGTTGGCGGCTGCGTGGCGAGCCAGGAAGGCGAGGCGCTGAGAAAGCGCGCGCCCCACGTGGATATGGTGTTCGGCCCGCAAACGCTGCACCGCATTCCAGCGATGATGGATGCGCGCAGCGATGCGGCGGCTTCCGGCGGCAACATGATCGCCGCGGTGGACGTCACCTTCCCGGAAATCGAGAAGTTCGACCACCTGCCAAAGCCCACCTCCGACGGCGCGACGGCGTTCGTGTCGATCATGGAAGGCTGCTCGAAGTACTGCACCTTCTGCGTGGTGCCCTACACCCGCGGCGAAGAGGTCTCGCGGCCTTTTGAGGCGGTGATGGACGAGGTCATTCACCTGGCCGACCAGGGCGTGCGCGAGATCAATTTGCTGGGCCAGAACGTCAACGCCTACCGTGGCGACAACCAGCTCGGTGAAGAGATCGATCTGGCCGAGCTGATCGCCTGCGTGGCGGCGGTGGAAGGTATCGACCGCGTGCGCTTCACCACCTCGCACCCGGTGGAGTTCACCGAGAGCCTGGTCGAGGCTTACGCCGAGATTCCGGAGCTCGTGAGCCACCTGCACCTGCCGGTACAGTCCGGGTCTGATGCGATTCTGTCGGCGATGAAGCGCGGCCACACCCGCGACGAGTATATCGCCAAGATGGAGCGTATCCGCGCCAACCGCCCGGACATCAGCTTCTCGTCGGACTTCATCATCGGCTTTCCCGGTGAAACCGAGCAGGATTTCGAGGACACGATGGATCTGATCCACCGTATCGGCTTCGACCACTCCTTTAGTTTCGTCTACTCGGCGCGCCCGGGTACCCCGGCGTCCGGCCTCGAGGATGACACCCCGGAGAGCGTCAAGAAGCAGCGCCTGAAGATTTTGCAGGACCGCATTCTGCAGCAGGCCGGGCAGATCAGCCGACGCATGGTGGGCTCGACCCAGCGCATTCTGGTCACCGGCTTCTCGCCGAAGGACCCGGGCCAGCTCTCCGGGCGCACCGAGAACAACCGCGTGGTGAACTTTCGCGCCGCCAACCCGGCAGAGCTGATCGGCTACTTCGTCGATGTCGAGATTACCGAAGCGCTGCCCAACTCACTGCGCGGCGAGCTCGCCTCTCCCGAGCGATATTGAGGCTGATTTAGCCCAGGTAATTGCCCAGGTCCCGCCTGGGCATTAAGCTCTGAGTTACACACATCAACGAACGGGTCGACAACTTTTGAGCCAGCCATCCTCTCAGGCCAACCGCATCATCACTTTAAGCCTTGAACCCAACGATCCGCAGCGGCTAGCAAGCCTTTGCGGTCAGCGCGACGAGCACCTGAAACTGATCGAAGACCGGCTGGACGTCACGCTGAGAAACCGCGGCAACATCTTTCAGCTGGCGGGCCCGGCCAACCGTATCAAGGCGGCCTCGAACGTGCTGGAGCACCTGTACCGCGAAACCGCGGCCAGCGAACTCTCCCCGGACACCGTACACCTGTTCCTGCAGGAGTCGGGCCTCGAGGCGCTGGAAGACGAGGAAGAGAGCGAGGACGGCAGCGGTGACGTGATCATGCGCACGCCACGCACCATGATCAAACCGCGTGGCTTGAACCAGCAGCGCTACGTCACCAGCATCCGCGAGCACGACATCAACTTCGGCATCGGCCCGGCGGGTACCGGCAAGACCTACCTGGCGGTGGCCGCGGCGGTCGAAGCGCTCAACAGCCAGGAAGTGCGCCGCATTCTACTCGTACGCCCGGCGGTCGAAGCCGGTGAGAAGCTCGGCTTTCTGCCAGGCGATTTGGCCCAGAAGATCGACCCGTACCTGCGGCCGCTCTACGACGCGCTTTACGAGATGATCGGCTTCGAGCAGGTCGCCAAGCTGATCGAGCGTCAGGTGATCGAAATTGCGCCGCTGGCCTACATGCGCGGGCGTACGCTCAACAACGCCTACATCATTCTCGACGAGAGCCAGAACACCACGCCGGAGCAGATGAAAATGTTCCTGACCCGGATCGGCTTTGGCTCGACGGCGGTGATCACGGGGGATGTGACCCAAGTCGACCTGCCCAAGGGCCAGCGCTCGGGGCTCATTCAGGTGCTCGACGTTTTGAAGGACACACCGGGGATCGGCGTGACCCACTTCGCCGCGAAGGACGTGGTGCGACACCCCCTGGTTCAGCGCATCATCGAAGCGTACGACGCCTTCGAGTCCCAGCAGGAAGCCGAAGAGCGCGCCCAGCGCGAAGCGCGCCAGCAGGAGCGCGAAGCCCGAATGGCCGCGCGTGACAGCGCCCCGCGCTGGGACGGCGGGCGATGACCGATATCGTGATCGACCGCCAGGTGGCGGTCAGCGCCGACGATCTCCCAACGCTTTCACAGCTCACCCACTGGGTGGGCTGTGTGTTTTCCGAGCACCCGGAGGATTCACGCCACGAGCTGACCATCCGCTTCGTCGAACCCGATGAAAGCCAGGCGCTGAACCGCGACTACCGCGGCAAGGACAAGCCGACCAACGTGCTCTCCTTTCCCTTCGAAAGCCCGCCGGGCGTGGATCTTCCACTATTGGGCGATCTGGTGATCTGCCATGATGTCGTCGCCCGCGAGGCCGGCGAGCAGCAGAAATCGCCGAGTGATCACTACGCCCACATGGTGATTCACGGCACGCTGCACCTGCTGGGGTACGATCATATCGACGACGACGAGGCCGAGGTCATGGAGGCGCTGGAGCGAAAGCTTCTGGCCCGCCTTGATATCGCCGACCCCTACTGCGTATAACGTTCACTTTCGACGTTTGACGCCACATTTGTCCGACACACTCGTTCGTAACCAAGAGACCTGACGCAATGAGCGAAGATCCATCGAGCACGTCCAATCAAAAATCCTGGCTCGAGAAACTCTTTAGCGCCCTCACCGGTGACTCCGATGAGCCCAGCTCCCGCGACGAGCTCCTCACCTTCCTGCGCCACACCGCCGGCAAGCTGAAGCTCGACCAGGACGCCATCATGATCATCGAAGGCGCGCTCGAAATCAGCGACCAGCAGGTGCGCGAAATTCTCATTCCCCGCTCCCAGGTCTCGGCGATCGCCATCGATCAAGCCAGCGACGGCTACCTGCCACTGATTCAGGAAACCGGCCATTCGCGCTACCCGGTGATTGGTGAGAACCTCGATGACATCAAGGGCATCCTGCTAGTCAAGGATCTGCTGCCACTGCTCTCCCAGTCCCAGGAGCGCCGCGACGCCTTCATGTTGGAGGACGTGCTGCGCCCGGCGATGTTCATTCCCGAGTCCAAGCGGCTCAATAGCCTTCTCAAGGAGTTTCGCGATACTCATAACCACATGGCGATCGTGGTCGACGAGTACGGCGGCACCGCGGGCATCATCACCATCGAGGACATTCTCGAGCAGATCGTTGGCGATATCGAAGACGAGCACGATACCGACGAAGAGGACGCCATCCGCCGACTCGACAACGGCCATTTCGCCATCCGCGCGCTCACCCCGATCGAGGACTTCAACGAGCGCTTCGATACCGACTTTTCCGACGACGAGTTCGACACCGTCGGTGGGCTGGTCATGCAGCAGTTCGGCCATTTGCCCGGGCGCGGCGAGTACACCTGCTTCGGCGGCTGGCGCTTTACCGTGCTCAACGCCGATAACCGCCGGATTCGCCTGCTCGAAGCGCATCCTGACACCAGTGACGCGTCCGGCTCGGCCGATACCGACGACGCCGATTGACGCCACCGCTAACAGGATGACACGACCGTGTTGACGTCCCCTTTTGCGCTTCAACTGCTGGCCGCGCTGGTGGCCGGCGGCTTTACTACGCTGACCGCCTCTCCCTTCGAGCTGTGGTGGCTCGGCCCTGTCGCCGTGGCGCTGCTGTTTTTCGGCCTCGAGCGCCTCACCCCGGCGCAGGCCGCGCTCAAGGGCTGGGCGTACGGGGTGGCGCTGTTTGCCAGCGGTACCTCCTGGGTCTACGTCTCGATTCACGACTACGGCTATACCGGCGTGCCGCTGGCGGTATTTCTGACCGCGCTGTTCGTGACGGTGCTGGCGCTTTTCTACGCGCTGACGTTCTGGGTGTTTCGGCGCTTTTTCGCGACCCGCCTGACGTTCTTGAGCTTCGCCGGCCTGTGGGTACTGGGCGAGGTGCTGCGCACCTATCTCTTCACCGGCTTTCCCTGGCTGCTGCTGGGCTCGGGCTACGTCGACTCGCCCCTGGCCGGCTGGGCGCCGCTGGGCGGCGTCTATCTCTTGTCGCTGCTGGTCGCGCTCAGCGCCACGCTGCTGGTCGGCGTGCTGCGCCGGCGCTTCTGGATGGCGCTACCGCTGGCGGCGATCTGGCTGATACCGCTGGCGCTTCCGGGCCAGTGGACCACGCCGGCCGCCACGCCGACGCGTGTGGCGCTGTTACAAGGCAATCTTTCCCAGCTGATCAAGTGGACGCCGGAAGGCCAGCGCGCCGCCGCCAACATCTACAGCGAGCTGACCCGCTCGGTCGCTGACGATGCCGAGCTGATCCTCTGGCCGGAAACCGCGGTACCGATGTTCGAGTACCAGGCGCGGCCGGTGCTCGAGCGCATCCAGGCCACGCTCTCGCCGGACACGTCGCTTCTGACCGGCATCGTTCAGCTGGACGAAGAGAATCGCTACTTCAACAGCGTGATCGGCGTAGGCAACGTCACCGGCAGCTACCAGAAATCGCATCTGGTGCCCTTTGGCGAGTACCTGCCGCTGGAGAGCCTTCTGCGTGGGGCGATCGACTTTTTCGACCTCCCCATGTCGAGCTTCACCAAAGGCGATGCAGTGCAGGTGCCGATGCAGGTCGGCGATCTGCGCATCGGTAACGCGATCTGCTATGAAATAATTTATCCACAGCTGGTGGCCAGCCGGGCGCTGGAGAGCGATGTGATCGTCACGATTTCCAACGACACCTGGTTCGGCGCCTCGATCGGCCCGCACCAGCACCTGCAAATGGCGCGCCTGCGGGCGCTGGAAAACGGCCGCTATGTGCTGCGCGCCACCAGCAACGGCATTACCGCGATCATCGACGCCAACGGCCAGTTGGTGAGCCGCGCGCCGCAGTTCGAAGCCACGGCGCTGACCGGCGAGTTCTACGCCATGACGGGGCAAACGCCCTTCACCCGCCTGGGCAGCTGGCCGGCCTGGCTTCTGGCCGCGCTGATGGGCGCGTCAGGCGTGGTGACCCGGCGCACGCGCACGACGCTGCTTTAAGCACCAGGGTGCGGCATTATGGAGCAGCCGGGGCGCTTGACCGGCTTTGGGGCGCTGGCATAATGACGCCATGACTACTTCTCGCCCGTTTCTACTGCTGATCGTCGCCCCGCTCGCCTTTACGGCGGTCATCGGGGCGGTGATTTTTGGCAATCAGGCGCTCTCCGCCAACAAGGTGGACGACGAGATTCGCCAGGCGATCGCCGCCGAGCTTGCGACCTCCGCAAGCGTCGAGCTTACCCAGTTGCAGGAAGTGCAGTACGGCTACGGCGTGTGCGGGCTCTACCAGACCGCCGAGTCCGACAAGGGCCTCGCCTCGTTTTTCTACGACACCACCAACCATCGCCTGATTCTGGACGTGAACTCCCGCGCCTACACCGCCAACTGCGGGCTCTCGTCGGTCTGCTGACGCAAACCGGTCACTGCTCGATCACGGTTGTTCAATGATTGCTGTTCGATGATGGTCGTATCCAAAAAAAGCGCCTTTTCAAGGCGCTTTTTTGCGTTGAGCGCATAAGCGCTTAGCCTTCGTCGATCACGCGGCGAAGGTCGGCCAGCACGTCCTGATTCGAATGCGGGTCGCGCACCAGAAAGCGCGGCTGGCCTTCATCGTTGAAGGCGAACACGGCGCTGGAGTGGTTGACGATGTAGTCCCCGCGCTCGTTGGGCTCCTCGAAGCTGTAGGCGATACGGTAGCGGTTGGTCAGCGCGTCGATCTCTTCCTTGTCGCCGGTCAGCCCGGTGAATTCCGGCCCGAAGGCGTCGGTATAGCGCTTGAGCACCTCCGGCGTGTCCCGGTTCGGGTCCACGGAGATCAACAGCATCTGTACGTCGTCGCGCTCGTCGTCATCGAGCTCATTGAATATCGAGGCGAAGCGTGCCAGCGTCAGCGGGCAGACGTCCGGGCACTGGGTGTAACCGAAATACACCAGCGTCGTCTTGCCCCGATACTCCTCGGCGCGAGCGGGCTCGCCGTCGTCGTTGGTCAGCGAGAATTGAAGCGGCGGCATAATCTCTTCGATATCCGTGGTGCGAAACTCTTCGTCGCTACACCCGGCCAGCAAGGCGACCGCCAGCAGCGGCCACGCGACTTTTTGCATACTCGGTACTCTCCTTGCGATGGTCACGTTCTCGGCGATCCTCCAGGCGGCGCGTATCAAAGCGAGGTGGGCGAGACGACCTCGAAGGTCACCGGCAGCGTTTCGCCATCGAACTCGAGGGTCACCTCGACGCTGTCGCCCACGGCGAGCGGCACCACGCGCTCCATGAACATCAGGTGATGCCCACGCGGGGCAAAACTGAAGGTTTCTCCCGCCTCGACTTCGACATTCTCGACGCTTTGCATGTGCGCCATGCCCTCGTGCTCGCTGCTTTCGTGCATCTCGACCGCCTCGAACGCCTCGGTATCAGCGCCGGTGAGCGTGACCGCCTCGTCGCCGGCGTTCTCGAGATCGAAATAGCCGGCCCCTGGGGTATTACCGGGCAGCAGGCTCAGGCGCGCGTTGGACACGCTGATATCGCTTGCCTGAGCGCTCGCCGCGCCCAGCAACACGGCGGCGCCGAGCAGCGCTGACACGAGCGGACGTGGGGTATTGGATAAAACGTTCGCCATGACGAGGCTCCTGAGTGTTGAATCGAAACGACAGCGCCCAAAGCGCTTTGTTGATGGCTACTACCTTAGCGCTCTTTGGCGCCGCTGCCACCGCAATGCGACAATTTGTCCGTTAACGGCGCGCGTAAAAAAGCCCGGCGGTGCCGGGCCTTGAATGCGCTGGCGGCTATGCGCTGGTCGGCTCGCTGCCTGTGTCGTTTGGGCCATTGTTGGAGGTGGTTTCAGGCGCCTCTGCAGGTGCTTCTTCAGACGGCACTTCTCCCAGCACCTCGGGAATGGTTTGGCGCACGTAGCGCCCGGGCGCGGCTTCGATCACGCTGAGCTTGCCACTGCCGGGTACGCGGGCAGCCACGGTTTTCTGCGTATCGGCGTAGCCATTCTGGGTCATCCACGCCTGCCAGTGCGGCCACCAGGAGCCTTCGTGCGCCTGGGCGCCTTCGAGCCACTGCTCAGGCTCGGCGGGAAGTGCATCGTTGGTCCAGTAGCCGTACTTCTGCTTGTGCGGCGGATTGACGATACCGGCAATGTGGCCGGAGCCGCCCAGCACGAAGGTCACCGGCCCCTTGGGCAAAAGCGCGCCAAAGTAGGTGCTGTTCCACTTGGCGATGTGGTCCTCTTTCGTAGAGACGAAGTAGCTCGGCGTGGAAACCTTCGAAAGGTCGATCTTCACGCCGTCGAGCTCGATGCCGCCGGGCTCGACCAGCCGGTTCTCCAGATACATGTGGCGCAGGTACCAGCCGTGGGTCGACGCGGGCAGGTTGGTGCCGTCGGTGTTCCAGTAGAGCAGATCGAAGGCGGCGGGCACGTCGCCTTTTAAGTAGTTGTTGATGAAAAACGACCAGAACAGATCGTTTTCGCGCAGCAGGTTGAACGTGTAAGCCATTGAGCGCCCGTCAAGGTAGCCCTTGAGGTTCATCGAGTGCTCGATGCCCTGCACCACGCCTTCGTTCAGGAACACGCCGATGTCGCCCGGGTCGCGGAAATCCTGCAGCGTGGCCATGTAGGTCACCGACTTCACCTTACGCCCGCGCCTAGTACTGTTGAGATACGCCACCGTCGAGGCAGTGAGCGTGCCGCCGACGCAGTAGCTCATCAGGTTCACGGATTTCTCGCCGCAGGCGCGCTCGATCGCCTCCATGGCGCTGATGGGCCCCAGCTGCATGTAATCCGCCCAGGTGATGTCGTGCTGCTCGGGCCCCGGGTTGCGCCAGGAGATCAGAAATACCGTGTGGCCCTGGTCGACGAGCCACTTCACCAGCGAGTTGTCCTCGCGCAGATCGAGAATGTAGTACTTGTTGATCCAGGGCGGCACGATCAAAAGCGGCGTCTTGAACACTTTCTCCGTGCTCGGCGTGTACTGAATCAGCTGCATCAGCTCGTTTTCATACACCACGGAGCCCGGGGTGACGGCGATGTTGTCGCCGATGCCGAAGGCCTGGCGGTCGGTCATGCGAACGTTGATACCCTCGGCGGAGTTGGCCAGGTCCTCGCGAAGCCGCGAAAGCCCCTCGACGAGATTCTGCCCTTTGGTTTCCAGCGTCCGCCGTACCACTTCCGGGTTGGTGGAAATGAAGTTCGACGGCGACATGGCGCTGACGAGCTGGCGGGCGTAAAAGGTGAGGTTTCGCTTGCTCGCCCCTTCAAGACCGTCGAGGTTGCCGATCAAATCGTCGACGGACTGCGAAAACAGCAGGTACTGCTGCATTAGCGCCAGATAGAACGGCTCCTGGGTCCAGGCGTCGTCCTTGAACCGGCGATCGCCCCTGGCGGGCTGGATCAGCGGGGTCACCGACTCCCCGGAGAGCGTGCGCAGCCCCTGCTGCCACAAAAGCCACTGATCCTGCATCAGCCGCGCCTGGGTTTCCCACAAAAGCGTGGGGTTACCCATCAACGACCGGGCGGCGGCCTCGAAGCTTTGGCGCATGTCGCTGTACACGGAATCGGCGGCGTCGCTCGGCGCCATTTTGGCCAGAAGCTCTTCCATCAGGCCCTGATACTGCTCGCCGACTTTCTCAAGCGCCTCTCTCCAGACCACCAGCTCTTCCTGGCTGAGCCCTTCCGGCGCCGCACTCCACGCTGACTGCATAAGCCCCTCCCCTCATGCTCTCTCTTTTCGCACCCACTTCGCACTCGGTGCGCGCTTTATCCCTGGATCCAAAAAAGACGGCGCCCGAAGGCGCCGTATTGAAAGCGTTTACTTTTTACGCGTGGACTGGCTGCTGGGGTCGCTTTTGGCACCGCCCGCCTGCTCGCGCATTTGCTCGCCGGCGGCGCTGGCCTGTTCACGCATCTGCTGGCCGGCGTTGCTTGCCTGCTCGCTCATTTGGCGGCCAGCGTCGCTGAAGAGCTTCTCCATTTCGGATTTGAACTGCAGGCTCATCTCGCTCATCGCGCGGGCATCTTCCTGCATCTGCTCGGAGAGCTCTTTCATCATCTCGGCTTGCTTGGTCCCGAAGTTCTTCAGGCTTTCCGCGTCGCTGACATCGGTGGCCTTGCGCAGCCGGTCGGTGCCCATCTGGCTGTAGCGCTGCATCGCGTCCAGCTGGTAGTGGGTGAGTTTTTCCATGTTGTCGAGCATCAGCGAGTTCATTTTGCGCATCGGCTCGAACATCTGGCGGGTCTGGCTACTGAAGGCGTCGAACATTTTATCCTGCATGGTCCTGTCTCCTTTCAAGGCAATGAGGCGGCATTCACGTTGGCAGATGGGTGTTGTAGTGCTTTTTCGTACGCGCCGCTTGAAGGCGATACCGCGTACTCCGATCCACGAAAGCAAAGCAGAAGGCACGCCTGCCTGCGGCCAAAGCGCTTTGCCACGCGTTGTCTTGCCCGTTCAGCGCCATCCAGAACCCGCTTTTGCGGCGTTTTTCAAACCAGAAGGGCGCGCCCTCTTTTTAACCCAGAACGCTTGCCCGGCGCTATCGAAACAGCGTAACGATTGCCCTGACGTTTAGCAACGCAGCCCCGAGCTATTCTTTGGCCCGCGAGCGTGACGAGGCGCTGGCCCGCGCTTTGGATGCCGGCTTCTCCGGCTCGGCCTCGGGCGCCTCGCTTCCCGCGCTGGCGCTGGCGTTACCCGCCTGTTTCAGCATATCCAGCATCATCTGCTGGTAGGTACCGAAGTGGGCAAGGCCCTGGGACAGCCCCTGGGAGAGTCCTTGAGAAAGCCCCTGCTGCATCATCGGCTGCTGCAGAAACGGGCGCATCAGGCTCATCGGGTCGTAGCCTTCGACACCCGACTCCATCTGGCGCTGGATGCTGGTCAACAGGTGCTGCTGAAAGGCTTCGACGTCGGGCAGGCCCAGCGACTGGCGAAACTCTTCCGGCGTGAGATCGAACTCGACGTTGATTTTCATGGCCGACTCCCCTTGCGTGATGTGGCTGAATTGCGCGTGATCCGTTGAGCGTTCTGGCGACTCGCCGCCAGAAGGGGCGGCGGTCTGCTCTTGTGTGAAGTGTAGCAGCGCCCTGCGTTCGGGTTTAACGCTGATTCAGGCGCGGCGTATCGACACGAACGTCGCCGTTCTGACCGCGATGGCGCAGCAGATGATCGAGCAGCGTGATCGCCATCATCGCCTCGGCAATGGGCGTGGCGCGAATGCCCACACAAGGGTCGTGGCGCCCCCTGGTGATCACTTCGACCGGCTCGCCGTGCACGTCGATCGAGCGCCCGGGCGTGGTGATGCTGGAGGTCGGCTTCAGCGCCAGGCGCGCGACGATCGGCTGCCCGCTCGAGATACCGCCGAGAATACCGCCGGCCTGGTTGGAGAGAAAGCCCTCCGGAGTCAGCTCGTCGCGGTGCTCGGTGCCGCGCTGGGTCACGCTTTCAAAGCCGGCGCCGATCTCGATGCCCTTCACCGCGTTGATGCTCATCAGGCCGTGGGCAAGCTCCGCGTCGAGGCGGTCGAACACCGGCTCGCCAAGGCCCACCGGCACGCCGTCGGCGATCACGGTGATCTCGGCGCCGATCGAGTCCTGGTCGCGGCGCAGCTGGTCCATGTAGTTTTCGAGCTCGGCCACGCGGTCCGGGTCCGGGCAGAAGAAGGCGTTCTGCTCGACGCTCTCCCAGCCCTTGAAGTCGATCTTGATGGGGCCGAGCTGACTCATGTAGCCGCGCACCTGAATGCCCTGGGCGGCGAGCACTTTCTTGGCGATGGCGCCGGCGGCAACGCGCATGGCGGTTTCACGGGCGCTGGAGCGCCCGCCGCCGCGGTAGTCGCGGTGGCCATACTTGTGGTGGTAGGTGTAGTCGGCGTGGGCCGGGCGGAACTGCTCCTTGATTTTGGAGTAGTCCTTCGAGCGCTGGTCGGTGTTCTCGATCAAAAGGCCGATCGAGGTGCCGGTAGTCTTGCCCTCGAACACGCCGGAGAGAATGCGAACCTCGTCGGCTTCCTTGCGCTGGGTGGTGTGGCGCGAGCTTCCCGGGCGGCGGCGGTCGAGCTCGACCTGCAGCTCCTGCTCGCTGATCTCGATTCCCGGCGGGCAGCCGTCGACGATGGCGCCAAGGGCCACGCCGTGGCTCTCGCCGAAGGTGGTCACGCTGAAAAGCTTGCCGAACGTATTGCCAGACATGTCGCTAGTTCCTTACGCAAAAGACGCCGCGTGGGCGTCGAGTTCCGCGGCGCTGATGGCAAAGACGCCCTGGCCGCCGTGCTCGAATTCAAGCCACATGAAGCCGACCTCGGGAAAGGCCGCCTCGACGTGGCGATCGGAGTTGCCGACCTCGACGATCAGCCAGCCGTCGTCGGTCAAGTGATTGCGCGCCTGGCGCAAAATGCGCCGCACGATGTCGAGCCCATCAGAGCCTGCGCCAAGCGCCAGCGCCGGCTCGTGGCGAAACTCCGCGGGCATGGTGGCCAAATCGCGCGCATCGACGTAGGGCGGGTTGGAGACGATCAGATCGAAGCGCTGGCCCGAGAGCCCGTCGAAGACGTCGGATTCGACCGCGCGCACCCGGTCGCCGACGTCGTGGCGGGTGATGTTCTGCTTCGCCACCGCCAGCGCATCGGGGCTCAAGTCCGCCAGCGTCACGTGGCTGGTGGGCAGCACCAGGGCCGTGGCGATACCGATGCAGCCCGAGCCCGTGCACAGATCGAGCACGTGCGCCGGCGGTTCCTCGTCGAACCAGGCGCCGAAACCGTCGAGAATCAGCTCGGCGATCGGCGAGCGCGGAATCAGCACGCGCTCATCGACATCGAAAGGAAAACCGGCGAAGAACGCCTCGCCCAGCAGGTACGGCAGCGGCGCCCGAGTAGTGATCCGCCGGCGCACCAGCTCGATGATGCGCTGGCGCTCGACGGGCAGCAGGCGCGCATCCTGAACGCCGGGGTCGACGTTCCAGGGCAGGTGCAGCGCGCCCAGGCACAGCGCCACCGCTTCGTCCCAGGGCGAGTCGGTGCCGTGGCCGTAGTGCAAACCAGCGACGTAGAACTCGCTGGTCGCCCAGCGCAGATAGTCGCGCAGCGTGATCAGATCGCTGGCCAGCGCCGACTCCGGCAGGGAAAGCGTTGAGGGAGAAGTCTCGGCATTGAGGTGCGTGGTCACAAGGGCTCCTGGCCAGGCGAGCCGAAAGCGTCGGGCTTCCGGCCCATCAAGGGGTGAAACGTGAAAAACGTCGTTGGCTTAACATCGGGAAATGATTGTACCTTCGTCGTCGCCCGGTTCACAGCGCCGCCAGGGCCGCTATACTGTGCCGTTCACGCCATCGTCCACACCGCCGTTTTTCATTTTTTGTGAGCCTTTCATGTCGCGACGCCGCCACTCGCCCAACGATGAAGAGATCAGCGCCTTTCGCCAGGCGCTCCAGGAGGCGGGGGTGCGCCAGATCAAAAGCGACCTGGCCGACCCCGGCCGGCCCAAACGCGAGCGCGACGCCCAGGCCGCGCGCCGCCAGGCGGCGGTCAAGCAGGACGCTCAGGTCACGACCGGGCGCACCTCCGATGGCCGGGTCGAGGCGGTGCGCCCATCGGAGTATCTCGAGTTTTGCGTGACCGATCTGCCCTACCGCACCTTCAGCCAGCTCAAACGCGGCCAAACCTCCTGGCAAGCGGGACTGGATCTTCACGGCTACACCCTGGAAGAGGCGCGTTTGGAGCTCGAAAGTTTTCTGACCGACGCCGCCGCCCAGCATCTTCACTGCGTGCTGGTGGTCCATGGCAAGGCGTGGGGCGCGACGGCGGATTTTCCGGTGCTGAAAAGCCACACCAACGCCTGGCTTAGAGAGTGGCCCGGGGTGCTGGCGTTTTGCTCGGCGGTGGACGCCGACGGCGGCACCGGCGCGGTTTATGTGCTGCTGCGAAAGCGTGGCCGCTAGCGGCTACTCGGCAGCGTCCGAGGCAATGCCCGGCATGCGCCGCTCAAGCGCTTCGTCGGCCAGATGGCGGCCAAGGCGAATCAGGTCGCGGGCGCGGTGAAATTCATAAGTGCTGCACACCGTTTTCGGTACCTCGATCAGCACGTCCGGCGGGTAGCCCGCTACCTTGTACTTGGCCAGTGCCGCCTGGGTGATATCGAAGGACTCCAGAATCATGTCGAGCTTGCCCCACTCGCGTTGCCCACGCGCCTCGATGCTCTCCTCTTCGACCCACTCGTCGTCCTGGGCACCAAAGCCGTCCCATAGCCGTTTCGTCGCCGCGCGCACCCCGTCCATCCAGCCGCCCAGGTTGGCGTCGTGGTCGCGCTCAAGGCGCGTGCGCTCGTCCTGCTCATCGACGGGCAGAAGCTCCTCGAGGCTTACGGGCTGAGGGCTCTGGGCAGTGACGTTCACCGCCACGACCAGATCCGCCTCGTGGGCGGAGAGAATCGGCATCATCGGCAGCGGATTCAAAAGCCCGCCATCGACCAGCACCTGATCGCCCAGATGCACCGGGGTGATCACCCCCGGCACGGCGATCGAGGCGCGAATGGCGCGCAAAAGCGGGCCGCGCTGAAACCAGACTTCGCGCTGGCGGACAAGATCCGTTGCCACCGTGGTCACTGGAATGGGCAAATCCTCGATTAGCGTATCGCCGATCAGCGCCTCGAGCTTGTTCATCACCTTGTTGGCGCGCATTGCGCCCATCGGGCTCCAGGTCACGTCGACCAGTTTCAACACGTCCAGGTAGTCCAGGTTGCAGACCCACTCGCGGTACTCGGCCAATTTGTTCGATGCGTAGATGCCGGCGATCAGCGCGCCCATGGAGCAGCCGGCGATCGAAATGATCTCGAAGCCGCGTGCCTCGAGCGCTTCGATCACGCCGATATGGGCATAGCCGCGGGCACCGCCGCTGCCCAGCACCAGGGCGACCTTCTTGCCGTGACCGTCTTGTTGAGGAGAAATATGGCTTAACGCTTGCTCTGTTGGCTTGCTCATTCGACGTTCCGATCTGTTCCGTTTTACACGATCATCTGGCGTTTGCAGTAATCCACGATGGTGGCCGCGACGGCCTCGACGGCCTCAGCCTCCAGGTGCAGATGATGGCCACCCAAAAGCACCTGCCGCGTCAAATCAGGCACCTGCTGGCGGGCCTTGTGCGCCCAGTGGCGCTCGCCCAGAATGCCGCGATCGCCCTCGATCAGCAGTACTGGCGCCTGAATACTCGCCAGCATCGCCAGCACCTGCTCCGGCGTAAAGCGCACCAGCGACGGCTTGAGCAGGCGCGCGTCGGTGCGCATCTCGAGATCGCCCTGGGAGCTTGCCCGGGTATTACGCTCGACCACCGGGGTGATGGTCGACGCACTCACCGGCGTCACGCCGCCGGCCACCCGCGCGCCTACCGCGCGATCAATATCCGCGTAGCGCGGCGTGCGCGACGCCTGACGTCGGTGGGCCAAAAGCCCCTTTCTCAGCTGCTCGGTGCTCTGCTCGGCCTCGGTATTGAGCGCCCCCAGTCCGTCGATGAGCAGCAGCTTCTCTACGCGTTCGGGCAGCGCGGCGGCCAGCAGGCAGCTCACCGCCGCCCCCATCGAGTGAGCCAGAAGCGTGGCGCGTTCGATTTCCAGCTCGTCCAGCGCGTCGAGCACATCGAAAACGTAGTCCCACAGCGCGTAGTCGGTTTGGTCGGGCCCGTGGGCGGAGTGGCCGTGGCCGCGAAAATCGAGCGCGACGATGCGAACGCCGAGCGCGCGCGCCAAATGCGGGGCCAGGCGCGTGAAGCTTGCGGCGTTGTCCAGCCAGCCGTGCAGCGCCACCCAGACCGGCGCCTCGACGCTTCCCCATGCAAGGCCCGCCAGGCGGCCACTGGCCAGCGACAGGGGCCTGGGCGCGGTGCTTGCCACCTCCACCATAAGCGTTCTCTCCGTGTGCGCGTTTTTCGTTTGATGACGCCTTATGGCGTAAACGTTACCATGCCGGGCCCGGTGCCTGGAGCGCCGCGTTTTCAAAATTCTGCGCGCCACGCTCGACACGCGCTGATACGCCAACCGTCATCCACCCCTTCGCCAGATGAGTACCGTTATGAAACCTCGCCGTGATACCCGCGCCCGCAATGCCGTCTTTTTCATCGCCGTTACCAGCGCCATCGTCGTGGGGCTTTGGCTCGCACGTTGAAAACGGGGCACGTTGAAAACCGGGTACGGCTTCAACCTTGCATTTCAAGACTCGAATAATAATACTGTATATACATACACCACTTGATTGTTCGAGGACGTCACGATGCCGTCTCAACCCGCCCACGTTGCGACAGCCTGGCCGTTAACCTTTCAACCGCTGGCGTTTCCCACCCTGTACGCGCGTGCCGGCTTTAGCGGATTTCCCTCGCCGGCCCAGGATTACGAGCAGCGCACGCTGGATCTGAACACGCGGTTGATCAAGAACCCGACGCAAACGTTCTACCTGACGGCGATCGGCGACAGCATGGAAGGCTGGGGCATTTTCCACGACGACCTGCTGGTCGTGGACCGCAGCATCAAGCCGCGCCTTGGGCACATTCTGGTGGCGCTGCTCGAGGGCGAGGTGTTGATCAAGCGCTACGCGCTCTACCAGGGCACGCCGCACCTATGCTCCGCCCACCCGCTCTACCCACCGCTGCCGCTATCGGGCACCGAGTGCCAGCTGTGGGGCGTGGTGCGCGCGGTGATTCACGAGTACGTGTCGTGATCGGCCTGGTCGACGCCAACAACTTCTACGTCAGCTGCGAGCGCGTTTTCCAGCCCGAGCTCGACGGCCAGCCGGTGGGCGTCATGAGCAACAACGACGGCTGCATCATCGCCCGCTCGGAAGAGCTCAAGGCCATGGAGATCCCCATGGGCGTGCCGGCGTTCAAGCTCGAGGGGCTGCGCCGCGCGGGGCGTATTCATCTCAAGTCATCGAACTACGAACTCTACGGCGACATGTCAGGAAGGCTCTGCCAGCTTCTGCGCGACGCCTGCCCGGCGGTGGCGCCCTACTCGATCGACGAAATGTTCGTTTATCTGGACGGGCTCTCACCCGAGCAGTGCCAGGCGGTAGGAGAGGCACTTCGCCGCCGAATCCGCCGCCACCTGGGGCTTCCCGTCTGCGTCGGGCTTGCCCCGACCCATACGCTGGCCAAGCTGGCCAACCACGCCGCCAAAAAGCGCGCGCGCTACCAGGGCGTTTGCCTGCTGGACGCCGCGTCCAGAGAGACCGCGGCGCTATTAAAAGAGCTTCCGGTAGGCGAGGTGTGGGGCATCGGGCGGCGGCTGGCCGAGCGGCTGGCGGTGCAGCGCATTCACACCGCCTGGGATCTGCGCGAGTGCGACCACCACGACCTTCGCCGGCGCTTCTCCGTGGTGCTGGCGCGCACGGCGCTCGAGCTTCGCGGCACGCCGTGCCTTTCCATGAACGCGGTGGACGAGCCGCGCCAGCGCATCATGACCTCGCGCTCCTTCGGCAGGCCCACCGGCGACAAGGCCGACGTGTACAGCGCGCTGAGCCGCCACGCCCAGCGCAGCGCCGAGAAGCTACGCGAGCAGCGAAGCCTGACCCGGGCGGTGATGATCTTTCTCGCCACCAACCGTCACCGCCAGGACCAGCCGCAGTATTTTCCCCACGCCATGATTCCGCTCGCCGCTCCCAGCGACGACACCCGCGTGGTGCTGGCCGCGGTGCGCGAGGGGCTCGAGCAGATCTACCGGCCGGATCACCGCTTCATGAAGGCCGGCGTAATGCTGCTGGATCTGGTCGACGCCGAGCAGTATCAGCTCTCGCTTTTGCACCAGCCGCCGCGCCACCGTCATCATCCGGCGCTGATGGCTACACTCGACGACATCAACCGGCGCATGGGCCAGAACAAGGTGCGCTTTGGCGTCGAGCCGGAAGAGGCGTCCTGGCACCTGCGCTGCGGCCACCGCTCGAACCGCTTCACCACCCGCTGGGGCGAGCTGATGAAAGCTGGCACCCATCCAGGGGCCATCGAGGCGTGTGCCGAGCGGAAGAAGCCGCTACCCTAAAGGGCCTACTCGAAGTTACGTTATATCTCATGCCGCTTACCCGCCCCGACAGGGAGTTCGCCCCCGCCCCGGACCGTATCCAGCGTTTCGCAAGCCGCTACATCGGCCGCCGCCTGACCCGCCATAAAGCGCTGGGCGCCCCGGACATGGACGCTGTGAAAAGAAGCCGCCGCTGGGTGATCGTTTGGGCGGCGCTGGCGGGAATCGTCTCGGGCACGCTGATCGGCGGCGCCGAGTGGTGGATGCGCGAGATACTCGTCGACGACTGGGAGGCGCTGTCGCTTCGCGAACAGCTGCCCTACTGGAGCGGCTACCTGGCGTTCGCCGGCGTGGTCACGCTGCTCGAAATCGGCTTTCTTTACTGGAACTCGCTGCGCGGCGTAGCGCGCATGATGCACTTTTGCGGACTCGACTACCGCCACCGCTCGCCCCAGACCCCCACGGTGGAGCTGACCCTGCAGGGCGCAGCCCGGGTGGCGCTGGAGTACCCAAGCCCCGGTAGCCCCGTTTATGGCGTCGACCCGCACGCGTATCTTCGCGGCTGGAAGCTGACGCTGCGCGCCCTGCTCTACCGGCTCAAGGTCAGCCTGAGCAGTTTCCTGCTTCGCATGGTCATGCGCCGCCTGCTCGGGCGGCTGACCCTGCGCGGCTTCGTTCCCTTTTTTGTCGCGCCGCTCTACGCGTTATGGAATGCCTGGATCGCCGCCCGCGTGACCGAGGATGCCTGCCTGCTCGCCCTGGGCCCCCAGCGCATCGACCGACTGATGCCGCGCATCGAGCGCGCTCCGGAACACATCCGCCGCCTGCTCGCCCAGGGCGTGGGCGAAATGATCATGCGCAACCAGCACCCCCATCCGAACCTGGTGCTGCTGCTTTCGCGCGTATTGGCCACGCTTCCAGGCGCTCCCAGCGCCCTGACCGTGGCGTGGCCAAGCGCTCTGGACGAGTTTGCGCGACTTGACGAGGGCGAGCGCGCACCGCTTCTGGAAAACCTGACCCAAGCGGCGCTGTTGAGCGGCGGCTACCGCGGCGCGCGCAAGCGATTTTTACGCCAGGTGTTCGCCCGCTGCCAGACACCGCTGACCCATGAGTTCATCGCCGGGCAGCGCTTCGAGATGGCATCGAACGATCAGCGCGGCGCGAGCGCCTGACGCAGACGCGGGCTTAAACGCTCCCCAACCAGAATCATCAGCAGCAGAACGCCCAGCAGGTACGGCCAGTGCTGAGCGAACACGACGCTATAAAGCCCCAGCACGTCGGCAAAGATCACCAGAATGCCCAAGGGGCTTACGTAGCGCGCCATCAATAGCCACAGCGCATAGAAGCGCGGGCCGAGCCCGAGCTCATCGCGCATCACGTTCTTGTTGAGCAAAAACCCGGCGACGAAAATGGTGCCCAACCCGCCCAGCGGCATCAGCCAGCGCGAGGTCAGATAGTCGAGCCAGTCAAAGAAGGTCTTGCCCGCCAGCGTCCAGTCCGCGCCCACGTTGAACGAGAGCATCGCAGCGGTGCTGATCAGCCACAGCACGATGCCGGTGCTCCAGGCCGCCGAGCGGCGCGTAAAGCCCTTGTTGTCGCAAAGCCAGGAGACCGTGGCCTCGACCATGGAGATCGACGAGGTGAGCGCGGCCATCGAGAGCATGATGAAAAACAGCGCGCCGAACAGCGACCCCAGCGGCATCGCCTGAAAGGCAACGGGCAGGCTCATGAAGATGAGCCCCGGCCCACCCGCCGGGTCCATGCCGTTGGCGAAAATGACCGGGAAGATGGCAAGACCGGCCATGAGCGCGACGAGCGTATCCGCCAGCGCGACGCCGAGCGTGGTGCGCCCGATGGAGGCGGTCTTGGGCAGGTAGCTGCCGTAGGTCAAAATCGCCCCGGCGGCCAGCGATAGCGTGAAAAACGCGTGTCCCAGCGCGGCCAGCATCCCGGCGCTCGAAAGGCTTCCCGTGTTGAACGAAAACAAAAACGCAAAAGCCTCACCGAAGCCGCCGGAGAGCGCGCCGAAGCCGATCAGCACCACCAGCATCAGCACCAGCCCGGGCATCATCCAGCGCACGCTCTTCTCGATGCCCTCCTGAACCCCCTTGCCCACGATCACCATGGTGACAAGCGTCACCAGCGTGCTCCAGAACCCCAGGTTCCAGGGATTGGCGTTATTGGCCTCGAACACCGCCGCGAGCTCGTCGACACTGCCACCGCTGAGCCCGCCGCTGAGCGTCTTCCACAGGTAAGAGAACGACCAGCCCGCCACGACCACATAAAACGACAGGATCATGAAGCCGGCGAGCATCGACATCCAGCCCAGCACCGACCACGCCGGTGAGCGCCCGGAGCCGGTTGCCATGCGGCGAAAGGCGTCGACCGGGCTTCCCTGGCCGCGCCGGCCAAAGGCGATCTCGGCCATCATCACCGGCACGCCCACGGCCAGAATGCAGATCAGATACACCAGCACGAAGGCGCCGCCGCCGTACTCGCCGGTCATATAGGGAAACTTCCAGACGTTGCCAAGCCCCACTGCGGAGCCGGTCGCCGCCAGCAGAAATCCCCAGCGGCCCAGCCACTGCGCGCGCGGTTGTTCAGAAGACGCCATGCCTTTTCCCCTGCCTTGAAAAAAAGGCGACATCCTGGCGGATTTGGACGTAAAAGCCCAGGGGTTTTGCGCTAGAGCGCGCGCGCCTCGGCGTCCAGGCCCTGGGCGGTGTGATCCACGCGCTTGAGTATGAGCAGAATCACCGCGCCCAGCGCCACCAACGCGCCGGCCAGCCACAGCCCCAGCCGGTAGTCGCCCACGGCTTCGGCAAGCGTTCCGGTCACCGCCGGCGCGATGATTTGCGCCGCGCCGTAGGCCAGTGTCAGCTGGCCCATCAGCCTTGCCGGGTTATCCGGATAAAGCCGCCCGGCCATGGTCAGCACCAAACACACGCAGCCCAGAAAGGTGCCGCCATAAAGCACTGCGCTCAGCAGCAGCGCGGCCAGGCTCGTGCTCCAGAGCGGAAGCCAGATCCCCACCACCTGAATGGCCATGGCAAGCCCCAGCGCCCCCAGGTAGCCCAGCCGCCGGGCGACGAAGTCCCATATCACGACCGTCAGTGCTGCGGAAAGCCCCACCAGCGCAAACGCCCAGTTGCCGGTACCGGCAAGCAGCGGTTCGCGCTCGACGATGGTGACGAGGAAAGTAGCGTTGACCACGTAGCCGTACCCGGCGCAGAAGTAGGCCGGTACCATCAGGCGCAGAAAGTTCGTGCTGACGGGGCGAGTCGTGGCGGGTCTGGGCGCGGCGCTGGCAGCAGGCTTTTTGGGAGAGGGTAGCCACCGCCAGGCGGGCACCACCAGCAAGGCGCCCAGCGCGGTCAGCCAAAGCCACTGGCCGCGCCAGTCGATGGAAAGCGAAAGCAACCCCTCCACCGCCAGCGCCGCCAGCACGATGCCAAGCCCCAGGCCCGCGAAGTGAATGCCAAGCTCGCGTCGGCGCTTGTGTTCGATCAGCCAGTGCAGAATCAGCCCCGAAGCCAACAGCATCGAGGCGCTGCTGGAAAGCCCGGCCAGAAAGCGCAGCAGGGCCCAGAGCCAGACGCTTTCGGTCAGCGCCATGCCAAGAGTCGTCACCACCGCCAGCAAAAGCCCGGCGCGGTAGAGCTTATCCTTGAGCGCGAGACTCCCGGTCGAGGCGGCGAGCACCGCACCCAGCATGTAACCTGCGTAGTTGAACGCGGCCAGCCATCCGCCTTCGGCGTCGTTCAAGAGCCCGTCGCCCTGCATCACCGGCAACAGCGGCGTATAGGCAAAGCGCGCAACGCCCACACACAAAAGCTGGCTGAAAATACCGGCGAGCAGCACCTTGTAGCGCTGCAGGGAGATCGAGGCGGTCAAGGGCGGCTCCGTTACCTTATATGCATTATTGTTGAACCATCTACGCATGATAAGGCGTCCGGCGCCAGCCGTCATGACCACCTAAGTCGAGTCAGCGCGTAATATCCACGCCAAGCAGTATAAAGGAGAGCGTCTTGCCGTGGCCGTCCAGGTTGAGCGCACCGTTGACCCCGCCCTGCAGCACATCGTCGATGACGAAATTCATGCCACCCAAGTGAGGCAGCAGGTAGCGGCGAACGCGGCTAGCGCCGCGGTGCTGAAAAAGCGCAAGTACCCGGGCCTCGTCGAGCTCGCTCACGAGCAGGTCGTAATCCTCCGGCCGGTAAGCGAAAAGCGCGATGTTGAGCCGGTCGCCCTTGTCCCCGGCCCTGGCGTGAGCCAGCTGATGAAGCGGCGTCGTTTTCACGACGCGCGCCTGTTGCGACGTTTCAGTCTGCAGCATGGGTGGCTCCTCTTTGGTCATGGGCATTTTGCGGCGGGGCGTTTTGTGATCTAACGTCGAATAAGCGGGCGTAATCATGAACGTCGTCGCGCCGCACCAGATATGAGGCGGTAAACACCCGCCGCTGGAACTGACGTCGCACGCCACCGCCGCCCGCCGGCCCCGCGCAGTAAAGCGCCAGCAGCTCTTGGGTCGCGCGCGCGACCCAGCGCCGTTCCGGATGTTCGGCGGCCAGACGCAGGCGGTAATCGCCGTCGGGATTGGCCGGGGCCGCCAGACGCTGAAGCTCGCCGTCATCGCTGTCGAACACGCTCGCAAGGCCGATGATGTCGAAACGCGTGCGTAGCTCCGCCGGGGCACGAAACGCCAGCCGCTCGCGCAGCACCCGGGCGGCGAGCCGCGCGCGCTCGAGCGCGTTGGGCCCGGCGTAGGAGATCTCCGCCTCGCTTTGCCAGCCGCCGTCGTAGCACACGGTGGTTTTCAAACGCGCAGGCGCCGGCTTGCCGCGAATGCCGCTCACTTCCACGCAATCCAGGCCGAGCTGGCGCACGGTCGCGTTGGACAAATCGACCACCACGTCCGGCGTCAGGTAGTTGGCCGGGTCGTGCACCTCGTACAGAAGCTGCTCCTTGACAGTCTGCTCGGTCACGAGCCCCCCGCTTCCTTCGGGTTTGGTCACCAGAATACGCCCGTTTTCTTCCACCTCGATGATCGGATAGCCGACGGTGGCGAGACTCGGTACGTCCTTGAGCCCCGGGTCGGCGAAGTATCCGCCGCTGACCTGGGCACCGCACTCGGCCAGGTGCCCGGCCATCATGCCGCAAGCGAGCCGATCCCAGTCATTCCAGCGCCACTGAAAATGGTGCATCAGGGGCGCCAGAAAGAGCGCGGGGTCGGCGACGCGCCCGGTGACGACGATGTCGGCCTCAAGCGAGAGCGCCTCGACCAGCGCCTTAGCGCCGAGATAAACGTTCGCCGAAATGAGCGCACTATCGTCAGGCAGCGCCTGGCGCTCCGCCTCCCAGGGCGTCAGGTCGAGCGAGCGCAGCCGGTCGCGGATGTCGTCGCCATGCACCTGGGCGATGGCGATATCCGGGCGGCCTGCGGCCTCGGCCAGCTTTTTGACCAGCGCGCAGGCACCTTCGGGGTTGGCGGCGCCGAAATTGCCCAGGATGGTGATGCCGTGATCGACGCAGTCACGCAGCACCGGCGGCAAAAACTCTTCGATCAGCGGCTCGAACCCCTGCGCCGGGTCTTCGCGCATGGCGCGGTGCGCCGCGGCCAGCGTGCGCTCGCCCAGCGTTTCGAAGGCCAGAGCGGCGGGCTTTCCTCGCCGGATGAGTTCCGCCACCACCGCCTCGGCCGCATCGGTGCGATCGCCGGAGAACCCGGCCCCGCTACCCAGTAAAAAGCTCATGTGGTGTGCTCCTTGAGAGGTTGAGGCGCAGGCGTTGTCGGCGCCACGCCGTCATCGAGCAGCTGGCGACGGCGCCAGAAAAGCCCCGCGATGATGATCAGCGCGCTGAGCGTGGTCAGCCATCCCGGAATGAGCGCTAGACCAATCACCAGCGCCAGGGCCAGCGCGTCCACCACGCGGTGGCCGGTCATCATGACCCGCGACATGAGCGCGGCGAAGGCCACGACGAACACGATGCCCTGCGAGCTTGCCAGCACGATATCCCAGGCCGAGCCGAAGCCCGCCAGCGCCGGGTAGATCAACAGCAGAAACGGAATGACATAGATCGCGGCGGCCAGGCGTACCGCCTCTACCGCCGACGGCAACCAGTTGGTACCGGCGATGCCCGAGGCAACGAACACGGCAATGCAGACCGGCGGCGTGATGACCGACAGCGTCGCGAAATAGAACACGAACAGGTGCGCGATAAGCGGCTCGACGCCGATGGTCGTCAGCGCCGGCGCCAGTACTGACGCGACCAGCACGTAGGCGGCGGTGGTGGGGATACCCATGCCGAGAATCAGACAGACCCCGCCGACGATCAGCGCCACGAGAAACAGCGACTCGCCGCCTACGTTGACGATCAGGCTCGCCAGCGTCACGCCGATCCCGGTCATGCCGATCATGGCTACCAGAATCTGTGCGCCGGCCAACAGCACGCCGATGATGACCATCCCTTTGCCCGCATCGACCAGCCCGCCCACGAGCTTGCCGACGACCTCCTTGAGCGGCATGTGCGCAATCAGCGCGAAAGGCACGAAGGTCAGCACTGTCATCAGGATGCCGTAGAACGCCGACATCTGAATCGAGCGCCCGCTCAGCACCCCGTAAAAGAGCCCGCCGAGCGCGGCCAGAATCGGGATGATCCGCTCGGGCCGGCGTATCTCTGCCCATGGCGGCAGCTCGTCTTCGGGCACCACCTTGAGCTCGCGGCGCTTGGCCACCAGGTGGATCGTCAAGAACACGCCCAGATAGAAAAGTACCGCCGGCAGCAGCGCCGCCAGGGCAATGCGCAAGTAACTCTCGCCGATGATCTCGGCCATGATGAAGGCTGCGGCTCCTAAAATCGGCGGCGCGATCTGCCCGCCGGTGGAGGCCACCGCTTCCACGCCCGCCGCAAAGGGCCGCGGGTAGTTCAGCCGTTTCATCATTGGAATGGTGAAGTTGCCGGTCGTGGCCACGTTGGCCACGGCGCTGCCGCTGACCATGCCGAAAAGCCCGGAGGCCACGGTCGCTACCTTGGCCGCGCCGCCCGGCGAGCGCCCGCTGATGCGCAGCGCCAAGTCCATGAAGGTATTACCGCCGCCGGTGTGCAGCAGCAGACAGCCAAACAGCACGAATGCAGCGATGGTAGTGGCGGCCACGCCTACCAGCATGCCCCAAACACCTAGATCGCCCAAGTAGATCGTTTCGGTCATGTAGTAAAGATCGAATCCGCGGTGACCCAGCGGCCCGGGAATCATCGAGCCAAACCAGGCGTAGGCGAGCCCGGCCACTACCAGCATTGGAAAGATCCAGCCAATCGCCCGGCGGGAAAGCTCCAGAATGGCGACCAGCAGCACACCGGCCAGCACCATGTCCCGCGGCGTGGCCCAGGGCAGCTCGACCAGAATCTGCTCGTAATTGAGCGCCACGTAGCCGCAGGCGAGCACCACGCCCACCGCCAGCACCAGATCGATGGCGATACCAATCGGGCGCCAGCGCTTGCCGTCGCCCAAGGGGTAAACGGCAAGCCCCAGAAGAATGACCAGCGCAAGAAAGAGACTGCGCTGAACCAGGCTTTCAAAAGGCCCGGTCGCGGAAGTAAAAAGGATCAGGCCGCCAAGCGTCAGCGCCAGCCCTTTGACGAGTAGGTCTCGCATGAACTTCGTCCTCTATCGGCGACTTACTGGGCCGGCTGCAGCGCCTCGGGAATCTCGTAACCCTGCTCTTCGAAATAACGCGCGGCACCGGCGTGCAGCGGTACCGTGCCTACCTCAAGGGTCATTTGGGCGATATCCGCGTCTTCCATTGCCGAGAAGGCGTTGACCTGCGGCTCCGGATTTTCCATGACCGCCTTGACGATTTCGTAGGCGGTCTCCTCGCTCATATCCGGATGCGCGTGAACGGCAACGCCGAATGCCCAAGTGGTGTAGGCCGGGATACCGTCGCCGGCGCCTTCGGGTACGTCGACGATTGCCAGATCAGGCATCTCGTTACGCAGGGTTTGGGCCTGCTCGTCATCGAGCGAAAGCACGCTGATGGGTGTGAACGTGGAAATGTCCATGGTGGAGCCGTCGAGGCGGTTCCCCACGCCAGACTTCACCGAGCCCATGACGCGACCATCCTTCATCGAATCGACAATGTCGGTAGTCGAGCCGCGCACATAGTCGGGCTCGATGCCCAGCGTCGTCATGACCGCTTCGGTAGTCTTTTCGGTAGCCGAGCCGGTGATCCCCGGATTGAAGCGCACGCCGTCCAACTCCGCGAAGGTAGTGACGCCGGCGTCTTCGCGCATCACGGTGTTTTGCGGTGCCACGGTGTAGACCCACAGCAAACGGCTATCGACTGGTCGCCCGTCGAACTCCTGCTCACCGGCGTAGGCGTGGTAGCCGATATTGGTGGTCACCAACCCCATATCGATCTGGTGGCGGCCAAGACGGCGAAGGTTGTCCACCGCTGCGCCAGTTTCAGCTACCGACGAGCTGATGTTTTCGACCTGATTGTTGATGATCTGGTTGACGGCGACGAAGTAGCTGTAATGGCTCGACGAGCTGGAGGTCGACCCGATCAGTAGACGCTCGTTGGCATGGCTGACAGCGGCGGCGACCAGCGCGGTACTGGCGACAACGGCGGTGAGTAGCGTTTTCATGGTGACTCCCGGGCCACAAGGGCCGTTTTTATTTTGAGGTAAAAGGTAAGTAGCGGTTCAGGAACGCTTTTCTAAGCGATAGCTCAAAGTGAGGGCTGACCACTATTTTGTATATTAAATTGTTTTTAAATTTTGTTTTATTTACTAAAATAAAGAAATGCATCTTTTTAGTGCCTGATATATGGGCGTTTGCTGCGGTACAGCAATAGCAAAAGTTACTTTAGTTAATGCCTATATAAACTAAAGTCTCAGAAAAAATGTTCTCTGTAAGGGTCTTGCGTCCGGCGTTATCCGCTCTAGGAAGTCATTCTCGTTACCCTTGAGCGGTCCATAAATGGCGGCCTTTTACACACGCTTTCTTGTGAGCACGCTCTCTCAGGCCGGGGTTTGATATTTAGATGACAACCAGCATCAAACAGCTTCAAGTATTCGTGGCGGTGGCCCAATCGCGGAGCTTTAGCGAAGCCAGCGAGCGCGTGCACCTTTCCCAACCCGCCATCTCCATCGCGCTAAAAAAGCTCGAGGAGAGCGTGGGCGGAGCGCTGTTTGCTCGCACCAGCCGTCAGCTCGGGTTGACGCCGGAAGGCGAGGCGTTTTTGCCCGTCGCGCAGCGTCTTCTCAGCGATTGGCACGAGGCCTTCGAGGATCTCGGTGAGCAGTTCTCCAAGCAGCGCGGCAAGGTGGCGGTTGCCGCACTGCCGACACTGGCTGCGGGGATATTTCCAAGCGTGCTCAAGCGCTTTCACGAAACCTATCCCCGCATCAATCTGAGCCTTCACGACGTGCTGGCCGAGCAGATCAATCAAATGGTGCGCGAGGGTCGCGCCGACTTCGGGCTTTCCGTCGAGCCTCAGAACGCAGACGATCTAAGCTTCGAGCCCATATGGGTCGACCGCTACGTGGCGGTTTTCCCTGAAGGCCACACGCTTGGTCAGCAAACGCATATAGAGTGGGCGCAGTTGGGGGACTACCCTTTCATCGGCATCAATCGGCTATCGAGCTCGCGTCAGGATATCGATCGCATAGTGGCTAGCGTTGGCGTCAAGCTCGATATTCTTTGCGATGCCAGCCAGATCGCCACGGTTGGCCGCATGGTCGCGGCGGGGCTTGGCATTAGCGTACTTCCTGCGCTGAGCTTTCGTCAGATCGCGGTAGCAGGTATCGGCCACCGGCCGCTGGTAGCGCCGAACACGCCTCGCGAGCTTGGTATTGTCTTAAGCCGGCGCCATCCGCTGTCCAGTGCAGCGCGGGCGCTGTTCGAGCTGATTCACGCCGTCGATGATGGCTCAAGGCCGACTAACGGCACACGTTCTCGCTAGATTTGTGCCAAACTGGATAGCCTACTCACAAGCCAACATGGAGAGTTTTACATGAGCGAAAGCGCCAAACCCTGGACGCAGCCAATGCCCGAGGCGCAGTTCGATTTGATGCGCAACATCATTGCCGCCCCCAGCCCGGTCGGGCTCGAAGGCGCGATGACCTACGGCGTCTTGAAGCCCTATTTCGAGAGTTTTGCCCCAGAGGAGTGGAAGCTTCATCAGTATCGTGGCAACGCCGGCGTGGTGCTGGATACCCACCCGGGCCAGGACGATATGTTCAAGATCATGCTGGTGGGCCACGCCGACAAGATCCGCATGCAGGTGCGCTCGATCGGCGAGGACGGCAAGATCTGGATCAACACCGACTCGTTTTTGCCGACGGTGCTGATCGGCCACGAAGTCATCCTGTTCAGCGAGGACCCGGAGGCGCCGGGCAGCTATCGCCGGCTGGAAGGCGGCACCGTCGAGGCGCTGGGCGCCATCCACTTTTCCGACCCCGGTGTCAGAAGCGGCGAGAAAGGCATCAAGAAAGAGCAGATCTATCTGGATCTGCAGATTCACGGCGAGAACAAGAAGCAGCAGGTGCTGAACCTGGGCGTGCGCCCGGGCGATTCGATCATCTTCAACCGCCCGATCAAAAAAGGTTTCAGCCCCAACACCTTCTACGGCGCCTACCTGGATAACGGCCTGGGCTGCTTCGTCACCGCGGAAGTGGCGCGCCTGGTGGCCGAAGCCGGCGGCACGAACAACGTGCGCGTGATGTTCGCCATCGCAAGCTACGAGGAGATTGGCCGCTTCGGTAGCCGCGTGCTGGCCGGTGATCTCAAACCCGACGCGCTGATCGGCATCGACGTCAACCACGACTACGTGGCCGCCCCGGGCATCGGCGACAAGCGCATGCAGGCGCTGGAGATGGGCAAGGGCTTTACGCTGTCCGTCGGCTCGATCGCCAGCGAGCAGCTCAACCGCATCATCGCCGAAACCGCGCGCCAGAAGGATATTCCCATGCAGCGCGATATCGTCGGCGTGGACACCGGCACCGACGGGATGGCCAGCGTCCTTGCCTCCATCGATAGCGCCGCGACCTCGCTGGGCTTTCCAACGCGCAACATGCACACCATCTCCGAAAGCGGCAATACTCAGGACGTGCTGGCCGCGATTCACGTACTGGCCGAGACGATCCAGCTGCTCGACAAGGTCGATAACATCAACGAGCTGTTCTTTGATCACCACCCACGGCTCGACCAGGCAAGTGAGCTTGTCCACAAGGGCAGCGACAAGCCTGACAGCGAAAAAGAGAACGACGACAAGTAAGGCATCTGCCCCCGGCCACGCCGGGGGCTTCACTTTGGGCCAATCCTCTACCGCCCTTCTCCTGCACCCTTCTCCTGCTCCCTTTTCCAGCGCCTTTTTTCAGCACCCTTCCCTCCCTTGACTCAGCACGGGTCCAGCCCGTTTCCCCCTTCATGTGGCTCCCCAAAGGCGCAAGCCATACACGACCAAAGTCGTATGCATTCGACCAACGTTTTATAGACGTAAGTGGTAGCATCCCGCTCGCCAACGATTTGTTACGTATTCGCTTATCTTTTTCAGGGAGTTAGCCATGAGTTCATTGACCGACCAGTGGCGCCGCTGGGTGCCGCTACTGGCGGGGCCGCTACTATTCGCGCTTGTTCAGTTCGCGATGCCGACCACGCTGATCGATCCGATGCCGCGTATCGTGTTGGGTTTGACTGTCTGGATGGCCGTCTGGTGGGTGACCGAGCCGGTGCCCATTCCGGTCACCTCCTTTCTGCCCATGATTTTGCTGCCGCTGACCGGCGTCATGCCCATGGACGAGGCGGTGGTGGGTTATGCCAACCCGGTCATCTACATGTACATGGGCGGCTTCATCCTGGCGATCGCCATCGAGCGTTGGAACCTGCATCGGCGCATTGCGCTTTCGATCGTCAACCGCATCGGCAACAGCCTTCGAAGCATCGTATTGGGGGTGATGATCGCCTCGGCGTTTCTCTCGATGTGGATCTCCAACGCCGCCACGGCGCTGATGATGCTCCCCATTGCCGTGGCGCTTTTAGGCGAACTCGACGAGCGCGACCAGTTCGAGAAGAACCAGCGCGACGCCTTTGCGCGCACGCTGCTGTTGACCGTGGCCTACTCGGCGTCGATCGGCGGGCTTGCCACCATCATCGGCTCAGTGCCCAATGCCATTGTGGTGGCGATGATTCCGCAGTTCTTCGATGTCGAGATCAGCTTTTTGCAGTGGATGATCTTTGCGCTGCCGCTCACGCTCTTGCTGCTGATCTTCCTGTACCTTTATCTCACACGCGTCTACTCGAAAGTGCCCAACAGCCGCCTGGAGGTGAACTTCGTCGCCCAAGAGCTTGAAGCGCTGGGGCCGATCACGCGCAACGAAAAGCGTGTGCTTGGCGTATTCGTCATCACCGCGCTTGCCTGGGCGCTGCGTGGCTGGCTGGCGCCGTATTTCGATCTGCCCATCAACGACACGCTGATCGCGGTGATCGCGGCGGTGTCGCTGTTCATCATTCCTGCGCACCACGAAAATCGTAGCCTTCTGATCTGGGATGACATGAAAAACCTTCCCTGGGGGCTTTTCATCCTGTGGGGTGGCGGCATGGCGCTGGCGGCGGCGTTCAGCGCCAGTGACCTGACCGGCTGGATCAGCGACCAGCTCGAACTGCTGGATGGGGTGAGCTACTTCTGGCTGCTGCTGTTCATGGTGGCCTTGATGCTATTTCTCACCGAGATCATCTCCAATACCGCGACGGCCAACATGGCGATTCCGATTACCGCTGGGCTTGCCTCGGCGATCACCACCGGCAACCCGCTGGGGTTGATGGTAGCGGTGGCGTTGGCCACCACCTGCGCGTTCATGATGCCGATCTCGACGCCGCCCAACGCCGCGGTGTTCTCGAGCGGGCGCATCACCATCAAGCAGATGGCCAAGGCCGGCTTTATCATGAACATCGTAAGCGCCCTGGTGATTACGCTGTTCGTCTACTTCATCGTACCGCTACTGCTGCCCTCGCCCCTGTAAGGCGCTGGCTTACCCACAAAAAAAGACCCGGCCATCCGGCCGGGTCCAGTACGAGCATGTCCTCCCTGAAGACTTTCGCAACCTCCTGTCGCGCCTCCCTGGTTTAGCCAGCATCCTGCTTGCTCCCTCCTGCGCCCTCCCGGCGTCTTGCCTACCATGCGCTCGCAATGTGTCAGCCGCATGACAAAATTAAAACGCGCTTGTTAACCCAAATCAGTGGCACAGCGCGAGAACCCGCTTATGCTGAAAGAGTAGCAAGGGCAAAGGGAATTGAGCTCTTTTACGCGAGACCCCACAACTCAATAACAGCAGGAGGTTAGCGTGCGGGATATCATGATCAGTCATACCGTGGGCGGTTTGGATATCATCTGTCGCCATTGCGGAAACGCGGAAACCGTCAAAACGGTCTATTTCAAGCATTTTCGTCTGGAAGGTACCGGCAAGCAAAGCGCGACTCTGCGCTGTCTGGCGTGCCAAACCGGTATGGACGTACCGCTTGATCAGCTCGGCCCGCAGTATCTGGACAAGGCCTGTTGAGCACCAAAACGCCAGCGCACTAAAAAAGCCCCGGCCGATAGCGGCCGGGGCTTCCCCGAATCTTCCTTAACCCTGCTCCATAAACGTCCCGCTCATGCATCCTTGTGAGTGCAAACCTCCTGTTCGCCTCTTCCTTCTCGCTTCTCCCTAAGCAGTGCGCACACAGTGGACCCTATAGAGGGCAAACGATTTATCCTGGGTTAACCAATGCCGAAATTTACCGGTTTTTTAGCCTACAAAGCGATAACGCCGCAAAATATGAGCAAAATTTGGACAGAGGCCCGGTTTTCTACACCGGAATCATTTACGTACTAGGCAGGTACAATAAAAATATAATTTTATCTTGTACACGCCTTGGCGTTGTTCTATAGTCTGTAGTGTTCGCGGTAAGGAAACCGCTTCGCGAAGGATCGCCCGTTCAGGAAGAACGAAGTCTTCAAGGAGTGAACGTACTCAGGATGAGTACCCAGCGTTCAAGGATGAAAATAGCTCAGGATCGAGCGTTTACGTCTCAAGGAAATGAGAAGCTCAGGACGAGCAAGCAAAATACAGGGAAGGCCAGCAGAGGCAACGAAAAAGCACCCTTTTTTTAAGGGTGCTTTTTCGTATCTGCTCCAAAACCGGCCGTAAAGCTCTTTCCCGTTCACGATAGCCCAAACACCGCGCCCTGATCGGCTGGATCGAAATTTTCCTGGAAATAGCAATTACATAACACCGCATCAGACCACTACGCTCAAGAGTGTCCACCAAGGAGGTCGTTATGTCTGAACAACAGTGTGCATGCCCCAAATGCGAGTGCGCCGTTAACGCGGAGTCCATCGAAAAAGATGGTCAACGTTTTTGTTGCCAGTCCTGCGCCATTGGCCACACAGACGGCAGCGCCGACTGCGGCCATAACTGTCAGTGCGGCTAACGCCGCTTAAAGCGTAGCGTTAGCCGAGCGCCCGGTCGTCATCGACGATCGGGCGCTTTTTGTATAGCGAAGCACCGCGAGGGAATGCGCCGTGCGTAACCAGGCACCTTGCACTAAGCTTTGAGGGTTTAACCAACGGATCAGGGAAAGAAAATGCCATCAACCACCGCCATCGTTGTTATCATCGTCATCATTGCCGTGCTGGGCATCGGCTTTAGCGGCGCGCTGCCTTTTTAAGACCGCTAAATCGAACGAGACGAAGGGGCGCTCGAAGCGCCCCGCTCTCGTTGTATCCCTGTTTGAGGCAGGCGCCACTTCAAACGGCCCCCATCGATGACACCAAGGAGCTCCCATGCCACTACTCGATAGCTTTACCGTCGATCACACGATCATGAACGCCCCGGCGGTTCGCGTTGCCAAGACCATGACGTCTCCCTCTGGCGACACCATCACCGTGTTCGATCTGCGCTTCAACAAGCCCAACGAAGACATGATGGGTGAAAAAGGCATCCACACCCTGGAGCACCTGTTTGCCGGTTTCATGCGCAACCACTTGAACGGCGACGGCGTCGAGATCATCGACATTTCGCCCATGGGCTGTCGTACCGGGTTTTACATGAGCCTTCTGGGAAGCCCCTCGGAAGAGCGCGTCAGCGAGGCCTGGCTTGCCTCCATGCGCGATGTGCTGGCACTCAACCGCATGGACGAAATTCCCGAGCTCAACGAATACCAGTGCGGCACCTACGTGATGCACTCGCTGGACGATGCCAAGCAGATCGCCCAGAACATCATCGACCAGGGCATCGGCGTGAACAAGAACGCGGATATCGCGCTGAGCGAAGAGCGTTTGTCGGCACTGGGCAACGATGTCAAATAACGCGTAGGCCCGGATGCTAAAAAGCCCCGCCATGGCGGGGCTTTTTCATTTTCGGCAGCGCTTGAGCTGCCTGTCTTTACATCGTTTAGAGGCGCTCGTCGAGCCACTTCTTGACCGCAAACTGGTCCTGCGAGCCGGCGGGCAGCTCATCGCGAATCAGTTCCTCTCCCTTGTGCAGCGCGGAGATCGGCGCCGAGGCGGAAAGCACCATGTTCAGCATATAGAGCACTTCGCTTCCGTGTTTGGGGTCGAAGGTCGTGCTCTCTTCCGGCTCGCCGCTCACGCGCGGGTCGTTGCTCGGGATGTCGTCCCAGCTGTAGTGGTCCAGGCTCAGATTGATACGCTGAAAGTCCGCCATGAAATACCTCGATCATCCAATGAGTGTCGTTGCTCCATTACCGCCGCCGACCATGGCCGACAGCCCTATCAGGGTAGCAAAGATGGGGGATTTAGCGCGGGCACAGCGCCAGATCGAGACAAATGAAGGCGGTTGTTTAATCCATGTAATGAAGTTGGCGCTGACACGGGTCACTCGCGTACTCGCGGCGGCTTCTCGGGCCACTCGGTCAGGGTAAGCTCGCCTTCGATCGCCTCCACCACCTCCTCGAACTGATCCGGGCAGTGCTTGACCCCGCACTCCCACACGACGATCACCCGCCAACCCAGCGCTTCGAGCTCGGCGCGCTTGCGCACGTCGCGCTCGACGTTTTCGCCCAGTTTCTCCTGCCAGAACGTTTTCTGGCTGGCCGGCGTGGTGGCGTAGAAGCAGCCCTGGTGGCGGTGCCAGAAGCAGCCGTTGACGAAAAGTGCGACCTGATAAAGCGGAAGGATCACGTCCGGCTTGCCGGGAAGCTCGACCGAGTGCGCCTCGAAGGACATATGGCGCCGTTCGAGCTCGGCCTGCACGAAGCGCTCCGGCGCGGTGTTCTTGCCCTTGATGGAAGCCATCATTTTCGAACGCGTGGAACGATCAACGATGTCGGTCATGCGAGTATCCGCCGGGAAGGTCTTCAAAGCGTAGCACGCTCGGCCTACCTTTACCGCCGCGCCAGACCTCTAGCAAAAGCTAGCGCGCCAGCGGTGTTTCGAGTTGGGACTCTTTCTGTATTGGACGGTTTGCTTCTATGTTAACGGCGGCGAGAAGGCGCGGTTTCATCAGCCGGGCAACGGCTTCGAACACCGGCACGACCACCGAGTTGCCGAACTGGCGATACGCTTGGGTATCGGAGACCGGAATGACGAAGCGGCTTTCGCCGGGCGCATCGAACCCCATCAGCCGCGCGCACTCCTGAGGCGTGAGCCGCCTGGGCCGGTTACGCTGGTTGGCATCAGTGTAAAAATCCTCGGCGTCGTCGAATCCGCGGTCGACCAGAATCTCCGAGCCATCCTTGTGATAGCGCGCCGAGAGCGTGCGGGCCACATCATTCTCACGCGTCAGCCCAAAGCCGAAACCGTTGCCCTTTTCGCGATGCTTTTGGGCGTACTTGTAGAGGTACTCCCAGAGTTTGGGCGTGAGCACGTACTTGTCGTTGACCTCGGCATCGAGCAGCTCGCCAAAGCACGGCGGATGTTCCGGGTAGAGGTTGGCGATCTCTTTCAGGCTGAAGCCTTCGTGAACGTTCAGGTCGCGGCGAAAGCCGACCAGCACGATGCGCTCGCGGTGCTGCGGAACGAAGTGCCTGGCATCGATCACTTTTGGATCGCGCCCTTTCGGCGCATCGACATCGGCCACCTCGTAACCCAGCTCGTCGAGTGCTTCGCAGATTACGCGAAAGGTCTTGCCCTGGTCGTGGCTCTTGAGGTTCTTGACGTTCTCCAGCACGAACGCCGCCGGCCGCTTGGCCGCGAGAATGCGCGCCACGTCAAAAAAGAGCGTGCCCTGAGCGTCGCACTCGAACCCGTGCTTGCGCCCCAGCGAGTTCTTCTTCGACACGCCCGCCAGCGAAAACGGCTGGCAGGGAAAGCCCGCCAGCAGCACATCGTGGTCCGGTACGTGGCGGTCGATATGGCGGTAAGCCGCCTCTTCGTCCACGGAGAGATCCGCACTCAGAGTCAGCTCGCGAATGTCCTCGTTGAAGCGATGTTTGAGCGGATCGCAAAAGTGGTTGGCCTTGTAGGTGCGCACCGCGTACTTGTTCCACTCCGAGGTCAGTACGCACTCCCCGCCAATCGCCTCGAACCCTTTGCGAATCCCGCCGATACCGGCGAACAGATCCACAAAGCGAAACGCCGGTTTAATATCGTTTGGCTTGGGCGCGGGCAGCATGGCGATCATGCGTTGACGCGCGGCCGGCGTCACACTTGGGCTCGCCTTCCCCTTCGCCCAGCGGTTGACGGTTTCCCGACACCAGCGCCCCGGCTCCACTTCCGAAAGCGCTTCAGCGATCGCCCGCTGGTCATAAATTTCCAGCAGCTTTTCCAGCAGCGCGTGCTCGCCAAATTCGGCGTAGGGCGATTCATCCGCGCCGGCAGCGTTATCGGTATCGAAAGAAAGGGCCATGAAACTCTCTGGGTCAAAGGTGTGACGAGATGAGGGATTGTATGCGGATTGGGAGGGGATCGCGAGGGGTACCAAGGAATGTGGCACTGCTGTCGAAGTGCTCTACCGAAGTCCAACCGAAGGCAGAACCAAAAGCTTTCCATTGTGCATCGCCAGCGTCACCGATGACGATGCCTACAGCGGTGTGAAAGCCTATTGGAATGAAACCCGTGGCACTGCGCAAAACCGTTCTCGCCGGTACGGACGACAACACCAGGCAACTGCGCCCGTCCTACATGGCGGGCGCTCATCGATTGCAGATCGTCTGGCGGCAAGTCGCGCTTGCTCGCGCCACCTTTCGCGAGGCAGTCCTTACGCTAGTTAGTCGAAGCTGAAGGATTTCGGGTGACTGTAGGGCTCGGCGTCATCGCTGGTTTCATCTTCTACACAAAACAGCAGCACCTCATAGCTATCGCCAGCGCCCTCGGTGCAATTGCGCATCGTGCGCGGGTCGATCGATTCGGCGTTATCGCGCAGTTGGTCATAGGACTTTTGCTCCTGCTCAATACAAAAATCATACATCTCGTGGCTATTGCCAGAAATTTCCTTGCAAATGGCCTCAACTTTAAAGCGCGGTATATCGGCAGCCATGGCCAGGTTTGATAGGACCAACGTGGATAACGCGAGTACGGTTTTAATGACCATTCGCTCTCCCTGTATCGATCTACACAATTATTGCATCAGCATGAGGCGAGGCACTGGTAGCCAGGAAAAGAGCATAAAAAGATTAACCAAAGCACCCTGCTCTTTAGCCATGCCGGGAAAATGCTTAAAAACCAGAAACGAAAAAGGGGAACCAAGCTGATGCTTGATTCCCCTTTTCATATTCGGTGGCGGAGGGGGAGGGATTCGAACCCTCGAAGCCTTTCGACTTACACACTTTCCAGGCGTGCTCCTTCGACCACTCGGACACCCCTCCGCATTTTGTCTATCGGTCCGGGCGTTGCCTTTCCCAACAGAACGGCGCGTATTTTAGGGGTTAAGGTATTAAATAGCAAGTCTTTTCCGCATTCAGCTTAAAACGGCGTAGGTACCGCGGGCCTCCAGACAGAGAACGTCGTGGCAGTAGAGCGCCTGCACCAGCGTGATACGGCCCTTTCCACGGGTTTCGAGGCGGCTTGCGAGATCATCCGGGCCCCGAGGGTCTTCGGGTTTGCATATCAGCCGGTAGTCGTGAGTGACCGGGGCCAGAAAGCGCTGGGAAGCATCCGCAACCACCACGTCGCGCGCCAGGCCCTGCTGGCGAAGCCAGAGCGTGGTCCAGCACCAGCCCAGCAGCGTAGTTTGGGCGGTCAGCGCACCGCCAAAACCGGTGCCCTTGTCGTTGAGCGAGGGCGCAAGCGCAAGCTCCCACACCAGATGGCCGTTGTTCTGGCTCATTCTTTTGAGACCGAGGGCGTCCACCATGGGGATCGCCTGGGTCAGCCAGCGCTGAAAGGCGTCCAGGTCCTCCTCCCCCTTTTCGGGAAGTGACAAGCGTGGGAATGGCGTACCGGGCTCGCGAGACGTGGCCATGCGACCTCCTCGACGTATCGGGTTAGTTCCAGCGCTCGACGAAGTCGCTGACATCGTGGCGGGCCAGCGGCTTGTGGCGCCCGCCCAGGCTGCCCAGATAGATGAACGCGACCACTTCGTCGTCGTCCTCTAGGCTCAGCCCCTTGCGCACGACCGGATCGAACGCGTACTTGCCGCTTCGCCACATGGCGCCCAGCCCCAGCGAGTGGGCGGCCAGCAGAATGCCGTGGGCGGCGCAGCCAGCGGAGATGACCTGCTCCATCTTGGGCACCTTGGGAAGCTCCGGCGTCACGCGGGCGATGACCGCGATGATCATCGGCGCGCGAAGCGGCTTCTGGCGCGCGGCGTTGAGCGTATCATCAGACGCGCTGGGGTCTTCCTGGAACTCCGCTTCGGCGAACAGCTCGCCGAGGCGCTCGCGTCCTTCCCCACTGAACTCGATGAAACGCCAGGGGCGCAGCTCCTTGTGATCCGGCGCGCGCAGCGCCGCCTGGTAAAGCGCTTCGAGCTGCTCGGCGCTGGGCGCGGGCTCGGTGAGCTTGCCCATGGAGCTCCGTTCGTGAAGAAGCGTCAGTGCATCCATTCTGCGTCCTTTGATTAAGCCGGCCTGTGGTGAGCGCTCTACTTTAGCGCAACGCCTTACTGTCTTGCCAGACGCAGCGACCCCGGCGGCGCCATTCCCTTCGTGGCCCGCCAGGGGCTGATATCGAGCCCGCCCCGGCGTACGTAGCGCGCCAGCACCAGAAGCTCCTCGGGATCGGCGCGCTGCATCATATCGGTAAAGATGTGCTCGACGCAGTGCTCGTGAAAATCCTGGTGCTGGCGAAAGCCGATCAAATAGCGCAGAAGCCCTTCACGGTCGATCTTTTTGCCCTTGTAGCGAATCATCACGCTACCCCAATCCGGCTGGCCGGTGACCGGGCAGTTGGATTTCAGCAGGTGCGAGTAGAGGGTTTCCTCGATGACTTCGCCATCGGCACTTAGATGATCCGCGCTCGGGGTGTAGTCGTCGACGGCGATATCAAGCGCGTCCAGGCATTCGCCGGGCAGGCGCACCGGGTCGAGGGCGGCATCGTCCACGTCGAAAAGCTCGACGCCTACCGCGGCACCGGCCACACGGGAAAGGTCCTCTTTCAAAACGCCTCGCACCGCGTCGATGTTTTCAAAGCGCGTCTGATTGAAGCTATTGAGGTAGAGCTTCCAGGATTTGGATTCGATCAGGTTCGGCGAGCTTGCCGGCAGCGTGAAGCGCGCCACCGCCACGACGGGCTTGCCACGACCATTGAGCCAGGACACTTCGAAGGCGTGCCACTCGTCCTCGCCGATGAAGGGCAGCGCGCCCTCCTCGATGCCCAGCGGCGCCCGGTTGGCGGCGCGGGCAATGGGGAAGAGCAGCGCCGCGTCATACTGCTCCGGGTAGGCGGAATCGCGCCCCAGGGGCGCGTGTTCCAGAGTATCGGGGCGGTGTGCCATGACAGACTCCTTAACTGCGAATGCCGCGACCGCGCTCGAGCATGAACAGCGCGACGGTGAACAGCACGACGATGAACGCGAACACGGCGGCCAGCGCCCAGCCCACGGGAATGTCCGACACGCCCAGAAAGCCGTAGCGGAACACGTTCACCATGTAGAGGATCGGGTTGAGCATCGATACGCCCTGCCAGAAGTCCGGCAGCATCGAGATCGAGTAGAACACCCCGCCCAGATAGGTCAGCGGCGTCAATACGAAGGTCGGCACGATCGAGATGTCGTCGAACTTGTTGGCCAAGAGCGCATTGATGAAGCCGCCGATGGAGAATAGCGCCGAGGTCAGCACGACCACCAGCAGGGTCAACAGCGGATGCTCGAGGCTAAGCCTGGTAAAGAACAGCGACACGACCGTGACGATCAGCCCCACGCCCAGCCCGCGCGCCATACCGCCCAGAATGAAGCCGGAGAGGATCACCCAGTTGGGCATCGGCGAGACCATCATCTCCTCGACCGAGCGCTGAAACTTGTTGGAGAAGAAGCTCGAGGCGACGTTGGAGTAGCTGTTGGTGATCACCGACATCATGATCAAGCCGGGCACGATGAAGTCCATGTAGCTGAAGCCATCCATCGCGCCGATGCGCGAACCGATCAGGTTGCCGAAGATGATGAAGTACATCGCCATGGTGATCGACGGCGGCAAGAGCGTCTGCGGCCAGATCCGAGTGAAGCGCTTGATCTCCTTGATCACCAGCGTCCAGAGCGCCACCAGGGTTTGCGTTGCGTTCATGCGGAGGTCTCCCTGGAGCTCGGCTCGTCGATGGATTTCTGGCCCTGCTCGACCATGGACACGAACATTTCCTCGAGCCGGTTGGCGCGGTTGCGCATCGACACCACCTTGATGCCCTGGGCGCTGAGCGCCTCGAACACGGTGTTGAGCTCCTGGCCCCGCTCGATCGCCAGCGAAAGCTGCGACGGCTCGATCTGCTGGATCGCGAAGCCTTCGATTTCGGGTACGGTGGTGATCGGCTCGGCCAGGTCGAGCAGAAAGGTTTCGATGTCGAGCTCAGCGAGCAGCTCACGCACACTGGTGTTACGCACGATGTCGCCATTATTGATGATGGCGATGTTACGACACAGGCTTTCGGCCTCTTCCAGGTAGTGCGTGGTCAAGATGATGGTGGTGCCTTCGTCGCGGTTCAGGCGGCGCATGTACTCCCACATGCTGCGCCTGAGCTCGATGTCCACGCCGGCGGTGGGCTCGTCGAGAATCAGGAGCTTCGGGCGGTGCATCAGGGCGCGGGCAATCATCAGGCGCCGCTTCATGCCACCGGAGAGCATGCGCGCGCTGCCGTTTCGCTTGTCCCAAAGGCCGAGGTCGGTGAGAAGCTGTTTGGCCCGCGGAAGCGCCTCGCTGCGCTTCATGCCGTAGTAGCCCGCCTGGGCCATGACAATATCCAGCACTTTCTCGAACTGGCTGAAATTGAACTCCTGGGGCACCACGCCAAGCTGATATTTGGCTTTAGCGAAGTCCTTGTCGATGTCGATACCGAAGATGGAGACCTTGCCTTCGGTTTTTTGCACCAGCGAGCACACCACCCCCAGGGTGGTCGACTTCCCCGCTCCGTTGGGCCCCAACAGCGCAAAAAAATCGCCCTGCTGGACGTCGAGATCGATACCCTTCAGGGCGTGAAAGCCGTTGCCGTACACTTTGGTAAGGCCACGGATAGACAATGCCGGTTCGGCCATGAACATGTCCTGTCAGCAAAAGAGGATAAACAGTATAGAACGCCCATAGATGGGGGCAGTCGGGATCGTTTTCAAGCTAACGGCTGGGCGCGCCTGAAAATCGGAAACGGCAAAACCGTCGCTACCGTGTAATAGCGAACCGATCGAAAAGTAGGGGGTAAAAAATTGGAGCGGGAAAAGAGATTCGAACTCTCGACCCTCGCCTTGGCAAGGCGATGCTCTACCACTGAGCTATTCCCGCTTAGTACTGGAAGGCGCGAAATTGGCGTCCCATAGGGGGTTCGAACCCCTGTTACCGCCGTGAAAGGGCGGTGTCCTGGACCACTAGACGAATGGGACACATCAACGTCACAAGACGCTTGGAGCGGGAAAAGAGATTCGAACTCTCGACCCTCGCCTTGGCAAGGCGATGCTCTACCACTGAGCTATTCCCGCTTATCAATTTTCGCGTTCGGAGTGGCGTCCCATAGGGGGTTCGAACCCCTGTTACCGCCGTGAAAGGGCGGTGTCCTGGACCACTAGACGAATGGGACACGTTATGGAGCGGGAAAAGAGATTCGAACTCTCGACCCTCGCCTTGGCAAGGCGATGCTCTACCACTGAGCTATTCCCGCACTCCGATACCTTGACGATGAAGTGGCGTCCCATAGGGGGTTCGAACCCCTGTTACCGCCGTGAAAGGGCGGTGTCCTGGACCACTAGACGAATGGGACGTTTCATTGCCTCGTCGAGGTGGCGCGTATATTACTCAGAGGACCTTTTGATGTCAAGCCACTGATTTTCAGTTTGTGAGTTTACTTACGCTCGGCCCGAGTATCGAGCTGGCGTACAGCGCCGCCGCCCTTCTTTATTTCTTCCCTTCTTCCCTTCTTCCCTTCTTCCCTTCTTCCCTTCTTCCCATCGCAGGCGCGGCGCTTGTTACAAGCCACTGGCCGCTCACCGTGCGCCGGTTGGGTAAAGCCGCGCTTATCGCCTAAACTGAACCCTATGCCGTCATGAGCAGTCCAAGCGATACCTATCGCTTTGAAGAACCAACGCTTTACCGACACACGCCATCAAGGAGGCGCCCATGGCCAAGATCGAAAAAACGCCGGAGCAGTGGCGCAGCGAGCTCAGCGCCGAGCAGTACCGCGTGGCGCGGGAAAAAGGCACCGAGCGTCCGTTCACCGGCGACTATCAGGTCAGCGACGAACAGGGCATTTATCACTGCGTCTGCTGTCATGCACCGCTGTTTGAAAACGAGCACAAGTTCGAGGCTGGCTGCGGCTGGCCAAGCTTCGACCGGCCGCTGGGGAGCCACAGCGTCGAAGAGCACAGCGATACGAGCCACGGCATGACCCGTACCGAGGTCGTCTGCTCACACTGCGATGCCCACCTGGGCCACGTCTTCCCGGATGGGCCGCCGGACACTACCGGGCTTCGCTACTGTATCAATTCGGTGTCGCTGGAGTTTCACCCCAACGAGTAATGGCGCCCCCGGTTTCCGGCGCATCCACATGAGTCGCGCACTCGCGGGCTGGCATTCTGATAGAATGGCAGCCCGTTTTTTTGCCCTTTGATTGCGCTTTCAGGAGAGTTCCATGCTCGGCTGGTTTCCCGGACACATGAACAAGGCCCGCCGCCAGATCAAGGAGGCGCTGCCGGAAATCGACGTGGTCATCGAGGTGCTCGATGGGCGTCTGCCCTACTCCAGCGCCAACCCGATGCTGGCCGAGTTGACCCGCCACAAGCCGGTTTTGAAGATTCTGACCCGGGCGGATCTGGCCGACCCGACGCGCACCAGCGAATGGGTCGCGCATTTCGATGCCCAACCCGACACCCGAGCGCTGGCGGTGACCACCACCCAGAGCCGCGAACTCAAGAAGATCCCCAAGCTCTGCCACGAGCTTGCCGGCGCGGTGCGCGCGGACCGCGACGTGCGCGTGATGGTGATGGGCATTCCCAACGTGGGTAAATCCACGCTGATCAACGGCCTGGCCGGGCGCAAGATCGCCAAGACCGGTAACGAGCCGGCGGTCACCAAGCGCCAGCAGAAGGTGCGCATCGACGGGCGCGTGGCGCTGATCGACACGCCCGGGGTACTGTGGCCCAAGATCGAGGATCAGGCGAGCGCCTACCGGCTGGCCGCCAGCGGCGCCATTCGCGACACCGCCATCGAGTACGTGGACGTGGCGATCGTCGCCTGCGCCGAGCTCGCCAAACGCTATCCCGAGGCGCTCAAGAGCCGCTACAAGCTCAAGGCGCTGCCGGTTTACGAGGCGCTCCCAACGCCTCAGAGCGTCGACGCCGACGGCCCCACGCGCCCGGACTTTCTCGCCCTGGCGGGCTTCGACGGCCACGCGATCCTCAAGGAGATCGCCGCCAAGCGCGGCGGCCTGCGCCCCGGCGGCGAGGTGGACTGGCACCGCGGAAGCGAGGTACTGCTGCACGAGCTTCGCGACGGCAAACTCGGGCGCATTACGCTGGAAACCCCGGACGACATCCCCGCCCCGACGGACGAGATCGATGCAGGTGAGACGCCCGACGATAGCGCCGAATTGGGCGCAGACAGCGCAGGCCCTCACGCGCATAATGATCAATGACTTCGTCGATCGACCCCGTTGACCAATAACCCGACCAACCAAGGTACTCTGGGACACTTCATGGACACGACGCACCCCGTAGACTCATCGCTCACAGAGCCGCAGCCGCTCATGAAATCGAACAAGTTGCACAACGTCTGCTATGACATTCGCGGCCCCGTTCTCGAGCACGCCAAACGGCTGGAGGACGAAGGTCAACGCATTCTGAAGCTCAACATCGGTAACCCCGCCCCCTTCGGGTTCGAAGCGCCCGAAGAGATTCTTCAGGACGTGATGCGCAACCTGCCCACCGCTCAGGGCTATTGTGACTCCAAGGGGCTCTACTCGGCGCGCAAGGCGATCATGCAGGAGTGCCAGCGCAAGGAGATTCCCGGTGTGGGCATCGAGGACATCTATATCGGCAACGGCGTTTCCGAGCTGATCGTGATGTGCATGCAGGCACTTTTGAACGACGGCGACGAAGTGCTGATTCCCGCACCGGACTACCCGCTCTGGACCGCCGCGGCGCACCTGTCCGGCGGCCACGGCGTTCACTACCGCTGCGACGAGCAGGCCGACTGGGCACCGGACATCGACGACATTCGCGCCAAAGTCACCAGCCGCACGCGGGCGATCGTGCTGATCAACCCCAACAACCCGACCGGCGCCGTCTACCCGCCGGAGGTGGTTCGCCAGGTGTTAAAGGTCGCCCAGGAGCACCAGCTGGTCGTATTTTCCGATGAAATCTACGACAAGATCCTTTACGACGGCGTCGAGCACACCGCCACCGGCGCGCTTGCCGATGACGACCAGCTCGTGATCACCATGAACGGGCTGTCCAAGAGCTACCGCTGCGCCGGCTTTCGCTCCGGCTGGATGACCATTTCCGGCACGCTGGCCAAAAAGCGGGCGCGGGACTACATACAGGGCCTGACCATGCTCGCCTCGATGCGTCTGTGCGCCAACGTGCCGGCTCAGCACGCCATTCAAACGGCGCTCGGCGGCTATCAGTCGATCAACGATCTGGTGCTGCCCGGCGGGCGACTTCTGGCCCAGCGCGATATCACCGTGGAAAAGCTCAACGCCATTCCCGGGGTATCCTGCGTCACACCCAAGGGCGCGCTCTACGCCTTTCCGCGGCTGGACCCGGCGATCTTCAATATCAAAGATGATCAGCAGCTGGTGCTGGATCTGCTGCTGCAGGAGAAAATCCTGCTGGTACAGGGCAGCGCCTTCAACGCCCCGGATACCGACCACGTGCGGATCGTCACCCTGCCCTGGGCGGATCAGCTTGGCGACGCGCTGGATCGGTTCGCCAACTTTTTATCCCGCTATCGTCAGTAGACGCTGGAAACTGGCGCGCGATAACCGACTCTAACCGCTGAACGTCAACCGTTTAAAATCCTGAAGGAGACCACTACGATGATGCGTATTCTGCTGTTTCTGGCCACCAACCTTGCGGTGGTGCTGGTAGCAAGCTTTACGCTGCGCCTGTTTGGCGTGGAAGGCTATTTACGAAGTCAGGGCATCAACTTCACCGGCCTTTTGCTGTTCTGCTTCATCATTGGCATGGCGGGCTCGATGATCTCGCTGTTCATGTCGAAGTGGCTGGCCAAGCGCTCCACCGGCACCGTGCTGATCGAGGCGCCCTCCAATTCCACCGAACAGTGGCTGGTGGACACCGTGGCCGAGCTTTCCCGCGAGGCGGGCATCAAGACGCCAGAAGTCGGTATCTTTCCGGCGCAGCAGTCCAACGCCTTCGCCACCGGCTGGAACAAAAACGATGCGCTGGTCGCGGTATCCGCGGGGCTACTCAACCGCATGCGCCCGGACGAGGTACGCGCGGTACTGGCCCACGAAATCGGTCACGTGGCCAACGGCGACATGGTGACGCTGGCGCTGATTCAGGGCGTGGTCAACACCTTCGTCATGTTCTTCGCCCGGGCCGTGGCGCACCTGCTCGACGGCTTCTTGAAAAGCCGCGGCAGCGAAGGCGGGCTTGGGTTCATGGGCTACTTTGCGGTGGTCATGGTCGCGGAGATCGTCTTTGGCATCATCGCCTCGGCCATCGTCGCCTGGTTTTCGCGCTTTCGCGAGTATCGCGCCGATGAAGCCGGCGCCAGGCTTGCGGGCACCAACGCCATGGTCAACGCGTTGGCGCGTTTGAAAGCCGAAACCGAGATGCCGGATCAAATGCCCGACACCATGCGCGCCATGGCGATCACCAAGGGCCAGACCCGCTCGCTTCTGGAGAAACTCTTTGCCAGCCACCCGCCGCTGGATGAGCGCATTCGCGCGTTGAAGGAAGCGGCCTATCGCCAATAAGCGCTTATAGCCGACCCTCGTAGCCAGCCCTTTTAAAAACACTTGCTACGCGATCGCGAGGCGCCCTGGACCAGCCGGTTCAGGGCGCCTCGCTTTTTCATGCCCTTGAATGCTCACGTGACCAGCGTATACAGCGCCGAACGCACGCACCCTCGCCCGGCCGCCTTGGCCTCGTAAAGTAACTGATCGGCCGCCTTGATCAGTACCGACGGGTCGTCGCCGGTCACACAGCGCGTGCTGGCAACGCCCAGGCTGATCGTCACTACCGGCGCGACATCCGAGGTGCTGTGGGTCAGCGCCAGCGCGCGAACGGCGGCTTCGAGCTCGAGCGCCTTGCGCGTTGCGTCGAATAGATCCGTGCCCGGCAGCAGGCAGATGAACTCCTCGCCGCCGTAGCGCGCGACCAGATCCCGGGGGCGGTGAATATGTTGTTTGAGCAGGTCGGCGATGGCCTTCAGGCACTCGTCGCCGCTTACATGGCCGTAGTGATCGTTGTAGCGCTTGAAAAAGTCGATATCGAGAAAAAACATCGACAGCGATAGCTGGTCCTGACGACAGCGCCGCCACTCCTGGTCCAGCCGCTCATTGAAGTAGCGACGGTTTGCAACGCTAGTGAGCCCATCCTTGAGGGCCAGTTCGTGAAGACGCTGATGCTCCTGCTCGCGGCGGCGCAATACCGCCGTGGAAATTTGCAGCGCCGCCGAGCGCAGCCGATCGGCGCTCTCTTCGAGCATGCCAGAGTGAAGTGGCGGCGCGGGCTCGTGGGTACGGGCCAAGCGAATGACGTGACCATTGACGCCAGGTAACTGGGTGACCGTTAGCGAGCGCCGGCCATTGATGTACTCGAATTCCGGTGGCAATGCCTGCGCGTCGAGCCAGGAAAGATCCAGCGCCCGTTCAGGCAACAGGCAAGCCTCAAGAATCGCCGTGGCGCTCACGCCCGGGTTGAGAAGCGTCGCGGCATCGGCGAACTCCTCGGCAAACCCGGCGTTCCAGTCGACCAGACGCTGCTGGGCATCGAAGACAGCCATGCTCTGAAGGGGCGCTGGATCTCTATTCATGCAGGGCGCCGGCGTGCAGCCGTTCGAGCGCCAGCTTCGTTCCTTCTATGCGCGCGCGAATCTTGGCCAGCGCGGTTTCCCGCGAGGTGGAAACATCGTCGCAAAACGGTGAAAAACCGCAGTCGTCGGTGGTACCCAACTGCTCGAGCGGGATGAAGCGAGCCGCCTGCAGCACGCGCTCACACACCTCTTCGGGGGTTTCGATACGCGGGTCGTTGACATCGATCACGCCGATAAAGGCGCGCTGCCAAGGCTTTAAATAGCGCGCAACGATTTTGAGTCCGCGCTCCGGGTCCGCCTCGCCGGCCATGGCGATGTAGAAACTGCCGGCCTTGAGCTCGAACAAACTCGGCAACAGCTCCGCGTAGTCGACATCGGCGCTATGAGTGGCGTCGTGGTCAGCGCCTGGGCAGGTGTGAACACCGATACGCTGGCGCTCCTCCTCGGTGAGCCGTGCCAGTACCCGGTTGTTGAGTTCGATGAAGCTATCGAGCACGCTGCCGCTGGGGTCGAGCTTGAGCGCCAGCCTGCCCTCGGTAAAGTCGATCTGCACCTTGTCGGCCCCCGCGGCGAAGCAGCCGCGGATCTCTTTCTCCTGCTCGTCGATCAAATCCTCGAGAAACTGAGCGCGGCTGTAGCCCTCGATTGGCTCGGAGGGGTAAAAAAGGCTCACCGCCGAAGCCGAGATGATCGCCTGCTTCATGGGCAGTTTCGTGTAGTGCCTCGCTTTTACGAGCGTGTCGGCGGCAGAGAGTGCGTAGCGAAACGGGCCGGATACCAGCCGCGGCAGGCGGCGCACGTGGCCATCGCTGAAGGGAATTTCGAGACCGTCCGGGGCGAAGTTGTGACCGCCCTCGACCAGATAGGTGGCAAAGCCATGGGTCTTGCGCTGCTCGCCGTCGGTGATGATCGGCGAGCCGGTGGCTTCCAGCTCGCTCATGGTTTGCTTTACCGCTTCATCAAAAAGAGCCTGCATGGCTGTCCAATCCAGCTGGCCCGCATTGTACTCGCGCTGGGCCTGCATCAGCGCTTGTGTACGGGGAAGGCTTCCGATGGCCTCGGTCGGCAGGATCGTGATTCGTTTATCCATGACGTGCGGTCCTCGTCGGGTAGTTTGTTCGATATAAAACAACCTGCCGGGCCCGTGCAAGCGTTATCTATCGCGCTCGCCGCTATGGCGCCTACTCGATGCATCGGGCGTTGAAGCCCGCCCCAGACAGCACAGCTTCGAGTGAGCGCGCATCGCCCGACAACTGAACCTCCAGGGTGGCGAACTCACGGCGCAGCGGATAGTTCGTTCGGCAGTCATCGAAACCGGCCGCCAGTCCGCGCTGGCGGCACTCTCGTTTGAGCGCCTGCCTATCGCGGCGCACGTCGTAGACCGCTCTCATACATAAACGTAGCGCATCCTCGACGGGCAGCGCACCTTGTAAATGCACCGCTCTCAATGCAGGCGCTGGGCAAAGGCTGGAAAATGACGGCCCTTCGGGCAGGTTTAGCGTTTGCGTCAGCGCCTGTTGAATCATGAAGGTGCCGCGCAGCTTGCCATCCAGGCTGTGGCCGGCAATGTGGGGTGTGCCAAGCGCGACCCGCTCGAACAAGCCGGCATCGATGGCAGGCTCACTCTCCCACACGTCCAGCACGGCCTCGAGATCACCGCGCGCCGCCAGGCGCTCATCCAGCGCCTGGCCATCCACACAGTCGCCGCGCCCGGCATTGATCAGCACCGTGTTGGGCGCAAGCGCCGCGAGCCGCTCGGCGTTGAGCAGATGGCGGGTTGCATGCTCGCCTTCGCGTACCAGCGGCGTGTGCAGGCAGAGCACGTCACAGCGCTCGATGAGCTCATCGAGCGCGACGAAGCCTTCGGCCCCCTCGCGCTCGGCCCGCGGTGGGTCGCACACCAGTACCGCCACCCCAAGCGCCTTGAGGCGCGCCATGAGCCGCCCGCCGACGTTGCCCGCGCCCACGATTCCAACGGTGCGCTCGAACAGCGACCAGCCGCCCTGCTCGGCCAACGTCAAAAGGCTTGCCAGCACGTAGTCCACCACCGCCTCGGCGTTACAGCCCGGGGCACTGGCAAAGCCGATGCCGCGCTCGTCCAGAAAGTCGAGGTCGACGTGATCCACGCCGATGGTGCAGCTTCCCACGAAGCGCACCGGGCTCTTTTGGAGCAGCGCCGCATCGACCTGGGTGACCGAGCGCACGATCAGCGCGTCGGCATCGCTTACGTCCTGGGCGCTGATCTCGCGACCGGGGCGACGCAGGATATCGCCCAGGTGACCAAAGCAGGTGTCGGCGGCGGGAATGTTCGCATCGATGACGAGTTTCATAGGCGTTTCAATATCCGGGCTTTACAATACGTTGGAGGCGCGCGAGGCGTGACAGGACGTATTCAAGGAGAACAGGTTTTGAGGAGACCATAGTGATCGTACGCTGGGAAACCGACCATGACTATGTGCTGGTGCATATTCACCAGGACATGTTCGGCGACTGGATCTTCAGCCGCGCCTGGGGGCAGATCGGCACTCAGTTCGGCGGGCTGAAACATCAGTTGGCCGATACCCGCGAACAGGCGCAAATGTGGCTCGACGACGAGGCCACCATCCAGGCCTCGCGCGGGTTCGATAAAGTGCTGGAAGCCGACGACCACACCCCGGAAGCTCAGGACGCGATGCGCCAGCTATCGCTTCTGGACGCGCTCTAACGCCGTTTCAGACCCGGTGGCGCAACGTGAAGACGTGGTGCAGATTCGTTCGCCGCTGAAAATCCGGGTCGAAGGTGTTAGCGGTGATCTCTTCCACCAGATAGCGCTCGGTGAGCGCTTCGTCGAGCTTGAAGCGGCGCTGGTTGTTGGAAAACACCAGCGTGCCGCCGGGGGCCAGCCGCGCCATCGCGAGTTCGATCAAGCGCGGGTGGTCGCGCTGCACGTCCAGGGTGTCGCGCATCTTCTTCGAGTTGGAGAAGGTCGGCGGGTCCATGAAGATCAGATCGAACTGGGTATCGGCGCGCTCGAGCCAGCGAAAGCAGTCCTCGCGCACTACCCGGTGGCGGCGCTGGTCGAGATCGTTGAGCGCGAAATTGTCCTTGGCCCACTCCAGATAGGTGTTGGACATGTCCACGCTGACGCTGTCGCTCGCCCCGCCGAGCGCGGCCTGTACCGTGGCGGTCGCGGTGTAGCAGAACAGGTTCAAAAAGCGCTTCCCCTGAGCCAGCTCGCCGAGCATACGCCGCACCGGGCGGTGATCCAGAAAAAGCCCGGTGTCCAGGTAGTCACGCAGGTTGACCCACAGCCGGGCATCGCCCTCGCGCACCTCGAAACGCTCACCGCTGGCACCGCGCTTTTGGTACTGGGCGTTGCCAACCTGGCGCTCGCGGCGCTTGATGTAGATGGCGCTTGAATGCACGCCGAGCGCCTCGGGCAGCACTTCGAGCGCATCGAACAGGCGCTTTTGCGCTTGGCCTGCGTTGATCGACTTCGGCGCGGCGTACTCCTGCACGTGCACCTTGTCGCCATAGCGGTCGACGGCCAGCGCGAACTCGGGCATGTCCGCATCGTATATCCGGTAGCAGGTCTCTCCGCTCTGCTTGAGCCACTTCTTCAAGCGCTTCTGGTTCTTGGCCAGCCGGTTGGCGAACATTTGGGCGTTCTCCGAGACCTGGCGCTCGCCGCTTACCGCCTGCGCGGCGGGTTGGCTCTCCCCTTGCTCGATACGCTCATCGCTTTCGTTCGCCTGAGGCGTCGCGTCGATCTCCATCAGCAGCAGCTTGGCGTCGAGCGCGGCGTTTTTCAGCGCGTACTGCTTGTGGGCGCGAAGCCCGAGGCGATGGCCCAGATCCGGGTTGCCGGTAAACACCGCCAGCGTCCAGCCAGGAAAGAGCGCGCGCGCCTTGTCGCCAAGCGTGGCGTACAGGCCGACAAGCTCCGGAAGTTCGCCCAAGCGCTCACCATACGGCGGGTTGGTGATGATCAGGCCGCGCGACTGATCGAGCGCCTCGGGCCGGGTGAGCTGTGACAGACTCTGCCCGGCCAGCTCAATCAGCGCGGGCACGCCGGCGCGCATGGCATTGGCCCGGGCCGAGGAGATTGCCGCCGGGCTCTGATCGAAGCCGTAGAGCGTGGTCTTGCAGCGTTTTCGCCCGATCGAGGCGCGCGCCTGGGCTTCACGCTTGAGCTCCTGCCAGATAGCGACGTCGTGGCCCGCCCAGCCTTCGAAGCCAAAACGCGGGCGATGCAGGTTGGGAGCCTGATCGGCGGCCATCAGGGCCGCCTCGATCAACAGTGTGCCCGAGCCGCAAAGCGGGTCGACCAGCGCCTCCCCTTGCTTGGCGCGCTCAAGCCAACCCGCCCGCACTAAAAGCGCAGCGGCCAGGTTTTCCTTGAGCGGCGCGTGACCGACCTCCTTGCGATAGCCGCGCCGGTGCAGGCTGTCGCCGGAAAGATCGACCCCCAGGGTCAAATTCGCCCGATGAAGATGGGCGTAAAGGCGCAGATCCGGCGTTTTGGTGTCGATGTCCGGGCGCGGCAACCCCGCCAGCGCCAGCGAATCCACTACCGCGTCCTTGACCGTTTGCGCGCCAAAGCGGGTGTGGCGAATCTGGTCGCTGCGCCCGTGAAAATCGACCGCCAGGGTGTTACCGGCGCTAACGTGCGACGGCCAGCTCACGCCGAGCGCAGCACTGTAGAGCTCGGCGGCGCTCTGTACCATCGTCGCGCGCTTGATCACGAGTACGACTCGGTTGGCCAGCCGCGACCAGAGACAGGCGCGGTAAGCGGTTTCGAGATCGGCGCTGAAGTAGACCCCGGCCACCGTGGCCTTGTCCGGACGGGCGCCCAGCGCCAAAAGCTCATCGAGCAGAAGACTTTCGATGCCTCTGGGGCAGGTGGCTAAAAACTCTAGCGAGGCGTTCTGGCTGGGCTCGGTCATAAGCATCGGCGCGCGTAACCGCGCGAAATTCCTGTATATGGCAAATGTGTTTACGTTCGATGACAATTTGGGGGTCGACAAGGGACCATATCATGGGCTAACAATAAGAGAGTAGCTACTTAAACGCATGCGTACATTGTCAGGGTTTGACGCCGAACGACCAACCTTTGCGTCGACGCAAACCCTTGGCTTGTCGAGTTGTTCCGGGTCGTTATGCACGTGAGTGCCGAACCCGTGGCCCGGAACCTACTCGCTCTTGAAGTAAGCTCCGAGGCTGCTTCCGGTTTTTTTCATCGCGCCGGTTAGCCGCTTCATACTCAAGGCTTTCATAAGAGAGGTCAGCCAATGAAACGACAAAAGCGTGATCGCTTCCAGCGGGCATACGTTCACGGTTACAAAGCGGGTGTCACGGGTCGCTCTCGTGACGATTGCCCAAGCCAGGACATCAATTTACGCGAGTACTGGATGAGCGGTTGGCGTGAAGGTCGCGGTGATCAGTGGGACGGCATGACGGGCGTCTCCGGTATCCATAAAAACCCGATGGTCATGACCTGACCCGGACGTTTTTCAAACGAACCTTCAAAACCAGATTTAACCGACCAAGCCCGCCTGTTTTCAAGCGGGCTTTTTCGTGCCTGACTGCGAGACTTTACTCCTTACCCCTTCGCAAGCGCCCTGGCGCAGCCACTCACGAGTTTGGGGCCTTCATAAATGAGCCCGGAGTAAAGCTGCACGAGATCCGCGCCGGCAGCGAGCTTTTCCTGCGCCTTTTTAGGGCTATCGATGCCGCCGACCCCGATGATGGGCAAGCCCGGCAAGTGCGCGCGCAGCGCGCGAATGATCCGGTTCGAGGGTTCGAACACCGGCCGCCCCGAAAGCCCGCCCGCCTCTTCGGCGTGAACGTGACCTTTCACCGCGCTGCGCTCGACGGTGGTATTGGTCGCAATAACGCCGTCAAAAGCGTTACGTGTAATGCTTTGAGCGACCAGCGCGATCTCCTCATCGCTCATGTCCGGGGCGATCTTGATTAAAAGTGGCACCCGGCGCCCGGTTTGCGCATCCAGTTCATTGGCGCGCTCGCGAAGAGGCCCAAGCAGCGCATCGAGCTGGTCGCCGAACTGCAGCGTTCGAAGCCCCGGCGTATTGGGCGAAGAGACGTTCACCGTCACATAGTCCGCCACGTCATGCACTGCCTCAAGGCACGTCAGGTAATCACCCAGCGCCCCGTCCACCGACGTCGTGAGGTTCTTGCCGATATTGATGCCGACCAGCCCCGCATAGCGGCGTTTTTTGACCTGCTCGACCAGGTGCAGCACGCCCTTGTTGTTGAACCCGAAGCGATTGATGATGGCGCCATGCTTGGCGAGGCGAAACAGGCGCGGCTTGTCGTTGCCCGGCTGGGGTTTGGGCGTCACCGTACCCACCTCGACAAAACCAAAGCCGAGCGCGCCCAGTGCATCCAGGTGATCGGCGTTTTTATCGAGCCCCGCGGCCAGCCCCACGCGGTTGGCGAACCTGAGCCCCATCAGCTCTACCGGATCGCTCACTGCGGGCCCATATAGCCGCTCGACGCCGCCCGCTTGATAGAGCTTGTCCAACGCGGTGAGGGTAAGGCCATGCGCGGTTTCAGGGTCGAGGCGAAACAGCAGCGAGCGAGTGAGCTGGTACATCGAGGGCTCCGGGCATTCATCGAAGGGTGGCGATAGCGTAGGCAACAGAATCGGGCGGGAGTATACCGTAAAGCGGTGGGCGTCGCAGAAAAGCGCCGAGGCCATGCATCACAACGCGGCATCTGCCCACAAAAAAGCGCGCCCCGCAAAGCGGGGCGCGCCGGGTCAAGCGAGTGGACCGCCTAGCCTTCGCTACCGCTTTCGGCCAGATCGACGAGTTCGCGTACGGCCACGGCAAAGAGCGCAAAGCCGCCCTCGGTGCCGCCGCTCACCTCTTCGATCAAACGGCGCCAGCGGCGGTGAAGGTCCGCGTGCTGCTTGAGCCACTCATCCACCAGCTCCTGGGTATCGCGGCTGCCGGCGTCCATGTTGAGTACGCTGATGGTCAGCGCCAGCTGCTGGCGGTCGATGTCGTCACGGAAGGTTTCCCGCGCCTGGGCCTGCCAGGCATCGCGCACCTCGAGCTGGGTCACCTGACGCGTCATCCAGGGCAGCTCCAGGCGGCTGCCGATTTCGTGGAATACCTCGGCCACGCGCTGGGGCTTTTCGTTGGTGCTGCGCGCGGCGAAGATGATCCCAAGCCCGCCGTAAAGATTGGGCGCGCCGGCCACGGTCGAGGCCAGTGTTTCCGGTACACCCTGCTCGACGAGCTCGTCGCGGCGCTTGAGCCACTGCGTTTGCTCCTCGCCGCTTAGAAGCTCGCCGATGCTCTCCTGAAGCTGCGAAAGCCGCGGACGGAAGTATTCGATCGCATCCTGGGTGGAGAGCCCCATGTGCAGGCGCACGAACCAGCGCGTCGCGCGGCGGATCAGGCGCATCAAATCGAGCATCATCGAGTACTGAACGCGGTTGGGCACCTGGTTGTCCAGCGCCTCGATCTGGCCCCACAGCTCATTGAAGTTGAAGGCGTCGCGGGCAATCACGTAGGCGCGGGTAATGTCCGCGCGGCCCGCGCCGGTAGAGTCGATCAGCCGGCGAATGAACACCACGCCCATGTGATCCACCAGATCGTTGGCGACCTGGGTGGCGACGATTTCACGCTTCAGACGGTGCTCGTACATTTCCTTCTGGTAGCGCTCGACCAAAACGGAGGGAAACAGCCGCTCGAGGTGGCGGTCGATGTAAGGATCGTCCGGCACGTTGGACTCAATCAGATCCCCCTTGAGCGTGCTTTTCGCATAAGACGTCAGCACCGATAGCTCGGGCAGGCGCATGCCTTCGTTATTGCTGGCGCGCTCCTTGAGCACTTCGTCCGAGGGCAAAAACTCGAGTTCACGGTCGATCTGACCGGCGCTTTCGAGCTCGCTGATAAAGCGCCGGTACGGCCCGGAGCCCTGGCGGGAGAGCATTTCAGACAGGTCGATCGACTGGGTCTGACGGTAGTTGTCCAGAACCACGAGCTCGCCGACCTCATCGGTCATCTCGGCGAGCAGCTCGTTGCGCTGCTTCTCGGTCATGTCGCCGCGCTTGACCACCTCGTCGATCAGGATCTTGATGTTGACCTCGTGATCCGAGCAGTTCACGCCGCCGGCGTTGTCGATGAAGTCGGTGTAGACGCGCACGCCTTTTGCCGCGGCTTCCATGCGCCCGCGCTGGGTCAAACCGAGGTTGCCGCCCTCGCCCACCACGCGGCAGTTGAGCTCATTACCGTTGATGCGAAGCCCATCGTTGGCCTTGTCGCCCACGTCGGCGTCGGTCTCCTCGGAGCCCTTGACGTAGGTGCCGATACCGCCGTTCCAGATCAGATCGACCTTCGCCTTGAGCATGGCGTTGATGAGCTCGTTAGGCGAGAGCTTGTCGGCCTCGATATCGAAGACCTCAGCCATTTCCGGGGTGATCGTGATCGACTTCGCGCTGCGGCTGAACACGCCGCCGCCCTGGGAGATCAGCTCCTGGCTATAGTCTTCCCAGCTCGAACGGCCCATGTCGAACATTCGCTTGCGCTCGGCAAAAGAGGCGTCGGTATCCGGATTGGGGTCGACGAAGACGTGCAGATGGTTGAACGCCCCGACCAGCTGGATCTTGTCGGATAGCAGCATGCCGTTGCCAAACACGTCGCCGGCCATGTCGCCGACACCGACCACGGTGAAGGGATCACGCTGGGTGTCGAGATCCAGGTTCTTGAAGTGACGCTTGACCGACTCCCAGGCACCGCGCGCGGTGATCGCCATCTTCTTGTGGTCGTAGCCGTTGGCGCCGCCCGAGGCGAAGGCATCGCCCAACCAGTGGCCATACTCCAGTGAGATCGCGTTGGCGTAGTCGGAAAACGACGCCGTGCCCTTGTCCGCTGCTACTACCAGATACGTATCGTCCTCGTCGTGGCGCACCACGTTCTGCGGCGGCACCACTTCGCTTCCTTCGAGATTATCGGTCACGTCCAGAAGCGCGCGGATGAAGATCTGATAGCAGGCGATGCCCTCGTTCTGCACGGTTTCGCGGTCGGCGTTTTCCGGCATGCGCTTGCAGACGAAACCGCCCTTGGCGCCGACCGGCACGATCACCGAGTTCTTGACCTGCTGCGCCTTCATCAGCCCCAGCACCTCAGTGCGGTAATCCTCGAGGCGCTCGGACCAGCGCAGCCCGCCGCGCGCGACCTTGCCGCCGCGCAGATGAACACCCTCGACCCGCGGCGAACACATGAAAATTTCGAACATCGGTCGCGGCTTGGGAATGCCGGTCACTTTCGTGGGTTCGAGCTTGTAGGCGATGTAATCCTTGAATTCGCCCTGCTCGGTTCGCTGATAGTAGTTGGTGCGAAGCGTCGCCTTGATCAGCTCCATCAAGCGGCGCAACAGCTGGTCGTCGCTGAGACTCGCCACGCCGTCGAGATGCTCGTTCAGGCGCTCTTCGCACGCTTGGGTGTCGTGAGACTCGACCTCGGGGTCGAAGCGCTGCTGGAACAACTCGACCAGGCTCTGGGTGATCAACGGGTAGTTGGCAAGCGTGGTGGCGATGTAGTCCTGGGACATGCCAAAGCGAATCTGCTTGAGATAGCGCGCGTAGCCGCGAAGCATCGCGACTTCGCGCCAGTCGAGCCCGGCGCCGAGCACCAGCCGGTTGAAGCTGTCGTTGTCTGCCTGGCCTGCCCAGATGCGCTGGAACGCTTCGCTGAAAATATCGCGCATCTGGCTCATGTCGACCCCGGTGCGCGAATGCTCGAGTTCGAAGTCATGGATCCAGTAGCGCGCGTGGGGGCTTGCGATATCGTAAGGGCGCTCGCCCTGCACGCGCAGGCCAAGATTTTCCATCATCGGCAGCACGTCAGAGAGCGGAATCTGACTGTCGCGATGATAGAGCTTCAGGTTCATGCCGCCGACCTGCTCTTCCATCGGCCGGTAGAGCGACAGCGACAGCTTTTTGTCGTCGCGAAGCGTCAGCAGGTGCTGGATGTCGAACACCGCGGTGCGGGCGTTGAAGTCCTCGCGGTAGCTTGCCGAAAACGCATGCTGGAACCGCTCCATCAGCTCGTTGGTGCGCTCTTCGCCAAAGCCCTCGCTCATGGCGTCAAAAAGCTCGTCGCGCCAGCTGCGCGAAAGCCTCGACACCTTGTTCTCGAGCCGTTTCAAATCGTAGGGCGTGGGCGAGTCGCCCTTGAAGCGCAAAATGAGCTGGATGCGCGCCAGCACCGACTCGGAGAGGTAGGTGTTGAAATCGCCAAAGCGGGCGTCGAGCTCGTCGCACAGCATGGTTTGAATGCGCTGACGTAGGTCGGTGGAGAATACGTCCCGCGGCACGAACACCAGGCACGAATAGAACTTGCCGCTCACGTCGGTGCGGATGAACAGGCGCACCTGACGGCGCTCGCGGATATTGAGAATCCCCAGTGCCGTCTCGGCAAGCTGCTCGGTGTCGATCTGGAAAAGATCGTCGCGCGGGAAGACTTCCAGAATCTGCAGCAGCTGCTTGCCGTTATGGCCGCGCGGGTTGAAGCCCGCAATATCCATCACCGCCTTGAGCTTGCGACGCAATAGCGGGATGTTGCGCGGCGATTCGTTGTACACCGTGGCGGTGAACAGGCCGAAAAAACGCCGCTCGCCGATCACGTTGCCGTCGTCGTCGTAGCGGTCGACGGTGATGTAGTCCGGGTAGGTGGGGCGATGTACGCGGCTATGGTGCGCGCTCTTGGCGAACGACAGAAGTTGCGGTACCAGCACGAAGCCACTTTCGTCGACGCCCTCTTCGGTACGGATGCGCTCGCGGTAGCGCGTCTGATTCAGGCGAAAAACGCCCAGCACGCTATTGGGATCGCGCTCGAGCTCGCCGTCCTTCAGGTAGTACTCGTCGTAGCCCAAAAAGGTGAAATTGTCTTTCAAGAGCCACTCGAGAAATGCGATGGCCTCTTCGTGGTCGTCCGGGTCGAGCTGCGGCGGGCAGTTTTTCTCGAGCTCCTGAATGGCCGAGGTGATCTGATTGCACATCGGGTCGAAGTCTTCCACCGCGGTGCGCACGTCGCGCAGCACGTTGTGAAGCTTCTCCTCCATATTCGACAGCGCCTGTGGGTCGGTCTGACGATCCACTTCGATGACGATCAGCGACTCTCGCGCCTCCGGGGCGTTCTCGTCGCGCGGCGTGGTCAAGGTCTCGAGGCGATGACGGTCGTCGCGGTCCACGGCGAACACGGCGTTTTGAATCGCGTGAACGGTCAAGCCCCGGCGGTTGAGCTCGATGCGCACCGAATCGACCAGAAACGGCATGTCTTCGTGCAGCACCGCCACGAAGGTGTGGTGCGACTGCCAGCCGTCCTCTTCGAAATCCGGGTTGAAAATGCGCACCTTCGGGCTTTGCGGGTCGTGGTGCAGCAAAAACTGCCAGATCGATAGCGTGGCGCCGTAGAGATCGTCGAGACGGCGGTCGACAAGATCCTCCACCGGGACGGTGGCGTAAAAGTGGCGGGCGAACGCTTCGATACACGCCGCCCGGTCCGGCTCCAGCCGCGCTTCCAGGCGCTCCTGCAGCTGTTTCAAAAGATCTTGTCGACTCTCATCACTCGCAACGTTGTGCATCCATCACCTCGATTGCCTGGGCCGGTGGGGCCAAAACGAACAATAATCGGCCTTGGGGCCACGATTTCCGTTAGCTTACTGTAGCAGCTCGCTCCTCTCTAACCATCTGCCAACTTGCTTATGGAGTATGCCGTACTGGCATCAAGGTCATTTATCGCTTTACCAGCACCACGCCACACTCACAGTGGTGGGTAAACGGGAACTGGTCAAACAGCGCAAAGCGCTCGATGTCGTGGGTTTGCGTCAAAAGCGCGAGATTGTCGGCAAGCGTTTGCGGATTGCAGGAAATATAGACGATCCGCTCGTACTCGCTGATCTGCCGACAGCTCTGCTCATCGAGCCCCGCCCGCGGCGGGTCCACCAGCACGGTCGAAAAATCGAAGCTATCGAGTTCCATCTCGGCGACCCGGCGCCCGGTTTTCTCGCCTTTTAACGCCAGCGAAAACTCCTCGGCGGACATCCGCGCCACCACCGCGTTCTCAATATGGTTAGCCTCGATATTAACGTTAGCACTGGCCACCGACGTACGGGAAATTTCCGTGGCCAGCACGCGGCGAAAATTACTTGCAAGCGCGATGGTGAAGTTGCCGTTACCGCAGTAAAGCTCCACCAGATCGCGCCCGGTTTGATCACGGGTCGCTTGCCTTGCCCACTCGAGCATGGTCTGGCAGATGTGGGCGTTGGGCTGGGTGAAGCTGTTCTCCACCTGCTGGTAGTCGAGGCTGCGCCCCTCCACCGTCAGCCGCTCCCAGACGTGGTCACGCGTCAGCACCAGGCGCTGCTTGCGCGAGCGGCCGATGATCATGATGCCCAACGTCTTCTCCAGCGCCTGCGCCTCAGTTTCCCAGGCCTCGTCGAGCGGTCGGTGGTAGATCAGCGTGACCAGCGCCTCGCCGGAAAGCGTGGTCAAAAACTCGACCTGAAAGAGTCGCCGCCTGAGCGTATCGCTTTGCAAAAACGCCTCTCTAAGCTTCGGCATCAGCGCGTTGATGCGCTCGCTGGCCACCGGGTACTGATCCAGACGCACGACCTTTTTATCCTTCGGGTCCTCCGGGTTGACCTCGAACATGGCGTAAAACAGGTCGTCGCCTTCGTGCCAGATCCGAAACTCGCAGCGCTGACGGTAATGGCTCGGCGGCGACGCGTAGACCTCGAGCGCTGGCGGTGAAAACGGCGCGAACAGCGCGTCGACGAACGCGCGCTTTTCATCGAGCTGCTCATCGTAACGTTGGGGGTCGACAGCGGGAATGGCCAAGGGGGCTCCTTAAAAAGTGATCAGCGCTGCCCTCGCTCAGGCAGCGACAAGCGGTGCGGGGCCTTGAAACCGAAGGTCTCGAAGCCGCGAACGAGGTGGTCGGCGTCGGCGGTGGTGAAAGAGCGCCCATCCTGAGGGCCGCGGGCGTGGGGCATGACGTCGACGACCCGGCGGGCAATGGCGTCGCCGGAGTCGATCCATTGAAGCGGCCCAGGCGCCAGGGTTTCGAGCACCGGCTTCAACAGCGGAAAGTGGGTACAGCCGAGCACCACGGTATCGAGCGGACATGGCGCGGTCACCGCCTGCCAGAGCGGCTCCAGCGCATGCTGCACGCGTGCGTGATCGACGTGTTGGCCGGCAAGCCAGGCCTCGGCCTCGGTGACCAGGGCGTCGGCCGCCACTTTGGTGACTTCGCAGTCGCTGGCGAAGCGCTCGATCAGATCCTGGGTGTAGGGGCGGTGCACCGTGGCGCGGGTAGCCAGAAGGCCGATATGCCGTGTTCGGCTTGCAAGCGCGGCGGGCTTGATGGCGGGCACGGTGCCGATCACCGGAATGTCCAGCGCCTCGCGAAGCCCACTCAGTGCCAGGGTGCTGGCGGTGTTACAGGCCACGACCAGCGCGCTGGCCCGACAGGCGGTGACCGCCGCTTGGCATACGGACAGAATACGTCTGGAGAGCGTAACGTCGTCGCGCAGCCCATAGGGCAACCAGGCGTTATCGCAGGCGTAGCACAGGGGGATATCTGGATGGCGCAAGGTGAGCGAGCGGGCCACCGAAAGCCCACCGACACCAGAATCGAAGATCAGGACGGGCCCGCTCATGGCGCCCCGCCCGGGCCAATGGATGAGTAAGCCACAAGCGCTCTCTGGGTGTTTAAAAGGCGCCAGTTTAACACGCCCGAAAGGCTCGGGCGCGCGTGGTCTTAGAGGTCGGGCACTTCGGCGTTATTGAGCTCGGCGTAAAGCTCGGGATAGGCATTTTGCAGGCGCTCGAGCTCCTGCTGCGCCTTGTCCGGCAGCGCCTGGCGAAGTGCTTCCAGATCCTCGTCAGTGAAGTACTTGTCGATCAACGGGAACAGATGCTCGCGCTCGTGGCGAAGGTAGGTGCGATGGGCGTCGAGGTAGGTGCTCAAGTCCTCGGCGAAACGATCCATCGGCAGCACGTTGTCCATCAGGATCATATCGATATCATCAGAGAGCTGGGCCAGGCTCGGCTTGAGCTGGCGGTAGTCCTCGGCCATCTTCTCCATGAAAGGCAGCTCTTCCGAGGCCTTCTCCTCCAGGCGCTCCACGCAGATCTTTTCCAGAGGTGTGGCGAACTCGTCCATGTAAGCGAGGATGTAGTCCACGACTTCACGCATCAGCTTGAAGTTGGGCCGCTCGCCTTGCACCAGCGTTTTTTGCTTAAGCTGAAGCACATGAAGCATGCGCGCCATATTGGCATGGTCCAGACGCAGTTGATTTAACATGAGCCAAACTCCTTAAATGGTGGTCGAGCCTTACCTTCAAAGTCCCTGTCAAGGCATTGGACACGCGCTGGATAAGCAATGTCTACTACACTGTGACAACTGATTTTTAGCAACTGACCTTTGATAACCTATCTTTAGCAAAAAATCCGTGGCAACGACGGCGCTTCGAGACACCGCGTTACAAAGCGTATGTCCTAAGGTAGCCTGCCGCAACGCGCTTTGCCATAGCAGGACCCGGCGACTCTCGACGCCCTGACGCACGAAGGATAAAGACATGGACCTTTTTGACAGCGCCGAGGCCCCGCCCGCCGACGGCGCCCCCCTCGCCTTTCGCATGCGCCCGCGCCACCTGGACGACTACGTGGGCCAGCAGGCGCTGGTCGGCCCTCATAAACCGCTGCGCCAGATGGTCGAGTCGAAAAGCGTACGCTCGATGATCCTCTGGGGCCCGCCCGGGGTGGGCAAGACCACGCTTGCCGAGCTGTTGGCCCGCGCCTCGGACTCGGCGCTGGAGCAGCTAAGTGCCGTGATGGCCGGGGTGAAGGAGATTCGCGCGGTGGTCGAGCGCGCGCGTCAGACCCGCGCGCAGACGCTGCTCTTTCTGGACGAAATCCATCGCCTCAACAAGAGCCAGCAGGATGCGCTTTTGCCCCACGTCGAATCCGGGCTATTGACGCTGATCGGCGCGACCACCGAAAACCCCTCCTTCGAGGTCAACTCGGCGCTTTTATCCCGCACCCGGGTCTACGTGTTGAAGCCTTTAAGCGAGCAGGAGTTGATCGACGTGATGCGCCAGGCGCTCGAGGACCGCGAGCGCGGATTGGGCCGGCGGTCGATCGAGCTCGAAGAAGGCGTGCTCCAGGCGTTGGCCCGCGCCAGCGCCGGCGACGCGCGCCGGGCACTGGGGCTTCTCGAAACCGCCTGCGACTTCACCGAGCAGCGCGGCGAGCGGGAAGTGCTGGCAAAGGCGGCGCTTTTGGATGTGATCGGCCACCAGTCCAGCGCCTTCGATAAGCAGGGTGACGCCTACTATGATCTGCTCTCGGCGATCCACAAATCGATTCGCTCCTCGCGCCCGGACGCCGCGCTTCTCTACATGGCGCGCTTCATTCAGGGCGGCGGCGACCCGCTGGACGTGGTGCGAAGGCTCAGCGCCATCGCCTCGGAAGACGTGGGCAACGCCGACCCGCGGGCGCTGCCGCTGGTGATCGCCGCCTGGGATGCTTACCTGCGCCTGGGCGACTACGAGGGCCAGCGGGCGATCGCCCACGCCGCCATTCACCTGGCGGTCGCGCCCAAGAGCAACCGCATCGACCGCGCCTGGAAAGCGGCGCAGTCGTTCGTCAATAGCCAGCCCCAGGTGGACGTGCCGAGCTACCTGAGAAACGCGCCGACGAAGCTAATGGAGGAGCTCGGCCACGGCGAAGGCTACCGCTACGCCCATAATGAGCCCAACGGCTATCCGGCCGGCGACGCCCACGACTGCTGGCCCGAGGCGCTGCCCAAAACGCGCTTTTTCGAACCCAGCGCCCAGGGCCAGGAGAAGCGCTTTGCCGAGATCATGGCCTGGCGCGAGGCCAGAGACGAAGAAGCCAACCAGACGCCGGGAAGCGCCTGATTGGCTTTTAGAGACTGACTTTAAAGCCGCCGGCTTTGAGCCCCGGTCAGCGCCGGGGCCAAGGCCGGGTTTTTCTAGTAGGTTTCGCGAATGACGTCGGTGCCTTCGGGAATCTCGAAATCGAAAAGGCTGCGGTCTACACGTCCGTTTTGCACGATATCGTCGAAGGTGATCAGCGTGCGCTGACCGGTGCTGTCGGTCATCATCAGCTCGCTCAGGGTCTCGCCTTCGAACACCATGGAGAGCTCTTCGAACAGCGTCTCGTTGGAGGTCGGCACGAGCGTGAACACGTCTTCGCTGCCTTCCTGGGCGTAGAAGACGTCGAAGTTCTCAGTCAGATCATAGGCGCTCCCCGAGAGCAGCAGCGCCGGGGTGTGGGAGACACGGTTGTCCATTGCCTGCACCGTGACCTGCTCCAGATCCGGGTCATAGAGATAGACTTCGCTTCCGTCGGACACCACTACCTGAGCGTACGGGGCTTCGACTTCCCAGCGCAGCATGCCCGGGCGGGATAGCCACATTTCACCGCGCGCATCCTGCAGGCGCTCACCGCCGCTGCCGCTGATCATCTGCTCAAACGATGCCTGATAGCTCTCCAGCGGCTCGAGACGTTCAGAGAGACGCTCGGCGGCCTCGTTGGCAAACGCCATCGGTGCTGCGAAGGTCAAACCCAGTGCGCTGGCCGTCAGCGCCAGCGAAGAACCGCGCCGTGTGTCTTGATCGCTCATTACCTTACTCCCCAGGCAGTGTTGCCAAATGGCGGCACGCGCGTGCCGCAACGGTTTTGATATTTGGACAGGAACATCCCTGTGTCCACACTCAGACGCTCATCGCGCCCCGGGGTTTCACCGGTGGCGCGACTTTCACGCTTGTTGCACGATTGATGCCTCACTTATTGGCCCACCGGCGGCGGGGCCAGCACTTCGCGGGCACCGTTGGAGCCCATCGTCGACACCACGCCGGCGCCTTCCATCGCCTCGACCAGCCGCGCAGCGCGGTTGTAGCCGATCTTGAAGCGGCGCTGCACCGCGGAGATCGACGCCTTGCGGGTCTCGGTGACGAACTGCACGGCCTCGTCGTAAAGCGCGTCCTGCTCGGCGTCGTCACCGTCGCCGCCTTCGGCTTCGAGCCCGGCCAGCGCATCCGCGGAAACACCGCCGGAGAGGATTTCATCGATGTACTCCGGCTCGCCGCGGCGCTTCCAATCCTCGACCACGCGGTGCACCTCGTCATCGTCGACGAAGGCCCCGTGAACGCGGTTGGGCGGCCCGGAACCGGCGGGCAGGTAAAGCATGTCGCCGTGGCCCAGCAGGCTCTCGGCGCCGCCCTGATCGAGAATCGTGCGCGAGTCGATACGCGAGGAGACCTGAAACGCCATGCGCGATGGAATGTTCGCCTTGATCAGGCCGGTCACCACGTCCACCGACGGGCGCTGGGTAGCGAGAATCAGGTGAATACCCGCGGCGCGAGCCTTCTGCGCCAGACGCGCGATCAGCTCCTCGACCTTCTTGCCGACGATCATGAACATGTCGGCGAACTCGTCGATCACCACCACGATATAAGGCAGCTTTTCGAGCACCGGCGGCGTCTGGTGCATTTCCCAGGGCTGCGGCTCCCAAAGCGGGTCCGCGACCTGAGCGCCGGCGCGCTCGGCTTCATCCAGGCGCGCGTTGAAGCCGGCGATGTTGCGCACGCCCATCGCGGCCATCAACTTGTAGCGCCGCTCCATTTCGGCCACGCACCAGCGCAGGCTGTTGGCGGCCTCTTTCATGTCGGTGACCACCGGCGCCAACAGGTGCGGGATGCCGTCATACACCGAAAGCTCGAGCATCTTGGGGTCGACCATGATCAGCTTGAGCTCGTCCGGCGTTGCTTTTAACAGCATCGAGATCAGCATGGCGTTCACACCTACCGATTTACCCGAGCCGGTGGTACCGGCGACCAGCAGGTGGGGCATCTTGCCAAGATTCGCCACGACGGGACCGCCGCCAATATCCTGGCCCAGCGCCATGGTGAGCGGCGAGCTCTCCTGCTGGTAGCGGTCGGAGTCGATCACCTCGCGCAGGCGAATCATCGCCCGGTGTGGGTTGGGAATTTCGATACCCACCGTGGGTCGACCGGGGATCACCTCGACCACGCGCACGCTCTTGACCATCAACGAGCGCGCCAGATCCTTGGCCAGATTGCTGATCTTGGAGACCTTCACGCCAGGCGCAGGCTTGATCTCGAAGCGCGTGATGACCGGGCCGGGCCAGGTGTCGACCACGTCCGCCTTCACGCCGTAATCGCGCAGGCGCACCTCGAGCAGCTCGGCCATGTCGCTGAGCTGCTCTTCGGTGTAGTTGGGCTGATGCGGCTCCGGCGGCGTCAGAAGCTGGTAGCTTGGCACCTCGCCTTCGGGCTCGTCTTCGGTTTCGAACGCCGGGCGCTGATTCTGTAGATGCTCGACGGTCCAGAGCGTGGGCCCGGTATCCGGCTCCGGCGCGGCGCGCTCCTGGGTGAACGTCGGCTCCTGACGCGCTTCCCGCGGCGCGACCGAGGCTGGGGCCGGTGCAGGCGTTGTAGTGGTAGCCGGCGCCGGGGTCGGCGCATACGCGGGCTCGATCTCTTCGTCGTCTTCCCACACCGGCTCGGGCACGACTTCCGGCACCCTGCGGGGCGGCTCGGGCGCGCTGGCGCTCAGCGGCTCGCGCGGCTGGGCGCTCCACGGCTGAGGCGACACGTCGTCATCGATAAGCGCGTCGTCGGACGCGTCATCCTCCTGGGGCTCGTCGATGAAAAAACGATTGGGCGGCACGGGCTCTTCATCGCGCCTTGACGCGCGAAGCGACAGCGGAACTTCATCGCTGTCGGACGGCGTGCTCCAGGGCGCCGGCTCAACGGGCGCTTCCTGCTCGGCAGGGGCCGGGCCAAAGGCCGCAGGCGCCGGCCGCGGCTCGGGCTCGGGCTCGGGCTCGGGCTCGGGCTCGGAAGTAGGCTCCTCAACTCGAGAGGGTGCCGCAAACACGTTGGACACCGGCGCTGTTTCTTCCGGTACTTGCACCGGCGTGGCCGACGTCGGCGCTTCGGTGTTCTCGGCCTCGAGCGGTGTTTGGGCGCGTGCGGACATCGGCTCGCTGGGCGCAGCATCTACCGGGCGCGACGCCATCGGTGCGTCATCGAGCGGCGCGTGTTCGAGGCGGGTATCTTCGCGCGGCGTCTGCTCGGCGGGCGCTTCTTCAACGGGCGGCACTTGCGTTGCCGGCGTCTCGTCGGTTGAAGCGCTTGCCGTCTGCGTCGCGTCGTCTTCTGCCAACGCCTCGGCATTAGAGGCTGAGAGCGTGGGCTCGGCGCGGGCGGGTTTTACCGCCGCCGGCTTGCTCGGGGCGGGCTCGGCGGCAGGCGGCTGCTCGCTGGAAGCCGGCGGCGCGTAGTGATGGGCCGCGGCCTCCCAGGGAATCGAGGTATCGGTGGTTTCGCTTTGATCGAAGGCGGCCATGCGCGGCTCGCGGCGGCTGCCTTCGCGGGCCCGGGGAGCGGCGTCCGCACTGGCCGCCGCGCTCGTCTCAAAGCGCGCCGCCTCGGCCTCCTGCTGCTCACGCGCTTCTCTCTCCTGGCGGTTGCGCTCCTTGAACTTGCGTGCTGCCTCTTTGGAGGCGGCCTTGATCGAGGCGCGCTCTTCACGCTTTTGCTTGCTTTTGGCGCGGCGATCGCGCCAGCCGGCGCCCAGACGACAAAAGCGTTTGCCGAGCTCGTCGGCCACGTTCAGCCAGGAGAGGCCGGTAAACAGCGGAAAGCCGATCAAAATGAGCGCGGCGGCGATCAGGCCCACCCCGCCACTTCCCACCAGCGGGCGCAGCGTGCCGACCAGGCCCTCGCCCAGAATACCGCCGGAGGCGTAGGGCAAAATGCTGTCGGGATGATAAAAGTGCAGCGCGCCGAGCATGGTGGTGCCGAACATCAACAGCACAAGCCCCCCGGCGTGCACCGCAATGGCGACCGGGTCGATCTCGAAGCGCACCTGGCGTGAGCGCATCAGCCACCAGGCGGCGAAGCCGAACATGCCGGGCCACCACAAGGCGCTTGCCCCCAAAAGTGAATAGAGCACGTCGGCAAGCCAGGCACCCACCGGGCCCATCCAGTTGTGCACGTCGGTTTCCGGCCCCTGGTAGGACCAGCCCGGGTCTTCCGGCTGGTAGCTGAACAGGGCCAGCAATAAAAAGACGCACAGCGCCAGCAGCACCACGACGACGCCTTCGCGCATCGAGCCCTGAAGGCGCAGGCCGAAACGCCGCGCCTTATCCCTGGCGGCCTTGACCCGAGTGGACTGGGCCGACGTCGATGGTCGACGCGAACCGCCCTGCGTTCGCTTGTCTACCGTCTTGTTTACTTTCAAGCGATTCTCCCTTTACACCTGGTGGCGTCGTTAGTCGACTTGCGAGTTTGCATCATACCGAGCATCCTTTCGCCATCACAGCGCTTGTCGCTTCGAGTTGGCGTTCAAACGTACTCGCGGCGTTTTTTCGAGACGATCACCAAGGCTGTTTCCAAAGGCGACAAGGAGTCCTTCATGCTGCCCTGGCTTTCATCGCCACTACCCGCCTTTCCGGAGACCGCCAGCGCGCTCGACACGCCCAACGGCCTGCTCGCCGCCGGCGGCGCGCTGACCCCCCGCTGGCTCATCGAGGCTTATCGCCGCGGGGTCTTCCCCTGGTACAGCGACGGCGACCCCGTGCTCTGGTGGAGCCCCGACCCGCGAATGGTACTGGCGCCTTCGCAGTTCAAACTGCGGCGAAGCCTTGCCAAGCGCCTGCGCAATGGTGGCTTTCGCGTGACGCTGAATCAACACTTCGATGCCGTGATCGACGCCTGCGCCGCGCCCCGCCAGGGCGAGCCAGACACCTGGATCAACCCGGACATGCGCGCGGCCTATTGCCATCTTCACAGCCTGGGCATTGCGTACAGCGTCGAGGTCCACCAGGACGACGAACTCGTCGGCGGGCTTTACGGACTGGCCATGGGGCCGGTATTTTTCGGCGAGTCGATGTTTTCGAAAGCGCCGGATGCTTCCAAGGTGGCATTGGCGCACTTGGCGCGCGCCATGGCGGACAACGGCGGCGCGCTGATCGACTGTCAGATGCATACGCCACACCTGGAGCGTTTGGGTGCCGCCCCCATCGCCCGCGCGACGTTCGTGAGCTATCTTGAACAGTGGCTGCCGGAAAACGCGTTCGACCTGACCGGTCACCACCCGGTCGTTCCGGCTTCGCCCTGGCTCAACGCCGTACCCGCCGCCTATTGACGCGAGGGTCAACACTCAAGGAGATAGCCGTGAGCAGCAGCGCCTCCCGCGGCCCGGTCCGCGATCTACGCTTTTTTCTGACCGTGCCCCACGCCTGCAGCTACCTGCCGGATCAAAAAGCGACGACGCTGTTTCTGGACCCCAAGGAAGCCCCCTCCCACGGCGTGTACGATGCGCTTTCGCTGCTGGGCTTTCGCCGCAGCGGCCGGCACCTGTATCGGCCTCACTGTGAAGGCTGCCAGGCGTGCCAGTCGGTGCGCATTCCCGTCGCGCAGTTCGAACCCAATCGGACCCAGCGCAAAATCGCCAAACGTAATGCCGATGTCACGACGCGCGTCGTGGCCGCCCATTACCATAACGCCCACTATGCGCTCTACGCCCACTACATACGCTCGCGCCATAGCGACGGCGACATGTACCCGCCAAGCCAGGAGCAGTATCGCACCTTTTTGACCCTCGACCAGCCCTACGCCAACCTGATGGAGCTTTACCTGGAAGAACGGCTGATCGGTGTCGCCGCGTTCGATCGCCTCGAGCACGGTCTCTCGGCGATCTACACTTTCTTCGCCGTGGATGAGGAACTCGACCGGCGCTCACTGGGAACGCTTGCGATCCTGAAGCTGATCGAGCTTTGCCAGCAGCAGGACTTGTGCCACCTGTATCTGGGCTACTGGATCGAGGAGTGCCGGAAAATGCGCTACAAGCAGGCGTTTTCTCCGCTCGAGGTGCTGGAAGGGCGCCGCTGGCGCGCGCTCATTCGCTAAAACGGCGCGCTTTTTTGCCTTGACGCCAGCCTTGCGGCACAATATAGCTCTGCTTACCAAGCCCTTGTAAACGATTTTGCCAGTTGACTCGTATTGGCCGACGGCTGTATCGGGCAACCCTGGTTTTGGTAAACCTGGTTTTGACAAGCAAAGTTCTTGGCCACCACAGTGCCAGCGAATCTGTTAAACTGGCAACGACGATATTAAATAAGTGAGGATTTGCCTATATGGCACGCGAAGACCATATTGAAATGGAAGGCGTCATTGTCGATACCCTTCCCAACACCATGTTTCGTGTCGAGCTCGAAAACGGCCACGTGGTGACCGCCCACATTTCGGGCAAGATGCGCAAGAATTACATCCGCATTCTGACCGGTGACAAGGTCAAGGTAGAGCTGACCCCTTATGACCTTTCCAAGGGCCGCATCGTTTACCGTTCGCGCTAAACACCCAACGCTTTCGTGCTTATTTGAATTGACGTAATCGCCCCCTTCGTTACGCGCACGAGCACGAGCGTTTCTCCTCTTTTACGGCGCCTCAAAATGACAACGCCCCGTCAATGACAGGGCGCTGTACGCGGTTGAATCTTACGCGTTGACCGTTACGGGGCGTCGGCCATTTCAGCTTCGGTCGAAAGCGAAAGCTCCCCTTCTTCCAGACTGACGTGCACCGTACCGCCATGCTCGGCCAGCTCGCCGAAGAGAATCATCTCGGCCAGCGGCTTTTTCAGTTTCTCCTGAATCAGGCGAGCCATCGGGCGTGCGCCCATATCCGGGTCGTAGCCCTTGTCCGCCAGCCAGTCGCGGGCCGAGTCGTCTACGTCGAGCTGTACGCGCTTCTCGTCGAGCTGCGCCTGAAGCTCGATCAGGAACTTGTCGACCACGTTGCGCACCACGGTCATCGGAAGCGCGCTGAACTGAATGATACCGTCCAAACGGTTGCGGAACTCCGGTGAGAACGTGCGGCGGATGACTTCCATCGCGTCCGTGGTGTGATCCTGAGTCTGGAAACCGATCGAGCGGCGCGATGCCTGTTCGGCACCGGCGTTGGAGGTCATGATCAGAATGACGTGGCGGAAGTCCGCCTCGCGGCCGTTGTTATCGGTCAGGCGGCCATGATCCATCACCTGCAGCAGCAGGTTGAAGACTTCCGGGTGTGCCTTTTCGATTTCGTCGAGCAGCAACACGCAGTGCGGCTGTTTATTGACCGCCTCGGTCAACAGGCCGCCCTGATCGTAGCCAACGTACCCGGGCGGCGCGCCGATCAGGCGTGACACCGTGTGGCGCTCCATGTACTCGGACATGTCAAAGCGCACCAGATCGATCCCCATGATGTGCGAGAGCTGCTTGGCGACTTCGGTCTTGCCCACACCGGTGGGGCCGGCGAACAGGAAGCTGCCCACCGGCTTGTCCGGCGCCTTGAGCCCGGCGCGGGAGAGCTTGATGGCCGCCGCCAACGAGTCGATCGCCTCGTCCTGCCCGAACACCAGCATCTTGAGGTCGCGGTCGAGCTTTTCGAGCAGCTTGCGATCGGAGCTGGAGACGCTCTTCGGCGGGATCCGCGCGATGGACGCCACCACGGCCTCGACCTGCTCGACATCGATGGTGTCGACCCGCATCTCAGAGGGCAGCATACGCTGATGCGCCCCCGCCTCGTCGATCACGTCGATCGCCTTGTCCGGCAGATGGCGGTCGTTGATGTAGCGATCCGCCAGACGCGCGGCGCTCTCGAGCGCCCCGTCGGTGTACTTGAGCTCGTGATGCTCTTCAAAGCGCGAACGCAGCCCCTTGAGGATCTTGATGGTGTCGTCCACCGAGGGCGCCGGCACGTCGACCTTCTGGAAACGCCGGGCAAGCGCGCGGTCCTTCTCGAAGATACCGCGAAACTCCTGGAACGTGGTCGAACCGATGCAGCGAAGCTCACCGGAGGAGAGGAGCGGCTTCAACAGGTTCGAGGCGTCCATCACGCCGCCAGAGGCCGCACCTGCGCCAATCACGGTATGAATCTCATCGATGAAGAGAATCGAATTGGGCTGCTTTTTGAGCTCACTCAAAAGGCTTTTCAAGCGCTTTTCGAAATCGCCGCGGTACTTGGTACCAGCGAGCAGCGCGCCCATATCGAGGGAGTAGACCACGGCGTCGGCGATGACGTCCGGCACGTCCTCTTCAACGATGCGCTTGGCCAGGCCTTCGGCGATCGCGGTCTTGCCCACGCCGGCTTCACCGACCAGAAGCGGGTTGTTCTTGCGCCGGCGCGCCAGAATCTGAACCACGCGCTCGAGCTCATGATCGCGCCCGATCAGCGGGTCGATTTTGCCCAGACGCGCCTGCTCGTTGAGGTTGGTGGCGTAGCCGGTCAGAGGGTGTGCGCCGCCTTCGGCACTGGCTTCTTCCACATCGTCACCCTCCTGCTGAGAAGATGTATTCGACGAATTGTGACCGGATACCTTGGAAATACCGTGGGCGATGTAGTTGACGGCGTCGACCCGCGCCACGTTTTGCTGTTTCAGGAAGTAGACGGCCTGGCTCTCCTGCTCGGAGAAGATGGCCACGAGCACGTTGGCGCCGCTGACTTCGCTTTTACCCGATGACTGTACGTGAAAAACCGCGCGCTGAAGCACGCGTTGAAAGCCAAGCGTGGGCTGGGTTTCGCGCTCGCTCTGACCTTCGGGAATCAGTGGCGTGGTCGAATTGATGAAATCCTGCAGATCGGACCGCAGCTTGTCGAGATTGGCCCCGCACGCTTTGAGCACATCGACGGCGGACGCGTTATCCAGAAGCGCTAAAAGCAGGTGCTCGACGGTCATAAACTCGTGGCGCTTTGAGCGAGCCACGGTAAAGGCCGTGTTCAGGGTCAGTTCAAGTTCTTTGCTCAGCATGGCAGTCCCCTTTTCGCTACTCCCCGGGGCGTATTCACCCGGGACTTGCGTCGGATCAGTTTAATCGACCGGCACTTTCAACATCGGGTACAAATGCCCCGCTTGCAAGCCCCACTGCCACTTTTTTTCAACGTTTACCGGCGCGCTTTCGCGCGTTCTCCGGCGCTTGTCTCAGTCGGCAGCTTCGATGTCGCTCATGAGCGGATGCTCGCATTCGCGGGCGTATTCGTTGACCTGATGGCTTTTCGTCTCCGCGATGTCGCGAGTGAAAATACCGCAGGTACCTTTGCCCTGGGTGTGCACGGCCAGCATGATCTCCACGGCCTTTTCGTTATCCATGTTGAAAAAGCCCTGGAGTATTTCGATGACGAACTCCATCGGCGTGTAGTCGTCGTTGTGCAGCACTACTTTATACAGCGGCGGCTGGGCGAGTTCGGGCTCTGACGTCTGTACGTCCAGGTCGTCGTCGTGCTCGGTCGATGCCGAGCATGTCATGCCTGACACCGAAGCATTCAGGCAAGGATTCTCAAGATTGGGCATAAAGCGTTGCGTATCGTCTCTGTGCTGACAGGCGAAGATGTGGCAAGCAGGCTTGCTATAAGACGCCCATGCTCAGCAAGGGTTCATGGAAAAGACAAAATTATCACACTGGGTCATACAAAAAACCCCCGCCCGCCGAGCGGACGAGGGTATGTACCTCCAGGCGGGCGTTAGCCCTTGGCGACCAGCGCCAGCGCCTCGTTGAAGGTCTGGCTCGGACGCATGGCCTTGCTTGCAAGCTCACGGTCCGGGTGGAAGTAGCCCTTGAGCTCGACCGGCTTGCCCTGGGCGCCGTTGAGTTCGTCCATGATGGTGGACTCGTTGTCGCGCAGGGTTTTGGCAAGCTCGGTGAAAAGCTTCTTCAGCTCGGCGTCCTGGTCCTGGGCGGCGAGCGCCTCGGCCCAGTACAGCGCCAGATAGAAGTGGCTGCCGCGGTTGTCGATTTCGCCGGTCTTGCGCGACGGCGACTTGTTGCTGTCCAAAAACTTGCCGTTGGCTTCATCCAGCGCGCTTGCCAGCACCGTGGCGCGCTGGTTGTCGAAGGTAGAGCCAAGGTGCTCGAGCGAGGCGGCCAGCGCCAGAAACTCGCCGAGCGAGTCCCAGCGCAGATGATTCTCTTCGACCAGCTGCTCGACGTGCTTCGGCGCCGAGCCGCCAGCGCCGGTTTCGAACAGGCCGCCGCCGTTCATCAGCGGTACGATCGAGAGCATCTTGGCGCTGGTGCCAAGCTCCATGATCGGGAACAGATCGGTCAGGTAGTCGCGCAGCACGTTGCCGGTGACCGAGATGGTGTCTTCGCCGCGGCGAATGCGCTCGAGCGACAGCGCCATCGCCTCGACCGGTGCCAGAATGCGGATGTCCAGACCGTCAGTGTCGTGCTCCTTGAGGTAGGTCTCGACCTTTTCGATCAGCTTGGCGTCGTGGGCGCGGTTGGCGTCGAGCCAGAAAATCGCCGGCGAGCCGCTTTCGCGCGCGCGGTTGACTGCAAGCTTGACCCAGTCCTTGATCGGCGCGTCCTTGGTCTGGCACATGCGCCAGATATCGCCGGCTTCCACGTCGTGGCTGAACAGTGTCTGGCCACTTTCGTCAGTCACCACCACGGTGCCATCCGCCGGGATGTGGAAGGTCTTGTCGTGGGAGCCGTACTCTTCGGCTTTCTGCGCCATCAGGCCAACGTTGGGTACGCTGCCCATGGTGGTCGGATCGAAGGCGCCGTTTTTCTTGCAGTCCTCGATCACGCTCTGGTAGATCGTGGCGTAGCAGCGATCCGGAATCACGGCCTTGGCATCCTGCAGCTCATCGCTTGCGTTCCACATCTTGCCGGAATCGCGAATCATGGCGGGCATGGAGGCGTCGATGATCACATCCGACGGTACGTGCAGGTTGGTGATGCCCTTGTGCGAGTTGACCATCGCCATCGGCGGGCGCTCCTTGTAGAGCGCGTCGATGTCGGATTTGATCGCCTCACTCTGCTCGGAAGGCAGCTTCTCGATCGAGCTGTAAAGATCGCCCAGACCAGAAGCCGGGTTGAAGCCGGCGAGCTTGAGTGCATCGGCGTGCTTGTCGAGCACGTCCTTGTAGAACTCCTCGACCACGATGCCGAACATGATCGGGTCGGACACCTTCATCATGGTGGCTTTCAGGTGCAGCGAGAAAAGGATACCGCGCTTTTTGGCATCCTTGATTTCGCTGTCGATGAAGTTACGCAGCTTACGGCTGCTCATGAAGGCGGCGTCGACCACTTCGCCTTCCTTCACCGAAAGCCCGTCTTTCAACACGGTGCGTGTGCCGTCTTTCTGCTTGAGCTCGATCTTGAGCGTGCCGGCGGATTCGATAATGGCGGACTGCTCGCTGCCGTAGAAGTCGCCTTCCGACATGTGCGCCACGTGGGAATCGGACTCCTTGCTCCACTCGCCCATGCGGTGCGGGTACTTGCGCGCGTAGTTCTTGACCGACTTCGGCGCGCGACGATCCGAGTTGCCCTCGCGCAGCACCGGGTTTACCGCGCTGCCCTTGGCCTTGTCATAGGCCGCCTTGATGGCCTTCTCTTCGTCGTTTTGCGGCTCGTCCGGGTAGTTCGGAAGATCGAAGCCCTGGCCCTGCAGCTCCTTGATGGTCGCTTTCAGCTGCGGACCGGAGGCGCTGATGTTCGGCAGCTTGATGATGTTGGCTTGTGGAGTGGTGGCAAGCGTACCGAGCTCGGCCAGGTCGTCACTGACGCGCTGCTCGTCGCTCAAACGATCGGGAAACTGCGCCAGCACGCGGGCCGCCAGAGAGATATCGCGGGTTTCGACGACGATACCCGCCGAGTCGGTAAACGCATCGACAATCGGTAACAGCGAATACGTTGCAAGCGCGGGGGCTTCATCGGTGAGCGTGTAGATGATCTTCGGCGTTTCGGACATTGTGCGTTAACCTCGTTTCTCACGGTGACTAAAAATTTCCGGGCGGCTCGATGGTGCGGGCCAGGATCAAGCCTGGCGCTTGGCCACGAATCAAAGCGTTTCATGCAAGCGACGCCATGACGATAGTGTCATCATAACGTTTAGTATTTGTGTAATTCAGCGCTGCACTTTACTCCTTTATGCGATTGTCGACAAATTCACCCCGCTTCAAGAGAGCCCGATGAGCACGCTCTATCTTCTGCACAAGCCCTATAAAATGCTGTCCCAGTTCACCGATAGTGAGGGGCGCGCGACACTCTCCGACGTGATCGACGTCCCCAACGTCTACGCCGCGGGGCGGCTGGACTACGACTCCGAAGGGCTGCTGCTGCTGTGCGACGACGGCGCGCTCATCCACCAGATCACCCATCCGCGCCACAAGCAACCCAAGACCTACTGGGTTCAGCTCGAAGGCGAGATCGACGACGAGGCACTCGCCGCGCTCAAGGCCGGCGTGACGCTAAAGGATGGCCCGACCCGCCCAGCCAAGGCCCGGCGCATCACCACCCCAGCGGTGGGATCGCGCGTCCCGCCCATCGAGCCCAAACGCCATCCAAACACCAGCTGGATCGAGCTGACCATCACCGAGGGGCGAAACCGCCAGGTGAGGCGCATGACCGCCCACGTCGGCTTTCCCACGCTGCGCCTGATTCGCGCGGCCATCGGCCACTGGCGCCTCGACGACCTGGCCCCCGGGCAGTGGCGTACCGAAACCCTGCACGCGCCGCAAAAGCCCGCTGCCAGAGGCGGTAAACAGAGCCCAAACAAGAAGTCACGCCAGGGCCAAGCGCCCCGCGCGGGTCAGAAACCAGGTCGAGGGCCACGCTCATGAAACGCATTCACACCACCGCGGCCTGCGTGATCGAGCGCGACGGGCGCTATCTGATGGTCGAGGAGGAGCGCGGCGGCCCGCACACGCTGTTCAATCAGCCGGCCGGTCACATCGAGCCCGGCGAAGGCCCGATGGCGGCGATTTTGCGCGAGGTCGAGGAAGAGACGGCCTGGCGAGTGCGCCTGAGCCACTATCTTGGCCTCGAGGTGTTCCACACCCCGGAGAAGACCTTTCATAGCCACGGCTTCATCGCCACGCCTGAGGTATGGCTCGCCACGCCGCTGGACCCTGACATCCTCGCCACTCACTGGCTAACCTTCGATGAAGTCAGACAGCTTGCGACCAACGAGCGGGTGCGAAGCCCGCTGGTGATCAAGCGTCTCGAGGCCGCCCGCGCCGGGCGCGTTTACCCCCTCGCCATCATCAGCGAGTGATGCCGCGACTGCCCGTATGACGCGGTGGGAAGCCGGCGTTTTACTCGGCGCCCTTTGACTCGAAGGCCAGCCCCCGCATCGTGTATAATCGCGGCCAACTGCATATCACTTGACGAGGATGGCAATGACATCCACACAGAACGCTTCCACTCCGGGCGCCGGATCGCCGGCCGCCGGCAAGGTGATCGTCGGCATGTCCGGCGGCGTCGACTCGTCGGTCTCGGCGCTTTTGCTGTTGCAGCAGGGCTATGAGGTCGAAGGCCTGTTCATGAAGAACTGGGACGAGGACGATGGCACCGAGTACTGCACCGCGAAGGAGGACCTGGCCGACGCTCAGGCCGTGTGCGACAAACTCGGTATCAAGCTGCATACCGCCAACTTCGCCGCGGAGTACTGGGACAACGTGTTCGAGCACTTTCTCGAGGAGTACAAGGCCGGACGCACGCCGAATCCGGACATCCTGTGCAACCGGGAAATCAAGTTCAAGGTGTTCCTCGACTACGCCGAAATGCTCGGCGCCGAGCTGATCGCCACCGGCCACTACGTGCGCCGCGGCGAGCGCGGCGGCCGTGCGCGGCTTCTGAAGGGGCTCGATACCAACAAGGATCAGAGCTACTTTCTGCACGCCGTACCCGAAGCCGCCATCGCCAGAACGCTCTTCCCCGTGGGCGAGCTCGAAAAGCCTGCGGTGCGCGCACTTGCCGAAGAGTTCGATCTCATCACGGCGAAGAAGAAGGACTCCACCGGTATCTGCTTTATCGGTGAGCGCCGCTTCAAGGACTTCCTGCAGCAGTACCTGCCCGCCCAGCCAGGCAAAATCGAAACCCTCAGTGGTGATGTCATCGGCGATCACATGGGCTTGATGTACTACACCCTGGGCCAGCGTCAGGGCCTGGGGATCGGGGGGTTGGCCAACTACTCCGAGGACCCCTGGTACGTGGCAGGCAAGGATCTCGAGCGCAACGTGCTCCAGGTCGTCCAGGGCAAAACCGACGAGCACCTTTATACCAACGCGCTCTGTACCGAGGCGATGGACTGGGTCGCCGGTCAAGCGCCGGTCGCCGAGGGCCGCTTCACCGCGAAAACGCGCTACCGCCAAAGCGACTGCCCCTGCGCCGTTCGCAGCCGCCCCGATGGCAGCGTCGAGGTCGTTTTCGACGACCCGCAGTGGGCGGTCACCCCGGGCCAGTCGCTGGTGCTCTACGACGGGGACGTTTGCCTGGGGGGCGGTGTGATCAGCGCGACCTGGAACGTTGCCGAGGTCGCCGCATGAGCTCGACCACACCGATTCATCGCGCCCCGGACTCCCCCTCCGCGCGCCAGACGCTGGCGTTGGCCGGCGTTTTCCAGGCGGCGAGTCTGGTCGACGAGCTGGCCCGCACCGGGCAGGTCGACACCCGCGCCTGGGAGACGCTGATCCACGCTACGCTCGACACCAATCCGGCCAGCTTCGAGGCGATCTACGGTGGCCATCCCAACAATCTGCGCCGCGGCCTCGAGACGCTCGAGGCGCTTTCCGGGCGCAAGCAGGCCAACCCGGTGGTGCTGCGCTACGGCTTCTCCATGTTGATGCTGATGAACAAGCTGCGCAGCGACACCGCGATGATGGACGCCCTGGGCGAGAAGCTCGCCCACGCCCAGCACCAGGCGGAGCACTTCGGCCCGACCCACGAAAACGTGATCGCAAGCCTGGGCGAAGCCTATCAACAGACGCTTTCGACGTTTAAAACGCGCATCGTCGTTCAGGGCGACCCGTCGCTTTTACAGACCCGCATGATGCCCGAGCGCGTACGAGCATGCCTGATGAGCGGCATTCGCTTTGCGCTCTTGTGGCACCAGCAGGGTGGGCGGCGCTGGAAGCTGGTGTTTCAGCGCAAGGCGCTGCGTCGCGCCCTCGATAGTTTCAATTAGGCCTTTGGCCCTCACGATCCCCCGTTATTTTTGGAAATCTTGCCATGCAACTCACCGCTTTGACCGCCCTCTCCCCCGTCGATGGCCGCTACGCCGACAAGGCTGCCGCGCTCAGGGAACACTTCAGCGAATTCGGCCTGATCCGCGCCCGCGTGATCGTCGAGGTGCGCTGGCTGCAGCGCCTGGCCGAACACGAGGGCATCGCCGAGGTCAGCCCGCTCTCGAGTGAAGCCACCGCGTTTCTTGAAACGCTGATCCGCGAGTTCTCGGTGGCGGACGCCGAGCGGATCAAGGAGATCGAGCGCACCACCAACCACGACGTCAAGGCGGTCGAGTACTTCCTCAAGGAGAAGATCGAGGGCAACGCGGAGCTTCACGCGGTGACCGAGTTCATTCACTTCGCCTGCACCAGTGAAGACATCAACAACCTCTCCTACGGCGTCATGCTCCTCGACGGCCTGAACGCCATGCTGCCGACGCTGCATCAGGTGGCCGACGAGATCGCCAAGCTCGCCGTCGCCCACGCCGGCGAGCCGATGCTCTCGCGCACCCACGGCCAGACCGCAAGCCCGACGACCCTGGGCAAGGAGATGGCCAACGTGGCGTACCGCCTGAAGCGCCAGCTCAAGCAGATCGAGGCCGTCGAGGTGCTGGGCAAGATCAACGGCGCGGTAGGCAACTACAACGCGCACCTGACGACCTACCCGGAGATCGACTGGGAAGCCAACGCGCGCACGTTCGTCGAAGGGTTGGGGCTTCGCTTCAACCCCTACACCACCCAGATCGAGCCGCACGACTACATCGCCGAGCTGTTCGACGCGATCGCCCGCTTCAACACCATTTTGATCGACTTCGACCGTGACGTCTGGGGCTACATTTCGCTTGGCTACTTCAAGCAGCGCACCGTGGAAGGCGAAATCGGCTCCTCCACCATGCCGCACAAGGTCAACCCGATCGACTTCGAGAACTCCGAGGGCAACCTGGGCTTGGCCAACGCGGTGCTCAACCACCTGGCCCAGAAGCTTCCGATCTCGCGCTGGCAGCGTGATTTGACCGACTCCACGGTGCTTCGAAACCTCGGCGTGGGCCTGGCCTACGCGCTGATCGGCTACCACGCGAGCCTGAAGGGCATCGGCAAGCTCGAGGCCAACCCGACGCGCTTGGCCGAGGATCTGGACAACAGCTGGGAAGTGCTCGCCGAGCCGATCCAGACCGTCATGCGCCGTTACGGGATCGAAAAGCCCTACGAAAAGCTCAAGGAGCTGACCCGCGGCAAGCGTATCGACCAGGCAGGCTTTGCCGCGTTCATCGACACGCTGGAACTACCCGCCGAGGTCAAACAGGAGCTGAAGGCGCTGTCGCCGGCAAGCTACATCGGCAACGCCCGTGCCCAGGCGCAAGCGCTGCCCGAGCGCCTGGATGCGCTGTAAGGCGCGCCGCTCAACCACCCGTTCACCAAGGATATCGCCATGAGCCACCGCAACGAGCCGCTGACCCTGCTGGGCGATCTGACGCCCGACGAGTTTTTGAAAAACTACTGGCAGCAGAAGCCGCTGCTGATTCGTGGTGCGATCCCGGATTTCGTCAGCCCGCTGGATCCGGACGAGCTGGCAGGCCTTGCCTGCGAGCCGGGCGTCGAGGCGCGGCTGGTCGAGGAGAACGGCCCCGACGGGCCCTGGCAGGTGAGCGCCGGGCCCTTCGATGACGCCACCTTCGAGCGCCTGCCGGCAAGCCACTGGAGCCTGCTGGTTCAGGCGGTGGATCACTACGTACCCGGCGTTGCCGCGCTGATGAAGGAGTTCGACTTTCTGCCCGGCTGGCGTCTGGACGACATCATGGTGAGCTACGCCCCGCCCGGCGGAAGCGTCGGTCCCCACGTCGACCAGTACGACGTGTTCCTGCTCCAGGGGCGCGGCCAGCGCCGCTGGCAGCTGGGTGGGCCGCAGCCGGACGACGCGCCGATCATCCAGGGCATCGATCTCAAGATTCTCGAGACCTTCGACATCGAGCCGGACTCCGACTGGACGCTGAACCCGGGCGACATGCTCTACCTGCCGCCGGGCTGGGCGCACCACGGCGTAAGCCAGACCGACAACTGCATGACGTATTCGGTCGGCTTTCGCGCGCTCTCTGCGGACGAGGCGATCACCTCTTTCGCCGACTATCTGGGCGAGCAGCTGCCCGGCTCGAAACGCTACAGCGACGCCGGCATGGCGCCTGTGGAGCATACCGGCGAACTCGACGACGCCGCCATCGAGCGGATGCGCCACTTCATCCTCTCGACGCTGGACCAGCCCAAAGAGCTCGCCCAGTGGTTCGGCCGGGCGATGACTCAACCAAAGTATATGGACCAGGTCATGCCGCTGGAGGAGCCGCTTGACGAAGAAGACCTTGTCGCGCAACTACACGCCGGCGAGCCGCTTTTCCACATGCCCGGCTCGCGCATCGCCTGGCGCACCGAGGCCGGGGTGACCACGCTATTCGCCGACGGCGACGGCCTGCCCTGTACCGAGCCCTTGGCGCGGCGCATCGCGGACCCGGCCCCGCTGTACGCCGATGTTCTCGAGCTCGACGGCGCCGCGGCGGTGCTCACCTACCTGGTCAACGCGGGTAGCCTTGCCTTCATGGATGACGACGACGAGTAGCGTCGATTTCAAAACCGTCACGCTCAAAGCGCCGCCTCCCAGCGGCGCTTTTTTTATGGTTGGTGAAAAAAAACGACCCAGTCGCGCCGTTCGCGTAATGCCGTGTCGTTTAACTACGACGACGTCTGCCCCGAAGTGTCAATTGCTGCGCTGCACCACCTTGTCGATAGTAAAGACACACCCGCCCCGACTGGCGCGGGAAACGCGGCCTAGGGGCCGACTGCGAACATGACCGGAGAGTGCGACATGACAGGACTTCTCGACGACATCAAGGCAATGGCTCAACTCAAGGAAGCCCAGGGCGGCAAGTGGAACGCCATCAAGCCCGAGTACGCCGCGCGAATGCGTGCCCAGAACCGCTTTCATACAGGGCTCGACATCGCCCGCTACACCGCGTCCATCATGCGCGCCGACATGGCGGCGTTCGATCAGGACCACGCCCAGTACACCCAATCGCTGGGCTGCTGGCACGGCTTCATCGGCCAGCAGAAGATGATCGCGATCAAAAAGCACTTCGGCTCCACCAAACGCCGCTATCTGTACCTGTCCGGCTGGATGGTCGCTGCGCTGCGCTCCGAGTTTGGGCCGCTGCCGGATCAGTCGATGCACGAAAAAACCTCCGTGGCCGCGCTGATCGAGGAGCTCTACACCTTTTTGAAGCAGGCCGACGCCTGGGAGCTCAACCACCTGTTTCGCCGGCTCGACGACGCCAAAGCGGCCGATGATCGCGGTCAAATCGAAACGCTGACCCGCCAGATCGACGAGCACGAAACCCACATCGTGCCGATCATCGCCGATATCGATGCCGGCTTTGGCAACGCCGAGGCCACCTACCTGCTGGCGAAGAAGTTCATCCTCGCTGGCGCCTGCTGTATCCAGCTGGAAAACCAGGTCTCCGACGAGAAGCAGTGTGGCCATCAGGATGGCAAGGTCACCGTGCCCCACGAGGATTTCCTCGCCAAGATCAACGCCGTTCGCTACGCGTTTTTGGAACTTGGGGTGGACGATGGCGTGATCGTTGCCCGCACCGACTCGCTCGGCGCCGGCCTGACGCAAAAGATCGCCGTGACCCACGCACCCAATGATCTGGGCGATCGGTACAACGCCTTTCTCGACGGCGAGGAGATCGCAAGCGCCGAGGAGATCCAGAACGGCGACGTGGTCATCAAACAAAACGGCAAGCTGGTCAAACCCAAGCGCTTGGCCTCAGGGCTTTACCAGTTCAAGCCCGGCAGCGGCGAGGATCGCGTGGTGCTCGACTGCATCACCAGCCTGCAAAACGGCGCCGATCTTCTGTGGATCGAAACCGAGAAGCCCCACGTTGGCCAGATCGCAGCCATGGTCGACCGTATCCGCGAGGTGGTGCCGGACGCCAAGCTCGTCTACAACAACTCGCCGTCGTTCAACTGGACGCTCAACTTCCGCCAGCAGGTGTTCGACGCCTGGCAGAAAGAGGGCAAGGACGTATCGGCCTATGAGCGCGACAAGCTGATGAGCGCCGAGTATGACGCCACCGAGCTTGGCAGGCTTGCCGACGACTGGACCCGCGACTTCCAGCGCAGTGCCGCGAAGGACGCCCACGTGTTCCACCACCTGATCACCCTGCCCACCTACCACACGGCGGCGCTCTCCACCGACAATTTGGCGAAGGGCTACTTCGGCGAGGAAGGCATGCTCGCCTACGTGGCTGGCGTCCAGCGCCAGGAGATTCGCCAGGGGATCGCCACGGTCAAGCATCAGGACATGGCCGGCTCGAACATCGGCGACGACCACAAGGAGTTCTTCCACGGTGACGCGGCGCTCAAGGCCGGAGGCAAGGACAACACCATGAATCAGTTCTAAGGCGCTTACCCAGCGGCGCGCTCGCCCCCACCCACGGCGCGCCGCTTTCGTTCAAGCCCCTTGTACAGCTCTTGCACAAAACGCCGGCGTTAACTAAAGTCTCAACGCGTCGCCGCGCTCGAAGCGTCGTGTCGAACGTATGAGGTTCGCCGCCCGCGTGCACGGCCTCTGCACACTGTTTGCTCGATTTGCCCACTCAAGCGCCAAATGTGACCTTTTTAAAGTTCAGTGACCTTTTTGACCCTTGGGTAGTCAAAGCGTGTAACTTTGGTTATTTTTAACGAACAGCGTTTGATAACCGTGACACTCAAAGCAGCCGCTCGCGCTGAGAGAACTGGAGGTTTTACATGAAACGACTTTTACCCGTTGCCGCCCTGAGTCTTTTGACCCTGGCCGGCTGTGCGAACACCGCCCCCTACTCCGGCGACGTCTACCGCGGTAACCAGGCCCAAACCGGCCAGAGCGTGAGCTACGGCACCATCGTCGCCATTCGCCCGGTTCAGATTCAGGCCGACAGCCGTGCGGGAGGCCTTCTGGGCACCGGTGGCGGCGCCATCATCGGTGGCCTTCTGGGTAGCCAGGTCGGTGGCGGTAGCGGCCGTCAATTGGCGACCGTCGCGGGTGCGCTGGGGGGCTCCGTGGCCGGCAGCTCCATCGAGGATCGCGCCAACCGCGTCAGGGCGCTGGAAATGGAAATTCGCCGCGATGATGGCAGCGATGTCGTGGTAGTTCAGCGCGCCGACCGCCAATTCCAGGCCGGCCAGCGAGTGCGCCTGATCGGTAGCGGTGGCAATCTGAGCGTGGCGCCCTACTAAGCGCTTCTCCAGCGTATGTACTGAACAGCAAAAGCCCGGCCAATGGCCGGGCTTTTAGCATGGGTGCTTTAATCCTGCGCCGGAATCGATGTGACGTGCCGAGATTAGTGCGACAGACCGCTCGCCCAGTTGGCGAGCTTCACCACGGCCAAACCGATCAGCGCGAGCAAGATGGCGACCAGCAGAATCTCGACCGGGTTGATCAGCGCGGTCGCGCCCAGCACGGCCAGCGCGATGATCCAGACGTAGCGGCTCTCGCCACGGCTTTTCAAGGCGGCAGGCAGTACCTTATCCAGCCCTTCACTGACGCCGTTGTCCCACCCCTTGTAGGCGAAATAGGCAATCAGAACAAAGGCAATAACCCATAAAATCATGACGGTGGTCATAAAAGCTCCCGGAAAAACGGTTTGAAGAAGCGCGAAAAAGTGAGGCTTAGAGTATCGCCGGGCTGTTTGACACGCAATACCGATCATTGTTCGAGAGGTCGAAAAACCGCTTCGCGCCCCCTGACAAGCGGGCTCACACACGTTACCATTATGGTACATGCACTCACCGAAAGGTTATTCAATGCAAATTGCGCAGAACTCGGTTGTCGCGTTCCACTACACCCTGACCAACGATGCAGGTGAAGTGCTAGACAGTTCTGAAGGCCGCGAGCCGCTGACCTATCTGCACGGCGCTGGCAACATCATTCCGGGCCTCGAAAAAGAGCTCGAAGGTCGTAATGAAGGCGAGAAGCTGAACGTCAAGGTAACTCCGGAAGAAGGTTATGGCGAAGTTCAAGAGCAGCTGATGCAGGAAGTGCCGCGTGATGCCTTCCAAGGCGTCGAGAGCGTCGAGCCGGGCATGCAGTTCCAGGCCCAGACCGAAGGCGGCCCGCTGATGGTCACCGTCAAGCAGGTCGAGGGTGACACGGTCGTTGTCGACGGCAACCACCCGCTGGCCGGCCAGCACCTGAACTTCGACGTTGAAATCGCCAACGTCCGCGAAGCAAGCCAGGAAGAAGTCGAGCACGGTCATGTACACGGCGAAGGCGGCGTCGAGCACTAAGCTCTTCCCATCTGACTCGACAGTGTAAAGGGCGGCCCTCGGGCCGCCCTTTTTGCGTCTACTCAAAGCTACTTGCTCAGACTTCCGGAATCAGCACCAGCTGGCCGTGGCGCACGCTGCGCGACGAGGTCACTTCGTCGGAAAACTGCTGCAGCGCCTGGCCGCTGCCTTTCAAGAGCGCCACTTCCAGGCAGCTGTCGGCATTGATATGCACGTGAAGCGTCGAGAGCGTCAGATCATGATGGTCGTGGGAGTGGCGCGTCAGGCGCTTGGAAAGCTCGCGAGCGCCGTGATCATAGACATAGACGAGCGCGCCCATATAGGTCGCCTCCGGCGTCGCCTCGGCCTTGAGCCGGTTGAGCCCGCTTCGCGCTAGATCGCGAATCGCCTCGGAGCGGTTCTGGTAGCCCCGTGCATGCATGAGCGCATCCACGTCCCTGACCAGGTCGTCGTCCAGAGTGAGCGTTACTCGCTGCATACAGGTCTCTCTATCGCTGGTTTTCGCGCCGCTCGAACCGGTAAAGGCCAAGCGCAATGAAAAAGGTAACGCCCAGCAGCAGCCAGGAGCCAACCGCCACGCCCGACCACTGCGCCCAGCGCCAAAACGGCTCGAGCCAGAACCCGCCGACGCTCGCCCCCAGGTAGTAAAACACCAGATAGAGCGCCGAGGCGCTGCCGCGCGCGCCCTGAGCGTAGCGTCCTACCCAGCCCGAGGCCAGCGAGTGGCAAAGAAAAAAGCCAAAGGCGTTGATCAATAGCCCCAGCATCACTAGCCACAGCGGCGATAAGAGCGTCACTCCGGTGCCCAGCATCAAAATGAGAATACCCGCGCCCATGCAACGTGCCGGCGAAAAGCGCTGCGCCAGCCGCCCCGATACCGTCGAGCCGAAGGTGCCGCCGAGATAGGTCAGAAAGATCAGCCCCAGGGCGCCGGCGGCGAGCTGATAAGGTGGCGCCGCCAAGCGAAAGGTGATGTAGCTGTACTGGTTGATGAATATAAGAAAGTTGAGCCCTCCCAGCACGTAGGCGGCCAGCAGCACCGGCGTGCGAAGATGGCCGGCCAAATCCCGCAGCGCCTGGCGAAGCTCGAAGGGCTTGGGCACGAATGCCTTGCTATTGGGTAACAGCCGCCAAAAAAGCAGACAGCCCAGTAGCGTCATCGTCCCGACCGTCAAAAACGCCGCGGCCTCGCCGCCAAGCGTCGCGGCGAAGCCGCCGACCACGCGCCCGCTGATGCCGCCCAGGGAGTTGGCGCCGATATAGAGCCCCACGGCGCTCAAAAGCGCCGGCTTGTCGAACTCGTCACCCATCCAGGCGATGGCCACCGCCGGCAGCCCGCCGAGCACGAAGCCTTGAATGAGCCTTAGTAGCAGTAGCGTCTCGAAATTGGGCGCCGCGGCCAGCAGCAGCGACAGCGCGCCGGCGGCTACCAGCGTCACGCGCATGATCGTCTCGCGGCCGATCGCGTCCGACAGCGGCCCAAAAATCAAGAGCGCAAACGCCAACGACAGAGTCGCGGCGGACATCAGAAGGCTTACGCCGAGGGTGGAGACCTCAAACGTCGTCTTGAGCGCCGGCAGCAGCGGCTGGGGCACGTAAAGATTGATGAAGACGAGAAAGGAGCCCAGGCAGAGCGCCGCCGTGGCGCGCCACCAGGCACGGGTTTTAGCCTCGATCATCGCACGTCCATCGACGAAAACGCCCGGCCGCTGGCCACCGCTTCATCCATCCCCGTAAGAATTAGAAACCGCCCAGGCTTGCCAGGTGCGTGGGCTCCAGCGCGCGGCGCGACTGCCAGTAGTAGCGCTGCCAGTAGCTGTTTTGCATGCTCGAAATGATCACGCCCTGGGAGGAGGAGGCGTGCATGAAGTAGCCGTCCCCCATGTAGATGCCGACGTGGTTGTAGGGGCCGGGGGGTCGGAAGAAGACCAGATCGCCCGCCTGAAGCTCCTGGCGGTCGATCAAGCGTCCCTCGTGGACCTGATCGGTGGTGGATCTTGGCAGATCCCGGTTGAACGCATCGCGGTAAATGTTTCGAACGAAGCCGGAGCAGTCCACCCCGCGCTGGGTGGTGCCGCCGATCCGGTAAGGGGTGCCGGACCATCGCTCGTGCTGGGCGAGCAGCGCGTTCTTGATCATCATTGGTGGAGGGGTCTGGACACTGCTTAGCGAGTTCAGGGGATTGTCGACGGACGACATTTGCGCGTTCTGGCCATTTTTAAGCCCGGGAAGCGACATGGCAAAGTAGTCGTCCGGGGGCTCTACACCGTGGCGGGATTGGGAACCGGCACACCCTGCTAACAAGGAAAAAATTACACAAGCGCCCACTACACGGGCAGCTGTCACAGACCAGTGTGGCAACGAAACCATGCAAACAACCCCTTGAATTAATGACCCGAAACCAAGCTTTTTTTCTAGCCAAGGACTATAAGCCAATTACAGGCCCTTTGGCGAGCCTCAATGTAATATCCGCTGGTCCCCCGGGAGCGTATCGATATGCAGCGGCGCAAAGTGGCGCGGGCGGGTGCCGGGAAAATCCAGGCTGGTCCAGGGGCCGGCAAGAATCGGCGCGCCGCTGAGCCAGGCGACCATGGCTTGGCGAAAGCCCGCCAGAAACTCCTCGCGCTCCGGGGTTTCGCCCATGAAAAAGGAGAAGCCAGCGTACATGCCCGCCGCGTACTCCTGCCAGCCCGCGTAGTGGGTATCGGCGAGCTGATAGGCGCGGTCCAGCGTGCGGTTGAAGGCGTCCCGGTCGAGCCACCCAAGCTGGCGCCCGGCGATCGCCAGATCCATGAGCTGGGCGATGTCCCAGGCGGCCATGTCGACATCGTTGCAGCCGTCCTCGTTGTCACGCACCCGGCGAAGGCGCAGAAGGTGGTGGCGCTCCTCCTCCACGCACTCGCCGGACTCCAGAATGGCGATCTCGCTTTCGAGCCGCTCCGGGTTCAAGGTATAGGGCGCGTAGTTGATCTGATACTCCTGACGATCACCGGACTCGAGCATGAAGCCGAGAAAATCCTGCATGTCGGCGGCGCTCGACAGGTGGTAGTGGGTGTCGACCCACTCGCGAATCGAGGCCTTTTCGCGCTCACTCTCGATCTGAGGCTCGCTCCACACGGCGCTATTGAGCGGGCCGACCAGCGCCATGGCGGTGAAGTGGGTAAGGCTTGGCCGCTCGCCGGGCTCACGCCAGCTCCCCGGGTGCCAGTCCAGCCAGTAGAAAAGACTGCCCGGATCGTCCAGATGCCAGGCGATCTCGCCGATCAGCGAGTCGTGCTCGGGCTCCGGCAAACACCCTTCCCAGGCGAACCAGGCTTCCAGCAGGTGTTTGGGCGAGGGATAAAAGCGGCACAGGCAGCTCTTGAGAGCGTCGGCGTACTCGGTCAGCGCCTTGCTTTCGAACAGGTGGCTATCAAAGGCCATGTAAAGATAGAAAGCGAACTTCTCGGCCATGTGAATGGTCGCGGCGTGGCGGCTGACGCCCTTGAGGCTTTGAAGCTGGCGGGCGTCGTCGACGCTCGGGCGGCCAAAGAGGGTTTGCGCCGGCGGCATGACGCCGTGCACGGCGTCGGCGGCGAGCTGGTTCAGGTGGTGCGCCTGGGCGGGCAGCCAGTAGCGCTCAAGCGCCCCGGCGCCCTCGTCGGCGTGCAGCGACAGCGCGTCCTGCAAATAGAGTGCGGCATCAGCGCGACGCTTCTCGCCCATGAAGGCACCCGGGTCGACCTGGCGCAGCAGCGCATCGGGTTCGCGCACGCTCGCCAGCGCCAGCAGCCAGTGGTGGCCGCTGGCGCGAAAGCCCTTGATGCGCGTGCGCGAGGCGCTTTGGGTGGCACTATCCAGCAGCGCGTTGGGGGCGATGTCCCAGGGGCTGCAGGCCGCCTTCAGCAGCAGCGTGGCATGGGCCCCCGGGGTCATGTCGCGCCGATCGATGCCCTCGAACAGGCTCTGACCACGCCGATAAGCGGCCAGTAGCGCCGGCCAATCGCCATAGCGCTGGCCAATCAAATCGGCGCTGTGGGCGGCGATGTCGTCCGCCTCGGCCTGGCTCAACAGCCCGCTACAGGCCCCGGCCCAGGCGAGTTCGACGATGCGCAGCCAGTCCCAGCCAGCCCAGTCGAAGGGCTCGTTCTGGCTGACGAACTGCACCAGCACCGGCGCATAGGCGGAGTCGTCGTCGGCGCCGCGCTGCCACTCCAGGCGCTGTGCCTGGTCCATTTCGAGCAGCTCCCGGGCTTCGATATCCCAGCGCTGGCGATCGCCCTGGGCGCTGAGCCAGAGCACCACACCCAACAGTTGGTCGCGATCGTCGACCTGCCATACCCGCGAGAGCCACTGGCGCGCCTCGGGCCAGTCGCCGGGGGTGGCCGGGTAGCACATCACCGGATGAAACAGCGCGCCGAGCCGCCAGGGCCGAGTGCCCGGCGCTTGGGGCCAGAGTGCATTCGGGGCCGGCGCCTTTACAAGCGCCTGCTCGAACGCTTCCCAGCTGACCGTGTCCGCCTCGTTTTCGCGTTGGGTCAGCGTTTGGCAGGCGTCCAGAAAACGCTCGTGGGCGCGCCTGGAGGCACGCTCGCCAAACGCCAGGCGCAAATCGCGAAGCCAGCTGCGCAGGTCGTGATACTCGCCGCCGATCCGGCGCATGACGTGGTGCGCCCAGGTACAGGCCTGCGCTTGTGTAATCCAGCCGGCGGCGCCAGCCAGCGCGCTGTACTCGAGTGCGCCCAGCAGATGGTATGCCGGGGCGCTCGTTGCCCCCAGCCCGTGCAAAAACGTCTCCACCAGCTCGCCGCGGTGGGAAATACCCAGTGCCTTGAGCCGTTTTTCGGCTTGTACGCTATCCAGCGCTAAAGGATGCGCGGTGGTCACCCCGTCGCACAGCAAAAGCTGTTGGGCCCACCAGGCGGTTAATGCATCGGACAAAAGACACCTCGAAAACGACACTCGGCAACGCGCCGGCACAAAGCGCCCTAGTGTAACGGAAACTGCAGTCCAGGCCGATAGCGCGCTTGAGGGTTTACACAAAAACACCGCCCCGGAGTAGGCTCCGGGGCGGTGTTTTTAAACGCTTGGAAACGTCTCGCCGGTTGGAACGGGCGCCGCTTTAGCGGCCCCCTTTATCCGGCCTTGTTCAGGCTTACGCCTTGCGTACCTTGCTGATGACCCACAAGAGCACGACAGCGCCTACGGTCGCGGTGACCAGCGAGCCGATGAAGCCACCGGCGGAAAGTCCCAACAGGCTGAACAAAAAGCCGCCGATCACCGCCCCTATGATCCCCACGCCAATGTTCGCGATGATGCCAAAGCCGCCACCGCGCATGATGTTGCCGGCGATCCAGCCAGCCAGACCACCAATGATAAGCCACGCTAAAAAGCCCATAATACCTCCCTGGTTTTTCGATATAGGCGCCGGTTTTACCTACCGGGCGCGCTTGTCCTAACATAGCACACAGTCACCGCGATGCGCCTGGTTTATGTGCAAGGCGGCTTAGGCCGTGTGAAGGCTTGAGACCGCCTGGCGTATCGGCCCACTACCCGCTCTGCACCACCACTATTCATTCTCCAAAGGAACGCCCATGATCCCCGATTCGCTGCAAACGCTCGTCGACGACGTCGACGGTCAGTCCAACGCCCGGTGGCAAGACCGCGAGGTCGTCGTCTTCAACATGGCGTGGGGGGAGATGGTCGTGAGCCTGCAAGGCGCCCAGGTGCTGCACTTCAAACCAAAAGGCGATAGCGCCGCCTGGCTTTGGGTCACACCGACGCCTGCAGCGCTTCCCGACACCATTCGCGGCGGTATTCCGCTGTGCTGGCCCTGGTTCGCCGATGAACGCTACGCCGACGAGTCACCCGAGCGCGACGGCCCTTTCCACGGTCTGGCCCGCCAGGCGCCGTGGCGCCTCGACGCGGTGGACGAGCACGCCGAAGGCATCGAGGTGCATCTCTCCCCTAATGATCGCCTGCACAGCCTGCTCACCGCGCGGGTCGTCATTCAGGCCAACGCCCAGCGTCTAAACGTCGAGCTGATCAGCGAGAACATCGGCGAGACGCCGGTGAAGATGAGCGGCGCGCTGCATACATATCTCGGCGTGGCGCACACCCACCAGTGCCGCCTGGAAGGCCTGGCCGGGGCGCGCTACCTGGACAAGCTCAAGGACTTCGCCGAGGCCGAGCAGCAGGGCGTGCTCGCCGTACACGGCCCGGTCGATCGCATTTATCACACCAACGAAGCGGTTGCGCTGAGTGACGGTGAGCGCACCCTGCGCGTAGCGAAGCAGTCGAGCGATTCAACCGTCGTGTGGCACCCGGGCGATGCCCTGCCCGCGGACACGCCGCAGGAGGCCGGCTTTCGCTTTGTCTGCGTGGAAGCTGCCAACACCCGCCTCGACCCGGTGTGGCTGGTGCCCGGCGCGCAGCACCTGTTAGGCACGACACTGAGTCTGGACTAACCCTCGCCGTTAATCGCCGGTTAATCAGCGCTTTGCTAAGCTTGAAAGCATCACCTGTCGATCGTTCACCGCAAGGAACCACTCGCATGCCCCAGCCGTTAAGTCGGGAGCTCAACAACCTGTTGGAGCGCGGCCGTGACCGCCAGCTAAGACTTGCCGTCACGGGGCTCTCTCAGGCCGGCAAAACGGCGTTTTTGACCTCGCTGGTCAACCAGCTTCGTCACGCGGGTCTTGAGGCGAAACTCGATCTGCTGCCCGCCGCCCGGGAAGGGCGACTTTTGGGCGCCAAGCGGCTCAACCAGCCAGACTTGGGCGTGCCGCGCTTTCCTTATGACCCTGGCATGGCCGCGCTCGACGACACGCCGCCGCGCTGGCCGGCGCCGACCCGAGGTATCAGCGAACTGCGCCTGGAGCTTCGCTTCAAGCCGGCGCAAAACGGCTGGTTCACGCCGGAGACCGCTAAGCTGACGCTGGATCTGTTCGACTATCCCGGTGAGTGGCTTCTGGATCTGCCGCTTCTGCAGCACGATTTCTACAGCTGGTGTCAGGCCCAGGCGCAGCACCAGGGCCCGCACCGCCGGGCGCTATTCAATGAGTGGTACGCCTCGATAGAGGCGCTCGACCCGGCCAAACCGGTCGACGAAACCACGCTTGCCAGCATCTCCAAGCAGTACGCCGACGGGCTCAAGCGCGCCAAGCAGGCAGGCTTTTCGGATCTCCAGCCGGGCCGCTTTCTGCTGCCCGGCGAGCTCGAGGACGCACCGGTATTACAGTTTTTCCCGCTGCCAGATTTGACTCAGCCCCAGGAGACCCTGGACACGCTGCCCGATGAAAGCCTCTACGCCACGCTCAAGGCGCGCTTTCGCTACTACCAGCAGCAGGTGGTACGCCCCTTCTACCGCGACCATTTTCGCCGTTTTGACCGCCAGATCGTGCTGGTCGACGTGCTGGGCGCGCTCAACGCCGGGCCCGAGCGCTTCGAGGATTTATCGAACGCCCTTGGCCAGCTGATGCAGAGCTTCAACTACGGCAAGCGCAGCCTGCTCACGCGGATGTTCGCCCCGAAAATCGACCGGCTCGCGATCGCCGCGACCAAGGCGGACCACGTCACGCCCGATCAGCACGCAAACGTAGTCACGCTTCTCGAGAGCCTTCTGGCCGAGCCGCTGAAGGATCTGCGCTACGCCAACGTGCCGGTCAAGGCGTTTTCACTGGCCGCCATTCGCGCGACCCAATCCCGTGAAGTGCAGGAGAACGGCAAGCGCACCCCGGCGCTTAGAGGCACGACCCTCGAGGGTGAGGACGTGCTGCTCTACCCGGGTGACGTGCCGAGCCGGCTGCCCACCGCCGAGTTCTGGCAGCGCCAGGGCTTCGACTACCCGAGCTTTCGCCCGATGAGCCGCAACACCGATGCGCTCGATCACATCCGCATGGACGCCGCCCTCGACTGGCTGATTGGAGACAAGCTGCAATGACCACCCCCAACCCGCGCCGCCAGTTCAGCCTCGACGACACGCCGCTGGATGATGAGCCGCTGCGCACCCACGAGCGCTTCGACCCGCTGCGCGAGGACCACCCGTTGACCGAGCCCGAGGCCCGCGCCCTGCCCGAGGCTAACCTGGGCGCGCCACGCAAGCGCCGCTGGGGGCTGATGTTCGCGCTGATCGGTGCAGGCGGGCTGGGGGCCGCCGAGTTCGCCACCGGCATTCCCGACGCCATCGAGGGCTCGGCCTGGCTAAGCGTGGCCTGGCAAGCGTTTGGTTTGGGGCTGATCACGCTGGGCGGCGCGTCGCTGGTCAAGGAGCTTGGCCGGCTCAAGCGCCTCAAGCGTCACGATCGGCTGCGCGAGGAGCTGGCCACGCTCCCCCACTGCTCCTCCGAGCAGTCGAAGGCGCTTGCCGAGAAGCTGAAAGTCCAGCTCAAGCTCAGTGACGACGACCCGCACTGGCAGGCATTCACGCGCGCCTGCCAGCCGCACCACAGCGGCGCGGAGGTACAAACACTGCTTTGCTATCACCTGCTCGCGCCCCGGGATCGCCGCGCGCAGCAGCTGATCACGCGCATGTCCGGTGAGACGGCGCTGATGGTGGCGATCAGCCCGCTGACGCTGGTGGACATGGCGCTGGTCGCTTGGCGAAGCCTCGCCATGGTCGACCGGCTCTGCCGGCTTTACGGGCTGGAGCTTGGCTACGCCAGTCGCCTGCGCCTGTTTCGCAACGTCCTGCACAACATGGCCTTCGCCGGCGCCACTGAGCTTGCCTCCGATGTCAGCATGGACATGCTCTCGCTCGACTTGACCGCCAGGCTATCAACGCGCGCCGGTCAGGGCTTGGCCACCGGGCTCTTGAGCGCCCGCCTGGGGCTTCGCGCCCAGCGCCTGTGCCGGCCGTTGGCGTTCAGCGCCGAAGAGCAGCCCCAGCTCTCCGATCTGCGCCAGTCGCTTTGGCGCCAGCTCAAACGGGCCGACAAGGAGCCCGCCCCGCGCGCTGAGCGCTAAGCGGAAACGAGTGCGTCAGGCGATACGCTGTTCGCTATCGGCATCGAACATGACCGCCCGGCTCATGTCGACTCGAAGCGCCAGCCGATCCCCCGGGGCAACCCTGCACTTGGGGCCGACTCGGGCGGTGACTTCCTCTTCGCCCAGCGGCAGGCGCAGCAGAATGTCCGCCCCGGTCGGCTCGACCACGCTGACCGTCGCCGCCATTGGCGTGCCCTCTGCCTGGGTGCCGAGGCGCGCGTCCTCCTCGCTGAAATGCTCCGGGCGCAGGCCGAGAATCACCGTTTTACCGATCCGCTCGGCAAGCGCTTCGGTTGTCCGCGCCGCGGGCCAGGGGAGCGTCAGGCGCTCCTCGCTCGGGGTCTCGATACGCAGTTGAACCCCGCCATCTTGTTGCTCGAGCGTGGCGCGAATGAAGTTCATCGAGGGCGAGCCCATAAAGCCCGCCACGAACATGTCCACCGGGTCGTTATAGACCTCGTCGGGCGAGCCCAGCTGCAGGATGTGCCCGTCACGCATCACCGCGATCTTGTCCGCCAGCGTCATCGCCTCGACCTGGTCGTGGGTGACGTAAACGATGGTGGTGCCCAGGCGCTGGTGGAGCTTCTTGATCTCGGTGCGCATATCCACGCGCAGCTTGGCGTCCAGGTTCGACAGCGGCTCGTCGAACAGATACACCTTGGGCTCGCGCGCCAGCGCCCGCCCCATCGCCACCCGCTGGCGCTGCCCGCCGGAGAGTTGGGCGGGCTTGCGCTCCAGAAGGTGCGAGATCTGCAGAAGATCGGCCACCCGCTCCACCGCCTCGAAGCGCTCGGCCTTCGGCACCTTGCGCATCTCGAGACCGAAGCTGATGTTCTGGCGCACCGTCATGCTCGGGTAGAGCGCGTAGGACTGGAACACCATGGCGATATCCCGCTCGGCGGGGGTGCGCCCGGTCACGTCCTCGCCGTCGATACGGATATACCCGCTGGTCACCGGCTCGAGCCCGGCAATGGCGTTCATGAGCGTCGACTTGCCACAGCCGGACGGCCCCACCAGTATCAGAAACTGTCCCGACTCGATGGAAAGGCTCACGTCCTTGAGCACCCGCTCGCGGCCGAACTCCTTGCGTACCTGGTCGATTTCAAGCGCTGCCATAAATACGTTCCCGTGATTATTGTTGAAGATTGGCCGTTAGCCCTTGACCGAACCGGCGGTCAATCCGCGCACGAAGTACTTGCCCGCCAGCACGTAAACCACCAGCGTCGGCAGTGCGGCAATCATCGCCGCCGCCATATTGACGTTGTACTCGGTGACCCCGGTCGAGGTGTTCACGAGGTTGTTGAGCGCGACCGTCACCGGCTGGGTGTCGTGGCCCGAAAACGCCACGCCGAACAGAAAGTCGTTCCAGATCTGGGTGAACTGCCAGATGATCGACACCACGATGATCGGCGCCGACACCGGCAGCAGAATGCGCCAGAAGATGCGAAAGAACCCGGCGCCATCGAGCTTCGCCGCCGACACCAGCTCATCGGGAATGCCGACGTAGAAGTTGCGGAAAAAAAGCGTCGTGAAGGCGATGCCGAACACCACGTGCACCAGCACCAACCCCGCCCGGGAGCTTGAAAGCCCCAGCCAGCCAAGCGTCTGCGCCATGGGCAGCAGCACCACCTGAAACGGAATGAAGCAGCCAAAGAGCATCAGGGCGAACACGACCTCCGCGCCCTTGAAGCGCCACTTGGTCAAGGCGTAGCCGTTGAGCGCGCCGAGTGTGGTCGAGATCAGCACCGCGGGAATCACGATGGCAAACGAGTTCCAGAAGTAGCCACCCACTCCCTCGCAGCGCATGCCGGTACACGCCTCGCCCCAGGCTTTGGTCCAGGGGGCGAGCGTTGGGTTTTGCGGAAGCGCCAAAAGTGAGCCGGCGGTGATCTCGTCCAGCGGCTTGATTGAAGTGATCAGCATGATCAGAAGCGGCAGCGCGTAGAAAAGTGCGGCCAGAATCAAAACGGCGTAAAGCGCGCTGCGCGAAAGGCGCGCGCCAACGGTTTGGCGACGAATGGCATCACCCATAGCGGCGGCTCCTCAGTTCCGAATAGAGATAGGGAATCAGAATCGCCAGCACCCCGCCCAGCATCAGCATGGCGCTGGCGGAGCCCAGCCCGATCTGAGCGCGGTTGAAGGCGTGGGTGTACATGAAGGTCGCGGGCAGGTCGGTCGCGTAGCCCGGCCCACCGCCGGTCAACGCCACCACCAGATCGAAGCTCTTGATCGCGATATGGGCCAGAATCATCACCGCGCTGAACACCACCGGGCGCAGACACGGCATCACCACCCGCCAGTAAATGCGCGGAAGGCTCGCCCCGTCGAGCTGGGCGGCCTTGACGATGCTGTCGTCGATGCCTCGAAGCCCGGCCAGAAACAGCGCCATTACGAAGCCCGAGGCCTGCCATACCGCGGCGATCACCAGCGTATAGATCGCCATGTTCGGATCGACGATCCAATCAAAGCGAAACGACTCGAAGCCCCAGCCCTGCACCATTGCCTCGATGCCGAGCTGCGGGTTCAAAAGCCACTTCCACACCACCCCGGTGACGATGAACGACAGCGCCATCGGGTAGAGATAGACGGTGCGTAGCGCCCCCTCCTGACGGATTTTCTGGTCGAGCAAAATGGCCAGCAACGCACCAATCACCAGGCACACCGCGACGAAAAGCGCGCCAAAGATCATCAGGTTGGTGGAGGCGACCCACCAGCGGTCGTTGGCCATCAGCCGCGCGTACTGCCCGAAGCCGACGAAGTCGTAGCTTGGCAGCATGCGCGAGCTGGTCAGCGACAGCACGAACGTCCAGAGCATGAAGCCGTAGACGAAGAACAGAATCACGGCCGCCGAAGGCGCCAGCACCAGCCGCGGCAGCCACGCCTGCAGTCGGCCGGACGCCGTCGGCCGCCGGGCCTTCGGTGAAATCGAGTGTGTCATGGGGAAATCTCGCCGGTCAGCAAGGCGCGCCGCCGGGCGGCGGCGCGAAGATCAAAGAACGTTTAGAACGAGGCCATCTGAGCGGCGCTCACCAGGCGCTCGGCAGCCTGCTCGGCGGGCATGTTGGCGTCATTGAAGTAGTTGGTCACCACATCGAAGATCGCGCCCTGCACATCGGCACGCACGGCCATGCCGTGGGACATGCTGGGCACCAGGCCACCGGTTTCGGCGGTGCGCTGGAAATCCGCCAGCGATTGCTCGGCGCAGCTGTCGAACTCGCTCATGTCGAGATCCGGGCGGGCGGGAATCGAGCCCTTGGCCAGGTTGAAGGCTTCCTGGAAGGTGGGTTCGAGTACCAGCCGCGCCAGCGCTTGCTGGGCCTCGCGTTCGCCGTCGTCGCTGACGCGGAACATGGCGAGGCTATCGATGTTGAACGAGAAAGCGTCTTCACTGCCAGGCGCTGCGGCGCACAGGTAGTCTTCGCCAGCAGTAAGCCCGGCGGCGGTGAACTCGCCCTTGGCCCAGTCGCCCATCAGCTGAAAGCCGGCCTCGCCCTCGATCACCATATTGGTCGCAATGTTCCAGTCACGCCCGGGCATACCCTCGTCCATCAGCTCGCGCAGGCGTTTGAAGGTCTCCAGCGCCTCGATCATTTGCTCGCTTCCCAGCGCCTCGGGGTCGAGCTCGACCAGCGACTGGCGGTAGAAATCCACCCCCTGGCTTCCCAGCACCACGCTCTCAAAAATCGTGGCGTCCTGCCAGGCCTGGCCGCCGTGGGCAAGCGGGATAAAGCCCGCCTCGCGAATCGCCTCGCCAGCGGAGAACAGCTCGTCGAGCGTCGTGGGCATTTCGACCCCGGCGGCGTCCAGCACGTCCGGGTTGGCCCACAGCCAGTTGACCCGGTGAACGTTGGCCGGCACTGCCACGTAATGACCGTCGAAGCGCATGATATTGGCGACCACCTCGGGCAGCAGCGCGTCCCAGTTCTCCTCGGCGGCGACGTCGTCGAGATCGCCCAGAAGTCCGAGCTCGCCCCATTCCTGAATTTCCGGACCCTTGATCTGGGCCGCCGACGGCGGGTTGCCAGACATGGCGCGGGATTTCAGTACGGTCATTGCGGTTTCACCGCCACCACCGGCCACGGCGAAATCTTCCCAGCCGTAGCCTTCGGCCTCGAGAAGCTCCTTGAGCACGTTGGCCGCGCGGGCCTCGCCGCCGGAGGTCCACCAGTGGAGGACTTCGACATCGCTTGCCTGGGCCGAGGTGGTGGCGGCCATCGAAAGCGCAAGGCCGAGGGCAGATTGACGCCAAGTCGGTAGAGGCAAAGCAGGTAGACGCAAAGTACGTAGAGGTAGAGTAGGTAGACGCAGCGTGGACATGGTGGCTCCTGGCGTTGTTATTGTCGGCGCCTGAGGCGGCGCGGATCGACTGTTATAAGACGTTCGACATCGAGGGCCAAATTCGAGCGTGCCCTTTACGTGAGGGTACGCCGCCAGACAGGCAAACGGGAGTCTCGCTTTCCTACAAAGTGTTGGCGCTTTATTACAAGCCAGTAACATTGGCCTGACGGGCAAGCGTCAGCGTGGCGACGAGCCCGCCGGCGGGATGATTGGCAAGCGTAATGTCGCCGCCGTGGGCGCGGGCGATGTGCCGGGCGATGCCGAGCCCCAGGCCGCTGCCGCCGGTGTGGCGGCTGCGTGAGGCTTCCAGGCGCACGAACGGCGAAAAGACCCGATCGAGCTGTGACTCCTCGATGCCGGGGCCAGCGTCTCGAATGCGCAGCGTCACGCGCTCCGGGGCGTCGATGATCTCTACCCGGGCGTGCCGGCCGTAGAACACCGCGTTTTCCAGAAGATTCGAGAGACAACGCTTGATCGCCAGCGGCTTGACCACCAAAGGCGCGGCCTGACCGGTGATCTCGACATCGCCGCCCTGCAGGCGAAGCTCCAAGGCGTGATGAAGCGCCAGCGCTTTGATATCCGTGGCCGCGGGCTCCTCGTGCAGGTCGAGCCCCTTGACGGAGGCCAGCGCCCCCTTGACCAGTTCGGAAAGCTCGTCGAGCGAGGCACAAAAGCGCTCGCGCTGGCGGGGGTCGTCGAGCATTTCGGCGCGAAGGCGCATCCGGGTAATCGGGGTTTTCAAATCGTGGGAGATCGCCGAAAAGAGCCGCTCGCGCTCCTCGACCTGCTCGCGTATGCGCCGCTGCATACGGTTGAACGCCGCCGCCGTCGCGGCGACTTCTCGCGGGCCGCTCTCCTTGAGCGGCGGGCTATCCAGGTCGTCGCCGAGCTGCCGCGCGGCGCGCGCGAGTCGCGCCAGGGGCCGGGTGGCGCTTTTGATGCTTAAAAGCGAGAGCCCCAGTACGCTGATCAACACCAGCACCCCCACCAGCAGGCGCTCGTCGGAAAGCCAGGCACCGGCGCTGAAAATATCCGGCACGCCGAGCAGCGTGGCGACATAGAGCCACATGTTGGGCGCAAGCTCGAGCTGCACCACCAGAATCGGCGGCGACAGCGGCTCCATCAACAGGCTGTGCTGGCCCCAGCGCGGCGGCAGATCATGCAGCAGCACCTCGTTATTGAAAAGGCGCAGCGTATCCGGGCGCGAGAACTCGACGACGACATCCTCGATGGCGAGCTCGCGGGTCAAAATGGTGTGGACGTTGTCCACCACCAGCGCCTTTTCCGGGCCGTCGCCGATATCGACCACCGGGATGCGCCGCTCGTTGACGCTGACGAAAAAGCGCGTGCCGCCCATGTTGCGCAGCTGGTCGAGCACGATATGGCGATAGTCCACCGGCAGCGAGCGAAAGTACTTCATGGTCGCGGCGATGCTTTGCGCCATATTGTTCGATAGCTCATCGAGCTGTTCGAGCTGGCTGGCGCGTACCTGAGCGCTCCAAAGCGCGTAGCTGCCCGCTTGGGCCGCTAGTACCCCAATGATCATGATGATCACGAAGCGCCCGCGAAGCGTGGCCGGAAGCAGGCGTTGAAGAAGTCGTTTCAGCGTCATCACCCGACGGCATCGACCCGGGCGGTGAGCACGTAGCCCGCCCCGCGCACGGTACGAATCAGCTGGGAGTGCTGGGCATCCTCGCCCAGGCGCTGGCGCAGCCGGCAGACGTGAACGTCGATGGAGCGATCCAGCGGCGGCGCATCGCGCCCTCGGGTGAGCGTGTAAAGATCGTCGCGGGTGATCACCGTCGCCGGGCGCTCGAGAAACACCTGTAGAAGCTGAAAGTCGGCGCCGGAAAGCGCAACCTGGGCGCCGCGCTCGTCGGTCAGCTCGCGGGTGGTGCGGTCGAGCTGCCAGGCGCCAAAGCGCACCACCCGGGCGTCTTTGACGCTGGCCTGCGCCGGGGCGTGGGCGCGACGCAGCACCGCCTTGATGCGCGCCAAAAGCTCGCGCGGGTTGAACGGCTTGGCGACGTAGTCGTCGGCGCCGAGCTCGAGCCCCAGAATGCGGTCGGTATCGTCGCTACTGGCGGTGAGCATGATGATCGGCAGATCCCCCTGGCGGCGCAGGCGGCGGCAAATGGCGAAGCCGTCGTCGCCGGGCATCATCACGTCCAGGATCAAAAGGTTCGGCGTGCTCGTCGCAAGCGTTTTGAGCAGCGAATCGGCCCCGTCGGCGGTCTCTACCCGGAAACCATGGCGGCCCAGATAATCCGCCAGCAGCTCGCGGATCTCCGGGTCATCGTCGACGACCATGATGCAGTCACTCGAGGTGGTCATGATAAGCGGGTTCCGGCTCATTATCGTTGGGCCACGATAATGGTGGAGAGCCCGGCCCGCTACAAGCGCCTATCGACCAAGGTGGTAGACGCCCTGCCCTGCCTTAAAGCCCGAAACGCTCGCGCAGAAGCTCGGCCACCCCCGCCTCGTGGTGGTGGCCGATCTGGCGTCCTCGCCCGAGCCGCCCGGCCATCTCCGGGTGGGCGTTGGCCATGTAATGCGCCTCGCCGGCGAGCGCGAGCATCTCCACGTCGTTCAGATTGTCACCAAAGGCGAGGCACTCGTCGGCGCGCAGGTTCAGGCGTTCGAGCAGTGCGGCAAGCGCCACACCCTTGTTCACCCCACCGGCCATGATCTCGAGCGAATTCGGCGTCGAGTAGGTGACGTGCAAGTCATCCCCGCCGATCTGGCGAACGCTTGCCTCGATGCGAGCGAGCTCTAATGGGTCGCCGCCATACAGCACCTTGCCGATGCCGTTGACCGGCATCTCGCTTGCCGGAACCACCTGATAGACGAAGCCGGTCGCAGCGTGCATCGCCAAATGCCCCGGCGACTCGGAATCGATATACCAGGCGTCGTCCAGATAAAGGCTCAAGCGCACGTTGGCCGGGCGCTCGAGTTCGATCAGCGCCCGCGCCTTTTCCGGGTCGACGTGGTGGGCCGCGAGCAGGGTGTCGTCCGGGGCGTGGGTGTAGGCGCCGTTGCTGCTGATCAGATGCATCGGTACGCCCAGCTCGTCGCGAAACACCTTCATGTCGCGGTAGTGGCGCCCGGAGGCGAGCGTGAGCTGGTGGCCCTGCTCGGTGAGCGCGCGCAGCACCTCGATGGTGCTTTCGTGCAGCACGTGATCACTTCCCAAAAGCGTTCCATCCAGGTCGGAAACAATCAGCCGGGGGGTCATGGTGGCTCCTTGGTCGAGGGCGTTAACGAGGGGCTTGGTCAGGTTTTTCACGCGCTTCAAACGGCTGGCAAGCTTAACCGATTATCAGAGCCGCAGGTAAGTCATTGACCTTGCGAGCCGGAGGCGATATCGACTCGCCGAGCAATTGGCGCGGTGGGCGGGAATCCGTATAGTGGCAGCCTACTCTCGCCAACTGATTGAACTCATGCTGCAAAATAATTCCGTGCTGGCTCAGCTCAAGCAACAGATTCGTGACACCACGCCGCGCGCCGAAGGCGTGATCAAGGGCACCGAGAAAGGCTTCGGCTTTCTCGAAACCGATGCCGGCGACTCCTATTTCGTGCCGCCCCCCGCCATGAAAAAGGTGATTCACGGCGACCGGGTCGAGGCAGTGATTCACGAAAACGGCGACAAGAAGTCCGTCGATCCGGAGAAGCTGATCGAAGCCGGCCTCGACCGTTTCGTCGCTCGCGTGCAAAAGCGCGAGGACCGCCTGGCCGTGGTGCCGGACCACCCGTCAATTCGCAACGTCATCAAGTCGCGCATCAAGCGCAGCCTGGACGAATCGAGCATCGGTGACGGCGACTGGGTCGTGGCGCGCCTCGTTCGCCATCCGTTAAAGGCGGACGATCGCGGCTTCTTTGCCCAGATCGACGAGCTGGTGGCCAAGGCGGACAACCCGGCGGTGCCCTGGCGGGTGACCCTGGCTCGCCACGCGCTCGAGCAAGCAAGCCCGGAGGCCGGCAGCGACTGGCCGCTGCGCGAGGAAGGCCTTGAGCGTGAAGACCTGACCGCCGAGCCCTTCTTCACCATCGACGGTGAAAAGACCAAAGACATGGACGATGCGCTGCGCATCACCACCCGCGACGACGGCGGCTGGGATCTCTCGGTCGCCATCGCCGACCCGACCGCTTATGTGGACGAAGAGCACGCCGCAGATCTGGAAGCGCGGGTGCGCGCCTTCACCGTCTACCTGCCGGGCCAGAACGTGACCATGCTGCCCGAGCAGCTGGCCGACGACCTCTGCTCGCTGTGGGAGGGCAAGACCCGCCCGGCGCTGGCCTGCACGCTGACCGTCAACGCCGACGGAAGCCTGGGCGACTACCGCTTCTTCGCCGCCAACGTGCAGTCCCACGCCAAGCTTGCTTATGACCGCGTTTCCGATTGGATCGACTGTGAAGGCGACTGGGCCCCGGCGGATGACATCGGCGAGCAGCTCAAGGCGCTCCAGGCGCTGACCGAGGCGCGCACCGCTTGGCGCAACGAGCACGCGCTGGTGTTCAAGGATCGCCCGGACTACGTGTTCGAGCTCGATGAAGCGGGCAACGTGTTGGCGATCAACACCGAAGAGCGCCGCATCGCCAACCGCATGATCGAAGAGTCGATGATCGCCGCCAACGCCTGCTGCGCGGATTATCTGGCCGCTAACATCGGCCACGGCATTTTCAACGTGCACCGCGCGTTCGAACCGGAAAAAGCCGAAGCCGCCCAGGAGTTTCTCGCCGGTCAGGAGATCGAAGTGGCCCTCGAGGCGCTCACCGAGCTCGACCACTACAAGGAGCTCAAGCGCGCGCTCGAATCCCGCGACGACGCCTGGCTCGACGCCCGCCTGCGCCGTTTCCAGGGTTTCACCAGCATGTCCGCCCAGCCCGGCCCGCACTTCGGTCTGGGGCTGGCCGCCTACGCTACCTGGACCTCGCCGATTCGTAAGTACGGCGACATGGTCAACCACCGCTTGATCAAGCGCGTGTTGAAAGGCGAGCAGGCCCCGGCCGAAGCGAGCCAGGCACTGACCGAGCAGCTCACCGAGCGCCGCCGGCTGAATCGCATGGCCGAGCGTGACGTGAAAGACTGGCTCTACGTGCGCTTTTTGACGTCGGCGGCCCAGAACCAGGACGTTTTTGAGGCCGAGATCATGGCGATCAACCGCGGCGGCATGCGCGTGCGTCTGCTGGCCAACGGCGCTACCGCCTTCGTGCCCGCGCCCTTGATGCACGCTGACCGCGACAAGGTCGTGATCGACGACAAGGAAGGCCGCATCCAGATCGAAAGCGAGGAGCGCTACAAGCTCGGCGACGCCCTGCGCGTACAGCTCGTCGAGGCGCGTGAAGAAACCCGCTCGCTGGTGGCCAAGCCTGCCGCCTAAACGGTGTTGAAACGCGAAAACGGCGGCGCCTTGAGGCGCCGCCGTTTTTTTATGTCCTGAAACTCGCCGCGGCGGGTCAGGTCGTCGCGTGGCGAGACGGCTTCGACGCCGCTCGATCGTTTTGAGCGTAATGAGGCTGGGCAAAGAAAAAGCGCAGCATTTCGCGGCTCGCCTCTACTCCCCTGGGGTCGGTATAGCTTCCCGACGCGCTGCCCCCGGCCCAGGCGTGGCCGGCGCCGTGCAGCGTCCACTGCTCCAGCCTGGCAACCCCTTGACCGTCGCGATGTACCCGGCGCGTATAGCGCTGGCCGGCGCCGGACGCCCCCTGCTCGGTCGTGGCGCCGAGTCGGCTAGCGGCGTACTGCGCCGCCACGCGCTCGGCGTTTTTTGGATGCACGGTGGTGTCGCGGTCGCCGTGGAAAACGATGGCCGGCACGCGGCACTCCTGCCCCTTCGTGACGGCGGTGGCGCCCTGCCCGCCCTGCATCGCGGCCAGCGCGTCCGGAAGGCTTTTGGCAACGCCGTGGGGCAGCCCCGAGTGCACGCCAACGGCAGCGTAAAGCTCCGGATACGTCATGGCCAGGGTAGTCGCCATGGCCGCGCCTGCGGACAGCCCGGCCACGAACACCCGCGAGGCATCGAGATGATAGGCGTCCAAAACCTGGCGCGTCATGCCCGCCAGAAGCTCGGGCTCGCCGCCGTCGCGCGCCTGGTCCTGGGCCTTGAACCAGTTCCAGCACTTCGAGGTATTGGCGCTTGCCGGCTGGGCCGGGTAGAGCACGCAAAACGTCTGCTCTTCGGCCAGCCGGTTCATGGCGGTACCGGCGGCGAAGTCGTCCGGGTTTTGGGTGCAGCCGTGCAGCATGACCACCAGCGCCAGCGGCTGTCCCTGATAGCCGCTCGGCGTGTAGAGCTTGTAATCGCGTGCGCCGATACGGTTGGCAAAGCGCCCGGCGGTGAAGGCGCCGGGAGTGGCCGGCGCCAAGCGCTCGGGCGCAGCGTCAGCACTCGTCGTGCCGCCTTTCATACCGGCCCACTGCTGGTGCCAATCAAACGCGTGGGGCTGGCGCGGTGCTTCGAACGGCTCGAAGATGCGCGCCTTCACCTCGCAGGTGCTATCAAACACGTTACCGGTTTCGGTCGACGCGGGCTCGGGGTCATCTGCGCCAGGCGCGCCCCCTTGCAGCACCCGCATCGCCTCAGTCAGCTTTCCGGCGCGGGTAAGCCGCGTCGCTTCTTGCATTCGCTGGGTACGGGTTGCGTCGGTCATGATCGATACCTCATGGATACATCAATGAATACGTCAGTGGATGCGGCCTGATAGCGCCGCCTTGACCGCTTTACTGGCATGCAGGGCGCCGAGCACCACGACGGAGTCGATCGTCGCGGCGGCAAGCTCCGGGGTGACATCGTCGGCGATCGTCGCCATGCCGAGCACCTGGATCTGCAGGGTTTCACCCGCCGCCTGCAGCGCTTCCAGATCCGCCCGGCTGTAGTGCGTAAGCCCCAGCACGAAGGCCTTGCGCGACACGGTTTGCTTGACCACCTCGGCGTGGCTCGCCAGCTGGTTACGGATCGCCGTGCGGATCAGGTCGGTGCGGTTGGCGTAGAAGCCTTCCTGGACCAGCAGATCGATCTGCCCCAAATCGACCACGCCCAGGTTGATGGTGATTTTTTCGCTGGTGTCGCCGGTCTTGCGGCGCAGCTCGTGAACGCTCATGAAAACTCCTTTCTACATTAAAGATGGCCTATGGAATCCATATACCATCCATATGGATGTTATATTAGACTCGCTTGAGCAATAAGCAAGATCTTTCGATGTAAAGGCGGTAATGAAACGTGCTCGATGCGGCAAGCGATGCCGCTGTCGCATAACTGACTTGTTTTCTCGCTAGGCTAAGCGATCACTACGGCCGGCGGAGACGACCTTGCATATTGCCGACATCACCATGTTTCACGCCCCGGCGAGCGGCGGCGTGCGTACCTACCTGCAGGCCAAGCACCGCGTGCTGCAAGCGAGCGGCGTTCGTACCAGCCTGCTGGTGCCCGGCGCCGAGCGCGACAGCCTGAACGATCGCCATACGCTGCCCGCGCTCAACCTGCCGTTGGGCCAGGGCTACCGCTTTCCGCTGCGCCGCGGGCCCTGGCGCGAAGCGCTCGTGAACCTTGCACCGAACGTCATCGAAGCCGGCGACCCCTACGTGACCGCCTGGGCCGCGCTCGAGGCCGGCCAGCGCCTTGGCGTTCCGGTGGTGGGCTTCTACCACTCTGACCTGCCCCGGCTGATGGGCGACCGCTTCGGCCACCGCGTACAGCGCCGCCTGATTCGCTACGTGGCCGATCTCTATAACCGTTTCGACAGCGTGCTCGCGCCCTGCCAGGCCATGGCGGATCGTCTTTTGGATTGGGGCGTCAATGACGTGCGCGTTCAGTCGCTGGGCGTGGACCTCGAGCGCTTTCATCCGCGCCATGCCGACCCTGCCTTGCGAACGCGCTACGGGATTGCCGAGCACAAGCGGCTGCTGATTTTCGTCGGGCGCTTTTCACGGGAGAAAAACATCGACGTGCTGCTCTCGACCATGAAGCACCTGGGCGAGGAGTATCATCTTCTGCTGATGGGCCCGGGGATGCCGACGCGCGTGCCCGCCAACGTGACCAGCGTGAGCCGCTGCTGCGGCGCTTTCGAGGTCGCGGCGGCGCTGGCCGCCAGCGACGCGCTGCTGCACGCCGGCACCCGCGAGACGTTTGGGCTGATCGCCCAGGAAGCGATGGCCAGCGGCCTGCCGGTGGTGGGCGCGCGCGCCGGGGCGCTGATCGAGAACGTGCCGTTGGGCGCCGGCGTGTTATGCCCGCCGCTCGACCCCGCCGCCATGGCCGATGCCTGCCGGGCACTGTTCGATAACGACATCGCCGCCAGCGGCCGCTATGCCCGCCACTTCGTCGAGCGCCGGTTTGGCTGGGAAAGCGTTATCGTTGACCTGCTTGGTCACTACAAAACGCTGGCCGGCGAGCAAAGCCATGTCCATCCCCGCGCTCTCAGCCGCTAAGCCCGCCCGGCGCCTGCACGCGCTGCCGGTGATTTTGCTGCTGGCGGCCGTTGTCGCGCCCCTGGTGCTGGTTTTGCTGGCCGGCGGGCGCGAAGCGCTTTTATACGCTAGGGCCTTTCCAACGAGCCTGCTGGGGCTGATGGTCGTCATTGCCGCGGTGTGCTGGAACATCAACGCCCTTCGGCTACGCCTGATGCTGGGAATCAGCACGCTGAATCAGCGCAGCGCGCTGGGTATCGAGCTTGCGGCCAAGTTCGCGCTGTGCGCCACGCCTGGCGGCAGCGGTGGACCGGTGACGCTGCTGGCGCTGCTTTCCAGGCGTGGCGTGCCGCCGGCCAAGGGCACCGCGGTGTTTCTCATCGACCAGGGCTGCGACTCGCTCTTTTTTCTGAGCATGCTGGGCGTGGCGGTCGCGGCCTCGCTGATCGACGAGACGCGCTGGCCTCATCAGGGGCTGATCGAGGCCGCCCTGCTGGGCCTTGGCGTTTTGATCACGCTCTTCGTGCTCGTGATCCTGTATTTACCCAGGCTTTTGCGACTGCGCCCTAAAGCGCGCCCGCAGGCTGCACGGCGGCGCTGGCTGGCGCGGCGGCTGCTGCGCGGCCGGCGGGCGCTGGCGATGACATTGCGCCTGCCCAAACCGACGCTTGCCGCCATTTTGCTGCTCACCGCGCTTCACTGGGTGCTGCGCTATAGCCTCTTGTTCATCGCGGTGATCGGCGTGGGTGGCCAGGCGGACTGGCTCTGGACGTTTCTCATTCAGATGCTGGCGATGGCGGCCAGTCAGCTAAGCTTTTTGCCCGGTGGTGCGGGCGCGGCGGAGCTGGGGGTCGGCACCCTGCTGCTGCCCTTGATGGCGCAAGAGCAGGCGGCGGCGGCGGTGCTGGTGTGGCGGCTGGTGAGCTATCACCTGTATCTCGGCGTGGGAGCGCCGGTATTTTTGTTGCTGGGCGCGCGCTGGCTCAAGCGGGTGTAAACGAGGCGCAATAAACAACCAACGGCCAGAGACTAAAAAGGGCACCCGAAGGTGCCCTTTTGACGTACGCGTGAACCGAGCGGCAACACTTACCAGCCGGTCGCTTCCTTCAGCGCATCGCCGATATCGGCCAGCGAGCGAACGGTTTTGACACCCGCCGCTTCGAGCGCGCCGAACTTATCGTCCGCCGTGCCTTTACCGCCGGAGATGATCGCACCGGCGTGGCCCATGCGCTTACCGGGAGGCGCAGTCACGCCCGCGATGTAGGCAACGACCGGCTTGGAGACGTTGTCCTTGATGTAGGCCGCCGCTTCTTCTTCCGCGGTGCCGCCGATCTCGCCGATCATGACGATCGCTTCGGTTTTCGGGTCCTTCTCGAACATCTCGAGGATGTCGATGAAGTTGGAGCCCGGAATCGGGTCGCCGCCGATGCCCACACAGGTGGACTGGCCGAAGCCGTGATCAGTGGTCTGCTTGACCGCTTCATAGGTCAGCGTGCCCGAGCGAGAGACGATGCCCACACGGCCCGGCTGGTGGATATGACCGGGCATGATGCCGATCTTGGTCTCACCGGGGGTGATGACGCCGGGGCAGTTCGGGCCGATCAGGCGAACGCCGAGCTCGTCGCATTTTACTTTCGCTTCGAGCATGTCAAGCGTGGCGATACCTTCGGTGATGCACACGATCAGCTTGATACCGGCATTGGCAGCTTCAAGGATGGAGTCCTTGCAGAACGCCGCGGGTACGTAGATCACGCTGGCTTCGGCGCCGGTTTCCTTGACCGCTTCTTTCACGGTGTTGAAGACCGGCAGGCCCAGATGCGTTTGGCCGCCCTTGCCCGGCGTGACACCGCCGACCATCTGCGTGCCATAGGCAATCGCCTGCTCGGAGTGGAACGTGCCCTGGCCACCGGTGAACCCCTGGCAGATGACCTTGGTGTTCTTGTCGATCAGGATACTCATTACTTGCCCTCCGCTGCTTTGACGACCTGCTGAGCGGCGTCGCTCAGGCTGGTGGCAGCGATGATGTTCAAACCGCTGGAGGCCAGCTTCTCGGCACCCAGCTCGGCGTTGTTACCTTCCAGACGCACGACGACCGGTACGTTGACACCAACCTGCTCGACGGCACCGATGATGCCTTCCGCGATCATGTCGCAGCGCACGATACCACCGAAGATGTTGACCAGTACGGCCTTGACGTTGTCGTCAGACAGGATGATCTTGAACGCCTCGGCTACGCGCTCTTTGGTCGCGCCGCCGCCTACGTCCAGGAAGTTGGCCGGCTTGCCGCCAGACAGGTTGACGATGTCCATGGTGCCCATCGCCAGGCCCGCGCCGTTGACCATGCAGCCGATGTTGCCGTCGAGCGCTACGTAGTTAAGCTCCCACTTGGCCGCATCCGCTTCACGCTGGTCTTCCTGGCTCGGGTCACGCATTTCCTGCAGGTCCGGATGACGGTACAGCGCATTGCTGTCGAGGCCGAGTTTGGCGTCGAGGCAGTGCAGGTTACCTTCATCGGTAATGACCAGCGGGTTGATTTCCAGAAGCGCCAGATCCTTGTCGTGGAACAGCTTAGAAAGCCCCAGGAAGATCTTGGTGAACTGCTTGATCTGGTCGCCTTTCAGGCCCAGTTGGAAAGCGAGCTCACGCGCCTGGTAGGGCTGTGCGCCGACCAGCGGATCGATCTCGGCTTTCAGAATCTTTTCTGGTGTCTCTTCGGCGACGGTTTCAATGTCGACACCGCCTTCGGTGGACGCCATGAAGACAACGCGACGGCTGGTACGATCGACGACCGCGCCCAGATACAGCTCATCGGCGATGTCGGTGCAGTTTTCGACCAGAATCTTGGCAACCGGCTGACCTTTTTCGTCGGTCTGGTAGGTGACGAGATTCTTGCCCAGCCACTGCTCGGCGAAGGCTTTCGCTTCTGCCGGGTCCTTGATCAGCTTGACGCCGCCCGCTTTACCGCGGCCGCCTGCGTGAACCTGAGCCTTGACGACCCACATTTCACCGCCGATTTTTTTGCACGCTTCTACCGCTTCTTCCGGCGTGTCCACGGCAAAGCCCTTGGATACCGGCAAGCCATAATCGGCAAACAGCTGTTTGCCCTGATACTCGTGAAGGTTCATCGATTCATGCCATTGGTTGCATGTGACTCGAACGATGGCCGATGCCGGGCACCGGCCATCCCCGTGCCTCGATCCGAAAACCGGCCGAGGCGTTGCGCCACCTCAGGGTGACGCCTGGTTATTACACAATCTATTGACTACGCTGCGTTGTTCGTCAGCGCCGTCACGAACTTACTTGCGCTTTTTGCGGTTCGCCATGTGAATGGCGTGCCCGTCCACGGCCAGCGCGGCTTCGTGTACCGCTTCCGACATGGTGGGGTGGGCATAGCAGGTCAGCGCCAGATCTTCGGCGCTGGAGCCAAACTCCATCGCGATCACGGCCTGTGCGATCAGCTCGCCGGCGTGCTGACCAACGATGTGTACGCCCAGGATGCGATCGGTTTCGGCGTCGGCGATCACCTTGGCGCTACCTTCGGTGGCGTTGTTCGCCATGGCGCGGCCGCTGGCAGCAAACGGGAAGGTACCGGTCTTGACTTCGATACCCTTGGACTTGGCGTCCTGCTCGGTCAAACCGACCCAGGCAACTTCCGGGGCGGTGTAGATGACACAGGGAATGGCGTCGTAGTTCATCTCGGCTTTATGGCCGGCGATGATGTCCGCCACCATGATGCCCTCTTCTGAGGCCTTGTGCGCCAGCATCTGACCGCGAACGCAGTCGCCGATGGCGTAAACGCCCGGCACGTTGGTGCGGCACTGGTCGTCGACGAAGATGAAGCCGCGCTCGTCGAGCTCGATGCTGACATCATCACTGATCACGCCCTTGGTGTAGGGGCGACGGCCAACGCAGACGATCAGCTTGTCGAAGGTGATTTCCTGCTCGCCGTCACCGTCGGTGTACTTGACGACGACTTCGTTGTCCTTCACCTCGGAACCGGTGACGCGGGCGCCGAGTTTGATGTCCAGGCCCTGCTTTTTCAGCAGTTTCTGGGTTTCCTTGGCAACGGTCGTGTCGACCATCGGCAGGAAAGTGTCCATCGCCTCGAGCACGGTGACGTCAGAACCCAGACGGTTCCAGACGCTACCGAGTTCCAGGCCGATGACGCCGGCACCGATCACGCCCAGACGCTTCGGCGCGTCCTTGAATTCCAGCGCGCCGGTAGAGTCGACGATCAGATCGTCGGTCAGCGGCGTCGGCGGGATTTCGACCGGCACGGAGCCGGCGGCGATGACGATGTTGTCGGCTTCGTATGTGGTGGCGTTGCCGTCCAGGTCGGTGACTTCGACCTGGTTGTTGGCAACGACTTTACCGGTACCGTCGATCGCGGTGACGCCGTTGGCCTTGAACAGCCCAGAGATGCCGCCGGTTAAGTTCTTAACGATCTTGTCCTTGCGGGCCATCATTTTGGTGACGTCCATGGAAACGTCGCCGGCCTGAATGCCCAGGTCGTCGAAGTCGTGCTTGGCTTCGACGTACTTGTGCGAGGCTTCCAGCAGCGCCTTGGACGGAATGCAGCCCACGTTCAGGCAGGTACCGCCGTGAACCACGTTGCCTTCCTTGCCCTGCCACTTCTCGACACAGGCAACTTTCTGACCCAGCTGCGCGGCGCGAATGGCGGCCACGTAGCCACCGGGGCCGGCACCGATAACGATTACATCAAACTTGTCAGCCATGTTGGCTCCTTTCGCTTGGTGACCCTGAATGCGTGCGGCTCGATTGTGCCAATCGAAACACGACGTCGGGGCCTTGTGCGATAACTTGAAACACCTGAACGGAATGTCGAGATACGCCGCCGGGCCTTGACCCGGCGGCGAAAGACGTTACACGTCGAGCAGCAGACGCGCCGGGTCTTCGAGCAGTTCCTTGATGGTGACGAGGAACTGGACTGCGTCCTTACCGTCGATCATGCGGTGATCGTAAGAGAGCGCCAGGTACATCATCGGGCGCACTTCGACCTTGCCGTTGACCGCCATCGGGCGTTCCTGGATCTTGTGCATGCCCAGGATGGCCGTTTGCGGCGGGTTGATGATCGGCGTCGAGAGCAGCGAGCCGAAGATACCGCCGTTGGTGATGGTGAAGGTACCGCCCTGCATTTCGTCGATGCCGAGCTTGCCGTCACGGGCACGCTTGCCGAAGTCGACGATGCCTTTTTCGACATCGGCGATCTTCATGGCGTCGGTGTCGCGCAGTACCGGCACGACCAGACCGCGGTCAGTGGACACGGCCACACCGATGTCCTGGTAGCCATGGTAGACGATCTCGTCACCGTCGATGGAGGCGTTGACGTCCGGGAAGCGCTTGAGCGCTTCAGACGCCGCCTTGACGAAGAAGCCCATGAAGCCGAGCTTGACGTCGTGCGCCTTCTGGAAGGTGTCCTTGTACTGCGCGCGCAGGTTCATCACCGCGCCCATGTCCACCTCGTTGTAGGTGGTGAGCATGGCAGCGGTCTGCTGGGCTTCGACCAGCCGCTTGGCGATGGTCTTGCGCAGACGCGTCATCGGCACGCGCTTCTCGGCGCGTTCGCCTTCCGCAGCGGCCGGTGCGGCGGCTTTCTTCGCCGGGGCGGAGGATTTCGAAGGCTTCTTGGCGCTGCCGTCTTTCACGGCTTTTTGCACGTCTTCCTTCAGGATGCGGCCACCCTTGCCGGTACCTTCGATTTTCGCCACGTCGAGATCGTTTTCGGCGATCATCTTGCGCGCCGCCGGGGCGACGATCTTGTCGCCGACTTTCTCATCGGCGCCTTCGTCGCTTTCGCTTTCAGAAGCCTTGCCGGCGCTGTCGTCTGACTTGCTGTCGCCGCCTTCGCTACCGCCGCCTTCAGAGAAGATGGCCAGTACCGCTTCGGACTCGACCTGGCTGCCCTCTTCGGCCTTGATCTCGGCAAGCGCGCCGTCCGCCGGTGCGACGACTTCGAGCACGACCTTGTCGGTTTCGATGTCCGCCAGCACTTCATCGCGCTTCACGGCTTCGCCGACTTTCTTGTGCCAGGTAGCGACGGTGCCTTCCTGAACCGACTCCGGGAAGCTCGGTGCCTTGACGTCATGCTGCTTGCCGCCGCCAGATTTTTCCTGCTTGGGGGCCTGCTTCTCGTCGCCGCCGTCTTTTTCCTGCTTCTCGCCGTCGTCTTTTTCGGCTTTTTCGGCTTTCTCTTCACCGCCGCCGCTTGCTTCGCCGATCTTGCCCAGCACCTGCTCGGACTCGACGGTATCACCCTCTTCGGCCATCACGTCGGTCAACGTGCCTGCTTCCGGGGCCACGACTTCGAGTACGACCTTGTCGGTTTCGATCTCGACGATCAGCTCGTCGCGCTCGACGCTGTCACCCGGCTTCTTGTGCCAAGCGGCGACCGTGCCCTCGGCAACGGATTCCGGAAAGGTTGGCGCTTTGATATCAGTTGCCATGTCATTTCCCTTAATAGGTTCTCTAAACCCGGTGGCCGCTTATAGGTTAAAAGCGTCTTCCACCAGCTGGCGCTGCTGTTCAGTGTGAACGGACATGTAACCTGCCGCGGGTGCCGCAGAGGCCGGACGTCCAGCAAATTTCAATTCGCGGCCGAGGCCGTTTTTGAGCATGTCGGCGACGGTGCGCATGTGATGCTGGCTCGGGTACCAGGCGCCCTGGTTCATCGGCTCTTCCTGACACCAGACGATATCCTCGAGGTTCGGGTACGTCTCCAGCACTTCGAGAAGCTCTTCCTTCGGGAAGGGATAAAGCTGCTCGAGGCGAATGATCGCCGTGTCGTTACGCTCGTACTCGGCGCGCCAGTTGGCGAGATCGTAGTAGACCTTGCCGGCACACATGATGACCCGCGTCACTTCTTCCGCCGGGCGCTCGGCCTGGTCGGGCAGCACCATGTGGAATTTGCCCTGAGCCAGATCCTCGAGACTCGAGGTCGCATCCTTGTGGCGCAAAAGCGACTTCGGCGTCATCACGATCAGCGGTTTACGCAGCGGGCGGATGACCTGACGGCGCAGCAGATGGAAAATCTGCGCCGGCGTGGTCGGCACGCACACCTGCATGTTGTGCTCGGCGCACATTTGCAGGAAACGCTCCAGGCGCGCCGAGGAGTGCTCGGGGCCCTGACCTTCGTAGCCGTGAGGCAGCAGCATGGTCAAGCCGCAAAGCCGTCCCCACTTGGTCTCGCCGGAGGAGATGAACTGATCCACCACCACCTGGGCACCGTTGAAGAAGTCACCGAACTGCGCTTCCCAGATCACCAGATCGTTGGGCGCGGTGGTCGAGTAGCCGTATTCGAACGCCAGCACCGCCTCTTCCGAGAGGATGGAGTCGTGAATGGTGAAGCGCGGCTGACCATCGGCGATGTTCTGCAGCGGGACGTAGGTGGTGCCGTCCTTCTGGTTGTGGATCACGGCGTGGCGGTGCGAGAAGGTACCGCGGCCCACGTCCTGACCGGTGATGCGGATCGGGTGGTGCTGATCCAGAAGCGTAGCGTAGGCCAGCGTCTCGGCGAAGCCCCAGTTCACGCCCATGCCGCCGGCCTGCATCTTGCGCCGGTCTTCATAGATCTTGGCGACCTGGCGCTGCACGTCGACCCCGTCCGGGATTTCGCACATCTTCGCGGCGAGCTGCTGCAGGCGCTTCATGTCGACGGTGGTATCGGCATCACCGGACCACTCGTGGCCAAGGTACGGCGCCCAGTCGACGAACAGCGACTTGTTGGGCTCCTGAACCAGGGCGTTAGCGACGTGATTACCGGCGACCAGATCGTCGCGGTAGGTTTCGATCATCGCCTTGGCGTCCTCTTCCGAGAGCACGCCTTGCTCGACCAACCGCTTGGCGTAGAGCGTACGCGAAGAGGCGTGATCCTTGATCTTGGCGTACATCATCGGCTGGGTGCCGGAGGGCTCGTCCGCTTCGTTGTGACCCCGACGGCGGTAGCAGACCAGATCGATCACCACGTCCTTCTTGAACTGCTGCCGGTAATCGAGCGCCACCTGGGCTGCGTGGATCACCGCGTCCGGGTCGTCGCCGTTGACGTGGAAGATCGGCGCCTGAACCATCTTGGCGATGTCGGTGCAGTACTCCGTCGAGCGGGCGTCCAGCGGGTTCGAGGTGGTGAAACCGACCTGGTTGTTGATGACGATATGCACCGTACCGCCGGTCTTGTAGGCACGGGTCTGGGACATCTGGAATGTCTCCATGACCACGCCCTGGCCGGCAAAGGCCGCGTCGCCGTGTACGTTGATCGGCAGCACCTTGCTGCCGTCGGTGTCCTGACGGCGGTCCTGACGAGCGCGCACTGAGCCTTCGACCACAGGGGCGACGATCTCGAGGTGCGACGGGTTGAAGGACATCGCCAGATGCACTTCGCCGCCGGGTGACATGACGTTCGAGCTGAAGCCCTGGTGGTACTTGACGTCGCCGGAGCCGCGCTCGATCACTTTCTTGCCGTCGAACTCGTCGATCAGATCCGCCGGGTTCTTGCCCAGAATGTTGACCAGCAGGTTCAAGCGGCCGCGGTGGGCCATGCCGATCACGACTTCCTTGGTGCCGTAGCCGCCGGCGCGCTGAATCAGCTCGTCCATCATCGGCACGAACGTCTCACCGCCTTCCAGACCGAAGCGCTTGGTGCCCGGGTACTTGGAAGCGAGGTAGTTTTCGAGGCCTTCCGCGGCGGTCAGGCGCTCGAGCACGTGCTTGCGCACGTCTTCGCTAAACGTGGGCGCACTTCTGACCGATTCGAAACGGCGCTGCAGCCAGCGCTTCTCTTCGGTATCGACGATGTGCATGATCTCGCAGCCGATCGAGCGACAGTAGGTCTGCTCGAGCGCGTCGACGATGTCACGCAGCGGGGCCTTGTCGATGCCCAGAAAGAAGGAGCCGGTCTGAAATTCGGTATCGAGATCCGCTTTGGAAAGCTGATGAAAGGACAGATCAAGATCCGGAATGGGGGTAGGATTTCGCAGGCCAAGCGGGTCGATATTCGCCTTTTGATGACCGCGGAAGCGATACGCGTTGATCAACTGCAGGACCTTGACCTGCTTTTTGTTCTCACCGCTGTCGACCTGGGCTACGCCCTGACCGGGCCGGCTTTCGCGGCCAAGCTGATAGAACTGATCACGAATGGGGCTAAGCGGAACATCCTGGGAGGCACTGTCGTCGGACTCGCGCAGCTCTTTGAAATAGCGGCGCCACTCGTCGGGGACAGAATCGGGATCGTCGAGGTACTGCTCGTAAAGCGCTTCCACGTAGTGAACATTGCCGCCACTCACGTGAGAGGAACGCCACATCAACTCCATTATGCCTTGTTGCATCTCTCGGTCACCCTACACTGATGGGGTGGTATCGGTATCGCTGCACCATGCGGCGACATCGCTTGTGCCCTGCCGGCGGGGCGATTCAAAGACCGGCGGCACCGACCAAAGGCCGGAAACCTTCACGTGGTTCAATATCCAGCAATTCGCTAGCAGTTCATGCTCAAAAGCCGGTACAAGGGCACCGGCTTTTAAACGTGGCTGTTTGATACTGCGACGCAGCGTCGCACCACATGTCGTACTCTATGATAACAAGCGAAGCGCCGGGATTTAAGTAACTTTGTACGACAACCTGCACTTCACTTGTCTTTTTTCAAAAGATTAACGAGTTACGTGGCATCCGCCAGCAGCATTTCGCGAATCTTACCGATCGCGCGGGTCGGGTTGAGCCCTTTGGGGCATACCGCCACGCAGTTCATGATGCCGCGGCAGCGGAACACGGAGAACGGATCTTCCAGGTCGGTCAGGCGCTCGCGGGTGGCGTTATCGCGCGTGTCCGCCAGGAAGCGGTAGGACTGCAAGAGCCCCGCCGGGCCGACGAACTTGTCCGGATTCCACCAGAACGACGGGCACGAGGTCGAGCAGCACGCACACAGAATGCACTCGTACAGGCCGTCGAGCTTGTCGCGGTCTTCCGGCGACTGCAAACGCTCGATGGCCGGCGCCGGGGTATCGTTTTGCAGGTACGGCTGGATGCGCTCGTACTGCTTATAGAAGATACCCATATCCACGACCATGTCGCGGATGACCGGAAGCCCGGGCAGTGGACGCAGCGTCAGCTTGCCGTTTTTGACCACATCGGACAACGGCGTGATGCACGCCAGTCCATTTTTGCCGTTCATGTTCATGCCGTCGGAACCGCACACGCCTTCGCGGCAGCTGCGGCGAAACGCTAGGCCGCTGTCCTGCTCTTTCATCATGTGCAGAACGTCCAGCACCATCACGTCGCGACCCTTGGTGTCGACCTGAAACTCCTGCATATAGGGTGCGGAGTCGGTTTCCGGGTTGTAACGGTATATCGATACCTGAAGATTGGACATTGTGACTCCCTCTCAGTACACAGACTGACTCAGTACGAAGATTAGTAGGTACGAACCTTCGGCTCGAACGTATCAACGGTTTTCGGCTTGAAGTTGACGTCGCGCTGCTTCAGCTCTTTAGTGAGCGGGAAGTAGAGCGAGTGTTTCAGCCAGTTGACATCATCACGGTCAGGATAATCGTAGCGCGAGTGCGCACCACGGCTCTCTTTACGCTCGAGGGCAGCAATCGCCGTTGCTTCAGCCACTTCCATCAGGTTATCGAGCTCGAGCGCTTCAACACGCGCCGTGTTGAAAGCGTTGGACTTGTCCGGCAGGTGCGCGTTGGCAATACGCTTACGCAGCTCGGACAGCTTCTGTACGCCTTCCTGCATGTTGTCCTCTTTACGGAACACACCGAAAGAGTTCTGCATGATGTCCTGAAGCTCGGCCTTGAGCTCGGGAATGCTTTCGCCACCTTCGGACTCGTTCCAGCGGGTGATGCGCTTCATCGCAGTTTCGATGTCGGACTCGGACGCGTCCAGGTACTCGATACCTTCGTTGAGCGCGCCTTCGATGAACATGCCCGCTGCGCGGCCGAAGACCACGAGATCCAGAAGCGAGTTGCCGCCCAGGCGGTTGGCGCCGTGCACCGATACGCAGGCCGCTTCGCCGCAGGCAAACAGACCGTTGATGATCTGATCTTCGCCGGACTCGTTTTGCATGATGGCCTGACCGTGAACGTTGGTCGGGATACCACCCATCATGTAGTGGCAGGTCGGTACGACCGGGATCGGATCCTTGGCCGGGTCGACGTGGGCGAAGGTCTTGGAGAGCTCGACGATCCCCGGTAGACGCTTGCCCAGTACCTCTTCACCCAGGTGATCGAGCTTCAGGAAGACGTGGTCGCCCTTGTCGCCACAGCCGCGGCCTTCGAGGATCTCCATGACCATGGAGCGAGCAACGACGTCGCGGCCGGCCAGGTCCTTGGCGTTGGGCGCGTAGCGCTCCATGAAGCGCTCGCCATCCTTGTTGATCAGGTAGCCACCCTCGCCGCGGCACCCTTCGGTGACCAGCGTGCCGGCACCGTAGATACCGGTCGGGTGGAACTGCCACATCTCCATGTCCTGCATGGGGAAGCCGGCGCGCAGCGCCATGCCGATACCGTCACCGGTATTGATCAAGGCGTTGGTGGTCGAGGCGTAGATACGACCCGCACCGCCGGTGGCGAGCACCGTGGCCTTGGATTTGACGTGAACCACTTCACCGGTCTCGATGCACATGGCGATACAGCCCACGACGTCACCGCTGGCATTCTTGACCAGATCCACCGCGTACCACTCGTTCAAGAACGTGGTGTTGTTCTTGAGGTTGTTCTGGTAAAGCGTGTGCAACAGCGCATGGCCGGTACGGTCGGCGGCGGCGCAGGTACGCGCGGCCTGACCGCCTTCACCGAAGTTCTTCGACTGGCCGCCGAAGGGGCGCTGGTAGATACGGCCGTTATCGAAACGCGAGAACGGAAGCCCCATGTGCTCGAGTTCGAACACCGCTTTCGGGCCTTCGGAACACATGTACTCGGCAGCGTCCTGGTCGGCGATGTAGTCACCGCCCTTGACGGTGTCGTACATGTGCCAGCGCCAGTCATCGTCCGGGTCGGACGAGGCGATCGCGCAGGTGATGCCACCCTGAGCCGATACGGTGTGCGAACGGGTCGGGAACACTTTAGAGAGAACCGCTGTCTTCTTGCCGGACTTGGCAAGTTCCAGAGCAGCGCGCAGGCCAGAGCCACCGCCACCGATGATGATGGCGTCAAACGTCAGGCTACGAAGGTTAGACATGGATTAAGCTCCCCACAGAATTTGAATGCCCCAGACCAGGTAAACGAAGATGGCCAGAATGATGAGCGCCTGGGCACCGACACGCAGACGAGTGGACTTGAGGTAGTCGGTGGTGACTGTCCAAAGGCCAATCCAGGCGTGCGCGGCGATAGAGATGAAGGCCAAAAGCGAGAAGATCCGCATCCAGATCTGGTTGAAAAGCCCGCTCCAGGTGTAATAGTCAAGGTCGGGGTTGAACAGCAGGTAGCCCACGATGAACAGCGTATAGAGCGCAAGAATCACGGCGGATACGCGCTGCATGAGCCAGTCGGAGAGGCCGCTACGACCGAAACTCGTAATGTTGGTTACCATACCCAAACTCCTGCCAAGATGATGAGGACTGCGCTAACGACGACGGTGATCTGCGCTTTTTGAACGCTACCTTCCAGGGTGACACCGATATCGGCATCCATCAGCAGGTGCTTGATACCCGCCACGAAGTGAAAGGCCAGCGCAGACAGCAGGCCCCAGGCAACGAACTTGGCGAGAATGTTGGTGGCCAGCGCGTCACGCACGGCATCGAAACCGGCCGGTGAAGAGAGGGATTCCCCCAGTGCCCAGAAGGCAAAGATCAGGCCGACGAACAGGATGACACCCGTAATACGGTGTGTGATCGACGTCAGCGCTGGCAGAGGAAAGTGGATTGTCGAAAGGTCCAGGTTTACGGGTCGTTTGCTATTCACGGCGTTATACACACTCTTTTGGCCCACTCTGCGAAGGTTCGGGCTAACCCCGAGCGGGCAGTGGTTGCTGGAAGGGGCTCGGCCGTTGCCAAGTCGCATCCGACTAATTAGAGGTCGGTCGCGCGCGGTGGATTATAAGAACCTTCGCCCCGGCTTACAAACCGAACACAGGTCTAACTCGACTGTAACTGCAAAAAATTGCTGCCAGGTAGAGTCGATTTTGCGTTGCAGCATGACTATAGTATTCGATAGACCGCTAGCTTCATAAGCCTGTTAACCGCTTTATTCTAGTACGTCTGAAGAATAATTTCTTCACCCGCCCCCAGAAATTAGACAAAAGCACGACGAGATAATAGCTTTTGTACAATTACGGCGACTATTAAGGCTAATTGACAAAAAGTCGCACGCTTCTATAGTAGGCGAGCCTTTTCGCCGGCGCGGTAAGCGAAACAACGACTTTACGTCCCAAACCGAATTCGAAAGGAGGCCTTCATGGCTGACAGGAAAGCGACCTTGACGGTAGACGGTCTTGACCCGATCGAGCTACCCATTTATTCCGGCACGCTGGGCCCCGACGTCATCGACGTCCGCGGTCTGGGTGGCGAAGGCCTGTTTACCTACGACCCTGGCTTCATGTCCACCTCTTCCTGCCAATCCGCGATCACTTATATCGATGGCGGCAAGGGCATGCTGCTGCATCGCGGCTACCCGATCGACCAGCTAGCCAAAGAGTCCAATTTCGTAGAGGTTTGCTACACCCTGCTGTTCGGCGAACTGCCGACTGAAGAGCAGTACGCGGATTTCGAAACCCGCATTCGTAACCACACTATGGTTCACGATCAGATCAACAACTTCTTCAAGGGTTTCCGCCGCGACGCGCACCCAATGTCGATTCTGTGTGGCGTCGTGGGCGGTCTGGCCGCGTTCTACCATGACCATATGGACATCACCCAGCAGGAAGATCGTGAAATCAGCGCCATTCGCCTGATCGCGAAGATGCCCACGCTTGCCGCGATGTCGCACAAGTACAATGTTGGCCAGCCGTTCAACTACCCGCGCAACGACCTGAGCTATGCAGAGAACTTTCTCTACATGATGTTCAGCAACCCGTGCGAGGAGTACAAGATTAACCCGGTCTACGCCAAGGCGATGGATCGCATCTTCATGCTCCACGCCGACCACGAGCAGAACGCCTCCACCTCCACGGTGCGCCTGGCAGGCTCGACCGGTGCCAACCCGTTCGCCTGCATCAGTGCCGGCATCGCAGCGCTTTGGGGTCCGGCCCACGGCGGCGCCAACGAGGCGGTACTGGCGATGCTCGACGAGATCGGTGATGACTCGGAAGAGAACATCCAGCGCTTCGTCGACAAGGCGAAAGACAAGGAAGACCCGTTCAAGCTGATGGGTTTTGGCCACCGCGTCTACCGCAACTTCGACCCGCGCGCCAAGGTGATGAAAGAGAGCTGCGACGAAGTGCTGGCCGAGCTCGGTATGGCCGACGACCCGCAGCTCAAGATCGCCAAGCGCCTCGAGCAGATCGCGCTGGAAGACGAATACTTCATCGAGCGCAAGCTCTACCCGAACGTCGACTTCTATTCCGGCATCATCCTGAAGGCCATGGGCATTCCGACCAACATGTTCACCGTGATCTTTGCCGTATCACGTACCATCGGCTGGATCTCGCACTGGAACGAAATGCTCAGCGAGAGCTACAAGATCGGTCGCCCGCGCCAGCTCTACACCGGCCACGACAAGCGCGACTACCCCAGCAAGAAGTAACGCGCCATAGTGCATGAGCAAATACAGTGCATGAGCAAATACAGTGCATGAGCAAATCATGCACCATCAAGAGGCCGCCTTAGGGCGGCCTCTTTGCGTCAGGGCGAATAAACACATTGCGCCACCCGCCTTGCCCGGCACGCCATGAGCGCCGCAGCGCCCTCTCCTGCTTATATATAGCCAATCAATAGCTACCCCGTGAGCAAGCACGCTTTCGCCACAAGAAGCTTTTCAGAGCCACTTACACCCCTTGCACGGCAAGTACCCACCGCATGTAAAAACCATGCACAGCGCCGCCTCTTCGAACGCTAAAAAGTCGGCGATTTCGACCATTTTTGCCTTGACAATTTTCCAACACGGCAAGGAAATCGCGTTTTCCACACTATCTGTGGATAACCCTGTTTACAACCATCATAAAACGTCCCGAAATCGCCATGAACAGTGGCTTTTCTTTAAATTGGTTACTTTTTGATCTAATGTAAGTTGCTGATTTTATTAAACTAATCTTAAATCGCTGATTTTTTGGGCAGTTGGACAGCTCTTGTGCACAACCCGCCCTACGGAACAGATCAAGTGGACAAGTCAAGCCCAAAAAGGCAAAAAATGGCTTGAATCGCGAGGTTCAAACGACAGAAATTCTCGCTAACCCATGTTAAGGGTGCGATATAAAGGGAAGTTAAAAAGAGTGTTTCTGAAGGAAGGATTGTGGCGTCCCATAGGGGGTTCGAACCCCTGTTACCGCCGTGAAAGGGCGGTGTCCTGGACCACTAGACGAATGGGACGTGTAATCACAAACTTGCGGTGGTGGAGCCTAGCGGGATCGAACCGCTGACCTCGACACTGCCAGTGTCGCGCTCTCCCAGCTGAGCTAAGGCCCCACGTGTCGTGAAGACGATGCGTATAGTACTGATTAGCCTCGCCTTCGTCAACCAGAAAAGCGGCGAATTCACGCTCGGCTTAAAGCACGGCCCGCCCGGTTGGCGGGCCGTGGCTAACGAATGGCGGCCTAGAGCGCGCGAAACTCTTTTTCGAAGCGTTTCGCCTGCTTTTTGGAGACCCCACCAAGCACGTCGATGGCGTGACGAAGCCGCGCGCGGGTCACGTCAGAGCCCAGAATCGCCATGGCATCCATGACCGAGGTGCTCGCGCTCGAGCCGGTGATGGCAATGAACACCGGCGCCAAAAACGCCTTCATCTTGAGATCGAAGGCGCCGGCCAGCGTCTGAACCTCGGCCAGAAGCGCCTCCTTGTTCCAGGCCGGCACCGTTTCGAAGCGCCACACCAGAAACTGCAGAAGCTTGACCAGCTCCTCGCGTTCGAGCTTCACGCTTTCGAAGTCGGCTTCCGTGATGGCGGGCAGCCCGGAGAAGAAGTGGCCGGCCAGCGGCGCAACCTGAGAGAGCGTTTCCACCCGGGTGCGTACCTGGGGCAGAATCTGGCGCACGTACTCTTCGTTGAACGCCCATTCTCTGAGCGCCTTGAGCAGCGCGTCATCGTCCATGTCTTCACGGATATAGACGCCGTTGAGCCAGGTGAGCTTTTCGAGATCGAACACCGGCCCGCCCAGCGATACGCGCTGGATATCGAAAGCGTCCATCATCTCCTGAAGGCTGAACTTCTCGCGCTCGTCGGGCATCGACCAGCCCATGCGGCCCAGGTAATTGGTGACGGCCTGGGGCAGAAAGCCCATGCGGCGGTAGTAGTTGATCGAGGTCGGATTCTTGCGCTTGGAGAGCTTCGACTTGTCCGGGTTGCGCAACAGCGGCATGTGGCAAAGTACCGGCATCTCCCAGCCAAAGTACTCGTACAGAAGCTTGTGCTTGGGCGCGGAGTTGATCCACTCCTCGCCGCGCAGCACGTGGGTGATCCCCATCAGGTGATCATCCACCACGTTGGCCATGTGGTAGGTCGGCATGCCGTCGGACTTGACCAGAATCTGGGCGTCCACCTGAGCCCAGTCCACTTCGATGCGACCACGCAGCATATCCTCGACTACGCACACGCCTTCGACGGGAACGTTCATGCGTACCACGTACGGCCAGTTCTCGGCTTCGCGGCGCGCCTGCTCGGCGTCATCCAGCGCCAGATCCGCCGGTTTGAGCGCCAGCTGCAGGCCGGCTTCCTTGCGCGCCTCGCGAAGCTCATCGAGCTCTTCGCTGGTGCGATAGCATTTGAAGGCGTGGCCGGCGTCGAGCAGCTTCTGAGCGTGCTCGGCGTAAATGTCGCCGCGCTCGCTTTGCCGGTACGGGCCGTACGGGCCGCCCACGTCCGGGCCTTCGTCCCACTCGATGCCCAGCCAGCGCAGCGAGTCCAGAATCATCTGCTCGGATTCCGCCGTCGAGCGCACCTGGTCGGTGTCCTCGATACGCAAAATGAATTCGCCGCCCTGCTTTCGCGCAAAGCATAGATTGAACAGCGCAATATACGCCGTGCCGACGTGGGGGTCTCCCGTGGGAGAAGGCGCTATACGCGTGCGTACGGTCATTCAGATATCCTTTTAACATCGAGCGTGGGCGCCATTATACGCGCCCAATGATCATCAGACAGCCTGTCGAGGGAACATCCTGGCCGGTTTGGCGTCCTAACGAAAGTTGCTAAGGATATAGCAGCTGCTTCCGCAGGGTCTTTGCTATTTTGGACACACTGCCTATGATGCATGACCGTGCTGACGCAACGGCTCGTTGCATCAGCAGGAACATACTGATCATTGGCATCAACGGAAGTAAATCAAACGCGTTTGTTTGGCTCATCGATGGGAAAATAAAATGGAATCGCTTGGATCACGTATCAAACAGCTCAGGCAACGGGTAAAGCTGAATAAAGCTGCTCTTGCCCGAAAAGTTGGCGTGTCGGATGTCACCATATCGTACTGGGAGTCGGGGGCGATCAAGCAGATCGGTCATGAACGCCTGGTGGCGCTGGCCGACGCACTGGAGTGCTCACTGGCCACGCTGTTGGAAGGTGACAGCGCACCGCCGCTTCTGACACTGACGCACCAGGGCCCCCTTCCCTGGGAGCAGGTGCAGGCAACGATGATGACGCCGCCCGCTCATCTGCCGCTTAAAATCGACTGGAAAGCGCCTTGTGTGATGACCACGCCCGCGGCCAAAACGGATTTCGCCCCCGCCTCCCCGGGTGATCTTCTGTTACTTGGCCCCACGCACGTGTTCCACAAGGCCGGTCACTATCTGGTCAAGCGTGACGATCACTTTCAGCTGGCGCATTTTGCCAAAACGCCCAGCAGTGAAGAGATTCACGCCGTCGTACTCGCTCACTGGTGTCCTGCCTAAAGCACCCTGTTCACTCTTCAATCACGTCCACCTGGTCACGCGTACGTCTTGGCTCGCTCCCCACCAAAAAGCGCCGTGAGTAGGTGGCTACCTGCCCCAGTCCATGGCGAGTTTGGGTAACGAGCTCGCCTGACAGGTTCTCGCCTTCCCGACCGATCACGTCCTGCACGGTTTGCGGCTGAACGCTGCCCTCGCTCGACTGCACCTGCACGAGGTACCCGCCGTCTGGCAGCCCGCTCCCCGAGCCAAACGGCCCAGCCGTGAACCGCCCCTCGCTGATGGTCGTGCGCGACTGCCAGCGCACGCGACTGATTTCACGCTCCACGACCACCTGAACCCGCGTCCCGTCCGGAAGATTCGATGTCCCCTCGACGGTTAAACGCCGATCGGTTCTCAAACCGGCGTGCAGTGAAAATTCGACCTCGATCAGCGCGCGCTCGGGTTCGCTCGTGGTTTGCTCGACCACTGCATCGCTCGGCACTTCCTCGACCACCCGCGGCTCATCCTCCATCTGTTCGTTACAGCCGGAAAGCCAAAGAAGGCTCACCGCCACCGCCGCGATACCACCGCGTGCTTTCAACATACCGTCTCTCCCCACGAACCCGACCTCTACGCTATACCATTAAAGGTGGCAGCGCGTCATTAGCAGTCGCTTGCAAGCCAGCGGTATTCGCTCAGCGTTTGCGCAGTGTAGCCGTGGGAATGGCTTTTCAAGCTGCTACTAAACGCGGTGGGGCTATCGAAGGTTAACGTGTCGACGAACCGCAGTACGCTTTCACCTTCACTACAGACCACCGACACCTGCGCCCCACCCTCACGGTAGTCGATCTCGACATCGTCGCAGGTGAGCTCTCCCCATAGCGCCTGAACCACGCCTTTCGGACTCTGCGCCTGCGCCGGCGTCAGGCATAGGGTTTTAGTTTCGCTAGAAGCCAACGCGTCATCTTCAACGCGTGGATCGAACGTCGTCATGTCGACACGCCATAAGCCGGGTCGAACATCGTCCTGGGCCCATAGGGTGCAGGGGAGAAAAAGGGCTAGGAGAGCCAATGAATGAAGACGTGGCATAGGGGTCTCTTGATGGCATGGAGGATGAGCGAGGATAGAAGATCCGATAAGGGCTTGAATAGTTTTTAAAGAACCACACCTACCAGCACCGCCAACAGCTCAGCCTGATGGAAATCCCGCAAACGGAAGAGGAACGCCAGCGCAGCCAACAGCTCATGGCCACGATGGATGCGCTGAACGAGAAGATGGGCAAGGGGACGGTGCGCTTAGGGCTACCGGAGAAGAATGCGCCGTGGCACCTGCGGTGTGCTCATCGCAGCCCGCGGTATACGACTCAGTGGGGGGGGAGTTGATGCGGGCTTATACGGATGATCAAGCGGCAAAAATAGCGATGGCCACAGCACATCCAAAAGACTAGAATTGCGTTAATTAACGAAATAACGCAGCGGGGGGTGTGCCTGCGAGGCCGCAGAGCGTTAGAATCCCCTCCTTTCACGAACACCACCATCCCGTGAGGGAGCTACGGTTTAGGACGACGGCATGCCGACAGCAGTGTCACTTTTTTCAGGTTGCGGGGGCTCCGACGCTGGTATTTTCAATGCCGGCTTCGAGGTTCTGATGGCTAACGACGTACTTGCGTACGCGCAAGCCGTTTATGAGCACAACCATCCTGAGACAGACTACCGACTCGGTGACGTTAGCAAGATACAGCACTTCCCAGAGGCCGAGCTGCTCGTAGGCTGCTACCCATGCCAAGGGTTCAGCCAAGGTGGTGTGCGTGACGCTGGCCGCAAAATTAATACCCTCTACCTCGAGTTTGCGCGGGCCTTGAATCAAATCAAGCCTAAAGCCTTCATCGTGGAGAATGTCTCTGGCATGGTGCGTAAAAATTACGCTCACCTTCTACAGGATCAGGTCAAAGTATTCACTGATGCTGGCTACAACGTGTCTTTCCAAGTGCTGAATGCCTCTGACTTTGGCGTGGCACAGGAGCGGAAACGTATCTTTATCGTAGGCATTCGAGAAGATTTTGGGATTGAGTATGACTTCCCTCAACCAACCCACGGCGTGCTAGGCGGCCAACCCAAGACCACGATCCGGGATGCTATTGACGGTATGCCGGAGTGGCCCGAAGGCGAGTTCTATGATCTTGGCTTTCACTGGTATTACCTATCAAGGAATCGGCGTAATGAATGGGGAGATCAATCTAAAACGATTGTGGCCAATCCTCGGCACATGCCACTGCATCCAATGAGCCCACCGCTGGAAAAGCTCGATCAGGATGTATGGCGGTTCCAACATGATGGACCTGCACGTCGCTTTAGCTATCGAGAGGCTGCAAAGCTTCAAGGGTTTGGATATCTAGCGTTTCCAGAACATAAATATGGAAGCTTAAACATGCGGTACAAAGTGGTAGGTAATGCAGTACCACCGCCCCTTTTTGAGGCAGTGGCACGTGCGTTACCAAACATATGGAATTAACTCTTAAGAAACAAGACTATAAGACTCAAACTCACTTTCAAATTGCCTAAAATAGTCTTGAAGAGCGATACTTTCAAAACCTTCGCTCTTCTCAATTAAACTTATAATTCGTAAGCGATCAATTACAACTACGCCAGTCACTTTACTTCCACTAACCCACTTCCCAGTTGAAGATCTATACAAAACAGGAGTAAACATTGTAGTAATCACATCATGAGAAAACTGGAAATAGTTTGACAAACCTATAGGATGAGCTTCTAACCTCTTTTCCGGCCACTCTTCTTCTTGTGCTCCACACTGCCCAAATACAACATGTGCGCCATAAGCCGTATCACCAAATGAAATAACACCTACTAAATCTATTCCACCATCACCAGATGAGCTCCGCTCCCTAATTTCTTCTTCATGGACTTTGAAAGCGCTCAGCTGCCTTCCAAGCACAATCAAAGCTTCTCTACAATCCGTACCGTAATATTCACGCCTGTCAACAGAATTAGCGTCAAAGATTTTTACATCAGCATAAGGTGGCAATAGTGAGCCTAGAGCGATAGATGATACTCTAGCAAAAGCTTGAGACCAGCAATATCTATTTGAAGCGGTAAAAGAGCGCAAACGAGAAGAAGCCAACAAAAACCTATATACTTTATGCCTTGGGTCACTCCAATCAGTATTGAGCTTTAATAAATCACCCTCTACATTAAAGGGATAATTTTCAGCAAAACAATATGCTCGATACTCTAACTGAGACCAAGCATCTTCTAAACGCGCTTCTTTTATATCATGCTTAGAAGCATCAGAAAGACCTGAGTCATCAAGATCTTCTTCATCATCAACATCTTCATCCGAAACGGGCAAACCATTAACAATATTTACAATATCATTTTTATGTATTTCATTTTTCCCATAAGGATCAAAGATAGCTAAAAACTCAATCAAATCTGCAAACAAATGAGGAGAATTTGGCTGTAAAACCCCTATCTCAAAATTCATCGTCGTCAACCTTCTTATCTGACAATGCTTTACCTATAAGCTTAATATTGCTTCGTATCTCTCTTGCAACATCCAAAGCCTCTTCTGAATAATCAATATTAGCAACCAAGCCAGAAGCTTGAGCAAGTGACGCTTGTGCGTTGTAAAGATATTCCATGAACTCTTCTTCAGAGCCTTTCGACAACCTAAAGGCATAGTCTAAAGTGCTTCCACCCATAAAAGCACCTTTAGCCTTCTCTGAATCTAAAACCGCTCCTAACCGCTTTAAATTACGAGACTCTCCGACTCTAGTTTCCCCATTCTCACCTTTCCGATAAAGCCAGTTTGTTAAGTCTTCAATACTCTTTCCTGATAGCGAATCAGGATTGACTATCGGGTGAGTATGATTAGTTTCTCTACCGTTCTTTGTAGCAGAGCCAACAAAAACTGCTATTCTTTCATCAGCTAGGGCTGTTGATAAAACAGCAAACTTTATGCTTTCTTCATTAAGACCTTTTATTCCATAAAAGTCCTCATTTTCAATCTCTTCATATACTGCTAAAGCATCTAAACTACGCTTGATATGATTACTGCGAGAACCTATCATCTGAGCCACCTTCTTATAACGCTCAGCTGGTTCACCATCAGTCAGTAAAAAAAGCTCTCTCATGTATCGAGCCTTGGAAAGAGGCTCCCACTGCTTGACACCCGTTATATGCCTATAACCTAAATATGGAAGTACTTTCTCTCTGCTATCCCTTACGACAACAGGCAATTTTTCAATTTTTTCACAGGTATCTGCGATTTCCTGTATAAGCCTGCTCGGTCTATCGATTTCATTAGGGTTATTTAACAACCTTACCGCTGAAAGTCTTCTATTTCCTTCAACAACTATATATCTACCATCTTCTTTGACAGCAACTAATGGCTCTCCTGGGAAAAAACCATTTTGAGCAATAGCTTCCATTAAGTCTTCCAGGCTAGTGGTAGAAGCTATGTAACTGAGTATAGTTTTTTCTGTTTTTTGAACATTTGATGGTAATCTTGGATTTTTAAAATCAAGATGTAGCTGATCTACATCTATCATCTTTATTTCGCTATCCTGAATCATGCTTAACCTCAAAATAAACAAAAAAGCATATAAGTAAAAAGGGTGCACAGAAAAATGATTAATGATGGCAGGTGTAGCTAAAGAGGTTAAACCACCCGCCCAATCCGAATCTCACACCGCCCTAGAATCTCCAGCCCCCCCATATCCTGCGGCTTAATCATCTTCGGCTGGTACAGCTCGTTATCACTGATTAGGTACAGCGCGCCTTCGGCCAACCGCTGCACCCGCTTGATGATCTGTTCACCAACCATAAGGTCGCCCATTAAAAACCTCTGCATCCGTTCAAGTTGAACCATGCCCTGCCCTACTTATCATATCGACCTCAAAAGCCAACCTGAACGCTCTGCAACCTTCGCTTCTGTTAAGCGAGCTTAACCTACCAGGGTCATCATCACTATCTCAATAGCGCCTATTTTTGGTTTCGATTTGCTCGCTCAAACCAACGCCGTTGCGCGGAGCCTACCCCGAGCTTTCTTGTCACCTTTCGGGCTTCTCGCGCTGTGAGTACTGCCCTTTCTTCCGTACAATACCGCCAATCCCATTGATTGTGCATGAAACGACCCGCCACAAACCGGCCTTCTGGCGAGCCAGGGCTCGTCGCTACCGGTTTTACGCCGCGGTCGTTGCAGCCACCCTCACATTATAGCTATATATTTATACAGCTAAAGAACCGATTTCCATGACCGACTTGACGAACGAAAACAGCGCTGACCGGGGCCGCCGCTTCTCGGTGGCGCCGATGATGGACTGGACGACCCGCGACTACCGCGCGTTCGCCCGCACGTTGACCAGGCGCACCCTGCTCTACACCGAGATGGTGACCACCGGGGCGATTCTGCACGGCTCGCCCCGGGAACGGTTTCTGGGCTATACCGAGGTGGAGCACCCGATCGCGCTGCAATTGGGCGGCAGCGATGCGGGAGAGCTTGCCGAGTGCGCGGCGATTGCCGAGGCCTGGGGTTATGACGAGGTGAACCTGAACGTGGGCTGCCCCAGCGACCGGGTGCAGAACAACCTGATCGGCGCGTGCCTGATGGGCTACCCGGAGAAGGTGGCGGCGGCGGTGAAGGCGATGCAGGCGGCGGTGACGATTCCGGTAACGGTGAAGTGCCGTATCGGCATCGACGACCAGGATGAGGATGCGGACCTGGCGCGCTTTATCGATATGGTGGCCGAAGCCGGCTGCACCACGTTTACCGTGCACGCGCGCAAAGCGTGGCTGCAGGGACTGTCACCCAAGCAGAACCGCGACGTGCCGCCGCTGAACTACCCGCGCGTACACCGCTTGAAAGCCGCCAACCCCGCGCTTCACATCGGTATCAACGGGGGCATCAAGACGCTCGAGGAGTGCCAGGCGCAGCTCGAGCACGTGGACAGCGTGATGGTGGGCCGTGAGGCGTACCAGAACCCGTGGCTGCTGGCCGGGGTCGATCAGGCCATTTTCGGAGAACCGGGTCCGGCCATGAACCGGCTGGACGCGGCGCAGGCGTTTCGCCCGTACATCCAAACGCGGCTCGACGAAGGCGCGAAGCTCAACCACATCACCCGCCACCTGCTGGGGCTTTTCCAGGGCTGCCCGGGCGGGCGTCGCTTTCGGCGTCATCTTTCCGAGCACGCTCACAAGGAAGGTGCGGGCCTGCGTCTTTATGACGATGCGCTTGGCCTGATCCGCGAGCCCGACACCGCGGCATAAAAAAACCCGCCACGGCGTACCGTGGCGGGTGGGGCTTACCCGGCGCTTGAAAGGCTCGGTTTACTTGCCGGCCTTCTGGCGGTTTTCCATTACGCCCTTTTCGACGCGCTCGCCGATGGTCTGATCGACGTTCTTCCAGTACTCGAATACCCGCGACAGCACCGGCTCTTCCACGCCGCCGGAAACGTGCCCGACGATGTTGTTTACCAGGCGATCACGCGCGGCGTCGTCCATTACCTTATTGACCAGGTCGTTGGCCTGATTGAAGTCGCCGTCGTCCGGGCGCAGCGTGTAGGCGGCACGAACGAATTCACCATCCGCTTCCCATACCGCGTCTTCCGGATATGCGCTCGGATCGGCGTGGGCGCCGCCCTTGCTATTGGGTGCGTAGACCGGATCGGACGTATTGGAAATACGCATCCGCCCGCCCTTGGCGTAGCTGTTGACCTGGCTTTTCGGCGCGTTGACCGGGATCTGCTGGTAGTTGACGCCCAGGCGAGCGCGGTGTGCGTCGGCGTAGGAAATGACGCGCGCCAGCAGCATCTTGTCCGGCGAGAAACCGGTGCCCGGTACTGAGTTGCTGGGCTGGAACGCCGCCTGCTCGATCTCGGAGTGGAAGTCCGTCGGGTTGCGGTCGAGCGTCATCTTGCCCACTTCCTGCAGCGGATAGTCGTCGTGCGGCCACACCTTGGTCAGATCGAACGGATTGATGCGATAGGTTTTGGCGTCCTCGAAGGGCATGATCTGCACATGCAGTGTCCACGTGGGGTTGTCGCCGCGCTTGATGGCGTCGAACAAGTCGCGACGGTGGTAATCCGCATCGGTACCCGCCATTTGATCGGCCTGTTCTTGGGTCATGCACTTGATGCCCTGGTCGGTCTTGAAGTGGTACTTGACCCAGAAACGCTCGCTTTTATCGTTGACCCACATGTAGGTGTGGCTGGAGTAGCCGTTCATGTGGCGCCAGCTGGCGGGTACGCCGCGATCCCCCATCAACCAGGTCACTTGGTGGGCGGACTCCGGCGAGAGCGTCCAGAAATCCCACTGCATGTCGTGATCGCGCAGGCCGTTATCGGCACGGCGCTTTTGCGAGTGGATGAAGTGCTGGAACTTGAGCGGGTCGCGCACGAAGAACACGGGGGTGTTGTTGCCCACCATGTCGAAGTTGCCGTCTTCGGTGTAAAACTTCAGCGAAAAGCCGCGCGGGTCGCGCCAGGTGTCCGGGCTGCCCGACTCACCGGCCACCGTCGAGAAGCGCGCCAGCATTTCGGTTTTCTTGCCCGGCTGCAGAAACTTTGCGCGGGTATACTGGCTGACGTCGTGAGTGACCTCGAAATGGCCAAACGCGCCGCCGCCCTTGGCGTGGGGCTGGCGGTCCGGAATCATTTCCCGGTTGAACGCCGCCATCTGCTCCATCAGGTAGTGGTCGTGCAGTACGATCGGGCCGTCCGGGCCGACGGAAAGCGAGTGCTCGTCGCTGGCTACCGGAATGCCGGCGTCCGTGGTGGTGGTGTTGGATTTACCGTTTGTCATACCCTTCCTCCATGTCACGATCCGGGGCCTCAAGGGCCACCTTTGTACGGGCCTTCTTGGCCACTAATGCGTTCCAACTGGTGCTTTGATCCACAGTTATAGCCAGGATGTCACCATCATGCCACGTGGCGGCGCCAACCCCTGCCTATAGTGTCCATAGTCAAAGACGATCAGCTTCGCTTTGATTGGGGGTTTCAAACTATGACACCCCGCCGCCGGATTCGTGGCGCAACCGGCGCGCTTTTTTATCGAAGGCCGGCAGCGCACGCATTTCGATACAGCCCCTCACTACAGCACTTCACTACAGAATTTAATACATGGGATCGGTCACCGGCTCGAGACTCGACTGGAAGCTCTCGATAGCGGTTTCCGCCTCCTCGATCTCGTCGAAGCGGGCAATGTGATAGAGCGCCTCGCCTTCGTTGGCCAGCGGCAAACGACTCATGCCGATCACGATGCCATCGGCCATTGAAACCACATCGCCCTCATCGTTGCCGAAGGGGTCCGCCACCCGGCCCAACACTTCGCCCTTGGCGACCCGCGCGCCCAAACGCACCTTCGGGCGTAGAATGCCGTCGATCGGCGCACGCGCCCAGCTCGAACCATTGGCCAGTTCCGCCGGGGCGGGCAGGCGGCGGCGCTGCTCGCCGGAAAGCATCTTGAGCCTGCGCATCACGCGCAGAATGCCGCGCACGCCCGGGGCGATCGCCCACTCGTCAAAGCGCAGCGCCTCGCCGGCCTCGTAGGTGAGCACGGGAATGCCGCGGGACTGGGCGTAGTGGCGCAGGCTGCCCTCGCGAAGCTCGGCGTTGAGCACTACCGGCGCCCCAAACGCATCCGCCATGCGCGCGGTTTCGCTGTCGGGTTCGAGCTGAGCGCGAATCTGCGGCAGGTTGGTGCGGTGAATGGCACCGGTGTGCAGGTCGATGATGTGCGTGGCGTGGTCGACGATCTCTTCGCGCAAGAGCGCGGCGATGCGCCCCCCCAGTGAGCCCTTGTCGCTCCCGGGAAAGCAGCGGTTCAAATCGCGCCGGTCCGGCAAGTAGCGGGTCTGCTGCAAAAAGCCGAAAACGTTGACGACGGGTACGGCGATCAGCGTACCGCTCAGGCTATTGATCGAGCGCGAGCGCAAAAGCCGGCGCACGATCTCGACGCCGTTGATCTCGTCGCCGTGAATGCCGCCGCACACCAGCATGACCGGCCCCTCGCGGCGCCCGTGGACGACCTCGATGGAGATATGCAGCGGCGTATGGGTGTAAAGGCGCGCCACCGGCACGTCGATTTGTAGACGTTGGCCGGGTTGAAGGGTGTGGCCTGCAATCTGAAACGGGGCTTGTGCCATGAGCACTCCTGATGAGGGCGTGGGCGCGCAAGAGCGAGCGCCGGCGCTGGATGATCTATCGCTTATCGGCCGCGTGAGGCGTTGATTGAGCGCGCAAATGACGTCGGTCAGTTAACCATACAGTTTTGAATGTAAAACGGCGGTGTTTAAGATAAAATATCGCTCCTTCGACGTCGTTACCAGGGTTGCTTTTATGGCTAGAAAAACCAAGGCAGAAGCGGCAGCCACGCGCGAAGCGCTGCTGAACGCGGCCGAAGAGGTGTTTTTCGAAAAAGGCGTCGCGCGTACCTCGCTCGAGCAGGTGGCCCGCCACGCCGGCGTCACTCGCGGAGCGGTTTACTGGCATTTCAAGAACAAGGGCGATTTGTTCATGGCGCTGATCGAGCGTGTGCGCATGCCCTTTCAGTCGCTGGTCGAGGAGGTTCAAAACGTCGACCCGGACATTCTGCCGCTGGACGCGGTGCACCGCGCGTGCCTGGCGGGCATGCACCGTCTGGAGCAGCCTCACTACCAGCGCACGCTCTCGATTTTACTGCACCGCTGCGAGTTCTTTAGCGATATCAATCCGCTCGAAATGCAAAACGAGATCAACGAAGAGTGTTTTGACGAAATGCTCTGCCTGTTTGAAATGGCCCACGAACAGCATCAGCTTCGTGAAGGTCTGACCCCGCAGGTATCCACCCAGCTCTTGCAGGCAACGCTTGGCGGGCTCTTTCATGACTGGCTGCGTGCCCCGGACCGCTATTCGCTTAGCGAGCGCGGCGCCGAGGTCATCAACGCTCTCATCCTGCTGATACGTCGCTAGCGGTTTGGCGTTTGTCACCATCGCAAAAGCCCGCCGTGCTGGCGGGCTTTTGCGTGATGGCCAGAGTAACAACGCGCTAGTTTGAGTGCGCCGTTTCCTGATGCTTGTGGCGCAGGCGCAGCTGGTTCAAACGCTGGCGCGTCTCCATGTAGGTTTGCACCTCGACGCTACGGTAGGCGTTCTCCTCCTTCAGATACTTTACCAGCACCCGGCGCTCGCCTTCGGTGAAGGCATCGTCCTGTTTGCAGTGTAGATTTACCTTACAGCCCGGTTTTCCCTCCACCACGGCGTCGGCAAGCTCGGCTCCGTCGAGCGCGGTCACCTTCACGGTCACACCTAAAAGGCTGCGCCGCTTGAAGGGCGCAAAGCGGTAGAGCCCGCGCGCCATGCCTTGGCAAATAACGGCGGCCAGGGGGGATGCCACGGCCAGTGTGGCCCAAAGAATCACGACACCCAGCGGCACGCGCAGCATGCCCAGATCCAACCAGCGCAGCACTAGAAGCTCCAGCGCCAGCGAAAGCGCACCGGCGAGCAGCATCAATACGGTCAGCGCGAGCGTGGCGGGTACGCCGATAAAGCCAAGCGAGACCAATGTGCTTGCCATGTGATCATCACGCAGGCTGTCACGCTCGAAAAGCTCCAGCGGCGCCAGTCGGATCAGCACCAAAAGCCAGTAAAGCGCTAAAAGGCCCAGCACGAAGGTGAAGACGATGGTCGGGAAATTCAGAGCGGCGGAGAGAATCGGTTGCATGGCGTGCCTCCTCCAGGTGATTGCCTGGTCGGTTTGGCCTGCTGTTATGGTATTGGATGCAGACTCAAACGGTTCATTAGCAAGTCTAGATCACACTACTCGTCTCTGCCCAGGCGCGCCTTGACACCGATCAAGCGGGCAAAAAAAAGCGGGCCCGAAGGCCCGCCGGAATCACCACGCGATCACTGTGGATCGTGGGCGATGCGATCATCACGCTCATCGCGCCCGTCACTCGAACCGCGCTGATCGTTTTGATCGTGCTTATTGCCGCCCAGCTTGCGCCGCATCCAATCGGCGCTGTAGGCGATCATGGCGTAGAACGTGGGAACGAACAGGCTGCCCAGAATCGCCACCGACGCCATGCCCACCGCCACCGTGGTGCCGATATGGTGGCTGCTCACGTCACTCGCGCCGGTAGCCAGCGCCAGCGGCAGCGTGCCGAAGATGAAGGCCAGTGACGTCATTACGATCGGCCTAAAGCGCAGCTCCGCGGCGGTAATGGCCGCTTCGCGAATGCTCTTGTTCTCTTCCTTACGCTGAAGCTCGGCAAACTCGACGATCAGGATGGCGTTCTTCGCCGCCAGCCCCACGACCACCAACATACCGATCTGCACGTAGACACTGGTATCCAGCCCGCGCAGCACGATACCCGCGATACCGCCGAAAAAGGCGAACGGCGTGGCGGTGAGTACCGCCAGCGGCAGTGCCCAGCTTTCGTACTGCGCCGCCAGGATCAAAAACACCATCAAAATACCGAACACAATGGCAATCATGGCAGCATTGCCCAGGTTCGCTTCCTGATAGGCGGTGCCGGTCCAGCCCATACCCCAGTTGGGACCGAGGGTGTCGAGCACGACCTCTTCCATCGCCTGGATCGCCTGCGCGGAGCTGTAGCCGGGTGCCGCGCCGCCCTGGAACTGGGCACCGGTATAGACCCCAAAGCGCGACACCACCGACGCACCCACCTGGCGCTCGAGGGTTACGAACTCGGAGAGCGGAATGCGATCGCCGCTGCCGCCACGCACGTAGACATTGTTCAAGTCGTCCGGCGTTTTACGGAATTCGTCCTCGTTTTGCAGATACACCTGGAAGTTACGGTTCTGATAGCTGAAGTAGTTAACGAAGCCGTTACCGAAGGTGTTGGCGAGCGCCGAGTTGATGTTCTCGAGCGCAACGCCATAGCTCAGCGCCTTCTGCTGATCGATGTGTGCCTTATAGGACGGCACGTTGACGTTGAACGTCGAGAAGACCTGGGAGAGCATCGGGTGCTGGTTCGCCGCGCCCATGACCTTGAGCGAGGCTTCGTAAAGCTCGCGGGTCGAGGCGCCATCGAAGGACTGCAGGTAGCCGGTGAAACCACCGGTGGTCGAAAGCCCCATGATCGGCGGCACGTTAAAGGCCATGGCGCTACCGCCATCGATACTGGCACCCAGCTGCATGATGCGCCCCACCAGCGCGTCGGCGCTCAAGGTACGTTCGCCCCAGGGCAGCATGTTGACGAAGATGACCCCGCGCGCGGTGTTGACCGCACTTGCCAGCAGGTCGTAGCCCGCCACGGCCGAGGCGTACTCGACGCCCTCGATCTTTTCGATCTCGTTGCTGAGCTTCGCCATGTAGGTCTGGGTGCGATCGAGCGAGGCGGCGTCCGGCAGCGATATGCTGGCCAGCACGATGCCCTGATCGGTTTCCGGCACCAGCGTGGAGGGCGTGGACACGTACATCCAGTACGAGCCCGCCCCGATGGCCACGGTGATCGCCAGCGCCAAGAGCCAGAAGCGCACCAGCTTTTTCACACACCACATGTAGGCCGCGGTGATACCGGCGAACAGGCGATCGAACAGACGCAGCGGCGTGCGAATGGCGCGGCGAAACTTCGACGGCCGGTCGTGATTGAGGTTGTGCTTGATGAAGATCGCCGACAGCGCCGGGGTGAACGTCAGCGCCATCAGCGCCGACAGCGCCACCGAGATCGATACGGTAATGGCGAACTGCTGATAGATCTGCCCGGTGAAACCACCCAAAAACGCGACCGGTACGAACACCGCCGCCATGATCAGCGAGGTTGCGATGACCGGCCCGCCGACTTCGCGCATGGCCTGAATCGTCGCATCGCGCACGGTGATGTCATCGTCTTCGCTGATCACGCGCTCGACGTTTTCGACCACCAGAATCGCGTCATCGACCACGATCCCGATCGACAGCACCAGCGCGAACAGCGTCAGCAGGTTGATCGAGTAGCCAAGCACGTAAAATCCGGCGAAGGTGCCGATGACCGCCACCGGCACCACCGACATGGCGATGACGGTAAAGCGCCAGTTCTGCAAGAAGATGAACAGAATCACCGCGACGATCAAGAATGCTTCGATGAAGGTGTGAAGCACCGTTTCCACAGAGGCATCAATGAACAGCGTCGTGTCGTAAGGCGTAACGTACTCGAGCCCCGGCGGGAAGCGGGATTCCAGATCCTGCATGGTCGAGCGCACCGCTTCGGCGGTGGAGAGCGCGTTGGCGCCAGGCTGCTGGTTGATGATGATTGGCGTCATGGTGGCGCCGTTCAAACGCGCATCCACGCCGTAGAACGACGCGCCGAGTTCGATGCGGGCCACGTCCTGCAGGCGCAGCGACGAGCCGTCCGGATTGGTGCGCAGATAGATATTGCGAAACTCGTCCGGGTCGGTGAGTCGCCCGCCGGCGGTGATGGTGTAGGTGTAGGCGCGCGGCTCGGACTGCGGTTCTGATGCCAGGCTACCGGCGGGAATCTCGGTGTTCTGCGTGCGTATGGCGCTGGCGATTTCGCTCGGCGTCAGGTCGTACTGCGCCAGCTTGTCCGGGTCCATCCAGATACGCATGGCGAACTCGCCGCCGCCGAGTACCGAAGCATTACCCACGCCTGGCACCTGACGCAGCTCGTCGAGGATGTTCAGCGTGGCGTAGTTCTGCATGTAGACGCGGTTGTAGTCGCCGTTGGGCGAGGTCAACGCCACCAGCATCAGAATCGAGTCCGAACGCAGCTCGACCGTGACCCCTTGCGACTGCACCTGCTCGGGCAGCTGGGAGAGCGCGCCCTGAACGCGGTTGTTGACGTTGATGGTGTTGATGTCGCCGTCGGTGCCGATGTTGAACGCTACGCTCAGGCTCATGGAGCCGTTGTCGGAGCTGTTCGAGGTCATGTAGAGCATGTCCTCGACACCGTTGATCGCCTCGGCCAGCGGTGCGGCCACCGTTTGTGCCACGGTTTCGGCGTCGGCGCCGGGGAACTGCGCCTGCACCGACACCGTTGGCGGCACCACGCTTGGATACTGCTCGATCGGCAGTATGCGCATGGACATCACGCCGATCAGCGTGACGATAATCGCCAGTACCGTGGCGAATATCGGTCGGCCGATGAAGAAGTTAGAGAAATTCATTATTGCGCACCCTCTTCTCCCTCACCCGTCGGCATGCCGCCGCCGGCCATCTCGGAAGCCTCTTCGGCCTGCTGGCGCTCTTCGCGCGCCTCTTCCTCTTCGACCTCCTCGACGATGTCGTCGGCGTCACCATCGAAAGGCTGCGGGTCGATGGCCGTGCCCGGCTCGAGGCCGGAAGGATCACCGACGATTACGCGATCGCCCTCTTCCAGCCCGTCGACGATGATCTGCCAGGGGCCGGCCACGTCACCGAGCTGCACGGTGCGCTCGCGGGCCTTGTTTTCATCGTCCAGGGTGTAGACCCGCGGGCCCATCAGGCCCTGAGTGACCGCGATCTCCGGCACGGCGATCACGCCATAGCGCTTGAGGCCTTCCAGACGTACGCGCACGAACTGGCCCGGCAGCACGGCGGCATCCGGGTTGTCGAAAGTGGCCGACGCCTGCACGGTGCTGGTGCCGTTGTCCACGCGTGAGCCCAGAAAGTCCAGCTCGCCGGCGAGCTCGGCGTCGTCGCTGCCGCTCAAGCCCGGCACGCTCAGCCGCGCGATGATCGTCGAGTTGGTGTCGCTGTCGCGCAGCTGGCGGCGAAGCTCGAAGGCATCATTCTGGGGCAGCTGAAAGCGAACTTCGAGCGGGTCGAGCGGGGTGATGGTGGCAAGCTCGGTGCCGCTGGTGACCACGTTGCCCAGGTTGATCTGGCTCAGGCTGATCATGCCGCCGACCGGGGCGGTCACGTCGGCGTAGTCCAGATCCAGATTGGCGCTGGAGAGCGCCGCTTCGGCCTGGGCGACGCTTGCCTGGGCAACGCGCTGGTCAGCCTGGGCCTGGTCGTACTGCTGACGGCTCACCGAGTTCTGACGCAGAAGCTGCTCGAAGCGCTCGGCGTCGCGCTGAGCGCGGGCGTACTCGGCCCGCGCGCTTTGCAGATCCGCCTGGCGCTGATTCACCGTTGCCTGATAGCGGTCGGGCTCGATGGTGTAGAGCGAATCGCCCTGCTCGACCATCTGGCCGGGCTCGAAAAGGCGCTCCTCGAGCGCGCCGTCGACTCGGGCGATGACCACGACTTCGTTGTCGCTGCGCAAAAGCGAAGGGTAGGATTGGTCGATCGGCAAATCCTGGCGCTCCACCTCGGCCACCGCCACCTTATGGGGTGGCTTCTCCTCGGAAGATTGCTGCTGCTGTTGAGGCTCTTCATCACCACCGCAGGCGGTCAGCGCCAGCGCCGCGATCAGCGTCACTAGACTCGCTCTCGTTGAGTGAATCGCTCTTCTCATGCGTCGAATTCCCATGTATGGCTCTTTTTTTGGCGATCGATGATCGATGGATCGCTCTTCTGACGACCGGCGTTCTGGTGACCGGCACTCTGACGACCGATGTTCTGGTGACTAACGTTTCAAGGGCCTGCTACGCGATGTCGCCTGTCAGGCCTTTGGTATCAGTATCAGTAGCCGCCGGGCTGACCGACACCCACGCCGCCGTTACCGACCTCTGGCTGACCAAGGCCCTGCGGAGAGACGCCCTGCTGATAACCGCCCGGGCCGTAGCCACCGCCGTACCCGCCACCATAGCCTCCGCCGTATGCACCGGGCTGGCGACGCGCGGGGGCGTACTCGGCCGCGGAGTAGGTCGTGGAGGAGGAAGAGGAAGAGGATTCACGCCGCGGCGGGGCGCCGATATCCATCGCGCTCTCATAACGGTCGCCGTCGCTGGTTTCCGGCAGCGTGAAATTGACGTCTTCGCCGGTCAGCCAGCCGTTGACCTCTTCGAGCGCCGCCACGTCCAGAAGCCCGGACTGCTGGCGCAGCGAGAGCAGGTTGATGACGTAGTCATAGCGTGACTCGGCGTAGTTGGCGATCGCGTTGTAAAGATTCTGCTCGGCATTGAGCACGTCGACGATGTTACGTGTGCCCACCTCGTAGCCGGCCTGGGTCGCTTCCAGCGCGCTTCGGGTGGAAACGATCGCCTGCTGGCGCGCGTCGACGGTTTCGACGTTGTTGCTCACCTGCGTGTAGAGCGAGCGCACCTGTTGAATCGTGGCGCGGCGCTGGGATTCGAAATCGTACTGGCTGCTTTCGAGCTGGAAGGTGTTCTGGCGAATGTTGGCGCTGGTGCTACCGCCGGTGTAGAGCGGCACGCTCGCCGACACGCCCAGCTGGCCCGAGGCGTCGTGGCCGCTCAGGTAGTCGATATCGGAATCGGCGTACTGGTAGTTGGCGAAGGCCGACAGCGTCGGCAGCCGCCCGGCGCGAGCGACCTCGACGCCGGCGCGGGACACCTCGATACCGGCGCGCTGGGCCAGCACCTCGGGGTTTCGCTCGAGCGCCTGGTCGACCCAGTAGTCACGCTCGCTGGGGGCGGGCAGGCCAATGGGCATGTCGCCCAGGGATTCGATATTGGCGTAGCGACGCCCGGTGAGTCGCTCCAGCGCCTCAAAAGCGACCTGCAGGTTGCTCTCGGCGGTGATCCGCTCGGCGCGGGCCTGGTCGAAGCTCGAACGCGCCTCTTCCACTTCGGTAATGGCGATCAGGCCGACCTCGAACTGCTCACTGGACTGCTCGAGCTGACGGCCGATCGCCCGCTCCTGGGCACGCCGGGCTTCGAGCACCTCATAGGCGCGAAGAATATCGAAATAGGCCGTCACGACGTCGATCAGAAGCTGCTGCTCGGTCGCCGCCAGCAGGTAAACCTGCTGGTCGATCTGACGCTCGGCCTGGTCGACCTGACGCGCCGTCGCGGCGTTAAAAAGTGCCTGGGTGGCCTCGAGCGACAGCGACAGCGAGTTGTAGCTATCCTCATCGCCACGTCCGCCGCCGATCGCAGCACCTGCGCCACCGTCGGTGGGCGCGCCGGTCTCAAAACCACCCGCTGATTGGCTTTCGAACTGGCGATTGTGGGTTGCGTTACCCGAGGCGTTCACCTGAGGCAAAAGCTCGCCGCCCACGACGTCGCGGGCCGCCTCGACACCGGAAAATTCGGAACGGGCGGAAGCGAGCTCGGCGTTGTTGTTGAGCGCATCGCGAGTAATGGTGATCAGATCTGCCGCCTGAACGGGCAGCGCGATCGAGCTTGTCAGCACGGCTAACATTAAAGGGCGAAGGGGGGCATTGACTGCCCAGTGTGCCAGTCGCATGGGAGTGCCTCTAGGTGTCAACGTGGGATAGTGCGCCACACAATGGGGGTGTGAAAGGGTGGCATTATAGTTACATTCATGTATGTATGCTAGCCTTGAAGTTCGGCCAAAACTGTGTCCGGCCAGAGGTCAAGTCTAACGCAACTTACTTTAGTCGAACGTGCAAAAAGTGCGCATGTCTCGCGCCCGTTTTTAGCCCGCTCGCTCCACTCAGGCGCGCGAGCGCTCCAGCGCTTTCATACAGCGCTCTACCCCGCCAAGGTACATGTCGCCAAACAGCAGCACGTGATTGAGCAGCGGATAGAGCTGGAAAAGCGCTTCGCGACGGGGCCAGTCCTGCGGGGCGAAGCCGTTCCAGTAGGCATCGAAAAACGCCGCACCCGGCTCGCCAAACAGCGTCAGCATGGCAATATCCACTTCGGGATAGTGGCGATACACCGCGGGGTCGATCAGCGCGGGGCCTTTCGCGGTATAGAGTACGTTACCCGCCCACAGATCGCCGTGCACCAGACACGGCGAGGCGTCCGGCAGCCACTGTTCGAGCGTATGCGCCTGAGTTTCGACACGCGCGTAAAGTTCAGGTGTGATGAGGCGCTGATCGAGACAGGCGCGAGCGAGCGCCAACAGGCGGCACTCGCGCTGAAAGGCCCGGCCGTCGCTCATGGGCGCGTTGGGTTGGGGAGTGCGTCCGCAGGCGTTGTCGTGTAGCCAGCCGTGCTCACTGCCGATCACGCCGTGAAGCTCGCGAAGCCCTTCACCGAGTTGGATGTCGCCCTGGGTGGAGCGGGGAACGGTGTGCAGCGCCTCGATCACCAGCCACTCGCCGGCCTGGCCCAGGACCTCGGGGATGATCAGCGAGCTGCCCGCCCCTTTCAGCGCGCGAAGCCCTTCGGCTTCGCCGCGTAGGCGCGCCGGGTCGTCCTGCTTGATCACCACCGCGCCCTCGGCGGTGTCGAGCTCGAATACCGCGGCGATATCGCCGCCGCTCAAGGGCGTCAAGGCGCCGCGGGGCGAAAGCTGCAGCACGCTTAGAATCTCGAGTAGCTCGGCGTTCATGGCGCTCTCCCCGTGGTCGATGGCGGCCTCAACCGAGAAATGGATCGAGGGATGGGTCGTGTGGTGCCAAAACCCTACAGGGATAAGCGTATATCAGGCAATGCCGTGGCGCTCGTTCAGCGCCTGGCGATAGCGCTGATAGACGTGGCGGTAGGCGTCGACGCGCTCGGGGTCGGGGTCGGCAAGCGAGGCCGCGTCCAGATGCACCAGCCGCTGACAAAGCGCCTCGAGTGTGGTGCCCTGCGACTGCTGCTCGCACCAAACCGCCTGCAGGGCAGCGCCGAGCGCGGCGGCGTCGGTGATCTCCGGGCACACCACTTCGGTACCGGTGATGTCCGCCACCATCTGGCGCCACACCGGGCTTTTGGCGCCGCCGCCGCTCAGGCGAATCTGGCTCGCCCCGGCGGTGAGATCGCCCAACAGATCCAACCCGTAGCGAAGGCCGAAGGTCGCCCCTTCGACCACTGCGCGGCACAGGTTGGCCTGGGTCATGTTCATACTCGTAAGCCCTAAAAAATCGCCTGAGGCGTTGGGCAGCATCGGCACCCGCTCGCCGTTGAAAAATGGAAGGCAGGTCACGCCGTCGGCGCCGATCGAAGCCCTTGCCACCCGCTCGCCAAAAGCGTCGAGATCGAGCCCAAAAAGCTCGCGCACGCGAGTCGTGGCGGAGGTGACGTTCATGGTGCAGATCAGCGGCAGCCAGCCGCCGTGGCTGGCGCAGAAGTTGGCCACCATGGCGTTATCGCTTTCGACCGGCTCGGGCGAGTAGGCGCACACCGTGCCGGAGGTGCCCAGGCTCAGCGTGACGATTCCGCGGGCGATGTTGCCGGTGCCGATGGCGCCGAGCATGTTGTCGCCGCCGCCGCTCGAGACCACCACCCCATCACTCAAACCAAGCTCAGCAGCGATACGCGGGCGCACCACACCTGCAGGCTCACAAGGCGTTAAAAGGCGCGGCAGCACTTGGGCCGGGTCGAGTTCCGGGGCGATCTGGCCAAACACCTCGGTTTGCCAAACGCGGGCGCGGGTATCGAAATAGCCGGTGCCCGAGGCGTCGCCGGCTTCGGTGACCCGCTCGCCGGTGAGCCAGAAGTTGAGGTAGTCGTGGGGCAGCAGGATCGTGGCGATGCGCCGGTAGGCGTCCGGATGATGGCGCTTGAGCCAGGCGAGCTTGGAGGCGGTATAGCCGGTTTGCAGCACCAGGCCGAGCTTCTCCAGACACCCCGCCTCGCCGCCCAGGCGCTCGACCAGCAGGGTGTTCTCGCTGCTTGTCTCGGTATCACACCAGAGCTTGGCCGGGTAGACCGGCACCCCATCGGCGTCCAGCGCCACCATGCCGTGCTGCTGGCCGGAGACGCCGATCGCGCGCACCGCGCGGGCGTCGACCCCGGCGCGCTCGATGGCATCAAAAAACGCGCCTCTGAAGGCAGCGAGCCACTCGGCGGGGGCCTGCTCGCGGCGCCCGTTCGGCCCTTCTTCCAGCCGGTGGGCGCGGCTGGCTTCACCGAGAATGCCCCCTTGTTCGACATCCAGCACCACCACCTTGGTGCTTTGGGTGCCGCAATCCACACCGATGTACATCACGAGCTTCCTTTAGAGGCGAGCAGTGCTTGAAGCGTAGCGCGCGCGCCGCGTTCGTGCAGCAGTGAAAGCGCCTCGAGATACGCCGCCATGAAGCGCGGGCTGTCGGCCAGATCGCCAAAGAGCTCGCGGTTGTCGACGAACGCCTCGGGCCGGGTACGGTTGTCGCGGGCGATCGCCATCAGCGGCTCGCGCAGCGCGTCGACCACCTCGATTGGCTCGCCCTGCTCGTCCACGCCCTCGGCGTAGCGCGCCCAGCTGGCCACGACCGCCGCGCTCATTGCCATGTCGCCATCGTGGGCAAGCTGGTGGCGAATCACCGGCACCAGCCACTTGGGGATACGATCCGAGCTTTCGGCACAAAGCCGTGCCAGGGTGTCCCTGATTTCCGGGTTGGCGAAGCGCTCGATCAGCGTGCGCTGGTAGGCGTTTAGATCGATACCCGGCACCGGCGCCAACGTCGGCGCGCCCTCCTCTTTCATGTAACGGCGCAAAAACTCGACGAACAGCGGGTCCTGGCACACCTGGTGAGCGTAGCGGTAGCCCGCCAGATAGCCAAAATAGGTCAGCGCCTGATGGCTCGCGTTCAAAAGCCGCAGCTTCATCAGCTCGAAGGGCTCGACGTCGTCGACCAGCTGCACGCCGGCCGCCTCGAAAGGCGGGCGGCCCAGCGGGAAGTGATCCTCCAGCACCCACTGAGTGAAGGGCTCGCACACCACCGGCCAGCCGTCCTCGACGTCGAAGCGGCGGGCAAGCTCATCGATATCGTCGGCCACGGTGACCGGCGTGATGCGATCGACCATCGAATTGGGAAAGGCGACGTTATTCTCGAGCCACTCGCCGAGCTCGGGCTCGCGCGCCGCCGCAAACGCCGAAAACATGCGCCGCGCCACGTCGCCATTGCCCTGAATGTTGTCGCAGGACATCACCGTGAACGGGGAAAGCCCACGCGCGCGGCGGCGCACCAGCGCCTCGACCACCAGCCCAAAGGTGCTGGCCGGGCGCTCGGGGTCGCTCAGATCGCGCTTTATGAGCGGGTTGTCCAGATTGAAAGCGCCGCTGACCGGGTGAACATTGTAGCCGCCCTCGGTCACGGTGAGCGACACGATCCGGATAGCCGGGTCCGCCATGGCCTCGATCACCGCGTCCACATCGTCCGGGGCGAAAAGGTAATCGACCATGCTACCAATCACGCGGGGCTCAAACGTGCCGTCGGGGTGCTTCACCACTAGCGTATAGAGGTGATCCTGGCGTGAAAGCACCTCCTGCATGCGCTTGTCGCCAGGCATCACGCCCACCCCCACAATCCCCCAGTCGAGCGCTTCGCCCTGGTTCATGAGCGTGTCGAGATACATCGCCTGGTGGGCGCGGTGAAAGCCGCCCACGCCGATATGCACGATGCCGGCGCTCACGGCGCGGCGATCATAGGTCGGCACCGTAACCGCGGCGTCAAGCGCGGTCAGCGCGTTTTTCGTGAGCTTGACCATGGAAGTCTCCTGAAAAAAGGGGGCGGGACGACAAGCGCCGGGAGCGCCTACAAAGAGGAGTTGGCAGTCATCGCGTCGTCGCTCCAGGACGCGACGAGCGCGCCGAGCTCGTCGAAGCTTGCGATCACCCGCCAGGCGCCGGCGTCACGTAGCCGCTCGGCCTGGCGCTCGTCCAGGTGGCTGGCCCCGACGAAACCGACCACGGTCAGCCCGGCGGCAACGGCGGCGCGCACGCCGGCCACGCTATCCTCCACCGCCAGGCACGCCTGAGGTGGTAGCTCGAGTTTTCTTGCCGCCAGCAGGTAAAGGTCCGGCGCGGGCTTGGGGTTTGCCACCTGCTCGGCGGTCACGATCAGCGCCCCATCGAGCACCCTGTCGAGCCCCGTGGCGGCAAGCGAGGCCTCGACCCGGCGGCGGTGGCTGTTGGAAACCACGGCGGTGACGTGAAGGCACGCTGTGATCGCCTCACTCGCGCCTTCGATGGCGCGCAGTTCACGGCTCAAACGTGCCTTGATGGCCGCATCCACCTGGTCGACGGCATTATCTGGCAGCGTATGGCGGCTCAGCGTCTGCAGGTGGGCGATGATGTTAGCGGTGGTCATGCCGAGCGCCTGATTCAGCTCGGCGGCGACGTCCACGTCCGGCAGCCACGCTTGAAGATGCGTTTGCAGGGTATGCTCGGCGAGGATTTCGCTGTCCACCAGCACCCCGTCGCAGTCGAAGATAACGGCCCTCATGGCGCCGCCTCCTCGCTTTGGGTACCGGCCTCGGCGCGGTTGTCCTGGCGTGTGAGCGCGGCCAGCGGGTGCGCTTCCAGGCTTTCGAGCGCAACTCCTTTTGGGTCGAACAGGTGCGCTCGGCGCGCGTCGAAGCCGAAACGCACCGTGTCATTCACGCGGTAGGCAACGTCGCCGTCGGCCATGATCGTCAGAAGCTGGCCCTCCATCTCGACGTAGAGCGAGGTTTGCCCGCCCAGGCGCTCCAGCACCTGAATGCGCCCGCCGAGCGTACCGGCCGCCTCGATCGAGAGGTGCTCCGGGCGCACCCCAAGCTCGAGCGTAGCGCCGGGCGCGACGCCTTCGCCGTTGACCGGTACTCGGCAGGCAGCGCCGCCGGGCAGCGTCACTTCGACACCGTCCGCGCCGGCGGACACCACCGTCACCGCGAAGAAGTTCATCTTCGGCGAGCCGATGAACCCTGCCACGAAGCGGTTTCGCGGGTGATGATAAAGCGCCATGGGCGAGCCCACCTGCTCGACCACGCCGTCGTGAAGCACGACGATCTTGTCCGCCATGGTCATCGCCTCGATCTGGTCGTGGGTGACGTAGATCATCGTGGCGTCGAGTTCTTCGTGGAGCCTGGCGAGCTCGATGCGCATCTGCACTCTGAGCGCGGCGTCCAGGTTCGACAGCGGCTCGTCGAACAAAAAGATGCTGGGGTTTCGAACGATCGCCCGGCCGATGGCGACCCGCTGGCGCTGGCCGCCGGAGAGCGCTCGGGGCTTTCGATCAAGAAGCGGTTCGAGCTGCAGGATCTTCGCTGCCTCGAGCACCCGGGCGCGGCGCTGCGCCTTGGGCACCCCGGCCAGACGCATGGAGAAGCCCATGTTGTCCGCCACGCTCATGTGCGGGTAGAGCGCATAGCTTTGAAACACCATGGCCAGGCCCCGGTCGGCGGGGCCGATATCGTTCATGCGCTCGCCATCGATCAGGATATCGCCGCTGGTGGCGCTTTCGAGCCCGGCGATCATGCGCATCAGGGTAGATTTGCCGCAGCCGGAGGGGCCGACGAACACCACGAACTCGCGGTCCTCGACGTCAAGGTTGACCCCCTTGATGACCTCGGTGTCGCCAAAGCGTTTGACGATGTTGTGGAGGGCAAGCGTTGCCATGAAAAACTCCTTACTTGACGGCGCCGAAGGTCAGGCCACGGACCATCTGTTTTTGGGTCATCCAGCCAAGGATCAGAATCGGCGCGATCGCCATGGTCGAGGCCGCCGAGAGCTTGGCCCAGAAAAGCCCTTCGGGGCTTGAAAACGAAGCGATGTAGGCGGTCAAGGGAGCGGCCTTGGACGAGGTCAGGTTGAGGCTCCAGAACGCCTCGTTCCAGCTCAGAATGACCGACAATAGCCCCGTGGAGGCGATGCCGGGCAGCGTCAGCGGCAAGAGCAGATACACCACCTCCTGAAGCGTGGAGGCGCCGTCCATCCGCCCGGCTTCGAGGATGTCCCGCGGCATGTCCTTAAAGAAGGTGTAGAGCATCCAGACCACGATGGGCAGGTTCATCAGGGTATAGACGAGAATCAGCCCGGTGCGCGTGTCCAGAAGCCCGACGTCGCGAAAGATCAGGTAGATCGGCACCAGCACGCCGACCGGCGGCAGCATCTTGGTCGAGAGCATCCACAGTAGCGTGCCCTTGGTACGCCGGGTGGGTAAAAACGCCATGGCGTAGGCCGAGGGAATGGCGATCAAAAGCGCCAGCGCAGTAGAGCCGAAGGCGACCGCGACGCTGTTGAGCGCAAAGCGCGCGTAGCCCGAGCGCGCCTGCACCGCCTGGTAGCTTTCGAGCGTGGGTGAGAAAATGAAGCTTGGGTCGGCGATCGCCGCGGTTTCGGTCTTGAAGCCGGTGAGCACCATCCAGAGGATGGGAAAGAAGATCACCAGCGCGACCGCCCAGGCCAGCAACGCAAGCAACAGCCGCTTGAAACGACCCGAGCCGCCGGGGGCGGTGTAGGAATTGGGCGTACTCATGAATAATCGCTCATGTCAGTCATCCAGGTTCTCAGTCATCCAGGTTCTTGGCGACCATGCGCACCAGAAAGATCGCCACGATATTGGCCAGAATGATGGCGACTACCCCGCCGGCGGAGGCGATGCCGACATCGAAATCCAGCAGCGCCCGGATATAGATCAGGTACGCCAGATTGGTGGTGGCAAGCCCGGGCCCGCCGGAGGTGGTGACGAAAATCTCGGCGAAGATCGTGAGCAAAAAGATCATCTCGATCATGATCACCACGCTGATCGCCCGCTTGAGGTGTGGCAGCGTGATGTAGAAAAAGATCGCCACCGGCCCCGCGCCGTCCATGCGTGCCGCCTCGACCTGGTCCTCGTCCAGCGACTGGAGCGCGGTGAGCAGAATCAACAGCGCAAAGGGCAGCCACTGCCAGGCGACGATGATGATGATCGAGGTCAATGGGAGCGACGAGAACCAGTCGATCGCTGGCAGGCCGAACTGACTGGAAAGCCAGGCCAGCACCCCGCTCGAGGGGTGCATCATCATGTTCTTCCACACCAAGGCGCTTACTGTGGGCATGACGAAAAACGGCGAAATCGCCAATACCCGGGCCACGCCCCGGCCCAGGAACGGCTGTTGGAAAAGCACCGCCAAAAGCGTGCCGCCGACCACGGTAATAGCGAGCACCCAGCCCACCAGCAAAAGCGTGGTGCCCATGGCGGACCACAGCGCCGGGTCGGTGAGCAGGTACTCGTAGTTTTCGAACCCGGCGAAGCCGGTCATCCCCGGCATCAAAAGGTTGTAGCGCTGGAAAGAGAACCAGACGGTCATCCCCAGCGGTATCAGCATCCATAAAAGCAGCAGCGTGACGGCGGGCGCCTGGAGCGACAGCGTCCTGAACCCGCCGACCCTGCGGCCCGATGCACGTGTTCTGGTCATAACAACCCCTGCCCGCAAACGTGGAAACGAAAAGGCGCCCGCGTGGCGGGCGCCTGAGGGTCAGTCGTAGTAGCCGGCGCGTTGCATGGTGCGCTCGGTGGCGCGCTGGGCGCTATCGAGGGCCTGCTCGACGCTGGTGTCGCCGGTGAGCGCGGCGGCGATGCTCTGGCCGACCTGAGTGCCGATCGACTGGAACTCGGGGATGTTGACGATCTGCACCCCGGTATAGGGGTTGGGCTCGAGGGTCGAGTCGGTGGGGTCGGCGTCCTGAATCGCCTGCAGCACGAAATCGGCAAACGGCGCCGCGTCCTGATACTGCGCGTTGGCGTAGGTCGACGCGCGGGTGCCTGGCGGCACGCTGGTCCAGCCCTCGGTCTCACCGACCAGCTCGATGTACGCTTTCGAGGTCGCCCAGGTGATGAACTCCTTGGCGGCGTCCTTTTTCTCCGAGGAGGCCGGGATCGCCAGTGCCCAGGTCCAGAGCCAGTGCGAGCCCTTGGGCGTTTCGGCCACCGGCGCCGGCGCAAAGCCCAGGTTGTCGGCCACGCTCGACTCGTCCGGGTCGTAAAGCTTGCCGGCGGCGGAGGTGGCGTCGACCCACATGGCGCAGTTGCCGCGGGCAAAGAGCGCCAGGTTCTCGTTGAAGCCGTTGGAGCTCGCCCCGGGCGGCCCGTAATTACCCAACAGATCGACATAGAATTCGATGGCGTTCTGCCAGGGCTCGGAAGTGAGCTCGGGCTGCCACTGCTCGTCGAACCAGCGCCCGCCGTAGGTGTTGACCAGGGTGGTCACGAACGCCATGTTCTCGCCCCAGCCGGGCTTGCCGCGCAGGCAGATCCCCGCCAGCCCCTCTTCGCTGCCGTGCAGCTGCTCTGCCCAGTCGCGCACCTGATCCCAGGTGGGCTGATCCGGCATCTCGATGCCGGCCTGCTCGAACAGATCCTTACGGAAATACATCATCGAGCTTTCGGCGTAGAACGGCAGCGCGAACGGCGTGCCGTTCAAGCTCAGGCCGTCGCGCACCGAGCCCAGCAGGTCATCGATGTCGTAGTCACTCGGCAGGTCGTCCAGCGGGGCCAGCCACTCGCGCTCGGCCCAGATCGGTGCCTCATAAGCGCCGATGGTCATGACGTCGAACTGGCCACCGCCGGTGGCGATATCGGTGGTCATGCGCTGGCGCAGCACGTTCTCCTCGAGCACCACCCAGTCCAGGGTGATGTCCGGGTGCTCGCTTTCGAACGCGTCGGTCAAACTCTGCATGATGACCATGTCGTTGTTGTTGACGGTGGCCACGGTGATTTCGGTTTGAGCCTGGGCCTGACCCGCCAGCGCGATACCAGCGGCCAGCGCGCAAAGCGGCCAATGAGGGGCGAAACGCATACGGCACTCCTTGAACGGATAGTGTCTTGTTATGGTGCTGATGTTTTTGATCATTGTTCGAACAAATGATCGTCTTTAACGCAAAAAAAAGCAAAGCCCGCGGGCTAAGACTTTACGCTAACACCGCCAGGCGAGCGCCACGCCCGTCAAGACAAGGGCTCACGGCGCCTCGAGCACGTAGCGCGCAGCGGCTTCATCGGTGATCAGCCCCTTGAGCCAGCCGCCGCGCAGCGCGGCCAGAATCGCCGGCCCCTTGTCGCGGCCGCCAGCGATCGCCACCATCGTCTGCTGGGAAAACGCCGCAAGTGGAAGGCTGGTGACACGCCGGGTGATCGAGCACTCGATCAACTCGCCCTGCTGGTTGAGCGGCCAGCCCAGAAGCTCGCCCACCGCCTCGAGCGCCAACAGCTCGTCGAGCTCGGCCTGGCTGATGAAGTGATCCTGATAAAGGGTTGCCTGGCCATCGATGCGCCCCACCCCGATGAATGCCGCTTTGGCGGCCGCCGCGACCTCGCCGATCGCCTTGAACAGGCGCTGGTCGAGCAGCGCGCGCTTCTCCTCGATGGACTGCGCCACCACCGGCGCCGGCAGCAAGAAGCGCTCGCCGCCGGTCTTGTCCGCCAGCGCCATCACCGCATCGAACCGGTTGGCCGAGCCGTCCCGGGCGACGTTGCCGATCAGCGATACGAAGCGGTGCTGGGCGCGCTCGATACGCCCCAGCGCCTCGACGGTGGCGCGCACCGAACGCCCGGCGCCCAGCGCCAGCGTCAAGGGCTCGCTCTGCTCCACGAAATGGGCAAGGCGACGGGCACCGGCCACTGCCAGATAAAACGCCGCGCTTTCCGGGGCGCCGGTCTGAGCCGGCACCACGTCGCAGTAGCCAAGCCCGAAGCGCTCGCCAAGCGCCCGGCCCAGCGCCATGCACGACGAAATGGGGTGATCGATCTGCACCTTGATCAGCCCCTCTTGGCGGGCCAGGGAGAGCAGGCGCTGCACGCCCGGGCGCGAGACACCCAGCTGAGCGGCGATGTCGTCCTGGGTCAGCCCACCGACGTAGGAGAGCCAGGCCGCTCGGGCAGCCTGGTCCAGCTTGACCTCGAATTTATCCATGGCGTGGCCTGGTCATCATCGTGAAAACGCCTATAAAAACCGATCGACTGCGAACCCGCGCCAGAGCCTCGTCGGCACTAATCCGCGACCATGGGCGTACGTCCGACTTTTAGAGCAATCGTTCACACCGGCGAAACCGTTATTAGCCGAGCGCCTCAGGCGCTGCCGAAATAGCGCTCGCGGTCTTCCGGGGTGATGGTGCTCATGTGTAGCGGGAAGCGGCCGCTTTCGCGGTCCTCGAAGAAGTGCTTGAGCGTGCGCTCGATAGTGGGAAAGGCAAGCTCGCTCCAGGGGATGTCCTGCTCGGCGAACAGCGCCACCTCGAGGCTCTCTTCGCCGGCGCCGAATTCGCCTTCGAGCTCGGCCAGAAAGATCATGTAGACCTGGTTGATATGGGGCAGGTCGATGAGCGTGTAGAGACTTTCGATCTCGACCTCGGCCTTGGCCTCTTCCCGGGTTTCGCGAAGGCCGGCCTCGCGGGTGGTTTCGGCGTTCTCCATGTAGCCGGCGGGTAGCGTCCAGTAGCCCTTGCGCGGAGAGATCGCGCGCTTGCACAACAGCACCTTGTCGCCCTTGACCGGCAGCGTGCCCGCCACGATACGCGGGTTCTGGTAGTGGATCGTGCCGCAGGCGTCGCACAGGTAGCGCGGGCGGTCGTCGCCTTCGGGCACGGCAAAGCGGACTTTTTCACCGCACTGGCTACAAAAATTCATGTTGGCATCTCAACTGCTGATAAGGTGTGGCGATCGACCCGGTGCCGACTGCCCTTTCGAGCGCACATTCGACGGAAACGCCATGTTAGAGAAACTACGTAAAGAGCTGCAACACTATCGACCAAAAGAGTTGAGCCGCGCCAAACTTTTACAGGCGGCGGTACTGCTGCCGATCGTCGACCGTCCCGAGCCTACGCTTTTGTTCACGCGCCGCGCGCGCCATCTCTCGACCCACAGCGGACAGGTGGCATTTCCCGGCGGCAAGCGCGAACCCGGCGACCGGGATCTCTATCACACGGCGCTGCGCGAAGCCGAAGAGGAGATCGCTTTGGCGCCCGATCAGGTAGAGCGTATCGGCCAGCTTTCCGACGTCATTTCGCTGCATGGGCTCTGCGTGACGCCTTGGGTCGGCATCATCGCACCGGATCTCGACTTGAAAGCCGACCCCAATGAGCTCGACGCCATTTTCGAAGTGCCCTTGAGCCACTTCCTGGACGATAAAAGAACCTACACCGATGTCATCGACGTGGACGGCGTTGCCCACTACGTACCGAGCTACCAGATCGATGATCACATCATCTGGGGGCTTTCTGCGATGATGCTGGTCGAGCTTCTGGCCAAGGGCTTCGGCATGGAGATCGACCTCTATCAGCGCCCGGCTGGCACGCTCAAACACCACCCGCCCCGCACTCAGCGCACGCCTAAAAAAGCCGATATCGACGTCGCCCCACAACGCCGGAGCAGATCATGACGCACGCCCACCTTTCCCCCGTCGAGGCGTTTGACTCGCGCGCCGAAGGCGAGCTGATCGATGCACTGGTCGAACAGGGCTGGTACGTAGGCAAGGGGGTGATCGACGCGGGTCTTTGTCAATCTCTTGAGCAGGAGCTTTTCCGGCTCAAGGACGCCCAGGCGCTCGAGGAAGCGGGGATCGGCCGTGGGCGCGAGCACCATCTTCGCAAGGACATTCGCGGCGACGCCATCCACTGGCTGAACCGGGAAAGCGAAGCGCAGCGCGTGTACCTAAGCGCCATGCAGCGCCTGCAGGTCGCCCTCAACCAGACGCTATTTTTGGGGCTCTTCGAGTACGAGGCGCACTTCGCTCACTACCCGACCGGCGCCTTCTACAAGCGCCATTTGGACAGCTTTCGCGGCCGCGCCAACCGGGTGGTCTCGACGGTGGGTTACCTGACGCCAGAGTGGCCCAGTGACGGCGGCGGCGAAATGGTGATTTTCGACCCCCGGGAGTCGGAGCGCGAAGTGGCACGCGTAATACCCGAAGCTGGCACCTTCGCCTGCTTTCTCTCCGATACCATCCCTCACGAGGTGCTGCCCACTCGCTACCCAAGAAGCAGTATCGCTGGCTGGTTCCGGCGCAACGCCTCGACAGGCGGCGTGCTCGACCCGGCGCGTTAATCTGAATTAAAAAAACAGTTCAAGCGACTGTAAAAAAATTGAATAAAGGCTTTTTAGAAAAATCAGCGTGTATAGTTATTGCAAAGCCATTCACAGCGTCTACCTTGAGAAGTGTCCGCGCAGTAAAGCGCACGACAGGATCAACGAGCTACCCCCGTAGTTTCAAGCCTGATCGCACGACACGCCCTATATGCCTTTGGGCACGCAGGGCGTAAAGCAAGAAGCGGTTTTACTACCAGGAAAATAGCCAGCTGTCTTTTGAAGACACTTTCGATCGAGTTTTTAGAGGCTGTGGCTATTCAAGGTTGAGGTATCGGGTTAACGCCCATGCCTTACTACGAACGCAAGGAGCAATCGCAATGAAAATGATCAAACCCGCTTTTCTCGGCACGCTGATGGTACCGGCCTTCATGTTCGCTGCAGGCGCCAACGCCCAGTCCGACAACGCCGCCGAGCCGAACGCGCAGTCCGACAACTCAGCGACCATGCAGCACTCCAACGACATGGACGCCACCTACCTCACATCCGCGCCGCAAGACAGCTTCCACGCTGATGCACTGACGGGTAACGCGGTACTCAGCGCCGTTGAAGAAGACGAAGAGATCGGTACCATCAACGATCTGATCATTGATATGGATGGCCAAATTCAAGCGGTCGTAGTGGGTGTCGGCGGATTCCTCGGCATGGGCGAAAAAGACGTCGCCATCGAGTGGGATTCTCTGGACCTGACCATGGACGAAGACAACGATGACTACGTGATTCGTGTCAACGCCACCCAGGAAGCGCTCGAAGAAGCTGAAGGCTATGAGCGTGATGGCAATACTGAAGAGATGAACAACGACGGCATGAACAGCGATACCGGCATGGAAAACGATGCGGGTATGGAAAACGACGCTGACATGACTGACGAAGAGATGGATACCAACAGCTAATCGCTATCTGGTTCATCTACAAGGCCCCGGCATCGACCGGGGCTTTTTATGGCCGGGAGAACGGTCAATAACGCTTACCAAACGTTTTAGCTCGCTTTCGCCAGTCCTGAATCAATACATGAGTACTTGTTGATCTGGTTCTGGACTGGAGCTTTCGCCCACAAAAAAGGCGCTGTCGATGACAGCGCCTTTTTCGATTTCAAAATCGAACGATCAAACGTGACTCTTAGCCCTTAAGTTTGGCGTTCATGGTCACTTCGGCTTTCAGCACCTTGGAGACCGGGCAGTTGGCCTTGGCGGTTTCCGCCGCTTCCTGGAACGCGGCGTCGTCGGCACCGCTGACGGTGGCTTCGACGTCCAAATGAATTTTAGAGATATCGAAGCCTTTATCGCTTTGTGACAGCGTAACTGTCGCTTGGGTGTCGATGGCGTCGGCGGTATAACCCTTGTCGCCCAGAATCATTGAAAGCGCCATCGAGAAGCAGCCCGCGTGTGCGGCGCCGATCAGCTCTTCCGGGTTGGTGCCCTTCTCACCTTCGAAACGCTGCTTGAAGGAGTAGCCGGCATCCACCGCGCCGCTTTCGGTCGCGATTTTGCCCTTGCCATCTTTTAAGCCACCTTCCCAATGCGCATTCGCTTTACTATCCATGGAACACTCCTGTTGCCATCAATTGCTTGGTTACTCAAAAGGGCCGGGAAACCATCCCGTTATCCCATCTCCAAGCGTAGCCTACTTTAAGCGAGATTGCCGATAAGCGGCTTTCTTACAACGTAAAACGCCATACTTTAAAAGGCTACCGCGAGTAAAACCGCACGCCCTCTCGGTGTTCTCGTACTTTCGTCTCTTTCATGCGCGTAACGGCGCTGGCGCAGCCGCTGCCCCCACACGAATCGTCGTTTCGCCGCGCTGGTCGAGCGTGGCGTTTTGTCCAAAGTAGCCGCCCTTGAGCGCGGGCTGCGTCTTGAGCTTGACCAGCGTGGCCAGAGGCTCGGCGGCGGTGGGGATGACACCCAGGCGTTGGTCCACGGTAATGATGGTGCAGCGCTTACAGGGTTTTCGAAACGTTAGCCGCGCCGCGCCGTCGATGACGAGCGCCTGCCAGCCGTTTTCCGCCCAGGCCTCAAAGCCGTCGAGTACGATGTTGGGGCGAAAGCGCGCCATTGGCACCGCGGCCTGACCACGGGCCTCGAGCGCTTCGTTGAGTGCGGCGAGCGAGCCGGTGGTGGTCACCAGATACGGATAGCCGTCGGCGAAGTGAGTATCGGCGACATCGCCGTCCATATAGTCGGCTTCAACATGTCGGGTGAAGCCCTGGGCAAAACGCACCAAACAAAGCCCCTGGGCCTGCTCGCCCAGCGCCGCCACCAGCCAGCGCGACACCTCTTCACGCTCGGCAATGGCCTTGCAGTGATCCTGCCACACCGTGACCAGACGAATTTTGCCCGCGGGCTCCTCGAGCGGTATCTCGATCTCGCCGGCATTGGGGTGGGAAAGCACCAGCGCCTGGTCGGTCAGCGCCACCTTGATGCTTGCAAGCGCAGGGAGCTGACGCTGAGTCACGAAGCGCTGGGCGGAATCGACCCACATCCAGCGACGGTCCCAGGCCAGCCCCTGGGGCGTGGCCACCGCCTCGTCAAGATCGATTCCCTGCAGGGATTTTACCGGATAGATAGTCAGCTGCTGGATCTTCACATTGGCGCTCCGTGGCGATGTCGAGTCGCTACTCTAGCGAACTCCAAAGGCGCCCACCAGCGCGTCAAAGCGTCTCGCCCAACTCGATGCGATAGCCCAGATCGAGCACCCGGTGGGCGTCACTGTCACTGTTTCCGTCACTGCTTCCATTTTTGTCGCTGTCGATATCGATGCGCTCCAACAGCGTTTTTGCCGCCGCCTCGCCGATCATTCGGCGCGGGGTGATGACGCTGGCAAGCCTGGGCGTCATCGCTTGGCCGACATCGTGGCCGTGAAAACCTGCCAGCGCCATCGTCTGCGGCACGCGCACGCCCAAACGCAGGCACTCGTAGTAGGCGCCGATGGCGACATCGTCGTTGGTGCAGAAAAGCCCGTCGGCGTTCGGATAGTCGCGCAGCACCGTCTGCATCAGCGACGCCCCGACGCTGTAGGAGGAGCGCTCGGCGCTTTCAAGCGTGACCGGCTCGAGCCCGTGGCGGGCCATGGCGCGGGCGTAGCCCTGCTCACGCTGGCGGGTGCGCTCATCCAGACGAACGGCAAGATAAACGATGCACCGGCGACCGCGTGCAATCATGGCGCTGACCATGTCGTCGGCGGCCTGAACGTTGTCGTAGCCCACCGCCTGGTGCAGCGGCGGACGGTGGGTGTCCATGATTTCGACGATGGGAATACCCGCGGTTTCCAGCATGCGCAGGCTGCGCGGCGAGTGCTCGTGATCCGACAAAATCACGCCGTCGACGTTGTAGGACAAGAGTGATGCGAGGCTTCGCTCCTCGAGCGCCGGGCTGTAGCCGTAGTGCGAGAGCATCAAATGAAAGCCCGCCGGCTCGGTATGAGTCTCGATGCCGAGGATGACGTCGGCGAAGACCTGGTTGGTCAGCGAAGGGACGAGCACACCGATGGAACGGCTCTTTGCGCGTGAAAGAAGCTCCGGAGCGCGATTGGGAATGTAGCCCACCTGCTCGGCGGCGCTGAAGATACGCTCGCGTAGGCCTTCGGAAACCGTTTGCGGGTCGCGCAGACAGCGGCTGACGGTCATTTTCGTCGCACCGACGCGCTCGGCGATGTCCTGCAGAGTGGGGCGTTTTTTCTTCACAAGTCGCGGGCCTTTGATCGAACGCGCAGGGCCTACTCACAGGTCGGCGCAAAACGCCCAGTGTATCAGCGCTTGCCGAGCAGGCGCGTGGTGAAGCGCTCGGCAATGAGTTCGGGTGTGAGCGTAATCGAAAGCGCTTGCGCCTCCTGCTCGTCGGGCGCCTCCAACGCCTCGAGCTGGCTCGCCAGCATCGCCTCACCCTTGAAGAAGTGATCTTCGCGAGTGGTTAGGCGCTCCTTCAAAAGCGCGTGCTCGCCTTCGAGATACAAAATTTCGAGCGCCGGGTCGCCGGTTCGCAGGCAGTCGCGATAGCGCTTTTTGAGCCCGGAGCAGGCGATCACCACGGTTTTGTCCTCGCGGCGATACGTATCGAACAAACCGGCCAGGGTTTCCAGCCACCCCTGGCGGTCGCCGTCGTCGAGCGGCGTGCCGCTGGCCATTTTAGCCACGTTGGCGGGCGGGTGGTAGTCGTCGCCGTCGATGAACTCGGCGTCAAGCCTGGCGGCGAGGCGCTGGCCCACCAGGGATTTTCCGCAGCCGGAAACGCCCATGACCAGAATACGGTGGGAAGTGGCGGTCATTCGTTTTTGTCTCCCAGAGGTACGCGGCGCTCGACCGTTTTTTTGAAAAAGAGAAAGTAACACACCGGTTGTGCGCTCGATCGACGGCACCTTGTTACCGGTAACAATGTAGCGCAAAAGGCTAACCAGCCCCCGGCGGCGTGTCAAAGCAAAACGCCCTTGCTTCGACTAACGTCCAACAATAGCGATATGGGCAAAGAGGTACTACATTACCTCCAGCTTATGGGTTCCAACGATCTACCCCCGTCTTTTGCTCACGAAAAGGAGATGTCATGTCTATCGAAAAAATCGCTTACCGCGCTGAAGCCCACGTTAGCGGCGGCCGCGAAGGCCACGCCAAATCCTCTGACGGCGCGCTGGATGTCGATCTCAGCACGCCCAAAGAGCTCGGCGGCGCCGGCGGCAGCGGCACCAACCCGGAGCAGCTCTTCGCCGCCGGCTATGCGGCGTGCTTTCTCGGCGCGCTCAAGCACGTCGCCAGCCAGGAGAAGGTGAAGCTGCCCTCGGATGCGAACATCGACGCGTTGGTGGGCATTGGCGCCGTCGAGGTCGGCTTTGCCATCGAAGTCGAGCTCAAGGTGAGCCTGCCCGGCATGGACAAGCCCGCCGCTCAGTCGCTGGTCGAGAAAGCGCACACCGTCTGCCCCTACTCCAACGCCACTCGCGGCAACATCGACGTTACCCTGACCGTCGTTTAAGGCTTGGCGGCGTCTTCCAGCGACCAGGCCACCGCCTTCGCCGCGTGCAGGGCGGTGGTATCGAAAAGCACGACGCGGGTGTGTCGCTGCTCTACCAGCAGCGCGATTTCGGTACACCCCAGAATCACCGCCTCGGCGCCCCGGGTCTGCAGACCTTCGATGATGTCGAGATAGCGCGCTCGCGACGCTTGCTTTATCTCGCCACGGCAAAGCTCCTCGAAGATGATCCGGTGAACGCTTTCGCGCTCCTGGTCCGTGGGAATGACGACGTCGATGCCGTAGCGCTCCTTGAGCCGCGCCTTGTAGAAATCCTGCTCCATGGTAAAGCGCGTACCCAACAGCCCAACCCGCTTGATGCCGTCTTTCTGGCACTGCTCGGCGGTGGCGTCGGCAATGTGTAAAAGCGGAATGCCGATGGCCGCCTCGATCGCGGGCGCCACCTTGTGCATGGTGTTGGTGGCCAGCACCAGACAGCCCGCGCCGGCGTGCTCCAAACGTTTTGCCGCCTGGGCTAAATACTCGCCGGCCGTGTGCCAGTCACCGGCGCGCTGCAGCGCCTCGATCTCGGCGAAATCGACGCTCTCCATGATGATTGAGGCCGAATGAAAGCCGCCCAGCGCCTCATTGACGCCTTCGTTCAACGCCTGGTAGTAGCTTTGCGTGGACTCCCAGCTCATGCCGCCCAGCACCCCGATTGTTCGCATTCGCCTCTCCTGTCGTGACGTTCTGTCGTGACGTTCTTTTGTGAAATTCTGTCGCGCAGCTCTATCTTGCAGCCCTGTCGTTCATTCGTTTGTTTGCGTAAAAACTAATACAACATACACCCTTGCAGACGGGTGTCACTAGCCCCATTGATGACCAGAGGCTACGTTACAAGGGTCGGGTTTCAAGCGCCCATCACCTCGATGCGCCACCCTATCGATAGGCCACTATTGAGCGACAAGGAGCAGTGACGATGAGTGATAGCTACACGCCGCCCCGCGTATGGGAGTGGGAGGCCGGTAACGGCGGCAAGTTCGCGAACATTAACCGCCCAACGGCGGGCGCGCGGGAAGAGAAGCCGCTGCCGGTGGGCAAACACCCGCTTCAGCTCTATTCGCTGGCCACGCCCAACGGCATCAAGGTCACGATCATGCTCGAGGAGCTTTTGGAAAAAGGCATCGAGCAGGCGGAGTACGATGCCTACCTGATCGACATCGGCGAAGGCGACCAGTTCGGCAGCGGCTTCGTCGAGATCAACCCGAACTCCAAGATCCCGGCGATGATGGACCACAGCGCCAATCCGCCCCAGCGGATCTTCGAATCCGGTTCGATTCTTCTTTACCTGGCCGAGAAGTTCGACGCCTTTTTGCCGCATGAGCCTGCCAAACGTACCGAAACGCTCTCCTGGCTTTTCTGGCAGATGGGCAGCGCGCCGATGCTCGGGGGCGGCTTCGGCCACTTCTACGCCTACGCGCCGGAAAGCTACCAGTACCCGATCGATCGTTACACCATGGAAGTGAAGCGCCAGCTCGATGTGCTCGATAAACACCTGGCCGAGAACCGCTACATGGCCGGCGACGAGTACACCATCGCCGACATGGCGATCTTCCCCTGGTACGGGGCGCTGGTGAAAAACCGCGTTTACGAGGCGGCGGAGTTTTTGCAGGCGCACACCTACGAGAACGTGATGCGCTGGGCCGATGAGATCGACGCGCGCCCGGCCGTCAAACGCGGGCGCATGGTCAACAACGTCAAGGGCGACGAAAGCGAGCAGCTCAGAGAGCGCCACGACGCCAGCGATTTCGAACACAAGACCCAGGACAAGCAGTGACGTCTGATGGTGTTCAAACGCAAAACGGCCCCTTTCGGGGCCGTTGTCATTGGCGGGTACCGTCAGGCGTCAACGTCTGATCACAGGCGGCGCACGTCCTCGAGACTCGAGCGCTTTTGCGCAGGTGTTTGAGTGACTACGCTGAGCGAGCCGTCGGTTTCGAGCACCACCGCAGACACGTCGGCCACGCTCGAAAGCCCGCTTGCGCGTACCGCCGAGTGCACCTCGTCTTCGGTGACGCGCGCCCGGTAGAGCGCTTGTTTCAGAAACTCACCTTCGTATAAAAGCATCAAGGGCTCGCCGGTGACGGCGCGTTTGACCCAGCCGACCCGCACACTCAGCCACGTAATCAGGTACTGAAGCGCGATCAAAAGCGCCAGTGCCAGCGTACCTTCGGCCAGCGCCACGTCTTTTGAAAGCAGCACCGTCGCCAGCGTCGAGCCCAGCGCCACCGTAACGATCATGTCGAAGGCGTTCATCTTGGAGAGCGTGCGGTTGCCGGAGAGACGCAAGAACGCAATCAGCACGACATAAGCGAGCACTCCGACCACCAGCGTGCGTACCAGGCTTTCCCAGCCACTAAAGAACATCATATCCATCGGTAATCGCCGCTTTTTGATCCATGGACATTGAGTGTAGTCACTCAGGGCAAGGAGCCAAGGCGGATGATGCCAATCGCGTCAGGTCGGGTCGCCGTGGCGCTTTTGATACTCACGCCACCACTCGGCGTAGGAGCTGTTTTCCGGAGCGCGCTCGTTTTCGTCCGGCGCGCCGTCGTCCCACCACACCGGGCCGCGCTCGCCAAGCGCGACCTTCGCCTTTTGCACCTCGCTTCTGGCTTTTTTGAGCGCCTCGTCGTCGTTCTGATCCTTGGCGGTCTTGACCGCGCGGCGCGCCTTCATCAACGCGTTGACGTGAGTTTGCTCTTCGTCGTCGTCAAGCGCTGGATTGGTGGCGCGCCAGAGTCGGTTTTTAGCCACGAAGTAACGGCCATCGGGGGTGTGGGGAAACGGCGCTTTCGCCATGAAGCGATCCTCTCGGAATGTAAACACTCCAAGGATAGATCGCCTCGGTGATTTAGAAACGTTTGGTCAGGGTAATCGAGCCGATGGCGTCGTGGCTTTGCTGGCCGTCGAACTCGCGCGAGCGCGCCAGCATGGCGTAGTTGACCTGCCAATCGTTCCAGCCAAGCGCCAGCCCCGCGGAGGCGTCGCCTACCCACTCCTTACGATCCACCGAATGGCTCGACGAAAAAACGTTGCCGTCCAGCGTCAGATTGTGCGCCATGTAGTAGCCGTCGACGCTGGCAAACAGGTACCACTGCCACCCGCGGGTCGCGTCGAACTGCCCGCGATTGCCCGGGTTGGGCGTCAGCGTCGGTACGCCGCTGGCGTCGTCGCCCCAGCGTACGCTGTAACCGGCGCTGGCGTAGGTGTAGAGATTACCCAGCGCCGCGCCCACGCTCGGCCCGTGGGCGAACTGCTTGCCGGCCAGGGGCGTATCGACCCACCACTGGCGGCGCAGGGTAAGGTTCAAAAGCGGCTCGTCACTTAGCTGGTTATCCCACCCGCGCGGGCGGTCGCTGCCGGTGACGTGGTGAACTTCGCGCTGAATGCTGTCGGCCAGCGACGACGGCCCCACCAGCCCCACGTCCAAATGTAGATCCGTCGATCGCGTGATGTTCGATGTCATCGGCGCGTCTTCATAAAGCGACACGCCGCCGAACACGAGCCCGGCGTAGGGGCGATCGCTTTCGATCAACTGCGGCTGTTGAATATCGTTCGGGGTGTAGATTTGATGCACCAAACGAAACGCTGCCTGGTCGGCCTCGCCGATGATCGGCTCGGGTAGCGCGGCCGCCAGGCGCTGTGTCCAGCTATCAGGTGACGGCGCATAGCCGTAGTTGAGCTCGAACCCACTGGTGAAGTGGCCATCGTCGGCGCTTGCCAAGCCATCGTTTTCGATCTTGAACGTAAAACGGCTATCGTCTGCCAACGCCAGTGGCGACGTCAGCGCCAGTGTGATGGACAAGATCAGTGGGTTCCGCCTTGCGGCAGAAGGAATGCGCATGTCTCTTTCCTTGGAGATTCGGGGATCGGGTAAGCATAGTCGTGATGAGCGCCTTGAGAAAAATGCCTCACGCTGAGCAAATTCGCTTATAAAATTCGCTTATAAACGTTTTTGATTGTATGTAATCAAACAAGCGTTCGGCAAGCGACTCGAACAATCCTCAAGGCCTGTCAGACCCTCTCCCGACGTCGAACGCGTGGATCGGTTTTTTAGCGCTCGCGCACGAGCCATTGCGGGGTGATTTCGTGCTGGCCGCGATCGTCGGTCACGTAAAGCGCGCCGTCGCTGATCATGACCGCCCAATTGATCGCTCGCGGCAACTCTGTCGCTATCTGCGCCAGCGCCTGCTCCGGCAAACTCGCTACGTGCAAATTCTTCAGCGACGACACGCCGGGCAGCACCTTCGCTTCCCACTGCTCCGTGCGCCCGTAAGCGAGCAGCGATACTCGCTCGGCGCGCCGCGAGCACCAGGTCAAGCGCTCGGCGTCGGGCTGACCCACCTCGATCCAGTGCAGCACGCGCCCGTCCAGGCTTTTCTCCCAAAGTGCCGGCTCGTCGACATCCGATAGCCCCCGGCCAAAGCCCAGCGCCTCGCCGTACCAGAGAACAAACGCCAGCAGCCGCGCGCAGAGCCGCTCCTCGGTCTCGGAGGGGTGCCGGGCCACGGTGAAACGCAGCGTTTCATACACGTTGCGATCCAGATCGGTCAGATTCAGATCCACTTTATAGGGGGTCGCGCTTAGAGCCATCGGTCGTATCCAGAGTCGTTTGGCGGTCAGTGTAACGGATTCGCTGCCGCGGGTCTTAAACGAAGGTCGAGTGTCTGCGGGACGTGGCGATGATCTACCATGCGTATGCCTCGATGTTACCGATAACATTACACGTTGATCGTCCCACTTTAGACCCCGGAGCCTGCTTATGGACGGATGGACACAAACGATGTCGGCAGGCCCCTTGCTGGGCATTGCTACCGCTGCCGTGCTGTTACTGCTGCTGCTGATCATCAGATTCAAGGTGCACGCCTTTCTCGCCCTGATTTCGGTCAGCTTTTTGACCGCGCTGGTCACCGGCATTCCTTATGACGCCATCGTGCCGACGCTGGTGCAGAGCTTTGGCGGCACACTCGGCGCCGTGGCGCTGCTGGTGGGTCTTGGCGCCATGCTTGGCAAGCTCGTCGAGCACTCCGGCGGCGCACGCGTGCTGGCGGATCGCATGATTACCCTGTTCGGCGAGCAGCGCGCGCCGCTTGCCCTTGGCGTCGCCTCGCTGCTGATGGGCTTTCCGATCTTTTTCGACGCCGGTTTGATCGTCATGCTGCCGATCATCTTCGCCGTGGGCCGCCGGCTTGGCGGGCCGATTCTCTTGTATGCCATGCCCGCCGCCGCGGCGTTTTCGGTCATGCACGTGTTTTTGCCACCCCACCCGGGGCCGGTCACCGCTGCCGAACTGTATGACGCCAACCTCGGGCTTTTGATGCTCACCGGCGTCGTCATCGCCTTTCCGCTCTGGTGGATTTCCGGCTACATGTGGGGCCAGTTCGTCGCCAAACGCCACCCATTTCCACTCGACAAGGCGCTGTTTGGTGAAGTGAAGGACGATGAGGTCACCCACCCGCCAGCGGTCGGTACGGTGATCTTCATGCTCCTGCTGCCGCTTTTGCTCATCTTCATGAATACGGGGCTGGACTTTCTGCGCTCGCTGGGCGCGGTGGACAGCGACCAGGGGTGGTTTCAGCTGATGCGGGCGCTTGGCAGCACGCCGGTGGCGCTGTTGATTTCCGCGCTGGTCGCCATGCTGGTGCTGGGCCGGCGTCGCGGGGTCGAGGGCAATGCGCTGGAGAAAGTGCTGGACTCCTCGCTCGGCCCGATCTGCTCGGTGGTATTGATCACCGGCGCCGGCGGCATGTTCGGCGGCGTGCTGCGCGCCTCCGGCATTGGCGATGCGCTCTCCGATTCGCTGGGCGATCTGGGCTTTTCCGTCATCGTGGCGGCTTACCTGATCGCGGTCATCCTGCGCCTGGCCCAGGGCTCGGCGACCGTGGCACTGGTGACCGCCGCCGGCCTCATGGCCCCGGCCGTTGCCGGCGCCGACTTTAGCGCCATGCAGATCGTGGCGATCACGCTGGCCACTGCCGCGGGCTCGGTCTTCGCCGGCCACGTCAACGACTCGGGCTTCTGGCTCGTCGGCCGGCTTCTGGGTATGGACGTCAAGACCACGCTCAAGACCTGGACGGTACAGCAGGCGCTCGAGTCTTTGGTCGGCTTCGTCTTCGCTTATGTGATCTTCGTCCTTTTCTAGTCAAACCGCATGTCCAGGAAAACCGCATGAACCCGACACTTTTCGACATTCAGGATAAACTCGCACTGGTGACCGGCTCCTCCCGGGGGCTGGGTAACGCCCTGGCGCGGGGCCTTGCCCAGCAGGGAGCACGCGTCGTTCTGCACGGCCGTGAGCAGGCTCAGGTCGAGCGTCAGGCGCAGGCGCTGGCCGAGGAAACCGGCGCACGCGTCGAGGCCGTGAGTTTCGATGTCACCCATGCTAGAGCCGCCAAAGAGGCGCTCGAGGCGCTGGTCGAGCGCTGCGGCGCACCGGACATTCTGGTCAATAACGCCGGCCTGCAGCGCCGGGCGCCGTTCAACGAATTCGCGCCCAACGACTGGGATGCGCTGGTCGCGACCAACCTGTCGAGCGTGTTTTACGTCTCTCAAGTCGTCACTCGCGCCATGAGCGAGCGCGGCTCGGGCAAGGTCGTGAATATCGGCTCGGTACAGTCGAAGCTCGCCCGGGAAACCATTGCGCCCTACTCCGCGACCAAGGGCGGCGTGGCCCTGCTGACGCAGGGAATGGCGGCGGATCTCGCGCGCTTCAACATCCAGGTCAACTGTATTTCGCCTGGCTACTTCAAGACCGAGATGAACACCGCGCTATGGCAAGACCCGGACTTCAACGCCTGGGTGGAAAAGCGCACGCCGGCACAGCGCTGGGGGCATTTCGACGAGCTGGTCGGCACGCTGATCTATTTGTGCTCCGGGGCGTCGAGTTTCGTGTCGGGACAGAACATTTTCGTCGATGGCGGCATGACGTCGGTCGTTTGACGGCCCTCCAGAGGAAACACCCTATGCAAGCATTAGTCATTCACGGCAAGCAGGACCTGCGCGAAGAGACCCGCTCACTGCCGGCGCTGGCCGCCCACAAGGTGCGGCTGCGCATGGCCTTCGGCGGCATTTGCGGGTCGGACCTTCACTACTATCACGAAGGGGCCAACGGCGCGTTCGTGGTGCGCGAACCGCTGATTCCCGGGCACGAAATGGCCGGCGTGATCGAACAAGACCCCAGCGGTACGTTCGAGCCGGGCACGCCAGTCACGCTGCACCCGGCGACCTTCGGCATTTGCGAGCCGGGCCTTGAAGAGAAACCGCATCTTTGGCCCCAGGGCGCCTATCTCGGGTCGGCCTCGACCTGGCCCCACACCCAGGGCGGCATGAGTGAGTATCTCGACGTGGACCCGTCCATGATTCGCGTGCTGCCCGCTTCGCTTCCGCTATCGCGGGCGGCGCTTGCCGAGCCGTTGGCGGTGGCCTTGCACGGTATCGAGGTGGCCGGCGGCGTCGCCGACCAGCGCGTGCTGGTGTGCGGCGCCGGGCCGATCGGGCTACTCGCCGCCGCGGCGGCGCTGGCCAAGGGAGCACGCGAGGTGAGCATCACCGATGTGCTCGAAGGCCCGCTCGCGCGCGCACAAGCGCTGGGCGTTTCGGCCACCTATCGCATCAATGAGCAGGCACTCCCCGACGAGGCCTTCGATGTGGTGCTGGAGTGCACCGGCGTGCCCGCCTCCATCAACGGCGCGATCAACGCGGTGCGGCGTGCGGGCATCATCGCCCAGATCGGCATGATGCCCGCGACCGCGCAGCCCATTGCCCTGGCACCGCTGATTTCAAAGGAAGTTCAGCTGCGCGGCTGCTTTCGTTTCAGCCACGAGATCGACGAAGCGATTGCCCTGCTGGCGAAAGACGCGCGCTTTGACGATGTCATTACCCATGTGCTGCCGGCAAGCGATGCGCAAAACGCCTTTGCTATCGCCAAGGACTCCGAACGCTCCGGCAAGGTGCTCATCGAGCTCTGGCCCGCCGGATAGAGCGAGCACGAAAAAGCGGGCCGAGGCCCGCTTTTTTTGTTGGTGCCGACTTAAAAGTTCGCCTTGCGCTTCTCCACAAATGCGCTCATGCCCTCTTTCTGCTCCTCTCCCGCAAAGCAGAAGGCGAACAGGCTCGTTTCGAGCGCCAGAGCGCTGTCCAGGTCCTGATCCAACCCGTCGTGGACCGCCTGCTTGGCGGCGCGCACCGCCTGGCGGCCGTTGCCACCCAACTGTTTGGTCAGCTCCTCGGCGTAGCTTGAAAGCTCGGCTTGAGACATGACGCGGTTGACCAGTCCGATACGTAGCGCCTCTTGGGCATCGATCTTGCGCCCGGTGGTGACCAGATCGATCGCCATGGCCGGGCCGACACGGCGCGGCAGGCGCTGGGTGCCGCCAAAGCCTGGAATCACGCCGAGCAAAACCTCCGGCTGGCCGAAGATGGCGTTGTCGCTGGCCACTGCCCAGTCGCAGGCCAGCGCCAACTCGCAGCCGCCGCCCAGGCAGAACCCGTTGACCAGCGCCACGACCGGCACCGGAAGACGCTCAAGGCGCTTGATGGTGGAAAGCGCCTGGGCGGCGAAAGCGCGCGCCTGCTCGGGCGTTTTGTCGCGCATTTCGGTGATGTCCGCCCCGGCCACGAAGGCTTTCTCGCCGGCGCCGGTCAAAAGAACGGCGCGAAGATTGGTCTGGCCCTCGAGTTCGCTCAGGTGGGCGGCAAGCGCTTTTAGTACGTCGCTGTTGAGCGCGTTCAGCGCCTTGGGGCGATTGAAGGTAAGCGTTACGATACCGTCGTTATCGTTTTTTTCGATCACGTTGTCGCTCATGCTGACTCCCAGTTGGTTGCGTTAGCGAACGGGTAATTCGCGCTGGTGCTAGCGTTGGTCGAGCCCTCGGGCTTCGTCGCGCAGCACGAACTTCTGGATCTTGCCGGTAGAGGTTTTCGGCAGCTCGCTGAAAACGACCGTTTTGGGGACCTTGAAGCCCGCCAGCCGCTCGCGGCAGTGGGCGATGATCGCGGCTTCATCGATATCGTTGTAACCTGGCTTCAGGGTGACGAAGGCGCAGGGCGTCTCGCCCCACTTTTCATCCGGCCGGGCCACGACCGCCGCGGCTTCCACGGCGGGGTGGTCGTAAAGCGCGCTCTCCACTTCGATGGTCGAGATGTTTTCACCGCCGGAGATGATGATGTCCTTGGAGCGGTCCTTGATCTCGATATAGCCATCCTCGTGCCAGACCGCCAGGTCACCGGTGTGGTACCAGCCGCCGGCAAGCGCCTTTTGGGTCGCATCAACGTTCTTCAAGTAGCCCTTCATGACGTTATTGCCGCGCATCAGGATCTCGCCAATGGCCTGACCATCGCGGGGGACGGGCTCGAGCGTCTGCGGGTCGGCGACGCACAGCGCCTCGAGCATATGATAGCGCACGCCCTGGCGGGCCTTGATTTTGGCCCGCGCTTCGAGGGGCAATGCATCCCAGGCGTCGTGCCAGGCGCACACCGTCACCGGTCCGTACACCTCGGTCAAACCGTAAACGTGGGTGACCTCGATGCCCAGCTTCTCGACCCCGGCAATGATGGAAGCCGGCGGCGCCGCACCAGCGGTCGTCGCCTTGACCGGATGGTCGAAGACGCGCTTTTGCGCCTCCGGCAGATTCACCAGCGCGTTGAGCACGATCGGCGCGCCGCTGAAGTGGGTCACCCGCTCCTCCTCGATCAGCGCGTTGATACGCGCCGGGTCCACCTTTCGCAGGCACACGTTGACCCCGGCGCGAGCGGCGATCGACCAGGGGAAGCACCAGCCGTTGCAGTGAAACATCGGCAGGGTCCAGAGATAGACCGGATGGTGGGGCATCGCCCACTCCATGATGTTGCTCACCGCGTTGAGATACGCCCCGCGATGGTGATACACCACGCCCTTCGGGTCACCGGTGGTGCCGGAGGTGTAGTTCAGCGAAATGGCCTGCCACTCATCATTTGGCAACCGATAGGCGTAGTCCGGGTCGCCCTCTTGCAGCAGCGCCTCGTACTCTATCTCGCCGATGCCTGTCGACTCGCCGAAAAACTCCTCATCGCGTACGTCGATGAGCAGCGGCTTGTCGGCCAGCCCCTCCACCGCCTGTTTGATGACATCCTTGAACTCCGGGTCGACCAAAACCGCCTTCGCCTCGCCGTGGGCGAGCATGTGGTGAATGGCGTGGGCGTCCAGACGGATGTTGAGCGTATTGAGCACGCAGCCAGCCAGCGGCACGCCGAAGTGCGCCTCGAACATGGCCGGTACGTTGGGCAGCATGGCGGCCACGGTCTGGCCGGGTTCGATGCCGCGCTTTTCAAGGCCGCTGGCAAGCCGGCGACAGCGCGACCAGGTCTCTGCCCAGCTTAAGCGACGCCCGCCGTAAACCACGGCCGGGTAGTCCGGATACACCGCCGCCGAGCGCTCGATGAACGTCAGCGGCGACAGCGCTACGTAGTTCGCCGGCGTCGGCGGCAGATCCTGCTCGAAGATCGTGTTCATGGGCCGTCCTGTTGTCTTTATTGTGCTGGAATGGTCGTGCGCCGGGCGTCGAACGTTGGGCGCCCGGCGCCGGTTCGCCTAGTGGGCGCGGCTATCGAACGCCTCCAGACACTCGACTCCCGCCTCGATCACCGCGCGCTGGGCCAGGCCCACCGGTAGCCACTGGGTGATCGCAAAGCGGGCGCTGGCGAGCTTGGCCTGATAGAACGGATCGCTTTGGTCGGCGCGGCTGGCGATCAGCGCCGCCTCGCCCATTTGCCAGGCGCACAGCACGTGGCCGGAAAGCGATAGAAACGGCGTGGCGTAGGCCTGCACGGCGTCGACGCCGCGCGTCTCGTGTCGGCCCTCTTCGAGCACGATGGCCATCGCCGCACGCAGAGCTTCAATGCCCTGGCCAAGCGCTCTGCCAAGCCCTGCAAGCGCTGCGTCCTTACCGAGCGCCTGTGCGGTCTGCTCGACCCGCTCGATCAGCCGCGTCATCGCCTGGCCGTCGTCGCGCTGCAGCTTGCGCCCGGCCAAATCCAGCGCCTGAATACCATTGGTGCCTTCGTAGATCGGCGCGATGCGGGCGTCGCGCAGAAGCTGGGCGGCGCCGGTCTCCTCGACGTAGCCCATGCCGCCGTGCACCTGAATGCCGGTGGAGGCAATATCAACGGCCTGGTCGGTGGAGAAGCTTTTGACGATGGGAATCAGCACGTCGACCAGGGCCTGAGCCGCCTCGCGCTCGCCGGCATCTTCGCTGTTGCGCGCGATATCGAGCTGACCGGCGCAGTAAAGCGCCAGCGCCCGGAGTGCGTCGGTGCGCGCACGCATGGAAAGCAGCATCCGTTTGACGTCGAAGTGCTCGCCAATGGTGGTCTCGACACCGCCGCGCTCTTTGGAGAGTTTGCCCTGCACGCGCTCATTGGCGTAGGCCAGCGCGTGCTGGCAGGCGCGCTCGGCCACGCCAATGCCCTGGATACCGACCTTGTGACGCGCCTCGTTCATCATGGTGAACATGTGGTTGAGCCCGCGGCCCTCGTCACCGACGAGATAGCCCACGGCCCCGCCCTGCTCGCCGAAGCTGAGCGTACAGGTGGGCGAGCCGTGAATGCCGAGTTTGTGCTCGAGCGAGGCGCAGACGACGTCGTTGCGCTCGCCGAGCGAACCGTCGTCATTGACCAGAAACTTCGGCACCAGAAACAGCGAAATACCCTTGTTGCCCTCCGGGGCGCCCTGCTTGCGCGCCAGCACCAGATGGACGATGTTTTCGGCGGCGTCGTGCTCGCCCCAAGTGATATAGATCTTCTGGCCGCTGATGCGGTAGTGATCCCCTTCGGGAACGGCTTTGGTGCGTACCTTGGAGAGATCGGACCCCGCCTGGGGTTCGGTCAGGTTCATGGTGCCGGTCCAGCGGCCTTCGACCAGCGGGGTGAGGTAGATCTTTTTGAGCGCGTCGCTTCCGTGGTGCGCCAGCGCTTCGATTGCCCCGGCGGTGAGCATCGGGCAAAGGCCAAGCGCCATGTTGGCGCCATGAAGCATCTCCTGCACCGCGCTTGCGACCACTTCCGGCAGATTCTGCCCGCCCAGCGCATTGGATACGCCGATGCCGTTCCAGCCGCCTTCGACATAGGCCTGGTAGGCGGCAGCGAAGCCCTCGGCGGTGGTCACGCTGCCGTCCGGGTGACGCGTCGCGCCCTGCTGGTCGCCCACGCGGTTGAGCGGGCCCCACACGTCGCCGGCCAGTTTGGCGGCCTCTTCGAGCACCGCCTCGACCAGATCCGGCGAGGCCTCTTCGAAACCGGGCAGCGATAGCGAGCGATGCGAAAGCATCTCCTCGAGAACGAAGCGTAGATCGCGAACCGGTGCGACATAATCCTTCATGGCAACTCCTTGGCTTGAATAGAGTGACGCCCTGAAGCGCCTGGGCGTTAAAACCGCACGATCGACTCATGGTAGTCAAACGAGCGTTTTGACACTATTCATCCAAGGTATCACGTCAGCTGATAAGCGACGCCGGGAACGTTCGCTTTGATGCGGCGCTCAAGGCACGCGGTGGGGGCGGTGGATTTCGACGGTTTCGACGTCATCAAAGTAGGTGATGTGCACTTCGTCCGCCGCCGGCGGGCCGACCACCGGCTCCGCCACGTGAACCTCCGGCAGTACCTGGGAGAGATCCTCCAGGTGCTCGTGCTCCAGCGCCCCCTGCACCAGCTCTTCGGTGATGACGAGCTCGGCGCCGGCACTGGACATGGGGGTCGTGGCGGTGAACGGCGCCACCGGCAGCGGCGCCGGACGCACGCTGCGTCGCCAGCCAAAGAACAGCAAAAAGAACAGGCTCATCGCACCGAAGGCCCAAAAAAGCCCGGTATCGCCCACCGCCGTCATCACCGGTGAGATCAAAAGCGGGCTGACGGTGGCGCCAATGGAGTTGATCAACAAGAGCCCCTGGCTCATGCGCACCAACGCGCCCGCCGGGGCGCGGTCGGCGGCGTGACTCACCGCGACCGGGTAGAAGGCGAACACGCCGCCGCCGAGCAGAAACAGCAGTACCGCCAGCAATGGCGTGGAGAGCGGAAGCCACAGCATCGCCCCGGAAATGACGATACAAAACGCGCTGATCCCGATCAGCACCATCTGGCGGTCGTGGCGATCCGACCAGCGCCCGATCGGATACTGCAGCAGCATGGCGCCGAGAATCACCACCGCCATCATCTGCCCGACCTGGCTTACGCTCATGCCGATACGCTGCAGGTAGAGCGGCAGCAGCGAGTAGGCCGCGGCCACCACCATGCCCGACCCCAAACTGCCCATCACGCCGGTCGGGGTCATGGTGATCAGCCGGTGCGGCGGCAAGGGCTCGGCGTGCTCGATCAGTGGCGAGACGCGCGGAATCATGGCCATGGGCAGAACAGAAAGCGACGCCAAAAGGCCAATGACCATGAACGGCGCGGAATCACCCATGGCGTTGGTCACGCCGAGCAGCAGCTGGCCCACCACGCCGGCGGCGTAGAGCGCGATCATGTAGAGCGCGAGCAGCCGGCCGCGCACCTTTTGGTCGCCGACGGTCAAAAGCCAGCTCTCGATGACCAGATATACCCCGACCGTCGCCCAGCCGCCGATCAACCGCAGCGCGAACCAGGCCCAGGGGTCGAAGAAGAGCCCTTGCAGCAACACGGTGACCGCCACCAAGGATGCAAAGCTTCCGTAGGCGCGAATGTGGCCGATGCGTAGCAGCAGGCGGTCGTTGAACATGGCGCCAAAGGCGAGCCCGATGAAGTAGGCCGACGACACGACACCGATCAGCGTGGCGGATTCGCCCGCCGCGTCCAGACGCAGGGTGATCAGCGTGGCCAGAAAGCCGTTGCCGATGCCCAGAATGAAAAGTCCCAAAAGCGGCGCAAGCGCCATAGCCAACAGTTGCCGCGACATGCCCACCTCACCCTGCCTTGTCCAGAAGCGCTGAAACCCACCACCCCTTCGCTGCCGACCGTCGATTGATTAAGCACCGATCGGTAAACAATCGATTAGAGAACACAGTCTGGCAGGAAAACGGGCGCGCAATTATTACGCGCAAGGCCCTAAAGTCAACGCTTTTTATCGCTTAAATCGATCGCTCGAACGCCCGCCGCGCCGCACCACGCTGGTGCAGGCGTCATTTTGCATGCCCGGCGGGAGCGGCCAGGGTAAGATGAGGCTTTCAAAACTGATCGAAGGAAGGTGGCATGCTCTCAGGCCTGGACCATTTGGTAGTCACGGTGACCGACATGGGGCGCGCGGTGGATTACTACTCCCGCGTGCTGGGACTCGACGTGCGCTACCGCGACGCCCAGCGGGTCGACCTGATGCTGGGCGACACCGCGCTCAGATTGCACCAGACCGACACCGATATCGCGCCGATCTCCGCCACCCCGACGCCTGGCAGTTTGGATCTTTGCCTGCGTTGTCAGCTGCCGCTTGCCGAGTTCATGGACCACCTGGCAGCACTCTCGGTCGAGATCGAGCTTGGCCCGGTGGAGCGCCAGGGCGCCAACGGCGCCATCGAGTCGGTCTATCTGCGCGACCCGGACGGCAATCTACTGGAAATCTGCCGCCCGCTGGGACGCTGAATCGGCCTTTGACGTAATGATAAGCCCCGCCCGGCGCGCTATCATGGGCGGCCTGGGCGCCCGCGAGGCGAACATCTTTGAGTGAAGGAGCACGCATGCGCCACAACGCGAATGAAGAGCCCATCGAGGGTGAAGTCGTCAACGAGCGCGTTCATGAGGAGACGCGCGAGCCGGCTCCCAAGGCCGATACCACCGTCGCGCTGGTGGTCTATGCGCTCTATCTGGCCAATTTTTTCACCGGCTTTACCGTGATCGTCGGCGTGATCGTCGCCTACGTCTATCACGGCCGCGGCCCGCACTGGCTCGACGAGCACTACCGCTATCAGATCCGCACCTTCTGGATCGGGCTTTTGTATCTCAGCGTGGCCTCGCTGCTCACCCTGGTACTGATCGGGTTTCCGCTGCTGCTGGCGGTCGCGGTGTGGTTCATCGTGCGCTGCGTGAAAGGGTTCAAGGGCATTCAGGACAAGCGCCCGCCGAGTGACGTCAACGGGTGGCTGCTGTAGACCATGAGCGGATCGAACTCTTCTCGTCTGCAGGCGCTGCAGGCGCGCACCATCAATGCGCTGTGGCGACGCCTGTCGCGCTGGTCGCTCACGTCGCTCTGGCGCGGGGCGCGGCTTTTGGGCCCGGCAGTTTACGGGCTCAGCAAGCGCGAGCGCCGGGTCACCCATACCAACCTGGCCGTGGTCTACCCGGACATGCCGATCCGCACCCGCAAGGCGCTGGCCCGGCAAAGCCTTCGCCACTCGGCGGCCACCATGCTGGAGCTGGGCCACGCCTGGCTCGCCCCGCCCGAAACGGTCCAGGCGCATATTCTCGAGGTGCACGGGCGCGACAAGCTCGACAGCGCCCGCGCTGACGGGCGCGGGGTGATCGTGCTGGCGCCCCACTTCGGCAACTGGGAAGTGCTCAATTTTTGGCTGTCGAGCCACTTTCCTTTCACCGCCATGTACGAGCCGCCCAAGATCGCAGAGCTCGAGCCTATCATCCGCCACGGCCGCGAGCGCATGGGGGCGAGTCTCGTGCCGACCAACCCGCGCGGCGTGGCCGCACTTCTGAAAGCGCTCAAGCGTTCTGAAGCGATCGGCATTCTGCCGGACCAGGAGCCGAGCTGGGGCAGCGGCGTGTTCGCGCCGTTTTTCGGGCGCAGCGCCTATACCGCCACGCTGTTACCCAAACTGGTCGCCCGCACCAAGGCGCGGGTGGTCACCGGCGTGGCGCTCAGAGTGCCGGGCAAGGGCTTTGCGATTCACTTTCTCGATGCCGACGACCGTGTCTACAGCGAGGAGGACGTCACCTCTGCCACCGGCGTCAACGCAAGCGTCGAGGCCTCGATCGCGCTCGACCCGGCGCAGTACCAGTGGGAGTACAAGCGCTATCGCAAGGTCGTCGAGGAGACCCAGGGCGTGGCCAACGTCAAAAGCTACCGCCTTTACTGAGCCGCCCCGTTCGCTGTCTTTGCGTTTTTAGACGCAGCGCCGTCGCCGAAATCCTCCTGCAGCCAGTGGCGTAACTCGCTCATACGGGGCGCGCGCTCGGTATCATCGAGTGCCGGCAGCGCCCCATCGACGAAGCCGCGCTTGCGAAAGGCGTCCAAAAGGGCCGGGTCGCGACTGAACACGTGAACCGGCACCGCTGCGCTTGCGTTCTCGCCGGTGATCAAGGGCGCGGCCTGATGATCGCCCATGACGATCAAAAGCCCCGTTTCATCCAGCGCGCGCTCGGCAAAGCCTGCCACGCTTGCCACCGAGTAGTTCACCGACCAGCCGTAGTGATCGCGAATGCGCTCCAGGTCCTGCCACAGCACCTCGGGCGGATCGGCGGCGTTTTCCCAGGGACCATAGATCGACCCATCGCCGATCATCGCCCAATTCTCGAGTACCGGTAGAATCGGCGTCCAGGGCGCGTGACTCGAGATCAGCGTGATCTGAGCGAACAGCGGCCCCCGGTCGAGCTGGCGCCGCGCCACGTAGTCCAGCGTGAACTGATCCGGCATGGTTACCCAGTTGAGCGCCGGGCCCTGATAGGGCAGGTTGCGCGCGGTGCGAATCTCCTGAAAGCCGTAGGCGAGCCCCTCGGGCCAGGCCAGCGTAATGCCTGGCATGACGGTGAGCGAGCGCTGACCGGTGGCGTGGAAGTCATCGACCAGGCTCGCGTGGGGGCTTTCGAGCATCAGCCGGTACCAGAGCTGGTTGTCGATCCAGCGCCCGCTGAGCACGCTGGCGTGGGCAAGCCAGGACTGGCCGCCGCGTATCGGCGCCTCCAAAAGCCCAGAGACCACGCCAATCCCCCGCGCTTCCAGGCGCGAGTCCATCTCGTCAAGGGTCGCTCGAATCAGCTTCGCGTAGCGCGGATCAATCAGCGCGCTCACCCCGTAGGACTCGATGAACGTCAACAGCACGTTACGTCCGGCAAGCCCGGGCAGCGCCTGGGCCTCGAGCGGGCGCTGCTCGAGCTCGGCCTCGAACGCCAGCCGCGCCTGGTGGGTCGCCCGCACCTGCTCGATTTGAAAACGCGTGGTGTCGATGAGTGGCAGCGCCCCACGCTCGACGACGCGCAGACCCTGGTAGTGAAGCCCGCAAAGCACCAGCGCTAACACCGCGAGCGCGGCCGCTGCCTTCCCCGACACCCGCTCGAGCGAGAGCGCGCGTTTGGGCGAAAGCAGCGCATAGATCAATAGCAGCATGCCCACGAGTGACAGCGCGCCAAGCGCCATGATCAAGGTGCCGGCGAGTTTGCCGACGTTGCCGGAGAGCAGATGATAGATCGAACGCACGAGCGGCACGTCGAGATACAGATTCAGCGCGCGACCAAAAGCGGCGTGGGTGGCAGCGTCGCCCAGGTGGGCAGCGCTGACCAACCCCACCCATAAAACGACCAGCGCCGCCAGCAGCCGACGCCAACCGCGCGCGGGAATCAGCGCCAAGGCCGGAGCAAGCATCCACACCTCGAGCGCGACCAGCGGCATCCCCAGGCGTTCAAAGCGCCACCAAAGCGGCGCGACCAGCATGATATTCAGCGCAGTGGCGGCGATTAAAACGCGAAGCATGGCATCATCAACGGCATGAGCAAAAACCCTGTAGGCGAGGCGAAGAGTAACCTTTATAGTGAATGCGTGGCGCGCGTACTTTCGTTAAACGCTCACGCATCGCTATAGTGGTTTGAACGTTGGACAAGGGCGTTCGAGCTTGCCCGGGAACATAACGATAGTCAAAACGCCCGCTGCCATAATAGTTATAAAAACCGATTCCGGTGCCAGGTAATTGATTACCCATGGCCTTTGAAGGAAGGGACCCCGTTTATGAAAGGTCGTATTGGCACACAGTGGCTTATCGCGCTTGGACTGGCGAACGCCTCGATCTCCCAGGCAGACGACACCTTTTTCGATAACGTTATCGAGCGCGCCAAAACGCTGGCCGAGGCCCCGTACACGCCCCCCAACGCCCCGCTTTCAAGCGCTCTCGAGAACCTGGACTACGACGCCTACCGCCAGATTCGCTTCGCCCCCGAACGGGCCTATTGGCGCGACGAAAGCCCGTTTTCGCTGCAGCTGTTTCACAGCGGCTTTCTATTCAAGGAACCCGTCACCCTCAATATCATCGACGACGGCCAGAGCGAGCCGCTGCCTTTCGAGCGCGACGATTTTCGCTACGAAGGCCAGGCCCGGGCGCTTTCCAGTGAAGACCTCATTGATAGCGGCCACGCCGGCTTTCGCCTGCACTACCCGATCAACGACCCCGACTACCGCGACGAGGTCGCGGCGTTTCTCGGCGCCAGCTACTTTCGCCTGGTCGGGCGCGACCAGGTGTACGGCCTCTCCGCCCGTGGGCTCGCCATCGATACCGCCTCGAGCAAGCCAGAAGAGTTTCCCCGGTTTAGCGAGTTCTGGTTTTTCAAACCCCAGCAAGGCGATCAGACGCTCACCTTTCTGGCGCTGCTGGATAGCCCATCGATCAGCGGCGCCTACCGCTTTACGCTCACGCCGGGCGAGCAGACGAACCTCGAGGTCGAAGCCGAGCTCTTTGCTCGCGAGGATATCGACAAGCTCGGCGTCGCCCCGCTCACCAGCATGTTCGCCTTCGGTGATGTCACCGCTCATCGGCCGGACGATTTCCGCCCCCAGGTACACGACTCTGACGGGCTTTTGATGCACACGGGCCAGAACGAGTGGATCTGGCGCCCGCTCTCGAATCCGAGCGACACGCGCCTGTCGCTTTTCAGCGACGACGACCCGGCCGGATTTGGCTTGATGCAGCGCGAGCGAGATTTCGACCGCTACCTGGACATGGAAGCACGCTACCATCGCCGCCCGAGCCAGTGGGTCGAACCGCTGGCGAACTGGGGCCCGGGCCACGTGGAGCTCGTCGAGCTGCCCACACCGGACGAAACCCACGACAATATCGTCGCCTACTGGGTCTTCGATGCCCCGCTCGAGGCCGGCGAGTCACTGGCGCTTCACTACCGCACCTACACGCTGAACGACACCCCCGAGGCCTTTGACCAGGCGCGCGTTTTTCGCACCCGTCAGGGCCAGGCGGGGCTTGCCAGCGACCCGGCCGCGAAAGCGCAGCGCCAGTTCGTCGTGGATTTCGAAGGCGGCGCGCTCGAAGGCCTGAATGACGACGCATCGATAACGCTTTTCATCGATACCGGTGAGGTCGAGGCGCGTGAAGCCCACGTGCTCGCACTGCCAAGGAACCGCTGGCGCGCAAGCTTTCGCGTTCCGGCCAACGCGACGAGCGACATCCGTCTGCGGCTCGAGTTGAACAGCGAGCCGATCAGCGAAACCTGGAACTACGTGTGGACTCCCGATGACTGAACAGCCGATCACTGCCGTCGCCATCCCCGGGCTCTTCTGGCGCCGCGCCTTCTATACGCTGGCCGTGCTCACCACCAGCGTGGTGGGGCTTCTGGCGATGCACCGCGTCGTCGATGATCTGGCGCTGGGGTGGCAAATCGCCCTGCTGACGCTGTTCGCGCTGACCTTTAGCTGGATCGCCATGGCCTTTTGGGGCGCGGTGTGCGGGTTCGTGCTCTGCGCGCTGCGCCTGGACCCGCTGTCGCTGCGCCGTTTGCGGCCAACGCCGCCCAGCGCCTACCGTCTGATGAGCAAGACCGCACTGGTCATGCCCATCTACGCCGAGCCGCCGGTGCCGACCATCGCCGGGCTCGAGGCGACCTGCCGCTCGCTTTTGAGCCAGGCACGCACCGAAGGCGGCTCGCCTGCCATCGGCGAGCACTTCGACGTATTCATCTTGAGCGACACCCAAACCCAGGCCCAGGCCCGCGAAGAAGCGGCTCACGTGGCGGCGCTGCAGCAACGCCTGGCCGGTCAGATCAACGTCTACTATCGCCGCCGGGAGAAAAACGAAGGACGCAAGGCGGGCAACATCGCCGAGTTCTGCCGGCGCTGGGGGCGGCGCTACGACTTCATGGTAGTGCTCGATGCCGATAGCCTCATGAGCGGCGCCACGCTTTTGCACATGGTGCATCGGATGCAGCGCGAGCCCCGCGTCGGTTTGATTCAGACCGTGCCGATTCCGGTGGGCCAGCGCACGCTGTTCGGCCGCTGTCTGCAGATCGCCTCGGCGCTTTACAGCCCCATGCTCGCCGCTGGGCAAAGCTTTTGGCAAGGCGATGCGGCCAACTACTGGGGACATAACGCCATCATTCGCACCCGCGCCTTCATGGCCCATGCCGGGCTCCCCGCCCTACCCGGCAAGGCACCGCTCGGCGGCGAGCTTTTAAGCCACGACTTCGTCGAAGCCGCCCTGTTGAAACGCGCCGGCTGGCAGGTACTGCTGGATACCTCCGCCACCACGGCGGTATCGCAAAAGGCGCCGCACGCTGGCGCCTCGCACAACAGTTTTGAGGCGATGCCAAGCAACTTTCTCGACTTCGCCAAGCGCGACCGGCGCTGGCTGCAGGGCAACCTGCAGCACTTGCGCCTGCTCTCCGGCGCTGGATTTCACCCCATTAGTCGGCTGCACTTTCTGTTCGGCGCCTTTGCTTATCTTTCGTCGGTCGTGTGGCTGGGCCTTCTGGTCTGCACCAGCTTGCTGGTCGGTGTGCAGGCCATCGCGCCGCCTCAAAGCCCCGCGTTTCCCCCGCTTTTATCGGTGGGGCTTTTGTGGATTACGCTGTTCATGCTGCTCGCGCCAAAGCTTTTGGGCTATTTGCTGACGCTTTCGCAGTGCCCGCACGCCTTCGGCGGACGTTTCAAGCTGACGCTTAGCGTGCTGTTCGAACTCGCCTTCGCCGCGCTCATCGCGCCCTTGATGATGGCCTGGCACAGCCTGTTCATCGTCAACGTGCTGCTTGGCCGCTCGGTGGAGTGGCAAACCCAGCACCGCGGCGAGCGCTCGCTCGCCTGGCGTGAAGCCTGGCGCCACACCTATTGGATGACGGTGTGCGGCGTGATTTGGGCCGTCGCCATGGCGGCGTGCTCGTTGCACGCCTTTTTCTGGCTGACGCCGGCCTGGGCCGGGCTCGTACTGGCCACGCCCATCGTCAAATACTCCAGTAGCGGTACCTGGGGCGGCGTCGTCAGCCACCGGCTGGGGCTTTTGAAGACGCCCAGCATTACCTACCGCCCCACGCTTCTGGATGACTTTGCCGCCCTCAGCGCCCGGGGCGATACGCCCGACCACGCCCCGCTCGAAGGCGTGGTCGCGCCGCTTCCCGGCGAGCTGGTCGGTGAGATGCCGTGTCAGTCGTTTCGATGTTTCGTCAAGCGTTCTGCCAGCGCCTCGGCCCGTGAGCCCCACTGATGCGCCTTGCGCTCGGTCAACGGCTTAGAAGCGGTGGTGGTCTGGCACGCTCGCTGATCGTCTACTGGCGCCCCGGGCGACAAAAGGGGCTCAGGCGGCTGTATCATCCGTTCATCGTGCCCGGCGACATCGCTTTCGATATCGGCGCTCACCTGGGCGATCGCAGCGCCGCGTTTCAGGCACTCGGCGCCAGGGTCGTGGCACTCGAGCCGCAGCCGGCGCTGGCGCGCTGGTTTCGCCGCCTCATCAAACACGATGACATCACGCTATTGCCAGTGGCGGCGGGGGTGGAGCCGGGCCACGCCGAGATCGCGATCAGCAGCGCCAACCCGACCCTTTCGACGCTCGCCCACGACTGGCGCGGGCGCATCGGCACGGAAAACCCGGCGTTCAAGCACATTGCTTGGGAGCGGACACTTCGCGTCGAGGTGACCACGATGGACCGGCTGATCGAGCGTTTCGGCATGCCCTGCTTCATCAAAATCGATGTGGAAGGTTTCGAGGCAGAGGTGCTCAAGGGCTTGAGCCACGCCGTGGCGGCGCTGTCGGTGGAGTTCGTCGCCGGTGTCTTGCACGTAAGCCACGCCTGTATCGAGGAGATCACCCGACTCGGCGACTACCGCTTCAACGCCATCGCCGGCGAGCAGCGCGCCTTTCGCTTTGCCACGTGGCAAACCCCGAGCGCCATTCGCCGCTGGCTCGACGACGGCGCCGACGGGCTCGCCTCCGGCGATCTTTACGCTTGTCGCGTCGATCATCCGGTGGTGGCCAACCCCGTCTGACACCGAAAAAGGAGTTTCATGATCTACCACTGGCAGGCGCTGAGCGCGCCCCAACTCAAGGCGGTGGCCGCCGACGATGCGGTGGCCGTGCTCACCCTGGGCGCCATCGAGCAGCACGGCACTCACCTGCCGCTCGCCACCGACCTGATCATCGGCGAAGGGCTGCAACGCGCAGCGCTCGAGGCGCTCGATCCATCCATCGACGCGGTATGCCTACCCTCGCTTGCCATCGGCGCAAGCGATGAGCACGCCAACTTCGCCGGCACGCTGAGTCTTCCGCCAGCGCTTGCCATCGCCACGCTCGAAGCGCTGGGTGAAAGCGTGTGGCGGGCGGGGTTCAAGAAGATGGTATGGATCAATAGCCACGGCGGTAACAAGGCGGTCATGGACCTGGCCGCGCTCACGCTTAGAAAGCGCTTTGACCTGCGCGTGGTGAAAGCGACCTACACCCGCCTGCCGCCGCTCGACGGCGCCATCGACGCCGAGGAGCTGCGCTATGGGCTGCACGGCGGGCTGCTGGAAACGGCCATGATGCTGCACCTGGCCCCAACGCTGGTCGACCTGCAGGGCTACCGGCCCGCGGCGCCTGCGCGCCCGCAAAGCCCGGATCATTTGGTCGCCCCCGAAGGCGCGGCAGCGTTTGCCTGGCTTGGCGAGGATTTGAGCGCCCAGGGCGTGGCAGGTAACGCCTCGAATGCCGAGGCCGCGCTTGGCAAGCGGCTGGTCGAGCACTACGGTAAAAAGCTTGCCCGGGTGATCGAGGAAACCGCGGCGCTGCCCCCTTTCGTGCCGACTCAGGGCACGCCCACTGACTAAATCTTTCTCACCCACCTGAAAGACAGCGCGAGCGCCGAGCGCTCGCACGACTGATCGCTCAGTGGCCTCGGCTCTCCAGCACTTCGTCGAGCAGGTGGCCGGCGCGATTGGCCTTGGCGCTCAGGTAGCGGTGGTTTTGATCCGTGACGCTGCCGTAAAGCGCCTGGCGCGAGGCGACTTCGACGCCGCCGGCTTCGAGGGCCTGCATCTTGAGTGGGTTGTTGGTCAGTAGCTGCACCTTGTCGATCGCCAGTGCTCGCAGCATATCCACCGCCACCGCGTACTGGCGCTCGTCGTCGCCAAAGCCGAGCACCTGGTCGGCATCGACGGTATCGAGTCCGCCATCCTGCAGGGTATACGCGCGAAGCTTGTTGGCCAGGCCGATTCCCCGACCCTCCTGGGCCAGATACAGGAGCACTCCGCCGCCCATCGCCTGAATGTCCGCCACCGCGTTTCTCAGCTGCTCGCCGCAGTCGCAGCGCAGGCTGGCGAACAGGTCACCGGTCAGACAGGCCGAGTGCATGCGAAGCGGCACCGGGCCTTCCATACGTTCGGGTTCGCCGATCACTACCGCCACGTGCTCGCGCAGCCCGTCCGGCTCGCGAAACAGTACGAAGCGGCTCTCGGCCGCCTCCTCGAGCGGAATACGCGCTTCGCTGACCCGCTTGAGCATCCCCGGCGCCCCGGCCAGGCACCTGGCGGCCTCGTCGGCGTCGATCTCCAGAAGCTCCGCCTTCGCAAGCTTTTGGTCGATCGCGGGTGCCTGGTCATCGCTAATCTCGGCGCAGAGCGCGGCGGGAATGAGCAGTGCCCGGCGCATCAGCGTCAACGCGGCGCGTTCACCGCTGCCGGCGGGCTTGAGCCCGGTGAGCAACGTCGACGAGGAACTCGCTTCACTCTTGGCCACGGCCAGCCGGTGCAGATCGCTTTCGCTGATCTGCTCGTGAAGCGGCAGGCTCGCCGCCTCGGCCTTGAGCGACATGCCCATGGCCTCGAGCCGGTGGCGCGTCAAAACCATCGAGGGCCGTGAGCCGGACAGACTCGCCAGCGTATCGACCGAGTCGCTGCCTTCCAGGGCCTGCACCAGCAGGCGCTGATCGCCGGTTTTCAAAATGACGGGAAGCCCGCGGCGAATGTCGAAAATAGCGCGTTCAATGTGATACATGTAGGCCTCCTGGTTGCCTGGTCGAGCGGGCAAGGGTCGCTGCTTGCGCTGGGCGTATGCCCCTGGCATGATTCCACGTTGTTCTCTTCATGGAGGCGTCATGCCCCACTCCAACGGTGTTGTAGGTTCTGACGGTACGGGTTCTGGCTTTGAGGGCGCTTTGATCGAGCGTGAAACCGCCTGGCGGTGGTTGCTCGACCGGCGCGCCGGCGTTCTGGACGGCTCGCTTCGTGTCGATGACGAAGGCTATTGGCAGTGCGATGACGCCAGAAGCCTGACCATCGAGGCGCGCTCGATGCTGGAGTGTCTGGCACCGCTGGCGGTGCGCGAGCGCTGGACGCTGGCACAGCTGGGTCAGAGCCTCGACGGGCGTATCGCCACCGAAAGTGGCCACTCGCATTACATCAACGGCTTCGAGAGCCTGGTGCACCTGCACCGGCTCAGGGCGTTGGCGGACGCGGTGGTGGTGGGCGTGGGCACCGCGATGGCGGACGATCCTCAGCTCACCGTGCGCCACGTCGAGGGCCGCCACCCGGTGCGCGTGGTGCTCGACCCGCGCGGGCGGGCGCGCGCCACGCTCGGCGTGTTGCAAAGTAACGAGCCTCCCACGCTGCACGTGACCGGCCCCAGGGTCGACACCCTGGAAAGTCGTGCCACACACTGCGTACTGGCGCTCGATGACGCCGGTCAGTTCGACCCCGCTGACGTGGTCGCGCTGCTTCACGAGCGCGGCTACCGGCGACTTCTGATCGAAGGCGGCGGCATCACGATTTCGAAATTCATCGAGGCCGGTATGATCGACGCGCTGCATCTGATGGTAGCGCCGCTTTTGATCGGCTCCGGCCGGCCGGGACTCCAAATGACGCCGATCGATACGCTGGAGAGCGCGCTGCGTCCCCGGATGCGCACCTTTCGCTGCGGTGACGATACGCTGTTCGATGTCTGCCTGAACGCCGCCGCCGTTTGACGGCGTCGCTTTGCCACGGCGGCCAAGAGCCACCCAGATGCCCGGCAGGCTTGAAAGCATCACCAGTACTCCGTAAGCAAGCGAAATGGCTACGCCCTGGGAGGACGGCAGCCCAACGAACATCCAGATCGTGGCCGCCGCGCCTTCGCGCAGCCCCCACCCGGCGATCGACAGCGGAATCAGCATGGCCAGCAGCAGCACCGGCGCCAGCGCCAGAATGCTCAAGGCGCTTTGCTCGATGCCGATGGCGCGGGCCGCACACACCATGACCAGGCCGTAGCTAATAACAATGGCAAGGGATGAGGATAACTGCCAGTACCAAACGCGGCGTCTCAAAAGGCTTCGGCGCAGATCGCGCCCAAACGCGCTGCACCAGGCCGGCAGCGCCCCGGTGCGGGCCAGCCCAACCCCCAGCGCCAACAGGCCCGCCCCGAAAAGCGCAAGCCCCCCCAGCAGCGTGACGATGCCGGTGATCCCCAGCGAGCGGTGCCAAAGCGGCGACGCGCAAAGCGAAAGCACCATTAAAAGCACCACCGCCGCCTGGCCCGAGGCGCGCTCGAGCACCACCGCTCGCCAGGCGCTTGCCCGGCTGGCGGACTGCGTGGCGTGGCGATGGGCGCGGCCGGCATCGCCCAGCACGCCGCCGGGCAGCAATTGATTGACCAGCAGCGCCAGATAGTACTCGGCGAGCGCGTAGCGGTAGCGAAGCGGCACCTCCAGGCATGTGGCAGTAAGCCGCCAGCGCCAGGCGCTCAGCATTACCTGGGCTACGCTGATGAGCAGCGCCAGCGCCGCCCAACCCGGTGAAAAGCGCGTGACTTCACGCACGATGTCGCCAGGGTTCACCCAAAACGTCACCGCCCCCAGCAGCGCAAGACTCATCAAGGCCCGCTGCACCCAGGTAGTTTTAAGCCAAACGAGCGCGCGCACCGGCTACGCCTTGTCCGCGGGCAGGGCGAGCAGATCTTGATGGCCGACCCAGACCCCGAGCACGCCTGCGCGAACGCCTGTCAGGCGCGCATCGCGCCACTGGGCGATGCGGCTTGCCTCCATCGGTGCCTGCTCGGTCATCGCCTCGGCAAAGCCTTCGATGAGCGAGCACGCCAACGGCCGCCGTTCGCGGTCGCCGGCCTCCAGCCGCCAGGGCGTATCCGCCTGCTCGACGCGATAGCCGCGGGCGTCAAGCGCTTGGGCAAGCGCCGTTTGCGCCGCGCCGCCGAGCGCACTGCCAAGCCCCTTGTCGCGAGCCTGGTGGGCGTTGAACAGTGAGCGCGCCCACCGATCGTCACCGTCTTCGAGCGCCTCACCGCGCTCATCGAGAAAGCACCACTGCCCGGTGACGCTCAGCGCGATCAACACCGCCTGACGCTTGTCGGCACACCGGTCGGCCAGCGACTCGATCCACGCCTGTGAGACCAGATCCAAAAGCGCCGAGGCGCTGACGAGCCGAACGGATGCCAGCGCCGGGTGGTCCAGGTCCGCAATCGACGCGCAGTGAACCTCGACGGATACCGGCTCATGGCTTGCGCTCGTAAGCGCCTCAGCCCGGGCTTTCGCTTCATCAAGAAGCTGCTCGTCGTGATCGAACAGCTGCCAGGTGTGTGCGCCCTGGAACAGCGGCGCGAGAAACTGCAGGTTGCTGCCGCGCCCACAGCCAAGATCGGCAATGACCGCCTCACCGGGCTCGCGGGCAAGCCACTCGCCGGCCTTTTGCGCAAGCTCGCGGCTTCGCGCCCCAATGTCGACGCGTTCTCTAAGCGTCAGCCAATCGGCGGCGAAGCGGCTGCCTGTCGAGAAGTGCGCCGGACGCTTCAGTGCCCGGGTGAACGCGGCGCCAGCGGCTTGCCAGTCACCGAGCGCCTCGCGCGCCTCACGCGCTCCTTCATAAAGGCGGGCGCGCAGAGAAGTGTCGCTCAGAAAGCGCTCGAGTGCCTCACCAAGCGCCTGGCTGTCGCCGGGGGGCACGCCGAGGCCGGCGTTTTCAGGCAGCGTATCCTCCAGTGCCCCGCCGGTGGTGGTGATCACCGGCAGACCATGGGCCAGCGCCTCGGTCACCACCATGCCGTAGCCTTCGTACCAGGAAGGCAGCACCAGCGCGTGAGCGCCGCGGTAAGCGGCTTCCAGCGTGTCGGCGTCGCACTCGCCGTGAAGCGTGACCATCGAGAGGTCGTGGCGCTCGATGAGTGCTGCGACCTCGGCGGCAAAGGCTTCGTCGCGCGGGGCGCCGTAAAGGTCGCACTGAAAGCGGCGCACCTTTAGCCCGGCCAGCGCCTCGATCAGCACGTTCTGGCCCTTGCGCGGGGTGAGCGTGGCTACGCACAAAAGCCGAATCGGCTCGTCATTCAACGGCGCCTGGCTGATGGGGGCCGGCTCGACGCCGGGCTCGACGACCGCTATGGGTGCGCTCAGGGGCAGCTGGTACTGCCTGGCAAGCTCATCCAATCGACGCGCGGTGAAGCGGCTGGTGACGACGATGCGGGTCACGCTTTGAAGCCCCTCGAGCTCGCTCGTGTGCAGCCGCGCTTGGGTTTCCTCCTCCAGGCCCTGCTCGTCACCCAGCGGGTGGTGCAGAAGTGCGGTGATATCCAGGCGCGCACCGTGGGTGGCGACGATGTCCGGCAGGCTCCCCATGACCAGCCCGTCGATGATGACGCGCTCGCCATCGTCGAGCTTGGCAAGCGCCTCACCGAACTCTCCCGCGGCCCGGTCGCAGGCCAGCGGAAACTGCCCGCCGAGCTCGACCACCTCGACACAGTGACCCTGGCCGCGCAGCGCATCGACCATGCGCGCGTCATACATATAGCCGCCGGTGCGCTGGTCGAGCGCGCCGGCCACCATCAGTGTGAAGCGCTCGCTCGACGCGGGGCTTTCGCTCAAAGCGCGGCTTTGGCTCATAATGCGCCTTCGTAACTTGCCCACGCCACGTGGGACTCGTGAAGCTTCACTTCCATGTGGGTAATGCCCTGGGCGGTGGTGCCCATCCTCCCCTCCTTGATCCCTTTGGCCAGCGCATTGAAAATCACGCCAGCCATGAATTCGGTGGTGGTGTTCTTGCCCTTGAACTCGGGCACCTCGTCCAGGTTTTGAAAGTTGTAGCTCGCCAGCACCTCCTTGAGCGTGTCGCTGGCAAGGCCTATGTCGATCACCAGACCGTCCGTATCGAGCTCCGGGCGCTGGAAAACTACATCGACCACGTAAGTGGCGCCGTGGGTGCGCTGGGCCGGGCCGAAGATTTCGCCGTTGAAGCTATGGGCGATCATGAAGTGGTCGCGAACGCAGAGACGGTACATGGGAACATCCTTTTTTGATGTCGCAAGACATGAATAAGCGTGAGCAGCGCTGTAATCAGCCGGTCACGGGATAGGTAATGCGGTGGCAAAGCGCTTGGCTTCGAGGGCCGAACAGCGAAGGCGCCGCCTGGGGAAACTCGTCGAACGTGCACTCGCCGCTGATCAGGTGATCGAGCCGCTCATCCTTTAAAAGCTCGAGCGCAAGCATCAGGCGCCGGCGGTAATCCCAGCGCGGCTTGAGCGCGGCGGGCAGCTGGCCGACCTGGCTTGCCTTGATGGAGAGTCGCTGTGAGTGGAAGGCGCCGCCAAGGGCAAGCGCGGTGTCGCCTTCGCCAAACCAGCTCATCTCGATCAGGCGCCCTTCGCTGCCCAAAAGCGACAGGCCCAGGCGCAGCCCTTCACCGTGGCCGCTGGCGTGAATCACGCCGTCCTGGTCGGTCGGGGCGTTGTCCGGGGTGCAGAACTCGACGCCCAGCGCGGCTGCCAGCGCCTGGCGTTCGGGGTTGATGTCGATGAGATGCACGCGGGTGCCGGGGATCTGGGCGCACAGATAGGCCACCAGCGCGCCGACGACGCCGGCACCCACGACGCAGAGCCTTTCGCCGGGCTGCACGCTTGCATCCCACACGCCGTTGATGGCGGTTTCCATGTTGGCGGTGAGCACCGCGCGCTGAGCGGGGAGTCCTTCCGGCAGCGGTACGACGACGCTTGCCGGTACGACGTAGCGGGTTTGATGCGGGTAGAGGCAGAAAACGGGTTTATCGCGCAGCGTTTCCGGCCCCTTCTCGACCACGCCGATGCTGCAGTAGCCGTACTTCACCGGTGTCGGGAAGTCGCCGGCCTGAAAAGGCGCGCGCATGCGGGCGTACTCGCTGGGCGGCACCCGGGCGTTGAACACCAGCGACTCCGTTCCCCGGCTGACGCCGCTATAAAGCGCGCGTACCAGAACCTGGTCATCCAGCGGCGCCTCGAGCGTTTCAGGTCGGATCTCGGCCGTGTGCGGGCGTGTGATCCAAAGAGCACTGGCGGTTTCCGTCAGCGGCATAAAAACAATTCCCTGTGATTAATCCGTTCTTATCGTTCATCATTCAAGCATTGCCAGGTTTTCGCCACTTTTCAATGCCATCGGTGCTTTTCATTTGCCTTCGGTGGCGGTAGCCTGGAAGCCGAAGCACCCACCGCGGTCAAAATGCCGCCTTCATCCATGTTCGCTTCGGGGCACGGGCTCGGTAACCCTAACACCTCGAACGCAGAAGAATCCCTATAACGATCGCGCGGTCGAGCGCCGCTTTGTGAGTCGCCATGCCCTTTGTGTTCCCTGTTGCCAGAACGCGCCCGCGCCTTTTTACCCTTTTCGAACTGGCGCTGGGCGCGGGGCCTTTGATCGCGGCAGGCACGATCCTTTCGCCACTGCTCGTCTCGACCGCCACCTGGGCGGTGACGGCGGCACTTTATGGCGTCATCGCCCTGCTGACGCTTTGCTACTGGGACCACGGACCGCTTGGCTGGGCGAACCGGGTGACGCTGGCCCGCGCCATCCTGGTCGCTATCGTGGCCGGGGCGCTGGCCGAGCGCGCCTTTATCGAGGCGATCTGGCTGTGGCTCGCCGTGGCGCTCGTGTCGCTGGCGCTCGACGGCGTCGACGGTTTCGTGGCGCGCAAGACCAACAGCCACTCCCGCTTCGGCGCGCGCTTTGACATGGAGCTCGACGCGCTGATGATCCTGCTGTTGTGCATTGCGCTGTTGAAGCTCGAATCCCTCGGTGCGTGGGTGTTGATGATCGGCGGCATGCGCTACGCCTTCGTGCTGGCAAGCTGGCGCCTTGAGTGGCTGAGCGCGCCACTGTTTGAAAGCTTTCGCCGCAAGACGGTGTGCGTCTGGCAGGTCGTGGCGCTGCTTCTGGCACTCACGCCGCTCACGAGTCATACCGGCGCAACGCTTCTGGCACTGAGCGCGCTCATCGCCTCGCTCTACTCCTTTGGGGTCGACGTGGGATGGCTTTACCGGCGCCGCCTTGAGCCGTGAACGCTCGCCCCGCGATGGCGGGCAGCTGCTACACTGGGCGCCGTAACCCTGTCGGAGCCCGCCGTGACGCGTACCCACCATCCTATCCCCACTTTTCAACTGCGCCTGGCGCTGCACCGCGACGTGATTCTCGGCCCGGGCAAGGTGGCGCTTCTGGAAGCCATCGACGAGAGCGGCTCGATCTCGAGCGCCGGGCGAGCGCTCGGCATGAGTTACAAGAAAGCCTGGCAGCTGATCGAGACCATGAACGGCCATTTTCTCGAGGCGCTGGTCGAGACCCACGCCGGAGGCAACGAGCGCGGCGGCGCGCGACTCAGCGCCACCGGGCGCCAGGTGATCGCCCACTTTCGCGCTCTGGAGCGGCGCCTGGCCTTGGAAGATGCCGAGGACGCCCGTGCCCTGCTCGATCTCCTGGCGCCCGGGGCGGCCGAGACGAGCGCTTGCGATAACGGCGCTTGATCATTGATCGGGTTGGCTTTAATCTCCGCTATATCCAAACGGAAATAACGGGAATATCTACAATGACTCTCGCCTCGCCTCGCACGTTCGTCGCCCTTGCGCTGGTCTGCGCGCCGCTGTCGGCTCACGCCGCCGAGAACGTTCAGATCGCCGCCGCCGCCTCGCTGACCGATGCCATGAACGAGGCCATCGCCGCCTTCGAGGCGACGCACGATATCGACGTCACGCCGGTCTATGCCTCGTCGTCGACGCTGGCACGTCAGATCGCCAACGGCAGCCCCGCCGAGGTGTTCGTCTCCGCCAACGTCGACTGGATGGACTGGCTCGAAGCACAAGGCGTTGAAGTAAGCGCCCGCGGGGATCTGCTACAGAATCGCCTGGCACTGGTCAGTGCAAGCGACGACTCCCCAAAAACGTTCACTCCGGGCGACGGCGCGCCGATCGAAAACCTGCTGGGTACAGGCGATCGCCTGTCGGTGGGCGACCCGGACCACGTGCCGGCGGGCATCTACACAAGGCAGGCGCTGGAGACGCTCGGCGAGTGGGAGGCACTCGCGCCGCGCCTGGCGCGGGCAAGTGACGTGCGCGCCGCGCTGGCGCTGGTCGAGCGCGGCGAAACACCGGCAGGCGTGGTCTACCAGACCGATGCCTTCGCAAGCGACACCGTGCGCGTGCCGGGGCTTTTCCCGGCGGAGAGTCACGATCCGATCACCTACCCGGCGGCGCTGGTCGGCGCAAAGGAGAGCGAAGCCGCACGGACGCTCAGAGAGTGGCTCGAAAGCGACGCGGCGCTGGCTATTTTCGAGGCTTACGGCTTCGACACCGCCATCAGCCGACCCTGATGCTAACGCCTGCGGAGTGGGAAGCGATTCGGCTGAGCCTTTTGATCGGGCTGGCCGCCGTAGCTTGGATTCTGCCACCGGGTATCGTCATGGCCTGGTGGCTGGCGCGCTTCGAGTTTCGCGGCAAGGCGCTGGTTGACGGGCTGATCCACCTGCCGCTGGTGCTGCCGCCGGTGGTGGTGGGCTATCTGCTGCTGGTGGCGCTGGGCCGCCAGGGGGTCATCGGGGCGTGGCTCTACCAGTCGTTTGGCGTGTCGCTGCCCTTCACATGGCAGGGCGCGGCGGTAGCCAGCGGCGTGATGGCGTTTCCGCTTTTGGTGCGCGCGCTGCGCCTGTCACTCGAAGCGGTGGACCCCAAGCTCGAAGCCGCGGCCAGCACCCTGGGCGCCGGGCGGCTGCGGGTCTTCACCACGATCACCCTACCGCTGGCGGTGCCGGGGCTCTTGACCGGTACCATGCTCGCCTTTGCCCGGGCGCTGTCCGAATTCGGCGCCACCATCACCTTCGCCTCCAACATTCCCGGCGAAACCCGCACGCTGCCGCTGGCGCTCTACACGCTGATTCAGAGCCCGGGGCGAGAAAGCGCCGCGGCCAGACTCTGCGTGCTGGCGATCGTCATCGCGCTGGTGTCGCTGATTGCATCGGAATGGCTTGCTAGACGGACCCGACAGAGAGTGCAGGAACGCGATGCCTACTGAACCCAGCCCCCCGGCCACCGGGCTTTCGCTTGAGCTCGACCAGCACTTGGGGGCGTTTCATCTGAGCGCCGCGCTTGACCTGCCCGGGGCCGGCGTGACCGGCGTGTTCGGCCCCTCCGGCAGCGGCAAGACCAGCCTGCTGCGCCTGATCGCCGGGCTCGAGCGCCCCAATACCGGCCGCATCCAACTCGGCGAGCGAGTGCTGGTGGACAGCGCCAAACGTATTTTCGTGCCCCCCCACCAGCGCCGGCTGGGCGTGGTCTTCCAGGAGGCGCGGCTGTTCCCCCACTACCGGGTGCGCGGCAATCTCACCTACGCCATGCCGGCGCACGCGGCATCGCGCTTTGACGACCTCGTCGAGCTTCTCGGGATTGGGCACCTGCTCGAGCGCATGCCCGGGGCGCTGTCCGGCGGTGAGGCGCGCCGGGTCGCCATCGGCCGGGCGCTTTTGAGCGACCCACAGATGCTGCTGATGGACGAGCCGTTGACCGGGCTCGACGGCGCGCGCAAGCAGGAGCTTCTGCGCTATATCGCAACGCTTACGCGTCAGGTGGACATCCCGGTGGTGTACGTCAGCCACGACGCCGACGAGATCGCCGCCATCGCCGACCACCTGGTGGTAATGAGCGCCGGGCAAGTGGTGGCAAGCGACACCCTCTGCGCGCTGTTGCAGCGTCTGGATCTTACCGAGACGCTTAAAGCGTTCGAGGCCGCCTCGCTTCTTGAGGCCACCATCGTCGATCACGATGCGGCCTATGGGCTCACCCAGGTGGTTATCGGCTCAGGCGCATCGCACGACTTCCCGAGCCTTACAATTCCCGCACCGGCGCTGGCGAAGGGCCAGCGCGTTCGGCTGCACGTGAAGGCCCGCGACGTTAGCCTGGCCCGATCAATCGCGCCGTCCACCAGCGAACTCGACGCGCTGCCCGCGGTGATCGAGGCAATGACGCGCCTGCCGCAAACGCCGCATCAGATCGAGGTTCGCCTGCGCGTGGGCACGCAGACGCTTCGCGCGCAGCTCACGCGAAAGGCGTGCGACGCCCTGGCGCTTGAAGAGGCCATGGCGGTCACCGCGCTGATTCGCCGGGTGACGCTTTCACCGATTTGAGCGCCGCCCCAACCGATAGACATTTGACCAACCGCCAAAACGACAGCGCCCCGCCCGGTTGACCGGGCGGGGCGCTGTCGCGCTATAGCGCGGCTAGAAAGCCTTGGGAAACATCATTTGCGGCAGGTACATGAAGATACCGGGCAGCAGGATCACCGCAATGATCACCAAAAGAATCAGCCCGATCAGCGGCATGACCGCCATGAAGGCGCGCGGCATGGAGACCTCGCCGATCTGCGTGGCGATCAATAGACAGATGCCGTAAGGCGGCGTGATCAGCCCAAGCGTGAGCGAGAGAATGACCACCAGCGCCATGTGCACCTGGTTGATATCCGCGGCCACACAGAGCCCCTGAATGATCGGCAGGAAGATGATGACCGCGGTGACCGGGCTCAGCACCGTGCCGATGATCAGCATGCAAATCATCACCATCAGCATGATGCCGATGCGCGTTTCGGTAACTGACAGGATGAAGTTGGCGACCTCCTGAGCGATGCCCAGATACGAGATCAGCCAGCCCATGATGCCGGCGGAGGCCACGGCGAACATCGGTAGCGAAAACGCCACCACCGAGTCGCTGAGAATGCCGGGCAGCTGGCGAAAGCGAATGGCGCGGTAGAACACGAACGCCAGCAGCATGCCGAGCAGTACCGCCACCGACGCCGCTTCGGTGGCGGTGAACACCCCCAGCGTAATGCCGCCCAGAATGATCAGCGGCAGCAGCATCGGCGGGGTTGCGGTGACCGCGGTTCTCCCCATCTGGGCGAACGAGAACGTGCCCGTCGCCTTGATGCCGTGCTTTTTGGCGATGTAGTAGACGTAGCCCATCTGCATCAGCCCGACCAGCACGCCAGGCAGCACCCCGCCCATGAACAGCGCGCCGACGGAAACGTTGCCGAAGGCACCGTAGATGACCATCAGAATCGACGGTGGAATGACCCCGCCGAGCACCGACGAGGCCGCGGTCAGCGCCACGGCGAACGGCGCCGGGTAGCCGGATTTCTTCATCGCCGGAATCAGCACCGCGCCAACGCTTGCGGTATCCGCCGCCGCCGAGCCGGACAGGCTAGCAAACATCATGGAGACCATGACGTTGATATGGCCAAGCCCGCCGCGGATGTGGCCCACGGTGCTGTCGGCGAAGCGCAGCAAACGGTCGGTGATACCGCCATCGTTCATCAGCCTACCCAAAAGCAGGAAAAACGGCACCGCCAGCAGCGGAAAGGAATTGATGCTGGCAAACATCTGGTTGACCACCGAGGTCAACGGCAGGCCCAGTTGCAAAATGGTAATGATCGAGGCCAGCCCAATGGCGAAAGCGATCGGCACGCTCAGCGCGATCAAAAGCAGGAAGCTGCCGATCAGGGTCAGTAAAGGAGTCATGAATCGATGGCCTCGCTTTGGCTTGCGGCCTCTTTTCCGCGGGCCAGCATCTTGATGTCTTTCAAGAGAATTTCGATGGAGAACAAAAACATCGCCACGCCCGCCACGGGCATGGCGGCAAAGACGTAGGACATCGGCGTGCCGAGCGCCACCGAGCGGCGGTGCCAACCCATGTCCACCAGCACGTTGCCGTTGACCACCAGCACGTAGATGACCGGCAGACAGGCGATGCTGCCAAACAGGCGCAGCGCGCGCTGGGTGACGACGAAATGCGAGGGAAAGACGTCGACCACATAGTGTTGGCGCCGACGCAACGCTACCGCGGCGCCGAGAAACACCGACCAGACGAAGCAGGACATGGCGATCTCATCGGTCCAGGAGACCGAGATGGCCAGCACGCTGCGGGCAAACACCTGGTAGAGTACCGTCAGGATGAAGATCGCAAACAAGCTGCCAGCAATCAGCGTCAGTACCCTCTCCAGCACATCATTGATCAATCGCATGCGTTCATCCTTTCAAGCCAACGGCGCCTCCCGCAAGGCGGAAAGCGCGCGATGTGCGGCATTCTTTAAAGGGCGCGAATCGTCTCGAGCAGCTCGGTCAAACCGCGCTCTTCGGCGAACTCGTCGTGAAGCGGCAGCGCCCGGTCGATGAAGGCCTGCTTGTCCACCTCGGTGACCGTCACGCCCAGCTCTTCGAACTGCTGGATGAACTCGGCGTCGTACTCTTCGCCCTTGTCGGTACCCAGCTCTCCGGCGTGCTGCGCGGCTTCCAGAATCAGCGCCTGATCCTCTTCTGAGAAACGGTTGAAGCGGTTTTCACCGATCGAGATGTGGCTCATCATGATCTGGTGCTCGGTCTTGGCGTGGTACGGCGCCACTTCATACAAACGGCTGGAGAAGTAGCCGCTGATGGTGCTTTCGAACGCGCCCACGACGCCGGTCTGCATGCCGGTGTAGATTTCCGTCCAGGGCAGAGACGTGGTCAAGGCGCCATAGGCCTGCCACATGTCGGCGTCCAGCCGCGAGCCGGTCACGCGCATTTTCACGCCTTCCAGATCAGAAGGCTCGGTGACCGGACCGACGTTGGTGCTCAGGTTACGCGTGCCGCCGCCGGTCAGGCTCAACAGTTTGAGACCGACATCCGCTTCAGTCACGGCGTTATCGAAGTACTCGAACACCGGTGAGTCCGGCGCGGTGGCGGCGCGGAACGTGTCCATGTCTTCGAACAGGTAGTTGAGACTGAAAATTTCGAAATCCGGCACGTAAGGCGAGACGTTCATGACGCCGCCGATGATCATGTCGGTGGTGCCGATGCGGATCTCGTCGACCATGGTCTGGTCGTTGCCGATCTGGCCGCCCGGGAAAATCTGCACGGTGATGCGGTTATCGGTGGCTTCCTCGATTTCCGCCTTGAACGCCTCGGCGGCATCGATCCAGGGGTGCGGCGCACTGACCACCGTCCCAATGCGCAGCGTTTCGGCCAGCGCCGGTGTGGCCCCCATCATCGTGACTGCGCCGAGTACCGCAAGCGTTGAAATAGAGCGTTTTGTCATGATAGTTCCCCTGTCAGGCGGTTTGTGATCATTAGTGAACGGTGGTGGGTAACGAACAATCGATACTCAGGCGTTGGAAACCGGCTCGCCGAGCGTGTGCATCAGCCGGTTGGCCCAGCCAAATAGCGTCGTCGACAGCGTCAAATCCAGGATCTCCTGCTCGTCGAGCCCGACGTCGCGAAGCGCCTGGATATCGCTCTGATCGACGTTCGGCGGCGTCTCGGAAAGGCGCATGCCAAAGCGCAGAATAGCGCGAGTCCGCTCGTCGAGCTCGGCCTCCTTGCCGCGCAGGAAGATATCCTTCATCACCGCGTCACTGCCGACGATGTTGTTGTAACGATGGGCGTGCACCGCCGCGCAGTAGATGCAGCGGTTGACCACCGAGGCCGCCACGGCGCCGAGCTCGCGCTCCTCGCGGCAAAGCCCGCCCTTGTCGTACATGATGCCATTGAAAAGCGAGGTCCGAATACGCAGCGATTCCGGGTCGTGGGCCAGCACCAGCACGTAGTCGGAAATTTTGGTGTTCGACGGCGTCTCCTTGAGCGCCTCGCGCTGGGCCTCATTGGCGTTGTCGAAATCGACCGGCGTAACGTGGGGCCGCCAGGTGGGAATACGCGTGGTGAACTTGTGAATGACGCGACTCATTGCGTTTCTCCCATGACGCTCAGCACCGCGGTGACGCGCAGCTGATAGTTGACGAAGGCGACGAGACCGGCTAGGCGTACGATATCGGCATCGATGAGTCCCGCTTCGCGCAGCGCTTCGATATCGGCTTTGGTAGCGTCCTTGGGCGAGCGCGTGACCAGATCCACGTAGGTCACCATGGCCGCCAGGCGCGGCGCATCCGCGCCAGGCGTGGCGTCGGGGTCGGCCAATCGATGCGGGTCGGCGTCGGCGCCGTAGCTTTCCAGCAGCGCCTGATAATGGGTGATCAGGCCGGTTTGGCGGCAGATTTTCGCCATGCGGCAGGCCAGTGCGGCGCGCGCGGCCCGCGGTACGCCGCCTTCCTCATTCGGCAAAAGCGCAGCGTCGTGGGACTGCTCGGTGAGATCCATCAGTTTACCGCGCATGGTCAGCGCCTCGAAAAGCGCACCGCTGTCCGATACGTTAGCCGCGGTCTCGATTACATGTGCCATTGATACACTCCTTGGGCAGGCGGACCATCAATCATTGGGTAGCGGTGAAGCCGTCCATTCATCGCCCTGAAGCTCCGGGGCGTCGTAGTGCTGTAGCTGCTGCCAGTGACGCTCCACGTCCTCCTGATAAAAGCGCGAGGCGATGGCGCTGGCAAGCCAACTCGCGCCTTCGCTGATACCGGGGATATCGCCGCTCACCTTGCCAAGGCTGACCGACGCCCCGTAGTTGAAGCAGTGAATGTTTTTAAGCCAGGGGGCACTGCCGGGTTCGCGCTCCTGAAAGGCGAAATCGCGCCCCACGTAGGGGAATTTGCCCAGCTCGTCGTGGGCAAGCTCCTTCGGGGGCTGGTAGCAGTCGCGCCAGAGCAAAATGCGGTCAGCGTAGCCGGCAAGCTCGGTGCGCGCCAGCGGGTCGATCTCAAAGCCCGTGCCCAGGATCAGAAAGTCGCCGCGCACCTCGCCCTGGCGAGTGGTGACGACGATCTCGTCGCCCTCCATACGGGTCGCTTCGACGCCGCACTCGAAGTGGAAAAAGGCATTCTCGTGGCGGCTGACGCGCATCGTCGAGCCCCGGGGTGGCGGCGTCTGGGTGATGAACGAGTAGTGCATGATGCGCCAGCGCCAGTCATCACTGAGCCCCGCGTAGCCGTGGGTGAAGCCGAACGAGCCGATGCCCATCATCTTGTTGATGGTCGGCATCTGGGCGCGGCGGATCAAAAAGCGAACCTCGGACGCACCGTGCTCCAGCGCCTCGGCGGCGTTGTCGACCGCAGAGGCCCCGACGCCAACCACGATCACCCGCTTGCCTTCAAGCGCGGCGAAGTCAACGTCATCGGCAGTGTGCGCCCAGGCCGTTTGCGGCAAGCCTTCGACGAAGCCGGGAATTTTCGGCCCGCCGGTACCGTCGCGCCCGGTCGCCATGATCAGCTTGCGCGTCAGCACCGTTTGGGCGGGGGCCCCGTCACCGGAAAGTTCAAGGCGTAGAAGGTCGCCTTCGGGTGTGACGTGCTCGACGTTGACGCCGTTTTCGACCGGCAGCGCCAGCACTTCGCGGTACCAGCTCAGGTACGCCATCCAGGTAGGGCGCGGGATCTTGTCGAGCGCCTCCCAGGCGTCATTTCCGTACTGCGCCTCATACCAGGCGCGGAACGTCAGCGAAGCAAAGCCGTAGCTCGGCCCGGGCAGGGTCTTGGGCGAGCGCAGGGTTTCCATGCGCGCGTAGTTCAGCCACGGCCCCTCGAGCCCTTGCGGGTTGCGATCGAAAATGCGCAGATTGCGAATGCCGCCGGACATCAGCGCGAACGCCGCCACCAGCCCGCACTGGCCACCGCCAATGATGACGACGTCGTGAACGTGCTCGCCCTGCTCCCCGGTGCGGGCGGGCACCCAGTTCGCGGGCGGCAGGTTTAGACACGCGAGATCAAAGCGTACGCGCTCGTTGAGCGCCTCCAAACCGGCACCCGCAAGCGTAGGGGAAGAAGAAGTCGTCGTCATGGTGTCATCTCATCCTGGGAGCGCACGGCGTCCTCGGCCTCATGAGGCCACCAGAACCAGCGTATCGGTGTATCGGAAAAGCGCGGCTCAGAGGGAAGCTCGGCGCGTTTGGCAAGCTCGACAAGACGTTCGGCCTCGGCGAAGGGCTCACATCCCTCGCTTGAAGCGGCGCGCGAACGCGCGGGGTCGAGCAGTTCATCCAGCGTCGTGGCCGCGGTTTCGATCGAGGGTGTTGGATAAACGCCGTCGCGCACCGTCCAGGTGCCCGTGCGTTCGTCGACGCTGTAAAGCTTCATGAGTAAGGCCGCGTGACGTGCAATAAATTCGACCGCCGATATTACATAGTTAGCCGTCTCATTGCTAAAAAAGAAATGAAATCCGAGCCTTACCCAGCCCGGACGATATAAGCTTCTTCCATTTCGGACTAACGATTCGTGCTCGAAGGCGGTGTCGGCGTCGATATTCAAAAGCGCATGACCGTAGGGGCCGGCGCAGGAGCAGCCGCCGCGCGCCTGAATACCGAACAGGTCGTTCAGTAGCGCGACGATGAGATTATGGTGCACCTCGCGCTCGCCGGCGCGCACGTTGAACGAGAAGATCGAAAGCCTGGGCGCGTCGCTCGGCCCCAGCAGCGTCAGGTTGTCGAGGCGCGACCAGCGCGCAAGCGCAAGCTTGGCAAGTTCGGCCTCTCGCGCCTCGATCCGCTCTTCGCCAATCATGGATTTGATGCGAAACGCAAACCCGGCGCGAATGTCGCCCAGAATGTTCGGCGTGCCGCCCTCCTCCCGGCGCTGAATGTCGCTGACGTAGCGGTGGCCATCCGCGGTGACATAGGACACCGTGCCGCCCCCGGCGACCGAGGGCACGGCGTTGACGCACAGCGCCCGGCGCACGATCAAAACGCCAGAGCTTCCCGGCCCGCCGACGAACTTGTGGGGTGAGACGAACACGCCGTCCAGGTGATCGTTACACCCAGTGCCCGCCACGTTGATGGGCACGTAGGGACCGCTGGCGGCGTAATCAAACAGCGCGATGCCGCCATGGGCGTGCATCAACCGGGCGATCGCCGCCACGTCACTCTTGACGCCGGTGACGTTGGAGGCCGCGCTGAACGCGCCGATCAGCCGCCGCCCCTGGAAACGTGAAAGCGCCGCTTTCAGCGCGTCCAGATCGATCAGCCCCGCCGCATCAAGCGGCACACGAATGATTTCGGCGTCACACTCGCGCCACGCCAGATCGTTGGAGTGGTGCTCGTAAGGCCCCAAAAACACGACCGGACGAGCCTGATCCGCCGCCTGATCAAAGCGAGCGAGCCCCAGCATCTTCCAGCAGCGGTCGATGGCGGCGGTGGCGCCGCTGCCGGCAAAGATCACCGCGTAGTCGTCGGTGGCGCCGACGGCGCTGGCGATCTGGCGGCGGGCGTCCTCGCGCAGACGCGTGGTGATGCGCCCGGTGTAGGAGGTTTCGGTATGAGTGTTGGCGTAGTACGGCAGCACCTGCTCGCGCATCGCCCGCTCGACGGTGCCGAGCGCCCGCCCGGAGGCGGTGTAGTCGGCGTAGAGTAGCGGGCGCGGGCCGAAGGGGCCGGCGATCGGCTCACCTTCGCCGATGACGTCATCGGCAAGGGTCGTCATCCAGTCAGATGCCGCCGAGGGGCAGCTCGCTGGTTTTCTTGACTTGTTCCATGGAGAAGCAGGATGTGACATTGCTGAGCTCTATTCTCGCGATGAGTCTTTTGTAGAAAGCGTCGTAGGCAGCGTTGTCGCGCGTGATGACCTTGAGCAGATAGTCGAACTCGCCGGCCAAACGGTTCACTTCCATGATTTCGGGAAAGGACTGAACCACGTCCTGAAACGCGTCCAGCCAGGCCTGGGTATGCTTGTCGGTCTTGATCATCACGAAAACGGTCAGGCCGAGATCGAGCTTGTGGGGGTTCAATACGGCGATACGCTTCTCGATCACGCCCTCTTTTTCCAGGCGCTGAATACGCCGCCAGCAAGGGGTGACAGAAAGCCCCACTTTCTCGGCCAACTGCGCAATAGATACGCTATCATCCCGCTGAAGCTGTTCAAGAATTTTTAAATCGAAACGATCAATAAGCAATTTATTTCCTTTTTATCTTTTGAAGAGAAATATTATTCCTTATAGAGCATTGGATACCCAATCCAAAGAAATAATTTTTCAGCCCTGCCTGGAACAATTAAAACGGTATCGACTTCAATGATGACAATCGCTTACCTACCCCAGCCCACGCATTCACCCAGCGCTTAAATTGTTAGCCAAGGCTATACAAGTTATTGGTTATAAAGTTTATTTTTTGAAACACCTACTCAGTGCAAGAGACTACCGTGCTAGTATTTCGATACTTGAACGGCAGGGTTCGTCGCCCTGATCGTCTGCCGTTTGAAAGCGCTTCTTAAGCCACACGAGTTCCCCCGCCATGACGCCCGTTGCCCTTGTCCTGCTCGCTTTTTCCATGTCGGCAGATGCGTTCGCCGCCTCGATCAGCAAAGGCGCCGAGCTTCGCCGCCCGCGCTTTCGCCACGCGGTGGGTATCGGGCTGGTCTTTGGCGTGATTGAGGCCATTACGCCGGTACTGGGCTGGGCGGCGGGGGTGGCGTCGCAGCGCTTCGTGCAGGCCTGGGATCACTGGGTGGCGTTTGCGCTGCTGACGGCGATCGGCGCGCACATGGTTTACGCCGGGCTGAATAAAGAGGACAAAATCGAACACCGCCGGCAGACGCTCTGGCTTTTGATACTGACCGCCACCGCCACCAGTCTGGACGCCATGGCCGTGGGCGCGAGCCTCGCCTTCATCGAGGTCGATATCGTCACCACGAGCCTCGCCATTGGCCTTGCCACCACGTTGATGGCCTCGATCGGTACGGTGCTCGGCCACCGGCTAGGCCGCTTCGTCGGCCATTGGGCCGAGCTGATCGGCGGCGTCGTGCTGATCGGCATCGGCTGCGCCGTGTTGGCCGAACATACCGGTGTGTTCAGTTGATCAACGCTTTCAGCCACTCAACTAACGCCTGGTGGTTCAGGCTGAAGCCCCGCAGGGCGCCGGCGTGCGCGCGAGCACATGAATCACCCAGATCCCCATATCAAAACGCTGAGTCACTACCTGGGCGTCGAGACCTTTCACGAGATCGGCGCGGAGTATCAGGAGTTCAACGACGAGCGCCACCGCCAATCGCTGGCTCGAGCGTTTGATGAAGCCAAAGCGTTGGCTACCAGGCTGAGCGTTGAGCGTTGAGCGTTGAGCGTTGAGCGTTGAGCGTTGAGCGTTGAGCGTTGAGCGTTGAGCCAGAAGGATCGTCCATGGAGGAAGCGAGACCTGGTGCTGTCTAGCTAAGCCGCCGAGCAAAAGACCAAAACGATTACGGGGCGCCGAGGCGCCCCATAATCATGATCATCCGTTCGTGAGCTCAAACACAGAAGCCCGCGCTTGTTCGATAGGGATCAGAACGTGTACTCGATACCCACTACTGCCACCGGGTAGATGTTGTACTTGTCGAGTTCGTCTTTAAGGTCGTCTTCTTGCTCGCGCGCTTCGCGCTCGGCGATCGCTCGAACGAACGGAATATCGAGCGCATCGCCTCGCGGGGTAAGAGACACGCTGGGGTCGATCCAGAAGGCCCCCACTTCGGCATAGAAGCCCAGACCCTGTTTGGCGCTGTTGCGCCAGCCAATACCCAGGTAGGGCTCCACGCCGTCTGAAAGTTTGCCCACGCCATCCAAACGTGCGCTATTGGCATCGATGGGAATACCGCCAAATTCATCGAACGTTTCGCCGCCCGTGTAGCGACCCACCGCCTTGAGCTGAATATCGGGCCTGACGGCGCCGGCCGAAACGAAGAAGCCGTTTTCAGCCCATGGGTAGACGTCGAGTTTCAGGCTGTAAACGTTCATGTCGACTTCGCCGGTATAGGTAAAATCGCCGTTGGTATGATCCAGGTCGTCGTAGTTGAACCCGCTATAGCCCGCGGTCAGCGCCATATGGTCATGAAAGCGCCAGCTGGCGTTAGCACCCAGCCCTGTGGTGCCGGCACTACCTGCGACCGACCAGCGACTATCGGCCATGGTGACAGTACTGGCCGCTAGCAAAAACGACCCGGTCAATAAAACGGTGGCAAATCGATACATGCAGCAGCCTCAACGTGAAAGTTTTAGAGCGGCGCCGGTCGGCGCCAACTGTTTGGTTGAAGCGAGTTTACGTAAGAGCGCGTTAGTCTATTGAAAGAAAAGCGAAGTGTTAGGCCAGTATTTACCCAACGACACTTAACGTTACCAAACAGTCAGCGTTAACCACTAACAAGTAGTTCTCGTCGACTCATCACTTTTGGGTGATTCAAGTGGCTCAGGATTACCGGCTGTGTGTATGTCTGCGCGCTAAAATCCTAGGCAAAATTCCACACGGCTTTGGGACTGAAGCTGCCCCAGGGGTCTTCGCCGTTAAAAGGCCCAACGTAGAGCACGTGCCGGTTGCGCACGACCCACTCCATGCCGTGCTCGGGCTCCCAGTCGCACTCGAGCTCCATGTGCACCACGGGCGTCGCTTTTTCGAAATGGGGGACGATCAATAGGCTCGGGGTAACGTGCGTGAGCACCTCGCGAGGCGTTGCAAACTCTCTGGGCAGTTCCCCGCTCTCGCTTTGATAGGTCTGGCAGTAATGCTCGGTGGCTTGGCAAAGATGATCGATCACCGCGTCATCGAGCTCGTTGAGGTACGCCGCGCAGTGTTGCACGCCGTCGGGGTCGCGCTCCAGGCTCAGAAACGGAATGTAGCGCTCGAACAGGGCGCAGTACACCTCGCCTTCCAGACCATCCTCACCATCGGTGACTCCCCGAACCATTTTCATAGTGCCTCCTGCCAAGTTGTTTAGCGGGTGCGACCAACGAACGCCATGTGCAAAAGCGGATAAGGCTTGCCAAGACCGTCCACCGGCGAACGGCTCTGCACCTCGAACCCCAGCCGCTGATAAAAGCCTAGCGCCTGAGTATTTTGTTCGTTCACATCGACGTTGTTCACGCCCTGGTTAAGCGCCTGATCGACAAGGGTTTTACCGATGCCCTGACCCCGTGCTTGCGGGGAGATGAAAAGCATTTCGAGCTTCCCATCCGCCACGCCGCTGAATCCGAGGACTTCGTCGCCATGCCCCTTGGCGATGCGCAGTTCCAGCGCGTCGAAGAACTGCTCGAAGATCAGCGGCTTGAGCATCAATAGATCCTCTTCGGCCAGAAAATCGTGGGTGGCGCGCACCGAAGCTTCCCAAAGTGCGATCAATGCCGGGTAGTCGGACTGGGTGCTCGTGGTGATCTCGAAGTCCGCACGCGCAGACGGCGTCACGGCGATGTACCAGGCCGGGTGCATGGCGTCGAAATCGGTGCGCATGTTGGCGGGCAGATAGCTGGCGCTATCAAGCACCACCGCTTGCCCCTTTTCGCGCTGAAACACCGCCCAGTGCCAGAAGTTTCTGCCGTCGCGCTGGTGGGGCTTGATCGCGATCAGCGCCAGATCCGGCAGCGCCTGCCAGCCCGTGAAAGGCGTTTCCTCCGGTGAGGTGTCAACCTGTCTTTCCGCGAGCAGGCGGCGCACGTAATCCGTGCTCGACCATAGCGACTCATCCTCGGCGTAGATACCCATCGCATTGGCGCGGGCTTTCATGTCCGCGTAGGTGAGGCCGAGAATCGTAGCGGCGGATGCAATGCCGCAGCCGGTGGGTTCGCGTTGTATGACAGGGGTAAGCAAGAGAGTGTCCCGTTGTGCGCGTGAGAGGCCAAAGCGGCGGCGACATTTACATTAGAAATGTATCACGCGAGCCGCCGCGATTTAACCGACGCGCTATTGGGTTGACCGCTCAATACCGGCCATCGTGAGAATCTCCTCGGTAGGAACGTGCACCAATGCCGCCGCCGTCCGTTGGAAGGCGCGAATGGCACGGTTAGCGATGTACATGCCGGTCCGCAAGGCTCGACTTCCGGGCGTTGATAAAGCCATTCGTCTAATCCCACTGCGTTTAACGCATGAATCATCTACATTCGCCATCATACGGCGATCTCTCACGCTGACTCGGTTCGCTACTGTAACGCTTTTCGTCCTCTTATGAGAAGGAACATCATGCGCGCTATTTCGAGTACCTCCTTCGCGGTATTTGGCGCCGGGTTGATCGCCATCGGCTATGGTATCGCGCGGTTCGCTTTCGGGCTTTTCGTGCCGCCCATTCGTGAAGAGCTTGCACTGAGCACATCAGTTATTGGGCTGATCGGCTCGCTGCCGCTGATCAGTTTCGTGCTGGCAACGCTGATAGCACCGGCCGCGGCCAACCGGCTAGGCGCGCGGCTGGCCGCCATTGTCTCGGGTCTATTCGGCATTCTGGGGCTGGCGCTCATCAGTCAGGCGTCCAACGCGCTCATGCTGGGAAGCGGCGTATTCGCCTGCGGTATCTGTACCGGGCTGATGATGCCAGCGCTCACCACCGGCATGCAGGCAATGGTCAAGCGTTCGCTGCACGCACGGGTCAGCTCGGTCATGAACGCCGGTACCAGCGTGGGGATCATGGTGGCCGTGCCCACGGTGCTTTTCATGGCGGATGCCTGGCGGCTGGCCTACGTGTCGTTTACCGTGCTGGCCGCGCTTGGCGTGGTGGCAACCTGGTTCTTTTTACCCTCGATATCGCCGGTCACGCCCGCCAACGCCGCGCCGCCCCCGCCACTTAACGCACTGCCCTGGTCGCGGCTTTTAAGGCTCACCCTCTTTGCGTCACTGATGGGGTTCGTCTCGTCTGCCTATTGGATATTCGCGCCGGACCTTGTGATTACGCTGGGCGGCCTTTCCGCCAGTACGACGGGGTGGCTCTGGTTCGCGGTGGGGCTTGCCGGGTTGGGCGGCGCCTTCGTGGCGGATCTGGCTGATCGCAACAACCCGCCCATTACCCAAGCGCTGATGCTGATGATGCTCTCGGCCAGCCTGTTGCTACTTGCCGCGAGCCCCTCTCAGCCTTTGCTTGCGATCTTTTCGGCGCTGATTTTCGGTTTGGCCTACATGAGTCTGACCGGGCTTTATCTGATGACCGGCATTCGCCTTCTACCCGGACGGCTCTCGGTGGGGCCGGTGCTGCCTTTTCTTGCCGTCTCGCTGGGTCAGGCAACGGGCTCGCCCGCTATCGGCGCGCTGATCAACGCCTTCGACTACGCTACTACGTTCTCGGTCATTGCGGTGCTGGGCATCGTCATCGCGCTGCTATCGCCGCTGTTTCCTGGTCACATTTATCAGGAAAACGACGACGAACTGGACGAGCAGACCGGCTTGCAGGCCGCCTACGATCATCAGTTAAGAGACGAAGCCGGCGAGCCGCTGGAAGACCCGTTTCAGGATAGCGAAGAGGAAGGTGCGATCACGAAACCCAGCAGGCACTAAACGCTGCACGTTTGAGTCCCCCTGCCGCGCGCGCTCGGCAGGGGGACGCTTACTGCAAAGGTAGTTTACTGCACGGCTAGCCCCTCGAGCAGCGCTTCATGAAAACGGGCCGGCGCCTGAATCTGCGGCGAGTGGCCGAGTTCGGGAAATTCGACCAGCGTGGCCTCGGGAATGGCATCGCGGGCCTGCTCACCCAGCACGTCGTAATGGCCCAGGGTGGCCTGCACGTCTTGTGAGGCGCGACCCTTGCCAATCGCGGTGTTGTCCTGCTCGCCGATCAGCAGAAGCGTAGGCACTTCGAGCTCGCCAAATTCGTACACTACCGGCTGGGTGAAGACCATGTCCGAGGTCAGCGCCTGGTTCCAGGCCACGCGCTCGCCGTCCTCGCCTTCGTACATGCCTGCCAGCATTTCGACCCAGCGGTCGTACTGTGGCGCCCAGGTATCCGCGTAGTAGGTGCTTTGCTGATACTCGCGAATGCCTTGGGCGGTGGTTTCCAGTTCGCTTTGATAGCCATCATCGATGCTTTGGTACGGCACGCCCAGCGCTTTCCAGTCTTCCAGGCCGATCGGATTGGCCAGCACCAATTGCTCGGTCGCTTCCGGGTACATCAGCGCAAAACGGGTGGCCAGCATGCCGCCCATGGAGTGCCCCATGACGGTGGCGTTGTCGATGCCCAGCTCGTCGAGCAGCGCGTGGGTGTTGGCGGCCAGTTGATGAAAGCTGAACTGATAATGCTCGGGCTTGGTGGATTTGCAAAAGCCGATTTGGTCCGGCGCGATGACGCGGTAGCCGGCGTCCACCAGCGCCTCGATCGTTGCCTCCCACGTACCGGCGCAGAAGTTCTTGCCATGCAGCAGTACCATAGTGCGGCCGTTGGCACTGCCCTCTTCCGGTTGAACGTCCAAGTAGGCCATTTGCATCTCTTGCCCTTGGGATTCAAATTCGAACCGCTCGACCGGGTAGGCGTACTCGAAACCGGAAAGCTCGCCGTCGAAGGCGGGCATCTCATCGGCGCTGGCCATGGCGCTTGTGGCGAACGCGCTTGTGATCGCGCCGGCCAGCAGCGTGCGGGTAAACAAGGAAGTAGGCACTGAATCGCTCCTTTCGTCCGTGAAGTAAGTGGCTCAAGAGAGTATGGCAGGGTTTTCGGTATTGGGCGGGCGCCTTAAGAGCGTGCAACGTTCACGTCATTCGCAACTAGCAGCGCGGCGATTCGACCAGCGCGAGTACCTCGTGGGCAAACGGCTCCCAGCCAAGCGCCGACAGTGCGATCGGGCGCACTCGGCGAACTTCTGCAATCGCCTGCGCCGCCGTCATGGCGTAATAGCGAACGAGCAAATAGGCAAAGACCAGCCCGGTCCGATCCTTGCCATGAGTGCAGTGCACCAGTACGGGCCGGCCGCTTTGGCTCTGCTCCCAAACCCAGCGGCCCGCCTCGCCCAGCGCAGGCAGCGCGATATCGATGGCACCGAACTGCGGCGGCGCCTGAACCGGTACGGGAACGCGGCGATGCGCGATACCGCTGGCGTTCAACGCCGATACATCGACCTCGTGCCCGCGGTTGAGCGTGAGCACGGCGCGAATGCCTCCCTCCGCCAACGCCTGGGGTGACCAGGCCGCCATGTTGGGGCCGGCGCGACCGGCCACCCTGCCCTCGACGAGCCAGAACAGATGTCTCATGAAGCGCTCTTGAGTTATTGGGTTCTAACGATCAGGTCAGCATTGGCCGCTTGCAAGCCGAGTGCCGGCGACGGGATATCAGCCCGGTGATGAGCAGCGGGACACCGGCGATCAGGCAGCCCAGCGCCGCTCCCCAAAGCGCTGAGCCTGCCAGCGCCAGCGCCAGCGTCATCACCCAAAACACGACACTATTCATGAGCAAAACGGCGCCCGCGATGGTCAGCGGCTTCCAGAACGAACGGTCACGCATGCAGAACTCCTTTTTCGGCATTAGAGCGCGTAGCCAGAGCCGGCGCGCAAATACGTGAAGCGATACCAGGTTTTAATCAGGCGCTAAACGTGTCGATATACAGCGCTTCCACCTTATCGCGCGCCCAAGGCGTTTTGCGCAGAAACTTGAGCGATGACTTGATGGAGGGGTCATTGTTAAAGCAGTTGATGCGCACTTTTTCGTACAAGCCATCCCAGCCGTAATGTTCGACCAGGCGGGTCACGATCGTTTCCAGGGTCACGCCGTGCAAGGGGTTATTGGGCTGTGGCTGACTCATCGAATTACTCTCCGTATCGGTTTCAAGCGCCCTGCCAGGCCGGGCAGCCGGTTTCATACTTTAACAGACCCGCCCGTGGCCGAGTTCGACAGGTTGCACTACGATTGAAACCGTTTTCCCTGATATCGGCAGATACACGAATGCGCACACTCTCCCGCAAGAAACAGATTCTGGGCCTTATCGGCTGGCTGGGGCTGGCCTATCTCGCCGCCGCCATCGGCGCCGTGGCGTCCATCAACGCGGCCGACTTTTACGCCTCGCTCGAACAGCCCAGCTGGGCGCCGCCGGCCTGGCTGTTCGGGCCGATGTGGACAACGCTTTATGGCCTGATGGGCATCGCCGCCTGGCTTGCCTGGCGCGAGCGCGGTGCGCGGCCTGCGTTAACCGTATTCGTGGGGCAACTGGCACTGAACGCGCTGTGGAGCTGGCTGTTCTTCGTCTGGAATCTGGGCGCTATTCCATTCATCGGCACAGTGGCACTGTGGGTATTGATACTGGTGACGCTGGTGATGTTCTGGCGGCTCAAGGCACTGGCCGGTGTGCTGCTGATACCCTACCTGGCTTGGGTAAGCCTGGCCTGCGCATTGACTTGGAGCGTGTGGCAGCTCAACCCGCAGGTGTTTGGATAACGCTGCACACAGCTAAAAAAGCCCTATCGACCTGGTATTACACCGCTTCATCAGCGTTTGGGCCGTCGCCATCGCGGCCCACCACGACCTGATTTCGGCCGGCCCGTTTGCCAATGTACAGCAGCTGATCGGCCTGCTTGATCAAGGCGTCGAGGTTCTCCCCTTCCGCGTTGGCGGCCGCGACGCCGATGGTCACGCTGGGGCTTTGCGTTCCCATTTCATCCGGCAGTGACAGGTTGGACACCTCCCTTTTCAGTCGCTCGGCCACTTTTTGCGCGTCATCGAGGTTGGTATTGGGCAGCGCCACGATAAACTCCTCGCCCCCAAAGCGCCCAATCACATCCGTTGGACGCAGGGACTCCTCGCAGACCTCGGCAATTTCCGCTAACACCTTATCGCCATGGCAATGTCCGCAGGTATCGTTGATGCGTTTGAAGTGATCCACGTCGATCATGAACAAACTGAAGGGTGCCTGGCCGGACTGGGAGCGTTGCAGCATTTTGCCGGCCAGCTTCATGAAATGGCCGCGATTGTTGAGATTCGTCAGCGCATCGCGCTCGGCACTCGTGCGCAGCTGCTCTTCGAGCAACTTGCGGCTTATAATTTCCTCATTTAGCGCCTGGTTTCGACCGCGCTCGTTATTGAGCAGCGCAAACTGCACGCGCTGCAGACTCTCCATACGCAGCAGGGTGGAAAACCCGATAACGTTGGCAGTCAACAATAAAATCGCGGTGCGGGTAACATCGACCAGATTAGCGTCCGTGAACGCCACCAACGCCACCAAAAAGCCGCTAGTCAGATACAGGCTGACCAGCGTGACCACGGTAAGCCGATTGGGAATAAAGAGATAGAACCCCAGGACCGCAACGACGGCCGCGATAATTTGAGTAGAAAAGCTTTCGGGACGCAGGGGCACGATCAAAATAATGCCCGTCGCAAGCAGCCATAGCGGTAGCGTGTACCATCCATCCACACCAATTTTACCGCGCCGAATCTTGAAAGCGATCAGTAAGCACGTGCTCACGACTGCAAGGCGCAAGGCCAACAGCAGAAAAAACTCGAGCGCTAACCCCAGCAGAAAATAATCCGACAGCACGTAGATGCCAAAGATAAACGCCCCAATGCCCAGCGCCAGGCTGTACTCGTTACTCAGGCGCTGCTGAATGGAGTGGCGATACGCCGTCTCCAGGTCAGAATCGCAAAGCTGCCCCGTCAGCCGATGGATGCGATATCGATCTTCTTCTATTACCAAACCCCCTCCCCGTAACGCTGCCATCTTTTATCGCCGTTCGCGGCGCATAACGCTTTAAAAAAAGCGTCTGAACCCGGCGCGTGGCATGTCGTTACATTGTGCGATTTTTTAACCGCTCTACACGTTAAGCCAAATTGAGCTGAGCTCTAACGGCTCATTGAACCCTTGATTGATGACAGGTGCATGTCCTCACGATACCTAGCCTGCCACTATATTCAGTCGAATCTTATCCGGAAACACGGCGCCGGAATACGTTTCTCACGCTGTTATTTTCAACGCCTTTTCTCTAATCAAAAAAGCGTTTTAAAAGATGCCGTAAACGCCGTCATAACCTGTATCAAAACAATGCCTTTCGATTGGTTTTTTTAGTCCCTCTCTTTGCACCAGAAAGCTTTAGCATGCTAACAATACCAATACTTCAACAATGACAGGGAACAATCGCATGGAAGCTTTTATCTCCTTACTGCCACCCATCGTGGCGGTCGTGCTGGCCCTTGCCACCCGGCGGGTCAACGTTTCGCTGTTCGTCAGCATCTGGATCGGCGGCTGGCTGATGGCGGGCAATCCCATCGCCGCGTTGGGGCAAACCTTCGACTGGTTCGCGGAGGTGATGACCGACGAGTGGAATGCCCGCTTTCTGGTACTGGTCGCTTTGCTCGGTGCGGGCGCGGCCTTCATGCACCGCACCGGCGGCTCCCAGGCACTGGCCCGGGCGCTGGCCAAGCGCATTCACTCGGGCCGGACCTCACTCCTGCTCACCTGGGCGCTGGGCATGGTGATCTTCTTCAATGATTACGTGAACTCGGTCATCGTGGGCAACGCCACCCGCGATTTGACCGCGCGCCAGCGCCAGTCCCGCGAGAAGTTGGCTTGGGTGATGGATGCGACCTCCGCGCCCATGGCCACCCTAGGGCCGGTGTCGGACTGGATCGGCTATCAGGTTTCGCTGATTGCCGGGGCACTCGTGGGGCTAAGCTTCGCCTCGGCGGAGCCCTACCGGCTCTTTCTGCTGTCGATTCCCTGGAACTTCTACGCCCTGCTCTGCCTGGCCTCAATACCCATGATTCTGCTGGCCGGGGACTTCGGCCCCATGGCAAAAGCCCAGCGCCGCGCCGAGGAGACCGGTGAGCTAGTCGCCCCCGGCGATACCCCGCTTTCCAACGTGGATGCGGACCTGGGCGAAGTGCCCGAAGGCCGCGGGCGGCTGTGGCACTTTCTGCTGCCGCTGGTGGTGCTGATTAGCGTGGCCTGCTGGGGGCTCTGGTACACCGGCGGCGGCGCCGAAGGGGCAAGCGTGATGGACGCCCTGGAGAATACCGACGTGAGCGTGGCGCTTTCCTGGGCGGCCTTCGCCATGGTAATGACCGGCATGATCATGGCACTTTTCCAACGCCAGACGCTCAAGGACTGCGAAGAGACGCTGCTGGCCGGGTTTCGCACCATGCTGCCGGCGCTCGTGATCATGGTGCTGGCCTGGAGCATCGGCACCGTCACCGGAGCGCTGGGGACCGGCGAGCACGTGATCGATGCGACCCGCGACTGGCTCTCGCCCGCCCTTCTGCCGCTGCTGATCTTTTTGATCGCCATGGTGATCTCGTTCGCCACCGGCAGCTCTTGGGGCGCGATGGCGATTCTCACGCCCATTGCCGTGCCGCTGGCGTTTGAACTTTCCAGCGGCGACGTAGCGCTGGTCAGCATGGCCATTGGCGCGATTTTCTCCGGCTCGATCTTCGGTGACCACTGCTCGCCGATTTCCGACACAACGGTGATGGCCTCAATCTTCGCGGGCTCGGATCATATCGCCCACGTGCGCACGCAAATTCCCTACGCGCTGGTGCCTGCGAGCATCAGCGGGCTGCTGTATATCGCCTCGATGGTGGTGGAGTCGGTGTGGGTGCTTCTGGTGGCGGGGCTGATGGTGCAGTTTGGGGTGTTGATGGCGCTGGGGCGGTTCGGGCAGCGACAGTACAAAGGATAGCCCCTACTCCGGGCGTTTGTTGATCAAGCGCCCGGAGCAAAACTTCTGGCGGGCGTTGAAGCAGCTGCGTGAGTAAAAAGTCATTGCCTGTCGCTCATGAACGTACAATAATTCGTACAGTACAACATTATGTACAGGAACATCATTATGGATGCTATTAGCTATACTGCCGCCCGAAGCCACTTGGCCAAGACCATGGAACAGGTCTGCGAAGACCATTCGCCTGTCATCATCACCCGCAGTAAAGCGCCTTCAGTGGTCATGCTGTCGCTGGAAGATTTCGAAGCGTTACAGGAAACCGCCTATCTACTACGTTCACCTAATAACGCGCGACGCTTGATGGACGCAATGGACGAATTGGAAAAAGGAGGCGGCCAAGAAAAGGAGCTACTTGAGTGAAGCTCGTCTTTGCCGAGAATGCTTGGGAAGATTACTTGTACTGGCAAAAAACCGATAAGAAGATTCTTGGCCGCATCAACAAGCTGATCAAGGAAATTCAGCGGCAGCCGTTCGAGGGAGTAGGGAAACCCGAACCGCTCAAACATGGTTTCACGGGCTACTGGTCTCGGCGTATCAACGATGAGCATCGGATCGTTTATAAGGTAGCGGACGATGCACTGCTAATTGCGCAGCTTCGGTATCATTATTGATTAATAATTAGTAGTCGACCTTCTATTCATTTGGTTTCGGGCTGTGTATAACGGCTGCTTAAGGGGCGCCGTAGGCGTCCCATTTGAAGCACTTGTTAGAGGTTTTCTGGTACAACAGGGAATAGGTTGATGGCTTCCCAGTCCCTTTTGGCCGATGAGATAGATATTCTATTCTCTGAATTAAGGGCTTCTTGAGGTATGAGCAACCTGACTCCATCTATCTCAATGGAGAAATCTGCACCTGCCCACTCTGGAAAGTCAATTTTATATTCTGAGAATGATATTGTTGAATCCTCAATTTCGAATAAAGGATTGATTATTATTTCTCTGCGAGCAGACCTGATTTTAAGTTTCCCATCCGGTAAAGGTAATAAACCTGGTAGGTCATCCGAGAAGCCTTGTAAGTTAGACACGATTCTCTCATATATCTCTCTTGCTAGAGCTAAAAAATACTCACCCTTGCCAAGGTCACCTTTCACATACATAACTATTAATGTGTAAAAGTCATCCAATACTCGTTTGGATAATGTCATGGAATACATTGTACTTTTGAATACATATTTAACACAAAGCTTATTATGATCAAAATCTATCCCATTAGGGTTGTGGACCATAGCATTTCGAATGACTTTGGCTATTCGATATAGACCAGAGAATATTATCTCGTAGTCATTCGTTTTTGGAAGACTCTGATATTTCTGCCTGAACGATTTTCCTTCGCTTTCTGGATTAACCGTATCTGCAAAAACATCGAGCATTGAAAATGTGATTATAAATTTTAAGTTTTCATTTTTATTTAAATGGTTGTTCTGAGAAAAGTTACAGGCAAAAGCCATATGTATCTCTCGGTCTTTTTCTTCCTTCAGAATGACGTGATTAATGTCCGGATAATTGATTTTAAAATCCGTTTTATCAAGAAAATTTAAGGTTTCTTGGATGTATGGAACCATTTTGATAAGAACTCCTAACGCCCGCAGCATGCGCGGCTTTGTAATGAAGGCGCAGCCGCAATGAAAAAGCCGTCGCTGTGCCTGCGATTGTTAGGGCGGTGTATGTATCTTAAGACCACGGATCAAGTTTTTCTGTTTTTCTGGTATCTGAAAACGGTGAATTCCGACTTCACGCCCCTTGGCTGGAAAAATCATGGCGAACATACGCCCATCATCAACACCATAGTCAGCTACTGCCGCACCCGCGAAAATCGCCTGGTCACTGACACGTTCAAAGATATGGAACTGTGGTTCGATAACTCGTTTACGCCACTGCAAGTGACCTGAAATAGTTACGGAATCCAAGCGGAACGGGGCATGTCCTTCCAATCTCAGATAAACCTCGTCATTTGACAGGTCAAGCGTATGAGTATGCGGCCAAGCGGGCCCAGTCATATAACCCTCTGCTTCATTGTACATATTGTACGGAAAGGTCTTAAGCACATTACTGGCGGGACTTTGCGTACATAAGAGCCCTGTAGATCGCATCAATACTTCATTCAAGTAATCAAGCATCGTCGAATACTGCTGATGCTTCTTTCCCTCAGGCGAGAACAGCGGCGTTTCGTCTCCGAACGAGAAAGACTCTGGCCCGGTAGTAGAAATAAAATAGCTCTGCCACTCAGCCCAATATAACAAGCTACTTTGAAACTGAGCCAAAAATTCGCCGGGTGTTCCAACTCCAGGAAAGTCTGGGAAATTTTCTGCTATTGGACGATCCCAAGGCAGCATGCTGTATAGATCTACTTCGTGCCTCTTTGCCTTGGCCTGAGCCCCATCGGTGTATCCAGAAGTTGAAAAAATAGCTTTGTGAGTAACTCTAGGCATGTCAGCCAACTTCAGAATGAGCTGCTCTACCGCAACTACGTCCAGGGGCTTACCCTCGTGTTTTACCTCAGAGGCTTTAAAAGCAGACACTTCACCGTTTGAGTCAGTGACGGTGACCGTCACATCGACATCACGCTCTTTGCCGGCAGCTTCATCCAAGACCATGTTCCCGATCGTGACATCGATAGCTTTTGGGTCGTGCCTTAAGCAGCAAAGGCCAACCAAGTACTGAACCATCATTGGTGTGAGCATGTGCATAAGCCCTAACAGTGATTACATAGTCGGCCGCATAACCCTAATGAACGTGCCGGCGCGTTCATTGAGGTTATCTAGCCTCTCTAATCAAATCTACCTTATTGATTCTATTACTAGCAAAGCAAATTTTGGCTAATTATCCAAAATTCGCGTGCTGACAAGATTTGCCATTCTCAATAATACTGTATATAAATACAAATAAAATATTCATGCAAAAGGATGCCTCCATGAAGTTAATGGATAGGGTCCTGGCTACCTTGCGGATAAAACGTTATAGCGCTCGCACTGAGAACAAAGCTCGCCTTAACAGCGGTGAGGCGGCTCCCGTTTGATTGGCGCGATAGAAGGTTTCCCAGCACGTTTTGTTATCGCTGTTCAATGTCAATGCTCCCAAGTCGCAACATGCCTTGATAATGAGTATTGATGTCCCATTAGTTAAATTAACTCGTAGCAACGCTAACCACTCTTTTGTACTTCCCTCCACCGTCCTAAACTCGTCTAGTAAATTGCTTATCGAAGGGCCAATGGTATCCACCAGAGATGGCGCAGAGCGTGTCTTTTGGATGTTCGTTATTCCCACTGAACCTGATTCAGGCGATATGTTTGGTCATAAATACGCTATTCGGGTCTTCTACATAATCTTCGAGAGGTGGGCATGGTTTGAAGTCAAACGAGGCGTATAGCTTCCTTGCTGGCTCGAAATAATCCATCGAACCGGTTTCCAGACTCAGTTGAACATATCCGTTCTTTTTTGCCTCATCGACGATGTGTGAAAGCAACCGGGACGCAACGCCCTGCCCCAGGTAGCTTTTTGCCGTGCGCATGGATTTGATCTCTCCATGCTCTCGAGACAGGCGTTTTAGCGCGCCGATGCCTGCCAGCTGCGAGCCGTCCCATACCGCCCAGAAGGTAATGTTGGAGCCGCGCAACCCTTCAAGGTCGAGCGCATGGCGACTCTCGGCGGGTGCCGTGGGGGCCATTGATGCAAGGTGCTCGCTTATCAAGCTGATCACTTCGGGACTATTTAAATCATCAATGCGTATATCCAAAGCGACTCCTTGGTTTAATGGGGCCATATAATGATTGATACGACGAGCTTGTCGATTGGAGTGAACCGCCTGGCAAGTTCATTGACGTGATACTCTCCTCAAATAAATCTACCCCATCGATTATCAAAGAGACAAAGCAAATTTGACGGCAGTTTCATGGCATCTACAGCGTCGCTTCAATACATCAAGGCGTTCAAGGCTAAACGAGCCATTTTATAGATGCGTGCCAAATGAACGCGCCGTTGAACACTCAATGCTCAACGGCGCGTTTGATAATGGACAGACGCAACGTCCTCTCATTAATAATGGCATGCTTTAAGACGGGAGGCTGCGCAGCTGGATGCGTGTCAGCGTTTGCTGCCGGTAAAGCGATCAGGCGACAGATTCGCCGCGTATTGCGGAAGCTCATTGCCATCGACCATATCGGCAATCAGTTGCCCGGTATGAGCCGACAGCGTCAAGCCCAGGTGACCGTGTCCGTAGGCCAGGTAGAGGCCTTGATGCTCGGCTAATTCACCGATGGCGGGCAAACCATCCGGCGTCGAGTGACGCACTCCAAACCAGCTCTCCCCCAGGGTAACCGGCTGGCCGAAGAGCTCGCCTCCCCACTGGCGCAATTGCTCCCAGCGTCGCTCGTCGGGCAACGCGTTAGCGGTCTTGAACTCGGTGGTGCCGGCCATTCGCACGCCTCCCTCCATGGGCGTAGCGTAGAAGTGGTGCGCCAGCCAGCCCACCGGACGTGTCAGGGCGACCGGTGTTTCCAGACGAATGTGGTAACCACGCTCGCTGACCACGGGCAGTTTTATATTCAGCGCTTTTAACAGCCGATTATTGACCATCCCCGCGCACAGCACGACCTGATCGACTTGGACCTGCTCGACATGAGCCTTACCGCTGCCGGCATCAGCGCTGTCGATATCAGGGTAGTTGACCGATAGCTGCCACCCACCATCACGCTGGGCGCTTAGCTGAGTCACCTCTGCGCGATGAAAGTGAAGCCCTTGGCTCACCAAACACTGATAGAGAGTCCGGGTCACCGCCAATGGGTTTTTAAGGTGGCGGGTAGCGGGAAAATAAAGCGCGCCTTCCAGCCCCTTGGCGGCCAATTCAGGCTCCAGCTCGCGGACTTCCTCGGCGGTTAATGCCCGGCAGTCAAGACCATCGCGGCGCTTATTGGCAGCGGCTTGCTCGATCCCCTGCGCCGCACTGGCATCGTTGCGTACAATTTGTAGACACCCGCTGTCGGCAAACAGCGTCGGCGCATCCAGCGTATCGAGAAGTGCATGCTGGGCAGTCACGCTATTTTTGATCAGCGACAGCAAATCTGCCTTGTTGCGAGCAAAGCGTGTTGGGGTCGCCGCGCTTAAAAAGCGCCGCCCAAAGCCCATCAGTGGCAATGCATAGCGCGGGTCGATCGAGAGCGAAGCGTCCGCACGCGTCAGCTCACGAGGAAGGCTACGCAGGGTCGCCATGCTGGCCAATGGATCCGTGACGTAGTTGGCAATCATGCCGGCATTGCCAAAAGAGGCTCCTTCTCCGGGCGCTCTCGGGTCATACAGGTGCACCTGGTGGCCGCGCTCAATCAGAGAAGCGCATACAGATAGTCCCACGCTGCCCGCTCCAATTACAGCGATGTTTGTCATTTCAAAATTCCTTATACGCTCCTGAGCGTTGATCGTTCAGGGGCGTGAGTCAGCGTGACGCGCGATTAGTTATCGCGGTAAAAGCGCCAAGCGGAAATCCCGACACCGATGGCAGCGATTACGCAAATCAGGCTTGCGGCATACAAGGCGAAGGCATAAAAAGTCATGGCAATATTCCTTATTGGGTGGGTGTCGAGGCATCAGGCCGGATCTGGCTAGCCGCCGAGTCGATAGGCGGTTGGCGGAAAAAGCGATACACCAGTGTGAACACGACCACGTTGCTAATGACCCCAGCGATGAGCGCAGTCAAGCCCGTCATGCCCTGCATATCCAGCGGCCCCCACTTCCATAAGGTGGTGATCAAGGCGCCCCCCAACATGGCGGCAATTGCCGAGCGTGCGCAGCGCAAATTGAGCAGCACTGCGAAAACGAAAGGCAACAGGATCGTCGGCGCCCACAGGGAGTAACTCAGTAGCAGCGCATCGACGATGGACGTTGCGTAAAGCGCAAAGATCACCGCCCCGACACCGATCACCAGGTTCACGAGCCGCTCAATCCATAGGCGACGTTTTTCGCTTACCTCAGGCTCAATAAATGGCTTGTAGATGTCGCTGACGAAAATGACCGCCGCAGAGTTCAGGTAGGAGTCGGCCGTGGACATGACCACTGCAAGAAGCGACGCCAACACTAGGCCGGTCAGCCCCACAGGCAGAGCATCACGTATCAGTGCGGGCATAGCCTGATCCGGTGATATGTTCGGGTAAAGCACCAGTGCAACCAAGCCGATCGTGGCGCTCACAAAGTAGAACAAAAAGCCAAAGCCGCCCGCCAAGGAGTAACCAATTTTGGCATGACGCGAGTCCGGTGCTGACAGGGCGCGCTGGGTATATGGGGGGACCAGCGTTTCACCCAACAGGAAGGCGACAAAAATGCTGATGAACATGCCGATCGAATAGTCCCCCATGAGACTAAAGTGTGCCTCGGGGAGACGCTCTACCAATGCCGCCGGCCCCCCCAGGTCGTGAACTCCGATCAACATGGTGAGAGGTAAAAAAATCGCCAGCATCAAAAACTGCACCACATCGGTCTGGATGACGGCCCACATTCCTCCCAGGGTGGAGTATATAAGCACTACCGCCATGCCGATGAGAATACCCGTGGACACTTCGATGCCAAGGATCATGTGAAACACGGTCCCCACCGCCAGCGCTTGTGCGCCCAAAATGCCGACACAAAAGATCAGTGAAAAAATGCCGGTAAACAAGCGAGCGCTAGCACCAAAGTGATAGGCCATGATGTCCCCGACCGTTTGAGCGCCTATATAGCGCTTCAAACGTGGCGCGATGAAGAGCCCAGCGAGCACGGTTGCAATCGGGAAGGCTGAGGCCGCAAACATGAAGACATAGCCTTCTTCGAAGGTTTTGCCCGCTCGCCCCATGGAGGCGCCCCCGCCCAGAAAGGAAGCGGCAAGGGTAGCGAATAATATCGGCCAGATAATCTTGTTGCCCGCGACCGCGAAATCAGAACTGTTGGAGACTTTTTTCGCACTGCGGTAGCCAATCACGATAAGAATAGCGAAATACAGGAGTAGACCGAGCAGATCGACCAGGTTCATGAGATCACCTTCGTTGTTTCTTTTATGATGAGTCTTTCAGCATCCTTTCACTGTGATATAAATACAATTAAAAGATGACTATGAACTCATAAACAAAATCTTGAGCCAACGATGATGAAACTGCGCTATAGCTTTCGCCAGTTGCAGATCTTTCAGGAAGTAGCCCGCACCGCCAGTCTCTCCAAAGCCGCACGCCGCCTAGATTTGACTCAGCCTGCTGTGAGCACGGCTATCGCTAACCTTGAGCAGGAGGCAGGATTTTTACTTTTCCGACGCAACCACTACGGAACCGAGCTGACCCCTGAGGCCAAACATCTGGCCGAGGGCGTGGATAAGGTGCTGTCCTCGGTCAGGCATTTAGAAGAGCTTTCGGATCTCATTGGCCAAGGGCACTCCGGCAAACTCACCATCGGCTGCATGCCCGGCCTCTCGCCAACCGTGATACCCCGGACAACCTCGGCTTATCTGGCAGAACACGAAGCTAGCCGGCTGTCGCTGCAAACCTTCAGTACACCCAAAATTGCCGAGTGGGTATCCGAAGGACAGTTTGATCTTGGGGTCATTGAGGCAGAGAGTGATCTTCCGGAATTGAGCATGACCCGGTACCAACTCAGAATGCATTTAGCGGTGCCTACCTCGAGCGAACTCGCCTCTTTTGCCGAGCTTTCTCCCGAGCAACTTTACGGTCAAAACCTGATTACGCTCGATGAGAATCATCAAAGTACCGCCAAGCTTAAACACGTACTCCTTCAAGCCAACGTCCCCTTTCGCCGTGGCCTTGAGGTCCATCTCTTCTCTTCCGCGATTGCGTTAGTCAATGAAGAGCTGGGCGTCGCGCTGGTGGATCCCGTTACCGCTCACGGGTTTCTTAAACGCCGGGATTGCCAAGTCACCATGGTGCCATTTGCGCCCCATATCGACTTGGATATTGCGGTCGTAACGTCACGCTTTCACGCCTTGTCACGTCAGTGCCAAGGGTTTTTGCCTTACTTACACGCGAACCTCACCGCTTGGCAAACGCTTGCACAGTCAGCCTCTCCCTGGAACACAGTGACTCCCTGAACCGCTGAGGCACAGGACCGTAAGGTAAATGGTAGATGCGCTTCAACGTTAGCCAGCCCCCGGCTTATTGATTGTTTGCCTCGTTCACGCCCCTTGCATCCTCCCTGATCGCCCCCTAGACTCCCCCAGACAACTGCTTGACGGGGTGCCGGTGAATCCGGCTGAGATGGCGCAGGGCGAGCTTCAAGCTTCCAAGCGCTGGTCCCGCTGAACCTGATCCGGCTAATGCGCTTTTTTGGAAAAGCGCGGGTACCGGCGTAGGGATCAAGCGATGGCGCCGGCTCGCTCTCTGTGCATTTCACGCCTCCTCCGCGCCACTCCCTCGATCTTCTCGCCTGCCCTTCGGATCTCTACTCCCGGAGGATGTATGGGCTACTGCTTTACCGATCTCACCACCGCTTGCGAAAGCGATTGGCGCGCTTATATCGAGCACGACTTCGTGCGCCAATTGGGCACCGCCACCCTTCCCGAAGACGCCTTTCGCCACTACCTGAAGCAGGATTACCTGTTTCTGATCCATTTCGCCCGCGCCTACGCGCTGGCCGCCTACAAGAGCCCTAGCCTTGCCGACCTGCGCCAGGCTCATGAGGGCATGAAGGCGATCGTCGACGTGGAGCTTGGGCTGCATATCGGCTTTTGCCGCGAGTGGGGTATCTCGGAAGCCGAACTTGCAACGCTTCCCGAAGCGCGGGCGACGATGGCCTACACCCGCTACGTACTGGATACCGGCAGCCGCGGCGACCTGCTCGATCTGCACGTGGCGCTCGCCCCCTGCCTGGTGGGTTACGGCGAAATTGCCAACTGGCTGAACGCCCAGAGCACTACCGTGCGCGGCGGCGATAACGCGTATGACGCCTGGATCGCCATGTACGAAGGCGAGGAGTTTCAGGCGGCGATGCGCGCGGAGCTTGAGTGGCTGAATACGCGCCTGGCCGATGTCACCCCGGCGCGCTTTGAAGCGCTTACGAAGATATTTCGCGACGCCACGCGCCTGGAAATTGATTTCTGGCAGATGGGTCTGGATTTGGCCGATTGATACGCCTTTATAACAACCATAACGAGAGAGTCTGATCATGAGCCGCACTCAACACTTCCTGGCTGAAACCGCCAAGGTAGACGCCGCCGCTATCGCCCCGCTGCCCGCTTCGAACAAGGTGTACATCGAAGGCTCGCGCCCGGATATCCGCGTGCCGTTTCGCGAAATTACCCTATCACCGACCACCACCAGCGGCGCGGATGAGCAAAACCCGCCGCTGCTGGTCTACGACACCTCCGGCCCCTACACCGACCCCGCCGCCCAGATCGATCTGCGCCAGGGGCTTCCTGAGCTGCGCCGGGCGTGGATCGAGGAGCGCGGGGATACCGAGTTTTTAGATGGCCTGACCTCGGAGTACGGCAAGCGCCGCGCCAACGACCCCATGCTTGCCCAGCTGCGGTTTGATCTCAAGCGCACGCCACGCCGGGCGGAAGCAGGCAAGAACGTGACCCAGCTCCACTATGCCCGCCAAGGGATCGTCACCCCGGAGATGGAGTTTATCGCCATTCGTGAGAATCAGCGCCGCCAGGCGCTTGGAACGGCGGAAGTTGAGCGGATTCTGGGCCACCAGCATCGTGGCCAGAACTTTGGCGCCAGCATACCCGAGGAGATCACCCCCGAATTCGTGCGCGACGAAGTGGCCCGCGGCCGGGCGATCATTCCCAACAACATCAACCACCCGGAAAGCGAGCCGATGATCATCGGGCGCAACTTCCTGGTGAAGATCAACGGCAACCTGGGCAACTCGGCGGTGACCTCCTCTATTGAGGAGGAAGTCGACAAGATGACCTGGGGCATCCGCTGGGGCGCGGATACCATCATGGATCTTTCCACAGGCCAGAACATTCACGAAACCCGCGAGTGGATTCTGCGCAACTCGCCGGTGCCCATCGGCACGGTGCCGATCTATCAGGCGCTGGAGAAGGTCAACGGCGTGGCGGAAAACCTCACCTGGGAGGTATTTCGCGACACGCTGATCGAGCAGGCGGAACAGGGCGTGGACTACTTCACCATTCACGCCGGTGTGCTTTTACGCTACGTGCCGCTGACCGCGAATCGGGTCACCGGCATCGTCAGCCGCGGCGGCTCCATCATGGCGAAGTGGTGCTTGTACCACCATCAGGAGAGCTTCCTGTATACCCACTTCGAGGAGATCTGCGAGATCTGCAAGCAGTACGATGTGGCGTTTTCCCTGGGCGACGGCCTGCGCCCGGGCTCGATTGCCGACGCCAACGACGAAGCCCAGATGGCCGAGCTAAAAACCCTGGGGGAGCTGACCCATATCGCCTGGAAGCACGATGTGCAGGTGATGATCGAAGGCCCAGGGCATGTGCCCATGCACCTGGTGAAGGAGAACATGGACAAGCAGCTCGAGTACTGCGACGAAGCGCCCTTCTACACACTCGGGCCGCTGGTCACGGACATCGCGCCGGGCTATGACCATATTACCTCCGGTATAGGCGCTGCCATGATCGGCTGGTTCGGCTGCGCGATGCTCTGCTACGTCACTCCCAAGGAGCACCTGGGACTGCCCAACAAGGAGGATGTAAAAACCGGCATCATCACCTACAAGATCGCCGCCCACGCGGCGGATCTCGCCAAGGGGCACCCGGCGTCGCAGAGGCGCGACAACGCGCTCTCGAAAGCGCGCTTCGAGTTCCGCTGGGAAGACCAGTTCAACCTGGGATTGGACCCGGATACCGCGAGGGAGTACCACGACGAAACCCTGCCCAAGGACTCCGCGAAGGTGGCGCACTTCTGCTCCATGTGCGGGCCGAAGTTTTGCTCGATGAAGATCAGCCAGGAGGTGCGCGATACCTACCGCGCGCCGGTAGCCGGGGGCGAGGCGGCATCGGTCCAGCGCGGTATGGAAGAACAAGCAGAGAAATTTCGCCAGACAGGCAGCGAGCTTTACCAAAAGGTATAGAGCGTGACGGCGATTTTGCTAATGGACGGGCTCACTCTCCTTTTATGAACAATGGAGTAGTTTCGTCCAAATTATTTGACCAATTTGTGACCGCATGCAACGTTACCAGCGGGGCGACGTATCTTTTATGAAATCATATCGTTGTGACGATGTGCCCAGGCAAAGAATACGTCGCAGCACGCTAGCAGCCGAACTGCTGAAAAGCATGGCCTTATAACGCTAACAAGAGCTTTCAGCCTTACGTGAACAGGAAAAAAACAATGAGTACCCCACAAATCGGTCGTTTCACGACCTCGCCTCAGCAGGCGGCCTCACGGCCGGTGCTGAGGCAATTGCTTATGACGACCACCCTGGCGCTTGGCGTATCGAGCACCGGTGCGATGGCGCAGACGATCGGCAATCCGGACGCTGCCCGCCACCTGGAGCCGCTGCCGGACTGGCAGTTCACGACCGATGACGTCGATCCCGCCGACGATACAGCGACGGCGACAGGCGATGGCTGGACGCAGGTCAACCTACCCCATACGTGGAACGCGCAGGATGGCAGCGAGGGCGGCGATAACTATTATCGCGGCGACGGCTTCTACCAGACCATGTTCGAGGTCACCGATGATCTGGGCGACCGGCGCGTGTTCGTGCAGGTCGGCGCGGCGAATGAGATCGCCGAGGTCTTCGTCAACGGCACGAGTGTGGGAACCCATGCCGGCGGCTACAGCGCATTCCGGTTCGATGTGACCGATGATCTGGTGCCGGGCGAAAACCGTATCGTGATCCAGGTGAACAACGCCCCACACCGGCTCGCCCCGATCGATGCAGATTTCACGTTTTTCGGTGGGCTCTACCGCGACGTGGCCCTGGTCGAGGTCGCACCGGTCCATGTCGATCTAACCGATTTCGGCGGTCCCGGCGTCTATCTGACGACCCAGGACATCAGCCCGGAGGAGGCTACTGTCGAGGCTCGGATCAAACTGGCCAACGACGGTGCGGATGACGCCACCGTTACCCTGCGTACCCAGGCGCGCGACGATACGGGCACGGTTGTCGCAGAGAGTGAGGCCTCCGTCACGCTGGCCGCGGCGCAAAAGCAGGAGCAGGTGCTTGATCTCAAGATCGATCAGCCGCGGCTGTGGCAGGGACGGGCGGATCCTTATCTCTACAGCGTCGTCACCACGGTGACCGACGCCGAAGGAAACGTACTGGACGAGGTGACGGAACCGCTCGGCATCCGAGAGATCAGGATTGACCCGCAGGAAGGCTTCCTGCTGAACGGTGAATCGGTGCCCTTGCGCGGCGTCAGCTATCATCAGGACGTCGAAGACGGCGGATTTGCCGCAACCGAGGAGCAGAAGCGCCGCGATTTCGACATCATGGACGAACTCGGTGCCAATGCCGTCCGCCTGGCGCATTACCAGCACAGCCGCAGCGTCTACGACCTGGCTGACGAATTCGGGATGGTGACCTGGGCGGAGGTTCCGGTGATCAGCGAGGTCGACCTGACCGACGCCTATGCCGAGAACGCCCGGCAGCAGATGCAGGAGCTTGTGCGCCAGAACTACAACCATCCCTCGATCGCGGTCTGGGGTATCTGGAACGAGGTCTCGCTGCAAAGCGACAGTGACGTCTCCTCCTTGCTGACCGAGCTAAACGCGCTGGCCAAGTCCGAAGACCCGTCGCGGCCGACGACCGCCGCCGTTCTGGGGCGTCTTGGCCCCGATGAGCCGGTAATGAACGTCACGGATACCGTCGGCCAGAATCTCTATTTCGGCTGGTATTACGGCAATCCGACCGGCGATCTGGGTGCCTGGCTGGATGAGCTGCATGCGGCTGCGCCCGAACTCCCCATCGGGGTCAGCGAGTACGGCGCGGGTGCCGGCCCTTCGATCCAGTCCGAGACGCCGTTCCAGCAGGACCACACCGAAACCTATCAGGCCAACTACCACGAAGAAGCCTACCTCCAGATGAAGGAGCGGCCCTGGCTCTGGTCCACGTTCGTCTGGGCGATGTTCGATTTCGCCTCCGACGGCCGCGACGAAGGCGAAGCTCCCGGCATCAACGACAAGGGGCTCGTGACGCGCGACCGCGAGACACGCAAGGATGCCTTCTACTGGTATCAAGCCAACTGGAGCGAGGATCCGGTCCTTCATCTCACCGGCAAGCGACTCATCGAACGTCAGCGCGGCAATACCACGGTCAAGGTCTATTCGAATCTGCCGCAGGCCGAGCTTTTCCTGAACGGTGAGTCGATGGGCGTCGTCGAAACCCCTGACAGCCGCCGTCTGACCTGGGACATCGAGCTGGCCTCTGGCACCAACAGCGTCGAGGTGGTCGCCGAGGTCGATGGTGACACCATGACGGATACGGCAGAGTGGGAACTGGTCACCAACGACGACACGCTGCTGACATCGGGCGTCATCGCCGTCGATGGTATTCAGGACCGCGTACTGAACCTGCCCTACGACACTGTCGTCGACGACATGCAGACCCTGTTCGATCTACCTTTCGGGGCGCACTTCGATTTCGGCGATCGCGCGGGTGACGCGCCGCTGTCCGTCGACGATACCTTTGACGTGGTGGCACAGAATGGGGACCGGCGCACCTACACCATCGACGAAGGCGCCCTGTCCGTCGCGCGACGCGTTCAGGCCAACCGCGAAGGCGTTGGTCGCGGCCTGCCGGACGGCCCGGCGACCTTTGCCGTGGACGGTAAAGCGGACTTCGTGACTGACATGTCGGAAGGCGGTTACTGGCACACCCGCGACGTCCTGCCAATACCCGCCTGGATCAAGGTCGACCTTGGGTCCGAGTACTATGTGGATACCGTCGAGACGAGCTGGTTTGATCCGTCCTCCTCGGTTGAAGGCACGGGGTTGCTGACGTACAAAATCGATACTGCCCCGGAGGAAGAGCGCAGCTTCGCGGTCTTTAACGAGACGTACGAGCCGGTCATCGATACACGCGATACAACGGAATCTGGAAAGACGGAGGACGACATTGACCGGGTTGCGCGCTACGTCCGTGTCACTATCCAAAGCTCCGATTACTACATGATGCGCGGTGGAGAACCGTTCCAGAACAAGGGGCTGACAGAACTGTCCGTTCTTGGCGGGCTAATCCACTCCGACGAGGTGGAGATCGACTATCGCGCCAAAACGATTCAAGCGGGGTCCCGGTCCGTCGAGGAAGTCGCGGCGCAGCTTGAGACCGTGAGTGACGACGACCAGGTCACCGTCGAGGACGGTGCCATCGTGGTCACCGCGGCGGATGGCCTGCGGCGTGAAAGATACGACGTGATCTCGAACTAAGGCCTGAGGCGCCGGATAGGTGCGGCCCTTGCCCTGCCGGGCAAGGGCCGTTTTCGTCAGGTACGGTTTGCCTGTGCCATCAGGCGATGAAAAAGAGGGTCGCTGTGTAGCGCCAGGCGCTACACCAAACGCCCCCGACCGTTAGCGCGGTCGGGGGCATTTTTTTAACGGCGCATGCCCCTCCCGTACGTTAGGCGGGTTATGCTTTTAAACCGCTATTCCCATGAGCCAATGTGTACACGCCAGTGGATTCGATATGATTAAAAAAACATCGCTGCTTGCCTCTCTCGCGCTGCTGGCTGGCGGCACCAGCCTCGACGCTCAGGCCGCCGAAACCGATATGCTCGGCTATATTCCGGCCAACGCCCCCTACTTCATGGCCACGCGGGAAACGCTGGACCAGCAGGAGGTGTTCGCGTTTTATCAGCGCACGATGCTGCTGGGCGACGGGCTCGAGCGGGATCTGGAAGCGCTTCGCGAGCAGAGGCGAAATGAACCCAACGAGCAGGCGCAGGCCTTTTTGTCGCTTGTGATCGCACTCGGCGAAGAGTTCGAGGACATTGACACGCTGGAGGACGTTCACGCCCGCGGTATCAACGTGTCGCCGAACGTCGCGCTTTACGGGCTGGGCATTCTGCCGGTGATGCGCTTCGAGCTGGAAGACGACGCGGCGTTTCGCGACACCTTCGAGCGAGTGGTCGAGCGGGCGGGGCTTACGCCGCGCATCGGCCGCGTCGAGGGCACCGACTACTGGCGGATCACACCGGAAGACGACGTCGAACTCATCCTCGCCATCGTCGACGGCCAGGCGCTGGTTTCCTTGATACCAGGTGATGCCAGCGACGAGCTGCTCGCTCAGATACTCGGCAAGCGCCTGCCGGATGAAAGCATGGAGGAGTCCGGCGAGATTGCCGAGATCGAACACCGCTACGGCTTCACGCCGCTGGGTACGGGGCAAATCCGTACCGCGCGGGTGTTGAGTGAACTCGGCTCGCCCCGCCATCCCGCGACGCGCGCACTACTCGACGCCCTCGGTGAAGAGCCGCTGGACCTTACCGCCTGCCAGGCCGATATCGACCGCTTGACCGGGCGCTTTCCCGGCCTGACGGTGGGCTCGCGCGCGTACGATTTACGAGGCCGCTCGGAGGTCAACCTGATCGTGCAAACCGATGAGGAGGTCGTGCGTGACCTTCGCCGGTTGGTGACGCCGGTGCCAGGGCTCGGCCAGCGGGATGGATTGGCAAGCTTTGGGCTGGGGCTCGACCTATCGGTGCTTTTGGAGCTCGTGGACACCTACGCGCGCCAAATTCGCGAGGCGCCGTTTAGCTGTGACGACCTTCAAGAGCTCAACACCCTGTGGGACGAGACCAGCGCGCTGACCAGTGACCCGATGGCGATGATGATTGCCCCGGCGCTTTCCGGGCTCAATGCGCGTATCGACCGGCTCTACCTTGCCAAGGGCGGCCCCATGGCCACGGGGCTTTTGACCCTGGCGTCATCGAATCCCATGACGCTATTGGAAAACGCCGCCGCCTTTGTGCCCGAACTCAGCGAGCTATCGCTCATGCCTGACGGCGAACCCCGGCGACTCAAGAGCCGCCAATTGCCTGCGCAGGTATCGACCCTTTACGCGGCGATGTCGGACTCGGCGCTGGCCCTGGGCGTTGGCCTCGATGACCCGTCAACGCTGACAAACGGACTACAGGCGCCGGTCGCCGATGACGACCTGCTGCTGAATATCTTCGCGACCGGTGATCTTTACACGGCTTTGGCGGATCTGCTGATCAAATCGCCGCAGGAGGACGTCTCGGAAGAGGACATCGCTCAGCTCAAACACTACGGGGAGATATACGACAGCCTGGAAGTGCGGGTATCGGTCGGTGATGAAGGGCTTGAAACGAGCTTTGCCATGGATATGGCCGATTGAGTGGGTTTGAAACGCCCGGTTCGTGAACGCTTGGTGTAGAAAGCAAAACAGGGGCCCGAGGGCCCCTGTTTAATATCCTGACGAATGTCGTTACTTCTTCTTGGCGGCGTCTTTCAGCTCACCTTTACCTTTTTGCGCTTCGCCCTTGGCCTGCTGAGCGTGACCCTTGGCTTCGGTCTTGTCGCTGCCGGTGACTTTACCCACGGCTTCCTTCACTTTGCCAGCGGCCTTGTTAGCGGCACCTTTCGCTTTGTCTTCGTTTGAATTTGACATGATGATTACCTCTAATCCGTTAGTAGGAAATACGCTGCATGCGAGGAAGACGTCGTTGTCTATCAGCAGTGCAGGTATTTCTTAGAGTAGACGGTGCGAAAAAAGTTGCCTCAATTTCTTTTTGGCAGCGCCGTGGCCGTCCATGCATTGAGCAATGAGTGAAGGCAGGCCATGACCATCAGCGTCACCGCGAGGGCTACGAACATGGAGGAGAACCGATAAAGGGCACTGTAAACAAGGTCTTGGCTTGGCCCGAGCGACTGGCCGAACAAAATGCCCAGCGTCGTCATGCCGCCAAACCCGACGCCGGAGCCACCGGCCTCGCGCACGTGTTCGCGGGCGAACAGCATCAACCCCAACCAGTAGATCACGATCACCAGCAAAAAGTGGTGGCTCTGGGAGTAAAGCAAAAGCTGGATCAACAGCGCCATGTTGCAGCCCAGGAGCGTACCGATGATCCGTCTGATCGAGGAGACCTGGGCCCCGGCGTAGCCCATGGCAAACAGCACCAACACCGTCGCCATCTGCGCGGAGAGCGAATCGCGCAGATCGAAGGTTTGAAATACGACGAACGATAGCGTCGCGGTAATGCCGCCCAGCAGCGTTTCGTGACGAATCTGCGCGGCGGTTTTCTCCACGCGTGGCGGCGGCTGGCGCGGCGAGACGTCGGGAAAGAGCGTGTGCATGAGCATGGCGATGATCACCGCCAGCACGCTCGCCAGAAAGTTCGCCCCCAGAAGCTCGCTCAAATCCACGTTCGGGTAGCTTGCAAAGTGCAGCAGAACGCTGAGCGTGACCACGCCATTGGCCCCGTACAGAAACAGCGGCCCTTTCGCCATCACATTGAAACGAAACAGGAAGATACCCAGCACCACCAGCGTCATCACCACCGGCATGTGCTGCAGAAAGCCGATGATCAGGCTGACCTCGACCACGTTGAACGTGGCGTTACCCAGAAACTGGCGGATGATACTGGCATTAAGCAGCGGCACCATACCCAGCAGAAACATGGGGAACACGGTAAAGAAGACGCCGTAGTTCCAGCCCATCAGCTTGCTGATCACAAAGCCAATCGTGGCCCCACCGGCGACCCGCAGGCATTGACGCAGGCCGTTTTCATCGAGAATCGCCGCGCGGTTCTCTTTTGCCGACGGGCCTTCACCGCGTTTCCCGCTCCATGGCACGATCGACCAGACGCGCCGGCGGCCTGGCCCAGGCGATGTGCCTTCCGGCTCGGTCGGCTCAGTAGACATAGTGCAGCCAGCTGATCAGGTGTACCTGCAGCCAGGCGAACGGATGCGCCAGCGTATGCTCGCCGGGCAGAAGCTGAACGCTTGCCCGCGCGCCGCTCGGCGGCATCTCTTCCAGCGGCGCGTCGAGTGCCACGTGCAGGCGCAGGCGCTGGGCATCGCGTACCCAGCGGTCAGACGTGGGAATATCCGCAAGCTGACCGTTGGCGCTGACCTGGCCCTCACGCACGCCGGCATCCAGCGCCGTGACGTGGCCTGCGAAAATATGGCCGGGCAGCGCGTCCAGTACGACCTTCGCTTCGTCACCCACGCGCACGTGGCGCAGGCTCTTTTCGCGAAAGTCCGCCACGATGTCCACGCCGCCTCCGACCAGTGCCAGCACCGGCTGGCCCGCCTGGACGTAGTCGCCGGCCTGAAGCTGCAAATTGGTGACTTGCCCCGCCTCGAGAGCGCGCACCTCGGTGCGTTCCAGGTCGAGCCGGGCGTTGGCCAGCGCGTTGCGGGCCTGGCGCAGACGCAGGTTGGCATTCCCCTCCTCGCCGAGCTGCGCTTCAAGGCTCGTAATCTTCGCTTCGGCGGCGCGCACATCGGCGTTGGCGGTGTTCGCCGCCGATACTCGCTGCTCGTACTGCTGGCGCGAAATGCTCTGGCGCCCCACCAGCGACTGCGCACGCTGGCGTTCGCTGTTGAGCTCGCTGGCGTTGGCCTGGGCTGCGCTTAGCGAGGCCCGCGCCGCGGCCAGGTCGGCCTGCAGCCGGTCGTTCTCCTGGGCAGCCTGCTCGACGTTGAGCTGCGCTTTCTCCACCGCGATCTCGTAGGGCGCGGCGTCGAGGCGAAACAGTACGTCGCCCTTGTCGACGTGCTGATGATCGCGAACGACGACCTCGACCACCGGCGCGCTCAGCTCCGGGGCAATACGCGTGACCGGGCGCATGATGCGCGCCTGCGGGGTCAGCGGCATGAAACTGTCGGCCACCATGAAATAGACGAACAAAAGGACAAAGGCAGCCAGGGCTACCCTTACCCATCGGGTAAAGCGCTGATCGGGAGACATCGGGATTCACTCGTTAAAAAACCCCGGCGTGGACGGGGTCTGTTCAAATAATACCTTAGTCTACACCATAATTAGCGTGCTAACAATGTGCTCGACTGTTCGTTCGCCCATTAAAAAGCCCCACGCGAAGGTGGGGCTTGCCGCTTTGGCGCTTTTTCATCGCCCCGATTAAAAACGGTAGCGAAGCCCTAGGCTCAGGGCGTCAAAATCGTACTCCGACGGGCTCAGGTACCGCATCAGGTCGGCGCTCAGCGCGAAGGTATCGTTGATGTCGACCTCGGCCCCGCCTCAAACGAAATACCGTCGTCGCGGCCGCTGCCAAAGCCGTCCGCCATTGGCGGGGCCTGAGCATTGCCCCCGTCAACGAACTTTCGAAAGGCCGAGAATCACGATGCCGCCGACCACGACGGCGCCGCCCAGTAGCTGCACCGGCCCAAGCGTTTGCCCCAGTACGAAGTAGCCAAACACCAGCGAAGCGACGGGTTCGATGTTCATGACCGGGGCGTTGCGCGCCATGTCCAAACGCGGCACGCATATCAAGAGCGTTGAGAACCCCGCGCCGTACAAAAGCGCCAGCAGCGAAAGCCCGACCCAGCCCTGGCTGTTATCCGGCAGGCTCATGCCGCCGGGCACCACCCCAAGCGCCGCGCCAATGATCATCGCCACAAACACCGTCTGCATGGTCAGAAGGCTTCGAAGCGTACTGCCCACGCCCGCCAGACGATGCTCGGTGATCCAAAGCGCACTCGAAAACACGAAGGCCGAAAGAAGCCCCAAAGCGATGCCCAGCACCCACTCGCTGCCGAGCGTTTCGGCCTGAATCAGCCAGGCAGGGATATCCAGTACGACCAGAAGCCCGAGCAAAATGGTGCCCATGATCACGCACTGCCTGAGCGAGGGGCGCGCCCCGCCCAGCGCCCAGGTGAGCAGCGCCAGCTGAATGGGGAAGGTGTTGGCAAGCAGCAGCGCGATCACCACGGGGAGCCTGGCGACCGCGGAGTAGAGCGCGAGGCTTTGAATGGTGATCAAGCACCCCACCGCAAGCTGCCAGGGCCAGGCGGCCTTGGGTAGCCACAGCCGTTTTCGCTTGACTGCCACCAGCGTCAGTAAAATGGTGCAGGCCACGCCCGAGCGCGTGAGGATTGCCAGTAACAGCCCGGTGCCGTTATCGAAGGCGAGCCGCGCAGAGACGTGATTGGCCGCGAACGCGCAGGCCACCGTAACCAGCAGCGCCAGGGCCAGCTTGCGCGGCAACGGGGAAGAGAGCGAAGACATAGCGAAGAGTCGCCTCAGGGTCAGTAATCGGGAGATGAAACTCGCCATGTTACAGGGTTAGCCGCGGCGCAACAGCGCAGAATCACAGCGAACCGGCATGATCGAGTAAGCGGGCCTGCAGATCGCGCTCGAGTGATGTCATCCAGTGGCGCAGGTGCGGCACTGGTCAGCGAGACTGGAGTAGGCCTGTGTACCCAAAGAAAAACGCCCAAAGGTGAAACCCCTGGGCGTTTTTTAGTGCAGGTGATGATCGCGTGACCTAGGCCAGCGGTACCACTGCCTCGAGTACCATTACCAGGCTCATGGCGGTGATCGTCAGAATCGAGACCCCGAAGACCTGCTTGGCCCAGCGAACGTCATCGGTCAGGCGATAGCCGCGAAGCGCGAGGTAGAGCCAGTAACAGCCCATCACCAGCGCCACGCAGAGATAGCCAAGGCCCGCTTGGCTTGCCAATCCCAGTGCCAACGAGGCGGGAATGAACGCCACGATGTAGCCCAGGATGTGATGCTTGGCGGTTTTGATGCCGCGCACCACCGGCAATACCGGAATCGATGCCCGCTGATAGTCCGCGTAGCGAAAGATCGCGATGGCGTAGGAGTGCGGCATCTGCCACAGGCAGAAAATCACCAAAAGCGCGATCGCGCCGCTGTCGAACGTGCCGGTCACCGCGCAGTACCCCACGACCGGCGGCATCGCGCCGGAAAGGCTGCCTACCAGCGTGCCGTACTCGGAGTGGCGCTTCATGTAGAGGCTATAAATGCCCACATAAACGCCCCAGCCGATCACGGCCAGCGCCACGGTCAACCCGTTGGTGCCCAGCGCCAGACACACCACACCGCAAACGCCCAGAAGCGCCGAGAGCCCCAGCGCCTGGGTGATCGACACGCTGCCGCGAACCAGCGGGCGATGGCGCGTGCGCGCCATCAAAGCGTCGATATCCCGGTCGATTACATTGTTGCAAGCACAGGCCGACCCAATGATCAGCGCGATGCCAAGCAGCACGGCGGCGAAGGTCACCAGATCGAACTGCCCCTGAGCGGCCAGGAAGTAGCCCCCGATGGCGGCAATCAGATTGCCGCCGATGATACCGGGTTTGGTCAGTTCCAGCAGATCCTGCCGCCGGCTAGGCATCGTGGTTAGCCGATCATCATGTTGATGTGCAGATGATGCATGATCCACAGGGAGCCTCCTACCACGAGGGCGAGAATAGAGACAGTGAACACGAAGGACATCATGCCCCACCCTTCGTCCGACTTGGTGTTCAGGTGCATGAACATGACCAGCTGAACGAGCATCTGCATCACGGCCGTGATCACGATGATCCAGACCGTCACCGGCGTGCTGAACAGCCCCATCATGACCGCCCCGAAGGGAATGATCGTCAGTACCAGCGACAGGATCAGACCCAGTACGTAGGACTTGGTAGAGCCGTGATCGGCCGACGGTTGGCTAGAAGAAGAACTCATCTCAAAGCACTCCCATCAGGTAGACGAAGGAGAAGACGCAGATCCAGACGATGTCCAAAAAGTGCCAGAACAGGCTCAAGCACAGAATGCGCGGACGCGTCGCAGGATTGATGCCCTTGGTCTGAAGCTGAACCAGCATCACCAGAATCCAGATCATGCCGAAAGTCACGTGCAGGCCGTGAGTGCCGACCAGCGTGAAGAACGCCGACAAGAACGCGCTGCGATCCGGACCGTAGCCTTCATGAATCAGGTGATGGAATTCGTAGAGCTCCATGCCCAAAAACATCAGGCCCAGTACGAACGTGACGATCAGCCACATCTTCACCTGGCCGACACGGTTGGCGTTCATTGCCAGAACGCCCATGCCGAAGGTGAAACTACTGATCAAAAGCGCAAAGGTGCCGAACAGGATCAGCGGCAGCTCGAAGATATCGGCGCCGCTCGGCCCGCCCGCCGTGCCCTTCATGAGCACGGCGTAGGTGGCGAACAACGTGCCGAAGATCACCAGGTCACTCATCAGGTAGACCCAGAAGCCGAATACTTTCGTACCCGCTACGTCATGATGATCATGATCGTGGTGTTCATCGGCATGGGCGCCATGGTGCATTGTATCTGTCGCCATTACGAATGTGCCTCCAAACGCTTGAGGTGCGCCTGCTCGATCCGTTCGACTTCGGCGGCCGGCACGTAGTAGTCAATGTCGTCGTTGAACACGCGCGCGAGGAAGCTCACCAGCGTACCCACGGCGCCGACGATCGCCAGCCACCAGATGTGCCAGATCATCGCAAAACCAAAGATCATGGCGAAGACACTGATGATCGGGCCAGCCCAGGTGTTCTTCGGCATGTGGATGTCCTGGTAGTCCTTCTCTTCAGCCTGCTCGATGCCACGCTGCTTTTGCGTCCAGAAGCTGTCGATATCACCGACCACTGGCTCGTGCGCGAAGTTGTAGAACGGGGGTGGTGAAGAGGTGGACCACTCGAGCGTACGGCCATCCCACGGGTCGCCAGTCACATCCTGGTTCTGCTTGCGGTCACGAATACTGACGTAGAACTGGATGATGGTACACGCGATACCACAGGCGATCAGCACCGAACCGACCCAAGCCACGATCATCCAGGGCTGCCATTCGGCGTTCGGGTAGGACTGCATGCGGCGCGCCGCACCGTAGAAGCTCAGCACGTAAAGCGGCATGAACGCGGTGTAGAAACCGGTGATCCAGAACCAGAAGGAGCGTTTGCCCCACTTCTCGCTCAGCGTGAAGCCGAAGGCTTTCGGGAACCAGTAGGTCAGACCCGCCAGCATACCGAAGACAACGCCGCCGATGATCACGTTATGGAAGTGCGCGATAACGAACAGGCTGTTGTGCAGCACGAAGTTCGCCGCCGGCAGCGCCAGCATTACACCGGTCATACCACCCAGAGTAAAGGTGATGATGAAGCCCAGCGTCCACAGCACCGGCGAGGTCAGCTCCAGACGACCGCGGAAGATGGTGAAGATCCAGTTGAAGACCTTAACCCCGGTCGGGATGGCGATGATCATCGTCATGATGCCGAAGAAGGCGTTAACGTTGGCCCCTGCCCCCATGGTGAAGAAGTGGTGCAACCAAACGATGAACGACAGCACGGTGATCGCAACCGTCGCCCAAACCATGGTGTGGTAGCCAAACAGACGCTTACGCGCAAAGGTCGCGATGACTTCAGAAAAGACACCGAACGCCGGCAGAATCAGGATGTAAACTTCCGGGTGACCCCATGCCCAGATCAAGTTGACGTACATCATCACGTTGCCGCCAAGCTCGTTGGTAAAGAAGTTCATACCAAAGTAGCGGTCGAGCGTCAGTAGCGCGATGGTCGCGGTCAGAATCGGGAACGAAGCGATGATCAACACGTTGGCGCACAGGGCAGTCCAGGTGAAGATCGGCATGCGGAACAGCGTCATGCCTTTGGTACGCATCTTCAGGATGGTGACGAAGAAGTTGATACCGGTCAGCGTCGTACCGATACCGGATATCTGTAGTGCCCATATCCAGTAATCCACGCCGACCCCGGGACTGTACTCTATTCCCGATAGTGGCGCGTAGGCCAACCAACCGGTCTTGGCGAACTCGCCCAGTACCAGTGAAACGTTGATCAAAACCGCCGACACGGCGAACAGCCAGAAGCTCAGGTTGTTCAAGAACGGGAAGGCAACGTCGCGCGCGCCAATCTGTAGCGGTACGACCAGGTTGATCAAACCGATGACCATCGGCATCGCCACGAAGAAGATCATGATCACGCCGTGGGCGGTGAAGATCTGGTCGTAGTGATCCGGCGGCAAAAAGCCCATCGAGCCGCCAGCGGCCAGCGCCTGCTGACTACGCATCATGATGGCGTCGGCGAAGCCGCGCAGCAGCATGACCAGGGCCACGATGAAGTACATGATACCGAGTTTTTTGTGGTCTACCGAAGTGAACCACTCATTCCAGAGCCAGCCCCACTTACGAAAGTAAGTCAGTGCGCCTAACAGCGCGATGGCTCCCACAATCATTCCCAAACCCACGACCACAATAATAGGATCGTGCAAGGGGATTGCTTCTAAGCTTAATTTACCGAACACGGCTTACCCTCCCGCCTCGTTGCTGATGAGCTCATCGTCATCTGATCGCTCACCCTCTTGGTTGTCGGTCGATTGATAGGCTTCATTGGTATCAACGGCCGGTGCACGGTCTGCGTCCTGCGTGTCCGTCTCAGGGTCGGTTCCCGTATGGAAACTGCTTACTAGCCGCTCGTAGAACTCCGGCGTCACATCCGAGAAGTACCGGACATCGACGAACGAGGAGCGTTCGGCAAGCTCGGAGTAGCCTTCGGGATACGTCAACGGCTCACCCTCGGCGCGCACCTGGTCTACCCACGTCTCGAAGTCTTCATCGGAGGTCACCAGCGCATCGAAGACCATGCCAGCGAAACCTGCGCCGCTGTAATTGGTCGAACGACCCCAGTAGGTGCCGATTTCGTTACCAACGAGGTGAACGTCGTTATCCATACCCGCCATCGCGTAGATCTGAGTTCCCAGGCGCGGAATGAACAGCGAGTTCATCACCGAGCCGGAGCTCACACGAAAGCGTACCGGGCGATTGACCGGCAGAGCGACTTCGTTGACCGTGGCGATGCCCTGCTCGGGGTAGATGAACAGCCATTTCCAATCCAGCGAGATCGCCTGGATTTCGAGGGTCGGCTCATCACTTTCCAGCGGACGGTGCGGGTCGAGCTCGTGAGAAGAGCGCCAGGTAATCACCGCCAGAATGGCAACGATGACCACGGGCACCAGCCACACGATGGCCTCGATCAAGTTGGAGTGCGCCCAATCCGGCAGGTACTGTGCCACGGTGTTGCTACGGCGGTAGTGCCAGCCGAAAGCGACCGTCAGCACGATGACCGGAATGACCACGATCATCATCAAGCCAAAGGAGCTCAAGATCAGCGAACGCTGCGCTTCACCAATATCGCCCTTGGGGTCCATCAGGGCCGAGCTACAGCCTGCAAGGAGCAAGCACAGCGCGAGGAGCACGAAGAAAGTGCCACGCCTGCGCCATTGGGAGGGTTGTTGCATGGTGCGATCTCGTCAGAGTTGCGTTTCAAAACTAGTCGCCAGACAGCAAGCCAAACGATATGCCATATAGCAGACCAACTAGCACCCCATATTTTTCCCAGGGCACTAGAGCAACGCCTGATAACACCGGGAAAAATATGCGCTACCGCATGGGGTTGGTAGCGAACCTGGCGTGCGTTTCACGCACAAACACAAGCACGAACATTTTCTACCGATTACGTGCGCGCAGAAAGCGACGCATTGCCGCACCCTGCTCGTTTAAAACCGTTAGTGATCGCGCTCAAGGCCAGGTGATTGCGATGTCCGGCATAGAGGCCAAGCCGGCCTCAAATCGCTTTGAAACCTGCTCATCATCTGTCACCAATACATCGAAGTCGCCAAGGGTAGCAAAATAGGCCGGTCGAACAACACCCATTTTGCGCGTATCGGCGAGTAAAATTCGCTTTTCAGCGGTCGCGATGGCCGCCTTTTTGGGCGCGACTTCGTGAAAATGAAAGCAGCTCACGCCCTGGTCATCGTCGATTCCGGCCGCCGTTATCAGCGCCTTGTTGATGCCAAGACCACGGATTTGCTCCGCCAGTCGCTCTCCCCCAAAGGACTGAGACGCGGGGTAGTAGAGCCCTCCCAAAACGATGAGCCGCACGCTGGGAAGTTTGGCCACGCTCGTGGCCACGTTGAGCGCGTAGGTGACGACGGTGAGCGCCTTGAAACGCGCCAGAAAACCCAGCAGCGGTAAAAGCGTCGAGCCGCAATCGATGAATAGCGTATCGCCCTCGTCGATGAACGAAAGCGCACGCTGGCAAAGCCGGTACTTGGCCGGATACCCCAGCGCCTGCTGTTCGATGAGATCATAGGCGCTCGCCTGGGGAGACACTTTGATCAGCCGCCCGCCAATCAGACTGATCGACTGCGAGCAGGTATGCAGGTCGCGCCGGATGGTCATTTCGCTCACGCCACAGAGCGTCGCCGCATCGCGCAGATGCAGCGTCCCCTCGTTGACCAGCGCTTCTCTTAAAAGAGTGAGTCGCTCCTCACGACGATCGCTCATGCTGTTTCTGACCTCGCTCGAACCATGATCGCAAACACGGTTTGTACATACTTTTTATCAATACTGTTTGTAGATACGGCGTTCAAAAGATGCCTGCAATCGTGCCTAACAAGCAACGCCTGCAAACGCCGGTTGCAAATCGGTGTTAAAGGAATAACACTGAATGTTATAATTATAACATCCGCCAGCCCGCACCGATGATCACACTCTCAGCGCATACTGATTTCGTACTCTATAAAAACAGAGCGCGGCGGCGCTATTTCGACCATTTGAGGCCTTATGACTGCTCAACGCTTTACCCTTGATTCACAGCGCACGGTAACCCGTGGTGCCCTGACGCTACTCGCCGGCGCCCTGATCGCCTCTCCCACACTGGCCGATGAGCCCGAGCCACAAACCCTCGACCGGCTCTGGTCGTTTAGCAACGTCTCGGTCAACTACCTGGACTGGTCCAACGGCACCGAGCGTCGCACGGCGAGCAACGCCGCCAAAAGCGATTTCACCTATGTCGAGCTCGAAGGCGGTGTGGGCTTTAGCTGGGGTGAATTCTACGGCTTTTTCGATTTCGAGAACCCGACCAACGACCAGTTCGACGAATCGAGCAACGGTCAGGATAACTTTCGCACCGCGGGCAAGGTCACCTCGCATATCTACCTGGGTGACACGCCCTTCTCGGTCTACGCCCACATCTACGATTTCCGCGACTACGGTTTCAATAGCCGCGAGCAGGATCAGATCCTCGGCTTCGGCTATCGCGCCACTTTCGATAACGGCTTCTGGTTCAAGCCCTTCATCGGCCCGGCGCGGGTGCAAAGCGACGGCTACACGGGCATGAACGGCTACATGGCCGGCTGGGTCGCGGGTTACGACTTCACCGCGTTCGGTCAGGGCTTTGGCATCACCAACTGGCACGAGCAAACCTTCGATCGTGACAGCGACTACCTTGAGCAGAACTACGTGAACGGCACCGCGGGCAGCACCGGCACCAACGGCGCGGTAGGTCTTTGGTGGCATCCGGCGGATCTGATCACCACCGGCATTCAGTATCGCTATTCGGACAACAAGTTGGGCGCGCCGAACGTGTATCAAAATGCGATGATCTATACGGTCAAGCTCAACTTCCTGTAACCCGAGGCGTGCCTCGCGAACTCAAGGGATCTCCTTATGACACTCCTCATGAGCCTGGTCGGTATGGCCACCCTGGTGATCATCGCCCTGATTTTCTCCTATGACCGCAAATCCATACGCCTGCGCACGGTGCTCGGCGCCTTTGCCATTCAGGCGGGGATCGGGGCGTTCGTGCTTTACATCCCCTTCGGCCAGGTCTTTCTGGAGACGATCTCCGCCGGGGTGAGCCAGGTGCTGGTCTTCGCCAACGACGGTATCGACTTTCTGTTCGGGGGTCTGGCGGACGTCGAAAGCATCGGTTTCGTCTTTGCCGTGCGCGTTCTGCCGGTCATCATCTTCTTCTCCTCATTAATTGCCGTGCTCTACTACCTGGGGATCATGCAGTGGATCATCCGGATTCTGGGCGGTGCACTGCAGAAAGCACTCGGCACCTCACGCACCGAGTCGCTCTCGGCCACGGCCAACATCTTCGTCGGCCAGACCGAGGCGCCGCTGGTGGTGCGCCCGTTCATCGCGCGCATGACGCCGTCGCAGCTCTTTGCCGTGATGTGCGGCGGGCTTGCCTCGGTCGCCGGATCGGTGCTCGCCGGCTACGCGCAGCTCGGTATTCCCATGGAGTACCTGGTCGCCGCCTCGTTCATGGCCGCCCCCGGCGGGCTGTTGTTCGCCAAGCTGATCATGCCGGAAACCCGGGACAACCAGGATGCCGATAGCATCACCAAAGTGGACGAGGAGCTCAAGGAGCAGGAGGACAAGCCGGTCAACGTGCTCGACGCCGCAGCCTCCGGGGCAAGCTCCGGGCTGATGCTGGCCGCCAACGTGGGCGCGATGCTGCTGGCATTCATCGGCCTGATCGCGCTGGTCAACGGCATTCTGGGCGGAGTCGGTGGCTGGTTCGGTTTCGAGTCGCTGAGTCTGGAGCTGATTCTTGGCTGGCTCTTCGCCCCGCTGGCGTTTTTGCTCGGCGTTCCCTGGTCCGAGGCCACGCTTGCCGGCTCCTTCATCGGCCAGAAAATCGTGGTCAACGAGTTCGTCGCGTTCATTAACCTGGCGCCCTACATCGATGGGGAACAGGTGGTGGCCGCGACAGGTCAGATGATGACGCCACATACGCAGGCCGTTTTGTCCTTTGCGCTGTGTGGCTTCGCCAACCTGTCCTCGATCGCCATTTTGCTGGGCGGGCTTGGCAGTATCGCGCCGACAAGACGCAACGAGATTGCCCGTTACGGTGTCAAAGCCGTACTCGCGGGGACGCTTTCGAATCTCATGTCGGCGTCGATCGCGGGCTTTTTCATCGCCCTGGGCAATGTAGCGGCATAAGCCCTGCCGCAAGCGCTAAACTGAACGGGCACGGCCAAGCGCAGTGCCCGTTCGTTTTTTTACCGGCCTGCTTTTCGTGCGCATGCTTTTACACTGTTTCTCTTGACACCAATTTTCTTAATACCCCATTTTTTTCAACACCAACGTGAGAACGCCATGACTGCCTCTTCCGACCTGATTCAAGCCGCTAAACAAGCGCTCGCCCTGATGGACGTCACCAGCCTCAACGACGACGATACCGATGCGCGCATCGAGTCGCTTTGCCAGATGGTCAAAACCCCGGTCGGGACCCCAGCCGCCATTTGCGTCTACCCACAGTTCATCGTGACCGCGGCCCGCGCGCTCACCGCGCACAACCTGAAAGATCAGGTGAAGATCGCCTCGGTCACCAACTTCCCCGCCGGCGGCGACGACATCATGGGCGCGGCGCGGGAAACCCGCGAAGCCGTGGCCTCCGGCGCCGACGAAGTCGATGTGGTCTTCCCCTACCGCGCGCTGATGGCCGGCGACGAAGAGACCGGCCGCGAGCTGGTCGAAATGTGCAAGGCAGCCTGCGGCGGTCAGGCGCTTTTAAAGGTCATTCTGGAGACCGGCGAGCTGAAAACGCCCGAACTGATCAAGCGCGCCAGCGAACTCGCCATCGAAGGCGGCGCCGACTTCATCAAGACCTCCACCGGCAAGGTCGCTACCAACGCAACGCTTGAAGCCACCGAGATCATGCTCGGCGCGATCAAGGAGAGCGGCCAGGATGTCGGCTTCAAGGCCGCCGGCGGTGTGCGCACCGTCGAAGAGGCCGCTGAATACCTGAAACTCGCCGCCGACATCATGGGTCCGCACTGGATCACCCCGCAGCACTTTCGCTTCGGTGCCTCGAGCCTGTTGGGTGACGTGCTGATGACCCTGAACCCTGACGCCGATGCCGCGACACAAGAAGGAGGCTACTAATCATGGCACACCTGCTCCCCCAGGAATTCATCCGCCTTAAGCGCGACGCCCAGGCGTTGCCTTTTGATGAGATCAAGCACTTCGTTCAGGGCGTGGCGGACGATCGCATCAGCGATGCCCAGATCGGCGCCTTCACCATGGCGGTCTTCCTCAACGGCATGAGCCGTGAGGAAGTGGTCGCGCTGACCACCGCCACCCGTGACTCCGGCCACGTCATGCAGTGGGATTCACTGAACCTGCCAGGACCGGTGGTCGACAAGCACTCCACCGGCGGCGTCGGTGATCTGGTGTCCCTGGTGCTCGGCCCCTGGGTCGCTGCCTGCGGCGCGTTCGTGCCGATGATTTCCGGGCGCGGGCTCGGCCACACCGGCGGCACACTCGACAAGCTCGAATCGATTCCCGGCTACGACCCCTACCCCGCTCCCGAGCGCTTCGGCCAGGTAGTGAAATCCACCGGCGTCGCCATCATCGGCCAGACCGGCAACCTGGCGCCGGCGGACAAGCGCATTTACGGCGTACGCGATGTGACCGGCACGGTGGAGTCGATTCCCTTGATCACCGCCTCGATCCTCGGCAAGAAGCTCGCCTCGGGCCTCGACGCGCTGGTGATGGACGTGAAAGTCGGCAGCGGTGCCTTCATGCCGACGCCGGAAAAATCCCGCGAGCTTGCCGAGAGCATCGCCAACGTGGCCACCCAGGCCGGCACGCCGACCACCGCGCTTCTGACCGACATGAGCCAGCCGCTGGCGCCGTGTGCCGGCAACGCGGTGGAAATCGTCGAGACACTGGCGCTTCTGCGCGGCGAGCGCGCCAATAGCCGCGTGATGGAGGTCACCCGCGAACTCGCCGTCGAGATGCTGATGGCCGGCAAGCTCGCCGCCAGCCGCGATGAAGCCCTCTCGATGCTCGAAAAAGCGCTGAACTCCGGCGCCGCTGCCGAAATTTTTGCGCGCATGGTGTCCGAGCTCGGCGGCCCGAACGACTTCATGGAGCGCTCGGAGCACTACCTGCCCAAAGCGAACGTAGTGAAGCCGGTCTACGCCGATGAGGCCGGCATCGTGAACCGTATCGATACGCGCGCGGTGGGCATGAGCGTGGTCGAGCTCGGCGGCGGGCGCCTGCGTAACGACGCCAGGGTGGATCACAGCGTTGGCTTTAGCGCGATTGCCGAAATCGGTGCTCGCGTCGACGCTGATCGGCCGCTGGCAATGGTGCACGCGGCGAGCGAAGACGCCGCCAACCGCGCCGCCGAGCAGCTCAAGGCCGCGATCATTTTGGGCCAGAGTGCCGTCGACGCCGACACGCTGATTCAGGACACCTTTAGAGGAGAAGCCTAATGCGTCGCGCGATTGTAGTGGTACTCGACTCCTTCGGCATCGGCTCGGCGCCGGACGCCGCGGCGTTCGGCGATGAAGGCGCCGACACCCTGGGCCACATCGCCGCCGCCTGCGCGCGTGGCGAGGCGGATACCGATGACCGATGCGGCCCCCTGAAGCTGCCCAACATGGGCAAGCTCGGGCTTTTCCACGCCCACCGTGACGCCACCGGCGCCGTGGCCGAAGGCGTCGAGCTTCCCGAGGAGCTGAGCGGCGCTTACGCCCACGCCCAGGAGATCTCCAGCGGCAAGGACACGCCTTCCGGACACTGGGAGATCGCCGGCGTGCCGGTACGCTTCGACTGGGGCTACTTCCTCGATAAAGAGCAGAGCTTCCCGCCGGAGCTTCTGGAAAAAATCAAGGAGCAAGCCGAGCTTCCCGGCACGCTCGGCAACTGCCACGCCTCGGGCACCGAGATCATCGCGCGCCTAGGCGAAGAGCACGTCCAGTCCGGCAAGCCGATCGTCTACACCTCGGCGGACTCGGTGTTTCAAATCGCCGCCCACGAGGAGCACTTTGGCCTTGAGCGTCTTTACGCGCTGTGCGAAACCGTGCGCGAGCTGCTCGAGCCCTACAACATCGGTCGGGTCATCGCCCGCCCGTTCGTGGGTGAGAGCGCCGATAGCTTCGAGCGCACCGGTAATCGCCGCGACTACAGCATCGAGCCGCCTACGCCAACAGTGCTGCAAAAGCTCCAGGAGTCCGGCGGCGAGGTGGTGTCGATCGGCAAGATCGCCGATATCTACGCCCACTGCGGCATCACCCACAAGGTGAAGGCGAGCGGCCACGACGCGCTGATGGAGGCAACGCTTGGCGAGATCGCACGTACCGATAGCCGCGACAAGCCAACCTTCATCATGGCCAACTTCGTCGATTTCGACTCGCTCTACGGCCACCGCCGCGATATCAAAGGCTACGCGAGCGCACTCGAGCACTTCGACGCCCGCCTGCCGGAGCTTCTGGACGCGCTCGACGAGGACGATCTCTTGGTGCTGACCGCGGATCACGGCTGCGACCCGAGCTGGAAAGGCACCGAGCACACCCGCGAATACGTGCCGATTCTGGTGCATGGCGCCACCTTTACGCCGGGCCCGCTGGGTAAACGCGATACCTTCGCCGATATCGGCCAGACCCTGGCTGACTACTTCGTACTGCGCGCCCTCGACGACGGCGAGAGCTTTTTGCCCCGCGTCGCGTGATCTTCAACCGGTTACTCAAGGAGTTTTCATGGCAACGCCGCACATCAACGCAGAACCCGGCGATTTCGCCGATACCGTGCTCATGCCCGGCGACCCGCTGCGGGCGAAGTACATCGCCGAGACTTATCTGGAGAACGTGCGTCAGGTGAACGACGTGCGCGGCATGCTCGGCTTCACCGGCACCTACCAGGGCGTGGACGTCTCGGTGATGGGCCACGGCATGGGCATTCCGTCGGTCTCGATCTACGCCAAGGAGCTGATCACCGATTACGGGGTGAAATCGATCATTCGCGTAGGCTCGTGTGGGGCGGTACGCGACGACGTCAACGTGCGCGACGTGGTGATCGGCCTCGGTGCCAGCACCGACTCCAAGGTCAACCGTATGCGTTTCAACGACCACGACTTCGCCGCCCTTGGCGATTTCGAGTGGGCGAGCCACGCCGTCGCCGCCGCCAAGGCGCAGAACGTGCCGGTCAAGGTGGGCAACATCTTTTCCGCGGATCTTTTCTACAACCCGCAGGAGCACATGGCCGAGCTGATGAAGCGCTTCAACATCGTCGGCGTGGAGATGGAAGCCGCGGGGCTTTACGGCGTCGCCGCCGAGTTTGGTGCCCGGGCGCTGACGATCTGCACCGTCTCGGATCACATCCTCAAGGGCGACTCGCTCTCGAGTGCCGAGCGCCAGAACACCTTCAACGACATGATGACCGTTGCGCTCGAGGCCGTACTGCGCGACAAGGGCGTGCACGCCACGGAGAAAGCATGAAGGTAGAAACCACTCTGCTCGAGTCGCTCACCCAGGCGCTCGGGCGCGCCTACGTACCCTACTCCGACCACCCGGTGGCCGCCGTAATGGAGACGCCGGACGGCGAGCGTTTCGTCGGCTGCAACGTCGAGGTAGCGCACTATAAAGGCATCTGCGCCGAAGGGTCGGCGCTTTCCGCCATGGTGACCGGCGGAAAGCGAACGCTTGCCCGCGTGTTTGTAATGGGCCCGGGCGAGCACCTGTGTACGCCCTGCGGTGACTGCCGTCAGCGCATCCGCGAGTTCGCCACGCCCGAGACCGAAATCCACGTCGTCTCCCGCGACGGAGAGGTGCTCAAGACCTACACCATGGAGTCGCTGCTGCCGGATGCCTTCGGCCCCGAGCAATTGCCGCCGCGCTAACGCGTGCTCGTCTCAGGCGCCGGCCGACCCCGGCTGGCGCCGATTTTCGAATCCTCGTATGCTGAGGCCCCTTTCCTTCTCGCCTGTCTCAGGAGAAACGCCATGGCGGCTCTGTTGCCCAACGTCGACCCCAACGGTCTGCTCGAATACTCCGTGGTCTACACCGACCGCTCGCTGAACCACATGTCCCAGCGCTTTCAGGACGTGATGCGTGATATCTCCGCCACGCTCAAGGAGGTGTACAACGCCGATTCAAGTGTCATCGTGCCCGGTAGCGGCACCTTCGGCATGGAAGCGGTGGCCCGCCAGTTTGCCCAGAACGAGAAAGTGCTGATCCTGCGCAACGGCTGGTTCAGCTACCGCTGGACCCAGATCATCGAGATGGGCCGGCTGACCGATGACCACACCGCGCTCAAGGCGCGCCGCCTCGACCCGGCAAACGCCCGCTCGCCCTTCGCGCCGGTGCCGGCCGCCGAGGTCGCCGAGCGCATTCGCGCGGAGAAACCCGCGGTGGTGTTCGCCCCTCAGGTGGAAACCTCGGCGGGCGTGCTGCTGCCGGATGACTATATCCGCGAGGTAGCCAGTGCCGCCCGTGAAGTGGGCGCCTTGTTCGTGCTCGACGCCATCGCCGCCGGGACGCTCTGGGTCGACATGCAGGATCTGAACGTCGACGTGGTGGTCAGCGCCCCGCAGAAAGGCTGGAGCGGCCAGCCCTGCTGCGCCATGGTCATGCTGGGAAGCCGCGCCGTCGAGCGCCTGGAGAACACTCAAAGCAACAGTTTTGCCTGCGATCTGGGCAAGTGGCACGCCATCATGCAGGCTTACGAGAACGGTGGCCACGCCTACCACGCCACCATGCCCACCGACGCGCTCACGACGCTGCGCGACATCATGCAGGAGACCCGCGAGTACGGTTTCGACAAGGTAAAGCAGGAGCAGATCGACCTGGGGCTGGAGGTACGCGCCATGCTGGCCCGCCAGGGCTTTGATAGCGTGGCCGCCGAGGGCTTTCAGGCGCCGGGCGTGGTGGTCAGCTACACAGACGATGCCGGCATCGTCGGCAAGCTTGCCGGGGCCGGCGTGCAGGTCGCCGGCGGCGTGCCGCTGATGTGCGACGAAGGCGACGACTTCCAGACCTTTCGCATCGGGCTTTTCGGCCTGGACAAGCTGCACCACACCGAGCGCAGCGTCGACAAGCTCGAGCGCGCGATCGAACAGGTAAAGACCTGAGCGGAAAGTCGTGAACGGTAAGTATCGAACGGTAAGTAGTGAAGCGTAAGTCGCGAAGCGCCCTCAGGGGCGCTTTTCGTTGGCGGGGGCGATGGCCTCGTCGACCCGTTCGACATCGACGATTCCCGAGCGGCTGACCACTACTTTCCAGCGCGCCAGGTGCGGGGCATCTTCGCTGCCGGTTTCGCGAATCACCAGGTTGAACAAATGGCGACGCTCGACGCTTTCTCGCACCGCCTGGCCCTCCTTCAACCGGTAGATATGGTGCTTGCCCTTGCTCATCAGCCGGGTGAGCAGCGAAATGTCCAGCGTCAGGGTTTCGCGGGTGTGTTCGTAGCCACTCAAAAAGCGCGTGGGCGACATACGTGACTGCGACCGATAGTGCAGCACCTGCTCCTCGCGCTGGGTGACGCTCCGGTGGCGCAGATTCTTGATCTCCTCGTCGAGTGATTTGAAGCGCTTGTAATTGAACCACTCGAGCTGGCGGCCGACGACCACGTCGCGCGTGGCGTCCTTGTACTGACGGCGCCACTTGGGCCGGCCCTTGCGCAGAAGTCGCCATAGGGTGTTGCGCAGATCGTCCTTGAACACCTCACGCATGGCGTACAAAAGCGCCATGGCGAGCACGAACAGCGCGGTGATATCGCCCACCACGTCGCGTACGCGCAGGATTCCCAGCGTCACGAACGCCATGACGACCGCCGTTGCCAGCGCCTTGACCACGCGCTGCTCGTTCTGCCCAAGCTCTAAAGACTCCTGTTTCAGGGTGATCGGGTACTCGATCAGCCGGCGCAGCAGGCGCATCTTGTTGGATATGCGGGTAGGGTCGGCCATGACCCGCTCGGCGTTGTACTGACGCTCGCGCCGGTGGGCGTTTTCGACTTCGCAAAGCGCGATCAGCTGGGCGCGCACCGGGTTGAAAACCCCACCCCGCGGCAGGTGCGCCACCAGAGCCAAACGCTGCTGCTCGGTGAACCAGGAGAGGTAGTTATCGATGTTGGCGAAGTACTTGTAGAGCGTTTCGTCGCTGGGCTCGTTGCGCCGCAGCCGCTTGAGAATGCCTTCGCTGAGTTCGTTGACCTCGTCGACCTTGTCCATCAGCGCCTGACGCTCTTCGCGCTCGGAATCCGTCAGCGGCTCCTTCTTGTCGAGGCGCAGTGAGCGGGTATCCGCCAACACCTTCTGTACCGCCTGCTCCAGGGCGAGCACGTACTGGTAGGCGTACAAGCTCAAACTCAGTCGATAGGATTCGCTACCCAGCCGGTTGCGGCTCGCCAAACGGCTGTGCACCAGCGGCAGGTGATACTGATCGCTGTAATAGGTGCGCGAGACATGAAGGGCGCTGTGGAAAAAGGCGTCTTCGCTCACCAGCTGGGTGCTCAGTCCAAGCTCGCCGGGAACGAACAGATAAACATCCAGCGTATGCGACGTCTCCTCTTTCAGCCGCCGGGTCAGGCTAAGCTGAAAGCTGTTTTTACGCTCGACGTTGATCACCTGGGCGCGGACTCCCTCGCGGCAAGAGCGCATCAGCGGCTCTTTAAGGCATTGACCTGGTTAATGATCTCTTAGCATAGACCAGAATGGGGCTTGCCATCGATCAAGGGGCGGGCGAGTATTGCTCGTTGACTCTTCACCACCGCAGGGAGCCCGAATGCCCGCCGCCCGCTTCTCTCGTTTCGAGCGTGTGCTGATCGAAAGCCGTAGCCGGGTGGAGTCGGCGGCGCTGCTATTGCTGGCCTGGGTGCTGTGCAAGCGCCCGGAGCTCTCGCCGACCCAGCGACTTCAGCGTTTGGCCCGAGCCGGCGCGCAGTTTCGCTACGCCACCGGGCTCAAACAGCTGCTCGAAATCGCCGGCGAGCAGGACGTGAGCGCGCTGCAGCTGGCCGCCGAGGTCGTACAGAGCGAGTCGACCCCGGCGCGGCGACTCACCATCCTGCAGCAAGCCATCGGGCTTGCCACCGACGACGGCACGCTATCGCCTTCCAACCACTACGTGCTGCGCTTTTTAGCCGACGTGTTGGCCTTCGAGCCCGCCGCGCTCACCACGCTTTTTGGCGAGCTGACCGGTCACGCGCTCACACCGGCCGAAGACATCAGCCGAAGCGACTATTGGCTGCGCGAGGACGCCGCCTTTCGGCAGGCCCAGGCCGAGCGCGCCCGGGCCGAACAGCAGGCCGAGCAGCAGCGCGCCCGCGAAAGGGAAAAGGCGCGGGAAAGAGCCGAGCAGGCCAACGAGCAGGCGCGCCGCGAGCGCGACCGCTCCGAGCGCGCCTCCAACAGTGCCCATGACCCTTCCGGCGCCTACAAAAGCCGCCGGGCGCTGGCGGTGCTGGGCCTTTCCCCCGGCGCTACGCGTGAGGAGATCCGTCGCGCTTATCGACGCCTGGCGCAGCTCCATCACCCGGACCGTGCCTATGCCAAAAGCGAGCACCACGTGGCGCTCGCCTCGCAGCGTTTTCAACGGATCAAAAACGCCTATGATTACCTGATCAAGGCGAGCACCTGACGACACCGCACGATACGACTGAGCAAGACACGCCACCAAACCCAACAACCGAGAGTCCTGCCATGCGCGACCTTTATCAACGCCTCGCCGTTTCGCCGGTGGCCGACCAGCCTACGCTCGATTCGGCACTGAGCCGCTGTCCCAACAGCGCCCTTCGCCGCGACGCCGAAGCGGCGTTGGGCATTGCCAGCCACCGCGCGCGCTACGACGAGGTGCACCGCACGCTTGGCGACATTGGCCGGCTACGCGCCGGGCTCGGGCTCACCCACGCCCCGCACTGGCAAATTGAGGCGGCCAACGACTTCTCGATGCCGGCGGACACCGCCCCGCCGCGCGTCGAGACGCTGGATCGTCGCGTCGCCGCCGCGGTGTCGTTTTTCGATCGCTGGTGCAGCGCTCAAGGGGTTTGGCTACTCGTCACCGTGTTCGCCATGGGGGCTGGCGTAGGCCTCGCTTTGGGGCTGCCCCTGCTCGCGTGGCTTGGTTTTTTGTGACTTGGTCTGCTGCGATGTAGTCTGCTGTGCTGTGCGCTCATCCTTGCGCTTTTCCGCTTGGGTGGGGCGCGGGGCTGGCTTGGGCGGCGCGGGGCGCTGGCGCGGGCCTTGCGGCTCTTCCCCGCTGGCATCCATGAAGAAATCGGTGCCGGCACTCTCCTCGATCTCTTCCTGCGAGCGAGGCTCCATGCTGAGACTGAGCCGCGGCACGCCAAGATCGATGTTCTGCGCTTCCATCCGCTGCTTGAGCATCAGGTTGAACGCCCGGGATACGTCCCACTGCATCTCCGGGGCGGTGCGAAAGCGCATGCGCAGAATCGGGCAGCCATCCTCGAAGCCCTGCACGCCCTGCATCTCCAGCGGCGACCAGATGTAATGGCGCATCATCGGGTCCTTTCGAAGCTCCTGGGCGGTCTCCTGCATCAGCGTGATGGCGTCGTCGATGCGCATGTCATACGGGATACGAATGCGCATCAGGGCGATACCGAACTGGCGCGACATGTTGTGGATCGACTCGATCCGGCTGAACGTGATGATATGCACCACGCCGTCGAGATCGCGCAGCTTCACGGTTCTTAACGTCAGGCCTTCGACGGTGCCCATGTGGCTGTTGATCTGGACGAAGTCATCCACCGCCAGCGAATCCTCGATCAAAATGAAGATGCCGGTGATCAAATCCTGCACCAGGGTCTGAGCGCCAAAACCGATCGCCAGACCGATGACACCGGCACCGGCGAGTAGCGGCGTGACGTTGACGCCGATATTGGCCAGCCCCACGATCACCGCAATGATCAAAATGGTGACGAAGATGACGTTGCGAATCATCGGCGTGATCGTCTGGGCGCGGGCCTGATTGACCCGCCGCCCCCGCGAGCGCGCCGACGAGGTCAGCGCCCGCGAAATGGCGGTATCGGCGAAAATCCAGACAAGCCAGGCGATCAACACGGTCGCGCCCAGACTCACCAGTGCCTGGCCAATGCGAGCGCTGGCCACCGCCTGCTGACCGAGGCCGAACAGCGAGCCGCCCCACACTTGCATCGAGAGCTCGGCGAACACCATCCACGCGCACAGGTGCGCCAGCACGAAACCAAAGCGCTCCAGGCGCTTGCGGTACTGGCTATGGCGGCGGCGATGGCGGCGCTTGGTCAGCCGCTCGGCCTGGCGGCGTAAAAGCCCGGTCACGACCAGCGTGACGACCAGAAGGCTCGCCGAGACGATCGAGCGGGCCAGGGCCGTGGCCACGTCGCCTACGGTGATGAAGATCGCCAACAGCGAGCCGCCTACCATCAAAAGCGCCGGAATGTGCCAAAGCCCGCCCAGGGTGCGGACCATTTCAACCGCGGCGCTGGCGTCGCGGCGCTGCTTGTAGGGGCGGTTGCAGATCAGGTGGCGAATCGGGCGCTTGAACTTGATGATGAAGCGAGCCGCTAAAAGCGCCGCCAGCATGTTGGTGAGCACGGACACCAGGCCTGCGAGCTCGACGCCAAGCAGGTCGACCAGGCGAACCGAGTTGACCGCGTCACCCAGCGCAATCAACGCGCCGATCAAAAAGAGCCCGCGAAGCGCCTGGTTTTGCAGCTGCTGTACCGCGGTAAAGCGGTGGCCACGACTGAAAAACGCGATCACCGTTTCGAACACCACCGACAGCGCCCGCCCGCACAGGCATATATAGGCCACGACCAGCACCAGCGTACGCCCGGAGCTCGCGGATAGTAGCTGGCCAATGCCGAGCACGATCGCAAAGGAGAGCGCCCAGGGCAGCATGCGGCGGAAAAAGTGCGCGACCAACAGCCGCGCCTTCGGATCGCGCGGCAGATCCAGCGGCCAGTCGCGGCGGGTCGCAATCAGCCGCCCAAAGGCGATCATGGCGACCAAAAGCGATACCCAGATGGCGGCCAGAATGGCCGCGTCGACGATCTCACGAATCGCCTCACCCTGGTTGGTACCGTCGTTGAGAGCGCGCAAATCCTGCGCGCCCTGCAAAAGCTGGCGCGACCACTCGTCTACCGGGGAGTGGCCAGACTGCGCCTGGTCACCGATATCGCTCAGCGTGTCCGCCAGCGCCCCCAAAAGGCCCTGGCGGTCGGAGCTCTGCTGCTCGGTGGCCTCGGAGGTGGTTTGCAGCTCGCGAAGTGATTGCAAAAGCGCCTGGCGCTGGTCCTCGTTCTCCAAGAGCCTGATGACATCGGACAGCGAGTCCTGAAACTCGTCGCTGCTGACCGAGGCCGGCTCTTCGCTGCTGCTTTCGCTGCCGGTAAGGCCGGGCAGGCTCACGCCTTGCGCCTGGGCCGAGCCCAACCCCAAAAGCGCCCACAGCGCGATACCTAAAACGAACGTGATCAACCAGGGCTTTCGCACATGCTCCTCCGGGCGTAATGGCTGCGAGCCGGTATGGGTAGTCGGCGTTGGGGCGCGCTGTATTCACCGGCCAGGACGAATACCGCTTAGTCTGTCGCCTGACTATGATAGGCTGACGGAACAAACGTTCACCTCAAGGATATAGAGATGACGCTCCAGGCGCCCCCCCACCGCTCGACCCGCCGCGGCCAAACGCGCCAGGTCGGCGTGGAAATCGAATTTGCGGGGCTGCCTCCGCAAGAGACCGCTCAGCTCGTCCAGACGCTGTTCGGGGGCGAGCTTAACGTGGTCAGCCCGCACAGGCTACTGGTGCGCGACACGCGTTGGGGTACCTTCGGCATCGAACTCGATACCCAGTACGCCCATCCCGACCAGGCGCTGGTCGAGGACGCGCACGCCGACGATAGCGAATGGGCGCGCCAACAACATCTTAGACGCGTCGAGTTTCATCGCAAAACCCGCGAGCTGATTGGCGATATGGTCACGGGGCTCGTGCCCACCGAAATCGTCTGCCCGCCGGTGCCCTGGGACGAGCTCGAAGCGCTCGATACGCTGTTCAAGGCGCTGCGCGAAAAAGGCGCCAAGGGGACCGACGCCAGCCTGCTTTACGGCTTCGGCCTGCATTTGAACCCGGAAGCCGCCGCGCTCGATGTCGACTACCTGCTCTCGATGCTGCGCGCCTATCTGCTGCTGGCACAGTGGCTGCGCGACGAGATAAAGGTGGACATCACCCGTGAAGTGCTGCCCCACGCCAACCCGTTCCCGAAGGAGTATGCGCTCAAGGTACTCGATCGCAACTACGCGCCAGACCTTGACGGCTTCATCGATGACTACCTGCGCTTCAATCCGACACGTAATCGCGAGCTGGATCTTTTGCCGCTGTTTGCCCACCTGCGCCCGGAGCATTCTCACGCGCTGTTACACAATCAACTGACCAAACCGCGCCCGACCTTTCACTACCGGCTGCCCAACGCCGAGCTTTCAAAGCCTGGCTGGGGCTCGGCAGTGGAGTGGAACCGGTGGGCCGAGGTCGAAAAGCTCGCCGCCGACCGGCAAGCGCTCGACGCCCGCTGCGACGAGTATATCGCGCGCAATGCTCAGTCCTTGACCACGCGCCTGAAAAACACTCTGCGGCGCTTGTTCAAGCGCCGCGGACATCAGTAGACGAGATACGGTTTTTATGACGCGCCCGCTCATTGGCATCACGACTTCCGATCAAAAAAGCCACTTGGCCTGGTGGTTCGACTGGTTCGCCGTTTGGCGCCATGGCGGAAAGCCTGTACGGCTTTCACCATCGCGCCCACGGCCCGAGGCGCTGGATGGCCTGATCATTGGCGGCGGCGACGATATCCAGGCGCACCTCTACGGCGGCGAAGTGCAGCTCAACGTCCGCCTGGACCCGGCCCGCGACGAGCTCGAGCTTGCGCTGCTGGCGCGCTTCATTCCAAGCCACACCCCGGTGCTGGGCATCTGTCGTGGCGCGCAGCTGATCAACGTCCACCAGGGCGGCACTCTGGACCCGGACATCTACACCACTCACGAGGGACTCAAGCGACGGCGCACGGTACTGCCCAGAAAAACGGTGGATATCGTCACCGGCAGCAAACTACACGGGCTTTTGAACGTGAGCTGGTGCCGGGTCAATAGCCTTCACCACCAAGCGGTGAACGCGGCTGGGCGCGGCATCAACATCGTTGCCCGCGACCGCGACGGGCTGGTGCAGGGCATCGAATCCGACAACCACGACTTTTTGATCGGCGTACAGTGGCACCCGGAGTGGTTGATTTTCAACCGCCCTCAGCAGCGGCTGATCAGCGCGCTGGTGAAGGCGGCGAAAAAGCGCCGCCAGGTCTTGAATAGTAATTCCTGAGCCTTAAGCCTTGAGCGCGGCAATGGCAGCGTCGTAGTCCGGCTCATGCTTGAGTTCGCTGACCAGCTCGCTGTGCAGTACGGTATCGTGCTGGTCGAGTACCACGACGGCCCGGGCGCAGAGCCCCTGCATCGGGCTGTTGGTCAGCGCCACGCCCCAGCGCTCGAGAAACGCCGGATGACGAAAGGTCGACAGCGTCTCGACGTTGTCGAGCCCCTCGGCCCCGCAAAAGCGCACCGCGGCAAAGGGCAGGTCGGCGGAGACCACCAGCACGACCGTGTCCGGCAGGCTCGAGGCCAGCTCGTTGAAGTGGCGCGTCGAGGTCGCACAGGTGGGCGTGTCGATGCTCGGTATGATGTTGAGCACCTTGCGTTTGCCAGCGAAGCTTTCAAGCGTCACGTCCTCGAGATCGCGGTTGGTCAACGTCATTGAGGGCGCTTTGGCGCCGGTTGGGGGGAGTTCGCCGGCCACGTCCATCGGCGCGCCGCCTCGTGTGATTTGCTGCATGGTTGAGTCGTCCCGTGTTATAGGTGTTCATTGATGAAGGTCGTGCAAAACATCACGGCCAGTATGGTCCGCCCTCTCTTGCCATTCGACCGCGCACCGCGAGTATGCCATGCCCTTAGTATTGATCGTAAAAACCGGCGACGCTTTTCCCGAAGTCGTCGAACAGCACGGTGATTTCGGTGCGCTCTTTGAGCGGCCGCTCACGCGCGGCAACCCCGCCCTCACCGTCAAGGTGTGGGACCCACGCGCCGAGCCCGACGCGCCGGAACTCGACGGCCTCGACGCCATCGTGATTACCGGCTCCAACAGCATGATCAGTGACGCCGAGCCCTGGAGCGAAGCGCTCAAACCCTGGCTGCGAGCGGCGCGAGCGCGCGATATCGCCATGCTCGGCGTCTGCTATGGCCACCAGCTCATGGCCGAGGCGTTCGGCGGCGAGGGCGGCGATCATCCGAATGGTCGCGAAGCGGGCACCTTCGACATCGAGCGTAACGAGGCCTCCAACGCCGATCCGCTCTTTAGTCAGCTCCCTACCCGCTTCATGGCGCACCTGACCCATGGCCAAACGGTGCTTAAAGCACCGGAAGACGGCGTCGTGCTGGCCTATAACGACCACGACCATCACCAGGCGATTCGCTATGGTACCCGCCAGTGGAGCGTTCAGTTTCATCCGGAATTCAACGCCGACATCCTGCGCGCCTACCTCGAGCGCGTGAAAGACGCGCTGATCGACCAGGGCGACGACGTCAGCGAGCTAATCAACCGCATCCGCGAAACGCCCGAGGCGTCCAGCCTGCTCGAACGCTTCAGCCGGCTGCTGTAGCCGCACCAGAACACTCAGCGCGCGCGGCGCTTCTCGTCGCGTCTGGAAGCGAGCCGGTCAGCAAGCCGGGTAGGCTCAGGCAGCTTGGTGCGACCCAAACAGCGCAGTACCCAGCCAAGGGCGGTGTCGACCGACACGCGGTGGCCAGGGGATACGAAAATCGGCTTGACGTTTTGTCGCGAGCGAAGCACGACCCCCAGAGTTTCGCCTTTGGCCGTCAGCGGGCTGTAGTCGCCGCGCTCGCTGCCCACCTCTTCAAAGCGCCCGTAAAGGCGCGACTTGGCGACGCCGATGGTGGGCAGGTCGAGCCAGAGCCCTAGGTGGGCGGCCACACCCAGCCTTCTGGGATGGGCGATGCCCTGCCCGTCGACCATGACCAGCTGCGGGGATTGCGAAAGCCTGGCAAAGGCACCCAGGGCGGCGGGAATTTCACGAAACGACAAAAGCCCGGGCACGTAGGGCATGCGGGTCGGCTCGCGATGAACGACCTGCTCGACCACCTCCAGCGCCGGCGCCTTTTCGGCTTCCCACTTCAGCAGCACCACCGCGGCACGGGTGGTAGCGCCCTGGTCCTCGAAGCCGATATCGACGCCAGCGATGAGGTCGACATCGTCGACCCGATCCCTTGATTCCAGCCGTTTGGCAAGCTCGCCTTGCAGCGCGACGGCGGCCCGGGGCTCGAGATTCCAGTCGTGTAGCCGTGCCTGCATGGCTCTTTACTCCTGTAACGATGTTGATCAAGCAGTCTAGCGGGCAATAAAAAACCCCGCTCGAAAGCGGGGTTTTGGATCGTGCGAAAAAGCGCTATTTGATCAGGCGCGTTCGCGGCGACGAACCGGCGCATCGCCGCCTTCGTCACGACGACGGCGCGGTGCGCGTTCCGGCGCGCTGTCTTCGCTGATTTCCAGCGGACGACCGGCGACGCGAGCGCGGGCCATCTTGGCCAGAATCGTGGAGGGCAGGTTGCTCGGAAGCTCGACCACCGAGAAGGCGTTGCGAATATCGATACGACCGATACGCGCACCTTCGATACCGCCTTCGTTCGCCAACGCACCGACCAGTTGACCCGGCTTGACACCGTCCTTGTGGCCGACGGAGACACGGTAGCGGGTCATGCCTTCACTCGGCGTGCTGGAGCGCTCGCGGCGCGGCTTGGCACCGTCACGGCCGCCTTCACGAGCCGGACGCTCGCGCTCCTTGCGCGGTGCCTGCAGGCGACCGATCGGCGCTTCGTCGGCGCGGGCCATGGCGGCAAAGGCGCAGGCAAGCTCGATCGGGTCGTGACCTTCGCTGACCAGACGCTCGACCAGCGTGCGCTGCTCTTCGGCGCCGGCGGTCAGGGCAGCGACGACGCGCTGATGGAACACTTCGTCGCGGTGCGCGCGAATGGCGCTTTCGTCGGGCAGCGGCATCTCGGTCATTTTCTGACCGGTGGCCTGCTCCATCCAGCCGACCTTACGGCCTTCGCGGAAACCGGCGAACGTGATCGCGATACCGCTACGACCGGCACGGCCGGTACGACCGATACGGTGAGTGTAGGCTTCCGCGTCCTGGGGCAGATCGTAGTTGACCACGTGGGTGATGCGCGGAACGTCGAGGCCGCGCGCCGCCACGTCGGTGGCGATCAGCACGTCGACCTTGCCACGCTTCAAGCGTGTGATGGTACGCTCGCGCAGGCTCTGGTCCAGATCACCGGAGAGGCCAGCGGCGTTGATGCCGCGCGCGGTGAGCTGCTCGACCAGCGTGGTACACGCCGCCCGGGTACGTACGAACACGATCGCCGCATCGACGGGCTCAACCTCGAGAATACGCGACAGCGCCTCGAGCTTGGCGCCGCCATCGACGCGCACGATGCGCTGCTCGATGTTTTCGCCGGTGGTGGTCCTGGACTCGATGGCGACCTTGACCGGATCGACCAGGTAGCGGTTAACGATGCGCTCGATTTCTGTCGGCAGGGTCGCGGAGAAGAACACGCGCTGCGCGTTTTGCGGGGTATCGGCGACCACGCGTTTGACGTCGTCGATAAAGCCCATGCGCAGCATTTCGTCAGCTTCGTCGAGCACCAGTGCCGACAGGCCGTCAAGCTTCAGGCTGGCACGGTCCAGGTGGTCGATGATACGACCCGGTGTGCCGACCACGACCTGAGCGCCGCGCTTGAGCGCGCCCAGCTGCTCGCGGTACTCCTGACCACCGCACAGCGTGGCGACTTCCAGGCCCTTGAGGTTTTGACCATACTTGGTGAACGAGACCGCGACCTGCTGAGCGAGCTCGCGGGTCGGCGCCATGACCAGCACCTGAGGCGCGCGGCGGTCAAGATCGATACGTGACAAAAGCGGTAGTGCAAACGCCGCGGTTTTACCGGTACCGGTTTGGGCCTGGCCCAACATGTCACGGCCTTCCAGCAACGCAGGAATGGTTTGCGCCTGGATCGGCGAGGGGGTTTGGTAACCCTGTGCTTCAACAGCAGAGAGAACGGCAGGCAACAAGGCCAGATCGCCGAAGCTCGGCGAGGCGACAGAAGTCGAGGTCATTAATCACACCTTGGTAGGCCGGCATGGCCGGCAAAAAACATCTAAAGCGTCTTCGACACGTTGAAAAGCGCAGTCGCGCTGTAGGCAAACGCCGCCGGGCGGCTGAATGGCTAAAGGAGTCAAAGACGCCGGTCGCACCTGGCATTCGGTTGGCAAAACAATGAAACGCGCCAACCGCTGTGGCGACCTTCTGCGTCGATTTCACCCGGTTGGTGAAATACTGAAAACGCGCCATCTTCACAGCATCGAACATCGCGTCGGGATGTTCCTGCAAGCGCACTGCGTCGTGGCAGTCAAACGCTTAGCGTCATGATGGAGGGGTCAACACATGCGAGGAGCGCGAATACTAACACCCATGAATGCCTCTGACCAGTCTTTTTACTTTACCCAACCTGGACAGGCGCGCTTGCGCTTGTCGACATATGGTCTAGAGTTTTAGTGGCAATACCGCGTTATATGATCAAGGAGAGAGACCATGAACTGGGATCAGATCGAAGGTAAATGGACCGAAGTCAAAGGTAAGGCGCGCTCCAGCTGGGGCGAACTCACTGATGATGAGCTGGATCAGGTCGCCGGCAAGAAGGATCAGCTGGTAGGTAAACTGCAACAAAAGTACGGCCTGGAGCGTGAAGAGGCCGAAAGACGTGCCGACGATTGGGCCGATTCGCTTTAAGCGCCCCCTATCGAACGTTCGTCAATCAGTCGCAGTAACGAGCAACACCCGCTTTTCAGTACCCGCCTCCGTCACTTTATTCGGGCGGGCTCGGTCAACGAAAAGCCAGTTTGAGTTAAACCCCTTCGGGTTAAATGAGTTAAACCCCCTCGGGTTAAAGGAGTAACGCGATGAAGAAATCACTGCTATTGACTGCCATGAGTGCAGCTTTACTGGCTGGCACCACGCTGAGCGTTCAGGCGTCTCAAGAGCCTCAGGGCGTTTACTCCGCAGACGACATTCTGGATGCCGACGTCTACTTCGCTAACGGTTCCGGTGAAGAGATTGGTGATGTTGACGACATTCTGTTCGACGATGATATGCGCATCACTGCATTGGTAATAGAGAGCGGCGCGGTACTCGGCCTTGGCGGTCGTGAAATCGTGGTCGACACCGACTATTTCACGCTCGAAACCAGCACCGAAGGCGATGGTGAAACCGAGCATCGCATCATGCTGAATGCGACGCCGGAAGAAGTCGAAGAATTCCCGGCGTATGACCGCGACTGGTGGGAACAAACCCAGGCCAACGCGCGCGATGCGTGGCAGACCACTCGCGACGGCGCCCAAAGCGCGTGGCAGTCCACGCGTGAAGCGTTCGACAACGATGACGAGCCGCAACCCCAGCAGTAAACCATTGACGATGTCCTTTCAAGACATCTCACTCAAAGGCCGCCCTTCTGGGCGGCCTTTTTAGTACGGGAACAGTTGTGGCGGGGGAACAAGACCATCAGCGGCGACGAATGCCCTGTCCGCTCAGGCGCTCGCGGTCGTGGGCGCGCTCAAGATCGAGCGCGGGCCCCACGGGTACGATACGCGTGGGATTGATCGATTCGTGGCTGTAGTAGTAGTGGCGCTTGATATGATCCAGATCGACCGTTTCAGCCACGCCCGGCCACTGGTACAACTCGCGCAGGTAGTTCGAGAGGTTCGGGTAATCCTCGATGCGTCGAACGTTGCACTTGAAGTGGCCGTGGTAAACCGCATCAAAGCGTATCAGCGTCGTAAAAAGGCGAATATCCGCTTCCGTCAGCCACTCCCCGGCCAGGTAACGCTGACGCTCAAGGCGTGCCTCGTGTCGGTCGAGCGAATCGAACAGCGCCTTGACGTGCTTTTCGTACACCGACTGCTCGGTCGCGAACCCGGCCTTGTAGACGCCGTTGTTGACGTTGTCGTAGACGTCCTCGTTGACCTCGTCGATGACGTCACGCAGATCGCTCGGATAGAAATCCAGATCATTGCCGGTCAACGTATCGAAGGCACCATTGAACATGCGTACAAGCTCTGCCGACTCGTTATTGATGATGGCGCTGCGCTTTTTGTCCCACAGCACCGGCACCGTCACGCGCCCGGTGTAGTCGGCCTCGGTCATGGTGTAGAGCTCATGATGATAGGCTACGCCGTTGACTCGATCGCCGCTCGAGCCTTCGGCCTCGTTGTAGGTCCAGCCGTGATCGAGCATCAAGGGGCTCGTACAGGAGACGCCAACCAGCCCCTCCAGGCCCTTGAGCTTACGCATGATCAGTGCGCGATGCGCCCAGGGGCAGGCCAGCGATACATACAGGTGGTAACGATCCTGCTCAGCGGGTAAGCTCGCGCGATCCGCGTCGTCGGTTTTGCCAACCCAATCGCGCAGCTTGGCCGATTCCCGGACGAACTCGCCGCCGTGTTTTTTAGTGTCGTACCACTGGTCGACCCACTCACCTTCCACCAATAGTCCCATTGCGCGGCTCCTTGCTGCATTGCGTTGATGCTCTAGAGCATAGCGGGCCATCAAAACGGCTCAAGCGGATGTTTTACCCTTTACCGTTCGAGAAAATAGAATCTCGCGGGCAACGCTCGCCGACCGCCTCTTTCAGCACCTGCGCCATGGCGTGAGTTGCAGGGCCCGCCCGGTCCCGATCCTTGAAGATCAGCTGAAACGGGGCTTCACGCGTGCCGCCGGCGGAAAGCGGCAAGGCCTTGAGCTCGCCGCGCTCGAGCTCGGCGGCGATGCGGGTGATCGGCATCCACGCGAAACCGAGCCCACGCTTGATCATGTCGAGCGACGTATTGAGATGGCTCACTGTCCAGCGCTGCTCGGCCTTGAGCCAGCCGGCATCGACGGACTCTCGTGTCGCCGAGTCGCGCACCACCAGCTGGCGGTACTGTGCCAAATCACGCAGGTCGAGCGAGCGCTCCAATCCGTGAAGCGGGTGCGACGGGTGCGCCACTGCGATAAAGCGCACGTTGACCAGCGGCTCGCCCAGAAAGCCTGGCACCTCCATCCCGGAAATCACTAAATCGGCACTGCCGTCGAACAGCATCTCGACACCGCCATTGAGCACGCTCTCAAAAAGCTGAACCCGCACCTGCGGATAAGCTTCGGAAAAGCGCTCCAGCGCCTTGGCCTGGGCGTCTGCCGGAAATACCTGATCGATGGCGACGGCCACTTCGGTCTCGAGCCCTTCAGCCAGGCGCAGGGCTATGTCCTCGATGGAGGCGGCGCTTTCGATCAGCTGGCGCGCCCGGCGCAGCAGAAGCTCGCCGGCCTCGGTCAGCCGCACCTGCCGCCCGACCGGTTCCAGCACCTGTACGCCCAGCTGCTCTTCAAGTTTATGCACCGCGTGATTGAGCGTGGAAGGACTTTTATGTATGGCTTCAGCGGCGCGTGCAAAACCGCCATGATCCACAACCGCAGCGAGCATGTGCCACTGTGCAAGGGTTACCCGAGACATTTCGATTTCCTCGACGCTTTAAGCGTATTTGTGCGCTTGGTCTTCGAAAAAACCATACCAGAATGGTAGTGACGGCGAATAGACACGGTACCCTTCCTTTACGGGTTAAAAAATCAAAAAAACAAGGGAACTTTTCTTAAAACATGTATAACATCGCCCGATATCGCAGGCTCGGCCGTTTCTCGATCAATATGGCTTGAACGTTACAAAAAAAAACAAAATACCGGGAGTCACGCACTTAATCTTTAGCGCGCATTTAATTAGCGGCCTAACAAGCAAACCGTACCGCCAATTGACGGTGTTCAATAGCGAACATCCCGCGGGCACTCTTGTACAAAAAAGCGCGACACAACTCGTACTCCCTGCAGGCCAAATGCGTGATGATTCTTTGTCTTCACCCGAGCCAAAGGGGCAGCCCGTCAGCGTTTGCTGAACGAATCTTGTACATTGCGCTTTACACCCCGCCACTCTTGTCTATATTTTAAACGAGAAACGATACAAGTCGTCATCCCTGTACAAGCTGTTTTCAGGGGTACCGGCAACGGGCAATATAGTGAAGCAGAATTAGCAAACACTGTTTCCTTTGCAAGCCTCGTCTCACGGGCTTTTGCGGTAACGCGAAAGTTCGCTTTCTGTATGCAAATACAGTCTATTCACCCCCTACCCCATGGGGTATTGTTCCCGAGCTTGTTCATTTTTACGTTCATTTTAACTTCGAACTCGGCGGTCAATTTACCCATGTTGCGAATCCTCCATTCGCTGCCTCGCACGCATAAGTTATTACTTTTACCCGTGGCCACGATGGTCACAGTGCTGGGCACACAGAAGCTGCTAACAACGTATCAAGACCTGAATTCCCCCCGTACGTCGCTTGAAAGCGTGCTGGTTCCGCTTTCAAGCGACGCCGTTGCAACGGTCCCCTCCCTTCACCAGGAGCGGCGCCCGGTTGCCGAAGCGATCGACCGCGCCTCTCGCGCCATCGACGCCACTCGCGAACAAATTCCGCTCAAGGACCTCGCGCCCCGCGAAATCGTGGATCTCGACGTCATTGCGACCGCGGAAGCCTCCATGGCCAGCGAAATCGACGCCCGGCCCAAGCTTGACGATGGCGCCATTCACATGGCGGTCGTGTTCGGCACGCTGACCAGTGGCATGCTCAATATCGACGACCCGAGCGGCTACGGCCCGGTCGAGATTGCCGATGCCTCTTCTGCCGACATCGTCGATGATGCTACCTCTTACGAGGACTACGGCATCGAGCTGTTCGACGACATCTCGTTTCTCGATCTCGAACTCGCCGCCGAAGAGCCTTACGTTCCCGAGTGGCAAACCCACATCGTCGAGTCCGGGGAAACCTTCGCACTGGTGGCGCAAAACGAGCTGGGGTTGGGCTACAGCGAAGTCGCCGCGCTACTGGACGACATGCCGGACCCGCGGATTTTGACCAACTGGCGTGCGGGTAACAGTTTCGACTACAAGGTCGACGAAGATGGCCGCCTACTCTCGCTTCGCATGATGAAGGATATCCGCGATGGCGTGCTGCTCGAGCGTGACGACAACGCCTTCGCTTCGACCGTGATCGAACGCCAGGGCGAGCCGGTACAGCGCCTGTTCGCCGGCAGCGTCAGCGGTAGCTTCGCGCGCTCCGCTCAGGCGACCGGCCTTTCGAGCGGCTCGGTGACCGAACTGACTCACCTGCTCGAGCAGAAGCTCGATTTTCGTCGCGACAGCCGCCGGGGCGACCGCTTCAGCGTGTTGGTCGAGTCCGACATGATCGACGGCGAAACGCTGGACTCACGCGTGCTGGCGGTTCAGTACGACGGCGAGCGCATGGATCTGACCATGGTTCGCAACGCCGGCGACGACAAGTTCTACACGCCGGACGGGAGCGGATTGGAGCCGGGCTTCGCGCGCTACCCCTTCGAAGGCAGCTACCGGCTCTCCTCCAACTTCAACCCGCAGCGTCGTCACCCGGTGACCGGTCGAATCAGCCCCCACAACGGAACCGACTTCGCCATGCCCATCGGCACGTCGGTCGTCGCGCCGGCGGACGGTCGCGTCGAGCGGGTCGCCAACCATGCCGCCGCGGGCCGCTACGTGGTCATTCGCCACGACAACGGCTACCGCACGCGCTACCTGCACCTCTCCAAGCCCCTGGTCAGCGTCGGCGAGCGCGTCACCATGGGCGAGCGCATCGCGCTTTCCGGCAACACCGGCCGCAGTACCGGTCCGCACCTTCATTACGAAGTCATCGTGAACAACTCGCCGGTCAACGCCATGAACGTGGACCTGCCGGAATCGTCAGGCCTGTCCGGCGATACGCTGATCGCTTTCCAGAATCAGGCCGAGCCCATGCTGGCCGCGCTTGAAAGCGGCGAAACCGGCACCGTTAGCGTCGCCAACTACCAGCGCGGCGAATAACTCACTCACCGCGCACGAAAAAGCCGCCTGTCGAGGCGGCTTTTTTCGTTTCACGCGGGGGTCAGGTTCCACGTCAATTTACGTTCTACGCGGGCTTCGCTTCGACGTTTGCGGCGCGGTCACACCGGGCGGCTGAGCGCCGCGAGAAGCGCATCGTCGTGGCGGTAGATGTCGTCGCGAAACTCGATCTCCCCTTCGGCGTTGGGCCAGGCCGTCAGGTAGTGAAGCTGTACCGGAATGCGCTGGGGCAGACTCACATTCTGATCGCTGCGCCCACGCTGGATCAGTGAATTGACCTGATGCTGACTGCCGCTGTCGCGAAGCAGCAGCTGCGCCAGCTCACTGATGCCCTCGACCCGAATGCAGCCGGAGCTCAGCGCACGGTCGGCGCGCCCAAACGCCGCTTTCGAAGGCGTATCGTGCAGATAGATCATGTCGTCGTTGGGAAAGCGCACGACCAGGCGCCCCAGCGGATTGCTGCTGCCCGCCACCTGGCGAAGCATGACCCCGCCCGGGCTTTGCCAGTTGACCGATGACGGGTTTAGGCGCTCACCGTCGGGGCTCAACACCTGAATGTTACGCGCAGAAAGATAGTCCGTATTGCTACGGACTCGTGGCAGCACGTCCTCGCGCATGATGGTCGGCGGAATCGTCCAGGTCGGATTGATGGTGAGGTGACTGATCGAGGAGTGGATCATGGGAGTCGCGCGCTGGGGCGAGCCCACCACGACTCGAGCATTCCACTGCTGGCCGTTGGGCCGCTGATAGTGGAGCTGGTAACCGGCCACATCGACCCATACGCGTGCGTCGCCATCGAAATGCGCCAGCCAGCGCGCCCGCTCGAGATTGATGCGCAGCTGATCGATACGCGCCGACAGCGGCGTATTGAGCGCGTGTCGCGTGCGCTCGCCGACCACCCCGTCCGCCTCGAGCAGGTGCCGGCGCTGAAAGCGCTTGACCGCGCTTTCCACCGTGGCGTCGAAACGGCGCTGGTTGTCGTCGCGCACTCGGGCATCGATCATCGGGTAGGCGTCGTCATCGGCGGTGACCAGACCATTTTCACCCCAGAGGGCGAGCCGCTCGCGCAGCGTCACCACGTCATCGTCGGTGTCGCCAAGTCTGAGCGCGGCTTCGCGGCCGCCTAGATAAGGCGCGCTCGCCTCGCCGCGGCGCTCGAGCGCGCGATACTTACTCAGGGTCTGGCGAAGCTTACGGTAGGCACTCGACTGCGGTCGCGCCGCTTCGAACGCCGCCTCCACATCGCCCTGGGCCAGCGCCATGCGCACCTGGCTCATGCTGTAAGTACGCGCCGGACGCTCGCCGCTCCACTGCGATCCCAGCGTCTGCGGGTCCACCTTCCCGCGCGAAAGATGATCGAGCGCCAGCAGCAACGCTTGTGTGGCCTTGATATCGAAGCGCGCCTGAGCGGCGGCCCCCATTTGCTGGCTCAGCTTGAAATCGTCGACGAGCTCCGCACCGCGGTAGTCGCTGGGGGTCAGGCCGTCTTCGTCGAGTCGTGCTATCGCCGCCGCGAGAGACTCCACCCGCGCGGCATCCTGCCACACCCGCTGATTCTCCCGGCCCTGATAGAACTGCTGGAGCGGCTGATCGTTGGCGTAAGCGTTTAACTGCTGGGCAAGCGCCGGTTGAGCCGATGTGTCGGCGTAGGCATGATGGATGGCGTGCGGCAGCGGCAACAGCGCGGCGACCATGACGGCGCGCATCGCCCAGTGGTGGATCGATGCATTCTCGTTCATAACCCCTCCATGGGTTACTATGCAGCGTCGCATGCCAACCCAATAAAGATACAACATGCGCAACTGACGTTTGGTTTTGCCAACACCGGTTTCACCCTCGAACCCGGCGCTATTGCCCTGCCATGGGCCTGTAAACGCAGGCTAGTGAAAAAAGCCTTTTGCAAACGGGCTGGACGGGCACTGGCGCGACCAACAATGGCTTTATCGCTCGGCGTACCCCTAATGATAGTAGGTCTGACACTATGCGGCTCGGATTAGGCATTTTTTCACGTTTACTCATTCTTTCCATTCCGCTTGCAAGCACCGCGGCTCACGCGGACTCCTCCCCTTTCTACGCTCAAATGGACGCGGTAAAACCCGCCGGCGTCTCTTCGCTCAACCATCAGCTTCAGCTGCTCGCCCCGGAGGCCACCCCCAGAGCGCTCGAGCTCGCCGCCCAGGCGCTCTCCTGTGCCGACCCCGGCGCCGAGCGCCTGGCCGTCATCGACTATTCGCTGCCCTCGACCGAAAAACGCCTGTGGGTTTTCGATCTGGCGCACAATCGGCTGCTGTTCAAGGAGCTGGTTTCCCACGGGCGCGGCTCGGGTGACGCTAATGCCGAGGTGTTCTCCAACGTCCCGGAGAGCCACCAGTCCAGCATCGGGCTCTTTCGCACCATGAACAGCTACTACGGGCGCAACGGCTACTCGCTGCGCCTGGACGGGCTCGAGGCCGACGTCAACGACCAGGCCTTCGATCGCGCCATCGTCATTCACGGTGCAAGCTATGTCAGCGACGACTTCATCACCCAGACCGGGCGGCTGGGCCGAAGTCACGGCTGCCCCGCGGTGCGCGAAGAGGTCACCTACCCGCTGATCGATAGCCTGAAGGAGAACCAGTACGTCTTCGCCTACTACCCGGACGCGCAGTGGATAGAGAATTCCGCGTTTCTGCGCTGCCCCAACGGCGGGGCCGGCATTTACCAGCTCGCCGCCTCGACGCACTAGCCTGGCCAATCAAGACCGCCGCCGCGCGGCGCCGTTGAAGCGCCCGCTTTCGCGATGGTTTTTTTCTGCCAGGCTTAGACTTTCGAAGCAACCAGGCGAGGAGGCGGCATGGCGAACGCGAAAACGCTGGATCTGGCGCTACAGGGCGGCGGTGCTCACGGCGGCTACACCTGGGGGGTGATCGACCGCCTGCTGGAAGACGACCGCATCGAGATCGAAGGCATTAGCGGTACCAGCGCCGGCGCCATGAACGGTGTGGTCATGGCCGATGCGCTGACGAGAGGCAACAAGGAGACCGCCCGCCAGGCGCTGCGCGATTTTTGGCAGGCGGTCAGCCGCGCCGGCATGGCAAGCCCAATCCGCCGCTCGCCGCTGGATATCCTCACCGGCAACTGGAGTCTCGATCAGTCGCCAGGCTATGTCGCCATGGATTTGATGAGCCGGCTCGTCTCGCCCTACCAGCTCAATCCGCTAAACCTCAATCCGCTGCGCACCATCGTCGACGAGCATATCGATTTCGATCGGGTGCGACGCTGCGACCAGCTCAAGCTGTTTGTGGCCGCTACCAACGTGCGTACCGGCAAGCAGCGCGTCTTTCGCCGCGAGGAGATGACGCTGGACGCGGTCATGGCCTCGGCCTGTTTGCCCTTTGTGTTCCAGGCCGTGGAAATCGACGGCGAGGCTTACTGGGACGGCGGCTACATGGGAAACCCCGCGCTGTTTCCGCTGATGGAAGAGTGCGGCGCTCGCGACATCATGCTGGTGCAGATCAACCCGATCAGCCGTGACACTCTGCCGACCACCGCCTCGGCGATCATGAACCGCCTGAACGAGATCACCTTCAATGCCGCGCTGATCAAGGAGATACGCATGATCGCCCTGCTCAAGCACGCTCTCGACGAGCAAGGCATCGAAAACTGCTACCAGCAGGCGCTGTTTCACCGCATCAGCGGCGAGCAGGCGCTCGAGGACCTGTCCGTGTCGAGCAAGATGAACGCCGAGTGGCCATTCTTGTGCCACCTGTTCGAGCTGGGCCGCGCCGCCGCCGACCGCTGGCTCGATGAGAACTTCGACGCCCTCGGCGAGCGCTCCACGCTCGATATCGATACCGTCTACATGAACGAATAGCCGCCCCGGGCGCCCCATTTTGATGCAGCGACCCCGCATCACGGCGCGCCCGCTCTCCCCTCACAAACGCTAATACGCTGTCATTTCGATAAAAATCGCCGTCTGGCGACATAATTGCTTTGTATTTATCGATAACGACAGGCGTGGACCAGGCCCAACGGGTACGAGTGCGTCGAGTAGGCCTTCAAGGGCGAAGGCGTCTTCTCGTACGCCGCCGGCGCGAAAGCGCGGCGGTCTCAAAACTCGTTCGCGCTTGGTGAGGTTCCCATGGATATTCGCAACAAGGCTAATCGGATTCGCCTGTTCAGCTTTTCGACGCCGCAGATGCGCGCTTTTCACTTCTCCTGGTTTGCCTTTCACATCTGTTTTTTTGGCTGGTTCGGCATCGCCCCGCTCATGGCGGTGGTGCGCGACGATCTGTCGCTCACGCAAACCCAAATCGGCAACACCATCATCGCCTCGGTGGCGATCACCGTTATCGTACGGCTCTTGATCGGTGTGCTGTGCGACCGGCTGGGGCCGCGCAAGACCTACACCGGGCTGCTGCTGGTGGGCTCGCTTCCGGTCATGGGTATTGGCCTGGCCGACAGTTTCGAAACCTTTTTGCTGGCCCGGCTGGCGATCGGCGCGATCGGTGCCTCGTTCGTCATTACCCAGTACCACACCACCATGATGTTCGCCCCCAACGTGGTCGGCACGGCCAACGCCACCAGCGCTGGCTGGGGTAACCTGGGCGGCGGCACGACGCAGATTCTGATGCCGCTGATCTTCTCGGGGCTTTTGATGCTGGGTGTCAGCGAGACGCTCGGCTGGCGCCTGGCCATGGTGGTACCCGGCGTGGTGCTCTTCTTTACCGGTATCGGCTACTGGTTCTTCACTCAGGATGCGCCGAACGGCAGCTTCGCCGAGCTGAGAGCCCGGGGCGAACTACCAGAAGCCTCCGGCGAGTACGGCGCAATGAGCAGCTTTTTGTCCGCGGCGAAGGATATCCGCGTGTGGGCGCTGTTCGTGGTGTACGGGCTCTGCTTTGGGGTCGAGCTCACCATCAACAACATCGCTGCGATCTACTTTTTCGACCACTTCGAGCTGACGCTGGCCACTGCGGGCCTGATCGCGGGGCTGTTTGGCCTGATGAACATTTTCGCGCGCACCCTAGGTGGGGTGTTTTCGGATCTGTTCGCCAAACACGGCGGGCTGAAAGGCCGGGTGCGCTGGCTGTTTATTGCGCTGGTGTGCGAGGGCATCGCGCTGATCGCCTTCTCCCAGATGCACGTATTGAGTCTGGCGATCGGCATCATGCTGGTCTTTAGCCTGTTCGTGCAGATGGCCGAAGGCGCCACGTTCGGCGTGGTGCCGTTCATCAATAAAAAGGCGCTGGGCGCGGTGGCGGGTATCGTCGGCGCCGGCGGCAACGTCGGCGCGGTACTGGCGGCGTTTCTGTTTCGAAGCGAAAGCCTGACCTATCAGCAGGGGCTTTTCTATCTGGGCCTGTGCGTGCTGATGCTGGCGGGTAGCGTGCTGGTGGTGCGCTTTAGCGATGCCACGGAAGCCGAGGAGGCCAGCGCCTATCAGGACGCGCTCGGCGAGCAAACCGGCGCAGGGGCGCTGTCGCTGCGCTAGACACTCACTCCCGGCCTTGCGACATCAAAGGGCCGGGCACACAAGGAGCGCTTCATGGCTTCTGGTCGCACACTGCTACTTACGGCACTGCGCTTTGATATCGACAACCTGCGCCACCTGGCAACCGCGTGCGACATGGTGGGCGATATCAGTCGTTTCATTCACGTGCTTCAGCGTGAGCGCGGTGCTTCTACCATTTATCTTGCCTCGAAGGGCAAGCAGTTCGCGACCCGGCGCACCGAGTTCATGGCATGCAGCCAGCAGGCCGAAGCGCTGATGCGCACGCGGTTGGAAGCGCTTTGCGAAAAGCCGCGCCCCGAGGCCGGGGCACGGCTTTTGCGCCGCATCGCCACCGTCTGGATGGCGCTCGACGACCTGCCCCGGCTGCGCGAGGCGATCGACGCGCGCGAGCTAACGCCGGACGGCGCCACCCGGGCCTTCAACGACGTGATCGGCGGGCTTTTGGCGATCGTGTTCGAAGCCGCGGACACCGCCGCCGACCCGGACATCACCCGAGCGCTGGTCGCCATCTTTCATCTGATGCAGGGTAAGGAGCTTGCCGGCCAGGAGCGCGCCTGCGGCGCCTTCGGCTTTACCTACGGGCGCTTTGACGAGCCGCACCGGACGCTGTTCGAACGGCTGACCCAGGATCAAAACCGCTGCTTCGACACCTTTCTGGAATTCGCTGGCGCCAACGCCCGAGAGAGCTGGCACCAGTCGCTTTGTAAGCAAACGCTTACTTACATCGAGACGCTGCGCGCAAGCGCCCACCGCGGCGAACGTGCCCGCTCTGATAGCGACGCGCGCATGAGCGAAACCTGGTACGCGCTCGCCACGCAGCGCATCGATGGCCTGAAGCAAGTGGAGGACACCGCGATTCTTGAACTGGCCGCGCTATGCCACGTAAAAATCGAAGCGGCGCAGCGGGCTTTTGATGAGGCGCACACGCCCCGCGTGCGGGCACAGCCTGCGCCGTGCGAGCAGCTTCTGGCGCTGGGCGAGGCGAGCGCGCTCGGTGATCTCACGATCAGCGCGCTCGCCTCGCCGCTTAGCCGCTCGCTGATCGAGCTCACCCACGCCCAGTCCAGCCGCCTTCAAGGGCTTAGCGACGAGCTGGAAAACACCCGTAAGGCGCTTCGCGAGCGCAAGCTGATCGAGCGGGCCAAGGGGTTGATCATGGCGCACCAATCGATGAGCGAAGAGCAGGCGTACCGCTTTTTACGCAAGACCTCGATGGATCAGAGCAAAAGCATGGCGAGCATGGCACAGTCGATTCTGGATCTTTCGAGCATGCTATCGCGCCCAACGCCTTGACGGCGGGCCTTGACCGGGCGCGGCGGGTTTGCAACATCCAGGCCCATTGACCATGCTAAAAGGCCCCGTTGAAACATTGGCAAGGAGCGCTACCCATGCAGGATCGTGTCATTCTCATCACCGGCGCCTCGAGCGGTATCGGCGCCGCGACGGCGCGCGCGGCCGCGCGTGAAGGCTACAAGCTGATACTCGCCGCGCGCTCGACGGACAAGCTCGAAGCCCTTGCTCAGGAACTGGGACGGGAAAATCTATTGACCGTCGAGCTCGACGTTACCGATATGGAGCAGCAGCGCGCCATGGTCGAACTAGCGCTGGAAACCTTTGGGCGCATTGACGCGGTGTTCGCCAACGCCGGACAAGGCGGCTCGACCGGCGGCTTCAGCGAAGCCGACCACGCGCAGTGGAAGGAGATGATTCTCACCAATGTCTACGGCGTGGGATTAACGCTTCAGGCCTGCCTGCCGGCGCTCAAGCGCTCCGCGGGCCACGTACTGCTCACCGGCTCCGCCGCCGGGCGCACCACCATTCCCGGCTCGATGTACAGCGCCACCAAGTGGGCGGTCACGGGCATTGGCTATAATCTTCGCGAAGAGCTTCGCGGCACCGGCATTCGCGTCACGCTGATCGAACCCGGCATGGTCGATACCCCGTTTTTCGACGAGCCCCCGGAGCAGGCACTCGAGGACAAGGATATCGCCAACGCCGTCATCTACGCGCTGAACCAGCCGGCCCACGTGGACGTCAACGAAATTCTCATCCGCCCCACGCCGCTGCGCGAATAGTCATCCCCCGCCTTTGCGTTCGGCGGTATCGACAGCGTCAACAGCGCGCTGTCGATACCGCTCCCTTGTTTTAGGCTTGGCTCGCCCGCATAACAGGGTATTAACAAGCGGGCTAATGAGTTTTCTGAAAACATGAATTTCATGAAAACGACCATCGTCAGCCGCTTTTCACTCAACGTGCAGGTGAATCATGAGCCAACTCGCCGAGACCGCCCTATCGGTACTGGATCTGGCACCCATTCGCGAAGGCGGTAGCGCCGCCGAGACCTTTGCCAACAGCGTCGAGCTTGCAAAGCGCGCCGAGGGACTGGGCTACACGCGCTACTGGCTGGCGGAGCATCATAACATCGCCGGCATCGCCAGCGCCGCCACCTCGGTACTGATCGGCCACGTCGCGGGCCAGACCTCGACGATTCGCGTCGGAAGCGGCGGTATCATGCTGCCCAATCACGCGCCGCTGGTCATCGCCGAGCAGTTCGGCACGCTGGAAACGCTCTACCCCGGGCGCATTGACCTGGGCCTTGGCCGGGCGCCGGGCTCGGACGGTGCCACCATGCGCGCCATGCGCCGAAGCGCCCAGGCCGGTGTGGACGACTTCCCCGCCCAGCTCGACGAACTGACGCGCTACCTGGGCGACGCCGCCCCGCATCAGCAGGTCAAAGCGGTGCCCGGCCAAAGTACCCATGTGCCCATCTGGCTGCTGGGCTCGAGCGGCTACAGCGCCCAGCTCGCCGCGCGTTTGGGGCTGCCGTTCGCCTTTGCCGCCCAGTTCGCGCCGGGCTACCTGTTCGAGGCGCTGCGCCTTTATCGGGACAACTTCCGCCCTTCTAACGTGCTCGACAAACCCCACGCCATGGTCGGCATGCCGGTGATCGCCGCCGACACCGACCAGATGGCGCACTATCTGGCTACCACCGCCCAGCAGAAGTTTCTTAACCTGATTCGCGGACGGCCTACCACCTCACAGCCGCCGGTCGAGCAGCTCGATTGGACGCCGATGGAGCAGGCCCAGGTCAGCCAGTTTTTGGGCGCAGCCATCATCGGCGGCCCGGATACCGTCAAGACGGAACTCGAAGCGTTTCAGGCGCGCACTGGCGCCGATGAACTGATGATCAACAGCGACTTCTTCGACCAGCAGGACCGGCTAAGAAGCTACGAAATCGTCATGGAGGTCGCGCGCTAGCCTCATCTTTCCTTTAGCGGCAGCGGTGCCAGGCATCGCTGCCTGAATATTTTAACGTCAGCGGATAGCGCCATGTCTGATCACACCATCACGCCCATGACCCGGGAGGACTTCACCGCTTTCTGGCCGGTTTTCCACGACATCGTCAGGGCGGAGCAAACCTACGCCATCGACCCGGCGATTGACTTCGAGGCGGCCTATGCGCTCTGGTGTGAAGCGCCGCTGGCCAGCCGGGTGATCATGGACGCTGAAGGCACGCTGCTGGGCGCCTACTACCTGAAGGCCAATGCGGCGGGGCCGGGCAACCATGTGTGTAACTGCGGCTACATGGTCGCCCCCGCCGCTCGCGGCCAAGGCGTTGCCCGCACGCTGTGCGAGCACTCGCAAGCGCTGGGTAAGGAGCTTGGGTTCAGTGCCATGCAGTTCAACGCCGTGGTGGCCAGTAACGAAATAGCGGTGGCGCTGTGGCAGCGGCTCGGCTTTGCGATTGTGGGGACGGTGCCGGGTGCCTTTCGCCACCCAACGCTTGGGCCGGTCGATACCTACGTGATGCACAAGTTTTTGTAGCCTCGACTGCTCGCCTTACGTCTTTGGAGGTGAAAGCCTGGCGCGACGCTCCAATAATTTTACCCATGGTTGCAATCGGTTACATGCAAACGGCGCGCTTTTAGGGTAGCTTCACAGGCATATCCGGCGGCCAAATGTGGCCTGCTCTTATCAACCGGCTGGCCAACGTTCTCCCATGGGGCATTTTTTCGCAGAGTGGTCCTCGCGCTTTTCACTGCGCACGCGCTTTATCGCCCTGATCGCCGCGCTGGTGTTCGCGACGACGCTCATGCTGGGCTGGGTCGCCTCAAGGGAGTCGGCTCAGCAACTCGAAGCGCATATCGGCTCGGCCTCTTCCCGCGCCGCCTACCAGATGGTGAACATGCTCGATCGCAGCATGGACGCGCGCATCAAACAGGTGAACCTGCTGTTAGCCATACAAACGCTTGGCCGCGATACGCAGCCGCACGTGCTCAGACGCCAGCTCGAACGCCTGCAGGATAGCTTCAATATCGTTTCGTGGATCGGGCTGACCGATACCCAGGGCACGGTGCGCGTGGCCACCGACGGCATTCTCGAGGGCCTCTCCATCGCCCACCGCCCGGTGTTCGTCGAAGGTCAGCACCGGCCCTGGGTGGGCGATGTGCACGAAGCGGTCATGCTGGCAAGCCTGCTTCCCAGCCCCACCGGCGAAGCGCTCAAGTTCGTCGATATCGCCACCCCCGTGCACGACCGAAGAGGAGAGTTCAGCGGCGTGCTCGCCGTTCATTTGAGCTGGGAGTGGGCGGAGTACATCGAGCGCACCCTACTCGCGCCCGCCGAAAAGCAGCAGGACGCCGACCTGCTGCTGCTCTCGAGCGACGCCACGGTGCTTTTGGGCCCACACGAGCTGCTGGGCCGCTCGCTGAATTCGCTCAAATACGTTCCTCGACCGGGTAACACCACGCCTAGCTGGGCGGTCGAAACCTGGCCCGACGGCCAGCGCTACGTGACCGGCTACGCCAGAAGCGGCGGCTTCGAGGATTTCGAAGGGCTTGGCTGGGTGGCGATCAGTCGCCAGCCCGTGAGCGACGCCTTCGCCCCTGCCAAGCGGCTTCAGGCGGCGATCATGAGCATCGGGCTATTGCTGGCGGTCGTGTTCGCGGCGGTCGGATGGTGCGGGGCCTCCTTCATCGTGGCGCCGATCAAGCGCCTGGCTCAAGCCGCCGACCGTATCGGAGAGGGGGATCAGGCGGGCATCATCCCGCTGGAGCGCGGCGCCAGCGAATTCAAGCGCCTTTCCGTTTCGTTGCGCGAGATGGTGGGGCGGCTGTCGGATCAGCGCCAGACCATCAGCCGGCTGGAGGATTTGGCCAATAGTGACCCGCTGACCGGCCTACCCAACCGCGCCTTCTTGATGCAGTACCTGCAGCACGCCGTGCCCGAAGCGCAGCGCCATTTACAGAACATGGTGGTGATGTACATCGACCTGGATGGCTTCAAGCGGGTCAACGATGAGCTTGGCCACCATGCTGGCGACCTGCTGCTCATCGAGATCACCAACCGGCTGAAAAACGCGCTGCGAAGCGGCGATGTGGTAGCACGCCTGGGCGGCGACGAGTTCGTCATGGTGCTCAAGACGCAGCCGGAGTATCTCGAACCGCTCACCCATGAAGTGGGAAGGCGGCTGCTCAATGCCATCGAGCGCCCCATTCAGCTCGCCGAGGGGCAAACGGCCACCGTCGGCTGTAGCCTCGGCGCGGCCTGGTGGCCGCACCACGGCGAGCACATCGAGACGGTGCTAAAGCTTGCCGATAACGCGCTCTACGCGGCGAAAAGCCAGGGCAAGCACCGGCTGGTCATTCATCGCCCCGGCCGCTAGCGCCACGACACCGCTCGAGCGCACTCTGGGCGGCATCGCTTCCCATAGCCGAGAGCTTCTCGATGTTGCGCTCGGGAATCGCGTCGGTATCGCCATAGAACGCGATCGCTTTCTCGACGCTCGCCTCGCGCAGGATGTGCACCATGGCGTAGGGCGAGCGGTTGGTGTAGTTGGCGGCGTCTTCCGGGTCGGCATCGGCGAAGCAGTAATCCGGGTGAAAGCTCGCCAGCTGAAAGATACCTTCGAAGCCGAGCTCCTCGACCAGATGTTCGGCGAGCTCGAGAAAATCCAGGTAGTGATCGAAGCTCTTGAACAGCGTCGGCAGTACCAGAAGCGTGGTTTCGACCTCGTCGTGATGGGTGAGCCAGTCGAGCTCCGCAGCCAGCTCCTCGAGCGCCACTTCGATCTTTTTGGAGCGTACCACCTGCACCCGCACGCGATCCGCGTCGAGCTCGCGCTTGGCGAAGGGGCAAATATCGTGCGCGACGATAAACGTTCGTACCCAACAAAGCGTTTGCTCGATTACTACCTCATCCGTTACCGCCATGGCGCCCTCTTCCATTATCACTTTCTGTCGTCACTGCCCGTTATAGCCGCCAGCCTACGTGTGCTGGCGGTAGTGCGCCAGCGCAACCTCAAAAGATTGGCGAATATGATCGTCCATCAACTCCCGGCCGGCCTGGACGTCGCGGGCAAGCGCCAGTTCCACCAGTTTTTGGTGCTGATCGTCCAGCGGCTGACGGATCACCGGTGGGTTGGCGCCCAGCCGGCGGTAGCGGTCGAACTGGTCGTGGAGCTGCTCGATGAAGCGAATCAGCCATGCCGAGCCACAGGGGGCGACCAGCGTGCGGTGAAACCGGGTGTGTAGCGCCTCCCAGGCCTCGCCCATGTCCTGGGTTTTATCCGCGCGCTTGAGCCGGTGAGCCGCGCCCAGCAGGTCCGCCTCCCACTGGGCGTCGCCCTGGGCGATGGCGCGCTCGAACGCCATGCCCTCGAGCTCGAGGCGAAGCCGCGTGATATCCTCGAGCTCGGCTTCGCTAAGCCCGGGCACCCGAAAACCACGCTGGTTCTCCTGCACCAGCAGCCCAAACGCGGCGAGTTTGTTCAGCGCCTCGCGCAGCGGGCTAAGCCCCACCTGATAGCGCTCTCTCAGCGCGTTGATCGCCAGTTTCTCCCCCGCGGCGAAGCGCCCGCGCACCAGATCCTGACGCAGCGTCTCAAAAATGCGGCTCGAAGCCGTGCCGCTAGATGGCAGCGCATCGTTTTTCATGGTGATCTCTCCCGCCATTAATACAAATACGTGATGACACAACATACGCGATGATAAAAATCGTCGGGATAATCCGCTTTTAAAATAATCGATTTTTCTATAAATAGTATGATAAAACGCCTTTAACGAGGGCGCACCGCTTTTCTCAAAAGCCTTCGACAACACGACGACGTACAAGAGCGATCACTTCGATGACACTACTGGCACTGTTTTGGGCCTTTTTTCGCGTGGGCATTTTCGGTTTCGGCGGCGGACCGTCGATGATTCCGCTGATCCACGCCGAGGTGGTCAAGCGTCACGCGTGGCTCACCGACGAAGAGTTTGCCGACGTTCTGGCGATCGGCAACACCTTGCCCGGCCCGATCGCGACCAAGATACCGGGCTATATCGGCTACCGGGTAGGCGGCACGGCAGGATGTCTCATGTCGGTGCTGGCCGTGATCGGCCCGATGATCGTCGCCATGATCGTGATGCTCGGCGTGTTCAGCCGCTACCGCGATGTCGGCTGGATTCGCGGCATGGGCCAAGCGGTGATTCCGGTGGTCATGATCATGATGGGTCAGTTGACCTGGGACTTTCTGGAAAAATCCAAAGCTTCGCTTGGCTGGCTTATAAGCATTGCCATCGCCCTGGTGGCCGGCGGGCTGATCTATGGGCTCGGGGTCCACCCGGGACTCATCATCGGCGCCCTGCTCGCCTCGGCGCTCCTTTCGCCCAAGCGCAAGCCAAACGCCGCTCGACAAAAGCCTCCGGAGGAGTCCGCATGATCTACTGGGAGCTTTTTCTGGCGTTTTTCATTCCCAACATCATTGGCTATGGCGGCGGCCCGGCCATCATCCCGCTGATCGAGGCCGAGGTCGTCGGCCGCTACGGCTGGATGACCTCCCAGGGCTTCGCCGAAACCCTGGCACTGGGCAACGCGCTGCCAAGCCCTATCGCCACCAAGATGGCCGGCTACATCGGTTATGAGGTCGCCGGTGCCCTGGGGGCGCTGGTGGCGGTGCTGGCCACCGTGGTGCCGTCGCTTCTGCTCATGCTCGGGGCGCTCGGCCTTCTTTACCGCCACCGCGAATCGCCGCGCGTCAAACGCATGAGCCAGTGGGTGCGCCCGGTCATCGCCGTCATGATGGCCTGGCTCACCCTGGGCTTCTTTCTGGAAGGCATGGAGAGCGCCGGGCTCGTTCATACGCTGATCATCGGCGCCGTAGCCGCTGCGGCGCTGGTGTGGCTAAACGTCCATCCGGCGTTTGTGGTGCTCGGCGCGCTGCTCTACGGCGCCCTTCTGCTGGGCTGATTCACAAGGATTTCGATATGCAACACGACGTTCATCATGACGCTCTCTACTACCCCAGCGCCTCGCGGCGAATGACCACCTTTGGCAAGCGCGGCATGGTGGCCACCTCCCAGCCGCTGGCCGCCCAGGTGGGCATCACCATTTTGCAGCAAGGCGGCAACGCCGTGGATGCGGCGATCGCCACCGCCGCTGCGCTGACCGTGGTGGAACCTACCTCCAACGGCATCGGCAGCGACGCCTTCGCGATCGTCTGGGTGAACGGGAAGCTGCACGGATTGAACGCCAGCGGCCAGGCGCCGAAGGCCGCCACCATCGAGGCGATGAAAGCGCTGGGCCATGACCGGATACCGAGTCACGGCATGCTGCCGGTCACCATTCCCGGCGCCCCGGCCGCCTGGGCGGCGCTGTCCGAGCGCTTTGGCAGGCTCCCCTTTGCCGAGCTGTTGGCACCGGCCATCGCGCTTGCTGAAGAGGGTTTTGCAGTCACCCCGGTGATTCATCAGATGTGGGCCGAGGCGGTTCATACCTACGGCGCTTATGATGACCCCGCTTTTACGGCCTGGTTCGACACCTTCGCGCCCAACGGCCGCGCGCCGCAGCCCGGCCAGATATGGGCCTCCCCCGGCCACGCCGAAAGCCTCAGGGCGATTGCCGAGACCCGCGCCCAGACGTTTTACACCGGCGAGCTCGCCGAGCGTATCGATGCGTTTTCTCGCGAACACGGTGGCTTGCTGCGTAAGGAAGACCTGGCCGGTTACGCGCCGGAGTGGGTCGACCCGATCGGCGTGCGCTACCAGGGCCATGATATCTGGGAGATTCCGCCCAACGGCAGCGGGCTGATCGTACTGCAGGCGCTGGGTATGCTCGACCAACTCGAAGAGAGCAGCGATACGGTCGAGACCCTGCACCGGCGCATCGAGGCGACCAAGCTCGCCTACATGGACGGCTTCAAGCACTTGACCGAGCGCGGCGCCATGGCGCACACCACCGAGCAGCTCTTGAGCGACGAGTACCTGAAATCGCGCGCCGCGCTGATTGGTGAGCAGGCTGTCGACCCGACCCACGGCAACCCGTTTCAGGGCGGCACGGTGTATCTCGCCACCGCCGATGAGGAAGGCAACATGGTGTCGTTCATTCAGAGCAATTTTCACGGCTTTGGCTCGGGCATGGTCGTCCCGAAAACCGGCATCAGCCTGCAAAACCGCGGTAGCTCCTTCTCGCTCGACCCGGACCACGCCAACGCGCTCGCCCCCCACAAGCGCACCTACCACACCATCATCCCAGGCTTTATTACCAAAGGCGATCAGGCGGTGGGCCCCTTCGGCGTCATGGGCGGCTACATGCAGCCCCAGGGCCACGTGCAGGTCGTCACCGGGCTTTTGAACGATGGGCTCAACGCCCAGGCGGCGCTGGACATGCCGCGCTGGAAGTGGGTCGAAGGTAAAACCATCGAGGTCGAAGCCGACTTCCCCAATCACCTGGCGCTGGCGCTTGCCCGGCGGGGGCATAAAATCGTCAAGGTCGCCGATTCGATCAGCTTCGGCCGTGGCCAGATCATTTTGCGCAATGCCGAGTCCGGCGTGCTCCAGGGCGGGACCGAGCCGCGCACCGACGGCGCGGTGCTGCCACTTTGAGCCCATAAGCGCAGGATCACCTGGAGGTCCGGGGCAAAGCGTTGCATCATGGCGCTTTTCCCCGCGTTAAGGGTGGTCGCCTCGCATGGCCCTGTTGAGCTCTACATCGTCGATTGCCGGCTTTTTCAGCGTGTTTCGCTACAGCCGGCGGGCGCTTTCGCTGGTGTGGGACACCTCGCGCTGGATGACGCTAGGGCTTGCGCTGTGCACGCTGGTGGCCGGGGTGCTGCCGGCGGTGGCGGCCTGGGTGGGCCAGCTGATCGTCGACGGCGTGGTCGGCGCCATGCAGACGTTTGAAGCCGCCGAGGACCCGGTGCTTTGGATCATTCTGGCGCCGGTGCTGTGGCTGGTGGCCCTCGAGGCGCTGATCATCGCGCTGATGGCGCTGGCTCAGCGCGGGCTCGCCGCTCAGCAGTCGCTTTTGCGCGCGCTGCTGGGCCAGAAGGTGAACGTGCTGATTCTGGAAAAAGCGGGCACGCTATCGCTTTCCCAGTTCGAGGACTCCGAGCTCTACGACAAGCTGACCCGCGCCCGGCGCGAGGCCTCGACGCGGCCGCTGGCGCTGGTGACCAAAACCTTCGGCTTTCTGCAAAACGCGATATCGCTTTGTAGCTTCAGCGTGCTGCTGGTGCAGTTTTCGCCCTGGGCGCTGTTGATTCTGGCCGCCGGCGCCGTGCCGGTGTTCGTTTCTGAAGCGAAGTTCTCCGGCGATGCCTTTCGCCTTTTTCGCCGGCGCTCGCCGGAAACGCGCATGCAGAGCTACCTGGAAACGGTGCTGGCGCGCGAGGACAGTATCAAGGAGGTCAAGCTCTTCGGCCTGGAGCCGCTGTTTCTGAGTCGCTACCGGGCCATCTTCGATCGACTGTTCGCCGAGGATCGGCTTTTGACCCTCAAGCGCGAAGGCTGGGGATTTCTGCTGGGGCTTTTGGGCACCGCCACGTTTTATATCGCCTACGGCTGGGTGGTGCTCGAAACCGTGGTCGGCGCGATCACGCTTGGACAGATGACGATGTACCTGATGGTATTCAAGCAGGGCCAGTCGGCGCTGTCGGCCATTCTCACCGCGATCAGCGGCATGTACGAGGATAACCTCTACCTGTCCAACCTTTACGACTACCTGGAACACCCCACCGAGGCAGAAGGCGGCACGCTGACCCAAGGCAAGGTGCCCGGTGACGGGCTGCGCTTCGAGAGCGTCACGTTCGCCTACCCAAATGGGCGCGTCGTACTTCGCGATATTTCGCTGCACCTGGCACCGGGCCAGAGCCTGGCGCTGGTGGGCGAAAATGGCTCGGGGAAGACGACGCTGATCAAGCTGTTGACGCGGCTCTACTCGCCCGTTGAAGGTCGCATTCTGCTCGATGGCAGCGACCTGCGCGATTGGGAGGCGCAGACGTTAAGAAAACGCGTCGGCGTGATCTTCCAGGACTTCGTGCGTTATCAGCTACCGGTGGGCGAAAACCTGGGCGTGGGCGACATCGACGCCTTCGATGACCAGAGCCGTTGGCAGCAGGCGGCGCACTTTGGGCTGGCCGATGGTTTCATCGAACAGATGCCCGCCGGCTACCAGACCCAGCTTGGCCGCTGGTTCAAAAATGGTCAGGAGCTTTCCGGCGGCCAGTGGCAGAAAGTAGCGCTTTCGCGCGCCTACATGCGCAAGGAGGCGGATATTTTAGTACTCGACGAGCCCACCGCCGCCATGGACGCCGCCGCCGAGGCCGACGTCTTCGCCCGCTTTCGCGCCCACAGCCGCGACAAGATGACGATTTTGATCTCGCACCGCTTCTCCACCGTGCGAAGCGCGGATCTGATCCTGGTCATGGACCAGGGTCATATCATCGAGCGCGGCACCCACGACGCGCTGCTGGCAGAAAATGGCCGCTACGCGCAGCTTTTTCGTTTGCAGGCAAAGGGTTATCAATAGAATCAAGAGGGGGAAAGAGGGGTGTCATATCGCACCTGTCAACTCAATCTCGCAAAAAGGTAAACAAGTGTGAACAGTGATGTATAACACTCGCCATAACTCACACTTTAAGACTACCTTCTACTCATTATATCCTACTTAATGAGTATTTCTCATGAACCGTTTCCGTCTTATAAAAGTGAAGTATGCGCTGGTGTTCATCGCCGTCGCCCTGTCGCTTCTTCTGGTCGTGCTGGCTGACACGCAGCTGGTCAACACGGTCAAACATCGTCTGGATACGTTTATCGACCACTACATTCCTGCCTCGACGGCCACGCTCAACGGCGACCGTGACCTCTACCAGGCACGTCTTGCCGAGGTAACGACGCTGCTTACGCCGGCAGGCACAACGCGCGCCGCCGAGCTTTTCGACGAGTTTCGCGACAACGCGCAGCAGGCCCAGGAGCGCATGGCGCTCTATCTCGAACGGATGCAGGACTATCCAGCGCTGACATCGCAAACCGACGGTTTCGAGGCGCTTTACAGTGCCTGGCTTTCGAGCGCGTCGCAGGTATTCGATCTGCACCAACGCGGCCAGTTGACCGAGGCACTGGCGCTGATGAACGGTGAATCGCTCGAGCGCTTCAACGACCTACGCGCCGTTTATGACATCGCAGGTGAAAGCATCGAAACCGCCATTTACGAAGCCGAAACGGCGGTCGTCGAGCGTATCCAGTCGCAGCAGATGGCGACGTTTCTCTTTGCCCTGGCGGTGTTCGTCATCGCGTCACTGATTGCCGTGATGGGTCCTCGGATGATGTCCAGGGCGCTTCGTCAGATCAGCCGGCGCATCGATGACATCAGTAACGGCGATGGCGATTTGACCGCGCGTATCGATAGCCAGCGCCGCGACGAGATCGGCGAGCTGGCGCACGCTTTTGATGGTTTCATTCGCCACATCGACAAGACGCTGCAGAGCGTCAGCGCCAGTACCGCAAGCCTCACTCACGCCTCGACGGAGATCGCGACCGGCAGTCAGGAACTCTCCGCGCGTACCGAGCAGGCCGCCGCCAACCTGCAGCAAACCTCGGCCTCGATGGAGGAGATCGCCGCGGTCGTCAAGGCCGCCTCGGATTCGGCGCAACAGGCCGATCAGTTGGCGCTTTCCACGCGCGAGCTCGCGCAGCAAGGCCAGCACTCCATGGCGAGCGTCGAGCAGACCATGGACGACATCAGCGCGTCGTCGTCGGAAATCAGCAGCATCGTGACGCTGATCGAGGGCATCGCGTTTCAAACCAACATTCTGGCGCTCAACGCCTCGGTTGAAGCGGCGCGTGCCGGTGAGCACGGTCGCGGCTTTGCAGTGGTCGCTCAGGAGGTGCGCATGCTTGCCAGCCGCTCGAGCGAAGCGTCCAGCAACATCGCCGCGCTGATCGCTAGCTCCATGAGCCGAACCGAGGTGGGCGTTGGCCAGGTCAAGCATACCGGGCGGCTGATGGCAGAGATGGTGAAAAGCATCGAGCGCGTCTCTGACGTTATCGCAGAAATCAGCGCCGGTGCCCGAGAGCAGAGCGTGGGCATCGGTCAGGTCAACGATGCGGTGAGCGAGCTCGACGGCATGACGCAGCACAACGCCTCGATGGTCGAAGAGTCGAGCGCGGCGGCGGCAGAGCTTAGCGCTCAGGCGGCACGACTTGGTGAGTTGGTGGGCGCATTCAAACTCAGCGAGACACCGTCACAAGCTTCCACACCACGCGCCCTTGCCAGCGCCCCGCCTGTTTCCAGGCCTTTGGAGCGCCGCCTCTCGCCGGCGCCGGCCCAACCCGAGTGGACCGCCTTTTGATGCCCGCCTCGCTGGAGCAGGGAGTGACGTTTGCCCTTTCAAACGCTCATTTATCTCGGGCACTGAATTTATTCAAACATCAGCCGATTGGATTCAATAACGAACAACGTTCAAAGGACAGGGTATGGCCGCTACGGCGCTTGTAATCGATGACGACAGGGACGTCCAGCTACTGAGCAAACTGCTGCTGGAGCAGCATGGTTTCGCGGTCGAAACGGTGGGCAGTTTAGGTGAACTGGTTCGTCAACCCTCGCTGCTCGAGGCGACGCTTATTCTCCTCGATCTGGAGCTTGGCGAGTTTACCGGTCTCGATATTCTCGATTACCTCTACGACCTGCGCCTGAACGCGGCGATTTTGCTGATTAGCGCCAGCGCCTCCGAGAACGTGACCCGCGCCATCGACGCCGGCCGAGCGAAGGGGCTGCAAATGCTGGGCTTTTTGCCCAAGTCCGGCTTTCTGACCGGCCTGCCGGCGTTTCTTTCACCGCTCGAGGCGAAGGCCGGGATGCCAACGGCCGAGGACCTCACCCAAGCCCTCGAGGGCGGCGAGCTGTTTTTGGTCTATCAGCCCCAGCAGGATTTGCAGCGGGGCGCTATTAAAGGCGTCGAAGCGTTGGTGCGGTGGCAACATCCGACGCTTGGGCTGCTGTTTCCAGATAGCTTCATCCCGATGGCAGAAAAGCATGGTCTGATAGGCGCGCTGACCTGGCAGGTGCTCGAACTTGCGCTGGCCCAGCAGGTCCGCTGGCAGGCCAAGGGCTGGGCTTTGAACGTCGCCGTCAACGTCCCGGCGGATTTCGTCAAGGAGGAAGGCGTCATCGAGTCGTTCAAGCGACTCAAAAGCCATTACGTCACGGGGCCGGCGCGCCTGACGCTGGAACTAACGGAGTCGGTGGGAATAGAGTGTTTGAACTATGCGCGCCACGTACTGGAGGCGCTGCGCGATCTGGGCTGTCGTTTGTCACTCGATGATTTCGGCACCGGCTACTCCTCGCTAAGACAGCTCTACCGACTTCCCTTTGACGAGCTCAAGGTGGATCGCAGCTTCGTCTCATTGATGGAGCAGGACGACGCCGCGCGCGCGATTTCGCTTTCCGTGATCGATCTGGGCAAACGCATGGGGCTCGAAGTCGTCGCCGAGGGCATCGAGACCCAAGTGCAGCTCGATCTGCTAATCGAGGCGGGGTGCAGTATGGGGCAAGGGTATTACCTCGCCCGACCGCAAAGCGCGGCGGCTTTTGAGCAGTGGCTGGGGGAGCGTCGCTCACACGAGTCGGCTCAACCCGCCACTACCCCCTCCTTCTCGAGCACCTGCTGAGTCAACGTTTTCAAGGCGGGCAGACGCGCCACCCCGTCGTTCAACTCCTTCAGGGGCGCCTCGAGCGCCCGGCGCTCCATCTGGCTTGCCCACTCGGCGATGGCCGAACAGCCAAGCGATGACGCCGCCCCCTTGAGCGAGTGTGCCTCCTGTTGAAACGCCTCGCGTCGCTTGCCGGCCAAGTGGCTCGAAAGTTTTTCCCGGCGCTCGTCCAATCGATTTAGAAAGGTTGTCAAAAGCGTGTTCAGCGCTGCGGCATCGAACGTCTCCTTGAGTTCCGTGCAGGTATCCGGGTCGAGCACACGGGTATCCGGCTGGGCAACGCAGCTCACGGCAGAAGCCCTCTCTTTCGCCCTTGCCGCCTCTTCGGTTCGCGCGTTCGACGCTTCACACAAAGGCGATGGCGACAGGTGGCGACAGAGCATCTGGTACAGCTCGTCGCGGGTAAAGGGCTTATGAATCATGTCGTCCATACCACTTTGCATACAGCGTGCGCGGTGCTCCGGCATGACGTTGGCGGTCATGGCGACGATCGGCAGAGGTGAAAGCCCGTGTTCGCGTTCCCGAGCGCGCCACTGCTCGGTGGTTTGCAGCCCATCCAGCACCGGCATCTGCATATCCATGAGCACCAGATCGATGTCGTCGCGCCGTTTGGCCAGCAGGGCAAGCGCCGACTCACCGTTTTCAGCAATGCTTGCGCGCTGGCCCAGCCGCTCTAGCATTTGGCACGCGACGGTCTGGTTGAGCGGATTATCCTCGACCACCAGAATGTGTCGGTTTTGAATAGTGCAGGATTGCTCGCTTTGCGGAGCGTAAACCTCCGGCGCCTCACAGGTGGGCAGCGCCAGCGTGAACCAGAAGCGACTGCCTACGTTTTCCACGCTGATGACACCGATCTCGCCTCCCATCGACTCGACCAGCCGCTTGCAGATTGCAAGCCCCAGCCCCGTGCCTTCGTGGCGGCGAGACATCGACGTATCGACCTGGGAGAACGCTGAAAACAGCAGGGCCTGATTCTGCTCGCTGATGCCGCAGCCGGTATCGCGAATCTCGAAGCAGACCATGCCCGGCGCCGAGACGGTCACCGCGCACTTGACGAACCCTTCCTCGGTGAATTTCAGCGCGTTGTTGATCAGGTTCATCAAAATTTGGCGAATGCGTGCGCGGTCGCCTATAACAAAGCGCGGCAGATCGTCGGCTTGGGTAGCATCGAACGCCACGGCGCGGGCCTGCGCCTGCAGCGCGTAACCGGAGCAGAGCTCGTCGATGCACTGATGCAGATCGAAGGGCTGGGCGTTGAGATCCAGATAGCCCGACTCGATCTTGGTGTAGTCCAGAATATCGTTGATCGCGCAGCGAAGGCTCTCGGCGCTTCGCTTGATGGCCAACAGATAGTCGTTGGCCGCCGGCGTTTTTACCTCATCCGTGAGCAAATCGGCCATGCCGACGATGCCGTTGAGCGGCGTGCGTATTTCATGGCTGACGATCGCCATGAACTCCGACTTGGCGCGGCTGGCGGTTTCCGCCTTTTGCGCGGTCGCGTTGAGCTCCAGACTCTGCTTTTCCAGCGCCCGCGCCTTGGCCAGATTCGATCGCCCCTCGAGCACCAGCGCCCGCACCAGCAGGGCACCGGAAAGCATCAACAGCGTAATCAGTATCAGCGCAAGCCCATAGAGCCGGTTCAAGCTCTCCCGCTCCTGGGTGCGTGCCTGCACGACGCTTGCGTTGGTTTCGACCAGTACTTCCGCGGTCAGCGCTTGCAGGCTCGTTGCCCGAGCACGCAGCGATTCAAGCAGCGCCGGCGAGAGGCCTTCCGGGTTATCCCACAGATCCTCCAGCAGCGTATCCAGCGCCGTGATCTCGACCAGGGAATTCTCTACCCGCGTGCGCAGGCTATCGACCTGGTCGATCTCCTTGCCCATGTCTCCACGTTGAAGCAGCATCTGCCGGCTATAGAGAATTTCGAAGCGGGTCAAAAGCGCCTCGGCCGAGGCGCTTTCGGGGGCCGCCTGTAAAAGCTCCAGCCGAAACTCCCGCGCCTCGCGGTCGAACTGGTAGGCGGACCAGAGCAGATTTTCGAGCAGGCGATTTTCCAACGCGTACTGGCGGTAATAGATCATGCCACCGGTGGCCAGCGCCGAGAAAAAGAAAAGAACCGCCGAAAACGTGGCGATTCTGGCCCCATTGGAAAAGTAGCGCTGGAGTATCTTCATCGGGGCAGTCTTCCCGTATGGGCTTACTCGATGTCGAGTCGGTTGACCTGCCACACCGAGCGGGTGAGCGTGAGTTCGTTCAAAAGATTCGGATCATCGTCGAAGGGATAGATCACGAACAGCGGCCCCTGGTCGCGTACGCGAAGCGCCTCGCCGTCGGCGCGCATCGCAAAGATCACATCGTACTGATAGAAATCGCTGACCGGTATCGTCGCCGCGTAGTCATTGAGCGCCGTGACCCGCACCTGGTCGCTGTCGCTGCCCACGGCTTCGAGTAGCGCGCGGCCCAAAGGGCCGGAAAAATTGACCGCGCCGTCGTGCCAGGGCGTATGCGTGAGGGTGTCGTGCTGCTCGAGCGCCTCCAGCATCGCGCGATCAAAATGCGCCTCGTCACCGACGTTGGTGTTGTCGAGATTGCCCGACACGACGAGCAGCACGGGCCCCTTGGGCGGCTCAAGATTTTCGCCAGCGGCCGATAAAGAGAGTAACAGTAACGCGGGGGCAAGGGCGACCGGGTAGCGCATGGTGTCAAGACTCCTGGTAAGACGCGGATCTCCAAGCCTTGATTATAGATCGGCCGCTCAACGCCTAACTGTGAACCTTTGTGTCGATATGCTCGGCGCGATGACAGATACGTCTTTTGGCCGAGAGCGAAGCCAGACAGCGAGGACTCACCCATGCATATTGGTGTATTGGAAGACGACCCGGATCAGCAGGCGTACATCGAGCAGTGCCTGGCGGTCGAACAGCATCGGGTGTCGCTGTTTGGTCGCGCAAGCGAGCTTCGTCGGCACATGGATCAGCAGCTTTTCGATTTTCTGATCATCGACTGGCGGCTGCCCGACGGCTGCGGTATGGATGTGGTGGGGCATCTACGCCGCCACGATGGCTGGAAGGGACCGATTCTCTTCATTACGGCAAGCCAGCAGGAGGAGGACGTGGTGCAGGCGCTGGAACAAGGCGCCGATGACTTTCTCGCCAAACCGCTACGCCCCAGAGAGCTGTTGGCGCGAATCAACGCGCTCGGCCGGCGCACCTGGCAGTCGCCGGCGCCGGCCGCCGCAAGTATTGGCGATGCCTACTCGATGGATAGCGACCAGCGCCAGATTTATCTTAACGCCGAACCTGCGGACCTGACGGAGCGCGAGTACCGTTTGGCCGCGCTACTGTTCAGCAAGCTCGGCGCCACGCTCACTCGGCCGCACCTGTTGGAGCTGGTGTGGGGGTTGAAGGGGGACCTGCCGACTCGCACCGTCGACACCCACGTCAGCCGCCTGCGGCGCAAACTGGAGCTCGACGGCCGCCACGGGCTGCGCCTGCGAAGCGTCTATCAGTCCGGCTATCGGCTGGAAAGCTGCGTGCCAACGGCCTAACCCGCGCTACTCATCCCAATCGGGCGCCATATCCGGGTTGGCGATGCGCTCGCCGCGATCAAGCGTTGCGATATCCGCCATTTCCGCCTCCGTCAGCGTGATCTCGAAGGCCTTGATGTTGCTTTCGATATTGCGCGCCTTGGTGGAGGATGGAATGGTCACGAGCCCGCGCGCCTTGATCCAGGCCATGGTGATCTCCGCGGGCGTGACGCCGTGAACGCCGGCGATCTGCTTGAGCACCGGATCCTCCATTACCTTGCCAACGGCCAGCGGCATGAACGCGGTGACTTCGATATCCTTCGCCTTGCAGTGATCCACCAACTTGCGGTTTTGCAGGAAGGGATGCACTTCGATCTGGTTGGTGAGAATCTCGCCCTCGCCAAGAATGTCGATGGCCTCGTCGATCTGGGCGATGGTGAAGTTGGAGACGCCGATATGGCGCGCCTTGCCTTCCGCCTTCACTTCCTTGAGCGCTGTGAGATAGTCACGCATCGGCACCTCGTTATTGGGTGACGGCCAGTGAATCAGCAGAAGGTCCACGTACTCGGTCTTGAGTTTGGAAAGCGACTCGTCAACGCTCGCCTTCAGCGCCGCCGGTTCGAGCTGGTCGAACCACACCTTGGTGGTCAGAAAGATGTCGCTACGCGGGACGCTCGAGTCGCGAATCGCCTCGCCAACGGTCGATTCGTTGCCATAAAACTGGGCGGTGTCGATATGCCGGTAGCCGGCTTCCAGCGCGGTATGAATGCCCTGCTTGAGCGTGTCGCCTTCCAGGCGATAGGTACCGAAACCGGGATTGGGTAGCGTGCTTGCGGTCATGATCAGTCATCCTTTTCCAGTGAGACACATGCGTGTGTCATCGACGCAGTGAAGATATGGGGCGTCTTGTGTCGACTTCAACCCATGACCCAGGCGCGCCGTGCGCGGTTGAGGTAGACTGCTCGCTTCGCCTGCTAACGAAAAGCCCGCCATGCCCGCATCTGACGACGCCGCCCTGCCTCTTCACCGCCAGCCCGGTTTTCTGAGCTTTCTGCTGTCGCGACTGGCGGCGGTCTTCGCCATGCAAATCCAGGCGGTGGTGGTGGCTTGGCAAGTGTACGATATTACCCGCGATGCCATGTCGCTGGCCTACGTCGGGCTTGCCCAGTTCATTCCCATGGTGCTTCTGCTGCTGCCCGCCGGCGACGTGGTGGACCGCTTCGCGCGCAAGCGCATTTTGCAGCTCAGCTGGGCCGTGCAGGGGCTTTGCAGCGCGCTGCTGTTACTCATCGCGCAGACCGACCCGCAGAACGTGGTGCCGATCTATCTGGTACTGGCGCTGTTCGGCTGCGGGCGGGCGTTCACCGGCCCGACGCTTCAGAGCATGCTGCCCAATCTGGTGCCGCGCGCGCAGTTGCCCCAGGCCATCGCGCTGAACAGCTCGATCATGAAGATCGCCGTGATCACCGGGCCGCTGCTCGGTGGGGGGCTCTACGCACTCGGCGGCGGGCGGCTGGCCTACGCGGTATGCCTGGGCTGCTTCATCGTCGCGCTCGCCTTTTTGCTGTGGGTGCCGGTGCGTTTTGTTGAGAAAGCGAAAGCGCTCGAAAGCACCGCCTGGCAGCGCTTCTCGGCGGGCATCGCCTACATTCGCCATCAGCCGATCATTCTCGGCGCCATCTCGCTGGATCTGTTCGCGGTGCTGCTTGGCGGCGTGGTGGCGCTTTTGCCCATCTACGCCCAGGAAGTGCTGCAGGTCGGCGCCCAGGGGCTTGGCGCGCTACGAAGCGCCATCGCCGTTGGGGCGCTGCTGATGGGGCTCTATCTCGGCGTGAAGGGGATCACCCGCCGGGCGGGGCACGTGATGTTCGCCTCTGTTGCCGTGTTTGGTCTGGCAAATCTGGTGTTCGCGCTGTCGCATCTGTTCTGGGTATCGATGCTCGCCATGCTGGTCGCCGGGGCCGCGGACATGGTCAGCGTCTACGTGCGCACCACGCTGATTCAGCTGGCAACGCCGGACGCCATGCGGGGGCGAGTGAACGCGGTGAATATGCTGTTCATCGGCTCGAGCAACGAGCTTGGGGAGTTTCGTGCGGGCAGCATGGCGGCGGCGATGGGCGCGGTGCCCGCCGCGCTGATTGGCGGGGTGGGCACGCTCGCCGTGGTGGCCACCTGGATGAAGCTCTTCCCGACGCTACGCCGGGTCGACCGTTTCGACGATGCCCGCTGAGTGCGCCGCGGGGCTCGTCGCCACCATGCTGACCACGCTGCCCACCACGATCAAACACGGCGACGGCAGCGGGTGTGCGGCGAGTTTTGCAGGCATGTTTTCGAGCGTGCCGATAAGCGAGCGCTGCTCGGGCTGGCTGGCGTTGGCCACCAGCATGACCGGCCAGTCGTCCGGCAGGCCCGCCTGGCGCAGGCTTTGGCAGATCGCCTCGACTTTCGAGAGCCCCATGTAGAACACCAGGGTTTCGTCCTTGCGCGCCAGTGCGGCCCAGTCCGGCGCGCCGCCTTCACGGCAAAGCTGAGCGGTGACGAAGCGAAGCTGCTGAGCGTGGCCGCGGTCGGTCAGCGGAATGCCCATACTGGCCGCCGCCGCGGAGGCCGCCGTGATGCCGGGCACGATGCACGCCTTGATGTTCGCTTGGGCCAGGCTCGCAAGCTCCTCACCCATGCGCCCGAACACGCCCGGGTCGCCGCCTTTCAGGCGCACCACCGATTTGCCCGCCTGGGCCAGGGTGACCAGCCGTGCGCCGATGTCGGCCTGGGGCACGCTGTGGTGGCCGCGGCTCTTGCCCACGTAGTAGCGCTCGGCGCCGGGGTGGATTAGCGCGAGTACGTCGTCTTCCACCAGCCGGTCATAAACCACGGCGTCGGCCTGCATCAAAAGCCGCGCGGCCTTGAGCGTGAGCAGCTCCACGTCGCCGCTACCCGCGCCGACCAGGTACACCGTGCCCTTCTCGCACTCGCCGCGTATCGGCAGGCACTGCCGCTCTTTCGCAGGCGCCACCGAGGACCATACGTGCCTGCCCACGCGCGCGAGCGCCTCAGGCCATTTGTGTCGCAGGTGCTTGTTCAAAACGCGCACGGCCCCGCTCCTCTTCCAGTAGTGATTTGAGTTCCGGCAAGCAGCTTCCGCACTGCGTGCCGCAGGCAAGCCGCGCGCCCAGCGCCTCGACGCTGTCATCGCCGGATCGTATCGCCTTTTTGATCACGCGCTCGCCCACCTGGTGGCAGCTACACACGACCGGGCCGGTATCCTCTGCGCCGCTGTCGCAGCCCGCCAGCACGCGGCGGCGATGCTGAAGCACCAGCGTGTTGTCGTTGAACCGCGCCGACAGCCAGTCGGTGCCGGGAAGCTCTCGGGGCGGGCCCACCATGAGCCACCAGGCCAGGCGGCCATTATACACACCTGCACCACGAAACCTGTTCGCCGCCGCGTCTTCGCTGAAAAGCGTGGCGGGCGCGCCTATCCACGCCTCCACCCGGGCGGGCCAGTCGCGAACCGGGGTGGTGCTCGCCAGCTGAAAACGCACGCAGCCGGCCATGGGGATACGCGCCCAGTAATCGAGGCCTTGCCAGGGCAACTCTTGCGGCAGAGCGTCATCGCGCAGGATCAGCGTGGCTTCCCATACAGGCGCGAGCGCCGTAATGCCGACCGCGCCGTGCTTGGTTTCCGGCTGGCCGGAGACCGGATCGGTGCGTCCGGCCAGCAGCGCCCCGCTGCGCCCGGCGCCGGTGAACTGATCGCTCCAGTGCATGGGTACGAACACCTCGCCCGGGCGCTGGGCGCTTGAAATGCGCACGCGCCCGCGATACTCACCCTCTTTCGCGTTGATAATCGCCAGCGCCTGATCACTAAGCCCTGCCCGCTCGGCATCCGCCGGGTGTAGCTCGATGAACGGCTCGGCGCGGTGATTCATCAGCCGGGGCGCGCGGGCGGTGCGGGTCATGGTATGCCACTGATCACGAATGCGCCCGGTATTGAGGCGCAGCGGATAGCGCGGGCAGAGCGTCTGCTGCGGCGGCGTCGGCGTAATGGGTATGAATCTCGCGCGCCCGTTTGGCGTGGCGAAAACGGCCTGTTCGAAAAGCCGCGCCGTGCCGCGGGGCGCGCTTGCCGTGACCGGCCACTGAATCGGCGACAGCGCATCGTAAGCGGCGCGGTCGCGCCCGGCCAGCGCCGAGATATCGAAAAGCCGCCGGGTGGCGCCTTCGTTTTCAAAGCCCGAGAGCCTGGCGTGCTCGTCGAAGATCTCCCAGGGGTGGGCGTAGGAAAACGCCTCACCAAAGCCGAGACGGCCGGCCACGTCGCACAGGATCTGCCAGTCGTGGCGCGCCTGTCCCGGCGGGGGGAGCAGACCACGCTGGCGCGAAAGCCGCCGCTCTGAGTTGGTCACGGTACCGTCCTTTTCCGACCAGCCGCTCGCCGGCAACACGATGTCCGCAAACGCCAGCATATCGGTGTTCGCCACACACTCGGAGACGATCACCAGCGGGCACTTTTCAAGCGCCCGGCGCACCCGCGCGGCGTCCGGCAGGCTCACCGCCGGATTGGTCGCCATTACCCACAGCACGGTGATTTCTCCGCGCTCGATCGCCTCGAACAGCTCGATCGCTTTATAACCGGGGCCTTCGGGAAGCTGGGGTGTGAGCGACTCGGTCGCCCAGAACCGGGTCACGCAGTCGCGCGCGCTTGGCGTGTGATAATCCATATGGGCGGCGAGCTGATTGGCGAGCCCGCCTACCTCGCGCCCGCCCATGGCGTTGGGCTGGCCGGTGATCGAAAAAGGCCCGGCACCGGGCAGGCCGAGCTTGCCGCCGGCCAGGTGGGCGTTGATGATCGCGTTGCACTTGTCGGTGCCGCTGGTGGACTGATTCACCCCCTGGGAGTAGAGCGTCACCACGTGAAGGTGACGGGCGAACCAGTAGTAGAACGTTTCGAGGCGCTCGGCATCGATATCGCAGGCCGCGGCTACTTCCGCGACGCCAGGGGCGCTCTTTTGCGCCGCTTTGAGCGCCTCCTCGAAGCCGTCGGTATGGCGCTCTAGATAGATATGATCGATATGGCCGCGCTCGACCATGAAGGCGAGCAGGCCGTTGAACAGCGTGGCGTCGCTGCCGGGTTTGAGCCCGAGGTAGAGATCGGCGATATCGCAGGTATCGGTCACCCGCGGGTCGATCACCACCACGCGCATCAGCGGGTTGCGCTCTTTTGCCAGCTTCACTCGCTGGTAGAGCACCGGGTGGTTCCAGGCCAGATTCGAGCCGACCAGCACTAGAAGCTCCGCCTCTTCCAGGTCCTCATAATTGCACGGCACCGCGTCGGCGCCGAAGGCACGCTTGTAGCCCGCCACCGCCGAGGCCATGCAGAGCCGCGAGTTGGTATCCAGATGCGGCGTGCCGAGAAAGCCCTTGAAGAGTTTATTGGCCACATAATAATCCTCGGTCAACAGCTGACCGGAGAGATAGGCCGCCACGGTGTCACGCCCGTGGGCCGCCTGCAGCGCGGTGAGACGCTCGACCAGTGCCGAAAGCGCCTGGTCCCAGCTGGCGGGAACGCCGTCGAGGCGCGGCTGCAAAAGCCGCCCCTGCTCGCCCAGGGTGTCAGCCAGGGCGCTGCCCTTGACGCAGAGCCGCCCGTAGTTGGCCGGGTGCGTTGCGTCGCCCTTGACGGAGCAGACGCGCCCGCCTTCCACGGTCGCGCTGACGCCGCACCCGACGCCGCAGTAGGGGCAGGTGGTGGATACGGTGTACGAACTGCCTGGCGCTTTGTGCATCGAATCTCCCGCGTTTTATTTGGCCCAAACGCAAAAAGCGCCCAGGAAGCCTCGTTGGAAGCTTGCCTGGACGCCGTTGTCTCAGGGACACCGAGCAGGTGCCGTCGTTAACGATGTTCTTTCGGCGCTTGGAATTGTTGGTCGCCGCTCTTTGTTGTTGTCGGGCCGCGCTTGTTATTGGAGTGCGCTAAATCGCCCGTAACATTTGTATGTTTGTTTCCCCCTCTTCTCTGCAAACCATGGGCCGTCTCGCTGAAAAAGGAAAATAACGCTTTTAAAACAATCACATTGTAAATCGATGGAAAAATGTTTTTGAGCGTCCGACTTATCCTGGACGCAGGCATGGAGCCATTGACGTGCAGCCTGAACGCCCCGCGCACCACAAGAGCGCACCAGGCGTTGAGCGATCACCGGTCACGGATACTCAGAAAACACTCAAGCCACTGAAAAACGGCTTGAAAAAGCGCTATTGGTGCGCCTGGCGAGTTTCTTGCCTTGAGTATGGGAGCGCGCCGCCAACGAAGGCATGTCGCGCCTGATTCGCCATTTGGGCAACGACGCCCCTAACTCCCGCTTTCACCGGCGGCGTTAGGGGCGTTTTTCGTTTTTGGCGCCCGCGCCGGCGTCGCCCCGAACAAGGAGGCCCCATGCGCTCTTTTACATATCCAGACGCTTGCCGTGATGAAAAGCGGCTCGACCGCGAATCGCCTCACCTGGTCATCATAGGTAACGGCATGGCCTGCCACCGCCTGCTCGAAGCCCTGGTCAAGGCGCCCGGCCGGCCAGCACGCATCACCGTGATCGGCGAAGAGCCGGTGCCCGCCTATAACCGCATTCTGCTCTCGCCGCTTTTGAGCGGTGAAACGAGCCGCGATGGAATCACGCTTCGTGACGCGCGGTGGTATGCGGATAACGCCATTACGCTTCGCCTGAATGAGCGGGTGCTGGCCATCGACACCGCCGCGCGCCACATCGATACCGACCGGGGCCGGCTCGCCTTCGACACGCTGGTGCTCGCCACCGGATCACGGCCGACGCTGCCCGACATTCCCGGCATCGAGCTTGACGGCGTTCACACCTTTCGCAACCTGGGTGATGCCGGCGCGCTCGACGCCATCGCTCGGCGCGGCGGTAAAAGCGTCGTCATCGGCGGTGGCCTGTTAGGGCTGGAAGCCGCGGAAGGACTGCGCAAACGTGGCGGTGACGCCCTGAAGGTCAGCGTGCTGCACCGCAGCACCTGGCTGATGAACCGCCAGCTCGACGCCGAGGCCGGCGGGCTTTTACACGCCGTGCTGGCGCGTCGCGGGCTCGACGTTCACACCGGTGCCTCGATCGTCGCGATCGAAAGCGACGGCCAGGGCCGCGTGGCCGGCGTCACGCTCGAAGATGGCCGCACGCTCGATGCCACTAGCGTCATCGTCGCCGCCGGCGTGACGCCCAACAGGGAGCTTGGCCTGCACGCCGGGCTCGACTGCGAGCGCGCGATTTTGGTGGATCACCACCTTTGCACTTCCCACCCGGCGATTTTTGCGCTCGGCGAGTGCTGCCAGTTCCAGTCGCATACGTTTGGTCTGGTCGAGCCGATCTGGCGCCAGATCGAGACACTCGCCCAGGTGCTCAGTGGCGCCCCCATCACGCCTTACCTTGAGGCGCCCACCGCTACCCGACTCAAGATCAGCGGCATCGACCTTTATGCCTTCGGCCCCGTCGAGCCAAGTGATGCCCACGACACGCTTTACTACTGCGACCCCGAGGCCAACGAGTACCGCCGCCTGCTGCTCAAAAACGGGCGCATCGAAGGCGCGGTGCTGTTTGGCGATACCGCTCAGGGCCCGTGGTATTTCGACCAGGCCCTCAAAGCAGCGGATCTCAGCACAGCGCGCCCGGCGCTGGTGTTCGGTCAGGCGGACGTCGAAACGCTTTTAGCGGCGGACACCGCCCACCCCTCCCCCACCCAAGAGGCGGCTTAACCATGACAACCAAACAGAACCTGCTGATCATCGGTAACGGCATGGTCGGCCATCACCTGGTCGAACGGCTGGTCGAGGCCGGCGCGTGCGAGCACCTCACCATCACCGTGTTTGGCGAGGAGCGCCACCGCGCCTATGACCGCGTACACCTCTCCGAGTACTTCACCGGCCGCGACGCCGAGTCGCTGGCGCTGTGTGACGCCGACTATTACGACGTTCAGGGTGTCACGCTCAAAAGCGGTGAAAAGGTGCTCGAAATCGACCGCGAGGCGAAGCACGTGATCACCCCTCAGGGGCGCTACGCCTACGATCATCTGGTGCTTGCCACCGGCTCCTACCCGTTCGTGCCGCCGATCGAGGGACGCGATGAGCCGGGATGCCTGGTCTATCGCACGCTGGAGGATCTCGACGCCATCCGCGCCGCCGCCGAGCACGCCACCAACGGCGTGGTCGTCGGCGGCGGGCTTCTGGGCCTCGAGGCCGCCAACGCGCTGCGCGGCTTGAATCTTGATACCGCGGTAGTGGAATTTGCCCCACGCCTGATGCCGATGCAGGTGGACACCGATGGCGGCGCGCTGTTGAAGGAAAAGATCGAGTCGCTCGGTGTGCAGGTGCTGACCGAGCGCGCCACCCAGCGCATCGAAAAAGGCGAGCAGAGCCGGTTGCGCCTGGTGTTTCAGGACGACAAGGTGCTCGAGACCGACCTGATCGTGTTCTCCGCCGGGATCCGCCCTCAGGACGACTTGGCCCGCGCCTGCGGGCTCACGCTTGGCGAGCGTGGCGGCGTGGTGATCGACGATCACTGCCGCACCAGCGACCCGGCCATTTTCGCCGTCGGCGAAGTGGCGCTCTGGAATCAGAGTATTTTCGGGCTGGTGGCGCCGGGCTATCAGATGGCCAAGGTGGCCGCCACCACGCTCACCGGCGGCGAGGCCCGCTTTGGCGGCGCCGACATGAGCACCAAACTGAAGCTTCTGGGCGTGGACGTCGGCGCCATTGGCGACGCCCACGGCGATCGCACCCCCGGCGCTCGCATGTTCCGCTATCTGGACCCGCTGACGCAGGTGTATCGCAAACTGGTGGTCTCGAGCGACGGCAAAAAGCTTCTGGGCGCCATGCTGGTGGGCGACAACGCCGCCTACGATACCCTGCTTCAGTACTACGCCAACGCCCTCGAGCTTCCCAAGGAGCCCGCTTCGCTGATTCTGCCGCAAGGCGGCGTGGCCCCCACGCTTGGCCCGGACGCGCTGCCGGCCACCGCCATGATCTGCTCGTGCCATAACGTTACCAAGGCCAGTATCTGCAGCGCCATTGATGCGGGCGCCAGCGACGTGGGCGCGGTAAAAAGCGATACCCGCGCCAGCACCGGCTGCGGCGGCTGCGCCTCGCTTTTGAAAAGCGTGGTGGATCATGAGCTGACCGCCCGCGGCATCGAGGTGGACACGTCACTTTGCGAGCACTTCGCCCATACCCGCCAGGCGCTTTACGACATCGTGCGCGTGGAGGGCATCAAGACCTTCAGCGAGCTGATGAAAAGGCACGGCAATCCGCACACCCAGGGTCTTGGCTGCGAGATCTGCAAGCCTGCCGTCGGCTCCATTCTTGCCTCCTGCTTCAACGAGCCGATTACCGACGCCGCGCATATTCCGCTGCAGGATACCAATGACACCTTCATGGCCAATATGCAGAAAAACGGTACCTATTCGGTGGTACCGCGCATTGCCGGGGGTGAAATCACGCCAGACAAGCTCGTGGTGCTGGGGCAGGTAGCGCAGAAGTACGGCCTGTACACCAAGATCACCGGCGGCCAGCGGATCGATCTGTTCGGCGCCCGGCTCGAGGACCTGCCGGATATCTGGGCAGAGTTGATTGACGCCGGCTTCGAAACCGGCCACGCCTACGGCAAGTCGCTGCGCACGGTGAAGTCCTGCGTGGGCAGCACCTGGTGCCGCTACGGCGTGCAGGACAGCGTGGGCATGGCGATCCGACTCGAGAACCGCTACAAGGGGCTGCGCGCGCCGCACAAGATCAAGTTCGGCGTTTCCGGTTGCACCCGCGAATGCGCCGAAGCGCAGAGCAAGGATATCGGCATCATCGCCACGGAAAATGGCTGGAACCTCTACGTGTGCGGCAACGGCGGCATGCGCCCGCGCCACGCCGAGCTCTTCGCCACGGACCTCGACGACGACGCCCTCTACCGCACCATCGACCGCTTTCTGATGTTCTACGTGCGTACCGCCGACCGGCTACAGCGCACCTCGGTCTGGCGCGAAAACCTCGAAGGCGGGCTCGACTACCTCAAGGAAGTGATTCTCGACGATAGCCTGGGGATCGGCGATGAGCTCGAGCGCCAGATGCAAACCGTGGTGGACAACTATCAGTGCGAGTGGGCGGGCGCCATCAGTGACCCGGACAAGCTCAAGCGCTTTCGAAGCTTCGTCAACGACACCCGCCCGGACCCGTCCATCATCATGACCTCCGAGCGCGGTCAACTGCGCCCGGCCTGATCATCGACCGATTGTCTTTCAAGGAGACCGTTATGACCCCAGCCGCTCTCACGCTCAATGATGTATCCGCGACCGCCTGGCAGCCCCTTTGCCACCGAGCCGATCTGGTGGCGTTTTCCGGCGTGGTCGCCTGGATTGATGCGCCCCAGGGCGAGCCCTGTCAAATCGCGCTTTTCTACCTGCCGGGCCAAATGCCGGAGCTCTACGCGCTGGATCATTTTGACCCCTTCTCCAACGCGTTCGTGATCGGCCGGGGGATCGTGGGCGATATCGACGCTGAGCCGGTGATCGCCTCGCCGCTTTACAAGCAGCACTTTCGCTTGAGCGACGGCCAGTGTCTCGAGGACGAAAGCGTGAAGCTTCGCACCTGGCCGGTTCGCCTGGAAAACGATTGCGTGCTGATAAAGCCTTGAGCGCCACTCACCCACGAAAACGCCGCCTCAAAGAGGCGGCGTTTTTCAAAGCGGTTGGCGTGGCCGAACGATCATCCGGCGCTGTCAGGCTTACTCGTCGCTGTCCAGAAACGCGATCAGCGCCTCGTTGAACGCCTTTGCATGGGTAACGTTCAGCCCGTGGGGCCCGCCTTCGATCACTACGAGTTTTGAGTGCGGCAGCGTTTCGCCGGCGCGCTTGCCGCTGACCTCGAACGGTACGATGCCATCGGCATCGCCGTGGATGATCAGTGTGGGCAGCTTCATCTTTGGCAAATCCTCGCGAAAGTCGGTGTAGCTGAAGGCCTTGACGCAATCGAACGTCGCTTTCGGCGAGGCAAACGCCGCGATGTCGCGGTGATACTGACGATTCGGTTCGCTGACCAGGTCGCTTTTGTCGCCGGCGGTGAAAAAGTTTTTGGTGAAGTCTTCCAAAAACGCCAGTCGGTCACCGCGAACGCCGTCGAGAAACTCGTTGATGGTCGCGTCATCGAGGCCGCCTTCCGGGTTATCATCGGTCTTGTACAGGTACGGCGGCACGGCGGCGGCCAGCACCGCTTTGCTGACGCGCTCGGTGCCGTAGTGGGCGATGTAGCGCGCCACTTCGCCGCCGCCCATGGAGAAGCCGACCAACGTGGCGTCGTGAACGTCGAGCGCATCCAGCAGCTTCTTGAGATCCGCCGCCAGAGTGTCGTAGTCGTAGCCACCGTCGGCCTGGGTGGATTTGCCGAAACCGCGGCGGTCATAGGTGATCACCTTGTAGCCCGCCTCGACCAGCGCCGGCACCTGCGGCTCCCAGGAGCGGGAGCTGAGCGGCCAGCCGTGGATCAGGACGACGGGCTTACCCGCCCCGTGGACTTCGTAATAGAGCTCGACCGGCGTTCCTTGTTCGGTTCCAGCGTTCAAAAGCGGCATCGAGTCACCCTCCAGATTGGTTGAACAGTCGTCTGAACACGTGGTTGAACGTGCTAACGGCTTGTCTTGAAAGGCTAGTACAACTCCCAAAAGCTTTCCAAAACGTCGCCGGGCGGGAAAATTGCTATGCTGAGGCGGAGTCGAATTGTCGCCAACGTTGCCACAGGAGAGCCAGCATCGGTGAAGACAGAAGCGAGTACTCTGGGATTTTCCGCCTTGATGGCGCTGTTGATCGGCGTGGTCGGTATTGTTGCAACGCTTGCCACCAACTCGCAGGCGATCCTGCTGGACGGGCTTTTCAACCTGATCTACTTCGTGGTGGCGCTGGTCACCATCAAGGTGAGCCGGCTGGCGAGCCAGCCGGACAGCGACGCCTATCCGTTCGGCTACAGCTATTTCGAGTCGCTGGTCAATTTGTGCAAGGGGCTTTTGATTTTTGGAGTCTCGATCTTCGCGCTGGTGGACGCCATAGCGGCGCTGTTGACCGGCGGACGGGAGATCGCGGCGGGCATCGCCGTGCTCTACGCCGTCTTTGCCACGCTCGTCTGCTCGCTGACCGCTTGGGTGATGCATAAAAGCGAGCGCCATGTCGCAAGCCCGCTGGTCGCTGCGGACAAACTCAACTGGGTGGTGAACAGTATCATCTCTGCGGCGGTGCTCTCGGCCTTTTGTCTGGTGATGCTGTTTCAGTACCTGGAATTCGAACGCGTTCTGCCCTACGTCGATTCGATTCTGGTCATCGCCGTGGTGCTGCTTTGCCTGGGCGTGCCGGTACGCATGGCGGGCCAGGCACTCGGTGAGCTGGTCAACAAGGCCCCTACGGAGGAGGTCGCGGCGCCGGTTCGCGCGGCCGTGGCCCAAGGGCTCGAAGGCGTCGAGGCGCTGGAGGTGCGCGTGCGCATCGTGCGTCCGGGGCGGCTCTTGTACGTGATGGTCCACGTGGTGCTGCCCAGGGAAGAGGATTCGATGTCGCTCACCACCCAGGACCAGCTACGCGACCGGGTCGATGAGCAGGTGCGCCGCCACTATTCGCCCGCGGTGTGCGACGTCGTCTTTACCGTCGATACCCGCTGGGCCGCGCCCACCAGCGGGCTGCTGGTTCGTCAAATTCATTAGGCGAAATTGCCCCAACGCTAATGCAGCCGACGCTTGAGCGTATCCGAAGGGCGCTCGTTGAAGAGGCTTTTATAGTCGGTGGCAAACTGGCTGAAGTGGGAAAAGCCGTGGTTGGCGGCGACATCCGAAATGGTGACGCCGCTTTGAGACAGCAGCTCGCGACGCACGTCGTTGAGGCGCGTGGCGCGTAGAAACTGAACCGGGCTGATGCCCAGAATGCTCTCGAAGCTGTACTGTAGCGTGCGCCGGCTCACACAGGCGACGCTGCAAAGCGTACCAATACTCACCGGCGCCTGCTCCACGCTTTTAAGATACGCCTGCACGCGGTCGACCACCGCGCGCCGCCGGGCGTAGCTGGGCGCGGCGCGGGTATCCAGCTGCGCGTGCCCCAGCAGCGTGAGCACGCCGTGAAGCAGCGTTTCTTGCTCCGGCAGGCCGTTCGAGCCCGCGCTGTCCTCGCGCAAAATGCGCGTGACCTGGTCGGTGAACCAGCAGATATCGCGGTCATCGATCGCAAGGCGCGGCGTCGAGGCCCGGTTCAAGTGCGCCAGATCCACCCCTTCGCGCTCGGCAAGCGTGGCAAGCGCCTCGAGCGGCACCACCATGCTCATGAGATCACAGTGTTCCGGCGTCATCAGCTCGACCGCGCGGCTGCCCATGCGCCATATGACCTCGTTGCGTTCGACGCACTGCCCATCGACGCGCACACCTTCGTGACGCACCGGCAGCGCTATCCACAGCGAATCGTGCCAGGGCGCGCAGTGCTGGTGAAGCGCCAGGCGGGTATATTCGTTGATGACCTGCACGCCGTCGAAGCAGCACTCGTCCACCCGCCCGGTAAAATGGCCGGCGCTACACTGATTGTACTCCTGCTCCCAGCGCGTCAGGTTGAGCGCCTGCTCGTTGACCTCAAGGCTGACGATGCTGCGCCGCTTGGGTGCAGACGCAGGGATAGCTGGCCCATTATGGGGCACCGGGGCGAAGCCGGTGGGTTGGCTCCCAAATGCCCGCGCCCCCAAGGTACTTACCTCGGGGCGATTGGCGGGATTGCGCGCGGTGGCGCTATTGGTTGCTGCTCTGGTTATCATTACGCTGTCCGGACTACTTTTGCCGAATTTCGATACCGCTCTCGGATGAGGCTCTCTACTCTCGAATAACAAGCAAGATTCATTCCTTTTACATCGCTTGTAGGCGAGACGATGCAAAGGGCACTAATAAAAGGGCAAAGGCGGGGCCTTGGCCGCGTCGTCGGACAACGGGGAGAATATCCATGGGGAACGCAGTCGATCAGGAGTACCTGGCCAAGCGCCAGCTCAAAAAAGGCACCGCCGGCTGGATATTGCTGGCCGGGCTTGGGGTTTCCTACGTCATTTCCGGTAATTTCGCCGGATGGAACTTCGGCCTGGCCGAGGCCGGCTGGGGCGGTTTTTTGATCGCCGCCGTGCTGATGGCGATCATGTATTTCACGCTGGTGCTTTCGCTTGCCGAAATGTCGGCGGCGATTCCCGCCGCCGGCGGCGGCTACAGCTTCGCCCGCCAAATCATGGGCCCGGCCGGCGGATATCTCACGGGGCTTGCCGTGTTGATCGAGTACGCGCTCGCGCCGGCGGCCATCGTGATCTTCATTGGCTCTGCCGTCGAGGAGCTTGTGGGTATCAACGGGCCGTTGGTCTATGCACTCTTTTACGCCGTATTCATCGGGGTCCACCTGGCCGGCGTCGGCGAGGCGCTGAAGGTCATGGTGGCCATCAGTGCGCTGGCGGTCATCGCGATTCTTGCCACCGCCGTGGCGCTGGTGGGCGATTTCGATAGCGCCAATCTGTTTACCATCACCGCCACCGATGGCGAAGGCGGCTGGCTGCCCTTTGGCTGGTACGGCGTGTGGGCGGCGCTGCCGTTCGCCATGTGGCTCTTCCTGGCGGTCGAAGGCGTACCGCTGGCCGCCGAAGAGGCGCGCGAGCCTGCCCGCGACATGCCGCGCGGCATCATCGCCGCCATGGCGTTTCTGCTCTTCACCGCCGCTCTAGTCACCTTTCTGCTCGCCGGCGCGGCGGGTGCCGATGTGATCGCCGACAGCGGCGTGCCGCTGGTCGATGCGCTGAACGTGACCGGACGCCCAGGACTGGCCACCGCGATCAACGTGCTGGGCCTTGCCGGCTTGATCGCCTCGTTCTTCTCGATCATCTATGGCTACAGCCGCCTGGTATTCGCGCTTTCACGGGCGGGGTATCTGCCCAAGGCGCTGTCGCTGACCAGCAAGCGCAAGGCGCCGGTGTGGGCGCTGGTAGTGCCCGGTGCGCTCGGGTTTCTGGTCTCGCTGACCGGTGAAGGCGATCTCATTCTGGCCATGGCGGTGGTCGGCGCGACCCTCTCCTACGCGCTGATGGCGCTGAGCCATATCCTTTTGCGCCTGCGCCGCCCGGAGCTGGTCCGCCCCTACAAGACGCCCGGCGGCGTGGTGACCTCCGGTATCGCGCTGATCCTCTCGCTCGTCGCGCTGACCGGGGTGTACGCGTTCGACCCGCGCGCGTTCAACTACACCATCGTGCTGTTTTTGTTGGGCGCGGCCTACTACTTCGCCTACGCCAGACACCACCTGGTGGCGAAAACCGCCGACGAGGAGCTGGCGCTGATTCTCGACGCCGAGCAGGCCGCCGAGAAGCTCGATGACACCGCCGCCTCGCGCACCTGAGCCAGCGCCCCAAGGAGAGACGATGTATACCTCGACCCTGCTGGCTCGACTCGAAGAGCGGCTGAGCGCCTCGCTTGGCGAGTGGCACCTGCCCACCGATACCCATATCGAGCTTCTGACCACCTCGGAAAATGCGACGTTTCTGACGCGCTGCCCGCGCACCGGGCGCCGGCACGTGCTGCGGGTTCACCGCCCGGATTACCACAGCCGGGAAGAGATCGAATCGGAGCTTGCCTGGACGGCGGCGCTGCGCGCTGACGGGCGCATCACGACACCCGCGCCGCTGCCAACTACCGGCCAGAGCCCGGTCGTCACGTTCGACCTCGACGGGCAGCGCTTTCATGCGGTGGCTTTCGAGCACCTGCCCGGCGACGCCCCGACCATGAACGAGACGCTGCCCGACTGGTTCGAGAAGCTCGGCGCCCTCACCGCCACGCTGCACGACCACAGCCGGCGCTGGGCACCGCCGGCGGGCTTCGTGCGCAAGCGCTGGCACCTGGAGTCGATGATCGGCCCCGAGGCGCTGTGGGGCGACTGGCGCCGCGCGCCGGGGCTTTCACCGGCAGACGAGCGCGCCATCGAGCAGGCGGTCGAGCAGATTCACCGCGCGATCGACACGTATGAGGCGCGCGCCGGGCGCTACGGGCTCATCCACGCCGATTTGCGCTTGGCCAACCTGCTGGTCGAGGGTCGCGAGCTTGCGGTGATCGACTTCGACGACTGCGGCTTTTGCTGGTACGCGTTCGACTTCGCCGCCGCCATCAGCTTTTTCGAGCTCGACCCGCTGATTCCAACGCTTCGCGAGGCGTGGATTCGCGGCTATCGACGCGTTGGCGACTTCGACGCCGAGGACGTCGCCGCGCTCGACACGTTCATCATGATTCGCCGCATCATGCTGAGCGCCTGGCTTGCCACCCACGCCGATAGCCAGGCAGCCCAGGCACTCGAGGAGGACTTCATTGCGGGCACCGCCACGCTCGCGCGCGCCTACCTGAGCACCGCGCGCGACGCCGCTCGAGCTTGAGGAGACCAGCATGAGCGATACCCGCGGCATTCTCGACCAAAACGCGTTCCGTTTTGAGCAGCTCGACCCCAACGACACGGCGCTGGGCGCGCTGGTGCAAAAGCGCCTGACCACCGTCGGCCCGACCTCGATGCTTTTTTACGAGCAGCCCTTGCACCTGGTGCGCGGCGAAGGCGTGTGGCTCTTCGACGACCAGGGCCGGCGCTATCTCGACATGTACAACAACGTGCCTTCGATCGGCCACAGCCACCCGCACGTCATCCAGGCCGTGACCGCGCAGATGGGCACGCTCAACACCCATACCCGCTATCTGCATGATGGCATTCACCGCTACGCCGAGCGCCTGCTGGCTACCCTCCCCGATTCGCTTTCACGGCTGGTACTCACCTGCACCGGCAGCGAAAGCAACGACCTGGCGCTGCGCCTGGCGCGGCACTGGACGGGCAAGCGCGGCGTCATCGTGTCCGAGGCGGCCTATCACGGCAACACCGCGGCGGTGACCGAGGTTTCGCCCGCCTCCTACAAAAGAGGCGCCCCGCCGGACAGCGTCTACGTGATCCCCATTGCTGACATGCCCGGCACCGATGACCCCGCCGCCTGGTTCCAGGCACAGGTAAAGCGTGGGGTAGAAACGCTGAATGCCCGCGGCCACGGCTGCGCCGCGCTGCTGGTGGACTCGATCTTCTCGAGCGACGGCGTTATCGCCGACCCGCCCGGTTTCATGGCGCCCGGCGTTGCCTGGCTGCAGGCCCAGGGGGGGCTTTTGATCGCCGATGAAGTGCAGCCTGGCTTCGGGCGTACCGGGGCTGGGATGTGGGGCTTTGCTCGCCACAATGTAACGCCGGATATCGTGACGATGGGCAAACCCATGGGCAACGGCTTCCCCATGGCCGGGCTTGCGGCCGGCGAAGCGCTTCTGGCTTCGCTCAACGCCGAGGTGGGCTACTTCAATACCTTCGGCGGCTCGACGGTGGCCGTGGCCGCGGGCATGGCGGTACTCGACGTGCTGGAAAACGAGGCGCTGATCGACAATGCCAAACGCCAGGGCGACACCCTCAAGGCGGCGCTGACAGCGCTTGAGCCCCGCTTCGAGGCGATTGCTGCGGTGCGCGGCGCGGGGCTGTTTGTCGGGCTCGATATCGCCACGCCAGAAGGCGCCCCCGACGCGGCGCTGACCGCTCGGGTGATCAATGTGCTCAAGAAGAACGGCGTGCTGATCGGCGCGGCGGGCCTTTACGGACATACCCTGAAAATTCGCCCGCCGCTTTGCATCAACAATGAAGAGATCGCGCTGTTCGTCGATACGCTGACCCGCACGTTTGAGACGCTCGAGCGGTGAGGCGCATGCTCACTCGACCGCGAGCATTGAAAGACGCGTGATTCGGTAAGCGGTCAGCGCGCTGGCAATGAACTGCAGCTCCGTAAAGGCCGCCTGATAATGGCCAAAAGCACCTTTTCCTGTTCGACAGGAAGAAACCAGGCCAAACAGGGTGCCGGCCTGCGTCGTAAAAGCGGAAATATCACGTTTGGTCGCGATATTGCGCGTAGGTATCGCGGGCGCGGCCAAGGTGCTGCTGCATCGCCTTGTACGCGGCCTTGCTATCGCGGGCCAGGATGGCTTCGAGTATGCGGGTGTGCTCTTCCTGCACCCGTTCAAGATAGCGCTGGGAGGAAAGCGGGTTGATTTCACTGCTGACCAGTTTGGCCCGGGGAATCACGCTTTGGCTCCACTGCTCGTAAAAGGATTGAAAGAAGGGGTTTTTCGTCGCCTGTGCGATGGCGAAGTGAAAGAGGTAATCCTCTTCGCGCGCCTGTGAGCGCGCGGCGCAGGCGTTCTCAAAAGCGCGGTGCTGTTTTTCCAGCCGCCCCTTGTCATCGTCGTCATGGCGCAGCGCGGCGTGCTCGGCGGCTGCCGGCTCGATTGCCAAACGCAGCTCCAACAAATGCAGGATATCTTCGACGGTGGTGGGATTGATACGCTCGGCGGGCAGCGCCTCGACTTTCGAGGCGCGCAGTACCGAGGTGCCGACCCCTCGGCGGGTTTCGACCAGTCCAAGCGACTTGAGATGAGTGATCGCTTCACGAATGACCGTACGGCTAACGCCAAAGGAGTCGCATAGACTGTTTTCCGTGGGGAGCTTGTCGCCAACGGCGACCTTCCCTTGAACGATCAGCGCTTCCAGCTGATCCGCCACGTTGACGGCCAGACTTCCCTTTTGGGTCACCCGTTTGACGTTAAACGCTGCTATCTCCGATGTTGGCCTGGCCATACCCGCTATCCGTTCCTTGTTGGTTATTAGCACTCTAACTTAAAAACCCCGGGCTGTGGCTACTGCGCGTCGTCAGGATGGCCAATGGACGCAAATTTGCCGCCCTGATAGCGCACCGCCGCGTCATTGCCATCAATTCCCTGATCCTTCGCCTCGGTTTCCTCGCGCCAGGGCTCGGAGCTATCCCGGGGCACCCACCCCAGAAAACCGGCGTGGGTATTGTCCCACCACTGTTCGGCGTTGTTCGAGGCGCCGTAAACGACCGTGTGCCCCAGACGTGGCGTCGTGAATGCGCGCTTGAGCAGGCTGACGAAATCCTCGAGGCTAAGCCAGGTCGCCATCATGCGGGTATCCGCCGGCTTTTCGAAACAGGAACCAATACGAACGCTCAAGGTTTCGACGCCGAACTTGTCGTAGTAAAGGCTTGCCAGGTTTTCGCCAAAGCACTTGGATACGCCGTAAAGCGAGTCGGGCCGTTGGGGCACCTGATTATCGATTCGCTGATGGCGCTCATAAAAGCCGATCGTGTGGTTGGAGCTGGCAAACACGATACGCGGTTTGCCGTTGAGACGCGCCGCCTCAAAAAGACTATAGGTCCCGGCGATATTGATGTTCAGGATATCCTGCCACGGGCTCTCTACCGACATACCGCCAAGATGGATAATGCCATCGCAGTCGCGCACCAGCTCCGTGACAGCTTGCGGGTCGCTTAGATCGGCCTGAACGAGCTCTTCATGGGGTTCGGCATTATCGAGCGGGGTAATATCGGAAAGGCGAACGTGGCTTGCAAGCGTTTTCAGATGTGGGCGCAGACTTTTACCCAAGCCCCCAGCGGCTCCCGTGACCAGTAAACGATTCAACATGCTGACTCCTCGTAAAAATGGATGTGACGTCAAAGGCGATACACGCGCTGTCAGGCGTTGCCGGGAAGCGCCATGATGCGCACACCACGGGGCCCCGGCGCATTGGCGTTATCTAAAAAGACCGGGAAGCGTCAGCGACACTGCCGGAATATAGGTGACCAACATCAGCGCCACGAACAGCGCCAGAAAGAACGGCCAGATGGTGCGTACGGCGTGCTCGATCTTGATCTTGCCAATGACGCAGCCGACGAACAGGCACGATCCGACTGGTGGCGTACACAGACCAAGCCCAAGGTTCATCATCATGATGATACCAAACTGAATCGGGTCCATGCCGAACTGCATGGCCACGGGCAAAAAGATCGGCGTACAGATCAGGATAAGCGCCGCCATATCCATGATCATGCCTAGAATCAGGAGGATGATGTTGAGCATCAAAAAGATGACCAGCGGCCTGTCCGAAATGGAGACAAGCCCCGTGGTCAGCATTTCGGGCACGTTGTAAAGCGCCAGCAGATACGAGAAAGCAGATGCACACCCCACCAGAATCATGACCAGTGACGTGGTCTTGACCGACTGAATGACGGCCGCCCTGAAGGACGCCCACGTTAGCTCACGATAGACCAGTGCCGTCACGACAATGGCGTAGATCGCTCCAAAAGCGCCGGACTCGGTCACGGTCAGAATACCCGATAGCACGCCGCCCACGATGATCACTGCGGTCATCAGTCCTGGAAGCGATGCCACCAGACTCAGAAACAGCGCCTGCCAACCCGGAAAAGCCTCACCTCGATAGCCACGCTTCACCGCGACGATATAGGCCGCGACGGCCAGGCTCAAACACATCAGGATACCCGGTACGATCCCGGCGATGAACAGCTGTGTCACCGAGATACCGCCACCGGCGGCCACGGCATAAAGGATCATGTTGTGACTGGGAGGAATCACCACCCCGGCAACCGACGAGGTGACGGTCACGTTAACCGCATAATCGGCGTCGTAGCCTTTCTCCTTCATGACCGGAATGAGCAGCGAGCCCAGCGCTGACGTGTCGGCTACCGCCGACCCGGAGATACCGCCAAACAGCATCGAGGAGCTGATATTCACCATCCCGAGGCCACCGCGCATCCGCCCCACCATGGCCGAGGCCAGCCGCACCAGCCGCGTCGATATCCCACCGTGGAGCATCAACTCGCCGGCGAATATGAAAAACGGGATCGCCAGCAGCGAAAATACCGAGATACCGGACAGAATGCGCTGAAAGGCCACGAACAGCGGTAACCCTTCATAGAGAAAGGTCGCCACCGCCGCCAGGCCTACAGCGAAAGCAACCGGCGCCCCGGCGATCAGGCCCAGAAAGAAAAGTCCAAACAGTATCAGAAGCCCCATGGCTCAGGTCCTCTCAGTAGAGCGAGACATCAATCGTTTGCCGATATCGGCGGCGGCGAATAAGGCAATCAGCACGCCGCAGATCACCAGGGGGGCGGCGCGATAACTTTCCGGCAGTCCTATCATGGGAATGGCACGCTGCGTGTTGGTCATGACCAACTGCCAACCTTGAACCGTCATGAACGCACCAAACGTCAGTACGAACAGATCAGAGATGTGGTGCATCAGCCCACGCAAAAGCGGCGGAAAGCTCTCACGGATAAAATCGATATTAAGATGGCTTCGATACCGTACCCCGGCAGCAGCCCCCAGGCAGGTGATGTAGACCACCAGCACCAGGGATGTCTGCTCGACCCAGGTCGGAGTATCGTTGAGCACGTAGCGCCCAAACACGAGCCAGCCGAAAATGAAGATCAAAACGACCAGCATGACGCCCGCCACGCCGACGCAGAGACCGGCCACTCCATCCAGCGTGCGATCGAGTGAGCCTTTTGAGCCCCGGACCTTCTGATCGCTCGGCGTTTCAGTTTCTATACTCACGGCACCGTCCCTTTTATCTCCCGGCGGCGCCTGGCCGCCGGAAAACGATTCAACGAAAGATTACTGAGCGGCGCGAATCTCTTCGATCAGCTCGCCGGTGCCGGGGTTGTTGGCGATGAACTCTTCGTACATCGGCTCCATCAGCGTCTGGAAGGCCTGTTTGTCGTCGACTTCATTGATCTCGACGCCGGCATCCAGAACGATCTGACGGCTCTCTTCAGAGCTTTCGACCCACAGCTCACGCTGCATCTCGGAGGCTTTCATGCCTTCGTCGCGAACGATCTCCTGGTCTTCCTCGGAGAGCGCGTCCCAGCTCGCCTTGGCCACGCACAGACACTCGGGAATGATCAGGTGCTCGGTGAGCGAGAAGTAGCCGGCGGCTTCGTAGTGGTTGCTGGATTCAAACGACGGGTAGTTGTTCTCGGCGCCGTCCAGAACGCCGGTGGTCAGACTCTGATACACCTCGCCGTAGGCCATCGGGGTCGCGTTGCCGCCGAGCGCTTCCATCATCTGCACGTAGAGGTCATTGTTCATGACCCGAACCTTCAGGCCGCGAACGTCTTCCGGCGTACGGATGGGACGCTGGGTGTTATAGATGCTGCGAGCGCCGGAGTCGAACCAGGAGAGTACGACCAGGCCCTTGTCCTCGAGCGCATCCGCGAAGCGCTCACCGATTTCGCCATCCATGACCGTGTGCATGTGATCGACGTCGGTAAATAGAAACGGCAGCGAGAAGACGTTGGTTTCGGGCACGATCGGCCCCATCGGGCCCATGTTGAAGTTGGCGAAATCGAGCGCGCCGTTGCGGGTTTGCTCGATAGCGTCGGACTGATCGCCCAGTACGCCGTTGTTGTAAACACGCGGCGATACGCGCCCTTCCGTGCGCTCGTCGACGGCCTCGGCGAACGCTTCAAGCGCCACGGTGTTGGGGTAGCCATCCGGGTGAATATTCCAGCCGCGCCAGTCATCGGCCTGAGCTGAAACGGCGGCGGCCAGAAGGGTGACGCTGGTAAACGCCATGACCGTTTGACGACGGATTGATGCTGTTTTCATCGCTTGAAACCTCTTTTTATGTCGTTGGTTTTACAGCTTCCATTGAGCGAGCTGACTCATCAGACGCTCGACGCAGGCAGGGGGTATGTCCACTTGCCTATCGATGCAGACGGCTTGCATCGACTATCTTGCGAAATCGTGATGGCCCTTGGCGTCATGCCTACAAAGCCTTTTGCGAGTATTTTTTGGGGAGGTTTGGTAAACACTGCCCCAATTTCGTTATTCTTGGAAAAAGGTTTACCAATCAAATCATTGTGAGAGGCTTTTGTAGTACATCATACAAAGAACATGAATCAAATTAGCCAACATATTTTTTCGCGGCAAGTAGAAAAAAGTCTAAATAGACTAAAGTTTCAAGGCTCTCCCCCCCCCTACCAAAGTAGACTCCTCTGCCCCAATCAAGAGTAAGCGCTTTTTTTAAGGTTTAATGCCAGGCCCCTGATTTGTGCTATCGCTTTTAACCAGTAAAAAGTGATCGATCAAAACCGATATTAAAAATTCGGCGAGCGTAACGAGTCGCGATCACCGCCGATTAAAAGAGAATTTTTATAGCGCTCCCTAACGTCGAGATATTTCATTCAACAGGATGAAGGTCGTAGCAAATCTACAAGTACTCTGCTTCGTTAAAACGTGGCCGCGTAAAACATAAACGATCGATCAGGCATAAAAGCGCCTTGATTCAATCGTCTTTTTTAAAACAGCGTCGATCTGAAAACCGGCTCGCCCGCACGCGGGTTATATATCAAAGCGAACGACCCGGTTTGGATCTCAGACACAATGTGAGTTAAAGCGTGGATTAAAACGTGAATTAAAAGAGTTGCCTACTATTACCGAAAACGATCGAGTCGCCGTAAGCGACTCGTCCAACCGGTTTAACGTCTTGCTCGACGGTGCGGATGTAGGTCAAAAGCCGGGGCCGCCCAACGCCAGGTTCTGTCTGCTACTTCGCCAGCTGACACACACGCTGCCAGATGTCCTCGTCCAGAGAGAGCGTTACCGATGAGGCCTGGCGGCGACGGTAAGTCGCCTCGCCGGGCCAGCGTACGGAGGTGCCAGCCTTGGCCGGAGTCGCGTCACCCAGATGCGCCTTGATGCTCGCCACAATCGCCTCGCAGGTCGCTTGACCGGACATTTGAGCCGGGTCGAACACCATGAAAATCTGGCAGCTCCCTCCCCCGCTTCCTTTCTCGACTCGATCGATCGCAGGCGTTGCTCGCCCGTTGGACAGCAGCGCCGCAAGGGCATCGAGCAGAACGGCAAGCCCGGATCCTTTCCAGTAGCCCGTGGGCAGCAGTCTGCGCGTGGCAGCGATCGCGGCCGGGTCGCGACTCAGCTCGCCGCGTTCATCGAAGCCGCCGTCTACCGGCAGGAACTCGCCGGCCGAGGCCAGCGTTTGAAGCTTGCCATAGGAGAACTGGGACATTGCCATATCGAGCACCAAGGGCCCTTCTGCGTGGGGCACGCCCATGACCAGCGGGTTGTTACCGATGGAGGGCGACGAGGCGCCCCAGGCCGGCATGCAGGACTCGGTATTGGTCCACATGAGGCTCGCAAAGCCCTGCTCAACGGCGTGCCAACCGTAGCTGCCGCCGCGCATCCAGTGGGTGGTGTTACGCAGCGCCACCAGCCCCATTCCGTGCTCTTTAGCCAGCGCAATGGCCCGCTCGGTGGCGTATAGCGCATTGATGACGCCGATGCCCATGTGGCCATCCAGCACCTCGATCGCGCCGAGCGCATGCACTTTCTCGGGTGATGCGTTCACGTCGACCCAGCCTTTTCCCACGTACTCGATGAACCGGGGAATACGGCCAATGCCGTGGGAGTGGACGCCGTCTCGCGTGCTCTCGGCGTGAATGCGCGCACAGACCCGGGCATCGTCGGCCTTGAGCCCCGCCTTCAACAGCGCTTTTTCGAGCGTATCGCGCAAGGTATCGAAACTGACGTCGGCCATGACGGCTCTCCTGTATCCTGTAATCGTTGTTTTGTCGTCAATCAAGGCATGGCTTCGCGCCTGTTTCCGCTCGATATGACCTAAAAAGGCCACCCGAAGGTGGCCTCGATGACATCAACGCAACATCCAGCGAGTGCGTTGATTACTGCTCGCGCTTACCGTCTACCAGACGACGCAGCTTGAGCGGGTTGTCGTTCTTGATGGCTTCGGGCAGCAGACCCTCCGGCAGGTCCTGATAGCAGACCGGACGCAGGAAGCGGTGGATCGCAGCGGTACCCACCGAGGTCGTGCGCGAGTCGGACGTGGCCGGGAACGGGCCGCCGTGAACCATGGCGTCACACACTTCAACGCCGGTCGGCCAGCCGTTAACCAGAATACGGCCCGCCTTGCGCTCGAGCGTAGGCAGCAGCTTGCGCGCTGCGTCCAGATCGGCATCGTCCATCTGAAGCGTTGCGGTCAGCTGACCTTCGAGATGCTCGGCGACCTTCATGAGTTCGGCTTCATCGGCGCACTCGACCACCAGCGACGTCGAGCCAAAGACTTCGCCCTGAAGCGCTTCGCTTGAGAGGAAATCCTGAGCGCTAGTCTTGAACAGACCCGGCTGGCACTGGTTGGGGCTTTCACCCTTCTGGCCACGCGCCACTTCCTGCGCCTTGCCGCTCTCCTGCAGGCTCTCAACGCCCTGCTCGTAGGCTTCGAAAATGCCGGGCGTCAGCATGGTTTGCGCGCCGCTTTGCTCGACGGCCTCGCCTGCCGCTTTCAGGAACGCGTCAAGTTCCGGGCCCTTGAGTGCAATGACCAGGCCTGGGTTGGTGCAGAACTGGCCCGCGCCCATGTTGAGCGAGCCAACGAAGGCCTTGCCCATCTCCTCGCCGCGCGCCTTGAGCGCCGCCGGCAGCGGGAACACCGGGTTGATCGAGCTCATTTCCGCGTAGAAGGGAATGGGCTCCGGACGCGACTGAGCGGCCTTCCAAAGCGCGATACCGCCGCTGCGCGAACCGGTGAAGCCGGCCGCCTTGATGCGCTCGTCGCTGACCAGCGCGGTGCCGACTTCACGGCCCGAGCCGAACATCAGCGAGAACACGCCTTCCGGCAGACTGCACTTCTTGACCGCCGCCTGAATGGCGCGGCCGACCAGCTCGCCGGTTCCCGGGTGAGCGGCGTGCGCCTTGACGATCACCGGGCAGCCCGCAGCGAGTGCAGAGGCGGTGTCACCGCCGGCCACTGAGAAGGCCAGCGGGAAGTTGCTGGCGCCGAAGACCACGACCGGGCCCAGCGCGATGTGACGCTGGCGCAGGTCGCCACGCGGCATCGGCTGACGATCCGGCATGGCCGGGTCTACGCGAACGTCCAGCCACTCGCCGGCGCGAACGGTTTTAGCGAACATGCGAAGCTGGCCACAGGTACGGCCGCGCTCGCCCTGAATACGTGCCTGGGGCAGTCCGGACTCCGCCACGGCACGCTCGACGAGTGCATCGCCCAACGCTTCGATTTCGTCGGCGATGGTTTCGAGAAAGACAGCGCGGTCTTCAAGCGACGTTTCCCGATACGCATCGAAAGCATCCCATGCAAGCTGGCAGGCTTGATCTACCTCTGCTTGCGTACCGCCAGCATAGCCAGGCTCCAGCCGCTCATTGGTAGCCGGATTGATGGCCTGAATGGGATCACGAGAGCCCTTGACGGCTTTCTGTCCGATCAGCATTTCACCTGTTAGATTCATCTTGCCTCCTGCGATGAGAGTGGTTTTTCTGGCTGTCTGACGCATCCGTCAGACAACCCAAGCGAGCTCATGATCCTTCCCGAAGACGAAAAGTGTAGCTCACAATCGAACGCGTGTAGTTTAACAAACCCGCACGCGGGTAATGGGCATTGAGTGACTAATCGCCGCCCTGCTCGGACGCCACGCGTGCCTGGCTCGAGCGATAGTTTTGCCACAGGGTCAGCGCCAGCAATCCAAGCGCCACGACCAGAAACGCCAGACTAATGGGGCGTGTGAAAAAGGGCGTCCAGTCCCCCTGGAAGGACTGCAGCCCACGGCGCAAATTGGCCTCGGCAATGGGCCCCAGAATGAGCCCCAGAATCACCGGCGCGGTACCAAAATCGTAGCGATTGAGAAAATACCCCAGCACGCCAAAACCAAGCATCAGATAGAGATTGAAAACATCGCCATCGACGCCGTAAACGCCGATGAAACAGAACACCAGAATGGCCGCCAGCAGCTGTTTTCTAGGCACCATCAGCACGCGAATGAACAGCTTGATGCCCAGACACATAATCAAGAGCATGAAGATGTTCGCCGCCAGGTACGCCAGGAAAATGCCGTAAACGGTGCCACTTTGATCGGCAAAGAGTAAAGGCCCGGGCGTAATGCCCTGGATCATCAGGCCGCCCAGCAGCACCGCCGTGGCGGCTTCGCCGGGAATCCCCAGCGCCAGCGTCGGAATGAGTGCCCCGCCCAATAGCGCGTTATTGGCGCTTTCGACAGAGACGATGCCCGGTGCGTGCCCGGTGCCGAATTTATCCGGCGTTTTCGAGAACCGCCGCGTTTGATCGTAGGCGACCAGCGAGGCAATACTGCCCCCGGCGCCGGGTATCGGCCCGACCACCGACCCCGAAACGATGCCCACCAAAACCGCTTTCCAGTGCTTCAACGTTTCGATGAACCGCGGACGGGCAATATCGATCCGGTGAGTGCTCTCCTTCATTCGCTCGTTCGGGTCGTACTCGAAGGTATCCTTGAGTACCTGGGACACCGCGAACAAGCCAATCAAGGCGGGCAGCAGATTGACCCCGGTCAGCAGCGAGAGCTCATCGAACGTAAAGCGCCCCACGCCGGTGATGGGGTCGGTGCCGATCGTCGAGATAAAAAAGCCGATGATACCGGCGATCAGCCCCTTGATCAGCGACTTGCCCGCCACGGACGCGATGATGACGAGACCAAAGATACTCAGAGAGAAGTACTCCGCCGGCCCGAACCGCAGGGCGAATTCGGCGATGGGCGGCGCCAGCAGGCTGAGAATCACCATGCTGGCAACACCGCCAAAGAAGGACGCCACGATCGCCAGACCCAGCGCCCGCCCTGCTTCGCCTTTTTGCGCCATTGGAAAACCGTCGAAGGTGGTCGCCACCGACGAAGGCGTTCCGGGAATGTTGAGCAAAATGGCGGGGATCGAGCCGCTGGCCCCTGCCCCACAGAGCGCGCCCAGCAGCATGCCGATTCCCGCAACCGGCGGCATGCCGAAGGTCACGGGTAACAGCAGCGCGATCGCCATTGCCGAGGTCAACCCGGGTAGCGAACCCATGATGATGCCCAGCAGCGTGCCGCCGGCGATCGCCAGCAAGGTGCTCAGCTGAAGCACCATGCCCAGGCCTTCGAGATAACCGGAAATCATGTAAGCCTCCTAAATATCAACTCGAGGATGTCCGGTCACGTCGGGAGCGGAATTTGGAAAAGATCGGTAAAGACGTAAAAAATACAGCCCGCCAGTACGACCGAGAAAATCAGTGCGAACAAAACCGACAGCCCTTTTTTCGACTTCGACAGCGTCGTCCAGGTACCACTAATCACGGTCAGCCCCATCACGCACAAAAAGATGAACAGCGCCGTGCTGGCGATGTAGCCAAGCCGTTCGAACGTGTAGATATAGCCAATGAGTGCGGCAATGATGAACCCCCACTGGGCGACTCCGCGCGCCGTGGAAGTGGCGCTGGAAGATGGCTCGGCGCCTCTTGCGCTTCGCCATTGCCGGGTGTCCTTGATCAGGCAGGGAATGGCCAGGAGGAACACGAGAGCAGACAGAAACTGCGGAAAGAAGGAAGCCGACAGATCGCCGGGGATGTTGACGTTGGGCAAGGCCGACGCCGCGACGAACGCACTGGCCGATACGATCAGCAGGAAAATATCAAACAGCGGTTTTCCAATATCACGTTCCATACGATTACCTGGCAACTTTTATACCCGGGCGCAAAGCGCCTGATACAGCCACGCTGCCGGGCACGGGGTGCCCAACAGCGCATGGGGGTCGCGATTACTGAGCCAGATCACCCGCGGCTTCGCGCATGATCGTGGCCGACTCATCGATGAAGGCGTCGAGTTCTTCACCGTAAAGCGGTGCAAGCTCTGTCCCCAGATTGTTTGCCGTTTCTTCGTAGGAGCCGTCTTCGACGATCTGCTGAATGGCGGCGACCCACGCCTCTTCCACTTCGTCCGGCAGACCTTTCGGGCCTACGATGCCGCGCCATACGGTCAGCGTCAGGTCATAACCGGACTCCTGGAACGTCGGCACGTCTGGCAGGTTGTCGCTGCGCTCGGCGTAGGTGGTAGCGAGCGCGTTCAAGCGGCCCGACTCGAGCGCGGAGCGAAGCTCGGCACCGCCCAACACGACGGCTTCGACGTGCCCGCCCATGGCAGCGGAAATGGCTTCCGAGCCGCCCGGGTAGGGAATCAGGTTGAACGTGGTATCCGTACGATCGGCGATGGCGTTGGCGGTGATATAGGCCGACGAGCCAACGCCGGAAGAGCCAACGCGAATGGAGCCGGCCGAAGCCGCTTCTACCAGGCTTTCGAGATCCTGGTAGGGGCTGTCGCTGCTGACCGCGACCAGGTAGGGCTCTTCGACGATTTTGGCGATGAAATCGAAATCATCGTGGGTGAACGCCACGTTGCCCATCGCCTCGAGTGTGAGCATCGCGTTGCTGGCTGCCAGCAGCGTGTAGCCGTCCGCCGGCGAGGCAACGGCGCGCGACATGCCGACCGCACCACCGCCACCGGCGATGTTACGAATCACCAGCGTTTGGCCCAGCTGCTCTTCGATCAAGGGCTGAAGCGCACGCACGAACGTATCGTTACCGCCGCCGGCAGAGAACGGTACGATCATGCTGATGTTTTTGGTGGGGTAATCCGCAGCCGCCTGGCCTGCGGCCACCATCGTGATGGCGAGCGTGACACTACCGAGTAGCTTTTTCATTGTTGATTGACCTCTTACTCAGGTTGAAAAACCCGGATAGTGAGCGAGTCATATCCGGGCATCGACGGTTAGCGAACCAGCGCCGGGCGCTTGGGATCGAACGTCCATCCGTCGATCAGGTACTGCATGGCCGTGGCATCATTGCGGCCACCGGCGGGCAGGCTGCGATAAAGCGCGTGGGCTTTCTCGATTTCGGCCATGTCGATGTCGATGCCAAGCCCTGGCGCATCGGTGACCGCCACCTGGCCGTTTTTGATTTCCGGCGGATTGTGCGTCAAACGCGCATCGCCTTCCTGCCAGATCCAGTGCGTATCCAGCGCCGTCGTGCGCCCAACCGCGGCGGCACCCACGTGGGCAAACATGGCCAGCGAAATATCAAAGTGATTGTTGGAGTGGGAACCCCAGGTCATGCCATGGTCCTGGCATAGTTGCGAGACGCGCACCGCGCCAGACAGCGTCCAGAAGTGTGGATCCGCCAGCGGAATATCGACCGAGCGCAGCATCAGCGCGTGCGCCATTTCACGCCAGTTCGTCGCCACCATATTGGTGGCCACCGGCAGGCCCGTTGCATGACGGAACTCGGCGAGAATCTCGCGGCCCGAGAATCCCTGCTCCGCTCCGCACGGGTCTTCGGCGTAGGCGATGACGCCATGCAGGTTCTTGCACAGCGTGATCGCTTCCTGAAGTGACCAGGCGCCGTTGGGATCGATCGTGGTGCGCGCTTCGGGAAACGCGTTGTGTAGCGCGGTGACCGCCTCGATCTCCTGCTCGCCGGGAAGCGCCCCGCCCTTGAGCTTGAAATCCTTGAAGCCGTAGCGGTCATGAGCCGCTTGCGCGAGTTCGACGACCGCCTGCGGGGTCATGGCCGCCTCGTCGCGCAGGCGATACCAGTCGTGGTTAAGCCCCTGCGTACCCCGCCGGAAATCCAGCGGTGTCGAATGCCCTTCTCCGATAAAGAAGAGATAGCCCAGCACATCGACCGCGTCGCGCTGTTTGCCGTTGCCCAATAGCTCCGCCACGGGCACGCCCAAGAACTTGCCCATCAGGTCAAGCAGCGCGGCTTCAAGTGCCGCGACGGCGTTGATGCGAAGCTCGAACGTCCAGGAGCCCTTGCCAAAATCCTCGAAGTCAGCGCTCTGGCCATCACGGTTGAGTGAGGCGACCAGCGAGCGCAGCTTGCCAAGGGACTGACCCACGACCAGCGCGCGCGCTTTCTCCAGCGACTGTTGAATCGTATCGCCGCCGGGCGCTTCACCCACGCCAACGTTGCCGGCGCTATCCGTGAGGATAATCAGGTTACGGGTGAAATACGGGGAATGGGCGCCACCGATATTGAGCAGCATGCTGTCACGTCCGGCAACGGGAATGACACGCATGTCGGTGATAGTGGGCGTATTGGGGGTGGGCATACACGTCTCCATCGATCCATGCGCGCATGAACCATCATTTGCATTCGCCGGGCAACGACGGGCAGGCCGCGCTACCCGGCGATTTTTTTCAAACGCTTAGAGCGACTTGGCGTTCTCGACGAGCTTTTTCAGCTGACCGACTTGATCGCTGTTGGGCATGGTCAGCGGCGCACGTACGCGGCCACCGGGGTAGCCCACGATGTCAGCGCCGGCCTTGATCAGACTCACCGCGTAGCCAGGCGTGGTGTCGCGCAGCGTGACGAACGGAATGAAGAACTCGCGCGTGGCCTTGGCAACGAACTCGCTGTCTCCCTGACGCAGCGCCTTGTAAAACTTGACGGCCATGTCGGGTACGAAGTTGAAGACCGCAGACGAGTAGGTGCTCACGCCGATCGCTAGGTACGCTTCGGCGATGATTTCGGCCGTCGGTACGCCGCCCACGTAGCCAAGGCGGTCGCCCAGCGTCTTGATGGTGATGTTGAGCGCCTGCATGTCGCCCTTGCCATCTTTCAAACCGATCAGATTGTCGCACTGGTCGGCCAGCGACTTGACGGCGTTGACGTTCAAATAGCCGTTGGCGCGGTTGTAATAGATAACGCCCAGGTCCGTCGACTGGCAGACGCTCGCCGCATACTCGACGATGCCTTCCTGAGAGCACTCGGTCAGGTAAGGAGGCATCAGCAGGATACCGTCGGCGCCGGCTTCCTGAGCGATCTTCGCGTGCTGCTGGGCAAGCTCGGCGCTTTGGCCGGCACTGGCGATAATCGGCACGTGGCCACCGATCGTTTCGACCGCGACTTCGACGATTTCGCGGAACTCGTCCAGGGTGATGTTGAAAAACTCGCCCGTACCACCGGCGACAAACAGCGCAGAGACTTCATACTCCTTCAACCACAGCAAGCGCTTGCGATAGCTGTCGGCATCGAATTTGCCATTGGCATCGAAGTCGGTCACCGGGAATGACAGCAGGCCATCGGTAATGGAGGCTTTAAGCTCTTGTTTAGAAAAATTCATTACAAATCCTCTTGTTAGTTTAGCAAGCTAACGTAGCTGACGATGGTGCAATGCCCCAACGCAGGGCGCTCGAAACGAGGGCAGCAGCAGTATATTGGTGCATCTTGTCATACATCATACAAATACACCTCTAGACTTTAGGCTAATCCTTCATGAACTCAAAATGAGTCCTGGTATTTTCCCTGGCTGACCGGGCGATCGCCGTAAAATACGGCTGTAGTAGCTCGACAAGGCGCTTTTCATGGAACACCTAAAGGCTAATACTCGGCGCTTACGGATACCCGCTTCTTTCGAAGCGCTGACACGATCGACCAAACGATCAATGCAGCGATCATGGCGAAGAAAGCGGCGCTCACCGGCCTCTCGAGGAATACCATCAAATCGCCACGGCTAAGCAGCATGGCGCGACGGAAGTTCTCCTCCATCATCGGCCCCAAAATGAACCCGAGAAGCAAGGGCGCCGGCTCGAACCCCAACAGTAAAAACAAACATCCCATCACGCCAAACAGCGCGACCAGCACGATATCCATGTTCGAGTAATTAATGCTGTAAACGCCGATAACGATGAAAAGAATGATCGAGGGATAGAGAATCGGATAGGGTATCTTCAAAAGCCTTACCCACAAGCCGACCATCGGAATATTGAGAATCAAAAGCAGCACGTTCCCAATCAAAAAGCTGATGACCAGCCCCCAAAAAAGATCCGGACTATCGGAAATCACGTTGGGTCCAGGCGTAATGCCATGAATCAAAAGCGCCCCCAGCATCAGCGCCATGACCGCATCGCCGGGTATCCCCAGCGTCAGGGTAGGAATGAACGCTGACTGAGCGGCGGCGTTGTTGGCGCTCTCCGGCGCCGTGATTCCTTCGATGGCGCCCTTGCCAAATTTTTCCGGGTTTTTCGAAATTCGCTTTTCCACGGCATAGGCGATGAACGATCCTATCGAGGTGCCGGTTCCCGGCAATATACCGATGCCCGTTCCAATGCCCGTTCCCCTCAACATCGGGAAAATGCTCTCCTTGATATCGCGTCGAGTCGGCAGCAGCGATTTGAACGTGATCTTTTTGTCGTCTTTTATCTGGATCACTTTGCCAACGTTGGCCACCACCTCGGTGACGCCAAAAATGCCCATGGCAATGGCAACGATATTCAGGCCGTCATAAAGAAACGTGAAACCAAAGGTGTAGCGTTGAAGCCCGGTGCTTACATCGGTCCCCACCACGCCCAGGATGAGGCCGAACACGACCGCAGCCAGCCCTTTTGCCGGGTTGCCCTGTACGAGAATCGCGGCCGCCACCAGCCCTAAAAGCATCATGGCGAAGTAATCGGCCGAGTTGAAAGCGACGGCGAAGTTGGCCAGCGGCGGGGCGAAGGCGGCCAGCACGATCACGGTAATAAAGCTTCCCACGAACGACGCGATCGTCGTCATGAATAGCGCAACGCCGGCCCGCCCGTCCTTGGTCATGGGATACCCGTCAAGGCATACCACCGACGATGAAGGCGTACCCGGCAGGTTCAACAAAATAGCGGCCGTCGACCCTCCGTATTGAGCGCCGTAATAAATACCGGCCAGCATGACCAGAGCCGTCGTGGCGGGCACGTAGTAGGTGAGCGGCAGCAGCATCGAGATGGCGGCCAGATGCCCCACCCCGGGAATGACGCCGATCAGCATCCCCACGGTGACGCCCAGCGCGCAGTACATGAGATTTTCGATGGTAAAAGCAACAGAGACCCCGAGCGCCAGGTTATTTAAAATTTCCATTAGAAACTCCAGGGAAACAGGCGAATGGGCATGTTAAGGCTCAGGATAAAGACGAGGTAGGAGATCAAACACAGCACCAACCCCAGCGCGGTGAGCTTGATGGGCTTGAAGGTTTTTTCGCTAAGACCGCATAGATACACCAGCATCATGGTCGCCAGGAAAAGCCCCGCCGGCCTCATGAGCAAGGCGAAGACCACGATCGCCACCGTGATGCATACCAACGCTCTCACATTGAGTTTGGGAAACGCGGTTGCCGTTTTAGCCGACATTGCCATGGTGACAAGCCCAAGAACACAAAGCGACATGCCAAGAAAACGGGGAAGATAGCCGGGCCCCATGCTCCTTAGACTGCCCATGTCATACGCCTGCGCCTGCCAGAGAACGAGCGCCGATATGAGCAGGCAAACGAGTCCTGCCAAAAAATCGCGGTTGGTAAATATATGCATGGCGCGCATCTCGTATCCAAAAGAACGTAGCCAAAGAACATAGCCAAGGAACAATGCCCTGCTCTTTCAAGCAGGACATGTTTGAGTCAGTTCACAGGAACACGATTACTGACCGATACCCGCGCTTTCAATGAAGCTTTCAAGCTCGCTTTTCTGCGCCGTCATCCACGCTCGCAGCTCGTCAGGTGACTCGGACGGCCTAGCTTGGCCACCCTGCTCGGCGATTTTCGCTTGAAGCTCTTCGGTCGACAGGATGGCAGCAAGCTCGGCTTGAAGGCGCTCGGTGATATCGGGTGGGCTACCGGCCGTTATGAGAATGCCCTGATAGGTTCCATCAAGCTCGCCTGGAAGGCCCAGCTCTCGAAACGTAGGCACGTCGGGCAGCTCTTCAAGCCGCTCTTCCCCGGTGACCGCCAACGCATGCATCTGATCGTTCAGGACAAACGGCAGCGAAGCGGTCGTGCCGTTTAGCAGCATATCGCTTTCACCGGATACCACGGCGCGAGTCGCATCAGAGCCGCCTCGGTAAGCGATAACGGTCCAGTCCAATCCCAGCTCCTGGATCAACCGTTCGGTCGTAATATGGTTGTTGGCGCCAACGCCCGACGTGGCAACGGCGAGTTCGCCGGGATTGGCGCGGGAATACTCGACCATGGCATCGAAACTTTCGAACTCGTGATTGGGTGAAACACCCAGTACGTAGGGCGAGTACGACACCATCGTCACGGGGTCGAGGTCCGTTTCGATATCGTAGGCAACGCTTTGCAAAACACTGGGGGCGGCCAATAGCGCGGTCAAATCGGAAAGCAGTAGTGTATGGCCATTGGGGTCGGCCTTGGCAACGAAGTCGGCGCCAATATTGCCGCCCGCGCCCGCCTTGTTCTCGACGATAACGGGCTGACCAATCGCATCGGAGAGCTCCGGCGCTATATAGCGCGCGAGAATGTCGGACGTACCGCCTGGCGCAAAAGGCACAATGATCCTGACAGGCCCCTGAAAATCCTGAGCCATGGCAGCGCTTCCCGCCAGCAGTAGCGACAGCGACGCTGCGCCCACGAATAAACCGTTCATCTTGTTCATTATTATTGCCCCAGTTATTGGCTTTTGATTTTTAGATAGTTGCAACCAACATCGTTTTTAAAGTCATATGTATTTAATCATACAGCTACAAGCTAGCCGCAGTTTCAGCGTTTGAACATACGACCAAAGTCAGTGTTTTAAACTACCCAAAAGCGGCGCACCACTAAGCGGTAACTTCTAAATCTCGATAGCCAACGAATCAAATTTTTCAGAAGAAATGACAAGCGGTATTGCAAGTTAAAAACGCAAAGTGTTCGGCTCTGAAGATAGGCTAAACCGTGTAGGGAAAATATTACCCGGCCCTCTCTTTTATTAATGATGCCAGGCCAAAAAAAAGGGCCAAACAGGCGTTGAATGCCTGATGGCCCTTACCACTTTCTGATAAAACTCGCGTGTTAGCGAACCAGCGCCGGGCGCTTGGGATCGAACTCCCAGCCCGCGACCAGGTACTGCATCGCCATGGCGTCGTTGCGCTGGGTCACGTCCAGCGACTTGTAGAGTCGATGCGCGGCCATTAGCTGCTCTTCGTCGAGCTCGACGCCAAGGCCTGGCGTCGACGGTACCTTCAGCTTGCCGTCGCGAATCAGGAACGGCTCTTTGGTGATGCGCTGGCCGTCCTGCCAGATCCAGTGCGTGTCGATCGCGGTGATCTCGCCCGGACACGCCGCGGCCACGTGGGTCATCATGGCCAGCGAAATATCGAAGTGGTTGTTGCTGTGCGAGCCCCAGGTCATGCCCCACTCGTTGCAAAGCTCACCCACCATGACCGCACCCTGCATGGTCCAGAAGTGACAGTCGGCCAGCGGAATATCGACCGCGTTGAGCTGAACGGCGTACTGCAGCTGTTTGAAATCGGTCGCGATCATGTTGGTCGCGGTCGGCAGGCCCGTGCGCTTTTTGAACTCGGCCATGGTTTCGCGGCCGGAGTAACTCTCTTCCTGACCGCAGGGGTCCTCGGCGTAGCTCAGAAGGTGCTTGATCGGATCCAGCACGCGAACGGCCTCATCGAGTTTCCAGGCACCGTTGGGGTCGAGCGTCAAGCGCGCCTCCGGGAACGCGTCGTGCAGCGCGCGGATGCAGTCGGCCTCTTCCTCGCCTCTGAGCACCCCGCCCTTGAGCTTGAAGTCCTTGAAGCCGTAGCGCTCATAAGCGGCCTTGGCCAGGTTGGCAACCGCGTCCGGCGTGAGCGCTTCCTGGTAGCGCACTTCGTCCCACGCGTCTTTCGGGTCGGTCGCTTTCGGGTAAGGCAGGTCCGTCTTGCCCGGGTCGCCCAGCAGGAACAGATAGCCCAGCGCCTCGACTTCATCGCGCTGGCGGCCGTACTGCCCCAACAGATCCGCCACCGGCAGGCCCACGGCCTGGCCGTAAAGATCCAGAAGCGCCGACTCGAGTCCGGTGATGACGTGAACCGCCACGCGCAGATCGAAGGTTTGACGACCGCGCTCTTCGCGCCCGTTTTTTGAAAGCGCCACGCGGGCGCTGTTCAGCGTCTGTTTGAACGCGTTGATGGTCGAGCCTTCGACGATATCGCGACACTGCTCCAGTCCCTTGAGAATGCCTTCGCTCGAAGGAATCTCCCCTACCCCCTTGTTGCCCGCATCGTCTTCAAGAATGACGACGCAGCGAATGAACCAGGGCGCGTGGCCACCGCTCAGGTTAAGCAGAAAACCGTCGTAGCCGGCAACGGGAACGACCTTCATTGATTTGATTTTGGGAAACATGGCGATTGACTCTCTTGTTGAAACCAGTGAAAGCGATAAAAGGTGTTCAGGTAACCGGCGCTGGATTGAAAAGCACCAGGTCGTTGTGAATGCCCAAACGGTCCGCGGCGGCCTGTTTACGGCCGCTGGCGATATCGAGGATCAGATGGAAAAGCTCCCAGCCAAGATCCTCGATACTGGCCTCGCCGGTGGCGATACGCCCGGCGTCCAGGTCGATGATGTCGTGCCAGCGCTTGGCCAGGTGCGAGTTGGTCGCCACCTTGAGCACGGGCACCATGGCAAGCCCGTAGGGTGTACCGCGCCCGGTGGTGAAGACCTGCAGGTTCATGCCGGCGGCCAGCTGGAGTGTGCCGCAGATGAAGTCGCTGGCCGGCGTGGCCGCGAAGGTAAGTCCCTTGCGCCGCAGGCGCTCGCCCGGGCCGATGACGTCGACGATCGGCGAATTACCGGACTTGATGACCGAGCCCAGCGCCTTCTCGACCACGTTGCTCAACCCCCCCTTCTTGTTACCCGGGGATGGGTTGGCGCTACGATCGGCCTGGCCTTGCAAAAGATAGTCATCGTACCAGGCCATTTGATCGATCAGCGCCTGGCCGACGTCACGGTCGATGGCCCGCGGGGTCAGCAGATGAATGGCATCGCGCACTTCGGTCACTTCAGAAAACATGACGCTGCCGCCGGCACGCACGATCAGATCCGTGGCAAAGCCCACCGCCGGGTTGGCCGTCACGCCGGAGAAAGCGTCGCTGCCGCCACACTGCATGCCGACCGCCAATTCCGAGGCCGGGCAGGTTTCGCGGCTTCGCTTGTTAAGGCGCTCGAGATGGCGCTCGGCCATGGCCAGAATGCCGTCGACCATCTCGCCAAAGCCTTCGAAGCTCTCGTCCTGCAGACTCAGTACGTTGGCTTCGGGATCGGCGGCTTCGGTATTTTCGTAAATCTTCACCGGGCGGTCTTCGAGCAGCGTCGAGGGCTGGAGTTTTTCACAGCCAAGCCCGATCACCATGATCTCGTTACCGAAATTCGGGTTGAGCGCGATATTCTTGAGCGTGCGAATGGGCACGATCGCCGCCGGCGCGTTGATCGCCACGCCGCAGCCATAGCTGTGATTGAGCCCGACCACGTCATCGACGTTGGGAAAACGCGGCAAAAGCTCGCGCTTGATCCGCGCGACCACGTACTCCACGGTGCCGGCCACGCACTGAACGCTGGTGGTAATCCCTAATACGTTTTTGGTGCCAACGCTGCCGTCGGGGTTGCGAAACCCCTCGAAGGTGTAGCCTTCGAGCGGCTCCTGCGCCGGGGGCTGGCGGGTTGCCAGCGGCAGCTCCTCGAGCGCCGGGGCAACCGGCAGGCGCACGTTGTGCTCGTTGACGTGCGCGCCGCGCTCGATGGCCACGACCGCGGTGCCGATCACCTCGCCGTAGCGCACAATGTCATCGTTTTGCTCGATCGGCTTGAGTGCCACCTTGTGGCCCTGCGGGATCGGCATCGTGGTCGTGCAGTCGTCGTTGATCGTCACCCCCGCTTCGAGGCCGCCATGCTCGATCACGATAGCAACGTTGTCGCTCGGGTGTACCTGAATGACGCGTGAATTAGTCGTTACGTGAGTCATGATGCGCTCCTGAATCGGTGTGCGAAGGGTCATGCATTTGACTCAGCTCCATCTTCTGCCGAGCGCGGGACTTGAAGCCCATCACGATGGCAAACAGCACGGATGCGGCAATCAGCCCCCAGAGCACCATGGCGATCGGGCTCTTGGTGAAGAAAATGCTATAGGTGCCGAAGGATTCAAGGCTCTTGACGAAGTAGACTTCCGCCTGGCTACCCAGAATGAACCCAATGATCAGCGGCGCGACTTCAAGCCCGATTTTCTGAATCAGATAGCCCAGCACCCCAAAGATCAAAAGCGTCCAGACATCGAACATGATGCCGTAATTGATCGCGTAAGCGCCCACCACACACATCATGACGATGAGCGGGTACAGAATGTGCTTGGGCACCATCACCACCTTGGCAATGTGCTTGATGGCAAAGAACATCAGTCCGAACATGATGAAGTTCGCCAGCACCAGCGCCGTCATCATGACGTACCAGGTGTCGTGGTTTTCCGGAATGAACAGCGGCCCGACCTGAATGCCCTGAAGGGTGAACGCGCCGATCAAAACGGCCGTGGTAGAGTCTCCCGGAATACCCAGCGACAACAGCGGAATCAAGGCGCCGCCAGTCAGCGCGTTGTTGGCCGATTCTGACGCGATCAACCCTTGCGGGGCGCCCTTGCCCATCTGCGAGGAGTCCTTCGCCAGATTCTTTTCCTGGGTGTAGGCGAGCACGGATGCCGCACTGCCACCCACGCCTGGCAGCATGCCGACGAAGGTCCCGATGAACGAGGAGCGCGTCAGATTGGTGAAGCTACCCTTGAAAATCGAGAACGAGAAGCCGCCTTCCTTACCGATCTTAATACGCTCACCGGCCATGTCGCGCTTCACGCCCTTTTCCGCCTCGAGCAAAATGGTGGAAATACCAAAAATACCGATCAGCACGGGCAGCAGTGAAAAGCCTTCGAACAGATAGGGTTCCATGAAATCGAACATCAGCCGGGTATGGCCGTTGCCGCCATCGGAGATGCTGTAATCACCGATCAGGCTGAGCCAGATGCCGATCACGCCGCTGAAAATGCCGATCAGCATGCTGCTGGAAAGCGAGGCGATGACGGAAAGTGCCAGCAAAATGATGAGAAACTTCTCCACGTAGGAGAACTTGATCGAAAAGTCGGCCAGAAGCGGCGCAAACAAAAACAGTACCAGCGCGCTGACCAGCCCGCCCACCAATGAGGCGATCACGCAGACGCGCAGCGCCTTTTCGCCTTCCCCCTTCTGGGCCATGGGGTAGCCGTCAAAGGTCGTGGTGATCGAGGATGGCGTGCCGGGAATATTCAACAGCACCGCGGGCACCATGCCGCCGGAAATACCGCCGACGTAGAGGCCCAGCAGCAGCGCAAGCCCGTGATTCAAGCCCAGTGCATAGGTCAGCGGCAAACACACGGCCACCGCCATGGTGGCGGTCATGCCTGGAATCGCGCCAAAGATGATACCCACGAGGGTGCCAAAGCTGACGAGCATTAAAAAGGAGAGATCGATAAAGGTTAGAAATTCCATGGCGATATACCCGCTCCGGTCACGGCAGAGTAATGGTGAAGAGCTTGGCGAGCACGAACCAGGCAAGCGTCGGCGCGACGATGGCATTGATCACGACGATGATGAGCGCTTTTTTCGTCCACTCGTGGAGATACATCAGTGACATGACCAGCACAAAAGCCATCGACACGAACAAAAAGCCATACCCGGTATAGGGGAACAGATCGCCAACCACGGCCATCAGGTAGAAGTAGGCACAGATCAGCGCCAGCGTGCCGAAAAAGCGCGCGGAATCTCTCGACTCACCGATGATGGGCAGAGTGCGTTCTCCGCGTTTGACCGCGGCCAAAAAAGGCACCACTTTCGTTACCAGAATGAGCGCGAACAGCCCAGCCAATACCCAGTGAACGATGTGGGGGAAAAACAGGTGCGACGTTTCGAAATCGATCGAAACGCTCAACGGATCTGACGCCATAACGGCTCCAAGAACGTAAACTCGGCGCGCGCCGGGCTCTCGGGAGAACGTCCGTCACGCGCCTAGTTGGGGATGAGCGACCGATGGGCAGGCCCACCGGTCGCCGTTTGCTTAATCAAGGTTGCTGATGATCTCTTCGTAGCGCGACATTTTCTCTTGCAGATACTCGGAGGCTTCAGCGGAAGGCTTGAAATCGGGGATGAAGAAGGCGTCCAGTTGGGCTTGCTGAATCTCGCCTTCGTCGTAGATCTCGGCCAGCGCCTCGTCGATCTGATCGACGATGCCCTGATCCATCTCCTTGTTATAAAGGAAGAAGAACTCCTTATCGAAGGTGAAGTTTTCGTCATCGCCCATGGTGACCGTCACGTTAGGCTCGACGTATTCGAGAAGCTGCTCGCGGCTTGTCTGACCCAGCCCCTCTTCCGGCGCCTGTTCGATGGTGTCCTGGCGCGCGGTCAGCCAGATAAAGCGCATGGCCTTCTGGTCGTCTTCCGGCAGACGCGTGTACTGCTCGTTGGCCTGGACACTGCCGTTGATAATATCGGCCTGGCCGTCGAACAGCTGCTGGTTCTTGTCGGACTGAGAGCCGGTATTGACGGCCACCAGGTTCTCTTCCTGGCCCGGATGCTCGATGGCAATCGCATTTTTAAGCGCGCTGTAACCGATCTCTGAAACGCCGCCAGGCTGAATGGCCACGCGCACGGTTTCGCCATTGCCTACCGCGGCGACGACATCGTCGAGCGTCTGGTAAGGCGAGTCCATGGGCACCAGGTAGGCATTGCCGGGGTTGATGGCGATCGTCGGCCCAACGGTGTAGTTCTCGAAAACGTCGTCGTAGCCTTCGACGCCGTAAAGATGGCCAAGATAGGACTGATCGTGGAAAATCATCAGGGTATTGCCCCGGGAATCCCGATCCAGCGTGCGAAACGCAGAGCTTGCGCCCACGGCATCGACTTTCATGTTCAAACCGAGATGCTCGGCCAGACGGTCTACCACGATGCTGGCATTCTGGTAGGTGTCGCCGCCGGTCGAGGTCGACCCGATCACGACACGGACGTTGCCGCGTAGCTGGGCATCCTGCGCCATGACGACACCGGAACTCAGGGCGAGCCCTGTCATAAGACCAGCGACACTAACACTCATCAGCGTTTTTTTGGTTAGCATAAGCGTACCTTTTGCGTTCATAGTGAGTTGTTGCTTTAAAGAGAACGGCTCTTCGTCTCAAGGCCCTTGGCGACCTTCCACCACCTGATGGTTGACAACGTCTGGCGCACTGCAGGCGGTACTTTAGAAGTTATTGATAATACATCATACAAGTAGAAGATTAAGAACAAGCGCTGTACGGGGCAAGCGTAAAAACCGAAAACGCGACCAAAGTTTAATCCTTGATCAACGTTAAACTGTAAAAAACGGGTGTTTGTTCTCGAAACCGAATCAAGCTTTATGTCATGACGGCGTCAAGACGATCGCAACGTTAAAGGTGCAGAACCAGATCCTCGCGAAAGCGATAACGGCCCACCTCCTCCGGATACCCGCCCGGATTGGCCACCACCCGCGTTCCCTCCTGCAACAGATCCACCGGCTCGTGCACGTGGCCGTGTACCCAGAGATCCATACGCCCCATTAGCGGTGCCAGGTGCGAGGCGAACGCCGGGGAGAGCACATCGCCGACGTATTGCAGGGGAATGCAGTCGCGAAGCGGTGCGTGGTGGCTGATGACCACGCGCGGGCCCTCAAAAGGCTCACTTAGCGCCCGGGTCAGCCAGCCGAGCGCCTCGCGATGAAGCGCCTGACTCGCCTCAGGGGTGAAAACCTCACCCTGCCCGTCGGTGATGATCTGATAATCTGGCATCAGCCGGCGGGCTTTCCGAGCACACGCCTCAAAACTGCGGGCGGGATCCTCGGCGTACAGGTTGAAATCGGTCCAGAGCGTAGTGCCATAAAAACGCACCCCCCCCAGGGTGAGTGCGCGGTTGTCCAGAAGCTCGATACCCAGGCGCCTGGCTTCACGGGCCAGGGTTTGGCGGTGCTCGGTCAGATGAGTGTGGTAGAACTCATGGTTGCCGGGGACGTAGAGAATGGGCAGGTCGGGAAAGCGCGCCCGCGCCCAGCCAAGGCCCTCGGCGCCACGATGGATGTCGCCGGCGAGCACCAGAGCGTCCGCCTCGACATCGGGTATCATTCGCCCGCCGGGAAAGTGTTCGAGGTGCAGATCCGACAGTACGTGCAGGCGCATGGCATCTCCTTGAACGTCACTGCCCGCCCGTTGTGCGCGGGCGAGCCTGATGCTAACTACCTGATCACTAGCGTTTCAGGAAGTTGCTTTTCACCAGATGGACGACTTCATCCATACGCCCACTGAGCACCGCCTTGGCGGAGTAAAGCGCGGTGGCAGCGACCTGGCCGGTTTCCACTTTCGGTGGCATGACCAGCTCCATCGGGTTGGTCATCACGTCCAGAAGCGCCGGGCCCGGCTGGGCCAGCCACTCGGTCACCGCGGCGTCGAGCTCGTCCTCGCGCTCGACGCGTTTGCCCCAGAGCCCGATGGCACGAGCGACATCGCCAAAGTTGGGGTTTTGAAGCTCGGTGTAGGCGTCGAGCATGCCCTCCACCTTCTGTTCGAGCTCGACGAAACTCAGCGACTGGTTGTTGTATACGGCGATTTTCAGCGGAATCTGGCGCTGCACCAACGTCAAGAGATCGCCCATGAGCATGGAGAGCCCGCCGTCGCCGCACAGCGCGATCACCTGGCGGCCCGGGTAGGCGAGTTGAATACCCATTGCTTGAGGATAGGCGTTGGCCATGGTGCCGTGCTGCAGGCTCGAAAGCGTCTTGCGCTGTGCGCCGGTGTGGATATGGCGCAGCATCCAGACGTTGACGCTGCCGGTATCGGCGGTGAACAGCGCGTTGTCATCACTGAGCCGGTCGATGGCGAGCGTCAGCTCCTGGGGGTGAATCGTCGTGTTGCTCTTCGTATCGTGCGCCGACTTCTCGAGGGATTTTTTATAGCGTTTCAGGCATTTATCGAGCCAGCTCGTGTGCTCGTTGGCCTGGACACTTTGCACCAGCGCCTCGCAAGTTTCGGCGATGGTGCCAACGATGCCGACATCTACCGGATAGCGCTTGCCGATCTGGGTCGGCTCATGGTCGACCTGGATGATGTTCGCTCCGTCCGGATAGAACTGGGCAAACGCGAAACTGCAGCCGAGCAGCAGCAGCGTGTCGCACTCCGCCACCGCGTGGTAGCCGCCTTCCAGCCCGTATACGCCGGTCATGCCGACCTGGTAAGGATTGTCGTACTCGATGTAGTTCTTGGCCCGCGAGGTCCAGGCGATCGGCGCCTTGAGCTTTTCGGCCAGCGCAATCACCTGATCGCGTGCGTCCTCACAGCCGGCGCCAGCGAAAATGGTGATCTTGCCGCCCTTGTTGAGCTCGCGCACCGCCGGTACCAGCGCCTGGGCGCTGGGGCGAATCGAGTAGTCGAAGGTGTGAGCCTTGAAGCTCAGCTCGCCGGACGGTTTTTGGGTCATGACGTCGCCGGGCACGATCAGCACCGCCACACCGCGCTTGGCAATCGCCGCCTGGGCGGCCATGGCCGCCGTGCGCCCGGCCTGCTCAGCCGACACGATGGTTTCGCAAAACACGCTGTACTGCTTGAAGATCGCGCTTTGATCCACCTCCTGGGGAAAGTGGTTACCGACCTCGCCCAACGCAATTTGACTGGCGATCAGCACCACCGGTGCGTTGTTACGGTGGGCGTCGAACAAGCCGTTGACGAAGTGCAGACTGCCCGGCCCGCAGGAGCCTGCACAGAGCGCAAGCTCGCCAGTCATGTACGCCTCGCCGCCAGCGGCAAAGCCCCCGACCTCTTCGTGGCGCACTCCCACCCACTCGATTTCGCTCGTCCTGAGCGCATCAGTGAAGTGGTTGAGCGAATCGCCTACCACGCCGTAGCAGCGCTTGGCGCCGGCGTCTTGTAGGGTATCGACCAGGATTTCAGCTACGTTCTTGCTCATTTGGCGACTCCGTTCGCGAAAGGGAAAACCTCCCCAAGCCTAGCTCCTGCTGCGCCGGTTTGCCGGATTAAAGCGCCGATACGGATAAAAATCGCTTAATGCTGCAGCGCAGCAAGAAAGCGACTATACTGTGAGTGTTCGCACACAAGGAGCACGCGAAAATGTCTACCATGTTGCAGGACCTCGGCCGTAACGAGGTATGGAACTTCTGGGAAGAGCAGGCCAGATGGCAGCGCTTGGCAGCGGAAGGATTCGCCGCTCACGTTGGCTAACGCAGGTCCTCTTAAAAGCGACCAGCATCGTCGCGAACATTGTTACCTACACCGCCACAAACACAGAGCCAGCGCCTAGCGCTGGCTTTTTAGTGTGGCGTGCTAGCGCTTTCTAATCGCGGGAGCCAAGGCGCTTTAGATAGGCGTCCTGGAGCACGTACATGCGCTTGACGTCACGGTAGCGGCCGTTGATGAAAAACTCCTGCACCAGATGCCCCTCCTCGATGAAGCCACAGTCGCGGTAAAGGTGCACCGCCCGGGTGTTCTCGACGGCGACGATCAGGTACACCTTGTGCAGGTTTAAAATGGTGAAGGAGTAGCCGAGCGCCTGATGGATCATCGAACGCGCGTAGCCGCGCCCCTGATGCTCCGGGGCGACGATGATCTGAAACTCGGCACTTCGATGGATGTAATCGATTTCGATCAGCTCGACCAGGCCGATGGCCACGCCAGCGGCGTCTTGCACGACGAAACGGCGCTCGGCGTTGTCATGGATATGCTTGTTGTAGAGCTCCTCGAGCTCATCGAAGGATTCGTAGGGCTCCTCGAACCAATAGGACATGACGCTCTGGTTGTTGTTGAGCTCATGAATAAAGCGCAGATCGCTTCGCTCAAGCGCGCGCAGGTACAGAACCGGGGTCATCGTCGGACTCGCTGAGATGGCGTTCAAAGGAGAAAAAGTCGGCTAGTGGGTGTGGCGTGCCTTCGATCAGCGCGCGCAGAAGCGGTGCGCCCATCATCGAGTAGCTAATGCCGTTGCCGCCGTAAGCCAGGGCGAAGTAGACGTGCGGCCCCCACCGGTTGCAGGCGCCAAAATACGGCAGCCCATCCTCGGTTTCGGCGAAGGTGCCCGCCCAGCTAAAGGTCGGGTTGATCTCTAGATCCGGCCACAGGGCCTCGACCTTGCGGGCCAGGCCATGGGCCTTGTCCATGACCCGTTCGTCGCGCCGCGCCGGAATATCGGTGTCATCGTCGTCGCCGCCGACCAGAAGCCGCCCCTCGTCGGTGGCGCGCATGTACAGATAGGGTCTGGCCGATTCCCACACCATCGTATGGCGCAGCTTGCCGAGCTTTTCCGGCGCAATGGGGTCGGTCACGAAGGCGTAACTGCTGCGATTTTTCGCCACTGAATGATCCAACCAGCGCTGCGACTCATAGCCCGCCGCGATCACTACCTTGCCCGCCTCGAGCGTGGCGCCGTTTTTGAGGCGCACCCGCACGCCGTCGGCGGTAGGGTCGATCGCGTCCACTTCGGTGCGATCGAACACCTCGCCACCCAGGCATCGCACGCGCTCGAACAATCGATACGCCATGCGATAAGGGTCGAGACTGGCGGCCAGCCGCGACAGGATCGCGCAGGGCGCCTTTATTCCGTAGGCCGCATAAAGCGCCTCGCGATCGAGCCACTGCATGTCGAAGCCGTGCTTCTCGCGCAGGGCGAACTCGGCCTCAAGCGCCGGCACGTCCTCTTCGCTGGTGGCGTAATAAAGGCTTTCGTGGCGCTCGAAAGAGACGTTACCGAGCTCTCCGGCGAGACGCTCGAGCGTCAAGATGGCGTCGGCACAGCCCTGATACGCCATGACCGCGTGGCGCTCGTCGTAGCGCTGGGTCAAGTCGACCAGATGAGTATCGATTTCGTACTGTAAAAGCGCGGTGCTCGCCGCCGAGCTGCCCCAACCGATGTCGCGGCGCTCGACCACCACCACGTGGTGGCCGTGCTGGCAAAGCTCATCGGCGATCAGCGCGCCGGTGATGCCGCCGCCGATGACGAGCACATCGCAGGCATGGTCGTGCTCCAGTTGAGGAAAAGAGACAAGCAGGCCATTTTTCACCGCCCAGAACGGATAACCGCTTTTGAGATCCATTTCATCGCCTTTACGTGGCTGTACTGTGAACCATTCTTTTGTTACCTATGGTTCTGTTAACCATAGCGGCTGATGATCGTCTTGTCCGTAGCCTACGGAAAGTAAAGCGCCAGCCATGAAAGGAGCCAGCCCCGTGATCGATCTACGCAGCGATACCGTCACCCGACCAAGCCCGGCCATGCGCGAGGCGATGCTCGCCGCCGCCTTGGGCGACGACGTCTGGGGCGACGACCCCACCGTCAACGCCTTTCAGCAGGGCCTGGCCGAGCGTGCCGGAAAAGAAGCCGCGCTGCTCTTTCCAAGCGGCACTCAAAGCAACCTGGTAGGTCTGATGGCGCACTGCGAGCGCGGTGACGAGTACATCGTTGGTCAGAGCGCCCACACCTACCGCTATGAAGGCGGCGGCGCGGCGGTGCTGGGCAGCATTCAGCCCCAGCCGATCGAAAACGCCTCGGACGGTACGCTGCCGCTTGAAAAGATAGACGCCGCGGTCAAGGCCGACGACCCCCACTTCGCCCGCACCTGCCTGCTGGCGTTGGAGAACACCATCGCCGGCAAGGTGCTGCCCGCGGACTACCTTCAAGAAGCCACCGCGCTCGCCCGTCAGCATGGCCTCGCCACCCACCTGGACGGCGCGCGGCTATTCAACGCCATGGTGGCCACGGATAGCTCGCTCGAGGCGATGTGCCGGCCGTTCGATAGCGTGTCGCTCTGTTTCTCCAAAGGGCTCGGCGCGCCAATCGGCTCGGCGCTGGTGGGCTCCCACGCGTTCATCACAGAGGCGCGGCGCTGGCGCAAGGTGGTCGGCGGCGGCATGCGTCAATCCGGGCTCATCGCCGCGGCCTGCCAGTACGCGCTCGATCACCATGTGGAAGAGTTAAAAGACGACCACCGCCGCGCGGCGCGACTGGGCGAGGGTCTGGCGGCGATGCCCGGGCTCACGGTGACGTCTCAGGCGACCAACATGGTGTTCACCCAGGTCGAGAAGGGCCATATCGCCTCGCTCGCCGCGTGGCTCAAGGAGCACGATATTCTGCTCGATCTGGTCTACGCCACGCGTTTTGTGGTGCATCGTGATATCAACGATAGCGACATCGAGCGCGTGATCGAGGTGATAAAAGCGTATTTCGACCGCTAGGCGTAAGTACTGGACGTAAGCACTAGACGTAAGTGCTCACAGCCGACGTAGCCCCCACATGAAATAGGCGCCGCCGATGAGCGAGGCGACCAGCCCCGCGGGAATGTCGTAGGGGAACATCACCTGGCGGCCAATGAGGTCCGCCAGCACCATCAACAGCGTGCCGATCAGGGCCGCACCTAAAAGATGCCACCAGGCGCGGGAAAAGCCCATCAGCCTCGCCATGTGCGGGGCCAGCAGGCCGATGAACGATAGCGGCCCGACCACCAGCGTTGCGCAGGCGGTGAGCACCGCCACCAGCAGCAACAGCGCCAGCCGCGCGCGGTTGAGCGCGATGCCGAGGCCCTGCGCGGTCGCCGCCCCCAGCGGCAGAATGTCGAGCCAGCGGGTGAAAGGCAGCGCCAAAAGTAGAAGCCCCGCCGCCGCCGCGCCAACCAGTGCCGCACTTGGCACATCGACGTAATAGGTGGAACCGGCAAGCCAGGCGATCACCTGCTGGCCGCGCGGGTCGCCGCCGGCCAGAATGACGCCGCGCACCGCGTCGAACAGCGCCCCGATGGCTACGCCGCTAAGCAGCAGCCGCTCCGGCGCAAAACCGCTTTTGCGATTGACCAGAATCAAAACCCCAAGTGTCAAAAGCGCCCCCAGCGTGCCCACGCTGACCAGCAGTGCGCTACTCGACGCCGGCAGCCAATAAATGCCGAGAATCAGCGCGATCGCGCAGCCGCCGCTGATGCCCAGCACCTCCGGGCTTGCCATTGGGTTACCGGAGAGCCGCTGCAAGAGGGTACCCGCCACCGCCAGCATCAGCCCGCTGGCCGCTGCCGCGATCACCCGGGGGGCGCGCCACTCCATGACGGCGGCGTCGAAAGGCGACACCATGCTCACGCCCTGCCCGCTCTGACCCACCATCAGGGCCAGCAGTATCGCGCCGATCAGCGTTACCAAAAGCTGCGCCGCCAGCCGCGCCGGCGCTTTGTGGCGGCGCAGCGCCACGTGGGACGCCTGGGGCGGGCGGTCGCTTCCAAGCTTCAAGCGTGGAATCAGCCACAGCAGCAGCGGCGCACCCAGTGCGCCGGTCACCGCGCCGGTGGGCAAGAGCGTTGTGAGCTGGCCAGAGAAGCGCTGCAGCAAAAGATCGGTGGTGGCCAGCAGCACCGCCCCCAGAAGCGCTGAAGACACCAGCCGCGGGCCAAGGCGCCGGGCACCGGCCATGCGCACGATGTTCGGCGCCGCCAGGCCGATAAAACCGATGATACCCACCACGCTGACCACGCTTGCGGTAATGAATACCGCGACGCCCAGCCCACCCAGGCGCAGATACTTGAGCGAAAATCCCAGGCTTTTGGCACTGGCGTCGTCGAGTTCCAGCACCGCCAGCGGGCGGATCAAAAGCGCCGCGGCCGCCGCGCTGAAAGCGAAGCGGATCGAGAGCGTGGCCACGCCCTCCCAGCCGTTTTGCGCAAGCGACCCCGCCCCCCAGATCAAAAGTCCCGCCAGGGTTTCATGATTGAACAGCAGCACCGCGGTGGCCAGCGCCCCCAGGTAGAGATTGACGACCAGCCCCGCCAGTACCACCACGACCGGCGCCAAGCGGCGCCGCCAGGCAAGCCCGAACACCAGCGCCATGGCCGCCGCACCGCCGCCAAGCGCCACCCACTCGCGCCCAAACGCCAAAAGCCCCGGCGCCAGCAGCGTGGCCAGCATCAGCGCCAGGTTGGCGCCGCTGGCCACCCCCAGGGTGGTCGGTGAAGCCAGCGGGTTACGCAGCACCTGCTGCATCAACACGCCGGCCAGCGCCAGCGCCGCACCGGCCAGTAGCGACACCGTAAGCCTCGGCCACCACGCAAAATGCAAAAGCTGCGACTCGACGCTTGCAGGATCGGACGCAAAGAGCGCACGAAGACTAACGCTCAAACCGCCCTGGGCGGCGATGGCAGTGGCGAGCAGTACAAGAAGTGGTAGAGCCAACAGGCCGCAAGCCACTTTTGGCGGGATACGCGATGTCGACAGCACGGCTACCAAACGCCCGGTAAAACGAAAAAAACGAAATCAAGCGCAGTCATGGAAAGCCAGTCATAGGAAAAGAAGGAAACGATGAAAAGAAATAATTCGACGCCGGGATTCTAAATGATAAGTATTAACACTACAATTGGACGATTCATTTGCTCATACCCTTGGGAGCCGCGCATGTTCGACGTCCTGGACGCCCGCTTTACCGTCGCCGGCAAGCCCTTGCTTCACCCCATCGCGCATACGTTCGAGCAAGGCAAGGTCGTCGGACTCATCGGCCACAACGGTTCGGGCAAGTCGACCCTGATCAAGCTGCTGGCCCAGCAGAACGCGCTATCCGGCGGCGACATCCTGTTCGACCAGCGCCCGCTCGCCCAGTGGGGGCACCGCGAGTTCGCCCGTCAGGTGGCCTACCTGCCCCAGCACCTGCCCAGCGCCGAAAACCTGACCGCACGCGAGCTGATCGGTTTTGGCCGCTACCCGTGGCACGGGCTTTTGGGTCGTCATACCCAGAAGGACCGGGACGCCGTTGAGCGCGCCATCGCCTTGACCCATACCGATGCCTTTGCCGACCGGCTGGTGGACACGCTCTCCGGCGGGGAGCGCCAGCGCGTTTGGCTCGCCATGCTGCTCGCCCAGGGCAGCCGCTTTCTGCTGCTCGACGAGCCGCTGGCCGCACTCGACATCGCCCACCAGATCGAGGTGCTGGCGCTAACGCGAAAGCTCTGCGACGAGCTCGACTTGGGCGTGATCATCGTGCTGCACGACATCAACATGGCTGCTCGCTACTGCGACGAGCTATTGGCACTCAAAAGCGGCCGGCTGCTGGCGCACGGCACGCCGGAGGAGATGATGCACGCTCAGACGCTGGAGGCGATTTACGGGCTACCCATGCAGGTGATCGACCGCCCCGGCGGGCGCTCCCCCATCGCCGTGGCCCACTAAACGCGCCGATACGCTTGAAGAATTCGTCGGAAGCGGTTTAACTGATAACCATTATCGATTAATCTGGGCGCTGACAGGTCGATGTCTCGATGCCCCTGGAGTGCGACAATGCCCCTGGCTTTCTGCGAACCCGACATTCTACGCCCCACCACACTCGCCGAGTGCTACACCGACCGGCTGGCGCACCTGACACCGCCGCGCATCGGCGGTGCTCCGCCTGCGGGCGCCATCAAGGCATCGCGCTGGCGCAACCCGGCGCTTTTGGAGCAGAGCATCGCACCTTACGCGGCGCGCTTTCCCGGCGGCGATCGCCGCGCGGTCGCCTCACTCTGGTCCAAGTGGCTGTTTAGTTCGCTCACCGTGCCCACCGTTGTCTCTCACCTGCTGCTCGACCGAAACCTGCCGGTGTCGCTGGATGACGTATATGTGCTGCCCAACGAGCAGGGCTGCGTGACCGGGCTTTGGCTTGCCCATGAAGGCGAACGCATCACCACCCGCGATCCGGTCGAGCGCTTCTCGACGCTGATCGACGGGCATTGGGCGCCGCTGATCGAGCGTCTGTCGACGCTGGTAGGACTGGCTCCACGGGTGTTCTGGAGCAACGCCGGCGGCTATCTCGACTACTACGTCAACCTGCTGGCCGAGCACCCCGGCGTTCGCCCGAACGCCCTGACCGCTGCCCGCGCTCTTCTGGAGTCGCGCACCCTGGACGGCCAGCGCAACCCGCTCTACCAGCCGGTACGAAGCTACCAGCCCAAGGGATCGACAGAGGTCAAGCAGGTGCGCAAGCTCTGCTGTTTGCGCTACCTGCTCGACGAGTTCGAGGTCTGCAGCAACTGCCCGCTCGAAGGGTGCGATCGCCGCGCTCGGCGCTAATCGCTCCGCCTCCCACGCGTTTTTGCACTGTTGTTTTTAACTGTTGTTTTTAACTATTGCTTTTCACTGCGGCGTGATCTGCGCCACCGCGTCCAGGCTTGCCCGGGCGCGCTGCTCGCCTTCGAGCTCGAAAAGATGGCCTGCCGACATTTCCAGCAGCCGGTCGGCGTGCACGAAGTAACTGTCATCGTGGCTGATGGCAAAAACGGTCGTGCCCATCGCTTTCAGGTGGGGCAACAGCTCGCGATAGAAAAGCCGGCGAAACTGAGGGTCCTGATCCGCCGCCCATTCGTCGAGCAGCAGCACATCGCGCTCCTCGGCAATGGCGAGCAGCAGCGCCAGCCGCTTTTTCTGCCCCTGGGAGAGCTGGATATTGGTGACGCGTGCGCCCGCCCACTCGAGCTTTTGCGCCATCTGCAGCCGCTCGAGCCAGCGTTCTACCAGTACCGGGTCTGACGGCCCGCCGCCTGCGCCCATGAGCTGGTCAAACGCGTGAAAATCGGTGAATACGCTCGAAAAGCGCGCGCGAAAGGCGTCCCAATTGTGCGCATCGATGCGCGTATCGTCGATCTGGATGTAGCCGCCTTGCGGGCGGTAGAGCCCGGACAAGAGGCGCGCCAACGTCGACTTGCCGCTGCCGTTGCCGCCGATCAGAAACACCTGTTCGCCGCGGTGAAGGGCCAGGTTCACCGGGCCGACCTTGAATGCGCCCTGCCCGTGTGCGTCGCCCGGGTAGGCGTAGGTTACGTCCACCAGGCGGATGCACTGCCAGTCGCGCAGCGTGTCCTTGACGGCGAAGTCGGCGCGGTACTCGGCGAGTTCCAGGCTCTTGAGCTTGTCGAACGCGACCTGAGCGCTAATCAGTGTCGGCCAGGCGCCGATCGCCTGGATCAGCGGGGTACGCAGAAACAGAAGCGTCAGCGCGAAGGTGGCCGCTGCCGCCGGGCCCGCCCAGCCGAGCACGTTGGCCATGAAAAACACCACGCCGATGGCGCCGAGCATCATGATGTTCGACCAGTTGCCGGCGCTCAGGTGATAGGTATCGGCGCGAATGATGTGATAAAGGTAGGTTTTGGCGTTGGTCGTGTAGGTTTCATCAAAAAAGCGCCGGGCGCGGTCGCGGTTGAGGGTGAGCTCCTTGCGCCCTTCGATGGCGGTCTGGTAATCGCGGTACAAGAGATCCTCGCTTTCGCGCACCAAATGAAAGTGACGATACACCCTGGACACCAGCCACCAGCCGACCGCCATGGTCGCTGCCATCCAGAGCACGGTGACCAATACCATCTCCGGCGAGAGCCACGCCAGATACGCCACGCACGCCACGGTCATCACCACACCCTGCACGAGCTCCGGCAGGCGCACGAAGCCAATGGTGATATTGCGCACGTCGCTCGAAAGGCTTGCCAACAGCGTGGCGTTACCCACCCGCTCGATGCGCTCGATATCGGTATCCAGAATGCGCTTCAATAGCCGGCTGCGCAGGTTATAGACGAAGTAGTGACCCAACAGCGTCAGCGCCAGCTGAGTGGCCAGCGTCACGGCCAGCAGCAGCGTTAGAAGCCCGAGAAACGGCACCAGCACCGACAGCGTACTGTCGGCGACGATCAGGCGCTGATTGATGAACGCGATGACCCCGACGCCCAGTCCGGCGCTGAAAAGGCTCAGCCCGATGGCGCCTAAAAAGGGCCAGCGGTAGTGCGTGAAGACCACCCGCAGCAACTCCATTCTCACCTCCCTCATTGGCTGGACGACGAATTGTGACGCACTCGGGCCCCAAGTCAATAAAAGTGAGTGATTTTCATTTACACCGACGCTCGAACGCTTGCGCCAATACCCCTGGTCCTGGTCGCCATAAAAAAGGGACCGGCCGCTTACGTGCCGATCCCTCATGTTGACCGCGAATTCGTCAGTCGAAAAGACTCATCCGCTTGACGACGTTGTCGCGCTTGATTCGCCAGTGAAAGAGCGCCCCGCCCAAGTGGAGCACGATCAGCACCAGAATCGTCCAGCCCAGCACTTCGTGCCAGCCAAAAAGCGTTCGGGAAAGTGCCGCATTCTCGCTCAAAAAGCCCGGCAGGTGCCAGACGAAGAACTCGACCGGATAGCCGCCGGTGGCGGTGGCCGCCCAGCCGATCAGCGGCATCAGCACCAGCGCGATATACAAAAGATGGTGCACGCTTTTACTCACCACCCGCTCGAAGGCGTTCAAGGGCGGGTCGTGATCCGGCACCACGAAAGCCGCCCGGGTGATGATTCGAAGCGTCATCAGCAGCAGGATCGTCACGCCCAGCGTCTTGTGGCCGGTGTACATCACGTTGGTCAAGGTGGTGCCCAACGCGTCGGCGGTGCGCTCGAACCCCCAGGTACCCAGGGTCAGCCCCGTGGCCAGCGACACGAGCACCGCCGCGGCGACCAGCCAGTGCAGCACTCGGTGAGGATAAATGTAGTGGTCCAGCTCATGCATCGGTGGCTCCTGACGCCCAGGTTCTGTCTGAAAAATGCGTGTGGGTAAAACTGCCTTTAACCTTATAACGCTTCGCCAATTGCCGCTAGCTGTTCGCGAATTAACTCGCCCAGCCGCTTGGCGGGCTCCGTTGGCCGATGCGGCGCCCGGTGCAGCGCCAGCTCGATCATCGGTAGCGCAGGCAATCCGCTGGCCTCGTCCAGCGGGCGCAGCGACGGCGTGAGCATACTGCGCGTGATGACCACCACGGCAAGCCCGGCGGTGACGATCGGCGCAAGCCCGGCCATCGACTGGCTGGTATAGGCCACGCGCCAGTCGCGCCCGGCGGCCTGCAGCGCCTGCTCCGCCACTTCGCGAAACACGTCGGCGCCTGGCGAGTAGAGCGCCAGCGGAATCGGGTCGCTCAAAAGCGGCTGCTGATTCATGCCCACCGCCCATAACAGCGGCTCGCGCCGAATCACTTCCCCGCCTGGCGAGTTGCGCTGGCGCGTGACCAGCGCCAGATCGATATCGGCGTTCTTCACCTGCTCGACCAGATGTGCGCTGGTGCCGCAAATCACCGTCAGGCCGACCGCCGGGTAGAGCTGATGAAAGTAAGCGAACACCGACGGTAAAAGCGACGCGTAGTCCTCGGGGATCCCCAGAGTCAAATCGCCGGTCACCTGGCGCGCCTTCATGTCGCTGAAAGCTTCGTCGTTTTGCGCCAGCAGTCGACGGGCGTGGGCCAGAAGGCGCTCGCCTTCCGGGGTGAAGCGAAGCCGTCGACCTTCGCGCTCGTGCAGCGTGAGATCCAGCTGCGCCTCCAACCGGTTGAGCTGCATGCTCACCGTGGATTGGGTATAGGAGAGCCGCTTGGCGGCGGCAGTTACGCTTCCAGTATCGGCGATGGCGACCAGCGTACGCAAAAGCGAGAGGTCGAAAATCGGTGCGCGCATATATCACCGTTGTTGATAGGTATCATCATTAAAGATCGATATTGTGATATGTCACGAGCGATTATGCTGACCTCCACTTAAAGAAAGCAAGGTTTGTCTATCCGCATCGATCGTTAGTGAAGGAGCCATCATGTATCGCGTTCATCTCCCTACCCTGCCCGCTCGCGGCTACAGCATCGTAGCCGCCTCGATCGCGGTGGCGCTCTGGAGCGTCGCTCCGCTGTTGGCGGGCATGGCTCAGACCTCGTCGCCGCTGCAGCTGACCGCGCTGACGCTGCTGGCAGGCGCTTTGGCAACGCTGCCGCTGAGCCGCAAAACGGGAGTGAACACGATGCGCCCACTCTGGGCGATGAGCGTCTGGCTGGGGGTGCCGCTTTTGATTACCGGCGCGGTCAGCAGCTACTTCATCGGCATGCGCCTGGCGCCGGCCGCCGACGCGGCACTGATCACCTACACCTGGCCGGTACTGTTCGTACTGTTGAGCCAGTACAGCCGCCACAAGCGGCTGCGCCTTGAAGGCGTGATCGGCGCGCTGATCGCGTTTTTCGGCGCCTCGCTCTTGATGCTGCCTCAGGCACTTTCCGGTGGCTTCAACGGCGAGCTCACCGGCTACGCCATCGCGCTGCTTTCGGCCTGCTGCTGGGCGCTCTACTCCTGGTTTGGTCAAAGCGCGCCGGTGGCGCTAACGCCGCTTCTGCCGCGCCTGCTGTTGATCGCCTGCGCGTTAGCCACGGGCGCGAGCCTGGTGCTCGAAAACGACCTGACGATGCCGCAAAGCGACGCGCTGCTGGCGGGTATTGCGCTGGGACTGGGGCCTTACGGCATCGCTATGGTGGCCTGGGACAAGGCGCTGCGCCTGGGCCATTCGAGCCTGGTGGGAAGCCTTGCTTACGGCGTGCCGATTCTCGCCGCTCTGCTGCTGGTGCTGGCCGGCATGAGCGTGCTCGACTGGCGCCTGCCCATGGCGGCCATACTGGTCGTGGCGGGCTGCTTGAAGGCGGGGCGCTAGCACTACTCTCTAGTACTACTGCCTAGTACTACCGTCTAGTACTACTGTGTCAAAAACAGCGGCAGGCAGCGCCGTCGTGCGACGGCGCTGCCGGTTACACGTCAAGCAACGCGGTTACTGGTCGAGATAGCGCGGTTTGGCGATACCGCGCAGTGCCTCCAGAGGAATCTCGAGCTCTGGCTGACCCACGGCGTAAGGGGCGATGTCGTAGACGTTGAATTTCACCACCCAGCGGTCCTCGAGCGGGGCGACGTTACGGGACTGGCTTAGCGGCCAGTTGGCCGCGAACGCGGCGTCCTGCTCGATCTCGTCAAGCCAGCGCTGATGCGCCTCGGTGACCAGCCGCTCGAAAGCGGCCTCGCGACCCTCGATCAGCATGTCGCCAAGCCCGACGGTTTCTCCTGAGCGCTCGTCGATCACCATGAACTCGGTGGCGGGCAGGCCGTGCGCCTGGCCGCTAAAGTAGACGTAGCTATTGAGTTCCAGCGTCAACAGATCGTTGTGATGGCCATACTCGTCGGCCTCCAACAGCGCTTCACTCGCCCCGCTTTCGGCAACGGAGGCGCCCTGACGCTCGACCTGATCGAAAAAGGCGTTGGCGTAGCCCGCCCAGGTCGTTTGGACACTCGGCGCCCTGGCGCTTTCGCTTTCAAGCGGGGCCAGCGCGATCAGCCGGCGGCGAAGCTCGCGCGAGAGCGTCTCGGATTTTGGAAACTCGAGTGCGGAGACCCGCAAGTGGGGGCACTGATCGAGCGCGCAGTCGGGGGCAACGAACTGCTTCTCCTGCGCCAGCGTGACGATCGCGTAGGGCTCGACCGGTTGAGACTGATAGCTTTGGCAGCCGCTGAGCAGCAGCGTCGCCGCGGCCAGTGCGCCCACTGTTAAACGTGGCATGATATTTTCCCTTTTGAGTTCCATTCCTTTGGTGTCGCGCCGAATTCGCTCGCTCGCGTGTGATCTTCGCGCGCGCCGACTTCATGCTCGACCCCTTTAAATGTAAACGCCCTTGCCGCACAAAGCGAACAAGGGCGTTTAGCATGATCGGCGGTGCCGCTGGGGTATCAGGCGTCCGGTTCGAGTTCGGTCGGCTCGAGTTCGGCGGTCAGTTCGAACAGACCGCTTTCACTGGCGCTATAGCCACGGGCATGCACGGTATAGGTGCCGGGCAGAAGCGAGGTTTCAAGTCGCGCGTTGGTGCCGGAGCCACCGTCGTCATTGGACTCGGACACACCGTTACCGGTCAATTCGAGATAGGTATCGAAGTGGCTCGAATCCAGCGCGATCGTCACCGCCGAGCTCTGTTCGACCTCGAGCTGGTAGGTCACGTCTTCGCCGCTGTACCAGCCGCTGAGCGTTTCACCGGGCGTCAGCTCGCCGCCGTTTTGAAGCTCGGTGCCCTCGGGCAGCTCGTTCTCTTCCACGGCGAGCGTGAACTGGCCGCCGGATGTGGTCTCAAAAGCGGTGCGGGCGACGATGCGGTAAGTGCCCGGTGCAAGGAAGTCCGCCAGGCGCGCATCGTAGCCGTCGCCGCCGTCGTCGTTATCCCGGTAGTAGCCGTCGTCGTCGTGAAGCTCCAGGAACGCATCGACGTCGCTTGAGCGCATGTCGATCTGATACATCCCCGCCTCTTCGATCTCGAGGGTGTACTCGAGCGGGGCGTTGTTGTACCAGCCGGTCAGCGACTCGCCCGGTGCGATGGGGCCGTCGTTGCGAAAATCGCCGGCCTGGCCGCTCAGTGCGGCGGACAGCGTAAACATGCCGTTTCCGCTATCGTAGGTTTGCGCCTTGACGGTGTACTCGCCAGGCGCGAGGAAGTCGGTGATCTGGGCGTCGAGGTTGCCGCCGCTGTCGTCGTCCTCACGACGGTAGCCGTCCGGGCCTTCGATGGTCAGGTAGGCGTCGAACTCCTCGGAGCGCATGTCGATCTGGTAAAGCCCCGCTTCCTCGACCGTCAGCGTCACGACTTCTTCATCGGACTGCATCCAGTAATCCGCCGGCTCGTCGACGGCTAACGTGTCGCTGTCGCTGATTTCGACGGTACGCGGGTAGAGCGTGAACGGGCCGTAGCTGCTGGCGTCCATACCGCTGACCACCACCAGGTAATCGCCGCCCTCTTCGATGCGATAGCGAAGCGGGGCACCGCTGTCCAGCATCTGCAGATGGTCGTCGTAAAGCGTGACGGTGCCCTGGAGCGCGCCGTTCAGGCCCAGCTCGACCAGCGTGTCTTCGTCGAGCGCCAGGCGGTAGTAAAGCGAGCGGCTGCCGTCGTTGCCGTTGAGCTCGCCACTGGTAGTGAGCTCACCGCGAAGGCGCTCATCGAGGGTCAGGCTACCGAGCCCTTCGATGGAATCGATCGGGAGTGCCTGCTCGGTCTCTTCGGTATCGGCCTGCCCCGAGAAGCCGGGAACGTCCGGTACCACCTGGGCCACGAGAAAACCGGCGAGCGCGCCGCCCAGAACGCCCACGACGAGCGTTAACGATGAACTATTAGCCATTGAAAAAATTCCGTTGAATGACGTTTAAGGTGCGCTTTAGGGTCGCACATCCATTGTTATATCACACGATTCTTATAAAACGCACCGACGGTTTTGCATCGCCTTGTAACGCGAACAAGTGTTACACAAAAGAAGCACTTAAACGGTACCGACCAATTTAAATTATTTTTGGCGAACTAAATTCGAAACTTGGGGTACATCTTCGCCGATTATCGCAAAGCTTGCCCAATGCAGTTGGGGGCGTTACCATCGCGAAGCCTTTAGGCAAACCCTTTATTTATATGCACACGCTGATTAAAGAATGGCCGATCGAGATCAATAGCTGAGGTACTCCAATGGGAGTTCATGCAAACATCATCAAACAAGGTTTATTCGCGGCTTTATTAACGATGGCGTCCAGCACCGCTTTCGCCCAGGGCATCGACCAGCAAGGCGTAGCTTCCTTCTACAGCGACCGCTTCCAGGGCGCGACGACCGCCAGCGGCGAAGCCTTCGACCAGCAGGCGCTGACCGCCGCCCACCCTAGCCTGCCCTTCGGCAGCAAGGTGCTGGTCACCCGCCCGGATACGGGACAGGAAGTCGAAGTACTGATCAACGACCGCGGCCCCTTCGTCAAGGGCCGAATCATCGATCTTTCCAAGCGCGCGGCGCGCCAGCTCGGCATCGTGCGCCGCGGAACGGCCCCGGTCTTGCTGACGGTGGTCAACTAACCCGCCAACGACGCTTGGGCGTTGTGGACTTAACGGCTAGCGTACTCCCCGATGTACGATACCCCTTGAGCTACGTGCTCCACCTGTTGATTTCCGCCTTGCTCGATGATGAAAAAGCGGCCCTCATGGGCCGCTTTTATCGTTTCGACCACACCGGATATTTATTTATTAGCGATTGGCGAACTTGCCCGGGCGCCTATAGTCTTTAACAGGCTGTCTTTAACACGCCGTCTTTAACAGGACACGGCCGCTTGGCGGTGCCGCGAGACGATTCATCTACGCAGGAGGCTTTGATGCAGTCACGCTACTTTACGCTAACCGATTATCCGGAAGGGCTACCCCGCCGCGAGATTTTCAAACTCGAAACCCAGGAGCTTCCCGAGCTCGGCCCGGGCGAGGTGCGCGTTCGCAACCGCTGGCTTTCGGTCGACCCTTATATGCGCGGGCGGATGAGCGGCGTGCATACCTACGTTCCCCCTTTTGAACTTGGCAAGCCCATGGACGGCGGTGCGATCGGCGAGGTGATCGAATCCAACGACGAGAAATTGAAAGTCGGCGACCGGGTCAGCCACATGGGCGGCTGGCGGGATATTGCCCAGGGGTCCGCCCAGGGCGTTTTCAAGCTGCCGGACCACGACGTGCCGGAGCAGGCTTATCTCGGTATTCTCGGTATGCCGGGCATGACCGCCTGGACCGGGCTTAACCGCATTGCCGAGTGCAAGCCCGGCGACAACGTGCTGGTGAGCGCGGCCAGCGGCGCGGTTGGTTCGCTGGTCGCACAGCTGGCCAAGGCCAAGGGTTGCCACGTGGTGGGCATTGCCGGCGCGGCGCACAAGCTCGCCTGGCTCGAGTCGGTGGGCGTGGAGCCGGTCACCTATAAAGAGCGCACCGCCAGTGAGCTGAGCGACGCTATCAAACTGGCAAGCCCGGAAGGCATCGACGTCTATTTCGAAAACGTCGGCGGCATCTGCCTGGAGGCGGCGCTTTCCCAGCTCAACGAAGGCGCGCGCATCGCGGTATGCGGCATGATCGACAGCTACAACGCCGAGAAGCCCGCCCCGGGGCCCAGCAATCTTTCGCAGTTGGTGGTCCGCAAGGCGAAGATGCAGGGCTTCATCGTCGCCGACCACTGGTCGAACTACGGCTACTTCCTCAACGAAGTGGCGCCCCAGGTCGCCGCGGGCAAGTTCGACTACAAGGAGACCGTGGAAGAGGGCCTCGAGCGCACGCCGGATGCCTTCCTCGCGCTGTTCGAAGGCGCCAATACCGGCAAGATGCTGGTCAAGCTCGACGGCTAACCGCTAGCCGCTAGCCGCGCCAGCAGCGCCTTTTCAGCACCCAACAGGCCGTCGCGTACTCGCGGCGGCCTTTTTTCGTGAAAATCGGCAAACCCGTTCGACCAATATCCTATTGACGATTAAAATGTTCACCATAGAGCGTGCGCTAACCCATTGCCCTTTCGGGCCGCTTAACTAAGCGTCTTATCGCCCCCGGCCGATGGGTTAGCGCATCAAGCGGGCGAGGACTCTCACGAGTCGCTTGCCCATCATGCGTGGTAACAGGGATATGGTATGAACGAACACAAACGCGCCCGCGCCGCCTGGCCGGCCGTGATTCTCGGGGTCGTGCTCGGCCTTGCGGGGCTGGCGCTGGCCGTGGGCGGCGGCCAACTCGTGAGCCTGGGCGGCAGCGCCTACTATCTGATCGCCGGTATCGCCGTGCTGGCCACGGGCATTCTGCTCGCGCTACGCAAGGGCGCGGCACTTTGGCTGTACGCCGCCACGCTGCTGGCGACCCTCGTCTGGGCGCTGTGGGAAGTGGGTCTGGACTGGTGGCAACTGGTGCCGCGGGTGGCCATCCCGTGTCTGATCGCCATCGTCATGCTGCTGCCCTGGTGGCGCAAGCCGCTTGATTCACGCGGCGGGAGCCTGGCGCTAGGGCTTGGCGTGATTGCCTCTATCGCGGTCGCGATTGCCAGCCAGTTCACCGCCCCGGGCGTGGTCGAAGGCTCGCTTGCCGATAACCGCGCCAACGCCGAGGCCAACCCCGCCCAGGTCGCCGGTGACGACTGGGCCGCTTACGGCGGCACCAACGCCGGCACCCACTACTCGTCGCTCGATCAGATCACGCTCGACAACATCGGTGAGCTCGAGGAAGCCTGGCGCATCCAGACCGGCGATGAGCCCGGCCCCAACGCGCCGCCGGAGATTACCAATCAGAACACGCCGCTGAAAGTCAACGACCACCTTTATATCTGCACCTCGCACAGCCGCGCCATGGCGCTGTCGCCGGAAACCGGCGAGACGATTTGGGAGTTCGATCCCGAGATCAGCACCCAGGGCGCCGACGACTTCTCCGGCTGGGCGCACATGACCTGCCGCGGGCTCGCCTACTTCGATGCGGCCAACTATTCCGACAACGACGCTGAGGCTGATAACGACGCCAACAGCGAATCGGATAACGCGACGACCAGCGATGTCACCAACGGCGAGAATGCCACGCCTTCACTGCTGTTCGCCGAGCGCGACGCCTTCGCTATCGACGTGGCGATCCTCGAGCGGCTGAGCGCCCCAACGGCCACAGAAGACAGCGCCGTGCCGATGCTGAGCCAAACCGACGTGATGTGCCCGCGTAGGCTCTATCTACCCACGGCGGACGCCCGCCTGATCGCGCTCAACGCCGATACCGGCGAGCCCTGCGAAGGTTTTGGCGAAAGCGGCGAAGTGGATCTGACGCAAAACATCGGCAGCTTCGACCCGGGCGGCTACTACTCCACCTCGCCACCCACCGTCACCGAAAACCTGGTGATTCTGGGCGGCCACGTAACCGACAACAGCTCGGTCGATGAGCCCTCCGGCGTAATTCGCGCGTTCGACGTGCGCACCGGGGAGCTTGTGTGGAACTGGGACAGCGGCAATCCGGACGACACCGCCCCCATCGCCGACGATGAAACCTACACCCGTAACTCGCCCAACGTCTGGGCGCCGATCAGCGTCGACGAGGAGCTCGGGCTCGTCTACCTGCCCATGGGTAACGCCACGCCGGATCAGTTTGGCGGTAACCGCAGCGAAAACGACGAAACCTATAGCGCAGGGCTCGTAGCGCTTGCGCTCGACACCGGCCAGGTCGCCTGGGTCTACCAGTTCGTTCACCACGATTTATGGGATATGGACACGCCCGCCCAGCCGGTGCTGATCGACCTGAACACCGCTGATGGCGTTCAGCCGGCGGTGATCCAGCCCACCAAGCAGGGCAGTCTCTACGTATTGAACCGGGAAACCGGCGAGGCGATCGTGCCGATCGAAGAAGTGCCCGCCCCCCAGGGCGCGGTCGAGGGTGACCGGACCGCTGACACCCAGCCTCGTTCGGCATTGAACCTATTGCCAGCGCCGCTCACCGAGCGCGACATGTGGGGTGCCTCGCCGTTCGATCAGATGATGTGTCGCATCCAGTTCAACTCGCTGCGCTACGAAGGCCAGTACACGCCGCCGTCGCTCGAGGGCAGCATCATCTACCCGGGTAACGTCGGCGTCATGAACTGGGGCGGCGTTGCCGTCGACCCCGAGCGTCAGACGCTGTTCACCGGCGCCAAGTATCTGGCGTTCGTGTCCACGCTGGTCCCGCGTGAGGAGGTCGAAGGCGAACAGGGCTCGGCCAGCGAACAGGGGCTGCAAGCCAACGCCGGCGCGCCTTACGCCGTCGAGCTCGGCCCGCTGCTGTCGATCTTCAACCTGCCCTGCCAGGCGCCCTCCTGGGGCGACGTGGCCGGTATCGACCTGCAAAACGACGAGGTCGTCTGGAAGCACCCCAACGGCACCACCCGTGACAGCATGCCGCTGGGCCTGCCGATTGGCCTGCCGGTCGGCGTTCCTGCGCTGGGCGGCCCGCTCACCACGGCGGGCGGCGTCACCTTCATGAGCGGCACGCTGGATCAGTACCTGCGCGGCTACAACCATGAAACCGGTGAAGAGATCTTCAAGGCGCGCCTGCCCGCCGGCGGCCAGGCCACACCGATGACCTATACCGGCGCTGACGGCCGCCAGTATGTGGTGGTCAGCGCCGGCGGTCACGGCACCTTCGGCACAAAAATGGGCGACTACGTGATCGGCTACGCGCTGCCACAGTAATCCCGCCGCTGGCCGGGTGCGTCATCCGGCCTTCAACGCAAAACGGGCAGCCCAAGGGCTGCCCGTTTTGCGTGTAACGCGCATTTAGCGGTTTAGAACGTAAGCTCCACACCGCCGTAGACGCTGCGCCCCGGCGCCGGCTCATAGTAGCGCCCGAAGGTGCCGTTCAAGCGCACGTTGGAATAGTGCTCCCGGTCGAAGACGTTGCGCAGGCCAACAAACGCATTGAGCCTTGATCGCTCGTCGAGCTGCCAGCCGTCACCGACGCGTAGGTTCACCAGCCAGTAGCTGTCCGCCTCGACCTCATTGGCGTTATCCGCCAGCAGATCGCCGATGTATTCGGTCTCGAGCGTGGCGAAGCGCTCGCCCATGCCTTCCCAGGTGAGCTGGCTGATCCAGGTCTGCTCCGGCAGGCCCGGAATGCGGTTGCCGTCGAAGTTCGCCGTAGGCGTGGCGAACTCATCGAAGGTGTAACGCGCGAGCGTCAGGGCGCTGTCGAGACGCCACTGATCCAAAAACTGCCAGCCAAGCGCGAGCTCCATGCCGTCGCGGTCGGTATTGCCAGCGTTCTGGTAGAAGGTACGCCCGCCCTCATCGAAAGGCACCAGCTCATCACGCACGCGCACTGAAAAGAGCGCCAGATCGTAGTCGAGCGCAAGCGGCGCCACGTAGCCGCGAAGCCCCACCTCGCGATTCCAGGATTTCTGCGGCTCCACACTGGGGTTGAAGCCGCCGCCGGCCGGGTTGGCGAACTCGGCAAACGTCGGCGTTTCAAAAGCCGTGCCGGTATTGAGATAGACCTGATGCTGCGGGCGGTAGCGATAGCTGAGCCCCGCCGAGCCGCTCCACTCGTTGAAGGTCTGATCGCCGCTTTGATCGCCGTCGTCAAGGTAGCGGTCGTCGACCTCGAGCTCGACGCGATCGAAGCGCGCGCCCAGCGACAGCGTGAGCCGATCCGTCAGGCCAAGGTCGCCCTGGGCGAACGCGCCGGTGGCCGTCGCGGTCTGCTTTTCGCGGGCCACCTGCTCGCCCACCGCCCCCGCGCCGCTGACGTCGTTGCGAAAGCGATCGTCTTCCTGGCGCGCGACATCCACACCGACGACGTAATCCAGCGGCAGCGTCCCGAGTTCGATGGCGTGGTGGTACTCGGCGCTGCCGCCAATATAGTCGCGCTCATAGCCCAGCCGGCTATCGCCGACGTAGGGCAGCTGCTGCTCGAAATCGCGCCGAGCGTAGAAGCCTTTCACGTAGAGCTCACCGGGGCCCGCGCTCAGATCCTCGTACTGCAGGCCAACCAGCTGCTGGTCGACGTTCTGGTGTGCGTCCAGCGCGACTGAATTGGGCGCGGCCAGGTGGCGGCCCCGGGTGACTTCGCGGGCGTTGAGCGCGCCCGGGTCTTCTGATCGCGGGTTGTCGAGCAGGTTGACGATCGCGGTCAAGGCGCGTTCGCTTCCCAGCTCGCGGCGAAGCTTGGCATTGAGCAGATACTTCTCGGTGAAGCTCTGCTCGCGGTAGCCGTCCACGTTCAAGCCCGAAAGGCTCACGTGGTGAGACCAGTCGCCATTCTGGCCACCATTTTGAAGCGAAAGCTTCTGGTAGCCGTCGCTGCCCGCCTCGACGCGCACGCTGGAACCCGGATCGCTGCGCCCAACGGCGGTGGTGATGTCGATGACCCCGCCGGCGGCGTTGCCATATAGCACCGAGGAGGGCCCGCGAATCACCTCGATGCGCTCGGCGCTGTCCAGGTCGATGGCGTCGAGCGCTGCCTGGCCATCGGGCAGCGTGTAGGGAATGCCGTCGACGCGCACGGTGATGCCGCGCACGCCAAACGGGGCGCGGGCGCCGAAGCCGCGAATGGCGATACGCTGGCCCTGGGCGAAGTTATCGCGGTTTTGCACGAACACCCCGGGCACGCGAACGAGCGACTCGTCCAGGCGCACGCGCTGCTGACCGCGCTGAATCTCGTCCTCACCCAGCGTCGACACCGCCGCCGGGGTAGCGTAGAGCTCGCGGGCGAGTCTTGGAGCGCTGACCTGGACCGGCGCGAGGGTGACCGCTTGCTCGTCGGGGGTCGTCTGGGCCAATACGGGCTGGACGCCCATGGCGCTTGCCAGAAAAAAGGTGGGCGGCAGCAATATCTTCATGGGGCCTCGATGGGTTAATGAGCGCAGTAACGCTTGGGCACAAGGCCCGGCAATAGAGAAAGAAGCGCAGGATAAGGGGTCAGGCTAGAGATGGCGAGTCGTCGGGGCAAACTTAAATAGCCGACGCTATAAACGTTAAACATTCGCACACTGCCTCAAGGGCAACTACACTTTTCGCTAAGCCGAGCGACAGGCCGTTGCTCGTTTATTGAATAAGCATTGGAGGCTTTATGGCCCTGACCGCCACCGACCCGATCAAGATACTTTTCGCCATTTTGCTGCCCCCGCTGGGCGTCTTCATGGAAGTCGGCTTTAAAGGCCATTTCTGGCTCAACATTCTGCTGACGCTGTTTGGCTTCATTCCTGGCATCATTCACGCGCTTTACGTGATCTTGAAGTACTGATCCTCACCCGCCGGTGACGAGATCGAAAAAACGGGGCGCCTTGAGCGCCCCGTTTTTTGTTCGAATTTTCATTCAGGCGTCGCGGCTGCGATCATGAGGCTTCAAGCGTCTCGTCATGAGTCTCCTCCACCACCCCATCGAGCGCCTCGCCTTCGCTGCGCGCGACCAGCGCCGTGCCGGTCAGATCGCCGGTCACGTTGAGTGCGGTTGCGCCCATACCCACCAGTGCGTCGATCGCGGTCAAAAGCCCCACCACTTCGATGGGCAAGCCCACTTGGGTAAAAACGGTGGAAATCATGATGATCCCGGCGCCGGGCACGCCGGCGGTGCCGACGGACACCAACGTGCCGATCAGCACGATCTGCACCATGCTGGCGAAATCCAGCGGCGCACCGATGACGTTGGCGGCGAACACCGCTGAGATCGCGATGCGAATGGCGGCGCCATCCATGTTCATGGTCGCGCCCAGCGGCAGGCTGAAACCGTAGATGCTTTTCGAAATGCCCAGCCGATGCGCCGCGTTCACCGTCAGCGGCAGTGTCCCGGCGCTACTTTGCGTGGCAAACGCCGTGGCCAGCGGCGTTCGTGCCTCGCGAAAGAAAGTGCGAAGGCGCACGCCGAAAAAGCGTAGCGCCACGCAGTAAAGCGCCAGCTGCACGGCCAGCGCCATGTAGAGCACCAGCACCATATCGCCCAGCGCCAACAGCGTGCCAAGCCCTTGCTGGCTCACGGTGCCGGCGACGATGGCGAATACGCCGATCGGCACGACGTGAAGCACGCCCGCCATCACTTTGAGCGTCACCTCGTTCAACGCCTGCAGCACTTCGTAAAGGCGCTCGCCCAGCGCGCGCTGGTGCGAGGTCTGACGCATCTTCAAAAGCGCGATGCCGAACACCAGCGCGGTGAAGATGATGCCCAGCATATTCAGCTCGACGAAGGCGCCGAACAGGTTGCTTGGCACGATGTTCAAAAGCGCCTCGACCACGCCCGGGTTCTCCGGCACCGAGAAGCTCATGCCCTCCTGGGGCGTGGCGTTGCTGCCCGGATCGAACAGCGAGGCCACGGCCAATCCCACGACGATCGCCAGCGCCGACGAGGCGAGATAATAGAGCAGCACCTTGCCGCCGATACGCCCAACGCTGCCTTCCTGGGATTGATTGATGCCCACCATCAGCGTGAAAAGCACGATCGGTACGATCAAAAAGGTCAACAGGCGCAGCAGCAAATCGCCAAGCGGTGAAAGCCACGCGATCAGCGTCTCGCCGCCGAACAGCCCGGTGAGCACCCCCAGCACCAGCGCGATGCTGACGCGCAGAATCAACGAGGTGCGCAGGTAGCCCTGCAGTAACGTTTTCATGATTCTTGCCCCAACTTGCTCAAATGAATACCGCCTCGCGGGCGAACCCGGCTGGGCGGGAGTATAGACGCCCTGGCGCGCTTTAACTCTCACCAGGCGTCACGCACTCTTTCAGTAATGTCTCCAATGCGTCATCCCGGGCCGCGTAATAGACCAGGCGCAGGTGGTGCTCGTCGTCGATGGTCAATGAAATATGCTCGACCTCCACCGCGCCGAGTGGCGCCACGCTGAGCGTGCGCACGCCCAAACAAGGCCCATGGATCTCCTGGTCCGGCCACCAGACGCGAAACTCCTCGTCGACCTGACTGAGCGTCTCGACCAGAGCATTCAGCGCCGGGTCCGCCGGGGCGCGGGCAGCGTCGCGCTTGAAGCTTCCCAGCATCTGCCGCGCTTGGGCCTGCCAAGGGTCGAACAGCGCGCGGATGGCCGGGTCGGTGAACAGCAGCCACAACAGGTTGCGCGTTTCAACCGCGTGGCGGGAGAAGCCAAACAGCGCATCGGCGGCGGAATTGAACGCCAGCACGTCCCAGCGCAGGTTGAGTACGTAGCTTGGGCGGGTCGGCAGATCCGCCATCAGCCGGTGTACCAGCGGCGGCACCTCGCACCAGGTCTTGCCGGGCTCCGACGGAAGCCGCTGGTGGGCCAGCAAAAACAGATGGCGCCGCTCGGTCGCATCGAGCTTGAAGATGCGCGCCAGGCGCTCGAGAAAGTCGCTCGAGGCGCGAATATCGCGGCCCTGCTCGAGCCAGGTGTACCAGGTCACGCCGACGCCGGCAAGGGCGGCCACCTCTTCACGGCGAAGCCCGGGGGTGCGCCGGCGCGCGCCGCTGGGGAGCCCCGCCGCCTCAGGGGCGATACGCTCGCGGCGGCTTTTCAGAAACGCGCCGAGCTCGGGGCGGGTACGCGCAAGCGTTCGTGTCTGGACCACGCGGATACCTTTTGTAATAGCATAAAGGATTAAATTGTACCCCTTTAAATCGCGCTTCAATATGGCGGCGTTCATTTTTTCACGCCCGACCGGAGCGCCCATGTCCCTCTCTTCTCGATCATCCTTTTCATCGTCAGACGCTACCCGTTTTTCGACGCGACTCAGCGTGGCGCTGATCGCGTTAGGCGCGTTTGCCTTGGGGGTGGCGTCCTACGTCACCGCGGGGCTGATACCGCTGATCACCCGGGAGCTATTCATTCTCGATGCGGCGGCGGCCCAGCTGGTCACGGCCTTCACACTGGCCTACGCCGTGGGCTCGCCGGTGGTCGTGACGCTGCTGCCTGGCCGCTGTCAGCGCGAGGGGCTGATCGCTGCGCTGGTGGTGTTCGTGCTGGCCAACGCGCTCTGCGCGATGAGCACCAGCTTCATCGCACTGCTGATCTGGCGGGGTGTCGCCGGGGTGGCAGCAGGCGTGTACCTGGCACTCGGCATTGCGGCAGCGGGCGCCATTTCACGCGAGGGGCGTCGCGGCCAAGCGCTGGCGGTGATCATGGGCGGCATGGCCAGCGGCACGGTGCTGGGGGTGCCCCTGGGCCTGGCGCTGGCCGAGCGCCTCGGCTGGGCGGTGGCCTTCTGGCTCGTAGCAGCCCTGGGGGCCATCGCCACCGCCGGGCTTGTCATCAAGCTGCCTCGCCTACCCGCCCCCGCGCCAACGCCCTTGCGGCAAAAGCTCGCCATGTTGAAGCATCCGCCAACGCTTGGCATTCTGAGCGTGTCGCTGCTGGCGGCGATCGCCAGTCTTGGCATGTATACCTTTATCGCGCCGTTCATGGCCGCGCCCGCCTTCGGCGGCGTCTCGTCTATCGCGCTCTATCTATGGGTATGGGGAGTGGGCGGCATCGCAGGCAGCTTTCTGATCGGGCCCTTCGTCGACCGCTACCTCGAGGCGCGCGTCACCCTGGTCATCATGCTAGTGCTGACGATGGCACTGATCGCCCTGCCATTGGCTGCGGCCCAGCACCCGCTAATGGCACTCTTACCCATCGCCTTGTGGGGCGCCGTGGGATGGGCGCTTCAGGTGCCGCAGAACAATCGGCTCATGCAGGTGCGCGCCCCTCATGGCGATGCGCATTTGGCGGTGGCGCTGAACGAGTCCGCGCTCTATCTCGGCAGCGCCCTGGGAGCCGGTGCCGGCGGGCTGATCCTCACCGGCGGGCTGTCGCCCTGGCATCTGGCATTGGCAGCGGCCGGCGCTGCCGCGCTGGGTGCTTTTTTGCAACTCTTGCTCCTTGCCAGGGCGCACCGGCGCTGAGATCGCCCGCCGCCTGATGGCTTGCCGACCAGACGTGAAAATAAATGCAAAAAGGCTTTGACGCGTCGCGCCAATCGTGACACTGTGTGGCCAGTGGTTAGCAAGCAGCATGGTTTCAGAAGCGTACGATCTTTTCGGCAGCCTGATATTGTATTCCTTGTTTCACCCGCCACTTCATCTGGGTAATACCAGGAACGTTATAACAGCGCACATTGCGCGAAAGGATTTAGACATGGCAACTGGCACAGTTAAATGGTTCAACGACACTAAAGGTTTCGGTTTCATCGCTCCTTCTGACGGCGGCGACGACCTTTTTGCTCATTTCTCCGAAATTCAAGCTGACGGCTTCAAAACTCTGCAGGAAGGTGCAACTGTATCTTTCGACGTAACCCAGGGTAAAAAAGGCCTTCAGGCTTCTAACATCAAGCAGACTTCTTAATCTTTTAGATTAGACTGTTTGAGCGGGCTCTAGCCCGCACTAAAAGGCCCGCTCATGCGGGCCTTTTTGCGTTTGGGCGCTTCCCTCCAGCGCCCGTTATCACGCCCTAACCCACCGCTTGATCACCACGTCGATCGTCAGCGTCAGCGTCTCGAGCGCCTGCGCCCTCTCCCGCCCTTCACTGCTGGCCCGGTAAAGATGCGGGGTCATCGCCAAGAGATCGGCAATCTCCTCGGCGCTTTCCAGCGTAAAGCGGTCGCTGACACGGCGCGTGCTAGCGTGCTCGAATCCAGCGGGCGTCGGGGCATCATCTGCGCGCGGCGCCTTGAGGCGGGGATAAATGATTTCGCGCAGCTCGCGCAGATGCTCGGGCCCGGCCTCGACCTGTAGCCAGACGCCGCCGGGCTTCAGCACGCGTTCGAACTCGCTCGCCACGGGAAAGCCGAACATGCACAAAAGCCGGTCGAGGGTTTGGCTCTGCACCGGCAGGCTGGCGTTGCTACCGACCGCCCAGCGAATGTCCAGCACCGGCGACGGCGGGCGGCTTTGCCGGGCGGCGGCGAGCACTGCCCACTTCGAAATATCCAACCCCATCAGCGAAAGCGCGCCGTCAGACGCCTGCGCCAGACGGCGCAGGTAGTAGCCTTCCCCGCAGCCGGCGTCCAGACACGCCAACGGTTCGTTCTCTGACGCGCCTTCGAGCGCCGCGGCGCTGACCGCGTCGGCGATGACCTGATAGTGGCCGGCCCCCAGAAAGCGCTGACGCGCCGCCACCATGACCTTGCTGTCGCCGGGGTCGACGGAGCGCTTTTGCTGCACCGGCAAAAGGTTCACGTGGCCCTGTTTGGCGATATCGAAACTGTGCCCCGCCGCGCAGCGCCAGGCGCCGCTGACAAGAGAGAGCGGCTGACCATCGAGCGGGCATGCAAGCGATTGAAACGGAGTCGTCGACATAAAAGTGGCTCTTCATGGAAGGAGATGTGAACCCGGCACGGCGCCGAACTCGAAAACGTGGCCCTGTCGCCCGTCGGGTGAGCCAACCGGGTTAGCCAACCGGGCTTAAACGCAAAAGGGCTAGCGTATCAAAAAGCTGGCCAAAAAGTGGCGCCGTCCTACCAGGCGAGCACGTCATATCGAGTGCGAAAAGCGCGCAATCACTCGAAAAGCTTGCACCCGGGGCGCGCTTAAAAGAAAGTCTAGGCACTTCGAAACGACGAGGCTGACTCTTCATGTGGCACGTGTTAAGCGTCCAGGGCGTTTGGCCCTACCTGATCGCGATCTTTCTCAACGCCTTCATCGATCTGGGCCACAAGGTCGTGATTCAGAACACGCTGTTCAAAAGCGTCGAGGGCGGCGCCCAAATCGCGCTTACGACGCTGTTGAACGCGTTGATTCTGCTGCCATTCATCGTACTCTTCATGCCCGCCGGCTTCGCCGCCAGCGCCTTCGCTCGCGTGCGGGTGTTGCGGGCGTTTGGCTGGCTGGCGCTAGGCATCTCGCTTGCAATCACCGCGGCCTACTACGCCGGGCTTTTCTGGCTGGCGCTTACGCTCACGCTCTTGCTGGCGATTCAGTCGACGTTTTACTCGGCGGCGAAGTACGCGCTGATCAAGGGCCTGTTTGGCAAGCAGCGCCTGGCCGAGGCCAACGGCCTGGTGCAGGCCATCACCATTGCGGCGATTCTGGGCGCCACCCTGGTGTTCACCGCGCTGTTCGAACAGCAAATCGGCGCAAGCGTCGCAACGCCAGGCCAAGTACTGGCCGTCGTCGCACCGCTTGGCTGGCTACTGGTAGCGGGCAGTTTGCTGCAGGTCGTGGCGCTTTATCGCCTGTCGCCGGATCAACCGGTGCAGCCGGCCGGGCGGCGCCAGTACAAGCGCACACTGAGCGCTAGCTCGATGCGCCAAAGCCTTCACCGCGTAGCGCGCCAGCCGGTGCTGCGTCTTTGCATCATCGGGCTTGCCACGTTCTGGTCCGTCGGCCAGGTGCTGCTGGCCACCTTCCCCGCCTACGCCAAGGGAGCGCTGGGCGTCGAGAGCACGCTGGTTTTGCAGGGCATTCTCGCCGCCAGCGGTTTGGGCATCGCGCTCGGCTCGGCGCTTGCCAGCCACTTTTCGAAAAACCGCCTCGAAACCGGGCTGATTCCGATCGGCGCGCTCGGCATGGCGCTGGGGCTTATGTGTTTGCCGTTCATCACCTCTGCCTGGGTCCAGGCGCTCAACTTCGTTTTCCTGGGCACCATGGGCGGGCTCTTCATCGTGGTGCTCAACGCGCTGATCCAGTTTCACGCCGAGGAGCGCGAGCTTGGTTACGTGCTGGCGGTGAGTAACGCGTTCCAGCACCTGACCATGCTCGGCTTTTTGATCGTCACTGCGCTGATGGTGATGGCCGGACTCGATAGCCGCTACCTGCTGGTGCTGATCGCCGCCGTGGCGCTGCTGGGCGGCGCCTACACCCTGGTGAAACTCCCCCAGAGTCTGGTGCGCTTCGTGCTGAGCTTTCTGCTCACCCGCCACTACCGGGTCTCGGTTCAGGGTCTGGAGCACCTGCCCTCCCGCGGCGGGGTGCTGCTGCTCGGTAATCACATCAGTTGGATCGACTGGGCGATGGTGCAGATCGCCTGCCCCCGGCCGGTGCGCTTTGTGATGCTTAAAAGCGTGTTCGATCGCTGGTACCTGCGCGGCTTTTTGAAAGCACTGGGCTGCATTCCGATCGAGCGTGGCGAAAACGCCGAGAAGGCGCTGGAGGCGGTGGCGGCCCAGCTCAACGCCGGTGAGGTGGTGTGCCTGTTTCCCGAAGGCGCGATCAGCCGCACCGGCCAGCTCGGCGCGTTTCGCCGCGGCTACCAGCGCGCCTGTGAAAAGGCCAACCCGGACGTGGTCATCGTGCCGTTTTATCTGCGCGGGCTGTGGGGTAGCCAGTTCTCGCGCTCCTCCGAGCGGCTCAAGACCCTACGCCAGGCGCCGCTTCATCGCGCGGTCGTGGTCGCCTTTGGCGAGGCGCTGCCCAAAAACACCCCGGCGGACGTACTCAAGCGGCGCATTTTCGATCAGGCGACCCGCTCCTGGCATCACGCCCTTGAGCATCTCGATACCCTGAGCGACGCCTGGATCAAAAGCGTCAAACGCCGCCCGAAGGAGTCGGCGCTGATCGATACCGCCCGCCGCTCGCTCAGCGCCCGCCAGGCGCTGGGCGAAAGCCTCATGCTCGCCCGCCGGCTTGCCCCACTCAGCCCCCAGGCGCCGCTGGGGCTGCTGCTGCCCTTGAGTATCGACGGCGTGCTGACCACGATGGCTGCGCTCACGGCGAACAAGACGCCGGTGCACCTCGACCCCGAGGCCGCTGACGTTTTCAAGGCGGTGCTCGCCCGCGCCCATATCACCACGATCGTCACCTCGCGCGCGTACATTGCGCGCCTTGAACGCCGCGGGGTGGACGTCACCGCTTTACTTGCCGACCGGCAGGTAGTGTATCTGGAGGAGCTGGTGCCCGGGCGAGGCGAGCGCATCAAAACCGCGCTGGCGATCAGGTGCCTGCCGGCCTGGGTGCTGATCGGCCTTTACAGCCGGGCACGCCGGCCAGGCGCCACGGCGGCCATCGTGTTTACCGGCGACACGCCCGAGCGACTCAAGGGCGTCAAGCTTAGCCACCGTAACCTGATGGCCAACGTCAAGCAGCTCTCGGATGCGCTCAACACCGAGCACGGCGACGCCATCATGGCAAGCCTTTCGCCGTTCAACGCCTATGGACTGACCGCGACCCAGCTTTTACCGCTGATCGAAGGGCTACCGCTTGTGTGCCACGAGGAGCCCAACGACAGCGTCGGTGTTGCCCGGGCGCTCGCCCGCTACCGGGTCAGCGTGCTGTGCACCAACGCCTCTTTTTTGCGCCGGCTGACGCAAAGCGACGACGTGCATCCGCTCATGCTGGAAAGCCTTCGCGTGGTGGTGGCCGGCGGCGAGCCGGTGGACGGCGAGCTCAGGGACGCCTTCGAGCGCAAGTTCCGCAAGCTGATCCTCGAAGGCTACGGCGTGACCGAAGCCGCCCCGGTCGCCACGGTCAACCTGCCGGACGCGCTCGACGTCAACTACCTGCAGGTGCAGCGCGGCGCCCGGATGGGAAGCGTCGGCATGCCGCTGCCCGGCACCAGCATCAAGATCGTCGACGTCGATAACTTTCAAGAAAGGCCCACCGACGCCGTCGGCCGAATACTGATCAGCGGGCCTCAGGTAATGCAGGGCTACCTCAACGATGAGGCGAGCACGGCCAAAGCGCTCAAGGAGATCGACGGCGACATCTGGCTTGTCACCGACGACGACGGCTACCTGGATGCAGACGGCTTTTTGACGCTGGTGTCATCGGCGACTTCGAGATAGCCGCGCGGCTCGCCTGCGCGAATTTTCTTCACGCCATGCGCGGACTTTTCCCGATGGATTAGCGCATCGCGATGATCTAAATTACGCGCATTGCGATGACGCACCTCCCGGGGGCGTAGCCCCCATATCCTCGATCTACAAGGAGAGTTCGAATGACCAATCCCGCCATTGATGTTTTCGAAAATCGTCGCAGCCAGTACGCGATCGGCAAGGAGATCCCGCTGAGTCAGGATGAAACGTCCGAGCTGATTCAAAAGGCGGTGAAGCTGGCGCCGTCGTCGTTCAACTCGCAAAGCTCGCGCGCAGTCATTCTGTTCGACGAGGCGCACGGCCGGTTCTGGCAGATCGTCATGGATACGCTGCGTGAAATGGTGCCGCCGGAGTCCTTTGACTCGACCGAGAAGAAAGTGAACGGCTTCGCCGCTGGCGCCGGCACGGTGCTCTTTTTCGAAGAGCAGGATGTGATCAAGAATCTGCAGGAGAAATTCCCGCTCTATGCCGACAACTTCCCGGTCTGGTCGGAGCACTCCACCGGCATCGCCCAGTTCGCGGTGTGGACGGCGCTGGCGGAGGCCAACATCGGCGCGAGCCTGCAGCACTACAACCCGATCATCGACGAAGCGGTGGCTAAGGAGTGGAACCTGCCGCCCACCTGGAAGCTTCGCGCGCAGATGCCGTTTGGTTCTCACGAAGGCGAATTTGGTGAGAAAACCTTCATGGACGATAACGAGCGTTTTCGCGTTTTCGCCTAGGCTCTGTCTAAAAAAGTGCCTGCGCTCGCCTACTTTTCAGCCAGACCTAAGCGCTGACGCGACCTGCAGACCTAAAAAAGCCCCGCCGGCGCTCGCCGCGGGGCTTTTGCATGGCGCGCCGGTCAATCGTCGCTTTCCGGCTTGGGCGCGGAGGTGGCCATGATGGTCTTCTGCATTTTGGCGCCCTCGCCCTTGGCGATATCCTCACGGCTCACCACCATGATGTCGCGCGGCCACCATTCGGGATGATGATCGCGGATGAAGGTCAGCATCTTCTCCCTGAGCTCGACCTCGGTGTACCAGCCCAGAAGCGGCTCGGAGGTGACGAAGTAGCAGGTCAGGGTTTGCTGCGAGCCGTTTTGCGCCGTGACCGCGCACATCAAGCGGTGGTTCTCGACCACGTGCTCCTGCTGCTCGGCGTACTCCATGAACTTCTTGCGCAGGGTATTGATATTGGCGCTGATATGCAGCGTCAACTCCACGTAGCGGTAGAGCTTGGAGCTTTTGACCGAGAGGTTCTCGAAGGGTTTGGAGACGAAGTAGGTCACCGGCACGATCAGGCGTCGCTCGTCCCAGACCCGCAGGCGAATGTAGGTGTAGAAGATTCCCTCGACGTAGCTCCACTGCCCCTCGAACATGACCAGATCGCCCACGCGGATCGGCTTGGCGAGCGATAGCTGAAACGAGGAGAGAATGTTGCCCAGCACCGCCTGACCCGCGATACCCACCAGCACTGCCAGCACGCTGGCGGAGGCCAGAATGGAGAGCCCAAGGGTCTCGAACAGCTGGATCTGGCTCAGCACGTAGAGCGACACGCCCACGACGGTGAACAGGATGATCGCCCGGCGCGCGGCGTAGAGCGAGGTGAGAAAGCGGCGCTCGTCGCGGGATTTGGTGTCGTCGATTTCGCCCACGAGCTTGCGCGCCATGTTGAGCAAAATGGTATCGACCAGGCGCAGCGCGATGGAGCCCAGACTCCAGGCAATGACCATGACCAGCAGTACCCGAAACGTGGTCGTGGCCATGGCGGAAAACGACACCACGTAGTCCAGCATCGTGCGGGTAATGAACGACATCACCAAAAGCGACACGGGCAGCTTGATGCGCGTAACGAAGATGCTGATACCGCCCGTGGGCAGCACGTGCGCCAGGAATACGACGACCTTGTTGACGACCCAGCCGAGCGCGGCGATCAGCAACAAAAACAGCGGAATGGCGATCCACTCCCAGACCATGAGCGGGCCCAGCGACACCTTCAAGCGCTCGGGAAGCTGCTCTTCGACCCAGGAAGGGCCGAAGGCGTCGTAGAGAATCGAAATGGAGGCCACGCTTTCGGGCATGATCAGCCAGACAGGCTCCTGATCCTCGACGTGATAGCGCCCCAGACGGATGTCGTAGGTCTCGCCACCACTTTCGAGCGCCGAGATCTCGATATTCCGGCGCGGCTTACCGGCCATCGGGTTTTCGCCGGGGGAGCTTTCGATCACCGCATCCTGCCGGGCAGGAAGATTGGAGGTGGAGAGCCAGTCGCCGCGCTTGAGCACCTCGGAGAGCTGCATGGCAAGCTCGGCGCCGCGCTCGCGCTGCTCGCCAATATCGATATCGGAGAGATTGAGAATGTGCGCTGCGGCGGCGTAGTTCTCATCACGGGTCAGCTGGAGAAAGCTTCGGATCGTGTCGCGCGGCGTCACGCGGGAGACGTCTTCGGGAAGCTCGCCAAGCCCCGGGTTGATTTCATCCACCGAGAACCAGAGCCCGTCGTCGTTGCCAGCCTCCTGGGCCTGAGCCACACCGATGCACAGCCAGGCGAGCAGCGCCAACGCCTGTAAAGGCCACCACCTACTTCGTTTCATGCGAATTTCCATTGATAATACGGCCAGGCGAAAGCAGGACAACTAACGGCGGCGCTTGCTACAGTCACGACCGGTCGTACCGGCCTCGTATCGACCAGGGCCCGGTCGCAAGGGCGCAAAGCTTAACGCAACGGCGTCCAATTGGCGCGACAACATGAGTTAACCGCTACACTAAATCGTTCCAACTGCCATACCTCGCCAAGGGCGTGCGTCTGGTGTGACGATGATCGTTACCACTAAGGACATCATGGGTCTTCAAGAGATCACACTCGGCGGGATTTATATTAGCCCACTGCTCGTTTATGCGCTGGCCGGGTTTATCCTGACGCTGCTCATACGCACGCTGTTACACGTCGTGCTGTCATCGAAAGCGCTCTGGTTCGAGGCCTGGTTCGATGTATCGCTGTTCGTCATTCTCACGGCGCTGATCGCCTTCGTTTTCACCGTTTTGCCAGGGACCTTTTGATGCGCTCCTCGCTTCGCATACTGCTTACGCTGATCATGGTGGCGCTGGCCATTGCCGCCGGCACCTGGCTTTGGCGCTACTACCTCTATACGCCCTGGACGCGCGATGGCCGGGTACACGCCGACGTCATCACCATCGCCCCGGACGTCTCCGGCTGGGTCCGCACGCTGAGCGTGGGCGATACCGACTACGTCGACCAGGGCGACGCGCTTTTTCAGATCGACCAGGCGCGCTATCAGGCCGCCCTCGACCAAGCCCAGGCCGAGGTCAACCACCGCCAGGCCACGCTCGATCTTAACCGGGCCGAGGCGAGCCGGCGCAATCGGCTGGGCAACAGCCGTGCGATCAGCGAAGAGAACCAGCAGATCGCCCAGATCAACGCCCAGGTGGCCGCCGCGGATCTGGAGCAGGCCCAGGCGTCGCTCGAGGCCGCCAGACTCGACCTCGAGCGCGCCAGCGTCACAGCGCCGGCGAGCGGCCACGTGCTCAACGTACAGTTCAGTGAAGGCAACTACGTCAGCCGCGGCACGCCGGTCATGGCGCTGATTCGCGAAGAATCCTACTACGTGGTGGGCTACTTCGAGGAGACGAAAATGGCCTCGATCCGCGTCGGCGACCCCGCCGACGTCACGCTGATGCAAGGCAATACGCGGCTCAACGGGCGCGTGGCGGGCATCGGGCGCGGCATTGCCGACGCCAATACCACGCTCAACGCGCAGCTTCTTCCTCAGGTGACGCCCACCTTCAACTGGGTGCGCCTGGCCCAGCGCATTCCGGTGCGCATCGTGCTCGACGAGGTGCCAGCCGATACGCTATTGAGCGTGGGCATGACCGCCACAGTGCGTATTCACCCGGACGACGCGTAGCCCCATGTCGCCGCTCGTCAAAACCTACCTGATGCCCGAACCGGCGGCGGTGAAGTTCGCCATCAAGACTACGCTGGCGATGATGCTGGCGCTTTACGTCGCCTTCATGTTCGATCTCGAGCGCCCCTATTGGGCGCTGATTTCCGCCGCCTTTCTTCAGGTACGGCCGATGAGCGGGATGGTGATCGAGAAAGGCATCTGCCAGCTCGGCGGCACCTTCATCGGCGCCGTGGCCGGTATCGTCATCATGGCGCTGTTCGCCCAGGCCCGGGTACCGGCGATAATAACGCTGACGCTCTGGATCGTGCTGTGTACCTACGTAGGCTCGCTTTGGCGCAACAACTACACCTACGGCTGCCTGATGGCGGCGGTGACCGCGATGCTGATCGTGGTGATCGCCGGCGGCAGCACCCCGGCCGGCATTTTCGACGTGGCGGTGGCGCGGATGACCGAGCTGGGTCTCGGCGCGATTTGTGCCACCCTCGTAAGCTCACTGCTGTGGCCCTCCAGGGTGGGCCAACATCTCGCCGACCAGGCCGATACGGTCATCAATCGCGCCTTTTATCACGCCGCACTGCGCCTTGAAACGAGCGACGATCGGGACGAGCTGCTCAGGGCGCTGCGCGAAAGCCTCGGCGCGCTAACCCAGCTCGAAACCGACAGCCAGGCTGCCCGTTTCGAGGGCCCGGAAGGTCCCGGGCGCATTCGCGCCTCCCACGTACTCACCCGGCGCACGCTGCGGTTTTTGGCGAGCCTTCACGCGCTGGACCAGCTGTTGTCCGATCATACCGAACGGCTGGACCCTCAAAGCGTGGCCATCGCCCGCGAGCTTGCCCAGGGGTTCACCGACGCCGAGCACGTCCAGGGCGTGGCCGGCGCGCGGCGCTATCTGCAGGCGCTGCGGGGCCAGGTACACGAAAGCGATGACCCCACACTTGCACCGCTGGACCGGCGACTGCGGCTGGGACTACGCGAAGTGCTGGGCCACGCGATGATCATGCTCGACGCCCGCGAAGCCATCGCCTCCCCCGGCACTTACACGCTCAAGGCCGGGCCCCTGGCCTGGCACCGTGACCGGCTGGCCGCCCTGATCAACGGGCTGCGCTCGGGGCTGGTATTCGCCGGGCTTGCGACGTTCTGGATCGTAACGGCTTGGAATAGCGCCATGGTGGCCATGATGCTCGGCACGCTGTTCTCGGCGTTTTTTGCCAGCAGAGACAACCCGGTGGCCATTACCCTGATGTTCTACAAGGGGATGCTCGCCGCCATTCCCAGCGCGTTCCTGTTCGGTCACGTGCTGCTGGCCCAGGTGCATGATTTTCCGTTGATGGCCGTGGTGTTCGGCACGCCGTTATTTTTGGGACTTCTGGGCGCGGCCAACCCGGCCACCATGGGGTACTGTCTGGCGTTCACCATCTTCAACATTCTGCTCACCATGCCGGGCAACGACATGGACTTCTCGTTTGACAGCTTCGCCAACCGCGCGGTGGCGGCGATCATTGGCCTGACCACGGTAGTCACCGCGTTTCGCCTGCTGCCGGGGCTCGGCACACGCCTTCGAAGGCGGCGTTTGATTCGCGCAATCTCCCGGGATATCCACGGCCTGCGCCGGCGCTCGATCACCCAGGGCGAAACCCGCTTCAGCGGCCATATGGCGGACCGCCTTTTGCAGCTCGCCCAGCACGACGACGTGCTGCCCCAAGAGCAGCGCCACCTCTTCGCCCTCGGGCTGACCGGGCTCGATGTCGGCACGGCCATTTTGCGCCTTCGCCACCGCTTCGACAGCGCCGATCATCCGGCCATCCAGAGTGCCCACCAGGCGCTGCTCAAGGCCCTGGCCCTGGGCTTCGAGCAAAGCGCCCGGGGCCACAGGTTCGAAGGCCTCGAGGCAGCGGGCGAGGATCTGAAGGCCGCTTTGCAAGCGCACACCGACGATAGCCCGGGGCGGCTGGCGCTATTGACCGGGCTCATCGAGCGGCTGTCGCTTTCGCTCGACCGCCTGGCCGATACCATGGCGGCCCCGGCGGATCGTGCAAGCGACGCCCCGACCGACGCTAAAAACCCGGCATGAGCGTGGCAACGTTGAGACGTTCAGCGAACTTTTAGCCGCCCTGCTCATCCAAGTGAGCGGCCAAAAGGGTTGGACGAAGCGGCCTTTAGCATATAAACCGAGTAGAGCATAAAAACCGAATAGAACGCGCCCGCCGGCACTTCGCCTCGAGGCCTGCGTCAGGGAGACCACCATGCTGATCAAAATCGCCAAACCCGGTGACCTGCACGAATCCGATGTGACCCCCGAATCCGTTTACCTGAGCCGGCGGCGCTTTCTGGGCGGCGTAGCGGGTATCGGCGCGGGCCTTGCGCTTTCCGGGCGCGTGAAGGCGAGCGAGGCGTACACCGATGTGCCGAGCGGTGACGCGCCGGCCTGGCTCAGCGAGAAGATCGATCAGACCCAGTGGCGCGCCGTGACACCGGCGGACCCCGACAAGGATGCGCTGGCGCCTTTCGAAGACGCCAGCGGCTACAACAACTTCTATGAGTTCGGCACCGGCAAGAGCGACCCGTCCAAACGCGCGGGGAGCCTTTCAACCGAGCCCTGGAGCGTGGTGGTCGATGGCGAGGTCAACAACGGCGGGCGCTTCACGCTCGAGGACTTCGCAAGCCCTTCACAGTTCGAGGAGCGCATCTACCGGCTTCGCTGCGTCGAGGCGTGGTCGATGGTGATTCCCTGGCTCGGTATACCGCTGGCTGACGTTATCCGCCGCGCCGACCCGACCAGCAAGGCCAAATACGTGCGCTTCGAGACCCTGGTCGACCCGGAGCAGATGCCCGGACAGCGTTCGTCGTTTGCGCTGATCGACTGGCCTTACGTTGAGGGGCTTCGCCTGGACGAGGCGATGCATCCGCTGACGATTCTGGCACTCGGCATGTACGGGCGCGAACTGCCCAATCAAAACGGCGCGCCGCTGCGCCTGGTGGTGCCCTGGAAGTATGGATTCAAGAGCATCAAGTCGATCGTTCGCATCTCGCTGGTCGAGGAGCAGCCGGTCAACTCCTGGCAGCTGTTGGCCCCCAACGAGTACGGCTTCTACGCCAACGTGAACCCGAACGTGGATCACCCGCGCTGGAGCCAGGCGAGCGAGCGCCGGCTACCCAACAGCCTGTTCAGCCCCAACAACATCGACACGCGCATGTTCAACGGCTACGAAGACGAGGTCGCCGAGCTCTACGCCGGCATGGACCTAAGCGTCAACTATTAACTTCACAGGCGACCCGGGCAGGTAAGCATGGCAAAGCAGCAAGCCAAATGGCGGCTTTGGCGGGGGGCGGTCTTTCTGGCTGCCCTCGCCCCGCTGATTTACTGGGGGTTTCAAGTCTATCAGAACGCCGCCGGCCCGGAGCCGGGGCGCTATCTGCTGTTGAACATCGGCATTGGCGGGCTCTGGCTGATGCTGCTGACCCTGTCACTGACCCCGCTTTCAAAGCTCACCCGCTGGAAGGGCTTTGCGCTGATTCGCCGACAGCTGGGGCTCTGGACACTGGCCTACGCCACGCTGCACCTTTGCTGCTACGCGCTGTTCATCCTCGGGCTCAACTGGGCGCTGCTCGGCGCCGAAATCGTCAAACGCCCCTATATCATCGTCGGTATGCTGGCACTCATCGGCCTGACAGCGCTGGGAGCCACCTCCAACCGCGCCGCCATGCGTAAACTCGGCAAGCGCTGGAAATCGCTTCACCGGCTCGCCTACCCGATTCTGGCGCTGATTCTTCTGCACTTTTTCTGGGTGGTGCGGGCGGATATGGGCGAGTGGGCGATTTACGCCGCGATTGGCGCTCTGCTGCTCGCCTTGCGACTGCCCCCCATCGCGCGAACGCTACCCCGGTTTCGCCAGCGGTTGGCGGTGAAGTAGCGTCTTTTAAAACCACCTCACTCGCCGAACCATCGGCGTTCACTCCAGGTGAATCGCGGGCGGGCGCTCGCTCACGTTGGGTGGTATGAACGAGTCGGAGCGCGCACTCTCCCAGTACTTCTTGAACACCGTGTGCTCGCACGTCGACTCGAGCAGCTCATTGGGTTTCAAGAACGTGAACAGCTGATCGTAAGACTGAATCTCGTTGTCCGACACTCGGCGGATGATGTGATGCGGCCCAAGCTCACCTGGATGGTGAAGCCCCGCGGCGCCCAGCATTTCCGCCAGCGCTTTTAGCGTGTTCTGGTGAAAGTTGTAGACCCGCTCGGTCTTGTCGGCGACATCCAGGTGGCGGCTGCGTCGAGGGTCTTGGGTCGCCACGCCGCTGGGGCACTTGTCCGAGTGGCAGTTGAGCGCCTGAATACAGCCCAGCGAGAACATGAACCCGCGCGCCGAGTTGCACCAGTCGGCGCCGAGCGCCAGGGTACGGGCGATGTTGAAGCCGGACATCACCTTGCCCGCCGCCCCGACACGAATCTCGTCGCGAAGCCCCGCCCCCACCAGGCTGTTGTGTACCAGCATCAGCGCTTCGGTCAGCGGCACGCCCATGTGGTTGATCAGCTCCAGCGGTGCCGCTCCCGTGCCGCCTTCACCGCCGTCGACGACGATAAAGTCAGGGCGCTCGCCGGATTCGAGCATCGCCTTGACGATCGCGAACCACTCCCAGGGGTGGCCAATCGCCAGCTTGAAACCAACCGGCTTGCCGCCGGAGAGCGCTCGCAATCGCCCGATGAACTCCATCAGCTCCATGGGCGTCGAAAACGCGGAGTGGGCGGCGGGCGAGACCACGTCCTGGCCCATCGGCACTTCGCGCGCCTCGGCGATCTCTTTGGTCACCTTGGCCGCCGGCAGAATACCGCCGTGGCCGGGCTTCGCGCCCTGGGAGAGTTTGATCTCGATCATCTTGACCTGATCGATACTGGCGTTTTCGGCAAAGCGCTCTTCGTTGAACGTGCCGTCGTCATGGCGACAGCCGAAGTAGCCCGAGGCGATCTCCCACACCAGGTCGCCGCCGTGGATGCGGTGATAGCGGGAAATCGAGCCCTCGCCGGTATCGTGATAGAAACCGCCCTTGGCAGCACCCGCGTTCAGCGCCTCGATGGCGTGGCCGGAAAGCGAGCCAAAGCTCATGGCGGAGATGTTCAGCACGCTGGCGTGATAGGGCTGGGTACACCGCTTGCCGCCGACCCGAACGCGGAAATCGCGCTCTTCGACCTTGCTCGGCAACACCGAGTGATTGATCCACTCGTGCCCGGAGTGATACATCTGCAGCAAAGAGCCAAAGGGCTTTTTATCGCCTTCGTTTTTGGAGCGCTGGTACACCATTGCCCGCTGCTCGCGGGAGAACGGACGCTCGTCCAGATCCGACTGGATGAAATACTGGCGGATCTCCGGGCCGATGGACTCCAGGAAATAGCGAAAGTGGGCAAGAATGGGGTAGTTGCGGCTCACCGTGCGCCGCTTTTGCACCCGGTCATGAAGCCCCAGCGCCGTCAGCGCACCGAACACGACCACCCCGGCGAGCCACGCCAACGAATACCAAACGCCCACCAGCGAGACCACCAGTAGCGCAAGGCACACGACCAGGGCGATATTACGCGGCGCAATGCGCGTCAATCCGCGAGCTTTGAACATGACAACGTGATCCTTGTAAATACGACCCCTGACCGGGGCGGCCCTACCGGCCGGATTGAAATGGCGAACACAGATAAGTGTTAGCTAATTATGGCGATCCATCAAATGGGAGGGGCGAACCGGCCGTTTCTGATATCGCGCACCGCGGGCGAAAGGCGATCACGACAACCGTTTCAAAGCGCGGCGAGACGCGGGCTACTTTTTCCTGAACGCTTCGCTGAAGGCTGCGGCCAGAATGCCCGTGGGCATGGCGATGAGGCCTATACCCGACACGGCGGTCAACCCGGCAAAGATCTTGCCAAGCGGCGTGATCGGGGTCACGTCGCCGTAGCCGACCGTGGTCAGCGTGGCGATGCTCCACCAGAGCGCCCGGGGCACACTGCCAAAGGCTTCCGGCTGAGCATCGGCTTCCACTACGTAAAGACAGGCCGACGAGAACAAAAGCAGCAGCCCCGCCACACCGGCACTTAGCCAGAGCTCGTAGGTGCGGGTTTTCAGCGCGCAGGAAAGCGACGACCAGGCCTGGCTAAAGCGCCCCAATCGCGCCAGCCGAAGAATGCGCGCCAGGCGCAAAAGGCGCAGGAGAAAGGCGTTGTCCTGATGAAAAAAGCCGATGAAAAACGGCAAAATCGCGACCAGATCCAGCAGCGCCCAGAACGACACCATGTAGCGAAGCCGCCCCATCACGCCGCGATAGCGCACATCCTCTCCCACCGCGTACAGGCGAATCAGATATTCGATGGAGAAAAGCGCGACGAACAGCGTTTCAAGCGTCGCGAAAAGCGCCGCCGCCGGCTCACGAAGCGTCGGCTCGGTTTCGAGAATGGCGGTCAATGACGCGAGAAGGATTAGCCCGCAGATCACCCAATTGACGCCGGAAAGCCCTCGCTGTCTGCGGGTTTCCGGCGCCAACTGGCGGTAAAGCTCGGCTCTCGTCATGGGGTTTCTCATCAAGGCGTCAAACGCTTTTCAGGATACTACGCCAAAGGCGCGCTGACACCGGCCCGCCCGCGCCCTCCCCTCACAAAAAAGCCTCTGGACGAACCAGAGGCTTTACGCTCGCGGCCGATCAGGAGTCGACGTGAAACGCCATGGTGGCGTTGACCGCCTTTTTCCAGCCGCCGTAGAGTTCGTCGCGCTTTTGCGCTTTCATTTCCGGCGTGAAGCGGCGCTCAAGCGCCCACTGCTCGGTGATCTCCTCACGGGACTTCCAGAAGCCCACCGCCAGCCCCGCCAAATACGCCGCGCCCAGCGCGGTGGTTTCGTTGACCTCGCAGCGCAGCACGTCGACGCCGAGAATATCGGCCTGAAACTGGCCCAGAAAGTCGTTGGCAATCGCCCCGCCATCGGCGCGAAGCTCGGTCAGCGCGATATCGGCATCGGCCTGCATGGCGGTCAGCACGTCGGCGCTCTGGTAGGCCAGCGACTCCACCGCCGCGCGGATGAAGTGCTCCTTTTGCGTACCGCGAGAGAGCCCGAACATCGCGCCGCGCACGTTGGAGTTCCAGTACGGCGCGCCCAGGCCGGTAAAGGCCGGCACCATGTAGACGCCATCGTTATCCTTGGCACGCACGGCGTAGGCTTCGGAGTCCGAGGCCTTGCCCAGCATGCGCAGGCCGTCGCGCAGCCACTGAATGACCGAGCCGGCCACGAACACGCTGCCTTCCAGGGCGTACTCGAGGGTGCCGTCCACTTCCCAGGCGACGGTGGTGAGCAGGCCGTTTTTCGACGGCGTGGCGCTGGTGCCGGTATTCATCAGCGTGAAGCAGCCGGTACCGTAGGTGTTCTTGGCCATGCCCGGCGTGAAGCAGGCCTGGCCGAACAGCGCGGCGTTCTGGTCGCCGGCGATCCCGGCGATCGGGATTTCCTGGCCCATCAGGTATTTCGGCAGAATCTGGCCGACCACTTCGCTCGAGGATTTGACCTCGGGCAGCATCGATTCGGGCACGCCGAAAAGCTCAAGAAGCTCCGGGTCCCACTTTCGCTCGCGGATGTTGAACAACATCGTGCGCGAGGCGTTGCTGACGTCGGTGGCGTGCACCTTGCCGCCGGTCAGATTCCACACGAGCCACGAATCGATGGTGCCGAACAAGAGCTCGCCCTTCTCGGCTTTCTCCTTGACGCCGGTGACGTTATCGAAGATCCACTTGAGCTTGGTCGCCGAGAAATAGGCGTCGATGACCAGCCCGGTCTTGTCACGAATCATGTCGGCGTGGCCGGCTTCACGCAGCGCGTCGCAGATCTCGGCGGAGTGGCGCGACTGCCAGACGATGGCGTTGTGCACGGGCTGGCCGGTGTTCTTGTCCCACACCACAGTGGTTTCACGCTGATTGGTGATACCGATGGAGGCGATCTCGGCGACGTCCACGCCGCTTTGGTTGATGACCTCGGTCAACGTGGTCAGCACGCTGGTCATGATCTCGCGCGGGCAGTGCTCGACCCAGCCCGGCCGTGTAAAGATCTGCTCGAACTCGTGCTGCGCCGTGCTGGCGACCCGGCCTTCATGATCGAATAGCATTGCCCGCGAGCTGGTCGTGCCCTGGTCGATAGCGAGAACGTATTTTTTCTGGCTCATGAACTGTCTCTCAAACGTTGGCGTAAGAAATAGGGTAACGGGCGTCAAGCCGCGCTAATAGACGTGGGCGGCAAGCCCGGCAAGCGTGCTGCCAATCAAGGGCCCGGCGATGGGCACCCAGGCGTAGGCCCAGTTGCTGCCCTGTTTGTGTTTGATGGGTAATAGCGCGTGGGCGATGCGCGGGCCCAAATCGCGGGCGGGGTTGATCGCGTAGCCGGTGGGCCCACCTAATGAAGCGCCGATCGACACCACCAACAGCGCCACCGCCAGCGGGCCGAGCCCGGAAGGTGTATTGCCGAACATGATGATGACAAAGATCAGCACGAAGGTACCGATAATCTCGGTCACCAGGTTCCACCCGTAGGCAGCGATGGATGGCCCGGTCGAAAACGTGGCGAGAATCGCAGGGGCCTGGTCGGTGGCGTCGTAGTGCTTTTTATAGGCCAGATAGCACACCACGGCGCCGATGAAGGCGCCGATGAATTCGGCGCTAAAGTAGGCAAGCGTAGTGGCCACCGTAATCGGAATATTCGGTGCGTACTCGCTGGCCGGTCCCACCAAAAGCGCCAGCGTCACCGCCGGGTTGATGTGCGCGCCGGTATCGAAGGCAACGTACACCGCGCAAAACACGGCCAGCCCCCAGCCGAAGAAGATGACGATACCGTCGCTTCCCTTGCCATTGGTGTCGTTTAACAGCACGTTCGCCACTACCCCGCAGCCCAGTAGCGTCAGTAGGGCCGTTCCAGCGACTTCGTGAAAAAAGATGGTTCCAAGCATGGTGTTCCAACCGGTACGTGTATCGACTCGCACGTCTGCCTTTCTTCATTACTCCGGCAAGCGCTGCGTGTTCTTTTTCGAAAACGTCGTTTTCATTTTTGGCATCCTATCGGCGCGATAATAAAAAACAATATAAAATTCCGAAAAAACCATAATATCGCCGATAAGATTATGATTTTAGTTAATTTACAGACTACTTAGACATTAGTTGAGCAACCAATTACCGCATATTGATAGTGACTTACGCGAAAGCAAAAAAATTTCGACGTGTCAATTAACGAACACTTCGATTCAGGCCGATTGGACGCTCGAGCGCTGCCGAATGAGGACTGGCGCTCAAAAGGAATGTTGTCTGTCCCGGCGTAACGTCTCCTATACTCAAGCACACGGTCATCGACCGGGCACCTGAAAGCTTGCCATGGAGCGAACGTGTCCGGCGCACCGCACCGGGTCATCCATCAAGGAGGAACACCATGCAGACGACTGCACACCCCAGGGCTTATGGCGGCATTCACCCGCTTCATGCCGTTCTGTTGGCGGGCATGCTCCCGCTTTTTCTCGGCGCCGCCCTGTGCGACTACGTCTATTTCACCAGCTATCACATCCAGTGGGGTACGTTCGCTTCCTGGCTGATCGCCGGGGGTCTGGTCTTCAACGGTTTGGCGATTCTTGCCGCGCTAATCGGCGTTTTTCGCGCCGAGCGGCGCAAGGGGCTGTCGCTTGTGTATCTGGCGGTGCTGGTGGTGAGCTGGGTGCTCGGCTTCATCAACGCCCTGGTTCACGCTAAAGACGCCTGGGCGATGATGCCCGCAGGCCTCATGCTCTCGATCGTCGTGGTCGTTTTGACCCTGGTCGCTCTTTTTCTCGGATTCACCCGCACGCGCGCTGCCGGAGTCGCCTCATGAATGCCTTTCGCCTCAAGTCTCGCGTCAACTATCTGGCGCCTCTTTCCGCCTTACTGGTGGCCACCAGCGTCAACGCCGCCGATGTCGAGCAGCCCTATGGCCCTAACCCAACGCTGCCGGAGCCCGAGCGCGGCCTGTTACCAAACATGACCGTGCCGGAGCCCGCTGAATGGGGCGATCAACTCCCCACCGTGCCCGAGGGCTATACGATCTCCGCCATTGGCACTGACCTTTTGGTGCCGCGCCAGACCATCGTGCTGCCGGGCGGCGATATTCTGGTGGCCGAGGGCAGCGGCGGCAACGCCCCGCAGCTCAAGCCCAAGGACTTCATCGCCGGGGTGATCAAAAGCAAGGGCAACACCTCGGTCGAAAGCGGCGATCGTCTGACGCTGTTGCGTCCCAACGGCGACGGCACCTATGAGCAGTCCGTCTTTGCCGAGAACCTGAACGCTCCTTACGGCCTGGCGCTGATCGGCAATGACCTGTTCGTGGCCAATCAGGATGCGCTGGTACGCTTTGATTACGAAGAGGGCCAGCGTGAGGCCAGCGGCGCGCCGGAAGTGATCGCCCAGCTTCCCGCCGAGATCAATCACCACTGGACCAAGGCAATGGTCGCCAGCGCCGACGGCGAGTATCTCTACGTCGGCATCGGCTCGAACAGCAACATCACCGAGCGCGGCATGGACGCCGAGGTGAACCGTGCCGAGGTGTGGGAGATCGATGCCGAGACCGGTGCTCACCGCCCCTACGCCACCGGCCTTCGTAACCCTACCGACTTCGCCATCCAGCCCGGTACCGATCAGCTCTGGGCGGTGGTCAACGAGCGCGACGAGCTGGGCCCGAACCTGGTACCGGACTATCTGACCACGGTACAGGAGGGCGGCTTCTACGGCTGGCCCTACAGCTATTGGGGCCAGAACGTCGACCCACGCGTTCAGCCGCAGAACCAGGAAAAGGTCGATGCCGCGATCGCCCCGGACTACAGCCTGAGCTCTCACGTGGCGCCGCTGGGCGTGGCGTTCTCCATCCCCGAGGTCGGCGATGAGTACGCCGACGGCGTGTTCGTCGGCGAGCACGGCAGCTGGAACCGCGCCGACCCGGTCGGCTACAAGGTGGTGTTCATCCCCTTCGAGAACGATGCGCCCGCCGGTGACCCGATCGATTTCGTCAGCGGCTTTTTGACCGAGGACGGCAACGCTCGCGGCCGCCCGGTCGGCGTCACCGTCGCCCCGGACGGCGCGGTGATCGTCGCTGATGATCTAACCAACGTGGTCTGGCGCATCGCCCCAGACGAGCCGGTCGTAACCGCCGCCAGAAGCGATGCGGAAAACAGCGAGGCCAACGAGACATCCAGCGCCGTTGAGCCGGCCTCGAACGAGGCCGATGATATCGATAGTGAAGAGACCGACACTGACGACGAGGAACCGGAAGCCCAGGAGTAATCGCGTCATCAGGCCGGTCGGTTAAAACGGTCTGTAAAAAAAGAGGGGCGCTGATCAGATGGTCAGCGCCCCTCATTCTTTCCTATCGGTTCTTTCCTATCGGTTCTTTCCTGTCTGTTTTTTCCTATCTGTTCTTCCCAATCTGTCTTTACGATTTTTCTACACGTCGAGGGTAAGCGCGGCGAGCCGCTCGCGGTCGATTTCGATGCCGAGCCCCGGCCCTTTCGGCAGCGCCAGTCGGCCATGATCCAAACATAGCGGTTGGCTCAAAAGCGCCTCGCGCAGCGGGTTGTCGGCGGAGACATCGAACTCGACCCAGGTCGGGGTGTGATCGCGCGCCGGGTGCGGGTGCGGCGCTAGCGCAGCGGCGTAATGGGCGGCAGCCACGATGCCCACCGCGCTTCCCCACACGTGAGGCGATATCCTTAAGCCGTTCAACTGCGCCATGTCGGCGATACGCAGCGCTTCGACGAAGCCGCCGCACAGATTGAGATCCGGCATCAGCACATCGACCCCGCCGGTCGCCGCCAGCTCGCGAAATTCCACTGCGTTGACCGAGGCTTCCCCCGCCGCGACGCGCCCCGACCGGCGCGAGGCCAGTCGCCGGAACCCGGGCAGGTCCTCCGGCGCGACGGGCTCTTCGATCCAGTAGGGACGAAACGGCGCGAGTGCCTCCATGGCTTCCAGCGCGATGTCCGCGGTGTAGGCGCCGTTGATGTCCGCCATGATCGCCACGTCATCGCCCAGGATACGCCGTGCGCTCGCCATCCGCTCGACGTCGCTCTTGATGCCGCGGCCGATCTTGATCTTGTAGCCCTCGAACTTACCGGCCACGCGCTCGAGCTGTGCCTCGAGCGAAAGCGCGGCTGGCTCATGGAAGTAGCCGCCGGAGGCGTAGACCTGGACCGATGCCTGCTCCTCGCCGCCGAGCAGGCGGTAGATCGGGAGCCCCAGCAGTTGGCCGATCCCGTCGTGCAGCGCGATATCCAGCCCGCTGACCGCGGCGGCGAGCTGGCTTTGAGCGCGCACGTGATAGAGCACGTTGGTCATGCGCCGCCAGATCACCCGGTGATCGAAGGCGCTCTGGCCAATGTAGGCCTCGCGCAGAATGTCGAGGTAGCCACGCGTCGTTTTCGGTGGCCCGTAGCACTCGCCGACCCCCACGATGCCCGAGGCCAGGCGCACGAAGACCAGCGTTGCCATACGCGCGTGGCCGATTTCACGAGCGCTGCCGTAACCGCCATCCGCTGGCAAAAAGCTTCCGATGGGCACCATGTCGATCGACTCGATCCGCGCATCCCGAACGGTGGCGGCGCCATCGCGGGCAGTGTCGAGAGGTTGATTCATGCAAAAGGCTCCAAATTAGATGAGGCTGGGCAGCCAGAGCGTCAGCGCCGGAATGAAGGTAATCAGTACCAGCGATACCAAAAGGGCCGCGATGAACGGAAGCGTCGCGCGCACCGCGCGAGGAAAGGAGATATCGGCCACCCGCGCCAGCACGAACAGCACCAGCCCCACCGGCGGCGTCAAAAGCCCGATCATCAGGTTGAGCACCATGATGATGCCGAACTGCACCGGGTCGACGCCGGCCTGCACGGCCAACGGCAAGAGCACCGGCGTCAGGATCGTGATCGCCGCCACGGTTTCCATGAAGCAGCCCACCACCAGCAAGATCAAATTGATCAGAATCAGGATCAAAATCGGGTTGTCGGCCACCGCCATGACGGCGCCGGCAAAGGCCGTCGGTACGCCTTCGCGGGTCAGAATCCAGGCAAAAATGGAAGATGCCGCGACGATCAAGAGCACCACCGAGGTCATTTCGATGGTTTCACGAAACACGGTGATGATCTGGCGCCAGCCGGCGCTGCGGTAAACGAGCGTGGCCAGCACCAGCACGTAGGCCACCGCCGCGATCGCACTTTCAGTGGGTGTGAAGATCCCCAGCACGATGCCGCCCACGATGATCACCGGAATCAGCAGCGATAGCGCCGCGTGCACAAAGGTCGAGGCCAGCCGCGTCAGAGAAAAGCGCGCCCCGACAGGGTAGCCGCGCCGATGCGAGATCACCGCGACCATCAGCATCAAAAGCCCCGCGATCAGAAGCCCCGGCACGATACCGGCAACGAACAGCTGGCCGATCGAGGCGCCGGCCACTACGCCGTACACCACCAGCGGCAGCGACGGCGGGATGATCGGCCCGACCGTCGAGGATGCGCCGGTGATGCCCACGGCGAAATCGACGTCATAGCCCTGTTCGCGCATCGCCTTGATTTCGACCGCGCCAAGCCCGCCGGCATCGGCGATCGCCGCCCCGGACATCCCGGCAAAGATGACCGATGCGCCCACGTTGACATGGCCAAGCCCACCGCGCATCCAACCCACCATGGAATCGGCGAAATTGAAGATACGCTCGGTCACGCCGCACACGTTCATCAGGTTGCCGGCGAGGATGAAAAACGGCACCGCCAGCAACGGGAAGCTGTCCACGCCGCCCACCATGCGCTGAATCAGGACGATATCCGGAATGCGGTCGGCGGCGAGCAGGTAGATCAGCGATGAGCCGGCCAACGCCACCGCTACCGGCGCGCCGATCAACAGCAGTACGCCAAGCGCTGCGAAAAGCAAAATGATCATAGCGACGTTTCTCCTCGCCAGTGGCTGATTCCCTGGCGCGCGAGCCGATACGCCATCATCAAAAGGGCGGCGGCCACGAGCGTGTAGATCCACCCCTTGGAGATCGGCAGCGTGCTCATGCTGGAATTCCAGACCCGCTGGCCCACCTGCCAGGCAAGCCAGGCTACATAGGCGAAAAAGACCGCGCTCAGCAGGTTATTGAAACCCTTCAGCCAGCGCTTGCCGCGCTCGGGCAGCACCAGCTCGAGAATCTCCACGTAGATATGGCCGCGTCTCGAGGCCGCCCCGGCGGCGCCGATGAAGACCAGCAGTACCAGCAGCATACGAGCGCCCTCCTCGGTCCAGCCGATCGAGTGGTTGAACACGTAGCGCGATAGAAACTGCGCAAAGACCACGCCGCCGAGCAGTATCAGTACTCCAAGCGCCACGTGATCCTCGAAAACCCATCGAGGGGCGGGCGCATCAACCTCGGACGTGGCCGGTATAGCGCTAGCAGGTATGGCGTTAGACGAGGGCGGTGGCGCAGAGCCGGCCGCATCGTCGCGGCCGGGTGAGACATCCGCCGCCCGAGAGGTCGGGAGGTGTCTGTCCTCTGGAGAGTTCATTACTCGATCGCCTCCAGACGCTCGAGCTGTTCTGCACTCCAGCCCACGTCATCCGCGGTCAGATAAGGGCGCACCAGCGCTGCAAAGGGCTCGCGATCCACTTCGTGAACATTGGTACCGTTCTCCTCGAACCAGGTGACCAGTTCTTGCTCCTGCTGCTGAATATCCGCACTCCCCTTCTCGCCGGCCTCACGGAAGACCTCGCGAAACAGTGTCTGATCCTCTTCGGAAAGCTGCGACCAGGCGTCGCCGCTCATGATGATCGGCTGACTGTCGAAGATATGGCCGGTCAGCGAGATATCCGATTGCACCTCGTTGAACTTCATCGCCTTGATGATCGGCAGCGGGTTTTCCTGGCCGTCGACCACGCCCTGCTGCAGCGCCAAATACACTTCTGAAAACGCGATCGGCGTGGGGTTGGCGCCTACGGCGCGCGGGAACATGAGCAGAAGTGCTGCGTCAGGCACGCGAATCTTCATGCCCTGCATGTCCTCCGGCGTGAGGATGGGCTGGTTGGCGGTGACGTGGCGCTGGCCGAAGTAGATCAGACCCAGCGGCACGTGGCCGGTGGTCTCTTCGTACCCCTGAGCAAGCTCCTGAAACAGGTCGCTACGGGCGTAAGCTAGCCAATGATCGAAATTCCTGAAAACGAAGGGGGCACTGCCCAGGGCAATGGGCGGATAGGCGTTGCCGGCAAAGGCGTTACCCGTGTAGATGATGTCGACGACGCCCAGATCCAGCCCTTCGTTGAGTTCGACCTCATTACCCAGCTGTGAAGAGGGAAAGACTTCAACGGTGTGGCGACCTTCGCTGCGCTTTTCGATCTCCTCGGCAGCCCACTGCGCCCATTGGTGATGGCTATGGCTTGCCTCGTAAATGTGTCCGAAAACGAAGTCATTGGCCTGGGCGGTCGATGCCAAGGAAAGCGCCAAAAACAGCGCGGTAAGCGGATGACGTGCACGCATTGTTATCTCCTTATTAGAATGAAGAACCGACCCATGCAGTACACTTGGAATAGCAAATCAGCGCAATTTGTTTGTTTTAAAACCCATTGAAATGGCCTAAATAACTGTAAAATAAAGGTATTGATATCGACATCGAGTTTCAGGGCATGACAACAAAGACCAAAGTCGAAAAGACCAAAGCCTTATACGACGACATGCATCACTGGATACTACGCGGGCAGTATTTGCGCGGGGCCAAGCTTCCTACCGAAGCCGAGCTTTCACAACGCTATACGCTGAGCCGTAGCGCGGTCAGGGAAGTAACGGCGCGCCTCAAAGCGGAAGGCCTAATCGTCTCACGTCAGGGGGCCGGGCTCTTCGTCGCGACCCGCCCGACCACGGCGCTGGACGCGCCAAGTTTCATCGATAGCCGCCAGGACCTGGATGCGCTTTTCGATTTTCGCTTATTGATCGAGACCGAGTCGGCAGCGCTGGCCGCACGCCGCCAGACGCCCGGCGATATCGAGCGCATTGAACAAAAGGCGCAGGCGCTTTGCGCGCTATTTCGCAAGGAACAACAGGGCACCCAGGAGGATTTCGACTTTCACCTGCAGATCGCTAAAACGTCCGGTAACAAGTTTTTGCTCAGCTCGCTTCTGGCGCTTCAAACCGGGGTCATTTTTGGCGCCCGGTTCAACCAGCCCAAATCCGAACGCGACCGTCTACTGCATTCACGCCAGGTGGCGCAAGAGCACGCCGCGATTGTGACCGCGCTGCATCATCGCGATGAGGTGAGCGCGCGCGAGGCCATGAAACGTCATATCGAAGCGTCGCGTTTGCGCATCAGGGTGTGAGCCTCAATGTTATTGGCTACGCTTTCAAGGCCGGGCGTGTATCCACGCGCGCGGACATTCGCTTAAATCGGGTAACGCTGCAGGGAAGGCAGCGATGCGCGACCTCGCAAGCCGACGCAAGGAGAAACGCAATGATCGAAACCGTCGCAGAGCTCGAAAACGCGAAAAAAGCGTGTCAAAAGAAGGTGAACCGCAGCTCGAGCCTTTCCGCCGGCGCCGCCATCATCCCGATTCCGGGCGTGGACATCGGCTCTGATGTGGCGATTCTTCTGCGCTTGATTCCGCAGATAAACGAGCGCTTTGGCCTTACGCCGGAGCAGATCGACGATCTGGATACCCAGTCGAAGGTCATGGTGATGACCGCGATTTCCAACGTGGGCAGCAAGATGGCGGGCAAGTACATCACCCGCAAGCTGATTATCAACCTGCTGCAGAAGATGGGTTTCAAGATCGCCGCCAAGGGGACGTCGAAATTCGTGCCGGTCATCGGCAGCGCCGTGGCCGGCACCATCAGCTACACCGCCATGAAGTACATGGGCACCAAGCATATCGAGGAGTGCTATCAGATAGCGCTCGAAACGCTGGAGCAAAAACAGGCGCTGCGCGAGCCTATCGACATCACGCCCGAACCGATCGAGGCGCCAGACGAGCCGCGCTAACGCTTGACTCCTCTCAAAACCCCACTACCCGGCGGCGCAGCGGGCGCAGGGCGAAAAAGCCCAACACCGCCAGCGCCGCCCACTCGATACCCGACGGCAACAGCGCCTGCACTTGCCCTGCCTGGCTGACCGGGTCGATACCGACGTGCGCCAGCACCGCATCGACCAGCGCGCCCAGTGCCACCGTCACCACGAAAATGCTGCCCATGTAGATCGCCAGCGCCGCGGTGCCGAGCTCGCGGCGAAAGACGGCCAGCGTGGCAAGGCTCGTGATCGGGCCGGCCAGCAAAAACACCAGCGCCATGCCCGGGGTAATACCGGCGAGCAAAAGTCCCGCGGCGATGGGCGTGGCCGCGGCGGCGCACACGTAAAGCGGAATGCCGACGAGGGCCATCAGCGCAAGCGCCAGCGGCCCTCCCGAGAGTCCGGCCAGCGCGTCCGGCGACACCCAGGCCATCAGTACGCCGGCCAGCAGCAACCCGGCAAAGATCCAGACGCTGAAATCGTCCAGCAGCTCGCTGAAGGCGTAGCGAAGCCCGGCCAGCAAGCGACCCAACAGTGTGTCGGGCGCATCATGGGTCGCGCCACTTTGGTGGTCGTGAGTATCGTGCGAGCCACAGCAGCCACCGCATGACGCTTCAGGGGCCGCCACGGCGCGCTCTTTGGTAAAGCTGACCAGAAGGCCGGTCACGATCGCGGTCACCAGGGCTCCCAGTACGCGCAACAGGGCCATCAAGGGGCCGAGCAGCGCACTGGTCAAAAAGATGGAGTCCGCCCCGACGCCGGGGGTGCTGATCAAAAACGCCGTGGTCGGGCCGCGCCCGGCCCCGCCCCGATGCAGCGCCATGGCCGTGGGAATGGCGCCGCAGGAGCACAGTGGTAGCGGCATACCGATGATTGAGGCGCGCAAAATGCTGCCCAAACCGGTACCACCCAGCCAGTGTGTGAGCATCTGCTCGGAAAGAAAGGCCTTGATCAGCCCGGCGACGAATAGCCCCAGCAGCAGCCAGGGAGCGGCACTAAGGGCAACGCTCAATAGCGCTTCGATCGTGTTCATGGCGACCTCCTGCTTGTACGTTCAGGGGAGAATGACTAGCCTAGACCCTGTAACCGTTACAGGGTCAAGCCATGAGCAATGTCTATCGCATCGGCGAGGTGGCCCAACGCACGGGCTGCTCACCGGAAAGCATCCGCCATTACGAAAAGCTCGGTTTATTGAAGCCACCCGCTCGCGGCGAGCAGGGCTATCGGTACTACAGCGACGAGGCGCTGTCGCGTATCGGCTTCATTCGCCACGGCCGAGAACTGGGGCTGGATTTGGGCACCATTCAGGAGCTTTTGACACTGTCAGATCAGCCGGAGCACAGCTGCGCCGTCGCCGACGATATCGCCAGCCGCCACTTGACGCATTTGGAAGAGCGTATTCGCGCACTGCAAGCGCTAGCCGATGAGCTGCGCCAGGTGGTCGATCAGTGCCGTGGCGGTACGGCTGCCGAGTGTCGGATCATTCAAACGCTTTATGAGCACCAACTGCCTCACTCGAAGCCCACCGACTGATAATAAAAAAGCCTCCCCGGTGCCGGGGAGGCTTTGAAGCGCTGTGCAAAGCGTTACTGAGCATCGCGCGGTCTGTCCGGATCAGCGTCCACCAGGCAGTTGACGGTTTCGCCACCCTGATCGTTGATCAGAGCACTTTCCGGCAAGCGATTCTGACCGCTCAACGTCAGCGACGCGTTCAGCCAGTCGACAAGCGTATCCCCCAAGTCAAGCGCCTCGCTGGCACGTTGCTGGCTAAAGAAGGTCAGAAGCTGCTGCGCTTCGGCGCGCTTGTCTTGCTCGATCAAAAGCTCGGCGGCGCTCTCTACCCATTCCAGATCATCGAAGCTCGCCTGCTCGAATCCTTCCAGCAGTTCGGTCACCTCCTCGTGGAAGCGCTCGGGCTGTTCACACATCAGATACATCACCTGCTTGAAGCGGCGGCCGGCGAAGTGACTGCCCTCCTGCACCTGGAAATCAGGGTTCAAGAACGTCGAAGGCGCTGCCTTGGTGAGGTAGCGGTGCTGACCGTACTCCATCGGCACCTCCTGGACGCCCAGCCACCAAGGAATGAATGGCGCGGCCAGCGAGCCGGTGGGCGCAACCCAGATCCTCTGCATGTCCGGGTCGGTATCGGCCTTGAGTGTCGCGACCTGGCCGTAACCCGCTTCGTCGTCGGCGATACGTTGATCGCGCACCATGTCCATCATGTCGCGCTCGGTAAGCGGTGCAAGATCCTGAAGTTCGTCTTCAATATCCGCCTGTGACATGTACTTGAAACCGCCGGTGCGTGCTTCGGCCCCCTGACGACCGTAAATGGCGAACACATTGAAAGCGTCTCCGCTTTCGTACCAGCCCTGCTCTTCAGCAAAGGAGACGAGGTTGTCCGATCCCATGAAGTCGGGATCGTCGGCGAAATCGACGGGGAAGTCTTCGATGTATCCTGGGTAGAGCACGCGAATATCGTCGTCGCCCAGTCGCTCGGCGGCCCACAGCCCTTGGCTTCCGGCGAACTCCCAGACCACCCAGCCTTCGTCGGCATCGGCAATCAGGTGGGTGTTGCCGCCGTAGGTCGAGTAGCCGTGCTCGGCGATCAGTTCACCGATCAGCTCGACGCCCTCACGCGCGGTGGTGGCCCGTTCCAGCACCAGTCGCGCCAAGTCGCTGTACTGCGGTCCTCGCTGAGGATCGGCGGTCATGTTCACGAGTTCTTCGCGATTGGTTGCCCAGACGTCTCGCACGGCCACGCCGTGCTCGTTGATACCGCCGTTGGTCAGCGGCGCTGGAAAGCCCTCGTAGTCGGAGTAGGACATCGACAGATAGCGAAAGGTACGCGAGACCTGGGGAATATCGATCAGCTCGCCAGGCATGGACGCCTCGTCGGTGACACCGACGCTGACGGTGTCACCGGACGCGTGATCGGTGGCGGATTCGATGTGCAGCCAGTGACTGGAAACTTCCTCACCGGTACCGCCAATCATCACTGCCCCATCGGCGGTGTGATTTTTCCCCACGTAGTAAGCATAACTTGCAAAAGCAGAAGAGCTAAGCACAAGCAATGGAGCGGCCAGGGTAGCCGTTTTCAAGAGAGAGCGTTTTGTCATCCTTTGTATGTCCCTATCATGCTATTAAAACAAATATTATAAAAGATTATTATTATATATAAAAAAATCCATAAATAAATATTTATTTAAGTAACGCTCGGCACTTCCAAAAATTTTATAGCAACGCTTTTTTTATCGCGGCTGAAGCTCATCAAGAAACAAATAGGCTATTTATAAAAAAACAATCATTATCATATGCATTTACATTAAACGATCGTTTTTATACTATTTATAGCAGCGATATGCATAAAAACTGCCGACGAGCATCGGCACACCTTACTTCAAGGGATCCTATGAAAACCGCACCTTTCGTCGCCAATGCGACCGTCACGGTTCTGGCCTCGAGCTGCCTGCTGTGCGCCGGTCAGGCGTTCGCACAAGCTGAAAACGAGTCTCAAACGCTCGAAACCGTGACGGTCACCGCCACCAACCTTTACGACAATGTCGGCTACACGCGGCGCAGCACCACCGCCGGCACGGGGCTTACGCTCACGCAAAGAGAGCTGCCCCAGGCGATCAGTATCGTGACCGAACAGCGCATTCGCGATCAGAACCTGGACTCCATCGAGGACGTGCTGGCCAACACCACCGGCATTTCCACCAACAAGATCGACAGCGAGCGGGTCAGCTTCAATTCACGCGGTTTTCGGATCAACAGCTATCAGTACGACGGCATTCCCACGCTCAACCGCGACGGCCGCTGGTACTTTGGCGAAGGCCGGCTCAACACCGCCATTTACGACCGCGTGGAAGTCATTCGCGGCGCCAACGGCTTGACGACCGGCTCGGGCAACCCCGGCGCCTCGGTCAACTTCGTGCGCAAGCGCGCCGATAGCCGCGAGTTCGAAGGCTCCATTTCCGGGACGCTTGGCAGCTGGGACGAGCGCGGCTCGACGGTGGATCTTTCGACCCCGCTCACCGCCTCCGGCGACGTGCGCGCGCGCTTCATCGGCGGCTATGAAGAAGGCGGCGCGTTTCTTGATCGCGAAGACAAGCGCCGCACCTTCGGCTACGGCGTGATCGACGCGGACGTCACCGACGCAACGACCGTATCACTGGGTTTTGACTACCAGGACAGCCACACCTCCTCGCCCACCTGGGGCGGGCTTCCGCTGTGGTTCGACGACGGGTCGCCGACCGACTACTCGCGCTCGTTCAGCGTCGCCCCCGACTGGTCCTACTACGATTTCGACTCCGAGAAGGTCTTCGCCGAAATTAGTCATCGGTTCGCCAACGGCTGGCAGGCGCGAGTAGTGGGCACCCACGAAGAGACGGACATGGACGGCAAGCTCGCCTACCCCTACGTGGAGGGGACGCTGCCCAGCCGTGCAGACGGCAGCGGCGTGTTCTTCTACACCGGCTGGAACCGTGGCCACCGCGAGGTCGACTCCGTCGATGCCCAGGCAAGCGGCCCCTTTAAGCTATTCGGTCGTGAGCACGAGCTGGTCGTCGGCGGAAGCTACAGCGACCAGACGAATGATTACGAAAACACCTTCATCGACGGCTTCGCGGTTGAAGATTTCAATAACTGGAACGGCGCCGCGCCCAATGAAGGCTGGGCACCGTTTGCGCCGTCCGAGGCGTCGAGCACGCGGCAAAAGGCCGTCTACTCGGCGGCACGTTTTTCGCTGGCCGAGCCGCTTTCGCTGATCGCCGGCGCGCGCTACACCGAGTGGGAAGGCATGACCCAGTTTCGCGGCCTGGACAGTCAGAGCAAGTACGAAGTCACGCCTTACGGCGGGCTGGTGTTCGATTTCGACGACACCTACTCGGCGTTTGCCAGCTACACCGAAATCTTCGAGCCGCAGAACTATCTCGACATTGGCGGCAGCTACCTCGACCCGGTCGAGGGCAAGAACTATGAAACCGGCCTCAAGGCCGCCTGGTTCGATGGCCTTTTGAACGGCTCCGTTTCCGTATTTCGCATCGAGCAGGACAACGTCGCCGCGGCCTTGCCGGGGCTTCCCGGCCAGACCGAGACGTTTTACGAAGGCGTCGACGGCATTGTCAGCGAAGGCTTCGAGGTAGAACTCAGCGGCGCGGTAACCGAGGATCTGGATTTGACCGCAGGCTACTCGCACTTTACGGCGACCTCCGATGAGAACGACTTCAATCTCAACCAGCCGCGCTCGCTGTTCAAGCTGTTTGCAAGCTACCACGTGCCCACACTTCGTGAGCTGACCCTGGGCGGCGGCGTCAACTGGCAAAGCAGCCTGAGTGCCAGCAATCTCAGCACGCCGGCGGGCCTGCCTGAGCGCTTCGAGCAGGGCAGCTACACGCTGACCAACCTGTTCGGCCGCTATGAATTCACTCCGGCACTCAGCCTGCAGGTCAACGTGGATAACCTGTTCGACGAGAAGTACTACAGCCACGTCAACGGCTACGGTGTCTACGGCGAGCCGCGTAGCCTCTCAACCACGCTGCGCTACGACTTCTAGGCGACTCGCCCCTCTCCGCCGCCCGGGCATGCCCCGGGCGGCGGCTTTGTTAAAGGAACCGTCCATGTACGCCCTCAAACGTCTCAAGGCGCCTGGCTTCAAGCGACTTGGCTTCAAGCGACTTGGCCGCAACAGACTCGGCCTCAAGAGACTTGGCCTGACGGCGCTGGCCGCAGCGGCTCTGCCGCTGTCGCCGGCCAGCGCTACAGACTACCCCTTGAGCATCGACCATGCGCTGGGCACCGCCGTACTCAAACAGGCGCCTGAACGTATCGCCACCGTCGCCTGGGCGAACCACGAGGTGCCGCTGGCGCTGGGCGTGGTACCGGTGGGCTTTGCCGCTGCCAACTTCGGCGACGAAAACGGCAGCGGCCTGCTGCCTTGGGTCGAGGCGCGCCTTCAAGCGCTCGATGCCCCCGCGCCGACGCTTTATGACGAAGGCGACGGCATCGACTTCGAGGCCGTCGCCGCCAGCCGCCCGGACGTGATTCTGGCCGGCTACTCCGGGCTTAGCCAAAGCGACTACGACACGCTCAGCCAGATCGCCCCGGTAGTGGGTTACCGCGAAGGCCCCTGGGCGACGAGCTGGCGCGACATGATTCGCCTGAACAGCGCCGGCATGGGCATGGCACAAGAAGGCGACGCGCTGATTGCTGAACTCGAGGCGCAGATTCGCGAGACTGCCGCGCGCTATCCGGTGCTCGACGGCAAGACCGCGATGTTCGTCACGCATCTCGACCCCAACCACCTGGGACGGATCGCCTTCTACTCGGATAACGATGCCCGCGTGCAGTTCTTCCACGATCTCGGCCTCGCCTCCCCCCAGGTGGTGCTGGATAACGCCGCCGAAGGTCAGTTTTCCGGCGCCATCAGCGCCGAGCTGATCGACGAACTCAACGACGTGGATATTCTGGTCACCTACGGCGGTGAGTCACTGCTGGATGAGCTCAAGGCCAACCCGCTCACCTCGCGCCTGCCCGCTGTAGCGAACGGCGCGGTGGTGATGCTCGACGACAGCCCCCTGGGCACCGCCGCCAACCCGACGCCGATGTCGATTGCCTGGGTACTGGATGACTATGCAATGCTCCTCGCCGACGCCGCGCGCAAGGCCGAGTGACGCGATGCCCGCGCGCCCGAGCGCCTACCGCCGGTACCTGGCCAAGCGCCTGACTGGCGCGGCGCTATTGGTGGTGCTTTTGATCGGGGCCGCAGCGCTTTCGATCGCGCTGGGCGCGCGAAGCGTCGGCTGGGCGGAGATTCACGCCGCGCTCACAGGCCAGGTGCAGAGCGTGGGCGACGCCGCCGTGGCCAGCCGCCTGCCGCGCACGCTGCTGGCGCTGCTCGCCGGTGCCGCACTGGGCGTGGCCGGCGGCGTCATGCAGGGGCTGACGCGCAACCCGCTGGCCGACCCTGGTCTTCTCGGCGTCAACGCCGGGGCCGCACTGGCCGTCGTGATCGGCATTGCCTGGTTCGACATGCAGACCAGCCTCGGTTTCATCATTAGCGCCCTGACCGGGGCAAGCCTTTCGGCGGTCGCGGTCTACACCATCGCAAGCCTGGGCCGCGGCGGGGCCACGCCGCTTCGCCTGGCGCTGGCCGGCGCGGCGATCACCGCCGCGCTCACATCGCTCACCACCGCCGTGATTCTGCCCCGGGGCGATATCTCGGGACTGGTGCAGTCCTGGCTGGTCGGCGGCGTAGGCGGGGCGACCTACGGCCAACTCCTTCCCATCCTGCCCTGCCTGGCGATGGGCTTCATCGTGTCGGTCGCCTCGGCGCGCCAGCTCAACCTGCTGGCACTGGGCGACGATACCGCCGCCGGGCTCGGCGAAAACGTCGTGCTGGCCCGAGCGATGTCGGCGATCGGCGCGGTGCTCTTGTGCGGCGCGACCACCGCGGCGTGCGGGCCGATCGGCTTCGTGGGCCTGGTCGTGCCCCACGCCTGCCGCCTGCTGGTGGGCACCGACTATCGCTGGCTGTTGCCGTTCTCCGCGCTGGGCGGGGCGATTCTTCTGATGACGGCGGATGTTGCCGGGCGGCTGGCGGCGCATCCGGCGGAGCTCGACGTGGGCATCGTCACGGCGTTCGTCGGCGCGCCGGTGTTCATCTGGATCGTGCGCCGTCGCAAGGTGGGCGCGCCATGAAGCAGGCGACCCTTACGCAGCGGGCGCATCTGAACGCGCTGCGCCGTGCCCAATCAAGGCGACGCCGGGGCGTGCTGACGCTGCTCGCCGCCGGGCTTTTGTTGGGCGTGCTGGTGACGCTCGCGCTGGGTCAGTCCTACACCCCGCTTTCCACGGTGGCGCGGGTGCTCGCCGGCATCGACGTACCGGGCGCGAGCTTCACCGTGCGCGAGCTGCGCCTGCCCCGGGCGGTGGCGTGCCTGCTCGCCGGCGCCTGCTTTGGTCTCGGCGGCGTGGCCTTCCAGACGCTCTTGCGCAACCCCTTGGCGAGTCCGGACATCATCGGCATCAGCAGCGGCGCCAGCGCCGGTGCGGTGTTTGCCATCGTCGCGCTCTCCTGGAGCGGGCCGGCGGTGGCGCTTGCGGCGGTGGCCTCGGGGCTTGGCGTGGCGCTTTCGATCTACCTGCTCTCCTGGCGCGACGGCGTGACCGGCGCTCGGCTGATCCTGATCGGCATCGGCCTTGCCGCCATGCTGCAAAGCGTAACGGCGTATCTTCTGATGCAGGCGCCGAGCTGGTCGCTGCAGGAGGCGCTTCGCTGGATCACCGGCAGCGTCAACGGCGTGCGCCTGGCGCAAGCGCTGCCGCTGGGTCTGGCGCTGACTCTGCTGGGCGGGCTGTTGCTGAGCCGACGCGCTGATCTCGACGCGCTGCGCCTGGGGGACGAGCTCGCCGCTGGGCTCGGCGTGCGCCTTGGCGTTACCCGTCTCGTCGTGGTGCTGGCGGCGGTAGGCCTGGTGGCCTTCGCCACGGCGGTGACCGGGCCGATCGCCTTCGTGGCGTTTCTTTCCGGGCCGATCGCCGCGCGCATCAACGGCCAGAACGGCTCGCTGCTCTGGTCGGCGGCGCTGGTGGGAGCGCTTTTGGTGCTCGCCAGCGACTACGCCGGGCAGTTCCTGCTGCCCGCCCGCTACCCGGTCGGCATCGTCACCGGCGTGCTGGGCGCGCCTTACCTCGTTTATCTGATCGTTCGCGACAACCAACGCAAGGGCGCCCCATGAACGCATCCTCCCTGCAGGCCGACGCGCTCACTGCCGGCTACGGCGAGCGCCGCGTGCTCGAAAACGTCAGCGTCACAGTGACGCCCGGCCATATCACCGCCATCGTCGGGGCCAACGCCTGCGGCAAGTCGACGCTGTTGCGCGTGCTCTCAAGGCTGATCACCCCGGCCAGCGGGCGTGTGCTGCTCGACGGCCACGCCATCGACGGTGTCCCCGGGCGAAAGCTCGCCCGCCAGCTCGGCTTTTTGCCGCAGTCGCCCATTGCGCCGGAGGGCATCAGCGTGCTGGAGCTGGTCAGCCGGGGCCGCCACCCCCACCAGGGGCTGTTCAAGCGCTGGAGCGCAGCGGACGAGGCGGCGGTCGCCGATGCGCTGGCCGCCACCAACCTTTGCGAGCTTGCCGAGCGCGCGGTGGACGAACTCTCTGGCGGCCAACGCCAGCGGGTGTGGATCGCCATGGCGCTGGCCCAGCAGACCCGCGTCCTGCTGCTCGACGAGCCCACCACCTTTCTCGACATCAACCACCAGATCGACGTGCTGGATCTACTCACCGAGCTCAACCAGACCCGCGGCACTACGGTCGTGATGGTGCTCCACGAGCTGAACCTGGCCGCCCGCTACGCCGATACGCTGATCGCCATGGCGGGCGGGCGCGTGTACGCGGCGGGGCCGCCCGAAAGCGTGCTGACCGAGCAGATGGTGCGTGAGGTGTTCGGCCTGGAAAGCCGGGTCATTGACGACCCGGTGACCGGCAAGCCGATGATGATTCCGCTGGGGCGCCACGGCGGCGTAAAGGCTAAATCACGGGCCAAGGTATCGCAGCCCAATGAATTAACGCCTGAGTACGAAAAAGCCCCGCAATGACGGCGGGGCGATCAAGCGGCGCGAGGGGGCGGCGCTACTCGCTCATCTTCATCTCTTTCACCACCGCGTCGAGATGGCTCTGGTTGATCTCGGCGGGTGAATTAGCGCCGATCAGCGTCATGGTCACGCGCATGTCCGCGGCGATCAGCTCCAGAAGGTGCGAGACCCCCGCCTCGCCCCGGGCGGCCAGCGCGTAGGCGTAGGCGCGGCCGAGCAGCACGCCTTTGGCGCCGAGGGCCAGCATGCGCACCACGTCGAGCCCGGAGCGCACGCCGGAGTCCGCCAGTACGGTGAGTTCGTCGCCGACTTCTTCGACGATGTGGGGCAGCGCCTGGGCGGTGGAGATCGCGCCGTCGAGCTGGCGACCGCCGTGATTCGACACCACAATGCCGTCGGCGCCCATGCGCTGCGCCTCGCGGGCATCGTCCTTGTCCAGAAGCCCCTTGATGATAAGCTTGCCCTTCCAGCTTTCGCGAATCCAGGCCAGCTCATCCCAACTGATCGAGGGATCGAAGTTCTTGGCCAGAAAACCCATGTAATCGTCCATGCCCATCGTGCGCTGCGTGTAGGCCTCGATATTTCCAAACGACAGCGGCTTGCCCTTGAGCCCCACGTCATAGGCCCACTGCGGATGGGTGATCGCCTGGGCGTACTGGCGAAGCTTGGCGTTGGGGCCGGACATGCCCGAGCGCCGGTCACGATAGCGCGAACCGGGCAGCGGCATGTCCACGGTGAACACCAGCGTTTTCATGCCTGCCGCCCAGGAGCGCTCCAGGGCGTTTTTCATGAAGCCGCGATCCTTCAATACATAAAGCTGCGACCACTGCTCGCCTTGGGCATCGCGAGCCACCTCCTCGATCGAGCAGACTGACACGGTCGAGAGCGTATAGGGAATCCCCGCCTTCTCGGCGGCGCGCGCCGCCTGTACCTCGCCGCGCCGCGCGTACAGGCCCGTGGCCCCGACTGGGGCGAGCGCCACCGGCATTTTCCACTGGCTTCCCAGAATCTCGGTATCGAGAGTGGGCGTACCACCGCCTTTCAATACCCGCTGGCGCAGCGGAATGCCCTGCAGCGCCTCGACGTTGCCGCGCAGCGTGCTCTCGGTCACCGAGCCGCCGTCGAGGTAGTCGAACAGAAAGCGGGGAATGCGCTGCTTGGCGGCTTGCCGGTAATCCGAAGGGCTTGAAATGATCATGGAATCGCCTTACCTCTCGAGACGGGAAACTGTGAAGCGTCCGTACCTCCAACGCCTTACGCTACCGGCTAGCGTACCAAGTAAACCCGCCCGGGGAGCGCCCCACTGCCCCCAACTTTAGTCTATGGAAAGCTCACTCGGACGGCGTTCGACTCGCGCCTTTTACCTCGTGGGATCGATCGACGCCAGGAGACTGCGCGGCCATCAGCGCAGCGACCCACTCGATGAACACGCGCAGCCTGGCGCTGACGTGACGATGAGGTCGAAAGGCAACGAACATCGGCATCGGCGCTAGTTGCCAGTCATCGAATAGCCACACCACGCCTGGCTCCACCACCAGCTCAGGCTCCTCGACGGTTAGCGCCCTGCTGCTAAAGTTAGAAAAGCGCCTAACGCGACGAGGAGCACAGAATGAGCACACCCACGCTCGAAACGCTTTATCTTGAAGGCGATGTTCAACGCGGCTTTCCCAACTCACGGCTGCCGGTGCTGATTTACCGTGGCGTGGTCGCGCACGGTGACGCCGAACAGTACGCCCAGGCGCTCGAGGCGCTGTTCGAGCAAAACGGCTGGCCGCCCGCCTGGCGCTATCACCTCTACGATTTTCAGCACTTCCACGCCGATGCCCACGAAGCGCTAGGCGTGTTTCGCGGCCGCGCCCGGGCGCAGCTGGGTGGCCCCGACGGGCCCGTCATTACGCTTACCCCGGGCGATGTGCTGGTGCTGCCGGCGGGCACCGGTCACGCCTGCCTGCAGGATGAAGGCGATTTCTGCATGGTGGGCGCCTACCCACCCGGCCAAACGCCGGATTTGGAGCGCGGCAATCCGCAGGATTTCGACGCGTTGAAAGCGCGGGCCGCCGCCGTTGCTCTGCCTGCCCAGGGCCCGGTCGATGGCGACGCCATGACGTTCTGGCAAGCGCGTTAAAGTGTGATCGTACCTGTCAGGTACGGCGCGACCCGCCCCTGAATCACGACGTACTCATCCTTCAGGTGAACCCGAAGCGTACCCTGACGTGCGCCGCCCTGACGCGCCGTAAGTGAGTGCTTACCCAGCCGCTTGGCCCAGTAGGGCGCAAGCGAGGTATGCGCCGAGCCGGTGACCGGGTCCTCTTCAACGCCGACCTTCGGGCCGAACCAGCGCGAAACGAAGTCTTCCTCCTGACCAGGCGCGGTCACGGCGACGCCCCTTCCCGGTAGCGCCCTGAGTTTTGCCATGTCCGGCGTGATCGTGGCGACGACCTGGGCGTTTTCCACCACCGCGATGATATCGTCGGCGATCAGCACCTCGTCGACTTGGGAAAGCCCCAGGGCAGCGGCGACCTCGTCTTTCAATGCAAGTGATGCGGGCGGTTTGGCGGGAAACGTCATGGCCAACGCCTCACCGTCGCGGGCGACCAACAGCTCACCGCTTCGCGTTTGAAACGCAAGCGTCTCGGTATTCACGCCCAGCGCGTTAAAGATTACCCAGGCGGCGGCCAGCGTGGCGTGACCGCAAAGATCCACTTCGACCGTGGGCGTAAACCAGCGCAGCCGGTACCCCGCCCCCTCAGGTACGAAAAACGCGGTTTCCGATAGATTGTTTTCCGCCGCGATGGCCTGTAGCAGGGTGTCATCCAGCCACGCGTCGAGCGGGCAAACGGCGGCGGGGTTGCCTTCAAACGGCCGGTCGGCAAAGGCATCGACCTGGTAAAGATCCACATGCATACAAGAGGCTCAAAAGCGAAAAAAGGAGCGCCATTTTATCATGGCGGCGACGGGCACCAACACGCGGCGGTGGACGCCCTATCGATCTCGGGCCAGAATTCAGGGTTCTTGACGGCCCCAGGCCGGATGCCCGAAGACCTCGCCATCCGGCGCATGACAGGAGTAAATGCATGTCCGCCTACGTTGTACTAATTAAAGAACGCACCCACAACGAGCAGGAGTTCAAAACCTACGGTGAAAAGGCCAAGGCCGCTCGCGAAGGTCATGACCCTGAGCCGCTGGCGTTCTACGGCGACTTCGAGGTGCTGGAAGGCAGCGCCATGGAAGGCGGCGTGATTCTGCGCTTCCCCGACATGGACGCCGCCCGCGCCTGGTACCACAGCCCCGCTTACCAGGCGGCTCGAAAGCACCGCTTTCTAGGCGCCGACTACCGCGTACTGCTGCTCGACGGGCTGCCAGAGGGCTAACCCCCAGTGCGAACCGCCCCGGCACGTTGGCAACAGCGGGCCGAGTTACCTACGCTCAAGTGAGTCTTTTCCTGTACATGTTTGACCACACAAGGAGTCAGCGATGAACATTCTGATGGTCGTGACCTCTCACGATAAGCTCGGCGACACCGGCAACAAGACCGGCTTCTGGCTCGAAGAGCTGGCCGCGCCCTACTACACCTTTCTGGATGCGGGCGCCAAGCTGACTCTGGCCTCCCCTGCCGGCGGCCAGCCGCCGCTGGACCCATCGAGCGACGCGCCGGACGCCCAAACCGACGCCACCAACCGTTTCAAGCAGGATCTTGACGCGCAGCACGCGCTGGCTCACACCCAAACGCTCGACGATATCGATGTCAGTGATTTCGATGCGATCTTCTATCCCGGTGGCCACGGCCCGCTGTGGGATTTGGCCGAAAGCGCCACCTCGGCCCGCCTGATCGAAGACGCCCTGGCCGCCGACAAGCCGGTTGCTGCGGTGTGCCACGCCCCCGGCGTGCTTCGCCACGTGCGCAAAAGCGATGGCAAACCGCTGGTCGCCGGGCGCAAGGTGACAGGCTTTAGCAATAGCGAAGAAGAAGCCGTAGGGCTTACCAAAGTGGTGCCGTTTCTGGTCGAGGACATGCTCAAGGAGCAAGGCGGCGAGTACTCGAAGGGCGATGACTGGAGCGCCTACGTGGTGGAGGACGGTCTTTTGATCACCGGCCAGAACCCCGGCTCCTCCGAGGCGACTGCCGAGGCGCTATTGAAGAGGCTCAAGCGATAAATCCAACGCCTGGAACCTTGCGCTGCTCCCTTCGCGCTGAAACCCCTCACGCTGAAAATGATGCGCCTGACGCCCCGATAATGCATCGATCCACGCACATTGGCCCTCTTCAACCTCCCCGGCTGAAGAGGGTTTTATGTATCTGCGGCACCACCAACACATTGCATGCCACCTTCGCTCGCTTGATCCAACCAGGCTCGGTACGCCTGACAAGAGCTCCATATTGAACTCTTCATTGCCAAAACCCTCAAAAGGTACAAGAATTGTACAACGTACAATTTTCGAGGATGCCTTTGATGGCGGATTTCAAGCAGCGCGAGTGGGTGAAATGGAAATGGGGTGACAACTGGGCCCAAGGTCAGGTCACCAAAAAGTACTGCGAGAAAGTGACGCGCAAACTTCAGGGCAGCGAGGTGACCCGCAAGGGTAGTGAAAAAACCCCCGCCTATCTGATCAAACAGGAGGACGGCAGTCGCGTTCTCAAACTGCACACTGAAATCAAGAAAGCGTAGCCAAGGAGGCCACCATGACGTTCGACGAGTTCGTAAAACTTGCCGGTCAGTCGAGTATCAAGGAACTGCACATCGAGTCTCACGAAGGCGATGTGTTCGTCTTTCGCGCCATGACCGACGATGACGAAGAGCATGTACTGGTCGACCACCACGGCAAGCCCATACGTCCGCAGTCGCTTACCGACGCGCGCAAACGCTTGAGCGACGTGGGCGGGCTGGAAAACGTGCCGCTCTATCTCGTCCAGCAGGTGCCCTACGATGAAATGATCGGCCTCGACGCCGACCAGGAGTCCCACAAGACACCACTGACGCTTCACTCCGGGGCGTAGAAAGCGCTTCTCATAAAAACGGCGAGCGTCGAAAGCACTCGCCGTTTTTTTGCGCGCCGTGTTCAAGCGCCGCTCGGTTCGAGAGCATTGGTCGGACATGGTAAGTAAACGGCCCGATTGCGTCCGCTTGTCTTGGCCTGATAAAGCGCCTGGTCGGCGCCCTTTAACAGCACACCACCGCCGGTTGCGCGCATCGTTACGGCGGCTTCGGTGCTCGATACTCCGGCGCTCAGTGTCACCCAGGCGCTCGTGCTTGAGTCTTCGTTGGGTATTTCAAGCGCTTCGACCGCCTGGCATAGCCGATCCGCGATATGGCGCGCCCCCTGAGCGGCAGTATTCGGCAGCACGATGACGAACTCCTCACCGCCATAGCGCGCGATCAGATCCGAGGGCCTTGAAAGCCCTTCCTTCAAGGCGGCGGTGACGCGCTTGAGACATTCATCGCCCGCGTCGTGACCGTAGCGGTCGTTGAAGCGCTTGAAGTGGTCGATATCACACATGATGATCGAGAGCGCTCCGGAATGTCGTGAAAGCCGCGACCACTCGCGCTCCAACGCCTCGTCCAGCACCCGCCGGTTGGCAAGCCCGGTTAGCGGGTCGGTATTGCTCAGCGTTTTGAAATGGCGACTCAATAGCATCAACTCGCGCTCGGCATGATCGATCTGCTGGCGAAACAGACACAGAAAAATACCCAATAACGTCAGCACCCCAATGCCGCTGCCCACGTACATGACGTTCACCCAAGGGGCGGGAACCGGCGATAGCGCTCTGGACGGCGTAAACAGAAAGTGGGCCGTCATATAGAGCGTACCCAGAAGCGCCATGTGAGCGATATATCGTCGTCGCCCGCGCTGCTTCATGAACACCAGTACCGCGGCAATGGTGAAGTAAAAAAGATGCACCCCGGCATCGGCACCGATCAGCGCGGTCACGACGAACATCTGGATATTGACGTTGATCAACAGCGTTCGCTGCGCCAGCCCGTAGCGCCGCATCCCATTGAGCACGAGCACTGACAAATACCCTAGAGTAAAAACGATATTGGCAGTAAACACGCTGTTGAAATAGGCGAAGTCGTACAAATAGTAGAACAGCTGATAAGGAGCCGTCGCTACCGCGCCGAATAGCCCTATCTGGTTGGCCAGTTCGATTTGGCGACGTCGCTGCATGGTATTACCGGCCACGCCTGCCGCCCAAACCCATTTGACTCTCTTTAACATTGTAGGCGCCCTAAAAGAGAAGCTTGGAATTCAGCGCAAAAAGACGCGTGGCGAGACGTTTCAGGTGAGCGAGTAGCAGCCCATACAGACCGTTTGATCGCGTCCGTTTTTCTTGGCCAGATAGAGCGCCTGGTCGGCGCACTTGAGCAGGCGCTCGCCACTTTGCTCGAAATGCGTGCTGGTAAAGCAAGTGGAACTCGAGACACCGACACTGACAGTCACGATACCGCCTTTTATATGTGGATTGGGGATGGCCAAACGCCGCACCGCTTCGTTGATTTTTTCCCCCACGTGTCGAGCGCCCTGCTCGTCGGTCGCGGGCAGCACGACCGCGAACTCCTCGCCACCATAGCGCACCGCCAAATCCGAAGGCCGCTCGAGCACCTCCTTGATCGCCCAGGCAATTTGACGTAAGCACTCGTCGCCCCCATCGTGACCAAAATAGTCGTTATAGCCCTTGAAGTGATCGACATCGCACATGATGACCGAGAGCGTGCCCGGATGACGCGCAAGCCGCAGCCACTCGGCGCGCAGGGCCTCGTCCAGCGCGCGCCGATTGGCGAGTCCGGTTAGCGGATCGGTGCTCGAGCGGACCTGGAGCATCTGGCTGGTCGTCAACAGCTCCTTCTCGGTGTTCTCGATTTGGTGTCGAAAAAGATTGAGTAAGGCTACCATCAGCAGCAGCGCGCCGGAGGCGCTGCACACGTACATGAGATCCACCCAGGGATGGGGCACCGGCGTAATCGCGACTTCTGACGTCAACAATAGCTGAGTGCCGAGATAGAGCGCACCGCATACGAGCTGCCAGGCGACCAACCCCAGCCAGCAAAGCCCAGGAAACAAAAAGACCAGCACGGCGGCCTGGGTAAAATAGAAAAGATTAACGCCTACGCCAGAACCCGCCATGAGCGATGAAACGAACATGTGGGTGCTCACACACAACATAAGCAAATTGCGCGCCGCCCCGTACTCGCCGCGCCGGTTGAGCAGTAGCACCGTCGCGTAACAGGACATGAACATCAGATTGATAATGAATATTTCGCTAAAGTAAGCGAGATCGTAAAAGATATAGAAAAGCTGGTAAGGAAGAGGCGTAAAAAACGCAAAAATACCCAACTGATCACACACCAGAACCTGACGCTGACGCTTGGCGGGCAGCTCCCTCATATCGACGGCGCTTAGCTTCATCCATTGATCGAGCATTCTTCGTACTCCCAAAGCGCCGCTATCCTGCCGCGTACGTCAAAAAAACGGCCCGGTCGCGACCGAGACTCTTGGCCTGGTAAAGCGCCTGGTCTGCGCACTTGAGCAGGCTTTCACCCTCTTCCGCATTCAGGCCGTTACAGTTCAGCGCATGGATACTCGATACGCCGACGCTGACGGTGACAAAGCCGTCACCCGCGCCGGGATTGGGTATTTCAAGGCGTCGTACCGCCTCGCACAGTCTATGTGCCACGTGGCGCGCGCCTCGTTCATCGGTTTCCGGAAGTACCAGCGCAAACTCCTCTCCGCCGTAGCGCACGATGAGATCCGCAGGCCGGCTAAGCTCGGCCTGAAGCACCAGCGCGACTCGCTGCAGACACCGATCCCCCCCATCGTGACCAAAGCGATCGTTGTAATGTTTGAAATGATCCACGTCGCACATGATGACCGAAAGCGCCCCTGGGTGGCGGGTCAACCGCAGCCATTCGCGCCTTAAGGTGTCATCGAGCACCCGTCGATTCGCAAGCCCCGTCAACGGGTCGGTATTGCTGAGCGTTTCGAGCGCGTGGTTGTTGATCAAAAGCTCGCTTTCGGTGATCTCGAACTGATGGCGGTAGTGGAAAAGCAGCGTACCCAGCACCAGCAACACGCCCACGACGCTAAAACCGTGCAGCAGATTGGCCCAGGGCAGTGGCACCGGCGTATAGGCGGTACCGGAAGGAAACAAAACGTTCGCCGCGACGAAAAGCGCCACGCTGAGCAGCGTTAAACTCATCGAGAGGTACCACTGCTTACGGGGAAACAGAAACGACAGTGTCCCAGCCAGCGTGATATAGAAAAGAGGCACTCCGGCATCGACACTCAAATAGAACGCGCTAATGAACAGTTGCACCATGACCAGCGCCGTGAAAACGAGGCACGCCGTCATGTACCAGCGCCGATGATTGATCCATAAAATCGAGGCATAGCCGCCCATGAACAGCATATTGATGGTGAAATAAGTGCTATAGAGGTCGAAATCGGAAAGTATGAAGAAGGTCTGGTAACAGGTGCACATGAAGAACGCAAACAGACCCAGCTGGTTACACAGCTCGATTTGTCGACGCAGTCGCACGGGGTTGTCCGCCACACCCGGCGACCAGATTTTTTGAAGGTTACTCAGCATTCAGGGGGTTCCCGTTTTAAACGCCATACCGCGCTATATTCATCCATACCATCCATCCACTATAGGCACCCATTGACCGCAAGATAGTCGACCATAACGCGACGATTCACCGCGCTTTTCAGAACCCGGAATTCATAAACAAGAGCGAACCGGCCACCAGCGCTCTCTGTCCCAAAAAGGAACGCCACTGAATTCGAGTTACCTACTCCAAAAGGCTCTACACCAATTCACCCTGCAATGGCCCGCCCCTCTTAACGCTGACACATTCCAACCGGGTTTTGGCCTTTACAAGCCTGAATTAATTTGGGTTACAGCTATCTATCGGCGCATAGCTATCCGGCTTTATAGCCATACCACTTTTAAGCCGCGCAAAGAATACAGACGCCCATCCAACAAACGGAAATTAAACGAATCTACAATCACAATTTTGTTGTTCGCTCCTACACCATACGCACCGCCCCACGGCTTGGGAGGCCGCCGCGATTGTGTTGGTGTCGTTTTTTTGACGCTTTGATTTTTGAGCCAAGGGGCCCATTTTCCGACCTCATAGTGCAACAACCTTTTGGCGTTCTGCTGAATGGGCCGCTGGCGCCGTGACTACGCTGTTGTGGCTTGTCGGTCGCGGGCTTACCGGTGTTGGTCGGTGACGCGAAAGGTTGGGTGGAGTTCATTGGTGCAACAACGAAGTATCTGTTCACCTTCCCGCTGTGCAAATGCGCGACAGCCAGCGGCTACAATAAAGTTGGCATCGTCCCGGTTTAGCGCCTCGCTTTAACGCTCCTCTTTTATCTCACCCTTTATCACGACCCTCTATAACCACTTCTTGATGAGCCAAACGAGAACTATTCCTGCGTCCAGGCGTCGTACAGGTGACTGCTACATGGACGTTGGAGGTCTACCTTGCTGATCAAGAAGAAAAAAGTGCGTTCTCATACCGAAGATCGCTACCTGGCGCTGGTGTTGGCCACGGCGGCGGGCATTCTCAACGCGATGGCGCTGGGCGCCTTTGGTTTTCTCCCTTCCCACATGAGCGGCAATGTCTCGCAAATCTCTGATGAGGTCGCCAGCGCCGACACCCACGGCTTTTTGTTTCTGGCCACGCTGCTGCTCGTCTTCGTCATGGGCGGCATGCTGGCCCGCATTGTCGTGGTGTTGGGCCAACGCATTCGCACCATCTTCTGTTTGATCTTGCTGGCGGAAGGCGCGGCGCTGGCCGCGGTCTCGCTGTTCGAAATTCTGATGTACTCCCCGCGTTTCAACTCGGAAGTACTGCTGGCGCTGGGCTTTTTGATGGGAGTGCATAATTCGACCTCGACCCAGCTTTCCAACGGCCGCGTGCGCGCCACCCACGTGACCGGCACGCTGACCGATGCAGGTATCGCGCTGGGCTCGTTCATCTCGTCACGCTTTTCTCAGGACGCGGCGCTCGACCGGCGCTTTTCCCGCAAGCAGCTGTATACGCACCTGACCACGATCTTCTCTTTTCTGACCGGCTGTATCGCCGGACTTCTGTTGTTCGATCTGTTCGATTTCAAGGCGATGCTGGCGCTGGGGCTGTTTCTAATCATGGTCGCGGCCAGCGCCATCGTGATGACCGTGCGCACCGCCAGCCGGCTAATGGTCGTCAAACGCGCCCAGGTAGAAGGCTCATAATACCCGTAAGGTTCAGGCCCGTTGCGCAATGCCCGCCGTAAAGGCGGGCATTGGCAGGGATGGTGAGCGACTCCTCAAGCTTACTCGGCGTGCGCCTTGTGGAGCGTCAAAAAACGCATAATCGCTACCGCCACCGAATTAACCCGAAAACCGATTACCTGGGTTCTCACGAAGGTTCTCCATCTCGCGGGCCAGGTGTGAAAGCATGGGAACGCGCGCCCCAGGCGACGCTGAAGGCGATCACCAGCAGCACCACCAGCGACCAGGGGAAGGCGCTGACTCCCCAGGAATCAAGCAGCATACCGCCAGCAACGCCGCCGCCCGCAATCGCGCCGTTCCATGCCACCACATTCATGGAAAGCGCCACATCCGCGCCACTTCCGGCGGTATCCGCCAACGCGGTTTGCATCAAGGTGGAAGCACCGCCGAAGGTAATCCCCCACACCATAATGCCGATAAAAACGACCACGGAGCTTTGCGTGTTGATACCGAAAATGAACGCGGTGATTGCGAAGGCCGCCAGGCTTGTCAGCACCGTGATTCGCAAATGGCTGTCCACCAACTTGCCGGCCATCCAGATACCGCCAAGCGATGCAACGCCAAAGGTCAATAGCGCCAGATCAACCCGTTCGCCGAGTGCCGTGGCCGCCACAAACGGCGCAATGTAGGTGTAGAGAATATTGTGAGCCAGCATCCATGTGATGACCACGGCAAGCACCGGCCGCACACCCGGCGTCGTGAAGACGTTTCGCAATGGCATGCGCTCGCCTTTCGGCTGGCCGGGATAGTCGGGAACCCTGGCCATTACCCATACTGCCAGCACCAGTGTCAACGCGGACATCACCCAGAAAGCGGTACGCCAGCCGGCGACCGAGCCCATATAGGTGCCAAGCGGCACACCCAGAGACAGCGCCACGGGAATGCCGACCATCGCCACGGCCATGGCACGCCCCTGTTGATGAGCCGCCACCATACGCCGCGCATAACCGGCGAGTAGACTCCAGGCAAGCCCGGCGGCCACCCCCGCAAAGAAGCGGGCAACCAACGTCAGGCCATAGCTACTGGACAGCGCCGTGACCGAGTTGAAAACGAAGAATCCGCCGATGGTAAGCAGCAGCACATTGCGCCGCCGCCAGCCGCGTGTCGCAATCGTCAAAGGAATCGCCGCCAGCATCGAACCCAGCGCATACGCCGTCACCATCTGGCCTGCCAACGACTGGCTGACCCCGAGGCCGTCACTGATTTGAGGCAACAATCCCGCCGGCAGCGTTTCTGTCACGATGCAGATAAAGCCCGTCATGGCCAGGGCCAGCAGGGCGGACATGGGCAGCTTATCGGACGCCGCCGATTCCGCTTGAGTAGAGGAGTAGGCCACAAAAAATACCCTTTCGAAGATGAGGTTTAACCCTGGGCAACAGGCAGCCAGAGCATTCCACGAAACATATGTATCGATCGGTACAAATATGTGGCGACGGGCAGATTATTGTCAAGGACTTTTGTATCGAGTAGTATATAAGTCATCCATAGTGAGTGACGCAAGGGAGTTCGACATGGCACAGATGGGGCGCCCCAGAGTGTTTGATCGACAGCAAGCCATCGAGCAAGCGATGCACCTTTTCTGGGAGCAGGGTTACGAGACAACGTCTCTAAGCCAGCTCAAGGCTCAGATCGGCGGCGGCATTTCTGCACCCAGCTTTTACGCCGCTTTCGGCTCCAAGGAAGCCTTGTTCGAAGAGGCGGTTCAGTGCTACCTGGAGAGCTACGCCCGCGTGACAGACGGCCTATGGGACGACGCCATACCGCCCAGAGAAGCGGTCGAGCTGACGCTACGTCGTTCGACGAAAATGCAGTGCGAATCGGGGCATCCCAAAGGCTGCATGGTGGCCCTGGGCACCATGAGCGCCTCAAAACCCGAGCATGCTCATATTACGAAGCCGCTGACCGTTTCACGGGCGCGCACTCATGCCGGGTTTGTACGCTGCGTTGAGCGTGGCATTGCCAGTGGCGAGCTCCAGGAAGGCACCAATGCTCAGGCCCTGGGCACGGCGTTCAGTAGTTTTCTGCTGGGGGTGTCGATATCAGCGAGAGACGGCGTCAAGTTATCAGCCTTCAATGCCTCTATTGCCGAGCTCATGAAGTTGTGGGACGCCGCATGCCACGAGCGGCACTGAGCAAACGTTGTTAGTACGGCGGGAGTAACGGCGTTTAAGCGACGGTTTTCAAGCCCCCCGGTTTTCAAGCAACGACTGAGAGAGAGGGCCTCGAAAACGGCCCTCCCGGGAGCTGATCACGAATTTTTAAGCCGTGAAGGAATCGCGCACGCCGCGCCCCGTGTTATCCCTACTGATACCTTATGCCGAATGCGCTTTTCTGAAAGGAACGAGGTGCAGCACACCCACCACCACCGAGCCTACCAAAAAGCCAATCACCGCCGAGCACAGCGTATTGAAGCCCCAGCCCAGCGCCCCGCCCAAAGTGCCGACGGATTCGTGGATGTTGAGTTCGATGTGATGCACCCAGTCATAAGGCGCGTTGAGCCAGCCCACGCCCTCCTCCCCCAGGTTGACCAGCAGAATATGCCCTCCGACCCAGAGCATGGCGATAGTCCCCACGAAGGCGATGCCCGCCAGCACCTTCGGCATGGCCGCCACCATGCCGCGGCCCAGCTTTTTCATCGTGGAGCTCTCTTTTTGAGCCAGCCTCAAGCCGATATCGTCCATTCGAATCAGCCCCGCGACCACACCGTACACCAGCACGGTGATCACCAGCGCCACGACCACCAGGCTCACCAGCTGCGACCAGAACCCCTGGTGGGCCACCGTCGACAGCGCAATGACCATGATTTCGGCGGAAAGGATCAGGTCGGTGCGAATGGCGCCGCTGACGATGCGCTTCTCGGCCTCCGGCCCTTTCATGACCGCGGGCGTCTCGTCTTCCTCCACCCCGCTTAGCCGATGCCATACCTTTTCCGCGCCCTCAAACGCCAGATAGGTGCCGCCCAGCATCAAAATGATCGGCAGCAGCATGGGCAGAAAGTGGTTCAACAACAGCGCCACCGGCAGAATGATCAGCAGTTTGTTGCGAATCGAACCCAGCGCGATCTTTTTCACGATCGGCAGTTCGCGCTCGGCCTTGATCCCTTGCAGGTATTGCGGCGTCACCGCCGTGTCGTCGACCACCACTCCCGCCGCCTTCGCCGTGGCGCGCCCGGCGGCGGTACTCACGTCGTCGAGCGACGACACCGAAAGCTTTGCCAATGCAGCGATATCATCCAGTAAGCCTAACAATCCACCCATCATGGGGCGTTCTCCGTCTTTGATGGCACATGCCTTGCGTCAAGCATAACGCGAGTGAGCGCGGCTGACGCGATAGACTTAAGCGCTTTCAAACAAGCGCCGCCCTGACCCGCCGGGTAAACGCCTCGTTGGTTACGACGAGCAAAGCCGTTCCCATGCCGCTGCTGGCGCTCTGATATCCTGACTCGCTCATCAACACCGCCATGGAGGCCTCGTGGGCCAGCAACCCCGCCCGGTCAGCGATCTCGAGCGCTACCACGCCCGCACGGTGCAAACCGGCTTGAAACTCATCAACGCCCTGGCCATGACCACTGGTGTCACTTCTCTGTTTTGCGGTCTGGCACTCCCCGTGGCGTTTATGGCCGACGGCAAGCGTGTGCCGCTGCTCGCCAAATACGGGCGGCACTACCTGCTGCGTTATCATGCCGGCACGGCGCTCTGGGCGACTGCCCTGGCGGCGCTGACGCTGTTCGTCCTCATGCAGCCCGTCACGACGGATTTTCTGGTCAGCATCAACTTTTCCTTGAGCCTTCTGGCCGTTGTGGGGTATCTCGCGGGGCTTGCGGTGATCTCGTTGCTGGCCTTCAAGGGTTACCGAACGCTGCGCCGACGCGTCGACCCTGGTTTCGATGAAACGCCGCACGTGGAAAAATTGAAGGGGTAAGCGCTCACATCCTTTCAGTGAATCGAGCCGCCTTTAGCAAGCCGCGCTTCCCTTTCACCTGTAATGAATCACCAGGAATTCCCTTGAACCACGAGCCCCGCCCCCTGAGCGCCCTGGAGCGCACCCATGCACGCACGGCGTACCTGCGCTTGACGCTGTTCAAGTGGCTGCTGGTAGTATTCGCAAGCCTGATACTGATGCTCGGCATCATACTGCCGGTTGCCTTCGTGATCGACGATACCCGCGCACCCCTGGCCCTGATCATCTTCATGGGCTTGCTGGATCTACTCGTGGTGGCGCTCGCCCTTTTCATCATGGCCCATGGCCTGGGGCGGGCCGCCACGCTCAGGCCTACCACCGCGCAACTGCGCGGCCGGCTGATCGAAAAAAAGCATACGGCGAGTACAGGCAACGGCGCCGGGCGCTATACCGTGTACACCTATTTCATCGATGACCAACAGATTGTCTGGCCCGCCGGGGCCGAGCGCCTCTACAAGCCGCTGGTGGGTCAAACGATCACGCTGACGGTGGCCATGATCGACATGCGAAGCCGGGCCGGGCTGAAGGCGCTGCTCGAGGGGATCGGTATCGAAGCGCTCAAGAAGCAACCTGCCGCCGTGGGCGTGGTGCTCGCGTGCCCGCCCGTGATCGACGTTCACGGCACGCTTACCAGGTACGGCCGTTACTATCTGCTGCGCTACCAGCTCAAGACGGCGGCGGCCATCGGTCTGTTCGTCGCGCTTTTCCTGCTGCCCTCTCTGTATCCGGCGACGACCGACTGGCTGGTGGGGCAAAGCCACGTCACGATGCTCGCAATCATTCTGGGGTGGGCCATTGGCAGCGTCGTGGTGACATATTTAATCGCTCGTGGCTATCAGGGGCTGCGCAAGTGGCTGAATCCGGCGTATGACGATACGCCGCACGAGGAAAGGCTGAAGGGGTAAGCGCCGTCTTCCAGCGAATCGCCCCGTTTTAGCCTGACTGTCTCGTCATCACCCTGCTTTAGATCATCAGGAGTTCTTTTGAATCACAACGCCCGCCCGCTGACGGCTTTGGAAAAAACCCATGTGCGCACGGTTTACCTGCGCCTGGTCGCGCTTAAATGGGTGGCGCTGCTGTTCGGTGGGCTTTTTTGTCTACTCGGCTTGGCGCTGCCCGCAGCGCTGGTGGTCGACCCACAGGGCTTACCGGAATTGGCGGGCCTTTTCATACTGCTTCTGAGCCTTTTTTCCCTTACCGTTTGCACTCTTTTCCTAGCACTCGGGCTTAGGCTGGCGCTAAGGCAGAGAGGCACAACCACTCAGCTTCGCGGCACGCTGACCGAGGTCCGGATCAACGTTCGAGGTTCTGTCTATTATCGCTACTTCATCGACGACATCCAGATCATGTGGCCACCTGGCGCGCAGGATCTGTATGTCCGCTCGATCGGCCGCCCGCTCTCGCTGACGGTGGCCATGATCGACCTTGCCCCGCGCCAAAAGGTACACGCTTTTCTTGCACGCTGGGCCCCCAAAACGCTCAAGCGACAGCCATTGGGCTTCGCCGTCGTGCTCAACTATTCGCCCTACATCAATATTCACGGGGCGCTTGCGAAATACGGGCGCTACTTTCTGCTCTTGTATCAGCTCAAGTGGGCCCTGGGGATGGGCCTTTGGGTAGCGCTCACGCTCCTAGTCATCATGCAGCCTTTTGTGCTCACGCTGGTGGCTCGCAGCTCCATTATTACATTCCTCCTGGCGCTCGTTGGCTATTTCATCGTCACCGGCCTGGTCTTTTGTGCAGTGATAAAGGGCTACCACACGCTGCGTAAATGGCTGAATCCGGATTACGACGATACGCCGCACGAGGAAAGACTGAAGGGTTAGCCTGTGCCGACGCGGCGCACGTGGTCCAGAAATGCGCGGAAAGCGGGCGGCTGCTGGGGTAGTAGATATAGAATCCCGGAAACGGCGGCGTCCAGTCGGCGATCAGCTGGATCAGCTTACCGCTTTCCAGAAAGGGGTCGACCTGATGGGCGAACTGATAGGCGATGCCTGTCACTCCCGCAGCAGATCAATAAAGGCCCGCAAATTGGGCGGCACATGGCGGTTATTGGGGTAGTAAAGGTACAAGCCGGAGATGTAAGGGCACCAATCCTCAAGCACCGTCACTAACGTCTCATCGCTAAGGTACGCGTGTGCATAGGGTTCCGGCACATACGCGATACCCAAGCCCGCCACGGCCGCCTCCACCATCAGTTGGCTGCTATCCAGCGCTATGGCGCCAGAAACATCAACCAACACCTCCTGGCCGTGCTGCTGGAATTCCCAGCGGTAGCGTTTGCCACTGGGCAACCTCTGCCTGATGCACTGGTGCAGGGCGAGCTCATCGGGCTTTTCAGGCATCGGTTTGCCCTGTAAATAACCAGGCGAGGCAACGGCAAGAAACCGCAGCTCTCCGCCAACAGGAACGGCAATCATATCCTTGGGGACCGCTTCCCTTAACCTTATCCCGGCATCGAACCCCTCCTCGACAATATCGACCAGTCGTCCCTCTGCCACCAGGTCAAGCTCGACATCCTCATACAGCGTCAGGAATCGGGGCACGACACGCGTAAGCAATAGGCGAATCGCTGCTTCACTGGCGTTGATCCTTAACCTCCCCGTGATCTTACCTTCAAGGCTTGAGGCTTCTTCCAGCAGGGTGTCCAGCTCCCCTAAAAGCGGGCCCAAACGCAAGAGTAAACGCTCACCACTCTCGGTCAACGAGACACTCCGCGTCGTTCGATGCAGTAGCCGCGTACCCAATCTGCGCTCGAGGGTTCGCAGGGTATGGCTTAGCGACGACCGACTAACGCCCATCAGATCAGCCGCACGGCGAAAGCTCTGGTGTTCGGCCACCGCCTTGAATGCTTTAAGGTCGGCTAACGTCGGCTTATTCATTGATGAACATGCTTCACTAACTTGTGCCAATTGTTGAGTATTCTATTAACAGTATTACTGGCCTAGCCTATCTCTCGCAACGCTCAATCGCTTCAAAGGAGATAATAAATGGCTAAAACCTGGCTGATTACAGGCACCTCGACCGGCCTAGGCCGCCTGCTCACTGAACGCCTGCTAGAACGCGGCGACCGCGTGGTGGCCACCCTACGCCGTCCCGGCGCCCTGGATAACTTGCTGGCCCAGCACGGAGAGCGCCTTTACGTGGTGAACTTCGACGTGACCGATACGCAGGCAATGAGACAGGGCGTAGCGCATGCCTTCGACGCTTTCGGACGAATTGATGTGGTGGTCAGCAACGCAGGCTATGGCATGTTTGGCGCCGCCGAAGAAGCCACGGACGAACAGATCGAGCGGCAATTAACGACCAATCTCAGCGGCTCGATTCAATTGATTCGAGCGGTGCTACCCCACCTGCGCGAGCAAGGCGGTGGGCGTATCGTGCAGGTATCGTCGGAAGGCGGCCAAATCGCCTACCCGTGTTTCAGTCTTTACCACGCCAGCAAATGGGGCATCGAAGGGTTCGTTGAGTCGGTCGCGCAAGAAGTCGCTCCCTTTGGCATCGACTTCATCCTTGCCGAACCCGGCCCCACCGCTACCCAATTCGGCGAAGCGCTGGACCGCACGACCCCCATGCCCGAATATGATGAAACACCCGCGGGCGAAACGCGCCGTGCGTTAGCGTCGGGGGCTTTCGCCATTAAAGGCGATGCGATTAAAACGGTGAACAGCCTCATCGATACCGCCGACCTTCCCTCTGCCCCGTTTAGGCTAGCCTTGGGCAGCACGGCTTATCACTCCATTAGCCAAGCGCTGACGCAAAGGATGAATGAACTGGAGACAAACAAACCGCTGACGCTGGCGGTCGATCAAGATGCGTTCATCGCCTAGAGCGTGCCCTAAACAGAGGAGAAATTAAGCCGATGACGGCGCCCTTTCGGCTCAATACCGAGAGCCGTAAAAATAAGCGGGCCAGCCAAGTAATGCGTCTCTGCCTACGAGGCAAGGCGTTCGCTGACGGTGACAGCAGGCGATGACTGCCTCTAACCGGCGCTTGCCAACCAATGAAACTCGCCGAGCAAAACGCTATTATCCGGCTCAGTTATTTTTATGCCGACTCCGTTCGCTTTCACACTCTTGCTGGACACGCCATGCACAACCTCTGGATTCCCGTCGTCGCCATTGTCGTCGTAGCGGGTTTGATCTTCGGCAGCCAGGCCTACTCCGAGGCCCAGCGCGATGCCCATATTTCTGAAGCGATTTCGCAGCGTCTCGACCGCCAAACGCCGGCCGAGATCTCCAACCTGATGAGCGTCAACAAGGGCTATGGGGTGTGCGGCGACTATGCGCTTTCAGGCGCCGAGACCGGGCGCTTTTACTACAACAGCGCCACCGAGCGGCTCGCGGTGGGTAGTGACGAGGCGCTGTACCAGGATAACTGCGCGAGCGTTACGAATTAATCTTCCCGAAATCCAGCCGAGCGCATTTGTAAACCAAGCATTTGCACCTTGGTTAACATGGTGGCTAGAATAATGCAGTAAACCCATCCCATAAAAAAAGGTTACTGCCAATATGTACGATACGTCTCGTTCTTTCACACTCCCTACGCCTTCGGCTCTTTCGCACTACTCGCTGAGTTGGAAAATAGTCGCGGTCGTGCTGGGCTCTCTCTTTCTGACCCTGTGCTCCTATATCCAAGTGCCCATGGTGCCGGTGCCCGTTACGATGCAAACCTTCGGGGTGCTGTTGATCGGCGCACTCTACGGCTGGCGCTTGGGCGCGCTGACCACGCTTGCGTGGCTGGGTCAGGCTGCCATGGGCCTGCCGGTGCTGGCGGGCGGTGCCAACGGCTGGGTGGCATTTGCCGGGCCGACGGCGGGCTATCTATTCGCCTTCCCGCTGTGCGCGGCGCTGACGGGCTGGCTGGCCCAGCGCGGCTGGAACGGCCAGCGCGCAGCACTTGCCTTTACGGGCATGATGCTGGCCCACGTACTCTGCCTGGCCGCCGGCGGCGCCTGGCTTTCACAGTTCGTGGGCATGGAGCAAGCCATCGCCTTGGGTGTGACGCCCTTTTTGGTCGGCAGCGTGCTGAAATCGGCCCTGGCCACCGTGACGCTCAAGCTGATCGCCAGCCGCCACCGCGATAACGCGTGACCATCCGGCTACGCGGCCACCACCTGCTCTGCCTGCTCACCTATGTGGGCAAGGGCTACAGTGCCGCCTTCGTGGCCAACTACAACCGGCTCGCCCAGCGCCTCTCTGGCGGCGAGCCGGTAGAGCTGGTCGCGGGGCCGGATGACATCTGCGCCCCGCTGCTGGCCCCCGCCTGCGAGGCGCCCCACTGCCTGAACGACAGCGTCATCGCACGTGACAGAGCCGCGCTCGAGGATATTAGCGAGACGCTGGGCCGCCCGCTGGCGGTTGGCGATAGCTTGAAACTGGATAGCGCCACGCTAGCATCGCTGAGAGCGGCCTTTCGCGTTGGGCGTATTCGGCGGGCGTGCGTTGACTGTCAGTGGCATTCGCTTTGTACGGGCGTGGCGATAAGTGGTTATGCGGGAGTACGGGTCAACATTATTTGACCCTGTCTTACTCGAATTAGCTATTGCCCCCCCTAGACCTCGATGTCGGCCCTTAATACTAGCCTTGAAGTAGGTAACTCATTGTTGGCGAGCTTGTGTGAAAAAGAGGAGTGCTACTACGGCTTTTTTTAGTACCACATGTTTCTTTCACTCAGCGTTTATTACTTGATGGCGCGCCCGTGTTATGAAGATAAGACATAATGACCTCGACGGCGTGCGCTCGCCGCTCGGCCAGCCACTTCGCGTCGGCTAAATCCTGCTCGAAAATGATTGTTAGCGTGTCTCGCTGGTTTATATGAATGATCGACAGTGAAAGAATTGAGATGTAGAGCTGAGTCGGGTCGACGGCGCTACGAAACACCCCTGCCACCTCGCCGCGTTCGAGGGTGTCACGAATCATGCCCACCAGCGGCGTAGTCTGTTGCACCACCTTCGCCGATTTTCGTAGCATGCGACCACCCAGCAGGTTCTCGTTACGCACGAGGCTTGTAAACTCCGGGTGCTCGGCCATGTGATCGAAGGTGAACTCGACCAGCGCCTGCATCCCCGCAGCCGGCTCAAGATCGCTCAGGTTGAGCGCTTTTTCCTTGGCCCGCAGCTCCTCGTAAACGCGCTCTAACACCGCCAGATAAAGGCCTTCCTTGTCGCCGAAGTAGTGGTACGCCATACGCACGTTGCATGCCGCGGCGCGCACGATGCGCTGCATCCGCGCCCCGTCGAAACCGCACTCGCAGAATTCATCCGTGGCCGCCTGTAGCAGGCGCTCGCGCGTCTCATGGGCGTTACGGCGGGGTTTGCCGGTCTGTGCGTTCGACAATACGCCAAGCGCCTCGCTTTCACTCATTCATACATCCTTGTCTATTGTAGTGTCTCGCGCTATTGCCCTAACGCAATACCATCGCTGCGCGGGTCGTGGGCCGCGTATAACCCTTTTGAGGGATCGATTAGCACTGCCCCAGGGTGGCCAGCCAGCGCGCTCTGGGCGGGCATCGGGCTAACCTGGTGGCCACGACGGGAAAGCTCTGCAAAGACCGCCTCCCCCGCGTCCTCCTCCAGTTTCAACGTATCACGCCCGTCAGAAAACGTGCGCCCCAACAGAAAGCGTGGCTTTTTCAACGCGGTAAGCGGGTCCAGGCCGTAATCGATCAGGCGGGTAAGCACCGCCGCCAGGGTTTGCGGCTGGCCATCCGCCCCTTGGGTGCCGTACAGCAGGCGCGGCTTACCATCGACGCGGTACATGCCCGGGTTAAGAGTATGAAAAGGCCGCTTACCCGGTGCCAGCGCGTTGGGATGGGATGGATCCGTGTTGAACGCCGCCCCCCGGTTGTGCCACAAAATGCCCGTATCGCCCACGCTGACGCCGCTGCCCCAGTCGTAGTAGATCGTCTGCAGCATCGAAACGGCGTTGCCGAAACGGTCCGAAGCGGCCAGGTACACCGTATCACCATGCTGGTAAGCGTGGGGCCACGCCAGCGCGTTGTCTGCCTCAATATGGGCGGCCTGCGCATCGAGATAACGTGGCGAAAGCAGCTCTTCGAAGGGTATCGATGCAAAATCCGGGTCGCCCAGGTGGGCGTTTCGATCCAGAAAGGCGCGCTTCACCGCCTCGACCAGCAGATGGTAATAGTCCGCGCTTCCCTCTTCGATGCCGGCAAAATCGAAACGCTCGAGAATACCCATGATCTCCAGCGTGGTCATGCCTTGGGTAGGCGGGCGGTGGGCCAGCAGCTCGCCGCCCCGGTAAGGTATAGAGAGCGGCGATTCGACTCGCGCCCGCGTTGCCGCCAGGTCCTGAGCCGTCAACGGGGAGCCTGCCGCCGCCAGCCCGGCGGCAATCTTCGCGCCCAGTTCGCCTTCATAGAAATCCCGGTAGCCATGGGCGGCCATCGAGCGCAGCGAAGCGGCCAGCGCCGGCTGACGTAGAATATCACCCGGCTCGGGCATTTTGCCTTCCGCCATGAATAGCGACTGCACGCCGGGCATCGTCGCTATCTCGTCACGCCTGAAATCGAGCCAGAAGCGCTGCGAGGGCGTGACCTCAAAGCCCTGCTCGGCAAGCTCGATGGCTGGCGCCAGCAAGGCCTGCCATCTCATCCGACCGCTACAGTGTTGACGCGAGATATCGTGGGCTTGGCCCCAAGTGTCCACCGTGGCCGCCGTGGTCAAAAGCGACCCCGGCCCTCTATCGGGTAGCGCGCCATCGTGCTCGAGCTTGGCCTGAGGTGCCTGGCCAATGCCGGAGAGCGTGCGCACTCCGCCTTGGGCGTCGGCGATGATCATGAAGGCGTCGCCGCCCAGGCCGGTAAAATGCGGGTAGGTCACCGACAGGCAAGCGCCCATGGTGATCGCCGCCTCGACGGCGTTGCCCCCTTGGCGCAATACCTCGCGCCCGGCTCGGGTGGCGAGGGTGTGCGGGCTCGTCACCACGCCTTCCTGGGAGTGCGCCAAAGCGCCTGGGGCCGTGTTTGGGGAAGTTGCCACTATCGTCATCCTTGTTTCAGGCGTTTAGCCGCCGTACACCATATTGGGAAGCCACATGCTGACCGCAGGGAGGTAGGTCAGCAGTAGCAAGGCGATGAGCGCGAGGCCGATAAAGGGCAGCGCCCCGCGCACCGTCTGCATGTAATCGACACCCTCGAGCGTCCCCGCGACGAACAGGTTGAGCCCGAAAGGCGGCGTGAACATGCCGATCGCCCCATTCACGGTGAGCACCGCCCCCAGGTGGACCGGATCAATGCCGATGCGCGTGCCCACCGCGTAAAACAGCGGCCCGAGGATCACCATGATCGAGGAAGCATCCAAGAACATGCCAGCAATCAACACCGTCACGTTGATCAGCAAAAAGATGTGGTAGGGGTTCTCAGAGAGCGACAGGATGGTATTGGCAAGCTGGGTGGCCAAGCCATTACTGGTCAGAAACCAGGCCAGTACCGAGGCCGCCGCGAGAATGATCATCACTTGTGCGGTCGTGGTCGCCGCGTCGACCATGCTCTGAAACAGCTCCTTGACGCTTTTCTCGCGGTAAATCAGCGCCGCGACCAGTAACGCGTAGACCACTGACACCGCGGCGGCCTCGGTGGGCGTGAAGATACCCAGATAAATACCGCCCAGCACGACGACGGGCACACCAAGCCCCCAGGAGGCGTCTTTCAGCCCGGCCAGCACCTCGCGCCAACTGGGTGGATCCATCGGGGCGACGCCATCTTTTTTAGCGCGATACCAGCAGTACGGTAGCAAGCACGCGGCGTATAAAAGCCCCGCGCCCACCCCCGCCATGAACAGCGCGCCCACCGACACCCCGGTGACCGCCGCGTAAACGATCATCACCACCGAAGGCGGGATGATAATGCCAAGCGAGCCGGAGGAGACCAGCAAACCAATCGAGAACGGCCCGGAGTACCCCTCCTTACGCATCGCCGGGTAGAGCAGTGACCCCACCGCAACCACCGTCGCTGGGCTGGAGCCAGAAATGGCGCCGAAGAACATGCTCGACGACACCGCCGTCATCCCCATGCCTCCGGTAAAACGACCCACCAGCAAATTGGCGAAGCGGATGATACGCTGCGAGAGCCCACCAGCACTCATCAGGCTACCGGTCAGGATGAAAAACGGAATCGCCATGAGCGGAAACTTGTCCAGCCCCGCGAACAGCCGTTCGACGACGATGGCCAGCGGAATGTGGCTAAAGCTGCTCATCGTCGCCATGACCGAGCCGGCCAGGGCGATAAAGATCGGCGCCCCCACCAGCATCAACGCCGCCAACAGCGCTAAAAAAGTGATAACCATGGGCTCATCCAATCTGATCGAGGTGGGCGCTGGCCTGCCGGCGGCCGAGCAAAGCGCGGAAGAAATGCTGGGTAAAGCGAATGCCCATTAACAAGGCCCCTACGGGAATGGCCAGTTGCACGACCCACATGGGCGCCTGCAATGCCGAGCTTACCTGGCCGAACCGGTGGGTCTGCTCGGTGAGTTCGATACCGTAGAACACCAGAAAGGCGCAGAAGCCAATCGAGATCGCGTGCACCAGCAGTTCCAGAGCCCGCGCAATGGGCGGTGGGCTGAAGCGGCGTAGAATATCGATGCCGATATGAATGCCTTGCCGGGCGGCAACGCTGGCGCCCAGCAGCACCATCCAGACAATCTGGTAGCGCACCAACTCCTCCGCCCAGGAGAACCCAAAATTGAACACGTAGCGGGCCACCACGTTGGCAAAGAGGATGAGCGCGGCGGAGAGAATTAGCAGGCCGATCACGACCTCCTCGCTGCGCGACAGCCAGGCATCAAGTTTGCGCATGGCGCACTCCCAATGAGGACACTGCAAGGAAAAGAGAGCCAGCGGGATACCCGGCCGGCCCTCCCAGGAAGGAACGTTATTCTGCGCTGGCAATCGCTTGCTGGAACTCATCCATCAGATCGGCGCCGATTTCGCTGGCGAAGGCCTCGTGCACTGAGGCGGTCGCCTCACGAAACGCCGCCAGTTGCTCGTCATCGAGGGAGCTTACGTTGGTGCCACTGGCTTCGATGGTAGCGATGTAGCCCTCTTCGCGACGGGCGGTTTCTTCGCGCTGGAACGTGGTGGCTTCGCGCGCAACCTCGGTCAACAGCGCTTGGTCGTCCTCGCTCAGGCCATCGAACCAGCGCTGGCTGAACAGGAACGCGTAGCCCAGATACGCATGGTTGCTAATGACCACGTCCGATTGCACTTCGAAAAACCGCATCTGGGTAATCGAGACCAGCGGGTTCTCCTGGCAATCCACTACGCGCTGCTGCAAGGCGTTGTAGGTTTCTCCGAAGGCGATGGGCACCGGGTTGGCGCCCATGGCGCTGAACTGCTCCATGATGATGGGGCTCTGCATCACCCGCACCTTCTGGCCTTCGAAGCTCTCTGGCCCTTCAATCGCGTGGTTACAGGTGAACTGCTTGAAGCCACTCTCCCAGAACGTCACCCCCTTTAGCCCCACCTGCTCGGTGGTGGCGAGCAGATCGTCACCGGCCTGGCCGTCCAGCACGGTGTGAGCGACTTCCGGAGAAGGAAATAAAAACGGCAGGTCGACGATCTGCATGGCCGGCACGAAGCCCGAGAGCTTGGCGGTCGGGATGATGGCGGCTTCTACCGCGCCCATCTGCATTTGCTGGGTCACCTCGACATCGTCGCCCAGCGTATTGTTGGGAAAGAGCTGCACGGTGATCTCGCCGTTGCTGCGCTCCTCAATGGCCTGCTTGAAGCGCTCCGCTGCCAAATGCTGAGCACTGTCTTCTGGCAGGTCGTGGTGAAACTTCAGGTGTGTATTGGCGCTTGCAGTGCCGGCAAGGGTCAAAGCGCCCAGTGCTACGCTATAAGCAAGTACTTTAAGTTTGGCGTTGTTGAGTTGCGTTTTCATGGTGAGACCCTCTGCCAAGGCGCTGGTAGATGTAGCGCTCTACGTTGGTTGAGTTAAGTAACTGTTTACTTACCTCAGTACTTAGCAAGGATCGTGCCATGCCCGAGAAAGCCGTATTTCGTGGGCTTGGTCGCATTCATAAGCCATTTCGTCGCACCATATATGTGCCTTAAGCACGAAGGTGGTGCGACGATGGGTAAATTTTCGCCAATATAAGGTTTTTATCTGGCTCGTAGGGTAGTGACCGTATGCTTCAAGCCTTTTCTTTAGGTGTACTCTCGGCTCACAAGATAGAGTCGAACTCAAGATACGTCTTACGGAGATGAGGAATGAAGCAACTAACCGGTGGCTGCTTGTGCGGCAAGGTGCGATTCGAAGCGCGTGGCGAACCGCAGAGTGTAGGCACCTGCCACTGCATGGATTGCCGCAAACACCACGGTGCGCTTTTCTACGCGGCGGCGGATTACCCCAGGAAAGCGGTCGTGATCGAAGGCGAGCCCGCCTGCTACCAGGGGCGCTACTTCTGCGCGACCTGCGGCTCATCACTGTTTTCGATCAGCGAGCATGAAATCGAGATACACCTTGGTGCCCTCGATGCACCGAACCAATAAAAGCCGACCTACGAGCTTTGGAATATTCGCCGTGAAGATTGGCTCCCGCCCTTCCCTGACGTTGAGCGCCATGATCGGGACCGGAATCGAGCGCATGCGCCACGCGATAAGCTTTGAAATATGCCATGTGGGATCAACGTATCTGGAGATGCTTTCTAGCTTCAATTACCGATCGGTAATTTTTAAAAAACCTTATCGCGTTTTTTCCATAAAATTACCGATCGGTAACTAGGTGGTAGCACCCTACCAAAAACGAACCTATAATTACCGAACGGTAATCAAAAGCAGGCTTTCCATGTCGACCGATAATGCCACCGCCCCTACGATCATTCGTCAAAGCGAAGAGCTGGGCCAACTGGTTCGCCAAATGCGCAATGAACAAGGCTTGTTGCAGATGGATCTGGCAGGCCTTGCCGGCACCGGCAATCGATTCATCGTTGACTTGGAGCGAGGAAAGCCCACCCTTCAGCTGCAAAAGGTGCTGGATGTATTGGACTTAATGGGGCTAGAGGTGGTCGTGAAGCGCAAAGGATCTAATCGCCATGGCGAGTGACGCCGTCCTGACGCTTTATCAGGGCGAGAGACTCGTCGGGTGGCTATTTAATACCCAGCCATTGCGTTTTGAGTACGCCCCGGCATGGCGCGAGCAATCTGACGCAGTGAGTCTCTCACCTTCACTGCCGCTTTCGCAGCTCGTTCACGAAGGCGATAGCGTACTGACCTATTTCGAGAACCTGTTACCGGAAGGCGACTTGCGCCACCAGCTGGAACTTCGCCACCACACCACCACCGTTTTTGGGCTATTGAACGCCATTGGCGGTGATACGGCCAGCGGCTTCACCCTGCTATCACCCAATGAATCACCCGTTTTACCCCACTATAGGCCCACTCGTTGGGCGACCGTGGCGGCGCATCTACAAGCGCGCACCCAAGGCGCGTTATTTACACAACACGATAACGAGCCGCGTATCTCGCTCGCGGGGGCACAAAACAAGCTACTGCTGATGGTCATGCCGGATGGAAGTCCTGCCATACCGGAAGGCTCGGCCCCTTCCAGTCATATTCTCAAACCCGACATTCAAGGCTTGAAAGGTGTGTGGGCAACGGCGCTCAACGAAACGTTCTGCATGCAGCTGGCCGCAGAACTTGGGCTCGATGCGGCTGAGACGAGCTACCAGCCTGACACCCGCGCTTGTCTGGTGCGCCGGTATGATCGTAGGATTGATGCCCAAGGCAGCTTGCAGCGCCTGCACCAACTCGATTTCTGCCAGCTGGCCGGCACGCCCTCAACAATCAAATATGAAAGCGACGGCGGCCCCGGCCTGATACGCTGCCGTGAGCTCTTGCAGCAACAGGGCGCACCGGCTAAAGACATGCAGCGGTTGATCGGCTGGCTCTTCTTCAACCTGTTGATGGGCAATAACGATAGCCACGCCAAGAACCTCGCCATTCTTTACACCGCTGATGGGCCACGGCTGGCACCGTTCTACGACTTGATGTGCACCACACTTTACAGCGGCCTTTCGAGCCGTTTTGCCATGAGCATCAGCGGTGAAGACCGCCCCGGCCACATCGAGCGTTCACACCTCGAAGCATTGGCCCGCGCGCTGCGCTTTCAGCCACGTTACTTCTTGAAGCAAGGACTCGAACTGGCCGAGCGAATGCCGCAAGCCATCGACGCAACAGTCGCCTCTCTGAGTCATGTAGCGGGTAAAGGAACCGAACAGACGTTGCTGGAAAGGCTACAACGGCGGCTGTCAGACAACTGCCGGAAAATGACGCAGCGGTGGGTTGGCAAGCGATGAGCATGGCGCTCGCTGATCGGAAGATGTCGCGGCGATAAAGCCCATCTGTGAGCTCGATATCAACCATCCTGTTTCGGGTAGCCCTTACAGCGCGCTCGCAAGGGTGGGCTCGAACGGTATCGAGTAACGCGTACTACGCCCGCCCCCGGGCAGTTTGACGAGGCATCCCTTCTCCAGCAGTTCAGCCAGGTCCCGGGTAGCGGTGGCCTTGCTCACCTTCGCTAACGACTGATACTTGCGCGCGTTGATGCCTTGCGCGAACTCCACGCCGGCCGTATCCAGCAAGCGGTTCAATACCTTGATCTGGCGTTCGTTTAGTACAGTGGTCGCATGGCGCTGCCAGAAGCGGGTTTTCTCGAGCACCCGGTCGATTCTCGATAGCGCCTGCTCGAGTGCTGCTTTTAATGTATCCAGAAACCACGCAAGCCAAGGCGTGATATCCAGGCCGCCCTTTTGCGTGCTCTCGAGGTGATCGTAGTACGCCTCCCGGCGCGCCATGATCGCTGCACTCAGCGAGTAAAAGCGCACCGACTGCCGCTCGGCCTGGGCCAGCGCCCTATCCGTGACCGCGCGCGTCAAGCGCCCGTTGCCGTCGTCAAAGGGATGCAGCGTGACCAACCAAAGGTGAGCAATGCCCGCACGAATGAGCGGGTCGAGGCTCTCCGGCGGCTGGTTGAACCAGGCCAGGAACGCATCCAGCTCTGCTTCGAGCTGACGCCGCGGCGGCGCCTCGAAATGAACGGTGGGCCGATCGATTCGCCCGGAAACGACCTTCATGGGCTGCTCACCGCGTAGCTCGCCCACCCGCACTTTATCGATCACGCCCGAGCCCTGTACGAAAAGAAGGGACTGCCAATGGCACAGCCGCTCAAGAGTGAGCGGCTGATCCGGGTAGTGCGTCGCTTGCAGCAGAAGCTCGATAAGCGCCTCGGATTCAGGCGTCGTGCTGCCAGGAGCACCAGCCTGCTCCACCCCCAACTGGCGAGCTACCGACGAGCGCACGGAGCCTACATCCAACCGCTCCCCTTCGATCTCGCTGGTACGAATGGCGTTCTGAATGAGCGCATCCATTTCCACGCTTGCATCCGCATGCTCGGAGGCTGACTCCGTTCTCCCCACCACCCGGCCTTGCAGCAGCCTGAGTTCATCCAACATGGGGCGTAAGATGGGTTCACTCCATTCAAACGATGGCCAACCCTTTAGTTCCCAAATATACATGAGCCGATTACCCCGTCTATTTGGATCAATAAATGAGCCGAATATAGCGTTCATTCGGCTCAAATTGCAAAGTGATCATAGCAGCGTCACTCAGCGGCTCATGGTAGACGCTACTTTTATTGCGGGAACAATGTTGTGCCTGACACTACCGGACAACCAGGCTGACCGTAGAGTCACGCCTCGCCCGACACGACTCCCTCTCTCGGTTACACTAACGCGACCGCCTCCCAGCCTCTTCCCGACCGGTGATGCACCCCATGTCCATTTCCCAACGCCCTTCGAAGCTGAGCCTGCCGCAGGTCAATCCCGGTGTGTCGACGGTGCTTGAGTATCTGCTGCTCACGTTTCCGGCCATTGATGAAGCGACATGGCGTGAGCGCATGGCCACTGGCAAGGTGCATCGCGAGGACGGCACCTGGATTACGCCGGCCTCATGCTTCAAGCCCCATCTTCGCGTGTTCTATTATCGCGAAGTCGCCAGCGAGCCGGTCATTCCCTTCGCCGAGCATATTGTCTACCGCGATGAGCACATTCTGGTGGCCTACAAACCGCACTTTTTGCCCGTTACGCCCGGAGGGCGCTATGTGAATGAGTGCCTGCAGCAGCGCCTACGACAAAGCACGGGGATCGAGGCACTGCAGCCGGTGCATCGTCTGGATCGCGTGACAGCAGGATTGGTGCTCTGCTCGCTGAATCCCGAGACCCGCCCGCTGTATCACCAGCTGTTCACGTCACGCCAGATTCACAAGACCTATCAGGCTATCGCCGAGGTAGACGGCACTACGTCATGGGTGGGTCGAGAGTGGGACGTCAAGAATCGCATCGAGCCAAGCGAGCAGCGCTTTCGCATGCGGATTGGTGAGGGCGAGGCTAACAGCCACTCGGTGATCCGCTGCGTGCAGCAAACTGGCACCCAGGCGCTGTTTGAATTACACCCCGTCAGCGGTCGCCGCCACCAGCTGCGCCTGCACATGCAGTCACTCGGCTGGCCGATTTTGAACGACCGCTACTACCCGGTGCTGCAGCCGCTCTCGCCGGATGACTATAAGTGTCCCTTGCAGCTGCTTTCCAAGGGCTTCGAGTTCATTGACCCCGTGACGAATGAGCATCGATGCATTAAATACGATGGCGGCCTGACGCTTGAATAGCGCGGCGTTATCACTCTCCTATCCGTTACTCCGCTAAGCGCTTCTCGAGCCAGACCACCATTTTCATTTCGGCAATTGCATTCTGAGCTGAAAGACACCGGACTGTTCGCACCAGCAGATCTGAAAGGGGTCGCCCCCTTCAAGCCATATTATCAAGCTTGGTATTCAAGGCTTTAGGTGTTCGAGCGAGCGCTTAATGAAACCTTCTGCATGCAACTGGCCGCTGAGCTCGAACTAGGCGTCGCCGAGGTGAGCTACCAACCCGACACCCGCGTCTCCCTGATGCGCCGGTATGATCGTAGGGCCGATGCGTAAGGCAATTTGCAGCGCTTGCACCAACTCGATGTCTGCCAACTGGCCGGCACGACTTTTTTCAATCAAATACGAAAGCGACTGCGGCATGATTCGCTGCAGCGATCTCTTGAAGCAACAAGGCACACCGTATCGCGACTCGTCAAGAAAAGCTGGCCCGTAGCTTTTAGGCGATGGTATGCGTTACTTAATACGTTGATACATACGAGCGGGCTCTTCATTCAATGTAGTAGCACCTCATACTGCCAAAAGAGTAGATAGTCAGTGGCCAATATCTGCATCGGATCAGCTACTATGTATACTTTGCCATAGCTTGATGCTGACAGTGCCCAAGGAGAGCATGGTGTGGGTCGATAACGAAACAGATACTGACTTCCTCAATTTTTCCGGGGTTGCCGACACCGTTACAGAGATCGTTTACCAAGCCAATGGACGTCCTATTTCCGTTGGTGTTTCTGGCGCCTGGGGGGCTGGTAAGTCCTCAATGATCAAGCTCATTCAGGCATCGCTGCGCAACCCTCCGGAATCCGGGCAAAAGCCTGAAAAAGACTTTGTCTTTGTCGAGTTCAATGCTTGGCTGTACCAAGGGTATGACGATGCCCGTGCTGCGTTAATGGACGTCATCGCGTCCCGTCTACAGGAAGAGGCTGAGGCGCGTCAAACAGCTCTAGGCAAGGTTTACGAGCTGGGTGAACGTGTGAATTGGCTGCGGGTGGCTAAGATCATGGGAATTTCGGCAGTTTCTGTCGCAGCCGGTGTGCCGATGCCTGGCCTAATAGGTGACGCGTGGGGTTTGACCAAGCAATGGTGGTCTGGCGACGTCAATCAGGCGACGATTGACGCCACCCATGACAAAGCTGGGAAGGCGGCGGATGAGGCCAAACAGCTCATCAAAGCTAAACCCCAGATGCCTTCGCCGCCCAAGGAAATCCAGGCACTACGAGATAATTTCGAAGCTGTGTTGGATGAGCTAGGCGTCACGCTCGTTGTGTTGATTGACGACCTGGACCGCTGCCTGCCCGAAACTACTATCTCAACCCTTGAGGCTTTCAGGCTGTTCTTATTCCTGCGTAATACAGCCTTCATCATCGCGGCAGACAACGAGATGATCAAGCATGCGGTGCGCCGTCACTTCAATGGTGTCCCGGATGACGTGTTGGTCACCAGCTACTTCGACAAGCTGATCCAGGTACCAATTCGGGTACCACCTCTGGGGACGCAAGAAGTTCGGGCGTACATGATGATGCTTTTCACCGAGAACAGTGGATTGCCCAGGGAGGAGATCGAGTCCATTCGCGTCAGAGTTCGCGATCAGCTTCGGACAACATGGCAAGGTGGTCGGGTCGATCGGGCCTTCATGCAGTCCCTGTCTAAGAAATACCCTGCGGAACTGATCGGGAAATTCGACACCGCAGAGCGTCTCGCGGCGGTGATGACCTCGGCGTCTGGTATTCACGGCAACCCCCGGCTCATCAAACGTTTTCTTAACGCACTGGCGATCCGGATGAGCATTTCACGTGCCCATGGCGTAGGTGTCGATGAAGCGACGCTGGTCAAGCTGATGTTGTTTGAGCGCAGCGGCAATCCGAAGGCCTTTGAAGAACTAATGAAAGCGGTTGCGGCAGATAAGCACGGCAAACCAGAAATACTCGCTAGTTGGGAGGCCGATGTGAAACAAGGCAAGGACTTCTCTTTGAGCCAACCTTGGGATCACCCGTTTGTGAAGGAGTGGTTAGCCTTGCCACCTGCGCTGGCGGACAAGGATTTGCGAGGTGCCATTTACGTCAGCCGCGAGCATGCACCGATTATCACGGACGAAGATCGCCTTTCTTCGAACGCTGCCGGGCTACTAACCGCGCTGCTCGATTCGCCCGATATGGCACCTCAACTCAGGGGAGCTCTTGGGGAGATTGCTCCCATCGAGATCAGCGTCATCATGGATCGGCTACTCGACAACGCGGGTAACGAGCAGGAATGGGGCGTACCGCCCGTTTTGGATGCAATGCTGGTTATCGCTGACATCGATGGATTGCAGGGCCCGCGCCTCGCTGCCTTTTTGAAAGAGCGTCCACCCGCACAGATCCAAGCTGGGATCGTGCCAAAGCTCAAAGATGAGAGTTGGGCGAAGTCCGTATTCGATTATTGGCAAAGCCTTGATATCAGCCCCCCTGTGAAGGCCGCGATAAGGAAAATGAATGGGAACATCACAGAATAGCGATGGGCCAAGCAAAGGAGTGCCAATAGTGCCTTCGTGGACGCCTCCATTGCCGCCGATACCACTGGAACTACCTCAGTCTCAAGAGCCGCCGGCTCCGCCAGCCTCTGAGCCGCCAGATTCTGAAGAGGATCAGGTTGATCAGGATGGGCAGTCTGATGGCCCCCCGGAGGGGGATAACGAGCCCAACACTGCACCGCAGTCGCCACCTCCATTGGCGCCGCCAGGCCGCTTTGGGGGCGCACGCAAGGGATTAGGTGACTACGCTAGAACCGGTGATCGCAGCGGCCTCCAACGCAGCCTGAAGCACTACGTTAAACATGGATACGGCGGTGCTAAAACCACTACGGCTCGATTCGGTGGTACGGCGGCAGTCGCCTCGATTCTGGGCGGTACCCTCCAGTCGGTGGCAGAAGGAACCAGTCAGACCAATGCAAACCTCATTGACCCCGTCCTGCTGAAAGGTCGATCTGCCTCGGAAGTCATGGACGCGCTGGTCGAGGCCGTTCGGCCTGTCGATGGGACTCAAGATGCAGAGGCAGAGCGGGCCTCGATTCGGGGGTCGCTGTCCGATGTTCTCGTGAAGTACCCTAACGCCGATCTGCTGAACTTGGCCCCTGAAGAGCGGGCCTACGCGATCGAACGCTTCACCGCAATGGATGTGTTTCACCGGTACGAGCTTGATCTGGGGAAAACCGTCCAAGAGAAAGCCTCATCGGCTCTAGTTGCAGTGCGTCGGCTGAAAGAGATCAAGGTATACATTAAAGAGTGCGTCTCAGCCTCGTTTCGCTCCATTGCAGCCACTGGAGTAGGGCTAACGACCGGACGTATTTCCCAAGTCGTAACCCAAGCGCTACAGGAGACCTTTGAGGTCTTCGAGGGGTATATCGAATGAAGTTTGTTTGCGGCCCCGCAGGATTTCAGGTGCAGGCTGTCGATCCGGCGATGCCGGTGGTGATCTATGGCCAGGCGGAAAAGGGGCAAGTCAGTGTTGGGGGATACACCCGTCACCTGATTAAGAAAACACACTTGGAAATCTCACCTCAGGCATGGGATTTTCTGAGTATTGCCCTTTCCATAGTTGCGGCAGATTTCTCCGATCTACGCGCCAAAAGCGCAGACGGCTGGACGCGTACACTCGAACTTCATATTGCGGTTCAAGATCCTGTATTCTGGAATGCCCAAGCACAAGCGTTGGAAGCTGCGTTGCGCTTTTTGACGACGGACATTTGGACATTCGTCTTTTATTCTGGTGGGTATGGACCACCCGCTCAGTTGCAAGCATTTCATCCTCGAGAAGATTCAGTCGCCTTGCTTTCTGGCGGGATGGATAGCCTGATCGGCACCATCGACTTGGTCAGCCAAGGGCGGAATCCTTACGCCGTCAGCCAGATTGTCCGCGGTGATGGGCAGAAGCAAGACGATTTCGCTCAGAGTCTTGAGTTATCCAGGATCGGGCTCAATCACGTTGCCAAGTCTCCAGGACTTCAAGAGCCTTCCCAGCGGGCACGATCCATCGTTTTCCTGGCATTTGGATTGGCCGTTGCGACATCACTTGATCGTTACCATCAGGGTGATCGCGTACCTCTTTACATCTGCGAGAATGGCTTCATCGCGATCAACCCTCCATTGACTGTAACTCGGCTGGGTAGCTTGAGCACCCGCACCGCGCATCCGGAATACCTAGGTCGATTGCAACAGATCTTCGATGCTGCTGGCATCAATGTTCAGATTCAGAACCCATACGCGCTGAAAACCAAAGGTGAGATGATGGCGGGATGTCTCAACCAACATTTACTCAAACAGCATGCAGTGACATCCACCAGCTGCGGGCGTTTTCAGCGGTTTGGGTATAAGCATTGCGGGCGATGTGTTCCGTGTCAGGTTAGAAGAGCCTCCTTCATGCGATGGAGAGAGGTGAAAGACAGCACGCCATACGTGTATGACAATCTTAGTATCGATACCCCCCAGTATGGGCGCTTTGAAGATGTACGCTCTGTAGGAATGGCAGTAGCGAGCGCTGCGCAGGACGGTTTCGATCAGTGGCTAGGTCACAGTCTTTTTTCGCCGTTTATTATTGACAGGGCTGGGTATAGGCGAATGCTCGTCCAAGGTCTAGACGAGCTGGCGACGTTGCACGCTTTCTATGGACTTGGCTGAATGAAGCTGTACAGATCATTCTTTATTCATCTATCCATGTTCAGGCGAGCCTCTTAGATATTCGATGAATCTCTGTGTCCTGGTGGTAAGGAGCCTCGCTTATATCTGTACAGAACCTACGGTTCTGTTAAATATTACGCTCTCTCCATTCATTGAGCAGACGGCCTCAAGGCTTCCGGTCTCATGCCAGGAGACTACCGTCAGTCGACTCAAGGCCGGATGAGCGTTGGGCCACCGACCTGACGCCTGTATAGTGCGACAAGGATCGGGCGGTGCAGCTTGGGGGTCATCATTGACCACTGCACACGTGAGGTCCTCGGCTGGTGATTATCGGATATTGACAGCAGCAAGATGGTAGAAGCTGCCTGTCAGGAAATGACCATTACGGGCCCATTTCAGTCAACTCATGGCTTCGATGAACCAGGCAAACTAGATCAGTCAGTGCTATACCGAGCAGCTTTATCTGGCGTTGTGGAAGCAGATGGTGCTTTTCGAAGTATCTCAAGCTCTGTAGTGGCCGCTGCCAGTCGCGCAAGATAATCCTGCGTTGCTAAATTTTTTTGCACCTGCCGCCATTCCCTGAAACTGCCAGTTAGTCGAAGAATGTTCTGTTCCAATTGTTCCAGAAACGAAAGGCCTGCCTTACTCGGCCATAGCATTTTGCGTCCTAGCAGCTGCGCTTCCATCACGGCGAGCAGGGAGTCGGGAGGAGACATGACTGAGGACGTGTCGATGCCCGGAACCAAAATCGGATCTGGCGTCGGGAAGAAGCTGCTATCAAGCAGAGCACTGGCAAGCTGCTGCAAGTTCAATCTTTCAAAACGAATTCGTGATCGCAAACGAAATGGCCAGTCTCCTGAGCCGCTGCCTGGAATCTGAATGGATGCTCCGTCTAACACCTCAAAACTCACGTTTTCGATTCTTCCTTGAGTAAACGTCTGCCCAGAGCAGTGAAAATCATGTAAAGGTTTTGAGTCACCGCGCTCGTACGATTGCACTGCAAGACCGGGTAAAAACTCAAGATACCCGACCACCCATCCATCAGGATCCCAGCCAAGGGTTAAGTAGACTTGTTCGACCGCGTGAACAGTCCCGCTAACCACCCTTTTTTTTTCGTTGAGAGTTAGTCGAGCAGGTTTATTATCACGGCTTATCGCGCATAGGTAAACCCAAGGCCAGTACGACGTAGAGGGGGCAAGCACTCTATCCTGCTCCCAAGATTCGGGATTCAGGAGGTTCTCGTCATAAGACGCCCACATGCTATAGGCATCTTTGAAAAACTGCTTTAGCTGATGACGTTCGACAATAATTGCCAACTCAGTCTTGAGCAGCTCCCACACGGCTTTTACGGGTGGTAGTTGCTCATCATCAAGCCTCGCGGTAGCACTGAAAAGGTTTGATCCCTCCGTGAGCTGATTGATAACAGAAGATCGCATCATTCCCGCCAGCATTGCAGTAGCCAGCGCAAGCTTTAAATAATTTTGCGGGTGTGCACACAAGCGCGGTTCAGCCGTACGTTTGCTATTAGGCAGGATACAAAAAGTGTTTAAGGCATTCGCGGGCGCATCCGCGTTGTGTGGGATGCGCGACTCGATCACAATCGCACTCTTTTTGACCTTCTGTTCTTTCGCTGTCGTAAGCAATCTCCCCAAGTTGCGAGCGAGAGTCTTGCGTTCGTAAACAGGCATTACTCCTTTATATTCATTGATTTTTTCTTCAATGATGAGCGCGAGATATGCACTGTATTCCTGAGAGGAACTGGAACTGGCTTCCGATTTCATTCCGTCGCGCCCCTACGATCAATATCTATACGCATTACGGTTAGGCTGTTGCGCCCGGATATACCTAGCCCGGGTTGCTCGGGCCCTAGAGATTTTCTTGGTTAAGGGTGTCTGGACACGCAGCCAGATTTCACCGCGTTCGCCACGCTCGATACCAATAACCCGCCATACGCAACCAAAATCAGTGCCTTTCAAATGCACTAGCATTCCGACATACAAGGCGTGCAAAGGGATTGGAGTTCCTTCGTTCAAACGTCTGCGCATCTCGTTCTCCTCAAAATTGACATTTCGGGAGAAATTTTAGCTATCAGGCAAAATTCGTCTCTACGAAAATACTGGATTCATCAAAAAATCTGCATAGATCTGTTTAGCTTTTCTACATAGATAATGCTTGAGGTCGCTTGAACCAGGGGCCTCAAAAGTATCGTAAATGCAATGTAACCCACTGATTTAGTTTGCCAGTATCGGTCACGTACAACCCATCGCGGTCACTCAGCTTGTAGAGATTTTCCTAGGGCTTGAGATTTCGAAGCTTGGTATCAGTAAGCATAGCTTCCACTATTTCAATGAAAAAATACCTTGCTCAGAAAAGCACGGCAAAACTGAGCCTAACCCCAGTAAAACCGAGACTTCGGGCCAACTTGACACCATGCCAACCCTGAGATAATGGATATAGTATTGATCGTCATACATAGCATTGGATGCAGTTGATACCCCGTCCCATGCCACATAAATACCGTGCTTGAAGATGCAGAACGCTACCTGAACTTGCCAGACAAAAAAAGCCAAAAGCCCGCAATTACGCGGGCTTCAGGGCATTTTTTGCTAGATCGTACCGGTCAATGCCGGACTTAGGGTCACTCCCACTCAATAGTAGCCGGCGGCTTACTACTCACATCATAAGTAACCCGCGAAACCCCCTCCAGCTCATTGATCACCCGGTTGGACACCTTCTCCAGCAGCTCATAGGGCAGGTGCGCCCAGCGGGCGGTCATGAAGTCGATGGTTTCGACGGCGCGTAGCGCGATGACCCATTCGTAGCGACGGCCGTCGCCGACCACGCCGACGGATTTGACCGGCAGGAACACGGCGAACGCCTGACTGGTTTTCTCGTACCAGCCGGAGGCGCGCAGCTCTTCGATGAAGATGGCGTCGGCTTCACGCAGGATGTCGGCGTACTCTTTCTTCACTTCGCCCAGAATCCGCACGCCCAGGCCCGGCCCCGGGAAGGGGTGGCGGTAGACCATGTCGTAGGGCAAGCCGAGTTCGAGGCCGAGTTTGCGCACTTCGTCCTTGAACAGTTCGCGCAGCGGCTCGACCAGCTTGAGCTTCATGGTTTCCGGCAGGCCGCCCACGTTGTGGTGGGATTTGATCACGTGCGCCTTGCCGGTTTTAGAGGCAGCAGATTCGATCACGTCCGGGTAGATGGTGCCCTGGGCCAGGAACTCAACACCTTCGATCTTGCTGGCCTCGTCGTCGAACACGTCGATGAAGGTGTTGCCGATGATCTTACGCTTGGCTTCCGGGTCGTTTTCGCCCTTGAGCTTGTCGAGGAACAGGTCCTCGGCGTCGACGCGGATCACCTTCACGCCCATGTGGCTGGCGAAGGTTTCCATTACCTGGTTGCCTTCGTCCTTGCGCAGCAGGCCGTTGTCGACGAATACGCAGGTGAGCTGGTCGCCGATCGCCTTGTGCAGCAGTGCCGCGACTACGGAAGAGTCGACGCCGCCGGAGAGGCCGAGCAGCACGTGGCGGTCGCCCACCTGCTCGCGTACGCGCTGCACCTGGTCTTCGATGATCTGCGCCGGGGTCCAGAGCTTCTCGGACTGACAGATATCCAGCACGAAGTGCTCGAGGATACGCTGGCCCTGCAGCGTGTGGGTCACTTCCGGGTGGAACTGCACGCCGTAGAACTGCTTCTCTTCCCACACCATGGCGGCAATCGGGCAGCTCGGGGTCGAGGCGGTCACGGTGAACTCGGCGGGGGCCTGGGCCACCTTGTCGCCGTGGCTCATCCATACGTCCAGAAGCGCCTTGCCGCTGTCGGCATCCACGTGATCCTTGATGCCGTTGAACAGGGCGTTGTCCGAATCGATCTGGATCTGGGCGTAGCCGAACTCGCGCTTTTGCGAGCCTTCCACCTTGCCGCCCAGCTGCTCGGCCATGGTCTGCATGCCGTAGCAGATGCCGAAGATCGGAAGGCCCATTTCGAACACGCACGCCGGTGCGCGCGGGGATTCGAGCTCGGTCACGGATTCCGGGCCGCCGGCCAGGATGATGCCGTTCGGGTTGTACTCGCGGATCTCCTCTTCGGTGATATCGAAGGCGCGCACTTCGGAATAGACGCCGATTTCGCGCACGCGGCGGGCGATCAGCTGGGTGTACTGGGAGCCGAAATCGAGGATCAGAATCTTGTGGGCGTGAATGTCGGTCATGGCGGTATCTCTCAAGCAGTGTAAGCGCGGCCGCGAAGGCTTTGATAAGGCTCTAAAAGCAAGCGACGGGCCAAGGCCCGCCGCATCAATACTGACCCCCGGGGTTAGCTCACCCGGTAGTTGGGGGCTTCCTTGGTGATCTGCACGTCGTGCACGTGCGACTCGTTGAAGCCGGCGCCGGTGATCTGCACGAACTCCGGCTTGGTGCGCATCTCTTCGACGTTATGGCAGCCGGTGTAGCCCATGGAGGCGCGCAGCCCGCCCATCAGCTGATGCACGATGGCGCTCATCAGACCCTTGTAGGGCACGCGGCCTTCGATGCCTTCCGGCACCAGCTTCTCGGCACCCGCGCTCTTGTCCTGGAAGTAACGATCCGCGCTGCCCTGGCTTTGCGACATCGCGCCCATGGAGCCCATGCCGCGGTACGCCTTGTAGGTACGGCCCTGGTAGAGCTCGACCTCGCCCGGCGCTTCCTCGGTACCGGCCAGGAGGCCACCCACCATCACCGCGCTGGCGCCGGCGGCAATCGCCTTGGCCAGATCACCGGAGAAGCGCACGCCGCCGTCGGCGATCAGCGGAATATCGAACTCCTTGAGCGCGGCGGCGACGTTGGAAACGGCGGTGATCTGCGGCACGCCCACACCGGCGACGATGCGCGTGGTGCAGATCGAGCCCGGGCCGATACCCACTTTCACGCCGTCGGCACCGGCTTCGGCCAGTGCGCGGGCGGCGGCGGCGGTGGCGATGTTGCCGCCGATCACCTGAATCTCGGGGAAGTGCTCTTTCACCCAGCGGATGCGGTCGATCACGCCCTGGGAGTGGCCGTGGGCGGTATCGACGATCACTACGTCCACGCCGGCTTCGGCCAGTGCGGTGATGCGATCGGCGGTTTCCGGGCCAGTACCCACGGCCGCGCCGACCAGCAGGCGGCCGTCGCTGTCTTTCGCGGCGTTCGGGTAGGTGCGCGCCTTCTCGATGTCCTGGAAGGTGACCAGGCCACGCAGGTGGAAGGCGTCATCGACGATCAGCATCTTCTCGATGCGGTGCTCGCGCATCTTGGCCTTGCTGGTTTCGAGATCGGTGCCTTCGGATACGGTAACCAGCCGCTCGCGCGGGGTCATGATGTCGGCGACGGTGTCGCCCACATTGGGCTGAAAGCGCATGTCACGCTCGGTGACGATACCCACCAGCGTTTCGCCTTCGACCACCGGGAAGCCGGAGAAGCCGAACTCGTTCGCCATGTTGAGCAGGTCTTCGAGCTTGGCGTTGGGGCTGACGGTGACCGGGTCCTTCACGATCACGCTTTCGTGCTTTTTGACCTTGCGCACTTCCGCGGACTGCTGCGCGATGCTCATGTTCTTGTGGATGATACCGATGCCGCCTTCCTGGGCCATCGCAATTGCCAGCCGCGCTTCGGTCACCGTGTCCATGGCGGCGGAAACCAGCGGAATGTTGAGCGTGATATTGCGGGTCAGGCGGGTTTTGAGGCTGACATCCTTGGGAAGAACGTCGGAGAAGCCGGGAACGAGGAGAACGTCATCGAACGTAAGCGCTTCTTGGGCCATACGTAGCATAGCGGCAACACCCATTGAACAGTGGGAAGATGGGGCGAGGAAAATTAATCGACCATTATAGCGTTTTCGGGGATGCATCATCAATGTGGAGGAGCGCTCGCGCGGTGGCTAATTTCGAACAAGCAGTGCCGCCACAGGTGCTGAACTCGCTACGCGGCTGCTTCGATCCAGTATCTGGTCGAGGTAACCGACACGATACCGTGGCGTTTGCCAATGCAGTGATCGCCTACTGGTAGCCGGGGCTGCCGCCCAAGTGCCGGTGGGCGACAAATGCGCTATGTTACGTGGCCTGATGTATGAATTCCCGAATCGATCTGGAAAACGCCTTCATGAGTGCTCAAACGCCTACCGCCCTTTCTGTCAGCGACCTCAATAAACGCTCGCGCCAGGCGCTCGAGCGCGACATGGGCGAGGTGTGGGTCGAGGGCGAGCTTTCGAACGTTTCCAAACCCGCCTCTGGGCATATCTACTTCACGTTGAAGGACGACCGCGCCCAGGTGCGCTGCGCGCTATTTCGCCAGCGGGCGCGGTTCGTGGCCGCGCCGATGCGCGACGGCGACCAGGTGAAGCTCAGAGGCAAGGTGTCGCTGTTCGAGCCGCGCGGCGACTACCAGCTGATCGCCGAGGCGGTGCAGGCGGCGGGGCTGGGTGAGCTGTTGGCGGCCTTCGAGCGGCTGAAAGCGCAGCTCGACGGTGAAGGCGTGTTCGCCAACGCCCGCCCCCTGCCCTACCCGCCACGCAAGCTTTTGATTTTAAGCTCGGCCAGCGGCGCGGCGATTCGCGACGTGCTGGCGGTTCTCAACGCGCGCTGGCCGCTGGCGGACGTAACGCTGATCCCCGTGCCGGTACAGGGGGCAGAGGCGGCGCCAGCGATGATTTCGGCGCTGGCGCTGCTCAACCGGCAAAAGCAGCTCGACCCGGCACGCGACGCCGTGCTGATCACCCGCGGCGGTGGGAGCCTGGAAGACCTGTGGGCGTTCAACAGCGAACACCTGGCGCGGGCGATTTTCAACTCCCGCCTGCCGGTGATGTCCGCCGTGGGCCACGAGGTGGATACGACGCTTGCCGACTTCGCCGCCGATGTGCGCGCGCCCACGCCCTCGGCGGCAGCGGAGCGGCTGGTGCCGGATGGGCGGGCGCTTTTGCAGGCGCTGGGCCAAAGCGAGGCGCGCCTGACCCGCGCCGTTCGGGCCAGCCTTCAGCGTGAAAGCCAGCGGCTGGATCACCTGCGCGCCCGGCTCAAACATCCCGGCGAGCAGCTCGCCCAGCGCCGCCAGCACGTCGAAACCCTGTTCCAGCGCCTGCAGCGCGCCATGAACCATTCGCTTGGCCAGCAGCAGAGCCGTACCGCGCAGCTCGCCAAACGGCTGGCAAGCCAGGACATGGCAAGGCTACAGCAGGCCGAGCAGGCGCGCCTGGCCCAGCTCGACCGTCGCCTGAAAAGCGCGGTGGCGCGCACGCTGGAGGCGCGCCGCGCAAGGCTTTCGAGCGTTGCCCGCGAGCTCAACGCAGTGAGCCCGCTGGCCGTACTGGGCCGAGGCTACGCCATCGCTCAGGACAGCGCCGGCCAGGTGGTGCGCCGCGCCGAGGACACCGCGCCGGGCCAGACGCTGTCGCTGCGTTTGGGAGAGGGCCGCCTGAGCGTGGAGGTCAAACGCCGCCACAAAAAATAGCGCCCGGCGGTGGCCGGGCGCTATCAGCGTGTCTTGCCTAATGTTTCATAGGAGCACTAACGAGCGTTCACACCCCGTTTAACGCTTGGGCGGCTCGAGCGTGTCGTCGCCCTGGGTGTTGCCAGAGGGCGTGTCGGAGTCGGCCAGGCCGTGCTCTTTCTTGCTCTTGTCCTTGTCGTGGGGTGTGGGCTGCTTGCCCGGGTTGCCGCTCTGGCCCGAGGCGGCGTTGTGCCCCGGCATCGCCTCGTCGGAGTAGCGCATGTGCTCGCTGTCGGTGTCGCTCGGCGTATGGCGCGTGTCGTGCTCCTGATGCTCGTTTTGATGCGAGTCTTTCTCGTGCTGGTCTTTCTGTTGCTGGTCCTTGTCGGTTTCGTTTTTCATCTTCTCGGTCCTTTCGTGAAGAGAGTGCTGCATCTTATCGGCCTGCTGGTGGCCCATCTCGGCGGCCTCGCCCATCAGGCGGTCGCGATATTCGCCCATATAAGCGTCTTCCCGCCGTGTTGAGGGTAGAAGCCCGCCAAGCGCGGCGCCAATGGCAAACCCCAGTGCCCCGGCGACCAGCGGGTGCTCCTGAATGAAGTCCGACGAGTGGCGGCCGGCGTCTCTGGCCCACTGCCCGGCGTCGTGCATGCCGTGCTGGGTGGAGCGGTACAAGCCTGAGGTCGTGTCGCGCATGTTGCCTCCCATGTGGTGAGCCCGTTCGCTGATATGGTGGACGGCGTCACTGGCACTGTGGCCCATGTGGCGGGCGCCGCCGACGACGCGCTCCTTCATGCCCGAGTTCATGCCCGCGCCCTGGTCGAAACCGGTATCCGGGCGGTCGCTGTCATCGAACGCCGGTGGATGAGAAAAGGCGCTGCGCCCGGGGTGGTCAAACGGGGCGCCGCCTTCGAGACCCGCCGGGCGCGCGCCGCCCGTCAAGGCATCGGCGTACTCACCGGTAGGGCGGTCCACCCGGTTGGAGAACGGCTGCGACATCGGCGGGGGGTTCATGCGCGAATCGAAGCGCCCTTGCGGGCCGCTGTGCGGGTAGGCTTCGGAATTGGCGTAGTGGCGGTCATCGCGCTGAGCGCCGCTGCGCTGGGCGGTCAACAGCCAGCCAAGCCCTGCCCCGGTGACCAGAAACGGAACCGGGTTCTCCTTGATGGTCGTACCCAGATTAGTGAAGAACTCGTTGGCGCCGCCGTGACGAAGGTAGTCGTAGGAAGCGTTGAGCAGCCGCTGGGGTGAAAAGCGCTCCTCCAGCTCGCCAAGCGTGGAGTCGAGCCGCTCGCGGGAGTGCTGAATGTCCTTTTCGATCTCTTCGGGGGTGCGGTGATCCTTGTGATCGCTCATTTCAACGCCTCCTTAACGTTATGCTCGTGCTCCTGGGCCAGCTCCTTGTCCCGCTGTAAACTTTTTAGCGTGCGCTGCGGTGCCAAACGCTGCGCCTTGATCTTGTTGAGCCCCACGTTGAGCATGATCAACCCGATAACGGCGGTCACGACGCCGACGATGGCGGCGGAGAGCCAGGGGGTCATGTCCGACGGCAGGATTTCGTTGAGCAGGGCGACCGCCGATGCCAGCAGCACCAGAAAGCCGGCGAAGATCACCGCGCCCGCCACGGCGATTGCGGCGATGCCGGTCAGGGCCTGATGGGTCTTTTCCGAGACCTCGGCCTTGGCGAGTTCGGCTTCGCCTCGAACCAGGTCGGTTACCTCGCGGGTTAACGTCGTTAAAAGCGAGCCGACGGACGCTCCCTGCGTCGTGCTATTGCGCTGCGTTTCCATATAAGCCTCGTTCGTACTGGCCAATCGTTGAGCGTTAAACGCGTGGAGGGTTATCGCGGTGTGCGGTAAGGGTCGCGATCGCCGGGCAGCGGGTCATCGCCGGGCCGGGGGGTAATTCTCGGCCGCGCGTCATTGGCATCAAAAGGCTCGCTCGGGTCGCGCTCGGCGCTGCTGCCGCCAGGCACAGGGCCGTCGTTATCGAAGGATGACAGGGGACGAGACGAAGGGTGCTGAGAGGTAAAGCGCGACCCGGCGGCGTTCATGTCCGTATGGCGCTCGCGGTAGTCGCCCTGACCACCGAAAGCCGAGCCGCGATTCACAGCCCCAAAGCCTTCAGCGCCATAATGGCGGGGGTCGTCTTGAGGGTTCTGGCGTCTGGCGTTGTATGCTTGCGAACCGTAGCCTTGCGAACCGTAGCCTTGTGAACCGTAGCCTTGTGAACCATAGCCATGAGAACCATTGCCACGAGAACCGCGCTCTTGGGAATCATGGTGCTGCGAGCTTCGCAGAAAGCGGGCGACGAGAAAGCCCGCGGCGATGGCGCCGCCAATGAACACTGCCGGTTCGCGGCGGCTGTAGCCCTGAACGTCGTGGAAGACGCGCTTGAGGTCCTTGTCGCGAAACTGGTTCGAGAAGTCGTCGGCAAGCGCTGCCGCCTTGCGTGCCTGCTGCGAGAAAAAGGGCTGGTGCTGGCTTTCGAACTCGTCTGCGGCCTGGTTCAGAACCTTCGTGAACTTGCCGGCTTGCTTGGCGACCAGCTCGCGCTGCTGCTCATAGAAGTGCTCGGCCTGGTGCTGGGCGGCGTCGCCAAGGTCGTGAGCGGCCTCTTTACCCTGGCTTTTGAGCCGTTCGGTATCGAGAGTATCGTGTTCCTGAGAGGTGTCAGCGCTTTTTGCGCCGCTGGCATCGGGGTGGGAGTACTTTCCTTGATCGCTCATTAATTGCATCCTCCATGCGTTGCATTGTTTGCAGCCGGGGTAGTGAACAAAATGAACTTTTAGCGCTGATAAACGCCATCCTTTTTTATAACATGAGTTAACTACTTATTTTTAAAACTTCTTACAGACCACTTATGAACTATAGCGGGGGGTTAATAACTGTCAATTTTAAAACAACGCTTTTACAAAAAACTCCAGAAACTTATTCCCAAAACCAACAAAATATTTATATTTCAATGACTTAAAACTAATATAAAACTTGAAATCTCGGCCGCAAGGATTATTAAAAAACCCCTTTAACTAATGCTTTTAAAAACAAACGCGTTTTCCTGAAATACAAGTAGACCATCCTTTTTTTAAAAAAGTGTTAAGTAAAAATCATTTAAAGCAAACCGTAAAAGTGGCCAGGTTTGGCCCTTTCGTAACGTTGGACTAAGGTAAACGATGGTGCGACCCAGGAGCGGGTCGGCCATCGCTATACACCGCGTCGAAACGGTTACAAAGGAAGGAATCAATATGAGCGAGCAGAAACAGCCCCCGCAGCATCAGGACAAACAGCCCGGCGACGAATACGCCATGCGCCCGGCGCCGGAGTACATCCGCGCAAGCTATCGCGGCTCCGATAAGCTCAAGGACAAGGTAGCACTCATCACCGGCGGCGACAGCGGCATCGGCCGCGCCGTGGCCGTACACTTTGCCCGCGAAGGCGCCGACAGCGTGATCGTACATCTGGAAGAGGATGAGGACGCCGAAGAGACAAAGCGCCTGGTGGAAGCCGAGGGCCGGCGCTGCCTGGTGCTCAAGGGCGACGTGGCCCAGCCGGTCTTTTGCCGCGAGGTCATTCAAAAGACCCTCGATGAGTACGGCAAGCTCAACGTGCTGATCAATAACGCCGCCGAGCAGTACGACTGGGACGATATCACCGATATTCCCGACGACCAGCTTTTGCGCACTTTCCAGACCAACATCTTCAGCCACTTCTACATGATCAAGGCGGCCCTGCCGCACTTGAGCGAAGGCGATACCATCATCGAAACCTCGTCTATCAACGCCTTCAAGGGCAACGACACCCTGATCGATTATACCGCGACCAAGGGCGCCATTCAGGGGCTGATGCGCTCGATGGCCATGTCGCTGATGGAGCGCGGCATTCGGGTCAACGCCGTAGCACCAGGCCCGGTCTGGACGCCGCTGATTCCCGCCAGCATGAGTGAGGAGAAGGTCGAAAGCTTTGGCGGCCAGGTGCCGATGAAGCGCGCCGGCCAGCCCAGCGAAATGGGCCCCGCCTACGTGTATCTGGCAAGCGAAGACTCGTCCTACATGAGTGGCCAAACCCTCCACCTGAACGGCGGCGTGATTCTGAACACCTGATACGCCACGTTGAACGCACAAGGCGGCTTGCGGGCCGCCTTGTGCGTAGGTAGAGCGTAAGTAGAGCGATGACCGCGTGCGCGGCGCCAGCCGCCTTTCAGGCGCTCTGGCGCGCCACGGTATCGACCAGCACGTACTCGAACAGAATCGACTCGAACTGCTCCATGGGCGTGACCGACTTGAGCGTTTTGGCGCGCAAAATCGCCCCTTCCCAGCCGCTCAGGATGAAGCTGGCCAGCGCCTGGACGTCAGCCCGAGGGCTCACCGCGCCCTGGGCTTGAGCGGCCTGAAGGCAGGCCACGAAGTGCTGCTCCCAGCGCTGGAAGACCGTGTTCAGCGCGTCGCGAAAGACATCGCTTTGGCCCGAAAGCTCCTGGCCCAGGTTGCCGATCAAACAACCGGTTTCGTGGTTGCAGGTCTGCATGTAGTCCCGGCCGCGGGCGAAGTAGCGCTGCAAACGCTCGAGCGGCGTCACGCTTTCATCTTCCAACAGCGCCTTCAGACCCACGGCGTAGTCGTCGGCAAAGCGCTCGATCACCGCCAGCCCGAAATCCTCCTTGCTGGAGAAGTAGTGATAGAACGAGCCCTTGGGTACCCCGCAGGAATTGAGCACGGCGTTGATACCGGTGGCGTTGTAGCCGTGCTGAGCGATCAGCTCGGCGCCGGTATCGATCAATTTGTCGCGGGTCGAGGTGTTTTTCATATCGTCCAGGCCTGTCGGTCAAGGCAATCAATCAACGTGAAGCCGGTCTAGTTGTTAGGGTCGAGTGGTTAGATGCAGATGTTTTTATCAATGCGTCACGTTGCACGCTCTTTACACATTGCTTGCCTAATCACTGCTTAACTGGAGTAGATGCTAGCATACTACGCTTATCTTCCAGCATTTTTAGCTTCCAGCCAACGGATGACGTGCGGTAATGACCCTTCTTGATAAAACGCCGGCCCGCCAGCGCGGCCGGGTGCGTTGGGGCGCCATCGCGGCGCTTTTGATTCTGGCCGGCGGCCTGGCCCTGGCCTGGTGGATCGTCACTCAACCCCCGCGTATCGAGCGCCGCCCGCCGCCGCCGGCCTCACCGCCGCTGGTCGATGTCATCAGCGTCGAGCGCCGCGTTCAGGCCCCATCACTTTCAGGCTTCGGCCGGGTAGAGGCCGAGAAATCGACCATGATCTCGAGCCGAGTGGCCGGCGAGCTCGAACGCTTTGCCGAAGGCGTGGTGCCCGGCGAGGTCGTAGAGGAAGGCGCCCCGCTTGCCTATATCGACCGCGCGGATCTCGAGCTTGCGCTGCAGGATGCCCAGGCCCAGGTCGCCACCGCCGAAGCCGGCGTTGCGCTCGAACGTGCCGAGCAGCAGCGCGCCGAGGGTGACTACGCCCGCTTTGGCCGCGAGCTTACCGCCGAGCGCCGGGCGCTGGTGCTGCGCGAGCCCCAAAAGCGCCAGGCCGAAGCTGCCCTGACCCAGGCCCGGGTGCTACGCGACCAGGCCGCCCTGAATCTGGAACGCGCCACGCTCACCGCGCCCTGGCGGGCGATGGTCGCCGAACGCACCCTCGGCGCCGGCAGCCTGTTGAGCCAAGGCACCGAGGTGCTGAGTCTGGTCGGCGTCGAACAGTTTTGGGTGCGCGCCTCGCTTCCCGGCGACACGCTTGCCTGGCTCGAGCCCGGCGATCGCGTCACGCTCACCAGCCAAAGCTGGCCGGCGGAGGAGAGCCGCGAAGGTGAGTTGACCTCGATTCTGCCGAATCTCGAAGAGAACGGCCTGCAGGCACAGCTGCTCGTCTCCGTCGACGACCCGCTGGCACTGGACCAGAACGGGCCGGCGCTGCGCCTGGGGGATGTCGTGCGCCTTCGCTACCACACCACCGCGCGCGAGGCGTTGATCGCCCTGCCCTCCTCGGCGCTGCGCCCGGGCGACGTGGTGTGGTGGCTCGATGACGACGACCGTCTCCAGAGCTCGACGGTGACGCTTGCCTACCGCGGCGAAGAGCAGGCGCTGGTGAGCGACGGGCTCAGCCCGGGTCAGCGCGTGGTCACCGCCGGGCTTGCCCAGCCGCGCGTTGGCCAGCAGGTGCGCCCGCGCTCGTCCACTGAGGCGCCGGCCCACCCGGATGAGGAGAACGCCCCATGACGCGCAAGGGCCCGCTTGCCTGGATGGTGGATCACGGTGTCGCGCCGAACCTGATGATGGCGCTGTTCATCGTCGGTGGCCTGATGGCCTCGCTTGCGATCAAGAAGGAGGTCTTTCCCGACTTTGAAAGCGAAACCGTGCAGGTCACCATCAGCTACCCCGGCGCAACGCCAGAAGATATCGAGCAGAGCCTGCTGCTACCGGTCGAGGCGGCGATCTCCAACGTCGAAGGGATCGACGAGCTGACCGCGACCGCCAATGAAAGCAGCGGCGTGGTCCAGGCCACGCTGATCGACGGCGTGGAGGTGATGCGCGTCTATCAGGAGATCCAGCAGGCGGTGAATGGGATCACCACTTTCCCCAACGCCGCCGACCCGCCGCGCTTTAGCCTGGCGGGCTACTCGCGCGGCGTGGTGAGTTTGCAGGTGTATGGCGATGCCAGCCTTTCCGCGCTGCACGACGCCGCCGAAAACGTGCGCGCCGAGCTTCAGGCCAATAGCGGCATCTCCCGGGCGGAGCTTTCCGGCAACCGCGACCGTGAGATTCAGGTGCTGCTGGATGACGAGGCGATCGAGCGTTACGGGCTGGACCACCAGGCGCTTGCCGCGCGCATCGGCGAGGAAGCGCTGGATCTGGCCAGCGGCCAGCTCACCACTGCCGAAGGCGAGTGGCTGATCCGCTACCAGGGCCGGCGCCAAAGTGCCGCCGAGTTCGCGCGCCTGCCGATTCTGACCACCGCCCAGGGCGCACCGGTAACGCTTGGCCAGATCGCCCAGGTGCGCGAAGGCTTTGCCGAAACCGACCGCGAGGAGTTTTATAACGGCCAGCAGGGCCTCTCCGTCGAGGTTTTCCAGGTGGGCAATCAAACCCCCACCAGCGTCTCGAAGGCGGTGCAGAGCGAACTCGAGCGCCTGCGCGCCGGGCTTCCCCCGAACATTCATCTGGACGTAGCCCGCGACAGCTCCGAGGTGTACGAGGACCGCCTGGGGCTTCTGCTCAAGAACGCCTGGATGGGCCTGGCGCTGGTGATGATTCTCATGGCGCTGTTTCTCGAGGCGCGCCTGGCGTTCTGGGTGACGCTCGGCATTCCCACCGCGTTTTTGGGCGCGATGCTGTTTCTGCCCTGGATCGGGGTGTCGCTGAACATGATGTCGATGTTCGCCTTCATCATCGCGCTCGGCATCGTCGTGGATGACGCGATCATGGTGGGCGAGAACATCTACAGCTACCGCGAAGAGGGCTATTCGCTGCGCGATGCGGCGGTCAAGGGCGCCAAAGAGATCGCGGTGCCGCTCACCTTCGCCATTCTGTCCAATATCGTGGCGTTCATGCCGCTGCTGTTTTTGCCGGGCTTTTTGGGCATGATCTTCGCCACCGTACCGGTGGTGGTGGTCACGGTCTTTCTGATCTCCTGGGCCGAGGCACTGTTCATCCTGCCAGCGCACCTGGCCCACAGCCACAAGCCGCGCAAAACGCCGGCCTGGCAGCGCCCGCTGGAGCGCCTTCGCCACGCCTTGCAAGGGGGCCTGCACGCGTTTACCTACCGCCGCTTCGAGCCGTTTTTGCAGCGCGCGCTGAATCAGCGGCTTCTGAGCGTAAGCCTGGGGGTTACGCTGCTGGTGGTAGCGCTGGCCTGGGCGATGAGCGGGCGGCTCGGCTTTTCGCTGATGCCCCGGGTCGAGTCGGACCAGGTGCGCGCCACCGTGACCCTGCCGATCGGCAGTAACATCAGCGTCAGCCGCGAACTCGGCCAGCAGTTGATCGACGCCGCCGAGACGCTCAGCGGCGAGGAGCCGACGCTTTCATTCGCCAGCACCCGCAGCCGGCTGGACGGTGAAAGTCTGGAAGTAACGCTGGATATCGCCAGCGAGAGTCTCGATCAGTGGCCGCCATCGCGCATCGCCGAGCGCTGGCGCGACGTGAGCGGCGATCTGGTCGGCGCGCAGTCGGTGCGCTTCGCCTCGGACGTGGGCGGGCCGGGCAGCGGCGCCGCGCTCAGCCTGCGCCTTTCCCACCCGGATACCCAGGTGCTGGAAGCCGCCGCCACGCGCCTGGCCGAGCAGCTCGGCGAATACGGCCTGACCGATATCGACAGCGGCCTGGGCGACGGCAAGCCGCAGCTCGAAATGCGCCTGTCCGCCGAGGGTCGCGCGCTGGGCCTGACCGGCAGCGATCTGGCCCAAGCGCTACGCGGCCCGCTGCAGGGCGCCACCGCTGTCGAGCAGTTCATCGGCCGTCAGGAGGTCAGTGTCGAGGTGCGCCTGCCCGAGCAGGACCGGGCGAGTCTGAACGAGCTCTACCGCCTGCCGGTGCGCACTGCCGATGGCTTGAGCGTTTCGCTGTCGCGGGCGGCCGATATCACCCTGAGCCAGGCCTCGAGCAGCCTGACGCGTATCGACGGGCGACGCATCATCACCGTGACCGCCGACTCCGACAACGACCAGACGATCAACCAGGTGCTCGCCACGCTGCAGGAGGACGTGTTCCCTACGCTGACCAACACCTGGCCGGGGCTCGAAGTGGCTCTCGGCGGGCGCCAGCAGGACACCGCCGACAACCTCGCCACGCTCAGAACCGCCATGTGGCTGATGCTCGCCGCGCTCTATGCCTTGCTCGCCATTCCGTTTAGAAGCTACCTGCAGCCGCTATTGGTGCTGGCCGCCATTCCTTTTGGCCTGGTCGGCGCGGTGGCGGGCCATATGGTCATGGGCTTTGGGCTCTCGATCATCAGCCTGCTGGGAATGCTGGCGCTCTCCGGGGTGGTCATCAACGATGCGCTGGTGCTGATCGACTACGCCAATCGCAAGCGCCGCGAGGGCATGGCGGCGCGCGAAGCGATCGTCGCCGCGGCCACTCGGCGCCTTCGCCCGATCATGATGACCACGCTCACCACCTTTTTGGGGCTGGCGCCGATGATTCTGGAAACCTCGCGTCAGGCACGCTTCATGATCCCCATGGCCATCTCGCTGGGCTTCGGGATGATCTTCGCCACCGCCATTCTGCTCATTCTGGTGCCCTGCCTGTACCTGGGGCTTGAAAACCTGCGCGAGCGCCTGAGCGCCCCGCCGCAGCCAACCCCACAACCCGACCAAAGCGGTGGCGTATCATGACCCGGCTTCAAACGCTGTCACGCTGGCGTCCGTCGCGTCTTGGGTGGCGCCTGTTCGCGGTGATTCTGAGTGTCAACGTGGCGATCGCCGCCAGCACCTTTCTGGCGGTCTCCTACAGCATCGACCGGGGCTTCATCGAGTACCTGACCCAGGCTCAGGAGCGCCGGGCGACCCTACTGGCCGACGGCCTGGTGACCCGCTGGAACGGCCAGCGAAACTGGGCGTGGCTCGAGCGCTCCCCGGACCGCTGGCCTCGCGTGGTGCGCTTCGAGCTCGGCCGCGGGCGCGAGGAGCGCGCCTCTCCTTTGGGCGAAGCGCGAGACTTCGCGCTGCGCGACGCCGAGGGCCGCTTCGTGGTGCGCCCTCGCCCGCTGGGCGAGCCAAGCGACTGGCACTGGCTAACGCTTTACAGCGAAAGCGCCACCGGCGGCGAGCGCGTGAGTATCGGTGAGCTGGGCTTTCGCTCGCCCCAGCAGGTCATGGAGCGCATGGAGAGCCGTTTTCTGGAGCGCCAGCAGCGCAACCTCATCATTATCGTCCTGTCGTTGGTGGTCGCCTCGCTGCTGCTGGCCGGCGGGCTCTCCTGGTGGCTCGGCGGGCGCACCCGGGCGCTGGCCGGCGCCACGCGCCGGCTCACCGAAGGCGACTACCACATCCGCCTGCGCGCGCGCGGACGCGACGAGCTCTCGCGGCTGGCCCAGGACTTCAATCTGCTGGCCGAAACGCTGGAGGCGAGCCGCAACGCCCGGGCGCGCTGGGTATCGGACACCGCCCACGAACTTCGCACTCCGCTGGCCGTGCTGCGCGGCGAGATCGAGGCGATGCAGGACGGCGTGCGAGCGCTCGACCAGGAGAATCTGGGGTCGCTCGCCCAGGAGGTCGATCAGCTCGAGCGGCTGGTGGCGGATCTTCGCCTGCTATCGCAAAGCGACGCCGGCGCGCTCGATATTCACCTGTCGCCGATGGATCTCAGCGACAGCCTGTTGGGCCGGCTCTCGGATGCCGACCGCTGGCTGGCGGACAGCGGCCTTGCGCTTTCCACCGAGATCGCCCCGAACGTCATGGTGCTGGGCGACCCGCAGCGTCTGCGCCAGCTCTGGAGCAACCTGTTGGATAACAGCTGCGCCTACACCGTGGCCCCGGGCACGCTCGACGTTCGCTTGACCGTCGAGGCCCACCAGGCCGTGGTGATATGGCAAGATAGCGCCCCGGGCGTACCGGAAAGCGAGCTTTCACGGCTGACCGAACGGCTCTACCGGGTCGAGGGCTCGCGCAGTCGCGCAAGCGGCGGCAGCGGACTGGGGCTATCGATTGCAAGCGCGCTGGCCGGCGCCCACGGCGCGACGCTCACCGCCAGCGCCTCTCCCCTGGGCGGGCTTTGCTGGACGCTGCGCTTCCCGCTTCTGTCTTCGCGTTAGCGTTAGCGTTACATTAGCTTCACGCTGGATTTTCACTCTGGAGCCTCGAGTGCCCATGTCATCGACCGATTCGTACCCCGCCAACGCCTCACTTCTGATCGTCGAGGATGAGCCGAAGATCGCGCGCCTGATGGCCGACTACCTGACCGGCCACCACTTCGCGCCGACGCTGATCGAGCACGGCGACGACGTGCTTGCCTGGCTCGACGCGAATACGCCGGCGCTGGTACTGCTGGATTTGATGCTGCCGGGCATGGATGGCACCACGCTCTGCCGCGAGATCCGCCAGCGCTGGCCGGCGCTGCCCATCATCATGGTGACGGCCAAGGTCGAAGAGGTGGACCGTCTGGTGGGGCTCGAGATGGGCGCCGACGACTATATCTGCAAGCCGTTCAGCCCGCGGGAAGTGGTGGCCCGGGTCAAGGCGGTGCTGCGCAGAAGCCGCGCCGCCGAAAGCGCCCCCATTGAGGCCACCGCCCCAATCGCGCCGGTCACCCTGGACGATGAAGGCTGGGTGGCACTTGCCAAGGGCCAGGACCTGGGCCTCACCGCGGTGGAGTTTCAGCTTTTGCGCGTGATGATGCACGCCCCCGGGCGGATCTTTAGCCGCGAGCAGCTGATGGATCACATGTACCGCGACAACCGCATCGTTTCCGAGCGCACCGTGGATAGCCACATCAAGAAGCTGCGCAAAAAGATCACCGAAGCGCTCCCCGACCAGGAGATCATCCGCTCGGTGTATGGCGTCGGTTACAAGTATCAGCCTGAAGGCTGAGTGTCGGGGCCATTATCCACCTTACGATTCACTTCTCGATTGAGAAACGCGATCGCCGCATCAACAGCTCCGCCGCGCAGTAGAAAAGCCGCAATGTGCCCGCGGCCGTGCTGCAGGTAGAGCTCGGCGGGTGTGCCCTGGGCGCGCAGCGCCTCATAAAAGTCCCGGGCGTGATCCACCGGCACTAGCCGGTCGCGATTGCCGTGGAAAAGGAAAAACGGCGGCGCCTTTGGCGTGAGCTGGCGAATCGGTGAGGCCTGCACGTAGGCGTCGTACACCTCGTCGCGGGTACCGCCGAGCAGGCCGATCACAAGCTCCCCGTCATTGAATTTCAACAGATCGCTCGGCAGCCCCCCGACCGCCGCGGCGCGAAGCCTGGTGTGCTCGCCGCCATACGGCTCGGCCAGCGGCCCCGTTTGGCTTGCCAGCGCCAGAAGGCTCACCAGGTGGGCGCCGGAGGAGTAGCCCACGCCGACGATGCGGTCGGTATCGACCTCCAGGCGCTCGGCGTTATCGTGAATCCAGCGCATCGCCTGCTGTAGGTCATGAAGCTGGGCGGGAAAGCGGTAGCGCGGCGCAAAGCGGTACTCGACGTTGACCGTGACATAGCCCTGCCCCGCCAGCTGTCGGGCGATTTTTTCCATATCGGCGGGGCTTCGCCCGCGCCAGCCGCCGCCGTGCACGATCAGCGCCGCCGGGCGCAGGCCCGCGTTGGGGGTCTCGGGTAGGCGCACGCGGGCGGTGAGCGACTCGGGCCAGTTTGCCGGGGTATAAATTTGGGGGGTGAGCGACGTCGAGCGCACCGAGGGCGAACGCGGGGTTGGTGAGATGGCAGACTGGGCGATGGCGGTTTCGCCGCTGGTGGCGAGGTGGGTCGCGCCGCAGCCGCCGAGCAGTAGCGCCAAACTTCCTGCGCCTAGCGAGCGGCGAATCACACGAAACGCGTGCATCGATACCTCCTTTTATCCGGATGCTTAGCCTATGAGAAGGTCACGGTGTTTGCACACTTTGTGCAACGACTTTACACCGGGCCGCGTGATACTGCAGGTGTCACCTTCGACAGCATCGCATCAAGGAGAGAAACCATGACGCTATCACTTCGCAAACTCTTTGCCCCGGCTCTGTTGGCCGCCGCGCTGGTACCCGTCGCGATGACCGCTCAGGCGCACCCGCACGACGGCCACGGCCAGGACCGCGAGCAGATGCGCGAGCGCATGCAGGAGCAGCGCCAGGAAGTCTACCAGCGCGCCGAGATCGGTGAAGAGAAGCAGCAACAGCTCAACGAAGCCAACAGCGAATTTTTCGAGGCGATGAAGGCGCTGCACGACGAGCATCAGGCGCGCATCGACGAAATTCTGACCGACGAGGAGCACCAGGCACTGCGTGAGGCCATGCGCGACGTACGCCAAGAGCATCGCAGCGAGCGCGGCGGCGAGCGTGGGCGTCACCACGGCGAACAGGGCGACGAAGCGACCACGGCGACGGACGAGGCCCAAGCCGAGCAGTAAACGCCTCATCGATAGATTGTGTTCCAAAGACACCGCCCGGCTCATACCGGGCGGTGTCTTTTTATGCCTTTAGCGCATGGAGGTAGCCCGCTGTCATCAAGGCCATTGGGCGAGGCCGTTGTGTAAGACATTAGGGCGGCGTAATTTATCCGGGTTCGCCATTGATCCCGAGGCTTTGCCATGTCCCGCGCTCCCCGTCGCTTCCAGGCCCAACTTCCGCTTCCCGGCCGCGCCTTGCTGAACACCTGGCGCGAAGGCTACACGCCTGGCAAGCTCAAGCGGGACGTGCTGGCGGGGCTCACCGTAGGCGTGGTCGCGGTGCCGCTGTCGATGGCGCTGGCGATCGCCATCGGGGTGGCGCCGCAGCATGGGCTCTACACGGCGATCGTAGCCGGGGCCATCATCGCGCTGACGGGCGGCTCACGCTTCAATATTTCAGGCCCTACCGCGGCGTTCGTGGTCATTCTCTTTCCTATCGTGGCCGAGTACGGGTTGGGCGGGCTGCTCGTCGCCACGCTCATGGCCGGTTTGATTCTGATGGCGCTGGGGCTCGCCCGGCTGGGGAGTCTGATCCAGTACGTGCCCTACCCGGTCATTCTCGGCTTTACCGCGGGCATCGGGGTGGTCATTGCGCTGCTGCAGGTGCCCGGCTTTCTTGGCTTGAGCGATATCGCGCTTGGCAGCAGTACGCTTAATAACCTGGTGGTGATCGGCCGCGCGCTTCCCGAGCTTTCGCCGCCGGATCTATGCATAGGGGCGGCCACGCTTGCCACCTTGATTGCCTGGCCGCGCCTGAAAACGCCAATCCCCGCACCCCTGGTGGGCCTGAGCGTTGGCACGCTGGTGGCGCTTATGCTTGCCTGGGGCGGCATTGAGGTGGCGACCATTGCCTCGCGCTTTAGCTGGGAGGCCGATGGCGTGGCGGGTAGCGGCATTCCTCCTTTCGCGCCCAGCTTTGCCCTGCCCTGGCAGCTTCCCGGCGCCAACGATGATCCGCTGACCGTCGACTTCGCGCTGATCCAGGCGCTGCTCGGCCCGGCCCTGGCAATCGCGCTGCTGGCAGCCATCGAGTCGCTTTTGTGCGCCGTGGTGGCCGACGGCCTGACCCGCACCCGTCACGACTCCAACGCCGAGCTGATCGGTCAGGGGCTGGGTAACGTGATCGCGCCGTTCTTTGGCGGCATGACCGCTACCGCCGCACTTGCCCGTACCGCGACCAATATCAAAAGCGGCGCCTGTTCGCCGGTGGCCGCGCTCGTTCATTCGCTGGTCGTGCTGCTGGCAGTGGTCGCGCTGGCCGGCGCCATGGGCTACGTGCCGATGGCGGCGCTGGCCGCACTTTTGTTCATCATCGCCTGGAACATGAGCGAGGCGCGCCACTTCGTGCACACGTTGAAAAGTGCGCCGGGCAGCGACGTGGCGGTGCTGGTCATCTGCTTTTTGCTCACCGTGGTGTTCGACATGGTGATCGCGGTGGCCGTGGGCATGGGCCTGGCCGCCGCGCTGTTCATCCGGCGAATGGCAAAGCTCACCCACACTCGCCGTCTGGAGGCGCCGGAGCCCGCAGCCGCCTTCCCGGACGGCGTCGCCCACTACCGGGTCAGCGGGCCGCTCTTTTTCGGCGCCGCCGAAAAGGCAATGGCGACGCTTCGCGTGATCGACCGCGACGTGCGCATCGTGGTGCTGGAGATGCAGGAGGTGCCGAGTTTGGACGCTTCCGCGCTGGTCGCCATCGACACGCTGCGCCGGGAGCTTGCCGAGCGTGGCGTCGGCATTATCGTGGTCGGTCTGGCGCCGCGCATGGTGTTAAAGCTCAAGCGCACCGGCATCCGCCGCCAAGCGGGCCGGTTCGCCGTGGTCCGCCAGCTCGAACAGGCCAGGCGGCTGGCGCGGCGCTGGCTGGAGTTCCGGTCTGAAAAACCGGCATGAAAAACCCGGCCAGTGGCCGGGTCGCTGTGTTTCGAAAGCCCGTGGGGCGAGTTAGAAAAAGCCCATCGGGTTCACGTCGTAGCTGACCAGCAGGTTTTTGGTCTGCTGGTAGTGTTCGAGCGCCATCTTGTGGGTTTCGCGGCCGACGCCAGACTTCTTGTAGCCACCAAACGCGGCGTGGGCCGGGTACTGGTGGTAGCAGTTGGTCCACACGCGCCCGGCCTGAATGCCACGGCCCATACGAAACGCCACGTTGATGTCGCGGCTCCACACCCCGGCCCCCAGGCCGAACTCGGTGTCGTTGGCGATCGCCAGCGCCTCTTCTTCATCCTTGAAGGTGGTGACCGACACCACCGGGCCGAAGATCTCCTCCTGGAAGATGCGCATCTTGTTGTTGCCTTTCAGAATCGTCGGCTCGATGTAGTAGCCGCTGTCATAGTCACCGTCGATGCTCGCCTTGTTGCCGCCGGTGAGAAACTCCGCGCCCTCTTCGCGGGCGACGTCCATGTAGGACATGATCTTGTCGAACTGCTCTTGCGATGCCTGAGCGCCGACCTGCACGTCGGTATCCAGCGGGTTTCCGCGCTTGATCGCCTTGGTGCGCTCGAGCACCTTCGCCATGAACTCGTCATACATGCTCTCCTGCACCAGCGCGCGCGAGGGGCAGGTGCAGACCTCGCCCTGGTTCAAAAACGCCAGTACCAGACCTTCGACGGCCTTGTCGACGAAGCTTGGCTCGGCGTTCATGATGTCGGCGAAGTAGATGTTCGGCGACTTGCCGCCAAGCTCCACCGTGGAGGGAATGATGTTCTCGGCGGCGCACTTCAAAATGTGCGAGCCCACCGGGGTGGAGCCGGTGAAGGCGATCTTGGCGATGCGTTTGCTCGTCGCAAGGCTCTGACCGATCTCCTCGCCGAAGCCGTTGACGATGTTGACCACGCCCGGCGGCAGCAGGTCGCCCACGATCTTCATGACCTCGAGAATGGAGGCCGGCGTCTGCTCGGCGGGCTTCAGCACCACGCAGTTACCGGCGGCAAGCGCCGGCGCGAGCTTCCACACCGCCATGAGGATGGGGAAGTTCCAGGGAATGATCTGCCCCACCACGCCCAGCGGCTCGTGGAAATGGTAGGACACGGTGTTGGCGTCGATATCGGCAGCGCTCCCTTCCTGGGCGCGGATGCAGCCGGCGAAATAGCGAAAGTGGTCGATGGCAAGCGGCAAGTCGGCGTTCAGGGTCTCGCGTACCGCCTTGCCGTTGTCCCAGGTCTCCGCCACCGCCAGAAGCTCGAGATTCTGCTCGATGCGATCGGCCATCTTGAGCAGGATATTGCTGCGCTCGGCGGCGGAGGTCCTGCCCCAGGCGGGGGCGGCCTTGTGGGCGGCGTCGAGCGCCTTTTCCAGATCCTCGGCGCTGGATCGGGGAATCTCGCAGAACACCTGGCCGTTGACCGGGCTGAGGTTGTCGAAGTACTCACCTTTCACCGGCGCCACGAATTCGCCGCCGATGTAGTTGCCGTAACGCTTTTCGAAAGTGACGACGGCGCCGCTGTCGCCCGGATTGGCGTAGATCATGGTAAGGCTCCCAAGCATTATGGTGTTTGAAACCGCTCGCTCAGTGTTGGTCACCCGGCGCGGGAACGACATTAGCCAAACGTCGCAGTCGCCGTCACTGGCACAAAAAAAGGCGGCCGAAGCCGCCTTTTGGTGTGAAACGCGTACTGTCAGCGCACGATCATCACCGAGATTTTCGCGTGGTGCACCACGTGCTCGGCGTTGGGGCCAAGCACGTAGTCGGCGAACTTGCGCCTGGTGTGGGAGGCCATGACGATCAAATCGGCGTCGATTTTCTTGCCGACCTTGATGATCGCCTCCCAGGGTGAGCCATCGATGATCACGCTTTGAGTCGGGATATCGTTTGGGACGTGCTCATCGATGAAGGCGGCCTGAGCCTCCTTCATCCCCTCGTGGGCCTTTTGCGAAAAGTCTTTCGGAAAATAGGCCCCCACCATCGGCATCTTGAACTCCGGCAGCACGCTCACCAGGTGCAGTGACGCGCCAAAGGTCTGACACAGCGTGGCGGCCACCGGCAGCGCCTTTTTCCACGAGCTCTCTTCGTTGAGATCCACGGGCAGCAGAATTTTCTGGTACATGGCACTCTCCTGACGTTTCACGTCGCCGCGGGTGCCGGCTCGTCCTTGCGCCGACGGCCGCGCTGCAATAGGACGACCAGCGCGAACAGCCCCAGCGCCGGCAGCCACATCCACTCTTTCGTCCAGCGATTCACCGGGGCCAGTACCTCGATGATCTCCTGATCGAAATCCAGGCCCAGATCCGCTGCGGGGCTGCCGAACTCGACCATGTCTACCAGCGTCTGGTCGCCGTCGGTGTAGAGTTCCAGCCCCAGGTTCTCCATACGCTCTTCGCCGGTTTCACCCTCCGGTACCGGTATCAGCATGTAGGTGGTCAGCGGCGCGCCGAAGGCGTCTTCGCCGGCGATCTGAATACGCAGGTTGCTGCCTTCATCTACCCGCCCCAGCGCCTCGACGAACTGCGCCGGCGGGACCGAATCATACGGGTTGTGAATACGATCCATGAAGAAGCCCGGACGGAACAGGGTGAACGCGACCAGCAGCAGCAGAATCGACTCGTACCAGCGGTTGCGGGTAATGAAGTACCCTTGAGTGCCGGCCGCGAAGATCAGCATGGCGATGGTTGCAACGATGAAGACCACGACGCCCTGAGCCACGGTGACATCGATCAACAGCAGGTCGGTGTTGAAGATGAACAGAAACGGGAGTGCTGCGGTACGCAGGCTGTAGTAGAACGCCTGGAAGCCGGTGCGGATCGGATCTCCCCCGGAGACCGCCGCGGCGGCGAAGGAGGCCAGCCCCACCGGCGGGGTGACGTCCGCCATGATGCCGAAATAGAACACGAACAGATGCACCGCGATCAGCGGTACGATCAGCCCGTTCTGCTGGCCAAGCATGACGATCACCGGCGCCATCAAGGCCGAGACCACGATATAGTTGGCGGTGGTGGGCAAGCCCATACCGAGAATCAAACTCAGCACCGCGGTCAGCAGCAAAATCACCATCAGGTTGCCGCCGGAGAGAATCTCGACCACGTCCGCCAGCACCAGGCCCACGCCGGTTTGCGACACCGCACCGACCACGATGCCCGCCGTGGCGGTGGCGATACCGATGCCGATCATGTTGCGCGCGCCGGTGACCAGGCCGTCCCAGAGATCCCAAAGGCCTTCCTTGATGTCGGCGGCCATCTGACTACGGCCTCTAAAGAGCGCGATGATCGGGCGCTGGGTGACCATGATGAAAATCATGAACACGGTCGCCCAGAAGGCCGATAGCCCCGGTGAAAGACGCTCGACCATCAGACACCACACCAGCACGACGACCGGCAGAATGTAATGAAGCCCCACCATCACCGTCGGCCGGGTTTGTGGAAGCTTCACCACCGCCTGGTTGGGGTCGTCGACCTCGAGTTCCGGGTAGCGAGCGCCGATCTTCAAAAGGCCGATATAGATCACCGCCAGCCCTACCGATACGACCCAGGGGGTCGCCTCGCCCAGCACCGGCTTGAGCCAACCCAGCCCGTAATAGACGCCGATGGAGAGCGCCATCAGCAGTAAAAGCCCGGTCAAAAAGCCGATCACCTTGTTCAACAGCGGGCGCGGCGGGTTGCCCGAGGGTAAACCGCGCATGTCCGCCTTTAGCGCTTCCAGGTGAACGATGTAGATCAGCGCGATATAGGAGATCAGCGCCGGCAGAAACGCGTGCTTGATGACCTCGACATAGGAGATGCCCACGTACTCGACCATCAAGAACGCCGCCGCGCCCATGACCGGCGGCATGATCTGACCGTTGACCGACGACGACACTTCCACCGCCCCGGCTTTTTCGGCGCTAAAGCCGACCCGCTTCATCATCGGAATGGTGAACGTGCCGGTGGTGACGGTATTGGCGATCGAGGAGCCGGAGATCAAACCGGTCATGCCCGAGGCCACCACGGCGGCCTTCGCCGGGCCACCCTTGAAGTGGCCCAGCATCGAGAAGGCCACCTTGATGAAATAGTTGCCGGCGCCGGCCTTGTCGAGCAGCGCGCCAAACAGGACGAACAGGAATACGAAGCTGGTCGACACCCCCAGCGCAATGCCGAACACGCCCTGGGTGCCGAGCCACTGGTGGTTGATCAGCCCGCCCAGGCTCACGCCGCGGTGCGCGAGAATACCCGGCATGTAAGGGCCAAAGAGCGAATAGGCGATAAACACCGCGGCGACCACCATCAAGGGTGGCCCGAGCGCGCGCCGGGTCGCCTCCAACAGCATGACGATACCCACCACGCCGACCACGATGTCCTGGGTGATTGGGCGCCCGGCTCGGGTGGCGAGATCGTCATAAAAGATGAACAGGTAAGCACCGCAGAACGCGGCCACGGCGGCGAACGCCCAGTCCTGCAGCGGCACGCGGTCGCGCGGCGAGCGCTTGAGCGCGGGGTAGGCCATAAAGGCAAGAAAGAGCGCAAAGGCCAGGTGGATCGAACGCGATTGGGTCGCGCTGAACACGCCAAACCCCAGCATGTAAGGCAGCGGCGAGGCGATCCAGAGCTGGAACAGCGACCAGACGGCGGCAATACCCACCAACAGCTTGCCCGGCGCCCCCAACGGTTTGCGCGCGCCGGTATCGCTCGAGGCAACCATATCGTCCAGGTCGTTTCGCGCGGCGCCCGAGGATGTTTTTTCGTCTTGCATACGCTTGTCCTTTTCAAGATCCGCGCCGGTCGATCGCGCCGTAGGCGACGCTTTCGACGTGATGTATAACGTCGCTTCCAACGAAAGCGCGGACACCCTGGGCGCCCGCGCTTGTCGTTCTCTCAAGGCGCTATCGGTACCTGCCGCCTAGCGCTTGTCGGCTCACTCGATCCAGCCGCGCTCACGATAGTAGCGCTCGGCGCCGGCGTGCAGCGGCGCGGTCAGGCCGTCGGAGATCATGTCTTCTTCGTTCAGGTTCTCGAACGCCGGGTGCAGGCGCTTGAAGCGGTCGAAGTTCTCGAACACGGCTTTCACGGTTTCGTAGATCACGTCTTCGTCGACATTGGTGGAGGAGACGAACGTCGCCGCCACGCCGAAAGTTTCGACGTCTTCGTCGTTGCCGCGGTACAGACCGCCCGGAATCACGGAGCGGGTGTAGTAGGGATACTCTTCGATCAGGCTGTCGATTTCGTCACCGGTCACCGAGACCAGCTTGGCATCGATGGTGGTGGTCGCTTCCTGGATGGAGCCGTTGGGATGGCCGACCACGTAGACCATGGCGTCGATGTTGTTGTCAGACAGCGCAGCGGCCTGTTCGGCGGCGTCGAGCTGGGAGGCGAGCGCGAAGGTATCTTCGTCCCAACCAAAGGCGTCCATCACCACGTCCATGGTGTTGCGCTGACCAGAACCGGGGTTACCGATGTTCACACGCTTGCCCGGGAAATCGCTGATGTTCTCGATACCGGCGTCGGCACGGGCGACCACGGTGAGCGGCTCGCCGTGCATGGTGAAAACGGCGCGCATCTCTTCCCACGGGCCCTCTTCTTCGAAGTTGGCTTCGCCGTTGTAAGCGCGGTACTGCACGTCAGACTGCACCACACCCATGTCCAGGTCGCCGTTTTTCATGCCGTTGACGTTGGCGACCGAGCCGCCGGTGGACGGCGCGTTACAGCGAATGTTGTGCTCTTCGCTGCCGCGGTTGACCATGCGGCACACCGACTGGCCGACGACGTAGTACACGCCGGTCTGACCGCCGGTACCAATGGTGATGTAGCGTTCCTGGGCAACCGCCGGGCTTGCAAAGCTTGCCGCGGCAATCAGCGCGCCTGAAAAGGCTGCGGTCGAAAATACATGGCGCTTCATGGGCACACCTCTTTCTCTTTTGTGAGCATTATTCGTTTTAAACCACCCGTTTATCGGATCCCTTGGGCGATACCGTTCAAAACGCTTGTGAGACAGTCTGTTAACTCTATGGAGCGACTCTGCCAATCGGCGGCAAAGGTTCATTCACTTTAGCGAAAAATTCAACCCTTGGCGAAAACGCGTCCCCTCTTTCGACCGAGTATATGAAATCCCCGGTCAAACGCACGTTTAGCCTCACGCGCATTTTAAACGCTGGCGCCAGCCGCTATCCCGGGCTCTACACGTTGTAACCCAGCACCGTTGGCAGCCAGAGCGCGATACCGGGAAACAGCGCCACGATGGCCATCGCGCAGGCCATGGCGGCAACGAACACCAGCGCCCAGCCCAGCGTATGCTCGAGACGGATCTTTGCCACTTCCGTGGTGACCATCAAATTCACCGCTACCGGCGGTGTAAACTGGCCGATGGCGATATTCATGGCCAGCAAAATACCGAACCACACCGGGTTCCACTCGAAGTGCTGCATGACCGGAATCAGAATCGGCATCAGGATCAAATAGATCGAAATGGCATCGAGCAGCATCCCGGCGATCAGCACCGTCAGCATCACCAGTACTAGCAGCAGCGCGCCGTTGTCGGTCAGCCCGATCATCCACTCCGCCAAATGACGGAAGGTGCCGAGCATGGTGCCCGCCCAGGCGAACACCCCGGCCAGTGCGATGATCAGCATCACGACGCCGGAGATGATCGCCGCCTCGCCCAGCAGCACCCAGAGATCCTTGAGCGAGAGCTCGCGCGTGAGAAAAAGCCCCACCAGCGTGCCGTAGGCGACCGCGACGACCGCCGCCTCGGTCGGTGTGAATAGCCCCGAGCGCAGCCCGCCGAGAATCAGCACCGGGGCAAACAGCGCCGGCAGCGCCTGCTTGAACGCCGCGCCCACGCTCAGGCGCTCGGCATCGCTCTGCGGCGTGCTGCCCTCCCAGCCGTAGCGCTTGGCCAGCAGCATCGCCGGTATCAGCAGCGAAAGTCCCGCCAGAATGCCGGGGAAGAGTCCGGCGGCGAACAGCGCGCGAAGATCCACGCCGGGTACCACGATGGAGTAGAGAATCAGCGCCACCGAGGGCGGAATCAGAATCGCGGTGGAGGCGGAGGCCGCAATCAGCGTGGCGGAAAACGGCTTGGGGTAGCCCGCCTTCGTCATGCTCGGCAGCATCACCATCGCCACGGCCGCCGCATCCGCCGGGCCGGAGCCTGACATGCCGCCCATGATCATGCACACCAGCACCGCGACCAGCGCAAGGCCGCCGTGGCGCGGGCCGATCAGCGCCTGGGCGAAGCGCACCAGACGCAGCGCCACGCCGGAGCGCTCGAAGATCAGCCCGGTCAAAATGAACAGCGGAATGGCGATCAACGGGTATTTGGCGATGCTGTTGTAAGTGTTGGTGCCAAGCGTTGCCAGCATATCCGGCGAAAGCCCGGTAACGATACCGACCGAGCCCGCCAGCGCCAGCGAAAACGCCACCGGCACCCCGGCGATCAAGAGCCCGGCGAAGGCGAGCAGCATCCAGAGATCAGGGGTCATCGCGCAGGTCTCCGCTCAATCGTTCGCGGGTCTGCTGAACGAGGCGCCAAAGCATCAGCGCCGAGAGCACCGGCAGCCACACCAGATACCACCACTGGGGCAGTCCAAGCCCGGGCGACAGCGACTCCCACTGATACTCCTGAAAGGCGAGTTTGCCGCCGTACCAGGTAATCAGCGCCAGCACCAGAAGCCCGCAGGCGCCTTGAAAAAGAATCAGCGCGCCGCGCCATTTTTCGGGCAGCATGCGCTCGAGAAAGCTGATGCGAATATGGCGGTTGCGCCGGAGCGCCACGCTGGCGCCGGCAAAGGTCAGCACCACCAGCAAAAACACGGAAAACTCTTCGGTAAACGAGAACGAACCGCCGGTCAGGTAGCGCGTCACCACGTTACCCAGACTGATCAGCGAAATGACGATCAACGATAGCGCGCCCAGCCAGCGCTCGAGGCGCGCATCGGAAAATGGTTGCATGGTAGCCTCTAAAGGGTAGCGCTACCGGCCAACGCCGGTAGCGGATCTGGCGCTTAGCGCGCGTCGATGGCCGACTGCGCCGACTCCATGAGCTCCTCGCCGATGCGCGGCGCCCACTTTTCCAGGACGTTTTGGGTTGCCTCACGAAAGGCCTGGTACTCGTCATCACTTAGCTCGGTGACGGTGACGCCGCGCTCTTCGATCGCCGCCAGGCGCTCGCTCTCCTGCTCGCGGGTCATGCTGATTTCCCAGGCGCCGGCCTCTTCGGCGGTTTCGCGAAGCCAAGTCTGCTCCTCTTCACTCAGTGAGCCCCACACCTGCTGGTTGACCGCGAAGATCAGCGGATCATTCATGTAGTTCCAGAGCGTCAGGTACTCCTGACCGACCTGGTCGATGCGCGCGGCGTCGAACACCGACAGCGGGTTCTCCTGGCCGTCGACGGCGCCGGTGGTCAGCGCGGGCTGGGCGTCGGTCCAGCTCATCTGGGTCGGGTCGGCGCCCAGGGCTGCAAAGGTGTCCTGGAACAGCGGCGAGCCGACGACGCGAATCTTGAGCCCGTCGAGGTCGTCCGGGGCGCTGATCGGGCCGCTCGAATTGGAGACCTGGCGAAAGCCGTTCTCGCCCCAGGCCAGCGGCACGATACCGCGCGACTCGATCGCCTCGAACACCATCTCGCCCGCCTCGCCTTTAGTCACCGCGTCGACGGCGGCGACATCGGGGATGAAAAACGGCAGCGAGAACAAATTGAGCTCCGGCACCTGGGGCGACCAGTTGATGGTCGAGCCCACCGCGGCATCGATCAGTCCGGAGCGCATGGCGGAGAACTCGCGGGTCTGATCACCGGAGACCAGCTGCGAGTTGGGGTAAACCCGCAGCGTCAGCTCGCCGTCGCTGCGCTCTTCCAAAAGTTCGGCCCATTTTTCTGCCGCCTGCCCCCAGGGGAAGGCGTCGGACAGCACCGTGGAGACGGAAAGCTCGCGCGCCTGGGCGGAAACGGCCAGCGTCAAGAGCGCGGCACCGGTCAGGCCCAGGCCTGCGCGGGAGAGGTGGCGTGTCAGCGTCATGAGGATTCCTTTTTATCTGGTTTTTATAGGGGATGTGCAAGGGCGCGGCGGTCGTTGGCCCGCGTGCGCCTCGCCTATTGTAGGCACTTGAAGGGCGAAGGGAAGAGAGCCGGGCTGTTATGATGGTCGCGCCACTTTGAATCATCCTCTTTTCAACGACAGGACACTGCCGTGCCGCTACGCGATTTACTTCTGGGCCTTCTGGTCGTGGCCATCTGGGCGCTCAATATCGTCGTCATCAAGGTGGGCGTGGCGGAACTTCCGCCGCTGTTGATGACCACGCTGCGCTTTGCGCTGGTCGCCCTTCTGCTGGTGCCCTTCTATCCGGTGCCGCGCGCCCAGCTGCCGTTTCTGCTGCTGTTGTCCGTCACCTTTGGGACGCTGCACTTCGCCATGCTGTTCATCGGCCTTGGTCAGTCCGAGGCGGGCACCGGCGCGCTTTTGGTACAGATGGGCACGCCGTTTGCGACGATTCTGGCGGTCGTCTTTCTCAAGGAGAAGCTGGGGCCCAAGCGGCTGGCGGGACTGTTGCTATCGTTTGCTGGCGTGGTGGTGCTGGCGGGTGGCCCCACGCTGCCCTCGCCGCTGCCGCTTGGCATTCTGCTTTTGAGCGCGCTGGGCTGGGCGGTGTCGCAGCTTTTGATCAAGCGCGGCCCAGCCATCGCGCCGCTGGCGCTGGCGGGCTGGATCGCGCTATTCGCAGTGCCCCAGGTCGCGCTCGGCTCCTGGCTTTTCGAGAACGGGCAGTGGCAGGCCATTCGCTCGGCGGGCCTGGCCGGCTGGGGCGCGGTATTCTATACCGCGGTGATGTCGTCGATCCTTGCCTACGGCATCTGGTACGCGCTGCTGCGCCGCCACCCGGTCAACAAGGTGGTGCCGATGACGCTGCTGGTACCGGTGCTGGCGGTGGGGCTGGGGGCGCTTCTGATGGGCGATCCTCTGGGCGTACACAAGCTTGCCGGCGGCGGCCTGGTGGTCGCCGGGGTGGGGCTGATTCTACTGCGTTTTAAAAAGCGCCGCCCGGCGGTTTAGGTCACCACCGGGCGAGCATTCAGGCGTCGGGCCGGCAGAAGCCGGCCAGCGCCGGCACGGAGACGCAGTCGCCCACCTGAATACCGCGCGCCTCGAAGTAGCCGGCGTTGACCTCCAGCGCCGAGGTGAACGGCGCGCCCGCCGGGTAGGTTGGGCACTCGCGGGCGGCCTCGGACTCGCACGGGGGCATGGTGTTGATCGCGACGATCCGCCCCTGGTCATCGATGAAGGCGATATCCAGCGCGATCAGCGTATTGAACATCCAGAAGGCATTGCCCGCGGGCTGCTCGCGCTCGAAGCGAAACAGCATGCCGCGCTCTTCGGACAGGTGCTCGCGTCCCATCAGCCCTTTTTGGCGCTGCGAGATCGTCTCGGCCACTTCGACATCCAGCCGATGCGGGCCCTGCTCGGTGTGAATGGTCAGCGGCAGCGTCCCGGCCTCTGGTGCCGCCGCTTTCGCCCCCTCTGGCTCGGCGGCGAAGAGATTGAAGGCGGGGGTCGCTACGCTGGCGACGAGCGCCGCGCCCAGCGCGGTTTTGATGAGTTTGCGACGCGACAGGTTCATGAGGCGTCTCCGCTTGCGCTTTCGCGGGCGCCTTGATGCTGATCGGAAATCGACATCACCTTCATGGTATTGGTGCCGCCGTGGGCATTCATGTGATCGCCGCGCGTCAAAATGACGTGATCGCCGGGGCGTGCCACGCCCTGCTTGACGAGCATCTCGAGCGCCCGGTCGTTGAGCTCGGTCGCGCTCATCCGAGAGGTATCGAAAGGCAGTGACACCACGCCGCGATAAAGCGCCATGCGCCGCTGGGCGATGGGGTTATGGGCCAGGCCCACGATCGGCAGGCCCGAACTGATGCGCGAGGCGATCAGCGGCGTATAGCCCGAGGCGGTCATGCAGGCGATCGCGACCACGCCTTTCATGTGGTTGGCGGCGTACATCGCGGAGAGCGCGATGGTCTCGTCGGCTTGGGTGAAGCCTTCGTGGATGCGGTGACCGGACTCCTGAACGGTACGCTCACGCTCGGCGCCCAGACACACCCGTGCCATCGCCTGAATGGTTTCGACCGGGTAGTCGCCGGCGGCGGTTTCGGCGGAGAGCATCACCGCGTCGCTGCCGTCGAGCACGGCGTTGGCCACGTCGAACACCTCGGCGCGGGTCGGCAGCGGCGCCGAAATCATGCTTTCCATCATTTGGGTCGCCGTAATCACCGCGCGGTTGAGCGTGCGGGCCCGCTTGATCATGCGCTTTTGCACGCCGACCAGTTTGGCATCGCCGATCTCCACGCCCAGATCGCCCCGGGCGACCATCACCGCTTCCGAGGCCTCGATGATGCCGTCGAGCGTGGCCTCGTCCGCCACCGCCTCGGCGCGCTCCACCTTGGCGACCAGGCCGATCTCGGCGCCCTCGTCACCCAGCAGGCGCCGGGCTTCCTGCATGTCCGCGGCCGAGCGCGGAAAGGAGATCGCCAGATAATCGACGCCGATCTCGACGGCGGTCTTGAGATCCGCCTTGTCCTTGTCAGTCAGCGCCGGCGCGGAGAGCCCGCCGCCCTGCTTGTTGATGCCCTTGTGGTTGGAGAGCTTGCCGCCGACCACGACCTCGGTATGCACCTGCTGGCCCTCGACACGGGTGACATCGAGCACCACGCGGCCGTCGTCGAGCAGTAGCCGGTCGCCAGCAGCCACGTCCTCGGCCAGGGTCTTGTAGTCGCAGCCGACGCCGTGAATATCGCCGGCGTCGCTATCCATCGTCATATCGAGCACGAAGGGCTGGCCCTCCCCGAGCACCACCTTTCCTTCCTTGAAGCGCGCGATGCGAATCTTCGGGCCCTGCAAATCACCCAAAGCGGCCACGCTTCTCCCCAGCCGCGCGGCAATCTCGCGCACGCGCGTGAGTCTTTCGCGGTGGTCATCGGCGGTGCCATGGGAGAAGTTGAGACGCACCACGTCCACCCCCGCCTTCAACATGGCTTCGAGAACGCCTTCGCGGTCGCTGGCGGGGCCGAGCGTAGCGACGATCTTGGTACGGCGAATGGGCGGTGCGGTGCGCTGGCTCATGGAAGTCCTGATCGTTGGTGAAGTTGGCTGACAGCTTAGCAAATTAATGTGACGAACAGGCAAACGCCCTCGCCGCTATTCGTCGAGAGCCACCACGATCTCGAGCGGGTATTCGTCGCAGTTGGCGCCCTCCCCGCCCCGGTCGACCACCAGAAACTCGCCCTCGCACTCGAGCACCGAGTTGATCGCGTGCCAGGTGCCCGCGGCGTAGTTCACGCCCTGGCGGCCATCAGTCACGAACGCGCGCACCTCGCGTGGGTCGATCGTATCGCCCTTGGGCGCCACCACGACGATAAAGCGCTCGCCGTGCAGCGGCATGAAGGCCTGGCTGCCCTGGGGGTGGCGCTCCAGAAAGGTGAGTTCCAAAGGCAGCGTCACTGGCTGGCTGACGAAAATGTTGATCAGCGTGTGGGCGTTCTCGCCTAATATTTCCACCCGCGCCAGATCATGGTGGCGCTGGGTGCGCCCGGCGTTGATGGCAAACGAGGGCGACGTTCGGGCGTCGATCACCTCGCCAAAGGGGGCGAAGGTTTCCGCGGTCAGCGGCGCGGCGGTCAGTTCGAGCATATCAAACTCCTTTGGCCTGGGCGGGTGAGTTAAAACTTGAGCGCCGCGTGGCGGTTCACATCCTTGTAAAGCAGGTAACGAAACGGGCCCGGGCCGCCGGCGTAGCAGGCCTGCGGGCAGAAGGCGCGCAGCCACATGAAGTCGCCGGCTTCCACCTCGACCCACTGCTGGTTCAGGTGATACACCGCCTTGCCTTCCAGCACGTAGAGGCCATGCTCCATGACGTGGGTTTCATCGAAGGGAATCACGCCGCCGGGCTGGAAGTTGACGATGGTCACGTGCATGTCGTGGCGCACATCTGCCGGGTCAACAAAGCGGGTCGTCGACCAGCGCCCGTCGGTGCCCGGCATCTCGTTGGGCAAGATCTCCTGCTCGTTGGTCACGAACGCATTGGGCACGTCGATGCCCTCGACATACTCATACGCCTTGCGAATCCAGTGAAAGCGCACGGGCGCGCGGGTGTCGTTGCGCACCTGCCAATTACTGGCCGGCGGAATGAAGGCGTAGCCGCCGGGCGCCATGACGTGGCGCTCGCCTTCGAGGGTCAGCGTGAGCTCGCCTTCGACCACGAACAGCACGCCTTCGGCTTTCGGGTCGAGCTCGGGCTTGTCGCTGCCGCCGTCCGGCTGCACTTCCATGATGTACTGCGAAAACGTCTCGGCGAAGCCGGAGAGTGGCCGCGCCAGCACCCAGGCCCGGGTGCTTTCCCAAAACGGCAGGTTGCTGGTCACGATATCGCGCATCACCCCTTTCGGAATCAGCGCGTAAGCCTCGGTGAACACCGCCCGGTCGGCGGTGAGCTGAGTCTGCGGCGGATGGCCGCCCTGGGGGGCGTAGTAGTTATTGGACATTGTTGACTCTGATGGTAAGGAACAAATGGACCCGTCTTGTATACAAGATTTAGCGAACATAATGAAGCGTAGCCATTATTGAACGCTTGTGAAACATATCTCCCAATAGTAACTTCTATAACAACTTTTGTTTCAACCCACGTGTTTGGGCTGATTCGAACGTCAACAGGAACATATGGCTCTGCCGTTTTTTAAAACACAACAGAGGCTGCTATAGCGGCCCACTGGTACGAGGCACTCAATGGATCGCCAAGATATATCTCGCCCCCCATCGCCCGCCAAAAAGAGCTGGTGCCGCATTCCCGACATCTATGCCGTACTTTTCGTTTTTATCGCGCTGGCGGCCATTGCCACACATTTCGTACCTGCTGGGCAGTTTGAGCGCGTGCCTGGCCCTGCCGGACGGATCACGATCGACCCGAACTCGTATCAGCAGATCGACTCTACGCCGGTCGGCTGGGTCGACTTCATGTTGGCCATTCCTAACGGGCTGATGAGCGCCGGCGAAGTCGTCTTCTTTACCTTCATGATCGGCGGCATGTTCATGGTCCTTCGCCGCACGGGCATCATCGAGATCGGGGTGGATAAGCTGACGAGACGCTTCTCGCGCCGTGGCGTACTCACCATACCGGTGCTCATGACCGTTTTCGCCGCCATCGCCACGGTCATTGGTACCCAGGAACTGGCGCTCGTATACGTACCTGTAATATTGCCGCTGATGATCGCGCTGCGCTTTGACTCGTTGACCGCCGCCGCTGTGGCGCTGTGCGCTACCACGGTGGGATTCACTACCGGCGTGCTCAATCCGATCAACACCGGGCTCGGCCAGCAGCTCTCGGCACTGCCGCTCTACTCCGGTTACGGGCTACGTATTTTGGCGTTTGTTGTCATGCTGGCCGCGGCGATTTTTTTCGTCATGCGCTATGCCCGTCGAGTTCATGCCGACCCGACATCCGGGCTCATGGCCGCTGATCCAGAGGAAAGCGAAAAACGCGCACGCTATCAGCACGGCGCGACCACGCCGGCGCTGCGTGCAAACTTGCGCCAGAAGCTGGCGGCAGCGGCGACGTTTGCCTTCTTCGCGCTGCTCGTTTACGGAGTACTGCGCCAAGGCTGGTTCATGATGGAAATGGCAGGGCTATTCATCATCATGGGTATTGTCGTCGGGGTGATCGCGGGGCTCGATACCGACGAGATCTGCGCTGGTTTCAATCAGGGCTTTCGCGACGTTCTGGTGGGCGCAATGATTGCCGGTGTCGCTCGGGGCGTCGCGGTCATGCTCGAAGACGGTCAGATCATGGACACGCTGGTGTTCGGGTTGGGTAACCTGGTCGGCGAGTTGCCCACGTTGCTTTCAGCCATCGGCATGTTTTTCGCACAGCTCGGGTTCAACTTCATCGTACCTTCTGGCAGTGGTCAGGCACTGGTTACCATGCCGCTAATGGCGCCGCTTTCAGACATTCTCGGCGTTACCCGCCAGACCGCCGTGCTGGCCTACCAGCTCGGTGATGGAATAGGCAATATTCTTTATCCTACCTCCGGCTATTTCATGGCGACGCTCGCACTGGCCGGCGTGCCTTGGCAAAAATGGGTAAAATTTTTCTTCCCGCTATTCTGTGTCTGGATCGTCATTGCGCTGGGCTTTTTGGTCTTCGCCCAGGCAACGCAATGGACCGGATAAGATACGGCTAGTCGAAGGTGAAAGCGGAGCGCTCGAGTTCGTCGAGCGCATCGTAGCTTTCACTAATCGCGTTGATCCGCTTACGGCCTTCTGCCAGACCTTCATGAAGGCAAGCGTTGGCGATCAACGCGATCAAACTATTAGCCGTGGCGTAGCTATCAAAGGCCGAAATACTTTCAAGGGGTGTTTCTAAAAACCAATCGACCCGCGAGGCAAAGGCAACGGCCGTAGGGTCACCCACCAAAAGAACGCGGGGGGACGAGCGCTCGAGCGTTTCAACCAGGGAGTCAAACCCTTTCGGCCGCCGGCGAAAACCGAACAGCACCACGACGTCGTCGGTGGTGAGATCGACGATTTCCTCGGCAAGCGACTGGTTGGGCTGTGGGGCCAGACGCACCTGAGCCCGTGCCTGGATCAGCTGCTGGCGAAAGTGTAGTGCCAAGGGGTAGCTGTTGCGAAATCCCATCACCACTACCTGGCGCGCCGAGCAAAGCGCGTCGACTGCGCTTGCTATATCGCCCGTATCCAACCGGCCCAAGCCGCGCTGCAGGTTTTCCTGCTCGCGCTGAAGGTGACGCGCCAGGGCGCCCCCGCCTTCCTCTGCCATGGCATCGGATTCGATGACCAGCGGCACGCCCAGGTTTCGAAGCTGACGGGCGTGCGTTTTGACGTTGCGAAAGCTCTCGAACCCCAGCCGCTTGAACAGGCGGCTAACGGTCGATTTCGAAACGCCGGTCAGCCGCGCCAGGTCCGCGGCACTGTAGACGGCCAGATCGTCGAAGTGATCCAGAATGAAGCTCGCCACCCGCTGTTCCTGAGCGCTAAGCGATTCGAACTGGGCGGCGATGCGCTGTCCTATATGGGGCGTCATGGCTCTCCAAACGGATAAGGTTAAAGTGCCGGCGCCGGGTGGTGCTCGGCCCAGTGGCGGGCGATGTCCACACGGCGCGTCACCCAGACGCGGTCGTGGGCTTCGATGTGGTCCAGAAAGCGCTGCAGCGCGCGAAAGCGCCCGGGGCGTCCCAGCAGGCGGCAGTGCATGCCCACGGAGAGCATTTTAGGCGCTTCCTCACCTTCGGCGTAGAGGACGTCGAAGGCGTCGCGCAGATAACTAAAGAAGTGATCCGAGGTGTTGAAGCCCTGCGGCGAGGCGAAGCGCATGTCGTTGGTGTCGAGCGTATAGGGCACGATCAGATGGTTATGATCGCTGCCCTGGCTGTCGGTCACGCGGCTCCAGAACGGCAGGTCGTCGCCGTAGTAGTCACTGTCATACAAAAAGCTTCCTTCGTCGACCACCAGCCGCCGGGTGTTGGGGCTGTCGCGACCGGTGTACCAGCCCTCGGGCTTCTCGCCATAAAGGCGCTCGAAGATATCCATCGCCTTTTGCAGGTGGTCGCGTTCGATGTGTTCGGGCACTTCCTGATAGTGGATCCAACGGTAGCCATGGCAGGCAATTTCGTGGCCCAGCTCCTTGAAGGCGTGGGCCACTTCCGGGTGGCGCTCCAGCGCCATGGCCACGCCGAACACGGTCAGCGGCAGACCGCGACGCTCGAATTCACGCAGGATACGCCAGACGCCTGAGCGCGAGCCGTATTCATAGATCGACTCCATGCTGAGATGGCGCGAGCTGTAGCTCGCTGCCCCGATGATCTCGGAAAGAAACTGCTCGGAGCCGACGTCGCCATGCAGCACCGAGTTTTCCCCGCCCTCTTCATAGTTAAGCACGAACTGTACGGCGATTTTTGCCTTGCCAGGCCAGTTGGCGTGGGGCGTCTTTTGCCCGTAGCCGACCAGGTCGCGCGGATAGAAACTGGCGGTCTGCTCTTTCGTGGACATCGTGGTATCTCCCTGATTGTTGGCGGGACTTCTTTGTATACAAGGTAAACAGTTCGACGCCCGGTCGCAACGCGCTGGCAATCCAACAGCTTTCATTCGCCATGTTTCAACGCTTTCTCAAAGCGCTTATACCGTGCTGTGGGACGTTTGGGTCTTACACTATGGTTCAACGTTAAAAGGGTTGCGCCGTGATTTAAAGCGCCTTATTTTCGTATACAAGATGACTTTTAATCGTTTACCTGTGAGTCGCTCAACGTGCATATACGCATCATCAATCCCAACACGACCGCCTCGATGACCCAAGCCATTCATCGCGCCGCCGAGGCTCTGAAAAGCGAAGGCACGACGCTGAGCGCCACACAGCCCGAGGCCGGGCCGGTATCGATCGAAAGCCATTTCGACGAGGCGGTGAGCGCCGTGGGCGTGGCCGAGGAGGTGCTCAAGGGCGAGCGCGAAGGCGGGATCGATGCCTATATCGTGGCCTGCTTTGGCGACCCCGGGCTTCTGGCCGCCCGCGAGCTGACCCGCGCGCCGGTGATCGGCATCGCCGAGGCCGGGTTTCACCTGGCGACCCTGATCAGCACGCGCTTTTCGATCGTCACCACGCTGGGGCGCACCGGCATCATCGCCGAGCATCTTTTAGAGCAGTACGGTTTTAGCCACCACTGCCGGCGCATTCGCGCCGCGGAAATTCCGGTGCTCGATCTCGAACACGACCCGGACGCGGCCTTCAAGCGCATCGTCGCCGAGTGCTGCCGAGCTCGCGATGAGGACGGTATCGGCGCGATCGTACTGGGCTGCGGCGGCATGGCGAATTTGACCCAGGCGATCAGCCGCGAGGTGGGCCTTCCGGTCGTCGAAGGCGTCAGCGCCGCACTGAAGCTTGCCGAGTCGCTGGTGGGGCTTGGCCTTCATACCAGCAAGCACGGCGATCTGGACTACCCGCGCGCGAAAACTTTTACCGGCAGGTTCAGCAACTATTCGAACCTCGAGCTGCCGCCAGGCGCGTAGCGCTCATCACCAGGCAACCGTTAATTACGAAGCAGCGCCAAGCAGGCAGAATCGCTGATACAGCAGTACCGTTTGATCGATACAAGCAGCATCCATAACGACAATACGAACACCGTTAGCACGCCACGCCGCAAGCGTCGCCCGAGCCATCGGGCAAAACTATAACATCGAATATCTTGCGAGGACGGTACGATGAACACGTCTGGTTTGACCTCGGAAACATCCCACCCGCCGGCGGACGCCGCCCAAAAAGCGATGGGCGCCGAGAGCCTGGCGCCGCAGCAAACCCGCATCATGGGGCGCGGCTCCTACTTTCTGGCCTGGTTCGGTGGCTGCGTGTCGATTGGCACCTTCGCCATGGGGTCGAGCGTGGTGGGCACGCTCAACCTTTTACAGGCCACCCTTGCCATCGCCATCGGCTGCTTCGTCATCGGTGTGGCGCTGGCGATCAACGGCGCGGCCGGCTACAAGTACGGCATTCCCTTCATGGTGCAGGCGCGCTCCGCTTTCGGCTTCACCGGCACGCGCATTCCGGGCCTCGTTCGCGCGGTGCCTGCGGTGGTGTGGTACGGCTTTCAGAGCTGGATCGGCGCGGGGGCGCTGAACATGGTGTCAGCCACGCTGTTCGGCTTCGACAATCTGGTGTTTTTCTTCATCGCTTTCCAGCTTCTGCAGATCGCGCTGTCGGTGACCGGGTTTCAGGGCATCAAGTGGCTCGAGAACATCGGCAGCGCGTTTATCCTGTGCTCGCTGACCTACATGTTCTATGCCACGGTACAGCGCTACGGCGACGAGCTGTCGGCGAGTCTGTTCACCATGGAAGGCTCCTGGGGCATGCCGTTCTGGGGCGCGACGATGCTGTTTCTCGGCATCTACAGCACCATGATGCTCAACGTCAGCGACTATTCGCGCGAGCATGAAAAAGGCACCGGCGGCGGCCTGTTGACCACCATCTACGCCATGTCGATTCTGCCCTGCACGCTGTTCATGGGGCTGATTGGCTACATGGTGTCCGAGGCGACCGGCACCGCCGACCCCATCCAGGTATTCGCCAACGCCGTGGATAACACGCCGCTTCTGATGACCACGCTTTTGTTCATCGCCTTCGCTCAGGTGACCACCAACGTGCTCAACAACGTGGTGCCGCCGACCTACGTGCTGATGGACGTGTTCAAGATGCGCTTTCCGACGGCCTCCATTCTGGTCGGCCTGCTGGCCTTCGCCACCTTCCCCTGGAAGCTGGTGCAGCCGGAATCCGCCGCCGGGCTTCAGCTGTTCGTGCAAACCTACTCCGCCTTTCTTGGCCCGATCTTCGCGATTCTGGTGGTGGATTACTATCTGATTCGCCGGCGTACGCTGGATCTCGACAAGCTCTACGATCCGCAAGGCCCCTACAAAGGCGTCAACCTGGCCGCGGTGATCGCCATGGCGGTGGGCATCGTCGCCGCACTGATGTTCTCGGCGGTCTCCTGGTACGCAAGCCTGATTCCGGCGGGCGCGGTGTACTACCTGCTCATGGCGCGCTGGTCCGCCTGCCAACGCTTTACGCAATAACCGTTTGTTCCCCTGCCGCCCTCGGGCGGCCTTTTTATATCGCTTCAATCACAACGCCAAATACCCGCACAGGATGTCACCATGCATGAGCAACCGTCCCCGAGTGGACTCGATATCAAGCGTATCGACCCAAGCCTTTACAACGAAGACCTCGCCCCGTTAAAGCCCGAGGCGCGTAGCTGGGGCGCTTTTGAGATCTTCAACGTCTGGTCCAACGACATTCAGAGCCTGTTCGGCTACACCCTGGCCGCGTCGCTTTTTCTAACATATGGCCTGAACGGCTGGGCGGTGATGGCGGCGATCATTCTCGCCGGCGTGGTGGTGATGTTTCTGGTCAACCTGACCGGCAAGCCCAGCGTGAAATACGGCATTCCGTTTCCGGTCATGGTGCGGGCGAGCCTTGGGGTGCGCGGCGCCAACCTGCCCGCCATGCTGCGCGCCATCGTGGGTATATTCTGGTACGGCGTGCAGACCTACTTCGCTTCGACGGCGGTGGCGCTATTGATCACCGCCTTCATTGGTGAGCCGAGCGGCGCAAGCTTTTTGGGGCTCTCCCCGGTGGCCTGGGTGTCGTTCGTGATCGTGTGGGTGTTTCAGATCGCGATCTTCTGGCAGGGAATCGAGCGCATCAAGCACTTTTTGAACTGGGCGGGGCCGCTCGTTTACGTGGTCATGCTGGTGCTGATGGGCGTGGTCTGGTACCAGGCCGGCGATGAGCTTTTGCCTGCCATCGGCACCATTTTCAGCGGCAGCGGCGAGCCGGATGGTGGCGCCGTGGCGGCGTTTTTCGCCATTGTCGGCACCATGATCGCCTACTTCGCGGCGGTAGTGATCAACTTCGGTGACTTCACCCGCTTCGTGAAAACCGAGCGGCAGATGAAGCTTGGCAACCTGTTGGGCCTGCCGCTGAACGTGGCGTTTTTCTCCTTCATCGCGCTGATCATCACCGCCGGCACGCTGGTGCTGTTCGGCGAGGCGCTGACCAATCCGGCAGACATCGTCGAGCGGGTCGACTCGCTGCCGCTGACCATCGTCGCCGCGCTGACCTTCTTCGCCGCGACCGTCGGCATCAACCTGGTGGCCAACTTCATCCCGCCGGCGTACGACCTGGCGAACCTGTTCCCCAGCAGGATCAGCTTCAAGACCGGCGGTTTGATCACCGCGATCATCGCGTTTTTCGTCGGCGCGCTGTGGGTATCGGTGATCAGCCAGATCGGCGTGCCGGGCTTTGTGAACGCGCTTGGCGCGGTGGTGGCGCCCTTCTACGGGATCATCGTGGTGGATTACTACCTGATCAAGCGCCAGCACCTGAACATGGAGGAGCTCTTCTCTTCCGAGCGCAACAGCGCCTACTACTACACCAAAGGCTGGAACAAGCGCGCCCTGATCGCCTTCGTGGGGGCGGCGGCGTTCTCGCTTTCCACCGTGCTGGTACCCGCGCTTTCCGGGCTCGGTGGCTACGGCTGGCTGATTGGTGCCGGTTTGGGCGGGCTGATTTACTACGTGCTGATGCGCGAGTTTAAATCGACGCCGGCGGTGAGCCATCAGGGCAACTGAGGCGCTGGATGATAAGTATTAAAGCACCATTGATTCGGATCAGTGGCGCTTTTTTATAAAACGACTCGTCTACGACAACTCATTTTCTTATGGCCTCACTTCGGACTACGGCTTAAGAACATTACTTGAAAATGCTATCAAGGTCTCATAAATACGCTGTCATCGCATTAACAGGAGTTCTCCAAAAAGGAGGTCAGGGAGTCAGACCATCCAAGACAACGTGGAAGGTTACGACGCCCACGTGTCATCCAACTACCGATCGCCGTCTGATGCCATACACACTTGGGGATTGTTATGATGAGTATCTCGTGAGCTTAAATCTTCAAGGAAGCACTACAAATCTCATGAATCTCCACGACTATTTCTGATTGAAATAATTATCAACTCCGCCCCCCTTCCTCTGTTTTAAGGCGGCACATTATCGGCTTTCGTTTTGACATAAGCTCATTAGAGGTAAAATACTCCTTACTCTGTACATTATGCTTAAGCTCGATAGGATAAAAAGCATAATATCTGGTGGGTAAGGGTATCAGTCATTACGGTGCACCGGGCTCACAATTTCACGAATATGGTGCAAAAGTGGCAAAAATTGATCAACGAACACAGCGCTCCAAACAAAGCCGTCAGGAGACAATGAACAAAATTATTGACGCTGCAATTATTGAGTTCAGTCAGTACGGTTTTCAGGGTGTCTCTACACAGGCGATCGCTGCGCGCGCCAACCTCAAAAAGTCTCAGCTTCATTACTATATCGAAGACAAAGAAGCCCTTTATTCCAAAGTCCTTGGCAAGGTGCTTGATAGCTGGCGCACCATATTCAGTTTTGATGCTCATCCTGACATGAGTGCTCGGGATTCTATTTCAACCTTTGTGCGTCTTAAATTCAGGTTTGCGCTCGAGAACCCGGAGCTGTCGCGAATCTTTACCATGGAGATACTCAGTGGCGGTGAGCGCTTGGAAAAATATTGGCCGTACTCTATTGCCAATACACATTCCAAAGTGCTGCATATTCAGCGCTGGGTGAGCAATGGAGAAATGCGTACGCTGGATGGACGTTTACTCATCATGCATATATGGGCGCTTACCCAGTACTATTCTGATTACACCATGCAGGCTGAATTACTGATGGACTCGCCTTTATCAGACTCGGATACCTGCTCGAAAATAGAGCAGGAGCTGGTCACCTTTGTGCTAATGGGATGTGGCATACCTACATAATAGCTTTCTATAGCGAGTTCTTTTTTCAACCCAGCCGAACTGGCATGATTAATGCACATGGTTTGACCAAATGTACAATTTAAATGGTCAAACTATGCCTTCTTTAGATTTTGAACCACTGACGGTCATCAAGAGAGAATATTTAACTGCGGATATCTTGAGCCTCCATTTACAGCGCCCAAGCAAAAGTGCTTTACCTGCTTACAAAGCCGGTGCCCATATCTACATTCAAATCAGTGATCAGCTGTGCAGAGCCTACTCGTTATGCGGTGATCCGGCTCAACGTAGCCACTACGAAATCGCGGTTAAGCTGGACCCCTACGGTCAAGGTGGCTCCAAAGCACTTCACCAAATTGCCACGCCCAATGCCACGCTTCAGGTAAGCGCTCCCTACAATATGTTCGAGCTGGTTGATCATGCCCCTCACCACCTGCTAGTGGGTGGCGGTATTGGGTTAACACCGCTCATTGCAATGGCGTATCAATTGAGTCGAGAGGACACGCCATTTTCGTTTTACATTGCATCGTCAAACGAAATCGACATGCCTTTTCGACAATTACTTGACCAAAAAAGCTGGCCAGTTGAGCTTTGTACAAGCCCACGAAAACTTCTCGATGTCGCCTCACGTCTTAAAACGCTTCCCACCGGTACACACGTTTACTGCTGCGGCCCAACCGGACTTATCAATAGTGTGCGAGATCAGTGCAGTGACGTGCCTTTAGCACACTGGCATGAGGAACGATTTAACGCAGACGAGCCTGTTTCCACTACGGCTTATGAGCTTTACCTGAGTGAAAGTGATCGCTTATTGCACGTAAAGCCTGGGAGCTCTCTATTGTCAGCGGTAAGAGAGGCAGGAATTCATGTAGAGAGTGCCTGTGAACAAGGTATTTGCGGAAGCTGTGTCGTTCCCTGGTGTGACGGCGACCCCGTCCACGGCGATCAATGTCTGGATGACGAGGAGCGTGCGGAATATATCGCTCTGTGCTGCGGTAGCTGTCGCTCCGACCGTTTAACACTGGAACTTTGATGAATAGCCCACTAACGCTTATTACCGGCATGCGGTTACCACGATGGTATTTGCCGTCGAATTGGCCAGAAGTAGGTGGTCATCCACAACTGGGAACCGTAAACCTCGAGGGAGGAATGTTTGGTTTCCCTTGCCCCATGCAAACGAATGACGTTACTAAAACCGGAGCGCTGGACGTTGAAGGGCGACTGGTATTGCCGCCTCTCATCGATGCACACGTGCACCTTGATAAAACATACACTCGCAATCGGCTGGGCGATATTGATCCGGGTCTTTTGAGCGCGATATCGGCTATGCATGCCGACCGTAAAGCTCACTGGAGCTCTAAGGATCTGTTCGCGAGAAGCGAGAGAGCGTTAATGCAAGCCTATGATGCCGGCACCCGCCTCGTTCGCAGCCACGTGGACTGGATTGACGCGAACAGCATACCGTTGGCTTGGCCGCTACTGGCTGAACAAGCCGAGAATTGGAAGGAAAAAATTCGCTTACAACGTATTGCACTTGTGCCGCTTGATATCCTGTCGAACGAAGGAGATGCCACGCGGATTATTAAAGAAGTCTTCGTCAGCAAAGATGCGGCCATGGGAGCTTTCATCCACAGTAGCAACTTCGATGCCCAAGCCATTTACAATTTAGTGGAGCTTGCCGACACATGGGGAGTCGATCTCGATCTACATATAGATGAAGAGCTATCTGCAAATGCAAAAGGTCTCGAATGTTTGCTCGATGCGCTTGAAGCTCGTTCTCATACATTTAGTGGCCGTATCGTATGTGGCCATCTCTGTGCGCTTTCAAGCAAAGAGTATAAAGACTCATTAGCACTACTGGATCGCGCAGCTCATCATCCAATCACCATCATCGCGCTACCCACTAGTAATCTTTTCCTTCAAGACACGCATACCAGTCGTACGCCTCGCTTACGTGGCATTACGTTATTGAAAGAGGCCAGTGCGCGCGGCATTCCCTGCCTTCTTGCAAGCGACAATGTACAGGACGCTTTTTATCCATTAGGCAATTACGATCCTCTCGAAATGCTCCGCCTAAGTATTTTAGGCGCCCATTTAACCGATGTATTCGATAGCTGGTCTCAAGCTATTTGCTCTAGCTCGGCCATTGCAGGAAAGCTATCAACTAAAGAGATCGGCCCTGAACAGGAATGGCTGCTCTTTAATACAGAATCAATTTGGAGTTGGCCTAGTGACTTGAAGCGCACGAGATTACATGCCGGCATAAGTCCTTCAAAGAACGAACTTTTTTTTAATTAATATCAATGGAGCGCAGTGATGAGTCATCCGGACAAGGGAGCCCCTTTGGCGCGCTATGCCGCCAGTAAACGGGTGGGTGATTTTATTTTTTTATCCGGGATTATTGCGGTCGATCCTGCTCGACGGCTAATCGTCAATGGCTTTGATGATATACCCGATGAGGCAGCAAGAATACTTGGGCGTACGGGCGAGTTCTCGAGCGATCTTAAAAAAGGCCCGATTCTCTCTCAAAGCTGGTATGTACTTGATGCAATCCAACAAATCATTCAACGAGAGGGAGGACAAATGAGTGATGTTTTCAAACTCGTTCAGTACTTCCGCAATCTTGACCATTTTCCTTACTACAGCGAAGTACGTGGGCTCTTCTTTCCCGATGACCCCCCCATCTCAACCATTGTAGAAGTAAGCGCCATGTTACCTAGTGAACAGGTACTAATTGAAGTAGAAGCGACTGCCTACTTACCACTCAACGTAGCCAAGGATTAATCATGTTACATGGTTATACGCCCGCTCAGCGATTTCTTCCCTACTTGAGCTGGACCGATATCGCTGCTTTAGAAGATAAAGAAAATACCGTCATTGTTCTTCCCGTAGGCGCTATAGAGCAGCACGGTCCCCACATGCCTTGTGGAGTAGATGCCATAATTGCGGCCGGCGTAGTAGGTAAAGCGATGGAGAAGCTCTCCTCTAATGTGCCCGCCTATGCATTGGCGCCGATCACTTATGGCAAATCGGACGAGCATTTACATTTCCCAGGCACTATGACACTTACTGGCGAGCTGTTTCTCCATACGATTCAGGAAATTGGCGAGTCTGTTTATAGAGCAGGATTTCGTAAACTCATTTTAATCAATGCTCATGGTGGCCAACCACAGCCTCTTGAAATGGCCGCCAGGGAGCTGCGACTGCGCCATGGCGATTTCATGATAATTCCTCGCTCCGCCTGGAGCGTGGCTCATGATACGAGTTTCATGTCACAAGAAGAACGCCAATTAGCGATGCACGCAGGACACGGCGAAACGGCCATCATGATGCAGTTAGCGCCAGATACGCTGCATATGGAACGCGCTAAAGCTTGTATGCCAGATCCCTTCCCATGCCCAACCCTATCGAGCACTCGCCCTGCCGCCGCTTGGGTCGCTCGCGACTTTGGGCCAACCGGCGTTATCGGTGACCCGACCCACGCGACACAAGAACAAGGCGCCAAGCTGCTGGATGAACTCTCCTCCCAATGGGCACAAGCAATTACTGAAGTCCACAAGGTTCAGTGGCATGTGCGTCAAGCCTCCTCGTGGGGTCGAGGTCAGTACACAGGCGATGTTGAAGACCACGTTTAATCCATCAGTTATTCCACACCAGCACTGGAGAAAAGCATGAAAACAATACCCACAAAATATCGCTGGCTTAGCTGCTGCATCGCCGCTCCAGTCTTGACGATCAGCACTTATGCAAATGCTCAAAGCGACTCGCTGACACCTTTTACCTTTATTACCAATTGGTATGCGCAGGCTGAGCATGGCGGCTTTTATCAAGCAATGGCCGAAGGCCTTTATGCCGACAAAGGATTAGACGTTAATTTACGCATGGGAGGACCACAAGTTAACGCCGTTCAGCTATTAGGCGCAGGACGAGCCGAGTGCATAATACGTGATGATGTAGGAACGATGCTGGCCCGCAGCCAAGGTATTCCTATCACCATGGTGGCCAGCAGCTTTCAATTTGATCCTATTGTCATCATTACCCATAGCGATATCAATACGCTTTCTGATCTTAAAGGTCGAACAGTCCTGATATCCTCAAGCGCCCACTCGTCATGGTGGCCATGGGCAAAAAGTCAGTACGGTTTCACCGATGATATGAGCCGCCCTTATACCTTTAATATCCAGCCTTTCATGGCAGACACATCACTCGCTCAGCAAGGCTATATGAGCTCCGAACCCTTTGCCATGATGCAAGCGGATGCCGATTATAAAGTCTTCTCGCTAGGTCAGGAGGGTTACCCGCCTTATGGTAACTCCATCGCTTGTCACGACGATGTCATCAATGAACATCCTGAACAGGTATACGCATTCGTTGAGGCGACCATGCAGGGATGGAAAAGTTATCTATCAGATCCGGCCACTGGCAACAGGCTTATTCAAGCAGAGAACCCCAACATGAGTGATGAACAGCTGGCTTACGCTCTTAATCAGCTTCGTTCCAGCGGCATCTCGACCGGTGGCGATGCACAAACTGGTGGCATTGGCATTATTACCGACGACCGCATGCAGGCAACATGGCAAATGGCCGTTGATAACGAGCTCATCGACACTAATAACGTTTCACTACCTAAGGTTTATACCACTGAATTTATTACAAAAAACCCGGTGATGCCATGACGGCTATAGGCAGATTCAGCACAGCCTCAGCGCAAAAAGCTGTAGAGCTTTTATCCTGTGAAAAAATTTATTCCAACGGCACACGAGCGCTCATGCCTGTTGATCTGACCATACAGGAAGGAGAGTTTGTCACACTACTGGGACCTTCTGGCTGTGGTAAAAGCACGTTGCTTAAAATGGTTGCTGGGCTCACGGAGCCTTCAGACGGGCGTTTGCTGCTTTGGAATAAACCTCACAACCGACTTCATGAGAGTCAACGCTCTCTATCATTTGTATTTCAGGAAGCTTCGCTACTTCCTTGGCACAGCGTGCGTAAAAACGTAAGCCTGCCGTTGGAGCTTGAAGGATTTAGCCGCAAAGATATCCATGCAAGAGTCGATCAGGCACTTGAGCTGGTTGGCCTCACTCGCTTTGACGACGCCCTGCCTCGTGAACTCTCGGGCGGTATGCAGATGCGGGTATCTATTGCGCGAGGTCTGGTCGTCAAGCCAAACCTGCTATTGATGGACGAACCATTTGGCGCTCTAGACGAAATTACCCGCTTCAAGCTCGATGGCGATCTACTGGATCTTTGGCAAAAGAACAGCCTAAGCGTGCTGTTTGTCACGCACTCCATACATGAAGCTGTCTTTCTCTCAGAACGCATCATCGTAATGGCTGCACGTCCAGGCCGGGTTGTTGCGGATATTCATATCGATGAGCCCTTTCCCAGACACTCTGATTTTCGGATGAGCACTCGTTTTAGCGAATATGCCATGCAACTACACGAGCATTTGATTGCTGCGGCCAGTACGGAGGATGAGCATGAGTAGTACATTGCCATTATGGCGTCACGAAAGGTTCAGAAATATATGCATTCCCTCCGTTATCGCAGTTTTACTGCTGATAATTTGGCAGGCGGTAGTGGTGATGAGCGAAGTTCCTGAATACCTCTTCCCCTCTCCACTATCGGTGACTAAAACATTAATAGAGGATTGGCAACTTCTGGGTTCATCCTTAATGAACACGCTAAAAATCACGCTTATCTCGTTCTTGCTTGCGATCATTACAGGCGTTTTAGTCGCCTTTATGTTTGTGCAAAGCCGTATGATCGAAAGAGCTTTTTTTCCTTACGCAGTACTTTTACAGGTCACACCTGTTGTGGCCATTGCGCCCTTGATTATCATTTGGATTCAAAATACCACCCTGGCACTTGTTGTTTGTTCGTCTTTAGTAGCTTTATTCCCAATTATTTCAAATACGACATTGGGCCTTCGCAGTGTATCCCCCAATTTGTTGGCCTATTTCAGACTACGCCGCGCAAGCCGCTGGCAAACGCTCTGGCGGTTACGCGTTCCTTCTGCTCTTCCCTACTTTTTTGCCGCCCTTCGCATAGCAAGTGGTTTGGCGTTAATTGGAGCTGTGGTTGCTGAGTTTGTTGCGGGTACCGGTGGTGCCAATACTGGGCTCGCCTATCAGATTCTGCAGTCAGGTTATCAGCTTAATATTCCACGTATGTTTGCATCACTTGTGCTGATATCGCTGACGGGCGTCGTTTTATTTACCACCATGTCAGTACTTTCAAAGCTTGCAATCGGCCATTGGCACGAAAGCGAAGCGTAAAAACTTCCTTCCCAAGGTATGAACTAATGTTTTCTATAGACACGCTGCAATTACGACTACCCGACATCGAGTGGGTAACTTCTAAAATCCATATTAAGCGTTTATCCAAGGATTTTTACTGGTTCAGTCCTTTATTAACACCACTGTTAGCCAAAAAAAAAGCGGATATTATTGCTCGCCCTAAAAATGAAAGCGAATTAAAAGCGCTAATCAGCGTCTGCGTAGATTTAGATATTCCTTTAACCGTTCGAGGTGGTGGAACAGGTAACTATGGCCAAGCAGTACCGCTTTTAGGTGGTGTTGTTGTCGATATGATAGCTTTGAAAACATGCAAATGGATTAGCGATGGTGTCATTCAAGTACAAGCTGGAATGAGAATGGGTGAACTTGAAAACCTTACCCGTCAACATGGCTGGGAGCTTCGTTGCATGCCGTCTACCTACAAAGCAGCAAGCATAGGAGGGCTTTTTGCAGGTGGGTTTGGAGGGATAGGGTCGGTTAATTACGGCCCAGTCGCTACATCTGGTACCGTTCAAAGAGCTCGAATCTTAACCATCGAACAGTATCCCCGGGTAATAGATATTAGCGGTGATGAACTTTTAACTTATCATCATACTTATGGCACCAATGGTATTATCCTCGAGTTACAGCTCGTATTGACGCCGGCAAGGGACTGGAGCGAGTACCTGATGGAATTCGCCTCGCTTGAAAATGCTTATACATTTTGTCGTGCATTGCTAGACTCGGCAGGTATGGACAAGCGCGAGATATCGCTCTACGACGGTGTCGCTGCCTCTTATTTCAAGGACATACCCGTCCAAATAGCGCCTGAGCGTTTTTATGTCATTACCTTGATTGCCTCCAACTGCCGAGTACCTTTCATGGAGTTGAGCGCAAAGCACAGTGGCACCATCGCATGGCACCAAAGTTTCGACGAGGCCAATAAGTCGGGCCTAACGTTAATGGAGCATTGCTGGAATCACTCTACCTTACAAGCACTTAAGCACGATAAAAACTTCACTAACTTACAAACCAATTACGATGACACATGTGTATTGGAACAACTCAAGGAAGTTAAAAAAGAGACGAATAGTGAAGTATTAATTCATCTTGAATTCATCCGCAATGCTCAAAGCAAGATACTCATTACCGGGCTTCCGTTAGTAAAATACACCAGCGATCAACGCTTGCTAGATATCATCGAGATTCACCGAAGGCTAGGCATAAAGGTCAATAATAGTCATACATATTTTTTGGAAGATGGCAAGCACGGAGGAGCGTTGGATCAAGCGATTCTGGACAGTAAGTCATCCAACGATCCATATAATTTGCTCAACCCAGGTAAAATACGGATGCTTGATAACTAAATTCAAGATATCAGGTTTCGCGACTTCTTTTATTGACTACGTCAGCAAGACCAGATTAAAGCATCCATGAATTTCACGATTATTCAATAAAATTTTCCTTTCTCCGCCATCCAAAACGATGCTTTTATCGCTAGAAGGTGGCGGCTTATTACAGTCCTGTGCGCGTTCGAAGCTCTATCGCTCCAAGTGGCCGAAATTATCGCAAGCCGGCTTATTTATACCGCCTTTCCTTGCAGCTACGCCAATCATTAAGCAAATAACCAATATCCCCAGCATCCTTGATTTAATAAGTCACTTTCTGACGCGATCAATTGCAACGTCATGAAATGGCAACCTAAACGCTCTCCACTAATTGGATTTCTCCAACATCAGGTGATTATCGATCTCCTTGATGCGGTCTTCAGTGTGGTGGTTGACGTAAAGCACCGTGGTTTCACCGCCTTCGCAGATCTTCTCGATCAGCGCGAGCACCAGCTGGCGGTTCATGTCGTCCAAGCCCAGGCAGGGCTCGTCGAGGATCAGCAGCGGCGGGTGTTTGACCATCGCCCGAGCAATCAATAAAAGCCGTTGGTCGCCGTAGGAGAGCTTGTTGAACGACTGATCCGCCCGCGCGCTCATGCCCAGTAGCTCAAGCCACTGATCGGCGATGCGTTTTTGCTGATCGGTGGCCTTGGTATACACACCGATACTGTCATAGAAGCCCGAAATGACGACGTTCCTGCAGCTGGTGCTGACGCGATACTCCCACTGCAGGGCCGTGGAGACGTAGCCGATGAACTGCTTGATCTGCCAGATACTCTCGCCGCTGCCGCGCTTGAAGCCGAACACGAAGATATCGTTGGTGTAACACTGCGGGTGGTCGCCCGTGATCAAGGAGAGCACGCAGGTTTTACCGCTGCCGTTGGGGCCACTGAGCTGCCAGTGCTGGCCTTGCTCGATCGTCCAGTCGAGGCGGTCGACGATCAGGGTATCGCCGTAGCGGATCGTCGCTTGGGTGAGTTTGACCAGCGGCTGGCTCGGGTCGAGCCCCGGCAGCTGGCTGGCAGGGTCCGCCTCGGGCACGCGCAAATCGCTGGTTTTCAAATGCAGCAGCTGATAAAGCTCGTTGTAAGCCGCTTCATCCTGGCGGTCGACCGCGAACGCCAGCCGCCCGCCTTCGCCACGCTTTTTACTACCTTTCACCGGTGCGGGGCGCTCCTTGTCCAGATAGGCCACATGGGTGATGAAATCCGGCATCTCGTCGAAGCGATTGAGCACCAGCACCATGGGCACGTGCTCGACGATGGCGGCCAGGTGTGCCTGGAGCATGGCGAGCGTGTCGGCGTCGAGGCCATCGAACGGCTCGTCCAGAATCAAAAGCGCCGGCTCGTTGGCCAGCGCCCGAATCAGCATGACCTTGCGGGTCTCACCCGTCGAGAGCTTGCGAAAGGCGCGCTCCAGCAGCGGCGCCAGGCCAAACTTTTCGACCAGTTGCTCGGCAAGCTCAACATCCCGGCAGTAATCAAAAATCATCTCCCTGACCGGCGTGCCCAGCGATACGACATCCATGATGTCGGCATCGTCCTTTTTAAGCTCCGCGGCGATGAGTTCGGCCTGCGCCTCGAAGGAGACCAGCCCGACGCGCTTGGGAAGCCCCTCGATGCTGCCCGCCTCCAGCTTTCCAACGCCGGCCAGCGCCGCCGCCAGCGCCGATTTGCCGGCGCCGTTGGCGCCGGTGATCACCCAGTGCTGGTCGGGCTCGATGGTCCAGTCGACCTCGCTCAGGGTGAAGCGATCATCGAAGCTGATCGTCGCGCTCTTTAGCTGAATACTCGCAAGCGGAATCGAGGACGCCATGCAGTTGCTCCTTCGGGCTGGAAAAAGAGACAAAAAAGCCGGGCGTATCCTGGGGATAGCCCGGCTTCGATTTGACTAGCTAACGGCTAACCCAGGGGTTAAACGATCTTCTTCATATCGGCCATGTGACCGCGCAGCACGGCGCCAACGGCTTCTACCGGGTGCGAACGCAGCGCTTCGTTGACGTCGATCAGGCGCGCGTTGTCCACGCCGTTGTCGTCGACCTCAAGGCCTTTGCCGATGACATCAGACTTGATGCCCTTCATGAAGTCCGCCAGCAGCGGTACGCAGGCATGATTGTACAGGTAGCAGCCGTACTCCGCGGTATCGGAGATCGTCGCGTTCATTTCGTAGAGCTTCTTGCGCGCGATGGTGTTGGCGATCAACGGCGTTTCGTGCAGCGATTCGTAGTAGGCGGACTCGGCGATGATACCTGCTGCGGTCATGGTCTCAAACGCAAGCTCGACACCCGCTTTCACCATGGCGACCATCAGGATGCCGTTGTCGAAGTACTCCTGCTCGGAGATTTCAACGTCGCCGGCCGGCGTTTTCTCGAAGTTGGTTTCCGCAGTTTCGGCGCGCCATTTGTGCAGGTTGGCGTCGTCGTTCGCCCAGTCTTCCATCATGGTGTGCGAGAAATGCCCGCTCATGATGTCGTCCTGGTGCTTGTTATAGAGCGGACGCATGATCTCTTTCAGCTCTTCGGCCAAATCGAAGGCCTTGATCTTGGCCGGGTTGGAGAGCCGGTCCAGCATGTTGGTCACGCCGCCGTACTTCAGCGCTTCGGTGATGTTTTCCCAGCCGTACTGAATCAGCTTCGAGGCGTAGCCCGGCTCGATGCCCTCTTCGATCATCTTGTCGAAGCAGAGGATAGAGCCGGTTTGCAGCATGCCGCAAAGAATCGTCTGCTCGCCCATCAGGTCGGATTTCACTTCCGCGATGAAAGAGGACATCAATACGCCGGCCTTGTGGCCGCCGGTGCCCACCGCGTAGGCTTTCGCCAGCGCCAGGCCTTCGCCTTTGGGGTCGTTGGCTTCGTGCACGGCGATCAGAGTGGGAACACCGAAACCACGCACGTACTCGGCGCGCACCTCGGAGCCCGGGCACTTGGGCGCGACCATGATGACGGTCAGGTCATCGCGAATCTTCATGCCTTCTTCGACGATGTTGAAACCGTGCGAGTAGGAGAGGCACGCGCCTTCCTTCATCAGCGGCATCACAGCGTTGACCACCGAGGTGTGCTGCTTGTCAGGCGTCAGGTTCAGAACTACGTCCGCCGTCGGAATCAGCTCTTCGTAGGTGCCCACGGTGAAGCCGTTTTCCGTGGCGTTCTTCCAGGACTGGCGCTTTTGCTCGATGGCGTCCGGACGCAGCGCGTAGGCGACGTCCAGGCCGCTGTCGCGCAGGTTCAAGCCCTGGTTGAGGCCTTGCGCGCCACAGCCAATGACCACCATCTTCTTGCCCTTCAGCGCCTCGACACCCTCGTCGAATTCAGAGCTGTACATGAAACGACATTTGGCAAGCTGCTCCAGCTGTTCGCGAAGCGTCAGGGTATTGAAATAATTAGCCATTCTGGATATCCCGATCTGTGATCAAACGCGGTCGATGTAGCCACACCGACACGAAAAAAGTGACCCGGTCGCTCGCTTCAAACGCCAGCGCCGAGTAGGTAGAGCCAATCTACCCAAAAACGACTCTTTCTTAAATTGATATATTTGCAACAGCACATCCCGCTTTTAACAAAACAGGGGTATGATGGCGAAATGAACTTCAAACTTCTCAAACAGTTTCTGGCGCTGGCGGAGACACTGCACTTTGGCCGCGCAAGCGAGGCGTGTTTTGTGAGCGTGTCGGCGCTTTCGCGCAATATCCGCTATCTGGAAGACGAGCTTGGCGTGGCGCTTTTCAATCGCGACAACCGGACCGTGATGCTGACCCGGGAAGGCCAGCGATTTCTCGAGTACGCCCGCGAGGCCAGCAGCCAGTGGAACCTGATTCGCCATGAGCTGACCGATAACCCCGGGGAGTTGAGCGGCGAGATCAGTCTGTATGGTTCGGTGACCGCCAGCTACAGCTTTCTACACGAGCTTTTGCGCCGCTTTCGGATCGCCTACCCGGCCATCGAGATCAAGCTACGCACCGGGGACCCGGAACACGCCATCGCCCACGTGCTGGAGGGCAAGGAAGATTTGAGCATCGCCGCCAAACCCGCCCACCTGCCGCGAGGACTGGCCTTCAAGCCGATCGCCACCTCACCGCTTTTATTCATTGCCCCGCTCGAGCAGCCGGGGCCGAACGCTCCCACCGGCACGCCTGGCACGGCTGAGCAGTGGGCGAGTGTTCCCATGATTTTGTCGGAAAGCGGCGTGTCGCGTGCACGGGTGGACGAGTGGTTTCGCCGACAAGACATCTCGCCGCGTATCTACGCCCAGGTCACCGGGAACGAGGCGATCGTCAGCATGGTCAGCCTGGGCTTCGGCATCGGCGTGGTGCCTAAAATCGTGCTCGACAACAGCCCGCTCAGGGAGCGCATTCGCGTGCTGGACGTGGCGCCAAAGCTCGAGCCCTACGATATCGGCCTGTTCACGCTAAAGAAAAACCTGAAAAACCCGCTGGTAGAAGCCTTCTGGAGCCTGATGTAAACCTGCCCACAGCGACCATCCTTCAACCGGCAAATATCTGGCGCAAGTCCGGCACGCTCTCTTCCTCCTCCACCATCGAAAGCGAGGCTTCGATCGCTTTCAGGTGACGGCTCATGAACGCCGTAGCGCGCTCGGTCTTACCCGCTTCCAGGTAATTGATCAAATCGTCGTGATCGTGGGACTCGCAGCCCAGATGACCGCGATGGCCGTAGACCGCGAGAATCAGCGACGAGCGCGAGCAGAGCCGCTCAACGAAGTCGGCAAGCGTGGCGTTGCCGGAAAGCCTTGCCAGATGCACGTGAAAATCCGCCGAGAGGCGAATGGCCACGCTCTGCTGACCCTCACGCAGCGCCTGGCGCTCGCGGTGGGCCAGGGTGCGAAGCGCGTCGGCATCCGCCGGGGCCATACGCTTGGCAACGTCCGCCATCAGCCCGCATTCGACCAGCTGACGCGCGTTGAAGACGTCGCGCGCCTCTTCCGCGGTCGGGCGAGTGACGCTGGCGCCGCGGCGCGGCGTAAGGGTGACGAGCTGCTCCAGCGCCAGGCGCTGTAAAATCTTGCGAATGCCGGTCCGGCTGATGCCGAACACCTCGGAGAGCGCATCCTCGCGAAGGCGCGCACCGGGCTTTAGGCGCTGCTCGACGATCGCATCGCTCACCGCACGATAAATCGACTCGTGGCGCGCGTCGCCGTCGCTTTCAGGCGCGCGGCGCTTCATGGCGGCCTGCTCGTCGCTCATGGCGTCTCCTTGCAAGAAATAAATCGGGTGCCGATTTTAGGGTCTGTTTAGCTGCCGCGATATGTCGAGTAACCATAGGGCGAGAGTAGCAGCGGCACGTGGTAGTGCTCATCAGCGCTGGCCACGCCAAAGCGCAGCGGAATTACGTCCAGAAAGCGCGGCTCGACGGCCTCGACCCCTTGCGTGCGCAGATAGTCGCCGGCGTGAAACACCAGCTCGTACTCGCCGGCCAGAAAGCGCTCGCCCTCAAGAAGCGGGCCATCACAGCGTCCGTCGGCGTTGGTCACCGCACTCCCCAGGTGCTCGCGAGAGCCGGCCGAAAGTCGAAACACCTCGATCGTGATGCCTGCGCCAGGCGCGCCTCTGGCGGTATCCAGTACGTGGGTCGTCAGCCGCCCCATGGGCTCTCTCCTGTTATCGGCGGTGCGTTTGACCCATCGGTCAACACCTTGTATTGATCAAAGCTTAGTGGTGATACCATCGATTGTATACACCGCCCCCTCGCTCTACGCCAAGGAGAAGACGCCGTGACAAACGCGCATCAAGAGGCAACCGATTCACTCACCCCGGCCCCCAGCCAATGTTCGCTGGACGCGTTTTTAGCGGCTTATGGCGACGTGTTCGAACACTCGCCCTGGATCGCCGAGCAGGCCTGGCACCAGGGGTTGGATATCCCCCACGACGATCCGGCCGTGCTTGCGCAAACGATGAGCGATGTACTGCGCGCCGCGCCGCGCGAGCGTCAGATCGAGGTGATTCGCGCGCACCCGGACCTGGCCGGCAAGGCGGCGCTGGCCGATGAATTGACCGACGCTTCGAAAAGCGAGCAGGCCGGCGCCGGGCTCGACCAGTGTTCAATCGAGGAGCTGGCGCGCTTTGAGTCCTTGAACGGCGCCTACCTTGAGAAGTTCGGCTTCCCCTTCGTGATCGCGGTGAAAGGGCTCGACCGCCACGATATTTTGGCGGCGTTTGAGACGCGGCTCAACAATACGCCGGACGAGGAGCGGGAAACCGCCATCGAGCAGATCGCCTGCATCGCGCGTTTTCGTCTGATCGCCAAGAGCGAGGCCTGAGCCGCCGGTTATTTTCGTTTCGCCCACGAAAAAGCCGCCCCCGAGGGGGCGGCTTCGAAAGCGACCGGATTGATTACCGGTTGATGGTATCAGCGGCTTTCTGAGTCTGCTCTTCGGCCATTTTCTGGCTGTCCTGCATGAAGTCCTGACCGATCGAGGTGACTTTCTCGGAGTCGCCCTTGACGCGCTCCATGAAGTCGGACGCGGTTTTCTGCTGGGACTGCATGGCACGCTTGAAACCGTCGGCGTCCTTCACGTCAAGCCAGGTACGCGCCTGAGCGAGACTCATGTCCGAGTAGGCACGAGCGGCGTCCATCTGGGCACCGACGAGACGCTCGTAGTAATCGAGCGCGGCCAGGGTGTATGAGCGCATGGGCGATACGAAAATCGACTCAAACTGCTGTTTGGTGTTCTCTGCGGTCTTATCCATCACGTAACCTCCTGCCAGTTAGCGATTCGACGCGCATGTGGGGCGGTCGATACCAAAGCACTTGCCTTGTGTCCCCTAAAACTAGCAGTGCTTTTTGTGCAGCGCAACATGATTTTTGCCGCACTGCATCATTTCAGCCGTTGGGATGAGACCTATACCTCGCGCACCGTGGGTGCCTGGCCTGCCATACCGTCATGAATGGCCAGCATTTTCTCGAACCACCGCGAGATGGGCTGGTGCTCGTCGAACAGCGCCTCGCGTGACACGACGTGAGCCCACATGAAGCTTCCAAACAGCAGGTAGTCGGCGCCTGCCGGCGCGTCGCCGTCGAGAAAGGCGCTCTCTTTTAGCAGCGCGTTCACCGGCGTCAACACCTTGTCGAGCTGCTCGCGCCCCTGGGTGGGGTTGTGAAGCTCCTCAAGGCGCATCTTGAAGTTCGCCTCACGGGTTTCGCGAAAATAGTCACGGTCGTCGGGATGAATGGCCTCGAGCAGGTCCATCACCACGATGCGAAACAGGGCCGGGCTAACGCTACGTTCGACGAAGAGTTTAAAAAAGAGCGCACGCTGATAGCTCTGTCCTTCACCAAGCAGCGGCGCGTCCGGATAGGTCTGATCCAGATAGCGCATGATCTCGAAGCTATCGGTCACCACCGTGTCGCCATCGACCAGCACGGGTACCTTGTCGTGATCGGCAAAAGCGATCTTCTCCTTTTGCTGAAAGCGCCAAGGCTCGGTGCGATAGGCGAGCCCCTTGTGCGCCATCGACAGGTGCACGCGCCAGCAGTAAGGCGAAAAACGCAGGCGTTCATCGCGCCCGCACAGGTCATAAACGATACGATCCATCGGTTCACCTCGCTTGAAAGACGACGTGTTCAGCATGGTCGCTCCCCGCGCCACAAACAAGCCCTGATGCTTGCCCAACCACCTACCTGCCGCCCTATCTATTAGTCTAATGAAAAACGTCACTTCTCGTTGGCACCCCTGATGTTATATCGATCAAAAACAACGACTTGATTCAAAATCATCAGGTACAAGACAGCATCAATCCCCGCCGCTGACTGGTAAGACCAATTTTCCAATGTAGTCAGCGCGTTAAGCTGGTCGTATCGTTGGCCTGGGCTGCTTACGCGCCACAAGCGCCGAGCAGTGACTACTCATAAAAGCACCGTCGAACAAACAAGGGCTCTCCTCCATGAGTGAAACGATACTTGCATTACTGGCGTTCATGCCGCTGCTGCTTGCGGGTATTTTACTGATTGGCTTTAAAGTACCCGCCAGAATCGCCATGCCGCTGGTCTTCCTCACCGCCGCCGTGATCGGCCTGACCGCCTGGGACATGAGCTTTACCCGTGTGGCTGCCTCGACCATTCAGGGCCTGATTCAGACCGCCGGGCTTTTGTGGATCATCTTCGGCGCGATTTTGCTGCTCAACACGCTCAAACACTCCGGCGGCATCATGGCGATTCGCAACGGCTTCTCCGGTATCAGCCCGGACCGTCGCGTGCAGGCGCTGATCGTGGCATGGCTGTTTGGCTGTTTCATCGAAGGCGCTTCGGGCTTTGGTACGCCCGCCGCCGTGGCCGCCCCCTTGATGGTCGCACTGGGCTTTCCGGCGCTGGCCGCCGTGGTGGCGGGCATGATGATCCAGTCCACGCCGGTGTCGTTTGGCGCGGTAGGTACGCCGATCATCGTGGGCGTGGGCACCGGGGTCGACCGCAACGGGATCACCGAGGCGCTTGTTGCCAACGGCTCTTCCTGGGAGGTGTTTTTCAGGCTGATCACCAGCGAAGTGGCGATCACTCACGCCATCATTGGCATACTGATGCCATTGATTCTGGTCACCGTGATGGTGCGCTTTTTCGGTGCCAACAAGTCCTGGAAAGAGGGCCTGTCGATTACCCCGTTTGCCATTTTCACCGGCATCTCGTTCGTCGTGCCTTACATGCTGGTCGGCGTCTTCCTCGGCCCGGAATTCCCCTCGATGATCGGCGCCATGATTGGCCTGGCCATCGTGGTACCAGCGGCGCGCAAGGGCTTCTTGCTGCCCAAGGACACCTGGGACTTCCCCGAAGCGACGTCCTGGCCGGATGAGTGGATCGGCAACCTGCAAATCAAAATGGAAGACGTGGCCGGCCGGGCGCCGATGTCCACGCTCAGAGGCTGGATTCCCTACGTGCTGCTGGCGCTCTTTTTGGTCGCCTCGCGCACCATCGAGCCGCTTCGTGTCGCACTGACGTCTATCAACCTGAACTGGGCGAACATCCTCGGTGAAACCGGCGTGAGCGGCGGCGTACAGCCGCTGTACCTACCCGGTGGCATCATCCTGGCGGTCGTGTTGATTACCTACTTCCTGCACAGGATGAACGGCGGCCAGCTGAAGGCGGCGGTGTCGGAGTCCACTAAAACCATCTTCGGCGCAGGCTTCGTGCTGATTTTCACCGTGCCGATGGTGCGTATTCTGATCAACTCCGGTGTAAACGGAGCGGATCTGGTCTCCATGCCGGTGATGATGGCGCAGGCCGTGGCCAACGGCGTGGGCGATGTCTATCCCTTCTTCGCCCCGGCCGTCGGTGCGCTGGGGGCCTTTATCGCCGGTTCCAACACGGTTTCCAATCTGATGCTGGCCGAGTTCCAGTTTAACGTAGCGCAAACCCTGGGCGTGTCGACCGCCATGATGATCGCCCTTCAAGCCGTAGGCGCGGCAGCGGGCAACATGATCGCCATCCACAACGTGGTGGCCGCCTCTGCCACCGTGGGCCTTCTGGGCCGCGAGGGCGCCACGATCCGCATTACCATCCTGCCGACGATCTACTACCTGACGTTTGCCGGTATCATCGCGCTGATTGCCTTCTACGTTCTGGGGGTGACCGACACGCTGATGTAGCGGCTGCAGGCGTTTAGCGGGCCTGGCCCAACGCAAAAAACCACCCTTCGGGGTGGTTTTTTATGCGCTTAACGTCGGCTTTTCAACCGATTTTCTTGAGTTCTTTGGCGTGTTGCTGGCCACGCTCCACGTAGCTTTGCGCGTTCAGCTTGAGCCCCTCCACTGCACTTTCGGGCAGCGTTTTCACCACCCGCGCGGGAGAGCCGACGATCAACGAGTTGGGCGGAAACACCGCGCCCTCCTTCACGAAAGCGCAGGCGCCGACCAGGCTGTTCTCGCCAATCACCGCGCCGTTGAGAATCACCGCCTGAATGCCGATCAGACAGCCATCCTCCACCGTACAGCCGTGCAGCATCGCCTGATGACCGACGGTCACGCCCTTACCCACGGTCAGGGGAAAGCCGGGGTCGGCGTGCAGCACCGCGCCGTCCTGAATGTTGCTCTGCTCTCCCACCTCCAACCGCTCGGTATCGCCGCGCAGCACCGCCTGATACCAGACGCTGGCGCGGGCTTTCAGCGTCACCTGCCCGATCACATCGGCGGTCTCGGCAACGTAGACGTCGTCGCCGATGTCGGGGCGCTGCTCACCAAACTGATAAATGGCCATGCTCATTCCTCTTGTTCTGTTGGGTCTGCTTGCTGTGTCATCGTTTGTTAGCTGGGTCGCGTTAGCGTAGCGCCCGCGCTGGCATTCAGGCAATCACGAGGGCCTGGCCGCTCGGGCAAACGCTAACGCCACTCCTCAAGGCGCATCGCCGAGCGCTCCAACCGCTCGTTCTCGAGGTCCAGCTCGCGCAAGAGCTCGGTGATGCTGGAAAGGTGCTCTAGCGCGACGCGCCGTGCGCCGTCAGCGTCGCCGGCGATGACGGTTTCGAAAAGTTGCTGGTGCTGGTGGTTGATCATCGCGCGCGGCGCCGGGCGGTGGTAAAGGTGCTTCACCGAGGCAAACACCGAGCTCAGCAGCAGATCCGTCAGGCTTTGCAGGGTGTGCACCAGCACCGGGTTGTGCGAGGCCTGGGAGATCGCCAAATGGAAGGCGTGATCAAAGCGCGCCAGCTGCTCCACGTCGATTGGCTCGGCGTGTTCGACGTACTCGGCCATCTCCTGATAGCGCCGGGTAATCAGCACGCGGTCCATCGAGGTGCCGCGGCGAGCGGCCAGGTACGCGGACTCCCCCTCCAGCAGCGAGCGCACTTCCAGCAAATCGAACAGCGTACGTGGATGGTCGCGAAACAGGTGCATCAGCGGCCCCTGCTGAGGCATGGGGAGCAGCGAGGCCACGACCGAACCGCGCCCCTGGCGGGTCTCGATGATGCTTTTACTGCGCAGAATGCGAAGGCCTTCACGCAGCGAGGCGCGAGAAACGCCCAGCCGCTCACATAGCCGGCGCTCGGAAGGCAGCAGCTGGCCCGGGCGAAACACCCCTTCAAGAATCAGCTCTTCGATTCTCGCTGCCACGTGCTCCGGGGCACGCCGGCCAAGCGAGGGTTCCATGAATGAGGATGTCACGCAGGTGTCTCCAACGGTAAAGGGGCGACCATCAACTGGTCAGACCATTGCACCACAGGCTGGACAGGTACACAAAAAAAGCTCAGATTAGCGGCTATCCCGTGACCTAGCGTTTTTAAAAAATCAGTACCCTAATAACAGGAGGGGATATGAATATCCTCTATGACGCGCGCCTCGACGGCGAGCTGATCGACCGTGACAAGCGCGAGGTGCTCACTGCCCTCGAGCGCGCCGCCCCGACGCTCACTCTGCTCTCTCGCGAAGAGGATCTGCGCCCCTTTGAGTGCGACGGCCTGGCGGCCTACCGCGTGCTGCCCATGCTGGTGGCGCTGCCGGAAAACCTCGAGCAGGTCGAGGCGCTCTTGAAGTGTTGTTTCGAACTTGGCGTGCCGGTGGTGACTCGCGGCGCCGGCACCGGCCTTTCCGGCGGGGCGCTGCCGCTAGAACAAGGCGTTTTGCTGGTCATGTCGCGCTTCAACAAGATCATCGACGTCGACCCGGACGCCAGGCTTGCCCGGGTGCAGCCCGGCGTGCGCAATCTGGCGATCTCCGAGGCCGCCGCGCCTTTCGGGCTTTACTACGCGCCGGACCCCTCCTCGCAGATCGCCTGTTCGATCGGCGGCAACGTGGCGGAAAACGCCGGCGGCGTGCACTGTCTGAAGTACGGGCTGACCGTACATAACGTGCTGCGCGTCGACGTATTGACCATCGAAGGCGAGCACATGACGCTCGGCTCGGAGGCGTTTGATGCCCCGGGCTTCGATCTGCTCGCGCTGATCAACGGCTCCGAGGGCATGCTCGGCGTGGTCACCGAGATCACCGTGAAGCTTTTGCCCAAGCCCACCGTCGCCAAGGTGCTGATGGCGAGCTTCGACGATGTCGAGAAGGCCGGCCGCGCGGTAGGCGACATCATCGCCGCCGGTATCGTGCCCGGCGGGCTCGAGATGATGGACAAACTCGCTATCCAGGCCGCCGAGGACTTCGTGCGGGCGGGCTACCCGCTGGACGCCGAGGCGATCCTGCTGTGCGAACTCGACGGCGTCGAAGCGGACGTGGACGATGACTGCGAGACCGTGCGCCGGGTACTGGAAAAAGCCGGCGCTACCGACATTCAGCAGGCCAGGGACGAGGCCGAGCGGGCCAAATTCTGGGCCGGGCGCAAGAACGCCTTCCCTGCGGTGGGCCGCATGTCGCCGGACTACTACTGCATGGACGGCACCATTCCGCGCAAGGAGCTGCCGCGGGTACTCAAGGGCATCGCGGCGCTCTCTGAGGAGAGCGGTCTGAGGGTCGCCAACGTCTTTCACGCCGGTGACGGCAACATGCATCCGCTGATCCTGTTCGATGCCAACAAGGAAGGCGAGCTCGAGCTTGCCGAGGACGTGGGCGGCAAGATTCTGGAGCTGTGCGTCGCCGCCGGCGGCTCGATCACCGGCGAGCACGGCGTGGGTCGCGAGAAGATCAACCAGATGTGCAGCCAGTTCCAGGCCGATGAGATCACCGTGTTTCACGCGGTGAAGGCAGCGTTCGACGACAAGCGTCTGCTCAATCCGGGCAAGAACATCCCCACGCTTGCACGCTGCGCCGAGTTTGGCGCCATGCACGTGCACAACAACGATCTGCCCCACCCGGAGCTGCCGCGTTTTTAAAAAGGCCGCCGCGAACGAGAGAAAGGAATGACCATGACTGAACCAGCGACTGACCCAGCGACACGGGCGCCGGATCGCGATATCAGCGAGGCCCTTTGCCAGCAGGTGGCCAACGCCTACCAAAGCCGCGCGCCGCTGCGCATCAAGGGCGGCGACACTCGCGGCTTTTACGGCCGGCCGGTCGAGGGTATCACGCTCGATATGACCGAGCATAGCGGCATCATCACCTACGACCCGGTCGAGCTGGTCGTGACCGTGCGCGCCGGCACCCGCCTTGCCACACTCGAAGCCGCGCTCGCCGCAGAGCATCAAATGCTGCCCTTCGAGCCGCCGAGCTTTGGCCAGGCCAGTACCATTGGCGGCGCTGTCGCCACCGGCCTTTCCGGCCCGCGCCGCCCCTGGGCGGGCGCGGCGCGGGACTTCGTGCTCGGCTCTCACGTCATCACGCAAGAAGGCAAACTGCTGCGCTTTGGCGGCGAGGTGATGAAAAACGTCGCCGGCTACGACGTCTCGCGGCTGATGGCCGGCGCTCAGGGTACGCTCGGCGTGCTGGCCGATATCTCCTTCAAGGTATTGCCCCGGCCGGCGGCCACCGACAGCCTGCGCCTTGACGACATGGGTATCGAGGACGCGCTAAGCTCACTCTCCACGCTTGGCCGCGAGCCGCTGCCGATCACCGGCGCGGCCTGGCACCAGAACACGCTGTTCCTTCGCCTGGAAGGCGGCCAAAGCTCGGTGAAGGCGACCCGGGAGCGCCTGGGCGGAGAGCCGCTCGAGGATGCGTTCTGGACTCAGCTGCGCGACCACCAGCACGACTTCTTCACGCTGACCTCCGGCCAGGCACTCTGGCGCGCCTCGCTCCCGCCCCACACCGCGCCGCTCGATATCGACGTTGACGAGACGGATATTTTTTACGACTGGGCGGGCAGCCAGCGCTGGATCAAGACCCATGACGGTGAGGCGCTGCGCCGCGCCTGCCAGCAGGCCGGCGGCCACGCTACCTGCTTTACGCCCGCAGCCCAGGGCGGGGCGGACTCGCCCTTCACGCCGCTCGACCCGGTCGTCGAGAAGTATCACAAAAGGCTCAAGGCCGAGCTCGATACCCACGGTATTTTCAACCCGGGCCGGCTGTACGCGGGGCTTTAAGGAGAGCTTTCATGCAAACGCACTTTACCGATGCCGATCGCCAGAAACCCCATATCCAGGAAGCCGAGCGGATTCTTCGCACCTGCGTTCACTGCGGTTTTTGCAACGCCACCTGCCCCACCTACCAGCTGTTGGGCGACGAGCGCGACGGCCCGCGCGGGCGCATTTATCTGATGAAGGAGCTTCTTGAGAGCGCGGACGACGACAGCCAGGTGACCGAAGAGACACGCCTGCATCTCGACCGCTGCCTGACCTGCCAGAACTGCGAAACCACCTGCCCGTCCGGGGTCGAGTACCACAAGCTATTGAACATCGGCCGCGCGGAAATCGAGCGCCGAGTACCGCGCCCGGCCGCCGAGCGCGCCACTCGCTTCGCACTTAGAAAGATGATGGTCGAGCCCAAACGCTTCAAGGCGCTGTTAACACTCGGCCAGACCTTCAAGCCGCTGGTGCCGGGCCCGCTCAGAGCCAAGATGCCGCCGCCCCCGGTGGACGCCGGCAAGCGCCCGCAAAGCGCCCACACGCGCCAGATGCTGATTCTCGAGGGCTGCGTGCAGCCCGGGCTTTCGCCCAACACCAACGCCGCCACGGCACGGCTACTCGACCGGCTCGATATCGGCCTGACGCCGGTTCAGGAAGCGGGCTGCTGTGGGGCGATCGACTTCCACCTGAACGCCCAGGAGGCCGGGCGCGAGCGCATGCGCGCCAATATTGACGCCTGGTGGCCCCACGTCGAAAGTGGCATCGAGGCGATCGTTCAGACCGCCAGCGGCTGCGGGGCGTTTGTGAAAGAGTACGGCGAGATGCTGAAAGACGACCCCGCCTACGCCGACAAGGCGAAGCGCGTCAGCGCCCTGGCCCGGGATATCGTCGAGGTCCTGCGCGAGGAGCCGCTTGAGAAACTGAGCGTTCAAGCACAAAAGCGCCTGGCATTTCACTGCCCCTGCACGCTGCAACACGCGCAAAAGCTTAACGGCGCGGTCGAAGGCGTGCTGACCCGGCTTGGCTTCACGCTCACGCCGGTGCAGGATAGTCACCTATGCTGCGGCTCGGCAGGCACCTACTCGATCACTCAGCCGGAGATCGCGACCCAGCTTCGCGACAACAAGCTCGCAGCGCTGGAAGCCGGTGACCCGGAAATGATCGTCACCGCCAATATCGGCTGCCAAACCCATCTGGCGAGCGCCAACCGCACGCCGGTGCGCCACTGGGTCGAGGTCGTCGACGCCGCGCTCGCCTGATTGACCACCTGGCGCCTGCTCACGAAGCCGGGCGCCTGAATAATCGCTTACACGACAACGCAAAAGGAAACGCCGTATGAAAACCAAAGCCGTACTGGGTCACACCGATGTCAACCGCGTGCTCGACGCCGCGCAACAAGAGGCCGAACGCCAGGGCTGGGCAGTGACCATCGCCGTGGCCGACGACGGCGGCCATCTGCTGGGCCTTCGCCGCCTCGACGGCGCCGCCCCCTTCAGCGCCGATGTCGCCACGCACAAGGCGCGTAATGCCGCCATTGGGCGCAAGGAAACCCAGGTGTTCGAAGACATGATCAACGGCGGGCGCACGGCGTTTGTTTCTGCGCCGCTGACGGGCATGCTCACCGGCGGCGTACCGATCATGGTGGATGACCAGGTGGTCGGCTCCGTCGGCGTTTCCGGCGTCAAACCCGAGCAGGACGTTCAAATCGCCAGGGCCGGCGTGAGCGCGATTGGCTAAACGTCAGGCACACAAACACGATGACCCTGGGCCACGGCTCGGGGTTTTTTTATGCATAAAGCGTGAATAGAGGGTATTCGAGCGCGAAAGGGCTCAAATCAATTGATAAAAACGAATTGGAGAGAAAATATAAAGCAGGAAGGAAAAATCGATGGCGGACCGGACGAGACTCGAACTCGCGACCTCCGGCGTGACAGGCCGGCATTCTAACCGACTGAACTACCGGTCCACTTTTGGATCGACCATTTAAAGGCGGTTCAGAGGCGCTTTTAAATGGTGGGTGGTACTGGGTTCGAACCAGTGACCCCCAGCTTGTAAGGCTGGTGCTCTCCCAACTGAGCTAACCACCCAATAATCAACGCAGGCGCGCTTGATCATTTACTACATCAGGTTATCGTGGCGGACCGGACGAGACTCGAACTCGCGACCTCCGGCGTGACAGGCCGGCATTCTAACCGACTGAACTACCGGTCCGAATAGCGATAACTTGGCAATAAACGATGATGTGGCGGACCGGACGAGACTCGAACTCGCGACCTCCGGCGTGACAGGCCGGCATTCTAACCAACTGAACTACCGGTCCGCATTACATCAACTTTTACTGCTACACGTGCCAACCCATTAAAAATGGTGGGTGGTACTGGGTTCGAACCAGTGACCCCCAGCTTGTAAGGCTGGTGCTCTCCCAACTGAGCTAACCACCCGCTGGTCACGTGGCGCTGCATTCTACAGGGTTCGGGTTGGGTGTCAATACGCTGAAAGAATTTTGATTCAAATTAGCGTGTTGGCGACCAGGGCCCGGGGGCCTGCGAAAGCGCCGTCGAAGAATGCCGTAATTGCCCCCGGCGCGTCAATCAAAACTGTCATAATCTGACCCGAATCTCGCGCGAGGCTTTTCCCACCGGCGCTATTTAGCTCGGCGCCCGGCCAGGCTAGACTCGCCCAGGGCCTTGATGCCCTCTCGCGATCGATGGGATTCACTATGCAAACCGTACCACCCCGCACCGCTTCGCCCGTTTACAGCGATGTCTATAGCGATATTTACAACTACAAGGTCGTTCGCCAGTTCGCGATCATGGCCGTGGTGTGGGCGATCGTTGGTATGGGCGTGGGGCTGTTGCTGGCCGCCCAGCTGGTATGGCCGGAGCTGAACCTGGGGCTTGCCTGGACGAGCTTTGGCCGGCTGCGCCCGCTGCACACGAATCTCGTCATCTTCGCTTTCGGCGGCTCGGCGCTGTTTGCCACTTCCTATTACGTGGTTCAGCGCACCTGCCAGACACGGCTCTATAGCGACCGGCTCGCCGCCTTCACCTTTTGGGGCTGGCAGGCGGTGATCGTCTCGGCGCTGGTATCGCTACCGATGGGCTACACCACCACCAAGGAGTACGCCGAACTCGAATGGCCGATCAGCATCGTGCTGGCGGTGGTGTGGATCTGCTACGCGATCGTGTTTCTGATGACGCTCAAGCGGCGTAGAACCTCGCACATCTACGTGGCCAACTGGTTCTTTGCGGCGTTCATTCTCACCATTGCGGTGCTGCATATCGTCAATAACGCCGCGCTTCCGGTCACGCCGATGTATTCGACTTCGCTCTACGCGGGTGCGGTGGATGCCATGGTGCAGTGGTGGTACGGCCACAACGCGGTGGGCTTTTTCCTGACCGCCGGGTTTCTCGGCATGATGTACTACTTCGTGCCCAAACAGGCCGAGCGGCCGATTTACTCCTACCGGCTCTCCATCGTCCATTTCTGGGCGCTGATCATGATCTACATGTGGGCCGGCCCGCACCACCTTCACTACACGGCGCTGCCGAGCTGGGCGCAGTCGCTGGGCATGGTGATGTCGATCATACTGCTGGTGCCCTCCTGGGGCGGCATGATCAACGGCATCATGACGCTTTCGGGTGCCTGGCATAAGCTGCGCACCGACCCGATCCTGCGCTTTCTGGTCACCGCGCTGACCTTCTACGGGATGGCGACCTTTGAAGGCCCGATGCTGGCGATCAAGACCGTCAATGCCTTCTCCCACTACACCGACTGGAACATCGGTCACGTTCACTCCGGCGCGCTTGGCTGGGTAGCGATGATCACCTTCGGCTCGCTCTATCACATGATTCCACGCCTTTACGGGCGCACCGCCATGTACTCGACGCCGCTGATCGCGCTGCACTTCTGGCTCGCGCTGTGCGGCACGCTTTTGTACGTCATGGCGATGTGGGCCAATGGCGTCATCCAGGGGCTAATGTGGCGCGCGGTCAACGCCGACGGCACGCTGATGTACCGCTTCGTCGATGCGGTCGAGGCGAGCCACCCGGGCTATCTCGTGCGCCTGCTGGGTGGGCTTTTGTTTTTGGCGGGCACGCTGGTCATGGCGTTCAATGTCTACATGACGATCAAGGCCGCCTCGTCGCGCGCCGCGCTCGACCAGGCCGCTCACAACCAAGGCCCTCACAACCAGGCCCATCACGAAAAAGCCCGTCATCGGGAGGCCCGCCATGAAGCATGAGCTGGTCGAAAAAAACGCCGGGCTTCTGGGCGCGCTGATTCTGGTGGCGATCAGCTTTGGTGGGCTTGCCGAAATCGTGCCGCTGTTTTTTCAAAAGGACGTCACCGAGCCCGTCGAGGGGCTGACGCCGCTGACCGCGCTCGAGCTCGAAGGGCGCGATATCTACCGCCGCGAAGGGTGCGTGGGCTGCCATTCGCAGATGATCCGCCCGTTTCGCGCCGAAACCGAGCGCTATGGCCACTACAGCGTGGCCGGCGAAGGCCTTTATGAGCACAACTTTCTCTGGGGCTCCAAGCGCACCGGGCCGGATCTGGCCCGGGTCGGCGGGCGCTATAGCGACGCCTGGCACCGGGCGCATCTTTACAACCCGCGCGACGTGGTGCCGGAGTCGATCATGCCCGCCTACCCCTGGCTTTTCGAGCGCGAGCTCGACGGCGCCGACACGCCGGCCAAGATGCGTGCGCTCAAGCGTTTGGGCGTGCCCTACTCCGACGAGCAGATCGACGGCGCCCGCGCGGCGGTCGAAGGCACCCCGGAGATCACCGCGCTGGTGGCCTACCTACAGCAGCTCGGCACGGTGCTGGAGGGGACGCGCTAAATGACGACCGGCACCTTTCGCGGGCTGATCACCCTGCTGTTGATCATCGCGTTCATCGGCATCGTGCGTTGGGCCTACTCCCGGCGCCAGCACAAGGCGTTCGACGAGGCGGCGAATCTGCCCTTCGCCGACGACGAGCCGCACGACGAGCGGGAGGACCGCCGGTGAGCGATCTGTGGGACAACGCCCTGCCCGGTTTCTGGAGCGTCTGGGTGATCGCCTTGACGTTGATCACGCTGGTGCTGGTGGTCTGGGTGGTGGCGGCCAACGCCGGGCGCGACACGATATCCAATGATGAGCCGCACTCTCATCGCACCACCGGTCACGAGGTCGACGGTATAGAGGAGTTCGATAACCCCATGCCGCGATGGTGGTTCTATCTGTTTGTGGCCACGGTGGTGTTTACCCTTGGCTACCTGGCACTCTACCCCGGCCTTGGCAACTTCAAGGGCCTTCTGGGCTGGAGCCAGCAGGCGCAGTGGGAAGAGGAGGTGGCCGCCGCCGAGGCGCGCTTCGGCCCGATCTTCGCCCGCTATCACGACGTACCGATTCCCGAGCTTGCCCAGAATGGCGAGGCCATGCAGATCGCCGGGCGGCTTTTCGCCAACAACTGCGCCGTGTGCCACGGCGTGGGTGCCCAGGGCGGTGACGGCTTCCCCAACCTGACCGACGACGACTGGCTCTACGGCGGCGAGCCCGAGGCGCTGCTCACCACGCTCACTCAAGGCCGGCGCGGCGTGATGCCCGCCTGGGCGCACCTGGGCGAGGAGGCCATCGAGGATTTGACCCAGCACGTGCTCGCACTTTCTGAGCTGGAGCACGACGCCGCCCGCGCCCAAAGCGGCGCGCAGCGCTACGCAAGCTTTTGCGTGGCCTGCCACGGCGCCAACGGCACCGGCAACCAGGCCCTCGGCGCGCCGAATTTGACCAACGATATCTGGCTTTACCGCGCGCCAGACCAAAGCGTGGCGGATGCCATCCGCCAGACCCTGACCGAAGGAAGAAGCGGCGTGATGCCCGCCCAGGCGCCCTTCATCGGCGAGGCGCGCGTTCACCTGGTCGCCGCCTACGTTTACAGCCTGCGGTTTAAAAACGCCGACGGCGATTAGGCGCGCATTTGTCGCACCCGCGTTTGGGCCTCGATCACCCAGGACAACGAACGCGCCCGCGATTGTTGTTATGATCAAACGCCAAGCGCCCTTCGAGCCCTTTTCGCGAGACCGAATTTGATGCAGCCGATTCCCCTACAGGACGTCACCCCGCCGCCGGCCACGTTTGGTGAAGCCGGTGTGCGCCTGCGCGGGCATCTTTACGTGCGCGAGAGCAAGGGGGTCTTCCAGGCGCTTCGCCGGCGGCTCAATGTGCTGTTGATGGGCGGCTTTTTTCTGCTGCCCTGGATCAATATTCAGGGCCGCCCGGCCCTCTGGCTCGACATACCCGGGCGCGAGTTCCACCTGCTGAGCGCCACGTTCTACCCTCAGGAGTTCATCCTGCTGGCGCTTTTATTCATCGCCGCCGCCTTTGGCCTGTTCTTCGTCACCCGGCTTTTAGGGCGGGTGTGGTGCGGCTACACCTGCCCGCAAAGCGTCTGGACGTTTCTGTTCATGTGGGTCGAGCACCGCCTGGAGGGCTCGCGCCATCGCCGCCTGCGCCGCGATAAAAAAGGCCCCGCCGTTTGGGCCCCGCGTAAGCTCGTCAAGCACGCGCTGTGGGCACTGATGGCGCTGGCCACCGGCATCACGATCGTGGGTTACTTCGCGCCGATCCGCACGCTCGCGCTCGACGTCGTGACGCTCGAGGCCGGTGGCTGGGCGCTGTTCTGGGTCGGCTTTTTTACCTTCTTCACTTATCTCAACGCCGGCTGGCTGCGCGAGCAGGTCTGCCTGCACATGTGTCCCTACGCACGCTTTCAGTCGGTGATGGTCGACCGCGACACGCTCACCGTGGCCTATGATACTGCCCGCGGCGAGCCGCGCGGGGGTGAGCCCACGTCCAAAGGCGACTGCGTCGACTGCCAGCTGTGCGTGCAGGTCTGCCCTACCGGTATCGACATACGCGACGGGCTGCAGTACGCCTGTATCCAGTGCGCGGCCTGCGTGGATGCCTGCGATACGGTCATGACGCGCCTTAACCGCCCCACGGGGCTGGTGGGCTACACCACCCAGAACCGCCTCGAGGGTCGTCCGGCGCCGCGCGCCTGGCGTTACCGAGCGGGGGCGCTTTTGCTGCTGGCGCTCACGCTCGCACTGCTTACGTGGGCGCTCACTCAGCGCGCGCCGGCAAGCCTCGAGGCCGAGCGCGCGCGCGGCACGCTCTATAGCGTCATCGAGGGCGGCGAGGTTCAAAACGTCTACCGGCTGACGGTGCGCAACCACGACCGCCAGGCGCATACCTACCGCCTGGGCGTCGAGGCGCTTACCGGCGCCCGGCTCGACACCCGCGCGATCAAGGTGCCCGGCGGCGGCTCTACAAACCGAGTCGTCAGCGTGAGTGCGCCCGCCGGCGCCTCCCCCAGCCAGTCGTTCAGCTTCGTGCTTGCCTCCGAGTCGGGCGAGCCGCTGGCGCGGCGGCCGGCGCGTTTTTTGAGCGGTGAGAGGAGATAAGCCATGTTCGAGCCCGCGCCGCCGCCCTGGTATCGTCAGTTCTGGCCCTGGTGCTTGCTGACGCTTTTGCTCTCGTCGATGCTGATGAGCGTGGCCTTTGCGGTCGTGGCGCTCAACACCTTCGACGGCATGGTGGTGCAGGAGGACTATTTCGAACACGGCAAGATGATCAACGCGGTGCTCGAAAAGGCCGAACGCGCCGAGGCGCTCAATCTTTCCGCGACGCTCTACGTCGACCCGATGACCCAGGACGTGGTGCTCGACCTCGAAGGCCAGGCGCGACCGGCAGCGCTCGCGCTCAGCCTGATTCACCCCACCCGGGACGAGCGCGATGTGCGCCTGACGCTGACTCACCGTCGGGGCGGCCATTACGTCGGCCAGGCCCCGGTGGGGCTTGCCTACCGGCGCTACGTGACGCTTGCGCCGAGCCAGGCGCCGGATTGGCGGCTCAACGGCGAGATTACCCTGCCAAGCGACGCCGCGGTGCGTTTGGCCCCGGCGGGGGCGCCGTGAGCGCGGCGTGTTACCACTGCGGCGCGCCGGTGCCCGCCGGCGCCCCCTGGACGATCACCCTGGACGGTGCGGCCAAACCGCTTTGCTGCCCGGGCTGCGAGGCGGTGGCCCACGCCATCGTCGAAGGCGGGCTCGAAGGCTACTACCGCTACCGCACCGAGCTCTCCCCCCGCCCGGCGGACGACCGCGCCCGGGCCGAGACCTGGACGGCGTTCGATCACCCGGAGTTGCAGGCGCAGTTCGTTCATCCGCGCGAGCGCGATGTCAGCGCCACGTTGGCGGTGGAGAACATCACCTGCGCCGCCTGTGCCTGGCTGATCGAGCACCATCTGAACGCACTGGAAGGCATCACCGGCAGCGCGGTGAATCTGACCGAGCACCGCCTGCGGGTGAGCTGGGACCCGGCCATACTCGCGCCCTCACACATTTTTGCCGAGCTGGCCGCGATCGGCTACGAGGCCATGCCCTTCGAGCCGGATCGGGCGCTGGCCCGCCAGAAGCGGGAGGCACGCATGAGCGTGCGCCGGCTGATCGTGGCCGCCGTGGGCATGATGCAGGTGGTGATGTTCTCGGTCCCGCTCTACGTGGCGGGGCCAAACGAGCTTGGCGATCACTTCTTCGCGCTATTTCACTGGCTGTCGCTCTCGCTGACCACGCCGGTGGTAGCCTTCTCCGCCTGGCCGTTTTTTCGCGCTGCCGCCAACGCGCTTGCCCACCGGCGGCTCACCATGGAGGTGCCGGTGGCACTCGCGCTGATGCTTGCCTATGGCGCCAGTGTCTACGCGGTGTTCAAGGGCCAGGGCGACGTCTATTTCGACTCCATCGCCATGTTCACCTTCTTTTTGCTGTTGAGCCGCCATATCGAAGCGCGCACCCGGCGCGCCGGCGGCAACGCGCTGAGCCACGCCCTGCCCGCCGCCGCGCTGCGCCTGGAGGACGACGGCGCGGAGCGGGTGGTGCCGGCGAGCCTGCTCAAGGCCGGCGAGCGGGTGAGAGTGAACCCGGGCGCCACGGTGCCCGCCGACGGCATCATCGAGCAGGGCGAATCGAGTCTCGATGAGTCGATGCTGACCGGTGAGTTTTTGCCGGTGACCAGACGCCCCGGCGGGCGCGTCATCGGCGGCAGCCAAAACGTGGAGAACGCGCTGATCGTGCGCGTCACCCACGCCGGGCGTGAGTCGACGATCAACAGCGTGCTCGACCTGACCGACCGGGCGTTCGCGCACCGCCCGCGGCTTGCCCGTATTGCCGACACCATGGCGCACCGCTTCGTGCTACGCCTTTTACTGGTCACGCTTTGCGTGGCCACCGCCTGGCTATTTATCGACCCTGACCGGGCGTTGTGGGTGACGCTTTCGGTACTGGTGGTCACCTGCCCCTGCGCACTGGCGCTGGCCGCGCCCACCGCACTGGCGACCGGCCACGCCGCGCTTTACCGGCGCGGCGTGCTGATCACCCGGGCCGACGCGCTGGAGGCGCTTGCCGGCGTGACCCGCGTGGTGTTCGACAAGACCGGCACGCTTACCCACGGCGAGATGCGCCTGGCCGCGACTCAAACGCTCGGCGCGTTAAGCGAGCCCCACGCCCGGCAGATCGCCGCCGCCATCGAGGCGCACTCAGAACACCCGATCGCCTCGGCGTTTCGCCCGTTTCGCGAGCCGGCGCTCACCGCGTGCGACGTCGTTCGTCACTCAAACCAGGGCCTCGGCGCCACGCTCGACGGCAAGCGCTGGCGCCTGGGCCGGGCGGCGTTCGCCGCGGGCGACATCACACCGCCCGGGCCCGGCCAGTGGCTGTTACTCAGCCGGGAAGGCGCCGACGGCGCTTTTACTCCAAGTGCCTGGTTTCGCCTCGAAGACACCCTACGCGACGACGCCGCCGAGACCGTGGCCAGGCTCCAGGCGCTCGGTCTCGACGTCGAGCTACTTTCCGGCGACGAGCGCGCTCCTGTCCAAGCGCTGGCCCAAACGCTCGGTATCGCGACCTGGCAGGCCCGCGCCACGCCTGAAGAGAAGCTTGCGCGCATCCAGGCGTTACAAACCAAAGGCGAGCGGGTGTTGATGGTCGGCGACGGCATCAACGACGTCCCGGTGCTGGCCGGGGCCGACGTGGCGCTGGCGATGAACGGCGCCACGGATCTGGCCCAGACCCGGGCCGACGCGCTGCTACTGAGCCCGCGTCTGGTCCGCGTGGTCGAGGCGCTCTCGCTTGCCCGCGCCACCCGCCGGGTGATGCGCCAGAACATCGCCTGGTCGGTCGCTTACAACGGTTTGGCGCTGCCGCTGGCCGCACTCGGCCTCGTGCCGCCCTGGCTTGCCGCGCTCGGCATGTCGCTGAGCTCGCTGGTGGTCGTCGGCAACGCCCTGCGGCTGAAACGCGGCGCACGCGGTCGCCGTCAGCATCTGCCCGCTCATCACTGGGAGCCCGCATGACGAGTCTTTATCTGTTGATTCCGCTGTCGCTGCTGCTGCTGGCGCTGGCCGTCTGGGCATTTTTCTGGGCGGTGAGCAACGATCAGTTCGACGACCTCGACAGCCCCGCCCATCGCATCCTGTTCGATGACGACCTGGCCGCGCCCCCCAGTCGCCGCCGGGCAAAAGCGCCCGCCGAGCGCGACGAGCCGCGCCGGTGAACCCCACCGGCTTCGATCTACCCCCGCTGCTTGCCGCCTGGGTATTTGGCCTGCTCGGCGGGGCACACTGCATCGGCATGTGCGGCGGCATCATGAGTGCTTTGGCCTTTGCGGTGCCGCCGAGCATGCGCCGCCCCGCGCGCATGGCCGGGTTGATGCTGGGCTACAACCTCGGGCGCATCGCAAGCTACATGGTGGCCGGGACACTTGCCGCCGCGCTCGGCACGCTGGTCACCCTCGCCCCCGCCGCGCGAGTGGTGCTCGAGGTCTTCGCCGCGGTGATGCTGATCCTCATGGCGCTCTATATCGCCAACTGGTGGAAGGGGCTTTTGGCGCTGGAAGGGTTGGGGCGAAGGCTTTGGCGCGTCATCGAGCCGCTGGGCCGGCGGCTGATGCCGGTGGTGCGCCTGCCCCAGGCGGTGGCGCTCGGCGCGCTCTGGGGTTGGCTGCCCTGCGGGCTGGTGTACTCGATGCTCGCCTGGAGCATGGCCACCGCCGCCCCGGCCCAGGGGGCGCTGTTGATGGGCGCCTTTGGTTTGGGAACGCTGCCGGCACTGCTGGCTACTGGCCTGGCCGCGCGAGCACTTTCAAACCTCATTCGCCACCCCGCCACCCGCACCCTGGCCGCGCTCGTCATCATCAGCTTCGCACTCTACCAGCTCGGGACGCTCTGGCCCCAGGCGGCACATCACTGAGCGTTTGCCCGGCGCGTTTGTCGGGCTTTCTTGACCTGACGCAAGAAGCCGCCAGGCGCGCCGGGGTATCTTCTAGGACGCCATCGAACGAACCTGGCGTTCGTTTCTCTGCCCGGGAGCCTTTATGCCGACCTGCGCCCACGCGACCGCTGCCCCCTTTGCCCCCGTTTGGGACGAGGCGCTCGTGCGCCGCTACGACACGAGCGGGCCGCGCTACACCTCCTACCCAACGGCGCTTGCCTTTCACGACGGCTTCACGTGTGATGACTTCACCCAGGCGCTTTCGCGCAGCAACCCAAGCGGCCGGGCGCTTTCGCTCTACGTGCACATCCCGTTTTGCGAGAAGATCTGCTTCTATTGCGCCTGCAACAAGATCGCCACGAAGAACCGTCAGCTCGCCGAGCCGTACCTTTCGCGGCTCGACCGGGAGATGGTGCTCGCCGCGCGCCACGTGGACACCTCGCGCCCGGTCGAGCAGCTTCATTGGGGCGGCGGCACGCCGACCTTTTTGACGCTGTCGCAAATGGGCGATCTGATCGACCGTCTCGATGCCCGCTTCGGGCTTTCGAGCGACCCGCACCGCGACTACGCCATCGAGATCGACCCGCGCGAGGCGGACGTGTTCACCCTGCGCCATCTGCAGTCGCTCGGCTTCAACCGGCTGAGCCTGGGCGTGCAGGACCTGGACCCGGACGTGCAGCGCGCCATCAACCGCGTCCAGCCACGGCAGTTGACCGAAACGCTGATGGACGAGGCACACCGGCTCGGCTTTGGCTCGCTCAACGTGGATTTGATTTATGGCCTTCCGCGCCAGAGCGAGCGCCGCTTTGCCGATACGCTCTCGCAGGTGATCGAGCTGGGGCCGGCCAGGCTTTCGCTTTTCAACTACGCCCACCTGCCCGCGCGCTTCGCGCCGCAGCGGCGCATCGATGAAGCCGAGCTTCCCGACGCTAACGAAAAGCTCGCCATGTTGCGTAAAAGCATCGAAATGCTGGCCAGTGCCGGCTACGTGCATATCGGCATGGATCACTTTGCCCTGCCCGAGGATAGCCTGGCCCGCGCCCAGCGCGAGGGCACGCTTACGCGTAACTTCCAGGGCTATTCGAGCCACGCCCAGTGCGATCTGATCGGGCTGGGGGTATCGGCCATTTCGCGCATCGACGATGTCTATGCCCAGAATCCGGTCAAACTCGACGACTACGCCGCGGCGCTCGATGAGGGGCATCTTGCGACCTGCAAGGGCCTTCGCCTGAGCCGGGACGACCTGATTCGCCGCGCGGTGATCGAGCGGCTGATGTGCGATATGCGCCTGGACCTGGCCCTGGTCGGCGCGCGCTTTGACATCGACGCCGAGGCTTACTTTTGTGATGCGCTGTCACGGCTCGCCCAGGCCGAACGTGACGGTTTGATCGAGCGCACGGGCGCGGTGTTGAACGTGACGCCGATCGGTCGGCTGTTGATCCGCCATCTGGCGATGGCCTTCGACGCTCATCTGTCGGCGCCGCTCGCCCAGCGCTACTCAAGAATCCTATAATGGGCACCTACGGTTTATAAGGAGATGGTAATGTCGACTCCCGCCCGCCAGCGCTCGGCGCTTTTGCAAGCCCCTCGCTGTCAGACCTGTAGCCTGAGCTCGCTGTGCCTGCCGCTGGCGCTTCAGATCGAGGATATCAGCCAGTTCGACGCGATCATTCGCCGCCGCGCGCCGCTCAAAAAGGGCGAGGCGCTGTTTCATCAGGGCGAGCGTTTTTCGAGCGTCTTTGCGGTGCGCTCGGGCAGTCTCAAGCAGGTCACCAGCGAAGGCTCGGGCTTTGAGCAGCTCACCAACTTCTATCTGCCAAGCGAGCTGGTGGGCCTCGACGGCATCGACGAAGAGACCTACCCGGGCAGCGTGATTGCGCTGGAAACCACCACCGTGTGCGAAATTCCCTTCAAGCATCTGGACACGCTTTCCGAGGAGCTTCCCGAGCTCAGGACCCAACTTTATCGTAGCATGAGCAAGGAGCTTCGCGACGACCGGCGCATGATGCGCCTTTTATCGCGCAAGACCGCCGACCAGCGCCTGGCGACCTTTCTCACGACGCTCTCGGATCGCTTTCGCCGCCGCGGCTACTCGCCCTACAGCTTTCGCCTCTCCATGGCGCGGGCGGATATCGGCAACTACTTAGGGCTAGCGGTGGAGACGGTCAGCCGCATTCTGAGCCGCCTTCAAAGCCAGCAGGTCGTCGCGGTATCCGGGCGGGAAGTGAACATTCTGGACATGGCCAGGCTCATTACCCTGGCCGATGAGGAAGCGGTAAACTGACGCTGGATCAGCCCAGGTTGAGCGCCGAAATACGCCCGGCCTTGAGTTCGGCCTGTTTGGCCTCGAGCCCCTGGAAGTCAAAAAGCGCGCGGTCGGCCAGCTGCGAAGGCGCCACGTTGGTGACCGCCTTGAACATGCTTTCGAGCCGACCCGGGAATTTCCTGTTCCACTCGGCGAGCATCTTCTTGACCTCCTGGCGCTGCATGTTCGGCTGCGAGCCGCACAGGTTGCAGGGAATGATCGGAAATTCCATCAGCCGCGAGAACTCGGCGATGTCCGCTTCCTTGCAGTAAGCCAGCGGGCGAATGACGATGTTCTTGCCGTCATCAGAGAGCAGCTTCGGCGGCATGGATTTCAGCGAGCCGCCGAAGAACATGTTCAAAAACAGCGTTTCGAGAATGTCTTCGCGGTGATGGCCCAGCGCGATCTTGGTCGCACCGATCTCTTCAGCGAAGCCGTAGAGCGAGCCGCGTCTGAGCCGTGAACAGAGCGCGCAGGTGGTCTTGCCCTCCGGGGTTTTCTCCTTCACCACCGAGTAGGTATCGCGCTCGAGGATGTGGTACTCCACGCCCTGGGCGTCGAGGTAGCGCGGCAGCACGTGCTCGGGGAACCCCGGCTGCTTCTGATCGAGATTCACCGCCACCAGCGAAAAGTTCACCGGCGCGTTGCGCTGCAGATTGCGCAAAATCTCGAGCATGGTGTAGCTGTCCTTGCCGCCGGACAGGCACACCATCACCCGGTCGCCTTCGTCGATCATGTTGTAATCGAGAATGGCGTTGCCGACCTCGCGCCGAAGCCTTTTCTGCAACTTGTTGAATTCGCGCTTCTGTTTGACGTCGTGAAGCTCGGCTGAACCGTTGGACGCGACAGCTTCCAACGCGACGGGGTCGAAGTGATCGGGTTGCTGCATGGTGTACGCACTGCCGGTGATGAGGATAAGGCGCTCATTCTATCAAGACTCCCGCCCCCACCCAATAACGTCGAGCGCCGCTCACGCCTCGAGCGCGGCGTCGCGCGTCAGACGCATGTACAAAAGCGCGCAGGCGCTCGCCTCGCCCAGAAGCGACGTCGCACCGGGGGGCGTCAGCCGCGCATGGCGAAGCGCCTGGTCGAGATCCGGCGCCAGCCGGGGGTCGATCGACGAGCGCTTCTGACGGCGCTGGTAGAGGCGTTCGATATCGACCTGGGCGTTGGGCAGCTCGAAACCCAGCCGCTGGTCGAACAGCCGGTTGACCGGCCCAAGCGTTTGATCGAGCCCCCACCCAACGACCGGACGATTGCCAATGAACTCGGCGAGCGTGGCGATGTTTTCCGCCGTAGGCGCCATGAGCGCCGGGGTCGGATGCTCCACCTGGTGGCGGCGCAGCGCACGCCTTGCCACCGTGTGGCGATCGGCAAGCGTTGCCACCCAGGCGTTTTGGGTCAGCACGCGGCGCTCGTTGAACACCACTGCGGCCACGCTCAAAATCGGATCGGTCGGGGCGAAGCGAAACGCCAGCGCCACCAGCTCCTCGCCAAGATAAGGATGGAACAGCCACTCGAAGGGCGAACCGGCCAGCCGTCGGCGGTCGCTCTCGCGCTTGAACAAGCTACGCAGCGAGCCGCCAAAGAGTGAAAAGTGTCGAGTCGTCAATTGCATACCGCTATGAGTACTCCAGGTGGTATCGGTGGGTAAGGCGCGCCTTGAACTCCTTGACGATGTGCAGCGCCTCGCGCAGCAGGTCGCGCTCGAGCGACGACAGGCTCTGCACCACCACGTGGTTGGCGAGCGCCGCCTGGCCGTTTGGGGCCGCCAACTGCTGGCGCAGGCGAAGCTCGCTGAAAAGCGCCAGCGCCTCGCCCAGGTCTTCGGCGAAGCGATGTTCCAGCCGGCCGTCGGCCACCAGCGCCTCGAGGCGCTCGAAGGTGCTTTCGGCGTCGATGCGCCGCTCCAGCGCCATGGTGCGCACGCCATGCACGATAGGAAAAATCCCGCCCTTTTTGATGTCGATGCCGTGCTCGCGCCTTTTCAACGAGCCGAACAGCGTCAGCGGCGTGGAAAAACTCAGCGCCGCCCGCGCCAGATAGCTCAGCAAAAGCTCATCGTCGGCGCAGCGCGCGTAGAGCGCCTGGCGCACGCGCCGGGCAAGCTCGGCGTTGCCGGCCACGGCCCGGGCGTCGAGCATGATGGCAAGCTTCATGAGGCTGTCGCCGTCGCGCTTCTCGGCCCAGCGCTCGATCCGCGCCTGCCAGGTCGCCACGCTCCCGACCCACTCGGGGTTGGAAACCATGATGTTACCCGGGCACGGCGGGTAGCCCAGCTCGACCAGCGTACGGGTGAGCGCCTGCATCGCCGCCGACGCCTCTGGCCAGCTGGCGTCGTCCGCAAGAATCAGGGCGTTGTCCTGGTCGGTTTTGAGAATCTGCTCGCCGCGGCCTTCGCTGCCCATCACCACCAGACAGCAGCGCTGCGTAGGGGCGTCCGGCGCGCCAAAGCCGAAAGCCTTGTGATGGATGCGGGCGTTGAGCGCCGCCAGAAGTTCCATGACGAAACGAAGCTTCACCCCCTGGGCCATTAGCGCCCGCACGAGCTCCGGGGTGCGTCGGCTCGCCTGGGCAAGCGCCTTCAAGTCGCCGGCCTTTTCGATTTGAAGCCCCACCACGTAGCTGCGGCTCGAAAAGTAGCTCAGCACGTCGGGAAGCTCGACGATGCCGGCCAGGGCTTCGCCGTCCATCACGACCACGCGCGCGATCTGGTGGCGCGTCATCAGCACCAGCGCCTCGAACAGGTACTGCTGCGGGGTAACGGTGACCAGCCCCGTGGGCGTCAGCGCCTCGAGCGGTGTCGATGCCGGCGTTTTCTCCACCGCTAACGCACGCAGCAGATCCGTTTTGGTCACCATGGCGTAGCCGCCTTTTGCGCTTACCAGCAGGCTGTCGGCCTGCTGCGCCAGCAGCGTATGCACCGCCTGCTGGAGCGGCTCGCGGGCGTCGAGTACAAGCGGGGCGCGCATGCACTCACTCACCCGCGCCAGCATGAAGCCGGCCATGGTGATGCCGTCCACTGCGCGGCGCTCGGCCAAAAGTTGGGTCTTGTGGGCAAGCGTCTCCCGGAAAAATGCCTCGAAGGCCGGGTAGTGCTGACAAAGCGCGCTGAACGTCTGCTTTTGCAACACGTAGCAAAGCGTCTCCTGCTCTGCTTCGAAGCGGTAGCGACTCTTGCCGTTCAAAAGGCTGATCGCTCCGAACACATCACCTTCGGTGTAGTGGCCGATACGTGTCCGGGCTGCGGGCTCTGCCGGGTCGAGCTCGGCGACCTCGCCCTTGTGAATGATGAAAACGCCTTCGCCGGGCTGACCGGCCTCGAGAATGACGTCACCGGTATCGAAATAGGCGAGATCGAGTCCGTCGCGCACCCGCGCCGTGCCCGCTTCGTCGAGCAGGGAAAACGGCAGTTTTGAAAGGTCGACCTCGATCATGCGTCACCTGCTTAAAAAGCCACGCTCGCGCTGGATCCGACAATGGGAAAACGTTCGACCAGTGATGCGAGCTGGTTAAACCGTGTATACCCGCGGATAGTGCGGCGTTAGCGCTGATTGTTCTTATTACTACTTCCTGTGACTGACTACTTCCTGTGACTAACGCGGGTTACTCGCGCTTGTTACTAAAGTCTATAAACTCGGCGCCCAACAAATACTTTTTAAAAGCGTCGAGTTTGAATAAAGCGTTCTAAAAGAAGAGTAGCGACGCTCGATAAAAACGACTGAAAGGAGATTAATTGGGTTAATAGACTATCGTCGCCTCCTTACCAAAGTCGTATTCAAGGGGCTTCAAAACGCCATTGTATAGAGTAATTTAGCGCTATTTTTCAGGTTGCCAATAGCGCCTTTAGTCCGTGATACCAAAGTCTGGATTTCTTTTTTCCATTTATTGGCCAGTATTAGCCTGAGTTTTGAAGATAACATTGCCTTAGGGCGTACGACTTATCGTGTCAGGTGGCAAGGAGGGAGTATCTGACGCTCGGTGGCGGGCACCAACCCGGCATAAAAATCGCTTTAAAGGGAACACATTAATCGCTCGATACGGTCAGGCGCTTTGCGCCGGCCGCGTTTGGACACTTTCCAACCTTAAAATCATAAATGGAGAGCACCATGATAGCAGATGATAAATCCAACGCTGCTGCTTACTGGAAGGCCAACGTTCGCTTGATCACAGGCTGTTTGGTCGTTTGGGCGTTCGTCTCCTACGGCTGCGCCATCCTGTTTCGCCCGCTTCTGGCGTCCATTCCTGTGGGCGGCACGGATCTGGGCTTCTGGTTCGCCCAGCAGGGCTCGATTCTGACCTTTATCGCGCTGATCTTCTTCTACGCCTGGAGAATGAACAAGCTCGACAAGAAATTCGGCCTGGGAGAGTAAGCCAATGAGCCAGTTTGCCATCAACTTACTGTTCGTCGGCGCCTCCTTCGCGCTCTATATCGGCATCGCGATATGGGCACGTGCCGGCTCTACCAAGGACTTCTACGTCGCCGGTGGCGGCGTTCATCCGGTGACCAACGGCATGGCGACCGCCGCGGACTGGATGTCGGCGGCGTCGTTCATTTCCATGGCCGGTTTGATCGCCTCCGGCGGCTACGCCAACTCCACCTTCCTGATGGGCTGGACCGGCGGCTTCGTGATTCTGGCCATGCTGTTGGCGCCTTATCTGCGCAAGTTCGGCAAGTTCACCGTGCCGGACTTCATCGGCGAGCGCTTTTATAGCCGCACCGCCCGCGTGGTCGCGGTGGCGTGTCTGATCATCGCCTCGGTCACCTACGTTATCGGTCAAATGACCGGTGCGGGCGTGGCGTTCTCGCGCTTTCTGGAAGTGCCCAGCACCTGGGGCATCTGGATTGCGGCGGTCACCGTGTTCTTCTACGCGGTGCTCGGCGGCATGAAGGGCATCACCTACACCCAGGTGGCGCAGTACGTGGTGCTGATCGTCGCCTACACCATTCCGGCGGTGTTCATCGCCATGCAGCTCACCGGGAACCCGATTCCGATGTTCGGCATGTTCAGCACCCACACCGAGTCCGGCGTGCCGCTTCTGCAGAAACTCGACGACGTGGTCAACGCCCTGGGCTTCCAGGACTACACCGGCGATGTGGACAACAAGCTCAACATGGTGCTGTTCACGCTGTCGCTCATGATCGGTACCGCGGGTCTGCCCCACGTCATCATCCGCTTTTTCACCGTGCCGAAGGTGGCCGACGCGCGCTGGTCCGCGGGCTGGGCGCTGGTGTTCATCGCCCTGCTCTACCTGACCGCCCCGGCCGTGGCCTCCATGGCCAGGCTTAACCTGATGACCACGGTGTATCCGGAAATGACCGGTCAGGTCGAGGATTACGAGGCCGCCGCCGAGCCGATCCTCTACGCCGACCGCCCGGCCTGGTTCCAGACCTGGGAAGATACCGGCCTGATCGTCTACAGCGACGTCAACGATGACGGCCGCATCCAGTTCTACAACGACACCAGCGAAGGCTTCACCGGCACCGCCGAAGAGCGCGGCTGGGCGGGCAACGAACTGACGGTCAATAACGACATTCTGGTACTGGCCAACCCGGAAATCGCCAACCTGCCGGGCTGGGTAGTCGGCTTGATCGCGGCGGGCGGTATCGCGGCGGCGCTGTCCACCGCGGCGGGGCTGCTGCTGGCGATCTCCTCGGCGATCAGCCACGACTTGATCAAGAACACCATCAATCCGAACATCAGCGAGAAAAAGGAGATGCTGGCGGCGCGGATTTCCATGGGTGGGGCGATTTTGCTCGCCACGTACCTTGGTCTCAATCCGCCAGGGTTTGCCGCACAGACGGTGGCGCTGGCCTTCGGGATCGCCGCGGCCTCGCTGTTCCCGGTACTGATGATGGGGATCTTCTCCACCCGCATGAACAGCGCCGGCGCCATCTGCGGCATGCTGGCGGGTCTGATCTCGACGCTTCTCTATATCTTCACCTACCTTGGCTGGTTCTTCATCCCCGGCACCAACATGCTGGCCAATACGCCGGATAACTGGTTCATCGGAATCTCGCCGCTGTCGTTTGGCGCGGTGGGTGCGATGATCAACTTCGCCGTGGCCTTTGCGGTATCGCGCGTGACCGCGCCGCCTCCCCTGGCGATCCAGGAGCTGGTGGAAAGCGTGCGCTATCCGAAAGGGGCTGGTGCAGCCGTCGACCACTAAGCCATAATCGAAGCCGCAAGGTTTCATAAAAGAAAGGTTTCACAAAAGAAAGGCGCGTGCGGGCTTCCTCCGGGAAGCCCGCCGCGTTTGAATTCGACTCAACGACCGCTTTCAGGAATACGCTTATGATCTGGCATCTGGTTGCCGCCGTGTTCGCCGCCCTGGCCGCGGCGGGTATCGGCCTTCTACTGCGCAAGCTCTCCGGCAATCGTTTGCCCAAATGGATCGTGCCGGTCATGGCCGGGCTTGGCATGCTCGGCTATCAGATTCACGTGGAGTACAGCTGGTTCGATCACAAAAAGGCGCAACTGCCCGCCTCCGCCGAGGTCATCGACAGCGCCGCGGGCACCGAAATCTGGCGCCCCTGGACGTTCGCGTTTCCGATGACCACCCGCTTTAGCGTGCTCGACCGCGACAGCCTCTCGCGCAGCGGCGACGTGGCGGAATTCATGCTCTACCACTTCGAGCGCCGCCATACCGACCTCGTGATTCCCCAGGGGTATCTGCTCAACTGCGACAACCGCGAACTCGTGCCACTCTTCAAGGCGAATCAGCGCCCGGACCGCGAGGGGCTTCGCACCCTGCGCCGTGACTCCACGCTTTTACAGCGCGCCTGCGCCGAGCCTGGCGCCTGATGTTTGGCGCCTGACGCGCCGGGCGATTTGGCCTAAACTGGGCGGCTTCGACGACTAGCCCGGCGTGGCTCAGAGCAGGAGAAAGGCATGTTCCACGGCGGGCTTCTCGTTGCGGTCTCTCTTTTATACATCGCGGTGCTGTTCGGCATCGCCTGGTTTGGCGACCGGCGCGCGCGCACGCGAGGCGCCAGCCGCCGCCGGCCGATCATCTACAGCCTGGCGCTGGCCATCTACTGCACCTCCTGGACGTTTTACGGCGCGGTGGGCCAGGCGGCTACCGCGGGCTGGTCGTTTGCGAGCATCTTCGTCGGCCCGATTCTGACCTTTCTGCTTTTCTGGCCGGTGTTGGCCAAGATGATTCGCGTGGCCAAGCATCAAAACGTCACCTCGATCGCCGACTTCATCGCCTCGCGCTACGGCAAGAGCCAGTCGCTGGCGGCCTTCGCGAGTCTGGTGGCGCTGATCGGTACCCTGCCCTACATCGCGCTTCAGTTAAAAGCGGTCTCCACCACCTTCAGCGTGCTGACCGAAAACAACGCGCCGACCGGGGCGCTTTTCAACGACACCGCCTTTTACGTGGCGATCGTCATGGCGGTGTTCGCGATTTTGTTCGGCACCCGCCATACCGATGCCACCGAGCACCACGAGGGCCTGATCCACGCGGTCGCCTTCGAGTCGCTGGTGAAGCTTTTCGCCTTCGTGGTGCTGGGCGCTTTCGTGACCTGGGGGATGTTCGACGGTTTGGGGAGCCTGATGGCCCACGCCGAAAGCGAGCTGGCGCTTCAGCGCCAGCTCGCCAACCAGGATTTTGGCCAGAGCTTCTGGGCGCAAACGCTGCTGGCGATGCTGGCGATTCTCTGTCTGCCGCGCCAGTTCCACGTTGCGGTGGTCGAAAACATTCACCCCGACGATGCCAACAAGGCGCGCTGGCTGTTTCCGCTCTACCTGCTGGCCTTCGCCTTTTTCGTAGTGCCGCTGGCCGCCGCCGGGCTCTATCTGTTCTCGGACACCGGCGTCGAGCCGGACACCTATGTGCTGGCGCTGGCCATGGCCTCCGATCACACGTGGCTGACGCTCTTAACCTTTATCGGCGGCTTCTCCGCGGCCACGGGCATGGTGATCGTCGCGGCGGTGGCGGTGTCGATCATGATCTCCAACGAGATCGTCATTCCGGCGCTTTTCCGGCTGCGCTGGTTCGATACCAAGGCCCGCGACTACGGGCGGCTGGTGCTGCGCGCCCGTCGCCTGACCATCGTCGCTGTTTTGGCGCTGGCCTACGGGTTTTATCAGCTGATCGTCGAGTTCACGTCGCTGGCCTCGATCGGGATGCTCTCCTTTGCCGCCGCCGCCCAGTTCGCCCCGGCGGTGATCGGCGGGCTCTACTGGAAGCGCGGCAACCGTTTGGGCGTCGTTGTCGGCATGAACGCGGGCTTCGCGATCTGGGCGTATAGCCTGTTGATGCCGGCGATGATCAATGCCGGCGTACTGCCAACGGCCTGGCTTGTCGGGGGGCCGCTGGGCATCGCTTGGCTCTCGCCGGTGGCGCTTTTCGGACTGAATCTGGGCGACAGCTTCACCCACGGCGTGATGCTCTCGCTCGGGGTGAATCTCTTTTGCTACATCTTCGTCTCTCAGGTGAGCTCCCAGCGGGTGGTCGAACGCATTCAGGCCTCGCTGTTCGTCGATAGCGTCGAGACCCGGCAGACCTCTGTCAACCGCCCCTGGACCGGGGCGACCACGGTGGGCGATCTGAAAGTGCTGTGCGAGCGCTTTCTGGGTGCCGGCCAGGTCGAGCGCGCGTTCGAGGACTACGCCCGGCGCGCCGGCAAGCCGCTGGACAGCGGTACCCGCGCCTCGATCGACGTGATCCAGTTCACCGAGCGCTTTCTGGCCTCGGTACTCGGCGCCTCTTCCGCGCGCATCGTGGTGAACTCGGCGCTACAGGGCCGCGGCATCGGGATTTCGGACGTCATCTCGATCGTCGATGAGGCCTCTCAGGTGCTGGAGTTCAACCGGGCGCTGTTGCAGGCGACCATCGAGAACATCAATCAGGGCATCAGCGTGGTAGATCAAAACCTGCGCCTGGTGGTGTGGAACCAGCGCTATCTGGAGCTGTTCCGCTTTCCCGACCACCTGATCCGCGTCAGTGCCCCGATCGATCGCATCTTTCGCTACAACGCCCACAACGGCGAGTACGGCCCTGGTGATCCGGAAGAGCACGTCGAGCTCTTGATGGCCAACATTCGCAAGGGCCAGCCCCACCGCTACGTGCGGTACCGTCAGGATGGCAGCGTGCTGGAGGTACAGGGCACGCCGATGCCCGGCGGCGGTTTCGTCTACACCTACCAGGACATCACCCAGCAAAAGCGTATCGAAGAGGCGCTGATCCGCTCGGAAAACAACATCCGTATTTACACCGACAACGTGCCGGCGCTGATCGCCTACTTCGATAAGGAGAGCCGGTATCTGTTTACCAACCGCGCCTACGAGCAGGCGTTCAGCATCGATCGCAACGCGGTGATCGGCAAACGCTTCGAGGACGTGCTGCCGGTCAAGCAGGCCGAGGAGCGCATTCCCTGGGTACGCCGGGCGCTGGGCGGCGAGCGGGTCAGCTTCGAGGTATCGATGCGGGTGGAGTCGAGCATGCGCTATATGCTCGTGACTTACACGCCCCACTTCGGCGACAGCCAGGCGATTCTCGGCTTCTTCGCGCTCTACCAGGACATCACCGAGCGCCGCCAGGCGGAGATTGCGCTCAAGGAGACCAACGAGACGCTGGAAGAGCGCGTGCGCGAGCGCACCCAGGCCCTCTCCAAGGCCAACGCGGCGCTGCGTCAGGAGAACCGTGTGCGCGCCGAGGCCGAAAACGCACTGCGTCAGGCCAAGCAGGTCGCCGAGGACGCCAACGCCTCGAAAACCCGCTTTCTGGCCGCGGCGAGCCACGACCTGCTCCAGCCGTTGAACGCCGCGCGCCTGTTCACCTCGGCGCTGATGCAAAACGAATCCGAAAGCAGCACCCAGCGCACCATCGGCCATATCGACAACTCGCTGCAGGCCGCCGAGGAGCTTCTGGGTACGCTGCTGGATATCTCCAAGCTCGACGCCGGGGCGCTGACCCCGCGGCGCAGCCACTTTGCGCTGGCGGACATCGTGCGTCCGCTGCGCGCCGAGTTCGACGTGATGGCCGATGAGCGGGGGCTGGATTTGAAGGTAGTGCCTACCGCGCTATGGGTCGACTCCGATCCGCAGATGCTCCGGCGCATCGTGCAGAACTTCTTATCCAACGCGCTGCGCTATACCCAGCAGGGCCGGGTGCTGCTGGGGTGTCGCCGCCAGGGCGAGCGGATCAATATCGAGGTATGGGACAGCGGCCCGGGCATTCCCGAATCCAAGCTCACCGAAATCTTCCAGGAGTTTCGCCGCCTGGATCAGGTCTCGCGCCATAAGGAGAGCGAAAAGGGGTTGGGGCTCGGGCTTTCGATCGCTGACCGGATGAGCCGGGTGCTGGATCACCCGATCAAGGTGCGCTCCTGGCCGGACGTGGCCACGGTGTTCTCGGTGAGCGTGCCGATCGTGGCCGCCAGGGAAGCCGCGCCGGAGACGAGCGAGGCGCCCGCTCGGCGCGGCGGCAACAAGCTCGCTGGTGCTCGACTGGTCTGTATCGATAACGAAACGCTGATTCTCGAGGGCATGAGCGCGATGCTCGGCGGCTGGGGGTGTGAGGTCTTCACCGCCACCAGCATCGGCGGGGCGAAGTCGATCCTGCGTAACATGGACGGCGACCCGGACGCGATTCTGGCGGACTACCACCTGGATAACGAAGTCACCGGGCTGATGGCGCTGGAGGCGCTCTCCGAGCGGCTGGCGGGCGCGGTGCCGGGCATCGTGATCACCGCCGACCGTACCGAGGAGGTCGCCGAGGAGGTCAAGCGCTCGGGCTATCAGCTGCTGTTGAAACCGGTCAAACCCGCGGCGCTCAGAGCGCTTCTGACACGGACGCTGCAGGCGAGTCGGGCCAGAGATTGAGTGCTGCGTATTAGGAGTAAGCCAGGAGGTAGCGGGCTCGAGTAACCCGTAGCGGGGGTTTTTCGCCAGGGCCGAAAAGCGCTCCTGCATTTTCGGCATTCCCGACATCCATGTCGGTCAGATGGCGAAAGTAGCGTACAGGGAAGTATTCACAGCGCCCCGCGTAGGGTTGCTCGAGCCCGCGGCGCAACTTTTTGCTTGCCACAAAAGAAAACCTCGCTTATGGCGACCATAAGCGAGGCTCTCTGAAGGCGCGATCTCGATCAGGATTCGACTTTCGGCGGTTCGACCTCGAGCTTCTGGGCGGCGATGACGGCCTGGGTGCGCGAGTGGACGCCGAGCTTGCGCAAAATCGCGGTGACGTGCGCCTTGATGGTGGCTTCCGACACGTTGAGCTCGAACGCGATCTGCTTGTTGAGTAACCCTTCGGTGAGCATGTTGAGCACGCGAAACTGCTGCGGTGTGAGCGAGGCGATCGCCTCGGCAAAGCGCGACTCCTCCTCGCTGGTCTCTTCCAGAATCCCCGCCAGCGCTTCGGGCAACCACACTTCACCCTGGAGGATTTCGCCCACCGCCTCGGCGATTAGCGCAAGCGAGGAGGACTTGGGAATGAAACCGGAGGCGCCGTAATCGATCGCGCGGCGAACCACGTAGGGCTCGTCGCTGCCGGAGACCACCGCGACCGGCACATCCGGCATGTGACCGCGCAACTGAATCAGCCCGGAGAAGCCGTGGGCACCGGGCATATGCAGATCCAACAAAATCAGGTCGGCGTCGGGGTGGCGGCTGACCGCCTCGGTCGTAGCGTCCATGGTATCGGCTTCGACGATCTCGGCCTGGGGAGCCAACTGACGCAACGCCTGGGTGAGCGCTGCCCGAAACAGCGGATGATCGTCTGCGACGATAAACTTATGGGCTACTGCCATGATATTCCTCCGGTTCCACGAGCGCGGGAAGTCTTCGCCGCAGCGACTGGCTCATTCGGTTGAAGCATGGTACCCCATGGGCTTTGAGATACAAAAGCACCACCACGCACAATTTATCACAGGTGGTCTGGCGCTAAAAAAGCGGTGCCGGCGTGAAGCCGGCACCCGAGCGGTTATGACCTGCGTTCAACTTAACATAGCTGACGCGTTAGCGCGTGCGTTTCGCAGGCGCTTGAACCGCCGCCCTGCGTGAAACGCTACTTCGATGCGCGGTGCTCGATCAAATCATCCACGACCGAGGGGTCGGCCAGCGTACTGGTGTCGCCCAGACCGTCGCACTCGTTGGCGGCGATCTTTCTAAGAATCCGGCGCATGATCTTGCCCGAGCGGGTCTTGGGCAGCCCCGGCGCCCACTGGATCACGTCCGGCGAGGCGATCGGGCCGATGTCCTTACGCACCCACTGAGTGAGCTCTTTCTTGAGCTCGTCCGTGGCATCGACGCCGTCGTTGACGGTGACGTAGATGTAGATACCCTGGCCCTTGATGTCGTGGGGGAAGCCCACGACCGCGGCTTCGGCCACGGCACTATGCGCCACCAGAGAGGATTCGATTTCGGCGGTGCCCATGCGGTGGCCGGAGACGTTGAGCACGTCGTCGACCCGGCCAGTGATCCAGTAATCGCCGTCCTCGTCGCGCCGGCAGCCGTCGCCGGTGAAATACATGTTGTCGTAGGTCGAGAAGTAGGTCTGCACGAAGCGTTCGTGATCGCCCCAGATCGAGCGCGCCTGGCCAGGCCAGGCATCCAGAATGACGAGATTGCCTTCGGTGGCACCTTCGAGAATATTGCCTTCGTTGTCGACCAACGCCGGCTTTACGCCGAAAAACGGCTTGGTCGCGGAGCCGGGCTTGAGATCCGTCGCGCCCGGTAGAGGGGCAATCATGATGCCGCCGGTTTCGGTCTGCCACCAGGTATCGACGATCGGACATTTCTCGTCGCCGATGACGCGGTAAAACCACTCCCAGGCTTCCGGGTTGATGGGCTCGCCTACCGAGCCGAGAATGCGCAGCGACTCCCGCGAGCTCGAATCCATCACGCCATCGCCGTGGGCCATCAGCGCGCGCACCGCCGTTGGCGCGGTGTAGAGGATGTTGACCTTGTGCTTGTCGACGATCTCACCGATACGCCCGTGGCTTGGGTAGCTCGGCACGCCTTCGAACATCACCGTAGTCGCCCCGTTGGCCAGCGGCCCGTAGACGATATAGCTGTGGCCGGTGACCCAGCCGACGTCCGCGGTGCACCAGTAGACCTCGCCTTCCTGGTAATCGAACACGTACTGATGGGTCATGGAGGCGTAGACCAGGTAGCCGCCGGTCGTGTGCTTGAGCCCTTTCGGCGCGCCGGTGGAGCCGGAGGTGTAGAGAATGAACAGCGGATCCTCCGCGCCCATTGCCTCGGGCTCGCACTCGGTGGACTGTTGATCGACCAGTTCATCGAACCAGAGATCGCGACCTTCATTCCACTCGATGTCGCCGCCGGTGCGCTTGACCACCAGCACGTTCTTGCACACGTCGGTGCCGTCGCGGGTCAGCGCGGCGTCGACGTTCTCTTTCAGCGGTACCTGCTTGCCGCCGCGCACCGACTCATCGGCGGTGATGACGAGCTTGGAGTCCGCGCCGATCACGCGCTGGGCAACCGCATCCGGCGAGAAGCCGCCGAAGACCACCGAGTGCACCGCGCCGATGCGCGCGCAGGCAAGCATCGCCATGGCGGCTTCGGGAATCATCGGCATGTAGAGTGTCACCGTATCGCCGCGCTCGATCCCGAGCGATTTCAGCGCGTTGGCGAGCTGGTTGGTGCGCTCAAAAAGTTCGCGGTAGGTGATGTGCTTGGAGTCTTTCGGGTCGTCGCCTTCCCAGATGATCGCGGTCTGATCGCCACGTTTTTCCAGGTGGCGGTCGAGGCAGTTGGCGGCGACGTTGAGCGTGCCGTCCTCGAACCAGCGGATATCGACATTGTCGCGGGCAAAGGAAGTGTTCTTGATCGTGCTCGGCGCCTTGATCCACTCGAGCCGCTTGGCCTGTTCGGCCCAGAAGCCTTCCGGGTCGTCGATGGAGCGCTGATAAAGGGCCTGATAGGTTTTCTGATCGGCCCACGCGTTGGAAGCGATGTGATCGCGCACCGGATAGACGTTTTTATGCTCGCTCATGACACAGCCTCGATCCGTGAAAATGCAGGGATTTTAAAACGTTAAGCCACAGCGCTCTGAGCGTGGCTTGCCTTTTTGATGATTCAGCATAAACCTACTTAAGGCCCCTTCCTCTTAGACATTGGTAGTAGCCAATTTGCCATATAAAACAGATGCTTAATGCTCTATTTTGGTTCACTTTCAACAATAAAGCGAAGCGCTGTGCCACATTTTCTACACGCGTAGCGCCGCCCCCGGCGCGCCTGGGCGTGGCGCTGGCCGGTGAAATAGTGGCTCTGGCAGTCGCAGCGGTAGTGGTAGGGCCGGCGCTGGCTGTGCGCGATATCGAAGCGATGGGTGACCCTGGGTGCGAGACCATAAAGCTCGCGCATTACGGTTTGCCACTCGCGCCCGTGGGGCTTGAGCCGCGGGCCGTTTTCCAGATGAAACACCAGCCAGTGGGCCATTTCGTGGGGGATGACCTCGTCGAAGTACGCCTGACGGTTATCCAGCAGCAGCGCCTGATTGAAGCGCAGCCCGCCCCGGCCCAGGTGCGCCTGGCCGGCGCTGGCGCCTTTCAAATCGAACCACACCTTCGGCGCAGGCAGCGCCGGGTGAACCTCGCGAGCACAGGCGAGCGCCTCGTCGACGCGGGTTTGCGCGGCCTCGAGCAATTCGCGCGCGCTCAGCGCGTTTAATCGCTCGGGCGACCAGGCGGGCAGTGGTGAACGGCTCATTGATGATAAACTGACCCTTGAAGTGACGCTCATGAGTGTGAGTGCTCGCGCCGAATTTCTCAAAACCGATCGAACGAGGCCTTTTATGGCAAAGCCGCCTTCTGATGCCAGCAGTGACCACGCCGAGCAGCTTCCACCGGAGCCGCTGCTGGCCGACGATGAGCTCGACCGGCTCGACGACTTCCTCGACTCCGACCAGGTGGGTGAGGATGCGCTGGATCTGATCTCCGCCCACGGTTTTCTGGTGGCGTTGGCTGTCGCCCCCAGCGAGCAGCCCGTCGTGGCCTGGCTCGAGGAGCTTTTCCAGGGCGAGCCCGACTACCAGAGTGACGCCGAGCGCGAGGAGATCACTGCGCTTTTGACCCGGCTTCGCGACAACGCAATCAGCGTGTTGGAGCAGGGTGGGCTTCCGGAGCTGCCGTTCGAGCTGACTCTCGATGGCATCGCCCCGGAAGAGACGCCCATCGGCGACTGGTGTGCCGGCTTCATGGAAGCGGTGTTCAGCGACGAAGCGGCCTGGTTCCAGGACGACGAAGAGGCCGCCGCCACGCTGCTACTGCCCTTCATGCTGCTGTCGGGGCTTTTCGACGACGAGCCGGACATGGTGGAGCTTTCAAAGGATACCGCCCGCCAGGAAGAGCTGGTCGGCCAGCTGCCGGAACTCGTGCTCGACTTGTACCTGCACTACCGCGTACCGCCGGAAACGGCCAAGCCCAAACCACGGCCGAAAAAGCCCGCCGGCGGTAAAAAGCCGCCCAAGGGTCAAAAGCGCTAGGGCGCTATTTCAGGCGCGTTACCACCGCATCCAGCAGCCCGTAAAGCCACTCTCGCACGCGCTGGGGCCAGGGTCTGGACGCCCAAGCGTGGGCGTCGACCTCGTCGCTTGCGGCGAAGTTACGCTCGAACAGCGCCTGCACTTCTTCCGCCATGGCGGGCGAGCGAATCTCCTGGTTCGCCTCCATGTTGTAATGAAGATTCCAGTGATCGAAGTTGCAGGAGCCGATGCTCACCCAGTCGTCTACCAGCACGAACTTGGCATGAATGAAGGTCGGCTGGAACTCGAAGATGCGCACCCCGGCTTTCAATAGCGCTTGATAAAAGCGCTGCCCCGCATAGCGCACACCCGGGTGGTCGTGCTTTTGCCCCGGCAGCAGCAGGCGCACGTCCACGCCCCGCCTGGCCGCCCGGGCGAGCCGCCGCCTAAGCGCAAAGGTGGGCACGAAGTACGGGGTGCAGAGCCAGAGCCTGGTTTTCGAGCCGCGCACCTGAGCATGCAGCGAGTGGCGAATCGCCTGGTAGCGGTAGCCGCGCGCCGGCATCACTCGCCCAAACGCGCCGTCCTCGAAGTGCGGCGGCGCCAGGCGCGGGGCAAGCGCCGGGCGTGGGCTCTGTTTGTCATGGCGGGTCAGCGTCGAGCGCCATAGCCTTCGAAACAGCGCCTCCCAGTCCGCCACTGCCGGGCCTTCTACCCGCACCGCGATCTCGTACCAGGCCTTGAGGAATTCGTCCACCGCGCCGAAGCCGCCGGTAAACGCCACGCGCCCGTCGACCACCACGATCTTTCGGTGATCGCGACTCAGGTTGCGCGCCAGCGAGTGAAGCCCCAGGGGGTTGAAAAACGCCAGCGCCACGCCGCCCTGCATCAGCCGCGTGCGGTCCGCGTTTTCAAGCCCCATGGCGCCGTAGCCATCGAGCAGCAGGTACACCTTCACACCGCGAGCGCAGGCATCAATCAGTGCCTGACTCAGCCGGTCGGCGAGCTCGCCGGACTCCATCAGGTAGAGTTCGACCAGCACGTAGTGCTCGGCGGCGTCGATCGTCTCGAGCATGTTGGGCAGAAACACCGCCGCTTCCGGCAGCAGGGTGAAGCGATTACCGTCGCGCCATAGAGGCGACATGGCGACTCCTTGGGCGTTAGCGTGATTTGGCAAGCGAGCGATGCACGTAGAGATCGTAGCGGCTGGTCTTGCCCATCAGCGTATGGTTGGGCGTTGGCCCCTCGATGGGTGGCGCCTTGCGCGGGCGCTTGACCACCACCCGGTGGGTGGCGACGTCCAGCGCCTGCTCCAAAAGCCTGGGCGCGTCGTCGTCGCTGCCGGCCAACCGCTGGAAAAGGCGCATCTCCTTTTTCACCAACGCCGATTTGTCGCGGTGGGGGAACATCGGGTCGAGATGAATCACCTGAGCTTCGAACGCCGCCTCTTCGATCAACGCGGCAAGCAAAGTGGCGCTGTCGCCCTGCTGTAACGTCATGCGCGCAGCGATCTCTCCCACCTCGGCATCGATCAGCGCCCGCTCCAGGCCGTCTTTTAATAGCGCGGCGATTGCCGGCACCCGCTCGATCAAAAGCACCGGCGCGCCAAGACTCGCCAGCACGAAAGCGTCGCGGCCAAGCCCGGCGGTCGCGTCCACGATACTCGGCGTCACGCCTTTGGCAAGCCCGCACGCCTTGGCCACGAGCTGGCCGCGCCCGCCGCCGAACTGGCGCCGGTGCCCCGCCTTGCCGCCCACGAAGTCCACGCTCAGCGGATGGCCAAACACCTTAGGGTCGCCGCACAGCGCCAGCCGCCCGTCCACGGTTTGAAGCGCAAGCCCGTCGGGCAGTGCGCACACGCTCTGATCCGGGTCTGCGCTCACGCGGGCTTTTTCCAGGCCACGTCGTTTCGCAGGTACACCGGCTGCACCTCGATGGGCGCGCGGCCAGCACCGGCATTAAGCCCGCGCAGGCCAATCCAGGCCATCTCCTCGGCCCGCGGTTCGAGATCCGTCAGGTGCTGCGTCATACTCGCCTTCAAGAGATCGTCGAACTGATCCCAGAGCGCGAAGCCCGAGCCCACGCCGACCCAGTCGGTTTGCTGGTCCGGCAGAATGACGCGGGCAGGATCGATCACGACCTCGTCATCGCAAAGGCTCGCCAGATCCTCCCCGCAGCGCCAAGCGGCGGTGTAGACCTCGCCCATGCGCGCATCCAGGGCGGTGACGATATGGCGAAAGTGATAGCGCCGATGGGCCTGGAGTGCCAGCGCCTCCAGCGTCGACACCCCGACCAGCGGGCAGTCGAGGCCGAAGGCGAGCCCCTGGGCGGTACCGGCGGCGATACGCAGGCCGGTGAACGACCCCGGCCCCTGGCCGTAGGCGACGCCATCGAGCTCTTTCGGTGTAATACCTGCTTCCCCCAGCACCTCGTCGATCATCGGCAAAAGCCGTTTGGTATGCGCGCGCGGGGTGTGCTCGAAGCGCGAAAGGCATTCGCGATGCTCGCCTTCGGCGCGAATCAGCGCCGCTGAACAGGCGCTCGACGAGGCGTCCAGGGCGAGAAGGTATGACGACATGGCGACTTGATACTCCAAACGGCAAAAGGCGCGAGCGCGTAACGCCCGGCCTTCGATACTCGAAAAAGAAGCGGCGCCGGCGGCGAGCGTCGGCGCGTAGTGAGGGTTAGCTTAGCGCGTCTTTCACCTGCTGGGTAATATCGGCGACGCTGCCCACGCCTTTCACACGGTGATACTGCGGCGCGGCGTCCGGCTCGGCTTGGGCCCACTGCTGGTAGTAGTCCACCAGCGGCTCGGTCTGATCGTGATAGACCGACAAGCGGTTGCGCACGGTGGATTCCTGATCGTCCTCGCGCTGGATCAGGGCCTCGCCGGTGACGTCGTCCTTACCCGGCTCTTTTGGCGGGTTGTGGTCGATGTGGTAGACGCGGCCAGAGGCCGGATGCACGCGGCGACCCGCCATACGGTCGACGATCTCTTCGTCCGGCACGGCGATTTCGAGCACGTGGTCGATCTTCACGCCGCCTTCACGCATCGCATCGGCCTGGGGAATGGTGCGGGGGAAGCCGTCGAACAGAAAACCGTTCTCGCAGTCGGGCTGACTGATGCGCTCTTTCACCAGGGCAATGATGATGTCATCGGACACCAGGCCGCCGGTCTTCATGATTTCCTGGACTTTCAAACCAAGCTCGGTGCCGTCCTTGATCGCCGTGCGGAGCATGTCGCCGGTAGAGATCTGCGGAATCTTGAACCGCTCGCAAATGAATCGGGCCTGGGTTCCCTTACCCGCGCCTGGGGCACCCAACAAGATCAAACGCATGGCACTGCTCCTCGAGTCGTAAAACGTGCAAAGGTGGATAGCATTCAAAGTAAAAAGAGAATGCAAAGACAATAACCGCGCGACCCCAGCGGCACAACTCTCCAAAAGCCTCAGAGAGCGGCTTTTTTTGCCTGGTGGGCGCCGGGTCACTGCCTAAAGAATCAAAACGCAAGCGGCGCCCATAAAAATGGGCGCCGCTTGCCATCCGTCGCTGCGCGCTTAGAGCAGCAGGCGGCGGATGTCGGTCAGTACGTCGGCCAAAAACGCGGTGAAGCGCGCAGCGTCGGCCCCGTTGATCGCGCGGTGATCATAGGATAGCGACAGCGGCATCATCAAACGCGGCTGGAAGGCGGCGCCGTCCCAGACCGGCTTCATCTGCGACTTCGAAACGCCCAGAATCGCTACTTCCGGCGCGTTGACGATCGGCGTGAACGCCGTGCCGCCAATCGAGCCCAGACTCGAAATGGTGAAGCAGCCGCCGGTCATCTCGTCGCGTTTGAGCTTCTTGCTCTGCGCCTTCTTGCCAAGCTCGGCCATCTCTTTCGCGATGTCGATCAGGGACTTCTTGTCGGCATCGCGCAGCACCGGCACCATCAGGCCTTCCGGCGTGTCCACGGCGATACCGATGTGGACGTACTTCTTCCACACCAGCGTCTCGCCGTCACCCTTGAGGCTGACGTTGAACTGCGGGAACTTCCTGAGCGCAAAGGCGCACGCCTTGACCAGAAACGGCAGCGGCGTGAGCTTGGCGCCCTGGGCTTCGGCTTCGGCCTTCATCGACTTTCTGAAGTTCTCGAGCTCGGTGATGTCCGCCTCGTCGAACTGGGTCACGTGGGGCACGTTGAGCCAGCTTCTGTGCAGATTGGTCGCGCCCATCTTCAGAAGGCGACCCATCGGCTTCTCTTCCACTTCGCCGAACTGGCTGAAGTCGACCTCCGGCACCGCCGGAATACCCGCGCCGCCGCTGGGCGCCTGAGCACCGGACTGCGCCGGGGCGCTGCCCTTCTCGGCAAGCGCCTGCTTGACGTAGGCCTGCACGTCCTCTTTCAGGATGCGCTCTTTGGGGCCGCTGGGCTTGACCAGCTCGAGATCGACGCCAAACTCGCGGGCGAGCATGCGCACCGCGGGGCCGGCGTGAACGAGCTTGCCATCGCGGGGCTTGTGCGCCGCCATGGCCGCCTCGGGGCTTGGTGAGCCGCCGGCGCTTTCGCTCTTGCCGCCCTTGTCGCCGCCCTTGCTTTTGCCGCTGTCGGACTTCGCTTCGGACTTTTTGGCGCTGCCCTCGGCCTGCTTGTCAGAAGTGGCTTTCTTCTCCTGCTTCTTGGCAGACTTCTTGCCACCGCTGGAGGCGACTTCGATGTAGGCAATGACGTCGCCTTCGGAGACGGTGTCGCCTTCTTTCACGCTGATTTCGACCAGCTTGCCCTTGTAGGGGCTCGGCACGTCCATCGACGCCTTGTCGGACTCGAGCGTGATCAGCGCGTCTTCTTCGTTGATCTCATCGCCAACCGAGGCGGCAAGCTCGATGACCGGCACGTCCGAGGCGCCGGAAAGATCCGGCACGCGGACTTCCTTGCGCTCGGTCGCGCCACTCTCGTCGTCGCCGTCGTCCTCGTCTTCGCCCTCTTCGGCGTCTGGCGTCGCGACGTCGTCTTGATCGGTGGAGGCCTGGGGCTCGTCGTCGGCACTGTCATCAGTGTCGTCGTCATCGCCTTCGCCTTCGATCTCGATCTGACCGATCACGTCGCCTTCGGAGACGGTGTCGCCTTCCTTGACGGTAAGCGATACGATCTTGCCGCCGTGCGGGCTCGGCACGTCCATCGACGCCTTGTCGGATTCGAGCGTAATCAGCGCGTCTTCAGCGTCGACGCTGTCGCCTTCGCTGACCGCGACTTCGATGATCTCGACGTTTTCAGAGCCCCCAAGATCCGGGACCACGATGTCCACGGTCTGCTTGCCGCCGGATTTTTTGCCGCCGCTGGACTTTTCGGCGCTGCCGGAGGAGTCGCTTTTCGGCGACTCGTCGTCGCTCTGGCCATCGTCGCCTTGATCGTCATCGCTCTGATCGTCGGCGTCGGCGTCCTGGTCGTCCTCGGCCTGGTCGTCGTCGCTGTCGTCACCCTCAACTTCCAGCTCGACGATGTCGTCGCCTTCGGAGACCTTATCGCCTTCCTTGACCAGCACCTTGACGACCTTGCCGCCCTTGGGCGAGGGCACGTCCATACTGGCCTTGTCGGATTCCAGCGTGATCAGGGCGTCTTCCGCTTCGATGACGTCGCCTTCTGACACCGCAATCTCGATGATTTCGACATCGGTATCGCCACCGATATCGGGAACTTTGATGATTTCGCTACTCAAGGTCGCGCTCCTTCCAAATCGGATCGAGCCGGCGGGTCACCCCGCCGGACTGCGGTTTAGCTGATCAGCGGGTTAGGCTTGCTGGCGTCGATGCCGTACTTCGCGATCGCCTCGCCTACCAGCTTGCGTTCGATATCGCCACGCTCGGCAAGCGCGCGCAGAGCGGCGACCACGACGAAGTGACGATCCACCTCGAAGAAGCTTCTCAGCTTCTCGCGGGTGTCGGAGCGACCGAACCCGTCGGTGCCCAGCACGGTGTACTCGGTGGGCACCCAGGCGCGCACCTGGTCGGCGTAAAGCTTCATGTAGTCCGTTGAGGCGATCGCCGGTCCCTCACGCCCTTCCAGGCACTTGGTGACGTGCGGCTTTTGCACCTCGGCATCCGGGTTCAGGAAGGCTTCGCGGTCCAGCGTCAGCGCTTCGCGGCGCAGCTCGTTGAAGCTGGTGACGCTCCAGATGTCGGCGCCTACGTGCCAATCCTCGGCCAGAAGCTCGGCAGCGGCTTCGACTTCGCGCAGGATCGTGCCGGAGCCCAGCAGCTGAACGCGGCCCTTGTCGCCTTTCGTTTCGCGCAGCAGGTACATGCCCTTGACGATGTCTTCGGTGGGCACGTCCTCGAGTTCCGGATGCTCGTAGTTCTCGTTCATCACGGTCAGGTAGTAGAAGCAGTTCTCCTTGTCGGTGAACATGCGCTTCAAACCGTCCTGAACGATGACGGCGACTTCGTGACCGTAGGTCGGATCGTAGCTTCTGCAGTTCGGAATGGTCGAGGCCTGGATCAGGCTGTGGCCATCCTGGTGCTGCAACCCTTCGCCATTGAGCGTGGTGCGCCCGGCGGTGCCGCCGACCATGAAGCCGCGCGCCTGCAGGTCGCCGGCCGCCCAGGCCAGATCGCCAATGCGCTGGAAGCCGAACATCGAGTAGTAGATGTAAAACGGCAACAGCGTGACATGGTTGTTGCTGTAGGAGGTCGCGGCCGCCATCCAGGCCGACATCGCGCCCGCCTCGGTAATGCCTTCCTCGAGCACCTGACCTTTCTGGTCCTCGCGGTAGTACATGATCTGGCCTTTATCGACCGGCTCGTACTTCTGGCCGGCGGCCGAGTAGATACCCAGCTGGCGGAACATGCCTTCCATGCCGAAGGTACGCGCCTCATCCGGAATGATCGGCACGACGTACTTGCCGAGCTTCTTGTCCTTGACCAGGCCGTTCAATACGCGCACGAAGGACATGGTGGTGGAGACTTCGCGGCCCTTGGAGCCGCCGAGCTGCGAGGCAAAGGTCTTGTCTTCGAGACTCGGAATCTCGAGCGCTTCGAAATCGCTTTGGCGCGCCGGCAGGTAGCCGTTCAGGCGCTCGCGCTGCAGGTGCATGTACTTGAGCTCCGGGGAGTCCTCCTCGGGCTTGTAGTACGGCACTTCCTTGAGCTGCTCGTCAGACAGCGGAATACCGAAGCGGTCGCGGAATTTCTTCAGCGCCTCGTACTCCATGCTCTTGACCTGGTGGGCCTCGTTGGCCGCTTCGCCGTCGCCGGCGCCCATGCCGTAACCCTTGACGGTGTGTGCCAGGATGACGGTGGGCTTGCCGTTTTGGGTGTTCACCGCCTCGTGATAGGCCGAGTAGACCTTGAACGGGTCGTGGCCGCCGCGGTTAAGCTTCCAGATGTCCTCGTCGGAGAGGTCCTTGACCATCTCCTCGGTTTCCGGGTACTTGCCGAAGAAGTGCTCGCGGGTATACGCGCCACCGTTGGCCTTGTAGTTCTGGTATTCGCCGTCGACGGCTTCGTCCATGCGCTTTTGCAGAACGCCCTTCTTGTCCTTTTCGAACAGCGGGTCCCAGTGACGGCCCCAGACGACCTTGATCACGTTCCAGTCGGCGCCGCGGAACACGCCTTCGAGCTCGTCCATCACGCGGGAGTTGCCGCGCACCGGGCCGTCGAGGCGCTGAAGGTTGCAGTTGATGACGAAGATCAGGTTGTCGAGGTTTTCACGCCCGGCCAACGAAATCGCGCCCAGGGATTCCGGCTCGTCGCACTCACCGTCGCCCATGAAGCACCAGATCTTGCGGTCGTACATGTTCTTGAGCTCGCGATGATGCAGATACTTCATCACGTGTGCCTGATAGATCGCCTGAATCGGGCCCAGCCCCATGGAAACCGTCGGGAACTGCCAGTACTCCGGCATCAGCCAGGGGTGCGGGTAGGAGGAGAGGCCGTCGCCGTCGACTTCCTGGCGGAAGCTGTCCATCTGCTCTTCAGAGAGACGCCCTTCCAGGTAGGAGCGTGCGTAGATGCCCGGCGCCACGTGGCCCTGAATGTAGACCAAGTCGCCTGCGAAGTCGTCTTTTGCGGCGCGGAAGAAGTGGTTGAAGCCCACATCATAGAGTGTGGCCGAGGACATGAAGCTTGCGATGTGGCCGCCCAGCCCCGGGTTTGCGCGGTTGTTACGGATGACCTGAGCGATCGCGTTGTAGCGAATTAGCGAGCGGATACGCCGCTCCATGAACAGATCGCCCGGCATCTGCGCTTCGCGATGAACCGGAATGGTGTTGCGGTGCGGGGTCGTCACCGAGAAGGGCACCTTCATCCCGTCCCGACGCATACGATCCGCCAGGCGGGTCATCAGGTAGCGGGCGCGATCTTCGCCCTCACGATCCAGTACCGATTCCAGGGATTCAAGCCACTCCGTGGTTTCGACCGGATCGAGATCTTCTCTTGTCTCCAGACTCATAGAGGTCTCTCCGAATGACGATAAATGACAATACGCCCGCTACCCTTTTGGGGATGGGGCGGCTGCGACGTTGAGCCGCCAGGGCCGATAGTGAGGCCGAGCTTGCGTGTCTGACAGGTTTTGGGTTCTACATTCAGCGCTAGCGAGGTTAATGGCGCTTGAATGTAGCAGCGCTACACAGGGGCCATACAGGTTAGCCTTTTGTATAGAGAAGATACCGCAAAGTCGCTATTCTGCCAATTATCACGCAATGGAAATTCCATCCAAAACAACATATTGCACCGCAACATAATGCTTTTGGAAGGCATTTCCAAAGCCTCTAGAGCACCCAACTGTAGTCAAACTACCGTTTTATTCTCTTGGGAATGAATTACTTTGGTGCGCTCGCACCTTTTTCACACCGGCAAGTGCGCGTTTTCTGACGCAGGTCACGAACGTGAAAGGCACTGACGATAGTAAGCCCAATCGAAACATGGGCCCGGGTCCTGCTTTCGAAGCGGTGCCACGTGAGCGTGGCTGGTGATGCGCTGCTCATTGAGTAGCGGGTAGCGCGCCATCAGCCAGCGCGTCAGCGTCGCCAGGCGTTCGTACTGGGCGCGGGTGAACGAGTGCTCGCCGTCGCCTTCGAGCTCGACGCCGACGGAGAAGTCGTTGAGCGCCTCGCGCGCGGCGCTCAAGCGCGGGTCGAACCAGCGCGAGCGGCCGGCGTGCCAGGCGCGGCGGTCGGTATCGACGAACTGCACGCAAGCGCCTTCGCGGCGAATCAAAAAGTGCGCCGAGACGCGAAGGTGCGCGATCGTCTCGAAAAACGGGTGCGCGTTTGGGTCGAGCGTGTTGGTGAACAGCGCCTCGATAGCGGGGCCGCCGAATTCGCCAGGCGGCAGGCTAATGGCGTGAATCACCAGAAGCGACACCTCTCCTTTCTCGCGGGCATCCTGGTTGGGCGAGTCGACCGGGCGGGCGCCGGGCCAGACGCCGGGCCTTTCGGACTGAGTCACGAGAGCGTACTCCTTTGACGGGCTAAACATCGGCGACTCAGGTCTCGACAGCGCTGAGCGCCTTGCTCATGCGGTAGCGTTTGAGCCACTGTCCGCCACGCTCGACCCACTGCTCGCCGTGGTTTTCGAACCCGCGGCGCTCCAGGCGCTCGAACAGCACCAGGCTCGCCTCGATATCGACCCGCCCGGCGCCCTGTTCGAGCAGCAGCCGCTCGGCGTGGATCAGCAAAGTGCTACCAATGCCGCGCCCGGCAAGCGATGGCCAGACGTAGAGCGTCACGATGCGCGCGTTTTTAACGTCAAGCTCCAAAAAGCCAACGCAGCGCCCGTCACACACCGCCACGAGCGTGGTGTAGAACGCGTGGCGCGCCGCCCAGGCACTCGCCTCGCGCGGCAGCGCGCAGGCCCAGGCCTCGCGCTCGGCCACGCCATAGTGACCGGAGGCGCCCTGCATCACCGCGTGATAGAACACTTCGGCCTGATCCCCGGCATCGCGCGACAGCGCCTGGCGGTAGGTGATTCGGGCGGCGGCGGGCTTCGAGGATGAGGGCTCGTGGTGTGTCGACATGCACTACCTCGGACAGACAGGGCGCCAAACGCGCGCGGTGAAATGGCAGGGTTTATACTGGGTCATTTACAGCGGGCCGACTTTAGCCCGCCATTTTTCAAGCGTTCATCTCAGCACAAGGTTACGCGATGCACAACGCCGCGACTCATTCGCTTACCACCCTCGGGGTCATCACCAGCGACTATCCGGACAAGTTCGGCATTCCGCGCCAGCCGGGGCTGGCCCCCGCGGCGCGGGCGAGCCTCGAGCTGTTGCCGCCCTACAACGACCCGCTCGCGGTGCGCGGGCTCGAGGCGTTCAGCCACCTGTGGCTGAGCTTCGTTTTCCACCAGAGTCCGCAGCGGTGGACGCCGCTGGTGCGCCCGCCGCGCCTTGGCGGCAACCAGAAGGTCGGTGTGTTCGCCAGCCGCAGTACCCACCGCCCCAACCGGCTGGGGCTTTCGCTGGTCGAGCTGGCAGGCATCGAGCTTGACGCCGGTGTGCGCCTGCACCTGACGGGGTGCGATCTGGTCAGCGGCACGCCGGTCGTGGACATCAAACCCTACCTGCCCTGGGCGGAGTCGCAGCCCCAGGCGCGGGCGGGCTTCGCCCCCGAGGCGCCGGCGCTCAAGCGAGTGGTGTTTGGCGTGGCGGCGCGCGAGGCGCTAAGCCTGCGCACTGACAGCGCCTCGCTTCACGCGCTGATCGAGCAGGTGATCGGCCAGGACCCGCGTCCGGCCTACCATGCCGACACGGCCCGCATTTACGGGGTGCGCCTTCGCGATGTGGACGTGAAATTTCGTGGCCTTGAAGCAGATGCCACCACCCTGGAGGTGGTGGCAATCGAGCCGTACAGGCCGTAGCGCTTGGGCGTCAGCGTTTAGGCGGGAAAGGTGATGCCGAGCCGGCGGCCGACTTCCTCGTAGGCTTCGATCACGCCGCCCAGGCCCTGACGGAAGCGGTCCTTGTCCATCTTCTCGCGGGTGTTGGCGTCCCACAGGCGGCAGCCGTCCGGGGAGAACTCGTCGCCGAGTACGACTTCGCCCTTGAACACGCCGAACTCGAGCTTATAGTCGACCAGTATCATATCGCCTTCGGCGAAAAGCTGCTTGAGCACCTGGTTGACCTTGAAGGTGAGCTTTTTCATCTGAGCGAGCTGCTCAGGGCTCGCCCAGCCGAAGGTTTCCGCCAATGATTCGTTGATCATCGGGTCGCCCTTATCATCGTTTTTCAAAAACAGCTCGAAGGTGGGCGGAGTGAGCTCGCTGCCCTCCTCGATGCCCAGCCGCTTGACCAGGCCGCCAGCGGCGACGTTACGCACCACGCACTCCACCGGGATCATGTCCATCTTCTTGACCAGACTCTCGGTATCAGAGAGCTGCTTTTCGAAGTGGGTCGGAATACCGGCTTCTTCCAGACGCTCCATGATGAAGGCGTTGAAAACGTTGTTCACCATGCCCTTGCGCGCCAGCGACTCCTTTTTCTTGCCATCGAAGGCGCTGGTGTCGTCGCGAAACGTCAGAACCAGCAGGTCCGGGTCATCGGTGGTGTAAACCGATTTTGCTTTGCCAGCGTAGAGTTCGTCACGCTTTTCCATACAAGCTCCGAAATAGAATAAAAAACGTTAGCGCAGGTAGCCGGAAACGCGCTCGAGTAGTTCACGCTGGTCGTCAGCGCTTAGCTCGCGATCGCTTTCGTTGATCGCGCGCAGCACGCTCTGATTTCCCTGAGGCTCGAGCACCAGGCGAATGTTTTGGGTCATGCGGCGAACGTCGCGGCTGAAAACGACCTCGATCGGGTTACGGCTCTCTTCCGAGGCGGTCATGTAGTTGACCAAAAACGAATAGTTTTCCGGCGACTTCTCGAGCAGCTCGCGACGGTTTTCGACGGTGAAATCGAGCGTCAGGTAGTGGTCGAGCTCGGCCCAGACGCGCTCGGCGGTCTGCGGGATGGCCACTTCCCAGGCACCGTTCTGCTGGCGGATCTCGACCGTGCGCGCGTTGGAAAGCCGCTGGGCGTTCCAGGAGGAGGCGCTGGCGGTCGCGCTGCGCGCGCCCAGGTACTCTTCCAGCGCATCGAGGCAGTTGGCTACGCTGCGCCCACCCTGCTCGCAGCGGACTTCACTGCTGCCGGCACGCAGCGCGCTTTGCAGCGACAGCGTCGCCTGGTTCGTTTCGATCACGCCCTGGTTGGCGTCGCTTCGTTGAATCCCCAACCCCCGGCTCTGGGCGAAGGCTTCCAGCTGCGGCCAGACCGCGCCGGTGTCGGCGGCCACGACCAGCCAGACGTCGCTGCCGACCTGGCGGCGCTCGACGAACTCCGGCTGCAGGCCGCTGCCCATCGAAAGCGACGGCGGCGGCGCGACATCGGCGGCGCCGTCGACCCGGCTTCCCTGTAGCGCGGCCTGGGGCACCGGCATGGCGTCGTTATAGCGCTGCGTGTTGCGACTCTCCGGCAACACCAGCGGCGGCGCGGGCCGCACGTCGGTGTAGTCGAGGTTACGGTCGTCGTAAAAGCCTTCGCGGGCGCAGCCGGCAAGCGTTACCCCCATTACGAGCGTCAGCGGTATCCATTTCAGCGCGGGTCTTTCAAGCATGGAGCTCATCAAGCCACCTTAAGTCAACAGTTCTCTCGCCCGGCACTGGCCGGGCCCAGGGGTCGGGCGCCGCGGATCACTCCTCGACGACGCCTGCCAACTGCAGCGCTTCACTCACAGTGGCGTGGTATTTTTCCGAAAGCCAGGTCAGCGGCAGGCGAATGCCGGCGTCCATGTAGCCCATGCGGTGGAGCGACCACTTGACCGGGATCGGGTTGGCCTCGATGCCCAGGTTGGTGTGCAGCGGCATCAGGCGCGTGTTGATCTGGTGCGCTTTCTCGCTGTCGCCGTTGACCGCCGCGGTGCACAGCTCGTGCATGGCATTGGGCACCACGTTGGCGGTGACCGAAATATCGCCGTGGCCGCCCATCAGCATGAAGTCACAAGCGGTCGCGTCGTCGCCGGAGTAGAGCATGAAATCGCTGCCCTTCAAGCGGGCAATTAGATCCTCGGCGCGCTCAAGGTTCCCCGTGGCGTCCTTCAAACCGATGATATTGTCGACTTCGGCCAGCCGCACCACGGTTTCGTTGTAGAGATCCGAGCAGGTGCGCCCCGGCACGTTGTACATGATGACCGGCAGCTTGCTGCCCTCGGCCACCGCCTTGAAGTGCTGGTAGAGGCCTTCCTGGGTGGGCTTGTTGTAGTAAGGGCAGACCGACAGGCAGTAGTCCGCGCCGACTTCGCTGGCGTAGCGGGCAAGCTCGACCGCCTCGGACGTGGCGTTGGCGCCGGTGCCGGCGATGACCGGAATACGCCCATTGACCTCTTCCACCACGCTTCGAATGACGTCGAAGTGCTCGGCAAAGGACATGGTGGTGGGCTCGCCGGTGGTGCCCGCGGCGACGATGGCGTCGGTGCCGTTCTCAAGGTGGAAGTTCACCAGACGACGTAACGCCTCCCAGTCGATATCGCCATTGACCTTCATTGGCGTCGCCAGGGCGACTATGCTGCCTGTGATCATCCGTCTATTCCTCACCTGATAGCGGCGCCCGGTCGCCCGGGCGCATCGTTGCAAAAATCGTCGTGTTGAATCGATCATCGTTTCACGGCGCATCGCACTGCCTGCGCCCTGCCCTCGACCGCCACGCTCAAGGGGCAAATGGTACTCAGCGGATTCGAGCCTGTACAGCGTAAAGCGCGGCGAGTTTGCGCAAGCCGCCCTTCCGGGCCCGATCAGGCTTTGACACGGCGCGCCGCGTTGCGTGTAATCGAGCGCTCATCTCACGACTCTCACTTCACGACTCTCACTTCACGACTCTCACTTGAGAACACGAACTTGAAAAACAGGAGCACGCTCATGGCCGTGGAATTAGGCAAACCCGTCCCGGATTTCAGCGCCCCCGCCACCGGCGATACCACCGTCGAGCTTTCGAGCCTCGAGGGCCAGCAGGTGGTGATCTACTTCTATCCCAAGGCGAGCACGCCGGGCTGCACCACCGAAGGCGGCGACTTTCGCGATCGTATGGAAAGCTTCAAGGCGGCCAACACGGTCGTCATCGGTGTTTCCCGCGACGGCCTGCGTGCCCAGGAGAATTTCAAGGCCAAACAGGACTTCAACTTCGAGCTGATCTCCGACAAGGACGAAACCGTGTGCCAGCTATTTGACGTCATCAAGCTCAAGAAGATGTACGGTAAGGAGCATCTGGGGATCGAGCGCAGCACGTTTTTGCTCGACAAGCAGGGCGTGCTGGCCCATGAGTGGCGCGGCGTCAAGGTGCCCGGCCATGTGGACGAGGTGCTGGAAAAGGCCCAGGCGCTCGACCAGCAAGGCGCCTGACAGCCGCTTTAAAGAGAGCGCTTTAACGCAAGCGCCCGCCCAATCGGGCGGGCGCTACTCGTTTGGGCGCTGACCAACTTTGGCGCTCGCTAGCGTAGCGGCGTACGGTCCTCGGTCAGGATCGCGTTATCCAAAGGCGTTGGCGGCAAATCAGTTCGGCGCGGCCAGGCGTAAACCAGCGCTTTCAAGAGCGTGGCCAAGGGAATGGCGAAGAACACCCCCCAGAAGCCCCAGATGCCGCCAAAAAAGAGCACCGCGACGATGATCGAGACCGGATGAATATTATTGGTCTCTGAGAACAGAATCGGCGAGAGCACGTTGCCATCCAGCGCCTGAAGGACGCCGTAGGCCAGAATCACGTAAGCGAACTGCTCGCTCAAGCCGAACTGAAACCCCGCCACCGCCGCCACGGGCAGGGTCGCCACCGCGGCGCCAATGAACGGCACCAGCACCGAAAAGCCGACCAGCACGGACAAAAGCGCGGTATAGGGCAGCCCAAACAGCGTGAAGGTGAAAAACGCCACCGTGCCGACGATGATGATCTCGATCGACTTGCCGCGAATATAGTTGGCGATTTGGTGATCCATTTCGCGCCAGATGCGCGTCAACAGCGTGCGCTTTTGCGGCAAAAGCGAGAGGATGAACCCTACCAGCTGCTCGCGGTCCTTGAGCATGAACAGCACCAGAATCGGCACCAGCACCAGGTAGATGATGATCGACATCACGTTGCCAAGCGAGGTCAGCGACAGGGTCAGCGCGCGCTGGCCAAGCTGACTGATCTCGCGACTGGCCACGCCCACCCAGTTCTGCATCTGATCCGGAGTGATCAGGTTGGGGTAGCGCGCCTGAAGATCGTCGAGCCAGGCCTGGCCGCTGGCGAACATGCGCGGCGACTCCTGCGCAAGCCCCACGAGCTGGTTCCAGATCAGCGGCATCAAAAAGAACGCCAGGGTCAAAAGCGCCCCGACGAACACCACAAAGACGAGAATCACCGCCAGCAGATGCGGCACGCCGCGACGGGTGAAGATGTTCACCACGCCTTGAAGCAGAAAGGCCAGCACCAGCGCGGTGAAAAACGGCGCCAGCATGCGCCCGAACCAGATGATCGCGGCAAACCCGGTCACCAGCACGAGCAGCAGAATCAGCGCCTCTTCGTCGGAGAAGTAGCGCTCTACCCAGCTTTTCAGGATGCTGCGCATGGTCATAGGGATGAACCTCCCGCCTTGCGTATCCAGAAATGATAATGACCGCTTCTTTGCTCACGCCCTTCGAGCGTGTGGGCGCTTTGCTCGGTGAACGAGGTAATATCGCGCCACGAGCCCTGGTCGTCAGCCACGACTTCCAGCAGCTGGCCGGACGCGATCGAGGCCAACGCCTGTTTGGTCTTCAAAAGTGGCAGCGGACAGGCGAGCCCACAGGCGTCGACGACCGCGTCCGGCGCAAGCGGCACTGGCGCCTTTTGGTCACACCCTTCATCATCGGTCATGGTGACTCCCTTAAAATGCCTGGGCAAAGCTGGCATTGTGACATAAACCTGGTGTTCACCGATGCGCTTTCGCGTTTGATTTAACGGCACTTCCCGGCTCGAATCAACGTCTCGCCGCCCAACGGGCCGCGGTACGGATGCAAGCCGCAAGACCACAAGAGGATGCCATGTCGCACCGTCGTTTTCTGCAGCGCTCGGCCCTGGCGTTTACGCTGGTACTGGCAAGCGCTTTTCCCACCGCCCAGGGCCAGGGCTTCGATAACAGCCAGCTGCCGAGCCTGGGCGGCGCCTCGCCTTCGGCGAGTCTCGAGGAGTTTCGCCTGGGCCGCGCCTGGCTGCGCCAGTTTCGCGCCCAGGCGCCCCAGTGGCAGGACGCCATCGCCAACGACTACCTGAACGGCGTGGTGACCCGGCTAACGCCCTACAGCCAATTGGGCGGGCTGGAGACCACGACGGTGATGGTCGATCACCGCGCGCTCAACGCCTTCGCCGTGCCCGGCGGCGTGGTGGGGATCAATTCAGGGCTTTTCGCCTTTGCCGAGGACGAAGGCGCGTTCGTATCGGTCATCGCCCACGAGCTTGGCCACCTGTCGCAGCGCCACTACGCCCGCGGCAGCGAGCGCGCCGGCCAAACCCAGTTGCCAGCTCTGGCGGGGCTGCTCGCCGGCATGCTGATCGCCGCCAGCGGCGGCGGCGATGCGGGTATTGCCACCGCCATGGGTTCGCAGGCGGCGCTGATACAGGACCAGCTTGCCTACTCGCGGCGCTTTGAGCAGGAGGCCGACCGGGTCGGCCTTCAGGCCATGGCCGCCGCCGGTTTCGACCCGGAGGCAATGGTGCGCATGTTCGCCTCGATGCAGCGCCTGGCGCGCCTGCAGGGTGGCACCCCGCCGGAATTTCTGCTCACCCACCCGGTGTCGGACAGTCGCCTGAGCGACGCCCAGGCCCGCGTGGCCCAGCTCACCGTGGCGGACAGCTACCAAAGCAACACCCTCTACAACCTGATGCGCGCCCGGGCGCTGTTGAGCCTCTACCAGAACGCCCCGGAGCAGGCGCAGGCGCGCCTGGCCCAGGGCGGCGCCGAGGAGCCCGCGCGGCGCTACTTGAGCGCGCTGATCGACGCCCGCCGCGGCCAGGTGGACACGGCGCTCCAAAGCCTCGACGCGCTGGCCGCCGAGCTTCCGGACTACGCCATGATTCCCGCCTCGAGCGCCCAGGTTGCGCTCGAGGCCAACCGCATCGACGAGGCGATCACGCGGGCCGAGCGCTGGCTGCGCGTCATGCCGAACTACCTGCCGGCCCAGCTGATTTTGGCCGAAGCGCAGCTGCAGCGCGACCCGCAGGCGGCCTTCGATCTGCTACGCCGCGTCACCGAACGCTACCCGGAAAATCCTCAGGGCTTCAATCTGCTGGTCACCGCCGCCGGGCGCAGCGGCCACAACGGCTGGGGGCACCTGGCCCAGGCGGAGTACCTGCAGCTGACAGGCCGGGTGGATCGCGGCATTCAGCAGCTCGGTATCGCCAAAAACGTGGCCCAGCAGGAAGGCGACACGCCGCTGGTCGCACTGATCGACCAGCGCCGCGAAGCGTTTCTCGACTACCGGGAGGCGCTTTCGTCGTTCAACTAGCCAACCAGCGCGCGAGCCACGCGGTATCGCGCGCCGGTAACGGCGCGGATAGAGAAACAAGCATCGAACAACGTCTAGACGAACGAAAACGCCCCTGACAGATAACTGTCAGGGGCGCCGAATCTGGTGGGTCGTGCAGGATTCGAACCTGCGACCAATTGATTAAAAGTCAACTGCTCTACCAACTGAGCTAACGACCCAGAGTGCCTTGTACGGCCATTGCCGCACCGGCATCGCGTTCGAGTCTTGAGGGCCAACGCCTTCGGCGTCGGTGGTGGGTCGTGCAGGATTCGAACCTGCGACCAATTGATTAAAAGTCAACTGCTCTACCAACTGAGCTAACGACCCCCTCGAACGGATGCATATAGTACAGATCGACCCGGGATGTGGCAAGGCTTTTTGACAAGCGCCGTTAAAATAGTCGCGCCGCTCGCTGCCAGACAGCACAAGCCTTGTCGCTGCGCCCCGGGTTCATGACAATGCGTTTTCAAGGTCATGCTACCGACGAAACGACAAGGCGACCATCATGGCACAGCCCGCGCTGCACGATACCGACATCCTGTTTCTCAATCTGGACATGGGCAAAACGCTCACCGGCATCGAACACTCGGCGCTGGCCAGGGCATCGCTTTTCATCGATGAACTGGGCGTTCATCCCTTGATCGTGACGTTCCAGTATCGCCCAGAGCTTCAGCGCAACGTCGCTGCACTTCTGGGTAGCGAGCGTTACCACAGCGCTACGCGCATCAAGGGCCTCTACGACTGCCTGCAGGGGTTCGACGACCCTGCCCTGCCGGTAAGCGAGCTCAAAGGCACGCTCCCGCCAGCGACCGACCCGAGCTTCATCGGTTACACCCCCGCCCCGGTCGAAGGGCACAAGGACGTGCGCTACCTCAACGGCCAGGGCCGGCTCTTTGCCTACAAGGTCTACTCGAAAGAGCATGGCGAGTTGATACACATCAACTACTTCGAGAAGGGTCAGAAAGTCGCGGCGGATATCTACCACACCACGGGACACCGCAGCAGTCATCGCTTGTACGATCCCAACTCCCGGCAACGAACTCACGAAATCTTTTATAGCCCCTGGGGCACGCCGCTTTTTTTTCGGGTATTCGAAAGAGAGGGAACCGAATCCTCGCCAGAAGAGAGGCTCGCACCCGGCTTTTATCTACACACCTCGCTCACGACGGGGCAGTCTTTTTCTCAACCCACTCATGCTTCTTTCGAGAGCACCGCCACCGGTTTGAGGGCGATCGACCACATCCTCGGTCAGTGCACGTTTTTGGGCGACAGCACGGACTTTTCGCTTTACGCACTCAACGCCCTGACGACGCGACTGAAGGGTGAGAGGCTGTGGCTGCTCAACGACAAGAACAAGTTTACGTTCAAGGCCTCCGCGCTTTTGCGCGACACGCCGGTAGGCGCAAACCGAGAGAAGCAAATTCGTGTGTTCGGCGCGCTGCACAGCACGCACTTTCAGGGTAAAGAGCTCGATACCAAGCTCAAGACCCACTACCGGGACCTGCTGGAAGGCCACGACGCGCCGAATGGCGTGGTGGCGCTGACCCAAGTGCAAACCCGGGACGTCAAGCGCCGGTTCCCGGATCAAAACGTAGTAACGGTGCCGCACACGCTCAGCGCCTCCTACAAGGCAGTGAAAAGCGCCAACGGTGAAGGACTGCCCACCCAGCGGAGTAAAATCGTTTACGTGGCGCGCCTGTCGCCGGAAAAGCAGCACCTAAAGGCGCTCGAGATACTGGCCGAGGTCGTGAAGCACGCGCCGCAGGTGTGCCTGCACCTTTACGGCGAGGGCGGCGAGCGCGACAAAATCAAAGCGCGCATCGAGGCATTGGGGCTCGAGCGCCACGTCGTGCTCGAAGGCTACTGCAACGACATCGCGAGCATCTATCGCGACGCGCAGTGCGCCATTTTGACCAGCGTGATGGAGGGGTTCCCGCTGACGCTGCTCGAGGCGATGGCCTTTCGCTGCCCGGTGGTCGCCTTCGATGTCCGCTACGGCCCGTCTGACATGATCGTCCCCGATGAGACCGGCTTTCTCGTCGCGCCCAATGACACGACCGCGTTTGCCGAACACCTGACTCGTTTGGTGGTGGAGCCCGGTCTGGCCCGCCGCTTGGGAGACCACGCGCGGGCTCGATTCAAAACGCACTTCTCCCCATCGAGCGTCGCCAAACGCTGGGAAGAGACGATCATGGAAAGCTTTCGATAAGGGGATGGGTAATGGATTTGAGCGGAGGTATCGAGTGAAGACTTGCTTCACGCCCCGAGCGGGGCGTGAAAGGCGAGCGTAAGCGCCGAGGAATCAGCGACGCTTGGGCTTGCGGCTTGCGTATCGCCTGTACCGGGCGGCGTACTCGCGCTCGAACTGGGTGGAGGGGGGCATCAGGCGGTTGGCGAGTTAGCCGTCGGTGGTGAACAGCAAGAGGCCGCTGGTATTGATGTCCAGCCGCCCGATCGCGATCCAACGCCGGGTCGGTGATCGTGAGTCAGCAAAGGAGGCAGGCCTGAAAGATTGGGCCCGGCTTTTGTTGTACACCCAGTCAGGTTTCGGCGCTGGCAGCATGGATCGTCCGGATGATGAAACCGCCTAACGGTCCGAGCCGGCGGCTCGGACTTGGCTTGCCTAAACTTAGTAGGACAGACCGTGAGCAAAGGGGAATAGCGTGTCCTCGGCCGCATATCCCGGCGCATCAGAAGCGTTTTCGATCACCGCACCGAGGTTATCTGGCAAGGCGAAGGGCAGCCGGCCCACGGGCGCGAACTGGCCCGAGAGAACATCGAACAACGCATCGTCAACCGCACCAAAAGTGGCCAGCAAGGCACCGGCATCGCGCAGGCCGCTTTCAGCGTCGATAACATAGGGGTTGCGGAAGTCGATCGCAATGATGGTGCGCTGCGCTCCAACCTCGTTCATGACCTCGCGGATCACGGGAAGCGGCGGAAAGATGTCCCAGGACTGCGCCTCGGCCATGGTCGTGAAAGACAGCGCGTCGGCTTCCCAAGGCAGGGCGCCGCCGAACAGCAAGCCCAGGGCAGGCGAACCGGGACCGCCAATCTGTCCGTCATCCGCGCAGGAGGCGTTGAGATCGGGGGTGACGTTGCAATTGTCCTCGCCGCCCCAGACCTCGCCTGTTCTCGGGTTCAGGTGCTCGGGGTTCGCCCCCCATTCCGGGTCGTTCGAGCGATAGTCGCCGGTGCCTGTATTTCGAACATAGACTCGGATCACCGCTGCGTCGTGGTCAGCCGCCGAGGAGCGTCCGTCGTCGGCAGTGCCCTGCGTGACCTTGAAGCCCGCTTCCGCTGCCATCCCGGCATCGGCGTTGAGCACGTAGATCTGCGCGCCCTGCGCAAGCGGCAACAGGTTATCGTTCTGCAACAGGACAATCGATTCACAATGAACCTGCGCGGCAAGCGCCAGATGGTCCGGCGCGGCAACGATGTCACCAGCGGCGTCCTCATCCACATAGGGGTTCTCAAAGAGGCCCAGGGCAAACTGCTCGGTCAGCAGACGACCGGCGGCCTCGGTGACGCGGGCCTCATCGATCAGGCCGGCTTCGACCAAATCCAGGATCTCGCCGACATCCGAAAAGCCCGACAGCACGTCATTGCCGCTGTTGATGGCCAGCGCGACCCGTTCTGGAACGGTGGCATCGGCAAAGCCCCATGCGCGGGACTGGATGATGCCGGTATCCGAGTTGACATAGCCCTGAAAGCCGAGCCGGTCGCGCAAAAGCCCGTTCACGGTCTGGGCCGAGAAGGAAAAACCCACCTCGTCAAAGGTCTCGCCTTCATGGGTCAGATCGACCGGGACGCCGTAATAGGGCATGATCGCGCCAAGCCCTGCATCGATCGCGCGCTGGAAGGGGGCGAGATGGGCGGCGAAAGCGCCCGACGGATAGACCTGGCGCTGACCAAACGAATAATGCGGGTCCAGCCCCTGTTCCTGCGGCCCGCCACCGGGGAAATGCTTCATCGTCAGCGCGACGTCAGACTCAGAGTCGACCGGGCCGCCCTGGAGGCCCAGCACCAGCGCCTCCATGATGTCCGCAACCGTGTCGCTGTCTTCCCCGAATGTCTCGTGGACACGGTGCCAGCGCGGCTCGGTCGCCAGATCGGCCATGTAACCATACATGCCTCGCAGCCCGAGCGCGCGCCATTCGGCTGCCGTGACCTGCGTCAGCGCCTCGACCGGCGCCATGCTCTCGGTGCCCAGGACCGCTGCAGCGATGCCAAGCTCCTTGGGGAAGGCGGTCATCGCACCGGCCCCGCCGCCGATGCCGAAACGTGGATCGCTTTCCCGATGATTTCGTGCATTGTCCTTGAACAGAACAGGAATGCCGGACGGCTGCGCCTCGGCCAGCTCCTGCACTGCGTTAGCGAAAGCCGCCATCTGCCGCGCCGTTACGTCGAACCCGCTACGCGAGGGGCGGCCGTCGCACGTCTGCGCCTTAGCGGCGATGGTGTTGCGCAGAATGAAGCGGGTCATGTGCTGCTCTGCGATCATCTCCTCGGCCCGCGTGCCCTCGGTCGTGCCGGCGCAGCCCGCGTTCAGCGTGTCGATCAGCAGCATCCCGGCGCGCTCTTCGATTGACATACGCTCCAGAAGATCCGAGACGCGGTCAGCAACCGGCAGGCGCCAATCCTCGTAGGGGTCCAGATTTCCGTTCCCGTTCGCGTCGCGGAACTGCAAGCCATCAACATCAAGGATGGCGCGCGCCCTTGTCCCGATCTCGGGCTGTGATTGCCCCAGGGCAGGCAGGCTGAAGGCTGCAGCAAGCGCGGCCGTGGCGACCAACATCGTCTTCATTTGTTTTTTTCCTCCATAAAAGCTCACATCAAACCTGCAATCCGGAACATCATTTTCCTCGGCCCCTCTTGTTAGGGGCTCATAGCGACATGGCTATATCGACAGACGCGACGACATCGAGTCCACCATTCGCGCGGCGCTCAAGGTATCGGAGACTGCGTTCACTCGATCAACGAACGGTGCCTTTTACGGTAAAAGGATTACTCCCGGGCAAATGGAAGTGCCGGTCCTCAAACCGTCTGTCGGCCCGAAATGGCCGAGAAACGCACCAAACGGCGCTCTTACACCGAGACCGGGGCTTTAATAAGCCGCACGAAACCTTCCCGAGTGCCAGGACCGCGATCGTCGGTCGATGGGCTTGTCGCAGCTTGAGACGGGGCAGTCAGCGTAGAACCAGGCGATGCTCAACCTGACCAGCGCAGGAAGCCTTCGTGTCGCACGCTTTCCTCCACCTGCACGCGCTAACTCCCCGACAGCTTTCCAATGCGCTTTAGGGCAGACCCTAAACGCCGGCACAGAGGAAAGAAAATTGATTCTGTCCCATATAGCTATTCACCCGGTAAATGCGCGGATACTCGTGTCATCCGAAAGGGCAGCAGGCAATAGTGTATTAACCCCCGCAGCCAAGCCAGTACGGGATCGCTACTGGGGTGCGACTGCCAGCGGATGCTCTGCCCCGCTGGAAAGTCGAAGCGGGCCGGCTTGGTCGCCAGCCCACCCTGCGCAACCTCTGGCTCGGCGAGCCTGCGCTGAATCAGCGCCGTCAATAGGCTCATGTTGAGCTTGTTGAAACGCATTCAGTCTCCCCCCCCCAATTTACCGCATGAATATCATCTATTTATCGAAGCAATTTTTTAATACCTCAGCCCAAGCCACATACTCGCCAAGCATAATTCGCACCTGACCAGAAACAGGTGCCAGCGAACAAAGGAGGCTGACCATGCGTATCGTGGGACCCGATTATCTGGTGTTTGGGGTAGACGATCTTGAAGGATCGAAGACCTACCTTTCCGATTTCGGCCTGAAGCCGATTCAGCTCGACGCGACCGGCTGGCTCTTTGAGACGCTGGACGGTACCGGCGTCATCATTCGCCCCAAGGACGACCCCAGGCTGCCCGCGCCGCTCGAGACGAAGAACATGCTGCGCCAGCAGGTCTATGGCGTTGAAGACAACGCGGCTCTCGACGAGATCGAGGCCGAGATGTCCAAGGACCGCCGCGTGACGCGGCTCGCGGACGGCGCGCTCGAGTTCAAGGATGACCTCGGCTTCGAGTTGCGCTTCCAGGTGACTATCCGCCGCGCGCTTTCGATGCCCGCAGAGAAGATCAACGCCCCTGGTGCCCCGGCGCAGCGCGCGGCGAACGAGCTTGGCGTCACCGACGACATGGCCGCCCTGCCACGTACGCTGAGCCACGTGGTGCTCTTCGTGCCCGACATCGACAAGCTGGTCCACTTCTTCTGCGACCGCCTCGGCTTTGTCATCACCGACGTGCTGACCGGCGCCGGCCCCTTCCTACGCCCGGCGTCCAACGACGATCACCACACGCTCTTTTTCATCCGCACGCCTGCCTACATGCAAGGCTGCGAGCATCTTGCCTTCCACATGGGCGGACCAACCGAGCTGATGGTGGCGGGCGACCGCTTCGTGCGAAAGGGCTACCAGACCTTCTGGGGGCCGGGCCGCCACAAGTTCGGCTCCAACTGGTTCTGGTACTTCAACAGTCCGCTCGGTGTGCATTTCGAATACGACGCCGACATGGACAAGCATGACGACAGCTGGGTCGCACGCGAGGCGCCGAATGGCCCCGAGGCGAGCCAGATGTTCCTGCTCCAATGGCGCGAGAAATGGGCGCCCGGCGGCGGGCCCGAAGGCGGTTCCGGCAAGCCATGAGCGACAGACAGCTAATCCTGTGCCACCGGGATGACGTGCCCGAGGGCGCGGCCCGCGGCTTTCTGCCCCTGCCCGACGCCCCTCGCAACGTCATCGTGGTGAAGCGCAACGGGCAGCTATATGGGTACATGGATTCCTGTCCGCACTACCGCGGCGGCACGCCCATGGCCTGGCGCAAGGACGCCTATCTCAATGGCGAGGGCACACATCTGGCCTGCCATGCCCATGGAGCACTTTTTAACATCGAGACGGGGGCCTGCGTGTCCGGTCCCTGCCTGGGACGAAAACTGACCCGCGTGCCTCTCAGCGAGGCTTTGGACGGGTTCATCAGCGTTCCGGCGCAGGTCGCCGGACGCTCAGAACAGGAGGGCTGATGATGGCAGCGGCAAAGAAGGTATTGGTGATCGGCGGCGGATTTTCCGGCATGTCCGCGGCAATTATGCTGGCACGCGGAGGCATCGAGACCGACCTCGTCGAGATCGACGCCGGTTGGCGCAGCTATGGCGCGGGGATCAGCCTGCACGGCGCGACCCTGCGGGTCTTCGCCGAACTCGGCATTCTTGGGGCCTTCAAGGCGACCGGGGCTGCGACCGACGGGCTGGTCGTACGCATGCCGCACAACGATCAGGTGATCGTCACGATCCCTACCCCGCCAATGCCCGGCACCGGCCTGCCGGGCAATGCCGCCATCATGCGCCCGGCGCTGGCCGCGATCCTCGCCGATGCCACCCGCGCGGCGGGTGTTTCGGTGAAGCTTGGCTGCAGTTTCGAAACGATCACGCAGGATGAGCTGGGTGTGGACGTCACTTTCACCGACGGCACCCGGGCGCGCTACGATGCGGTGATCGGCGCCGACGGGCTCTATTCCAAGACCCGCGCCACGCTGATGCCGGAGGCGCCGCAGCCCGAATATGTCGGGCAGGCGGTCTGGCGCGCCGAGATGGCCACGCCCGAAGGCATCGAGACCATCAACATGTGGCTTGGCAAGGGGCTCAAGGTAGGGATCAATCCGGTTTCTGCAGGCCGCTCGTACATGTTCGTCACCGAGGACCGCCCGACCAATGACTGGGTCGAGGAATCCGAGCTGTTGCCACAGATGATCGCCCTGCTCGATCAGTTCCCCTCGCCGACCCTCACCGCGGTGAAGGAAGGTCTGAGCGAAGAAAGCAAGCTGATCTACCGCCCGCTCGAAAAGATGCTGCTGCCGCAGCCCTGGCACGCCGGCCGGGTCATGCTGATTGGCGATGCCGTGCATGCCACCACGCCGCATCTCGGTGCCGGCGCCTGCATCGGGATGGAGGATGGGCTGGTGATCGCCGAGCAGCTGCTGCGCGCAGATACCGTGGCAGAGGCCTTCACCGCGCATGAATCGCGCCGTTGGGACCGCTGCAGCATGGTCGTCCACAACTCGGCGCGCCTGTCGGAAATCGAAATCACCGGCGGCGACCAGAAGGAACACAACGACATCATGAGCCGCTCGATGATGGCTCTTGGCGAGCCGGTCTGAACCTGCCGCGATAACATAACAATCAGGGGCACAAGGTCGGCCCACTAGAGGGGGGATGAACATATGACGGAAACACAACTACACGCCGGGTCTGTTCCGACGAAGGGAGAATTGGGCAAAACCGGGGCTATCGCGCTGATCGTCGGGCATTGTGCGGGTCTGATCGATCTGGTGGCGCTGCCGGTCTGGGTGGGTGCACTAATCGTGCGTTTCGGCTTCGGTCCGCGCGAGGCCGGGGCGCTGGTGACGCTGTTCCTGATCGGCGCGGTGATCGCAAGTGTTCTGACCGCGCGCAACTTCAACCGGCTGCCACGTAAGGCGCTGGCGGTGACAGGCTACGCGCTTTCGGCGCTGGCCTTTTTGCTGGCTGCTGGACAAACCGGTTTTGTTCCGCTGGCCGTACTGCATCTGCTGGGCGGGATCGCTACCGGCATGGCGCTTAGCCTCGTGCACGGCAGCATGGGCCGGGCGGCCAACCCGCACCGGCTGTTCGCCTTCGCGGGCGCAGGGCTAGGCCTCTTCGGGGTGATCTACATGGCCGCGGTGCCGCAACTGCTGGCGCTGCACGGCGGACAGATTCTGTTCTACACCTTCGGCGCGATCATGGCGTTGGCGGCACTGGCCATGTTGCTGGCATTTCCCAATGTGGCGGGGCATGCAAAGGGCGTAACGAGCCGTGAACCTTTCGCCGCAGGTGTGCTTGCCGTGGTGGCGGGTGTCAGCCTGATGACCTTCAACCAGGCGATGGTCTTTTCGTTCGTCGAGGTCATCGGCAATGCTCGCAACTTCGCCCCGCAAGCCATCGTTGGCACGCTGATCGCCCTCGGCATCGTGAACTTCGTCGGCCCGGCGCCGCTCGCCGCACTGTTGGAAAAGCGCCTCTCGGCACGCAGTGTCGTGCTGGCCGGGCCGGTCGTCCAGGCCACTTTTGCGCTGGTTCTGACCTTTGCCACGGTGCTGACCGTATGGGCGCCGGTCGCCGCGTTCTTTGTGGCGGTCCAAATCTTCACCCACACCTTCGCCTTCGGCCTGCTGGCGCGCATGGACCCAACGGGCCGCGCCGTGGCCGCGACCCCGGCGATGCTGATGACCGGCTCGGCGCTCGGTCCCATCATCGGTGGCATCCTGATGGAAAGCTTTGGCATCGGCGCGCTCGGCGTGACCGCGGTGATCGTCGCCGCACTCTCTGTTACCTGCTTTGCCCGCGGCACCCGCGCGCAGGGCCTACCGAAAACAACAAAATCCGCCGCTTTGGCGGGTTCGTGACCAGGAAGGGGAACCCGGACATGATCAAGCGTACTGCAACCGCGCTGGCTCTTACCGCGTTGACAGCGTTGCCCGCGGCAGCCGAAACCACCTTTACCGTGCTCGGCAGCGGCGGAGGTCCGATCGTCAGCGCCGAGCGTTCGCAGCCCGCCAACCTGCTGCAGGTCAATGGCCGCAACATCGTGGTCGACGCCGGCGACGGCCTGTCGATCCGTCTTGCAGCGAAACGTGTGCGCATGGGCGATATCGACGACGTTCTGCTCAGCCACCTTCATTTCGACCATGCCGGCGGGCTGCTGGCAGTGCTTGGCCTGCGCTTCCAGACCAACCCGGCCAAGCCCGTGATGATCTACGGACCGCCGGGCACCGCCGCGCTGATCAACGGCATTGTCGAAGGCATGGGACCGGCGATGGAAGCCGCCTACGGCATGGAGGATGCCGAGATCATGACCCCCGAGCAACTGGTGCAGGTGCGCGAGATCCGCGACGGCGACACCCTGGAGCTTGGTGACGTGACGGTGACCGTGGCGAAGAACGCGCATTACAGCTTCCCCGACGGGTCCGACCTCGAAGACAAATACGAGTCGCTCTCCTTCCGCTTCGACACGCCGGATCGGTCGATCGTCTATACCGGCGACACCGGCTGGTCCGAGGAGGTGATCGCTCTGGCCAAGGATGCGGATCTGCTGGTCTCCGAATTGATCGATCTGCCCGCGGTGATGGAGAACGTGCGTCGCAGCGCGCCCGAACACCTGCTCGAAGAGATCGAATGGCACCTTGCCGAACACCATGTCAGCCCCGAGCAGGTCGGCCGCATGGCCGCGGAGGCGGGGGTGTCCAGCGTCGTCGCCACGCACCTCGTGGCCGGCGCTCATATCACGCAAGAGCAGACCGAAGGTTGGATTGAACAGATCCGCGCCGGTTTCGACGGTGAAATTGCCATCGCCGAAGACCTGCAGGACTTCTGACCTCCTGCCCGGTCATTCACGCCGTGAATGGCTGGGATCATGCTGTTCCATTTTCCGAATATTGGGGTCGTGTCTACTTTTCGGCCCGAAGGGCAAAGCGCCCGCTTACTGCGACACATCAAGGAGCTTATACATGGCCATGTTCGACTATTTTCCAAACTATGTCTGGAACCTTACGGTTTCCATCGCGCTCGCCTCGGGCGCGGAGATCGGTGAAATCATGGACATGTGCCAGCCGCTGCTCGAGAAGGCGAAGGATGGCGCGGACGCGGGAACCCAGGATTTCATGGTCGAATGGGTGCGGGTCGCCGACAAGCTGAGCGCCATCGCCGATGAAGAGGAAGCCGAGGGCAAGCTCTTCTCGGCCGGGGACAAGCGCAAGCGCGCGGCGCTTTACTACATCCTTGCAGAACGCATGCAGGGCCAGGGCGACCCTGAGCGTATGGTGACCTACAAGAAGGGGCTTGAGAACTTCCTGAAAGGCACCCGGGAGTCTGGCGAGAATGTGCAGCGCTTTGAAGTTCCCTATGGCGACAAGGTCATCCCGGTGCTCTACACGCCGGCGCAAGGCGTCTCTGGCCCGGCACCGGCGGTGGTTTATCTTAATGGACTCGATAGCTGCAAGGAGCTGCTCTACTGGTCGTTCCTTCCGCACGAGCTGGCCAAGCGCGGCATTGCAACGCTCTGCGTCGACCAGCCCGGCACCGGCGAGAGCCTGCGCCTACAGGATCTGCCCGCGCATTACGACAGCGAAAAATGGGGCACGCCGATCTACGAATGGCTGGCCGCGCGCGCTGACGTGGACGCGGACCGTATCGGCATCACCGGCATCTCGCTTGGCGGCTACTATGCGCCGCGAGTCTGCGCCAACGAACCGCGCTACGCCTCTGGCGCGGTCTGGGGCGCGAACCACAACTGGGCCGAAGTGCAGCAGAAGCGCCTCAAGCGCGAAGGCGAGAACCCGGTGCCGCACTACTGGAACCACGTGATGTGGGTATTCGGCACCGACGACATGGACACTTTCCTCACCAAGGCGTCTGGCTTCTGCCTCGATGGGCAGATGGAGAAGATCAAGGTGCCCTTCCTCGTCACCCACGGTGCTAACGACCGGCAGATCGCGCTCGATTACGCACACCAGAGCTACGATCAACTGGTCAATTCGCCCCGTCGCGAGCTGAAGATCTTCACCGACCGCGAGGGCGGGGTCGAGCATGTTGGCGCGGACAACATGACCTACGGCCGCAACTTCATCGCAGACTGGTTCGCCCAGACCCTCGGCGGGAGGCTTTCGGCAACCACGGGCATGGAGAGTTAACATGCGTTTCGCCACCCTGCCCGATGGCAGCCCCGACGGAAGACTGCACCTCGTCTCCCGTGACAACGCCCGCTGCATCCCCGCCGAGGGGGTGCAAACGCTGCTTTCCCTCATGGAGAACTGGGACGCCCATTCGCCTGCGCTCGAGGCGCAATACGCGGCGCTGAACGAGGGAGGCGGCGCGCCTTTCGATCCCACCGCCGCTCGTGCGCCCCTGCCCCGCGCGTGGCAATGGCTCGACGGCTCGGCTTACGACAGCCATGGCGATCTGATGCAGAAGGTTTTCGGCCTCGATCCCAACCCCAAGGGTCGGCCATTGATGTATCAGGGAATGTCCGACCGCTTTTATGGGGGCACCGACGACATCCCGCTGCCTTCCGAAGAGGACGGCATCGACTTCGAAGGCGAATTTGGGGTGATCTGCGATGCCGTCCCGATGGGCAGCACACCTGCCGAGGCCGCCGCACGCATCCGGCTGGTGGTGCAGATCAACGACTGGTCGCTGCGCCGCTTGGCGCCCATCGAGATGAAAACCGGCTTTGGCTGGGTTCAGGCCAAACCAGCTTGCGCCGTTGCGCCGGTCGCTCTCACGCCTGACGAGCTGGGCGAGGCCTGGCGCGACGCGCGGGTCGACCTGCCTCTGACGGTCACGCTCAATGGCGCCTCCTTCGGCCATGCCGAGGGTTACCCAATGAGCTACGGTTTTGACGAACTGCTCGCCCATGCCGCGCATTCGCGCGATCTGGTGGCCGGAACGGTGCTCGGCTCGGGCACCGTTTCCAACGACAACTACCGCGAGGTCGGCTCGTCTTGCCTGGCCGAACGCCGGGCGATCGAACTGCTGGATGAGGGTGCGCCGAGCACGCCCTTCATGGGGTTCGGTGATCGCGTTGCCATGGAGTGCCGCAGCCGCGACCAGACGCCGCTTTTCGGGGCTATCGACCAGAAGGTCATCAAGGGAGGACGGACATGAGCCGCAGAATCATCGACCTTTCGGTCACGCTTACCGACGAGGTGCCCGCGGACCCGCCGGGCATGGGCCCAGCAATCGAGTACATGGATCACGAGGGCGGTGCGCGCGAATACGCGCAGATGTTCGGCATCCCCGTCGAGCACCAGCGGGACGGCGCGGGAGCGGCGGTCGAACGGCTGAAACTGTCCACCCATAACGGCACCCATCTCGACGCGCCCTGGCACTATCACCCCACCATGAACAAGGGCGAACGCGCCATCACCATCGACGAGGTGCCGCTGGAATGGTGCATGGGGCCGGGCGTGAAACTCGACTTTCGTCACCTGCCTAACGGCCACGTAGTGAGCGCCGCCGAGATGGAGGCCGAGTTCGCCCGCATCGGCCACACGCTACAGCCCGGTGACATCGTGCTGGTCAACACAAGCGCCGGTGCGCTTTACGGCCAGCCCGGCTATGTCGCCGCCGGCTGCGGCATCGGCCGCGAGGCGACACTTTGGCTGACCGAGCGCGGCATGAAAGTCTGTGGGACCGATGCCTGGAGCTGGGACGCGCCGCTCAAGGCAGTGGCCGAGAAGGCCAGGGCGACCGGCCAGTGGGAGCTTTTCTGGGAAGGCCACAAGGCCGGGGCCGATACCGTCTATTGTCACATGGAGAAGCTTGCCAATCTCGACCTGCTGCCGGATACCGGCTTCGAGGTGATCTGCTTCCCGGTCAAGGTCGCTCGCGGCTCGGCCGGCTGGTGCCGCCCGGTGGCCCTCTTCGCGAACCAGGCTCAGGACTCATAGCCAATAGAGGATGATCGCCACACGCTGGAAAAAGACCATCATCGACTCCTTTCGATAAAAAAGCCCGGCCCTCTTCGCAGCGAGTAGTAAACGCGAAGAGGGCCGGGCTGTTCGAGAATCAGGTCGCGCTTAGCGCCGCTTGGGCTTGCGCATCGCCTGCACCGGGCGGCGCTTGTGCTTGTCGCGGCTCCAGCGGTTTTTCTCGTCCGGGGTGAGCTCGGGCACCTTGCGTGCTTCGAGCTGGGCAAGGGTGGCCAAGTCGTCGATCTCGTCCTGGCTGAGCTCGATCCACTCGCCGGCCTTGGCCCGCTTGTCGAGGAAGATGTTGCCGTAGCGTACGCGCTTCAGGCGGCTCACGGTCAGGTTTTGCGACTCCCAGAGCCTTCTCACCTCGCGGTTGCGGCCCTCCATGATCACCACGTGAAACCACGTGTTGATCCCTTCACCGCCGAACTCCTGCACGTCGGTAAAGCGCGCCGGGCCGTCCTCGAGCATGACGCCGTCGACCATCGCCTTGATGTGCTCCTGCTTCACCTCACCCATGACGCGCACGGCGTACTCGCGCTCGACCTGGGTAGAGGGGTGCATCAGGCGGTTGGCGAGCTCACCGTCGGTGGTGAACAGCAGAAGGCCGCTGGTATTGATATCCAGGCGCCCGATCGCGATCCAGCGTTCGCCTTTCAGGCGCGGCAGGCGCTCGAACACCGTGCGTCGGCCTTCCGGGTCCTTGCGCGTGCAAAGCTCGCCTTCGGGCTTGTTGTACATCAGCACGCGCCTAGGCACCTCGGCCTCCGGGCGTAGCGACACCGGGCGGTCGTCGAAGCTGACCTTGTCTCGCTCCTCGACCCGGTCGCCGAGCTTGGCGACCTGACCGTTGACCTTGACGCGGCCATCGCTGATCACGGTTTCCATCTCGCGGCGCGAGCCGAAGCCGGCGCGGGCCAGCACTTTCTGCAGCTTTTCGCTACCGGGGGGTGGGGTTTGCTTATTCTGGCTCATGGTCGTCGGACCTCTTGTCTGTCGACGCGGGCGGGTCACGTTTTTCCGCCGCGCGCGCCGCGAGCCGCGCCTCAAGATCGGCAAAGCTCAGCGGCAGGGTTAACGCCGTCTCGGCGTGGGGGTGGGCGTCGTCTTCTAGAGAAGCGTCGCCCGTATCGGGGGGCGCATCCTGCCCGGTTTCGGCGCGTTCGTCCAGTGTCTCGACCGCTTCGGCCGATGAAGATTCCACGTCGTCGTGCGCCGCAGGCGCCTGGTCATCGATATCGAGCTCTTCCTGGCTGGTCAGTTCGTGCATCGGCGGCAGCGCGTCCAGCGTTTTCAGGCCGAAATCGTCGAGAAAACTTCTCGTCGTGGCGTACACCGCCGGGCGGCCCGGCACGTCGCGATGACCAACGACGCGAATCCAGCCGCGCTCCATCAGCGTGCGCATGATCGAGCTCGATACGCTCACCCCGCGCACCTCCTCGATGTCGCCGCGCGAGACCGGCTGGCGGTAGGCGATCAGCGCCAGCGTCTCCAGAAGCGCCCGGGAGTAGCGTTGGGGCCGCTCGTCCCAAAGCCTGGAGACCCACTGAGAAAGGCGCGGGCGAATACGCAGTTGAAAGCCCGAGGCGGTTTCGACCAGCTCCAGCGCCCCGGCCTCGTGGCGCTCGGAAAGACGCCCGAGCGCCTCGCGAAGCGTTTTGGGCCCGGGGCTTTCGCCGTCGAGAAACAGGGTCTCCAGCCGCTCCAGGCTCAGCGGCTCGCCGGCGGCCAGTAGCGCCGCCTCGAGAATCTCGTCCAGCGTCGTGCTTTTACCAAAGGTGCTGTTCGTCAGGGTCGTACTCACGGCTCGTTCTCACCGGTATCCAAAGGGTCGTCGTCGGCACCGAAGGTGGCCTCGGCATCCTCGAAGGCGTCGCTTTCGTCCTCCTCGAGCTCGAAGGCGCTTTCGTCATCGGCCAGCGCGGCTGGCCGGGCGCGCACGTGAATCGGCGAGAGCGGGGCGTTCTGCACGATCTCGATCATCGCCTCCTTGGCAAGCTCGAGGATCGCCATGAAGGTGACCACCACGCCGCCGCGCCCCTCCTCCAGGGTAAAAAGCGCTTCAAACGGCGTGTAGCGCCCCTGGGCGTCGTCGCTTGCGAGCACCTCCATGATCTTGAGCATCCGCTCGCGGGTCGAGAGCACCTCGCGGCTCACCTGGTGGCTTTGGGTCAGCTCGGCACGCTTGAGAATCCCCGAGAGCGCGCCGAGCAGCTCATCGAGCTCGACGTCCGGGTGGATCACCCGGGTTTCGATCGGCGGCAGGCCCGCCTGAGCACTGAACCAGTCGCGCCCCACCCGCGGCAGCGTATCCAGCGTCTCGGCGGCCTCCTTCAAGCGCTCGTACTCCTGCAGCCGGCGAATCAGCTCGGCACGCGGGTCCTCTTCCTCCTCGCCCTCCTCCTTCGGCGGGCGCGGCAACAGCGTGCGCGACTTGATCTCGGCGAGCATCGCGGCCATCAGCAGATACTCGCCGGCAAGCTCGATCTGCATCGCCTTCATCAGCTCCACGTACTCGATGTACTGATGGGTGATGGCGGCAACGTTGACCGTGAGAATGTCCAGGTTCTGGCGACGAATCAGGTACAAGAGCAGATCCAGCGGCCCCTCGAAGGCCTCTAAAAACACCCGCAGCGCCTCCGGCGGAATGTAGAGATCCTCGGGCAATTGGGTGATCGGCTCGTCGAACAGCCGCCCAAGCGCCTCTACCACCGGCTCGTCGAGGGCGGATTCGATCTCGTTGTCGGGCTCCAGCGTTTCGCTCACGCGGGTGGCGTTCCTTGTTGGCACAAAGGCGGTGGTTCAATCAGGCGCCAGTGTAACAGCGCACGCCTTAGGTGACATCGCCGCCGGCATCGAAGGCCTTGCGGTAGCGCCCCTGGTAGTCGAAGAGCTTCTCGCGCAGCTGCCAGTGGCGTCCCACCTTGCGCCCTACCACGAAATCCGGACGGCGCAGCCGACGACGCTCGGCGACCACCTCCTCGGCAGACGTGGGCTTCCACTCGACGCCCGGGGCGCGAGCGTGGTCATGCAGAAAAGCGTGGTAAAAGGCGTGGCGCTGGGCGGCGGTTTCCAGCGCGAACCACTCGCTCAAGCTCGTCCCGTCCTCGTCGAAATAGGTGATCTTGAGCCGGGGAAGCCCTCGGCCGTTGATAGTGGCCTCGAGCGTCATGCCGCTGACCCGCAGTACCTTCGCGTCTTTCAGCTTCAGCGCGTCCTTGAGCTTGTCGTCGGCGTCGACCAGCAGCGTCTGGCAACCGTGGCAGCGCCTTGCGGCGATGTCGTTCTCGGCGCCGCACTGATCGCACACCTTGAAGCGAAAGCGAAAATCACACTGCACGCGCTTGCCGGCCTCATTTTCGACCAGGCCCTGGCAGCGCCGCCCAAAGTGCTCGATGACAAACTCGCCGTCGCGCTTGCCCCAGAACAGGTTGGCGTGTTCACAGGCCGGGCACACCACCTGCACCGGCTCGGCGTCGCTGTCCGGGCGCGGCTCGCCCACCTCCGGGGCGTAAAGATTCCAGGGATTGCCGGCGTAGTCGAGTACCAGGCAGTCGGTTTTGCCCGGCGACAGCCTGAGCCCACGGCCAACGATCTGCTGGTAGAGACTCACCGACTCGGTGGGGCGCAGAATCGCGATCACGTCGACGTGGGGAGCGTCGAAGCCGGTGGTCAGCACCGAGACGTTGACCAGATACTTGAGCGCGCGCGCCTTGAACGCATCGATCAGCCGCTCGCGCTCGAGTGCCTTCGTTTCACCGGTGATTAGCGCCGCCTCACCCTCGGGCAGATACCCCATGATCTCTTCGGCGTGGGCCACGGTGGCGGCGAAGATCATCACCCCCTGGCGCTCGCGGGCGCGCTCGATGATCTGCTCGACGATGCCAGGGGTGGCGCGGCTTTTGGCCACCACCTCGTTGAGCTCACGCTCGGCGAACTGGCCGCCCTGGGCCGGCACCAGGCGCGAGAAATCGTAGCCAGCAACCGCCATATCGAGACGCTCGGGCGGGGTGAGATAGCCCTTTTTGACCATCAGGCGCAGCGGCTGCTCGAACACGCAGTCGGTGAAAAAGCTCTCGGCGTCGCCGCGCACCATGCCGTGGTAGTGGCGGTGGTAGATAAACCCCTGCCCCAGCCGATAAGGGGTGGCGGTCAGCCCGAGAATCTTGAGCGACGGGTTCTGGCGCCGGAGATGCTCGATCACCTGCCGATAGCTCGAGGTCTTTTCCAGCGACACCCGGTGGCACTCGTCGATCACCAGCAGGGTGAAGTTGTCATCCTCGAAGGCATCGAGGTTTCTCACCACCGACTGCACGGAGCCGAACACCACCTGGCGGCTCGCCTCCTTGCGCTTGAGCCCGGCACTGAAGATATCCGCCTGGAGCCCGTAGGCCTGGTACTTGGCGTGGTTCTGCTCGACCAGCTCGCGCACATGGGCCAGCACCAGCACCCGCCCACGCGCCAGGCGCGCAAGCTCGGCGATCACCAGCGACTTGCCGCTGCCGGTGGGCAGCACCACCACGCCCGGGTCGCTGCCGGCGCGAAAATGCTCGATGACCCGCGTCACCGCCTGACGCTGATAGTCACGTAGCTGCGGGAGTGAGGCGGTACCGCCGTCTACCGGGGAATCGCCTGCCGGATCGTTATCCATCAACTAGTTAGCCTGCTACTGAACTTTTTGGAAAAACGCGAATCACACGATCAGGGAGAGATGGTTTAACATTTTTTAAGTATCCGGGAACACAGGACGTTTAAGGAGTGCGATATGCCCACCAATCACTTTAGCGCCGATTGCCCCAGCTGCGGTAGCCGCTTGAAGCGTTTGCCCGCCACCCGCCGCGACTCGGTTCACGTTTACTGTATGGACTGCGGCCATGACTTTGGCCGCTACGAGGCGCTGGTCGAGCGCTACCAGAAAACCCTGAGCGAGCTGGAGAGCGACCTCGAAGTGCCCACGGCCTCCGGGCGGAAGCCAGCCGAACTTCGCGCCCAGGAGTAGCCCGTGTGACACGCAAAGGCCGTTCTGTAGCGTTCTTGCACGCGTGCCCCAAGCGAAAGCGGTGACAGGAAAGACTCCCTGCCACCGCTTTTTTTCACCCGCCTTTGGGGCCGCCTAGCGCGGCCCCGGGCGCACGCCGGACATCAGCCCAGCCAGACGCGGGCGTTTCTGAACAGGCGCAGCCACGCGCCGTCCTCACGCCACTCACTGGGCCGCCAGGAGTTGGTCACCGCGCGGGTGACGCGCTCCGGGTGAGGCATCATGATGGTGACGCGGCCATCCGGCGTGGTCAGCCCCGTGATGCCCGAAGGCGAGCCGTTGGGGTTGGCCGGGTAGCGCGTGGTGACCTGGCCGTAGTTGTCGATGTAGCGAAGCGCGATCTGGCTGGATGACTGCATCTGGCGCAGATGGGCGCTGTCGCGAAACGCCGCGCGGCCTTCGCCGTGGGCAACCGCAATGGGCAGCGTCGAGCCCTCCATGCCGGAGAGCAGAATCGACGGGCTCTTCTCGACCCGCACCATGGCCACTCGCGCCTCGAACTGCTCGGACTCGTTACGCAGGAATTCCGGCCAGTTTTCGGCACCGGGAATCAACGGTTTCAGCTGCGAAAGCATCTGGCAGCCGTTGCACACGCCCAGGCTGAACGTATCGTCGCGGGTGAAGAACGCCTGGAACTGCTCGCGGGCGCGCTCGTTGAACAGCACCGACTTCGCCCAGCCGCCGCCGGCACCCAGCACGTCGCCGTAGGAGAAGCCGCCGCAGGCGACCAGCCCCTTGAACTCATCGAGCGACACCCGCCCTTCGAGAATGTCGCTCATGTGCACGTCGACGGCCTCGAAGTTGGCCTTGTCGAACGCCCAGGCCATTTCGACCTGGCCGTTGACGCCCTGCTCGCGCAGCACCGCCACCGCGGGCTTGGCGGTGTTGACATAAGGGGCGCTCACGTCCTCGTCGACCTCGAAGCTCGGCGCCGCGGAAAGGCCCGGGTCGCGCAGGTCCATCAGGTTGTCGAACTCGTTCTTCGCACACTCCGGATTGTCGCGTAGCGCCTGCATCCGGTAGCTGGTCTCCGACCAGGTGCGCTGGGTCAGCTGGCGCGTGGTTTCCAGTAGCGGCTCTTCGAACAGCGTCACACGCACCTGGTCGTCGTAGCGCGGGCGCGCGATCACGCCACACGTTTCGAGACCGGCCACGGCGAACTGGGTCAGCACCTCTTCGGTGTGCGCTCGGTTGACCTGGATCACCGCCCCCAGCTCCTCCGAGAACAGCGCGCTGAACGCCTCGACCGGCTCGTCGATCAGCCAGTCGAGCTTGATCTCCAGGCCCGCGTGGGCGGCGAAGGCCATCTCGAGCAGCGTAACCAGCACCCCGCCATCGCTGCGGTCGTGGTAGGCCAGCAGTTTGCCGTCACGGTTGAGCCCCTGGATCACCTCGAAGAACGCCTTGATGTCCTCCGGGTCGTCGACGTCCGGGCACTCGTCGCCGAGCTGGCCGTACACCTGGCCCAGCGCCGAGCCGCCCAGGCGATTCTTGCCGCCGCCCAGATCGATCAGGATCAGATCCGACTCCTCCTGCTCCATGTTGATCTGCGGCGTGAGGGTGGCGAGCGCATCGGTCACCGGGGCAAAGCCGGTGGCGATCAGCGACAGCGGCGAGGTGATGCTCTTCTCTTCTTCCTCGCCTTTGGCGTTTTCGCCCTGCCAGGCGGTGTGCATCGACATCGAGTCCTTGCCCACCGGCACGGCGATACCGAGCGCCGGGCAGAGCTCCATGCCGACGGCGTAGACCGCGTCATACAGCGCCTGGTTTTCGCCTGGGCGATCCGCCGCGCTCATCCAGTTGGCGGAGAGCTTGATGTCGGAGAGCTTGGCGATCGGCGCAGCGGCCAGGTTGGTGATCGTCTCGGCCACGGCCAAACGGGCGCTGGCCGCCGGGTCGATCAGCGCCACCGGCGGACGCTCGCCCATCGCCATCGCTTCACCGGCGTGGGTATCGAAACTGGCCGTAGTGACGGCGACGTCTGCCACCGGCACCTGCCAGGGGCCGACCATCTGATCGCGGGCGACCTGGCCTGTGATCGAGCGATCGCCGATGGTGATCAAGAAGCTTTTCGACGCCACCGCCGGCAGGCGCAGCACGCGATCCAGCGCCTCGCGCAGATCCAGGTTGTCGAGCATTACCCCGGAAAGTTCCGGGTGCTCGCGGGTGAACGCGCGCTCCATCTTCGGCGCCTTGCCGAACAGTACGCTCATCGGCAGATTGACGGGCTTGCTCTCGAAGTGGCCGTCGCGCACTTCCAGATGGTGCTCCTCGAGCGCCTCGCCGACCACCGCGTAAGGGCAGCGCTCGCGCTTGCAGAAGGCGTCAAAGGTGTCGAGGTCTTCCGGGGCGACGGCCAGCACGTAGCGCTCCTGGGCTTCGTTGCACCAGATCTCGAGCGGGCTCATGCCGGGCTCGGCGTTGGGCACCGCGCGCAGGTCGAAAAGCCCGCCGCGGTTGCCGTCCTTGACCAGCTCCGGCAGCGCATTGGAGAGCCCGCCGGCGCCCACGTCGTGGATGAAGCGAATCGGGTTCTTGTCGCCCATCGCCCAGCAGCGGTCGATCACTTCCTGAGCGCGGCGCTCCATTTCCGGGTTTTCGCGCTGCACCGAGGCAAAGTCGAGATCCGCACTCGAGGTGCCGGAGGTCACGCTCGACGCCGCGCCGCCGCCAAGACCGATCAGCATCGCCGGCCCGCCCATCACGATCAGCTTGCCGCCGATGGGGATATCGCCCTTCTGCACGTGCTGGGCGCGGATGTTGCCGTAACCGCCGGCGATCATGATCGGCTTGTGAAAGCCCCGGCGCTTGATGTCATCACCGCTAAGCACATCCTGCTCGTAGGTGCGGAAGTAGCCGGTCAGGTTCGGGCGGCCGAACTCGTTGTTGAACGCCGCCCCACCAATCGGGCCGTCGAGCATGATTTGAAGCGCCGACTGCATGCGCTCGGGCTTGCCGTAATCGAACGCCTCCCAGGGCTGGACGAACTCGGGAATACGCAGGTTCGACACGGTGAAGCCGGCCAAGCCCGCCTTGGGCTTGCCGCCGATGCCGGTCGCGCCTTCGTCGCGAATTTCGCCGCCGGAGCCGGTAGCCGCCCCGGGAAACGGCGCGATCGCCGTCGGGTGGTTATGGGTCTCCACCTTCATCAGAATGTGGATCGGCTCCTGATGGGCGCCGTACAGCGCGCGCTCGCCGGCAGCGCCGGTCAAAGGCGTCGGGAAAAAGCGCCCGGCCTGGCTGCCCTTGATCACCGCGGCGTTGTCGCTGTAGGCCGAGAGCACGTTGTCCGGGGAGCTTGCGAAGGTGTTCTTGATCATCTTGAACAGCGACTGGGGCGTGGGCTTGCCATCGACCACCCAGTCGGCGTTGAAGATCTTGTGGCGGCAGTGCTCGGAGTTCGCTTGGGCGAACATCATCAGCTCGACGTCGCTCGGGTTGCGACCCAGCTCACCGAAGGCGTCGACCAGGTAGTCGATTTCGTCGTCGGTCAGCGCCAGCCCGAGCTCGTCGTTGGCCACCGCCAGCGCCTCGCGCCCGCCCTGCTGGATATCGACCGATCCCAGCGGCGCCGGCTCGAGCCGGGTGAAAAGCTTTTCCGCCTCGGCGTCGTCCCACAGCACGGTTTCGGTCATCCGGTCGTGAAGCTCGGCGGCGATGATTTCCCGCTGCTGCTCGTCGAGCCGCTCGCCTCCGACCTGGTACTCGATGCCGCGCTCGATGCGGCGCACGTCGCCAAGCCCGCAGTTATGGGCGATATCGGTCGCCTTGGTCGACCACGGCGACTGGGTGCCCAAACGCGGCACCACCCACAGGCGGGTCGGGTTATCGATCGCTTCCTGAGCGGTGAAACTGCCGTACTCCAGAAGCTCGGTCAGCCGACTGCGGGCGGTATCGTCGAGTGCTACCGCACAGTCGATGAAATGAACGTAGTGGGCGTCCAGCGCCGTCACTTCGGGAACGCGTTCACGCAGCGCTTTTAAAAGCCGGTCATGACGGAAGGCAGAAAGGGCGGGCGCGCCTCGCAGTTCGAGCATATCTGGGGGCCTCTAAAGCTAAGAGAGTTCGAGCGGGAAATCACCAAGCCGCAGTGCGACAGGCGCACATGATACTGGAAAGCGGCTTTGATACGAAATCGACAAGGTGACAGCGTCTATCGGGCTGGGTATGGTGACTGCCTGTTTTACACCGACCCCGCGCCATGCCGACACTGTACTGCCGACATTTTCTCGCCCACTACCGCCTTTATTGGGCCGTCATCAGCATTGTCTGGCTGACGCTGGTCCCCGCCGGCGCCGGCAAAACGCCGCACGAGCACCTGGACCGCGTACTGGAAAAGGACTTCATCACCGCACACACCCGTACCACGCCCACGACCTACTTCGAGGGCCGCCAGGGGCCGACCGGCTTCGAGTACGAGCTTCTTCACCGATTTGCCGAGTACCTGGGCGTGAGCTTGAATCTCGACGCGCGCCACTCACCAGACGAGGTGCTCGACGCGGTGCGCAGCCAGGGCGATATCGGCGCCGCCGCCCTGCCGCTTTCCCCCAATACGCCGGGGCTTCACTACACACGGCCGATCATCGACATGCAGCCGCTGGTGGTGTATCGCCGCGGGCTCTACGCCATCAACGGCCCCGCCGACCTGGAAGGGCTCACGGTGGGCACACTCAGCGCCTCGGGCACCGAGCAGATGCTCGAATCGCTCAAGGACACGCTTCCCGAGCTCGAGTGGCAGGCCCTGGAGGGCAGCGAAATCGCCGAGCTTTTGGCGATGGTCGAAAACGAGGAGCTCGACGCTGCGGTGATTTTCGATCACCAGTTTCGCGTCAACCGCCTGTTTTTCCCCAACGTCGAGCGTGGCTTCGCCGTGGGCGAGCCGCGCTCGCTCGTTTGGGCGCTGCCCGCGGGCCAGGGGCTCGGACTTCTGGAGGCCGCTGACCGCTTTCTGGACGAGCAGCGCGAAAACGGCGCGCTCGAGCGCCTGATTAGCCGCTACTTCGGCCACGACGACTATCTGGAGTACGTCGGCACGCGAACCTTTTTGAGCCACCTGGACCAGCGCCTGCCGGAGTTCGCGCCGCTGTTCAAACGCGCCGCCCTGGAGACCGGCTTTGACTGGAAGCTGTTGGCGGCGGTGGGCTATCAGGAGTCCCACTGGGACGCGGACGCGGTATCGCCCACCGGCGTGCGCGGGGTGATGATGCTGACCCTGCCCACGGCCAGCGATCTGGGCGTGCAAAACCGGCGCGACCCGGCGCAGAGCATCGACGGCGGTGCGCGCTATTTGAGAAGCCTCATGGAGCGCCTGCCCGAGGAGATTATCGGCGACAACCGCCTCTACATGGCCATGGCCGCCTACAACGTGGGGCTTGGGCACCTGCTCGATGCCCGCGACATCGCCCAAATGCGCGGCGGCGACCCGAACCTGTGGGCAGACGTGCGCGAGGCGCTGCCGCTTTTACAGCAGCGCCGCTGGCACAGCCAGACCCGCTACGGCTTCGCCCGCGGCGGGGAGCCGGTAATCTACGTGCGCAACATTCGCCGCTATTACGAGATGCTGAGCTACGTCGAGCGCAGCCGCCAGCAGTTTTTCCAGCTCGGCCAGACCGGCCTTGCCCAGACCGGTGCGTCGCCTTGACAACACCGACCACCCGCACCGGGGCCGCTTGCCCCAGGGAGAGCACCATGCGAAACCGCTTCACCTCAACCGCGGCCGGCGTGAGCGCCGCCGCGCTCTGGGTCGCGACAGCGCTCACCCCCGCCTTCGCCTTCGAGACCGGCGAGCCGCCGGCGCCGGTGCGCGTGGCGGATCGTGGGGAAGTGGTGCTCGACGAGGGCGCGCTTCGATACCGGCCCTGGAGCAGCGCCGAGCTGGCCGGCAGCGTCGGCGTGGTGCTGCACGTCGCCGGCAGGCTCTCGGCCAAGGACCTGAACGCGCCGATCATCGAGGCGATCGAGGCCGCCCGGTTTCCCGACGAGCGCTTTCAGACCACCACCATCGTCAACACCGACGACGCGGTCTTCGGGAGCGCGATGTTCGTGCGCAAAAGCGTCGAGGGCAGCAAGCGCGACGTCCCCGAGGTGCAGTTCGTGGTGGACGACCAGAGCGCGGTACAGAGCGCCTGGAATCTCGAGCGGGGCGGCTCGGCGGTCATCGTCCACGACGCCGCCGGGCGCGTGCGTTTTGCCAAGGACGGGCCGCTGACGCTCTATGAGGTCAACCACGTCATGGACCTTCTCCACGCGATGCTCGAATCAAGCGAGCCCGAGCCGGGCAGATTCGACGCCCATGTGCTCGGCCAGAACGGACAGTGACTTTCAAGCACTGTCCGTTGATGTTAAAACCTTTTTCATGATGGCCTTCGATGAGCGCAGGCCTTGGCGAGCACGGCGCTGCGTGCTCGCCGCTTGATATAAAACGATGGCCACGAACAACGAAACGCCAGGGACCGCTTTGATGAATGCCGACGCCGACCAACTGACAAGCCACCGAGACCCGATCGAGGCGCTACGCGCGGCCCTGGAGCGGCGACTCGACGAGCGCCTGCCGGCGGCCCCCGAGAGCGAGCGGGTCGCCCGCGCGATGCGCGAGGCCACCCTGGCCCCGGGCAAGCGGATTCGCCCGCTGCTGCTGCTGCTGACCGCCCAGGACCTGACGGCCGACGCCGACACCGACGGCCTGCTCGATCTCGCCTGCGCGGTGGAGATGATCCACGCGGCGTCCCTGATTCTCGACGACATTCCCTGCATGGATAACGCCGAGCTTCGCCGCGGCCGCCCCACCATTCATCGCCAGTTCGGTGAAAGCGTCGCCATTCTGGCGGCGGTGGCGCTGTTGAGCCACGCCTACGCCATCGCCGCCGAGGCGCCCGGGCTTGAAAGCGAACGCCGCGCGACGGCAGTCTCGACGCTTGCTCGCGCGGTGGGCCTTCAGGGGCTGGTCGAGGGGCAGTTTCTGGATTTGAGTGAAGGCGCCGGCGCGCGCAGCGTCGATGCGATTCTCGCCACCAACGACCTCAAGACCAGCAAGCTCTTTAGCGCCACGCTGTCACTGGCAGGCCTGGCGGCCAACGCCGACGAGCACGCCCAAAAGGCGCTTGCGCTGTTCGCCGAAGATCTCGGTCAGGCCTTTCAATTGATCGACGATTTGGCCGACGGTGTGATGGGCACCGGCAAGGATCTTCATCAGGACATCGGCAAGTCGACGCTGGTGGCAACGCTTGGCGAGCGCGCCGTGCGCGAGCGCCTGGACGCTCACTTGGCCCGCGCCGACACGCACCTGGCCGCCGCCTGCCCCACGGGCGGGCGCACCCGCGCCTTCGTGCAGGGCTGGTTTCACCAGCAGCTCGCCGTGATCGGCGCGCCTTGAGCCGGCCAGAAGGAGCGCCCTCATGAGCCACTTCGCCATCGTGGCCCCGGCGCTTTACAGCCACGTCAAGGCGCTTGAGGCGCTTGGTGCCGGCCTGATCGCCCGCGGCCACCGGGTCACGTTCGTTCATCAGGCCGACGCTCGGCCGCTGGTCAGCGAGCCGGGCATCGGCTTTTTCGCGGTCGGCCAACAAAGTCACCCTGAAGGGCGCATGACGCGCACGCTCGACCGGCTGGCAAGCCCTTCCGGCGCCGGGCTCTTCGCCATGATTCGCGATTTGGCCGAGACCACCGACATGCTCTGCCGCGAGCTTCCAGGCGCCTTTGAGACGCTCGGCATCGACGGCGTGATCGCCGATCAGATGGAGTCCGCCGGCGCCCTGGTCGCCGAGGGGCTCGGTTTGCCGTTCGTGTCGGTGGCCTGCGCGCTGCCGGTCAACCGCGAGGCGGGCCTTCCGCTGCCGGTGATGCCGTTTCGCCTGGCCGAGTCTGAGCGAGCCCGCGGCATGTACGCCACCAGCGAGCGCATTTATGATCAAATGATGGGCCGCCACGCGAAGGTCGTCGAGCGCCACGCCCACGCCTTCGGGCTGTCGCCGCGCCGCGGGCTTCACGAGTGCCTGTCACCGCTTGCCCAGATCAGCCAGACGCCGCTCGCCTTCGATTTCCCCCGTACCGCGCTTCCCGACACCTTCCACGCCGTCGGCCCGCTGCGCCTGCCAAACGCCGGCGCCCGCCACCAACCCCTGGAGGCGCTGGCGCTTCCAAAGCGCTTCGTGTTCGCCTCGCTCGGCACGCTGCAGGGCCACCGCTTTGGACTGTTCAAGAAGATCGCCCGCGCGTGCCGCCGTCAGGGCAAGGCGCTGTTGATCGCTCACTGTGGCAAGCTGAATGACGCGCAGGAAGCGGCGCTTGTGCGCGCTGGGGCCACCGCGGCGGTCGGTTTCGTCGACCAGCGCGAAGCGCTTGCCCGCAGTGAGGCGGTCATCACCCACGGCGGGCTCAACACCGTGGTCGATGCCATCGACACCACCACGCCGATGCTGGTCGTGCCGCTGGCCTTCGACCAGCCAGGCGTGGCGGCGCGGGTGCTGTATCACGGCCTTGGCGAGCGCGCCTTCAACTTCTCGCGCCCGGCCACGCTGGCGCAAAAGCTCGCCCGGCTCGACGCGTTTGATTATCGTGAACGGCTCACCGCGCTTCAGGCGCCGCTTCGCGCCGCCGGCGGGGCTGACAAAGCCGCCGCCATCGCCGAGCAGGCGCTGACCACGCACCGCCCGGTTTACACGGAGAGCGCCCATGAAGCAGTCGTATGATCTCATTCTCGTCGGCGCGGGGCTTGCCAACGCCCTGATCGCCTGGCGGCTTGGCAAGCGCCACCCGAACCTCGACGTGCTGGTGATCGAATCCGGCTCCCGCCCCGGCGGCAACCACACCTGGTCGTTTCACCAGCACGATTTGAGTTCTGAGCAGCACGCCTGGATTGAGCCATTCGTGGCGCATCGCTGGCCCGGCTACGAGGTGCGCTTTCCCGCGTTCAGCCGGCATCTAAAAAGCGACTACCTGAGCGTGACCGCCGAGCGCTTTGCGAAGGTGCTCGAGGATGATCTCGGCGAGCGGCTTTTGACCGATACCCGCGTGGCCACCGTCACCCCGACCGGCGTGACGCTCGAAGACGGCACGGCGCTCACAGCGGCCGCGGTGATCGACGGGCGCGGCCCACAAGCGTCGCCGCACCTGACCATCGGCTATCAGTCGTTTCTGGGCCAGCAGTGGCGGATCAAAACGCCCCACGGGCTGACCCGGCCGATCATGATGGACGCCACCGTTGATCAACAGGGCGGCTACCGCTTCGTCTACAGCCTGCCGCTCGATGACCGGACGCTTCTGATCGAGGACACCCACTACGTCGACGCGGCGGATTTGGACCCGGCGCTGGCCCGCGACAACCTTGCCGCCTACGCCGAGCGTCAGGGCTGGGCGCTCGAAACGCTGGAGCGCGAAGAGCACGGCCATCTGCCGATCACCCTGGACGGCGATATCGACGCCTTCTGGCTGGCAGCCCAGAACCAGCCGAGAAGCGGGCTGCGCGCCGGGCTCTTTCACGCCACCACCGGCTACTCGCTGCCCCACGCGGTGGCGCTGGCAGACGAGATCGCCGCGCAGACGCATTTCGACGCCGCGTCGCTGTTCGAGCTGATCGAAGATTTCGCGAGGCGGCGCTGGCGACAGCAGCGGTTTTTTCGCATGCTCAACCGCATGCTGTTTCTGGCAGGCCAACCGGGCCGGCGCTGGCAAGTCATGCAGCGCTTCTACACGCTGAACGACGGTTTGATCGAGCGCTTCTACGCCGGTCGGCCCACGCTTTTGGACAAGGTGCGCATCGTCTCCGGCAAGCCCCCGGTGCCGGTGCGCGAGGCCATCCCGGCCGTGCTTAAACAAACCCCTCGGCTGCGAGCTTTTAAAGATGAGTAAAACGATCGTAATTGGCGCGGGCTTTGGCGGCCTGGCGCTGGCCATTCGCCTCCAGGCCGCGGGCATTCCGACGCTGCTTCTGGAAAGCCGCGACAAGCCCGGCGGGCGGGCCTACGTGTACGAAGACGAAGGCTTCGTGTTTGACGCCGGCCCCACGGTGATCACCGACCCGAGCGCCCTCGAGGAGCTTTTCACGCTTGCCGGTAAATCGATCGACGAGTACGTCGAGCTCTTACCCGTCACGCCGTTCTACCGGCTTTGCTGGGAGTCCGGCGAGGTGTTCGATTACGACAACGACCAGGCAAGCCTCGAGCGCCAGATCAATCACTTCAACCCAAAAGACGTCGAGGGCTACCACCGCTTTCTCGACTACTCGAAGGCGGTGTTCGACGAGGGCTACGTCAAGCTCGGCACGGTGCCGTTTTTGAGCTTTCGCGACATGCTGCGCGCCGCCCCCCAGCTTGCCAAACTGCAGGCCTGGAAGAGCGTTTACGCCAAGGTATCGCAGTACATCGAGGACGAGCACCTGCGCCAGGCGTTCTCGTTTCACTCGCTGCTGGTCGGCGGCAACCCGTTTGCCACCTCGTCGATCTACACGCTGATCCACGCGCTGGAGCGCAAATGGGGCGTGTGGTTTCCCCGTGGCGGCACCGGCGCGCTGGTCAAGGGCATGGCGAAGCTGTTCGAGGACCTCGGCGGCGAGATACTGGTCAACGCCAAGGTCGAGCGTATCGAGATGCAGGGCAACCGCGCCCGCGGCGTGACGCTTGCCGATGGCCGCGAAATCCCGGCGCGGGCCGTGGCGTCGAATGCCGACGTAGTGCACACCTACGAAAAACTCCTCGGCCACCACCCGGTGGGGGCGAAGCGAGCCAAAAAGCTCAAGGGCAAGCGCATGAGCAACTCGCTGTTCGTGCTCTACTTTGGCCTCGATCACAACCACACTCAGCTCGCCCACCACACGGTCTGCTTCGGGCCGCGCTATCGCGAGCTGATCGATGAAATCTTCAACAGCGATGAGCTGGCCGAGGATTTCTCGCTCTACCTGCACGCACCGTGTGTCACCGACCCCTCGCTTGCCCCCGACGGCTGCGGCAGCTACTACGTGCTGGCGCCGGTGCCACATCTGGGCACCGCCGCGCTCGACTGGGACGTCGAAGGGCCGAAGCTGCGCGAGCGCATCTTCGACTATCTGGAGAAGCACTACATGCCGGGCTTGAGAAGCCAGCTCGTCACCCACCGCACGTTCACGCCGTTCGATTTTCGCGATACGCTCGGCGCCCACCAGGGCTCGGCGTTCTCGATCGAGCCGATTCTGACCCAGAGCGCCTGGTTTCGCCCGCACAACCTGGACAGCCAGATCGACAACCTGTATCTGGTCGGCGCCGGCACCCACCCGGGCGCGGGCATTCCCGGGGTGATCGGCTCCGCCAAGGCGACCGCCGGGCTGATGGTGGAGCGGCTAACGTCAGAGAAGGAAAACGCATGAGCGAGGCGCTGCTCGATCACGCTACCGTGACCATGGCGGCGGGCTCGAAGAGCTTCGCCAGCGCCTCGAAACTGTTCGACCCCGCCACCCGCCGCGCCGCGCTGATGCTCTACGCCTGGTGTCGCCACTGTGACGACGTGATCGACGACCAGACCCTGGGCTTTTACAACGCGCCCTCGGAAGGCGAGCAAAAAGCGCAGAGCGAGGCGCGCTTGGCCGAGCTCAAGGCCCAGACCGCGCGCGCCTTCAAAGGCGAGCCGATGAAGGATCCTGCTTTCGCCGCCTTCCAGGAAGTGGCGCTGACCCACGACATTCCGCCCTCCCAGGCCTTCGATCACCTGGAAGGCTACGCCATGGACGTGCGCGACGAGCGTTATGAAACCCTGGATGACACGCTGCGCTACTGCTACCACGTGGCCGGCGTGGTCGGGCTGATGATGGCCCGCGTGATGGGCGTGCGCGACGAGGCGGTACTCGATCGCGCCTGCGATTTGGGACTCGGCTTTCAGCTGACCAATATCGCCCGCGATATCGTCGAGGACGCTGAGGCGGGGCGCTGCTATGTGCCCGGGGAGTGGCTGCGAGAGGAGGGCTTGAGCGTTGCGGACATTCTCGACCCGAGCCAGCGCGAGGCGCTTGCGCGCGTCTCGGCACGTTTGATCGCGGCGGCGGAGCCCTACTACGCCTCGGCGCGCATCGGCATCGAGCGGCTGCCGCTGCGCTCGGCCTGGGCGATCGCCACCGCGCTCGGGGTGTATCGCAAAATCGGTGTGAAGGTGACTCGCGCGGGCAAACTCGCCTGGAATGGGCGTCAAAGTACCGGGCGAAGTGAAAAAGTCGCGCTTTTGCTGGCCGGCGGGGCTAGCGCGCTGGGTTCTCGCGCTCGGCGGAGTTCGACGCCTCGCTCGATGAGCCTTTGGCAGCGCCCGCGCTAGCGGCCTTACGGCGTCGCAGCGTGGCCTCGAGCGTCTCCACCGGCGGGGCGTAGATGAAGCCAAACGACACGCCACCGTGGCGGCCCTTCACCGCGTGATGCAGCCGATGAGCCTTGTAAAGACGCTTCATGTAGCCGCGCCGGGGAATCAGGCTGAACGGCCAGCGCTTGTGCACGAGGCCGTCGTGAAGCACGAAGTAGATCACCCCGTAGGCGGTCATGCCGGCACCGATCCACTGCAGCGGCCACGCGCCGGCGGTGCCGTAGGCGATCAGCACGATGGCGAGTAGCGCGAAGACGACCGCGTAAAGGTCGTTGCGCTCGAACCAGCCAGTGCGCGGCTCGTGGTGCGAGCGGTGCCAGCCCCAGCCAAAGCCGTGCATGATGTACTTGTGGGCGAGTGTGGCCACCACTTCCATGCAGGCGACGGTGAGCACCACGATCAGCGTATTGAGCAGCACGTGCATCGTGCCTCCTTGGGCGGGTTAGCGGCGCTCTGCAAAGAACGCCTTCAGGAGCTTTTTCGAAGCGCCGGCCAATACGCCCGCCTCGACCTCGACGCGGTGATTGAACCAGGGCTGAGCGAGCAGGTTGGCCTTCGATTCGACCATGCCGGTGCGCGGCTCGGCGGCGGCGTAGACCAGCCTTTGGATGCGCGCGTGGACCATGGCGCCGGCGCACATCATACAGGGCTCCAATGTGACATACAGGGTGCAGCCGTCAAGGCGATAGTTACCAAGCGCCTCGCCTGCCGCGCGCAGCGCGCGAATTTCCGCGTGGGCGCTGGGGTCACGGCTTTCGACCGGGGCGTTGTGGGCGGCCCCGATGATCTCGCCTTGTGGGTCGACCACCACCGCGCCTACCGGCACCTCGCCGGCGGCGGCCGCCCGGTGCGCCTGATCCAACGCCCGGTACATGTAAAATTCGTCGCTGCGCATCGGGGCGAACTCCGCTAAGGTAGCCAGTCGATCGAGAAAGCGGCTAAACGCCATAGGATACCGAGAATGAACGACGCGCTGAAGACGCTACTGAATCTGCTGGATCTCGAGCCCCTGGAGGAGACGCTGTTTCGCGGCCAGAGCCAGGACCTGGGCTTCCCCCAGCTCTACGGCGGCCAGGTGCTCGGCCAGGCGCTGGCGGCGGCGTCTCGCACCGTGGAGCCCGAGCGCCTGCCCCACTCCCAGCACGGCTACTTTCTGCGCCCGGGCGACCCGCACCGCCCGGTGGTCTATCAGGTGGACAACGTGCGCGACGGCGGCAGCTTCACGACTCGCCGCGTCACCGCGATCCAGAAGGGCCGGCCGATCTTTTTCTGCAGCGCCTCGTTTCAGAGCCCGGAAGCGGGGTTTACCCACCAGCTCACCATGCCCGACGTGCCGGCCCCGGAAACGCTGATCGAAGAGGGCAACGTCAAGCACGAGCGCTTCCCCGGCCACCCGATCGAGTTTCTGCACCTCGACCACAACCCGAGCCCGGCGGCGCCGGCCGGGCGTGGGCTCTGGTTTCGCATCAAGGGAAAGCTTCCCGAGGACCCGGCGCTTCACCGCCACCTGCTCTCCTACTCGTCGGACTTCAACCTCTTGACCACCGGGCTGATTCCCCACGGGGTCGAGTTCGGCGACCCGAAGCTTCGTATCGCAAGCCTCGATCACGCGCTGTGGCTGCACCAGGACACCCGCGTCGACGAGTGGCTCTTCTACTCCATCGACTCGCCTTGGGCCGGCAGCGCCCGAGGGCTTGCCCGCGGCAGCATTTTCGACCGCCAGGGGCGGCTCGTTGCCTCCACCGCCCAGGAAGGGCTGACGCGCTATCCCCAGGCCTGATTCGTTGAAAAGGATCGCGGTTGGTGGGCCCAGAAGCAACCCTGCGCGGGGGCGCCATGAATACGTCCTTGTAGGCTACTTTCGCCATCTGACCGCCATGGATGGCGGGAATGCCGAATATGCAGGAGCAATCTTCGGCAATGGCGAAAGACCCCCGCTCAGGTTTGCTTCTGGGCGCAAGTATATTGGAGGGGCTCCACAGCCCTTCAATCAAAAAAAGCCCGTCAATGACGGGCTTTGTCGATCTGTTCGAAAGCTTTTCTAGCCGCCGTACACGTTATTGATCGTTTTCAGCGGATAGTGCGCCGGATACGGCTTGCGCGCCACCCCCGAATCCACGGCGGCCCGAGCGACGGCGGCGGAGACGCGCTCTAGAAGGCGCACATCCACCGGTGTAGGGATGATGTACTCGCGTCCGAAGCTCATCTCGGTGCGCTCGTAGGCGTTGAGCACCTCTTCCGGCACCGGCTCGCGGGCCAAATCCTTCAGCGCATGCACCGCAGCGAGCTTCATCGCCTCGTTGATGCGCGTGGCGCGCACGTCCAAAGCCCCGCGGAAGATGAACGGAAAGCCCAATACATTGTTAACCTGATTGGGGAAATCCGAGCGGCCGGTGGCCATGATCACGTCCGGGCGCGCCTCGCGGGCGACGTCCGGGTGGATCTCCGGGTCCGGGTTGGTGCAGGCAAAGATGACCGGATCGGCGGCCATCTTCTTGACCTGCTCGGCGCTCAAAAGGCCGGGGCCAGAGAGGCCGATGAAGACGTCGGCGCCGTCGATGGCGTCATCGAGGGTGCGCATCTCGGTGTCGCGAGCGAATTCCGCCTTGTACTCGTTGATGTTTTCGCGCCCACTATGAATCACGCCGCGCCGGTCGAGCATCACCAGATTCTCGGCGCTGGCGCCGCAGCTGATCAGAAGACGCATGCAGGCGATCGCCGCGGCCCCTGCGCCCATGCAGACGATGTTGACGTCCTCGATGCGCTTGCCGGCGATCTCCAGAGCGTTGAGCATGCCCGCGGCGGTGACGATCGCCGTGCCGTGCTGATCGTCGTGGAAGACCGGAATCGAACAGCGCTCGATCAGCGCCTTTTCGATCTCGAAACACTCCGGTGCCTTGATGTCCTCCAGGTTGATGCCGCCCCAGGTATCAGCGATGCGCGCCACGGTGTCGATGAACGCCTGCGGATTCTCGGCGTCGACCTCGATGTCCACTGAGTTGATGCCGGCGAAGCACTTGAACAGCACCCCCTTGCCTTCCATGACCGGTTTGCTGGCCAGCGGCCCCAGGTTGCCCAGGCCCAGAATGGCGCTGCCGTCGGAAATGACGGCGACCAGATTGCCCTTGCCGGTGTAGCGGTAGGCGTTTTCCGCATCGGCGGCGATTTCGCGTACCGGCTCCGCCACGCCCGGGCTGTAAGCCAGCGACAGATCACGAGCGGTGGCGGTGGACTTGGTTAACTCGACCGATAGCTTTCCTGGAATGGGGTTGGCGTGATAGTCGAGCGCTGCCTGCCGGTTCGCGTCTGTCATGGTCAAATCCGTTATCCTAAAGTTGAAAAGTGCTTCAAGAGTATAGAAAAAGCCGAAGACCCTCAAGCGCCGTCAACTCGACTCTTGATTTCGACATTTGGCTACACGTTGACTAACTATGGAAACTTTTAAGCTCTATTTGGTAGAACTTATAACGAAGAGCGTGAGCCATAACGCTTTACTTATTGATGCGCCGCAGCATTTATGGAAAAATTTTTCATTATCTCGCAGACATCAGTTCGTAGGCACAAGCTCGTGGGCACGAGTACGTGGGCATAAAAAAACCCACGCCGAAGCGTGGGTCTTTGGCACCCGGCACGTGAGTGCCGGCAAGCGGGCGTTTTAGCCGCGCTTCATGGCAGCGCCGAAGCGCTTGTTGAAGCGCTCTACGCGGCCACCGGTGGTCGCTTGCTTCTGCTTGCCCGTGTAGAACGGGTGGCAGTTGGAGCACACGTCCAGAGAGAAGTCCTGACCAGAAGTCGAACCCACCTGGAAGGCGTTGCCACAAGAACACGTCGCGGTGACCGTGTTGTAATTCGGGTGAATACCTTGTTTCATCGTGAACCTCACTCGCTTATGCCGCCACCTGATCCGTTGCCAGGCACCGCATAGGGGGTTGAAATAACTGCTTAACCGGATAGTCGCTCACATAAAACCGGGTTGGTAAAACGTGTAGCGGGCGCATATTCTAGCAACTTTTACGCCGGAGGCCAATTGCCCGTTCCCTTTTCTTCAACGCCCGCTCCAAAGGCGCCCACGGCCCCCGGCGCGCTTCAGGTGGCCCTGCCCTCGCCGCTGCGTCAGCTGTTTGACTACCTGCCCGGCCGCGAGCCACCGGCCGGCGGCTGGCAGCCGGGACTTCGCGTGCGCGTACCGTTTGGTCGGCGCGACGTTGTGGGTGTCGTGATCAATTTGCTCGATCGAAGCACACTGCCCCGCGAAAAGTTAAAACCGATTTCCGAGGTGCTCGATGAGGCGCCGCTGCCGGAGGACTGGCAGTGGCTTTGCCACTTCACCGCGCGCTACTACCAGCACGGTCTGGGCGACACCATGCAGCTGGCCATGCCGGCAAGACTGCGCCAGGGCTACCCCATGGCCGGGCGCACCTTTACCCAGTGGCAAGCCGTTGGCGAGCAAACGCCGGACTCACTTAAAAATGCCCCCAAACAGGCCGAGCTTTACGCGCTTTTGCGCCAGCACGCTCACGGCCTGCCGACCCAGGCAATCAGCGCCCACGGCTATACCAAAGAGCAACTCAACGCGCTTGCCCGCAAGGGGCTAATCACCTCAACGGAGCTTGCCCGCCAGGCAGGCCGGCGGGCTGACACCGCGTCAAATCTGCTCGCCTCGCCGTCGCTTGCGCTCAACCGCGAGCAGGCAGCGGCGCTGGCCGCGCTGCACGAAAACCTGAACGGCTACCACCCCTGCCTGCTGGAAGGCGTCACTGGCAGCGGCAAGACCGAAATCTATCTGCAGCTGATCGAGGCCATCGCCGCCTGGGGCAAACAGTCGCTGGTGCTGGTGCCGGAGATCGGCCTGACCCCGCAAACGCTTTCGCGCTTTAAAAGCCGCTTCAATGTACCCGTGGTGGCGCTGCACTCCGGGCTCAACGACGCCGAGCGCATGGACGCCTGGGAGGCCGCCGCCGACGGGCGCGCGCTGATCGTGATCGGCACCCGCTCGGCGATCTTCACGCCGCTGGCCAAACCCGGGGTAATCATCGTCGACGAGGAGCACGACGGCTCCTACAAGCAGCACGACGGGCTTCGCTACCACGCCCGCGATTTGGCCGTGGCCCGCGCCCACCATCACCAGATCCCGCTGCTGCTGGGCAGCGCCACGCCGTCGCTCGAGAGCCTTCAGCGCGCGCTGGCCGGCGACTACCGCCACCTGCGCCTCACCCAGCGCCCGAGCCGCCACCCGCCGGCCAAACTCGAACTTCTGGATCTTCGTCATCAGCGCCGCCAGGGCGGGCTGCTACCCGGCGCGCTCAAGGCGATCACGTCGACCCTGGCTGCCGGCAAGCAGGTGCTGGTGTTCATCAACCGGCGCGGCTTCGCCCCCAGGCTTGCCTGCCACGGCTGCGGCTGGATGGCGGACTGCCACCAGTGCGACGCGCGCATGACGCTGCACCGCCAGCCGCCGCTGCTGGCTTGCCACCACTGCGACAGCCGCCGGGCGCTGCCGGACGCCTGCCCCGAGTGTGGCAGCGGCGATTTGCGCGCGCTCGGCGCCGGCACCGAGCGCACCGAGGAGACGCTGACGGGGCTTTTTCCCGACACCACGATTCATCGCATCGACCGCGACAGCACCCGGCGTAAGGACAGCTTCGACCAGGTGCTCAAGGAGGTTCACCGCGGCGAGCCGTGCATTCTGGTCGGCACCCAGATGCTCGCCAAGGGCCATCACCTGCCCCACGTCACGCTCGTGGTGGTGATCAACGCCGACGGCGGGCTCTACAGCGCGGACTTTCGCGCGCTCGAGCACAGCGCCCAACTGCTCGAGCAGGTGGCTGGGCGCGCCGGACGCGCCGCCCACCCGGGCCGGGTGCTGGTGCAGACCCTGCACCCGGACGACCCGCACCTTGGCCAGCTGGCCGAGCACGGCTACGGGGCGCTGGCGCGCAACCTGCTCGAAGAGCGGCGGCTGGCCAAGCTGCCGCCGTTTGGCTTCATGGCGCTGTTACGCTTTGAGAGCCCGAAGGAGCCGGCCGCGCTTTCGCTTGCACAAGACGCCGCCCAGGCGCTGAGAGAGTGGCTCAAGGTAGCCAACGTGCAGGCGCGCTGTCTGGGGCCGGTGCCCGCGCCGATGGAGCGGCGCCAAAATCGCTACCACGTGCACGTGCTGATCGCCGCCGACAAGCGCAGCCAGCGCCACGCCGCGGCCAACTACCTGGTCCAGTGGCTGGACGCCCACCGCGAGGCGCGCAGCGTGCGCTGGTCGATCGACATCGACCCGCAGACGCTGGCGTAGACGCTGGCAAGCCCAAACAAGGCGACGAGCGCTCGCTTTCGAACCCGATACGGCTTTGAAAGTGAGCGCCAATTGCCGATAATGGCGGTTTTATGTGTACCGGGCCTTTTTGCGTCGATGCTCTCAAACGTCAACATCGACCGCCCCTTTATTACCGAACGCGCACGATTAAACGCACACGCCGCCACCCAAAATTTCGGATATGCAAATGAAAGAGACGATCACCTCCCTGCTCCAGGGCGCCATCGATGCGCTAAAGCATCAGGGCGTGCTGCCTGTTGATCTGACCCCGACGATCAAGATCGACCCGACCAAAGACAAGGCCCACGGCGATTACGCCACCAACCTCGCGCTGATGTTGGCCAAACCCGCAGGCCTCAAGCCGCGCGAGCTCGCCGAGAAGCTCCTCGAGGCGCTGCCCGAAAGCGACGCGATCGCCAACACCGAGATCGCCGGCCCCGGTTTCATCAACTTCTTTGCCGCCACGGATGCCGCCGCACAGATCATCGCGCAGGTGCTCGACGCCGGCGACGCCTTTGGGCGAAGCCTCGTCGGCCAGGGCGAAAAGGTCCAGGTCGAGTTCGTCTCTGCCAACCCGACCGGCCCCTTGCACGTTGGCCACGGCCGGGGCGCCGCCATCGGCGACTGCCTGTGCCGGCTTCTCGAGGCCACAGGGTATGACGTCACCCGCGAGTTCTACTACAACGACGCCGGCGCCCAGATCCAGAATCTGGCCCTTTCCGTGCAGGCCCGCGCCAAAGGGCTTGGCCCGGACGACGCCAGCTGGCCCGAAGACGGCTACCGCGGCGACTACATCAACGACGTTGCCCAGGACTACCTGGCCGGCAAGACCGTCTCCGCCGACGACCGGGAAGTGACCGGCAAGGCGGACCCGGAGAATCTCGACGCCATTCGCGATTTTTCTGTTGCCTGGCTTCGCCGCGAGCAGGATCTGGACCTCAAGGCCTTTGGCGTAGCGTTCGACGTCTACTTTCTCGAATCGTCGCTCTACGAGCAGGGCAAGGTCGAAAAAACCGTCGAGCGACTGGTCGCCAACGGCCACACCTACGAGGAAGACGGCGCGATGTGGCTGCGCACCACCGACTTCGGTGATGACAAGGACCGCGTGATGCGCAAGCAGGACGGCGGCTACACCTACTTTTTGCCGGACGTGGCGTATCACCACGACAAGTGGAGCCGCGGTTTCAAGACCGTCATCAACGAGCAGGGCGCCGACCACCACTCCACCGTCACCCGCGTACGCGCCGGTCTCCAGGCGCTGGAAGTCGGCATTCCGAAGGGCTATCCGGACTACGTACTGCACCAGATGGTGATGGTGACCCGCTCCGGCGTCGAGGTGAAGCTCTCCAAGCGCGCCGGCAGCTACGTCACGCTGCGCGATCTGATCGACGAAGTAGGCCGCGACGCCACGCGCTTCTTCCTCGCCGCGCGCCGGGCCGACTCCCAGCTCACCTTCGATATCGACCTGGCCCGCTCGCAGTCCAACGACAACCCGGTCTACTACGTGCAGTACGCCCACGCCCGCGTGTGCAGCATGATGAGAAAGGCCGACGCCGAATCCCGCGCCTTCGATTTCGATCAGGCGATGGCAAATCTGGCGAGCCTTGACAGCGACCAGGAGAAGGCGGTGCTCAATCGCCTGGCGCGCTACCCGGAAGTGGTCGAGCAGGCCGCCCGCGCCCGCGAGCCGCAGCAAATCTCCCAGTACCTGCTGGATCTGGCCGCGGACTTTCACACCTGTTACAACGCGGTGAAAGTGATGGTCGACGATGATGCCACCCGAAACGCACGTTTGGCGCTGGGCCTGGCCACCCGCCAGGTGCTGCGCAACGGGCTCGATCTCATGGGGGTCAGCGCCCCGGAGGAGATGTAAACCATGGCCAAAGCGCGCAAGCGGCCCAGCCGTCGCGGAGCGACCAGCCAGCGTAAGACGCCGAAAGAGCCCGGCAGCGGTTTTCGCCTGCCGGGCTGGCTCTGGGCGCTGGCCGGTATCGCCGTGGGGTTCTTTCTGGCCCAGCATCAGCACGGCACCGCCCCCTGGCAGGAGCAAAATGCCACGCCAGAGGCGACGGTGCTGCCAAAGCCGCCCGGTAGCGACGAGCGCAGCGCCGCGCGCCAGACCGAAGGAGACGCCGAGCCCTCGATGCCGACCTTCGAGTTCTACACCCTGCTGCCGGAAACCGAAGTCATCGCCCCGGGTGGGGCGCTGCCCTCGACGGTCAATCGCCCGGAAGCGCCGCCAGCCGATTCCAATACTGACGGCGCCTCCGGTGATGATCCGATCGCCCAGGTGATCGCCGCCAACACTCGCCCGGAGGAGCAGGCCCAAAGCGCCCCGGCAACGCCCGCCGAGCCCGCGGCACAAGCGCCCGCCACGCCCAACCGCTACATGCTGCAGGCGGCGTCGTTCAAGGAGTTAGGGGATGCCGAGCAGCTGCGCTCGCGACTTCGCAACCTGAGCCTGTTGGCCCAGATCACCGAAGTGCAGGCCAGCGGCGATATCTGGCACCGCGTTCAGGTCGGGCCTTACGAGGACACTCGCGAGCTCAACCGCGCCCAGGACCTGATGGCGACCCAGGGCATCGAGCCGCTGCTCATCCAGCTGCAAAACTAGCGCGCCCCGCGTGGGCGCGGCCATAAAAGCCAGGCAGAACCCTATGCGGGCGGTTGATTTTTTATCGACCGCCCGCATTTTGTGGTGAATCGCTCAGGTTTTTTACGCGCTTTAGTTGCGGCCGCCAGGCGGCCGATAAGTTATCGGGAGTCTTTTCTCCCTCAAGGAGTCATCTCCATGACCACGATCGTATCCGTACGCCGCGGCAACCAGGTCGCCCTCGCCGGCGACGGCCAGGTATCGCTTGGCAACACCGTGATGAAGGGCAACGCCAGCAAGGTGCGCCGCCTCTATCGGGGCAAGGTGCTCGCGGGCTTCGCCGGCGGCACGGCGGACGCCTTCACGCTGTTCGAGCGTTTTGAGGCGCAGCTCGAGAAATATCAGGGCCATCTGACCAAGGCCGCCGTGGAGCTGGCAAAAGACTGGCGCACCGATCGCGCACTGCGCCGGCTCGAGGCCCTTCTGGCCGTGGCGGATCACAGCGCCTCATTGATCATCACCGGCAACGGCGACGTCGTCGAGCCGGAGCGCGGCATCATCGCCATCGGCTCTGGCGGCAACTTCGCCCAGGCCAGCGCCCGCGCCCTTCTGGAAAACACCGAGCTCGGCGCGCGGGAAATCACCGAAAAATCCCTGCAAATCGCGGGCGACATCTGCGTATTCACCAATCACCACGTCACGCTCGAAGAGCTGAACATCGACGACCGTTGAGGCTTTTTTCATGACCCAGATGACACCCCGCGAAATCGTTCACGCCCTCGACCAGTACATCATTGGCCAGAAGGACGCCAAGCGCGCCGTGGCGATCGCTTTGCGTAACCGCTGGCGGCGCATGCAGCTCGATGCCGATCTGCGCCCGGAAGTCACGCCGAAGAACATCCTGATGATCGGCCCGACCGGCGTGGGCAAGACTGAAATCGCCCGCCGTTTGGCCAAGCTCGCCCGCGCGCCGTTCATCAAGGTGGAAGCGACCAAGTTCACCGAGGTGGGCTATGTCGGCCGCGACGTTGAGTCGATCATTCGTGACCTGATGGAAGCCGCGATCAAGATGGTGCGCGAGCACGCCAAGGAGGAGGTCGGTCACCGCGCCGAGGACGCCGCCGAAGACCGCGTGCTCGATGCCCTGCTGCCCCCGCCGCGCGGCCAAGAAGACAAGCCGCGCGAAGAGAACGCCACCCGCCAGTCGTTTCGCAAGAAGCTCCGCGAAGGCCAGCTCGACGACAAGGAGATCGAGATCGAGGTCTCATCCCAGGGCCAGGGCGTCGACATCATGACCCCGCCGGGCATGGAGGAGATGACCAGCCAGCTGCAAAGCCTGTTCTCCAACATGGGCCAGCAAAAGCGCGAGCAGCGCAAGGTCACGGTGAAAGAGGCGCTGGTGCTCTTGCGCGACGAGGAAGCCGGAAAGCTCGTCAACGAGGAGGAGATCAAGGCCCGCGCGGTAGAGTCCGTCGAGCAGCACGGCATCGTGTTTTTGGACGAGATCGACAAGGTGGCCAAGGGCAGCGGCCAGTCCAGCGGCGGCGAGGTGTCCCGCGAAGGCGTGCAGCGCGATCTGCTGCCGCTGATCGAGGGCTCGACCGTCTCCACCAAGTACGGCATGGTCAAGACTGACCACATTCTGTTCATCGCCTCCGGCGCGTTCCACCTCTCGCGGCCTTCCGATCTGATTCCGGAGCTTCAGGGCCGCCTGCCGATTCGCGTCGAGCTCGATGCGCTCACGCCCCACGACTTCAAGCGCATCCTGACCGAGCCTTCGGCCTCGCTGACCAAGCAGTACCAGGCGCTGCTCGCTACCGAAGGTCTGGACGTCGACTTCACCGAGGACGGTATCGAGCGCATCGCCGAGATCTCCTGGCAGGTCAACGAAGGCACCGAGAACATCGGCGCTCGGCGCCTGCACACCGTGATGGAGCGCCTGCTCGAAGAGGCTTCCTTCAAGGGCGGCGATATGGACAGCCCGCTGGTGGTCGACGCCGACTACGTCAACGCGCAGCTTGGCGAGCTGGCGGTCGACGAGGACCTCTCGCGCTACATTCTGTAAGCTCGAGCTACCTGCGCGTTGCAGGTGCCGTTTTTACGCCTTACGGGCGGGTGGCGACACCCGCCCGTTCGTCTATATGCCCCGTTCGTCTCTTGAACAGGAGAGCCCGATGGAAAGCCCGATTCCCACCCACGTGCACTATCACAAGAAAAACCGCCTGCTGGAGCTCACCTACCCGGGCGATCGGCACTACCGCGTGCCGGTCGAGCTTCTGCGCGTCTACTCACCGTCGGCGGAGGTGCGCGGCCACGGCGCCGATACCGCCGTGCTGCAAACCGGCAAGCGCGACGTGGGCCTGATGGACATCAGCCAGGTCGGCCACTACGCGCTCAAGCTTCACTTCGACGACGGCCACGACAGCGGCCTCTACAGCTACGACTACCTGTTCGAGCTCGCCACCCAGCAGGACGCCTACTGGGCGGAGTATCTGCAGGCGCTCAGCGATGCCGGCGCCTCCCGCGAGCCGGCGGGCATTCAGTTCAAACAGCTTTGAGGCTCAAGGTATTGAAAATCGGTCTTGCCGCGCGCGAGCGCACGCTTGGGTTAAGTGACCCGGGCGCAGACAAAACCGGTGGGAGAAGGCTACAATACAGCCAACCTATCAAGCGATGATCGCCATATCATCGATATCCGCCTCGAACTCGGGAGCCCGTCGCCTCATGAGCCCCACACAAAAGCGCACCACCCATTTTGGCTATCAGGAAGTCCCGCTCGACGAGAAAGCCTCGCGGGTAGCGGATGTGTTTCACTCGGTGGCCGCGCGCTACGACGTCATGAACGACCTGATGTCCTTCGGCATTCACCGGGTATGGAAGCGCCTGACCATCGAGCGCGCCGGCGTGCGCCCGGGCCACCGGGTGCTGGACATCGCCGGCGGCACCGGCGATCTGACGCTCAAGTTTTCGCGCATGGTCGGCCCGCGCGGCAAGGTGGTGCTGGCCGATATCAACGCCTCGATGCTGAACGTCGGCCGCGACAAGCTGATCGACCAGGGCGTGGGCGGCAACGTCGAGTACGTTCAGGCCAACGCCGAGAACCTGCCCTTCCCGGACAACCACTTCGACTGCATCACCATCGCCTTTGGCCTTCGTAACGTCACCGACAAGGACGCCGCGCTGCGCTCCATGACGCGCGTGCTCAAGCCCGGCGGACGGCTTCTGGTGCTGGAGTTCTCCAAGCCCGGCAATCCGCTTCTAAGCAAAGCCTACGACGAGTACTCGTTTCGCTTTCTGCCGAAAATCGGCGAGCTGGTGGCGAAGGACGGTGAGAGCTACCGCTATCTTGCCGAATCGATTCGCATGCACCCGGACCAACCGACGCTGCAGGCAATGATGGAAGCCGCCGGGCTCGAGCGGGTGGAGTACACCAACCTCACCGGCGGTATCGTCGCGCTTCACCGCGGCATCAAGCTATGACGCCTGGCAGCGCAACGCTTCCCACTCCATTGACGCGACAATCGAGGCGCGCATGCGATTGACCCCGCCCCTGCTTCTGGCTGGATGCGAACGCACGCTGAATGCCCTGCTCGCCCGCGACCCGGCCGCGCCCAACCGGCTGGCGGCCCTCGCCGGTAGCCGGCTGCTGGTCCGGCTCGAAAGACCGCACCTGGCGCTTTTGCTCGCCTATCACGAAACCGGCGTCGACCTGCTGCCCGGTGACGATGTCAACGAGGCCGTGGCGGATGCGACCGTCGAGCTCACGCCGGAGACGTTTTCGGAGTGGCTCAGCGGCGCCTCGATCGAGCGGCTGATGTTCGACGGCAAGCTCGCGGTGCGCGGGCGTATTGGCCTTTTGGAAGCGACCCGCGATCTGTTTTTCGATCTGGAGCTCGACTGGGAAGGTGAGCTTGCCGGCTGGATCGGCGCCACGCCCGCCCACTCGTTGGCCGAAGGCGTTCGCCGCTTGAACCGCTTCGGGCTGCGCGCCAAGGACGAGCTGTTACAGGATCTCTCCGAGTACGTTTTCGAGGAGGCGCGGATGCTGCCGGGCCGGGCGCAGCGCGACGTGCTGCGCGACGCGCTGACCGATCTGGACATGGCCACCGATCGCCTGGAAGCGCGCCTCGATCGCCTGACGCGGCGTCTGAACGCGAGTCTCGACATCCAGGCCGCCGCCCAGGCTCGGGAGCGCTGTACATGAGCCTGCGGCTGTTCAAGATTCTATGGGTCATCGCGCGCCACCGCCTCGATACGCTGATCCCCATGGAGCGACTGCCGCTTTGGCTGCGCGGGGTGATGTGGTGTTTGCCGCTGCGCCTGATTCCGGTGGGCAAGCGCTCCCGTGCCGAGCGCCTGCGCCTGTCGCTGGAGTCACTGGGGCCGATCTTCATCAAGTTCGGCCAGATGCTTTCCACCCGGCGCGACCTTTTGCCCGACGACATTTCCAACGAGCTTAGACGCCTGCAGGATCAGGTGCCGCCGTTTCCCGGCGAGCTCGCCGTGGCGCGGGTGGAGCGTGAGCTCGAGATGTCCCTCGAGCAGGCCTTTGCCCGCTTCGATCACGCGCCGCTGGCTTCCGCCTCGATCGCCCAGGTTCACGCTGCCACGCTTCACACCGGCGAAGAAGTGGTGGTCAAGATCATCCGCCCCGGTATCGACGCGGTGATGCGCCAGGACATGGCATTGATGTACCGGGCCGCCAAGCTGATGGCCCGGGTGCCCGAGGCGCGACGTCTGCGTCCAGTCGAGGTCATCCGCGACTACGAATCGACGCTGTTTGACGAGCTCGACCTTTACAAGGAAGCCGCCAACACCTCGCAGCTCAAGCGCAACTTCAAGGATTCGGCGCTTCTGTTCGTGCCCACCATTTACTGGCCCTTCACCCGGCGCCATGTCATGGTTCAGGAGCGCATTCGCGGCGTGCCGGTGGCGGATCTCGACACGCTGATCAAGCAAGGCGTCAACCTCAAGAAACTCGCCGAGCGCGGCGTCGAGCTTTTCTTCACCCAGGTATTTCGCGACAACTTCTTTCACGCCGACATGCACCCGGGCAACATCTTCGTCAACGCCGACAACCCGGAAGACCCACAGTACATCGCCATCGATTGCGGCATCGTGGGAAGCCTCACCCGGGAAGATCAGGATTATCTGGCGCGCAATCTGCTGGCGTTTTTCCATCAGGACTATTACGAGGTGGCGGCGCTTCACATCGAATCCGGCTGGGTAGGAGAAAATACCCGCGCCAACGAGTTCGCCGCCGCCATTCGCACCGTGTGCGAGCCGATTCTCGAAAAGCCGCTCAAGGACATCTCCTTTGGCCAGGTGCTTTTAGGGCTTTTCCAGACCGCTCGACGCTTCAATATGGAAGTCCAGCCGCAGCTGGTACTGCTGCAAAAAACGCTTCTGAACATCGAGGGGCTGGGGCGTCAGCTCTACCCGGAACTCGATCTATGGAGCACGGCCAAGCCCTATCTCGAGCAGTGGATGAAAGAGCGCGCCGGCATTGGCGGGCTTTGGGAGTCGCTCAAGCGCCAGGCGCCGGAGCTTTCCCACCAGCTGCCCGAGCTTCCGGTGCTGGCCCACCAGGCCCTTAGCCGCATGGAGCAGGAGCACCGCCAGCGTCATCAGCAGGCCCACGCCATCACCCGGCTCGACGAGAAATTCACCCAGCAGAAAAAGCGCCACCACCGCCTGCGCGTTGGCATCGCGCTGGTCGCCGTGGCCCTTGCCTGGCAGCCGCTTGGCGAGTGGGCGCTGGCGCAGCCCTGGCAGGTGCTGGCCGCGGCCGGCGCCGGGCTGATACTGCTTTTATGGCAGTGACGGCGTTTGTGATACGCTAACCCCAAGACACGCCCGCACGTCTTGCGCGGGTTCGATTCGCGCCAACGCCAAGGATTTCGATGAGCACTACCGCGACCACGCCCGTTCTGGATCACCTGGCCCAGGTTCTTGCCGAGCGCCGCCACGCAGCGCCCGAGGCGTCCTATGTCGCCTCGCTGCATCACAAGGGTCTCAACAAGATTCTGGAGAAAGTGGGCGAGGAAGCGTTTGAAACCGTGCTGGCCGCCAGAGACGCCGAACACGGCGATGAGCAGGCGCGCCAGGCACTTATCGCCGAAACCGCGGATCTATGGTTTCATAGCATGGTGATGCTCTCGCACCTGGAGCTCGACCATCAGCGCGTACTCGACGAGCTTGCGCGGCGCTTCGGGGTCTCCGGCCACGACGAAAAAGCGTCCCGCTAGCCAAGCATCCGCGCCCTTTCCACGCGTTCTACGCCAAGGCCTTATGAGGAAACGACCATGTTAGGTGGCATCAGTATCTGGCAGCTCTTGATTGTATTGGGCATCATCATTTTGATTTTCGGCACCAAGAAACTGCGCAACGTCGGCACCGATCTTGGCGGCGCGGTGAAGGGTTTCAAAAGCGCGATGAGCGAAGAGGACAAGGAAAAAGAGAAAGCCTCCGAGAAGGATGCTGCCAAGGTCGCCCACGAAGAGCCGGGCAACACCTATGACGTGCAGGCCGAAGAGAAGCGCAAGGCCGAACAGCAGCGCGAAGAGCGCCCGTAAGCCATGCTGGATATCGGCTTTTTAGAACTGTTGCTGATCGGCATCGTCGGGCTTCTGGTACTCGGCCCCGAGCGCCTGCCGAAGGCAGCGCGCACCACCGGCATGTGGATCGGCAAGATCAAGCGCACGGTATCCGGCATGCAGCGCGAAATCAGCGCCCAGCTCGAAGCCGAGGAGCTGCGCCAGAAAATCAGCGAACAGCAGAAAAAGCTCGACCAGAGCTTGAAGCAGGCCAAGCGTGATGTGGAAAGCATCGCCTCGCCCGCTTCGCACTCGAAGCAGACCAGCGAAGACACCGAAGAGCGCGCCGCCCGTGCAAGCGCTCGGTTAGACGATGCGCTCGAAAGCGTTCATGAGACGCCGGCGCCGCCAAGTGACACCCCGCCCGCCGAGGCCGACCCGAACAAGGACCGCACCCAGCCATGAGCAATCCGGGCGACTCTCAGCCTTCGCATAAAGACCAGCGCCCGCGCGAGGATTTAAGCCAGGCGCCGCTGGTCGAGCATCTGATCGAGCTGCGCTCGCGGCTCATCAAGGCAGTGGCGGTGGTGCTGGTGATGTTTCTGGCGCTCTACGCCTTTGCCAACGATATCTACGGCTTCGTCGCCGAGCCCTTGATCGCGCTTTTACCGGCGGGCTCGCAGATGATCGCCACGGAAGTGGCCTCGCCGTTTTTGGCGCCGTTCAAGCTCACGCTGGTGGTGGCGGTCTTTCTGGCGATCCCCTTCGTGCTTCACCAGGCCTGGGCGTTCGTGGCGCCCGGGCTTTACGATAACGAAAAGGCGCTGGCGATTCCGATTCTGGTGTCGAGCGTGGCACTCTTTTACGCCGGCGCGGCCTTCGCCTACTACGTCGTCTTCCCGCTGCTGTTCGAGTTTTTTACCCAGACCGGGCCAGAAAACGTGGCGGTGATGACCGACATCAATCAGTACCTGAACTTCGTGCTGAAGCTCTTTTTCGCCTTCGGCGTGGCCTTCGAGATCCCCATTGCCACCTTTCTGCTGATTCTCTCCGGCGCCACCACGGTGCAGAGCCTGTCGCAAAAGCGCCCCTACATCATTTTAGGGTGTTTCGTGGTCGGCATGCTGCTCACCCCGCCGGACGTCATCTCCCAGAGCCTGTTGGCCATTCCGATGTACCTCCTCTACGAGGTGGGCCTGCTGTTTGGCCGGCTCGTGCGCCGGCGCCAGCTTCGCGCCGAGGCCGAGGCCGAGGAGAGCGGCGAGTAGCCGTTTTGCCTTGTTGTAATAAACATCGTTGTAATAAACATCGCTGTAATAAACATCGCTGTAATAAACATCGTGGTCATACACGGTGTCGTCATAAAAAAGCCTCTGCGTCTGCAGAGGCTTTTTTCGCTGTGCTAAAGCGTTAGCGCCGGCTATTTTTTGGCCTGATCGATCATGTCGTTGAGCCGCTCGACCAGTTTGAAGATGCCGGTGGCGGCCTCGCCGATGCTTTTGGCCTGCATGTAGGCAGGAGTCGTCACGACCTGATGCTCCAGGTCGACGACGATATCGTCGACGTCGCAGCTTTTGTGCAGCCCGCCCATGGCGCTGATTGCCCCGGCAACGCCCGGGTCGCGCCCGATGGTCACCGAAATGCCGTCGCCCAGAAGCCTTGGCACCAGTACCGGCGCAATGCACATCAACCCGATCGGCTTGGCGTCCTCCTTGAAAGCGGCAAGCGGGGCCTTGAGGCTTTCGAGCACGCTCATGGCGTCGCCCTTCTCGGCGAAGTCGCAGAGGTTTTTGGCCACGCCGAAGCCGCCGGGGACGATGACTGCATCGAAGTCATCGGCGTTAAGCTCGGTGATGGGCTGGATATCGCCGCGCACGAGCCGCGCCGACTCCTTCAGAACGCTTCGCGTCTCGCCTTCCTCGGCCTCCTGGGAGAGGTGATTGATCACGTGATGCTGGTCGATGTCCGGCGCAAAGGCGCGGTAGGCGATGCCGAGCTGGTCGAGGCGCAACAGCGTAAGAGTCGCCTCATGGATCTCCGATCCATCATAAGCGCCGCAGCCGGCCAGAATCACTGCTACTTTTTTGCTCATGCCTGTCTCCCTTGGTGATACCCATGATCTCTAACGGCGAGCGATTTAGTGGAATCGACACTCTAATCACTCTTCACCCCCTCCACAAGGCGGCTTTCGCCGTAGAGCATGGCTGATATACTCAAGGCCACGGACATTTTTGTCAGCGTCGAGCGGAGAGTACATTTGAGCACACCAGGCCCCCGTCAGTTTCCCGCCACCCGCATGCGCCGCATGCGCCGTGACGACTTTTCTCGCCGGCTGATGCAGGAATCCACCCTGACGCCCAGTGACCTCATCCTGCCGGTGTTCGTACTGGAAGGCGAGAATCAGCGCGAGGCCGTCGCCTCCATGCCCGGCGTCGAGCGCCTCTCCATCGATCTTCTGATCGAGCAGGCGCGCGAAGCCTTCGAGCTCGGCATTCCGGCGCTGGCGCTGTTCCCCGTGGTCGGCCCCGAGCATAAAAGCGAGTTCGCCGAAGAGGCTTACAACGCGGGCGGCCTGATCCAGCGAAGCGTGCGCGCGCTCAAGGCGGCGCTGCCCGAGCTTGGCATCATCACCGACGTGGCGCTGGACCCCTACACCAGCCACGGTCAGGACGGCATTCTCGACGAGCACGGCTACGTGCAGAACGACCGCACCGTCGACACGCTGTTGAAGCAGGCGCTGTCCCACGCCGAAGCCGGCGCCGACGTGCTGGCCCCCTCGGACATGATGGATGGACGCATCGGCGCCATTCGCCGGGTGCTCGAGCAGGACAACCTGCACAACATTCGCATCATGGCTTACAGCGCCAAGTACGCCTCGGCCTATTACGGCCCGTTTCGCGACGCGGTGGGCTCGGCGGGCAATCTGGGTAAGGCCGACAAACGCACTTATCAGATGGACCCGGCCAATACCGACGAGGCGATCCACGAGGTCGCGCTCGATATTTCTGAGGGCGCCGACATGGTGATGGTCAAGCCCGGCATGCCTTATCTGGACGTGGTGCGCCGGGTCAAGAGCGAACTTGGCGTACCCACCTTCGCCTACCAGGTGAGCGGCGAGTACGCCATGCACCGCGGTGCGTTCGATAACGGCTGGCTCGATGCCGACGCGGTGATCCTCGAGTCACTCATGTGCTTCAAGCGCGCCGGCGCCGACGGCATCCTGACCTACTTCGCCCTCGACGCCGCGCGGCTACTAAGCGCGACGCGCTAACCGGGCGCGCGTGACACGCAACTGTCATCTTTCTCCTGCAGAATCGGGCGCAACACACTAAGGTCAAGGAAAGCGCCGACAAAGCGCGCCGCCCATTCTGCGGGGAATTCGTCATGGAGATGCAAACGTCAGACGCGACACCGCCTTCCGGTATTGATACGTCAAGCGCTGAAGGCGAGAGCCTTCCGCTTCGTATCAACCGCACCCCCACCGGCGTTCAGGCGAAGGAGGCGCTCGGCCAGACCGATCTGGACGACCCGGCGCTCTACTTCAACCGCGAGCTTTCGCATCTGCAGTTCAACATCCGCGTGCTCGAACAGGCCCTCGACGACGCACACCCGCTGTTGAACCGGCTGATGTTTCTGCTGATCTTCTCCTCGAACATGGACGAGTTCTTCGAGATTCGTGTGGCCGGGCTGAAACACCAGGTGGCGCTCAACGACAACGCCGCCTCCGCTGACGGCCGACTGCCCAAGGCAGTGCTGGCCGAAATTTCCGATACCGCGCATCGCCAGATTCGCCGCCAGTATCAAATTCTCAACAATACCCTGCTTCCGGCGCTGGAAGCCCAGGGGCTGCGCTTTCGCCGCCGCGACCAGTGGTGTGACGAGCAGCGCGCTTGGGTGCGCGCATTTTTCGATCGCGAAATCATGCCGGTGATCAGCCCGATCGGCCTCGATCCGTCGCACCCGTTTCCACGACTTGTGAACAAGAGCCTCAACTTCATCGTCGAGCTCGAAGGCAAGGACGCCTTCGGCCGCGCCGGCGGCATGGCGATCCTGCCCGCCCCGCGCTCGCTGCCGCGCCTGATCGCGCTGCCCAAAGAGCTCTGCTCTGAAGGCTTCTCCGAGTACGTCTTTCTTTCGTCGATGATTCACGCGCACGCCGATGAGCTTTTCCCCGGCATGCGCGTGCTGGGCTGCTACCAGTTCCGCTTGACCCGTAACGCGGATCTGAGCGTCGACCCGGAGGAGGTGTCCGATCTCGCTTCGGCGCTCAGGGGCGAGCTTCTGGCACGACGCTACGGCAGCGGCGTACGCCTGGAGGTGGCCAACAACTGCCCCGAAGGGCTGACCGGCTTTTTACTGCGCCAGTTCGACCTCACCGAGGACGACCTGTACCGCGTCGAAGGACCGGTGAACCTGACGCGCATGATGTCGGTGCTGGGCGACGTCGACCGCCCGGAGCTTGTGTATCGCCCCTTTACCCCGAGCATTCCCAAGGGGCTGAAGGAGGGCAGCCTCTTTAGCGCTATCCGCCAGCAGGACATTTTGCTGCATCACCCGTTCCAGGCGTTCTCGCCGATCGAGGATCTGCTGCGCGAGGCGGCTCGCGACCCGGACGTGTTGGCGATCAAGCAGACGCTTTATCGCACCGGCGCGGACTCCTCCATCGTCGGCGCCCTGGTGGAGGCGGCAAGCCAGGGCAAGGAAGTGACCGTGGTGATCGAGCTGCGCGCGCGATTCGACGAAGCCGACAACCTGCAGCTCGCCTCGCGCCTGCAGGAGGCCGGTGCGATCGTGATCTACGGCATCATGGCTTACAAGACTCACGCCAAGATGATCCACATCGTGCGCCGCGAAGGCGGGGAGCTCAGACACTACGCGCATTTGGGCACCGGCAACTACCACGCCAAAACCGCCAGGCTCTATACCGATTACAGCCTCATGACCGCCAATCAGGCGCTTTGCGCCGACGTTCATAGAGTCTTCCAGCAGCTTTCCGGCATGGGCCAGACGCGCAAGATCGACACCCTGCTCCACGCCCCCTTCACGCTGCACGCGCGGCTGATCGAAATGATCGATCGCGAGGCCCAGTTCGCCGCCCGCGGCAAACGCGGCCATATCATCATCAAGTGCAACTCGCTGACCGAGCCCAAGCTGATCAAGGCGCTCTACCGCGCCTCCCAGGCCGGCGTGGAGTGCGATCTGATCATTCGCGGCATGTGCAGCCTTCGCCCGGGGGTGAAGGGGGTGTCGGAGAACATTCGCGTGCGCTCGATCATCGGCCGGTTTCTCGAACACACCCGGGTGTTCCACTTTCACAACGGCGGCAAGCCGGAGACCTGGTGCGCCAGCGCCGACTTCATGACGCGCAACATGTTCCACCGGGTCGAGACCTGCTTTCTGCTCAAGGACAAGAAGCTCGCCAACCGCGTGCGCAAGGATTTAGAGACCTATCTGGTGGACAACTGCCAGAGCTGGATACTCGAAAGCGACGGCAGCTACCACCTGCAAAGCCCGGGTAAAAGCGACCCCATCAGCGCTCAGGAAACGCTGCTGTACGCCTATGCGTCGAAAAGCTAGCGAGGTGTGAGTGAGGCGTCAGTGAGAGAGTAGGGTGTGTTATGGCGTACTCTGGCTTAGAATGAACATGACTCAACTGTTCATTCTTAATCGTGAATTTTTACCATGCTCGAACTACGCCATTTGCGCACTCTGATCGCGCTTCGCGAAACCGGCTCGCTGGTCGAGGCCGCCGAGCGCGTTCACCTTACCCAGTCGGCGCTGTCGCATCAGTTGAAGGATCTGGAAAACCGGGTGGCAAGCCCGTTGTTCGTGCGCAAGACGCGCCCGGTGGAGTTCACTCGCGCGGGGCTTCGCCTTCTTGCGCTGGCCGACGAGCTTCTGCCTGCAGTGCGCCGCGCCGAGCGCGATCTGGCGCGGCTGGCCGGCACCGAGCAGGGCCGGCTTCACATGGCGATCGAGTGCCACAGCTGCTTTCAGTGGCTGATGCCAACGGTGGACTACTTTCGCGATCACTGGCCGGAAATCGAAATCGATATCCCGAGCGGCCACCACTTCGACCCGCTGCCGGCGCTGGCCAAAGAGCAGCTCGATCTGGTGATCACCGCCGACCCCCAGCCGATCGACGGCATTCATTACGCGCCGCTGTTTCGCTACGAAGGCCTTCTGGCCGTGGCGCGCCAGCACCCCTTCGCCAAAAAGAGCTTCGTCACCCCTCAGGAGCTCGCCGATGAGACGCTGATCACCTATCCGGTGGAGCATTCACGGCTGGACGTCTTCACCCAGTTTCTGAGCCCCGCCCAGGTGCGCCCTAAAGAGATTCGCACCGCTGAGCTCACCATCATGATGATGCAGCTGGTGGCCAGCGGGCGCGGCGTGTGCGCGCTGCCCAACTGGGCGCTGACCGAGTATCTGGAGCGCGACTACGTAAGCGCAGTGACGCTTGGTGAAACGGGGATCTGGAGCACGCTGTTCGCGGCGATTCGCGAGGAAACCCGCGCCACGCCCTGGATGCGCGATTTTCTGCGCACCGCGCGAGAAACCTCGTTTGCGGTGCTCAGCGGCGTCAAGCCGGCGACTCCCGACGAGGAATCAACAGCGTAAAGCGCGCGCCGCCGAGCTTCGGGCTTTCATCGACGGTGACGCTGCCACCGTGCCCGGACATGACTTTCTGCACGATAGAGAGCCCCAGGCCATAGCCGCCGGAGCTTCGCGCGCGACTGTCGTCCAGCCGCGCAAAGGGTTTGAAGATGTCGCTGCGCGCCTCTACCGGAACGCCTGGGCCATCGTCCTCGACGTCGAAGCGCACCAGCTGCGGCTCGTCCCACACCCGAATGACGACCTGGCTGCGCCCGTGGCGGCAGGCGTTGCTGACCAGGTTTTGCAGCGCCCGCTGCAGATAGCGCGGCTCGGCCAGAAGCTCTATTTCGCTATCCGCTTCGAGCGTGATCGAAAGCGACTTGTGCAGCGGCGTCAGCGCGTCGATCACGCGGTTCGCCATGGCCGAGCACTCCACCGGCACCATATCCAGCGGATCGCCGTGGTCCGGCCCGCCGCCCAAACGGGCGTAGGTCAAAATCTCGTCGACCAGGTCGTCGAGCTCGGCAATGTCGGCGTCGATCCCCTGGAGCTGATGGCGAATCGAGGGCTCTTCGGTCATGTCCTCGACCATCTGCACGGCGAAGCGAATGCGCGCCACCGGCGTTCTCAGCTCGTGGGATACCGCGCGAATCATCTCCTGCTGGCCTTTCAACAGCGTCTGTACCTGGCTTGCCATGGCGTTGAAGGCCATGCCCAACCGGCCCAGAAAGTCGCCGCTTTCGACCTTCACGCGGGTTTCGAGCCGGCCGCTGGCAATACGCGTCGCGGCAAGCTCCAAACGCGCCATGCGCGCCTCGATGCTGCGCATGATCAGATAGATGATCAGACTCAGCACCGCCATGACGCCGATGAGAAGGGGCAGGTGAAGCCCCAGCGGCATGGTTTCGTGGCGTGGAATCGGGCCGACCTTCAACCACTGGTCGCTTTCGGGTACGCGATAGATAAACGATAGCGTCAGCTGCTCGGTGACCAGCCTTGTCACGACCTCGCCGCGCGCCAGCGCCTGGCGTTGAACGGTCGTCAGGTCTTCGGGCAGCGTCGTCAACAGCGTCAGCGGCCAGTGGGGCAAGCGCAGCTCGGAGAGCAGCGCCGGGCGCTCGTCCTGTGGCGTTTGGCCGAGCCAGTCGCCGAGCAACGCCACGCTTGCCTGCCACTGACGCTCGCTCCAGCCCATGAGGGTCGCGCTCAAAAGCGTTCCCTGCTCAAACGAACCGCCGGGAATGAGCTGGCGAAGCTGCCAGGGGTCCTCGTCGATCACCGGGCGACCGCGCTTGAGTCGGGCGGCCTCGAAATAACCAGGCGCCGCGTCCGACACAGGTATGAGGGTCAGCTGCATGCCGAACTGACGGGCGAAGGTTTCCAGCCGCTCGGCGCGGCGCTCGGGCGCGAGCGCGGCAAGCTGGCGGGTCATCAGCGTCATGGGCAGGCTTGTCAGCTCTTCACGAAACTCTTCGCGGCGCACCTGCTCGATGAACGTACGCCCGCCGATGGAGATCAAAAAGACGATGCACAGGGCCAGGCCCAACAGCACGTAAAAGCGTAGAAAGGAGCCCTGGCTAGGCACGCGCGGCATGAGCCCTACCTCGTGGATACGCGTTCGCCACGAAGGCGCCGGCGCCGTCAGCTATCCTTGACAAAGAGGTAGCCCTTGCTGCGAACGGTCTTGATACGGTGCGGCTGATGGGGGTCGTCGCCGATCTTGGGTCGAATACGCGACACACGCACGTCGATAGAACGGTCCTGGCCGTCGTACTTGATGCCGCGCAGATCGCTGAAGATCTCTTCCCGGGTCAAAACGTTGCCGGCATTGCGCGCCAATAGCCAGAGAAGATCGAACTCGGCGCTGGTCAGATCGATACGCTCACCGTCCAGAAACGCCTCGCGGGTGGCGCTATCGATATCCAGATTGGAAAACTGAAGCCTTACTTCGCCGTTGGGGGCGGCGGGCGCGTCGGCGCGGCGCATCAACGCGCGCATGCGGGCCAGCAGTACGCGCGGCTGTACGGGTTTGGGCACGTAGTCGTCGGCGCCCATCTCAAGTCCCAGCACCTGATCCAGATCGTCGGTGCGGGCGGTCAGCATCATGATCGGCCCGGCGAAATTATGGCGAACCCGCCGGCAGATCGACAGACCATCTTCCCCGGGCAGCATCAGATCCAGAATCACCAGATCCGGCTGCAGCTCGAGAATGCGCTCGACCCCTTTGCCACCGTCGGCTTCCACGGTGACCTTGAAACCGTTGTTTTCCAGATAGTCGCGGGTTAACCCGGCCAGTCGCTGATCGTCTTCGATGATGAGCACGTGGTCTTTATCGGGACAGTCGTTCATGAGCGGCTCCCGCTTCCTTGATAATGGATCATTGCCTCAGTGGCCCAGCTTGTCTTAATAACATGGAGCCCCCTTCCATGGTAACACTTGCTTACCATTTATTAACGTTTGTGCCTTAAATTGCAAGAGGGCATTGATACGCATTTTCACGCACGGCACGTGATTTCTCCCCCGCCCCCGCTTGATTACCGTTTTGCGCCGCGATAATGTGGGCTCACTCGGTTGTCAACCTTTCATTTGGCTACTGGCAGGAGAGAATGATGAGTACTCACAAGACCAAAAGCGTCATCAAACGAATTTATGTTCCCACCCAGGTCCGCGATTTGCCCAACGGTGAAAAGCTGACCATTCCGGGCCACTACAAGGCCCCGCCGTCCAGCGACGACAACGCTCAGCATTGACGGCTCAGGCGCCTTGACCTGCTAAACAGGTTCGGCTCGCCCAGGCTTTACGGGCAAGAAAGTTCGACAGGCACAAAAAAAGCAGGCCCGCACGGGCCTGCTTTTTTTCATGTTGCGGTAACGGCGCTATCCCTTGGGCCCGAACAAGAACCAGATGATGAGTCCGATGAGCGGGAAAAACAGCAGCACCAGGATCCAGATCAGCTTGGCAAGACCGCCCGCCGAACTTTTGGCGACTTTCACGATCGCCCAGATCACGATGATTAACCAGATGAGGCCCAGCAGACCGCCGACTTCGATTCCCATAACGACTCTCCTTGTGTACTGATATCCCTGTGTGACCCGCTTAGCATAGCACCTTGTGTTCAACATGCGAGGCCATGAAGCGACGTAGTGCCGGCCTCAAGGTGGCAGACGCAAAAGCATTTCGCCACCGGCGATTTCGATGGTGAAAAGACTCAGAAAGCTCATGCCTAAAAGCACCGTGTCGCGCTCCATGCCGGGGCTGATCGAACCCTGGACGTTGCTTGCCTGCAACCCCCCCAGCGCCACCTCGTCGAGTTCGGTCAGGTGCCCTTTCACCCGGCCGTTGGCCGTATTGAACCAGGCACTGCGGCCGGGAGTGAGCGAGAGCCGCTCGGCAAGCTCGGTGGACACCGCCACGTAGGTGGCACCGGTATCGAGCAAAAACGTGACCGGCTCGCCGTTGATGCGCCCGGGCGCCTCGAAATGGCCGGAGCGATTGCGCGAAAGCCGCACCGGCGCGCCGTCGGGCGCCGAGTTGATGACGTGGGCGTTGGGCGTGGTCAGGTTCTTGAAGCCGCCGTCGATCAGCCAGGTGCCGGCGCCGATCAGCAGCACCCAGAAAAGCAGCATCATCACGATGCCGCCGCGCTGCGCGCGTTGCGATGTCATACACACCCCCGTCATCAGGTGCTTTGCCATGCCGTCGCCGCCTCGCGGCCGCGCCGTTCGTTGACACCAGCACAGATCAGCATCGCCGTTAAAAACAGTCCTGCACATAATAGGATAGAGGCTTGAAGGCCAATCAACGTTTGCAGCACGCCCAGCACGACAATGCCTAAAACGCCCGCCAGCTTGTTGGCGAGCCCCCAGAAACCGAAAAACTCGGCCGATTTGGCCAAGGGTGAAAATACGCCCACCAGCGCGCGGCTCGCCGACTGGCTCGACCCAAGACTCAGCCCCGCCAGGCACCCGACGTACAAGAAGACGTACTGCGCCTGCCACTGCCAGCCAAACTGGGCGTTGGCCCAAGCGGTCAGCTCCGGCGTTGCCCAGATAGCGACGATGGCCACCACCCAGAGCGCCAGCGTCATTTGATAGGTGCGCTTGGCGCCGAAAGTGTCCTGAATGAAACCAAAGCCTACCGCGCCGATGGCGGCAGTCACCTGCACGACGATGAACATGATGTTGCGCACGCCCTCGTCCCAGCCGATCACCTGTGCGCCGTAGATGAAGGCGAAGGCGATGATGATGTAGACCCCGGCCATCGAGAACAACAGCGACACCAGAAAGATCGTCAGGTCGCGAAAATGGCGTAGCTCCTTGAACGTGGAAAAAAGCTGCGCCGTGGCGATTTGCCGATACGACACGCCGCCGGGCCTTGCCACGCCGCGCTCCTTGAGCCACACAAAGGTCGGGATGGCGGCAACCAAAAAGAAGCCGGCGGCGAAAGGCCCGACCCAGCGGATGCGATCATAATTCTCGAGCGTGGCTTCACCCAGCACCACCAGGGTAAAGCCCGCCGCCAACAGCCCGCCGATATAGCCCAGCGCCCAGCCAAAGCCCGAGATTTTTCCCAGCGACTGCGGCGGGCCGAGCTCGGGTAGAAAGGCGGCGATGAACGACTCTCCCATCGAGTAGGCGTAGTTGGAAAGCACGATCAGCAAAAGCCCCGCCACCACGTAGCCCGGCTCGACGAAGTACAGCATGGCGGTGGTCGCCACCGTCGCAAGATAGCTTACCAGTAGAAAGCGCTTTTTCTCGGCGCGGTAATCCATGATGGCCCCGCAAAGCGGCGCGCTCACCACCACCATCAGGTAGCTTAAGGCCAGCGCCAGGCTCCACAGAAAGTTGGCCAAGCGAAAGCCGTCGCCGCGATCGCCGACGATGACGGTCGTGAATAGCTCGCCAAACACTACCGTGATGATGAGTAGCGTGTAGGCCTGGTTGGCGAAGTCGAACATCGCCCAGCCAAAAATTTCGCGCCGGGAGGCGTAGACCGGCGCGCTTTTCGACGCTTCAGATGACATATTCAGGGACATGGAGGCTCTCGAGCAGGCAGACTTCAACAAGGTGGCAATGCTCTACAGTAACGCGTAACCCGGTAAAAATGGGATGACAGAGGGCGAAAGTTGCTCTAATTTTTCGAGAAGCCATGCCGGGATATTGCTCAATGCCACACGGAGTCGCTGCAAACAAACCAGTACCGATGAAAAGCGTATCGTTGCTGGCGGGGCTTGCGTGGTGTTTTGCAGCGTTTGGCGACGACACCCCTTCGCTTTCGCACTTCTCTTACGTCACCGAAGAGTATCCGCCCTACAATCATTTCGATCAGGGGTCGCAAACGGGCCAGACGATCGACCTGCTCAGGCAACTTTTTCAGCATACGCATACCCCCTTCGACCCGGCCCTTATTCAGAGCTACCCATGGCTTCGCGCCTATCAATTGGCGCTTGAAACGCCGAATACCGTGCTGTTTTCGACCAATCGCACGCCGTCCAGAGAGCCGCTTTTCGATTGGGTCGGTCCCATCGCCATCGATCGGGTCGCGCTGATCGCCCGGCGCGAGGCCGGCATTACCCTTGATACCCTCGACGAGGCGGCCCGAGCCGGCCTTCGGATCGCCGCCATACGGGGAGACATTGGCGAGCTCAACCTGACCGAGGCGGGCTATCCGGATCACTTGATTCACCGGGCGCTGGACAGCCAAAGCGCCCTCGCCATGCTGTTGAACGAGCGTGTCGATCTCTGGGCTTACAGCACGAGCGTGGTCGACTGGCTGGCCGAGCGCGCCGGCCACGCCCCCACCGCGCTCGAACCGATCCATACGCTGAGCCGCTACCCGCTCTACTTCGCTATCAATCGGCAAAGCGACCCCGCGCTGGTGGCGCACTTCCAACGGGCGCTGGCCGAGCTGCACGCGCTGGAAAACCCCTCGCTGGTGCACAAGGATGAGTAGCGCAGGGATGAGTAGCGCAAGGCGCCTTCACTGGCTCACTTTGCTGACGGCGATGCTTGTCTGCCCGTCGCTGTCGGCGCAAACGCCGACCTACCGGCTGAGCGTCAATACCGAAGAGTACCCACCGTTCAACTATCAAATCGATGGCGTCATCGTGGGCGAGGCCACCGCGCGGCTGCGCCGGGCCTTTGACGAAACCGGTATCGACGCCCGATTTCAGCTTTTTCCCTGGGCGCGAGCGTATACCGAAGCGCGCTTTCGCCCGGACCACTGTGTCTATTCCACTACCCGTACGCCCGCACGGGAACTGATGTTTCGCTGGGCCGGGCCGCTTGCGATCAACGAATGGGCGGCGCTGGCGCGTACCGATACCACCTTTACGCCAACACGGCTGAGCGAGCTTGTTGGCCTGCGGGTGGGCAGCTTTCGCGAAGATGCGATTGGCGACTACGCCGAAAGCCGAGGTATCCGCATCATCCGGGCGCCGAGCGAGCGGGTGAACGTGGCGCGCCTAGAGGCCGGGTTATTGGACGTCATCGTGACCGGCCGGGCAACGGCTGAGGCCATCGCTGCCGAACGCCACGTGGTTCTGCGCCACCTGTTCACCTTCGCCTACATGCCGCTTTACCTCGCCTGTCATCCAAGCGTTCCCCATCACGTAATGATGCGGCTTCAGCACGTACTGCGAGCGACGCCATGAAACATCGCGCCCGGCTCGTCAGAGGACGCCTGACGCTAAAGCAGGCGCTTTTAACGCTGCTGATCGCTACCCTGATCAGCTTGGTATCGGGCAGCCTGGAACTTCTGGGCCACGCTCATACCATGCGCCGAAACATCGAACAGCGCACCGAGCAGCAGATCGCGATCATCAACGGCGCGGCGGCGGAGGCGGCGTTTCAGCTCAACCCCGAGCTTGCCGAACAGATCGCCTCCGGGCTATTCAACGCAAGCGACGTCGCCTACGTCATGATTCAGGACGATTTCGGCCGGGTGCTGGCCAATTTCGATGCGCGTTCAGGACCGCTTGGCTGGCTCGGCGAGGCGCTGTTTGGCGACATGCTCGAGTACCAGGCGCCGCTTCGCTATTACGTGGACGATGCGCTTCCGGCGTCGCGCGTCGGCGAAATCCACCTGGCGCTCGATCACGAGCACCTCACCGCTCGATTTCTGGCGCGCAGCTTCAGCGTGGTGGGCATCAGTATTCTGGAAGCCTTTTTACTGAGCCTTTTGTTCGTGCTCTTTTTTCACGTCTTCATCACAAGGCCCCTGCTGCGGGTACATGCGGCCATTATCGAAACCGACCCGGCGCTGCCCGCCCAATGGCCCAAACCGCGGCTCAAAGGCCACCGCAACGACGAGCTGGGCCACCTGGTCGAGAGCATGGATCATCTGCTGCGTGAATTTCAGCGCGGTCTGGAGCAGCGCGATCACCTGCACCAGCTCTCGCACCATGACGGATTGACCGGCATCGCCAACCGCCGTTACTTCGACACCTTTCTGGAAAGCCAGTGGGCGCACGCCATACAGACCCAAACGCCGCTGGCGATCATCTTCATCGATATCGACTGCTTCAAGGCGTTCAACGACCACTACGGCCACACCACCGGCGACGAGACGCTCAAAAGCGTGGCGCGCACGCTCAATCGCTGCATCGATTCAAACACCGATCTTCTGGCGCGCTACGGTGGCGAGGAGTTCGTCTGCGTACTACCGGGCAAGGATCTTTACGCCGCGCTGAACACCGCCAACCATTTGCGTCAGGCCGTACTGGCCCTCGCGATCCCTCACGCCCAAAACCTCACCGACAGCGTGCTGACGCTGAGCATGGGCGTGGCCTGCCAACACCCCGCCCGCGATGAGTCCCCCAACCACCTACTCCAGCTGGCCGACGCGCGGCTTTACCACGCCAAAAACCGCGGGCGAAACCGCATCGAAGCGTTCAGGCCAGTATTTCCCGAGGCGTAAACTGCCCACGAAAAAAGGGCCGTGGCGGCCCTTTTCAAAATACCTTCTGCTTAACGTCTCTTCGGCGCTTATCGCTTTGTTTGGCGGCCCCGGGGGAAGGCGTGCCGGCGCCACCCCATCAGGTGAGCAACCAGTGCGCCAGCACTGCGGAGAAGCCAATGACCAGCGCCGTCAACACCGCCACGATCACGACCAGATCCAGCCACCGGTCGAAGACGGCGCTGTAGCGTTCGAGCGCCGCCCCCTTGGGCTGTCGTCGCGTGGCGCCGTGGCGTGGTCGAGCCATGAGCGCTTACTCCTGTGAACGGTTCGTTGGATAATAGATCAAGTCTAGCCCTTGATGCGACGATTGACCACGAGCGGCGCCCGGCGCAGGCGTTCGCGCTCGGCGTCACTCAGCTCGTCGGCTTCGAACGCGTCGGCGCCGACCGGCGTATCGCCGTGGCGACGATAGAGCTGGGTCAGCATCGAGCGGCGATCCGCCTGCAGCTCACGCACCAGCACGTACACCATCAGATAGAGAATGAAGGTAAAGGGCAGCGCTGCCAGCACCGCCGCGGACTGAAGCCCGGTCAGGCCGCCTGCCGCGATCAGCGTCAGGCAGATCGCCGCAATCAACACCCCCCAGGTCACCCGCTTGTAAAGCGGCGGGTTGATGGAGCCGTTATCGGTCATCTGCGCCACGATATAAGAGGCCGAGTCCGCCGAGGTCACCAAAAAGATGAAGATCAGCAGAATCGACACCAGCGAGAGAATGCTGGTGAAGGGCATCAGCTCGTACATCTCGAAAAGCGCCACCGTAATGTTCTCCTGAGTGGCCGCGGCCAAGCCTATGTTGTCGCCGTTGAGCTCCATGTTGAGCGCAGCGCCGCCGAACACGCCGATCCACAAGCACGCCAGCAGCGGCGGCATGATCAGCACGCCAAATACGTACTCCTTGATCGTGCGCCCGCGGGAAACCCGCGCCACGAAGGTCCCCACGAAGGGCGACCAGGCGATGACCCAGGCCCAGTAGAAAATCGTCCATTCGCTCGCCCAGGTGTTCGAGCTATAGGGTGAAATACGCAGGCTCATGCCGATGAAATTCTGGATGTAGTCGCCGATGCCCAGCGTAATGGTTTCCAGAATCGCAAGCGTTGGGCCGGTGATCAGTACGTAGAGCATTAGCCCGATACAGATGGCAAGGTTGAGATTCGATAGCCGCTTGATGCCCTTGTCGAGCCCCGACCAGGTCGAGAGCATGTAGGCGCAGAACATCACCGACAAGATGATGAACTGCCAAAGCGTGCTCTCCGGCACGCCGAACACCGCATTGAGCCCGCCGTTCATCTGTAAAACGCCCAGGCCCAGCGACGTCGCCACCCCCATCACCGTGGCCACCACCGCGAACACGTCGATCCAGGAAACGAAGGGGCGTAGCGCGGGCTTTTTCGCCACGATTGACGAGAGCACCGAGGAGACCAGCCCGGCCTGGCCCTTGCGAAACTGGAAGTAGGCGATGATCAGCCCCACCACCGAGAACGCCGCCCACTGATGTATTCCCCAGTTGAAGTAGCTGTACTGGATGGCGTAGCGCGCCGCGGCTTCGGTTTCCGGCTCAAAATCGCCGTAGGGCGGCTCGATATAGTGGCTCATCGGCTCGGCCATACCGTAGAACACCAGCCCCACGCCAAAGCCGGCAGCGAGCAGCATACTGATCCAGGAGAAAAAGGTGTAGTCCGGCTTCGAGTCCTGAGGGCCCAGCCGCACCTTGCCGTATTTGCTGAACGCCAGCCCGAAAAGAAACAACACGAAGCCGAACACCGATAGCAGGTAGAACCACCCCATATACTCGGTCACTGCCCCTAGCGCGGCCTCGGCGCCGCTGCCAAAGCGCTCCGGAAACGAAGCGCCAACGATCACCAGCCCAAAGATGATCACGGTAGAGGCGATGAATACCAGCTTGCCTTCTTTACGAACCATAGCGTTTCCCTGTGTCCCTGGAGCTCACCATCCCTGCCGGCCGCCCATGTCGAATGTATTATTGATCCAACCTCACGGCGCGAGTCGCACACCGTGGGCTTCAGCATAGTTGCCAAGGGCGCTGGCATCACGTTTTGGCCCCACCTCAGTTCAACGCTTTCCCTTTCAGGTAGGCGGTGGCGGTGACTACGCCCCTGGGGCAAGATGGCGCACGGGGGAACTCTCGCTTTTTGGTGCGTTCCAATGCGTGCCCATACTTTTTGGAGGCTTTTCATGACCAATACCCAACGCGAGTCGCAAAACGCGGCCTGGCAGGCGGCCCACCAGTGGCGAGCCCGCGCAGCCAATACCCCTTCAAACGGCTTGCTGGGCGCGTTAAAGCTCACTCTCATCTGGCTCGCTTTTGGCGCGCTCATGGTGGTCGGTTTGGTGTTCGGCCTTTTCTTCCTATTGGTCGGCTGGGCGCTGATGCCGTTCATGCGCCATAAAATGAAAAAGCGGATGGAGCAGATGCGGGCAGACCGCGCTCAGGACATTGGCGGCGGCTCGGGCTTTACTCACGGCGGTAATGAACGCGAAAGCGACGCCATCGAAGGTAGTTTCGAGGTGAAGGAGAAGTCTTAAATCGGGGCGCGAACGAAGGCAAACGTCGCACCCAGCACCAGCGGCATGACGACCAAACTTCCCAGGTTGCCGATCAGCACCAGCGAGGCAACCCGCTGGGGCTCGGCATCGTACTGCTCGGCGACCAGGTAGTTCAGCACCGCCGGTGGGAGGGCGGCAAAGACCAGAAGTGTTGCCAGCTGCAGTGAATCAAGCGGCAGCACCGCCATCAGCGGCAGCGCGATCACAAGCCCCGAAAGCGGGCAGAGCAGCGCCCCCAAAAGCCCGGTGCGCCACTCGCCAAGATCCACCTCCAGCAGGCGCACACCGAGCGCAAACAGCATCAGCGGAATACACACCTCCCCCAGCATGTGCATCGCTTCCAGCAGCCAGCCCGGAAGATCGATCCCCGCCCCGTTGACCACAAGGCCCGCAATACTCGCCGCGACGATCGGCATACGCAGCATCCGCGCAATGGAAGCGCGGGCGTCGACCATGTAAATGCCCACCGAGAAGTGCAGCAGCATTTCGACGATGAACACCACCACCGCCGCGGGTAGCGCCGCCTCGCCAAAGGCGAACACCAGAAGCGGTATGCCCATGTTGCCGGAGTTGTTGAACATCATCGACGGCAAAAACACCCGGCGGTCGAGCTTGAGACGCCCCGCCAGCGGCCACAAAAGCGCCCCAGAGCCGAGCACTACCAGCGCCGCCGCCCCGCCGAGCCAGGCATAGTCGGCCAGCGGCGCCTGCCGGTCCGCCAGCACGGCGAACACCAGAAGCGGTACGAACAGCTCCATGTTGAGCGTATTGAGGGTAGCGATGTTCGTCGTGCGCAGGCGCCCGTAAAGCGCCCCCGCCGCGGCGATTAGAAATACCGGTAAGAGCGTTGCGAGGATATGACCGGTCATCGACGCGCCCGCCGCCTTGACGCTTTTTTATAACGCTCTTTCATGGCATCAGCCCAGAAAACGCTGCCAGAGGCGGGAAACCGCGTCGCGGTGATGCGCCAGCGCTTCGACATCGCCCAGGGGCTTGTCGCCGGTCAGCGCCGCGCGGTGGGTGCGGCTGCGATAGGCCAGGTAAGCCTCGCGAAGCGCCAGCGCCTCCTCCTCACCCAGGTAGTCGTGCTCCTCGAGCGTCTCCAGAATGCGCATGTTGTCCGGGTAGGTGGCAAGCGCCGGCGTCTTGTGGGAGAGCGCGAGCACGCCGTACTGGCAGAGAAACTCGATATCCACCATGCCGCCAGCGTCCTGCTTCAAATTGAACGTCTTCTCCTGCCCCTTGCCCGGCGGCGTGCCCAGGTGATCGCGCATCTTGCGACGCATGCCGATGACGTCCTCTTTTAATTTGTCGAGCTCGCGAGGCGTGGTCATAAGCTCAGCGCGAAGCTCAGAAAATTTTTCAGCCAGCGTCTCGTTGCCCGCCACCACACGGGCGCGCACCAGCGCCTGGTGCTCCCAGGTCCAGGCATTCTGGCGCTGGTACTCGCCGAAGGCCTTGAGCGAGGTCACCAAAAGCCCGGCGTTGCCGGATGGTCGCAGGCGCATGTCCACTTCGTACAGGCTGCCGGCGGGCGTAGTGGCGGTGAGCAGGTGGATGATGCGCTGCCCAAGGCGGGTATAGAACACCGGCGTGTCGAGCGGGCGCGGCCCGTTGGTCGTGCCCTTGCCGTCGCTGTCGTGCAAAAACACCAGATCCAGATCCGAGCCGTAGCCGAGTTCGATGCCGCCCAGCTTGCCGTAGCCGACGATCAGAAATGCCGGATCGAACTCGCTGGCGCCTTCGGGCACGCCGTGCTTTCGCGCCACGTGCTTCCAGGCCATCGCCAGCACGGCGTCGAGTATCACCTCGGCGATGTAGGTCAGATAGTCGCTCACCTTCATCAAATGGCGCGTGCCGGCGATGTCCGAGGCGGCCACGTGCAGGGTCTTGGCGTGCTTGAATACTCTGAGCGCCTCGAGTTGCGCCTCCTCGTCGTCCTCCGGCAGGCGGTTGAGCGTCTGGCGCAGCTCATCGCCCAGGGCGTCTTTATCCGCCGGCGTGTAGAGCGTCTGGGGCGTCAAGAGCTCGTCGAGCAGAATCGGGTAGCGGGCCAGATGCTGGGCGATCCAGGGGCTCGGCGCGCACAGGCGCATCAGATGCTCGAGCGCCTGGGGGTTTTCGCGCAAAAGCGCCAGGTACGCGGTGCGGCGCAGCACCGATTCGATCAAGGGCTGCACCCGCTCCAGCGCCGTATCCGGGGTGTCGTGCCTGGAGACCGCGTCGAGCAGCAGCGGCATTAGCGCGTCCAGGCGCTCGAAGCCTATACGCTGCATGCTCTGTACCTGGCGGGAGTGATAGAAGCTTTTCAAGCGCTTTAACACCGCGGCCGGATCATTAAAGCCTGCGGCATCGAGCTGCGCCGTCGCCTCGTCCTCGGGCAGCTCGTCGCGCCATAAAAGCCGCCACTGCTCCAGGCCAATACTGCCCTCTTCCGGGTCGGCGGTTTCCTCCTCCGGGTCGGCGATCACCGCATCGAAATGGCGGCGCACGCGTTCGCGGGCGGTGTCGAGCGCCGCTAAAAGCTCGGACCAGTTCATGTGCAACGCGTAGGCCACGCGCACGCGCTCGTCGTCGTCCTCTGGCAGCATCTGGGTCTGACGATCGTCGAGCGCCTGAATGGCGTGCTCGACGTCGCGCAAAAAGGCGTAGTCAGTCAGAAGCTCGTCGACGACTTCAACGGGCAATAGCTCCAGCTTGGGCAGCTCGGCCAGCGCGCGTTTGAGCGAGGCGACCTGCAGCTCGGTGTCGCGGCCACCGCGAATCAGTTGAAATGCCTGGACGACGAACTCGACCTCGCGAATGCCGCCGGGGCCGAGCTTGATGTTGCTCTCCATGCCCTTGCGCTTCACCTCGCGGTTGATCATCGACTTGAGTTCTCGAAGCGACTCGATCGCGCCGAAGTCGAGATAGCGCCGGTAAACGAAGGGGCGCAGGCTCTCAAGCAGCGCCTGGCCGCCTTCGATGTCGCCGCCGACCGGGCGCGCCTTGAGCATCGCATAGCGCTCCCACTCGCGCCCCTGGTCCTGGTAGTAGCTCGACAGCATCGAAAAGCTGCCTACCAGCGGGCCGCCGTCGCCGAGCGGGCGCAGGCGCATGTCGACGCGAAAGGCGAAGCCGTCAGCGGTCACCGCGTCCAGCGCGGCGATCAGGCGCTGGCCGAGCTTGGTGAAGTACTCCTGGTGGGCCAGCGGCTTGCGCCCGCCGCTGGTCTCGCCCTTCTCGGCGAAGGCGAAGATCAGGTCGATATCGGAGGAGAGGTTGAGCTCGCCGGCGCCGAGCTTACCCATGCCCAGCACCACCAGCCGCTGGGGGCGGCCGTCGCGACACGGCGCCGGGGTGCCCCAGCGCGGGGCGTAGAAGGCTTCGAGCCAGCCAAGCGCTCCTTCGATCGCCACTTCGGCAAGCCAGGAGAGCGCCTGGGCGGTGTCCCACATGGCGTAACCGTTGCCCCGGTTGAGATCGCGCCAGATGATGCCCAGCATGCGCGCACGGCGAAAGCGGCGCACGACCCGATGCATGGCCTCTTCGTCCTCGACGCCGGACAGCGCCTCAGAAAGCCACGTCTGCTGGCGCGCCTTGTCCGGCGTGGCGTCGAGTTCGCCGTTGTCTGACAGTGTTTCGAGCCAGCCCGGGTAGCGGCCAAGCGTCTGCGCGGCGAAGTGCGACACCGTCAGCACCCGGTAGAGTTCAAACCGCCGGGCGTCGGTGAGCGTCTCGAAGAAGGCCGAGGGCAGCGGCTTATCGGTCATCGAGGCGACGTTGTCCGCCTTGTCGAGCGCCTCGAAAAGCTCGTTGAGTGCCTGCTCGGCGATCGGCGTGACCGCCTCGGGCGCATCTGCGAGTACCGCTGCGTTCCACTGCATAGCCACCTCCTGGCTGGCACCAACCCCGTCGGTGCTCTCTAAATCAGTGCTGTTTAAAAATGTAGTCGCCTACCCGGCCAGCTTCACCCACCCAAGCACGCCCCAGGTCAGGCCCGCCATGATCAGCGAGAGCATGACCGCCGCCGAGCCGATGTCCTTCGCCCGGCCGGAGAGCTCGTGGTGCTCGGTGCCGATACGATCCACCACGTTCTCCACGGCGCTGTTCAAAAGCTCGACGATCAGCACCATGAACAGACTGCCCACCAGCATCAGCCACGCCATCGCGGTGTCCGCCAGCCACCAGGCCAGCGGCAGCATGATGGTGCAGATGACCAGCTCCTGACGAAAGGCCGCTTCGTTTTTAAAGGCCGCCTTGAGCCCTTTCCACGAGTAGCGCGTGGAGTGAATCAGGTGGGTTATTCCGGTATGCCTTGGCTTCATCGCGCCATGTCGCTCTCATCAAGGTGGATTAGTGGGCCGTAATCATGGCGTCCAGGTCGAGTGCAAGCGGGTCGAGCACCTCCGACCAGCTTAAGTAAGGCGTGGTGCCGGTGCCATTCACCAATACGCTAAACACCCCCCAGCGCCCCTGGGCCGTACGAAAGTAGCCCGCGGCGGCGCGCACCGCAAACGGCTCGTTGAGCGTACCGGTTTTCAGCATCACGTTGTTTTGAAAGCCCGGCGGGCCGCGGCGAATGAAGCGCATCACGCCGTTGGCCGGCGACTGAAACGCCGCCACGAAGCTTGGAAACAGCGCACTTTGATTGAACATCGCCTCGAGCATCGCGGTGACGCCCTGGGCCGAGGTGCGATTGCCCGTGGTCAGGCCACTGCCGCTTTCAAGCGTGACCGGGCCGTGGCCGGGAATCGAATGGGCGAAGGCCTCCAGCGCCTGGCCGGCCTGGTAGAGCTGGGCCTGGGGCGTCTCGACCAGATCGAGCGCCAGCACGTCGGCCATGTAGTTGTTGGAGTAGTTCATGGTGCGCAGCAAAAGCTCCTGCAAGGGCTTACTGTCCACCGCCGCCAGCCGGCTCGCCCCGCTCGGCCGCGCCGAGGTGACCCGCCAGGGGTCGCGCACGCGGATACCCGCCTGGCCCAGCATGCTCAAAAGCGTTTGGGCGGTCTGCTCCGCCGGGTCACCAACGCCGCGGTACACGTCCCGAGCGGCGGCGTTGGTCGAAATCTGACCGGTCACGCGCATCACGTCGCCGCGCTCATCGGTAATGCGCACGGCGCTTAGCTCGGTGCCGCTGTTGGCGGGCACGGTGCGTACCTGGTTGTCGATCGTGATCAAGGGCTGAGGGCTATCGCACAGCGACGCTTGCGCCGGCGCATTGGCGACAGGCGCCGGCGCTACGTTCACGCACCAGGCGCCGAAGTTGACGCCGGCGGAGGTGAGCGGCGCGCTGTAGGCGTTGGTCACGCGGGTCTGGGCGTTGCAGCGGTCGGTCGTGACGCACTCGACCGGGCCAAAGCGCCACTGACTGACCACCAGCGCCCCGTCGACCTGCTCGACCCCGGCCAGTTGAAGGCGCTGCACCAGCCGCCACAGATCCTCGGTGGTCAGTCCCGGGTCGCCGCCGCCTTCGAACACCAGATCGCCGCGCAGTACGCCGGCTTCGACCGGCGCGCTGCTGACCAGTGACGTGGTAAAGCGGTGCTGAGGCCCGAAGCGGCTCAAAAGCGCCGCGCTCATGTAGGCCTTGGTGACCGAAGCGGGCGACAGCTGGCGCTCCGGGTTGATGCGCCCCAGCACCTGGTGGGTATCCGGGCCTAAAAGCCGCGCCTCGGCGCTGATCGAAAAGCCCTTGCTTTCGAGCTGGCCAAGGCGAGTGAAATCCGCCCACAGCGGCTGGCTGAACACTAACGCGGCCAGGGCCGCCCCTGCCAGCCGCGCCGGCCGAACAAACGTTGATAAACGACTCACTCTTACCGTCCTTGAATGCATGTTCATGTTGGAAACAGGTTTCGCGTCACGCCTGAATCACAAATTCGAGAGCCCTTGAGCGCCCACGGTGTGGCTTTGAAGCGTACAGGTCAGGCGCCAAAGCGGCTGGCCGCTCTGGGCGTACTTCGCCTCGAAAGGCGTCAGATAATCGGGGCCCGGCGTGAGCGACTCGACCGCTGCCTGCTGACGGGTGGCAAGCGCCACCGCCTGGGCGAACTCCTCAATGTAGATCTGCCAGTTCGAGCGCACCTCGAGTTGCCCACCCAGCGCCAGCACGGCGGGAAACACCGGGTGGCCGTGCCAGCGCATCTTCAGGTGCGCGGCCTTGGGGTACGGGTTGGGGTACAGCAGATAGTGGCGCTCGGGGGCCCAGCCTGCCGCCAGCGCCAGCCGCCAGAAATCGATGAGATCGGCGCGCACCAGCAGCGCGTTGTCCGGCGGCGCGCCGTGTTCGCGGCCCAGCCGGCTTTCGCTTCGATCCACCCCGATCACCGCATGGTCTGGGAACCGCTCGGCCAGCCGCCTTGTCGAAAGGCCCACCCCGCAGCCGGCATCGAGAATCAGCGGCGCGCTCGTCTGTTCACGCCAGAGGCTGGCCTGCTCGAACGCCTGGCGGCTGTGGTCGGCCACGGGCTTTTTGAGCGGATGCGCCAGCGCGCGCTGAACGCGCCGGGCCAGATCCTGGTGGGGGCCGGGCTGATTGGAAGTAACGACTCGAGACGCGTGCTGCATGCCACCCTCTGAGGGAAAAACCACGATTCTATCAGTCTCCGGCGCGCGCGGCATGACGCCATTGCACCCCTGGTGCTATGATCGTGTCCATGAATGTCAGGACACTCGGCCAGGGTCTTTCAAGCGCCCCGCCGAGGCGTACGTTACCCAACTATCGCACCACGAGGAATCCGGCTTGTCACACTTACCGGTAATTGTCGGCATGGGCGGCATCAATCCTGCTGGCAGAACCTCGGGCCATCAGGCCTTTCGCCGCACCGTGCTTGATGCGCTACCTACTGATCAAAAGCGCCATACGCTGGAGAGCCTGGCGGCGCTAATGCGCTTGGCGATCCATACCGAGCAGGGCTGGCAAAATGACCAGGGCGAACCGATCGTGGCGCCCACCGAGACGCTTTTCGAGCGCGTCTTGAACCACACGCTGATCCGGCGCAACGAAGATCCGCACTTTCTCGCCCCCGGTATGCCCGCCAGCCGCCAGGCAGAGATGGCCCTCGACACCCCGCTGCACTTCACGCTGCGCCGGCGCCAGCTGCCGGAGCAGCTGCCGGCCAACTGGGAAGTGAGCGACACCGAGGACGCCCGCCACGTGAAGGTCAGCGTGCCCGCCGGGGTGTTCAATGCGCTGCTGCCGGATGCCCAGACGCCCAAGGTCGTGGCCGCCGCGCAGCTGCCTACCGGCTTCGACCCAGCAAGCCTTTATCGCAGCGTGCACCACCCGCGGGGGCTGTCGATGGCCATTTTCGCCGCCAGCGACTGCCTGGGCGCCAGCGGCCTTGAGTGGGAGCGGCTGCGCGAGCGCCTGGACCCGGACAAGATCGCCGTTTACGCCGGCAACTCCATTGGCCAGCTCGACGAGGCCGGCTGGGGCGGGCTGATGAAAAGCCTGGTGAGCGGCAACCGCGCCACCTCCAAGCAGATGCCGCTGGGCTACGCGCAGATGCCAGCGGACTTTCTCAACGCCTACGTGCTGGGAAGCGTCGGCAGCACCGGAGCCGCACTCGGCGCCTGTGCAAGCTTTCTCTACAACCTGCGTTTAGGGCTTCAGGACATTCGCGAAGGCCGCGCTCGGGTGGTGATGGTGGGCACCGCGGATGCGCCGATCACCCCGGAGATCATCGAAGGCTTTCGCGCCATGGGGGCGCTGGCCGACGACGCCAGCCTCAAGGCGCTCGACGCCCTCGAGCTTCTGACCGACGCGGACTACCAGCGCGCCTGCCGGCCCTTCGCCCAGAACTGCGGCTTCACCATGGCCGAGGCGAGCCAGTTCGTGATGCTGATGGACGATACGCTGGCGCTCGAGACCGGCGCGGATATCCTCGGCGCGGTGCCGGACGTGTTCGTCAACGCCGACGGCTTCAAACGCTCGATCTCCGCCCCCGGCATCGGCAACTACATTACGCTTGGCAAGGCGGCGGCGCTGGTGCGCGACATGCTCGGCGACACGGCGCTCAAGCAGCGCACGTTCGTGCATGCCCACGGCACCAGCACGCCGAAAAACCGCACCACCGAGTCCCACGTGCTGCACGAAATCGCCCGCGCCAACGGCATCGATGCCTGGCCGGTGGTGGCGATCAAGGCGTTCATCGGCCACTCCCAGGGCTCGGCGGCGGGTGATCAGCTGACTAGTGCCCTGGGCAGCTTCCAGCACGACCTGCTGCCCGGCATTCCCACGCTGGACGCGGTGGCAAGCGACGTCCACGCCGAGCGGCTGCGCTTTTTCCAGACGCCGCTCGCCTTTAAGGCCGACGCCAGCTTCATCAACGCCAAGGGCTTTGGCGGCAACAACGCCACCGGCGTGGTGCTCTCGCCCAGCGTCACCGAGCGGCTGCTCGAAAAGCGCCACGGCGACCAGGCCATGCAGGCGTGGCGAGCGCGCCGCGAAGACGTCCGCGCCCGCTCGAAAGCGTACTTGGCCCAGGCCGACCGCGGCCACTACGCGCCGCGCTACCAGTTCGGCGAGGCCGTGCTCGAAGGCCCGGAGCTTGGCATCGACATGGACCGCATCCATATTCCAGGCTACGCCCAGCCGGTGTCGTTGACGGTGGATAACCCCTTTGGTCGGCTCGACGACGAGGAGAGCGCATCATGAGCGCCGAGCAACCCCGAGTGGCGGTCTACCCCGGCACGTTCGACCCGATCACCAACGGTCATTTCGATCTGATCGCGCGCGCCGCGAAGATGTTCGATCGCGTGGTGATCGCCGTGGCCGAAAGCCCTAACAAGAAGCCGGCGCTATCGCTGGATCAGCGCATCGCGCTGGTGGAATCGACGTGCCATGCGCTTCCCAACGTGTCGGCGGTCGGGTTCTCGTCGCTTTTGACCACCCTGATGGCGGATCTCGATGCGCGCATCATGCTGCGTGGCATTCGCGCCGCCTCCGACTTTGAGTACGAGCTGCAGCTTGCTAACATGAACCGGGCGCAGAATCCGACGCTCGAGAGCGTGTTTTTGACGCCGGCGGTCGAGAACTCCTATATTTCGTCGACGATCGTTCGCGAAATCGCGCGCCTTGGCGGCGATGTGTCCGCGCTGGTGCCCCCCAAGGTCGCCGAGGCGTTGGCCGAGCGCTTCAACGCCCCTTGAGCCCCATCACCCACGCGGCACCGCTGCGGCGGGCGAATCCGTCATTCACGAGGTAATAGCCATGTCCCTGATGATTACCGACGAATGCATCAACTGCGACGTCTGCGAGCCGGAATGCCCTAACGATGCGATCTCGCCGGGTGAAGAAATCTACGTGATCGACCCGGGTCTTTGCACCGAGTGCGTCGGCCACTTCGACGAGCCTCAGTGCCAACAGGTCTGCCCGGTGGACTGCATCCCGCTCGACCCGAACCGCCCGGAAACCAAAGAGCAGCTGTTGAAAAAGTATCACCTCATCACTGCCGCCTGACCCGCCCGTGCGCATCTGGGCGCTCGCCTGGCCCATCATTCTCTCCAACGTCACCGTCCCGCTTCTGGGGCTGGTGGACACTGCCGTGGTCGGCCACCTGCCGGATTCGCGCTATCTGGCCGCGGTCACTCTGGGCGCAACGCTGTTCGGTTTTCTTTACTGGGGCTTTGGCTTTCTGCGCATGGGCACTACCGGCCTGGTCGCCCAGGCCATGGGCCGCGAGGCACCCAATGACATCAAACATCTTTTGGGGCAGTCGCTTTTACTGGCGGTTTCGATCGGCGCGGCGCTGGTGCTTGCGAGCTCGCCGCTAATCGACCTTGGGCTGTGGCTGCTCGATGGAAGCAAAGAGGCTCAGGCGCTTGCCCGCGAGTACGCCGAGATTCGGCTTTGGTCTGCGCCGGCGGTGCTGGCCAACTATACGATTCTGGGCTGGTTTCTGGGCCAGCAAAACGCTCGCGTTACGCTCTACCTGCTGCTTTTGACCAACGCCGTCAATATCGCGCTCGATCTCGTCTTCGTGGTGGGTCTTGGCATGACCAGCAACGGCGTGGCGCTGGCAAGCGTCATTGCCGACTACAGCGCGCTGGCCTTCGGCGCGTGGCTGGTGGTTCGCCAGCTGCGGCTGCTGGACGGCGTCTTCGAGCGCTCAAGGCTCTGGCGGCTTCGCGCCTACCGGGCGCTTTTCAGCGTCAACGCGCACCTGTTCGTGCGCACCCTGGGGCTTTTGTTCGCCACCGCGTTTTTCACCGCCCAGGGCGCGCGCCAGGGCGATACGATGCTTGCCGCCAATGCGGTGCTTTTGCAGTTCATCATGCTGACCAGCTACGCGCTGGACGGCTTTGCCCACGCGGCCGAATCGCTGACCGGCCGGGCGTTTGGCCGACGCGACTGGGCGGGCTTTGCGGCCACGGTCAAGGCCGCCGCGCGCTTTTCGTTTTACACGGCGCTGGCTACCGCGCTTGGTTTTGCGCTGTTCGGTAACGCCCTGATCGCGCTGTTGACCGGTCTTTTAGAGGTGCGCATGACCGCCGCCGAGTACCTGCCCTGGATGGTCGCCATGCCCCTGATCGCGGTGTGGAGCTATCTGCTCGACGGCGTATTCATCGGCACCACCGCGGTGCGCGAGATGCGCAACAGCATTTTCGCCGGACTTTGCGTCTACCTGCCCGCCTGGTGGTTTTTTCAGGGGCTTGGCAATCACGGGCTGTGGCTCGCCTTTACGCTGTTCATGCTCACCCGCTCTGCGGTGCTCGCCGGCTACTACGTGCGCTACCGGCGAAGCCGCTGGTGCGCCGCCCAGGCGGAGTATTGATCGCTGGCGGTTACCCATCCGCGGTTAACCCATCGGCGGGGATGAAAAAGGCACCCCAGGCTCGTATATTGAGCGGGCACTCCCAATAACGAATAAAGCGAGCCTCTTATGCTAAGGTTTATTGCCAGGCCTGCGGTCAAGCTGGTCGAGCGCTATCTCCCCGACCCCTATATTTTCGTCCTGCTGCTGACGCTGATTGCCTCCGTGGCGGCCATCGCCGTGGAGCGCCAAACGCCGCTTGCAGTGCTGCGCATGTGGGGCGACGGCTTCTGGGGGCTTTTGACCTTCTCCATGCAGATGCTGCTGGTACTGGTCACCGGCTTCATGCTGGCAAGCTCGCCGCCGGTCAAGCGCCTGCTGGCAAGGCTTGCGGGCACCGCCAAAAGCGCCGGGGGAGCGATCATTCTCGTGACTCTGGTGTCGCTGGCCGCGAGCTGGATCAACTGGGGCTTTGGTCTCGTCGTCGGGGCGCTGTTCGCCAAGGAGCTGGCGCGACTGGTGCGGGTCGATTACCGCCTGTTGGTGGCGAGCGCCTACTCCGGGTTCGTGGTCTGGCACGGGGGGTTGGCGGGCTCGATTCCGCTGACCATCGCCACCGACGGCCACTTCTCCGCCGATCAGATCGGCGTGATCGGCACCGGCTCGACGATCTTTGCATTCTTCAACCTCGCCATCGTCGTCTGCCTGTTCGTGGCCATCCCGCTGATCAACCGTTTGATGCTGCCGCCGGACGAGGAGAGCGTCTACGTGGATCGCGCGCTTCTCGATGACGAACCAGAGACGGTCGAGCGTGCCACCCGCCCGGCAGAGAAGCTCGAAAACAGCATGGGCCTGGCGCTGCTGGTGGGCGTGCCGGGGCTTTTGTTTTTGCTCGACCACTTTTTCCTGCGCGGCGGCGGGCTCAACCTGAACGTGGTCAACTTTCTGTTTCTGTTTGCCGCGATCGTGCTGCACCGCACGCCGCGCAACCTGTTGAACAGCCTGAACGAGGCGATCAAGGGCGGCGCGGGCATCGTGATTCAGTTCCCCTTCTACGCCGGCATCATGGCGATCATGGTGCAGTCGGGGCTGGCCGAGAGCATGTCGCAGTGGCTGGTCTCGTTTGCCAGCGCCACGTCGCTGCCGTTCTGGTCGTTCATCAGCGCCGGCATCGTCAACATCTTCGTGCCGTCCGGAGGCGGTCAGTGGGCGGTGCAGGCGCCGGTCATGCTGCCTGCCGCCGAGGCGCTGGGCGCGGACGTAGCGCGTATCGCCATGGCGGTCGCCTGGGGCGATGCCTGGACGAACCTGCTCCAGCCGTTCTGGGCGCTGCCGGTGCTCGCCATCGCGGGGCTCAAGGCCAAGGACATTATGGGCTTTTGCCTGGTTCAGCTATTTTTAACCGGCGTGATCATTTCCGTGGGGCTTGTGTGGTTTTGAGCGCCGGCGGTTTCACTTCACGGGCGGCCCGCGCAGGGCGGGCGCCCTTTCAGGCTTTCAAGAGCAGCTTATGACGGACATTTTTAGCGCTGACAGCGCCCTGCCGGGCCAGCGCGAACTCTCCATGACGGTATTGATGACGCCGGACATGGCCAACTTCAGTGGCAAGGTGCATGGCGGCGCGATTCTCAAAAAGCTCGACGAGGTGGCCTACGCCTGCGCCAGCCGCTACTCCGGCCACTACGTGGTCACCCTTTCCGTGGACCAGGTACTGTTCAAACAGCCGATCATGGTCGGCGAGCTGGTAACGTTTTTGGCCAGCGTCAACCACGTGGGCCGCTCCTCGATGGAGATCGGCATCAAGGTGGTGGCCGAAGACATCCGCGAAAAGCTGATTCGTCATACCAACAGCTGCTATCTGACCATGGTCGCGGTCGACCGGGAGGGCCAGCCCGCCCAGGTGGCGCCGCTGTCACTGAATACGCCGCTTCAGAAGCTGCGCTTTGAAAAAGCGGCGCTACGCAAGAAGCATCGAAAGCAGGCCGAGCAGGAAGAGAAGCGCGCCCAGCAGCACCTCAGAGACGACTAGCCCGCCGCCGCTTCGCCCACACCGAAAGGAGTCACCATGCTGGCCAGAGAGCGCCACCCCAAACTACCCCGCGCCGTGGAGTACGCGCACATCGGCTGGGACTTTTTCATTCTGGCCGCGGTGATCGCGAACCTGGCGCTGTTGCTGTTCGATTCGCTGTTTCTGCTCGGCTGGTTCGAGCAGCTGGTACAGCGCGCCTCGCCAGGCTTTCACGACTTCTACGACGCCGAAATTCATAGCCGATTTTTCGCCATCGACCTGGTGTTCGTCACGATTTTCGTCATCGACGTGCTGCTGGGGTGGACGGCGGCGATCATCGAGCGCCGCTATCACCGCTGGTTCTTCTACCCGTTCATCCACTGGTACGACGTACTGGGCTGCATTCCGCTGGCGGGCTTTCGCTGGCTGCGCGCGCTCAGAGTGCTGTCGCTGGTCCACCGGCTCCACCGGTTAGGGCTGATCGACGTGCGCAACTGGTCGAGCTTTCGCTTTGTCATGAAGTATTACGACATCCTGCTCGAGGAGCTCTCTGATCGTATCGCGCTGCGTTTGATGGGCAACGTGCAGCAGCAAATTCTGGCCGCCGACTCGCTGACCGAGCGCCTCGTCGACCGGGTGATCATGCCGCGCAAGAGCGAGCTGATCAAGGAGATCTCCCAGCGGCTGGAGTCCACCGTGGGCAAGGCGTACCAGCAAAATCGCCAGGAGATCATGACCTCCATCGACGCTTTGATCACGCGCACGCTGCTTGAGACCCCGGAGATCCAGCGGCTCAATCGCCTGCCCATGGGCGAAACCGCTTCCAGCGCCATGCAGGCGTCACTCAGCGGCGTCGCCCAGCGGCTGGTGGACGAGTTGGCGCTGGGTATCCACTCACCGGAGTTTCGCCAGATGATCGAGCGCACCGCGGATAGCGGCTTCGACAGCTGGCTGACCGTGGACGACACCAGCGCTCACGTCACCGAGCAGGTGCTCTACGACATTCTGGAAATGCTCAAGGAGCAGGTGCGCCGACAGCGCTGGAGAGACCGCTATGAATAGGTCACGTCATGGGCAGTGAGTGGCTGTTACTACTGGGGCCGGTGGCGCTTTTCATGATGTCGATGACGCTGACGCCGGGGCCGAACAACCTGATGCTGACCGCCTCCGGGGCGAACTTCGGCGTGCGCCGAACGCTGCCCCACATGGGCGGCATCGTCGGCGGCTGCTTCTGTCTTTATCTCGCCATTGCGCTGGGCCTTGGCACGCTGTTCGAGCGTTTTCCGGTGTTGCAATGGAGCCTGCGCTGGGCGGGCAGCGCTTATCTGCTCTATCTCGCCTACAGGATCGCCACGGCGCCGCCGCCGAACCTGAGCGATACTCGCGCCAGGGGCAAGCCGCTGACCTTCGGCCAAGCGGCGCTTTTCCAGCTCGCCAATCCCAAGGCCTGGGTGCTGGGGCTTGCGCTAATCGCCGGGTTTCTGCCGGAAAACGGCCCGATGCTGCTCAACGCGGTGCTGCTGGTAGGGATGGCCGAACTCACCGCCCTGCCGTGTTTGCTGGTGTGGGCGGTGTTTGGCGTGGCGATCGGGCGCTTCATCAAGACCGCGGCGGCCTGGCGGGCGTTCAACGTGACGATGGGGCTTTTGACCGCCGCCTGCGTGGTGCTGATTCTGCGTTAGCCGCAGCGCAGCGCGGTGATGCGCCCGGCCTCGTCGAGCTCGATGTTGAGCCGGTCTTCGCGGTAGTCCATGGTCGCCACGCTATTGGGTGGCAACACGCGCACATCGCGCGCGCCGCTCTGACTCATGAGCTCGCGCGAGCGCGCCTCGGTCAGCGGTTCGCCAACGGCCTCGAGCGAAGCGATATTGCAGGCGCCCTGCGAGGTAGCGGGCGGCGCGGTGTCGGCGACCCGGGGCGGCGGTGGGGCACTGACGTCCGGGCTGCTCGGCGCCTGGGCGACGCCGGTCTGAGCCGCACAGGCGCTCAGGAGCACACCGAGGGTCAGCGCGCCAGTGGCCGTGAGGCAGGTTCTAAGAAAGCGATCAAGATTGGGCATGTCACGTTTCCTTGTGAATGCGCGATGAAAAAGCCGCCAACGTGTAAAAGCGACGGCCCCAAACGAAAGAAGCAGGCGGAAAAACCTTCCGCCTGCTTCCTGGAGCACCCGACCGAACTTACTCGGCGGCGTCCTGCACGGCCTGGCCGCCCGCTTGCACGTCCTTGCCTGCGCCGGAAATGGTGTTGCAACCGGCCAACGCTGAAGCGCTGATCAGCATAATGAAGCTTACGGCGAGTAGTTTTTTCATCATGTTCTCCTTAACATTCACGGGGTCGGAAAGCCTTCGCGTGTCACTATCACGCAGGCGTATAGTCAGCGTAACAGCGTTTTCACGATTCTGCCCGTTTAACGCCGCCACGTGCATCGATTTTTATGACAGCGCCCTTGAACTGTCAACGTTTTATCCCGGAGCCCACCCCATGAGCACTTTCGAGCTGGATAGCCGCCTGGCCGCCGACACCCTGTCGCTTGCCGACCTGCCGCTTTGCCGCGCGCTGTTGATGAACGACGCGCGCTTCCCTTGGGTGATTCTGGTGCCGCGCCGGCCAGGCGTGCGCGAGACATTCGAGCTTTCAAACGACGACCAAATGCAGCTTCACCGGGAGACCACCGCGCTTGGCCAGGCGCTTCAGCTGGCCTTTCAAGGCGACAAGCTCAACGTGGCAGCACTGGGCAACGTCGTCAGCCAGCTTCATGTGCACCTGGTGGTGCGCTTTACGCGCGACGACGCCTGGCCGGCGCCGGTATGGGGCAAGGGCGAGGCGGTGCCCTATAGCCCGACGCTTCAACGCGAGCGCCGCGAGCGGATTCTGGCCCACATGGATAAGCTCGACGTTTAGCGAATCAGGCGCCAGGACCAAAGGGGGCGCTGCTCGAGCGCGCCGGCGGCTCGCTGAACAATGGCGAGCTCGCCGGCTGATCGAAGCCCGCGACCGACAGCGACACGCCCAACGCCACGATCACAACACCTCCGGCCAGCGCCGCCCAGGCAGCGATCTTTTCGACCGCGCGGCTTTGCGACTGACGCGCCAGCCGCCGGGTCGCCCAGCCGCGCGCGAACACGCTGGCCAGCGCCAGCGCCGATACCGTAATACCGGTGCCCAGCGACATCGCGACCACTGCGCTGACGCCAACCCAAAACTGACCTAAAAGCCCCGCCGCCCCGAGCAACAGCACCGCCCCGGAACAGGGGCGCAGGCCAATCGCGCCAACGGTCATCAGCGCGGTGCGCCAATCAAGCGCCTGGTCCGGTTCGACATGGTGCGCGCCGCCGCAGCAGTGGGCGCCGTGTTCATGATGGTCGCCGTGCTCGTGGTGATGATGCGGATGGAAATGGCCGTGGCTGGGCGCCGAGAGCAGCCCCGGGCCTTGCGACACCGGCGTCAACACCGCCGGCGCCCTGGAGCGATAGGCATGGCGCAGCTTTCGCGCCGCGCGCACGCAGAGCCAGACGCCCAACAGCGCGACCAGCAAAAAACTGCCCTGCTCGACCCACACCACCTGCCCCATCGCCTGGCGGGTCAAAAAGCCCAGCCCGAACACCAGCACGCCAACCATGACGATAGCGGTCACCCCTTGCAGGAGCGAAGCGGCAAACGAGAGCCCCAGCGCACGGCGGGTCGCGCCGCCGTGGGAGGCGAGATAGGTCGCCAGCACCGCCTTACCGTGACCCGGGCCCGCGGCGTGGAATACGCCGTAGCCAAAGCTGACGCCCAAAAGCGTTAGCCACGCCGAGTTCGACGGCGTGCGCGCAAGCTCGGTGATGGAGAGCGTCAGCGCCCGATGAAGCTCGCGCTGCCAGGCGAGAATCTGCAGGCTCGCGCCCTGAAACCAGAGCGTGGCCGCCCAGATGGCAAGCCCAATCAGGCCGATCACCAACGCAAGCGTGAGCCCGGTTTTAAAGCGCGCGTTCGAGGGCGACGCGTTGGAAGTTCGATGCTTATTGGTAAACGTGTTTCGGGCGGTAGGGAGCATGCTCAGGATTCACTGCAGTCGATATGGCCGGTTTCGGCAAAGTAGCGACCGAGCTCCGGCTCCCCCTCATCGCCCTTGTCCAGCAGCGCGGCCTGCAGCACGAGCTCCGGGTCCGGGCTGGCCTGGGTGACGCCGAGCGCGCAGGACGTCTCATCGCCAGCAAGCGTCAGCGCGCTTTCGGCTGGGGCGCCATCCTGCTCCTCGTGGACCATTTCGATGTAGTAGGTCGGGTCATAGATCTGGTACTCGAGCCGCGCATCATCGAGGGCAACGGGCTCGGCCAGCGGCAGCGAGAACATGTACACCAGGCGGCTATCACGTTCATAGGTGGTGTACTCGCTCACCTCGCCCAGCGCCAGCGGCTCGCCGTCGAGCCAAGCTTGTGTGAAGTAGTGCTGCGCCGAAAGGTTGTCGCGAATGTCCTGACCGAGCTGGTCGAGTCCCTCCTCGAAGGTGGCGTCCGCCACGTTTCGCAGCTCGTCGAACACGATCAGGCTGTAGAACGGGTCCATCCGCCAGATCTGGTCGAAGGCGGTGACGCGGCCCTGCTCATCGGTCACGACCGTCACACTGAGATCGATCCAGCCGTGGGGGTGGGCCTGCGCGCCGCTGGCCAACAAAAGTGAGCCGGCCGCAAGCAAGGCGCGTGTTAACGCAGAACGGTTCAAGGTGCCTCTCCCAGCCGCTGCTGCAGCTCGACGAGCCAGGGGTCGAGCAGGTACGGCGCCAGCGGCGTGGCGCCGCGCAGCGCCGAGACGCTCACCTGGCTCGATGCGGTCTGATCCGAAGTGCCCTGTCCGGCAGCGCCTCGGGGCGCACCAGAAGGCTCGACGCGCAGCAGCAGGCGATACTCCGGCCAGCGGGCAAGCGAGGCCTCGGCGCGGCCAAGCGCCAGGTCCGCGTGGCGAATCACGTAGCCCTGAGCCACCATCAAATCCACCGCCTCGCGAAAGGTGCGCTCTGGCGTGGCGTTGAAGCGAAGCTCGCGCGGGTTTGCCGGCAGGGGGGTGGCGCAGCCGGCGAGTAGCGCGGTGGCGAGCACCAGCGCCACAGCCTTGATGCTGGATGAACGCCTCATAAGCGGCTCCCGGTGTCGAAGGCGGGCAGCGCCGACTGAAAGCGCCGGCAGAAATCGTCGTCGCTGGCACTGCGCGACTCGCGCAGGTCGCGCAGGTGATCGAAGCGGCGAATATCGCGGGAGACGCGCACGTGATCGTTTTGTACCAGTACGCTCACCCGCTCGCTCTCCACCGGGCGCTGGCCAATGCCGCCGCCAAAGCCAAGCCCCAGCCCTATCGATGAGCGATGGCCAAGGCCCAGGCCGCCAAACACGCGCACGCCGGAGCCGTAGTCGCCGTCATAGGGGTCGTAATAGCCGATCAGCTCGCGCTCTTTGCTCGCACTGATCAGGCCAAGCGCGGTATCGGTGTTGTCGAGCTCGAACTCCCACTGCTCGAGCAGCGCCACGCTCTGGCGCAGCACCTCCTCGCCCGCCACGCCTTGGGTTGGAAAGTAGCACGAAGGCGCCGGGGCAGGCTCGGCGCGGGGCAGCCGATCCGGCGTTGTCTGACAGCCCGCCAGCGCCAGCAGCAAAACCAGCATCATTGGTCGTGACTTAATCTGTCGTGGCTTCATGGGTGCTCCCTCGGCGTTCGCGCCGGTTTTTATCAAAGGCCCGCCAAGCCTGGTGCGCACCGCCGCGCCGCGCTAAGCTCACTGCCAGAGCGGTGATTTAAAGCCCTATTTCCAGACAATAAATTCACTATAAGGTTTTATGGAGATCGCGTTAATGAACGTCGTGCTTTGCCCGGATAGCTTCAAGGATGCCCTCGGCGCCGACGCCGCCGCTCACGCCATGGCCGAAGGCGTCAAGCGGGCGTGTCCGACGGCGGCCGTGCACCCCTGCCCGCTGGCCGACGGCGGCGAGGGAAGTCTCGAGGCGCTGATCAGCGCCACCGGCGCCGAGCGGCGCGAGTGCACGGTTCAGGACGCCCTCGGCCGGGCCCGCTTGGCACGCTGGGGCTGGCTTGCCCGCGAGCGTACCGCATTTATCGAGCTGGCAGAAGCGAGCGGCCTGCAGCACCTGTCGCGTGCCGAGCGCAGCGCCCTGCACACCAGCACCTTCGGCGTCGGCGAGCTGTTCCGGGCCGCACTCGACGCCGGCGCCGAGAAGGCGCTGTTGCTGCTCGGCGGTAGCGCCACCAACGACGTCGGCGCCGGCATGCTCCAGGCCCTCGGCGCTACGCTTAAAGACCGCGAAGGCAACGCCCTGGCCCCGGGCGGGGCGGCACTTGCCGAGCTCGAAACGCTCGATCTCTCCGGGCTCGACCCGCGCCTGGCGGGGCTTACCGTGGAAGCGGCGGTGGACGTGGACAACCCGCTTTTGGGTGAGCGCGGCGCCAGCGCCGTGTTCGGCCCGCAAAAAGGCGCCACCCCGGACGATGTCGCCGCACTCGACGCAGCCCTTGCGCGCTTTGCCGACGTCAGTGCCCAGGCACTGGGTGACGATCTTCGCGAGCTCGCCGGCGCCGGGGCGGCCGGTGGCATGGGCTTTGCCGCGGCGAGCTTTCTCGGCGCGACGCTCAAGCCCGGCATCGAGATCATCATGCGCCAGGCGAATCTGCCCGCGCTGATCGAGCAGGCAGACCTGGTCATCACCGGCGAAGGCCGCCTGGACGGCCAGAGTCTGGCTGGCAAAACGCCGATCGGCGTGGCGCGGGCGGCGAAGCGCTTGGGCAAACCGGTGGTGGTGCTGGCGGGAAGTCTGGGCGACGGCTGGCAGGCGTGTTTTGATGAAGGCGTCACCGCCGCCTTCGCCCTGGCCGACGGCCCGATGAGCCTCGAGGAGGCGCTACCGCGCACCGCCGAGCTGTTGAGCGCGCGCTGTGAAGGCGTGGTGCGGCTCTTCCAAAACCGCCCTACCGCAAGCGGCGGTTGAAAACCCGCGCGTTCGCCTGCACATCCAAGGCATAGGCGCGCGATACCGCTACGCTATGAAGGCGATACGCAAAACTCGTTTTATCGCGTATCCAGCGTGCGCTAACCTTTTTGAACGAATCGACACCCGTTTAACGGCTTACATGGAGACGTAGTGATGTCCGAGTTCAACAGCATTGGTCTACACGAAGACAGCGCCAGCCAGCTCGCCGAGAAGCTGAACCACCTGCTGGCCAACTACCAGATCTTTTACATGAACGTGCGCGGCTATCACTGGAACGTGAAGGGTAACGACTTCTTCCAGCTGCACGAGAAGTTCGAGGAGTTCTACACCGACCTTCTGACCAAGGTCGACGAAGTCGCCGAGCGCATCCTGACCCTGGGCCACAAGCCGGTGCACGCCTACAGCGACTACGCCAAGCTCTCGCGCATTCAGGAAGACAAGGACGTGTTCGACGGCCAGACCTGCGTAAAAGGCGTGCTCGACGGCTACCAGACGCTGATCGCACTGCAGCGCGAAGTGCTGGCGCTGGCCTCCGACGCCGACGATGAAGGCACCGCGTCTCAGGCCGGCGACTACATCCGCGAGCAGGAAAAGACCGTGTGGATGCTCAACGCCTATCTGAGCAAATAACACCGCTCGACCAGTACACACGTCGCCGCTTTTTCGGCGGTTGGAACGAAAAACGGCGCCCTGGGGCGCCGTTTTGCTTCGTGCTTTTACACCGTACGCGTCTAGCGTTTTTCTGCCAGCGCCTCGATCAGCGCGCGCAGCATCGTCCAGAACTCCGTCACGGAGGCGAGCTCGACCCGCTCGTCCGGCGAGTGGGCGCCACGAATCAGCGGGCCGAAGGAGATCATGTCAAGATCGGGATACTTGGCGCCGAGAATGCCGCACTCGAGCCCGGCGTGGATCACCTTCACCGCGGGCTCAGAACCCAACACCGCCTGATGGCGCGCCTTGAAGGTTGCAAGCAGGGCGCTTTGCGGATTCGGCGCCCAGCCCGGGTAGCCGTTTTCCACCTTGACCCGCGCGCCCATCAAACCGAACAGCGCGCTGAAGCGGTCGGCCAGCGCCTCGGCGGCGCTGTCGTGCAGCGAGCGCACCAAAGCGCACAGGTGCAGCCGGCCCTGCTCGAGGTTCAAAACGCCCAGGTTGTTCGAGGTTTCGACCACGCCCTCGACGTCGGCGCTCATGCGCTCGACGCCACAGGGGGCGGCGTAAAGCGCCGAGATCAGCATGGTGCTGGCATCGTGAGTCAAGGGCTCCGCCTCGACCACGGCCTCGACACGGCGCGCCTTGAGCGACACGTTCGGGTCACCGCTGCCAAGCTCCGCTTTCAGCACCTCTTCGAGCCTTGCGATCTTGTCGAACGCGGTGTCGAGCTCATCGATGGGCAGCGCCAGCGTCGCAAAGGCTTCGCGGGGGATGGCGTTTCGCAGCGTGCCGCCCTTGTAGTCGATCAGGCGGGCGTCGAGCATATCGAGGGCCCGCAGCGCCCGCACCAGCAGGCGGTTGGCGTTGCCCAGCGGCTTGTGGATATCGATCCCCGAGTGGCCGCCCTTGAGCCCGGTCAGCGCAAGTTCGATCACCGTCTCACGCTCGGCCAGCGCCTTGCCCGGCAGGCGCGCATCGACCATGACGTCGGCGCCGCCCGCGCAGCCAATGTAGGCCTCACCGCGCTCTTCGCTGTCCAGGTTGAGCAGAAGCGACCCGTCCAGCCAGTTCTCGGAAAGATTCAGCGCCCCGCCCATGGAGGTCTCCTCCTCCAGGGTAAAGAGCGCCTCCAGCGGGCCATGGGTGAGAGTGTCATCCTCGAGCACGGCCAGAATCGCCGCCACGCCAAGACCGTTGTCCGCGCCCAGGGTCGTGCCATCGGCGTGCAGCCAGCCGCTGTCGACGTAGGTGCGGATCGGGTCGTTATCGAAATCGTGGGGGGTATCGGCATTGGCCTGGGCGACCATGTCCAGATGGCCCTGAAGGATCACGCCGGGGGCGCTTTCACACCCGGGGCTTGCCGGTTTTTTGATGCGCAGGTTGCCGAAGTCGTCGCGGTCGTGGGCCAGGCCAAGCGCCTCGGCCCAGGTTTCGAGCGTCGCGACCAGCGCGGCTTCCCGGCCGGAGGGCCTGGGCGTGTTACACAGCGTACGAAAGTGGCGCCATACCAGCGTGGGTTCCAGCGCGTCCAGGTGTGCGTTCATGTGAGCTCTTTTTGATCCGTAACCGCCCTACTCTACCGCTGCGGCTCGCCCGGCGAAAGAGTGGCCTCACACAGCGCCCGCACCGCCTGGCGCAGCCGCTGGTTCGCCTCGCGCGGCGCGCGCGCGGGCGCGCGGTTCTGAAACGCCCAGGCGGTCAGCGTTTCGAGACTCGCACGAAGCGCCTCATCAGCGCAGCCGGCGCGCTCGATGTCCGCGCTCGCCCAGCGCGCCAGCGCCTGGAGCGAGGCCCTGGCGAGCGCCGGGTCGCGGTGCGCGTAGGCGACGTCCTGCGCGTCCTGCTGCTCGCGCGCGTTGAGCGCCGGCGCGGCGTCGCTCAAAAGCTGCGGGACGACGTTGGCGGGCAGCGCGGTCAGCTCAAACGCCAGAAGGCTCGAAAGACTCGCCTCGAAGCCCGCTCTGAGTGACGCCAGCACCGCCTCGCCCTGAGCGTTCAGCGCGCGGGCGACCATCACCGCGTACTCGCCGGTAGACGTTTCCTGAGTGACGCCCAGGCGCACCGGCAAAAAGCCAAGCGCCCGCCAGAAGCGCAGAAGCGAGGCCTCGGCGCCGAAGGTAGCGCCGTAAAGCGCAACGCCCTGCGCCCGGGCGTCGCGCATATCCGCCTCGATCAGCGCGCGCCCGAGCCCCTCGCGGCGACGCTCCGGGTGGGTGGCCACCCGCGCCACGCGGCGCCAGCGAGCTTCGAGCGCGGCGCGGCTGCCGGTGTGGGCGGCCAGCGACTGGGCCAGCAGATGCCCGCGCGGGCGACGCTCGCCTCGGGCCACGTCATCGGCAAGCGTCGTGTCGAAACCGCCCTCCTCGAACGTGACCAGCACGGCCTGGGGCTCCTCTTCGCCGATCACGCGAAACCCGACGCCGGGGCCGTCCATCAGCTGACGAAGATCGGACGGCGCAGTGCGGTAGTGCGACTGCACCAAAAGCCCGAAGAGCTTCTCCAGCAGCGCCGGCGCGGCGGCCAGCGCCGCCGGCGAAAGCGCGCGCGCAACCAGCGCGGCCGCGGGCTCGGCGGTGGGCAGTGGCGCGTCGAGCAGCAGCAGCCGCTTGACGATCGCCTCCAGCGGATCGAATGCGGCCCAGCGCACCGGCGTTTGCAATTTGGCGGCGCGCCAGAGCGGCGTGCGGCGGTCGAGCACGTCGCGAAAGCGAAGCGCAAAGCCGCGCCCGGAGCCTTCGTAACCGTGCACGGTGGAGGCAAACGCTACGCGGGGAAAGGCGTCGAGCCAGCGCGCGAGCAGCGCAGCGGGAAGCGCCGCCGCCTCGTCGACCAGAAGATACGCGCCGTCGCCGCCTTCACCGCCCGCCTGCACCTGCGCGTCGAGCGCGGCGGGCGCCAGGTAGCGAAGTGCCTGGCCGCTTGGCAGCGCAAAGTGATCCGGCGTTTGCCACGCGCCCTGCGGGCAGAGCGCCTCCAGCCGCTCCGTCAGGCTTTGGATCGCCTCGCGCGACGGCGCGGTGACGACGATCTCGCTCACGCCGCTGTGCAAAAGCCGCGCGCAGGCAATGCCGAGCGCCGCGCTTTTGCCCCGTCCGCGGTCGGCGGTGATCACCAGCGGCCGGCGGCGCTTCAAACGAACGAGCTGGTCGACCACCTGCGCCTGGTCACCGGTGCGACACGCCGTGTCCCGGCAGACAAGACCGGGCGCACCGCTCGCGCCGAGCCGGGCAAGCTTGAGTCCGACGCCGGGCTGCCAGCGCACGATGTGGTGAGAGGCTTTCAATATCCCGGCCAGGCGCGCGAGATAACGCGCGGTGAGCGACACCCAGGCGCGGGGGTAGTCGCTCAGGCGGGCATAGTCCGGGTCCGGCGCGCGGCCCCACCCGGCGGGCGTGATCAGCACGCAGAGCCCGCCGGCGCTCAGCGTCCCTGCCAACACGCCCAGCATGTCCGGATCCAGCCCCTGGCTTCCGCTTACGTCAAGGATAACCAGCTGATGCTCGCCCCCCAGCCGGCGATGCACCTTTTTGTTCGAAAGTGCTTCGACTGGCGCCTCCTTCGGGTCCGCGACCCAGAGCGGCGCTCGCCAGGCGCGGGCGTGCCAAAGCGCCAGCGCCGCCCGCCGGCACGCGGCGGGCTCGCCTTCGAGCCATACCAGCTGGCGCCAGCGGCGCCGCTCCAGGCGATACGAGTGGGCTACCAGCGCGCCAACGTGGCGCTCGAGCGCCCCGCTCACAGCGGCTCTCTGCAAAGCGAGCCCAGTGACCGCTCGCCCACGTACATCAAGCGATCTTTCAACGATTCTGAGGTTTGCGACATCGGCTCACTTTTCAACAGGTCGGATCAACTCGCGACCACCCACTATTTAATAATCAAAAACGCGGCGTTAACCAACTTCCATGGCGCGGGCGATCTACCACCATCGGCTATGGCGCGCGGGCCTGGCGAGTATGCTAGCTTATCGCTGTGGCGCACCCAAATTTACGTATACGTAAACCTGCGCTCGCTTTCCTGACCGTTTGCCAATATCAACAACACCACACGCTAACAGGGAACACATCATGAAACTTGCCTCGCGTTTTACCCTCACGGCCCTCGCCACGGGCGTGCTGTTCGCCTCCACTGCCCAGGCTCAAGAGCAGTGGACCATGACGTCCACCTGGCCGGATAACCTGGATCTGATTCAGATCGACCGTCACTGGGTGGAGCTGGTCAATCAGTTGGCCGGCGAGGAACTTCAGATCAACTTTCGCGCCGGCGGTACCCTGATGCCGGGCACCGAAGTGTTCGACGCCACCGAAACCGGCAGCATCGAGGCCGCCGGCGACTGGCCCGGCTACTGGGCGGGGCTCAACCCGGCGTTCTCACCGCTTGCGACCACCACGAGCCTGTTCAACGGCGTGGACTACCTGAACTGGATTCAGCAGTGGGGCGGACGCGAGATGTATGAGGAGATCTACGGCCAGTTCAACATGATGTACCTGCCCTACGGCATCACCAACAACGAGTCCGGCTTCATGGGCCGTACGCCGATCGCGAGCATCGCCGATCTCGAAGGCAAGCGCCTGCGCCTTTCCGGGCGTGACCAGGGCCGCGTGCTCGAGCAGCTGGGCGGCTCTCAGGTGACGCTGGCCGGCGGCGAGGTGTATCAGGCCATCGAGCGTGGCGTGATCGACGCCGGCGAATTCTCCACCCCCGGCGTCGACTACAAGGCCGGTTTCGCGGAAGTGGCCGACAACTGGGCAACACCTGGCTGGCACCAGTCCGCCAGCGTGTTTGGCGTGATGATCAACATGGACGCCTGGAACGCGCTGGATGAGGATACTCAGCAGAAGCTGCGCATCGCCGCCGACGCCACCATGGCCTGGTCGCTGGCCTGGTCCGAGCGCGAATCCAATGAAGCCACCCGCAAGTTCGTCGAGGATGGCGTGACCATCAACCAGTTCTCCGACGAGGATCTGGCGCAGATCCAGCAGGTGACCAACGACGTGATCGTTCAGGGCGCCTGCGAGAACCCGGACCACGCCAAGGTCTACCAGTCGATGGTCAGCTATCTGCAGGATTACGCCACCTGGCGCGACGTCTCCTACCCCTTCAACATGAGCCGCACCATGGACAACCTGCCGTCACTGGAAGAGATCGAAGCCTGCCTGTAAGGCGCGTTTACCGCCCCGGCCAGGCCGGGGCTTTCAGCTGACTGCGGAGGGCTTCCATGAATGCCATTGCCAAGGCGATCGACGCCTTCAACGAGCTGTTCGGGCGCCTGATCGCGCCACTGATCGCCGTGATGACCCTGATCGTGCTTTACGATATTGCCTCGCGCTTTTTTCTCGGGCGGCCCAGCGACTGGGCCTTCGATGTCACCAAGATGCTGTTTGGCGCCCACTTCATGCTGATGGCTGCTTACGGGCTCAAGCATCACGCCCACGTCGAAGTCGACGTGCTCAAGCGCCTTTTGTCACACAAGCGCCAGGCGGTGCTGACCCTGCTGGGCTATCTGATCTTCTTCGTGCCCTTCATCTGGATGATGCTGAAATACGGCTGGCTGTTTTTCGAGCGCGCCTTCAGCCGGGGCGAAACGACTTACGGCATGGTGGCGCTGCCGGTCTACCCCATCAAGGGCGTGATCGTGCTCGCCGCCGCGCTGATTCTACTGCAGGCGATCGCGATCGTACTGCGCGCCGTTATCGCCCTGCGTGAGGAGCGCTCCCATGAACTTGAGTCCTGAGCTATTGGCGCTGGTGATGTTCGGTGGCCTGCTGGTCGGGCTGTTCATGGGTCATCCGCTCGCCTTTGTGCTCGGCGGGGTGGCGGTGATCGGCGCCTTCGTCGGCCCCGGCGAGCGAGTGCTGGGCACGCTGATCAACAACATTTTCGGCAACGCCATGGACAACTACGTGCTGGTGGCGATCCCGCTGTTCGTGCTCATGGCGAGGTTTTTGAACGACTCCGGCGTCACCGAGCGCATGTTCGACGCCATGCGCCTGCTGCTGGCCAACCTGCGCGGCGGGCTTGCGCTGACCGTGGTCATCGTTTCAGTGCTGTTGGCCGCGACCACCGGCATCGTCGGCGCCTCGATTGCGGTGATGGGCATGATCGCGCTGGTGCCGATGCTCAAGTATGGCTACAACAAGGAGCTCAGCGCTGGGGTCATCATGGCCAGTGGCTGCCTGGGGATCCTGATTCCGCCGAGCATCATGCTGATTTTGATGGCGAGCTACTCGCCGGTGTCGGTCGGTGCGCTGTTCGCCGGCGCCATGGTGCCCGGCGTCATGCTGGGCGTGATGTACGCGCTTTACGTGCTGATCATCTGCCACTTCAAGCCCTCCTATGGGCCGCCGGTGCCAAAGGAAGAGCGCGCGGAGGTGAGTACCGGCGAGCTCTTGAAAATGCTCGGCAAGTACGTGGTGCCGCCGATGGCGCTGATTCTCGGCGTTCTGGGGGCGCTGTTCACCGGTATCGCCACTGCCACCGAGGCCTCGGCGATCGGCGTGCTGATCGCGTTCATCCTGTTTTTGATCTTCGGCGATCGCAAGCTTGCGACCTGCTACCGCACGCTGATCGACGCGGGCAAGACCACCACCATGGTCATGCTGGTGCTGGTGGGCGCGACCGCCTTTACCGGCGTGTTCTCGCGAGGCGGCGGCATGCAGGTGATTCAGGATCTGCTGCTGGCCATGCCCGGCGGCACCACCGGCGCGCTGATCATGATGTTTTTGCTGGTGTTCGTGCTGGGGATGTTTCTCGACTGGACGGGCATCGTGCTGCTCAGTTTTCCCATCATGCTGCCGATCATCGAGCAGATGGGGATCGACCCGCTCTGGTTCGTGGTGATGGTCGCCGTGGTGCTGCAAACCTCGTTTCTCACCCCGCCGTTTGGTTACGCGCTTTTCTATCTCAAGGGCGTTGCCCCGCCCGGAGTGGAGATCGTCGACTTGTACAAGGCGGTGATCCCCTTCTGCGCGCTGATTCTGATCGCCTGCGTGCTGATGGCGTTCTTCCCGGTACTGGTCACGGGCCTGCCGGGGCTGATGGTCGGCTATTGAGCCCTTGCCGCCGCCTCCGGGCGGCGGCGTCTTGTTCGATCTGCCCACGCTTCTCTCATCACACCGTCCTCCTTTCCTGGCTGCGCCGCTTCTCGCGCGGTGATATTATTCTCGGCCGCACTCTTTTCTCGTTTCAAGCTTTCCCGTTTCAAGCTTTTTCGTTTCAAGCTTTTTCGTTTCAAGGACTGACGCGCCGCCCTGGAGGCCTTTCATGTCGACGCTCCCCCACTGCTCGCCCCGGGCCGCCTGCCGACTCGCTGGCGCCTTGTCGCCCTGGTCTTTGGCCCTTTTTGGCGTAGCCCTGGCAGTGGCGCTGCCGATCTTGATCGTGCTCGGGCACGTGCTGGTGCCGACCGACGGCATCTGGGGGCACTTGGCGAGCACCGTTCTTCCGCGCTATCTAATCAATACGCTGTGGCTGACGCTGGGGGTCGGGCTCGGGACGCTAATCATCGGCACTGGCTGCGCGTGGCTGGTGGTGATGTGCCGCTTTCCGGGTAAGCGCCTCTTCGAGTGGGCGCTGTTGCTGCCGCTGGCGGTGCCGACCTACGTGATCGCCTACGCCTACACGGATTTCTTTCAGGTGGCGGGTCCGTTTCAAAGCGCGCTGCGCGCCTGGTTCGACTGGCAGTATGGCGATTACTATTTCCCCAACATTCGCTCGCTGGGTGGGGCGGCGACGCTGATCACCTTCGTGCTCTATCCGTATGTTTACCTCTTGGCCCGCGCCTCGTTTCTGGAGCAGTCGGCGGGCATGCTGGATGTAGGCCGCACGTTGGGGCGCGGGCCCTGGCGGCTCTTTTTCAGCGTGGCGCTGCCGCTTTCACGCCCGGCGCTGGTGGGCGGGGTGTCGCTGGCATTGATGGAAACGCTCAATGAGTTCGGCGCGGTGCAGTTCTTCGGTGTGGATACCTTCACCACCGGCATCTACCGCACCTGGTTTGGACTCGGCGAGCCGGTGGCCGCCGCGCAGCTGGCGGCGTGCCTTTTGAGCTTCGTGATCGTGCTGGTGCTTTTGGAGCAGGTGTCGCGCGGCAAGCGGCGCTACTTTCACGCCGCAGGTCAGCGCCAGCCGCTGCCGGAGTATCGGCTGGCCGGGGGGAAAGCGGCGGCGGCCACGCTTGCGTGTGTGTTGCCGGTCGTCGTCGGTTTTCTGCTGCCTGGCGGCATTCTGCTCCACCTGGCGCTCACCCAGGGCGATGCGCTGTTGGGCACTCGCTTTCTTCGCTTCGCCTTCAACAGCCTGAGCCTGGCGGCCGTCGCGGCGCTGATCGCGGTGGGGCTGGCGGTCGTGTTGAGCTACAGCGTGCGGCTAAACGACACCGCGCCGGCCCGGCTCTTTACCCGCGTGGCGGCGATGGGCTATGCCATTCCCGGCTCGGTGGTAGCGGTGGGCATCTTGATTCCCTTCGCCTGGCTCGATAGCACGCTCAATGCCTGGCTGCACGCCCGCTATGGGGTAATCGTGGGGCTCGTCTTCAGCGGCTCGGCGTTCATTTTGATCTACGCCTACGTGGTGCGCTTTCTCGCGGTGTCGTTCAACGCCGTGGAGGCGAGTCTTGGCAAGGTGACGCCGAGCATGGACGCCGCCTCGCGCACGCTGGGCCACACCGCAGGCAGCACGCTAAGACGAGTACACACGCCGCTGATGCGCTCGAGCCTTCTGGCGGCGGGCATTCTGGTGTTCGTCGACGTGATGAAGGAGCTGCCGGCGACGATGATCCTGCGCCCGTTCAACTTCGACACCCTGGCGGTGCGCGCCCACAGCCTGGCCTCGGACGAGCGCCTGGCCGAGGCCTCGACCGCCTCGCTCGCTATCGTGCTGGCGGGCATCGTGCCGGTGATACTGCTCAGCGTGGCGATGCGCCGCGGCGCGGGAAAATGAACACCTGGGAGTGATCCAGGTCGATCTCCACCGGCTGGCCGGGCGCGGGCAGGTAGACGCCGGGCACGCGGGCGTGCAGGTGGGCTTCCTCACCGTTCTGGGCGTGGGCGCAAAGATGCACGAGGCTCGCCCGGCCCAGAAGCTTGGCCATGATCACGTGGCTTTCGCGGTGCTCGCCAATGGGCAGATTGAGCGCTTTCAGGCGCAGCGCCTCCGGGCGAATCATCACCTGCACCGCAGTGTCGTCCTCGAGCCACTCTGCTTTCAAGGTGCCGATCGACGTCTCTATCTGGCCGTTTTTCACCACGCCTTCGAGTTCGTTGACCTCGCCAAAGAAGGTGACCACGAAGGGGTCTACCGGCAGGCAGTAGAGCTCATAAGGCGTGCCGGTCTGAACGATCTGGCCGTCGCGCATCAGCGCGATACGATCCGCCATGAACATCGCCTCTTCCGGGTCGTGAGTGACCAAGAGCGTGGCGGTGCCAAGATGCTTGAGCACGTGGAGCGTATCGTCGCGGATTTGATCGCGAAGCCTGGCATCCAGGCTCGAAAACGGCTCGTCGAGCAGCATCAAATTGGGTCTCGGCGCCAGCGCCCGGGCCAGTGCCACCCGCTGCTGCTGGCCGCCGGAGAGCATGTGCGGGTAGCGGCTGGCGTGATCCGCCATGCCCAGCTGTTCGAGCAGCGACTGCGCCCGCGGCGCTCTTTCGCGCCGGGGCAGGTGGTTGAGCCCGAAGGTGACGTTATCGAGCACGCTCAGGTGGGGAAACAGCGCCGACTCCTGAAACGCCAGCCCCACGCTTCGCTTCTCCGGCGGCCGGTGCGTTCGGCCGGGCCCGGCGATCTCTTCACCGTCGAGACACACCCGCCCCGTTTGCACCGCTTCAAGGCCCGCGGCGATGCGCAACAGCGTGGTTTTGCCGCAGCCGGAAGGCCCCAGCAAACACATGACTTCTCCCGGGTTGATCACCAGATCGATGCCCTTGACGACGCGATGATCACCGAAGGCGTGCTCGATGCCCTGAAGCGCGAGCGCCGGCGAATCGAAGGTGGGGGCAGTAGACGAGGTCATGGGCACTCTCGGAAAGGGGCAAGCCGCAGGGTTAAAAGCGCCATTGTATTTTCAATCCGCCGCGCTTTCATCCGTTAACATCAACGGATGCGTCTCGTTTTCATTTGACTTGACCCGCACGCGGGGAACCGTTTCAATACCGGCGAATGAAAACCATTATCAAATAATAAGCCCTCTAACCATTTACCTTACGGAGAACAATCATGAAGAAGACAGGTATGAAAAACACAGTCACGAAGAGAACGCTGACCTTGGCGCCCCTGGCCGCCGCCGTGATCGGCGCGGGCGCCGCGGCCAGCGCCCAGGCCGACGAGGTCAACATCTACTCGGCTCGCCACTACGACTCCGATGAGGTGCTTTACAAGGCCTTTACCGATGAAACCGGTATCGAAGTGAACGTGTTGGAAGGCGACTCCGACCAGCTGATGGAGCGCATGCAGCGTGAAGGCATCGCCAGCCCCGCCGACGTGATGCTGACCGTGGATGCGGGCCGGCTGTGGCGCGCAGAAGAAGACGGCCTGTTCCAGAGCGTGGATTCCGAGGTCTTGAACGAGCGCCTGCCCGAGGCGATGCGCCACCCGGAAGGCCTGTGGTTCGGCTTCAGCCAGCGCGCGCGGGTGATCTTCTACAACCCGGAAACCGTCGATTCGAGCGACATCGCCACCTACGAGGCGCTGGCCGAGCCCGACCTCGAAGGCCGCGTGTGCATTCGCTCGTCGAACAACATCTACAACCAGTCGCTGCTCGCCTCTCTCATCGAGCATCATGGCGCAGAAGAGGCCGAAGCCTGGGCTCAGGGCGTGGTGAACAACATGGCCCGCGACCCGGAAGGCGGCGACACCGACCAGATTCTCGGCGTGGCCAGCGGCGAGTGCGACGTGGCGGTGGCGAATCACTACTACTACGCGCGCCTTCTGAACTCCGACGATGACGCCGAGCGCGAAGCCGCCGAGAAGGTAGAGATTCTGTTCCCCAACCAGGACGACCGGGGCACCCACGTCAACGTCGGCGGCGCGGGCCTTGTGGCCAACGCCCAGAACCCGGAAAACGGCATTCGTTTCCTGGAGTTCCTGGCCTCCGATGAGGCTCAGGAGATTCTGGCCGACCGCAACTACGAGTTCCCGGTGGTCGAAGGCGTGGCCAAGGACCCGCTGCTCGACTCCTGGGGCGACTTCAAGCGCGACGACATCAACATGAGCCTGTTGGGCGAGAACAACCCGGAAGCGGTGCGTATTTTCGACCGCGTGGGCTGGCGCTAGGCTTTCGCCAGAACCAGAACGGCCCGCCATTCGGCGGGCCGTTTCGTTGTGGGCACCGCTCGCGCTAGTGCGCCTCGTCCCAGTTATCGCCGGTCTCTGCCTCGACGATCAGCGGCACTTTAAGCGCCGCCGCGCCCTGCATGCGTTGTTGCACTTGTTCGATGAACGCCTCGACCTGGTCCTCTTTCACCTCGAACACCAGTTCGTCGTGCACCTGCATGACCATCAGCGCGTCGAATTGGCTATCCAAAAGCCAGGCGTCGACGTCGATCATCGCCTGCTTGATGATGTCGGCGGCGGTACCCTGCATCGGCGCGTTGATCGCGGTGCGCTCGGCGCCCTGGCGGCGGGCGCGGTTTTGCGAGTGGATCTCCGGCAGGTACAGGCGCCGACCCAGCACGGTTTCGACGAACCCGTCTTCCGCGGCCTGGCGTCGGATACGCTCCATGTAGCGCGCTACGCCCGGGTAGCGATCGAAGTAGCGGTCGATGTAGGTCTGGGCCTGGCCGCGCTCGATGTGCAGCTGTTTACCCAGCCCCCAGGCGCTCATGCCGTAGATCAGCCCGAAGTTGATCGCCTTGGCGCTGCGGCGCTGATCGACCGTGACTTTATCAAGCGAGGTGCCAAAGACCTCTGCGGCGGTGGCGGTGTGGATGTCGCGGTTCTCGGCAAACGCTTCCAGCAGGCCCTTGTCCTCGGAAAGGTGCGCCATGATACGCAGCTCGATCTGCGAGTAGTCGGCGGCAACGATCTTGTAGCCAGGCCGGGCAACGAACGCCTGGCGGATCTTGCGTCCCTCTTCCGTTCGGATGGGGATGTTCTGCAGGTTCGGGTCACTGGAGGAGAGCCGCCCGGTGGCGGTGACCGCCTGATGGTAGCTGGTGTGGACCCGCTTGCTGGCCTTGTTGATCAGCCGGGGCAGTTTGTCGGTGTAGGTCGATTTGAGCTTCGAGAGCCCGCGATGCTGCATGATCACCTTGGGCAGCGGGTAGTCGAGCGCCAGCTCTTCCAGCACCGCCTCGGCGGTCGAGGGCGCGCCCTTGGGCGTTTTCTTGAGCACCGGAATCTTCTGCTCCTCGAACAGAATCTCGCCGAGCTGCTTGGGCGAGCCGAGGTTGAACTCGCGCCCGGCAAGTTCGAACGCCTCACTTTCGAGCTCACGGATACGTTTATCGAGCTGCTGGCTCTGCTGGTGCAGACGCTCATCATCAATGGCTACGCCGTTGCGCTCGATACGCGAGATCACCTTGATCAGCGGCAGCTCCAGCTTATCCAGCACCTCGGACAGGCGCCCCTCGGCTTCGACCAGGGGGCGCAGGGTATCGTGTAGGCGCAGGGTAATGTCGACGTCCTCGCAGGCGTAGGGCGCGGCCTCCTCGAGCGCGATCTGGTTGAAGGTGAGCTGCTTGGCGCCCTTGCCGGCGATCTCTTCAAACGAAATCGTTTTTTCGCCCAGGTACTTGAGCGCTAACGAATCCATGTCGTGACGGGTGGCGGTGGAGTTGAGCACATAGGACGCCAGCATGGTGTCGGCAAGCGGCCCGGCCACAGAAATGTCGTAGTTGGCGAGCACCGAGATGTCGTACTTGAGGTTCTGGCCGATCTTGACGGCGTCAGTGCCTTCGAGAATCGGCTTGAGCGCGGCGAGCACCTCGTCGCGGTCGAGCTGGGTGGGCGCGTCGAGGTAGTCGTGGGCGAGCGGTATGTAGGCCGCCTCGCCCGCTTCCAGGCATAGTCCCACGCCGACGATCTCCGCCTCCATGTAGTTGAGGCTGGTGGTTTCCAGATCGAAACAGAAGCGCTTGGCGCTCTTCAGTCGCTTTAGCCACTTATCGAAAACCGTCTGTTCAGTGATGACGTGGTCCTCGCGCGCCGCGCTCGGCGTGGGCTCACTTTCGTCAGCGTTTGCAGCGACGGGCTCGCCGCCTTTCACGTCGTCGACGCCTTCGTCGCGGCCTTCGAGCAGCTCGGCAAGCCACTGTTTGAACTCCAGCGCCTTATAGAGCTCGGTGAGCTTTTCGCGGTCCGGATGGGCGATCTCGAGATCATCGAGGCCCACCGGCAGTTCGCAGTCGGTCTTGATGGTGGCGAGCTGGTAGGACAAGTACGCCTGCTCGCGGTGCTCCTCGAGCTTTTTCGGCAGCGTTTTGGCACCGCGAAAGCTCAGCGTTTTCACTCTCTCCAAATCGCCGTAGATGATATCGAGGCCGCCTTCCATGCCCTGCAGCAGGCCGATCGCGGTCTTCTCGCCCACGCCGGGCACGCCGGGAATGTTGTCGACCTTGTCGCCCATCAGCGCCAGATAATCGATGATCAAGCTGGGCGGCAGGCCGAATTTCGCCTCGACCCCGGCGACATCGAGGGTTTCATCCTTCATGGTGTTGACCAGCGTAATGTGGCCGTTGACCAGCTGCGCCATGTCCTTGTCGCCAGTGGAGATCACCGCGTCGCGCCCGGCTTTGGTCGCGTGAAAGGCGAGCGTGCCGATCACATCATCCGCCTCGACGCCTTCGATGCATAGAAGCGGAAGACCAAGTGCGCGCACGCAGTCGTGCAGCGGCTGGACCTGGCTTCTCAGGTCATCCGGCATTGGCGGGCGGTGGGCCTTGTACTCGCGGTACATCTCGTCGCGAAAGGTCTTGCCCGGGGCATCGAAGACCACCGCCATGGGGCTTTTCGGATAGTCCTTGATCAGGCGCTTCAACATGTTGATGACGCCCTTGACGGCGCCGGTGGGCTGGCCATTGGAGGCGTTGAGCGGGGGCAGCGCGTGAAAGGCGCGGTAGAGATACGACGAGCCGTCGACGAGCACGATTGGAGCGCGGGCCATAACCGGGTTCCCTATTGATGAGTAGCGGTCGCAAAATGCGGATGGCCTTATGATACGCGCTCCCTGGCGCTATTGCAGAGACAGCGATGAAATCGTCTTAACGCTGCCAAGTGGCGCGCTGACTCGCTACAATGGGCGCTCAAAAATTCGGGCGAGAAAACGATGGCAGTATTCACCCCGCTTGGCGACGCGCAGGTCGCTACCTTTCTGGAAAAATTCGACGCAGGCCGACTCACCGCGCTCAAGGGCGTGGCCGGCGGCACGGAAAACTCGACCTTTTTCGTCACCACCGACCGGCGTGAACTGGTACTGACGCTGTTCGAGCAGGGCGAGCACGAGGAGCTGCCGTTTTTCGTCGAGCTGATGGATTACCTGGACGAGCACCGCATTCCGGTACCCGGCCCGGTGCACGACCGGGAAGGCATTGCGCTTCAAAGCCTGGCGGGCAAGCCGGCGCTGCTGTTTCCGCGCATGCCGGGCAGCCACCCCGCTCACCCGAACCTGGCCCAGTGCCGGGCGCTGGGCGATGCGCTGGGGCGGCTTCACGTGGTCTCCCAGCACTTTCCCGGACAGCGCCCCAACCCGCGGGATCTTCACTGGCTGCAGGCGGTCCACCACAAGGTGCTGGGATACCTGAGCCCGGAAGATCAGACGCTGATGAAAAACGAGGTCGATGATTTCGAGGCCGCGTTCAATCAATACGGCGAGCTTCCCACCGGGGCATTGCACGGCGATCTGTTCCGCGATAACACGCTGTTTGAGGGCGATACGCTTGGCGGTATCATCGATCTTTACAACGGCTGCACCGGGGATCTGCTGTTCGACGTCGCCATCGTGATCAACGACTGGGCCACGGACGACGATGGCAGGCTCAATCATGAGCGCTACGACGCCGTGCTCGGCGCCTATCTCGCCCGCCGGGCGTTTGTTGAGGCCGAACGCGCGCTGTGGCCGGTGATGCTGCGCATGACGGCACTTCGCTACTGGCTCTCGCGGCTTTTAGTGGTTTACGTGGACCCGCCGGCCCATGATCTGACGCCCCACGACCCGGAGCGTTTTCGCACCATTTTGAAGGCGCGCATCGCACACGGTGCGCTGCCGCTACCCGAGGTGACTGCTTAATGAGTGAATCGCTGACCGTAACGAATGCCGCCCAGCGCGCCCGCCGTACCTGGAACATCGATCAGTGGGGTAGCGGCTACTTCGACGTCAACGACCAGGGCCAGGCGCTGGTAAGGCCGCTGGGCAGCGACACCGACGGGCCGGTGTTGCCGCTCAACGCGCTGGCCCGCGAGCTTCAGGCCGCGGGGCTGCGCCTGCCGGTGCTGGTGCGGTTCAGCGACATTCTTCATGACCGGGTCGAGCAGCTTTGCAGCGCCTTCGACGGCGCCATGCAGGAAGCCGACTACGCCGGCGGCTACACCGCGGTCTACCCGATCAAGGTGAACCAGCAGCGCCGCGTGGTCGAAGAGATTCTCGCCACCGCCGAGCGCGGCAGCGGACGCGTGGGGCTCGAAGCGGGCAGCAAACCGGAGCTTCTGGCCGTGCTGGCGCTTTCCGACGCCGGTTCGTCTCTGATCGTGTGCAACGGCTACAAGGACCGCGAGTACGTGCGCCTGGCGCTTCTGGGCGAGAAGCTGGGTCACAAGGTGTATCTGGTGGTCGAGAAGCTCTCCGAGCTTTCGATGATTCTCGAGGAGGCGCGCGAGCTCGAGGTGACCCCGCGCATCGGCCTGCGCGCCCGGCTCGCCTCGGTAGGCAAGGGCAAATGGCAAAATACGGGTGGCGAGAAGTCGAAGTTCGGCCTTACCGCCAGTCAGATTCTCGAGGTCGTGGAAACGCTCAAAAGCCAGAACGCGCTGGAGAGCCTGCAGCTGGTGCATTTTCACCTCGGCTCGCAGATCGCCAACATTCGCGATATCCAGCGCGGGCTGCGCGAGTGCGCCCGCTTCTACCAGAACCTGGTGGCGCTGGGCGCGCCGGTCGATACGGTCGACGTCGGTGGGGGGCTCGGCATCGACTACGAAGGCACCCGCTCCAGAAGCGACTGCTCGGTCAACTACTCGATGCGCGAGTACGCCCGCAACGTGGTCAACGCCTTCGCTCAGCTTTGCCAGGAAGCGGATCTGCCCGCCCCGCACCTGATCAGCGAATCCGGCCGAGCGCTGACCGCCCACCACGCGGTCCTGATCACCAACGTGATCGGCGAGGAGCGTATCGACGACACGCCGCCGGCGCGCGATGACACCGACGACCCGCAGGTCGAGGCGCTGTGGCGGGTGTTCGACCAGTTGGAGGAGACCCAGGAGCCGCGGGTACTGGTCGAGGCGTGGCACGACGTGCTGCAGGCAGTCAGCGAGCTACATGAGCGCTTCGTGCTGGGGCTTTCCAACATCGACGCCCGCGCCCAGGGCGAGCGGCTCTACATGGCTGCCTGCGCGCGGCTCAAGGGCCAGCTGGACAGCCGCAACCGCGCCCACCGCGAGATTCTCGACGAGCTGGCCGAAAAGCTCGCCGACAAGCTATTCGTCAACTTCTCGCTGTTTCAGTCGGTGCCGGACGTGTGGGGCATCGAGCAGATTTTCCCGGTGCTGCCGCTGACCGGGCTCGACGCCCCGCCCACCCGGCGCGCGGTGATTCAGGACATCACATGCGACTCCGACGGGCGTATCGACAGCTACGTCGACGGCCAGGGCGTGGAGAGCACCCTGCCGCTGCCCGAGTGGCCCGACGAAAACGAGCGCTGGCTGGGCTTTTTCCTCGTGGGCGCCTACCAGGAGATCCTTGGCGACCTGCACAACCTCTTCGGCGACACCGACTCCGTGGATGCGGCGCTCAACGAGCGCGGCGAGTGGGTCTTCTCCAACCCCCAGGCCGGCGACACGGTGGCCAACGTGCTGGGCTACGTCAATTTCGACGCTCGCGTGCTGCAGCGCAAGCTGTTCGACCAACTCACCAAAAGCGGCTTTTCAGAAGCGGAGCAGGCGCGCTTCGCGGCGAGCCTCAACGAGGGGCTCGAGGGCTACACCTACCTCGAGTAGCGCCGCTCAAGGCGCGCTGCATGAAACAGAAAAGGGGCCGCCGGCGCTCAGCCGGCGGCCCCTTTTTACGTTTGAGCGGTTATTCGACGACGGAGGTGCTCACCTCGAGCCCACCGGTCAGCGTCAGTTTGAGCGCCGCGCCGCGGGGCAGCTCGCCGACGCCGGCGGGCGTGCCGGTCAGCACGACGTCGCCCGGTTCGAGGGTGAAGTGGCGGCTCATTTCCGCCACCAGCGTCGGGATCGCAAACAGCATGTCGGAGCCTTCACCGAACTGGCGCTGCTCGCCGTTGATCTCGAGCGTAAAGGTCAGCGCGTTCCAGTTGGGCACCTGGCTTAGCGGCAAGAACGCCGAGAGCGGGCAGGCGCCGTCGAAGGCCTTGGCGATCTCCCAGGGGTGGCCCTTCTCCTTGAGTTTGGTCTGCACGTCGCGCAGGGTGAGATCGAGCGCCAGGCCAATCCCGACCACGGCGCGCTCGGCCTGCTCATGGGTCGCGTGGGTCAGCGACTCGCCGATCAAAAGCGCAAGCTCGGTTTCAAAATGCACCTCGCCGCGCGAGAAGGGAGGCTCCAGAGGCAAAGTGATGTCCACCGCGCTGGTCGCCGGCTTGATGAACAAAAGCGGCTCCGAGGGTACCGGGTTATCGAGTTCTTTAGCGTGGTCGGCGTAGTTGCGGCCAACACACACGATTTTACCCAGCGCGTGGGAAAACTCCTGGCCATCGGTAAACCGGGTAACAAAACGCATGGCGGGTACTCTCCTTCTCGTTATACGTGCCGGGACAGGCGCACTAGTCTACCCCACCCGAGCACCGGCACAACAACCCGCCCTGCTTTTTTACCGGCCACCGTTTTACCGGCTCCCTGCAAGTCAAACGCGGCTTTCCGCTTGCCCATGACGCCGATCAGGCGGCTCAGCTCATGTAGACGTGCCCGTACATCAACTGCTCGTCGAAGCCGGTTTGCTCTTTTAATTGCTCAGGCTCGAGCAGCTTGACGACGGTGCGGCTTTTGCGGATCAGCTTTTTTTGCTCGAGCGCAGTCATGCAGCGGCTAACATGGACGCTGGTCATGCCTAAAAGCTCGCCGATCACTTCCTGGGTAATGGGCAGCGAGAAGAAATCGGCATCGTCGTCCTGCTTGAAACGGTAGCGCGCGTAAACTTCGAGCAGATAGTGGGCAACGCGCTCCTCTGCCTTGTGGTGGGTGCAGCTTCTTAGCCGCGCAATGGCGATGTTGTCGTTCACCATGACATAAGAAACGATCGCCTTTCTTATGTCATCGTGCGCCTCGAATAACTCGTGCAGATCCTCGGCCGCCACTCTTTCCAGCTCGCAGTGCTGTAGCGCCAGAATGGCCACGTCCTGATGGTCAAAAAAGCTTTCACGCAGGCCGACGATATCGCCGGGCATATAGACGTTGCCGATATCCTGCCCGTAGTTTTTCACCGAGTGGCAAATGCCCACCCACCCCTTCTTCACGACAAAAAGGCGAGGCTTGCCTTCCTGCAGAAAAAAGAGCTTCTGATGTCTTCGCAGTGTGATGGTTTTTACACCGACGCCGCCCAACAGGCTCTGCGACAACGCGCCGATAGGGCCGTAAAGTCCCAGCGTGTTGGCGAGCGTAATGCGCGCATCCTTGACACCGCGACCGTCGAGTAGCGGCGTAGAGCTACCTGCTTCCATTAAATCCTTTCCATCAACATTCTGCTTGCTGCGTACTAACGAAGGCCTACATAACTCAGGGCACCCAGCTTAGCGCCGATTATCCGAGCGCTTGAGTACGACCAACGTCGATAAAACAACGAGCGCAATACACTGGCTCATTGCGAGAAACGGCACACCTTCAAGCCCGATAAATTTAACAAGGGTTAAATAACTGGCGATTATTTAGGTGGCCGTGGGCCGTAAAGCCGCTTTAAACCAGGCAGATGATAATTGAACATCAGAGATTTTTTGTCAAAGAATAAAGCTATTAAAAATAATAACTTATGTTATTGAAAGAAAACCCTTGTTTAAAAGCCCTCTATCAAGACCTGAAAAAGAATATAAAAAGGGCATTCTTAAAACTTCCATTTAAATATCGACTTAACAATCAATACAACGTGAAAGTCTTTAACTAACAATTAAAAACCAACCCCCGGCTTAAAGCCGGGGGGTTGGTAAAAAGTAAATTATTGGAAACTCGTATTACTCGGTAGAGTTCGGCACATCACCTTGAGAGCGCTCCAAAAAGACGCGCGTTGTTTCATCGAAGTGCTCCTTGAGCCATTTTGCCATGGCCACTTCTTCCTCGAGGCTTTCGCGGCAAATTTGTGAAATTTCCGCCTCTTTCGCATGATCCGCCGCCTTGACGATCGCCTTATAGCTGGCGATTTCAAAGTGCTCGAACGCATAGGCGGCAATACTGCATTTGACGACGTCTTCGTTCTTCATGGTAGCGCTCAAAATATGGCTCGATACGGCAGGCGGCGCGCCGGCATCCTCGAGCGTCGAATCATCGCTACCCAGAAGGCCCATGCAGTGCTCGAGTTTCTTTATCTGCCCTTTCGTCTCGTCAAGATGCTCTTCGAGACGCTTTTGCAGGATCGGGTAGCGTTCGAGCCGTTGAATTCGGGCACCGAGCATCTGCTCGGCCTCTACTTCCATGGCGTGCGCGTCACGCAGCCAGTCCAACAGGTGCTTGCTTTCCATGGCGACCTCTCGTCTTGAACCGAGGCTGCCAGCACATCCCTGCTCTGGCAGAGGTTGACTGCTCATCCTTGAGCACGCTCGATCGACAGCGTCCGAAAGACTCCGCTTTCACGCCGCGACCTCTCTTTTCCATAAGAAATAGTTAGGCAATTACCGGCTCGCTCTTTTGCCCGAGCAGGTGCTTCTTGAATGAATCAGGAGCCGTTAACTTCATCATAGGCGGGCTTCATACAACATCAAGGCAAGTAAAAGTAGCGGCTACCTAAAAGAATGGCGCGTGATAACAAAAACGTTAAATACCGCTGCCCTACCAGGAGCGTTATCTAGGCTCTGTCTGAAAAGTGCCTGCGCTCGACAATACGGCGTTAAAAATTGGCTCAGAATACTCATTTACACATCGTAAACTCCGTTTCTTCGCCAATTTTTGCCTTGTCTTGCCTTCGCTCGCCGACTTTTCAGACAGACCCTAACACTGTAACGTTAAAACGCCGCTCTTATTGACCTGCAAAAGAGCGGCGCTCTATAAAAATGGCCGCCTGCCAGGCGGCCTGGTACAACGATTAATCCGACTGCGGCGACCAGTCCGCATCCGGGCCATGGGCTAGGAAACCCGGGCGCTGCTTGGGTGCTGCGAAAGGCTCACCGCAGCGGTTATCCAGACGGTTGAACACGAAAAATACGTTGCTGCGCGGGTCTGGCGAGAGGTTCGCGTTGGAGGCGTGCAGCGTGTTGCAATCGAACAATAGCAGCCCGCCGGCCTTGCCCTTCGGCGCTTCGATGCCGTGCTTGGCCACCAGCTCACTAAGTGCTTCGGCGCTTGGCACGCCCACTTCCTGGGCTTTCAGCGAGCTCTTGTGGTTATCCTCCGGCGTTTCGCCCAGACATGGAACGAACTCCTTGTGCGAGCCGGGAATGAGCATCAGCGGCCCATTGAACTCATGGTTATCGGTCAAAATCAGCGAAGCGCTGACGGCGTCCATCCGCGGCATGCCGTCTTCGGCGTGCCAGGTCTCAAAATCCGAATGCCAGTTGAACCCTTTACCGGCAAAGCCCGGCTTGTAGTTGATGCGCGACTGGTGAATGTAGGGGTCGTCACCGATGATCTGACGCGCTGCCCCAGCCACACGGTCGTCCGAGGCGAGTGCGCCCAGGCGCTCGGAGAGCTTGTGGACAGCGAACAGCGAGCGAATTTCGTTGCTTTCGGGCTCGGTGATGCTGAACTCGCGGTTGCGAAACTCATCCCGACTCATCAACTCGGTAATATCATCGCAAAGCTCCTCGAGCTCGTCGCCGCTGATCAGGTTGGGGATGAACAAAAAGCCCTTGCGCTCGAACTCTTCAAGCTGCGCTTTCGATAGCGGCCCATCGAGCTTGCCCCCTTTCACCACCGCATCCTGTCGGGGCTGGGTCAGCGAGGCCGGCGCCTCGGCCAGGCGTGTCGGGTAAAGGTCCTGCGCACTCGTCGTTTGCGTAGAGAGCGTATCGCCGAGTTCACTGAACTGTTTATGGGCGGTCACAACATTAAGCGGTGTGTTGGTGACTGTCATCTAATCCACTCCTTGTATGATTAAACTTCAGATCGATCAATAGCGCTTTATAAGCACCATAAATGTGTAGTGGTAAGGTAGCCGATATAAAAGGGCTTGCAACCCATAAGCAGCCTCCCTATAACGCACGTTATGATCACAACGCCAACCTGCTCATTTGCCCGACTTTGATGCAAGAAAACCGCCTTACTAGCAACTTTTACGGCTATTTAGCTGCCATTCGCGCCTATTTAACTTCTCAACTTCAGTAAGCCCGGATTAAAATCAGCCCATCTTGAAGCGCTAAGACATTTATAAATCAACAAACTCATCAAACGGTATAAAAAACAAACAACATGGATTAAAAAGCTTCCTTTAATTATTAACTTTTGATAGATAAAAATTAAGCTTGCCGTTTTATTACGCTTCGCCGAAAAGACGTTTTTTATCCTTACGTCGGGCAGACTTGCCGTCGGGTTCGTCAATATTGATGCGGCGGTAGCCACCGGATTTGAATCATGTAAGCAGCCTTATGACTGTTGATCTCAACCATCTCGGCCCTTGGATTCATGGCCCAGGAGGAATCAAACGTTTGATTCAGGAGCCTTCTATTTAAATTGAATTATTTTGCTCAATTTCGTCGCTCGGGCGCCGATAGAATATCAATCCTTGGATTAGTCGTGGTTTACCCCGGGGAGTGACCAGATTCCGCTAACGTGCAAGAGAACGACCAATGCTCAAGGCATTACACCGTATCCCCATGGGACGCAAATTCATGCTCGTGCTGTTTCTCCCGCTGCTCACGATGGTGTGGCTGGCGGCCTCCGGCATTCTGGAGCGTAGCGAGATGGCCGCAAGGATGAATGCGCTGCAAAGAATGACCACCCTGAGCCAGCACGCCGGCGAACTGGTGCACGAGCTTCAACGCGAACGCGGCATGTCGGCCGCCTTTTTAGGCAGCAGTGGGCAGAACTTTCGCGTAGAGCTTCCCGAGCAGCGCCGCCAAACCGATCAGGAGCTCGATCAACTCGAGACCTATCTGGCGGATTTCACGTTTACCGACGCCGATGCCGCGCTTAGAGCACAGGTGACGCAAGCCGAGCAGCAGCTAAGCGAACTCGCTACCGTACGCCAGCAGATCGATCGGCTGGGCGTGAGCGGCGAGCAGTCGACCGCTTACTACTCGGGGATCAACGCGCTAATGATCGATATCGTTAGCCGCCTGACGTTCAGTGTGGAGCAGGGTGAAATCGTTCGTCAGCTTAACGCCAACTACCACCTGCTCAACGTGAAAGAGCTCGCCGGTATCGAGCGCGCGGTACTGACGACCGCTTTTAGTACCGATGTGCTCTCCCACGCCGCTTATAGCACCTTTCTCTCGCTGGCGGGCCGCTCGAGCGCCTATCTTCGCAGTTTCGACATGCTCGCAACGCCAGACCTTGCGCAGCGGCTGGCCGAGGTCCGTCAAAGCCCGCTGGCGGACAACCTGGCCGCTATGCGCCAGATCGCCATGGAGCGCGGCGTCGCCGGTGGCTTCGGCGTCAACCACCAGAGCTGGTTCGACCAGCAAACCCAATTCATCGACCAGCTCAACGAGGTGGCCCAGCAGGCTTCGAACCACCTGCTCGCTACGGCGCAGCGGCTGCACAGCGAAGCGATCCGAGGATTGATCATCTATCTGGTCGCTTCTATAGCCGCGACGCTGTTGGCACTGCTGCTGGCGTTTTTGATCGTGCGCAGCATTACACGCCCGCTTCAGGCCGCGCTCGACAGCATTCGCAATCGTGGCGGTGATCTTACCCAACGCCTAACAGTGCCGGGTAGCGACGAGCTCTCGACGCTCTACCTGGCGTTCAACGACTCGACGGCCAACACCGAGGAGCTGGTCGCCAGCATCAAGCAGAGCGCGCTTTCCGTGGAGCTTGCCAGCAAGGAGATCGCCAAGGGCAACGCCGACCTTGCCCAGCGCACCGAGGAGCAGTCATCCTCGCTGGTACAAACCGCCTCGAGCATGGAGCAGATCACCGCCAACGTCAGGCAGAGTGCCGACACCGCTCAGCAGGCACGCCTCTCTACCCAGGACATGGCCGACCAGGCCAATGAGGCAAGCCTTGTCTCGCAGCAGGCGCGTACGGCCATGGAGCAGATCCACCAGGCCAACCAGAAAGTCACCGCCATTGTGGAAGCAATCGACAATATCGCCTTTCAGACCAATATCCTTGCGCTCAACGCCTCCGTGGAAGCCGCGCGCGCCGGCGAACAGGGCCGCGGATTCGCGGTGGTGGCGTCTGAAGTGCGCAACCTGGCCAGCCGCAGCGCCGACGAGGCCCGCCAGATTCGCCAACTTATTGATAACAACGTCGAGAGCATCACCCAAGGTTCGGGCCTGGTGAACGCCACCAGCGAAGCGCTGACCTCCATTGCCGAACGCGCCCAGCACACCGCCGCGCTGGTTACCGAGATATCCGCCGCCTCGAACGAGCAGTCATCGGGTATCGAGCAGATTAACCAAGCGCTGGCCCAGCTCGATGAGGTCACCCAGCAAAACGCCGCGCTGGTCGAGGAAGTGGCGACCGCCAGCGGCTCGCTGGATGATCAGGCGGTGGATATGGCGGGGATGGTGGGGCGGTTCAAGGTGACTGAAAAGGAATATACGCCGGTATTGGCCCACAGTAGCTCGTGGTAAGCGCCTATGGTCCATGAAGTGAGAAATTGGAGGGCAATGCTGTCGTTAATGAACGATATCAAACGCAGTAATAACAATATAATAGAGAGCGAAAGCTCCAAGCGGGGTCGCATGGAGCGTCATTACTACCAAGGTAACAAACGGTACAACAACGATTTTTTGGAGAGCGGTTTCGTAATCCAGAGTTAGAAGCAACCGGAGCAGCTACTCCATGATGGGCATCAGGACCAATATGACGAGTCTTGCGTTACAACAGAATCGAGTTACGGCTCGAAATTCTGCTCAAACAGCAATACAACGTCTATCATCCGGTTTGCGTATCAACAGCTCCAAGAATGATGCTGCGGGACGTGCGATCGCCAACAAAATGGAAAGTAGTATTAGAGCCAACGCGCAATCGCAGCGAGGCATGAATGATGGCATCAGCCTGATACAAACGGCCGAAGGCGGCCTGAACAGTATTAATAACCTGCTACACCGCGCCAATCGTTTAGCGGTACAGGCCGCGTCGGAAACGCTATCCAGTAATGACCGTTCGGCGATCAATGGCGAGTACATGCAGCTGCGAGACGAAATTGACCGCATCGCCAATGCTACAGAAGCGTTTGGCAAAATGCCCTTGGCACCGGCTGAGCCGGGGCCCGCCCCTGCTCGATTGGGAAATACTGAGCATATTACGGTCAAACTGGATGACAAGTTAAAGAACTTCACATCAGGAATCGTACCGACTGCCTACATTCCAGCGGGTGCCACCCAAGTGCGTATCGATATGAACTCCCTTAGAGTTGATGACGATATGCAGCTTTTTACACTTGATGGCAAGCATCTGGTAGGAACCCCCGTCATTGGTTCGGATAATAGCCCGACCGACTATGTGTGGTCGTCACGCAATATCAATGATGCCGACTCAGCGGATAAACTGATGACCGAAGAAAACGGTCTTTTACCCGGTGCGGCCTACGATGCCTCAGTATTTAAGGATGCGACAGGTCAGTATAGTATCGACAACCCACCCGTCGATTTCGAATATAACGGCATGAGAATTACCTATAGCGGTGATCGAGATCGAGCGTTCGCATTAGAGGAGGGCACTGATTTCAATAGCGGCAGCATTGACAACGTTACACCCTCCGAGACGTTTGAAGTCATTACTATCGATAAGACAACAGAGCCCTTGATGCTATTGGTAGTAGGACGCGGCATATTTTATGCCAAAGCGACTTGGGATGAGATGCCTGTCGAATGGGTTGATCCAGAGCCCAGCTCAGCGCCAACTAGCCAGTCAACTACTATTGTTACCAGCGCTGATTATGGAAATGATCTTGAAACCATGACGATCGAAGCGACTCCTTCTGACCATCGATCGCTAGGCCTGGAAGAAGTATCGCTGGATACGGCTGGGAACGCCCAAGATGCAATCTCTTATTTTCAATCCGCGCTACAAACAATTGGCGATTATCGGGGATATTACGGCGCGACACAAAATAGACTGGAAAGCGCAGTTACCGGAAGCGAAAACCAAACCGCTGATCTATATACCGCGCAATCTCGTATCATGGATGCAGACTACGCGCTGGAGAGCAGCCGTTTGGTTAAAAGCCAAATTTTACAACGAGCTGGTGATGCTCTTTTGGCTCAGGCAAACCAGTCATCGCAAAACGTTTTAAAATTATTAAACCTTACCCGCTAACAGTTTACTCTTTGAAAAAATCCAAACATCATGCCTCATTGCCCCTCAAATAGCGGAGCTTAGTAGTCTTTCGTTCAAATTTATTGGAAACTTCATCTGAATCCACGTATCAAGACTCGCAAGCAACTGAAAATTTCATAGTGTATGATTGCGCGTCACTAAACGCTTCATTAGAAGCTTTTATAATCCAAAAACTGGTAGACAAATCTCTAAACACAAGCCAACTCTCCCTACTCAACAAGTATTACTTCCAGAACACACTAGCAATTCAAGAACGATCAAGACACTCGAAAAACACTGATAAATGCTATTTTTTTATCACACTCTATAAATAATTTAAAAAAAACTCGCACTGTTTAAAGTCAAAAATATCGTCGATATCCAGCGACCTTCTCTTATCCATCATGAATACTTTTGCACTACTGGTTACCAGCTGACGCTGCTCTTTAAGAGTGTATGGAGTCACTATATAAATAGCACCATTCAATCGATATTCCTTTTCGGCCTCCTGAGAACGTGAAACTGAAAGATCAATTCCCACAAGTCCCAAATTTTCATCAACCTTGCCACACCAAGCGGTGGGGTGGTCTACCTCACAAACCGATACAATATTGTCAGCCCGCATCTCAACAAACAGCCGAACAGCCCCTTCGATATCGCTTTCTGTCCTCAAAGGAGATGTTGGCTGAAGTAAAACAACACGCTCGGGCCAAACTCCTCGCGCTTCCATCTCGATTAAAGCATGAATAACAACATCGACGCTTTTAGCCGTATCGGTAGCGAGTTCTATTGGTCGCTGGATAATTTCAACTCGGGGGCTCTGATAAGCCTTGGCAATCGAGATAACTTCTTCATCATCAGACGTCACTACCACCAGATCTACCAATTGTGTTTTTAAAGCCTCATCAATCGACCAGTTTATTAACGGTTTCCCTGCCAAAGCGAGCACGTTTTTTCGTGGAAGCCGCTTACTATCTTTACGTGCAGGAATGATGGCCAGCGTACCTATGCGCTTTATCTCTTCTCTCATTGTAGGCTACCGGCTATATCCTTTTGAGCACGCGCAAATTCCTCCATACGGCCAATATCTAACCAGTATTCATGGATAGGGAACATATTGACCTTGCGTTGAGCCGCTATTTCATTTTCAAGTACCGTTGGCATGTCAATATGGTGGTCTGGCGCCGCTCGATGAACGAGTTCAGGATCAAGCAAATAGATTCCTGCATTCACGAAATAACGTTGCAGCGGCTTTTCTACCATGGACGTAATATGGTGCCCTTTACCCTGGATGACACCATAGGGAATCTGATGCTCATACTCACGCACACACATCGTCGCACTTGCGGGATGCGAGTTATGAAACTGCAAGAGACTTTCAAAGTTAAGTGTGGTGAGCAGATCACCATTCATCAAGAAAAGTGGCTGGTCTATTTCTGTCTTGGGCAAGAGCCCCAAGGCGCCTCCCGTTCCAAGAGGCCTCTCTTCATGTATATATTGAATTGATACTCCCCAAGAACGGCCATCGCCGAAATGTGCGCGAATCATTTCGGGCATGTAATGGGTCGAAATATAAAAGCGGTGAAAGCCAGCCTTGATAAAGCTTTCGACAATTATTTGAAGAATAGGCTTATCTCCTACCTTTAGCATCGGTTTGGGACAATCGTTGGTCAAGGGCCGCAAGCGTGTGCCAAATCCGCCCGCCATGAGAAAAACAGGATTGCTATAAGTTGAAGGGTTTAATAAGTCATGCAGACTTTCCAGCCCAATGAGGCGCTGGTGATCGTCAACAATCGGCAGCTGCAGAAGTTGCCCCTGCTCCATTACATGAAGGAGCCGTTCACGGCTCCAGTTCAGCGTTGCCACTTTAGGGCGAGGATTCATGGCATCATCCACCGCCGACTCGAGCGGCCTATGGCTGATCAAGGCACGGCGCAGATCGCCATCGGTGAGTGTTCCCAGCAGCTTTCGCTGCTCATCGACCACCAGCACAATGCGCAGGGCGGCGCTATCCAGTACCTTGATCGCGTCGCTCAAGCTTGTGCCACTGTTGACTAACGCTTTTTCCCACTTTTTCATTAACGACTGTGCCTCCATCCATTATTTGTTATAAGGGGGTTGGCGAACGCGGTGCCTGACCGATGAGTTGATGATACTCGGGCAGGTCGTGCAGCACCGTTGTCCCCGCGCCGATGATGACGCCGGCACCGATAGTGACTCCCTGAATGATCGTGACATTAGGGCCTACATGAACGTTATCCGCGATCCTGATACCTCCCGAGAGCACAGCGCCAGGGGCGATATGTACATGCCTACCCAGTTGGCAGTCATGATCGATATGCGCAGCCGTATTGACCAGGGTGCCCTCTCCAATTTGCACGTCGGCTTGGACTACACACCCGGCCATGACTTGGGCGCCGCGGCCCAGAATTGCGCTTTCAGAAAGCACGGCACTGGGATGAACCAGGGTCGCGAAGCGGTAACCTAGAGCAATGATTCGCTTGTGCAGGTTGTGGCGCGTGGACTGGCCGGGCAAACTTCCAACCCCGTTGGCGAGTTCTACCGTGTCAGCTACATGGCTTAACAAGTCGTCATCACCACCCAGTACAGGAATTCCTCGCCATAGGCCACCCGGTTTGTGCTCCAGTATTGGGTCGCATACGCCGATAACGGTGCGCCCAGTGAGTCGTAAAAGATCAAGGACTACCTTGGCGTGTCCACCGGCTCCCAAAAGAATAACAGGAGGAGCATTCACAACATTTCACCCGCTCGATAATCGCGGATCGCTTGTTTGCCCAGATAATCCCAGTAGAGGTAGGCAGGCTCGCCCCGGCCAGCTCTGGCAGTGGTCATGTTGTCCGGGGTGAATGTCTCCCCATGTTTGATCGGTCGCCGAGCTATTAACTGCTGGCGTGCGGCATCACGCGTTTGCCATTCGCTTGGCTGAGGTGCCTTATACCCATCGCCCAGCGCGAGACTTACCTGGCGAATGGCATCGACCATACGGGCGAGTTCATTGGGTTCCAAGGACGCCTTATGATCCGGCCCCGGTAACTGGCGGTCTAGAGTAAAATGCTTTTCAATAATAGTGGCTTCTCGAGCGGTGGCGGCAACCGGGATTAGTAAATCCTGGGTATGATCGGAGTAACCCACCGGCAGGCCAAAAACACTGAAAAGAGTATCCATAGCTCTTAAATTAACTTCCGCCATGGGGGTCGGATATTGCGAGGTGCAGTGCAGAAGGCTGACCCTATCCGATAGCACTTCGCGTGCTACTTGCTCACTCCAGTTTCGCCAGACCTCCGTCATGTCTTGTGGCGGCTGGTCATTGCGAATGGCGTGACTGATGATCGCCAGCGCCTGCTCAACCTCCGACAGCGATGCCATGCCTGTAGAAACGACGAGTGGCTTTCCGGTATTAGCAAAAGCCCACAGCAGCGGCGCATTGGTGATTTCCCCTGAGGGAACCTTATAGAAAGGTAGCTTCAGCGTTTCCAGAAACGCAAGGCTCTGCAGGTCAAATGCGGTCGACAGAAACTCGATTCCGCGCTGATGCGCATGGTGTTGGAGCGGCTTGTGCCACTCCATGGGCAGCTCCAACGCCTGCAGCATGACAAGCTGGCTCTCGCCGACATCGGTGGTCTGCTGCTGGTAAGCGGCTTTAGGTGCCGAACCAGCGGCCAGCCGCTTTGCGTTAAAGGTCTGAAACTTTACGGCGTCGGCACCAGAGGCGGCGGCGGCATCTACGAGGTCGAAAGCACGCTGGCGGTCGCCATTATGGTTAACGCCAGCTTCGGCAATGATGAATACCTTATCGGATATCAAAACGGTTACCCCAAATAGTCATGGAAACGTTTGATCGTGGTCAAAGGCATGGATAACAGCATGTCCATAATGCGACCGGCTGCATCACCTTGCCCATAGGGGTTTTGAAAACGTCGAGTGTCAGAGCGAACCTCCGGGCTCAGCGCGTGCTGAATAGCCCCTCGAATCGAAGCTGATGTCGAATCGCAATTAACCACGGACGCAGCGGCTAGACGACCAGCTTGCCGCTGACCAATATTAACGGTCGGCGCCAGAAAGCTCGGTGCCTCGATGATACCGCTTGATGAATTACCTATAACGACAGCGCACTCGGCCAGCGCGGAGTGGTAGCGCTGGGATCCCAGCGATGGAACGGCCATAACGCGATGGGGCTGGCGCGCGCTATACGCCTCAATAGCACCTATCATCTCCCGCCCACCCTCATCGGCATTCGGATAGGTCAGGATGACTTGGTAGTCAGGCCACTCATCAAGTGCTGTAAGAACAGTTTGAAGACTCTCCAGTGCCGGCACGTCTGCAAGAGTTTCAGGATGATAGGTCACCAGAAAAAAAGGGCGTTCAAGTGAAAAGTGAAGCGTTTTAGCAAGCGCTTCTCGGCTCAAACGAGGTGAGCGTTTGACATGATCCAATCCAAGCGCACCGGTATTCACGACACGTTGAGGATCCTCCCCCATCTGGATAACTCGCTGCCGATAAGGCTCAGCTGCCACAGCATGCATCATCGCCATTTTAGTGATCGCGTGGCGAATGGCATCATCGTAGGCGCCTTCGGTCACCTCACCGCCATGAACATGCAAGATGGGAATCTTGAGCATCAGGGCCGTTTGGGCTGCGGCTAACGCTTCGAATCGATCGCCCAGAATCACGATCACATGAGGTTTCAGGCGATCCAGTGCATCGGCTAGACTGATGACGCCAAGACCGATGGATTTCGCAACACCAACGCCGGTATTCGAAGAAAGCAGCATTTCGACCTTAGCATCGATGCTAAAGCCATCACATTCGATCAGGTTAGATGTTTTACCGAATTCGGGAGAGAGGTGCATGGCAGCCACGATCACCTGCAACGATAGTCGAGGATGAGCGTCGATCTCTTTCATCAACCAGTACAGTAGACCGTACTCGGCACGAGTTCCGGTAAAAACAGCGACGTTACGCATCGCTCCTCCTGCCTAACAGAATCAGGCTGCTAGCCAAATTAACTACTCGCTTCTCTAAACACTCTAAATGGGATATGTCGCCGACGGGCGAATGAGCATACATGGGCAGCCAACTCCTCAATTTCCCGATAAGCAATGTCACCATGATCTTGTGTTTGATCAGCTTGAGCCATTCCGCACGTTGCGCCACCTCGCCACGAATCACCGCATTGAGCCAATAGTTGCTACGCCACCCGTCCTGCTCGGTTATAACGAGAGGATCACCGGCCTCAAAGTGATCAGCAAAGCCCGCTGCCAAGCGCCATTTCTCTCCAGCAAATGTCTCGATTTGCTTGATCTGGCCATTCACACACGCAGAGTTTGGGGTCAGCATGACGTAGTTATAGCCCAGCTCATCGTTCGTATATTCATAAGGATACGGCGCTTTGTTTGTCGCTATTGAGTTGGGGATGCCCCTATAAACGGCAATACTATGCTCTAGCTTGTCAACATAGTTCCTGACGCTGGAAACAAAAGTAGATCCAATCGTTTCAGCCACATAGGTTTTTCTACCACCTTGAGATACAAGTTCAGGTAGGGGATTGAACGCCTCCGTACGGTAATAGCCACGAACGAATTCGATCAGCTTAGGCAGCATGGTATAACTCAAATGTTATATAGATTGGCTTTGTATTTTGCCAACTGGTTGGGTTGAGAAAACCAGTCGATCGTTTTCTTGAGTCCTTCACGAATGTCGTGCTGAGGGGAAAAACCGGTCATCTCGCGAAGGCGGGCGTTATCTCCCCAAAGACGGAACACTTCCGATTTACCGGGACGCAACCTCTGTTCGTCAATAATGAACTCGACATCGTGATCCATTAATTCACGAATGATTCCGAGCGTGTCGCCGACCGATATTTCGTAGTTAGAAGCGATGTTTACTGTTTCGCCGATCGCAATATCGCTGTTGGCCAAAGCCAGGAAACCGCAACAGGTATCTTCCACATAATTAAAGTCACGAGTGGGCGAAACATCGCCTAGCTTGATCTGCTTCATCCCGGATGCTATCTGGCTGATGATGGTCGGTATGACGGCGCGAGCCGACTGACGGGGACCATAGGTGTTGAAGGGTCTAGCTACCGTAACAGGTAGATCGAACGCATTATAGAAACTCATTGCCATGGCATCAGCGGCTATCTTGGACGCACTGTAAGGCGATTGCGGCTGCAACGGATGATGCTCGTCAATAGGGACATACTGTGCAGTGCCATATACCTCACTCGTAGAGGTATGAATTAAACGAGTTACACCATTATCAAGGGCTGCTTGGCAAATATTGAGCGTACCTTTGACATTAGTATCTACGTAGCTATCCGGCGCGATGTAGGAGTAAGGAATGGCAATGAGCGCTGCCAAGTGAAAAACCGTGTCAACCTCCCGGGTAATATACTTACAGAAGTGGGGATCGCGGACATCACCACTGACGACCTCTACGCTGTTCAAACAGCCGATATCTTCAAGCCACCCCCAGCTATTGAAGGAGTTGTATTGGGCAAGCGCCTTTACGCGATAGCCCTCCTCGACCAAAAGCTCGACCAAATGAGAACCGATAAATCCATCGGCTCCCGTTACCAGCACCTCTCTACTCGCTTTCATTAAGAGCTCCCTTCGCTAGCGGGAAGCGACAATACTTTCGAAACCGCATGCGTCACACGCTCTTTTGAACCGAGACTATAGGGGCTAGCCCTGGATAGATCTCTGACGAGGTTATCCTTAGTGACTTCGGAACATCTAAAAAGAAGACCAGTTACGAACTCACGCTCCACCTCATCGATAAGCTCCGAGCAGTGAACAGAAGGCACACCAAAGTTGAGTGCATCTAGTGCACAGGTGGAGGACCAAGTGATATGAACACCGGCCTGCTTTAACGAATCATTGATCGCTAGCTTGTTAGGATCCTCCAATTTCGCTTTGACTCCCTCTTTTTGGAGTAAAGTCATCACTTCTTTTGCTTCACCAATATGCAGTGGATGAGGTCTGACAACGATCTCGCGTTTTTTCAGTTGATAAACGCGTTTGATCTCTTCCAAGGGCACCGGTATGCCCTTTGATTGTGGCTGATGGGTATAAAGTATTTTATTTCCCTCCTTGGCATCGCGAGAAAGGTAGACAGGCCCGCCCCCCTCGACCACCGTAGCGCCTGATTCAATGGCGCTTCCCTTGGTCAACATGTGTGTTGCCATATCACTCCATGTCCAGAAGATATCTGGCAGAAATGGGCTGTTAATTTCACTGTGTTTGAATCTTGAATAGCAAACGTGTTTAAGCCCATTAATACCGTGCTGAACGTCAATTACGGTAATCCCCAGCATCTTGCAGGCAAAGATAATGGGGAAGTAGTTAAGCCCGTAGTAGACCCTGAAAACGAGAGCATCGACTCCTGATTCCTTGAGCAGGTCGTAGTACTTTGGAATCATGGCGTTGACGAGATGAAAACGCTCTTCGAGCTTCTCGCGGATATCGCAGCCAAACGAAGTACGCAGGTGATGATCGAAAAAGTCGATCTCCTCTCGCTGCTTGTTACTTAGCACTTTCTTGAATCGCGCAGGAATAAGTTCGAGCTTTTCGACCGTGACACCTTGCGCCTCAAAACCGGTCAGAATATTGCTCAAAAAATCCTGGTCGTGGAAGTAACCAATCTTTCTGATTTCGCGTTTGGCCGGGTATCGAGAACGATCGACGCCCGACAGCCCCAAGCTTTTTGTGTTCTCGACATCGCCAATTTTATCTGCTTTGTCCAGGCAGAACTGAAAGCCCTCCCTGAGCAGTGGTGAGTAGGTCAGCGCGCTACCCACCGGCAGACTCGAGACTATCTCGTCAAAAACATCGAACTTTTCGTAAGCAAACATTCAAGCCGCCTCTGCTATATCAATCAATTAACGCCAAAAGGTTGTCGTCGTGCCCCAGAAAGGCGGCTCGAGACGCGTCCATCCGCGTCGAAGAGCGATTTTCATCACCGCCGTCGGTTTGTGTAGCAGAAGGCAAAAGCTTGTGGGCTTCGAGAAATTCTAACGCTTTGTCGTGACTGATGCCCGCCATCAACTCGAAGGCCATATCATGTGCGGCAAAGCAGGCACTCATGATAAAAGCGAGTTTTCTTTTCTGCTTATCGCTAAGCTTCGCCATACGCTCGTAACTGGGTAGAAAGAGTACATCCGCACTCTCCTGCTCGCTGGCGCAGGGCGAACGCTCGTTCAGTTTTTCCGGCAGATGGCTATGGTGGCGGATATTATGAAAACGGTAGAAACGGAACCCGTTGCGGCTCGCCCAATGCTGTAGCTCGGCAAGGCTGGGCTGCTTCTCGTGAGTTAATTGAAACGGCACGCGTGCCTGAACCAGCAGCGTCTGTTCGAGATATTGCTTGCCGTTTTCCAGAACGGCCATGGCATCGCTCAACTCGTCCAGAATGAGCCAATCGAGGCTCTCCAGCCCCGTAATGCTGTCCACAGCTACCGTATTGATCGGCAGATCCGCGATTTCCTGTGCCCCTAAATGGTGGCGTTCGGCTAATTTATCTGCCGAAAGGGGTGCCAAAGTGCTGGTCATTTCCGGGGCAACGCAGGCATGCAGGGTGGCCGGTCGACCATCGCCCAATAAAGCGTGCTGGAAAAGCTGAATCGTATCACTGCCTTCGTATTGCTTGGGCGTCTTGATTTCGCTGGCGGGGTCAAAGGCTACGATAGCGAACGCACCAGTTACTGCCATCTGATCAGCCAAACCACTCTTGATCAGGTTGGCACGATTATCAAGTACGATGATCTTCCCCTTTAATTGCCAAGTAAAATCTTCAGTGAGATGCAGCTTGGTCGCTTGGGTGTCGCTCCCCAAAACGCCTTTTATTTTGCCGTTGATCAGCTGCTGTAGAGTGCGATCCACTTTCATTTCTGGCTTGGTGGCCCTGCTTGGAAGGCGTTGGCGATGACGCTTCTTCTGGCTGGCCGAAAACTCCTTGTTACCAGCGCGTTCTCGCACCAGAGGAGCCAAGGCACTAAGCAGTCTGTCGGTAGCACGATCAATGTGGTGTTTCTCTTCACCTACGTTGAAAGCCTGTGCCACGTATTTCTGATAGAGCGCCTCATCATCGAAAAAAGCGACCGCTGCATTGAATAGCGGCTGTAACTCTTGCTCGCCAAGCAGATGCTGGTAGGGCTCTTCATAACACTGTTCGGGGAAATCGAAGGTGATACCCGCCTTACCTACCATTTCGGGCATGCCACCGCGATTGGTGATCAGCGCCGGTATACCATTGAGCATGGCCTCAGCAAGCACCCGCCCGGAGCTCTCCCACCAGAGGCTGGGCGCAGCCAATACGCGCGCGCGGCTATAAGGCCCTCGCATATCACTGGTATTACCCGTCACAGTCACGTTACTCAACGTGCTGCGCTGTTGCCCCATCCGCTTGGTCGTCTCACGCAGCACGGCCGACCAATCGGCGCGCGCCTCCACGACCTCAAGTTCGATATCCGGACGCTCTCGCTCGAGCTTTTCAGCCAGTTGTACGAACACGCTGGCGCCCTTCTGCCAGCTCGGATTCACAAAAAGAAGTCGCTTGCGCTCGTGCTCATCGGCAACGAAGCGGTCCGAGGCAATGAACTTGCCTACCGGCGTGGAGGTAAATCCTACTTCCTTGCGATACATGTCTGCCGTTGCTTGGCTGTCGGTTACGATCAGATCAATATCACGGCACCAGCGGGGCGATTTATAGTTGCCATTAGCCAGATAAAAGGCCACGGGGATACCTCGATCGCGGGCCTCGTCGGCGATAAGCATATCCACGGTCTGGCCACCGTAGAACCACACAACGTCCGGCTTGAAGGAATCCAACAGATATACATACTGGCTATACCAGAGCCCTTCTTCGTGCGTGGTGAAATGATTCCGGTTATAGCTGTAGCTCACGAGCATCTGATGAGTCAGAGGACCATCTTTCGCGTCAATCAACTGGTGCAGATGGGAATCGAGATCAGCGAACTGCTCCTTGAGAATCGCCATTCCCTTGGGGTTGTCGAATACCGTCGCTCCCAGCACTTTGACGTCATACCCATTGGCCACTAACTGAAGCAGCATTTGGCGTACGGTCATGCTTGCACCGCTGGACGTATCCAAAAGGCAGAACGGGTTGGCCCATAGCAAACGAGGTTTACGTTTGGGTGTGGCGGGAGTCGTCTTGGCCATTAGGCAGCTCGCAAAAAAGTGGCAGTCTGCCTAGTCTACTTCGCGACCACGTGTACCAAAGAGGCAAATGCACCGGTTTTTAAGCAGGTATTCCATGGACTGCTTCAGGAACCAGGGTTGCGAAGGAGATAATTATAGTTACCGAATGTGCGACGCCACGCTTTAGGCTGGCCTGGTAGGAAACGTGTAAAGGAGCTGACACTGAGCCACCTAAAAGAAAACGGGGCCTTTTGGCCCCGTTCGGTTGTTTCATTAGTTGTACCGCTGAAAGAATTAACCCAGCAGAGACAGTACAGACTGCGGCGTCTGGTTCGCCTGGGCCAGCATGGAGGTACCCGCCTGCTGAAGGATGTTGGCGCGAGTCATGTTGGACACTTCTTTCGCGTAATCGGCGTCTTCGATTCGTGAGCGCGCTTCGGACAGGTTGGTCGAGGTGGTCGCCAGGTTGTCGATTACGGAGTCGAAGCGGTTCAGCGTGGCACCCAAGGTTGCGCGGTTGGTGTCCAGAGTCTTGGTCGCGGCATCGACGGAGTCGATTAGATTCTGGAAGCTGCTGTGGGCTGCGGTGCCACCACTAACGGCAAATGTGGTGCCGGTGATTTCACTGCCGCTTGCTAAGCCCAGACCCGCCACAGTCGCATCGACGGTCTTGACACTAATCACGTCTTCGGAATCGGTGTTGGAGCCAACCTGAATGCTCAGGCTGCCGCTGGCATTGAGCAAGCTAGTGCCGTTGAAGTTGTTGCTGCCTGCTACGCGGTCGATCTCGGCCAGACGCTCGTTGATCTCAGTGGTGATCGCAGTACGGTCATCGGCGGTGTTGGTATCGTTGGCGCCCTGAACCGCCAATTCGCGAATACGCTGCAGGTTGTCGTTGATCTGGTCCAGACCGCCTTCCATGGTTTGAACGAGCGAGATACCGTCGCTGGCGTTACGGCTCGCCTGATCCATACCCTTGATCTGGGCGGTCATCTTGTTAGCGATGGCCTGGCCCGCTGCGTCGTCGGAAGCGCTGTTGATACGCAGGCCGGAAGAGAGACGCTCCTGCGCCTGAGCCAGCATGCCCTGGGACTTGCTCAGGTTGTTCTGGCCAATCATGGAAGTAATGTTGGTATTGATGACGGACATGGGGTAATCCTCTGTGTTTAGTGGCCCAGAAGAGGCCTTTAAATCGGCGCTTGCATCGCCGTTATTATAATTAACGGCTGTTGGAGGTACTTCTTTAGGCCTTTCGCGCGATTCACATGAGAAAAAATGCGGGAGGCGCCCAACGAAAAACGGGGCCTTGCGGCCCCGTCGTTCACTTCACTCGTTGTGCTACTGCTCGAGCAATTAACCCAGCAGAGACAGTACGGACTGCGGCGTCTGGTTAGCCTGCGCCAGCATGGAGGTGCCCGCCTGCTGGAGGATATTAGCGCGGGTCATGTTGGAGACCTCATCCGCGTAGTCGGCATCTTCGATGCGCGACCGAGCTTCGGAAAGGTTGGTTTCGGTCGTTGCCAGGTTGTCGATCACCGAATCGAAACGGTTGAGCGTGGCACCCAGCTCCGCACGATTAGTGTCCAATTCTTTTACGGCGCTATCCACTGAATTAATCAAAGATTGGAAATCACTATGGTCACCACCACCTGATACCGCGGTGGCCGCTGCCTCCAGGTTGGCAACCCCACCACTCACCGCGCCCAGGTTGTCGCTAGTGGCGTCAAAGCGGCTTACTGAAATGGTGTCATCGTCAGTGGTGTTCGCGCCGATCTGAATTTCCAGGTCGTCAGTACTAACGCCGTCCAGCAAGTTAGTACCGTTGAAGTTGTTGCTACCCGCAACACGATCAATTTCTTCAATACGCTCAGTGATCTCGGTGGCAATCGCCGCGCGATCTTCTTCCGTGTTGGTATCGTTAGCGCCCTGCACCGCCAGCTCACGAATACGTTGCAGGTTGTCGTTGATCTGATCGAGACCACCTTCCATGGTTTGCACCAAGGAAATGCCGTCGCTGGCGTTACGGCTGGCTTGGCTCATACCGTTGATTTGGGCAGTCATCTTGTTGGCGATGGCTTGACCTGCGGCATCGTCGGAGGCGCTGTTAATACGCAGTCCGGAAGAGAGACGCTCCTGCGCCTGAGCCAGCATGCTTTGTGAAGAGCTCAGATTATTCTGGCCAATCATGGAGGTGATATTCGTATTGATTACAGACATGAGTATTGCTCCTTGAAGTATAACTGGCCAGCGGGCCAACTTGGCGACGCTTGTGCCGTCGCTACCAAGGGGTAACGGCTGCTATATCCAACACTTGAAGAAACAAGGCTTTTTTTATGTAGCAAAGAGTAACGCTATAGAAAAATGATGCAGAAGATCTGCGTTATTTTCAGGCTATGCGGGGGTTATAGCGTGTAACGAAGTGTTCCATATTTCTCTCAAGCCTATAACGAAAACGGGGCCTTTCGGCCCCGTCGACACTCATTAATGTGTTATTAACCAAGCAGAGATAGAACGGACTGCGGGGTCTGATTGGCCTGAGCCAGCATGGACGTACCCGCCTGCTGCAGAATGTTGGCGCGGGTCATGTTGGACACCTCCTTGGCATAATCGGCATCCTCGATACGTGAGCGCGCTTCCGACAGGTTGGTCGAGGTGGTCGCCAGGTTATCGATCACGGAATCGAAGCGGTTCAACGTGGCGCCCAAAGTCGCGCGGTTGGTATCCAGGGTTTTCGTTGCGCCATCGACAGCGTCGATTAAGCTCTGGAAATTAGCATGTGTTGCACCGGCTCCAGAAAGCAAGGCAGCTGCGCCACTAACGCCCAGAGAAGCACTGGTCGCATCGATTGTGCTTACCTCAATAACATCATTGGTCGATGTATTCGAACCAACCTGAATGTTCAGAGTACCGCCACCGCTAACATTAAGCAGGTTAGTACCGTTGAAGTTGTTGCTGCCCGCTACGCGATCGATTTCGGCGATACGCTCGTTGATCTCGGTTGCGATCGCGGCGCGGTCATCGGCGGTGTTAGTATCGTTAGCACCTTGTACCGCTAGCTCGCGAATACGCTGCAGGTTATCGTTGATCTGATCCAGACCGCCTTCCATGGTCTGAACGAGTGAGATACCGTCGCTGGCGTTACGGCTGGCCTGCTCCATGCCCTTGATCTGAGCAGTCATCTTGTTTGCGATCGCCTGACCGGCGGCATCGTCGGATGCGCTGTTGATGCGCAGACCGGAAGAGAGACGTTCTTGTGCCTGAGCCAGCATGCTCTGCGAAGCGCGCAGGTTATTCTGGCCGATCATGGAAGTGATGTTGGTATTGATAACGGACATGGATGAGATCCTCGGTATTTTATGGCCTGAGAAGGGCCTACAGGTCGGCGACTGCGTCGCCGTTATTATAATTAACGGCCGCTAACGTGGATTCTTGAATAGTTTAAAGCCGTTTTGTGAAAATAATTTTGCTTGCAGAAAGAACGAAAAACGGGGCCAATTGGCCCCGTTACTCTAGCTGTCAATGGCAGCACTTACCCGACTATTAGCCCAGCAGAGACAATACCGACTGCGGCGTCTGGTTCGCCTGGGCCAGCATCGACGTACCCGCCTGCTGGAGGATGTTGGCGCGCGTCATGTTCGACACTTCCTTGGCGTAGTCGGCGTCCTCGATTCGCGAGCGTGCTTCGGACAGGTTGGTCGAGGTGGTCGCCAGGTTGTCGATCACAGAGTCGAAGCGGTTCAGCGTAGCACCCAAAGTAGCGCGGTTGGTATCGAGTGTTTTAGTAGCAGTATCAACGGCATCGATCAGGCTTTGGAAGCTGGTGTGGGCGCCAGCTCCGCTAGCCGCCGTAAAGGTAGCGGCGCCGCCGGAAGCCGCTGCAACGACTCCGCCCGAGGCGCTAGTCAGTTCCAGGCCCGACACGGTAGCATCGACAGTCTTAACATTGATGACGTCTTCAACATCGGTATTGGAACCAACCTGGATGCTCAGGCTGCCGCTGGCGTTAAGAAGATTGGTACCGTTAAAGTTGTTGCTGCCTGCCACGCGGTCGATCTCGGCCAGACGCTCGTTGATCTCGGTTTCGATTGCGGCGCGATCATCGTCGGTGTTGGTGTCGTTGGCACCCTGAACCGCCAGCTCACGAATACGCTGCAGGTTGTCGTTGATCTGGTCCAGGCCGCCTTCCATGGTTTGAACGAGCGAGATACCGTCGCTGGCGTTACGGCTCGCCTGATCCATACCCTTGATCTGGGCGGTCATCTTGTTGGCGATCGCCTGACCTGCTGCGTCGTCGGAGGCGCTGTTGATACGCAGGCCGGAAGAAAGACGCTCCTGCGCCTGAGCCAGCATGCCCTGGGACTTGCTCAGGTTGTTCTGGCCAATCATGGAAGTAATGTTGGTATTGATGACGGACATGGGGTAATCCTCTGTGTTTAGTGGCCCAGGAGAGGCCTTTAAATCGGCGCTTGCATCGCCGTTATTATAATTAACGGCTGTTGGAGGCACTTCTTTAGGCCTTTCGCGCGATTCACATGAGAAAAATGCGCGAGGCGCCCAACGAAAAACGGGGCCTTGCGGCCCCGTCGTTCACTTCGCTCGTGGTACTACTGCTTGAGCGATTAACCCAGCAGAGACAGTACAGACTGCGGGGTCTGGTTAGCCTGGGCCAGCATGGACGTACCCGCCTGCTGAAGGATGTTGGCGCGTGTCATGTTCGACACTTCTTTCGCGTAGTCGGCATCTTCGATGCGTGAGCGCGCTTCGGAAAGGTTAGTAGTCGTGGTCGCCAGGTTATCGATCACAGAGTCGAAGCGGTTCAGCGTGGCACCCAGAGTCGCACGCTGCGTGTCGAGCGACTTGACGGCGGTATCGACATTGTCGATCAGCGTCTGGAAGTTGTCGTGAGTCGCGCCGGCACCGGAGAGAGCCGCCGCAGACCCGCTAACACCCAGCGCACTGCTAGTTGCGTCGAAAGTATTGACGGTAATAGTGTCGTTGCCGCTGGTGTTAGAACCGACCTGGATATTGAGCGCCGTGCTCGCGCCGCTTGACAACAGGTTAGTGCCGTTGAAGTTGTTGCTGCCCGCTACGCGGTCGATCTCAGCGATACGCTCGTTGATCTCGGTGGTGATCGCCGCGCGGTCATCGGCGGTGTTAGTGTCGTTAGCACCCTGTACCGCCAGTTCACGAATACGCTGCAGGTTGTCGTTGATCTGGTCCAGGCCGCCTTCCATGGTTTGAACGAGCGAGATACCGTCGCTGGCGTTACGGCTCGCCTGATCCATACCCTTGATCTGGGCGGTCATCTTGTTGGCGATCGCCTGACCTGCTGCGTCGTCGGAGGCGCTGTTGATACGCAGGCCGGAAGAAAGACGCTCCTGCGCCTGAGCCAGCATGCCCTGGGACTTGCTCAGGTTGTTCTGGCCGATCATGGAAGTGATGTTGGTATTGATGACGGACATGGGGTAATCCTCTGTGTTTAGTGGCCCAAGAGAGGCCTATAAATCGGCGCTTGCATCGCCGTTGTTATAATTAACGGCGAAGCGGGGCGATCCTTTAGCTCATTTACCCACTTTTTTATGAAAATTTGGCCTTGAAACTATAACGGGGCCTTACGGCCCCGCTGATAAAATAAATTGTCGTTACGAACGAGAGCGTATTAGCACCGTTTCGTTTGATAGCAAGGTTTACTACTTCTGCATATTGCTCAGCATATCGAACTGCTGGCCCAGGTAGCTGCTCATGGAGTTCATCTGCGCAATCATGCCATCGAGCTGGGCAAACTGCTTACGATAGCGCTCCACGTTGCGCTCGATGCTGGCTTCCATGCGCTCCTTGCGCTTATCGAGACTCTCGATTCGCTGTTCTGCACTGGTGACCGAGCTTTTAATGAGGCCATCTTCTGAGGTAATGGTCGTCAATGTTGTGCTGAGGCGCCCTGCAAAGCCTGCTTCCTTGCTGTCACCAGCGAAGAAGGCAGATAGGCCTTCAGGGTCGTTGGCAACAGCGGCATCGAGCTTTTCTTCGTCGACCTTCAAGCGCCCGCGCTCATCAATTGAGATTCCGATTTCAGACAGCCGTGTGATATCGCCGCCCGCCAAGCTGTCGCTCACGTCACGACTCAAGCGGTTTTCGATAGTGCGTACGGTACGGTCACCTATCAGCTCGCCCGAAATCTCGCCTTCGCCGTTGAACTTGGTCATGCGCTCTACGGTCGATTTCATTTCGTTGTAGTTACTGACGAAGTTATTGATCGCCTCCTTCAAGGAGTCGTTGTCTCGCTCGATCACCAGGGTGGCGGGGGATTCCGACACGGCGGTGAGATCGAGCGTTACACCCTCAATAGCGCCTTCGACGCGGTTGGTCTTGCTGGTGATCGCGATGCCGTTGACGTTGAGCGCGGCGTCCTGGCCTAACCGCACCGTCGTGCTATCCATGGCAAGCCCATCGAGACCAGAAAACCCTGTGAGCGAGGCGTCCTTGCCGGTTTCCTTTGAGCTGAGCGCCAAACGGTATCCGGTGCCATCGTTGACAAGCGAGGCGGTAACACCCGACTCCTTATTTGCATTGATCTGATCGCGTACCTGGGCTAGCGTGCTGCCTGCCTTGATATCGACGTCAAGGCTCGTCTGCGTAGTGCCCGCGCCGAAATTGAGCTTCAATTTCGTATCAGTAGCAGTGAGCTCCTGATCCAGCGCCACACTATTGGACGCCGCGCTGCCGGCACGAGCCAGCTGAGACACGCTAATTTCAAAGCGCCCAGGGTTGGCCTTCTCACCCGCCGTGGCCAGAACGCCACTGCCGGTTACCGTGCTTTTTTGCTGTTTGAAGGTCGAGGCATCGTTTAGCGCCTTTACCGAGGTATTGACCCGGTCCATCGCCGACTCAAGACGCCCATAGGCCGAAATTTTGGTCTTTTGAGCACTTTGCTGCTGTAAAACGGGGGTAAGCTTCTGGCGCTCAGCGGCTTTGAGCTGATCCACCAGACCGTTCAAGTCCAACCCGGAACCTACACCAAGCGCGGAGATTGATGCCATGGGTTAAATCCTCGAGTAATAAGTAGCAAAGAGTATGGGTTGATTACCTTGTTTATCGGCGGGGTGATAACGAACTTTAGGTACCTTCAAAAGATACCTCTAAAAAAAGCCCAGCGTTGTAGCTGGGCATTTCCTGTCCGTGAGAGCTGGGCCTAGCTCTGGTTGGTTTGGGCCAGCATTCCCAACTGCTGTTCGAGATAGGCACCCGTCTGATTCATTTGCGCCACCATGCTATCCATTGCTTGAAACTGAACACGATAACGCTCGACGGTTTGCCCGATGCGCTCTTCGGTTCGGCTATAGCGCTCCTGTAGCGACTCGACGCGGCTTTCTGCATTTTCTTTGGCCGTATCAAGGCGGCCGCCATCGCCTACCAGGCGCTCAAGAGACGTATTGATTTGTCCGGCCATGCCGCCTCCTTCGCTGCTCCCTGCGAAAAATTGGGCCAGCCTGTCCGGCTGGGTGGCAATGACGTTATCCAGCTTTTCGTCATCGACCTTTAGCGTACCGTCGGTTTGCAATGAAATGCCGACGTCGGACAGTACGTTGAAGCCGTCACCGCCGGTCATACCGCTAATAGCCTGACGGAGCTCGCGCTCGACGGCTCGTGTGGTCGCATCAGCGTTCAAGCCTCCCGACTGGCCCGTTTCCACATCGAAGTTGGTCAAGGTATTCAAGGTGCTCTTGAGCGTGTTGAAGCTTTCCACAAAGGTATTCACGTTCTCACGCAGTGCTTCATTATCCTGCTCGACCTTGATGGTACTCGAAGTACCGGCCTCCGTGAGCGTCAAGGTCATTCCTTGAATGGCGCCCTCGACCTGGTTGGAGGCACTGACGATATCGATACCGTTGACGTTGAATGCCGCGTTCTGTCCCTTTTGCACGACCTGAGTGTCCGAGGTGGTGCCATCACCGGATAGAATGGTCGAGAAATTGGTACTTTCGATACTGGCATCAGCGCCGGTCTCGCTCGACATGACCGAGAGCCGATACCCTTGCCCGTCGTTGATGATAGAGGCAGTCACCTGACCGCCGCCTTGATCGTTGATGGCGTCTCGAATGTCTTCAAGCGAACTGCCATCGGCGATCGTGATCTCGGGCATACTGCCTTCAGTCAGTGCGAAGCTGAGCGTCTGCTCACCGCTGACAACACTTTCGTCAGCGCTATCCAAACGCTCTGTCACGAGGCTACCAGCAGTTGCCAGTTGATCGACCTCTACGTCGTACCGGCCCGCCTGTGCTTCGCTGGACGCAATGGCGATAACACCGTCGCCCTCGACATTGGTGGTGAGGCTTTCAAACGACGACGTATCGTTCAACGCCTGGGTGGCATCCTGGAACGTGGAAACCGCGCTTTTGAGCGCTCCATAGGCAGAGACGGTCGTGTTGGCAGATTGAACCTGCTCGGCAATGGGCTGAAGTTTGGCGCGCTCGGCGGTTTGAAGCTGATCCAATAGCCCGTTTAAATCGAGCCCCGAGCCAATGCCCAGTGAAGATATGGAAGCCATCGATTGCTGCCCCTTTAAATGTGATCGCCTGCTCTTTAGGCGAGCTGAAATTTGCCTGTGTCAATGCATTGATTATCGGCAAATCGCGCAGTGTCTTTAGCCTTTATCACACTTTTAACTTAGTAAACGGTTATTTTCTGTAATCTTTACGACTTTTTCGGTTAAAAGAGCCACCCAAGAGGAAATAACCGCAGGGCGCAATACGTACCGAGCCCAAGCGTTGAACACGCCAAAAACTTAGACCTTGGTCTAAATAGGTCAGCTCCATTACACTAGGGAAACGTTGTTCGTTAATCGATGGAGCATTCAATGCCCTGCGAAGGTGACACCCCCGCCGCCTCTGCCGCCGTAGACGCGTCTCGGCTGCGTCAGTGCCTGTTCACACTGGCAGAGCTTTTGTACGTGAACGGTCATGTGTTGGAAACCGTGACGCTGCCCGGCTGCGGGTTGGCAAAGCGCGAGATCGCGGCGCTCGATGAGCAGGATGCGGGCTGGGCGGCGTGTCGTGAAATGCTTGAATCAAACGCGGCGGGAATGACCAATCAGGAAGGGCGTTTCGTGCTGACCTCCCTTGGCCGGGACATCATGTTCGACCTGTTCGGCCAGGGCGCGGCGGACTGCGCCTAGCGCAAAAGGCTCCGCTCGAACGTAAAAACGCCCGCATTTGCGGGCGTTTGTGTTTGGCACGGCGCCTTGATTAGCGCAGGCCAAGCATCGAAAGAATGAACAGCACGACGACGACCAGACCCACGATATAGATGATGTTACGCATTGCGGCGCTCCTTGCTTTTTTGCGTTTTAGGAAAATCAAAGGGTTGCTTACCCATCGAGGCAACATCCTCAGACTAGCAGGCTTTGGGGCGGTTTGCGTAATTTACGTGCGCCTGGCGCGCGCACGCTCTACGCTTTTTGAAAGCCTCGTTGGCATTACAAAAAGGAAAACCCATGCGCGTGCGAATGTTCTCTCAAGCGGTGATGCTCGTGCTGGGGTTAGCGCTCTTGAGCGAAGGGGCGCTTGCCCAAACGCCCTCCGACGCGGCCTTCAAGGCGCTCGATGAGCAGGCCGGCGCGCTCGACCGGCTGCATACGGTCGTGGTGGCGGTGGACGGGCATCGGGTACACGAATTTCATCAGGGTGGGCCGGGGACGAGCACGCCGGTCAACGTGAAGTCGCTCTCCAAGACGGTGCTGGCGGCCATTACCGGTGCGGCGATTGAAGCCGGCGTAATCGACTCGCTCGACCAGCGGTTGGTCGAACTACTGGGTGAGCGCGTCCCAATGGGGCTGGACCCGCGCGTGAGCGACATCACTCTCGAGAACCTGCTTTCCATGCAGGCGGGGCTCGAGCGTACCTCCGGCGAGAACTACAGCGGCTGGGTCGCGAGCCCCAACTGGGTGGAAAACGCCCTTTCTCGCCCCTTCGTGGACGAGCCCGGCGGGCGCATGCTCTACTCCACCGGCTCGAGCCACCTGGTCTCCGCCGCACTTACTTACGGCAGCGGTGAATCCACCTACCAGCTTGCCCAGCGCCTGTTGGCTGAGCCTCTTCACATCACCCTTCCCCGCTGGCTGCAGGACCCGCAAGGCGTTTTTTTTGGCGGCAACGACATGCAGCTTTCGCCGCGGGCGCTGGTCGAGATCGGTGAGCTGTATCGACTGGACGGCGTGGTCGATGGCGAGCGACTACTGCCGGAAGGTTATGTGGAGGCGTCCTGGACGCCGCGGGGCCGGTCGCCCTGGACGGGGGATGGCTATGGGCTTGGCTGGTTCGTGACCACTTTCGGCGACACGCCGGTCTACTACGGGCGCGGCTACGGCGGCCAGGCACTGTTCGTGATCCCGGAGCGCGCGATGACGGTGGCGATCACCTCCAACCCCAACCCGCCGTCCCCCGGTGGGCAGTTTCAGCAGCAGCTGAATCGGCTGGTAGCCCGCTTGTTACAAGCGCCACGCTAATGCTCGCTGGGTCACGCGGCGCGTTGCTCTTTCATTCACTCTTTTTTGTGCGACTGGCTCATCAGGTAGAGCGTAGCGGCCAGCGCCAGCACTGAAAGCGCTAGATAAATGGCCTCGAGCGGCGTCGTGAAGCGAATATCCACCACGGCGCGAAAGAACTCGATGATGACGGCCAGGATCACCACCCGGGTGATCTTGTCCTTGAGTTGATCGAGCGAGGCAACGTTGAAGGGGTGACGGGGATAGCGCGCTTCAGCCTGATCGATGCGTGACACGAAAAGTCGATAGATCCCCAGGCTAAAAATCAGCAGCACGATGGCGATCAGGTAGATGTCCACCGCAATGATGATGTCAGGCACCAGCGTATCATGAATGTTCTGGCTGCTATCCAGCAGATAGTAGCGGACCACATCGAGTACAACGCTGACGATATCCAGCGTGCCAACAACGAACAACGCAATGGATCCCAGCAGGCTCGGCACGACCGCCAGTAACACCAGAAAGCGTGATCGCCATAGCACGGTTTCGATACGCCGCTCCCAGCTGGACTGCTCGTCTGGCGTTTTAGGCGGTGGTGGTTGTGACTCTGACATGCATTCTCCTTGAGTGATCGATCAAACGCCTGCACGGTGCAGGATCACGTCACGCTATAGAAAATAAACGAGAATCGCGGTAAACGTGGCGCCGGTGATTAGAAACCCCAGAGCCAGCACCAGCCCGTCCCTGGCGACCAGCCCCAGTCCATAAAGCGTCAGCGCCAGGCCCGCGCCATTGGCGGAAAAGGGGACAAACTCCATGGGCGGCATGGCCAGCGCGATCAGCGCGCAGGCCAGCGCCGTTGCGCGCATGCCCAGATAGCCGCTCATCCACGCCAAACGCACGCCCATCAGCCCGTCGACCCAGCGCCCGGGCTTGCGCATCCATCTGAGCGCCTTGTCGAACCCCTTGCGCGACACCGAGCGGTTCAAAAGCCAGCGCGGAAGCCAAAAAAAGCGGCGCCCGAACAGCAGCTGGCTCGAGGTCAGCAGTACCAGTGCGGCCATCAGGGTGGGCACCCCGGGGATATCGCCGACGACCGGTGCCAACACGATCAGCCCCGCCACCAGCAGCATCGGCCCGAAAGAGCGCCGCCCCACGGCGTCGACAATGTCCTCGACGCTGACGCGAGTCTTCTCGTTTTCCATTTGATCCAGCGCATCCAAAAGCTCGGTCAGGCTGGACGCATCGTTGTCATCACGCATGGGGTGGGCGCTGCTCCTGGACGTCGAGCTTGGCGCGAATGAAATCGCGGTGGCTGACATGCAGAAGATCCGCCAGGCGGCGAATGCGGTGCTCCTCGAGCGGGTCGACGCTGCCGTCCGCCCAGGCCAGCTGCCACATCAGCGCTACCAGCTCGAAGCGCTGGGCGTAGTCGTAGTGCTCCTTGATGAGGCTGACGAACTGGTAGTGGTCGACCGCCTCATCGACCTCCGCTTCGGCCAGCGCCATCAGCTCGCTTACCCGCGCGTCATCCAATCGATAGCGCGTCATCAGCATCTGCTTGAGCGCCGCCTGCTCCTCCGGGGTTTGCTCGTAGTCGGCGCGCACCACTTCGCACAGAAGCGCCGCCGTGGCGAGTTCCAGCGTCAGGTGATGGTTCTCGCGCCCTTCCGGTGCGGCCAGCGCGTCGTGAAAAAAGTCTCGAATTGCCTCCAGCATGGCCCTCTCCTTTTAAACGCTTGCCGCGTCCTTGATCATCCTCACACGTCTATCTACTGACTCGCCGCCGCGCATAAAGGTCACTCCTTGCGCTTGGCGAGCTGCTCCTTGAGCTGCTTGGGCACCTGCTTGATGATCAGCCGGTCCTGGCCTTCGTCGTACTCGATGCTCGAACCCAAAAGGTGCGAGTCGAAGCTGATCGAGACGCCGCCGGCGCGGCCGGTAAAGCGACGAAACTGGCTCAGCGTTTTCTTGTCCGGCGGAATCTCCGGCGAAAGGCCGTAGTCGGCGTTACGAATGTGCTCATAGAACGCCTTGGGTGCTTGCTCGTCGACCAGTCCCGAAAGCTCCTCGAGCGTCATCGGCTCGCCGCGGCGCATCTGCTCGTGGGCGTAGTCGACCAGGGTGTCGGTTTTCTCACGGCTCGCTTCTTCGTCGAGGTCTTCGCTTTCCACGTAGTCGCTGAAGGCCTTGAGCAGCGTGCGGGTTTCGGCGGGGGCATCGATGCCCTCTTCCATGCCGAGCACCGCCGCCACGCCGTCGGCCAGCTTCTTCGCGCCGCGGTCTTTCAAAAACGAGACGTACTGCTGGCTGCCCGCGCCGCTCCCTTGCTGCCACTGGGTCAGATTGACCCGCGCGGCCAGGGTGAGCTGCTGAGTATTGAGCTGGGCGGCGGGCACCGCCTGGTGCGCCTCCCCGATGCCGATGCCTTCACGCTGATGTAACAGTGCGAAAAAAAACGTTTCGGTATCGCCCTGGCGCTGATGGGCGATGACCAGATAGCCGCCCACCGAGAGTGTTTCCTGTAATTCGCGGGCCAGCCGCTCGGTCAGCTGAGTGCTCAGCGCTTCGAACTCAAGCTCGCCTTTCGAATACGCGTCGAGCCAGGCCACCAGCGGCCCGGCCTGCTCGCCTTCGCTGGCAAACCGCCCCCAGCCCTTCGCCTTGGTGTTGTAGGTGTCCGCGAGCTTGCTGACCAACGCGGCCATCGTGTCGTCATTACTGTCGGCGGGCCCCGGGGCAGCGGTGACGGTCAGACGTTCGCCGTCAAGTGTAGGGTCCAAACGGTGCACGATGCTTTGCAAAAGCGGCATAGAGAAACGAGCCTTTTAAGCGGTTGAACGATCGAAAGGGGTCAAGGCTTGAGCCGGTAGCCAGTGTGGAAAATCCAGCCCACCATGGCCAGGCTCACGGCGAGAAAGAGCGCGACCATGCCGACACTCGCCCAGAGGCTGACATCGCTGATGCCGTAGAAGCTCCAGCGAAAGCCGCTGATCAGATACACCACCGGGTTGGCCAGCGTCACGGCCTGCCAAAACGGCGGGAGCATATCGATGGAGTAGAAGCTGCCGCCCAGAAACGTCAGCGGCGTGATGATCAGAAGCGGCACGATCTGCAGCTTGTCGAAGCCATCCGCCCAGATACCAATGATGAAACCCAGCAGGCTGAAGGTCACGGCGGTGAGCACCAGAAAGGCGAGCATCCAGAACGGGTGGGCGATCTCCAACGGCACGAAAAAGCTCGACGTGCCGAGAATGATCAGCCCCAACAGCATCGACTTCGACGCCGCCGCCCCCACGTAGCCCACCACCACTTCCAGATAAGAAATGGGCGCCGACAGAATTTCGTAGATGCTGCCGGAAAACTTGGGAAAGAAGATACCGAAGGAGGCATTCGACACGCTCTGGGTCAGAAGCATCAGCATGATCAACCCGGGCACGATAAAGGCGCCGTAGCTCACGCCGTTGATCTCGCTAATGCGCGAGCCGATCGCCGCGCCAAACACCACGAAGTAGAGCGAGGTGGAGATCACCGGCGAGACGATGCTTTGCAACAGCGTGCGCCGGGTGCGCGCCATTTCCGCCATGTAGATCGAACGGACGGGGTAGAGATTCATGAGCGCTCCTTGACCAGATCGACGAAAATATCCTCCAGCGAGCTCTGCCGGGTATGTAAATCCTTCACCAGGATCTCCTCTTCGTTGAGCACGCTCAAAAGCGCCGACACGCCGCGGCCCTCCTCTTCCTGGTGACCGTCGTAGGTATACACCAGCGAGCGGCCATCACCACTCAGCGTCAGGGTGTCGACCTGCAGGCGCGGCGGCAGCGCTTCAAGCGGCGTATGAAGCTCAAGAGTGAGCTGCTTGCTGCCGAGCTTTTTCATCAGCGCGGCTTTCTCTTCCACCAGCACCACTTCGCCGCCGTTGATCACGCCGATGCGATCGGCCATCTCCTCGGCCTCTTCGATGTAGTGGGTGGTGAGTATGATGGTGACGCCGTCGTCGCGAAGCTTGCGCACCACCTCCCACATGTCGCGGCGTAGCGCCACGTCCACGCCGGCGGTGGGCTCGTCGAGAAACAGGATACGCGGCTCGTGGGAGAGCGCCTTGGCGATCAATACGCGGCGCTTCATGCCACCGGAAAGCGTGATCAGGCGGTTATTGCGCTTGTCCCACAGCGCCAGCGACTTGAGTACCTTTTCGATGTGGGCCGGGTTGGGCGCCTTGCCAAACAGCCCGCGGCTGAAGCTCACCGTGTTCCAGACCGTTTCAAACGCCTCGTTGGTCAGCTCCTGGGGCACCAGGCCGATGCGCTCGCGCGCCTGGCGGTACTGCTTGACGTTGTCGAAGCCGTCGACGCTCACGCGCCCGGCGCTTGGGTTGACCAGCCCGCATACCAGACTGATCAGGGTGGTCTTGCCCGCGCCGTTCGGGCCGAGCAGCGCAAAAATTTCGCCACGCTGGATGGACAAATCCACGTGCTTGAGCGCTTGAAAGCCACCTTCGTAGGTTTTATTCAAGCCCTCGATCGAGATGATGGGGTCGTTCAAGGCGTGCTCCTCACACCGCGACGGGCCACGGTGCCTGGCGGCCCAAAGCGGCCGGCGGTTGAGGCCGGCCGGCAACAGGCCGATTAACTGCGGCTGGTGACTTCGAGCAGGTGGTAGCCAAACTGGGTCTGGACCGGGCCGTGGACCTGGTTCAGCTCGCCGTTAAAGACCACCTTGTCGAACTCGGGGACCATCTGGCCGGGGCCGAAGGTACCGAGTTCGCCGCCCTGACGACCGGACGGGCAGTTCGAGTGCTCTTTTGCCACGTCCGCGAAGTCGCGGCCGTTTTCGATCTCTTGCTTCAGCGCGAGACACTGCTCTTCGCTGTCTACCAGAATATGACGGGCGCTGGCACTGGCCATGATAAGCCTCCATTGGGTTCGTTTAAGTGAGCCATGAGTTAGAGGCCTCAGTTTAACACGCACGCCGCCCACCTGGGGGCTCAGGGTGCGCCTACCGCGCCGGTGATTCTGAGCGCTTCGCCCACGCGAGCCAGCGCCTGCTCATGGGCGGCGCGCGGCTGCCCCCCGCGAGTGCAGGCAACGATCACCCAGGGGCCCGCGGTTTGCGCAGCCGCCTCACTGTACGCAAGCCCCGCGTCGCAGCTTCGGTGATGCTGAGTACCGGTCTTGTGGGCAAAGGTAATGCTCTCCCCCAGGCCACGCGTCAAGCGCGCCTGGCCTGAGCGGGTGCGCGTCATCACTTCGATCAGCGCTTGGCGCTGGGTGGCGTCCAGGTCGCCCTGCCCAGCGTTTTCGAGCGAGGCGAGCAGATCGCCGTAGGCGCGCAGCGTCGCGGTGTTTTCGCCAGTGCGCTGGTAGGCATCGAAGGCGCTGGCGTAGTCGGGCTGGCGAAGGCTCTGGGAGGAAGCGCCCAGCCGCCGCGCCAGCGCCGCGGGGCGCTGGCTGACGCGGTGTTTGCGAAGCTCGATGAAGTCGGTACCGGCAAGCGAGCGCGCCTCGGGGTGCAGCTCGCCGTACACGCCCCGGCGTACCCCCTTGAGCGTCGTGATCGGGCCCAGCTCGCCTGGGTCGCCGCCGCTGGCGGCGACCATCTGCGCCGCCCGGGCGTTGACGGCGGGAAGTCCGACGCGGTCGATCAGCATATCGGTGGCGGTGTTGTCGCTGACGGTGATCATCTGTTCGAGCAGATACTCGATCGAGATCGGCGTGCCCGGGTCGTGCCAGATCACCGGGCCCGCGCCGTCGACGAAATCGCTCTGAGCAAGCGTCAGACGCTGGTCAAGCGTCAGATCGCCTGCCTGACGCCGGGCCAGCACCTCGGCGGCCACGGGCACCTTGATCAATGAGGCCAGATACCACGGCGTATCCGCCTGCCAGGAGAACGCCTCGCCGCTCTGTAGATTCTGAACGTAGACGCCCAGCGCTCCACCAAAGGCCTCCTCGATGGCGGCCAGCCGCGTGCTCAAACTCCCCTGCCAGGCGCTTTGTTTATCGACTTCAAAATACCAGTCGGCCTGGGCCGGCAGCGCGATTGAAAGCGCCACCAGCAAAAGCCCGGACTTGAGCGTGCGTATCAACCCTCGCAAAGCGTTTCCTCTGTATTGTTGCTTCTGTGTCGTTACTACTGTGTCGTCATGCTCAGGCCGACCTGAACCGCGCAGCGTTTAGCGGTGCGCCGTTATCCAGCGGGTGAGCCAGATCCAGAGCGCCGCCCCAAGAATCAAAAGCCCCCCGGCGCCCAGCGCCTGGGGGTACGTGATGGTGTCGTTCAAGCCCAGCAGAAAGCGCAGCACCAGAAAGATCATCACGATATGAAAAATGAACGCCTTGAGCGCGTCGCTTCCGACCAGCGTCAGCGGCAAAAGTGCCCGGGCGGCGGTGCGCCCGCCGGCCAATGCCAGGCCCAGAATGATGAAGGCCCCGCCGACGCTGAACAGCATGAAGGCAAGCTCTGGCGGGTGCTTGCCGGCGTTATTCGCCACCGCCGTCATGGCCGCGTACACGTCGCCCTGGGCTGCGGATAGCGCGTAAAAAGCACCGACCATCACCGCGCCAAGCGCGATCAACGCTAGCACCAGCCGACGCTGCGCGCCCTGCTCGCCGTGACAGCGAAGCGCCGCTTCGCCAATCAAAAGTCCGATGAAGATGAGCGGTGCGCGACTTAGCTGCCCCCAGGCGTAGTAGTCGGGATGATCGACCAGCAGCGCCTTCAAAATGGCGTGGCCGCCGAAATCGAACCCCTGAAGCCAGGCAGAGAGCGCCGTAAACCCTATAATCGCCGCTAGCCGCGACCACAGCGGTGCCTTCGCCCACAGCGGCAGGATCAGCGGCACCCAGACGAGTGCGATGGCGTAGAAGCCGAGGATCTCCACCCAGATGGCGAAGTTGCCGTACAAAAGCGTGGTGAGGATGTCGGCGGGGGCGTAGAAGGGCAGCATTTCGACGATGGTCAGCGCCTTGTACCAGAACCACACCTCGAGGCCACGCAGCCAGAGCTTCAGCCGCCGCTGGGGCCAATCCTCGTTTTGTGTGCGCGGCAGAAACGCCACCGCCAACGCGATACCGAACACCGTAATGAACAGCGACGAGGAAAATTTGGTGAGCAGATGCACCGGCACCATACCCCACTCGGGCACGTTGGGGATCCCCACCAGCCCGCTGACGGTGTGGCTCAAAATCATCAGTCCAATCGCGATACCGCGGGCCAGATCGATCGCCTCGACCCGCCCCTCGATCCGAGGCAATACCGGCACTTCGTTAAAACTCGGCACGTAACGTACATCCCTGTCGGCGGCTTGAAAGCGCTCAAGCCGTAGTGGAGAACGTTAACCTTAGCCCAACGCTCAAATCAGGGGTAGCGAGGCCCTTTAAACGCAAAACGCCCCGCAATCGGCGGGGCGTTTCGTGGCTCATCCGTGAGCCAGAAGCAGTGTCTCCTTGATCAGGAACGGGTTACCAGTTGCTGTCGGACTCCATGTCGGTGTCGGTATCCGTATCGGTTTCCCACTCCTCCTGCTCCTCCTCTTCTTCCTCGTAAGTAAATTCCTGCTCTTCCTCTTCGTACTCGGTCGTCACACCCGGCTGTTGATCCGTTTCATCACTCTGGTAGGTGCCCTGCCCCTCCTGCATCGTGTCTTCGTGCGGCGTTGGCTCCTGTGGCGTGGTGGTCTCTTCTTCCATACCGGCAAAGGCCAGTGGGCTTGCCATCAGCCCGAAAGAGACGCCGAGGATACCCAGCTTTTTCAGAGATTCCTTCTTCATGATCGTACCTCCTGGTGGTTTCGCTTTGCTGCTTTAAAACGTGGGCGAAAGATGAAATGCCCGGTTGACACGTTTACTGAGTCGACACGAGAGCGGCTCCTCATCCTGATGTTGCGCTCTCGGCCCACTCATTGCAGCGGGCGTACCAGGTTGGCACCACTTATCTTAAAGTCCTTTCACGTCATAATCTTGCAATAAAAAACCGTAGGCCAAAGGCTACTCCAAACCAGGAATAATAAGAATTATTTTGTTTACGGTTGGCACATGGGCCGGGGTGGTCATGTCAACCGGGGTTAGCAAAACGCCGGCTGTGAACCGGCGAGATTTTTCGCAGTAGGTTTGAGCGTAATAATCAAAACAAGACCGGCGCTACCCGATGCCAGCGCGCTAGGCCGGCCCCACCTTCGCGTGTTATCAGTGCGAATGGCGCGGCACCTCCGCCCCCCGGCACCCCACCAGAAAGTCGAAGTCGCACCCTTCATCCGCCTGCAGTACCCGCTCGATGTAGAGCTGGCGGTAGCCGCCCTGGCGGGCAATCAGGGACGATGCCGCCGTGGCGTCAGATTCGGCCAGCCGAGTGGCGATGTCCTCGTCGCTCACTTCCAGATTCAGCTGCCCGCTCTGGCAGTCCAGCGCGATCCAGTCGCCGTTTCGCACCGCGGCCAGCGGGCCGCCCGCCGCCGCTTCCGGCGCCACGTGCAGCACCACCGTGCCGTAGGCGGTCCCGCTCATGCGCGCATCGGAAATACGCACCATGTCGGTCACGCCCTGGGCCAGGATCTTCGGCGGCAGGCCCATGTTCCCCACCTCCGCCATACCGTGATAACCCCGCGGGCCGCAGTGCTTCATGACCAGAATGTCGTTGGCTTCCACGTCCAGGTCCGGGTCGTTGATGCGCGCCTTGTAGTCGTCGAAGTCCTCGAACACCACCGCCCTGCCGCGGTGCTGCATCAGCTCGGCCGTCGCCGCCGAGGGCTTGAGCACCGCGCCGTTGGGGGCGAGATTGCCGCGCAGGATGCAGATCCCGCCGTCCGCGGTGAGCGGGTTGTCCAGCGGGCGAATGACGTCCTCGTTATAAAGCGGCGCGTCCTGGACGTTTTCCCACAGCGTCCTGCCGTTGACGGTCAGGGCGTCCCTGAAGGGCAGCCGGTCGGCTTCGCCCAGGCGTCGCAACACCGCGGGCAGCCCGCCGGCGTAGTAGAACTCCTCCATCAGAAAGCGCCCGGAGGGCTGCAGGTCGACCACCGTGGGCGTCCCGCGCCCGACCCGGCTCCAGTCGTCGAGGCTCAGATCCACGCCAATGCGCCCGGCGATCGCCTTCAGGTGAATGACCGCGTTGGTCGAGCCGCCGATCGCCGCGTTGGTGCGGATGGCGTTATCAAAGGCGTCCTTCGTGAGGACCTTCGAGAGCCGGAGATCCTCGTGGACCATCTCGACGATGCGATTGCCGGAGAGGTGCGCCAGCACGTAGCGGCGCGAATCCACCGCCGGGATGGCAGCGTTGTGGGGCAGCGACACGCCGAGGGACTCCGCCATGCAGGCCATGGTCGAGGCGGTCCCCATGGTGTTGCAGGTGCCCGCCGAACGCGACATGCCCGCCTCGGCGGCCATGAAGTCGTGCAGCGAGATCTCGCCGGCCTTGACCTGCTCGGAGAGCTTCCAGACCACCGTGCCGGAGCCAATATCCTTGCCTTCATGCTTGCCGTTGAGCATCGGCCCGCCGGTGACCACGATGGTGGGGATGTCGCAGCTCGCCGCCCCCATCAGCAGCGCCGGGGTGGTCTTGTCGCAGCCCACCAGCAGCACTACTGCATCGATGGGATTGCCGCGAATGGCCTCCTCGACGTCCATGCTCGCGAGGTTACGGGTGAACATCGCCGTGGGCCGCAGGTTGGACTCGCCGTTGGAAAACACCGGGAACTCGACCGGGTAGCCGCCGGCCTCGAGCACGCCCTTCTTGACGTGCTCGGCGAGCTTGCGAAAGTGGGCGTTGCAGGGGGTGAGCTCCGACCAGGTGTTGCAGATACCGATGATCGGCTTGCCCTGGAACTCGTGGTCGGGAATGCCCTGGTTCTTCATCCAGCTTCGGTACATGAAGCCGTTCTTGTCGGCGGTGCCGAACCATTGAGCAGAGCGCAGAGGCGTTTTTCGAGCAGACATAAGGATCTCTCCGTATCAAAATCGGTGATTGAACAGTGGGATTTAAAAGGGAGTCAGTCGATATCAGGCGCGCTGTCGTCGGGTCTGCTTCCAGCGGTCGAACATGACGGCCAGCAGCAGGATCGCCCCACGCACCAGGTACTGGTAAAAGGTCGGCACATTGAGCAGGCCCATCGCGTTCTGTACACAGCCCATGATCAGCACCCCGACCACCACGCCGGTGATCGTCGCCACCCCGCCGGAAAGCGCGACGCCACCCAGCACACAGGCGGAGATGACCGCGAGTTCGAGCCCCATGGAGGTGTTGGGGTCACCAAGGCCCATGCGCGAAGCGAGCAGCACACCGACCACGCCGGCGACCACGCCTTGCAGGCCGAAGACGATGATCTTCAGCCGGCGCACGTTCACGCCGGCAAGCGAAGCCGCTTCCGAGTTGCCGCCGGTGGCTAGCACGTTACGCCCGAACGCCGTCATGTTGAGCACCACGCCGAAGATTACGAAGCAGGCCAGCATGGTCCAGACCGGCAGCGTCAGGCCCAAAAACGAGGCGCTGCCCAGATCGAAAAAGCCCGGCACGGTAATCATCACCGCATCGCCGCCGGAGGTGATGTAGGCCAGCCCGCGCACGAACTCCATGGCCGCTAGGGTCGCGATCAGCGAGTTGATGCCGAAGCGGGCGATCACCAGGCCGTTGAAGGCACCCACGGCGCCACCGGCGACCACCCCCGCGATCACGCCAATCACCACACTGCCGGAATTCGTGGTCATCACCGCCGCCACCACCCCGGCAAACGCCACGATGGAGGCCACCGACAGATCGACTTCGCCCAGCGCCAGCACCAACATCATGGTGGTGGCGAGGCTTCCGATCAGCGTGATGGAGAGCAAAAGCCCCACCATGTTGCGCCCAGTGAGAAAATCGGGAATGAAGATCGCCAAAGCGATGAACAGCAGCATGAAGATGGCGATCAACCCCGAGGTATCGAGCAGCGTACGCAGCGGCTTGATCAACCCCTGCCGCCCGGCGGGACGTGCCGGCGCCTTGCGGCCCTCATCAATTGTGTTTTTGTTCGTTGTCATGATGAATACTCTAAAAAAGTCGTTTCATGCCGGCAGCGCCAGCCCCAGCAAGCGCTCCGGCGTCGCCTCGCCTCGCTCGACCACCTCGATCAACTCGCCATCGCGCATCACCGCGATGCGATCGCAAATCGAGCTCACCTCGGCCAGGTCGCTTGAGATCACCACCACGCTCTTGCCCTGCTCTGCCAAGTCGTAGAGCAGGCCATAGATATCGCGTCGCGCCCCCACGTCGATACCGCGGGTCGGCTCGTCCATGACGAAAAGGTCGATCTCCTCGGCCAGCCAGCGGGCAAGAATCACCTTCTGCTGGTTTCCACCGGAAAGCTTGCCTATCGGCGCGCGATACCCCGGCGTCTTGACGCTGAGCTTCTCGATATACGCTTCAGCCTTGCGCCGCTCGCGTCCGGGGTGGCGAAATACGCCCCATCGTTTGAAGAAGCGCCGGCAGCTGATGTTCAGGTTGTCGGCAACACTCGCTACGGGAAAGATGCCCTGGGACTTGCGATCCTCAGGACACATGGCGATACCGGCACGGATCGCCTCGGCGGGGCTCTTGAAGCGCCGCGTCGTACCGTTGAAGGTGACGCTGCCGCCCTTGGGCGTCTCGACCCCGCACACCAGCCGCAAAAGTTCGCTGCGCCCGGCGCCAACCAGACCGAACAGCCCGAACACCTCGCCCTTTTTCACCGCGAAGCTGACCGGCGCGTTGATCCCGCGGCCTTCGATACCCTCGACGCTGAGCACCGTCTCCCCCGTCTCTCGAGAGCGATAGCCGTAGACGTCGTCGATATCGCGCCCAACCATTTCGCTGACCAGCAAGTCCTGGGTAAGCGCGCCCATCTGCTCATGCGTGCGAATGTGCTTCCCGTCGCGAAAGATGGTGACCGCATCGCACATCTCGAATACCTCTTCCATGCGATGGGTCACGTAAAGCACTACCCGGCCCTCGTCGCGCAGGCGCTGGACGATCCGCTTGAGCTGGCGTGTCTCCTGTACCGACAGGCTACTGGTCGGCTCGTCGAAGGCGATGATGCGCGCGTCGCGCAAGAGCGCCCGGCCGATCTCGATCATCTGTTGCTGGCCGATGGAGAGCTCACGCACTTTAGTCGATGGATGGATCGCCCCTTCGCCCAGGTCCTCGAGGATCATCAGGGCTCGCTCTTTCAGTCGGCGGCGGTCGACGAACCCCTGCCGGGTGGGCAGCTGCCCCAGCAGCAGGTTTTCCGCCACCGACATGTTCGGCGAGAGGGTCAGCTCCTGGTAGATGATCGCCACCCCTTCGCGCAGCGCCTCCCGGGCGTTAGCGAAGACGTGACGCTGACCATCGATCCAGAGCGCGCCTTCGGCAGTACGATTGACGCCGCTGAGCACCTTGAGCAGGGTCGACTTACCGGCACCGTTTTCGCCCATCAGGGCGTGTACCTGCCCGGCGTGGGCGGCAAAGCTCACCCTGTCGAGCGCGCGCACGCCGGGGAACACCACGCTGATATTCTCGAAACGCAGGTAGGGATCCGTCATATCGCTCTCCTCCACGCCGGACGACCTTAAAGGCCCAGCTCGTCGCGAACTTGCTGCCAGTTGTCCCGCGTCATCAGCGTACCGGTGGTTTCGGTATTGGCTGGCGGCTGCTCATTCTCGGCGATCCAGCGGTAGAGATCCTCGGCCGTCTGGCGGCCGTGCATGGTGGAACTCACCGCCACAGTGCCGTGAAACCCGGTTGGGTTATTGCGCGAGAACTCGGCAAAGGCGGCGCCTGAGCCGTTGATACCAACGCCGATCACGTCCTCTGGGGCTAGGCCATACTGCTCTGTCGCACGTACACCCCCCAGCACACTCTCTTCGTTGAGCGCGTAGATCACCCAGTGCTCGTATCCGCCACGCTGAGAAAGGACCGGGGAGGCAGCAGAAAACGCGCCGTTGGTATCGGTGCTTTGTTGAGGTGCATCAAAGATGTTTTCTTCGGGAAATCCTGCTTCGAGCAGCGCTTGGGTGGCGCCATTGGTGCGCTCGACCGCCGTGGGCAGCTCGTTGTTGGTGATGCGCAGTGCAGCGACCTCTTCCATGTCCCACCCACGCGCCTGCATTTCAGCAGCAATCGCCTCGCCGACCTGCATACCAATTTTAGTGCCCGACATACCCAAATGGGGCACATCGGCCATGGGTTCTCCGCTGGAATTCACGAACTGGTCATCCACCGTGATGACTTTCATATCGTACTGATTGGCACGGTTCATGATGGCCGGGCCCAAACGAACGTCAGGCGGACAGATGACGAACCCCTCGGCCCCCTGAGCGTAGAGGTTGTCGATCGCGCTAAGCACTTGCTGGCCGTCCTCACCACCTAAACGAACGACTTCAAAGCCCAGCTCTTCGCCGGCATTGGTCGCCGCTTGCTGTTCGTTGATGAACCAGGCCTGCTCGGGTTTCTTGACGATGAAGCCGATTTTCACGTTTTCGTCACTTTGTGCTTGGGCACTGAAAGGCGCCAGCATGATGGCGCTGCAAAGGGCGAGGCGGGCGAATGAGTAGGTCAAATGCATGATAAAACTCCTTTATTAATCACTTGTTGTTATGAGTCAATTGCCGCTTTGAACCGCTTTTTTTAAATCACTTGTTTCTGGGGCGTGCGCTCTTTTGATCGAGCCTGATCAGCTATCGTCGCTTTCCCGGGTAGAGAAGCGCAGCACGGTACGCGAGTGGTAGCGCTCGCCGGGCTCGAGAATCGTGCTCGGAAAGCTCTCCTGATTGGGCGAATCAGGGAAATGCTGGGTTTCCAGCGCAAAGCCCGAACGCTGCTGATAGGCTTCGCCGCGCTTGCCGGTCAGCTCGCCGCCGAGGAAGTTACCCGAGTAGAACTGGATGCCCGGCTCGGTGGTCTCGACCTCCAGCACTCGGCCGCTTTCCGGTTCCCACACCCGCGCCGCCAGTACCAGCGCATCGTTATCAGCATCCCCACGATCGATTACGAAGTTATGGTCGTATCCCTGGCCAAAGGCCAACTGCTCGTTGTCCTGATCGATACGCTCGCCGATGGCCGTGGGCCGGGTGAAGTCGAAGGGCGTGCCTGCCACCTCTCGCCGCTCGCCGGTGGGAATCAGGGTGTCATCAATCGGGGTGAAGGTGTCGGCATTGAGCATGAGCTGGTGCTCTTCGATGCTCGCGTGGCCCTCGCCGGCCAGATTGAAGTAGCTGTGCTGGGTCAGGTTGACCGGGGTGGCCTTATCGGTTTCGGCGCTGTAATCAATGATCAGCTCGTTCTGATCGGTGAGCGTATAGCTCACCTCGACGCTCAGCTCGCCGGGATAGCCCTCTTCGCCATCCGCACTGACGTAGCTCAGCGCAAGCCCCGAACCGGTCTCGTTCTCGAAGGGCTCGGCCTCCCAAAGCACTTGGTCAAACCCCTGTTCACCGCCGTGCAAGTGGTTACCCCCATCGTTGGTGGCAAGCGTATAGGTCTCGCCATTCAGGGCAAAACGGCCGTCGGCAATACGGTTGCCATACCGGCCGATGAGCGCGCCGAAATAGGGGTTGACCTGCCGATAGGTATCCGAGAGATAACCATCGAGAGCGTCGAAGCCGAGCACCACGTCGTCGAGATGCCCCTCGCTGTCCGGCACCTTCAGCGACACGATAGTGCCGCCATAGTTAATGACCTCGAGTTCGACACCATTGGCGTTGGTCAACCGGTAGCGATCCACTTTGCGACCGTCGGCCAGTTGCCCAAAGGAGGTCTTTTCGATAGCCGTGGTTTGGCTTGAAGTTTCCATATTGGCGGTCTCGCTCTGCGCCTGGGCCGTGCTCGTCAAAAGCAGAGTGCTCACCGCGCAGAGTATTGTCGGAACGACCCTATCTCGAGTGGCGTGCAATGGGGGCATGACACCCTCCTGGTAAGGTTATTGTTATCAGGGGCGAAATCGACTTCGCCTTGTCAGCGTCTACTCTAGACAAGCGGGGCATAACCAACCAATATGCAAAAAAGCCAATTCCAATACTCATATCAATATCAGTAACCCGACGAAGGCTTGTTTCATGGGAGATCCAGGCGAGGCTTGGTTTCAAAACGCTCGACTAAAGTTGCGTCATTTTCAGCTCTTTCTCGTGATCGACGAGCATCGCAACTTGCATCGGGCGGCGCACTCGCTGGGCATCAGCCAGCCGGCCGCTTCCAAGCTGCTCAGCGACCTGGAGTCCCACTTGGGCATACGACTGTTCGAGCGCAAGCCACGAGGACTCGTACCCAACTTGTTCGGGGAGGTCATGATTCGCCAGGCCCACAGCGCGCTATCGACCCTGAACCATACCGGCGAGGAGCTCGCGGCATTGCGCGATGGATATCGGGGCACCGTGGCGGTGGGTACCGTCATGGCCCCCGCCGTGACGCTTCTGACCAGCGCCATCGAACGGGTTCACCGCGACCGCCCGGAACTCAAGATCAGTGTCGATGTGGATGTCAGCAAGACGCTGGTGCACCGCCTGCTGGAGGGCGAGCTCGATTTCGCCATCACCCGTGTTCCGGCGGGTAGCAACATCGAGCACTTTGTCTTCGAGGAGATCGGTGAGGAGGAGCTGTGCTTCGTCTGCCGCTCAGCGCATCCTCTGGCCAATGGACAATCGCCGACTCTTGGCGCCATGGCCGCCTACCCTTGGGCGCTACAGCCTCCCGGCGCGCTGATGCGCCAGCGGGTCGACAGCCTGTTTCTTCACCACCAGATCGCGCCGCCGCGCCAGGTGGTCGATACTGCCGACCTGCTGGTGTCGCTGGCGCTGGTATCGAAGTCCGATACCCTGACCGTTATCACTCAGGAAACCGCTGACCTGCTCTGTACGCCTCAGCGTTTTTGCCGACTGGCTTTCAACGAAAGCCTGAGCGTACAGCCTTATGGGCTGGTCAGTCTCCGTCATCGCCAACTTTCACCGGGGGCGGCGGTGCTGATGAGCGAGCTGCGATCATTGGTTGCCGAGAACCAGTATTAACGGCTCGGCCAGGGCGACCGGTACGGTTTAGCCATCAAAGCTCAGGTACTTTCACCCGGTTGCAGGGTGAAACCCACATCGTGGCGCTTTCGGTGAACACGCTGCCCGGTGAGCCGCCGGATCAGCTCCTGGCCCGCCAAGCGTCCCATCGCTTGGCGCGGTGAGACGATCGTCGTGAGACGGGGCGTGATGTGCTGACCAAGCGCCAAGCCGTTGAACCCGGCAATGGCGATATCTTCCGGAACCCGTAGCCCTTGGCGCTGAGCCGCAAGCAGCGCGCCAGCACCGAGATCGTCGTTGGCAAAATGGATCGCCTGCGTCGCGGGGTACTCGCTTAACACACGAGCCAGGCCCAACGCGCCAGCCTCGAGACTCCCCAGTGTCTCCAACTCCACAAGCGGCGCCTCGAGGCCGCTACGTTCGAGAATCTCGCGGTGTCCCTGATAGCGCATGAGCGCTCGATAGTCGTCGGAGAGCCGCGCGCCAACATAGACGATGTGCCGATAGCCCCGGTCGACGAGGTGATGCGCCATGCAGCGACCCGCCGCGGTATGGTCCAGACCGACGTTGAGATCGAGACTCGCCCCCAGCTCCATGACCTCCATGATCGGTTGGCGAGCGTTCGCCAGCAGCGTATGGCACGCCTCGCTATGGCGTAGCCCTGCCATGATCAGCGCCGAGCAGGACCACCCCATGAAGGTGCGCACCAACTCATACTCGCGATCCAGGTCGTAGTCAGTGTTACCCAGCAGCAGTTGATAGCCTTCGTTCTCCAGAGTGTCCTGTAGACCCTTGATGACTTCGACGAAGACACTATTGCTCAGAGAAGGCACGATCACGGCGATCAACGAAGAGCGTGAAGAAGCGAGGCTTCCGGCGACCAGGTTGGGCACATACCCCAAGCGCTTCACACTTTCCAGCACGTTGTGACGCGTTTGGTCGCTAACCTTATCAGGGTGATTCAGCGCTCGCGACACTGTCATCGGCGACACTCCAGCGGCTTTGGCCACCTGCCCAAGCGTCACCTGATTGGAGCGACGGCGCGATTTGATCGCATCGAAATCGGCTTTAGACATTAGTCACATATCCTGATAGTTCGACTTGTCGCTGAGTGAAGGGTCATCTAGAACGTAATGGTAGCGCTATCATGAGCGCTTTTCTCGAGTGATTCATCGAAGCAGTCATAACAACAAGACAGAGGTAACGCCAAGTGAGCACGCAACGACAACGCCCGGCCCGCGTCGGCGTCATTGGCCTTGGCGCCATGGGCCTTGGCATTGCCGAGAACCTTCGCCAAAGCGGCTTCGATGTCACCGGCTGCGATATCAACGCTTCGGCGCGTACGGCATTTATCGCCCTGGGCGGCACCAGCGCCTCGAATCCCGCCGAACTGCACGGCTGCGATATCGTGTTGACGGTGGTTATCAACGGTCATCAGGTTGAACAGGTGCTGTTTGGTGAACAAGGGCTAGCCTCAACGCTGGCCCAGGGTAGCCTGATCCTTCAATGCGCCACGATTGCCCCAAGCCAAGCCAAGGCGCTGCACGCGCGCTTGGCGTCGCACGGGGTGGGCATGCTCGATACTCCAATCAGCGGCGGCGCGGCCAAGGCGAAAAGCGGTGAGCTTTCGGTCATGGCCTCCGGTGAGCCCGAAGCCTTCGCCCAGGCACAGCCCGTACTCGATGCCATGGCGGCGCACGTTTACCGTTTGGGAGACGCTCCCGGTATCGGTTCGAGCATGAAGCTCGTCAACCAGCTGCTGGCAGGCGTGCATATCGCCACCGCCGCCGAAGCCGTAGCGTTTGGGATTCGAATGGGCCTCGATCCCGAGGTCGTTTACGAGGTGATCACCCACTCGGCGGGTAACTCCTGGATGTTTGAGAATCGCGTTCCACACATTCTCAGTGGCGACTACACGCCGCTCTCGGCGGTCGATATCTTCGTCAAGGACCTCGATCTCGTACACCAAACCGGGCGTGAGCTGTCGATGGCGACCCCGGTAGCCGCGAGCGCGCTGCAGCAGTTCATGGCAGCAAGCGGGGCGGGGTTTGGTCGCGAGGACGATGCCGCGGTCATCAAGGTATACAAGGCGCTCTCCGGTATTTCTCTTCCGAGTGCTGCCAACGACTCTTAAGGTGATTGACCATACGTCCACCACGAATACCAAGCCGGATTCGACGAATTAGAACGAAAGGTATCACGACACCATGATTCGACTAGCTGCCAATCTCAGCATGATGTTCAACGAGCATGCGTTTATGGACCGGTTTTCGGCCGCAGCCGAGGCCGGGTTCAAGGGCGTCGAATACCTGTTTCCCTATGCTTATAGCGCACGGGAGCTAGCTGACGCCCTCGAACAAGCGCAGCTGGCGCAAGTGCTATTCAACCTGCCGCCGGGGGATTGGGAGGCGGGTGAACGCGGGCTTGGCAGCCTTCCCGGACGCGAGGCCGAGTTTCGCGACTCGGTCATTCAGGCCCTGCAGTACGCCGAAGCGTTGGACTGCCCGCAAATCCACGCCATGGCGGGCGTGCTACCCGATCAAGCCGATGCATCGACCCGCGCCGAGCATGAAGCCACATATCTGCGCAATCTGCGCTACGCCGCCAGTGAGGCGGCGAAACTGAACCGAACGCTGCTGATCGAGCCTATCAATAGCCGCGACATGCCGAACTACTTTCTGTCGCGTCAGGCGCAGGCGATGAATCTGCTGAAGCAGGTCGAGGCGCCCAACCTCAAGCTTCAGTTCGATCTTTATCACTGCCAAATCATGGAGGGTGACCTGATACGCCATCTGGAGCGTCAGTTCGAAGCAATCGGCCACGTACAGATAGCCGGCGCCCCCCAGCGCCATGAGCCCGATATCGGCGAGATCCACTACCCGGCCCTGTTCGAAAGGCTCGAGGCGTTGGGCTATGACGGCTGGATCAGCTGTGAGTATCGGCCTGCCGGGGCGACACGCGAAGGGCTTGGCTGGGGGCGTGAGTACGGCCTCGCGCCGTGACCCAACACGGGTCGAGCGACAGTGAATCGTCTAAAAAACCAACAAACGACAATACGACGAGGATATGCCCAACATGCACATTCTGATCACGGGGGCCGCCGGATTTCTCGGCCAGCGGCTTCTCCACCAGCTGCTTCAGCGCCAGACGCTTTGCGATCAGCCGATCACGCGCATAACACTGGTCGACCAGAGCCGAGCCGAGACGTCCGAAACGCCGGACATTTCACTTGAAAGCCATGCCATCGACATCAGCGCACCGAACGCATTCGACACGCTCCTCGAGCAGCGCCCTGACGCGATATTTCATCTAGCGGCGGTGGTCAGCGCCGCCGCCGAGGCCGACCTGGACTTGGGTATGGCGGTCAACTTCGATGCTACGCGCGCCTTGCTGGAGGGGTGTCGAGCCCACCATCTGAGCGAGACCCGCTTGGTCATGGCGAGCTCCGTGGCCGTTTATGGTGGGGAGCTGCCGGAGGTGCTGGACGATATGACCGCGCTGCAGCCGCAAACCTCCTACGGCACTCAGAAAGCGATGTGCGAGCTGATCATCAACGACTATAGCCGCCGCGGGCTGATCGACGGCCGCGTGCTGCGCCTGCCGACCATCGTGGTGCGACCGGGGCGGCCAAACGCGGCGGCGTCGAGCTTCGCTTCCAGCATTCTGCGCGAGCCCCTGAATCAGCAAAAGGCGATCTGTCCGGTTCCTCGCGAGCAGGCGATGTTCGTGATGTCGCCTGCCCGAGTGATCAAGGCGCTGATTCACGGAGCAGAGCTTTCATCCGAGGCGCTGGGCGCGTTTCGCGCGCTCATTCTGCCGGGCATCACCACCGACGTGACCGAGATGCTCGAAGCCCTGCAGGAAACGGCGGGCGCCGAGGCCGTTGCGCGAGTCCGTCATGAGCCCGACCCACGCATCGCACCGCTGGTGGCGAGCTGGCCCGCGCGCTTCACCCCGCAAAAAGCCGAGCGGCTCGGCTTTGTGGGCGATCGCAACTTCAAGGAAATACTCGAGGCCTACGTGGCCGAGTACTGCTGAGCAGCATTCGCCAGCTGCAGGCGAACCCAACGGGGCCTACCGCTTACAGGCCCTATCCATCACGACGAATGACATCAATACAGCCCGGTAACAACGACAATAAAGGAGCAGTATCATGACCCTTCGTTTCGCAAAATCTCCTCTTTCCACCGCCGTTGGCGCGGTGAACACGCTGGTCCTGGCAGGTTTCGCCTTCCAAGCCCAAGCGGCTATGGAAGTCAGCGTGGGCTACGCCATTTCCAGCGATTCTCACTACGGCGCCGGCTCCCGAGCGTTCAAGGAAACGCTCGAGCGCCTATCCGACGGTGAGTTTACCGTGACCGACCACCCCAGCGGCTCGCTCGGCGGCGAACGGGCCATGATCGAGGGACTTCAGATCGGCACTGTCGACGTAGTCATCACCTCGACGGGGCCTTTAGGCAACTTCGTACCGGAAACCTACGTGCTTGATCTGCCGTTTCTGTTCACCAGCTACGACCAGGCCCGCTGCGTGCTCGACGGCGAGATCGGCCAGGAACTGCTCGACAAGATGAATGAACACGATCTGGTCGGGCTTGCCTGGGCGGAGAACGGCTTTCGCCACATCACCAATAGCCGTCGCGCCATCGAATCCCCCGAGGACGTGCGCGGGCTGAAGATCCGCACCATGGAAAATCGCATTCATCAGCAGGCGTTCGAAGACCTCGGCGCAAGCCCCACGCCAATGGCGATGCCGGAGCTCTTCACCGCTCTTCAACAGGGCACCGTCGACGGCCAGGAGAACCCTCTGACGGTCATCATAGCGGCCAATCTTTATGAGGTTCAGGATCAGCTGTCGCTGACAGGCCATGTCTACTCCCCCGCTATCGTACTCGGCTCACCGGTGCTAATCGATGGGCTTAGCGACGAACAGCGCGCCTGGTTCGACGAAGCCGCCCAAGCGGCGGCCGAGGCCACGCGTGCCGAGGTTTCGCGCCTGGAGGAAGAGGGCGTGGCGTTTCTTCAGGAAAACGGCATGACAGTGACTGACGGCGTTGACCCCGCCCCGTTCCAGAGCGCCATTGAAGAGGTGAATGCCGAATTCGTCGAACAGTATGGCGACGACATGCTCGAGCGTATTCGCAACAGCGACTGCTGAGTCTGATCGTGGCGCTTCGGCGCCACGTTTTCACTTACCTGGCGGATGGGGTGGTGCATGGTGTCCTGGTTTCTACGCCTTGAGCAGGTGCTGAATCGGCTGGCGCTGACGGTGGCGATCGCGATGTTGATCGTGTCGGTGTCGCTGGGGTTCTATCAAGTCCTTACGCGGTTTCTCTTCAACGCGCCGTCGACCTGGTCGGAGACGCTGTCGCGCGCAACGATGATCTGGTGCGTGTTCATGGCCGCCGCGGCCACCTTTCGCGGTGGTTTTATGATGGCGGTTGAGGTCATCTACAAGCTTGTACCCAAGCGCGCCCTGCTGGCGCTGGAGTGGTTCATCGGGCTTTGCTGTCTGCTGGTACTGGCGGTGCTGCTGATTTACGGCATCCAGATGACTCAGCGCGTCAGCAACCAGATGCTGTCCGCGCTGGAGGTATCGATGTCCTGGGCCTACGCGGCCATTCCCGTGGGCAGCGCTTTCGCCATGCTAGCGGTGATCGCCCGGCTACTCGCCCAGAGTTTTGGACTCGAACCGTTGGGGCCAGTCCACGACGAGGCCGTCGAGCAGAGTAGCGCTCAACCAGTGCGCCCTGCGTCCCACGAAGAGTCTCGCTCATGAATCTTGCCATCGGACTGTCGCTTCTGATCCTGTTCGCTACCGGCGTCCCGATCGCGATCTCGATCATGCTGGCCTCGATCATCGGTATCGAGTTTTTCTCGCGCTTCCCCTTGGTCATGGTGCCGCAGCAGCTGTTCGTGGGGCTCGACAACTTCCCGCTGATGGCCATTCCATTTTTCATTCTGGCGGGCAACCTTATGGCCGCCGGCGGTATCTCCAACCGTCTGGTGGATCTAGCCAAGTCGATCGTGGGCGGCGTGCAGGGCGGGCTCGCCATGACCTGTGTGCTGACCTGTATGATGTTTGCCGCTGTTTCCGGCTCGAGTGTGGCGACCACCTTCGCTATTGGCGCGATATTGATTCCCGCCATGGTGAGACACGGCTATCCCAAACCCTTGGCCGCTTCCATTCAGGCGTCGTCGGCGGAGCTTGGAGTGCTGATTCCCCCCTCGATTCCCTTGATCCTGTTCGGGGTGAGCACCAATACCTCGATTGGCCAACTCTTCATTGCGGGTATCGGCCCGGGGCTTCTGATCGGGCTGGCGTTACTGGTGTTTCTCTACGTGTTCTGCAAGCTGCGCGGTTACGGCCTGCAGGATAGCCAGGACCGTACCCGATTCGTCACCGCCTTTCAGCGCGCCTGGGCGGCCATTCTGATGCCGGTCGTGGTCATCGGCGGCATTTATGGCGGCGTCTTCACGCCCACCGAAGCCTCGGCGGTGGCGGTGTTTTACGCCCTGGTCGTCGGCGCCTGCTACCGGGAACTCAAACTCAACGATCTATTGTCCGTTCTGCGCCAGAGCGTCATTTCGACAGCGGCAGTCATGTTGATCATTTCGGCAGCGGCGCTGTTCAGCTTTCTAATCAGCCGCTCCGGGCTTCCGGCCCAAGTGGCGGGTGGTGTCACGGCGATGTTCGAAAGCCCCTGGGCGTTTTTACTCGCGGTTAACGCCCTGCTCCTCGTAGTCGGCATGTTCATCGAAACTGGCGCGGCCATCCTGGTACTGGCCCCCATACTCACTCCGATCGCGATTCAATTCGGCGTTCATCCGGTCCATTTTGGGCTGATCATGGTGGTGAACCTGGCACTAGGCATGATCACCCCGCCGCTTGGGGTGAACCTGTTTGCCGCCTGCGCGGTGGCAAGAATCTCCATCGATCAGATGCTGCCCTGGCTTTTGCGATTCGTGCTGGTGGTGCTGGCGTGTCTGATGGCGATTACTTATATGCCCTGGATTTCGATGGGCCTTGTTAACCTGCTTTATAGCTAAGGATAATTATGAAGAATCTACCCGAATTTCCACCGCAAGCGGCGCTGATTGGCAATCAATGGATCGATACCGGCGCCACCCTGGAGGTCGAAGCGCCCGCCCGTGCCGAAACTATCGCGCGGATCGCCCGCAGCGGCGCCGAGCATGTTGACGAGGCAGTCACCACCGCCAAGCGCGCTTTTACCGGCGAATTGGGCGAGTGGTCGCAATGGAGCGCACGCCAACGAAGCGCCTGGCTTTACGCCTTTGCCGAGGCTATTGAAGCGCACCACGAAAACCTTTCCGCGCTGGAATGTCTGGATACTGGCAAACCGCTGATTCAAGCGCGAGCGGACATCAAGGCCTGCGCGCACTACTTTCGCTTTTACGCCGGCGGCGCCGATAAGCTTCACGGCGAAACCCTGCCTTTTGAAGAGGGCTACACCGTTTTGACCCTGCGTGAACCCTACGGCGTGTGTGCGCAGATCATTCCCTGGAACTACCCGGCACAGATTTTCGGCCGCTGCGTGGCCGCGGCGCTGGCCACCGGCAATACCGTGGTGCTCAAACCCGCCGAAGACGCTTGCCTGAGCGTGCTGAGCCTGGCGAAACTCGCCGTCGATAGCGGCTTGCCGCCCGGCGTACTCAACGTGGTACCGGGGCTTGGTCGCGAGGCGGGCGCGGTCCTGGCCGCGCATCCGGCCATTGATCATCTCTCGTTCACCGGTTCGCCGGAAACCGGCACCCAAGTGGCCCGAGCAGCCGCCGAACATCACGTGCCCGTCACCCTGGAGCTGGGCGGCAAGTCGCCACAAATCGTGTTCGACGACGCCGACCTGGATAGCGCGTTTGATGCGGTCGTGCGCGGTATCATCCAGAACGCAGGACAGACCTGCTCGGCAGGTAGCCGCCTACTGGTGCAGCGGGGCGTATCTAACGTCTTTATCGTGCGCCTCGTCGAGCGCTTTTCGACGCTGCGCTGTGCGTCGGGCGAAGAGGATGCCGACTGCGGCCCCTTGATCAATGCACGCCAGAAAGCTCGACTCGACGAACGGCTAGCCCAGGCCGAAGCCGACGGTATTCGCGTGGCGGCCAAGGGGCGTCTCGATGAGCGCGCCTCGCCCGCGGGCCATTTCGTCGTGCCGCACCTGCTCACCGATATTCCCGATGACCACACCGTGTTGCGCGAGGAGCTCTTCGGTCCGGTACTGGCGGTGCAGGCCTTCGACGACGAAGCCCAGGCACTGCGCTTGGCCAACGCCACCGATTTCGGCCTCTGCGCCGGTATCTGGACCGAGGACGGCGGTCGTCAGCTCCGTCTGGCCAAGGGTATTCGAAGCGGCCAGGTCTTCATCAACAACTACGGCGCCGGCGGCGGTATCGAGCTGCCGTTCGGCGGGGTCGGGCGCTCGGGATTCGGCCGCGAGAAGGGATTCGAGGGGCTGCGTAGCTATACACGCATAAAGACCGTTGCTCTTCGCCACGGTTAAGGACAGCGTAAAGTGGTGCAACCTGGCTTTAATAAAAACACAGGAATCTTGTTCATGAGTGACATGGCTCGATCGGAACAGCGTATCGGTATAGTGGGCGTCGGTTTAATGGGCCACGGCATTGCCAAAAACATTCTCAAGGCCGGCTATGCACTGGCCTTTCTCGACCATCCGGGTAACCAGCCAGTAGAAGATCTGCTGGCAGCGGGCGCAGTATCCTGCGACAGCGCCCGCGAGGTGGCCGAAAAAGCGCAGATCATCGTACTCTGCGTGACCGGCTCCCCGCAGGTTGAAGCCGTATTGTTCGACCCGGAAGGCGTTCTGGAGGGCTTGGCCCCAAACGCCATCGTGATCGACTGCTCGACGTCGTTACCCAGTTCCACTGCAAGCGTTGCCGCCCGCGTCGAGCAAGTAGGCGCGCATTTAGTCGATGCCGCCATGACGCGCACGCCCAAGGAGGCCGAACAGGGCCGATTGAACCTCATTGTCGGCGCATCGAGCGCACATTTCGATCGACTGAGGCCGCTGCTGGAAAGCTTTGCCGAGGTCATTACCCACGCCGGCCCGGTCGGTGCTGGCCACACCCTCAAGCTGCTACACAACTACGTTTCACTTGGATTTTCCGCCGTACTGGCCGAGGCCACCGCGGCGTCACGCCGCGCCGGTATCGACGATAACGCCTTTCTGGAAGTACTGGCCAAGGGCGGTGGCGGCGGCGTGGTGCTGGAGCGGCTGCGCCCATTCATCGAGTCCAACGACCCCAGCGGCTTTCGTTTCAGCGTGGCCAACGCGCACAAGGACCTGGGCTATTACCACGCCATGACCGATGAGCTCGATACCCCGCAAGGCGTGGCCAGCGCCGTAGCGTCACTGTATGCCAGTGTCGAGGATCAGGCCATGGCGGTGCCGGAGTTGATCGGCCTGCTCGAGTTGCGTGGCCGCAAGGTCTGGCCAGCTTCAAATGCGCGGTGATCTACAAACGGCAAGGCGCCGCGAGTACTGAACTCGCGGCGCCTTGGATCATGGGCGATTAGGGCGCGGCCGGTGCGCTCCTTGTGCGATAGTGGCGATACACCTTGATCAACAGCGGCGAGCACCACAAAAGAATCACGGCCACCCCGAGTCCGGCGCTAATTGGCCTGGAAAAGAAGCTGGTCAGGTCACCGCCGGTGCGCAGCATGGAGCTCATGAAGTTGTTCTCCACCACTTTACCCAGCACTAACCCCAGAATCGCCGGCGCCATGGGAAAGTCGTTCACTGCCAGCAGATAAGCCACCAGACCCACGATCAGCATCAGCCAGATATCCACGACGCTGTTGTTAATAGCGAAGGCGCCAACGATACAAAAGCACAGGATGACCGGCATGAGGATGCGGCTGGGCGTGAGGATGAAGAGCTTCGAGAGGCGAATGGCAGCATAGCCTACCGGCAGCATCATCAGGTTGGCGACGATGAACACCAGAAACAGCGCGTAGATCATACCGGTGCTGTCCATGAAGATGGTGGGCCCCGGGTTCATGCCTTTCATGTAGAGCACGCCGATCACGATCGCGGTAATCGAGTCCCCCGGGATACCGAAGACCAGCGCGGGCACCCAAGCGCCGCTGATACCGGAGTTGTTAGCGGAGCTGGCATCGACGATCCCCTCGACGTTGCCGGTGCCGTACTTCTCCTTCTCTTTCGAGCGCCCCTTACCGACCCCGTAAGAGATCCAGGCGGCGATATCTGCGCCAGCCCCCGGCAGCGCGCCAATCAAGGTACCGATGGAGCTTCCTCGCACCATGTTGCGCCAGTAACGCTTCAAGTGTTTGGGCACTTGGCGAAAGACACTGTCGCTGTCATCGATCCCGATGTTCTTCTTCTCCGAACGTGAGCCGTAGTAGCTGATCAACTCATTGAGCGCGAACATGCCGATCATGACCGGGATGAAATTGATTCCGGCCATCAGGTCCGGCACGCCGAAGGTAAAACGCGGCGCGCCACTCATCATGTCGAGCCCCACGGTCGACAGCAGTACGCCGAACAAAAGCGATAGAAACGCCTTGATGCGCGAGCCAATGGAAATGAAGATGGAGCAGCTCAAGCCCAGTACCGCTAGCCAGAAGTACTCGAAGGCGCTGAACTGAAGCGCCACTTCCGCCAGCGACTGTGCCACCACGATCAGGATGATGGTGCCGAAAATACCACCGAACACCGAGCAGACCAGGTTGATTCCCAGCGCCTCTCTAGCCCGGCCTTTTTTGGCCAGTGCATGAGACTCCCCGACGTAGGCAGCGGAAGCCGGCGTGCCCGGAATGTTGAGGTAGGTACCTGGAATGTCGCCAGCGAAGATCGCCATCGCTGAAGTCGTTACGATCGCGGCAATGGCCGGAATCGTATCCATGTAAAAGGTCAAGGGCACCAGCAGCGCCACCGCCATGGTCGCCGTCAGCCCAGGTACGGCGCCAACGAAGATACCGAACAGCGAGGCGAGGAAGATGACCATCAGCGTTTCGACGTTGAGCACCAGGCCCATGCCATTGATCAAAATATCCACGATAGCCCTCCTTCGAACAGCGCACCGTGTGGCAGCGGAATGAGCAGATACCGCGAAAAGACGAAGTAGATCGCAAGGGCCACCAGGGTCGATGCGGCAAGTGCGATCAGCGGCGCAGTTTTGCGTACCAACATGAGCGTGAGCATGATCAGCGCCATGGTGAGTGCCGCGCCCAGATAGTCGCTAGCGACGATATAAAAAACCACGGCCAGCGGCGGCAACACCATGGTCCACCGCATCCTCTGCGCGGCAGGAGGCAGCTCATCACCGGGCCCGCGCGCCAGCGCAAGTTGCCGCCTTGCCAGTAGCGCGTTGAAAGCCAGTGCCGCCCCACCGAGACAAAATCCCCCTCCTACGATGGAGGGGAACAGTGATGGCCCATATTGCAGGCTTGGCAGGGTAGGAAACTGTTGGGCCGTAATGATGGTGGCGACGCCGGTAACGAAAAACGCCAGCCCGGCAAATAAATCCCGCATGAGGTCTCCTTAGTTGGCCAGGCCAACTTGTTCGACGATCTCACCCAGCACGCCGTCCATTTCCTGCATCATCTGGCCAAACGCTTCTGCGTCGCGCCACTCGGTGCCAAAGCCGCGCTGGGACATGAAGTCCTGGTAAGTATCGCTTTGGTAAGCGGCCTGGAGCGCGGCTTCGAGCGTGGCCACGACTTCCTCGTCCATGCCCTGAGGGCCGACGATGCCGCGCCACGCACCGACTTGATAGGTACTGTCCACCAGTTCACGCGTAGTGGGAATATCGGGAAATGCCGCGAGCCGCTCCGGCGCCATGACTGCCAGACTTCTCACCCGACCAGCCTCGATCATCGATCGCGCTTCGGGCACCGACGTCGACACCGCCTCAATACCGCCGGAGGCCAGCTCCGTCATCGCCGGCGCCGAGCCTTCGCTGGGAATCCAGACGATCTGGTCGACAGGAATGTCCTGATCCAGCAAGAAGCCGGTGAAGGCGAGATGCCAGATGCCGCCCTGCCCGGTGCCCGAGGTGGTGAAGCTGCCCTGAGGGGCGCTGCGAATGGCCTCGAGTAGATCGTTCAGATTCTCATAGGGTGAATCGGCGGCCACTTGGATACCGGGCGGGTCGTAGTTGATCTGCCCGATCGGCGTGAAGTCCTCATGGGTGAGATCCGTCAGGCCCAGCCAGTGCATGGTATTCACTTCAACGGTGGCCAGCCCTAGCGTATAGCCATCCGGCGCTGCGTTGATCATGGCAGTGTGGCCGACGACGCCGCTACCGCCGGTGCGATTGACTACGTTGACGTTCTGACCCAATTCCTCTTCGAGCGCCCGCGCGATGGTGCGCGCTGTGGCGTCGGTGCCGCCACCCGCCGCCCAGGGAACGATCAAGGTAAGCGGCCGCTCCGGATAATCCGCTTGAGCCGTGGTTGCCAGCAGCGCCGTTAATAGCATCGAAGAGCACAGTGCCTTGCGTCCAATAGTGAGCTTTTTCATTGCGAACTCCTGTACCGTTTTGTTGTTCATGATTATGGGTATGAGTATCAATAGGTTCTTGAGGGACGCTCGGCGGGCCGTTCCTTGTACAAGCCGATGGTGGAAAGCGCCCCTTGGCGCATCAGGCTGATATCGATGCCAACGGCGATGAACTGGCAGCCCAGCGCTTGGTAGCGCCGCGCATCCTCTTCCATCGGGGCCAGAATACCTACTGGCTTGCCCGCCGCCTTGACCGTATCGATGACGCGGCGAATTGCGTCCTGCACCTCCGGGTGGCCCGGATTGCCGGGATACCCCATACCCACCGAAAGATCCGCCGGGCCGATGAATACCGCGTCCACGCCCTCGGTCACAGCGATCGCTTCGACCTGCTCGACACCCTTTGGCGACTCGACCTGAACGATCAGGCAAAGCGAGTCGGAGGCCTTGTTCAGATAATCATCTACTCCATCCCAGCGCGTGGCACGCACCACCCCGCCACCGACCCCGCGAATGCCGTGGGGCGGGTAGCGCGTCGCACGCACCAGCGCCGCCGCTTGCTCGGCGCTTTCGACCATGGGCACCATCAGCGTTTGCGTGCCGATGTCCAGAAGCTGTTTGATTAGCGCCGGGTCGTGGTTGACGCTGCGCACCACCGGCGCCGTCGGATAGGCAGCGACGGCCTGCAGCTGGGAAAGAATAGTCGGCAGCGTATTGGGCGCATGTTCGCCATCGATCAGCAGCCAGTCGAAGCCGGTACCGGCAATGATTTCAGTGGCGTAGCCGCTGGCAAAGCCGGCCCAACACCCCCAGAGAGGGACATCGCTTTCCAGCGCACGCTTGAAGGTGTTCGTGGGTACTTGCATATCAACGCTCCTCGCCCGTCGTCATACCGTTCGATCAGTTGGCTAGTCCGACCTGCTCGACGATATCGCCGAACACGCCATCCATCTCTTGCATCAACTGACCGAACGCCTCGGCATCGCGCCACTCGGTACCAAAGCCCTGTTGCTGCATGAAGTCCTGGTAGGTATCGCTTTCGTAGGCGGCTTCGAGCGCGGCCTCGAGGGTCGCGACGACCTCGGGGTCCATGCCCTTGGGTCCGGCAATACCGCGCCACTCACCCACCTGGTAGTTACTGCCGATCAGCTCCTGAGTGGTCGGGATATCGGGGAAGCTCGGAATGCGCTCCGGCGACATGACCGCGAAGCTCTTGACGCGACCCGCCTCAATCATCGAACGCGCTTCCGGCACTGAACTTGGGACGATATCGATACCGCCGGAGACCAGCTCGGTCATCGCTGGCGCCGCGCCTTCACTCGGAATCCATGTCACCTGATCCGCATCGATCCCCTGGTCCATCAAAAAGCCGGCGAACGCCAAGTGCCACACGCCACCCTGACCGGTGCCCGAAGCGGTAAAGGTGCCTTTTGGCTCGGTGCGGATCGCCTCGAGCAGTTCCTCGAGAGAGTCATATGGGGAGTCGGCGGCGACCTGGATGCCCGGAAAGTCGTAGTTGACCTGGGCGATAGGCGTAAAATCCTCGAACGTCAGATTGGTCAGGCCCAGCCAGTGCATCATGTTGACCTCGCCGGTGGCCAAGCCAATGGTGTAGCCATCCGGGCGAGCGTTGATCATAGTGGTGTGACCGACAACGCCGCTACCGCCAGTGCGGTTGACCACGTTGACGTTCTGCCCCAACTGCTCTTCCAGGGCGCGTGCGATGGTGCGCGCCGTGGCGTCAGTGCCACCACCTGCAGCCCAGGGAACGATCAGCGTGAGAGGACGATCCGGGTAATCCGCGAGCGCCGAGCCGGAAGCTGCCGCCATGGCGACGGCGAGCGAGGAAGCGATCAGTACATTCAGTGAGCGGTTTGGCGTTGTCATGGCAGGTATCCTTTCGGTGAAGTTTGCGCTGTTGTGGTTGTTGTTTGAAACGGCTTGAGCCTACCCCGCGCCCGTATGACGTGCGGCGCGGTCAAAATGTTGTATTAGAAGGCGTCCTCCAGCATGCGCTGGAAGTCTTCCCTGGACGGCACGCGCGGATTGGTGGCCGTTGAATGATCCTCCAACGCCCACTGAGCGAGCGGCTCGAGATGGGCTTCAGTGACCCCCATTTCCCGCAGGTTGGCCGGCATCCCCAGTGTGACATTGAGCTTTTCAAAGGCAGCGGCCAGATCGTCGTCGGGGGCGAGCCCCATGGCCTCCTTGAGCCGCGTGTATTTCTCTTCGCACTCGGGCTGGTTGAAGCGAATAACGGTCGGCATCAAGACCGCGTTGAGCGTGCCGTGGTGAAGTTTCAATTCGTGCACCCCACCGAGTGCATGCGACAGGGAGTGCACGGCACCAAGCCCTTTCTGAAACGCCATGGCGCCTTCGAGGGCCGCCATCATCATGTCGGTTCTCGCGGTCAGGTTTTCACCGTTCTCGACGGCTTCGACAAGGGAGCGACTGGCGCGCACCAGGCCATCGAGCGCAATGGCTTCAGCCGGCGGATTGACTTTTGGGCTCAGGAAGGTCTCCACGCAATGGGCAATCGCGTCCATGCCCGTAGCAGCAGTCAGAAAAGGCGGCAGCCCGAGCGTTAGGCAAGGATCGCAGATAGCCACCGAGGGGATCAGGTAGGGCGAAAGAAAACCGAGTTTGCGGTTGTCCTTCATCGTAATCAGTGAGGCTCTACCCACTTCGCTGCCGGTGCCCGCCGTGGTGGGTATGGCGATCAGTGGCATCACATCGGTGGTGATTTTTGCAGCGCCGCCTTCAATCGCCGCATATTGGCGAAGCGGAACAGGATGGCCGAAGAGTAGTGCGACCGCCTTGGCCAGATCGATACTGGAACCGCCGCCCACGGCCACGATGCCATCACAGGCATTGTCACGCAGAAAGGTTAGCGCCTGCTCAACCGCTGCCTCCGTCGGGTTGGCAGGGGTTTCGTCGAAAACGCATGCATCGTGGTCAAGCCTTGCCGAGGAGATAACACGGTCAATGAGGCCAGTCGCGCTCAAGCCCCTGTCGGTCACGAAAAGCGGCTTTTTCACCTTGAGCAGTTCGAGTTCACTAGAGAGTTCGTCAACCGCGTTCTCGCCGAACTGTATCTTCGTCAGGTAATTGATTATATAGGGCATTCTTGCTTCTCATTATTATTTATAGTGTGAACCAAGTAACGTCTTCATAAGGTGTCATACAGCATGATGTCATGACAACAATTTATTGACTTATTTCAAGGCTGCCAAAACGTTTTTTTGAAAGGCCTTGGCAGCACAAAACATCTTATACGTCGTCGCATTCTCGCTTGCCATCCACCAGCCGGCTCACCTTCAACGGATTGCCGTCTTTTAGCGCTTCGGGCAACAGCGCCTCTGGCAGGTCCTGATAGCACACCGGTCGCAGGAAGCGATGAATCGCTGCGCTTCCTACCGAGGTCGTACGGGTGTCCGATGTGGCCGGGAACGGGCCGCCATGAACCATCGCGTGACATACTTCAACACCGGTCGGCCAGCCGTTGACCAGAATGCGCCCGACTTTCTGCTCAAGTGTTGGCAGCAGGGCACGCGCGGCTTCCATGTCGCCCTCCTCAATCTGTAGAGTAGCCGTCAGCTGTCCTTCCAGCTGCCTGGCAATAAGTTGCATCTCGCGTTCATCGCTGCATTCGATAATCAAGGAAGCGGCGCCGAACACCTCTTCCTGAAGCGCTTCGCTGCGCAGGAAATCGGTAGCTGATGTAACGTAGAGCGCTGTCTGGCATTGATAGCCCGCCTTACCAAGCGTACCGCGCGCGATCTCTCGGGCGTTATCGCTCAATTGCGATACCCCTTCCTCGTAAGCCTGATGGATACCCGGCGTCAGCATCGTTTGCGCAGCGCTTTCTTTTACCGCGGCTCTTGCCGCTTCGATGAACATGTCCAGACTATCGCCTTTCACCGCAATGACCAGCCCCGGATTGGTACAGAATTGGCCGGCCCCCATATTGAGCGAGCCGATAAACCCTTCCCCCAATGCCTTGGCGCGAGCGCTGAGCGCCTCTGGAAGTACGAACACCGGGTTGATCGAGCTCATTTCGGCGTAAACGGGAATCGGCTGTGGTCTTGACTGGGCGGTCGCCAGCAGCGCCATGCCGCCTGCTCGTGATCCCATAAAGCCTACGGCCTGAATATTCGGATCAGCAACCAGCGCTTGACCAACCTCCCGACCCGATCCAAACAGCAAGGAGAAGACACCTTCTGGAAGCTGGCACCGGGAAATCGCTTTCTGTAAGGCTTGGCCCACAAGCTCCGAGGTGCCGGGGTGCGCGGAGTGAGCCTTGACGATCACGGGACAGCCGGCCGCCAGGGCCGAGGCGGTATCACCGCCCGCCACGCTAAAGGCCAACGGAAAATTGCTCGCCCCGAAGACCGCAACGGGCCCGACTGCGATGTGGCGCTGGCGAAGATCGGCGCGAGGCAGCGGCTGGCGGTCCGGCAATGAAGGGTCGATACGCACATCGAGCCACTCACCCGAGCGAACGACACCGGCGAATAGACGCAGTTGGCCGCAGGTGCGTCCACGCTCACCTTCCAGGCGGGCGCGTGCAAGGCCGCTTTCCGCCATGGCGCGCTCGATCAGCACATCTCCCAACGCTTCGATTTCGCCAGCGATGGTTTCCAGAAATGCTGCCCGCGCGTCGAGCGAGGTTTCCCGATAGCGATCGAAGGCCGAATGGGCAAGCTCGCTGGCCTTTTCCACGTCCGCCTCAGAGCAGCCCTTGTAGGCAGGATCCAGCGTGTCCCCCGTTGCCGGGTTGATGGCACGGATCTCCTTGCGCGTGCCATCTATCCATTGCTGGCCGATCAGCGACTGGCCTTTAAGTGAACTCATAGCGTCATTACTACCCTTGTGAGTCAAGATGATCGTGCCTCTGTTCCGCCGTGCCGTTTTCCTCTTACAAGGCCGTTACACCAACGCTCTCTTCCGGCATCACTTTGATACGGTTGATCAATGGCCTGGTCATCAGATTGCATTCGATGCGCATTTCATCGCCATGCTGAAGCTTCACGGCGTCGGCGAAGCTCAAGATCGCAGCGCCGAAGAAATGCACGTGGAGCTGCCCGGGAACGCGAAACGTTGCGTACTTGAAGTGGTGATGCTCGAGGTTTTCGATCGAGTGGCACATATGCTGTTCGCCACTTGCAAACGCGTGCTGCCACACGACCGAGCCGTCACGATGAATCGAAACGTTACCGCGGACTTCCTCGGGCAGCTCACCGATGACGATCTCGGGGCCGATGCTGGCATCGCGCAGCTTCGAATGAGCCAGATACAGGTAGTTCTGCTTTTCCGTGACGTGATCGGAAAACTCGTTGCTCAACGCATAGCCGATCCGAAACACCCGGCCTTGAGCATTGACGATATAAACGCCCGCAAGCTCAGCTTCTTCGCCGCCATCCAGCGCAAAGGCAGGCATCTGAATATCCTGGTACGGCGCGCGAAGCGTATGGCCCGTTCCCTTGTAGAACCATTCGGGCTGTACGCCTGGGCCGCCGCCCACCGGTTTGCCTCCCTCTACGCCCCAATCGAAGATGCGCTGGGTGTCGGTAATGGTTTTCTCAGGACCGCTCTTCTCACCTTCCTTGCCGTGCATCTTGTTGCGTGGTGCGGCACTGCCCAGATGCGTAAGCCCGGTACCGGTAAGCAGCAGGTGGGCAGGGTCTGGATGGGTAATCGGTGCCAGCAACCGGCCGGCCTCGATCATTTCGTTGTAGTCGAGCGTCTCGCCGGCGGCGGATGCCTCTAGCACATCGCTCAACGAGCGACCTTCGTTGGCCGCCACCAGCGCCAGGTCGTAAAGCGAAGCCGAAAGCGGTTGCAGCCTTTCTCCTTTCACCTGGGCGGCAATGACAGCGCCGTTTTCGGAGCGAATCTGAACAACATGGATATTATTTTTCATGGGAACCTCAACGAATTAATGCAAGCGATAGCCAGGGTACGTACGTCACCAACAGCAAGGCGATTAGCAGGGTAAGAAAGAAAGGGGCCGATGATCGCAGAAACTGTAGGGTACCCAGTTTGGCGATATTGCAGCTGACAAACATCAGAACACCCAACGGCGGGGTAATCTGGCCGATAAGCAGATTGAAGAGCATGATGATGCCGAAATGGACCAGATTGATGTCCAGGGAATTAAGCAGAGGAATCAGAATGGGCACCAGCACGATGATGATCGCGATGGTCTCCATGAACATTCCAATCGCCAGAAGCGCGACATTCAACAAAAGCAGCACAGCCCAAGGGTTGTCTGTCAGGCCCGTGATCCAGCCCACGACCTCCTGAGGCGCCTGCAGAATACTCAAAGACCAGGCCAAGGGCGCCGAGGCAGCGATAATGATCAAAATGGACGCCGCCTCTCGTGCCGTTGACACCAGAAGCTCACCCATGTCGCGCCAGCCCAATGATTTGTAGACGTACTTGCCTACCACGAAGGAGTACGCCACGGCGATGGCGGCCACTTCGGTAACGGTAAACACGCCTAGCCGGAACCCTACGATAATGATGATCGGCATCAGCAAGGCCCAGGCCGCGGTTTTAGCGCTTGAATAAAGCCTTTGCTTGTTGAAGCGCTCATCCTTGGGGTACTGCTTGATGATACTGATCAGCGTAATCAGAAGCGTCAGGCAAAAAGCGATCAACAATCCGGGCAGAATACCCGCAAGAAACAGATCGCCGATCGAGATATTGGCCTGCCATCCGTAGACCACCATCAGGATCGACGGAGGAATGATCGGGGAGAGCGTGGCGGACGAGGTGGTGAGTGCGACCGAAAATCCACGGTCGTAACCGTGCTTTTCCATCTGCGGCACCATCACGCGGGTCGTTGCCGCACAGTCGGCAAGCGAAGAGCCGGATATACCGGCCATCAGCACGCTCGACAGGACGTTCACGTGCGCAAGCCCCCCTCGCAGATGGCCAACCAATGATCGACAAAAACCGAACAGCCGCTCGCTGATGCCGCTTTTGTTCATGATGCCACCCGCCAGCATGAATAGCGGAATGGCCAGCAAGGGAAACGACTCGACACCCGAGGAAACTCGTTGCGCCAGGACATTCATGGGAATGTCCAGTGCAAGAATCGCGACGATGGAGGCTCCCATCATGGCGACGGCAATCGGCATACCCAACAGGATCAGTACAAATAGAAGTAGAACGATCGCGGCTAGCATAGTGAGAACCTATATTTCATCCAACGCTGATTCGAAGACCAGAAAGTCACGCTTTAGAAAGACGTTGACGAAGATGTGTAAAAGCCCAATAAAAAAGGTGATCGGCATGGCCATCGAAAAATAGACGAGTGAAATACCCAGCATGGGGGACGTGTTACGAGAGACACTCAGACAGTACAGGTAACCCAGATAGGTCATGTAGCCAAGCGTTACCGCCACCAGAGCAAAGATGCACATCCTGATCACGGGCCTCACCATGCCGGGCAAAAAGTAGAGAATGGAGTCCACGGTGATATGCTTTTTCTCGGCAAACGCGATACTGCTTCCGATGAACGTGAGCCAAACGATCAAGAGCCTCGAAACGCTTTCACTCCAGACAAACGGCGTTCCCAGCACATACCGAAAAAACACCCCTGCCACGAGTAACAAGGCCATGGCTCCCAGCAGCGAACCGGCCAACCACTTTTCCACCGTCAGGAGTTGCGAATCAAGACGCAGTAACACTGATTTCATAACAATGCCTTTAGAGTTTTCAGCCCCGTCCTTGTATGACGGGGCATCACGTCATCAGTCTTGCTGGCGATAGCTTTCCACAGCATCCAGTACGCGCTGAAAATGCTCTTCGCCCCAACGACTTGTCAGGTTATCGTAGGCATTTTGTGCCGCCTGCTCGAAAGGCGCGCGGTCGATATCGTCCACCACGTCGATCAAGCCTGAATCCTTCATCTCTTGGAGCATTTGCTCTTCGCGCGCGCTTTGCATGGCGTAGTTTTCATCGGCGAGTTCGGCCATGATCTCCTTGAGCGCTTCCTGTTGATCGCTGTCGAGCGAATTGAAGCGATTGCTGTTGATCAGCACTACCTGGCTTTGAAGCATATGGCGGCTCATGACAAGCTGGTCTTGAACCTCGAAGAACTTGCGCGCGTAGATAGTGGGGATAGGGTTTTCCTGTCCATCGACGGTGCCCTGCTGAAGCGCCAGGTAAACCTCACTGAACGGAATGGGTGTTGCCGATGCGCCGAAGGCATTGATCATTTCAACCCAGGCGGGGGATTCCGGCACGCGTATTTTCAAGCCCGCCATATCGTCAATCGAGTGAACGTCGGCGCCTTTGAAGGTGAAGTTGCGCCACCCCCAGTACCAGGATTTAGCCAGCGGCTGTAGACCGTATTGCTCATCCAGCTCATCGAAGATCGGCTGGTAGGCGTCTCCTTCCAGAATATGACGCGCTTCGTCCCAGCTTTGAAACATGAAGGGCGCATTCGATATTTCGAGGGCGGGTACCAGCGTGCTGGCGCCTGAATAACCGGGGACGACAATGTCCACCGACCCGTTGCTCGCCTGTTGAAGAAGCTGTACTTCAGAGCCAAGCTGCTCGCTTGGGAAGACCTGAATACGTACCTCACCATCAGTACGCTCTTCGACCAGCTCAGGCAGTTTTGCAAACAGCTCGTAGCTCGCCTCACCCGGGTTGAAGGTATGGGCAAGTCGCAAGGTGGTGGCCGCGTTAGCTGTAGACACGCCCCCCAGCACCCCGCCCACGCAAAGAGTCATTCCTAGAAAGCGCAGGTTCTTGGTTAGTGAAGCCATGGATCACTCCTTTTTTATTTAATATGAGCAAGCCTTGTTATAGGCGATTCAGCTTGCCTGGTTATGGCGTGCTTGGTGCATGGAAGCAATCTAGAGCAAATGAACATTGCGTTCAATGATCATTATATAGGACGATAGTCTAATCGACGTGCACCGCCCGCTTGCTAGAGTGCATCCACTATGACCGCTTTTAGATTGCGCCTACCCCGTGCATTGAAAGCCCTGACATCAGCTCGAGGTACACGATGGATCTCATCAACTCCCCCTCCGTAATCATTCATCTCAATTCGCGGGACAACGTGGGCGTTGCCTCGAAAGCGGTTCCCCAAGGCATTCCGATCGACAAGGACGGCACGCCGGCTCGGGAAAATATCGATGCGGGCCACAAAGTGGCGCTTGCCGCCATTCAACAGGGCGAGGCCGTCTTCAAGTATGGTCAGTTGATAGGGCTTGCCGCGCGGGATATACAGCCTGGCGAGCATGTGCATACCCATAACCTCACCATGATCGAGCTCGATTCGTCGCTGGACGATTTCAAGGCGCACCCAAGAACCGACACGGCCAGTCACACCCGCACCTTTCAGGGGTTTCAGCGCTCGGACGGCGGCGTGGGTACGCGCAACTACATCGGCATTCTTTCCACCGTCAACTGCTCGGCCACCGTGGCCAAGGCCGCAGCAGATGAGCTCAACCGGTCCGGCGAGCTGGACAAGATGGGGTTCGATGGCGTTGTCGCCATCACCCATGGCTCGGGCTGTGCCATGAACACCGACTCGGAAGGCTTCGACTTTCTCGAGCGCGTCATCGCGGGTTATGCCCAGCATCCCAACTTCGCGTTTGTGCTGATCATTGGCCTGGGCTGTGAAACCAATCAGGTCAAGACACTCGTCAAGAGAAAGGGGCTTGAAGATGCTTCGCGACTGGCCTACTTCAACATTCAGGATGCCGGCGGGACCCGCAGCAGCATCAAGACAGCCTGCAGTCACCTTCTGGAAATGGCCGCCCGGCACGGTCAGCAAGAACGCACACCCGCCTCTCTCGAGCACCTGGTCGTTGCACTACAGTGCGGGGGGTCGGATGGCTACTCGGGCATTACCGCAAACCCGGCGCTTGGCCATGCGGCGGATTTGATCGTACAGCACGGGGGCAGCGTCATACTCGCCGAAACCCCGGAGATCTACGGGGCTGAAAACCTGCTGATCGATCGCGCCATCGACGAAAACGTCGCACAAAAACTGCTCGATCGCATCAGCTGGTGGAAACATTACACCGAGATAAACGGGGCCGAGTTGAACAACAACCCTTCCCCGGGCAACAAGGCCGGCGGGCTCTCCACGATTCTTGAAAAGTCGCTGGGCGCGGTTGCCAAGGGGGGCACGTCGAGTCTCAACGATGTCCTGCTCTACGCGGAGAAGATCTCGACGCGCGGGTTCAACTTCATGGATAGCCCCGGGTACGACCCTATTTCCGTGACAGGCCAGATAGCCTCGGGGTCCAACGTGGTCTGCTTTACGACGGGCCGAGGCTCGGTGTCGGGTTTCAAGCCCGCCCCTTGTCTCAAGCTGGCAACCAATACCGCCATGTATGAGAAGATGCACGAGGACATGGATATCAACTGCGGTGTCATCGTTGACGGAACCGACAGCGTGGAGCGTGTTGGCGAACAGATTTTCGAGCGCATCATCGCCATCGCCTCGGGCGACATGAGTGCCAGCGAGTCGCTTGGTTACGGTAACAACGAGTTCGTCCCTTGGCTTGTAGGCGCCGTCACTTGATCGTTCACGAAACCAATCGACTGATTATGACCAATGGTTACCCATGACAAGAACGCTGCGCGATCAGCTTTACACGGCGCTCAAGCAGAGTATCGTCGAAAAGCGCCTCGAACCTGGACTGGTGCTGCTCGAAGGCAACATCGCCACCCTCTTTGGCATTAGCCGATCGCCCGTGCGCCAAACGCTGAGTCAGCTGCATGAGGAGCGGTATATATGCCGTTTCGAGGGGCGCGGCTATCTTGTCGGCGCATCGCCAGGCGATATCGTGCGGCGCCCACTCAGCGAGCGTGACTTCAAGCAGTCAGGCGACGCGCCCTGGGTCGATCGCACCGTGTCCTGGCGGGCCCATATCGATAGCGTGGAGCATGATGTCGTCCTGTGTTCGATCAAGGGTGCTTTCGAACTCAATGAACTCAAGCTCTCCAAGTCACTGAAGGTCAGCCGCACGGTCACCCATCAGATTCTTCTCTACCTGCAGTCGATCGGCTTGGTCGAGAAGACGAAATACAATAGCTGGAGCGTGGTGCCGCTGGATGACCGGCGACTGCACAACCTTTATGAAGCGCGTCGCCAGCTCGAGCCCTACATGATTGAACGGGCCGCCAGGAACATGCCTGAAAGCACGATCGACCGTTATATCGAAAGACTCGAGCATGCGGCCCGAAGCTACCCCGATATCGAAGGCGAGCTGCTGGATGAGCTGGAGAATGACCTTCACCATAGCGCTGTAAGCCTGGGGGATAACCAGGAGGTCATGAACATGCTCCGGCGCACGCACCCCATCCTGCTGGTCAGCAAGCACCTGCTCGGCCGAGTGCTCAAGCTTCCCGACCAGGACCCCTTCTTCGACGAGCATCTATGGATATTTGAAAAAATGCGCCAGCAACAACCGGTGCTGGCGGGCAAGGCCCTGGCGAGCCACCTGAAGCGTTCGGAATCCAAGGTACTTACACGCCTGATCAATTTTCGCGAGTCCGGCGAGATCGAGATACCCGTTTATCTGCGTTGATACTCGGTTGACGCTGCTCATCTGATACACGCAGCGTTCTACGGAAAAAAATAATACAGGAGCCAATAATGACAACATCCCACAGGATCGGATTCATCGGTATCGGCATCATGGGCGCTCCCATGGCGGCACGTTTAGCCAAAGCCGGCCACTCGGTCAAGGCCTGGAATCGGACGAAAGCAAAAGGGGATCCTCTTTCATCGCTTGGTGTGAGCATCGTCGAGACGCCCTGCGATGCCGTAGTAGCGTGCGACATCGTCATCGTAATGCTGAGCTCGGGGCCCGTTTGCGACGAATTGTTGCTGGATGGCGGGGTGCTCGATGCCATGGCGCATAATGCAAAACTCATCGTCATGAGCTCCATTCCAGTCGAGACCGCCCAGCGCCAAGCCGATGAAGCCGCCAAGCGAGGTATCCGCTACCTGGACGCCCCGGTCTCCGGCGGCGAGCAAGGCGCGATCGATGGCACACTTGCCATCATGGCCGGGGGCGAGTCCGCCGACTTTGATGCAGTAGCGCCAGTGCTTGAGCTACTGGGTCGGCCTATCCATATCGGCCCCGCCGGTAGTGGCGAGCTAGCCAAGCTCGCCAACCAGATGATCGTGGCCAATACCATTGCCACTGTAGCGGAAGCCATCCTGCTCGCCGAGCGCGGCGGCGCCGACCCTACACGCATGCTCGAAGCGCTGGAGGGCGGCTTCGCCGACTCGACCGTGCTGCGCATTCACGGTCAGCGCATGGTGGCCGAAAACTTCACTCCCGGCGGGCCGGCCAAATGGCAGTTCAAGGATACCCAAACCGCCATGGCGCTCGCCCGAACGCTCGATCTTTCGCTGCCGGTCTCGTCGCTGGTCGACTCTCTTTTTCAAGAACTGATCGAAAGCGGCGGCGGCGACCTGGACCATAGCGCCCTTATTCAGCAGCTTCGCCGCCACAACGAAAAGCGGCAGAATATCTGAGCACGCACACCACTACACGGAGAACAATGACAATGACCGATACTTTTGAACCGCACACTATCACCCAATTCAGCACCCAACTGCTCGAAGCGGCGGGCCTTGATAGCGACAAGGCGCGTATCGTGGCCGACGTGCTCGTCGAAGGCGATTTGATGGGGCATACCACCCACGGCCTGCAGCTTCTCGCGCCCTATCTCGGTGAACTCCAAGCCGGCAACATGCGCGCCAGTGGCGAGGTGGAGGTAGTCGCCGAACGCGCTGCGGTGCAAACCTGGGACGGACACTACCTGCCCGGCCCCTGGTTGATCGTCGAGGCGATGAACGCGGCAACCACCATGGCTAGAAACTGCGGCACGGGCACGGTAGTGATTCGTCGCTCCCACCATATCGCTTGCCTGGCCGCCTACCTGAAACGCGCCACGGACGAAGATCTGATAGTGGTCATCGAGTCCTCCGACCCGGCCACCGCGTCGGTCTCGCCTCACGGCGGTCTGCGCGCCACCCACACCCCCAACCCCATCGCCGTGGGTTACCCGACCCATTCCGGGCCAGTGCTGCTGGACGTCAGCACCTCGATCACCACCAACGGCATGGCCGGGCGCCTCAACAAGCAGCAAGGGCGTTTTCCTCACCCTTGGCTCAAGGACGCCGAGGGCCACGCCACCGACGATCCGGGCGCGCTGTTTCAGGACCCCAAAGGCAGCATCATGCCAATCGGCGGGCTGGATCACGGCCACAAGGGGTACGCGCTGGGTCTCATGGTCGAGGCACTGACTGCCGGACTCGGTGGGTTCGGACGCGTACAGGCGCCCACCCAGTGGGGCGCGGCCGTGATGGTGCAGATCATCGACCCGGCCGCCTTTGGCGGGCTCGACGCGTTCAAACAGGAAACCGGTGCGCTGGTCGACGCCTGCCGCGCCAATCCGGTTGCAGAAGGCAGCCAAGCGGTGCGCACCCCAGGCGAGCGCGGCTTGGCGCTGCACGAGCGCTACTCGCGTGAAGGCGTGCCGCTTCCCGAAGGCGTTCCTCAAGCACTGCAGGAGTGGGCACAGCGGCTGGGCGTGCCTTTTCCCGACGCGAACATCAGTGATTCCCACGCCCGCTAAGCGGGCCACACCGCAGAGCCACGACGCTTACAACGAGAGATCACCATGAAACAAGAACGCATCGGTTTTATCGGACTTGGGTTGATGGGCAAGGAGATGGCCCGCCATCTGCTCGAGCAGGGTTACCCGCTGACGGTCATGGCGCATCGCAACCGCGAGGCGCTCGAGGCGCTTTGCCGCGACGGCGCAAGTGAAGTCACCACAGCAGCCGAGATGGCGGCTCAAAGTGACATCGTCTTTATCTGCGTGAAGACCTCGGAGCAGGTGAGCGATCTCGTCAAGCGGCCCGACGGCCTAATGGCCGGCGCGCGGCCAGGACTCGTCATCGTCGACTGCTCGACGGCACGCCCTGATATCACCGAGCAGCTCGCCGACACCCTGGCCCCCCAGGACGTCACGCTGATCGATGCGCCGTTGGCGCGAACGCCCAGGGAAGCCCGCGAGGGCCGGCTCAACGTAATGATCGGCGGGGAAGACAACGTCGTTACTCGACTCACGCCGATCATCCAGTGCTTCGCCGAAAACGTGTTTCACGTTGGCCCCACCGGTTCGGCCCACAAGCTCAAGTTGATCAACAACTTTCTTTCGCTCGGGGCGGCGGCGCTGGCCGCCGAAGCAGCCAGCATGGCAGCGGCTCTGGACGTCTCCCAGCAGAAGCTTCTGGATATCTGCTCCCAGGGCGGCGCCAACAGCGCCATGCTCGCCCCGGTCATGGAGTGGGTGCTCGAGCGCGAATGCACGAAGCTCAAGTTCAGCCTCGGCAACGCCGAGAAGGACATGAGGTACCTGACCGAGACCTTGGCCACCTATCAGGCGCGCTCAGCAATGCTGCCGCCGCTGTGTGCGTTCCTCACCCGAGCGAAAGAGGATCAGGGCGACGAAAGTTTCGTCCCTACTGCCTACGACAGCTGCGTTCAAAAATGAACGGTCGGTGGCGTTTGGCTACTCGATGAACGCCTCGGTCGTTTCACGATAGCCATACAAGAACGCATCAGCGACGTGGCGTAGCGGGGCGATATCGACCTCGCTGCGCCCGGTCTTGATCAACTCGGCGAAGTGATTATACAGGCCGCGATACTCCTGCTCCTGCTCGTCCAGGAGCACCTCTTCGTCGATCATCAGCCGGCAGCCGCCCTGGGTTAAACTCAGGGAGTGACCTTCGCTTTCGACGTGAATGTCCCAGGTCTGCGCGCCGGTCTGGCGAAAGTCGAAGTCAGCCGAGACCGCTGCTCCCTGGGTATCGACAAAGCTCAGCTCGGCCGCGATGGGCGCCTGCACATTCTCGGGTATGCGTAACCGGGCATGGCGAAGAAAAAACGGCGCAGGCAGTATTGCCGTGGCAATCGAAAGCGCATTGATGCCCGGGTCGAATACGCCCATGCCGCCAGGCTGCCAAATCCATGCTTGGCCGGGGTGCCAGACCCGCACATCCTCTTTCCACTCGATTTGGACCCGGTCGATACGACGGTTCGCAAGCCAGGCTTTTGCTAAAGCGACCCCCGGTGCGAACCGAGAGTGCCAAGCCGCAAACAGGGTCACCCGTTGCTGATTGGCCAGTTCGATTAGCGCTTCCACTTCGCTCAGCGTCGCACCCGGTGGCTTTTCCAACAGCACATGGTGACCGCTCAGCAGCGCAGCCCGAGCTGTCTCGAAGCGTAGCGTGGTCGGCGTGCAGATTGACACCGCCTCGATATCCGGATGGGCGTTGAGCATCGCTTCGATGTCTTGAAAGCCAGGCACGCCCTCAATCGATGCGTAGGGGTCCGCGGTAGCGGCCAATTGCAAGACCGGCGTTTGCTGGATGGCAGGCAGGTGCTGGTCGCGAACGATCTTGCCTGCACCGATCAGGCCGAGCTTGATCCTGGACATTCGCTTGCCTCTTGTTACGTGCAAGGTGGATTGAAACCGGAACTTACCCTTCGAAAGTGACCGGCGGTGACGTTGGAAGCTCGACGCTTCGCCCCAGCGAAGTGGTGCTATGCTCGAGCCCCAGCGCGGCACCGGTCCCGGCCAGCACGGCTTCAGCGGCCTGAAAAGCCTCCTTGGGGCGACGCAGACGAATGCTCTCCATGAGCACACGGTGGCGCTCCAGGCTCTCCTCCGAGTCCATGGCGAGCTGATTGGATAGAGAGACCGTCATGAAGATGGAGGGGCGCAGAATGTGCGATAGCTGCGCCCAAACGATGTTATGGGTCGCCTTGAAGATCGCTTCGTGAAAGGCAATATCACATTCGCTGTGCAGCCGCCGCTCGTCTTCGCCAGCAGCATTGCTTAGATTCTGCCCCATACCGTCGAAAGCTTCCTCGATCGCGAGCAGGTCACGCGCCGTAGCACGCTTGGCGGCAGTCATTGCAACGTAAGGCTCGACATCCAAGCGAAAGGCAAGAATCTCCTTGAGAATAAGCGGGTTGGGTGGCGCGTAGCGCGTCAGCCACTCGGTGACCTGAGGATCGAGAATGCGCCATTCGGCGTACTCGCGTACCCGAGAGCCGTGCCCCGATATGCGCTCGAGAATGCCCGCATTCACCAGCTGACGCAGATCGCTGCGCACCGCCGAGCGATTAATCGCGAAGCGCTCGCACAGATCGATTTCGCGAGGCACCAGGTCGCCTGGGCGGTAACGCCCGCCGAAGATATCCTTGACGAGGTACTCGTCGATACGCACGCGGGGCGCGGCTTTACTGGACACGGTTTTTCTGGAAACTGCCACTTAAAGAGACCCTGTTTCATTGATCGCTCATCATAACGCACTTGGTCAGGCGCCCGCTTCGCTCAATGATTATCACGCGGAACATGTCTGCGCGCCACGTCTCGGTAGTCGGTGGCGGACTTTAGCGTCATGCCGCGATCGAGCGGCTCCACTAGCGTGCGCTGAATCTCCTGCCAGGGCGTCTGATGGCCAGGATAGCGATACCCGCCCTGGCCTGCCAGTCGCTCTCTACGCTCTTCGAGCTCGGCGCTATCGATTAAAAGCTGCACCTGACCTTTTCGAAGATCGACTCTTAGCCGATCGCCGTCTTCGAGTAACGCCAAGCCACCGCCAGTAGCCGCCTCCGGCGAGGCATTAAGAATGGAGGGCGACCCGGACGTACCGGATTGGCGTCCGTCGCCCAGACAGGGAAGTGATTCGATACCCTGCTGAATGAGTGCCGCCGGCGGTTGCATGTTGACCACTTCGGCGCCGCCAGGATGCCCCACCGGCCCAGCACCGCGCATCACCAGAATCGTGCGCGCGTCGACCCCAAGTGCGGGATCATCGATACGCGCGTGATAGTCCTCAGAGCCGTCAAAGACCACGACCTTGCCCTCGAAAGCATCCGGGTCGCTTGGGTCGCTGAGAAACCGCTGGCGGAAATCCCGTGAAATTACGCTGGTCTTCATCAGCGCCGAGTCGAACAGGTTACCCTTGAGGTTGAGAAACCCCGCGTGCGCCACTAGCGGGTCGGCGTAACGGTGTATGACCTCTTCGTCCTCGATGATGACTCCTTCGAGCGTCTCGCCAAGCGTGCTCCCACTGACCGTAGGTACTTCAACATTCAGCCGCCCCGCGTTGCGAAGCTCGCCAAGCACCGCGGGCACACCGCCAGCGCGATAGAACTCTTCGCATAGAAACGCGCCAGCAGGCATTACGTTGGCCAACAGTGGAATCTCGTGACCCAGCCGCTGCCAATCATCGTTGTCGATTTCGACCCCGGCGTGGCGGGCGATGGCATTGACGTGAACCGGCGCGTTGGACGAGCCACCCAGGGCCGAGCAGGCAACGATCGCGTTCTCGAACGCCGGACGGGTCAGGATATCCAGCGGGCGCAGATCTTCCCAGACCATATCGACGATGCGCTCGCCGGTTGAATAGGCCACCATCGCACGCTCCTTGTAGGGTGCGGGAATCACCGCGGAACCCGGCAGGCTCATACCCAGCACTTCTGCCATGGCGTTCATGGTCGATGCGGTGCCCATGGTGTTGCAGTGGCCGATCGACGGCGCCGAATCGCTCACCCGCGATAGAAACTCGGGGTAGTCGATATCGCCAGCCGCCAGGCGCTTGCGCAGCTCCCAGATGATCGTGCCCGAGCCAACCCGCTCGCGCCCGCGCCAGCCGTTGAGCATCGGCCCGCCCGAGAGCACGATGGCGGGAATATTGACCGTTGCCGCCGCCATTAGCGCTGCCGGTGTGGTCTTGTCGCAGCCGGTGGTCAGCACCACGCCGTCCAGCGGGTAGCCGTGGAGTACCTCGACGATGCCCAGGTAGGCGAGATTGCGATCCAATGCCGCTGTAGGGCGACGAACATTTTCATGGATCGGATGCATGGGAAATTCGAAGGGCACCCCGCCACTGGCACGAATACCGTCCTTGACCCGCTTGACCAGCTCGATGTGGTGGCGGTTACAGGGCGTCAGATCCGAACCGGACTGGCAAATACCAATGATGGGCTTGCCGCTAGCGAGCTCGTCAAGGGTAATACCGTAGTTGAGATAGCGCTCGATGCATAACGCCGTGGTACCGGGGTGATCAGGATTATCGAACCAGTAGCGCGAACGTAGCTCCTCGGGAGTCAAACGACGAGAATCGGCCATGGGGGCATTCCATGTTGAATGTCAAAAAAGAAAACGTGATGAGACGTTACGCGCCCCCAATGGATTCGTCGATACATACAAAAGTATATGTTGAACATAGCCGTTAAACGTAAGACATTCCTTTCAGGCGCGGTGCTTATGAATCACGGGCACCGTAGAGCTACAACAACAACGTCCGCTACGCGGCCACCCACGAACCGGCGCTACCCCCAGGTAACGATCATGGGAAGGCCTACCGGTAAGGAGCACTAGATCCATGAACCAGCTACTCAAACGCACGCTATTGATCACCGGCACCGCCTTGATCGGCACCAGCGCCGCCCACGCTCAGATGCCCGAGCTTTCCGATCCACCGGAAATCGAAGGCGCGACCGTGAGCGACCACGGCAGCGTAACCCTACGAATGGGATTAGGACTTGCCGAGACCTCGCCGCAGTATCTCTCCAGCCAGTACTTCGCCGACATTCTCGATCAGCGCAGCGAAGGCCGCATTAGCGTCAACATCTTCCCGAATAGCCAGCTCGGCGATGACGTTCAGATGATGGAAATGCTACAGACCGGCACACTCGACATGACCTACCCCTCGACCTCTCCGGCCACAGGCTACGTGAGCGAGCTGGCGGTGTTCGATCTGCCCTTTTTGCTCCCCACCCGCGAAGCCGCGATTGAGGCGATGCGCAGTGATGCGGCCCAGGAAATGCTTGATGCCTTCGATGGCACGGGTATCAAGGCGCTGGCCTTCTCGGAAAACGGCTTTCGTCAATTGACCAACAGCGCTCGCCCCATTGCATCACCCGAAGATGTTGCCGGGCTGGACGTCCGCGGTCTTTCAGTACGGACCATGGAGAACCCGGTTCACCTCGCCATTTGGCAGGCGCTGGGCGCCAACCCAACGCCCATGGCGTTCGGCGAGCTCTTCTCGGCGATGGAGCAGGGCGTGGTCGACGGCCAGGAGAACCCCTGGAGCACGATCTTGACCTCCAACTTCTATGAAGTGCAGGAGTACGGCTCCGAGACTCGCCACGTCTACACGCCGTTCATCAAGATGATTTCTCAGCGTGCCTGGGATCGTCTCGACCCGGAATACCAGGAACTGGTGCAGGAAGCGGCGCTTCAGGCGGCGGATTATGAGATCCAACTGTCCAGCGAATACGATGACTGGGCGCGCGACCAGCTCGAAGAGCGCGGCATGCAGGTCACCCGTTTGGACGACGAGCAAATCGCCGCTTTCCAGGACGCCGTACAGCCAGTCTACGATGAGTGGGCGCCGCAAATCGGTGAAGACCTGGTCGCCGAGTTCCAGCGCATCGCCGAGTCCTCGATGACCCAATAAGCGATACCCGACGGCGGCACTGCGCCGTCACCTCATCCGGCAAGAGGCGCTCGCCTCTTGCCGTCGCGCTACCAGCCTTGTGAGATGCCATGGATACGCCGCCGGACGACCAAATTCCCGATACCGCCGCGCTCTTCGATGACCCTACGCGCCACCCACTCGAAATCGAACCTGAAATTGGCCGCGGCCCCGTACTCTTTCGCTGGATGACGCTCGCCATGGAACATGCGATCGCCGCGCTGCTGGTCGCCTTGATCGTGTCGGTGTCCGCCAACGTGATCGGGCGCGCCGCGCTCAACCACTCGCTCCCTTGGGCGGATGAACTCGCCCGCATGCTTTTCATATGGCTCATCTTTTTGGGCGCCGCCGCGGCCTTCGCGCGTTACGAGCATATCGCGGTCGACATTCTGGTGCAGCGCCTGAAGCCGCGCGCCGCCCACGCACTCTATCTTTTCCAGCACCTCGTCATCCTGGGGCTGATGGGCATCATTGTGTGGGGCGGAGCGCTAGTCGTCGCTCGCGCTTCCAGCCGTACCGCGATTCTCAACGTGCCCTGGAACCTGATCAATTTTTCGCTGATTCTCTGCGCGGGCTTCATCGCCGCTGTCGCGCTGTGGCGCGCCTACCAGAGCATTCGCTTCATAGCCTCGCCGGACACGGCGTCACCCCTCAACGAAGGCCGCTGACCATGCTGTGGATATTTTTGGGCATTCTATTCGTTTCGCTGGCGCTGGGCCTGCCGATCGCGTTCGGGCTTGGCGTTGCCGCGGTCGTCATGGCGTTCATTTCAGACATTCCGCTGTCCGTTCTGATCGAGCAATCGATCCGCGGCGTCAACAGTTTTCCGCTGCTGGCAATTCCGTTTTTCATCCTCGTGGGCGAGGTCATGAGTCAAGGTGGCATCGCGCGAAGGCTCATGGAGCTCGCCGGCACCCTGGTCGGTTTCGTGCGCGGCGGGCTTGGTCAGGTAGCAATTACGGGTTCCATGTTCTTCGGCGGTATTAGTGGCTCGGCGGTAGCGGACACCGCCGCTACCGGGGCGATGATGATTCCGTCGATGACCAAACAGGGCTACAGCGCCCCTCAGGCTACGGCGATCAACACTGTTTCCTCGGTCATCGGCATCATCATTCCGCCGTCGATTCCGCTGATTCTCTACGGCATCGTGACCGAAACTTCGATCAGCCGGCTGTTCATCGCCGGTATCGTGCCAGGCATTTTGATCGGCCTGGCATTGATGGCGACCACCTTCATCATGGCTACCATCGGCCACGCCGGGCAGACACGGCGCTTTCGTCTCGGGCCGCTTTGGGCTGCCTTCAAGGCCGCCTGGCTTGCGCTGGTTCTGCCTGTCATCGTGATCGGAGGTATTATTGGCGGTGTGTTCACCGCCACCGAAGCCGCCGTGGCCGCCCTGCTCTATTCACTGTTCATTTCGCTGGTCGTCTACCGCGAATTCAAGATCACCGCGCTTTGGGGCATGCTGATTCGCACCGCGCGCCTTACCGGTATGGTGCTGTTGCTGCTCGCCTTCGCCACCGTCATCGCCTGGTTTCTGACCATCAACATGGTGCCGCAAACCCTGGTGAGCCAGGTACAGGCGATTACCCAGGACCCCTTCCTACTGCTCCTGATCGTGGCAGGACTTTTGTTGTTGGTGGGGTTCGTCATGGATCTGACGCCTGCCATGGTCATCATGGCCCCCATGTTGACGCCGATCGTGACCTCGGTTGGGGTCGACCCTGTCTACTTCGGCGTGCTTATGGCGTTTATTTTGGGCATCGGTCTGCTAACGCCGCCCGTGGGCACCTGCCTCTACGTGGGCTGCGGTGTGGGCAAGGTCTCCATGGAGCAGCTGGTCAAGGCGATGTTGCCTTACTACGCGGCGCTTCTGGTCGTGCTGGTGGTGTTGATCGCTTTCCCGGGCATTGTGACCTGGCTGCCGGACTTGACCGCGGTTCGAGGCAACTAGATGACGCTTGGCGTGCAACGTTGGCATAAAGTCGAACAGAGCGCGCCGGCAACCTATCATACTCTATGATAGGTACACGCTAAGCGCTAATGGCGGGTCCACAATAATCTCAACAGCAGTTCAAACAACAATCGAACCGGACATTTCCAATGAGACTCGAACGAAAAAAGGCGCTCATCACCGCGGCGGGCCAGGGTATCGGCCGCGCCACGGCGCTGCGCTTCGCGGCGGAAGGCGCCCAGATCATCGCCACCGACATCAATCCCGCAAGCCTTGAGGCTCTCTCCTCCACACCCGGCATTACGACGTTGCCGCTCGACGTCCTGGACCCGGCGGCTATCGATGCACTGGCTGAAAAAGTCGGCGCCGTCGATATCCTGTTTAACTGTGCGGGATTTGTCGCCAACGGGTCGCTGCTGGACGGTAGCGACGCGGACTGGGAGCTCTCGCTGTCGCTCAACGTCATGGCCATGGTGCGCATAACCCGTGCTTTTCTACCGGCCATGCTCGAACAGGGGGGCGGCAGCATCATCAACATGGCCTCCGTTGCCTCGAGCCTCAAGGGGGTGCCCAATCGCTGCGCCTATGGCACCTCGAAAGCAGCGGTTCTGGGGCTGACCAAGTCGATCGCCAGCGACTACATCGGCCGCGGTATTCGCTGTAACGCGATCTGCCCCGGCACCGTGGATTCGCCGTCGTTGCGCCAGCGCATCGACGAGCAGGCAAAGCAGCAAGGGCGCCCGCGCGACGACGTCTATGCCGATTTCATCGCCCGCCAACCCCAAGGACGGCTAGGCACACCGGAGGAAATCGCCGCGCTTGCCACCTATTTGGCCGCCGATGAGTCTGCCTATACCACCGGCACGGCGCAAATTATCGACGGCGGCTGGCTCGTTTGACGTCGCACTGCTCGCCGATGCTGGATATCTTTCACGCCGACCCGCAGGACCGTTTGAGCCCCGGTTGGCTAACCCCAAAGGAACTGCATAAATGAAACTGTTACGTTTTGGAGCCCCCGGCCAGGAAAAACCCGGTATCGTGGACGCGAATGGCACGATTCGCGATCTCTCTTCGCACCTTTCAGATTTAAGTGGGGAGCACCTGGATCGGCGCGCGCTCGAGCGGCTCGCGTCAATCGACACCTCGACGCTGCCCGAAGTCGCCGCCGACATACGTCTTGGACCTTGCGTTTCGGGTGTGGGCAAATTCATCTGTATCGGTTTGAACTACTCTGACCACGCCGCCGAAACCGGCGCCGAGGTGCCGCCGGAGCCAGTCATTTTCAACAAATGGACCAGCGCCATCTGTGGGCCCAACGACAACGTCGTGATCCCACGCAACTCACAAAAAACCGATTGGGAAGTAGAGCTTGGCGTCGTGATCGGCAAGACCGCGCGCTATGTCGATGAAGCGAGCGCCATGGACCACGTCGCCGGGTTTTGCGTGGTGAACGACGTTTCCGAGCGCGAATTCCAGCTCGAACGCAGCGGCACCTGGGACAAGGGAAAGGGGTGTGACACCTTCGGTCCGCTGGGCCCCTGGCTTGTGACACCCGATGAGATCGCGGATCCACATCAGCTCGACATGTGGCTCGAGGTGGATGGCAAACGCTACCAGAACGGCAATACCCGCACCATGGTGTATCAGATCCCCTACCTGATCAGTTACCTGAGCCAGTTCATGAGCCTGCAGCCAGGCGATGTGATCTCGACCGGTACGCCGCCCGGCGTCGGTATGGGTCAGCAACCCCAAGTCTACCTCAAACCCGGCCAGCGTATGCGCCTGGGGATCGAAGGGCTAGGTGAACAGACTCAAGCGGTCGTCGCCGAGTCCGACGATAGCACTCGCTAAGCAGCCTGACGTGATGGCGCCGGCGTCTACTCCGACGCCGGTTTCAAGCGCTGCTTGAGCTGGCGGTAGGTGCCGTAGTGACGCTCCAAATGACGTCGCATGGCGGCTTCCGCTGCGTCCGCATCGCCGGAGGCGATCGCCTCGACGATGTCGGTGTGCGCCTGAGTGGCGGCCTGGTCCTCACCCTGCTGCTGCAGTACGTGGGCGCGCCGGTCATCGAGCCACTCCGATAGCGCGACGTGAATGGCATCAAAGATCGGGTTACGCCCAATACTCGCCAGTACGCCGTGGAAATCGTTATCCGAGCGTTTGAAGCGCGCCTCGTCGCCGATCGCCTCCCGATTATCCGCCAGCGCCTGGCGCAGCCGCGCCAGGTCCTCCTCGGTTGCATTACGCGCGGCATAGCGGGCCAGCGATATCTCGAACGCCGCTCGCGCCTCCTGAAAGTGCTGCTGCCCGTTCGGCTGGGAAAGAAGCTGCCGCGTTACGCCGGAAAGGCGCGCCATGACGGCCTCCGCTGTGGGGCGAATGACGCGGGCACGGGTGCCGCTATTGATCGCGATCAACCCCAACTGCTGCAAATAAAAAAGCGCTTCACGCACGGCCGGACGCCCGACTCCGAACTGCTCCATCAGCTCGCGCTCCGAGGGGAGCTGATCGTTCTCGCTCAGCCGACCTTCGAGAATTTCCGCCTCGAGCTGCTCGGCGACCTGCACGGAGAGCGTCTTGCGCTCGATTCGGTATTTACTCATAAAAACTCATCCTGGCTACTTCCGATAATTCAGGGGCTACTCTACTGCATTTTTACACGTCAGGCGTTTGGCATACGCGCTCTACGCTAGCGCCGACAGCGCCTCGATCCCGTAGCGTGACGCGATTTCGGCATAGGCACTCTGGTTGGCCCTGTCCAGTGGAATGCCTTGTGTATCGCGCTCAGCCTGACAGCGCCACTCGCGATCCCCTGGCGCCATAACCTGCGCCCCTAGCGTTGCCGGCTGGCGCCGCAGGTCGGTCAGATACGCCGCCAGCCCGCGCGCAAAGCTGCCCTCTTCCACGAAAGCATCGGGATGTAGGGCGAGAAAGAAGTGGCCGACTCCGCGCGGGGTCGCCATGTCGGGTCCGTTCATCGGCAACAGACGAAAGCCGTGCTGCATGCCGGAAAGCGTCGAGCTCAAAATTTCGACCATGCCGCCCAGCCCCGCTCCCTTGAAGCCAAAATCCCCGCCTCCGAGCGGCAGCAGCGACGTGACCTCTTTCGGATCGGTGCTCGTCTGGCCATCCGCACGAGCAGCGACTTGGCCGGGAAGCTCACGCCCGATCGCGCCGAACTGCTGAACCCGATTCCACGGAATCGAGCTGGTCGCCATGTCCAGCAGATAGGGTAGCTCACCCTCTACCGGCGCCGCGAAGGCGATGGGATTGGTGCCATGAAACGCGCTAGTTCCTTCGTGAAGCTTCACGAACGGGTCAGAGTTGCAAAACGCCATGCCGACATAGCCGCGTTCTGCTGCCGCCAGCGCGTAGCAGCCCGCCGCACCGAAGTGGGAAGAGTGCCCCACTGCGACGGCGCCCACTCCGGTCTTTGCTGCCATGTCGGTCGCGTGCTCCATGGCTTTGTATCCAGCCAGATGGCCAAAGCCGTCGTCAGCATCGAGAAAGCCCGTGGCCGCCAGGCGATGATAAAAGCGCATGGTAGGAGCGCCATTGACGCGTCCGCCTTCCAGCGCCTTCAAGTAGTGTGGCAGCAATCTCAAGCCGTGACTGTCAGTGCCCATGCGCGACGCCGTCACCAGCGCGCGGGAGACCGCGTACCCCGAGGCATGATCGGCGCCCGCCGCTTCGAGCGCCTGCTGTATAAAGCGGGTAAGGTCGTCGCGCCTCACGCGAAAATCAAGTAAACCAGGATCGAATGAAATAGGCATAAATCGATGCTCCTGTTCGCCGCCGCTACGCCCAGGCGCGGCGGCGTGTTTAACGATAGATCAGTGAAGGCAGCCACATGGAGATGGTGGGAACGAACGTCACCAGCAAAAGAGAGATAATCAGCGGCACCAGAAATGGCAAAGTACCGCGCATACAGCGCTCGAAGCTCACGTTGGAGACGCGCGAAAGCACGTACAGCACCATGCCGACCGGCGGCGTGAGTAGTCCGATCATCAAATTGAGCACCATGATCACGCCAAAGTGCACCGGGTCCACCCCAACCGCGACGGCCATGGGCAACAGCACTGGCACCAGAATGGTGATAGCGGCGATGGTTTCCATGAAACAGCCAACGATGATGAGCACGATATTAGCCATCATCAACACTGCCAGCTTGCTGTCGGCGAAGTTACCCATCAAGGCAATGACGTTTTGAGTTACCTGGTTGCTGGTCAATATCCAGGCAAATATCGAGGCGGCGGAGACGATGAAGAGGATGACCGCCGTGGTCTCGATCGTCTCCATGCTCACCTTGAGCAGCTTTTTAAAGGTCAGGGTACGGTAGACGACGCCGCCCAGTATGAGAGCATAGAACACCGCCGCTACCGCCGCCTCGGTGGGCGTGAAGGCGCCGGTGATGATGCCGCCGACAATGATGATCGGAGTCATCAGCGATAAAAACGCCCGCTTGAAGGTATGGCCGAGTACACGCAGCGAGAAGACCGCATCGCGCTGGTAGCCCCGCCGTCGTGAGATCAAAAAGATCATCAGCATCAGCATCGCCCCCATCAATAGACCCGGCACCAGTCCAGCGGCGAACAGCTGCCCCACCGAGGCCGATGCCATCACGCCATAGATGACCATCGGCAAACTCGGCGGAATGATCGGCCCAATGGTCGAAGAGGCGGCGGTGATTCCCACCGCGAACTCCTCGTCGTAGCCGGCATCCTTCATCGCTTTGACCTCGATCATGCCAAGCCCCCCGGCGTCCGCCACCGCAGCGCCGGACATGCCTGAAAACACGATGCTGGCACCGACGTTGACGTGCCCCAGCCCGCCGCGCATCCAGCCCATTAGCGCCTTGGCGAAATTGAAGATACGCTCGGTGATACCGCCGTTATTCATCAGGCTACCGGCGAAGATGAAAAACGGGATAGCCAACAGCGGGAAACTATCGATGCCGTTGATCATGCGGTGAGCAACGACGATGTTGGGTACCTGACCAGTGATCAGTACGAACATCAGACACGCGCCGGCGAGACTGATCGCGATCGGCGCGCCCAGCACTAGAAGAGTGAATAGTGAAAAGAAAAGAAAGGCCAGGTCATGGCCCATTAGGGGCAAAATGACACAGCCCAACACGGCCAGCGCCGCCAGTAGCGGCGAAAGCAGCGGCTTTTGCCAGCGCATCAAGGAAAGTCGAGACATACAAGGCCTCACGAGTAAAAGGGAGCCGAGGTCGAAGTTTTTCTACGCCGCGTTGCGGTGTGTTCGATACGCGACATAGAAACGCTGGAGGGTGCGAAGGGCCATTAGCACGAACGCCGCGCACACGGTGTAGTAGATCAGGCTCTTGGGCAGGTCGACGGAGACCATCAAACTACTGGTGCGACCCGCCAGTTGAAAGGTAATCCAGGCCATCGCCACGAAGAATGCCAGGCTCAATAGTCCCATCAGGCGCTCGAGCAGCCGCGCCTGCCAGCTCGGCATATAGTGGTAGAAAAACTCCACCAGAATATGGCTGCCGTTACGCGCCGCCATGACGCTGCCCAGAAACCCCACCACGATCAGCAGATACCTTGCGATTTCCTCGGTCCAGCCGATTGAATCGCCCAGCACGTAACGACTGAAGAATTGGGCAAAGACGACCAGAATCAATGCCCAGAACAAAACCAGGGTAACGAAATCCTCAGCCGCGTAATCCTTCATTCTGAAAGGGGTATCGTCGAAAGCAGCCTCGAAATCGACCGTCGGATCGCCTTGGGGCGGCACGTTATCTTGCCTGTCGTTCATGGCAGTCGTCTCCTCGCGCCCCGCTTGACAGCGGGACGTCGATCAACCAGGACGTAAGAGAGGTTTACTGACCAATCGCCTGAAGGCGATCGTAGGTCTGCTCGTCCCACGTAGCGGCACTGCCGTGGTGAGCGGGTAGCACTGCTTCGCGAAAGCGTTCGCGGTCCACCTCGTTGATAGTGTTGCCCTGCTCCTCGAACCAGGCGACGAGCTCGGTCTCGGCCTGCTGAATGTCGCGGGTGTTGTTGCCCGCCGCTTCCTGGAACACCTCGCGGAATATCTGCTGGTCCTCTTCGGAGAGCCGGCTCCAGCGCGGCCCACCCACGATGGTGATCAGCGAATCGGTGATATGTCCGGTCAGGTTGATATAGTCCTGCACTTCATAAAAGGCCTTGGCCTTGATCGTCGGCAGCGGATTCTCCTGGGCATCGACTACACCCTGTTGAAGCGCGAGATACACCTCGTCGAAAGCGATCGGTGTCGGGTTGGCGCCTACGGCCTGGGGCATCATCATGTACATGGGCGCGTTGGGCACACGGATCTTGAGACCCCGCATGTCTTCGGGTTCATTGATCGGCTCGTTGGAGGTAACGTGGCGCTCGCCGTAGTAGTTGAGCGCAATGGGAACGTTCCCGGTCTGGTCCTGGTACCCCTGTGCGATTTCGTTGAACAACTCACTGTCGGCAAAAGCCTGCCAGTGATCGAAGTCGCGGAACATGTACGCCGCCCCGGCGATGCCGATCGGACCATAAGCACGACCAGCGAACTGCGTGCCGGTATAGATGACGTCGACCGTACCGAGTTCGAGCCCTTCGTTGATATCCTCCTCCTTGCCCAGCGACGCCGCCGGGTACACCTCCATGGTGTAGCGCCCGTCGGTGCGCTCCTCGATCTGATCGGCGGCCCACAGGGCCCACTCGTGAAAGGGCTCGGTGGTTTCGTAGACGTGTGCGAAACGCAAGTTCTCCGCCGCGCCGGCAACGCCGACGCTTGCCGTGAACAGCGCAGCGCCCAGAAGACAGGAAAGACGAGCATGGGTATAGCGATTGTTGCGCATGAGAGACTCCTCACAACCCTTGGACTTGTTATTGGTCAGTTGTTATCGGTCGGTGTGCTCGCGGTAACGTCACTTGAAACTGAAGCTCAGTCGTTATACGTGTCATACCGCCTTTTCAAAGCTAGACGCTGACTTCGACCCCGGCAACTGCACGCCTTGAAACTTTAGTCGTGGTCAGAAAAGTGTCGGCGATACGATGACTGCGCTAGCGTCTTAGGCCATTGGCGTATCGACCCACCTCAAGTTGCTACGCTAAAGTCGCTGTTCAGTTGGCATACCTGTCATACAGAATCTTCAGCGTGACAAGGCCCATTACCGATACCGCAACCCATTATTGACGGAGGTACGCGTGCAACCACTCTCCTCGAAAGACGTTCTCCCCCGGGATGCCGACCGCGCGCTACTGGTCGGCCGAGTTTGGCAAGCAGGCGAAAATTCAGGCCCCGCGTTGGTCACAGTGCGCCGTGGCCAAGTGATCGACATTACCGAATTCGGTCCCACCATGGCAGACCTGCTTGAGCGCGACGACCTACGCAACGTGGTACAAAACGCCGAAGGCCCAGAGCTCGGTCATATTGACACGCTGGTGACCAATTCTCAGGCAGTACCGCCCAAAAAGCCTTATCTACTTGCCCCCTGCGACGTGCAGGCGATCAAGGCTTGTGGCGTCACCTTCGCCGTCAGTCTTCTGGAGCGCGTTATCGAGGAGCAGGCCGGCGGCGATCCGGCGCGGGCCAAGGCGCTTCGCGACGATTTGCAAGCGGTGATCGGCACCGACCTTTCCCGAATCGTACCCGGCTCCGAAGAGGCGGCCACGCTCAAACGAGCGCTTCAGGAGAAAGGCGGCTGGTCACAGTACATGGAAGTGGGCATCGGCCCCGACGCCGAGGTCTTTACCAAGGCACAGCCGCTCTCATCGGTAGGGTTCGGCGCTACTGTGGGCCTTCATCCGAGCTCAAAATGGAATAATCCTGAGCCCGAAATCGTTCTGGCCGTGGATAGCCAGGGCGAAGTCCGCGGCGCGACGCTTGGCAATGACGTCAACCTGCGTGATGTCGAGGGCCGCAGTGCCCTATTGCTGGGCAAGGCGAAGGACAACAATGCTTCATGTTCGCTGGGCCCGTTCGTTCGTGTGTTCGACGAGCATTTCGGTATCGACACGGTTCGCGCAAGCCAGGTATCGCTACGTATCGAAGGCGCAAGCGACGGTTTTGTGCTCGAAGGTACAAGCGACATGCGCGAGATCAGCCGCGATCCGTTGGACCTGGTACGCCAGACCATCGGCGCACACCACCAGTACCCCGATGGCTTCATGCTGTTTCTCGGCACCATGTTCTCGCCTATCGAGGATCGCGACGGCGAAGGCCAAGGCTTTACCCACCACATTGAGGATCGGGTCGCCATCGCCACGCCGGCGCTCGGCACGCTGATCAACGCGGTCGGTAAAAGCGACGAGCTTCCACCCTGGACTTTTGGCATCCGGGAATTGATGCACCATTTGGCGCGCCGCTAAACACTCAAGGAGACGATAATGACAACGATTACCCACATCGACATTCAGGATATCCGCTTTCCCACCTCGCGCTCGCTCGATGGTTCGGATGCCATGAACGCCGCGCCGGACTACTCCGCCGCCTATGTCGTGCTGCATACCGACGATGCATCGCTCGAAGGTCACGGGCTCACCTTCACCATTGGGCGCGGCAACGAGATCGTGATTACCGCGCTGAACTCGCTAGCGCCGCTGGTTCAAGGCCGTACGCTCGAGTCGATTACCGACAACATGGGCGCGTTCTGGCGCGAGTTCACTGGCGACAGCCAGCTGCGCTGGATTGGCCCCGACAAGGGTGCGATCCACTTGGCGACCGCCGCCATCGTCAACGCGCTGTGGGACCTGTGGGCCAAACGCGAAGGCAAGCCGGTGTGGAAGCTTCTGGCGGACATGAGCCCTGAACAGCTGGTGCGCTGTCTGGATTTTCGCTTCGTCACCGACGCGCTGACGCCGGAGGAGGCGATCAGCCTGCTGCGCCGCCAGGCCCCCGGCAAGGCCGAGCGTGAAGCGCATATGCGTCGCGACGGCTACCCGGGCTATACCACGTCGGCAGGCTGGCTCGGCTATAGCGACGACAAGGTGCGCGCGCTTGCTCGCGACGCGCTGGCCGACGGTTGGACTCACTTCAAGCAGAAGATCGGCGGCGATCTTGACGAGGACGCCCGCCGCGCGGCGCTGCTGCGCGATGAGATTGGCTGGGATAACGTGCTGATGATGGACGCCAACCAGGTGTGGGAAGTCGATGAAACGGTGCACAAGATGCGCCGACTCGCCGAGTTCGACCCACTCTGGATCGAGGAGCCCACCAGCCCCGACGACATTCTCGGCCACGCGGAAATCCGCCACCGCGTCGCGCCCATCGGGGTGGCGACCGGCGAACACTGCCACAACAAGGTGATGTTCAAGCAGTTCTTCCAGGCCGAAGCGCTCGACTATTGTCAGCTCGACGCCGCACGCCTGGGCGGGCTCAACGAAGTCATTCTGGTAGTGCTGATGGCGGCCAAGTTCGGCGTGCCGGTCTGCCCCCACGGCGGCGGCGTCGGGCTTTGCGAATATACCCAGCATATCGCCTTGTTCGATTACATCGCCGTCTCCGCCGACCTCGATGGGCGAGTACTGGAGTATGTCGATCACCTGCACGAGCACTTCATCGACCCGGTCGTGGTCAGCCGCGGCCGCTACCAAGTGCCCGAGGCGCCCGGCTACAGCATTACCATGTATTCCGAGTCGCGGGAGCAGCATCGCTTTCCCGACGGCCCAGCCTGGCAGGAAGCCCCTCATGAGTGATACAGGCGCCTTTCTGAACGAGCTCGAAGCGCTTCTAGGAGAGCGAGGCCTTCTTCGCGACAGCGCTGCCATGGCCCGCTACGTTAGCGACTGGGCCGGCGCATCGCTAGGCACACCGCTGGCCGTGGCTCGGCCATCAAGCGCCGAAGAAGTCGCCGAGGTGGTGCGGCGCTGCCATGCCCAAGGAGTGGCCATGACGCCTCAGGGCGGCCACAGCGGACTAGTGGCCGGCGCCTTGCCCGCACAGGATGGCCAGGAACTGGTGATCAGCCTGGAGCGGCTCGATCGCGTGCGCGACATCGACCCGATCAACTTCACCATGACCGTAGATGCCGGTTGCATTCTCGAAAACGTCAAGCGCGCCGCGTGGGAGCACGACTGCGATTTTCCACTCTCCCTCGGCGCTCAGGGGAGCTGTCAGATCGGTGGCAACATCGCCACCAACGCAGGCGGGTTGAACGTGCTGCGCTACGGCATGATGCGTGAGCTGGTGCTGGGGCTCGAGGTAGTGCTGCCCGATGGCCGGCTCTGGCAAAACCTGACCGCACTGCATAAGGATAACCGCGGCTACGCCCTGCAGCAGCTGTTCATGGGTAGCGAAGGCACGTTGGGCATCGTAACCGGCGCGGTATTGAAGCTATCACCCCAGCCGACCCAAAGCCGCTCGGCACTTTTGGGAATGCCTTCGGTACAGGCGGTGGTCGATCTTTATACCCTGGCGCGACGCGACTGCTGCGATCTGCTGACTGCCTTCGAGCTGATCCCCAGGCGCTGCATCGAACTGGCCATGGAGGCCACGCCAACGCTCAATGACCCCATGGATCAGCCCTACCCCTGGTACGTGCTGATGGAAGTTGCCGCGACCGGACCGATCGACCTCAATGTCCTGTTGGAGCAGCTTCTGGAGACAGGTATGGAGCGCGAGCTGGTGCTGGACGGCGCACTGGCGGGCAGTGACGCCCAAGCGGCTCAGCTATGGCAATTCCGTGAAAGCATGCTGGAAGGTCAGCGTCGGCGCGGTGAGCATCTACGTACCGATCTTTCCGTACCGATTTCGAAACTTCCCGCTTTTGTGAGCGAAGCAAGTGATGCGATCGCCACCCTGGACGACGAATGCGAGATCATCGCTTACGGCCACGTGGGCGACGGCAATCTACACTTCAATATTCTTCCGCCGCCTACCATGGCGGACGACGAGAAGAAGGCCTACCTGCATACCCTGGAGACGCGCCTGTTCGAGGTGCTGGACGGTTTCGACGGCAGTATCAGCGCCGAGCACGGTATTGGACGCATCAAGCGGGCCGCCTACCTTGAGCGGCTCGCGCCCACCGAGCGCGAACTGCTGGAGGGCATCAAGACACTGTTCGACCCCAAGGGCCTGATGAATCCCGGGCGTATCCTGCCGCCGGGCTAGAGAAAGAAACGCCCCGCAGGTCTCCCCACGGGGCGTTTCTCAATATCCCATCACCTCCGGAAGCCAGGTCGCGAGCCCCGGAATGGCGATCAACAGCAAAATTGCGAGTATCACCGGAATCAGAAAAGGCAGGACCGCCTTGACCACTTGGCCGTAGCGCAGTTTGGTGATACTGACCATCATGAACAGCACCGTGCCGAAAGGCGGCGTGATGACGCCGATCGAGAGCGTGATGACCATGACGATGCCGAAGTGGATCGGGTCGAGGCCGGCGGTCAGCGCGGCGGGCACCACGATCGGGGTAAAGATCAGAATGCTTTCGATCACCGACATGAAGCAGCCGATCAACAGAAAGAACAGCGCAAAGCAGATCAACAGCGCGAAGGTGGGCATGTCGAGGCTCGCGACCTGGCCCGCCAGCGCCTGGGGAATACCCATACGCACCAGAATCCAGCCGTAGAAACTCGACACCGCAATGATCAGCAGGATGACCGCGCTGAACATCAGCGTGCGGCGAAAGGCGTCATACAGACTCTTCAGCGTCAGGTCGCGATAGATCACCCCGCCGAGGACGATGGCGTAGAGCGAGGCGATGGCGCCGGCCTCGGTAGGCGTGAAGAAGCCGCCCCAGATACCGCCGACGATGATGGCCGGCATCAACAGGGGTAAAATCGCCCGCTTGCCGGTGCGCAGCACTTCGCCGCCGTCGAACGGGGTCGGCTCGGGCATCTTGACCCGTCCGGTCGCGCCGAGAAACACGGTCATGCCCATCAGCAGCGCGGCCATCAGAATACCGGGCAGCAGCCCCGCCATGAACAGCCCGCCGATGCTGACGTTGGCAAGCCAGCCGTACACCACCAGCGCGATACTCGGCGGAAGGATAGGGCCGACCACGCTCGAGGTCGCGGTGATCCCGGTGGTGTAATCGAGCGCGTAGCCGCGCTCTTTCATCGCCTTGATTTCGATGCTGCCAAGTCCCGCGGCATCGGCGACGGCGGTGCCGGACATGGTGGCGAAAATGGAGCTTGCCACCACGTTGGCGTGGCCAAGCCCGCCGCGAGTGAAGCCCACCAGCGCGGTGGCGAAATCGAAAATTCGCGTCGTGGTCGAGCCCAGGTTCATGATGTTGGCTGCCAGAATGAACAGCGGTATGGCCAGCAGCGTGAAATTGTTGAGCGTTTGCACCATGCGAAGCGATAGAAGCTCCACCGGCAAGCCGCCCGCGCCGGTCACTGCCAGCGCGATAAAGGAGGTCACGCCAATGGCGACCACCACGGGTAGGCCGATCATCATCAGCCCCAGCAGCCCGCCAACGAAAATAGCCAATTCGGTCATGGCGCGTGCTCCTCGTGAGCGGTCTCGATACGCCAGCTAACCGGACCGCGAAGCACCTGCCAAAGCGCGATCACCGCCATACAGGCAAAACTTAGCAACAGCGCGTAATAGAGATAGGTGAAGCTGATGCCGAGCGAGACGGTATTGTTGTAGGCACTGGCCTTTGCCATGACCCAAGCGCCCCAGCCCGCCAGGGCAAAAAAGCCAAGCGATACCAGCGCGATGAACCGGTACTGCACCTGGCGGCCCAGCCCATTCAGGCGGTGGCTGAAAAGATCGACGACCAGATGATCGCTTCGCACCCAGGCCGAGATCGACCCTAAACCAACGGCGTAAATGGCCATCAGCGACACGACTTCCTCGCTCCAGGGCATTCCCCAGTTCAGAAAGTCCCGCGCCAGCACCGCGGTGACGACAAGCCCCAGTATGCCCACCAGGATGGCAACCCCCAGGGCGTCGCACACACGGGTGACAAGGCGTAATACGCCAAAGGCAAAACGATCAACGCCGCCCGCAGGCGGCAATGTTTCATCCACGAATTCACTCCTTCGCTTATAACAAGGGGCGGCGCTCGCGCGAGCACCGCCGGTCAATCATTCGGCCGGGACGGCGCTGGCGTTGACGGCATCGTCACGAACGCCTTCGGCCATCTCGGATAGCACCTCGTCGATGGCGGGCATGGCCGCTTCGCGGAATGCTTCGACATCGGGCTCGATGACCGTCATGCCCTCTTCCTGAAGCGCGTCGAGGTAGTAGTCGTCGAGTTCGCGCTCTTGCTCGTTACCGTACTCGCGCGCCACGTCCACGGCCTCGCTGATCAGCGTCTGATCCTCTTCGCTCAAACCATTCCACCAGCGCGCGCTCGCCACCCAGCTCCAGGGGAACTGCACGTGGCTGGTCATGATGAGGTAGTCCTGCACCTCCCACAGGCGCCGGGTATAGGGTGAGGAGAGCGAGTTTTCGTGTCCGTCCACCTGACCGGTCTGCATCGCCAGATAGATTTCCGGCGCGGGCACGTTCACCACCTGCGCACCGATCTCCTCCCATACCGTCAGCCAGATCGGCAGTGACGGGAGACGCAAACGAAAGCCTTCCAGGTCCTCGGGCGTATGGATTTCCTTATTGGCCGTCATGTGGCGCGGGCCACGGTGCTGAAGCCCCAGGAACTTGAGCCCGCCGCGCTGTTCGGCCTGCTCCACCATGGTTTGGCCCGAGGGGCTGTCGAGATAGCGGTCGACCTGATCCCACGTGGTGAACAGAAACGGCACGGTGATAGCGTCATATTCCGGCGCGTACTGCTGGCGCCAGTTGCCACCGGTCAGCGAGATCTGGGTCTGCCCCAGATTGAGAAGCTCCAGCACCGAATCCTCGCCACCAAGCGAGCCTGCCAGGAAAGGGCGAACGTCGAAACGTCCGGGTGCCTGCTCCTCCAGGTACTCAGCGAAGCGTTCGACGGCGGCGCTTTCCGAGCCGCCCTCGCTCATGGTGTTGTTGACCTGGATTTCGATCGTGTCGGCCAGTACGAACGGCGCCGCCGTCAACATGCCAACACCTGCCAGCGTGGCCAGTAGTGATTTCCGCATTGTCGTGACTCTCTACGGTTGTCGTTATTAGGCGCTGCACACCCTGGGGCAGCCTGTGTGTTGGCTCGATCTTGAAACAAGGGGTGTCAGGGCTCAAATCGACGTTCGTGAAGGCAGCCTTCGTCAAATACGATGGCTTTAAACGCTGTCAGGACGGGTCATTGATAGGTGTACCTCAAAGGCTATACGACTAAAGAAGCATGCGGCGAGACTCACGTTGCGGCGTCAGCAGGCACTTTTCGAGTGAGATGATCGACCAGATGTCGGGCGGTGGCCGAAAGCGTTGCGTAGCGGCGCATGCCGATCACCAGCTCACGCTGCGCCCAGGGCTCGGCCAATGGAATGCTTGTCAGCCGAAGGTCTCGCAAATCCCGATAGATCGTCTGCTCGGGCAGAATACCGATCCCCATGCCGTGGTGAATCATTCGGCAAATGGCATCGAAGCTTCGCACCTGAATACGCATGCGCAGCGCGCCGCCCGTTCGCTGCGCCTGCTCGAGGAGCAGGGAGTGAAGGGAGGTATCCTGCTGTAGGCCGATGAAATCGAAATCGAGCGCATCAAAAAAGGTGATGTGCTCACGCTGTGCCAGCGGATGGTCGGCAGCCATGACCAGCATGAGCCGATCCTGACGATAAGGCTTGCACTCGAGATCCGGTGCGGCGACGTGGCCGGCGAACACGCCGACATCGGTGAGCCCATCGCGTACCGCCGTGATAATTTCGCTGCTTACCCGCTCCTGCAGGTCGATCTTGATATCCGGATAGCGCGTGCAAAACGCACTCAGATCCTGTGGCAGAAATGCGATGATCGCGGAGGTGTTGGAGTGGATACGTACGTGGCCCTTGACGCCTTCGCTGTACTCGTCCAGCTCCGCCTGCAGCCGCTCGAGGTTATCCAGAATCTGGCGGGCGTGGTGCAAAAAAGCGTGGCCGGCAGGCGTTAGCTCCACGCCGCGCGGCTTGCGATATAAAAGCGTGGTACCCACGAGCACCTCCAGGTCGCTCATGCGCTTGCTCACCGCCGCCAGCGCCAGATGCTCGCGTTCGGCCGCGGCGGTCAGGCGGCCTTCATCCGCGACGGAAATGAAAAGCTTCAATGTCGTGAAGTCGAACCGGCGCATGGCTGTCTCCTGAAAACGAATGCTCATGCTAACGCACCCTTTCGTCGTTCACGAAGTCCTGCTTATCGATTGCCTAATTGTCGAACGCGCACCCCTTGAGCATGCTGAAGGTAAGGATACTCCTATAACCGTCATAGAGAGAGGCCGTCGGTGACTACAACGACTCGTGAACTACCGCTAAAAGGCATCAAGGTGCTGGAACTTGGCCAGCTGATCGCGGGGCCTTTCGCCACCAAGTTACTCGGCGAATTCGGCGCCGATATCATCAAGATCGAGCCGCCCGGGACAGGCGACCCGCTTCGCAAATGGCGAATGATGGAAGAAGGCACCTCGCTCTGGTGGCACGTACAGACGCGCAACAAGCGCTCAGTGGCGCTGGACCTTAGAAGCGAAGAGGGGCAGGCACTCGTTCGAAAGCTCGCCCAGGAGGCGGACGTGGTGGTCGAGAACTTCCGCCCGGGCACGCTGGATGGCTGGAATCTGGGCTGGGAGACGCTATCAACGCTTAACCCGGGCCTGATCATGGTGCATATCTCCGGCTACGGCCAGACCGGCCCCTACCGCGACAAGCCGGGCTTCGGCGTGATCGGCGAGGCGATGGGCGGGCTTCGCTACCTGACCGGCCAGCCCGGTGAGCCATCGGTGCGCGTGGGTGTGAGCATCGGCGATTCGCTCTCGGCGCTTTATGCGGTAATCGGCACGCTGCTCGCGCTGCAGGAGCGCCAGAAGAGCGGCCTGGGCCAGGAGATCGACGTGGCGCTTTATGAGTCGGTCTTTGCGATGATGGAGAGCCTGCTGCCGGAATTCGACGCCAGTGGCCAGGTCCGCGAGCCAAGCGGCAGCGCCCTGCCCGGCATCACGCCCTCGAATGCCTACCGCTGCGAAGGCGGCGAGTACGTGCTGATTGCCGGCAACGGCGACAGCATCTTCAAACGCCTGATGGGCGTGATCGGCCGCCCTGATCTGGCCGAGGACCCGGCGCTTGCCCATAACGACGGGCGCAGCCGGGAAGCCGCCATGATCGATGCCGCCATTGAGGCCTGGACCGAGCAGCGCCCACGCGATGCGATTCTCCAAGCGCTGGACGATGCCCGCGTGCCCGCCGGCTACCCCTACACCGCCCAGGACATCGCGTTTGATCCACACTACATCGCCCGCGAGATGATTCAGACCTATACCCGCGAAAGCGGCGAGCCGCTGAAGGTGCCCGGCGTGCTACCCAAACTCAGCGCCACGCCCGGGCGGCTCGGTAACGGCGGCCCAAAACTTGGCCAGCACACCGAGGAAGTGCTCGACGAACTCGGTATCGACCAGGCCACCCGCGCCAAGCTGCGCGGCGCCGGCATCATTTAAGGAGCGCACCATGATCCCCCAAACTCCCTGCCCCGAGCGCATCGAGATCAATGAAGTCGGCCCCCGCGATGGCCTGCAGATCGAGAAGCGCTTCGTGCCCACGCCGGACAAGATCCGCTGGATCAACGCGCTCTCCCAAACCGGCCTTGCGCGTATCGAAGCCACCTCCTTCACCTCGCCCAAGGCGATCCCCAACCTGGCGGACGCCTCAGAAGTCGTCAACGGCATCAAGCGCCGCGACGGCGTCGAGATTACCGTGCTGGTGCCCAATCTCAAGGGTGCTGAACGCGCGCTGGCCTGCCAAGTCGATGAACTCAACCTGGTCATGTCGGCAAGCGACAGCCACGGCCTGGCCAACCTGCGCATGACGCCCGAGCAGTCGATCGAGCGCTTTGGCGACATCCTGGACGTGGCGCGGGAAAACAGCGTGTTCGTCAACGCCTCGCTATCGACGACCTTCGGCTGCCCGTTCGAAGGCGAAGTCCCCCAGAAGCGCGTTCTGGAACTCATCGAGCAATTGGTCGCCCTCGGGATTCAGGGCGTCACGCTGTGCGACACCACCGGCATGGCCAACCCCGCCCAGGTGAAGGCGCTTTGTGAAGCGGTCATCGCCCGCTGGCCAGGCACCGCTTTCACCCTGCACGTGCATAACACCCGCGGCATGGGCCTGGCCAACGCGCTGGCCGCCTGGCAGGCGGGCATCACCCGCTTCGACTCGGCCCTGGGGGGCCTTGGCGGCTGCCCCTTCGCGCCGGGCGCGACGGGCAACGTCTGCACCGAGGACCTGGTGCACATGTTCGAGGCGATGGGTGTGGACACCGGCGTAGATCTGGACGCCCTGCTGGAGGTGGCCGCCACGCTGCCCGAGCTCGTCGGTCACGACGTGCCCGGGCAGGTGGTCAAGGCCGGCAAGTGGGACCGGCGCTACCCGATGCCCAGCCGCTAGGCCGGCCCCACCACGTGCTTCACCTCCAGATACGCACTGAGCCCCCAGGGCCCAAGCTCGCGGCCGATGCCGCTTCGCTTGAAGCCGCCCCAGGCGGTCTCCGGTAGCACCAGCTGCTCGGTGTTGTACCAGATGCTGCCGGCCTTGAGTTGCTGGCCGATGCGCCTGGCGCGATCAACGTCGCCGCTGATCACCGTGGCGGCGAGGCCAAAGTCGCTGTCGTTGGCGAGCGCGACCGCCTCCGCCTCATCCCTGACGCTGCGCGCGCAGAGCACGGGGCCGAAGATCTCCTCGCGCCATAGGCGGCTTTCTACCGGCACGTCGCGGTAAAGCGTCGGGGCGGCGAAGTAGCCCTGCTCGGGCAAGGTGTAGTGGGTGTGATCGCGTACCGCGGTCAGCCCTTCCTGTTCGGCGATATCCAGGTAGCCGTTGACGGCGTTCCGCTGTCTGGCGCTGGTGAGCGGGCCCAGGTCGGTGCCCTCGTCAAGCGGATCGCCCAGAGTGAGCGCGTCCATTCGCGTGGCAAGCGCCTCAAAAAGCGCCTCGGCCACGTCTTCGTGCACTAAAAGGCGCGAGGTCGCCGAGCATATCTGGCCGGCGTTGAAATAGATGCCCGCCATGACCCAGTCGGCGGCCTGCGAAGGATCCGCGTCCTCCATCACCAGAATGGGCGACTTGCCGCCAAGCTCCAGCGATACCCCGGCAGTGCGCGCGCTCGCGGCCTTCATCACCGCCTCGCCCACGCGGTTGCTGCCGGTGAAGGAGATTTTGTCCACGCCCGGATGACTTGCCAGCGGCGCGCCGATGCCGTCACCGTCGCCGTTCAAGAGATTCAGCACGCCCGCGGGCAGGCCGATGTCCAGCGCGATTTCCGCCAGCGCCTGCTCGGGCAGCGGCACCACTTCGGAAGGCTTCAGCACCACGGTACAACCGGCAGCCAGGGCCGGGGCGAGCTTCCAGGCGCTGGTGACCAGCGGAAAATTCCAAGGCGTGATTAGAGCGACCACGCCGGCGGGGTCCAGGTAGGCCCGCGCCTCGACGCCCTCCATCTCGACCTCGACTCGTTCGCCCTGGCGGGCGTCCAGCGCCCGCGCCTGGCCGGCGTAATAGCGATAGCAGGCAATCGCGTCGTCCAGATCGATGCCCGCTTCCATCAGCGGCTTGCCGTTGTTGGTAGCACTCAGTTCGATCAGCGCCTCGCGCCGGGCGGTCAAGGCGTCTGCAAAGCCGTCGAGATAGTCCGCACGCACCGCGCCGCCTAGCGCCTGCCACGCGGGCTGAGCCTGTCGTGCTGCTTGCACCGCAGCGTCGACATCCTGAGCGGCACCCGCCGTGACGCGTGCGATCACTTCTTCGCGGTACGGATTAACCACCTCCAGCTTCCGCGTGCCTTCAGAAAGCACCCACTGGTTGTTGATGAACTGCTGATCGAGGATTTTCATGGTGTCTCCGAACGGGTAGCGCCTTGCTGCCAAGCGCCGGCGTCGATTTCGATGAGAAGCGGACGAGCGGCGTCGCGCTCGGCAAGCGCCGCCGCCAACTGGGACGGGCTTTCGATATGAGCGGTCGGGCAGCCGAAGCCGTCGGCGAGGATCAAAAAGTCTGGCGCCTTGAGATCGACGCCCAGGCGCGCCACGCCGTTATCGTCCATATAGCGGCGGATCTCCTCGTACCCCGCGTTGTGCCACAGCAGGATCACGACAGGAATCTGCTCCTCGACGGCGGTGGCGATCTCCGAGAGCGTAAACATCACCCCGCCATCGCCCACCAGCGCCACCACGGGAAGCTGCGGCTGCGCGAGCTGGGCACCGAGCGCAGCGGGCAACCCGTAGCCCAGCGTCCCGTAGCCCGTCGAGGCGTTGAAGTAGCGCCGCGGCTGGGGCTGACTGACCAGATGATTGCCGGCGTAGACCGGTGCGGTGGAGTCGCCCACCAGAATCGCCTCGGGCAGATGCTCGGCAAGCGTCTCGTAGAGCGGCACGAAGGTGGAAAACGCCGGATCGTTTTTCAGATCGAGTTCCGCCAGCGCTTCACTGACCCGCTCGGCACCGCCCCGCGACAGCGGCTCAGGGAAATACTCGGCCAGCAGCGCCAGCGTGCGCCCGGCATCACCCACCAGCCCAAGCGTGGTGGCCTGGTTGCGCGCCAGCTGCTCGGCGTCGATATCCACGCGAATCAGCGTGCCGGTCAGCAGAAAGTTGTCGTCGAACACCACGTCATAATCGGTTTCACCAAGCTCGGTGCCCACGGCGAGAATCACATCGGCATCAAAAGCGAGCCGGCGCACCGCGGGGAGTGCTGCGTTGGCGCCGAGATCCAGTGGGTGGTCGCGCCCCAAAAGCCCCTTGGCGTTGATGGTGGTCACCGTCGGCGCGTCGAGGCGCTCGACCAGCGCGTGGGCGGCCTGGAAGGCATCCTCGCAGCCGCCCCCCAAGAGCACCAGCGGGCGCTTCGCCGCCTCCAAAAGCCTTGCTGCTTCGCGCAGGCCTTCCGGGTCCGGCGCCGCGCGGTAAAGGCGCGGTGCCTTCCAGGAGCGGGGCGGCGTGACCGGCGCATCGAACAGATCGATGGGCATCTCGATATGCACCGGGCCCGGGCGTGCGCCTCTAAACACTGCAAAGGCGCGAGCCAGGACCTCGGGCAGCGTGTCGGCGTCGAGCAGCGTATGGCTGAAACGCGCCACACCGCTGATCACCTGCTGCTGGCTTTGTAGCTCGTGGAGCCGCCCCTGGCCGAGCCCCAGGGTGTCGCGGCGGTTGACGCTCGAGATCACCAGCATCGGCACCGAGTCCGCGAGCGCCTGGCCCATGGCGGTGGCAATGTTGGTCATGCCGGGGCCGGTGATGATCAAACACACCCCGGGCTGGCCGCTGGCGCGGGCGTAGCCGTCGGCCATGAAGCCCGCGCCCTGTTCGTGGCGCGGCGTGATGTGACGGATGCCTCCGCCTTCGAGGCCGCGGTAGAGCTCGACCGTGTGCACGCCGGGAATCCCGAAGAGTGTGTCGACGCCGTAGGTGTCGCGCAGAAGGCGAATCAGAAGCTCGGCGCAGGTCATCGTATCGTGCTCTTTCATCGAAGCTCCTTAAAAGACGAGGGTATGCGCGATCAAGGCGATGATCGGCAGCGTAATGGCGGTGCGCAGCAGAAAGACCGCTGCCAGCTCCCAAAGCGCGATGGGAATCTTCGACTTCAGCAGCAGCGCGCCGATTTCGGACATGTACACCAGCTGCGTCATCGACAGACACGCGATCACGAAGCGAGTGAGCTCGCTGTCGATATTGGTGGCCAGCACCGCCGGCAGAAACATATCGGCAAAGCCCACCAGTGTGGCCGGTGCCGCGGCCTGAGCTTCAGGAATGCGCAGCCACTCCAGCACCGGCACCATGGGGTAGGAGAGCCAGGTAAAGAGCGGCGTGAACTCGGCCAGAATCAGCGCGACGGTGCCGATCGCGAACACCAGCGGCAGAAGCGTCAGGAAGATGTCGATGACGTTGATCAGCGCCAGTTTGGCAAGCGCCATGGGTCCCGGCGCGCCTGCGGCGCGGCGCGTGGCCTGCTGCAGACTGTAGCGGAAAAGCCCGGCGCGGCCGGTGTTCTCTTCGCGAATCTGACAGCCGACCGGCTCATGGTAGTCGTCGGATTTCAGCGACAGCGGCGGAATGCGCGAGACGATGATCGCGGCGATCAGCCCGGAAACCACCACGGTGAAGTAGAACGGCACGAACAGGTGGTTCAAATCGACGAAGTTAACCACCAGCAGGCTGAAGGCAATGGACGCCACGGAGAAGTTGGTGGCGATCACCGAGGCCTCGCGGCCGCTGTAGAAGCCCTGCTCGTACTGCTGGGAAGTGATCAGCACGCCCACGGTGCCCGAACCCATCCAGGAGGCGGTGGCATCGATGGCGCTGCGCCCCGGCAAATTGAAGATGAGGCGAAACGGCTTGCGCACCAGGCTACCGATGAACTCCATGAAGCCGAACTCGACCAGAAACGGCAGCAAAATCGCAGCGAAGAAGAAAAACGTCAAAAGCACCGGCGCAAGGTCGTTGAGCATGACCCCGCCGGTAAACGAGGCGGTGACGAATTCGGGGCCCACTTGAAAATAGGTCATCACCACGAAAATGGCGCCCAACACGCGCAGCGCCACCCAGATCGCCCCGACCTGAAACATGTCGCCGAAGTGCCCGCCCTGGGCCCAGGCCGGTTTCGCGGCCTTCACGTAGAGTGTAACGATGACCGACACGCACAGCACCACCATGGCGATCAGCGGCAGCGCCCCGCCGAGTAGTGCCTGCAGGCCATCGGCCATCATCCCCATACCGATGTTGACCGACTCACCGGTTTGAAACGGCACCAGAAACAGCAACACCCCGATGATCGAGGGAATCAGGAACTTGAGCAGATGGCGGCGCGGGATGGCCTCGTCGGGCGCGCGCTCATCGTGTATCGCTTGAGGGTCGGACATGATGTTCACCTGTTGGAAATGATTATTGAAGGTGGGCTGGCGGCGTTCGCAGGAAAGGTTCGACCTTTCTTTTTTGTCGTTTTTTTATCGTTCTTTTTATTACCCGTATCGCTTTCAGACGGGCGCCCGAACGGCGCCCAACGCGATCACTCTCCTTTCTTCACGCCCGGCAGCACGCAGAGCATCTCGTACAAAAGCGTGGCGCCCATCAGCGCGGTATTGCCGCTGGTGTCATACGGCGGCGAAACCTCGACGAGATCACCGCCGACGATGTTGAGCCCTGCCGCGCCGCGCACGATCTCGAGGCCCTGATGGGAGGTCAGCCCGCCCATCTCGACGGTGCCGGTGCCCGGCGCCACCGACGGGTCGAGGCCATCGATGTCGAAGCTGATGTACACCGGTGTGTCGCCCATCTGTGCGCGCACCTCGTCCATCAAGGGCGCCAGCGACTGGTACCAGCACGCCTCGGCCTGAACCACGCGAAAGCCCTGGTCGCGGCACCAGTCGAAGTCCTCGGCGGCGTAGCCGGTACCGCGCAGGCCGATTTGCACCACCTTCTCTTTCGCCAAAAGCCCCTCTTCCTGGGCTCGGCGGAAGGTGGTGCCGTGGGCAATCTCCTCGCCGAACATGTGCTCGTTGACGTCGGCGTGAGCATCGATATGAATCAGCCCCACCGGGCCGTGCTTTTTGGCCATGGCGCGCAGAATCGGCAGCGTCATGGTGTGGTCGCCACCAAGCGTCAACGGCACGCAGTCGTGGCTCAGCACGTCGTCGAAGAACGCGGTGATGATGTCCACGCTCTTGGGCAGGTGGAAGGTGTTGATCGGCACGTCGCCGATGTCCGCCACCTGCAGGGACTCAAAGGGCGCGGCGCGAGTGGCCATGTTGTAGGGGCGCAGCATGCGCGACTCGTCGCGAATCTGGCGCGGGCCCATCCGCGTGCCGGGTCGGTTGGAGGTGCCGATATCCATGGGGATACCAATGAAGGCAACGTCGAGACCTTCGGCACTTTCCTGGCTAGGCAGGCGCATCATGGTCGCCGGTCCGCCAAAGCGCGGTACGCTGTTGCCGCCCAGCGGCTGGTTGAAATCACTCACGGCGCTTCTCCTTGTAATGATTTTCGAGTCCAGCGTCCTGAACACTGAGCCCGATCGAAAGGTTTACACAGATACTGCATTTAGCGTGCCAGGCGAGCTGAGCCCCCAAAATCGGTCTTTATCCGCCCTGATTGATGCAAAAACGACTCGAAAACGCGTAGTATCGAGTCGTTTTTGCATTGACGAGTCACCATCGGTTCGAGGAAAACGGCGTGGACGAAATCGATCGCAGCGTGCTCAAGACCATCGTGGAGACCGCCAACGACCACTTCTTCATCGTGAGTGGCGACGGTCAAATACTGGACATCAGCCCCGGCGTCGAGGCGGTGTACGGGCTCTCGCGCGAGGCGCTACTGGGCAGCAACGTCAGAGAGCTTGAGCGCGACGGCGTGCTCAGGCCCTCCATCAGTCTGGAGGTCATGCGCACCCACCGCCCGGCGCAGCTGATGCAGGTCACCGGCACCGGGCGGCGGGTGATCGCCGAGGCCCACCCGGTGTTCGTGAACGGCAGGCTCGAGCGCATCGTCAGCCGCTCGCGGGACATGACCGACCTGCAGCTTTTGCAGGACGAGTACGCGCTGTTGCAAAAGCGCTTCAACGAGCACGTCAAGCGCGGCCAGAGTGTGACCGACGACCCGGCGCTCGACAGCGCCCTGGAGGAGCTTCAGGTGCGAAGCCACGCGATGCGCGAGGTCGCAAGCCTTTTGAAGCGCGTGGCGCCTTCCGGGGCCAGCGTGCTGATGCTGGGGGAATCCGGCGTGGGCAAAACGGCGTTTGCCCGTCAGCTCCACCGCTGGAGCGAGCGCGCGGCCGGCCCCTTCGTCGAGGTCAACTGCGGCGCCATTCCGGAGAACCTGTTCGAGTCCGAGATGTTCGGCTACCAGCCCGGCGCGTTCAGCGGCGCCGCCCGCCAGGGCAAGGCGGGGCTTCTGGAGCAGGCCGAAGGCGGCACGCTGTTTCTCGACGAGATCGGCGAGCTTCCGCTGTTGATGCAGACCAAGCTTTTGAAGGTAATTCAGGACGGCAAGATGACGCGCCTGGGCGACACCCGCCCCCGCCGGGTCGATTTCCGCCTGGTGGTCGCCACCAACCAGGACCTGGCGGCGCGCGTGCAGGAAGGCCTTTTCCGGCTGGATCTCTACTACCGCCTCAACGTGATTCCCGTGACGCTGCCGGCACTTCGCGATCGCCGCGAGGACATTCCGGGGCTTGCCGAGGCGTGTCTGGCGCGGCTCAACGCCCACTACGGGCGGCAGAAGTTTCTCGACAACCACGTCTGGTCGACGCTGATGGGCAGCGACTGGCCCGGCAACGTGCGCGAGCTCGAGAATTGGCTGGAGCGCGCCTGGCTTTCGAGCGCGCTCGATCGCATCGAAGGCGTTGAGCCCTCCTCTTCGCCTGCCGCTGCGCCCCACACGCCAAAGGCGCCAAGCGCGCCGCCTCCCCTCGAGGGTGAATCCCTGCCCGCCTACCTTGCGCGACTGGAGCGCGAGCTTCTTGAGCGCGGCTGTCGCACGCACGCCAGTACCTACGCGCTGGCCGAGCACCTGGGAATCAGCCAATCAAGCGTGGTGCGTAAGCTCAAGCGTCACGGGCTTAAACTTCGCTGACACACTTTCGCCACGCAAGCGTCACACAAAGGCAACGTCCTTGACCCACAGTGATTGGCCACGATCCATCTTTGGTGAAAGCCATGAGCCAATCGCGCATTCAACTGGCGGGCGTCTCCAAACAGTGGGGCGCCATCGCCGCTGTCGACGACATCTCGTTTGAGGTGACGCCGGGGCAGTTCGTCATTCTGCTGGGGCCCTCCGGCTGCGGTAAATCGACCACGCTGCGCATGATCGCCGGGCTCGAAGAGGCCTCAAGCGGCGCGATTCACATCGGCGAGCGCAACGTCACGCGCGCCCCGCCCGGGGATCGCGGCCTCTCGATGGTATTTCAGTCCTACGCGCTCTTTCCCCACCTGAGCGTGGCCGAGAACATCGTCTTTGGCCTGAAGAGCCGCCGCGTGCCCAGGGCCGAACGCCAAAAGCGCCTTGCACACGTGGCCGAGCTGGTCGACCTGACACCCTATCTCGACCGCAAGCCGGCGAACCTGTCCGGCGGCCAGCGCCAGCGGGTGGCGCTGGCCCGCGCCATCGTTTCCGAGCACCCGATTTGTCTGATGGACGAGCCGCTTTCGAACCTGGATGCGCGCCTACGCACCGAGATGCGCCGCGAAATCAAGGCGCTGCAGCGCCGGCTCGATATGACGGTGATTTACGTCACTCACGATCAGGTGGAAGCCATGAGCATGGGCGACCGGGTCATTTTGATGCAGCACGGCCGCATCGTTCAGGACGCCACCCCGAGTGAGCTCTACAACCAGCCGGCGAGCGCCTTCGCCGCCAGTTTCATAGGAAGCCCCGCCATGAATCTACTGCCTTTGGTCGCCGGTGTTGCCGGTGCTGTGATCGACGGCGACACCACCCCCGTCGCGCCGCTGGAAGCCGCCGGCGGGCAGCTCGGCGTTCGCCCCGAGGATATCGAGCTTCGCCCTGAAAACGCGCCCGGCGTTGCCGCACGCATCGAGGGCGAAGAGTACCTGGGTGCCGACACCGTCGTTCACGTGAGCGTGGGCAGCCACTCTCTTCGCGTACGCGTGGCGGGCCGCCCCGCTATCGAAGAGGCGGCCTGCCGCCTCTACTGGGCGCCGGAAAAGGCGCATCTGTTCGCCGCCGACGGTCTGCGACACGAGCATTTGGCGCCCCGCGCCTTCGCCGCCGCCCCAAGAAGCGTTGCCCGCCCGCCGACGGTAGGCTCGTTCCAGCACTGATTCGCCACCTACTCGTTATCCACTCGCTATTCAGAAGGAGCTCATCATGTTGTCTCGTCTTCCCTTTGCCCTCACCGCGCTGGCCGCCGGCCTTTTGAGCGCCACCCAGGCCAGCGCCGCGGTCGATCTCACGATGTACTACCCGGTGTCGGTGGGCGGCGCCTTGACCGACGTGATCGACGAGCTGGTCGAGGAGTTCGAGGACGAACACCCGGAGATCGATGTCGAGGCCATCTATGCCGGCAACTACGACGACACCCGGGTGCGCGCGATGTCCGCCATCGAAGCCGGCGATACGCCCGAGCTTTCGGTGATGTTCTCCATCGACCTGTTCGAGCTGATCGAGCAGAACGCCATCGTCGCCTTCGACGACCTGGTCGAGACCGACGAAGAGCGCGCGTGGCTGAACGGTTTTTACCCCGGTTTGATGGAAAACGGCCAGCTCGACGGCAAGACCTACGGCATCCCGTTCCAGCGCTCGACCATCGTGCTGTTCTGGAACAAGGACGCCTTTGAAGCGGCCGGGCTCGACCCGGACACCCCGCCGCAAAACTGGGATGAAATGGCCGAGATGGCCGCCACCGTGCGCGAAGCAAGCGGTGACCAGTGGGGCGTCATGGTGCCCTCCACCGGCTACCCGTACTGGATGTTTCAGGCCTTCGCCTATCAAAACGGCCACCGGCTGATGAACGAGGCCGGCACCGAAGTCTATTTCGACGACCCGGCGGCCATCGAGGCGCTGGAGTACTGGGTATCGCTTGCCGAAGATGGCGTCATGCCCAGCGGTACCATCGAGTGGGGGACGCTTCGCCAGAACTTCCTCGAGCAGTCCACGGCAATGATGTGGCATACCACCGGCAATCTGAGTGCCGTGAAGAGCGACGCCGACTTCGATTTCGGCGTGGCGATGCTGCCAGCCAAAACCCAGCGCGGAAGCCCCACCGGCGGCGGCAACTTCTACATCTTTGCCGATACCAGCGAGGAGGAGCAGCGCGCCGCGATGACCTTCATCCGCTGGATGACCGCTCCCGAGCGCGCCGCGGACTGGTCGATCGAAACCGGCTACATGGGCGTGAGCCCCGCCGCCTATGAGACCGAGGCGCTGCGCGACTACGTCGAGGCCTTCCCGCCGGCGGCGGTGGCCCGCGACCAGCTCGAGTTCGGCACCGCTGAGCTTGCCACCTATGAGGGCGGGCGCATTCGCCGCACGCTGGATAACGCCGTGCAAGCCGCGCTCACCGGCCAGATGACGCCGGAAGCGGCACTGACCCAGGCGCAAGCCGAGGCCGACCGTATCCTGCGCCGCTACGCCCGCTAAGCCTATTCAGGCGCCGGGCCTTCCCGGCGCTCACTCACCGGCGAGCCTTCACCATGACGCTGACCGCCCACCGCAAGCTCCAGCTCTATGGGGCGCTACTGCTGCTGCCCGCCGCGCTGCTGCTGGGTCTCTTCGCCTATCTGCCCACGATCACCACGGTGATTCAGAGCCTTTATCTGCCCGGCTTTCGTGGCGCGCCGCCGGCATTCGTCGGGCTCGAGAACTACCGGTTTCTGTTCGAGGACCCCAAGTTCTGGCAGGTGGCGCGCAACAACCTGCTCTACGCGCTGGGCACCATTCCGCTCTCCATGGCGCTTGCGCTCTGCATGGCGCTGCTGGTCAACGGCAAACTTCCTGGGCGCGGGCTGGTACGCATGGCCTACTTTACGCCGACGATTCTGCCGATGATCGCCGCTGCCAATATCTGGATGTTCTTCTACGCCCCGCAGATCGGGCTATTCAACACGCTGCTCGGCGCCTTGGGCCTTGGCGGAGTGAACTGGCTGGGCGACCCTGACGTGGCGCTCTACTCGATCATCGTGATGTCGGTGTGGAAGGAAGCCGGCTTTTTCATGATCTTCTATCTGGCCGCCCTGCAGGCGATCCCCCCGGAGCTCAAGGAGGCGGCGGATCTCGAAGACACGAGCCGCGCGCGCTTTTTCTGGCGGGTGACCTTTCCACTTTTGATGCCGACCACCCTGTTCGTTTTGATCAACGCGCTGATCAACGCCGTGCGCGTGGTCGATCACCTGTTCATTCTCACCAAGGGCGGGCCGAACAACGCTACCAACCTGCTGCTCTACTACGTGTACGAGAACGCCTTCGCGTTTTTCGACCGCACCACGGCGGCCACCATCACGGTGGTGATTCTGCTGGTGCTGGCGGTGGTGGCCACGCTCAAGTTCACCCTTCTGGACCGCAGGACCCACTACCAATGACGACGTTATGCCAATGAGCACTCTGGCCGCCTCCCACCCGCGCCGTCTGGCGCTGACGTTTTCGCTCGAGCATCTGGCCGCCTGGCTTTTGGCGATCGTCTGGATCTTTCCGCTGCTCTACGCGGTGTGGGCGGCGTTTCACCCGCCGGCGTTCATGGTGCGCTTCGAGCTCTTCGCGCCATTGAGCCTTGAGAACTTCAAAACCGCCTGGGCCCAGGCGCCGTTCGCGCGCTACTACCTCAACACCTTTTTACTGGTCACCGGCGTGGTGGCGGCGCAGTTCGTGGTGTGTACGCTGGCGGCGTTTGCGTTTGCGCGCTTTCCCGTGCCCGGCAAGAACGCGCTGTTTCTGCTGGTGCTGATCCAGCTGTTCGTGTTTCCCGAAGTGCTGATCGTCGAGAACTACCGTATCGCAAGCGGCCTTGGCTTGATCGACACCATCGCCGGCATGGGGCTGCCTTACGTGGCCAGCGCCTTCGGCATCTTCTTGCTGCGCCAGACCTTCAAGACCATCCCGCGAGAGCTCGAGGACGCCGCGCGTATTGAAGGCTGCAGCTGGCTTGGCGTGCTGTGGAAGGTCTACGTGCCGCTGGCCAAGCCCACGTATCTGGCCTACGCGCTGGTCTCGATCAGCCACCACTGGAACAACTTCCTGTGGCCGCTGGTGGTGACCAACTCCGTCGAAAGCCGCCCGCTGACCGTGGGCCTGGGCGTTTTTTCCGCGCCGGAAACCGGCGTCAACTGGGCCACCGTCAGCGCGGCGACGCTCTTGAGCATCGCCCCGCTTCTGGTTGCTTTTCTGCTCTTTCAGCGTCAGTTCGTGCAGTCGTTTCTACGCGCGGGCATCCGGTAGCGCCCGCTTTCGTGCGACAATCCTCAAAAGCGTCAACAAGCGAGGAGAGCGCAACGATGCACGGCGAACCCCACCCGGCGGCGTTGAAAGTGCTGCAGGAAGTCTTCGGCTTCGATCAGTTTCGCGGCCCGCAGCAGGCCATCATCGAACACGTCACTCACGGCGGCGATGCGCTGGTCCTGATGCCCACCGGCGGCGGCAAGTCGCTTTGCTACCAGATTCCGGCGCTTCTGCGCGAGGGCACGGCGATCGTGGTCTCGCCCCTGATCGCGCTGATGCAGGACCAGGTGGCTGCACTCGTGCAAAACGGTGTGCGCGCGGCGTACTTGAATTCGAGCCTCGATTTTCAGGACGCGATGGCCGTGGAAAATCAGCTTCGCGCAGGCTCCCTCGATCTTCTCTACGTCGCCCCGGAGCGCCTGGCCACGCCGCGCATGCAGGCGCTGCTCGACCAGGCGCCGATTGCGCTCTTCGCCATCGACGAGGCCCACTGCGTCTCGCAATGGGGGCACGACTTTCGCCCGGAGTACCGCCAGCTCTCCCAGCTTCACGAGCGCTTTCCAAGCGTTCCTAGGATTGCGCTCACCGCCACCGCCGACGTGCCGACCCGCGGCGATATCATCGAGCACCTGCAGCTTCAAAACGCCGCGCTCTACAACAGCGGTTTCGACCGGCCCAACATTCGCTATCACATCGCCGAAAATCAGGGCAACACGCGCGAGGCGCTCTTGCGCTTCATTCGCGAGAACCACGACGGCGAGGCGGGTATCGTCTACTGCCTGTCGCGCAAGAAGGTCGAGGAGACCGCGGCCTGGCTCGAACGCCAGGGATTGACCGCCCTTCCCTACCACGCGGGGCTCCACCCGGAGCAGCGCCAGGAGAACCAGAGCCGCTTTTTGCGCGAGGACGGCGTCATCGTGGTCGCGACCATCGCCTTTGGCATGGGCATCGACAAGCCGGACGTGCGTTTTGTGGCGCACCTGAACCTGCCCAAGAGTATCGAGGCCTACTACCAGGAGACCGGCCGCGCCGGGCGCGACGGTTTGGCTGCCGACGCCTGGATGGCCTACGGGCTGCAGGACGTGATCACCCTGCGTCAGATGCAGCAGGATTCGAGCGCCGGCGACCAGCAAAAGCGTATCGAGCAGCAGAAGCTTGATGCCATGCTGGGGCTTTGCGAGATCATCAGCTGCCGCCGCCAGGCGCTGCTGCACTACTTCGGTGATCATCTGGAAACGCCCTGCGGCAACTGCGACAACTGCCTGACCCCGCCGGACACCTGGGATGCGACCGTGGCCGCGCAGAAGGCGCTGTCGTGTGTCTTTCGCACCGAGCAGCGCTTTGGCGTGACCTATCTGGTCGACGTGCTGCTGGGCAAATCGAACGAGCGGATCACGCGCTTTGGCCACGACCGGGTGAGTACCTTCGGCATTGGTAATGAGCTTTCCACCAACGAGTGGAAGGCGCTTTATCGTCAGCTGATCGCCAGCGGCTATTTGAGCGTGGATATCGAAGGCCACGGCGCCGTCCACCTGACCAATAAGGCCAAGCCGGTGCTGCGCGGCGCGGAGTCGCTGACGCTTCGCAAGCCAGTCAAAACGAAAGCCACACGGCGCGGCAAAGGGGCTGCCCCCGCCCAGGGCCACGGCCCGCTGTGGGAGGCGCTGCGCCACCACCGCAAGGCGCTTGCCGACGAGCAGGGCGTGCCGGCCTACGTGATTTTCAACGACGCCACGCTCAATGAGCTCGTCGAGCGCCGCCCGGAAAACCTAGAGACGCTGGGTGGCGTCACCGGCATCGGCGCGCGCAAGCTCGAGGATTACGGCGAGGGGATTCTGGCCGTGATCGGGGCGCACAAGGGCGACGCCCCGGCGGTGAGCGTCGGTGATAGCGCTCGGCAGTCCGCTGACATGGTGAAACAGGGTCTTCCGGTCGAGGAGGTGGCGAACCGTCGCGGCTTTACCGTCAATACCATCTACCGCCACCTGGCGGAGGCGATTGAAGGCGGAGCGCTCATGCTCGATCAGGTGATGACGCTTGCGCCCGCCGAGCGCGAGCGCATCGAAAGCGCGATCCGTCAGCACGCGGGGGGCGGCATGAAAGCGATTTTCGAGGCGCTCGACGGCCAGGTCGACTACAACGTGCTGGCCTGCGTGCGTGCGGCGATGAACGCGCCAGGCTAAGGCCAAGACCCGGGCAAGGCTAGCGCTCGCGGCAGTGCTCGCCGCGGGCGATGGCGTCCTGATCAAACACACCAGTGTCGAGCACCCAGCCGGTCACAAGCGTTGCCGGGGTGACGTCGAACGCCGGGTTCCATACCGGGGCATCCTTGGGTGCCCAGCTCGCCTCGCCGAAGGCACCGGTCACGCCGCGCACTTCAGAGCCGTCGCGCTGCTCGATGGGAATCTCGGCGCCGGTGGCGCAGGCCGTATCCACCGTGGTGTAGGGAGCGACGACGTAGAACGGCACTTGGTGGTAGTGCGCCAGCACGGCGAGCATGTAGGTGCCCACCTTGTTGGCGAAGTCGCCGTTGGCACAGATGCGATCGGCGCCGACCATGATCTTGTCGACCTTGCCCGCCGCCATCAGGCTCGCTGCCATGCTGTCGCAAATGAGCTGGTAGTCGATGTCGAGATCCGCCATCTCCCAGGCGGTCAGGCGCCCGCCCTGCAAAAGCGGTCGGGTCTCATTCACGTAGACGTGAAGTTTGGTGCCCCGGGTATTGGCCACGGAGAACGCACCGATGGCCGTTCCCACACCGGCAGTGGCCAGCGCCCCCGTGTTGCAGTGGGTCAGCACTCGGTCGCCGTCCCTTAAAAGATCGGCGCCGCGCTCGGCCATCGCCTGGCAAAGCGCGCGGTCCTCCTCGAACAGCGCCGTGGCGCGCGCCCAAAGCGCCTCGACGCCTTGATCAAAGCAGGCCTCCATCGCGTCCAGACAGTACATCAGGTTCACCGCCGTGGGGCGCGTGGCGCGAAGATTATCGCTCACGCCCTGCCAGTTGCCCTGCGGGTTTCGTGCGGCGTACTGGGCCAGCACGAAGGCCGCGCTCAGCCCGATCAGCGGCGCGCCGCGAATCGCCAGGCGCTTGACCGCCGCCTGCCAGGCCTCTGGCGTATTGCAGGCCTCCCACTGCTCCACCTGGGGCAGACGCGTCTGGTCCAGATACGCGAGGGTCTCGATATCGACGCGCAGGCTGCGGGATTGAACGAAGGGCATGGGCAACTCCTGAGGGGCGACTTATCACGCGCGGAGCATATCATATAGAATGAAGCGCTTTGGATAGCGACCGGTACCGCGCATGACCTCAAAAGACGAACTGCTGGCGGCCATCGGCTGGGCCGCCGGCAACGGTTGGACCCCGGCCACCGGCGGCAATTTCTCCGTTCGCGCCGAGCGGGGGTATCTCGTCACCGCCTCCGGCGTCGACAAGACCCGCGTGCGCGAAGATGACCTGCTCTTGTGCGATTCTGGCGGCCGCGTGCTCGAAGGCACGGGCAAACCGAGCGCCGAAAGCGACCTGCACGCCGCACTCTACCGTCTCGACTCATTGATCGGCTGCGTGCTGCACGTTCACACCGTGGCGAGCACCGTGCTCTCGCGCCGCTTCCCCCAAGGCATTGCGCTCGAAGGCTTCGAGATGCAGAAGGCGCTGTTGGGCAACACGACCCACGACGCCTCGATCACGCTGCCGGTCGTTCCCAATTCTCAGGATATGGCCGAGCTTTCACGTCATGTCGAAGCCGGCTGGCCGATGCCCTGGGGCTTTCTGGTCGAGGGCCACGGCATCTACGCCGTGGGGGCCTCCATCGCCGAGTGCCGGCGCCATTTGGAAGCGATCGAATTTCTGCTTGCCTGCGTTCTGGAAGAGAGCCGCTACTCATGAGTGATTCCACTATCCGCGCCGTGATCATGGACGTCGAAGGCACCACCACCGACATCCGCTTCGTCCACGACGTGCTGTTCCCCTACGCCCACGATCAGCTGCCCGAGTACGTGCAGACCCACAGCGCCCAGCCCGAGGTCGCCGAGCAGATCGACGCCGTGCGCCGCGAGCTTGCAAAGCCCGAGGCGAGCCTCGACGAGGCCATCGAGGCACTGCTCTACTGGATCGAGACCGACCAGAAGGTCACCGCGCTCAAGGCACTGCAGGGCATGATCTGGGCGGACGGCTACCAGCGCGGCGCCTTCAAGGGCCATCTGTATGACGATGTCGCGCCGTGTCTTCGCCAGTGGAAAGAGCGAGGGCTTTCGCTCTACGTCTACTCCTCCGGTTCGGTGCAGGCGCAGAAGCTGCTGTTCGGCCACAGCGATGCCGGTGATCTCACGGCGCTTTTCGACGGCCACTTCGACACCCACATCGGCCACAAGCGCGAGGCAGATGCCTATCGGCGCATCGCGGAGGAGCTTGCTCTCGCCCCGGCGTCGATCCTGTTTCTATCGGATGTGGTCGAAGAGCTCGACGCCGCCGCAAGTGCCGGTATGAAAACGCTGCAGCTGGTGCGCGAAGGCACGCAGGCGGGCACCGAGCACGGCGTTGTGGCAAGCTTCGACGACATCACCCTCTAACGCATAACGCCAATAGCAAAGGAGCGCCCCATGTCACAACTCAAGGTGTTTGCCGACCAGAACCCGCAGGCCGCGCTGGTGGATATCCAGGACGGCGCGCAGATCAAGGCAGAACTCAACCGCGTCGGCGTGCTGTTCGAGCGCTGGGAAACGCCCGGCGAGATTGCCGACGACGCCACCCAGGAAGAGATTCTGGCGCTGTATGAAGCGGACATCGAACGCCTGAAGGCCGAAGGCGGCTACCAGACGGTGGACGTACTCCATATGGTGGCCACGCACCCGGACAAGGACGCCATGCGCCAGAAGTTTCTCAACGAGCACCGCCATCACGAGGACGAAGTGCGCTTTTTCGTCAAGGGCCAAGGGCTTTTCTGCCTGCACCTCGACGACAAGGTGTATCAGGTGCTCTGCACCCAAGGCGACCTGATCAGCGTACCCGCCAACACCCCGCACTGGTTCGATATGGGCCCGGAACCCTCCTTCACGGCGCTGCGTTTCTTCGACAACGTCGAAGGCTGGGTGCCCCACTGGACCGACAGCGATATTGCCGGACGTTTCGATCGTCTCGACCAGCTTTAAAACGCTCTCTCGGCCGCCGCCGTGCCTCCAGCACGCATGGCCGCCAGAAACGACAACGCGGGCCATGGCCCGCGTTGTCATTAGTGTTCTTTTCTTAGCGATTGTAAGCGCGAGCCAGCGCCAGTAGCGCGTGGGGTTTGCGGTAGGCGCTCGCATTGACCACCAGCTCCTCGCCCATTTTCAGATTGCGCGCTTCCAGCTTAGCGCGAAGCGCGGTATCGCCGATCTCCTCGAAGTCGGCGTTGTGGGCAAGCGAGAGCACTCGGCGGTGCATCTCGATGCCACAAAACGCCAGGGCGTCGTCGCGAAGCTCCAACAGCAGCGTTTCGCAGGCGGTTTCGCTCTCCTGGTTCTGGTCCTCGAACAGCGCGCGGGGGTAGAGAATGCCGCTGCGCTCGGTGTGCCAGAGGTGGCGAAACTCGTCGTCGAAACGGTTCAAACACTCGCCGATCACCTCGAGAATCCACGCCTGATACGCCTCGAGCGCGTCCGCCGTTCGGTGGGCGGGCTGACTGAAGTAGGCCATCAGAAAGTTCGCCACCGCCATGCCGAGATCGAAGGCCATCGGCCCGTACTGGGAGAACTCCGGGTCGATCACGCGCACGCTCGACTCGGTCGCCATGATCGAGCCGGAATGCAGGTCGCCGTGAATCATGGTTTCGGCGTTGGCGGTGAATTTCAACAGCATCCGCTGGGCCTTCGCCTTGAGCAGGGCGTTAGTGCGAAGCGCGGCCACGGCCTCGGCAAGCTCCGGGGTGTGGTGGTTCATCTCGGCCTCGAAATAGGGGTCGGTGAACACCAGCGACTCGGTAATGGCGGGAATCGCCACGTTGCCGGAAAAAAGCCCGACGTCGGCTTTCTTCTCCGGGCTCGAAAGCGAAAGCTCCGAGCCGCGAAAGGCGGTACGCGCGCAGAACTCACCAAGCACCTTACCCAGCCCCTCGACCCGCTCGCCCTTGATCAGCTTGCGGCGCAGGATGACGTGCGGCTGCAGGTACTCCATCACGATCAGCGCCTGGGCCTTGTCGAAATGGTACACCTCGGGGGCGACGCCGGGGGCGCGTTTGGCCTGGCGTACCAGGGCGTAATACTCGAAGTGCGCCCGATAGAGCGGCAGCGGCCAGCTCTCGCCCACCATGCGCACATAGGGCAGCGCCTGCTTGACCACCACGCTGCCCGTCTCGCCGGTGACGATGAACACCAGGTTCAAGTTGCCGTCGCCCACCTCACGCACGTCCCACTGAGCGGGATCGCCGCCCACACGTCGCGCAACGTCGTCGACGCCCCCCAGCCGTGCGCCCAGCGTCGCCACATCGAGCGCTTCATAACCGTCGGATTTACCGCTTTGATCGCCCTGCACAACCGTCTCCTTCGAAAATAGTCGGCCTATTTGTGCCTGGCGCGAAAGCAAAGTCAACTCGATGAACGCGGCGCTCGAGGCGTATCCAGCTCCCCGCTCGCGCTTTTCTGCCATGGGGCGTCTTGAGCCAGGAAGGTGCGGTTGCGCCCGCCAAGCTTTGCCTGGTAGAGCGCGGCGTCGGCACGCGCCAGCAGATCATTGGGCGCCGCGGCTTCACGTTGGCTCGAGACCGCCACACCGATGCTGACCGTCACGATCGCTGACTCAGCGACGCCGGGATTGGCGATATGTAGCGCTTCGATTCGCCGACGCACACGCTCGGCGGTTTGATACGCCTGGTGTGAGGAGATGTTCGCCAGCAGCAGCGCAAACTCCTCGCCGCCAATACGTGCGACCTGGTCGATCTCGCGGCTTTCGGCCTGCAGGGCGGCGGCGATCCGGCGCAGGCACTCATCGCCTTCGGGGTGGCCATAATGGTCGTTGTAGGCCTTGAAGTGATCCACGTCGATAATCAAGAGACTCAGCGGCGCCTGGGAGACGCGCGCCTCTTGCCACCGGGCCTCAAGCGCGGCTTCGAACTGGCGCCGATTGCCAATATTGGTCAAGGGGTCGGTGAGCGAAAGCTTCGAGAGTTTTTCGTTATCCTGACGGTAGTGGCCGGAGCGAATCCTTTCGCGCAGCAGCAGTAAATAGGCGCGCCGTTCGTTGCGCTCCAGCCGATAGCAGGTCACCAGCGTGAAAAGCGCCGTTGAAAAGATTCCCAAACACGCCAACCGTTTGGCCTCTATCGGCATGGGCTCGTACCCGACGAGGGTGACCAGCATAACGGCGATACACACCGCCGTGGTCACGCAGGCAAACGTGAATCGCAGAGGAAAAAATGTATTGCCGGCCACCAGAATCAGGCCGAAGCAGTACACATCGTAGTAGGAAAAGGGGGCCCGGGAGGCGCGCAGCACGATACAGGAGGCGACCATGGCGCACACGACGATATTAGCGACGAGCGTTTCGCGCCAAAATGGTGTTACCCCTCGATAGAGCAGCCAAAAGGCGGGCATCCCGATCAGCAGTACGGCGCCCACCCGCACCAGCAAAATGAAATCGAAAATGTCGGAGCGAAACGTGTAGTCGTTGGCCAGAAACAAAAAGTAGATGGGGGTCGCGATCAGCGTCGACACCAACATGCTGCGCCGCCGCCGACTCTGGGTATCGGCTTCGAACTGCGCCTCAAGCGGGGAAGGGAAGTTCAGACGAAACTCGCTTTGCGAAAGTTCAGCATCGACGGCTTTCGCTAACGCCCTGTCATCCATACGCTCTCCCATGCCCGTAACGCTTTACCTTTTTTTACATTTTACGGCACGTTTTGAACAATGACACGCCGCGCAGCACCTGTACCAGCACGATGTGACACATGCTCTATCATTAACGTTCGTTTTTAATTCAAGGAGATTTTCATGCAGCGCCAACAGCATTCCCAAAGCGGCGACTGGCTTTTCACCATTGGCCAGCGCGAACTCGTCGTTCATCAGCGCTACGAAGTATTGAGCATCGTTAACGATATTCTGATCGGCATCTGGTTCGTGATTGGCAGCGTCTGCTTTTTCTATGAGGGCAGCATTCAGACCGTCGGCGTGTGGCTGTTTCTGATCGGCAGCGTGCAGCTTTTGATTCGCCCGCTCATTCGGCTTCACCGCTTCATCTACTTCAAGCGGCTGCCGGACACCGACCAGGACGCCTGATCAAGGCTTTGGCGGCGCGACGTTTTTAGCGCAGCCGAGCCTGCGCGCACCCGCTCATCGACTCATGAGTCGCCTTCGTTAGAGAGCGCCTAACACTGCTGGCGATTGACCCCGTGACGCAGGCGCAAATGTCCGCGCAGGCGCCTTGCCAGCACGTCGACGCCAATGTTGAGTAGCGCGGTGATCAATATCAGCACCATCGCGCGGTCAAAGCGAATCTCCTGGATCGCGCTATCCACGTAAAAACCGAGGGTAGCGATGCCGAGGATGCCGAGAATCGCCGTTTCGCGCATGATGATCTCCCAGCGGTAGAACAAAAGCGCCAGAAAGGGGCCGTAAAGGCGTGGCACTATCTCGTACGCGTAGCGGTTCACCCCCGTTGGGGCGTCCTGTCTGAGCGTCACCTCGTTGCTGCGCCGCCCGATAAGGTGCGCGATGATGCCGCCGTTGTGCAGCGCCAGCGCCACCACCGCTGGCAGCATCGACGGCCCCCAGAGCTGCAGCAAAATGAACGCCAGCATGTACTCCGGCGTCGAGCGCATCACCACCAGACCCACGTGGCCCGCCACGCCGCCGAAGCGGCCCATGAAGTGGCGCGAAATCAGCGGAAAGAGCAGCAGCGCCAGCACCCCGGTCGCCACCAGCGCGATCTGGGTGAGCAGCAGCGTATTCCAGATGCCCGGCAGCGCCTGGTCGACGAACAGCCGGGTCAACCACGCCCACAGTGCCTCGAGCCCCTCGCCTCTTCTGAGCGGCGCGGGCACGATGTCCTCGGTGAAAAACCGCGTCACGTTCGACCACATGATGGGAAGCCCCGTGCCCAGAAAGAAAGGCGCTACGAGCAGATAAAGCGGCAGGATTTTCGGGCGCGCCCACCACCTGAGCGTACCGATCAACAGGTAAAACATCAGCAAAAGCGCGCCCACCGTCGGGTAGTGGCCCTGGGCGAACGCCGCCATCAGGTGATAGCCAATGGTCGGCATGCCGACGAAACCGAGCACCGCACTGGAGCGCAGCCCGCACTCCAGACGGTAGGCCGTGTAGCTCACCAGGTGCGGCCAGGCCTGGCTGATACGCGCGTAGACGAGTGTCGAGACCCGGTCGGCTCTTCGCGGCAGCGCCTCACCGGGCAGCGGGTCGGTTTCATCGAGGATTTCCGCGTACACCTTGGCGAAGATGCCCGCGTAGGGAATGGCGATGGCCAGCACCCCGGTCACCGGATGCAGGCCGAAGCTTTGAAGAAAGATTAGCGCCCAGAAGAGTTCGTGGATGGCGCGAATGAAGGCGCTGAAGGTGCGCACCCACCAACGGTGGAAGACAAGCGCCAGAAGCATCCCGGCAAGCGAGCCCACCCCAACGCCGACGAAGGCAAACGCCACGGTGCGCAACAGCGCCCCGCCAAGCGAGTCGACGCTCGAAAAATCCGGCTGGAGCAAGCCTAAAAAAAGCTGGCCCAGCGAATGCCAGGGGGCGTGGGCGCTGATCTCGAAATCGCCAAGCGCCAGGCACACCAGCGCCAGCAGAACGAACCCGAGCGTGACGCGGGTCGTGGCAGAGAGCGGCATCAGTAGAGATCCTGAAGAGAGGCGGCGGTGAGCGTCTTGCTCGGCGCATCCAGCGCGATGGCCCCCTCCTTGAGCCCGACGATTCGGGTACAGAACGCAAGCGCCAGCTCCAGATCGTGCATCGCCAGCACCGTGCGCGGATAGCCCTGGGTCAGCTTGCCCATGATCGCACTTGCCTGGGGGCCATCGAGCGCCGAGACCGGCTCGTCGGCCAACAGCAACTCGCCCTGCTGGTAGAGCACGCGAGCCGCCGCCACGCGCTGGCGCTGGCCGCCGGAGAGCTCACCGCAGGGCGTCCAGCGCTTCTCGCCAATGCCAACGTCATCGAGCAGCGCGACGATCTCGTCGATGTCGCGCTTCCAGGGTTTGGCAAGGGTCGCCAGGTTGCGCCACCAGGGGTGGCGGTCGAGCCTGCCCATGTAGACGTTGTGAAACACCGACAGCGTATCAACGAGCCCCAGCGCCTGGGGCATCAGCGCCACCGGCTGTGTCTGCCAGCGGTCATACATCAAGGAGAGCAGCGTCGACTTGCCCGCCCCGCTCTTGCCGATGAGCGCCACGTGCTCGCCCTTGTCGATCGTAAACGACAGCGGCTCGAGCACTCGGGTGGCGCCGTAGTAAGCCTCGGCGTTTTGTAAAACGAAATCGCTCACCCTTACAGCAGGTCCAGCGAGACCGCCACGTCATGAATCGGTTGGAAATCCTCGTTCGAGGCGGGGATGAAGCCCGAGCGCGGGAAGCTCGCCAAAAGCTCCGGGTCGTCCATATCCAGAAGCGCCTGCTGCAACCGCTCGGTGAACCCCTCGCCGAAGCGCTCGTCGACGTCGCCGCGCACGGTCCAATGGTAGTCCGGATAGGTCGGTGATTCCCAAACGACCTGCACCTGCTCCGGGTCGACGTTGCCCTGCTCGACCTCGTTCTCCCAGGCGGTATAGCTCAGAACGCCCGCCTGATACGCCCCGGACTGCACCAGCGACACCGTGCGGCTGTGGTTGCCGCTGTAGCCCACGCGCGAAAAGAGCTCGCCCGGCGAGGCGCCCAGATCGCGAGTCAGAAAGTACTCCGGCATCAGCCGCCCGGACGTCGAGCTTTGCGAGCCGAAGGTGAAGGTCAGCCCCTCGAGCGCTTTTGGTGCGGTATCGGACTCGACCGGCTCGATGCCGGTGGATGCGTTGGCGATGAAGTAGCTCTTGTACTCCGGGTCCTCGACGCCCTGGGCGATCGCTTGGGAGCCGGGCACCAGCTCGCGCGCCTGCACGCCGGTAAAGCCGCCGAACCAGGCCAGCTGTACCTGATTGTTGCGAAACGCGGTGACCGAGGCGGCATAAGAGGTCACGGGAATGAAGCGCACGTCGACATCGAGCTCGTCAGAAAGGTAGTCTGCCACCGACTGAAAGCGCTGCTGCAGGCGCGTCTCGTCCTCGTCGGGAATGGCGGTGAAAACCAGCGTATCGGCGGCGGCCAAGGGTGAGGCCAGCGCAAACAGAACGGCCGCACGGGCCAGTAGCGGTGGGCGAGACATGGGAGCGTCCTTTCATGAATGAAGAAACCGGCGCCGAGCACGCCGAAGCAAACCTAACCCAAGAATAACAGCATCGCCTGCGCTGTCAGTCAAACGGTGCTTGAAAACATCATCCTTTACCGCCAGAGGATTGTCGACTTTCATCAGGAGACCGACGCCTTGTGTGCACACGCTGGTGCGTTTGATAGGCGCCATGAAAGCATCTATAAAAGCGACCGATCACATCAACGCCGCCCCTATTTATCGCATTGAAAGTACCGGCGTTTTTTTAAAAAGAGTAAAACGAATGACCATACACGAGATCTTTTTTGCCGGCGGCTGCCTATGGGGCGTGCAGGAGTTCATGCGCCACCTCCCCGGGGTCGTGCGTACCGAAGCCGGTCGGGCCAACGGCACCACCTCGACCACGTCATCGAACTACGACGGCTACGCGGAGTGCGTGCGCGTCGAGTTCGATACGCGCGAGGTGGGCGTGGCGGCCCTGATGGGATACTTCTTTGAAATCATCGACCCCTACAGCGTGAACCGCCAGGGGGAGGATGTCGGTGAAAAATACCGCACGGGGGTCTACAGCCGACGAGCGGCGCATCTTGAGGCGGCCCGGGCCTATATTCGCGGGCGTGACGATAGCGACAGGATCGCGGTCGAGGTGGCGCCGCTTTCCAACTACGTCAAAAGCGATCCGGAACATCAGGACCGCTTGACCCTTTTTCCTGAGGACTACTGCCACATCCCGCTCGATCTGCTGCGCAAGTATCGCGTCTAGCGCGCTTTTCAGTGAATGGTTGCCATCCAGGCAGCGCTGTCACAGAAGTGTCAACTATCGCTCGTAGGCTAGTGGGCGCTCACCTTCCTGGAGACGTCCCCATGCTCAAACGCCCGCTTTGCCTTGCCGTTGCGCTTTCGACCCTTACGCTTTCTACCATCAGCGCCGCCGAAACCCTGACGCTTTATACCAGCCAGCCGCAAAGCGACGCTCAGCAGACCGTCGATGCCTTCATGGCAGCGCACCCGGAGATCGAGGTGGAGTGGGTGCGCGACGGCACCACGCGCTTGATGACGCGGCTTCGCTCGGAGCTCGCCGCCGGCGTGAGCAACCCGGACGTGCTGCTGATTGCGGACAGCATGACCATGGAGTCGCTCAAGAATGATGGCCACCTGCAGCCCTACCAGAGCCCGGAGCGCGAAGCGTTCGATTCAAGCCTCTTCGACCCGGAAGGCTACTACTACGGCACCAAGCTGATCACCACCGGCATCGTCTACAACACCGGCGCCGACCACCAGCCGTCGAGCTGGCAGGACCTGCTCGACCCCGACTACGAGGGTCTGGTCGCCATGCCGAGCCCGCTCTACTCGGGGGCGGCGCTGATTCACATGGCAGCGCTCACCGACAACCCGGAGTTGGGTGACGCCTACTATGAAGGGCTTCGCGACAATCGCGTCGAGGCGCAAAGCGGCAACGGCGGCGTCTTCAACGCGGTGGCGGCGGGCACCAAGGCCTACGGCATCGTGGTGGACTTTCTGCCGATTCGCGAAGCGGCCAAGGGCTCGCCGGTCGCGTTCGTGTTTCCCGACGAGGGCGTAAGCGCAGTGACCGAGCCGGTGGCGATCATGGCGGATGCCGATAACGTCGACGCCGCCCAGCAGTTCGTCGACTTCGTGCTCTCTCAGGAAGGCCAAGAGTTGGTCAGCGGCCAGGGCTACCTGCCCGCCCGCGACGGCACCGCCCCGCCGGACGGCTTTCCGGCGCGGGATACCATCGAGCTGATGCCGGTGGATACCGCCCAGGCCCTCGAGCAGGAAGAGGCGCTGAAGGCGCGCTTTAGCGAGCTGTTCGGCGGCTGATGGTGGCCTTCGAGATCGGTGCCGGCGGCCAGCAACGGCGACTTCTGACGGCGCTGACGCTCGTCATCGTCATCTTGAGCCTGGCCCCCAGCGCGCGGCTGCTATTCGAGGCGCTGGGAGATCTCAATCTCGGCAGCGACGCACCGCTTGTGCGCGTGCTACAAAGTGGCGCCACCTGGCGGGCTCTCGGGTACAGCGTCTACACCTCGGGGCTGGGGATGCTGATCGCGCTCGTGCTTGGCAGCCTCTTTGCCTTCGTCATCACCCTGACCGACATTCGCGGAAAAGCGGTGCTGGTGTTCTGCTTCATGCTGCCGATGATGATTCCGCCCCAGGTGACGGCCCTTGCCTGGCTGCAGCTTTTCGGCCCGGCGAGCCCGCTTCTGAAGAGCTTAGGGGTAGCGCCGGCGCTCGGCAGCCCCCAGCCGCTCTACTCCGCCGAAGGCATCGCGCTACTGCTCGGCATTCAGGCAGCGCCGCTGGTGTTTCTGGCGCTGCGCACCTCGCTTCTGTCGCTGCCGCGGGAATTGATCGAAGCCGCGCGCATCAGTGGCGCCCGCCAGTCCCAGGTATGGGGCCATATCGTGCTGCCGGTCACACGCGGCGCTCTGGTGGCGGGGGCGTCCATGGCGTTCATCTCGAGTCTGGGTAATTTCGGCATTCCGGCCATGCTCGGCATCCCCGCCGGGGTTTACGTGCTGCCGACGCTGATCTACCAGCGCATGGCGAGCTTCGGCACCGGGGTGCTGCCGGAAATGGCGTCGCTGTCGCTGTTGATCGGCGTGATTGCGCTTCTCGGCGTGGCGCTTCAGCAGCATTTCATGGGCAAAAGCCGCTTTGGGCTGACCGGCCACAGCGGCCGCGCCCACGACTTTTCGCTGGGGCGTTTCAAGCTGCCCATCACGGCGCTGATGGTCATCGTGCTGCTGGTGATTCTAATCGCCCCACTGCTGGCGCTCATGATCAGCTCGCTGGTGCCCGCCATGGGCGTGCCGCTGAACGCCACTACCGCCACGCTCGCGGCGTTTGAAGAGGTGCTGAGCCGCCAGGGCGCGACCTGGCGTGCGGTGAGCAATAGCCTGTGGCTCGCCGGCGGCGCCGCGCTTTTGCTGATGGCTGCGAGCCTGCCGCTGGCCTACCGCCTTTACCGGCTGTCGCCCAGGCTACAGCGCCTGGCGCTCGGCGCGGTGGAGCTGCCCTACGCGCTGCCCGGGGTGGTCCTCGCCATCGCCTGCATTCTGCTGTTCGTGCGGCCGCTTCCGCTCATCGACGTGGCGCTTTACGGCACGCTGACGCTGATCTTCATCGCCTACCTGGCGCGCTTTTTAGTGGTGTGTTTGAAGCCGGTGGCGGCGAGTCTTGCCCAGCTCGACCCGTCGCTCGAGGAGGCCGCCCAACTCGCCGGCGCCGGGCCCTGGCGCCGCATGGCGACGATCGTGCTGCCGCTGGTGGCGCCGGCGCTGTTCGCCGGCGGGCTTCTGGTGTTTTTGCTCGCGGTGAACGAGCTCACGGTGTCGGCGCTTTTGTGGAGCGCCGGCAACGAAACCCTGGGCGTGCTGATTTTCAATCTGGAGGAAGGCGGCGAAAGCGTGCTGGCCTCGGCGGTATCGATACTGGTGGTCGCGATGGTCGCCGTGCTGATGCTCGCCTTGAGCCTGTTGGCGCCTCGTCTACCCAAGGGAGTCGTTCCATGGCAGCGCTGAGTATCGACGGTGTGAGCAAGTTCTTTGGCGAGCACGCCGCCGTCGACGACCTGTCGCTCACCGTGGAGCCCGGTGAGTTCGTGGCGCTCCTTGGCCCCAGCGGTTGCGGCAAGACCACGATGCTGCGCATGCTGGCGGGCTTCGAGCCGGTCTCCCGCGGCGAGATCCGCCTGAATGAGTCGCTGCTGGCAAGCGCTTCGCACCACGTCGAGCCGGAGCAGCGCCACATGGCGATGGTGTTTCAGTCCTACGCGCTATGGCCGCACATGAGCGTGGCGGACAACGTCGGCTACCCGCTCAAGCTCAAGAAGGTGCGCGGCCAGGCCTACCGCGAGCGCGTTCAGCGAGCGCTGGCGCTTGTAGAGCTCGAAGGCTACGCCAGCCGCACGCCCCAGCAACTTTCCGGCGGCCAGCGCCAGCGCGTCGCGCTTGCCCGATGTCTTGTCACCGACCCGGCGGTAGTGCTGCTCGACGAGCCGCTGGCAAACCTGGACCGTCACCTGCGCGCCGCCATGGAGCAGAGCTTTCACGCGTTTCACCGCCGCACCCAGGCCACCATGGTCTACGTGACCCACGACCAGAGCGAAGCGATGGCGCTGGCGGATCGCATCGCGGTGATGCGCGAAGGCCGCCTCGTTCAGTGGGCCACGCCCGAGACGCTCTATCGCGAGCCCAAAAGCCAGTGGGTCGCGGGCTTCATCGGCCAGGGCAGCGAGCTTCACATCGCCGCCGGTGCCCCGGGCCAGCGCCTTGAAGAGGCCGCGCTGATGCAGGGCCTGGCCGCCCCTGCCCACGCCCGCACCCAGCCGGTGCTGGTGCGCCCGGAGCACGTTCGCATCAAGCCGGATGCCCCGGTTGATCAGGATCTGATCGCCTGCGTCGAGCACCAGACGTTTCGCGGCGAGCGCTTCGAGCTGCACCTGCGCCTTTTGGATGGCACCGCGCTCATGGCCTACCACCCGCACGCGCTGGCGCCCGGCCAGCCGGTGGCGCTGTCGCTGACCGAGGGCTGGTGTCTGGAAAGGGATTAGCCGGCGCAGAAGCTGGCCGACAGAAGGCGTTCAGCGCGCGAGCTTCTTGCGTCGCTGCTCGGCGCGCTTGAGCGTTGACATCTTTTCCGGGCGCTTCATGGAAGACCAGCGGCTGATCTCGTCCATGTTGCGCCCGCAGCCGGTGCAAAGCCCGCTCTTGAGCTGGCACACCCCGATACAGGGACTTTCGATCTTCTGAGCCATCAGTGCTTGACCCCTTTATCGCGCAACCGGCGCCGCCAGTCGCCGCCGTGGGTACGTGCGCAGGCCTGTTCGCTATCAACCTCGATGTGCCGGGCAGGGGTTTCGATAGCCACGCCGGCCTCCTCGAGCGCCACCGTCGTCAGCGCCTCCAGCCGCTGCTGACCCTCCCCTTTCAGCGCCTGGGCCAAGTGGGCGTCGGTATCGAAGACCCAGATGACGCGCAGGCTTGCTGGAAAGTGGCCGTAATCCACCTCGTGGGTAAGCCAGACGAACCCGTCGAGCTCGAACTTGGCCTCCTCGCAGGCGCGAGTGAGCGAATCGACCAGCGCGCGCTCGACTCTTCCGCGCTCTCGTTTGGCTATCATGGAGACTCGCTCTTTATCAAAAGCACGATCCTACCGGTAGCGCTGCCAGGCCAGCAAGGCAATGGGTAACAGCGACACCGGCAGCAGCCACGCGTTGAGCGCCGCCCAGCCGAGCGTGCTCACCAGCGGCCCGGCCGCGAGCGCCGACACCGCCACGGCGCCGAACACCAGAAACTCGTTGGCTGCCTGCACCCGCGCTTTCTCCGCCGGGCGCCAGGCCTGGCCGACGAGCCCGGTGGCCGGCAGAAACGTAAAGTTCCAGCCAAGGCCGAGCAGCACCAGCGCCACGTTGAAGCCGGCAACGCTGAGCGAGAACTGGGCGGCCAGCGTGCTCGCCGCCAGCAGCAGGCAGCCCACGACGATCACCCTGCGAGCGCCCAGCCGGGCGATCAAGGGCCCGGTGAAAAACGACGGCGCGAACATCGCCACCACGTGCCACTGAATGGTCATGGCCACGTGATCGAAGCCGTGCCCGGCGTGACTCATGGCCAAGGGCGTGGCCGTCATCGCCAGGTTCATCACCGCGTAGCCGACCATTGCCGAGACGACCGCCACCAGGAAGGCGGGCTGGCGCAGAATCTCGCCCAGCGGGCGCTGCTCGCCCGTCGGCGCCTCACTGAATGCCGGCGGGAGCCGGGTGACGAGCAGCAGACCCAGCGCGAGCACGTAGAGCGTGGCGAGCCCCGCAAAGCTTGCCAGAAACGGTATGTCGGAGAGCTCGCGGCTGAACCGGGCAAGCCAGGGGCCGGCGAAGGCGGCGAGCAAGCCGCCGCCCATGACCAGCCCCAGGGCGCGCTCGCGGTGGCGCGCCTCGGCGGCTTCCAGTGCGGCAAAGCGGTAGAGCTGGCCAAAGCCGATGCCCACGCCGATCAAAAAGGTCGCGAGCAGGAAAAGCGGGAAGCGGCCCAGCGTCAGCGCCGCCATGGCCACCCCGGTGCCCAAAAGCCCGACGAGATTACCCAGCACGAAGCCGCGCTTGCGCCCAAGCTTGCCCATGATCAGGGAGGCGGGCACGGTGGCGCACATCAGTCCCAGCCACTGGCTCGCCACCGGCATCGTGGCAAGTGAGGCACTGGGGGCGAGCGCGGCGCCGACCAGCGGCGAGACCGCGATCAAGAGGATGTTGCCGCTGACCAGCAGCGCCTGGCAAAGCGATAGCAGGATGACCGTTAGCGGCATGGGGGTTCTCCTTGAAGGGGTTCGCGGTACCCGTGGTGAAAGCGCTGGCGGTAAACGGACGGCGAAACGCCGTAGTGGCGCTGAAAGAGCCGGCGAAGCTGCTCGGCGCCGCCCAGCCCCCAGCGCCCCGCCAGCCGTTCGAGCGACACGTTCGGGGCATCGAGCAATGCTCCACGCGCCTGCTCCAGGCGCAGCCGGGTCAGGTAGGTGCCGGGGGTGAGCGCCAGGTGGCGCTTGAACAGCCTGGTGAGGTGGCGCGGCGAGACCGCCATGACCGCCGCCATGCTCTCGAGGCTGTGCGCGGCGCCGGGGTCGGCGTGAAGCACATCCAAAAGCCGCTTGAGTGGCCCGGCGCGGCCTTGACCTTGCAGCATCTCGCTGAACTGCGACTGCCCGCCGGGCCGGTGCAAGAACATCACCAGCTCCCGGGCGATCTGCCCGGCAAGCGTGGCCCCCTGGTCGGCCTCGACCAGCGAAAGCGCCAGGTCGATACCCGCCGTGACGCCGGCGCTGGTGTAGCGCCCGCGGCTTTCGAGATAGAGCGCGTCGGGCTCGACGGCAAGGCGCGGATATTCGCGCGCCAGCTGCTCGGCCCGGCGCCAGTGAGTGGTCACGCGGCAGCCGTCCAGAAGCCCCGCCTCGGCCAGCAGAAACGCCCCGCTGCAGATCGATCCCAGCCGACGCACGTTGGGCGAAAGCTTACAAAGCGCCGCCGTCAGGGCCGGATCAAAGCGCGCCTGCATCACGCCGCTGCCGCCGGCGACCAGCAGCGTATCGAGCGGCTGACGTAACAGCTCGCCGACGGCGCAATCGGCCTGAACCGCGAGGCCGCCGTTGGTGGTGATCATGCCCGGCGTGCTCGCCGCGAGGCTCAAGCGATAGCGCGTTTCACCGCTGAGCTTGTTGGCGGTGGCAAAGACCTGCCAGGGTCCGCTGATATCGAGCATCTGGCAGTCGGGGTAGGCAATGAAGGCGATGGGGCGCGTCACGCGGCGTCTCCGAATCGAGAGGGTCGGCCCAGTGTCCGCCGCCGGCGCCGTGTCGGCAAGGACCATCATCCCACCGATCGGGACATCACCCTAGCCAGTCGAGTCGACCTGGGCTTGAAGGCGATGAACGCTGGCGGCGAAGTCGCTGAACCGCTCGCCCTGGATCAACACGTGCTCGCAAAGCGCCTGCTCGGCCTGGGCGGCGTCGCCCCGGGTGATCGCATCGACGATCGTTTGATGCTCGGCTAGCGACCCACGCATGCGCTGGCGGACCTGCAGCTGCAGGCGCCGGTAGGGCTTGAGCCGCTGCTTGAGCTGACGCGCCTCGAGGGCCAGAAAGGTATTATGGCTAGCGGCGTAGATGCACTCGTGAAAGCGCTCGTTTTCGTAGTAGTACTCGTCGGTGTCGCCGGCCAGCGCCGCGGCCTCACAGCGCCGATGGGCGACTTGCAGGGCGTCGAGCTCCGTCTCGGTGATGCGCCGCGCCGCCAGCCGAGCGCACATGCCCTCGAGTTCCGCCATGACCTCGAACATCTCGATGAGCCGGTCAAGCCCCACGCTTGCCACGAAGGTGCCCTTTTTGGGCGACACGGTGACCAGCCCGCTCGCCACCAGATGCTGAAACGCTTCGCGAACCGGCGTGCGCGACACGTTGAACGCACGGCCAAGTTCTTCCGGGTCGAGCCGCTCGCCGGGTTTTCGTCGGCCGTTGATGATGTCGTCTTCGAGACTGTCGCGCAGTCGCTGAGCGCTGGAGCGCTTGGTGGAAACCATGGCTTTTCCTCGTGCTTGACGTTTATTTTTGTTATGCATGCTTCTTGACATTAGCACACTGAAACGCTATTGAAATATACATCAGTCTCACTGATGAACATTAAAAGCGCTTCCAAACACACAAAAACAAACGTTGGAGATGCCCCATGAAACCCATCGTAATCCCGATGGCGACCGCCCTTGCGCTCTGCGCATCCGCCGCCTCTGCCGATACCGTTCTACGCGCCTCGCACCAGTTTCCCGGTGGCCAGGGCGACATTCGCGATGAAATGGTCCAGATGATGGCCCGCGACGTGGCCGCCGCCGATGTAGGCCTGACCATCGAAGTCTATCCCGGTCAGTCGCTGTTCAAGGCGCGCGAACAGTGGGGCGCCATTACCCGCGGCCGCCTCGATATCACGTCCCTTCCGCTGGATTACGCCAGCGGCCGCCACCCGGAGTTTTCGGCGACGCTGATGCCGGGGCTGGTGCGCAACCAGGCGCACGCCCAACGCCTCAACGACTCCGAGTACATGGCGATGATCAAGGAGGTCATCATCGACGGCGGCGCCCGCGTGCTGGCAGATGCCTGGCTTTCCGGCGGCTTCGCCTCGAGCCAGCAGTGCATTACCTCGCCGGACACGATCGAAGGCCAGAATATCCGCGCGGCGGGCCCGGCGTTTGAAGAGATGCTCGAAGCCGCCGGCGCCTCGATCTCCTCGATGCCCTCCTCCGAGATCTATACCGCCATGCAGACCGGCGTGCTCGACGCTGCCAACACCTCCTCGATGTCGTTCATCTCCTACCGGCTTTTCGAGCAGGTCGACTGCATGACCCAGCCCGGCGACTTTGCGCTGTGGTTCATGTACGAGCCCATCCTGATCTCCGAGCAGGTCTGGCAGGGCCTCGATGAGGCGCAACAGACCGCGCTGATGGAGGCCGGTGAGGCCGCCGAGGCGTTCTTCGCCGAAGAGGCCGCGGCCATCGACCAGCAGATGGTCGATGTGTACGAGGAGAACGGGGTCGAGGTGGTCAGCATGAGCGAAGAGGATTACAACGCCTGGCTGGATATTGCCCGCGAGACCTCCTACAAGAACTTCGCCGAAAGCGTTCCCAACGGGCAGGCCATCATCGATGCGGCATTAGCGGTCGAGTAAGCCCTTACTCACGCTCCCCCCTGGCCACTTCGCGCGTCAGTACGCAGGCAGTGGCCAGGGGTATCGCCCGCTTAGCTCGATGAGGCCTTTATGACGACTACAACGACGCAACGCCCCGCCGCGCGCGCCGGGGTCATCGGCGGGTATATCCGCTCCATGGATATACTTTCGCGCTTTTTTGCTTATCTCGCCTGTGCGCTGTTCATCGCCGGGGTGCTGGCGATCTGCCAAATGGTGTTCATCCGCTACGCGCTGGGCATGAGCACCAGCTGGCAAACCGAGTTCACCATCTTCTCCGTGACCGGCGCCATGCTGCTGGGAAGCCCCTACGTGCTGATGACCGGGGGCCACGTCGCCATCACCATTTTACCCGACGCCCTTGGGGGCGTGGTCAAGCGCGCGATGCAGCTGATCGCCGCGCTCTTCGGGCTGGGCTTTTGCGTCGCGCTTGCCTACGGCGCCTGGGTCTACGTGATCGAGGCGTTTCACGGTGGCTGGACCACCGGCTCGGTCTGGAACCCGCCGCTCTGGCCGGCGCTTCTGCCCATGGCGTTGGGTGCGACGCTTTTGTCGCTGCAGTACGTGGCCGACATTCTGCGCGGGGAGGGCTAACCATGGACCCCATCACATTAGGCATCATCGTGGCCGTCGGCCTCATCGTCCTCATGGCCATTGGCACGCCCATCGCCTTCGCATTGGGCGGTGTCTCACTGCTTGCCCTACTGTACGACCGTGGGCCTTCGGAGCTTACCTACTTCGGTGAAACCTTTTTCGACCGTATCGCCGAGTTCGGCTTCGTCGCCATTCCGATGTTCATTCTGATGGGCGCGGCGGTGGCCTCCTCGCCAACCGGGCGCGACTTATACCGCTCGCTGGATTTGTGGATGGGCCGGCTGCCTGGCGGGCTCGCGGTGTCCAACATCGGCGCCTGCTCGATCTTCGCCGCGCTTTCCGGCTCGTCACCGGCCACCTGTGCGGCGATCGGCAAGATGGGCATTCCAGAGATGCGCGTGCGCGGCTACCCCGATGGCGTGGCCGCGGGCTGCATCGCCGCCGGCGGCACGCTGGGCATTCTGATTCCGCCCTCGGTCACCATGATCATCTACGGCATCTCGACGGAGACCTCGATCGGGCGGCTATTCATTGCCGGGGTCGTGCCCGGGTTCATGCTGGCCGGGCTGTTCATGGTGTGGACCATGATCGCCTGCAAGATGGCCGGTGGATATAACAATCCCATGGCGGCCTCGGCGGAAAAGCTCACCCAAACGGTCAAGGAGAACGTCGATGCCAATCTGAAGGCGCTGGTACGGGTGCTGCCCTTCCTCGCCGTGGTCGCGGGCATTCTATTCGCGCTCTACGGCGGTGTGGCCACGCCGTCGGAGGCCGCCGGCGTCGGCGCGTTTCTCTGCCTCGCCCTGGCGGTGATCATCTACCGCATGTGGCAGGTGGGGCCGATCAAGCTGATCATGCGCGACTCGCTGCGCGAAAGCGTGATGATCATGCTGGTGATTGCCACCGCCGAGGTGTTCGCCTATGCGCTCTCGTCGATGTTCATCACCCAGACCGTCGCCGAGGCAATCGCCAATCTGGAGGTCAACCGCTGGGTGCTGATGGGCGTCATCAACCTGTTCCTGCTGGTCGCCGGCTTCTTTTTGCCGCCGGTGGCGGTCATCGTGATGACCGCGCCGATTCTGCTGCCGATCATACTGGCCGCCGACTTCGACCCCTACTGGTTCGCGGTCATCCTGACCATCAACCTGGAGATCGGCCTGATCACCCCGCCGGTGGGGCTCAACCTGTTCATCATCAAGGGCATCGCGCCAGATATTTCGCTGCGCGACATTTTGCTGGGAAGCCTCCCCTACGCGCTGTGCATGGTGCTGGGCATCCTGCTTTTGTGCCTGTTCCCCGGCATCGCTTTGTGGCTGCCCAACCTGATCATGGGCTAAAGGAGGCGCATCGTGAACATGACGTTTCTACAGGAGCTTTTCAACAACATCACCCAGCGTGATGCGCTGTTGCGGCGCAAGCAGCCGGAGGCGGTGACGCCGGATCATCGCCAGCTGATCAAGGCGTGCAACGCCTTGATGGCAAGCGACGGCGAGGCGTCGAGTATTGCGCTGGCCAGTAGAGCGCTGGCGCTCTACCAGCGCCTCTCGTCCGGCGAGAAAACCACCTTCTTCGAGCGTCTGGCAGCGGATTTCGCCGCCGACCCGGCGCAGATCGACACCGCCTACGCGGCGTACTCGAAAGCGCGGGACAACCTCACGCTTCAGGCGCTGTTCGAGGCCTGCGAGCCCCGGCGTCAGGAGCTTTTCCGGCGTTTGAACCTGGCAAGCGACGGCACGTTCGACCTGGTCAAGATGCGCGAGGACCTGCTCGGGCTTTTGCGCGAGCAGCCAGCGCTTGCGCCTATCGACGAAGACTTCGCCCACCTGTTCGGCTCCTGGTTCAACCGCGGTTTTTTGATGCTCAAGCGCATCGACTGGAACACGCCAGCCTCGATTCTCGAAAAGATCATCCGCTACGAAGCGGTGCACGAGATTCAGGACTGGAACGATCTGCGCCGGCGACTGGACGCGCGCGACCGTCGCTGCTTCGCCTTCTTTCACCCGGCGATCGGCGACGAGCCGCTGATCTTCGTCGAGGTGGCGCTGCACAAGGGCCTGCCCAACCGCATACAGCCGATTCTCAAGGGCGAGGAGAGCGGCCTCAAGGAGCCGGATAACGCCGATACTGCGGCCTTTTTCGGCATCAGCAACTGCCAGACCGGTCTGCGCGGCATCTCGTTTGGCAATTTCCTGATCAAGCAGGTCGTGCAGGAGCTCAAACAGGAGCTTCCCCAGCTCAGGTACTTCGTCACCCTTTCACCGGTGCCGGGCTTTGCCCAGTGGCTTTCAGAACAGCGCCAAAGCGCCCACTGGTCGGAAGAGGTTCAGACGGCGCTCAAGGCGCTCGACACCCCGGGCTGGCCGGCGGACAGCGAGCGCGAGGAGCGCTTGAAAGAGGTGATCAAGCCGCTGGCGGCCCACTATCTGGTCGATGTCAAACATCCAGGGGGGCTGCCGCTCAATCCGGTGGCGCGCTTTCACCTGGGCAACGGCGCCGAGCTTCATCGCATCAACTGGTTGGGCGACACCTCGACCAAGGGCGTCCAGCAGGCGACGGGGCTCATGGTCAACTACCTCTACGTGCTGGACGACATCGAACGCAATCACGAAAACTACACCGCCAAAAAGGCCGTGGCCTGCACAAGCGAGGTCCGCGACCTGGCCCGTCGGGCGAGAAAAACGCTGGCCAAGGGAGAGACGTCCAAATGAATCACAACCTGTTCGACACCTTTGCCGCAACGATGAACGCGCGCGCGACGGCCGACTTCATCACCACCCGCGAAGGCCGGCGCTACACCTACCGTGACGCCCATGATAAAAGCGCGCGCCTGGCCGGTGCGCTCGTCGCCCTGGGCGTCAAGAAAGGCGACCGCGTGGCCGTACAGGTCGAGAAAAGCCCGGAAGCGATTCTGCTCTATCTTGCCTGCCTGCGCATCGGCGGCGTCTACCTGCCGCTCAATACCGGCTACACCGGCGATGAAATCGACTATTTACTGAGCGACGCCGAGCCTGCGCTCTTCGTCTGTGCCCCGTCATCATTGGTAGAGGCGCGCGAGATCGCCGAGAAAACCGGCTGCCCCGCGGTGGAGACGCTGGGGCAAAGTGCCGACGGCACGCTGTGGGAAAAAGCCGCGCAGGCGCCGCCGCAGGAGGAGATCGCCAAGCTCTCATCCCAGGATCTGGCCGCCATTCTCTATACCTCTGGCACCACCGGGCGCTCCAAGGGCGCCATGCTGACCCATCAAAACCTGGCCTCCAACGCCAAAACGCTGGCCCGGGCGTGGCACTTCAGCGCCGAGGACCGGCTCATCCATGCGCTGCCCATCTTTCATACCCACGGCCTGTTCGTCGCCTGCAACGTGGTGCTGATGGCCGGCGCGTGCATGCTCTTTCTGCCCAAATTCGACGCCGACGTGATTTTCGAGGAGCTGCCGCGGGGTAGCGTGATGATGGGTGTTCCCACTTTCTACACCCGGCTGGTTCAGGATGCGCGCCTGACGCCAAAGGCAACGGCCAACATGCGCCTGTTCGTTTCGGGCTCGGCGCCGCTCACGGCGGAAACCCACCAGGCCTTCGAGGAGAAAACCGGCCAAGCCATTCTCGAGCGCTACGGCATGACCGAAACCAACATGAACCTCTCCAACCCCTATGAGGGCGAGCGGCGCGCCGGCACGGTCGGTATGCCGCTGGACGGGGTCGAGATTCGTATCATCGACCGCGAGACCGGCCGGGAGGTCGAGGACGGCGATATCGGCATTCTCCAGGTACGCGGGCCCAACGTATTCATCGGCTACTGGCGCATGCCGGAAAAGACCCGCGAGGAGCTGCTGGACGACGGCTTTTTCATCACCGGCGACCTGGCCCTGCGCGATACCCAGGGCTACGTGCATATCGTCGGGCGCGACAAGGACCTGGTGATCTCTGGCGGCTACAACGTCTACCCCAAGGAGGTCGAGCAGCTGATCGACGAGCTCGACCCGGTCGACGAATCCGCCGTGATCGGCCTGCCACATCCGGATTTCGGCGAGGGCGTGACCGCCGTGGTCGTGCTCAAGCCCGGCGCCGAGGCCAGCGAGCAAACGATTCTCGAGCACCTCCAAGGGCGGCTGGCCAAATACAAGCAGCCCAAGCGGGTGTTCTTCGTCGACGAGCTCCCGCGCAACACCATGGGTAAGGTGCAGAAAAACCAGCTGCGCCAGCGCTTCGAGGCCACCTACCGGTCATGATGCGGGCGCCTCGAACCCCTGGATCAGCGCCCGGGATTGCTCACGAATCTCGTTCTGTGCCGCGCGTGCGTTTTGTTTGGTCTGCTCGTCGCCAAGTGCCTCCAGGTTGGCGTCGACGTTGAGCAGCACGCTTTGAACCGCGGCGTGAAGCAGATAGGCGCCGGCGGTGGCATCGCTTTCAAACTGTGCCTCGATGTGCGAAAGCGCCTGGTGGCCAAGCGTGAGCGCCTCCAGGCAGCGCCGGGCGGTGTCCAGCGGCACCTGAACGGCGCGGCTCGCCGCCGCCTGGATGGCCTCGCGCCGGGCGGCTTTTTCATCAAAGGAGCGTTTGGGGCGCTTAAGCGCGTCCATCATCGCCTCGAACGCGGCCACGTCCTCGTCGGCCAGCGGCGACAGCGCCTGTTTTAACGCCTCTCCCTCGTCGATCAACGCCTGACGGTCATCGCTTTGCGCGTGCTGCTGGCCAAGGTGTAGCCCCTTGAGTATCAGCGCCAGGCCCAGGCTTGCGCTGACGGCGGCCGCGGCACCGCAGCCCGGCATGGGCTTTAGGGCCAGAGCGTCGCGAAAGTCATCGAGCGGCATCTGCCAAATACTGTCGTGCGCTGTATCATGAGTCATGAGCGTTCCTCGAAAGGGGTGGATGCGAGAACTCGCGCGGGCGTGCCGGGTCCTAGAAAGACACGTTTCAGGTTAAATCATTTGTCCCGCGCCGTATCGGAGTGTCAGGGTCTATCCTTGTCTTTCGATCTTCGCTTTTATTCATGGACGCTTTTATCAGGGAGTATCACTTTTGACGACGCTTACCGACACGCCCGCCGCCTCCGCGGCCGAACTTCACGAGCGCATCGTGGCCAGCGCCGCCCACGATGGCTCCCTCGAGTGGCCCAGAGCCGATATGGAGCTCGACGAGGACAACGACACCCTCATTTTTGCGCTACACGACTACGGCAACCTGACGCTCACGCTGTCCAAAAGCGACGACGAATGGGTGGCGATGACCACCATCACGCCGGTCGATAGCGTTTCAGACCAGACCGCGCTAAACGAGGAGCTTTTGCGCCAGGGCGTGATGCTGCCGCTGGCCTCCGTTGGGATCGTCACTTTGGACGGGCGCGACTACTACGTGGCTTACGGCCAGCTTTTCGCCGATTCGCGACTCGCCTCCATCTGCGCCGAGCTTCACGCCACGGCGAGCGCGGCGATGGAAGTGGCGCGCCTCATTCAGTCCGATTTTTCCCATTCGCCGCGTTAATCCCGAGGAATTTTTATGCTCAACAAGATCATGACCGCGCTGCGCGGCAAGGCCAATGAAACCGGCCAGGCCGTCGTCGACTCCCAGGCACTGCGTATCCTCGACCAGGAGATTCGCGACGCCGAGCAGCATCTGAAAACGTCGAAAACCGAGCTTGCCCGCCTGATGGGGCAGCGACAGATCAACAGCGACAAGGCCATCACCCTCGAGAAAAAGATCGATGAGCTCGAGCACAGCGCCGAGGCGGCGCTGGATCGCGGCGAGGAGCAGCTCGCCGTTGAGGTTGCCGAGCGCATCGTTGCCCTGACCGAGGCGCTCGAGGCCGAGCAGCAGATCGTGGGCGAGTTCGATACCAGCATCGAGAGCCTTCGCAACACCATTCGCAACACCGAAAACCAGCTGCGCCAGCTCAAGCAGCAGGTCAGCGTGGTCAAGGCAACGGAGTCCGCCCAGCGCGCCCAGTCCGCCGTGGCCGCTCGCCACTCCGGGCAAAACAGCGCCATGGGCAGTGCGATGGAGTCGCTCGAGCGTATCCGCGAGCGCCAGGCGCTGGACAGCGCGCAGATGAAGGCTGCCGAGCAGCTCAGCGCCGAAGAGAGCGGAAGCGAACTCGAAAGCCGCCTGAAAGCGGCAGGCATCGGTGCCAACGAGCGCCGCGCGGACGACGTATTGGCCCGCATCCGGGCCAAAAAGGCGCCCACCGAGTGAGCTTTTTCAAGTCATAACGCCCAGGGCGATGGCGGCAGGTTGCCGCCGATCGCCGGCCGATTACCCAGGAGAGCCGAATGCTGAAAACCCTGAAAGCGCTGCTTGGCGGGCAAAGCGAGCGCTTTGATGCGCCGGACGCCTCGTCGGATTTCACCGCTGGCCTTCCCATCGGCATGTCGTCGAGCGACTTCGCCGGGCTGCGCCTGGATGGGCGTGTGCGACTAAAGCTCAGCGAGCTCGCCGCCTACCCGGATACGCTGTTTCAGTGGGAAAGCGAGCGTGACTATCACATCGCCGCGGTGGGCCACGTGGAGCTGGGCCAGGGCGCGCACCTGGTGCGCTTTTATCTGGAAAACGATACCTGGCTTCAGGCCAACGTCGAGGGCAAGCAGGTCATCGAGTACAAGGTGTTCGACTTCTACCGGGTGAGCCATCTCTCAAACGATGAGTTCGACGCGCTCTTGAACCCTGCCGAGGCACAAACGAGCACGCTCGGCGTCAAGCGCCTCACCGTGGCCTCGACCGCCGACGAAGGCGAGCGCGTCTTCGACCGGGTGTGGGGCGAACCGGAAAGCGAGTGGTCGCCGCCGGTGCAGTTCGAGGAGCAGGTCATGACGCAGGAGAGCGTCATGACCCGGCAGGTGGTGCATCACGCCATGCTGTACGAGCGCGCCATCAAAGGTGCCGAGCGCATGGAGTACGTGCTGTTGAGCGCCGAGGACGATGGCGAAGGTGGCTTCATGCTGGTGGAGAATCTGGGCGTTGACGTCGCCTCGATCGACATTGATGCTATTTGATCCTCGGCGTCTTATGCTGTCAGACCTCATTCGTCAACACGGAAGACTCGACCATGAACTATCTGCAAGGCCTGCCCCACTTTCTCGGCTATCTGATCGGCGCACTGATTCTTTTGGGCGCGTTCATGTACTGCTACAGCCGCATCACGCCGCACAAGGAGTGGGCGCTGATTCGCCAGGGCAACGCCGCGGCCGCGACCGCCTACGCGGGTTCGATCATCGGCTTTACCCTGCCGCTTTATAGCGCCATGGCGAACTCGATCAACTTCATCGACTTTTTGCTGTGGGGGGTGATCGCCTTCGGCGTACAGCTGGCGACGTTCTTCGGCTTGAAAGTCGTTCTTCAGAATCAGGGCGAAAGCCTTTCGACCCATATTAACGAAGGCCATATGGCCTACGGGATTCTGGTCGGCAGTATCTGCATTGCGGTCGGTTTACTCAACGCCGCCTCGATGACGTGGTAAGGAGTCCTTCATGAACCAGCACGACAATCATCTGCCCTCGCGCAAGCGCAGCGCGCGGCTCTCTTTGGCACTGATGGGCGCCGGCGCCTTCACGCTGACCGGCTGCGGCCAGCCCGAGGAAGTGACCGACGTCCGCTTCGACAGCCCGCGCAGCTATCAGAGTGTCGAGGAGTGCGTCGAGGCGAACGTCTATACCCAAAGCGCCTGCGAGGAGTCTTATGAAGCCTCGATCAAGGAAGTGCCGCGCTTTGACTCGCTCGAAGCCTGCGAAGCCGAACACGGCGAAGGCGCCTGCGTGGCGCCGACCGAGGAGCAGGCCCAGGCCGCGACCGGCGGCGGTGGCGGCGGCTGGTTCATGCCGGCACTGATGGGCTACATGGTGGGCAACATGATGTCGCGCACCAGCCGTGGCGCCACCAGCCAGGGGCTTTATCAGGAGCCGGTCTACCGCAACCGGCAAAACCAGGGCAACTGGAACGCGGCCACCAACCAGGCCAGCCAGCGCGTCAACCAGCGTCAACAAACCATGCGCACCTCGGCGATGCAGAGCCGCCAGGCAACCCAGCGCAGCGGCTTCGGCTCACGCTCCTCCGCCCGCGGCGGCTGGGGTTCCTGATCTTCATGCTCAGAGTCGAGATCAAGGAGCGCGCGCAGTGGAAAACCCTGGCCCAGGAGCTGGGGTTTCATTTTCATACCATCGACGGCGAACCCTACTGGAAAGAGAGCGCCTACTACCAGTTCACCCTGGAACAGGTAGAGCGCGACATCGAAGCCCCGACCGAGGAGCTTCACGAGATGTGCATGGCGCTGGTGGACAAGGTGTGTCACTCCAACGCCCTGATGCAGCGTTTGAGCATTCCGGAATTCATGTGGGACGCCATTTTCGATTCCTGGCGCGCGGGCCAGCCCCATCTTTATGGACGCATGGATTTCGCTTACGCAGGCGATGGGCCGGCCAAACTGCTGGAGCTCAACTACGACACGCCCACCTCGCTCTATGAGGCGGGCATCTTTCAGTGGGTGTGGCTCGAGCAGGCGATCGAGCAGGGGCTGATCCCGCGCCACGCGGATCAGTTCAACTCGATTCAGGAGAAGCTTTTAGGGGCGCTGGCGCATATCGGCCAGCGTCTGAGTGATAACACGCTGCACTTCTCCTGCATCAAGGATAACGTCGAGGAGCGTGCTACGGTCCACTACCTGCAGGATATCGCCGTACAGGCCGGACTCAAGGCGCCGTTCATCCATACCGAGGATATCGGCGTTCAGCCCGGCTGCGACTACTTCGTGGATCTGGACAACGCGCCGATCAAGGCACTGTTCAAGCTCTACCCCTGGGAGGAGCTGGCCCAGGAGGAATTCGGCAGAATGATTCCCGAGCTTGCCACCCACTGGTTCGAGCCGCCCTGGAAGGCGGTGCTCTCCAACAAGGGGATTCTGCCACTTTTATGGGAAGAGTATCCGGATCACCCCAACCTGCTGCCCGCCTACTTCGAAAAACCGGACGAGAAGCCACTAGCACCTGGCTGGGTGCGCAAGCCGTTTTTCTCTCGCGAGGGAAGTAACGTTCAGCTCAAAACCAACGATGGAGCGTTCGAGGACGTGGCCGGGCCCTACGTGGATAGCCCCTGGATTCGCCAGGCCTACCACCCGATGCCGCGTTTCGGCCAATATCATGCGCTGGTGGGCAGTTGGGTAGTCGGTGATCGCGCCTGCGGCATGGGCATTCGCGAAGATGTGGGGCGCATTACCAAGGATTCGTCCTGCTTCGTGCCCCACGCGATCATTTAACTCCGATAATAACGGCTTACGCGGCTGTCGCATCCTGAAGCGACCTTTGACTCGCCGACCGGCTTGCCCAAAGGGGAAGCGCCTGAGGGGTGAGCGGTTCGGACTCGACCGGCTTGAAGTTGCGAGCACCGGTCCAGGCGATGGGTTGTCCAAGCCTGACTTCTCGCGCCACGCTGCCTTTGGCCAGGCACAGAAGATAGTCGTTGCTTTCGGTCGGGTGCCAGTGCGACAGAAGCTCGAATGCCTCTGCCTGAGAGCGCCGTGCGGCGATCACGCCCAGCGCAGGCTCGCTGTAAAGCTCGACGATATGCGCCACGCCCTTCTCCTTTAATGCCTGCCAGGTGGCGGCATCCAGCGGTGAGGTGGCGATCGCGGTGATGCCAGCGGGCAGTGACGGCAAACGTTGGGCGAGTTGGCACCAGCGCTGGCTATCGGTGGCCACGACGTCACCGGCATTGAGCTCCCAAAGCGCGCCAGCGCTTTCGAAAAGTGAGCGCGTTTGCCAGCCGCCCGCCTGGGGTAGCAGCGCGCCGAGCATGAAGCCGGATACGGTCTGCAATGAGAGCCAGCTAATCAGCGTGCGCTCGCTGGAGGTGGAAAGCTCCAAAAACGCTTTGAGCGACTGGGCCTCCTGGGCCAGCGCCGCGCCGACGTGCCGATACGAACGCTGCAGGCGGTTACAAAACGCGTTAGGCGTGGTGTCGAACAGGTTTAAATACTCGATGTCCGCGTGTTCGGCAATGGCACCGGCCCACTCGTCGAGCGTGATGGCCGTGTCCGCCAGCGTCAGCTTTTGGGTACCGAACAGGTGGTCAATCGCGTGAGCCAGTCCGGCGCGTTCCGGCGTGCCGACACAGGGCAGCATGTCCGTATGCTTCGCCTTGTGGTGCTGGGCCGCAACCGAGCGAAGAACGCTCAGGGTCGTCCGGTGTGAGAGTGACAACATGATTGCTTCCTCTGCAAAGATGTCATTTTGACCGTCATAAATTATTCGATTGTATCACTTTTGTCAAAATAATTATGCGCTACCCACGCCAGCAAAAAGCCTTCCTGACACCGTTTATAAGCGATATTTTGCTTCAAAAGCCCAACTGACTCCTGAGCCTGCCCATCCAGTGAAGGCCGTCATTGTACAACTATTGAATCGAGTTATGAGCTTACGCTTTTTTCGATGTTTCACATTAATTCACAAAATTGGCCGTTCAAAGCGCGCTCAGTGGCTATAGCGCTCAATGCATTTAGCGGTACTATGGAACTAATCACTTATTACCACCTCTTTGGTCATCGCTTGCCGCTCGACCCTTTTGGAGCCCCGCCCGGATGAAGGCACGCTGGAAATCCCTGCCCCTGAGTTTGAGACAGTTTCTCTCCTTTGCCACCGTGATGACGCTGACACTGCTTCTGGCGCTGTACTTGCAAGCTCGTACACAGACGCAGGCGCGTTTCGAGCAGCTCATCGACGAGGAGTTACCTCAACAGGTCGAGGCGCTGGCTACACGCTTGGTGCTCCGCTTGAGCCCTTCTCTCGCGGTTTCCGAGAGTGTGGCCGATAGCTACGTATTGGAGCAGTGGGTACGCGATGGATTGCCGGCGACCGAACAGGACGCGGTTGCCGGCTACCTGTCACGCACGGTCGATCAACTTCAGGCGGATCTGCTCTTTTTTGCCGTACAGTCACCGGTCGGCGCCTATTACTTTCAGTACCGTGATGGCGAGCTTCTGCAACGCTCGCTCGAAGGCCCCGCCAGCGACGACCGCTGGTATTACGAGTTCACCGATAGCGAAGCGCCCTACAACCTCAACCTGGACAGCGACACCTTCACCCCGGGCGACAGTTTCGTCTTCCTCAATTTTCGCAGTGACGCGCTGGCGCCCAACGGACGCCCGCTGGTCGTTGCCGGGGCGGCGCTGAATCTCGATCAAATGGCCCGACTGATCGAAGACTTTACGCTGGGCGAGACGGGCCACGCGGCGCTACTGGACGACACGGGCGAAATTACCGTCAATAGTGCAGAGGGCACCTCAGACGCCAGCACCACCGTTTCGCTGCCCACTGCGCCAGGTAGCGGCACCAGGGTCGAAGAGGTCCTTCGCGACGGTACTGCCTATCTCACCGCCACCCGCTGGGTGCCGGAGCTTGGGCGCTATTTGATGATCGAGGTGGACAAGCACGAATACGTCAAGGCCGCACAACTGCGTTTTCTAGCCTCGACCGGCTGGGGGCTTTTGATTTTGCTGATCGGGCTTTTATTGCTCTATCCGCTAACCGTAAGGCTATTGCGCCCCTTGACGCGCTTTCAGCGTCAACTCAAGGAGATCACGCTAAGCCTTGACCTTACCCGCCGCGTCGAAACCGACGACCGCGCCGAACTGGGCGACCTGGCCGATCAAACCAACGAACTACTGGAGCGCCTGGCCCGCGCCATGACCGCCGTTTCCAGCAATGCCCTGGCGCTTAACTCCGTCGCGGATCGGTTAGCACAGACCGCCGGGCTTTCCGGCGTAAAACACGGTGACATGGGCGTCGAAGCCGACCAGACCATGGCCGCTGCGGTCGAGCAAATGGCCTCGTCGGTGGCGGAAATCACCTCCACCATGGAGGAGCTTTCAACCTCATCCACGCAGATCGCCGATCATTCCGGGTCGGTGGTGGATGTCGCCAACCAGACCCTCGAGCGCAGCCGTAAAGGCGCAAGGGCCATGGAGCTTCTGCAGTCGAAAATGCAGGAGATTAGTAGTGACAGCGAACAGAGCCTGGCGGAAATCGTCGCATTGGGCGCGAAATCAAAGCAGATCAGCAAGGTGATGGAGCTCATCAACACATTGGCTGCGCAAACCAAACTGATCGCCTTCAACGCCGCACTCGAGGCCTCAAGCGCCGGTGACTCCGGGCGACGCTTTTCGGTAGTGGCCAACGAGATCCGTCGACTGGCCGACAGTGTGACCGACTCCACCCAGGAAATCGAAGTCCATACCGAGGAAATTCAGCACGCCATCAGCCGTTTGGTCGTAGCGTCGGAAAAAGGCGCGGCGTCGATTGAGCAGGGCGTGGACGTCAGTCAGACCACGGCACAGGATCTTGATGCGGTACTCAAGGCCGCCAGTCAGACCAGCAATGCGGCTCAACAGATATCGCTTTCGACACAACAGCAAAAAACCGCCAGCAGCCAGGTCGTGACGGCGCTACGTGATATCGATACGGCCAGCGCCCGCAACGCCCAGTCGGTACGCCATATCACCGATATCAGTCAGGAAATGATTCGCATGTCCGCCGAGCTCAACGAACTCGTGCAGGAGTTCAGGCTCGACTCGTCCACCACGGAGCTCACGTAGCGCGTCCAGGAACCCAACCATGAGTGCAATCCGGGTGGTAATCGTCGACGACAGCCCCGTGGCGCGAGACGTGTTGCGCCATATCCTTGCCCGCGAAAACGACATCGAGATCGTGGGCGAGGGCTCCAATGGGCAGGAGGCAGTCACGCTCGCCCGCCGGCTGGCACCTCACATCATGACCATGGATCTCTCGATGCCGGTCATGGATGGTTTGGCGGCGATCAAGGAGATCATGCACACCAAGGCGCTACCGATTCTGGTGGTCAGCGAACGCTTTGAGGCCCAAACCGCCTGCCAGGCACTTGAGTTCGGCGCGCTGGAAGTGATCGGCAAGCCTGCCTTTGAGGGCGAGGATGCCCAACGGCTGATCGAGCGACTACGGCTTCTGTCCGGAGTCGCCGTTATCACCCGCATGCGCCAGCGCGCGACAACGCCATGCTCGCTCTTGCCCAGCAGAACGGCACCGCTGCGTGCATTTCAACGCATCGTGGCCATCGCCTGCTCGACGGGTGGCCCCCAGGCACTTGCGCGCCTGCTCAGCCGGTTGCCGACCGATTTCATTGCGCCGATCGTCATCGCTCAGCATATCAGCCCCGGTTTCATCGAAGGTATGGCACAGTGGTTGGCCACTATCTGCACGCTACCGGTCAGCGTCGCCCGGGACGGGGATCACTTGAATCCCGGATGCATTTATCTGTCACCTTCGGAAAGCGATCTAGCGATTACCGCGGACCATACGTTCAAGCTCCTCCCGAGCCCGCCGGGGTCGATTTATCACCCCAGCTGCGACACTCTCCTGAGCAGCGTGGCAAAGGTTTACGGCCCGGATGCCGTGGGCATCATTCTGACCGGCATGGGGCGAGACGGTGTGCAGGGCATGAGCGCCATCCGCCTTGCCGGTGGCACGACGATCGCTCAGGACGAGGCGAGCTCAGTGATCTACGGCATGAACCAGGAAGCCGTGCGCGCGGGAAGTATTCAACGAGTGGTCGCCCTCGAGCAGCTGCCAGAGCACTTGATCGAGACCCTGCATCCCCCGCGTTGGCCGAGATCATCGTTTTGATGAATACGTATATGCCCCTCAAGCAGCTGGTATACGAGCATTACGGCCTTCAACTGGACGGACTGGCCGAGCCGCGCCTGTTAAAGGCGATCAACGCGCTGATCACCACCACCGGCAAAACCGATACCGTGGCACTGATTGACCTGCTCGAAAACGACAGGCGCCTGTTCGATGATTTCATCGGCCAACTGACGATCAACGAAACCTATTTTTACCGGGAGGTTGAGGCGCTTGATTGGCTCGTGAGCCACTACCTTCCCCTGCGTTTGAACGAAACCTCGGCGCCCCTGCGCCTGTTAAGCGCGGGCTGCTCCTCCGGGGAAGAACCCTATAGCCTGGCGATGGCGCTGATGGAGCGCTTTGGCCCGCGGGCGACGTCACTTTTTAGCATTACCGGTGGCGACGTGGATCAACAGATGCTGGCCAGAGCGCAGCGAGGGCTTTATAGCGGCATGGCCTTTCGCACGCTCCCCCCTCACCTGAAGGCGCGCTACTTCAAGCCCTACGGTCGCCAATACCTGATCGACGACGCGCTTCGCGATTGGGTGCGCTTTCAAACGCTCAACGTGCTGGACCCCACGCCACAGAGCGATCGACACGCGCCCTTCGATGTCATCCTGTTTCGTAACGTTTCCATCTATTTCGATGAAGAAAAGCGCCGGGTCATTCAACAGCGCTTGAGCGAGCGCCTCGCGCCGACCGGCGTTCTGCTTTGTGGCGTCACGGAAACCCTGGGCAACGATCTGGGCATTCTCAAGCTGACCCAGCACCAGGGCGTGTTTCATTTTCGCCACGCAAACGCCGCCGCCGGCCCGGTCTCGCCAGTTTCCGACGCTCGCCTCGCGCCGGAGTCTCGACCGGTGCCTCAAGCGCCGAAGCCGCTTCAACGGCGCTCTATCGAGAAGGCGACCAGTGGGGAGCTGCCGCACTCGCCGCCGGCCTCTTTCAAGCAACGCATCGAGCTTGCGCGCGAGTGGCTGGATCACAGCCGGTTCGAGGACGCCGAAGCTTGCGTGGCGACCCTGTTAAAAGAGCAGCCCTGGAGCATCGATGCGCTGGTGCTGGCCGGGCTCATCGCTCGCTGGCAAAAAAATGCCGGCCACGCTCAGGCGCTTTTCAAGCGCGCCATCTACGTGATGCCGGAATGCTGGCCCGCGCATTTCTATCAGGCGGAGCTGTTTCGCACGGGCGAGCTGCCACGCTCGCCGGCCCCGCTGCGTCGCGGCTATGAGGCCACGTTGCGTTTGCTCGACGCTAACCCCACATCGCCTGGCGGGCTTGAGGTCATGGCACCGCCGATCCCGCCCGGAGACGCGTTCTTTTTAGCCAAACGCTATCTCGAAGCGCATGCCATTGGGCTGGAGGACGACGATGGCCTTTGATCTCTCCCGCTTCATCGCGCGCTTCGTCGAGGAGGCGCAGGATCATCTGCCCCGCTTGAAAGAGGGGGTCGACGCCCTCGGCCGTGGCGAACGTCACGCCGAAGAGATCAACGCCCTGTTTCGCGCCATGCATACGCTCAAGGGGTCATCGCGGATGCTGCGCCTGGACGCCATTACGTCGCTGGCGCACAGCGCGGAAGAGCTTCTGAGCGCGCTGCGCGACGGTACCCGCAAGCCAACGCCGGACACGCTCGAACTATTGAACCAGGCCGTGGAGCTACTGGACACCCAAGTCAACCGCCTGGCCGAAGGCCACGCGCCGGACACGCTGCCTACCGCCGACCCCGCGCTTTGCCAGGCCATGGAGGGCACCACCGCGGCGCCGGCTTCTGCATCAGACCCGGCGCCGATACCCGCGCCTGTCCCTGGCCCAACCTCTGCCGCTGAAAAGAACGTCGCTCAAGCGGCCACCGACGAAGCACTTTCCCGACGCCTCAAACTCAGCGATACCGTTCGCGTTCGGCTGGAGCGACTCGATGATCTGATTCGTCTGATGGGCGAGGTGCTTTCGGGTCATCATCAGCAGCACGACCTGCTGGATCGGGCCCAGGCGCTGGGCAAAGCGTTGCCGTCGACGTATCAGAGCGCCTTTCGCGCGTTTCATCGCGATCTTAAGGATAGCGTGCTCACCCAGGACGCACTGATGAGTGATCTTCACGACCGCGCACTGCAGATGCGCATGCTGCCGCTTTCTGTCGTGTTCGACCCGCTCGCGCAGATGACCAGAGATCTGGCTCATGCCCTGAACAAGCAGGCTTCCTGTGAGTTGCAGGGAAGCGAGATCGAGCTCGATCGACAGATGATCGACCGGCTGTCCGAGCCGTTGATTCACCTGCTGAGAAACGCCCTGGATCACGGGCTGGAAACGCCCGATCTGCGGCGTCAGGTCGGCAAGGCCGCGAAAGGTAGGGTATCGCTCAAGGCGTGGCAGGACGGGGGCTGGGTCGTGATCGAACTCAGCGACGACGGCGCGGGTATCGATATCGACGCCGTTCGCCAGAAGGCGCTTGGCCGGCAGTTGATCAATGAAGAGCAGCTCACGACGCTGAGCGAGCATGAAACCCTCGAACTGATTTTCCTGCCCGGATTCTCGACCAAACCACTGATCACCGACATGTCAGGCCGGGGTGTGGGTATGGATGTGGTTAAGCGCACCGTGGTGGACGAGCTCAGCGGCGATATCCGGGTCGACAGCCAGCCGGGTAAGGGCACCACCTTCGCGCTGCGTCTGCCGCTGTCGCTTGCCATGCTACGGGTGCTGCTGATTCGAGCGGGCTCACAGACGCTGGGCTTCACAGCACCCTATGTTCAGGAGCTTTTGAAAGTCACGCCCGATGACTTCATCGATACGGCGGGCCAGCCCACGCTGGTTTTGCGCGACGAATTCATTCCCGTGGTATCGCTCGCGTCACTGCTGGGCCTTGAAGCGCCGACAGAAAATGCCCAGGTGTTGCTACTGATCGTTCATCAGGGCAGCCAGAAGCTTGCGCTAATCGTCGAGGAGTTGATTGACGAGCGTGACATGGTGATCAAGCCTTTACCGCCCCATCTTCGCCATCTGCCGCTGGTCGCCGGCATGGTCAGCGTCGGGCGCAACGACCTTGCAAGCCTGCTTCACGTTCCCGCATTATTAACTCAGGTTAAACGAGGCGGCCGCCGCTCCTCGATACTGGAACTCAAGCAAGCCCGGGCGCATCGAATACTGATCGTGGACGATTCGCTCAATACACGCGAAATCGAGAAAGATGTGCTCGAGGCCTGGGGATACCGGGTATCGCTTGCCGAAAACGGTCGCGATGGCCTGACCAAGGCGCTTGCCGACTCCTTCGACGCGGTGCTGACCGATGTCGAAATGCCGATCATGGATGGTTTTACGCTCACCGCTCGGCTGCGCGAACACGAGCGCTATCAGCAAGTGCCGATCATCATCATCACCTCGCGAGAGAAAGAGAGCGATCGCCAGCGAGGCATCGACGCCGGTGCCGACGCCTATATCGTGAAGGGTAGCTTCGACCAGAACAACCTCGTGGATACGCTCAAAGCCCTACTGGGATAGCGCCCCAGGACCAGAAAGAGGAAACTCATGCGGATTCTAGTCGTTGACGACGATGAGCTAGCGGGCGAGATGACCGCTGCCATCCTCGCCTCGCAACACTACACCCCAGTGCTTGCGCTGAACGCGATGGAAGCGATCACCCAGCTCGAGCGTCATTCGGACATCGCGGCCATTGTCAGCGACATGCATATGCCGCTGATCAATGGCACCGACCTCTGCTCGATGCTCAGGGAGCAGGATGTGGCGCTGCCGTTCATCCTGCTGACCGGTGATAGTCCGGATAGCGACCTCCTTGAGACGCCGGGGATTCATGCCTGCCTGCAAAAGGAGGCGGATATGGCCTCGACGCTGTGTCAAACCCTCGAAAGCGCCCTTGGTGCGCACTCCCCTGAGTGAGAATACAGGTATCGAGATGCCGTCCCACGCCCAGACACTGCACGACAAACTCAACGAGCTGCGCTTGCGCTTCGTCGAGCAGCTCCCAGAACGGTTGCAGGCCATTACCCAGCAGTGGCAGCAAAGCCAAGCCTCCTGCGAGGCGCGGGCGCGGCTGGCACCGGATCTACATCGTTTTTTCCATAGCCTGAAAGGCACCGGGCGTTCACTGGGGTTCGAGCGACTCGCCGCGTTAGCCGAACAGGGCGAGAAGCTTCTCACCTCGACATCGGCGCAGGCGCATATCGCCCCGATGATGGATACACTGCTTGGCAAACTCCGTCAGGAACAGGCAAATCTGTTAAAGCAAAAAAACCAGGCGACCACACACGGCTCATCCGCCACGGTGGAACTCCCGGCAACTGCCCTACGCGCAGGCAATCATCGCCAGCGGCTGATCTATCTCTGCGACGATGAGCCCGAGCAGGTCAGCCAACTGCTGCATCATTTACGCTGTTTCGGCCACGAGGCGTACCACTTCGAAGACACGCAGACCTTCTTCAACGCGGTACTGACACGTCGGCCCGACGCCATCATCATGGATGTCCAGTTCCCTCAGGGAAAGACCGCTGGTCCCGAAACCCTGGCCAGCCTGAACAAGCTGACCGGCGAGCGGCTGCCGGCCATCGTACTCTCCTCCTCTGGCGATTTCGGTTCACGACTCAGCGCGGTGCGCGCCGGCTGCAGCGGCTACTTCATCAAACCGGTGAAGCCACTGGAGATAATGCTGGCGCTGGACAAGTTGACCGCCGAACCCGACGACGAACCGCTCAGAGTGCTGGTAGTGGACGACGAGCCGGAAGCGGCTGGCTATCACGCCGCCTTGCTCGAGCGTGCCGGCATGATCACCCAGCAGGCTCACTCCCCCGCCCAGGCATTCGTTACGCTGGAACGCTTCAACCCGGATTTGATGCTGGTAGACATGTACATGCCGGTCTGTTCCGGCGAGGAGCTGGCCACCATCGTACGCCAGCAGCCGGAGTACGTGGGGCTTCCGATCATATACCTCTCTGGCGAGACCGACAGCCAGAAGCAGTTGACGGCCATGAACGCCGGCGTAGAAGGCTTCATCACCAAGCCCGTCATCCCCGATGACCTGGTGGCCGCTGTGACGCTGCGCGCCGAGCGCTTGCGGCACCTGCGCGCGCTGATGACTCAGGACAGCATGACCGGTCTTTATAACCACAGCACCACCACCGATTTGATCAACCGAACGCTGGCGCAGGCGTACCGAGACGACACTCACCATGCCATGGCCATGCTCGATATCGACCACTTCAAGGACATCAACGATACCTACGGCCATCTGGCGGGCGACCAGGTCATCATCACCCTGGCGCACATGCTGAAAACGCGCTTTCGCACCTCGGACATCATCGGCCGCTACGGCGGTGAAGAGTTCGTCATCCTGATGAAAAACGTGACGCTGGACATCGCCACCCGGCTGATCGAGAGGCTACGCCAAGACTTTGAGCAGGTCGATTTTCACGCCGGTGACGCGCGCTTCAACTGCACCTTCAGCGCCGGTATCAGCGATTTTCCCCGCCACCCTTCCACCGAGACGCTGCGCGTTAGTGCCGACCAGGCCCTTTACCGCGCCAAGAGCCAAGGGCGTAATCAGCTCGTCATCAACACGGAGGCCGATGCCCTTGACGACCAATGATGATTCTCGTCTGGATCTCGAGCAGGCGCTTTCAAGCCAGGGCGCCGGATGCTCAGACCTTGAGGTAGATGAGCCGACTCAGCAAGTGGTGCTTTTTCGGCTGGCCGGTCAGCGCTTTGCCTTGGCCGGAAGCGTGGTGAGCGAAATTCTGAGCGGCGAGCAAAGCGTGTACTTCATACCCGGGCTGCCCGATACCATCGAGGGCGTAATCCATCTGCGGGGCACCATCGAGTCCGTTATTACGCTCGAGCGCCTTCTGGGACTTGAGGCGTCCAAAAGCGATGGCATGATCCTGCTCGTTCGTGGCGATGCGATTACCACAGGGGTACGCATTGAGCAGCTGGACGATGTGTGCGACGTCGTGATCAGCGCGCTCAGGCCCCCGCCGGAAACGCTGCCTGAAGCGCTCAAACCCTTCGTTGGCGCGGTGATCCATAGAGACGAGCGTGAAGCCATCGCCCTGCTCGATGCCCAGGCACTGCTAAGCGCTTTTCAGGCAGGCCAGGGTTAGCGCGTGCCGACGGTCGCGCTCGTCGCCTTCTCGACAGGCCACTACCGCTACGCGCTCGAGGCAAGCCAGGTACGCCGCCTCACCCTGCACGCCGACGTCGAACGCGTCATCAGGGCAGCAGCGCTACTGGGTCTACCGGATAACGACGCTCCCCCGGATCGCTGGCTTACGCTAAGCGACGCACAAGGCGTGTGGCAACTCGGGGTCGGGGGCAGCGTCGAGCTCATCGAATGGCCCGCCTCGGCGCTTTACCCCTTGCCCGCGCTCGTCAAGGCACGCGCATTGGCCCCCTTGTGCGGCGTGGCCATGCAAGGAGCACGTGCCGAGCTATGGCTACTGGACGCCGAGCGGCTCACAGGCCCTACGGCGCCAGCCACAGACACGTAAGCGAATCGCCGGGCGTGACCGTCCGATGCGCCTCGACGACGGCGAGCGCGTCGGCGGCCACGCAGGAAGAGAGCACCGACGAATCCTGATCCTCGAAGGCGTGCGCCTCGATGCCGCCGGGGGTAAACGAAAGCCTTACGCGCATGTAGTGCTGGCGCGGGCCGGTGGTGGCCGAAAAGCGCGCCACCGCTGGAAGAGGTGAAAGCGAGGCGAGCGCTGGGCAGCCCAGAAGCATCCCCATCAGCGGGCGCAGAAACAGCCACGCGCCGACAAAGCCCGACACCGGGTTGCCGGGAAGGCCGACAAAGCGCGCCGCGCCCCCCTCCCCGCGAGGCAGCCGCCCCAGCGCCAGCGGCTTGCCCGGGCGAATGGCCAAACGCCAGAGATCCAGCTGGCCCAGCGCCTCCAACGCTTTCTTGACGTGATCCTCCTCGCCGACGCTCACCCCGCCGGTGGTGATGACCACATCGGCGCCCTGAGCCGCCCGGGTCAGGCAGGCGCAGGTCTCGCCGAAGCTGTCCGGCACGCTTTCGATATGCACGACCTCGGCGCCGAAGCTCTCCAGAAGGCGCTTGAGCATTGGCCGGTTGCTGTTGTAGAGCTGGCCGGGCGCGAGCGGCTGACCGGGCTCGATGACCTCATCACCGGTGGACAATAGCGCCACCCGCGGACGGCGACGCACGCTCACCCGCGCGATGCCCTGCCCCGCCAGATGGCCAAGCGCGGCGGCGTTTAGCCGCGTGCCCGCTTCGAGCAGGACATCCCCACGGGCGACATCCCGGGCGCGGCGGCGCACGCTATTGCCCACCGCGATACCGGCGGGGATGTTCGCCCGCTCGCCGTCGAGTTCGACCTCCTCCTGCATCACCACACAGTCGGCACCCTCCGGCAGCTCGCCGCCGGTGAAGATGCGCGCGCAGGTGCCGGGTGCAAGCGGCGCGGCCGGGTGGCCCGCGGCGATGCGCTGGGAGACCGGCAGCCAGCCGCCGGCGTCCGCGGCGCGCAGGGCGTAGCCGTCCATGGCGCTGTTGTCCCGGGCGGGCACGTCGAGCGCGGCGGTGACGGCGGCGGCCAGCACGCGCTCGGCGGCGTCATCGAGCGCTACGTCCTCAGTGTCCAGCGGGCTTACGTCGGCCAGAAGCGCCTCTAACGCTTTCTCGATGGGGGCAAGCTCAGCCATGCTGCCCCCGCCCGGGAATCACCAGGTTGGCGAAGTTGCAGGGCTTATGGCGGCTGTCGAGCTGCTCGGCCAGCAGGCGGTCCCAGCCGGTGCGACACGCCCCGGTAGAGCCCGGCAGGCAGAAGATCACGGTGGCGTTGGCAAGCCCGCCCAGGCAGCGGCTCTGAATCGTGGAGCTTCCGATCTCGTCGCCGCTTAACTGGCGAAAGCGCTCGCCGAACCCTTCGATGGCTTTATCGAACAGTACCGATACCGCCTCCGGGGTGGAGTCGCGCCCGGTAAAGCCGGTGCCGCCGGTGGTGATCACCACCTGCACCTCACTGCTTGCGATCCATTCGGCCACCACCGCGCGAATACGGTACATATCGTCGGCCACGATGCGCTTTTCCACCAGCCGGTGGCCAGCGCCTTCCAGCCTCTCGATTAACAGCGCGCCAGAGCGGTCGCTCTCCTCGGTGCGGGTGTCGGAGACGGTGAGCACGGCGATATTCAAGGCCTCCATGTCCCCTGACCTGGCCGCTTGAGGGCTGTTTTGCGTTTCCAAGGCGCTACTCCTCGTGGCTCTTGTTCGCCTGGCGCGCCTCGAGCGCGGCGAGCTGCTCCGGTGTGGCCTTCGCCTGATGGTGCTCTTTCCACTCGCTGTAGGGCATGCCGTAAACGTGCTGGCGGGCGGCCTCGTAGTCGAGGCGTTCGCCGCGCTCCTCGGCGGCGCTGACCAGCCATTTCGAGAGACAGTTGCGGCAAAAATCCGCCAGAATCATCAGGTCGATGTTCTGAACGTCCTTGTTGGCGTCCAGATGGCTCAGCAGCCGACGAAAGGCGGCGGCTTCGAGTTCGGTTTGGGTCGTCGGGTCCAGATCGTTGAAGGCGTGCATGAAAGCTCTCCGCGGTTGAATGGTGCTCAGCATAGCAAAAGAGTCGCTTTAAAAACGTTTTCGCCGCTGCGAATATGGCACACTCTGAGCACGTCGCGACTCAGGCGCGGTCTACCTTTAAAAGCCGCGCCTTTCAGGCGTGCCGACGGCTTCACTCATCACGCGCAGGGCACTTTCATGATCGCGCCACAGCAACTGACCGGACTGATTTTGGCCGGCGGCGAAGGTCGCCGCATGGGCGGGCGCGACAAGGGCCTGGCGCCCTTCGAGGACCTGCCGCTGTTCGCCCACGCCTTGAAGCGTCTGGAAGGGCGCGTAAGCGAAACCCTCGTCAGCGCCAACCGCAATCAGGACGCCTATGCGCTTTTGGGTCCGCGCGTGATCGAGGATGCCAGGCCCGGCTTTTTCGGCCCGCTGATGGGCATCTACAGCGGCCTGCTGGCGGCGAAAACGCCGTGGCTGATCGTGGTGCCCTGCGATACGCCGCTTCTGCCCATGACGCTGGTCGAGCGCCTGGTCGGTGGGCTCGACGGCGGCCAGGCGGCCATCGCCTTCGACGGCGAGCGCGACCACCCGACGGTGGCGCTCATCGCCACTGCGCTGGCCGACGATCTCGGCGCCTTTCTGGCCAGCGGCGAGCGCAAGCTCGGCCGCTGGTTCGAGCGTTTTGAAGCGCGGCGGGTGGATTTCTCTGACGTGAAGGAGGCGTTCGTCAACCTCAACAGCGAAGAGGCGCTCAAGCGTTTGGAGCTTGGCCGCGCGGACGCCCGCCGGGAGCGGCCATGACGCCGGATCGAAGTGGCGCGCCGCTGAGCGTCGACCAGGCGCGCCAGGCACTGCTCGCGCTGGTCCCCCGGCCGATGGGCACCGAGGAGGTTCGCCTCGACCAGGCGCTCGGGCGCCTGTTGAGTGAGTCGATCACGGCGCCCATGGACGTGCCCCGCTACACCAACGCGGCGCTGGATGGCATCGCGCTTGGCTGGCGCGAGGCGCTGCCCGCGCGCTGGCATCCGGCCGGCAGCGCCTTCGCCGGTCAGCGCTTTGACGGCGCGCTCGGTGAAGGCGAGTGCGTGCGCATCACCACCGGCGCGCCGCTGCCGCCAGGCACCGACACGGTCATCGCCTGCGAGCAGCTCGATGAGCACGACGGCGCCGTGATGCTCAACGACCCCGAGCGCGTGGTGAAAGGCCAGAACGTTCGCCGGGCCGGTGAGGAGTTGGCCGCGGGTGCTCCAGTGCTGTCCGCGCTCACGCGTCTCGACCCCGGCGCTCTTGGGCTGATCGCCTCGCTGGGGCTTGCCACGGTGCGCGTCGTCAAGCGCCCGAAGGTGGCGCTCTTTTCCACCGGCAACGAGGTTACCGAGCCCGGCGAGACGCTGCCACCGGCGGGTATTTTCGACGCCAACCGATTCGCCTTAAAGGGGCTTTTACAAGAGGCCGGTGCGCGCGTGCTGGATCTTGGCATCCTGCCGGACGACCCGGAGGCGATCGTCTCCGCGCTGGGCAGGGCCGCCGAGCAGAGCGACCTGGTGCTCACCAGCGCCGGCGTCTCGGTGGGCACGAAGGATTTCACCCGTAGTGCGCTCGAGCGGCTGGGCACGCTCGGCTTCTGGCGGGTGGCGCTGCGACCGGGCAAGCCACTGGCCTGCGGCACACTTGGCGCGCGCCAAACGCCCTTCGTCGGGCTGCCCGGGAACCCGGTAGCAGCGATGGTGACGTTTCATCAGTTCGTCGCGCCGCTACTGGCGCGCCTGGAGGGCCAGCCCGTTGCCGCGCCCGCGCGTCTGACGGCGGTACTCGACTCGCCGGTTGAAGGGCGCCTGGGGCGGCTCGATCTGCTTCGCGGGGTGTACCGGGGCGATGAACAAGGCGTGATACGTGTACACGCGCTCAAGGCCCAGGGCTCGGGTATGTTAACCTCGATGGTGGCGGCCAACTGTCTGATCGAGCTTTGTGAGGAGCGCGATGTCGCCGTGGCGGGCGAGGTCGTCGCGATCCAGCCGCTTCGCGCGCCCCAATCGACTACACTGCCCCCATCCACCGGTTCGAGAGATGGCCATGACCGAGCAACTGATTGACAGCGTTGGCCGCCGGGTCAACTACGTACGGATCTCAGTCACTGATCGCTGCGACTTTCGCTGCGTGTACTGCATGAGCGAGGAGATGACCTTTCTTCCGCGTGCGCAGGTGCTCACCCTCGAAGAGATCGCCACCGTCGCGCGGGCCTTTACCGAGCTCGGCGTCGAGAAAATCCGCCTGACCGGCGGTGAGCCGCTGGTGCGCGGTAATATTGGCGAGCTGGTCGACGAGATCGGCGCCCTGCCCGGGCTCAGTGACTTCACCATGACCACCAACGGCGCAAGCCTCAGAAAGCACGCCCAACGACTTTTCGACGGCGGGCTCAAGCGGCTCAACGTAAGCCTCGACTCGCTCGACCCCGCGCGCTTCAAGGCGCTGACCCGCACCGGTGATCTGGACAAGGTGATCGATGGCATTCGCGCCGCCAAAGAGGTGGGCTTTGAGCGCATCAAACTCAACGCGGTGATCCTCAAGGGGCGCAACGACGATGAGGTGCTGGATTTGGTCGACTTCGCCCGCCGGGAAGACCTCGATATCAGCTTCATCGAAGAGATGCCGCTGGGGGATGTGTCGGATCACTCTCGCGCCGAAACCTTCTACTCAAGCGACGACGTCAAGGCGCTGATCGAGGCGCGCTACCCGCTGATGCCAAGTACGGTGACCACGCCGGGCCCGTCGCGCTACTTCAAGATGAGTGACAGCGACAGCCGCATCGGCTTCATCTCGCCGCACAGCCACAATTTCTGCGACAGCTGCAACCGGGTGCGCGTCACCGTCGAGGGGCGGCTCTTGCTGTGTCTGGGCAACGAGCACTCGGTGGATCTGCGCGCGGTGCTTCGCCGCCACCCTGGCGACATGGACGCGCTCAAGCGTGCGATCATCCATGCGCTGCCGCTCAAGCCCGAGCGCCACCACTTCACGACCGACGGCGATGTGCAGGTGGTGCGCTTCATGAACATGACCGGCGGCTAACCCGTGACGATGGCGCGCATTCCCACCCACGTGGTGACCGGCTTTCTCGGCAGCGGCAAGACCACGCTTATCCACAGCCTGATCGAGCAAAAGCCTGTGGAAGAGAAATGGGCGGTACTGGTCAACGAGTTCGGCCAGATCGGCATCGACCAAACGATGTTCGACCATCGCGACGACGTGGTGGTCAAAGGCCTGCCCGGCGGGTGTCTGTGCTGCCAGCTCGCGTTCGTGCTGCAAGCGGCGCTGGTCGAGCTGATCCGCCGCTCCAGGCCCGATCGGGTGATCATCGAACCGTCGGGCCTTGGCCATCCGGCGGGGCTGCTGGATCTGCTGCGCGGCGAAGCTTTTGAGGGCGTGCTGGAGGTGCGCGACATCATCGCCACCCTCGACCCACGCCGACTCGATGAGCCCCGGGTGCGCGAGCACGAAACCTTCAACGACCAGCTCGCCGTGGCGGACGCCGTGGTGCTCACGCTGACCGACCAGGCCGTTGAAGCCCAGAACGCCCGCGGCCGGGCCTTCGTCGAGGCGCTATGGCCTGCCCCCAAGTGGGTCCACGACAGCGCGGGCGGAGCGCTGCCGCTGTCGCTTCTCACCCAGGGCGGCCAGGCGGGTTCATCAACGGTGGTCATGCCCGACGCCCACCGGGTACTGGTCGCCCCGCCAACGCTTTCGGGCCATTTTTTCGACGCCCCGCCCGCGCCTGGCTCGCCGCGACTCGAGACCGCCTCGGCACTAGGCTACGCCAGCAGCGGGCTTCGCTGGCATCCGGATGAGCGCTTCGATCTCGACCGGCTCGCCCACACGCTATCAGAGCTGCCCAAGGCAGCGCGGGCCAAGGGCGTGTTCCATACCGACGGCGGCTGGAAACGGCTCAATCGCGCCGAGGGCGTATTGAGCGTCGAGGCGAGCGCCTGGCGTCAGGACTCGCGCCTGGAAGTCATTCTTCCCGACGACCAGGCCCTGGATCACCCGACCCTTCTCGATCGTCTGGCCGCCCTTTCGCACTGAGCGCGATGGCCTCGAGCGCGGCGACTGGCATGGGCCGGCCGAACAGATACCCCTGAAACGCGTAACAGCCGTTGGCCAATAGCCACTGGTACTGCTCTTGGGTTTCCACCCCTTCGGCAATGACGTCCAGACTCAGACTCGATGCCAGGGCGATGGTGGTGCTTACGATGGCCGCGTTGGCCGAGCTTTCCGGCACCTGCTGCACGAAGGACTGATCGATCTTGAGCTGGTCCAGCGGCAATTGGGCCAGATACGAAAGCGATGAGTAGCCGGTACCGAAATCGTCGAGCGAAAAGCGCACGCCGTGGGCCTTGAGCCGCAGCATGGTATCGCGCACTTCCTCTGGCGCCTCGACGAACAGCGACTCGGTCACCTCGAGCTTCAGGCGCGAAAGCGGCGCCTGGGTGCGCTGGAACACGCTTTCGGTTCGGCGAACGAAGCCTGGTTCGCGAAACTGCAGCGGACTCAGATTGATCGACAGCGTCAGCGTCGCGAGAATCGGGTCGCGCGCCCACTCGATGAGCTGCCAGCACGCCTGCTCCAGAATCCACTCGCCGACTTCATTGATCAGCCCGGTGGACTCCAAAAGCGGCATGAACGCGCCCGGCGAGATGATGCCACGCTCGGCGTGATCCCAGCGCAGCAGCGCCTCGACGCCGGTCAGGGTGCCATCGGCGTCGACCTGGGGCTGATAGAAAAGATGCCACTGCTTGAAGATGACCGCCTGGCGCAGGTCGGCCTCGAGCCGCACTCGGGTCAAGAGCTCCGCCTGCATGTCCGGAGTGAAGAAGCGCAGCGCCTGACGGCCGCTCGCCTTGGCCTGGGAGAGCGCCATATCCGCCTGCTGCAGGTAGTCGTCCATGTTCTGCTGGTCGTTCGACATCATCGTCGCCCCGACGCTGGCGGTCACCGTGATCAGGCTATCATTGATACGAATGGGCTCACTGAGCGTGGCCATGAGCTTGTTGGCGATGCCGCGGGCCAGCTGGTGCGTTTGCGCCAGGCTGCTGTCCACGCCCTCGACCAGCACCGCGAACTCGTCGCCGCCAAGCCGCGCCAGGGTATCGGTGTCGCGCAGCATCCGCGACAGGCGCCGCGACACGCCTCGCAACAGCTGGTCCCCCGCGTGGTAGCCCAGGGTATCGTTGATCTCCTTGAAGCTGTCGATATCGAACAGCATCACCGCTCCAAAACGCTGGTGGCGGTTGATCTCTTTCAGGGCGGTTTCGAGCCGGTCCATGAACAGGCGCCGGTTGCTAAGCCCGGTCAGCGGGTCGTAGAACGCAAGCTGGTGAATCTCCTGCTCGGCGGCCTTGCGCTCGCTGATGTCGCTGATGGTCGCCACGTAGTGGCTGAGTGTGTCGCTGTCGTCGTAGGTGGCGCTGATGGTGATCCACTGCGGAAAGAGCTCGCCGTTTTTACGCTTGTTCCAGATCTCGCCTTCCCAGTTGCCGCTTTGATGCACGCGCTGCCAAAGCTCGCGGTAGAACGCCGCACCATGCTGACCCGAGCTGAACATCCGCGGCGTTTTACCGACCATTTCCTCTTCGCTGTAGCCGGTGATGCGCCTGAACGTGTCGTTGGTCTTGAGGATGTAGCCCTTACAATCGGTGATCAGAATGCCCAGATGGGTCTGAAAGGCGGCAGCGGCGATTCTGAGTTCCGCCTGCAGTTTTTTGTCCTCGGTGATGTCGCGCACCACCGACAGCACGCCGCTGAACTGGCCACTTACGTCCGTCAGCGGGCTGACCGTAGCGTTAAAATGGTTGAGTTTGCCATCGAGGGTCAGTGGATACTCGTAGTTCTCCACCTGACGCAGCCGCTTGACGCGTTCGAAAACGTTCTGAAAGGCCTCGGCCAGATCCTTTGGCAGTAACTCGGTGAAGTGGCGCCCGATGATGAGCTCAGGCTCGAGCAATAGCCGCGTTCTGTCGATCGCGTGAACGTAGCTAAAACGCCCCTGCTCATCGAAGACGAAGATCAGATCCTGCAGCGAATTCACCAGTGCATCCAGGCGCACGTCGCGCTCGCGGGCCTGTGCCCTGGCGAGCTCGCGCTCCTCGATGCGCGTTTGTAAAAGCCTCGCCAGCGCCAGCCGGTTGAGATAGTGGCGAAGCCCCCAGGCACCCAGCAGCGCGATCAGTATCATCACGAGGCACAAAAGCGCCACACGGTCGCGCCACTCGCTCAAAAGATGCTGGCGGTCCACACCGACGACGGCGTAGATGGGGTAGTCGCCAACGCGCTCCATATGCAGCAGCCGCTCGCGATGATCGATGGGCGAGCGCATCACGAAGGTACGCGAGTACTCGTTGGAGGCGAGCGGCGTCCACGTGGCGGGAAGCTCCAACCGCTGGCCGATCGAGACACGCAGCGGTGGCTGCGCATGGCGTGCGATGAGCTGATAGTCGGTGTCGATCAGCGCAATGCTCTCGCCGTCACTGATGCCGAGCCGGGAGAGGGCATCGGCAAAGATCTGCGGACGAATACGCGAGACAGCGAGACCGGCAAACTCGCCCTGGGCGTCGTCCCGGCGCCGAGCGCTATAAAGATAGACCTCGCCACTTTCCGGAGAACGCTGAAGCGTGGTGGCATCGTGCACAAGATCGCTACTCTTGAACGCTTCGAAGAACCCGGCATCGCGATACGAGACCCCTTCGTAGCGCTCGTCGCTAGCCAGAATGACGCGGCCACTTGCATCGAGTACGCCCATTTCGTCGACGGAGGTGACGTAGCGGGTCAGGTGATCGAGCGCCTGCTCTAGCGCTTCGGGATTACGCCCCCCCTCGTTTTCGAAAAACGACATCAATTCCGAGAGGCTGAAAAGCGCCTGCTCGCTTTGGCCCATGATGCCACTGGTCCACTGAGCGACGACGCTGGCGCGCGCCTCCATACGCAGTTCGGCGGTGCTGATTTCCTGGCGGTACTGCTGGTACATCATCGCGCTGGAGACACCGATGGTGACGATCAGCGCCAGCACGTAGCACAGTACGGCGCGTCGCCCAGTGGCGGCGGGGCCAGGAGGCTCGAGGATCGACGAGGGGGTGCTATCCGGTGAGTGAGACATTACGGGGATGCCTTCTTCATGAGATCAGCAGACCGCGGCCGAACGTGCGGGCGAAAGGTTGTTGACGTTCAAGGTGTGTGATCCTGACCCAAAGCGATACGATAGGTTGTTTAAACACCGGCGCCATTGTAAACGATCTGTCTAAAAAGATCGTTTCCTGGAACAGGAGAGCCTCATGGTATCGCTTGGGCAGATGAGCGACTACGAAATCCGCTTGATCCGGGTATTCAATACCGTGGTCGAGTGCGGTGGCTTCACCGCGGCGGAAACCACGCTCGGCATCAGCCGCTCGGCCATCAGCCAGCACATGAGCGATCTGGAAAAGCGCGTGGGCCTGTCGCTTTGTCAGCGCGGCCGCGGCGGCTTTAGCCTCACCGAAGAGGGCAAGGAGCTTTATGAAGCCGGGCTTACGCTATTGGCGGCGCTGGAAACCTTCAAAAGCGGCGTGAACGCGCTTCATCGCACGCTCAAGGGCGAGCTCAATATCGGCATCACCGACAACCTGGTGACGCTGCCCGCCATGAACGTCACCGATGCGCTTGGCGAGCTCGCCTCGAAAAGCCACGAGATCAGCGTCAATATCCAGATGGACCCAAGTGATGCGGTAATTCGCCAGGTCATGGACGGTCATCTTCACGTCGGCGTGGTACCCAACGTCAACCTGCCCGCCAGCCTCGAGACGCTTTGGCTCTACGACGAGCCCTCCTACCTTTACTGCGGTGCCGGCCACCCGCTTTTCGATGCGCCTGCCCCCGCCTGGGCGCAGATCACCCAAGCGCCGGCGGTGGCGCCGCGCTACCCGCTGCCGCTCAAGGCGCGCCAGGCCCACGACGCCCTGACGCTTCGCGCCTCGGCCTCGGACCGTGAAGGGGCGGCGTTTCTCATCCTGACCGGGCGCTATCTGGGCTTTTTGCCCGAGCACGTCGCCGCGCAGTGGGTCGAGTCAGGCAAGATGCGCGCGCTGCACGCCGAGCGGAGAAGCTATCGCATTCCGTTCGTGCTCATTACTCGCCGGGACCGGCGCCCCAACCGGGTGGTGGATGCGTTTTTAGCACTGGTCAGCGGCGCCGTGGGCGACGTTGACGCGCCCGCAAGCCCGAAGCCGCTTTAATGAAGCGTTGAACGATCACCTAAACCACTGGCCGGCATTAGCTGCTAGTCTGGTTTTATACCCAAACCAATACATCGTACCAGGACCGTACCGGCACCCGACAAAGACAAACGCGCGACAACGCCGTGGCTTTAACGTGGCTCGAATTTGCGCCTTCCCGTCGAGTGCTATCGATGCCCGAGGTGAACCATGACGATCCAAGTAACCCGACGCGGGTTCTTCAAACTGGGGGCGGCGGGGCTCGCCACTTCCAGTATGGCGATGATGGGGTTTGCGCCGGAAGCGGCGGCGGCCTCCATTCGCCCGTTCAAGCTGACCCACACCAAAGAGACGCGCAACATCTGCACCTACTGCTCGGTAGGCTGCGGGGTGCTGATCTACAGCCGCGGTGACGAGGCAAAAAATGCTCACCAGCAGATCATCCACATCGAAGGCGATCCGGATCACCCGGTTAGCCGCGGGGCACTCTGTCCGAAAGGCGCGGGCCTTCTGGACTACGTCAAAAGCCCGTCGCGCCTCGAGTTTCCCGAGGTGCGCGAGCCCGGCACCGATGAGTGGAAGCGCATCTCCTGGGACGAGGCGATCGACCGGATCGCCCGCCACGTGAAGGCGGATCGCGACGAGAACTTCGTTGCAACCGATAGCGAGGGCCGCACGGTCAACCGCTGGACGACCACCGGCTTTCTGGCCGCCTCCGCCTCCTCCAACGAAGCGGGCTACCTGACCCACAAGTTCATCACCAGCCTCGGCATGCTGGCCTTCGACAACCAGGCGCGCGTTTGACACGGACCAACGGTGGCAGGTCTTGCCCCAACATTTGGTCGCGGTGCGATGACGAACCACTGGGTCGATATCCGCAATGCCGACGTCATTCTGGTCATGGGGGGCAACGCCGCCGAGGCGCACCCGGTCGGGTTTCGCTGGGTCACCGAGGCGAAGGAGCACAATAACGCCCAGCTTTTGGTGGTGGATCCGCGCTTTACGCGTACCGCCTCGGTCGCGGACTTCTACGCGCCGATTCGCACCGGCACGGACATTGCCTTTCTCGGGGGCTTGATTCGCTATCTGATCGACACCGACCAGATCCAGCGCGAGTACGTGCTCAACTACACCGATGCGGCCCTGCTGGTGGACGAGGGCTTCGGCTTCGAGGACGGGCTGTTCGACAGCTACGATGAACACACGCGTTCGTACGACAAGGAGCACTGGGTCTATCAGACCGGTGCCGACGGCTTCGCGCTCAGGGATGACACCCTCGAGCATCCGCGCTGCGTCTACCGGCTTTTGCGCGAGCACTTCGACGCCTATACACCGGAGATGGTCTCCTCGATCTGCGGCACGCCGGTCGAGAAGATCCTGCGCGTCTGGGACACGCTGGCAAGCACGGCCACGCCGGATCGCACCACCACGCTAATGTACGCGCTCGGCTGGACCCAGCACTCGCTGGGGTCACAGATCATCCGCACTGCCGGTATGGTTCAGCTTTTGCTGGGCAACGTCGGTATCCGCGGCGGCGGGGTCAACGCCCTGCGCGGCCACTCTAACATCCAGGGGCTGACGGATCTCGGGCTTCTGTCGAACCAACTGACGGGCTACATTTCGGCGCCGGTGGACGACGAGCAGGATGTCGATACCTTCCTCGAGGCGCGGCGCCGGGCGCCGCTACAGCCAGGTCAGGTGTCGTACTGGCAAAACGCCGACGCGTTTTTCATCAGTCTGATGAAAGCCTGGTACGGCGACAACGCCCGGGAAGACACCCAGTGGGCGTTCGACTGGCTGCCCAAGCTCGACAAGCCGCTCTACGACATTCTCGACACCTTCGAGCGGATGTCGAAAGGCGAGATTTACGGCTACTTCTGCCAGGGCTTCAACCCGCTGGCGGCGATTCCCAACAAGGCGAAGGTGTCGCGTTCGCTCTCGAAGCTTAAGTATCTGGTCTCGATCGACCCGCTCAACACCGAAACCGCCGAGTTCTGGCGCAACGCCGGCGAGTACAACGACGTCGACCCAAGCGAAATCCAGACCGAGGTGTTCCGCCTGCCGGCGCTGTCGTTCGCCGAGGACGAAGGCTCCACGGTCAACAGCGCCCGCTGGCTGCAGTGGCACTATCCCGCCGCTTCAGGCCCCGGCGAGGCGCGCGCCGACACCCACATTCTGGGCGCGCTCTTCACCCGCGTGCGCGCGCTTTACGCGCGCGACGGCGGCGCCTTCCCGGACCCGATTCTGGGAATGGCCTGGCACTACAAACAGCCCGACAAGCCCGCCCCGGAAGAGCTTGCCCGGGAGTACAACGGCCGCGCGATTAGCGATGTGTACGTCAATGGAAAGCTTGTGCGGCGCATGGGCGAGCAGCTTGCGGGCTTTGGCGAGCTGCGTGACGACGGTTCGACCGCCTGCGGCTGCTGGATCTTCGCCGGCGCCTGGACCGAGGACGGCAACCAGATGGCCAACCGCGACAACGCCGACCCCTACGGCATTGGTCAGACGCTTGGCTGGGCCTGGTCGTGGCCGGCCAACCGGCGCATTCTTTACAACCGCGCCTCGGCCAGGCTCGACGGCACGCCCTGGTCGGAGCGCAAGGCGCTCGTCTGGTGGGATAACGTCACCCGGCGCTGGACCGGTGCCGACATTCCGGACTTCCCGGTGGACTCCGCGCCGACCCGCGGTCAGATGCCCTTCATCATGAACCCGGAGGGCGTGGGCAAGCTGTTCGCAAGCCAGGGCATGGCGGAAGGCCCCTTCCCCACCCACTACGAGCCGCTGGAAAGCCCGGTGCCGGAGGGCAACCTGCTCTTCCCGCGCAACGACAAGGTGCGCTACAACCCGGCGGCCCGGGTCTTCGACCAGGACCTCGAGACGATGGGTACCTGGGAGGAGTACCCGTATGCGGCCACCACCTACCGGCTGACCGAGCACTTCCACTACTGGACCAAGCACGTGCACCTGAATGCCATCGTGCAGCCCGAGCAGTTCGTCGAGATCGGCGAGGCCCTGGGTAACGAGCTGGGCATCAAGGAGGGCGACTGGGTACGGGTGTCGTCGAAGCGTGGCTACATTCGCGCCGTGGCGGTGGTCACCAAGCGCATCAAGGCGATCACCGTCGGCGGCCGTATCGTGCACCAGGTGGGCATTCCGATTCATTGGGGCTTTTTGGGCCTTGCCCGTAAGGGCTTTCTGGCCAATACGCTCACGCCTTTTGTGGGCGATGCCAATACCCAGACGCCGGAATTCAAGTCCTTTCTGGTCAACGTCGAGAAAGACACTTCAGGAGGCAGGGCATGAGCAATACGCAAAATATCCTGCGCCGTTCCGCCACGACCACGACGCCCCCTCAGGGGCGTCACGAGGTCGAGCCCGTGGCCAAGCTGATCGATGTCAGCCGCTGCATCGGCTGCAAGGCGTGTCAGGTCGCCTGCATGGAGTGGAACGACGTGCGCGACGAGGTCGGCATCAATAGCGGCACCTACAACAACCCCGGGGATCTGACCGAGAACTCCTGGACGGTGATGCGTTTCACCGAGCATGAAAACGCCAGCGGCGATCTCGAGTGGCTGATTCGCAAGGATGGCTGCATGCACTGCGCCGACCCGGGCTGTCTCACCGCCTGCCCGGCGCCGGGGGCGATCGTGCAGTACGCCAACGGCATCGTCGATTTCGACTCGGACAAGTGCATCGGCTGCGGCTACTGCGTCACCGGCTGCCCCTTCGACATCCCGCGCATCTCCGAGCGCGACAGCAAGTCCTACAAGTGCACGCTCTGCTCGGATCGCGTCTCGGTGGGGCTCGAGCCCGCCTGCGTGAAAACCTGCCCGACCGGCTGTATCGAGTTCGGCTCCAAAGCGGACATGCTCACCCGCGCCGAGCAGCGCGTGGCCGACCTGAAAGGGCGTGGCTTTAGTGAAGCGGGCATCTACGACCCGGCGGGCGTCGGCGGCACCCACGTGATGTACGTGCTGCACCACGCCGACACCCCGGAGATCTACGCCGGCCTGCCAGCCAAGCCCAGCATTTCGCCGTTCGTCAGCGCCTGGAAAGGCCCGGCCAAGCCGATCATGAGCGCGATCATCGGCATCACGGCGTTCGCCGGTTTCATGCACTACCTCACCAAGGGGCCGAAGGACGAGCCGCTCGACGAAGAGGTGTTCGGCCCGGAAGGCGAGGACGCTTACCTTCGTGATCGCGCTCATGCAGCGTCCGATGCCGAGCCGAGCGACGTCCGACAGGAGAAGTGACCATGAGCCGCGACGATCAAAACCGAAACCACCTGGGCCAGCGCATGATGCTGCGCTATTCGGCCTCGACCCGGGTCAACCACTGGACGATGGCGCTGAGTTTCATCCTGCTGGCGCTTTCGGGGCTGGCCTTTTTTCATCCGGCGTTCTTCTTTCTCACCCATACGCTGGGCGGGCCGGTGTGGGCGCGCATTCTGCACCCGTTCATCGGCGTGGCGTTCTTTCTGCTCTTTGCGCTCATGGCGGTCAGCCACGTGGGCAACAACCTGCCGATCAAAAACGACGTGCGCTGGATGAAGCAGATCAAGGATGTGCTCGCCAACCGCGACGAGAGGGTGCCGCCGATCGGCAAGTACAACCCGGGCCAGAAGCTGGTGTTCTGGCTTTTGGTGCTCTGCGTGCCGACGCTCTTGATCACCGGCGTATTGATGTGGCGGCCCTGGTTTGCCGGCTACTTCCCGGTCACCATTGTGCGCATCGCAAGCCTTCTACACGCGCTCGCCGCGTTTGGCGCGATTCTCACCATCGTGATCCACATCTACGCGGCGATCTGGGTCAAGGGCTCGTTTGGCGCCATGATTCGCGGCTTCGTGACCCACGCCTGGGCCAAACATCATCACCCCCTCTGGTACGATGACCACGTCAAGCGCGAGCGGTCGCGGCCGAGTACGGACGCCCCGACCAGGCGTGACGAGCCTATCGCCTGATCGCAATACGACACCACGGGGCGCCTTCAAGCGCCCCGTTTCGCAGGAGCGCGCATGAGCGACATATCCGACACGCTGCACGACCCAAAGCCCCCGCGCCACGGCGAGCCCCCCCAGGTGGTGGTGGCAGAATCGCGCCTGTTCGCCACGCGCGCGGCCCGCTTTCGCGAGCTGCAAACGCGCCTTGACGAGATGGGCTTGTTTCTGGGCTTCAACGACCACCTGGCCCGCGCCCAGCACCGCGTATTGAAGGAGCGCCAAGCCGACGCTTTCGACCCGCAGAGCTGGGACATGGCGCTGGCCCACGAATTTCCGCCGCTGGCGCCCACGGCGCTGATCGAGACGCTGGACTGGCAGGCGGATCTGACGATGCTGCTCGATGCGCTGGACCGGACCCTCGCCGACGAAGGCGAGACGTTTGACGCCCAGCGCGCACTTTTGGCCACGCCTGGCAAGCTCAGCGAGCGCAGGGAGATCGCCCGTGCCATCGTCGAACAAAAGAGCATCGCCTTTGATCAGCGCGCGCTGGCACCGCTGGTGGGCGCGGCACTGCAGGTCACCTGGACGCGGCTGGCGCGCTCGCTCAAGCGCCTTCCCGGCCGCCCCAAGGGCGCCGCGCAGGGGCTGTGCCCCTGCTGTGGGTCGCCGCCGGTCGCTTCCACCGTGCAGCTCGGCCGCCACCGCTCGCGGGTGCGCTACCTGGTGTGCGGGCTCTGCGCGACCCAGTGGTATCTCGAGCGGGCGCGCTGTAGCCACTGCTTCGATACCGAAAAGCTCGACTATATCGGCGTAGAGGGCCCGGACGGCAAGCGCGCGCTGCCCCTTCGCGCCGAGAGTTGCGGCGCCTGCCGCGCAAGCGTTAAGTTAATGGACCGCGAATGGGAAGCCGATACCGACCCGTTCGCCGACGATATCGCAACGCTTGGCCTGGACGTGCTGCTGGAAGAGCTGGGCTACGCCCGCGCGGGGTTCAATCCGCTGCTCGCCTTCGGCGATGCGCAGAGCTGATCCGATTGCGAGACGCCCGGCCACCGCTCGACTCGGATACACGAAAGCCCCATGACTGACACCGCCTCTTCGACAATCGCCTCCTCCCTGACGGCGCCGGACTGGCGCCGCGCGCTGCCCTCAGTCGACCGACTGCTCGACCACCCGACGCTCCGAGCGCTTGCCGAGCAGTACGGCCAGCGCCTGTGCACCCGCGTCGCCCGCGATACGCTGACGGCGCTTCGCCAGTCGCCCAGGGCGCCGGGGCTCGACGAGGCGGCGCTGGCACGCCAGGTGAGTGAAAATCTTCTGCGCTTCGTCGCGCCCAATGCCCGGGCGGTGTTCAACCTGACGGGCACCGTGATTCATACCAACCTGGGCCGGGCGCTGCTCTCCGAGCCCGCCATCGATGCCATGGCCCAGGTGGCCCGCTACCCGGTGGCGCTGGAGTACGACATCGCCTCCGGCGGGCGCGGTGACCGCGACGACCTGATCGAAGCCTTGATCTGTGAGCTGACCGGTGCGGAAGCCGCCACGGTGGTCAACAACAACGCCGCCGCCGTGGTGCTCACGCTGGGGGCGCTCGGCGCCGGTCGGGAGGCGATCGTGTCGCGTGGCGAGCTGATCGAGATCGGCGGCGCCTTTCGCATGCCGGACATCATGGCCGCCGCCGGCTGCCGGCTTCGCGAGGTGGGCACCACCAACCGCACCCACCCGAAGGACTACCGCGAGGCGATCAATGAAGAGACCGGGCTTCTGATCAAGGTGCACACCTCCAACTACGCCATCGAGGGCTTCACCCGGGCGGTGGACGAAGCGGACATGGCCGAGATCGCGCACGCCGCGGGGCTCCCGCTGGTGGTGGATCTTGGCAGCGGCGCGCTCACCGATCTTTCACGCCTCGGGCTGCCCTACGAAACCCAGCCCTCTGATGCCATTGCCGCCGGCGCCGACGTGGTGACCTTCAGCGGCGACAAGCTGCTCGGCGGCCCCCAGGCCGGCATCATCGCCGGCAAGCGCGAATTCATCGAGCGCATCAAGCGCCACCCGCTCAAGCGCGCGCTGCGCCTGGACAAACTCGTGCTCGCCGCGCTCGAAGCTACGCTCAAACACTACCGCGACGACGACCACCCGGCGCACTCGCTTCCCACCCTGCGCCTGTTGACCCGCGAGGCGGACCTCATTCAGGCCGCTGGCGAGCGTGTGCTGGCCGGCATCACGACGCTTCCCGCCGGGTACCGCGCTCACCTGGCCCCCTGCATGAGCCAGCTCGGCAGCGGCTCGCTGCCGGTGGACCGGCTGCCGAGCACGGCGCTGGTGCTGGAATCCAGCGCCCCACGGCGCGAGGCGCGCGAGCAGGCGCTCAAGCGTCTCGAGTGTGCCTGTCGCGAGCTTTCACGCCCGATCATCGGGCGCATCAGGGAGAGCGCGCTATGGCTCGACCTGCGCTGTCTGGCCGTCAACGATGAGCAGCTTCTGGCCGAGTCGCTGACTACCGCGCTCGCCGCCGCCGAGGCGCCGACATGATTCTGGCGACCGCGGGCCATGTGGATCATGGCAAGACGACGCTGCTCCACGCCCTGACCGGCGTGGATGCCGACACCCTCAAGGAGGAGAAAAGCCGCGGACTGACCATCGAGCCCGGCTTCATTTACCCCACGACCGCCAGCGGCGCCGAGCTCGGTTTCATCGACGTGCCGGGCCACGAGCGCTTCGTTCACAACATGCTCTCGGGCGTAGCCGGCGTCGACGGTGCGCTTTTGATCATTGCCTGCGACGACGGCGTGATGCCGCAAACCCGCGAGCATCTGGCCATTCTTACATTGCTCTCGATTCCCATCGTCGCGGTGGTGCTGACCAAGACCGACCTGGCAAGCGACGAGCAGATTCTAGCGCGCCAACGAGAGGCCGAGGCGCTTGGCGAAGGTGCCCCGGTGTTTAGCGTCTGCGCGCGCCAGGCCACCGGGGTCGAGGCGCTCTCGATCTGGCTCGAACGGCGCGCTGGCGAGTGGCAGACCCGCCCGGCGCCGGGGCGCTTTCGCCATGCCATCGACCGGGCGTTCAGCAAGAAAGGCGCCGGGGTCGTGGTCACCGGCACGGTGGTGGACGGGCGCGTCGAGCAAGGGGATTCGCTTTGGCTGTTGCCCAGGGAAATTCGCGTTCGCGTGCGCGGGCTTCGTCGGCAGAATCAGCCAGCCGAGGCGGCCCATCGGGGCGATCGCTGCGCGCTGAACCTGGCCGGCATCGAGCGCGAGTCGCTCAAGCGCGGCGACTGGCTGGTCGATGCGCCGGAGCCCCCGGCCAGCAGCCAGCGCATCGACGTGATGCTCAAGCTGTTGCCAACGCTCGAGCGCGACGCGCTGCACTGGACGCCGGTGCACATTCACATGGGCGCGGCGCACCTGACCGGGCGACTAGGGCTTCTTGAAGCGCCGACGCTCGCCCTCGGCGGCCAGGCGCTGGCCCAGCTAACGCTCGACCAACCCATGCACGCTTGCTGCGGCGACCGCTTCGTGATCCGCTCGCAAAGTGCCGACGAAACCCTGGGCGGCGGGCGCGTGCTCGACCCTTGGCCGCCGCGGCGCGGCGCCCGCCGACCAGAGCGTTTGGCTTATCTAACGACGCTGCAGGCCGCGCTTGCGGCCGGCGCCGCCGAGCGCGAAGACGGCTTCGCGCCCACGCTCAAGGCGCTGGCCGCGCCTCAGCCCGGCGGTATCTCGCTCGATGAGCTGTCGAGTACGCTCAACCGAGGCGTCGAGCGCCTCGCCGCCCAGGCCAAGGCCCAGGGCCTGACGCTACTTCGCGCCGCCAGCGAATCGCGTGCCTTCGACCCGATTCATTTGGAGGCCTTGGCCCGCACGCTGATCGAGGCGCTGGAGACGTTTCACGCAGAGTCGCCTTCGGAAGTCGGTATGGAGCGCGACCGGCTGCGCCGCTGGGTCGCCCCCGGCTGGAACGTCGCGCTCTTTCGCCGCTGGCTCGAGGGGCTCATCGCCTCGAAAAGCGTCGACGCCCAGGGTCCCTTCATCAAAAGCCCCCATCACCAGGTGGCGCTGGATGAGGCCGACCAGGCACTGTCGCAAACGCTGCTGCCGCTTTTGGCAAACCAGTTCGATCCGCCGCGGGTGCGCGACCTGGCCCAGGCGTACCATCTCGACGAGCCCCGGGTGCGCGAGGTACTGCACGCCAACGCACGGCTGGGGCGGCTTTTTCAGCTGCGCAAGGATCACTTCTACCCGCCGGAAACGCTCGCGCAGCTCTCCGAGATCATCGAGCGTCTGGCCTGCGAGCACGGCGCGATTCGCGCCGCCGACTACCGCGACCGGACTGGGGTGGGCCGCAAGCTCGCCATCGCCCAGCTCGAGTTCTTCGACCAGGTGGGCTACACCCGCCGCGTGCGCGACGCCCGTCAGCTGCGCCAGCCTGGCATGTGGCACTAAAAGCGGTTAGGCTTTTCGAGACGCAACGCAGGAGGAGGTTCGCTCCCCGGTGGGACGACCGGACTTCAACTCCGAGTAGGGGCTGCCATGCAGCCCCTGGTGGGTTCGACTCCCACCCTCCTCCGCCACGAGCGTTTCCCTCACGTCATGTCCGTTGCGGCCATCTTCTGGTGGGCCTTTTCATGCCCCATGAGCGTGCTTGCCACAAAATAAACGATCGCCCCAAGAATCGAGCCGGTGAACCAGCCGTAGTCGTAGAACCAGTTCATCGTCCCTGTCAAAAGCGATACCAGCGTTAGCCCCACGGGCACCCCGAAGGCGATGAAGCCGGCGACGTTCACCGCCGGATAGGCGTGGCCATCCATGTAAAGACTCGGCACGTCCAGCGACTGCTTCTTGATCAGAAAATAATCTACCGCCATGATGCCGGCGATTGGCCCCAAAAGGCTCGAATACCCCAGCAGCCAGTTCGAGTACATCTGCTCGAGCGAGACGCCTTGGGCGATCACCCCCGCCTTTTGCAGCAGGTCGTAACCCATCAGCAGCACGCCGACCAGCCCCGTCATCAGCACCCCGCGCGTCTGATTGATCAGTTTCGGGGCGATGTTCTGGAAATCGTTGGTAGGCGAGACGATGTTCGAGGCGGTGTTGGTGGAAATTGTCGCCACGATGATCAGAAGCATCGCCAGAATGACCCAGAACGGGCTATCGATGAAGCCGATCAGGCGCACCGGGTCTGCCACGGTCTGACCCACCAGGGTTTCCGAGGCCGCCGTCATCACCACGCCGAGCGAGGCGAAGAAGAACATGGTGAGCGGAAGCCCCATGATCTGGCCGACGATCTGATCCTTCTGGCTTTTGGCGAAGCGGCTAAAATCGGGAATGTTCAGCGAAAGCGTCGCCCAGAAACCCACCATGGCGGTCAGGCCAGCGAAGAAGTAACCGTAGACCGGCGCGCCTTCCGGGCGTGAAGGTGGCTGGGCGAGTAGCTCGGTCATCGACATGTGCGGCCAGGCCCAGACCATCAGCCCCACGCCCACCGCCAATAGCAGCGGCGCAGCCAGCGTTTCCATCCACTTGATCGACTCCGCGCCGCGAATCACCACGTAGAGGTTCATGGCGCCGAAGACGAAAAAGCCGATCACTTCACCAACGCCGCCCAGCGCCGCCCAGGCGGGAAACAGCGCCGACAGCAGCAGATGGATCGCCAGCCCCCCGAACATGGTCTGGATACCGAACCAGCCGCAGCCCACCAGCGCGCGCACCAGACAAGGCACGTTCGAGCCCAGAATGCCGAAACAGGAGCGCAATACGATGGGAAAGGGAATGCCGAACTTGGTGCCGGGAAAGGCGTTGAGCGTCAGGGGCAGCAGCAGGATGACGTTGGCGATGAGAATGGTGAAAAGCGCCTCGCCCACGCTCAGCCCAAAGTAGGCGGTCAGCACGCCGCCCAGGGTGTAGGTGGGCACGCAGATCGACATGCCGACCCAGAGCGCGGCGATGTTCCACTTGCTCCAAGTGCGCTCGCTTGCTTTGGTCGGCGCGATATCCTCGTTGAAGCGGGGGCTTTGACGAACGTCGTCGTTCACCTCGAGTTCAATCAACCCCTCTCGGTCTACCATGCGAGATGTTGTAACGGTCATGGAGTTCTCCTCAGCAGAGCCACTGTCGTTTATCGTTATTGCGTCAGGCTTTAAATCGAGTCAGCGCTAACCCCAGCAATAAGCATGCCTACACTTGGCTTAAAGCGCATAAACGATTGAATTAAAGCTGACCTTTTCGACATGTAATCTCGTACCAGTCTCGAATTTTTTGTTATTGATAAACCGGCTTTTAAAAGCCATTGCCAAAATAGCGCACTTGGCCTCAAAAACGCACCAAAAAGTCTCTTTGAATAAAAAATGAAAAACAAATAAATCTATAAACAACTGTTTTTTATAAAAAAATATTTTTAAAAATCTTTATTTCAAAGCACTCATGAACACGTAAGAGACCAATAAAAATTACTAAAAAACAATAAAATCATAACGTTAAAAGTTATTTTAAAGCACGCCACAAAAACCTTGAAAGGCGCCCGCGTTTCGCACTACTCTCAAAAAAGCTGCCGACATGGACAGCTTTATAATCATTACAAAAACACTCCCTCGCTGCCTGGCGAGTGGATCTTGCAGCACGCCTTGATCGTCAATAGCGATAACCGTCATCGCGCCCAATCGGGCGACGGTGTGTGCAAGCAAAGAGAGGGCCTCGAGATGCAAACGATGAAGATCGGCTTGATCCAGATGGGATTGAAGGCCAGTACCGACCAGGACCCCGCGCAGATTCGTGACGCCATGAACGAAGCGCACTTACCGATGATCGAGCAGGCAGCGAGCCAGGGCGTGCAGGTGCTCTGCTTTCAGGAAGTGTTCAACCAGCCCTATTTTTGCCCCAGTCAGGACGAGAAGTGGTACGCCGCCGCCGAGCGGGTACCCGAAGGGCCGACCTGCCAGCTGATGCAGACGCTCGCCGCCAAGCATCGCATGGTGATCATCGTACCCGTCTACGAAGAGACCGAAACCGGGGTCTATTACAACACCGCGGCGGTGTTCGACGCCGATGGCAGTTTTCTTGGCAAGTACCACAAGACCCACATCCCCCAGGTCGCCGGGTTCTGGGAGAAGTACTTCTTCAAGCCAGGCAAGTCCGACTGGCCGGTGTTCGATACCGCCTTCGGCAAGATCGGCGTATATATCTGCTACGACCGCCACTTCCCGGAAGGCTGGCGGGCGCTGGCCCTCAATGGCGCCGAAGTGATCTTCAACCCCTCCGCCACCGTCGCCGGGCTTTCGCAATATCTTTGGGAGCTCGAGCAGCCCGCCTCCGCCGCCGCCAACGGCTGCTTCATCGCCGCCATCAACCGGGTCGGCACCGAGGCGCCCTGGAACATCGGCGACTTCTACGGCTCGAGCTACATCGTCAATCCGCGCGGCAAGATCGAAGCCCAGGCCAGCGCCACCGAGGATGAGCTGCTGGTGCACGAAATCGATCTGGATGCGGTGCGCGAGGCGCGCAACAACTGGCAGTTCTTCCGCGACCGCCGCCCCGAGACCTACACCCGCCTGACCGACGGCGAATAACCAAGCGACTGGTACAGCAGGAGAGATCCCATGAGCCTACTCATCAAGGGCGGCACCGTCGTCACCCACGCCGACACCTACCGCGCCGACGTACTCTGCGTCGATGGCAAGATCGAGGCCATCGGCATGAACCTGGACACCCCCGAGGGCTGCGAGATCGTCGACGCCACGGACCAGCTCGTCATGCCCGGCGGCATCGACCCCCACACCCATATGCAGATGCCCTTCATGGGCGCGGTGGCCAGCGAAGACTTCTACACCGGCACCGCCGCGGCGATGGCCGGGGGCACCACGACAATCATCGACTTCGTCATCCCGAGCCCCGGTCAGTCGCTGCTGGAGGCCTTCGAGACCTGGCAGGGCTGGGCCGAGAAAGCCGCCACCGACTTCGCCTTCCACGTGGCGATCACCTGGTGGGACGACAGCGTGAAAGAAGAAATGGGCACGCTGGTCCATGAGCACGGCGTCAACAGCTTCAAGCACTTCATGGCCTACAAGGGCGCGATCATGGCCACCGATGACATCCTCGTGGAGAGCTTTTCGCGCTGCCTGGAGCTGGGTGCGGTGCCTACCGTCCACGCCGAAAACGGCGAGCTGGTCTACCACATGCAGCAAAAGCTGCTCGCCCAGGGCATGACCGGCCCGGAAGCTCACCCGCTGTCGCGCCCGCCTCAGGTCGAAGGGGAAGCCGCCAGCCGGGCCATCCGTATCGCCAGCACCCTGGGCGCACCGGTGTATCTCGTGCACGTATCTACCAAGGATGCGGTGGACGAGATCGCCTACGCCCGCCAGCAGGGCCACGCGGTGTTTGGTGAGGCGCTCGCCGGGCACCTGGTGCTCGACGACAGCGTCTACCAGCACCCGGACTGGGCCACGGCGGCGGCGCACGTGATGAGCCCACCCTTTCGCCCGAAAGGCCACCAGGAGGCGCTCTGGCACGGCCTGCAGTCGGGCAACCTGCAAACCACCGCCACCGATCACTGCTGCTTCTGCGAGGAGCAAAAAGCCGCCGGCCGTGAGGACTTCACCAAAATCCCCAACGGCACCGCCGGCGTCGAGGACCGCATGGCCGTGCTGTGGGACGAAGGGGTGAACACCGGCAAGCTCTCGCCGCAGCAGTTCGTCGCCCTGACCTCTACCAACACCGCCGAGATCTTCAACCTCTACCCGCGCAAGGGGGCGATTCAGGTCGGTGCCGACGCCGATATCGTGGTGTGGGACCCCAACGGCACGCGCACCATCTCCGCCAAAACCCACCACCAGAACGTCGACTTCAATATTTTCGAGGGCAAGACGGTGCGCGGCATTGCTCGCCATACCGTCAGCCAGGGTAAGTGGGTCTGGCGCGATGGCAAGGAGCTACACGCCGAGCGCGGCGCCGGACGCTATCTCGAGCGCCCCGCCTATCCGGGCATCTTCGAGCAGCTCAAAAAGCGCGCCGAACTCAACGCCCCCAAAGCGGTAAACCGCTGAGGCAGCGCCCATCGATATAACGACCATCGACAAAGAATAGCGACATAAAAACCATCGATACCCACGTATCGGGAGAGACGACCGTGACCCATCCACTCGACTACCTGCCGAGCGCACAAGAGGTCGGCACCTACGACGGCCCGGCGCTTGCCGGCAACTTCAGCGACCTTCATCCACCGCTCACCCAGCGCCAGGCGATCATCGAGAGCCAGCGCTGCCTCTACTGCTTCGATGCGCCCTGCGTCGAGGCGTGCCCGTCGGAGATCGACGTGCCAAGTTTCATTCGACAGATCAATGAAGGCAATGTCAACGGCGCGGCGCAGACGATTCTGGAAGCCAACATCCTGGGCGGCAGCTGCGCCCGGGTGTGCCCGACCGAGATTCTCTGCGAGCAGAGCTGTGTGCGTAATCACGACGCCGAGTGCCAGCCGGTGCTCATCGGCCTGTTGCAGCGCCACGCCACCGATCACATGCAGTTTGACGGCCACCCGTTCAAGCGTGCGTCCGCCACTGGTCGTCACATCGCGGTGGTGGGCGCCGGCCCCGCCGGGCTCTCCTGCGCCCATCGACTCGCGCTTCTGGGCCATCGAGTAACGATTTTCGAGGCCGAGGCCAAACCCGGCGGGCTCAACGAGTACGGCATCGCCCGCTACAAGATGACCGACGACTTCGCCCGCCGCGAGGTGGAGTTTCTGCTCGAGGTGGGTGGCATCGACATCGAGTACGGCCAGCGCCTGGGCGAAAACGTGACGCTGGGCGAGCTGCGCGAGCGTTTCGATAGCGTGTTTCTGGGCCTGGGCCTCGGCGCCAGCCGGGCGCTGATGCTGAGTGACGAAGACGCCACCGGATCACTCGCCGCCGTCGACTACATCAAGCTGCTGCGCCAGACCAACGACCTGGGCCAACTGCCCGTGGCCCGGCGCTGTATCGTGATCGGTGCCGGCAATACGGCAATCGATATGGCCACGCAAATGGCGCGTTTGGGCGCGTCTGAGGTCACGCTGGTCTACCGGCGCGGGCTGGAGGCGATGTCCGCCACTCACCACGAGCAGGAGATCGCCAAAGCCAACGGCGTGCGCATGCTCACCTGGGCGCAGCCGGATCAGGTGCTGCTCGACGAGCAGGGCCGCGTGTCGGGCATGCGCTTTGCCAGAACCCGCGCCGAGGAGCGCGGCCTGGCGCTGACCGGCGAACACGTCGACATCCCGGCGGACGCCATCTTCAAGGCGATCGGCCAAGGCTTTGCGAGCGAAAGTCTTAAAGATGCCACCGCCGCCGAGCTTGCCCGCGACGGCGAGCGCATTCGCATCGACGATCATTTTCAGACCTCGGTGGCCGGCGTTTACGCCGGCGGCGACTGCGTGGCACCGGGGCAGGATCTGACCGTGCAGGCCGTGCAGCACGGCAAGCTCGCCGCCCACGCCATTCACCAGGCGCTGATCGCGCGTCAGGAGGCCGCATGAACACCAACGCTTTCACCCCCCTCGCCTTTCCCGGCAAGAAAGGGCGCGGCGACGCCGTGGTCAACGGTGTCGATCTCTCGGTCAACTTTGCCGGCATCAAGGCCCCCAACCCGTTCTGGCTCGCCTCGGCGCCGCCTACCGACAAGGCCTACAACGTGGTGCGCGCGTTTGAAGCGGGCTGGGGTGGCGTGGTCTGGAAGACGCTTGGCGAAGAGCCACCGGCGGTGAACGTGTCGTCGCGCTACTCCGCCCACTACGGCAAGAACCGCGAGGTGATCGGTTTCAACAATATCGAGCTGATCACCGACCGTTCGCTGGAGGTGAACCTGGCCGAAATTACCCAGGTGAAAAAGGAGTGGCCGGACCGGGCGCTGATCGTCTCGATCATGGTGCCCTGCGTCGAGGCGTCCTGGGCCTACATTCTGCCGCGGGTCGAGGCCACCGGCGCCGATGGCATCGAGCTGAACCTGGGCTGCCCCCACGGCATGCCAGAGCGCGGCATGGGCGCGGCGGTAGGCCAGAACCCGGATCTCATCGAGCAGGTCACCGCCTGGTGCAAGAAGTACTACTCGAAGCCGGTGATCGTAAAGCTCACCCCCAACATCACCGATATCCGTGTGGGCGCTCGGGCAGCGCTGCGCGGCGGGGCGGATGCGGTGTCGCTGATCAACACCATCAACTCGATCACCAGCATCGATCTCGACAACATGGTCGCCAAGCCCACCGTGGGCCATCAGAGCACCCACGGCGGCTACTGCGGCAGCGCGGTCAAGCCCATCGCCATGAACATGGTGGCCGAGATCGCCCGCGACGTCGAAACCCCTGCGCTTCCCATTTCCGGCATCGGCGGTATCTCGAGCTGGCGGGATGCGGCGGAGTTCATTGCGCTCGGGGCGGGCAGCGTGCAGGTCTGCACCGCAGCGATGCTCAACGGCTTTCGCATCGTCGAGGAGATGAAGGATGGCCTATCGCGCTGGATGGCGGAGAAAGGCTACGCGTCGGTCGAGGCGTTCTCGCGCAAGGCGATCCCGCAAACCACCGACTGGAAACACCTGGACATCAACTTCAAGACCATCGCCCACATCGACCAGGATCTCTGCATCGAGTGCGGGCGCTGCTATATCGCCTGCGAGGACACCTCGCACCAGTCGATCGCCAAGCTCTCCGAGCCCGGCGGCGCGCGCCGCTATGAAGTGATCGACGAGGAGTGCGTGGGCTGCAACCTGTGCCAGATCACCTGCCCGGTGGAGAACTGCATCACCATGGTGCCTCAGGAAACCGGCAAGGGCTTTCTGGCCTGGGACGACGACCCGCGAAACCCCTTCAAGGCCGCCGGTTAAACGTAAAACGCCTCAAGCGCCCTGCGGGGCGCTTTTTTTCGGCTCGGCCACCATCACGTAGTCCGCGCCGTGACTGAGCCCGCCGTCGATGTCGATGTGCGAAAGCGCGCGGCGCTCCAGATCCTCGACGTGCTTGAGCATCGCCTGGGCCAGGTAACGGTCGGCGATCGTCGCCATGCGCTGGCGGCACATCTTCATCTGGCCCTCGACGAACTTCTTGCCGTAGCGGATCGGGAAGCGTTTGGTCTCGACGACCTCGAAACCGGCGCGGTCGAGCTGACGTTCGACCCAGGCACTCGGGTACTCGCGGTAGGTGCGCTCGCCGGCCAGCAGTAGGCAGGCATCGCGCAGCCGACCGGTCTCCACCACCAGCTTGCCCGACGCGGTGGTCGCATCGAACGGCACGTAGGGCTCGAGACCCACCAGGTATAGCCGCTTTTTCGTCAGCGCGCAGAGCCGGGGAAACAGCTCGTCCTGCCAGTAGGGGGCGAAGCCATCGATGGCGCCGAGCAGGTAGTCGGCCAACACGGTGTCGAAACGCTCGTCGGCGAGAAAGCGCGGATCCTGCCAGTTGCCCAGCACCAGCCGGTCCTGCTCACGTTTTTTGCCTTGTACGGCACGCTCGACACTTTGCGCCATGCCGCCGGCGCCGGTCACCGCTGTCCAGCGCGCTGTATCGAGCCCGCTCACCCAGTTGATCGAGTTGATGCCAGTGCCAGCGTCCAGAAAATCGCCCCACTCGCGCTCGCCTTGAAGCGCTTCGATATGTTCGAAAAGTACGGATGCCACCCGGGTTCTCCCTGCCAGGTTGTGGTTGTGACCGCAAGGACTGCGGGCACGGCCTTGAATAAATATAATATAACATTTCAATTTATCTGGCGATCACGGCTACCTCTTTTGAAAGCGTTCGTATCGAAAGCTTCTGTATTGAACGCTTACGTGTTGAAAGCGTTTGTTTTAAAAGCCTCCGTTCTGAAAAAAAGTGACAATGCCTAACCATTGCTAATATGATAATAAATCTCATATAAAACATCTTCTCAAAAAAGGGAATGTCATGAAGAAAATCGCCATGAAATCAGCGCTCGCCACTTCCTCGCTTCTGGCCGCCGCCGTCAGCGCTGGCGCCCACGCCGAGGAGCGCTTCGCGCTGTTCGATCTGGGCAGTTTGGACACGCTGATCGCGCTGGGCGCCAGCGATCAGGTGGTCGGCTATCCCAAACAGACCATGCCCGGCTACCTGTCGAGCCTGGAAGAGGGCGACTACACCGATATCGGCGGTTTGAAAACGCCGGATCTCGACGCGCTGGCCGAGAGCGAGCCGACGCTGATCGTCTATACCGGCCGTCAGGGCGAGCACAAGGAGGCGTTAGAGGCGATCGCGCCGCTGTTCGACGCGGGCCTGACCGGCGACGACTACCTCGCCGCCTTCGATGACAACGTGCGCACCCTGGCCGAACACGCGGGCCTTGAGAGCGAGGCCGAAGATGCCCTCGAAACGCTGCACAATGAGATTGAGACCCAGCGTGAAGCGCTTGCCGATGCCCCGCGCACGCTGGTCGTGACTCATAATGACGGTAACTACTCGCTCAACGAGCATCCGGTGATTCACGAGCTGCTGGGCGTCGAGAAGCAGGCGATGCCGGACGGCGTCGAGGCCGAAACCTTCGGTGAGCGCAGCTTCACGCGGCTCTCGCCAGAAGCGATCGCCGAGATCGACCCGGAGCGCCTGCTGGTCATCGACCGCAGCGCCGCCATCGGCCAGCAGCCGCTCGATGCCGACGAACTGCGCCAGCAGCTCGAAGAGGCCGGCGCCGCCAATGCCGAGGTCGCCGTGCTCTCGCCGGCGCTTTGGTATCTTTCCGGCGGCGGCCTGCAGAGTCTGTCGCTTCAGATCGACGAAGTGGTGAGCGCGCTGGGCACCGCGCCGGCGTCCTGAGTCTCGATCCTTTAAGCCATATAACCTTGAACGCCCCCCCGCCCCCTCCCTGCGAGGGGGCGTTTTTTTGCCCCGCCCAACGCGACCGAAGCCAACCACCTCGCAGCTCATTAGAAAACGCTCAACTGGCCTGTTTATTGCTTCATTCAAGGTTTACCGCAACGCGCGCGATGCGCCGTCACGAGGTCTTGAGCATGCAAACATCCGACTACCCCCTGCGCGAGGTGCCTGCCAGCGCCCGTAAGGGGCTTCTCTCTACGTCCGTCGTGTTACTGGGGTTCACCTTTTTCACCGCCACCATGTGGGCCGGCGGCTCGCTTGGTCAGGCCTTTCCCATTGGCCAGCTTTTGTGGATCGTGCTGCTGGGCAATCTGCTGCTCGGCGCCTACGCCGCCGCACTGGGCTACATTGCCTGCAAGAGCGGGCTCAACGCCGTGCTCATGGGCCGGTTCTGCTTCGGTGAGAAGGGCAGCAAGCTGTCGGATTTCATTCTCGGTTTTACGCAGATCGGCTGGTACGCCTGGGGCACGGCCACCATCGCCGTCGTGCTGGTACGCACCACCGGGATGCAAGAATGGATGGAAATCCCTCTTATGGTGCTTTTTGGGTTCGGTTTCTGCATCACCGCGATGATCGGCTACCGCGGCATGGACTGGCTATCGCGCGTTGCCGTGCCGGCCATGATGGTTTTCATTCTGCTGAGCCTGGCCGCCGGGCTGGTCGACGTGGGCGGCTTTGCCGGTCTTGCCCGCCAAACGCCGAGCGAGAGCATGAACGTGGCCGCGGCGGTCACGGTCATCATCGGCACCTTCATCAGCGGCGGCACCCAAGCAACCAACTGGAGCCGCTTCGCCAAAAGCCCGCGCGTGGCGGTCATCGCCACGCTGCTGGCCTTTCTGGTCGGTAACGGGCTGATGGTGCTGACCGGGGCGCTTGGCGCGATGATTTACCAGCAGGCGGACATCGTCGACGTGCTGATCGCCCAGGGGTTCGTATCGATTGCGGTGCTGATGCTGTTTCTCAATATCTGGACCACTCAGGACAACACCATCTACAACTTCGCCGTGGCCGGGTGTAACCTGGTCCGCACCGACCGGCGACGCACGGTGACCGTGGCAGGGGCGGCGATTGGCACCGTGCTGGCCGTCGGCGGCATGTACAATTATCTGATTCCATTTCTGGTGCTGCTCGGCACCTTCATTCCGCCAATGGGTGGAGTGATCATGGCGGACTTCTGGCTCAAGCATCGGGGCCGCTACCCGGCCCTGATCGATGCCAACCTGCCCGCTTTCGATCGCCGGGGCCTCACCGCCTACGCCATTGGCGCCGCGGCGGCCTACTTCTCGCCGCTGTTGCCGCCGCTGGTCGGCGTGCTGATGGCCGCGCTAAGCTATGCCCTGCTGCTGCGCGTGGGTCAGCCGGCACCGGTCAATCGCCTTTCATCTTCTACCGAACACTCTGTGAGCCACTGAATGCATATCGTCAACGCCCGCCTGCGCCAGCGCGCCGAACTCTTCGAGATTAAAATCGACAACGGCGTCTTCACCGCCATCGAGGCGCAGAGCGCTCCCATCGAGGCCTCGGCCGATCAGCTCGATGCCGGCGGCAAGCTTGCCTGCGCGCCGTTCATCGAGCCGCACATCCACCTTGACGCCGCACTGACCGCCGGTGAACCGGCCTGGAACGAAAGCGGCACGCTGTTCGAGGGCATCGAGCGCTGGGGAGAGCGCAAGCCGATGCTTTCTGAGGCCGATATCCGCGAGCGCGTCATCAAGACGCTTAACCTGCTGATCGGTAACGGTGTGCAGTTCGTGCGTACCCACGCCGACACCAGTGACCCGAGCCTGGTCGGCCTCAAAACGCTGTGCGCGCTGCGCGACGAGTTCAGGGACAAGATCGATATCCAGGTGGTCGCCTTTCCCCAGGACGGCCTGCTCTCTTTTCCAAACGGCGACAAGCTGATGGAAGAGGCGCTGGAGATCGGCGCCGACGCGGTGGGCGGCATTCCCCACTTCGAGTACACCCGGGAGCTAGGGGTGGCCTCGATGAAGCGGGTGATCGAGCTTGCCATGAAGTACGACCGGCTGGTCGACGTGCACTGCGACGAGATCGACGACCCCAATTCGCGCTTTCTCGAAGTGCTGGCCTGCGAGGCGCTGTTCAACGATCTGGGCTCGCGCGTCACCGCCAGCCACACCGTGGCGATGCACTCCTACGACAACGCCTACTGCTCCAAGCTTTTTCGACTGCTCAAGCAGTCGAACATCAACTTCATCGCCTGCCCCACCGAAAGCATTCATCTGCAGGGGCGCTTCGACACCTACCCCAAGCGCCGCGGCGTGACCCGGGTCAAGGAGCTCGACGCGGCGGGCATCAACGTCTGCTTCGCCGAGGACTCGATCTTCGATCCCTGGTACTCGCTGGGTAACGGCAAGCTTCTGCGCACTCTCGATTTCGGCCTGCACATCTGCCAGATGATGGGCTACAAGGATTTCAGCAAGGCGCTTTCGCTGGTGACCGACAACAGCGCGCGCACGCTCAATATCGAAGATCGCTACGGCATCGAAGTGGGCAAGCCCGCAAGCTTCAACCTGCTCGACGGTGAGGACGACTACAGCGTGCTGCGCAACCAGGGCGATGTGTTGCTCTCGGTACGCAAGGGCGAGGTGATCATGCAGCGCGAGCCGTCAAGAATCGTCACACCCGCCTGGATTGGCTGAGATCAGAAAAGCGCGTTAATCTGAAACGGTTCAAAACAAGGAGCCGTTTCATGAGCATTGATACCGCGCGCGGGTTTCTGGCCGAGCACGCCCCGGATCTGACGATCATCGAACTCGACGAAAGCACCGCCACCGTTGAGCTTGCCGCGAAGGCCCACGGCGTCGAGCCTGGTCAGATCGCCAAGACGCTGGCACTGAAAGTGGGCGAGCAGCCCTTTCTGGTGGTGGCGGCGGGCGACGTGCGCCTGGATAACGCCAAAATCCGCGAGCGCTTTGACGGCAAGGCAAAAATGCTCGACGAGGCAACGGTGATGGAGCTGACCAGCCACCCGGTAGGCGGCGTCTGCCCCTTTGGCCTGGCCACTGATCTGCCCGTTTACTGCGATGAATCCCTCAAGCGTTTCGACGAAGTACTGCCGGCAGCGGGCTCGCCCACCAGCGCCGTTCGCATCGCCCCGTCGCGTTTGGCCGAGCTGGTAGGCGCTGAATGGGTCGATGTGTGCGCACCGGCCTGAGATAAACAGCCAATGTAGCGGCGCCAGGCCATTCGACGTACACTGGGGCCGCGTTTAGCACGCAAACAAGTTCTCAGGGCGGGGTGAAAGTCCCCACCGGCGGTGATGGCCTTTCAAGGCACGAGCCCGCGAGCGCTCCAGCACGCTGGAGGTCAGCAGATTCGGTGCGATTCCGAAGCCGACGGTGATAGTCCGGATGAAAGAGAACGGCTGCTCTCGCGCCCCCGCTTGCCGGGTGCGTTCGGTGCCATGCCGCATGCCCTGATTCTGGTATCCTTTAAAGCGAGAACCACCATGAATCAGACCTTTCCGTTAGCGCTTTCCTCTCATACCACCGCCCAGCGCATTGCCTTCATTCAGGGGCACTGGCACGGCGATATCGTCAATCAGGCCTACACCTCCTTCATCGAGGAAGTCGAGAAAAACGGCATGAGTGCCGACCAGGTCGAGGTCTTCACCGTCTCCGGCGCCTACGAGATTCCGCTGCAGGCCAAAGTGCTGGCGGAAAGCGGCCGCTTTGGCGCCATCGTCGGAGCCGGCTTTGTGGTCGACGGCGGCATCTACCGCCACGACTTCGTCGCCCACGCGGTGATCGACGGCATGATGCGCGTCCAGCTCGACACTGGCGTACCGATCCTGTCGGTGGTGCTCACCCCGCACCACTTCCACGAGCACACGACCCACCACGACTTCTATTTCGAGCACTTCGTCGCCAAGGGCCGCGAAGCCGCCAGCGCCTGTCTGAACACCATTGAAAATCTGCACCGCGCGCGCAAGTTAAGCGAGGCTTGACCTGGCCATACGATCAAACCCGGCGCGATGCCGGGTTTGATGCGTATTGACTGAAGCGGCGGCCTAGCAGCCGCAGGGCGCCAGCGCCTCGCTGGCAAGCGTGCCGCGCTCGTCTCCTGTCTGCACCGGGTGTTCGTCCCGGCGCCAGAAATCCAGCCCGCCCAGCAGCTCCTTCACCTGGAAACCGGCGCTCGCCAGTTTCCACGCCCCTTTGGTCGAGCCGTTGCAGCCGATGCCGTCGCAGTAGGTGACGTACACCTTTTCGGGGTCGAGGGTTGCGAGCCGCTCGGGCGTCATCTCACGGTGCGGCAAGCTCACCGCGCCGGGTATATGGCCCGCCCGGTAGTGCGCCTGGCTTCGCGTGTCGATCACCACGATCGCTTCCACACCGGCGGCCAGGTCCTGGGCCAAATCCCAGGCATCGGTGTGGTGGCAAAGTTTGTCGTACATCGCGTGCGCCATGACATCCGGCGCTGCCGGTGGAAACGCGAGAACCGCGGAAGGGGTAGAAGACATCAGGTTGCTCCTTTGTGCGATATACGGTCATGTGATATCCGGCTATGCGACATCCCGCTATTTCACATCCAACAAATAGCTATAAAACGCGGTGTTACGCTGCCACCCCAATGACTCATAAAGCCGCTGGGCGGCGCTGTTCTCGACCTGGGTCATCAACACCAGCCGTGGTACGCCGTGCTCGCGGGCCAGCGCACTTGCCGCGTTCATCAGCGCGCGCCCGGCGCCCAGGCCTCGCGCGTCGGGCGCCACGAACAGGTCATTGAGCGTCCAGCGGCTGTTGAGCCCCACGGTGGAGAGCCCGGGATAGAGCTGCACGAAACCGGTCATGTCGCCCTTGTCGTCTTCGCTGACCAGAATAAACGAATCCCCCAGCCCGAAGCGCTGCTCGAGAAAATGGCGCGCGGCGGCTACATCGCTATTCTGGCCATAGAACTGGCGGTAGCCGTCCAGCAGGTCCGTCAGGGTGGGCAGGTCGTTGAGTACGGCGGCTCTGGTGTGCATCGCGGGCTCCATTTAACGCGTTTTGATCCCGTATCGGGCCCCTCAGTCTCGCGCTATAGTGGCTCCCGCATAAGAGCCACTTTCAGCCGTTACGAGGGAACCAGTGACCCAACGCGCAACTTCGACGGACGGGATCATCGACGCCCTAGCGCTGCGCCTGGTGCCGCGTACCGACACGCCGCTGGCCCGTCAGCTTTATCAGCTGCTTCGCGACTGGATTCAGCGCGGGGAGCTTTCCGCCGGCAGCCGGCTGCCCTCGTCACGGCGTTTGGCGCGTGGGCTCTCGCTTGGGCGTAACACGGTGCTGGCCGCCACCGAGCGACTGATCGCCGAAGGGCTGGTGGAATCGAAACAAGGCGCCGGGCTCTTCGTTGCCGACCTTTCTCCCTTCACTGCACTGCCCGCCGAGCGGCTGGCGGCGCCGGGGCGCGTCTCCGCCCGCGGCGAGGCGCTGTTGGAGCGTTGCGGCACGCTGAGCGAGCGCCACCTGGCGTTCGCCCCCGGCGTTCCGGGGCTGGATCTCTTTCCCCATGCCCAGTGGCAACGCCTGCTGCGCCGCCACTACCGCCAGGCCGAGCAGCAGTGGCTCGCCTACCAGACGCAGGGCGGGCTGTTGGCGCTACGAGAAGCGCTGTGCGATTACCTCACGCTTTCACGGGCAGTGCGCTGCCGCCCGGAGCAGATCGTGATCACCCAGGGCGCGCAGCAGGCCTTCGAGCTGGTCGCACAGCTTCTGACCGATCGTGGTGACAGCGTATGGATGGAGGAGCCAGGCTACGGCGGCGCCCAGACCAGCTTTCTGGCCGCCGGGCTCGACGTGGTACCCGTGCCCGTGGACGACGAGGGCATCGACCCGGCACGCCGCCCGGAGGGGAGCGCTTCACCAACGCTGATCTACGTCACGCCGTCGCACCAGTACCCAAGCGGTGTCACCATGCCGGTGCCCAGACGACTGGCGCTTTTGGAGCAGGCGGCGGCCCACGGTGCCTGGGTGATCGAGGACGACTACGACAGTGAGTTTCGCTACGACATCCCGCCGGCGCCGTCGCTGCAAGGGCTGGCGGCAGGCCCCGGTGATCAGGCGCCGGTGATCTATATCGGCACCTTCAGCAAGGTGCTTTATCCGGCGCTGAGATTGGGCTATGTCGTGTTGCCCGAGGCGCTGGCGCCCTCTTTCCGTTTGGCTCAGGCCCGGCTACATCGCGAAGGCCACTACCCCATTCAGGCAGCGCTGGCGGAGTTCATCCAGCGCGGGGATTTTTCCCGCCATATCGCGCGCATGCGCATAAGCTACCGCCAGCGCCAGGCCTGCCTGCGCCGGGCGCTGGCCCCGGCGGTGGCCGAAGGGCTTGTGCTCTCGTCGGGCCACGCGGGCATGCACCTGGTCGCCGAGCTTGCGTCCGTTGCCGAGGAAGAGGCGCTGATGGCAAAGGCGCGCCTGGTCGGCGTAACGCTGTCACCGCTTTCGCGCTATTACCTGAAGGCCCCCATGCGCGCCGGGCTGGTGCTGGGGTACGCCGGCGCGACCGACGACGCGATTCTTCGCGCCGGGCGCTGGCTGGCGCATGCGTGGCTCGATCTAAAGCATTCAAACAGTGAGAGGCAGGCCTTGTCGGAGGGGCCAAGGGGAGCAGTGGGGCACGGTCCAGCGAAAGCGCGCACGCTCGGCTAGCGGATTTGTGCGGGAGCGGCCATGCTGAAAGGAGCCTGGCTGACTGCTTACGCCACGTGGCCTGTTATAGTAGTGTAGCGTCTCGCACGCTTGTCTATACACCAATACAGCAAGGGAACCCGGCGTTCCCAATGGGGTTATCGTGGCTCAACCGCTCTCTTCACACCCACCGTCTCACGCTTCACGATACAAGGCCTGGAGTGTGCACGTGCTCACTGCCAGCGGTGTGCTGCTGGGTACCATGGCGCTTTTGGCCCTGATCGACGATAACCCGGTAGCCTGCCTGTTGTGGCTGGGCGCGGCGATGATGATCGACGGCTTCGACGGCACCCTGGCGCGCAAGTACGAGGTCAAAACCATCCTGCCTCACTTCGACGGCTCCACGCTCGACATGGTCATCGACTACCTGACCTGGGCGTTCATCCCGGCGCTGTTCATCTACTACTTCGTTCCTTTACCGGCGGGCTTCGAGCTTCTGGCGGTGTTCACCATTTTGCTGTCGTCGATGTTCTGCTTTTGCAACGTCGATATGAAAAGCCAGGACAACTACTTCGTCGGCTTCCCGGCGGCGTGGAATATCGCGGCGGCTTACTTCTTCATCCTCGATTTCCCGCCCTGGTTCACCTTTGCGGCCATCATCTTCCTGGCCATTCTCACCGTCACCAAAATGAAGTTCCTCCACCCCTTTCGGGTGCGCCGCTTCATGCCGTTCAACATCGCCATCACGCTAATGTGGTGCGTGTGCGCCACCTCACTGATTCTCACAAGCCCCGTACACGCCGGCTGGGCGCTGTTGGGCCTGGCGGTGGCCTCGATCTACTTCGTGGGCATGTGCGTCTGGCGCACCGCCCAGGAGTGGTTCGTCTGATTTGGTTCTGAACTGATCCCGAACGCCGTTTGAAAGGAGGCAAGGATGCCGCTGACCGCCAAACAGCGCGAGCGCTTTAGAGCGCTTGCCGCCGAGATCGACGGTATCGATCTCGAGGTCTACGAGCGCTTCGAGCGCGACCCGCTCGAGCCCATCATCGGCCTGGGCAAAAAGAACCTGCGCATTGGCTTTTTCGGCCGCGACCCGGGCCGGGAAGAAGTCCGCTTTCAGGAACCCTTCATCGGCGCCGGCGGCCAGCTGGTAAGAAAGGCCCTCTATCAACACCTTTACGGCGACAAGCTGCCGGATTTCGAGGCCTCCAAAGCCGTAGGCGAGCACTTTTTCTGGATCAACACCGTGCCCTACAAGCCGGTTGGCAACAAGGCGTGGTCGATGAAGGTGAAACGCCACTTCCGTGAGCTGATGAACGAAGTGCTGATCTCGCGCTTCGAAGGCCGTGACCTGATCACTCTCGGCCGCGAGGCCTTTTTGTGGTTCGGCATCGACCGCCCGAAAGAGGAGCGCGACCGGCTGGAGGCGTTCTGGAAAAGCGAGGCGCGCTTCGAGCAAAGCATCGACGTTACCCTCGAAGATGGCCAGGGCCAATCCCGCACCTTCACGCTTCACCCGCTCCCCCACCCCTCACCGCTCAACCAGACCTGGTACAAGCGCTTTCCGGGGCTTTTGGAGAAGCGCCTGAATCAGCTGGAGGTGCGTGAGGGCAATTTGACGCTTTAGGTTCTCTTGTGCGGTTTATCTCCGCGCCTCCGGAGAACGGTGCTGTCCAGCTATCTCATGCCGTCACCCTCGCGGTTCATCCCCGCGCCTGCGAGGAGTGGGTCACCTCTGGCATGCCCATCGAGCGTATCGTCTTCGTGCTGACCAAAACCGGCGGCTCCGCCGCCGAGCTCGATAAAACCCGCGACTAGCTTGCCTCCTACTACGTGGTCCCCTAGAAGATCCCCCGAAAAAACCGCCTTTCGACGCGCCTAGGGCATCGGCCTGTCATTGGTGGAAACCCCCTATCGTGGCCCGCGCGATGCGGCCGACGCCGTGATTCAAGGCATCATCGACCGCCTCGAAACACTGCTTAAATAACAAATTAACGATTTAATGAAAGGAAGAAACCCATGACCAAGCCCAACAAGCGCCCCACCAAAGGCGCACCGCCGCAAATCAACACCCCGCAGGACGCCAGCCACAACCTGCAAAAGCCCTAGGCCGGCGAGCTGGTACCGATGAACTTCAAGGTACCGCCGGAGTTCAAGAAGGAGTTCAAGGGCTTTGCGAACGACCACGACCTGAGCATGGTGGATCTACTTAAAGCCGCCTATGAGGCGTACAAGCACCAGAAGGGGGGCGCATGACCAGCGACCAGATGGATTGGTGGGACGACTACCCGCGCCGCAGCATCGACAAGGAAGGCACCATTCGCACTATTGCGGCCTAGATCAACGCCGAAGGCACCATCATGCCCCATACGGTGCTGCACCTGTACTACGGCGGGTTTCGGATGGGGGTGGTTTGCCCCGCCGACCCGGGCATGTTGCATGTACCCGTCGAGCACGCCTTCGCGTCATCAGCGCTAGCACTGGCCGAACTCGGCCTGCTGATCGATACCGCGCTCTACCGTATGGAAAGCAATACATGGCCAGAAGGCCCGGCGCTCGAGGAGATCATTCAGTACCAGCAAGAACGGAGAGTCGACAAACTCAATACGCTGGCCACGCTACTGATTGAGCGCGAGCCGTATATCGCCGATGAGACCCACGAAGGCACCAAGCCCGGCGGTTGTTTCTGGATGCCGCATCGCTACCCGCCTGCTTATGGGATGCGTTCGACGTGGAAGGCGAAGCGTTCAAACAGGATCTGGAAGAAGAGATTTATCGCCGAGTGACACGCCAATAACGCTAGAAGGGATTGCCGATCGGGTCTCTCACCACCCGATCGGCATGACACAACACCACCAATGAGAAGGAACGCATCATGTCAGAGCTCGACTATAGCACGATCAACCGCACACCCTTAAACCAGCTGCATACGCTGCCCCTGCACCTGCTGTGCGCCTACCTGATGCAGTGCCCACAGGTAAGCCGACAAGCGTTGGTCCGGGTAATACGAATCAACCAGGGCTAAGCAGATCCTGGAGGAAGGCGAACTCCTGTAAGCAAACAGCGTCGATTCGCGAACGAAGCACATCATCACCGGTGGTGTGCTTCCCTAAACACAAGTAGTAATTTTGCCCTTCATGCTGGGCAAAGATAAGCCATTCGCCAGTAAGCTTTTTCTGCTCTATCAATCGCCCCCAATTGGACACTACCGCATCGTGGGCTATTCGATGACAGTCTACGGCCGTGATGACATCACCCAAGCGCGGGCCCTCGATCTGCTGCTTTAGCCAAGGTATTCCATGGATATTCAGCCCTTTTTGAAGGTTGATGGCCATGCTGGGTAACCCGCTTTCCAGATAATGCTGATGCCATAATCCCTTGAGCTCTTTGCGGTTGAAAGGCGTTGCTTTTTTCAAGCCTCTAGAGGGGATTAGCCCCTCCAACACTTTAATCTGGTCAATGACCTTGCCCGGATTCAGCGTGCCTGAAGATGCCCCCGCATATAGCTCGAGCAGAAGCAGCACGCTGCACCGTCCAGGCGCACAAGCTTCCAGTCCATAAGTTTCAGCGAAAGCATGCAGTCGTAGCTTAAGGTCTTGGCCCTTGCCGTCGGTGACCGTTTCAAATTGAGAGAGGGGCATAGCTTCAGAATCACCTTCTCGAGGAATCAATCAGGTTAATGACCTGGCTGTCGCTCGAGCGCATTATATAACGGTATATTTTTTGCTGGGAAACCCCAGAATAAAAACCCCGCCAAGTGGCGGGGTTTCTGTGTCGTCTAATCAACGGATGGGGTGGGGTGCATCAGTACGGCTATTTAAGCGATTGCATGGTTCTGTGTTGGCTCTGCGCTGAACACCAGCTCAACATGCATATCTGCGGAGGTCGTCAGTGTGACAAGCGCATCCAGACTGAATTTATTGATCTTGCCTTTTAGAAGGTCGTTGAGACGCGGTTGGGTGACTCCAAGACGCTTTGCAGCCTCTTTCTGGCTGACATCCCAGGCGCGTACGCGCTCAGATACTTTCATCATGAGTTGGGAACGCAGCCGCATGTTCAGCGCTTCTTCTGGGGTGTCTTCAAGTGCATCCCAAATGCTACTGAAACGGTTTTCGGCCATTAGTATAAACCTCTAATTTTATCGAGTAGGGCGAGTACCTGAGCACTCAGCAGAATAGCCCCCAAATTGGGGGCTCTGCTCAAGGAAGTTGCCGATACCGCTCTTTGCCGAGGGCGATATCTTTCTTCTCTGTCTTTTTGGTGGTTTTCTTGAAGCAATGTAGGATGTAAACAAAGTCACCCCTTTTTGCTACATAGAATACCCGGAATTCTCCGTTTTCCGCTTTCATCGTGATTTCATAAGCACCGGGACCAACGGTCTTCATCGGCTTGAAATCGTCGGGCATCAATCCATTTTGAACCCGATCTATCTGGTAACCGGCTTGCCGCCTTGCATCTGACGGAAACTCTCGCAATCGCTCTTTGCTGTCACCCAGAAACGCCACGCCTCTGCACGCTTGCTCTTCATTTTCCATTTCATCGTTTACGCCATAACCGCGCCCTCCGTTGTTAGACAAGCATCATTATATCGGGTTCGATATAAAAGGCAATATCGAATTTGATATAAGCGTTTTTAGGGTACTCCCCAGCCGTCACACCGCACGCAGGGTATGAAAGTGGGCCATTTGGGCGTCTAATGGGCCTAAAATGGCCCACCCGATTAGACACCACCCTAAGAGGCCCACCATGTGCATACGCGGCTACCAGCTCATCCCCGCGCCTGCGAAGAACAGGGCCATTGCAGTACACGGCGCCTGATGGTGGCGATTGGTTAGAGATGTTCACACCGGTCTTTTGTGGAGTGGCGCACCACTTGCAAGGAAGCTTAACGACGATCGCAGCCTGGATGCACGATATCAACCTGCAGCGCATCACATGAAAAAAGCCGCCCTCGCTAAAAGGCGTAATGCCAGTCAGTTAGCGGGGAAACGTGTCTGGTATTGTGCGACGGTGCCCCCTGGTACGTTAGCGCATAAATTCATAGCGCGGGTAAGCCGATAGGCGCACCCGCGGATCTTGCGAGGCGTCGTAAGGCCGCGCTCTGGGTGACCGAAGGGGCAGTGGCCCCCTCCCGGGCGGCTAACGCCGCCTTATTCCTCCTGGACAAGCGCCCCCCGAGCGCCTCTTTAACGCTCTTGGCGCGGGCGGTAAATACGCCCTATAGAAAACTCGACGAGATTTTTGAAATGGTCATTGATGTTGGCAAGCTCTTGTAGCTCGGACTCGCTGACCTCTTCCCAGTCGTATCTGGCGAAGAGCTCATTTCGTATCTGATCACAGGCGCGTACTTTAGCCTCTGGTGCGTCGTAGGCGCTGGTGTCTGTGCCAGAAGACCAGGAATACCGTTCAGGATCATAAGTGTAATGGCTCTCGACGAAGACAGGACCCTTTCGTTCGTAAAGCCACATGGGGCACATCACCTTGTCGCCCATGTTCGTGAAGCTTTTCTCGAACATCACCAGTAAGGGCAAGGGAGCCATTGCATGATGCTCCTGACTATTAGGGGGATAGATATACTGTGTATCCAGGGGGTAGTCGACGTGGGAATCCTTGGCAAAATAAGGCTCATATGGCGTTCTCTCCTCCAGGGCATAGGGGCTGTAGTACGCGGCCAGCCCGATACCCGCTACAGGAATCACCGCAAGAACTCTGCCCCAAAAGCGACCCAACCGTTTTTCGATGAAGTAGGCCACTACCCCCATCAGCAGGGTCGCGATAAAAACGCACGTAACGAGAGTCAGTAACGCCCCGGTGTCGAATCGCCACCCCAGAAAGTTCGTCCGCGCCAGGCCTTCCGCCGACGGATGATGTTCATGAACGTACAGATACAGCATCCAGCTAAAGAAGGTCACTCCCCCCCACGCGTAGAGTCGAGTGACGACAGGTAGTTTTTTCACCGTTCCTCCTTATTAAGCAGATTCTAAAAAACAAGGAGTTTACCGTTTTATGCGAAGTGGTACATCGAGCCCGCCTGCTGCCCGCTACTCGATGAGTTTGTCATTACCGCTCTCCCGCGGCCAGGTGCGCTCGCCGCCGCCAGTACCACGATCCAGGTACTGCTCCCTCAGCCCAGCGGCGCTCGCATTTCGTCCACCATCACCTTCGCCAACTCGCCCACCGTGCGCACCGCCGCTTCGATTTCCGGCGTCAGGGTAAAGGCGAAGTTTAGCCGCAAACACTGGCGAAACTTGCCGGAGGCGGAGAACAGCGAGCCTGGCGCCACGTGAAGCTGATGCTCGGCCAGGCGCTCGTTAAGGCGCACGCAGTCCACCGCGGCGGGCAGCTCGACCCAGAGTATAAAGCCGCCCTGGGGGTAGCTGATGCCCGTGCCTTTCGGAAAGTAGCGTTGCACCCAGCCGATCATGACATCGCGTTGGCGCTGATACTGGCGCGTTGCATGGCGCAGGTGGCGATCGAAATGGCCCTTGGCGATGAACTGCGCCACCGCCTGCTGGGGTAGCGTGGCCGAGGCACCGGTGGAGACGTACTTCATGTGCAGCGCCTGGTCGCGGTAGCGCCCCGGCGCCAGCCAGCCGATTCGAAGCCCCGGCACCAGCGTTTTGGAAAAGCCGCTGGCGAGCAGCACCCGGCCATCGTCGTCGAAGGATTTGATGGTCGGCGGCCGGGGCTGGCTAAACGACAGATCGCCGTAGATATCGTCCTCGACGATGGCGACGTCGAAGCGCTGGGCGAGCTGAAAGAGCGCGCGCTTTCGCTCGGCGGGCATGGTGTAGCCCAGCGGATTGTTGAAGGTGGGCGTGATCTGAATCGCGCGGATCGGCCACTGCTCCAGCGCCAGTTCCAGCGCTTCCAGGCTGATGCCGGTTTGCGGGTCGGTGGGAATCTCGAGCGCCTTCAGGCCATTGGCCTTGAGAATCTGCATGGTGCCGTAGAAGCTCGGTGAATCGACCGCGACCACGTCGCCGGGTTGGGTCAGGGTGCGCAGCGCAATCGCCAGCGCCTCCTGGCAGCCCGTGGTGATCAGGATGTCGTCCGGGTGCAGCAGGCAGTTTGATCCCACGGCAAGGCGTGCCACCTGCTGGCGAAGTTCGGGGCTGCCGATGAGCGTGTCGTAGTTGAAGCTGAGCTCGGTATCGCGGTGCAAACCGCCCAGCATCTTCGCCAACGGCTTGAGCGTCGCGTAGTCGACGTTGGGCACCCCGCGGCCCAGCAGCAACCGCGCATCGTCGCGCTGGGTGGCCAACAGCTCGAGCACCTGATCCCATTGGGAGACGTCCAGCGGCCGCTGGGCCGGGCGCGATACCGATGGCAACACCATTGGTGCCCGGCCGGCCAGCACGAAGTAGCCCGACTTCGGGCGCGATTCGATCAGCGCCGCGTCCATCAGCTGGCGATACGCTTCCTGGGCGGTCGAGATACTGACCGCCATCTCCTGGCAGACCGCGCGAATGGAGGGCAGCCGGTCCCCCGGGCGGTAGATTCCGTGTTCGATGCGCTCGCGCAATACAGCGGCCACCTCTTCATAGCGCGTCATGGCGTTTCCTTTTTCGGCACCATACAGTTGACCCCATAAATCGCCCTACAACGGCTTAAAATCGCCTATCTGTATTTTTAAAATAGCTTTTTCTATATCTGTATGGCAAACCACGCGCTGGGTAATCTGGAGGGGCCACTTACCGGAGGACTCCTCATGGCTCGTTTCAGTCTTGCTCGCCTTCGCCAGCGCTTACGTCGCTACCAGGAACGCCGCCGCAGCCGGCGCCAACTGCTGGCCCTCGATGATCGCCTGCTCAAGGATATCGGCATCAGCCGCGCCCAGGCCCGCCAGGCGAACCGCAAAACCTTCTGATCACCTGCCACATGCGATAAGGAGCCCCATGAACCGCGCCGAGTATCACCTGCTGGATGTCTTCACCGACACCCCCTTTGCCGGCAACCAGTTGGCGGTCTTTCCGGAGGCTGACGGACTGGACACCGCCACCTGCCAGGCCATCGCTCGGGAGCTCAACCTGGCGGAAACAGTGTTTCTGGGCAGTGCCCGCGCCGCCAACCATTACCCCATGCGCATCTTCACGCCGACCGAGGAGCTCGACTTTGCCGGGCACCCCACGGTGGGCACCGCCTGGCTTCTGGCCGAGCTTGGCTTGGTGACACGCGATACACCGCTGATTCTCGAACCGCCGGTGGGCGAACTGCCCGTCGCGTTCGCGGATGGCAAGGTCCCCTTCATCACTGCCCGCCCCGCCCGGATCCACCCGAGCACGCTGGACGCCTCGTCAGCGGCGGCGCTATTGGGGCTCGAGGCGCACCAGGTGGTCGGCGCGCCGGTAGTCGCCTGCTGCGGGCTGGCGTTTCATCTCATCGAAGTCGATGATCCGGCGACCCTGGCGCAGATACGCCTTTCCGCCGTTGACTGGGCACGTCTCGTTACGCCCAGCGGCGTTGAGCAGGCGTATCTGTACAGCGTCGAGTCGGCAAGCGATACCGAGACCGTGCTGCGCGCCCGTATGTTCTGCCGCGAGCACGGCCTGTGCGAAGACGCCGCCACCGGCAGCGCCGCCGCGGCGCTCACCGGCTACCTGGCATGCCGTAGCGAGACGCGGCACTGCATCATTCATCAGGGCGTGGAAATGGGCCGGCCCAGCGTGATCGAAACCGCCATGGCCGGCGAACTGATTAAAGTCGGCGGCGGTGCAGTGCGGGTGGGTCGGGGCGAGATCATTATCGACTGAGCGTGCCAAGGGGATGACGTGCGTCTCAGCTCGTCAACCCAATCCCGCGCAAAATCACCGAGGTGACCGTCTGTACCGCCTTTTCGAACTGCAGGTCATCGAGCGGCTGGTCGCCGTTGAGCAGGCCGATCTGGTAGTCGAAATCGGCGTAGTGCTGGGTCGAGGCCCAGATCATGTAAAGCAGGTGCGACGGCTCCACCGGGGCGATTTGCTTCGTTTTCACCCACTCGCTGATCCTGGCCTCTTTCAGCTTGGCCCAATCGAAGAGGTTCTCGCGCAGGCGCTTACCGATAATGGGCGCGCCCTGCATGACCTCCATGGCCCAGATTTTTGAGCCGTGGGCGCGGTAGCGCGAGTGGTTCATCTTGGCGCGAATGTAGGTCGAGAGCACCACGCGGGGATCGTCATAGAGCTCGAAGCACAGCGCATCCTGCTTCCAGAGCTCCAGCAGCGCCAGCAGCACTTCCTGGTAGAGCGCCTTTTTGGTCGAAAAGTAGTAGTGCACGTTGGATTTGGGCAGCCCGGCTAGCGCGGCGATTTCACCCATCGAGGCGCCGGCGTAGCCTTTTTCGGCAAACAAGCGCTCGGCGGCCTGAAGGATGTTCTTGACGTTGGTCTGACGAATCTCTTCCTGGGTTCTTGGCACGCGCGGCTCTGCCCTCTGACACGAAACGGTGAAAAACGCCTGGGCGCTGTTCGCAGCCCCGGCAGGTTCAAAACAAGATGTTGATTTTTCAATTCACCCACGTCAATTCCAGCACATGACGAATCCGCTCGCCGTCCCACTCGTACCCCAAGTGGCGTCCCTGTCGAGTGGCCGACATGACGGGCGGTCGCAACACCGCGGCGCATTCACCGCCCGTCTCTCTCACGCTGGGATATACGATGCCGTCGGCGCCGTCTTCTCGAAGACGCAAACCAAACGCCTGTCCTGCTTGCCAGCTTTCGGGATTCAACAGGGGCGCGGCTTCCGGGTTATCGCGCAGATCAAAAAGTTCGCCCTGAAGATCGGACAGGTAGACGCGCTGCTGCAGCTGCATTGGGGGCTCATTGGAGTCCTTCATGAACCGTTCCATGTGATAGCGCGTCTCGGCAATCGCCGTGGCTTCGGTTCGGGCGCAGTAATAGACGCCGAAGCTTCCGTTGCTAAAACGTGATCCTTGACCGCTGAAGTGGCAGAAAGCCGCCATGATGGGCGTCCATCCCGGGCCGTAGCGTCGATCCGATGCCGGCATCATATGAATCGCGCCGGCTTCCTCTCTCAGGCGAGCGGACGTTTCTCCCTCCAACTGGTTCAGCAGTGACCAGTCGTCCGGCTCGGCCACCCGTTCGAACAAATCGATGGGCGGAAACCGTGAAGGCACCACCCGGTAACTGGGCCGCCACTGCAGGGCCGTACGGGTAAAACTCATGCGTGCCCCGCGCCTCGTGCACCGTCGAGGTGCTGTCGGACCACGTAAAGATCGGACACCAGACCGCTGCGCAGTCGATCCAGCGGCGGCTGGCCGGAGAAAAGCGGGTTCTGGTTGGCACGGCGCAGCCAGGTATCAGCGGCGTCACTACGCGGCAATAAAATCTGTAGCGCTTTGTAGATCCCCAGAATCAAGGACATTCGTTCCATCTGGCTCTGATCCAGACGCGCCTTATCGGGCGCCTGCTTCCAGCGGCGATAGGTCGCGTCAGGCACGCCCAGCAACAGTGCGGCGTCATGCTCCTTGAGCTGCCAATCCCTGACAATATTGGGATAGGTACGCATGACCGACGCACTCATATTGCGGCGTTCTTCGACGGACATTGTGGTGATGGCCATGCAACCCTCCTTCCTAAAAATGGCGCTTTATAATCATTTTACGCCATTTGAGCGGATTTTCAGCTTGTACTGGCTAGAATTTTCGTTAATGACCTATGGTTTTGCGCTCGGTGCGCTTTAACACGGCCAAAAAAAGCACCGCCCGAAGGCGGTGCTGAGACGATGTCCTGGTTGGAGGAGGACGTCAACTCTGGTTGGCGGGGAAGGAGAACTCGGCGCGGGTCGCCTCGGACACCGAGGGCCAGCGCTGGGAAACCGCCTTGCGCCGGGTGTAGAAGCGCACGGAATCCGGCCCATAGGCGTGCAGGTCGCCGAACAGCGAGCGCTTCCAGCCGCCGAAGCTGTGGTAGGCCACCGGTACCGGCAGCGGCACGTTGACGCCGACCATGCCGACCTCGATGCCGTCGGTGAAGCGCCGGGCGGCCTCGCCGTCGCGGGTGAACAGGCACGTGCCGTTGCCGTACTCGTGGTCGTTGATCAGCGCCATGGCATCGTCCAGGCTTCCCACGCGCACCACGCACAGCACCGGGCCGAAGATCTCTTCCCGGTAGATGCGCATATCGGCGGTGACATGATCGAACAGGCAGCCACCGACGAAGTAGCCGTTTTCATGGCCTTTTACTGACAGCTCGCGACCGTCGGCGGTAAGCCGGGCGCCGGCGTTGACGCCGTCTGCGATGTAGCTCAGCACCTTGTCACGGTGCTCGGCGGTGACCAGCGGGCCCATGTCCAGGCCCTTATCGGTGCCGGGGCCGACCTTGAGATCACGAATCTTGGGCAGCATCGTCTCGACCAGCCGGTCGGCGGTTTCATCGCCCACGCACACCGCCACCGAGATCGCCATGCAGCGCTCGCCGCAGCTACCAAACGCCGCGCCCATCAGCGTGTTGGCAGCATTTTCAAGGTCCGCATCCGGCAGTACCACGGCGTGGTTCTTGGCACCGCCCAGTGCCTGGACGCGCTTGCCGTTCGCCGTGCCGCGGCTGTAGATTGCCTCGGCCACGGGAGTGGAGCCCACAAACGAGATCGCCTTGACCGCCTTGGCGTCGAGCAGCGTTTCGACCGCTTCGCGCCCGCCGTGCACCACGTTCATCACGCCGTCCGGAAGCCCAGCCTCTTTCAGCAGCGCCGCCACGGCGTGCGCCGCGCTCGGGTCCTTTTCCGACGGCTTGAGCACGAAGGTATTACCGCAGGCGATCGCCATGGGATACATCCACAGCGGCACCATGGCGGGGAAGTTGAACGGCGTAATACCCGCCACCACGCCGAGCGGCTGAAAGTTCGACCACGCATCGATCCCCGGGCCCACGTTGTGGGAGTACTCGCCCTTCAGAAGCTCCGGCACGCCACAGGCGTACTCGACGTTCTCGATGCCGCGCTTGAGCTCGCCCAGCGCGTCTTCCGGCGTCTTGCCGTGCTCCTCGCTGACAAGCCTCACCAAGCGCTCGGCATCGTCTTCCAGAAGCTGCTTGAAGCGGTACATGACCTGGGCGCGCTTGGCCGGCGGCGTATCGCGCCAGGCGGGAAACGCCGCCTGGGCGGCGGCAATGGCGCGCTCGACGTCCTCGCGGCGACCCTCCGCCACCTGGCGAATCACCTCGCCGGTGGAGGGGTTAGTGACGTCGAGCGTCGTCGCGCTTTGAACGGATTCGCCGTTGATCAGGTGGGCCACTAGATCCATCGTGTGTTCTCCAATTGGTTAAGCCAGAGCGTCCAGGGTGGTGGCGACGGCGTCAAAGAGCCGCTCGAGTTCGGCCTCGGTGGTGCCGAAAGGCGGGCCGAACTGCAGCGTGTCGCCGCCAAAGCGTACGTAGAAGCCCGCCTCCCACAGCGCCAGGTGGGCGTCGCGCGGGCGAATGGTCGGGTCGCCCGCGCGTGGGGCGAGCTGAATGGCCCCGGCCAAGCCATAATTGCGAATATCTACCACGTGAGAGCGGTCCTTCAGCGCGTGCAGTTTCTCCTCGAAGGCCGGGGCGATACCGCGCACCTGGGCGGGGAAATCCTCGCGCTCGAGCATTTCGAGCGAGGCCAGCCCCGCCGCGCAGGCCACCGGGTGGGCACTGTAGGTGTAGCCATGGGGGAATTCGATGGCATGGGCCGAGCCACCGCCGTGCATGAAGGTATCGAAGATCTCGCTGCTTGCGATCACCGCCCCCATGGGCACCGCGCCGTTGGTCACCTGCTTGGCCACGTTCATGATGTCCGGCGTGACGCCAAACGCCTCGGCGCCGGTACGCGCGCCGCTGCGCCCGAAGGCGGTGATTACTTCATCGAAGATCAAGAGGATATCGTGATCGGTGCAAATCTGGCGGAGCCGGTCCAGGTACCCTTTTGGCGGCACGATGACGCCGGCGGAGCCGGACATCGGCTCGACGATTACCGCAGCAATGTTCGAAGCGTCGTGCAGGGCGATCTGGTCGAGCAGCGCATCGGCCAGCTCAGCCCCGGTCTCGGCCTGGCCGCGGGTAAACGCGTGCCCTGCCTGCAGCGTGTGCGGCAGATGGGTCACGTCCATCAACTGCCCGTAGTGCTTGCGGTTACCGCCGATGCCGCCCAGGCTCGTGCCGCCGATATTGACGCCGTGATACCCCTTGGCGCGGCCGATCAGGCGCGTCTTCTCGGGCCTGCCTTTCAAGCGCCAGTAGGCCTTGGCCATCTTGATCGAGGTGTCCGCCGCATCCGACCCGGAGTTGGTGAAAAACACATGATCGAGCCCCTGGGGCGTGAGACTTGCGATCTTCTCGGCAAGTTCGAACGCCAGGGGGTGGCCGATCTGAAAGCCCGGCGCGAAATCGAGCGTGCCGAGCTGTTTTGAAACTGCCTTCTGGATCTCCTCGCGATTGTGCCCGGCGCCGCAGGTCCAGAGCCCGGAGAGCGAATCGAAAAGCTTGCGGCCCTGGTCGTCGATGTAATAGCGCCCCTCGGCCCCGGTGATGACCCGCGGGTTCGCGCGAAAATCGCGGTTGCCGCTGTAGGGCATCCAGTAGTGGTGGTTGAGCTTGGCGCTCGGGCTCTCAGCCTCCGCGCTCAGCGGCGAAGCGCCGGTCGAAAGATCCGTCATGATTCAGGCTCCAAAGTGTTGGATACCCAATCAGAATGCGCTGCCCGCTACGTCAATAAAACACCATTTTTCTTTAGTTCACGTTAGTTAATTTATACGTAAATAAGGGTTCTTTAATCCTGGACGGCCTTGACCCTGGCCCTTAAACGCCCTAAAGATAATATTTATACGAATAAATATAAAAATTGTGACACGCCCTTCAGCAAGTTCGTGGTGATAACTTCCTCGAAGTTTCAACACCTGCTTGTGGATTAAAAAAGCTCGCACTTTCAAACATAAATCAACGAGCCGAGTGACTTATGAAAAACCTACCCCGACCCAAGCTGGTGCTCTACGCCGGTATAATCATCAGCTTCGTCATGCTGGAAAGTCCCCTCATTTTACTGGCAAACCGAATCGAACCCTTAATTATGGGGGTCCCCTTTCTGCTCGCATGGAATCTCTTTTGGTGGTTCGTGCTGACCGCCCTGTTTTTGGCGGCTTACTTCACTAACTGGGGAAGTGCATCTGCGCCACTTAACCAGCCAAAAGAGCCAGCGGGAGAGACATCATGAGCGGCAGCCTATTGATCATCGCCGCGTTCATGATCATCCCCTTGATCGTGGGCGTCGTATCGGCACGGCAGTCCCAGGCCACCAGCGAGGACTTCTTCGTGCAAGGACGCGCGATGGGCAGCATCGCGGTCTTCTTCACCGTGGCGGCCACCTGGTGGAGCGCGTTTGCGTTTCTCGGCTCCAACGCCACTTTCTACACCAACGGGCCGGTCTTTCTGACCGCGCTTGCCTGGAATCTCTTGTTCGGGTTCATGTACTACTGGATCGGCAAGCGGGTCTGGTTTCTGGGTAAACGCTTTGACTATCTGACCCCGTCGGATCTGATGGGCGACTTCTACAACAGCGAAGCGCTTCGCCTCACCGTGGCGGCTATTACGCTGATCTTCACTGTGCCCTATCTGCAAATTCAGTTGACCGGTGGTGCTTACCTCATCGAAGTGGCCTCCAATGGGCTGATTCCTTTCTGGCTTGCGGCGCTGCTGTTCTATTTCATTATTATTATCTACGTGTGGATTGGCGGTATTCGTGCCATCGCCTGGACCGATGTCATTTACGGTGCCCTGCTCTTCTTCGGCATGATGTACGCGGGTTACTACATCTCGACCCAGGTAGGCGGCCCGGTCGCCCTGTTCAGCCAGCTGCAGCAAAGCTCACCAGAGCACCTGACTCTGCCGGGGCCCAACGGCACCATGGGCTACCCGATGTGGTTCTCACTGTTCGTGGTCACCGCCATCGGTGCCTTCATGGGCCCGCAGATCTGGCTGCGCATGTATTCGGTCAAGCACGGCAAGCTCTTCAACCTGATGCCATTTCTGCTGGGACTGGCCGCATTCGCCTACGTGGGCTCAGTACTGTCGGGTTATTCCGGCGTGTTGCTGGAGCCGGGTGTGGATAACCCGGACCAGATTCTGCCCATCATGCTGATGGAGTACGCGCCTTACCTGCTCGCCTCGCTGATCATGGCCGCCGGCGCTTCGGCGGCGATGTCGACCGCCAATTCGCAGATCCACGCGGTCTCGACCATCGTCACCATGGATATCTACAAGCGCTACGTGAACCGCGACGCGAGCCAGGCGCGCATCGTAACCATCGGGCGCTACTCGCTGGTCGGGTTTTCATTGGCGGCCTACATCATGGCGCTGGCGGTGCCCGGCGTGCTCGTGACCATCGGCATTGCGGCTCTGGCCGGCACCGCCCAGCTCATCGTCCCCACCGTCGGCGCGATCACCTGGAAAAGGGCTCACCCCACCGCTGCGCTGGTCGGGCTACTCGGCGGCGTTGCCTGCGTGCTGTTGATGACCTTCGGGCCGCTGGCCGCGCCCTTTGGTTTTCACGCTGGGGTCTGGGGTCTGCTGCTCAACGTCGCACTCTTCGTCAGCTTGAGCGTGGTACTCAAGCGCCGAGATGCGGATGTGGTGACGCGTTTCGAGCGTGCCCGCGGCGAGTACGACGCCGAGTACCACCCTGAGCGCGCAAACGACACACCCGCCGTGAGTGAAACCGCCGGCCATCGAGGCCTATAACCATGGCCAGCGGCTTCACGCCCGGAACGCGGCGACCCAAGCTTGCCGAACTGATCAGCGAGGACATCAAGCGCTGGATCGCCGCCGAAGGGCTCGAGGCGGGCGACCGCCTGCCCAACGAGAAGGCCCTGATGGCGCTTTATGAAAGCGCCAAGGGCACGATCCGCGAGGCGCTCAAGATCCTCGAAGTAGAGGGGCTGATCACGCTCAAAACCGGCCCGAAGGGCGGCGCAGTGATCAATCAGCCGGGCATGGAGCCCGCCAGCCGCCTGCTGCGAAGCTTCCTGCACTTTCAGAAGCTGGACGGACGCCAAGTCTATCAGCTGCGCAAACTGCTCGAGGTAGAGCTTGCCGCCTCGGTGGTCGGGCGCTTGACGCCTGAAGACTTCGAGCGCCTGGAAGCGAATATGGCCGCCTGCGGCGGCTGCGACCACGAAGAGGATCATCGCCAACAGCGTTTTCTGGAGCTCGAGTTTCACCAGCTCCTGGCCGACGTTTGCCCAAACCCCCTGCTCGCCTTTATGTGCCGGTTTCTCAACGACATGCTGCGCGATCTGGTGGTGATCAAAAAAGCCTATATCCCCGAGCGCAAGCAGTTCGACCAGGCCAACCACGACTACCACCGCCGGTTGGTCGAGGCCTACCGCATCGAGGATACGCGACAGGTGCGCCAGCTGATGACCGAGCACATGGCGGACGCCGAACACCACATGAGCGCGCTGGAAGCCGAAATGGCCGAGCAAATGCTCGCCGCCGGCCTGCACATGGACCCGACGCAGCGCTCACGATTGCACGACCTGGCGACAGACCATTCCACCGACTCTCACCCGCGAGGTAGCCAACAATGACAACTCAACAAACCCATGACGCAATGAAGACCGACAGCGACCGTCTCTGGAATTCGATGATGGAGATGGCGAAGCTCGGCGCCACGGCCAAGGGCGGCGTCAACCGCCAGGCGCTGACCGATTTGGACCGCCAGGGCCGCGACCTTTTCATCGAGTGGTGCAAAGCGGAAGGCTGCTCGATCCGCATTGATCGGGTCGGCAACATCTTCGCCCGCCGCGAAGGCCGCGACCCTGACGCAAAAACCGTTATGGCCGGTAGCCACCTGGACAGCCAGCCCACCGGCGGCAAGTACGACGGTGCCTTCGGCGTGCTAGCGAGTCTCGAGGTGCTGCGTACGCTCAACCAGCACCACATCCAGACCCAAGCGCCGGTGGAGATCGTCGCCTGGACCAACGAAGAAGGCTGTCGCTTCGCTCCCTGCATGATGGGCTCCGGCATATTTACCGGCGAGCTCGATTTCGACGAGATGATGGCGCGCGCCGACCACGATGGCGTGACCGCGGGCGAGGCGCTCGACGCCATCGACTACCGCGGCAGCGATGAAGTATCGCCGAAGGAGATCGCGGCCTACTTCGAGCCGCACATCGAGCAGGGCCCCATCCTCGAGGAGAACCACACCACCATCGGCGTGGTGATCGGCGCGCTCGGGCAGAAGTGGTTCGACCTCACGCTGACCGGGCTCGAAGCCCACGCCGGCCCCACGCCCATGCACCTGCGCCGCGACGCCATGATGGGCGCGGCGGAAGTCACCCACGCGCTCAACCGCATCGCCCACAATCATGCGCCCCACGGCCGCGGCACGGTGGGCTACATGGAGCTTCATCCGGGCTCACGCAACGTGATTCCCGGCCAGGTGAAGATGACTCTGGACATGCGCCACTGGGAGCCGGAAGCACTGGAGGCGATGAGCCGCGAGGTGGCCGGGGCGGTCGAAGAGATCAGCGAGCGCCACGGGCTGGAGTGGGAACTGACCCCCACCGCCACCTTCGCGCCGGAGTACTTCGATAAAACCTGCGTGGAGCAGGTTCGCAAAGGCGCCGAGGCACTGGGGCTTTCTCACGAAGAGATCATCAGCGGCGCGGGCCACGACGCCATCTTTCTCGGGCGCGTGGTACCGGCGGCGATGATCTTCATTCCTTGCAAGGACGGCATCAGCCACAATGAGGCCGAAAGCGCCACGCCGGAACACGTTCACGCTGGCGCCAACGTACTGCTCCACGCGGTACTGGACGCGGCGGGTACGGTCAAGGGAGACGCTTGATGGCCAGCCCTTCTGCCGATACCTTCGAGACTCTGACCGCCGTCGAAGCGCTTGCACGCTTCGAGCAGGGCTCACTCAGCCCCGAAGCGCTGGTCGAGGATTGTCTGGCACGCATCGAGCGCCACAACCCGCGCGTCAACGCCTTCAGCGTCGTCAACTCGGCGCAAGCACAGGAGCTCGCCCAGGCTTCCCACCGGCGCTGGCAACAGGGCACGCCCTGCGGCCCACTGGATGGCGTACCGGTCACCATCAAGGATCTGACCCTGACCCGCGGGCTTCCCACTCGCATGGGCTCGACCACTACTTCGCCGGATGGCCCCTGGGAGGTGGACGCGCCGATCAGCCGCCACCTGCGTGAGGCCGGCGCGATCATCATCGGTAAGACCACCTCGCCGGAGTTCGGTTGGAAAGGCGTGACCGACAACCCGCTGCACGGCATTACCCGCAACCCCTGGGATACCCGGCTGACGCCCGGCGGCTCCTCCGGCGGCGCGGGGGCCGCGGCGGCGCTGAACCTGGGGCTTCTGCACCAGGGCAGCGATGCCGGCGGCTCGATTCGCATTCCGGCGAGCTTCACCGGCACCTTCGGCATCAAACCGACGTTTGGCTGGGTACCCCAGTGGCCCGCCAGCGCCATGAGCACGCTTTCCCACCTGGGCCCCATGACCCGCACCGCCGCCGACGCCGCGCTGATGCTCAGCGTGATGGCAAAGCCCGACGCCCGGGACGGCTACGCGGGCAACCCGCAGGGGCCGGACTGGCTTGCCCCGCCGCCCGCGGACTTGACCGGCTACCGCATCGCCTTCAGCGCGCACCTAGGCTACGTGAACGTGGCGCCGGATATCGCCCGTAAGGTAGAGGAAGCCGTGGCGCACCTGGAAGCGCTGGGCGCCACGGTCGAGCGCATCGACCCGGGCTTTGCCAACCCGCTCGACACCTTCAATACCCTCTGGTTCGCCGGCGCCACCCAAGCGCTGGAGAAGCTGGATGACGAACAGCAGGCAGCGCTGGACCCCGGCTTTCTCGACATCGCCCGGCGCGGCCAGGATGTCTCGCTCTCGGCGTACCTGGCCGCCCGGCGCAAGCGCAGCGACCTCACCGCCCACATGGCCGCGTTTCACGAACGATTCGATCTACTCGTCACGCCCACGATGCCGATTGCGCCGTTCGAGGCGGGCCACAACGTACCGCCGCATGGCCCCTACCAGGACTGGATGGACTGGACGCCCTTCAGCTACCCCTTCAACCTCACTCAGCAGCCCGCTGCTTCACTCCCCTGCGGGCTGGATGACCACGGGCTGCCGGTGGGGCTGCATCTTGTGGCGGGGAAGTATCAGGATTTGAAGGTGTTGCAGGTGGCGCGGGTATTGGAGCGTGTATTGCCGAGTTTGGTGCCGCGCTCAATCTGAACACCAACCATAGTGAACGCTTACGGGGAGGCTGGAGAAGACGGCGCCAAGATATAACGTGCTACCGAAAGTTTAATAGTGAGAAGGCCACTGAAAGCACGACATATTGCCCACGCTCCACCCTGTAATCGAAAAGGTCGATAAAAAACCTGAACTACTCAAAACCGCTACGCTTTGCATTATATAAAAACGGCTTGCCTTCTAAAGAAAAGGCAAGCCGTTTTAACATGGCGACAGTGGCCGAGCCTTGCGCAGGAATAAATACTCTGGATGAATATTCGCGCTAACCGCTCAAGGCGACGCGATCATCACGCCGCGACGCTGCTTTAATCCAGATCACTCAGCGTGACTACGATATCGCGCTGCGAGACATCCACATCCCAGAAGGTGTAGCTGTCCTTGTCTTCATCCACCAGGCGAATATCGAATAGGGGGCTTTCGTAGTTGGTTAGCGTCACCCGCTGGGTCTCACCGTCTCGAAATACATTACTACCCAGCATGTCTTCCTCCCAGGTCTCGGCCTTCGCCGGGCTGACGTACATATACAAAATGGTATAGCCCGTATCGTTGGTGATATCGACGTAGTAATCCGACGCGCTTGCCAAGGATGAGCACCCCAGCAGCAGAAGCCCCATCAGCAAGGTTTTCACTAATTTCAAAACCGATTCCTCTTTGTTTCAATGGTTCACACCCATACGACCCACGTCTGGATGATTCGCGCCACGAGCAGCCCCATGGCCGGGTTAATATACCGAGCTCGCTGTGTTAGCGGTACAAGATCCCGTTTTTAACGTTACCGTTCTATGGCATCACGTCAATTTATAGAGTGCGGCCCACCTCTTGGAAACGAGGGGAATACGATGCGCAAAGCCTACTTGGCAACGCTGTACCTGCGACGTCACCCCATCTTCAGTAGCACCCGGGTTTAGAGTCTGAAGTTACTTTATCGTGTTTTAACACCAGTTGCTCGGCATAGGCGGAAGGCGTTAACCCTCCAAGCCCTTTCTTCGGTCTTTCTTCGTTGTATTCCCGTCGCCACGCCTCGATGATGATCCTCGCGTGATTCAGGCTGGTGAACCAGTGCTCATTTAGACATTCGTCTCTAAAACGCCCATTGAACGATTCGATGTAGGCGTTTTGATTGGGTTTTCCAGGTTCGATTAAAAACAGGGCGACACCATGCTGATGAGCCCACGTCAGCATGGCGCGTCCGCAGAACTCCTTTCCATTATCCGTACGAATGGCGCTTGGCAGGCCACGTTGTATAGCCAGATGATCCAGAATCCGTGTTAACGACAGGCCGCCAATGGCCCGTTCAGGTACGATCGCCACGGCTTCATGGGTGGCGTCGTCGACAACGGTGAGGTTCTTTATCACGCGTCCTTCTGCCGTACGGTCAAATACAAAATCCATTGACCAGACCTGGTTGGCGGCACAAGGACGGCCAAGGGGCTTTCGCTCAGACGCAGGAACCTTCTTGCGCTTGCGGCGCTTTACCTGCAATCGAGCCGCCGCGTAGAGGCGTTCGACGCGCTTATGATTGACCTGTTCACCGGCTTGACGCAGCTTCAGGTAGATCATGCCAGCGCCATAGCGACGATGCCGATGGGCCAGGGCCGTAATGCGTTCACGCAATGCCCCATTGCGGTCAGGGGCCGATTGATAGCGCAATGCACTGGCACTCATATGGATGACACGGAGCGCTCGGCGTTCACTCAGACCACGTGACACCATAAAGCGCACCACGTCTCGGCGTGCCGGGGCACTCACCACTTTTTTCTCAGCGCCTCCCGAGTGACCTCCATTTCCAGTAGCGACTCCGCGAGCAGCTTTTTCAAGCGCCCATTTTCGGCTTCGAGTTCTTTGAGTCGTTTGGCATCGGGGACGCTCATGCCGCCAAACTTGCTGCGCCATAGATAGTAACTGGCTTCTGAGAAACCGTGCCGACGGCATAGCTCCTTGATGGGCAGTCCTGCTTCGGCTTCGCCCAGAAAACCGATGATCTGTTCTTCGCTGAAACGCTTCTTCATGTCCAATCTCCTTACGCATAGGATCGGACTCTAAAGTGTAGCGCTACTCAATCAGGGGGTGACGTCGCCTGCGACCTTCACCTTAATTAATGAAGGTTAGCCGTAAATTCCTGCCGTCACCTATTGATAGTCTATTTGAAGTAGCCATTGAACCAACAGGTTCAAGAATTAAAGCGTTATTTAAACCACACTTTTCCACCGATAAATTTATACGCTGGCGTGCCGCGCACTAACGTCTCACGTGCGAACGCTTTTTCGCATTGAGGACATATACAAGCCAAGGCTGTGAAGTCTTCCACAATGCGCTCTTTGAAACATTTCACGAGCGCTCCCTTACCCCCTTTGCGATATTTGAACAGCTGGGCACCGCAGTTCTTACAAAAAATATCGATGGTTTTGGTCGGGCCCTTTTTATTGGGTTTCGCCATTTTCTGTTACTCGTGACCTCATATGAGACTCTAAGCGTGCATCGTGACAAGCCTACTAATGCATGTCGATTTCGTGGATAGCGCGAGTTGGCTTCTAAAGTCGGCTTGAGATTTTTATCTTCTTGGTGTGGCACTAGAAAAGCTGATAGGTAAATAAAATGTCTCGTCGTCTGGTTAGACTGCACCTACAAGCAATGCAGTAGCCATTGCAGCAATGCTTTCCGGGCGCATGGAAGAAATCTCGATTTGGTTTAACGCTTTGCTCACCTAAAAACCGGGAGTACAGGTCAACAACGTGACAGCAGTAATCCACGTAAATATTCCGTCCCCACTTCATTAGATCTCCTATCGATTGCCTAACGCCCAATTCAGCGGGCAAAGTTTGCGCAGCAAATTTTGATCCGCTGCAATTGCTTGTTATGTCTTTTGATCCCAATGGTCGGCGCCTTCAAGAAGAACCTCTATGGTTTCTCTATTTTTCCCAGGGTAAACCCCATTTTCTTGAAGAAGCACCAATAATGGCTCAACAGATACAGCAGAGGAATATCCAAGCTCCTCGGACTGGTTGTTTACTACCAAAGATTCTATAAGAACTCCTAGCAGGAAACCAAATTCACTCAAAACTGGTCCACCACTGTAGCCACCACGACCCATATTTGAAATTACAAAATGTGGATGAGGACCATTGTATTTATCAACCACAGCATTTACCTCACCTTCAGAGGCAAGAAGAACTGGACCACTAGAAAATGGAACGGGAGGGTATCCCATAAGTAGAACTTTTGACAAAACTAACTCGTCGCCTATCCAGCCATCTAAGTGACCACCAATCTCTATGTGGTCAGTTTGTACAAAACCCTCTAATGTACCGTGTATAGTAGTTTTTGTGAGGTAGTGATTAAGATCCAAGTTTGTTTTCAGTAACGCAAGATCTATCCGCTCGTCACTGTGGCAAATTATCTTTTCTATTTCCAAGTCTTGACTGCAATACTCCGAAACTATTTCCTCGATCTCACCGTCATTCACAACATGAGCTGCTGTTACAAGCCATCCATCGCCTATATGAAAAGCAGAGCCATTACTTAAATCTCCCAACTCCGTTCTAACAGTGATGCGAACCATTGAATACTTATAGCTTTGATATAGATGGGTAAAATTATTCACAGTGTTCTCTCAAAAACATAACGCCAAGCTAACGTACCCGAACCGTGGCATACACTTTTGCACAGCAAAAAAGTATGCCACGCGTTACGGGTCACTGTTAAGCGCCTTGTTATGTAGCTATAGATCAGCCTCATAGCCCTATATGAACCCAGCATTAAGAGCATGAATAAACCCTTTATATATTCAAAATAAAACTCCGAATAACAACTGCAGGTTGTGCTTTACAATTCTGGCACTAAAACCTTTCAAAATGTCATATGACCTGATTTCTTCTAAAGAATCTTTATCCTCCTCCTTCTTCTTATATTTACACTCTAGCTTATTGAGTGTTTTTTTAGTTGAGAGTTAGGAGCGTTGCGCTCGCTAAGCATCAACTATAAGAACACACCGAGTATAATAACCACTATCCAAAAGTTATAGATTGCCAAATTTGTTAGAGCAGAGAGTGTACCCAAAAAAAACGACAACCACGACAATTTTGTTTGTCAGCTCATTAAATCTACCAGCTACATATTCAGAATATGCTTCTAGCAACCTTTTTTCTTTATTTGTCATAATTAAGTCCTTTTACATAACAGTGATTATATCTTCAACCGTATAACACCAATAAAAGCGCCTGCGCGTTTATTGGTGTTATACAGCCCGCACACGCCCGTAACTTACTGATTTTAATAGAGACGGCTATTCCGTAGGCAGCCTATCCCCTCTTCGCGTGCCCGCTCGTTTTACGCGATTCAGTCATACTTTATTTACAAACTTATCTTAGGTCACGCGTAAATTCGATGACAGCCCTCAGCCATAGGTCACCGACTGGCGCCCACCATCATTTCATCCAAGCCCTACACAAAACTGCCGCTCGAAAGCGGCAGCATCAAATACATGATTTCAAAGGCAAGCCTTAAAGTACCACCTCATACCCTTCGAACTTCGGCGGCCCCAGATAAATCCCTTCCGGCGACTTGGCATTGGCATGCGCCTTGCGAAACGCCTCGGATTTGGTCCAGTCGCGGAAAGCCGCCTCGCTCTCCCAAATGCTGTGAGAAATGAACACGGTGTGATCCTCCTGCTTCTCGCCCTGGAGCATCTTGAACTCCTTGAAACCGGGCACTTCCTCGAGGTGCGAGTCGCGGTTGCGCCATACCTCGAGAAAATCCTCTTCCCCGCCCGGGGCGATACGAAAACGGTTCATGGCGATGTACATGGGCTTGCTCCCTGGTGAAAAGTGACCAACGCTTGATGGTAACGCTACGACCCGGGCACGGATAGCCCAAGGAGACCCATGGCCACTGCCGGTATTCATGTGGTGTGGTTCAAGCGCGATCTGCGTGTTCACGACCACGCCCCGCTCACTCTCGCCGCCGAGGCGGGTTGGGTGCTGCCGGTGTTCGCCATCGAGCCCGGCCAGTGGCAGGCGCCGGACAGCGCCCTTCGCCACTGGCAGTTCGCCGCCGACTCGCTGGTCGATTTGCAGGCGGCGCTGGGCGCGCGCGGGCTGCCGCTGTGTATCTGGGAAGGCGACGTGCTCGCGCTGCTCGCCTCGCTGAAGGCGCACTACGGGGCGCTCACGCTCTACTCCCATGAGGAAACCGGCAATGCCTGGAGCTATGCGCGCGACGTGGCGGTGGGTGAGTGGTGCCGCGCCGAAGGAGTAACGTGGCACGAGCACCGCCAGGTGGGCGTGGTGCGCGGGCTGAAAAGCCGCGTGGATCAAACCGCCTGGGAGGAGCAGTGGGAAGCGCTGATGCAGGCCCCGCCCTTCAAGGCGCCTGCAAGCGCCCGCCCCGCTCCCGGCTGGGAGGCGTTTCATCACCGGCCGGTGGAAGAACTCCCTACGCTCACGCTGGGTGTCGACACCACGCCCTGCCCGGAGCGCCAGTTTGGTGGGCGCCGCGCCGGGCGCGCGCTCTGGTACGGATTCATCACCCAGCGCGGCGAGCGCTACCGGGGCTCGATCTCCAAACCCCTGCGGGCCGAGGTGCACGGCTCGCGGCTTTCGCCGCACCTGGCCTGGGGGACGCTTTCGATGCGCGAGGTAGTGCGCTCGCTTCGCCATCAGCGCGAAAAGCATGCTGAGAAGACCCGCTGGGCACATTCGCTACGCTCACTCGCCTCGCGGCTGCACTGGCACTGCCACTTCATTCAAAAGCTCGAAAGCGAGCCGAGCATCGAAGATAAAACCTTGCACCCGGCGCTCAAGGGGCTGCGCGAACGCGACCCGCAGCACCCGCGCCTGCTGGCCTGGAAGTGCGGCCAAACCGGGGTGCCGCTGGTGGATGCCTGCATGCGCTGCCTGATTCATACCGGCTGGATCAACTTTCGTATGCGCGCGATGCTGATCTCGTTTGCCACCTTCGGCCTCGGCCTTCACTGGCGTGAGCCCGGCCTTCACCTGGCGCGGCTGTTTACCGATTTCGAGCCCGGCATTCACTACCCGCAAATCCAGATGCAGTCCGGCGCCACTGGCTTCAATACGCTGCGCATCTACAACCCGATCAAGCAGGCCGAGGACAACGACCCGAGCGGTGAATTCGTCGCCCGCTGGGTACCGGAACTCAACGTGCTGCCCGTCGAGTGGCGGGCCAAACCCTGGGCGCTGCCGGAAAGCCTGCAAACGCGCTACGCTTTTACGCCCGGTGAGCACTACCCGATTCCATTTGAGTTCGAGGCCGAGGCGCAGAAGTGGAAAACGCGCATCTTCGAGATGAGCCATACGCCGGAGGCGAAAGCGATCAGCCAAACGCTAATGGCCCGACTTGCCAGCCACCGCCGACCCAGCGCCCGGCGCGGGCGCGCCAAACCCGTCGATCATCGCCAGCTGGCGCTGTTCGAGCAGGCGAGCGCATCCGCGAACGAAGGCGCCTCGCCCAATGATGAAACGCCGCTTTGACCCGACATGCGTAAGTGATTAGGCTACGGCCTCCCCTCTTGATGCCCCGTGTGGGGCGAACGTCAGGCGCCCGCCATGCAGCTAACCCGGTTCACCGACTACTCGATTCGCGTATTGATCTATCTGGCCGTCAAGGGTGAGACGCGCGCGACGATCGGTGAAATCGCCGAAGCCTTCGATATCTCGCGCAATCATCTGATGAAGGTGGTTCACGAGCTGGCCCAAAAAGGCTACGTCACCGCGATTCGCGGTAAAAACGGCGGGCTGTTGCTGGCCAAGGATCCTGCCACCATCGGGCTTGGGGCACTCGTTCGCGATACCGAGCAGGACATGGGTCTGGTCGAGTGCTTTCAACAGGGCAACGGCTGCACGATCACCCCGGCGTGCCGGCTCAGACCCATTCTGGGCGAGGCGCTCGCCGCCTTTCTCGCCGTGCTCGACCGCTACACCCTGGCCGATGTGCTCGATGGCCACGCGGCGGAACTCGCCGGGCTGCTACGCATTCCCGCTACCCACGTTTGAACCCACCCTTTGGCTAATGCGCCGGTCCTTGATCTGGATCAAGCGCCGGACCGCGTCATGCGTTGAGCTTTGTTGGCACGCCTTATAAGATATATTTTAAATACATCTTATGAGGAGCACGCCATGTTGAGCCACGAGCAGGAAGCGCTGATCGACGCCACCGCCCCCGTCGTTGCCGAGCATCTCAACGCCATCACCAGTCGGTTCTACCCGCTGATGTTCGAACGCTATCCGGAGGTCAAGGTGCTGTTCAACGAGGTGCATCAGCAAAATGGCAGCCAGCCGCGGGCGCTGGCCGGCGCGGTGCTCGCCTACGTTCAGCTCCGGGGCAACCTGGCCCAGGCGCGGGCGGCGCTGGATATCGTGGTCAGCAAGCACGTCTCGCTGAACATTCTGCCCGAGCACTACCCGATCGTCGGCGAGTGCCTGATGGCGGCGATCGGCGAAGTGCTGGGAGACGCACTCACCCCGGAGATCGCCGATGCCTGGGGCGCGCTCTACAATGAGCTGGCCGCCCTTCTGATCGATCTGGAAGATCAGCGCTACCGCGAGTTCGAAAGCCGCCCCGGCGGCTGGCGCGGCGCGCGGCGCTTCAAAATCGCCCGCACCCACCAGGAGAGCTCGGTCATCCGGTCGTTCGTTTTCGAGCCCGAGGATGGCGGCCCCGTGGCAGCCCATGAGCCCGGCCAGTACATTGGTGTGCGCGTGATGATCGACGGCGAGCCGGTTTATCGCCACTACAGCCTATCGGATTTGCCCAACGGCAGAAGCTACCGGATCTCCATCAAACGTGAGGAGCAGGGCCGCGTCAGCCGTCACTTCCACGATGTGTTAGCGGTGGGCGACACCCTGGAGCTTTTGCCACCGGCCGGCGATCTGACGCTCATCGAAGGAAGCGAGCCGCTGCTGCTGGCCAGCGGCGGCGTGGGCCAGACGCCGCTTCTACCCATCGCCCGCCAGGCGCTGACCGAGGGCCGCCGCGTGGTGTACCTGCACGCTGCGATCGACCGCGACCACCACGCGTTTGGCGACGACGTCAAAGCGCTCAAGCGCGACTACCCGGAGCAGCTCACGGTGGTCAACGTGCTCGAACGCGGTGAAGGGGTCGAGCACATCGGCTGGATCGATCGTGACCTGCTGGCCCGCTACCTGCCGGGGCCCAGGGCGCGCTGCTACTTCGTCGGCCCGCAGGGCTTCATGGCCGCCGTGGACACCGCGCTGGCGGGGCTGGGCATTGATGATAGCCACCGCCACTTCGAGCACTTCGGCCCGGCCAGACCGCTGGTGGCCGCCTGACGCTAGGCACGCAATCAGCCTTTATCTACCAGGGAGGCAACATGGCAAGGATCGCACTCAAACGCGCCTTCGATGCGCCGCAGAAAGAGGATGGCTACCGCGTGCTGGTGGATGGCCTCTGGCCGCGCGGCGTCAAAAAGCAGCACGCCCACATCGACGAATGGCCGAAGGAGATCGCGCCCAGCCGTGAGCTGCGCGAGGCGTTTCACGACGGCTCGCTCGGCTGGGGGGCGTTTCGAACGCGCTACCTCAAGGAGCTGACCGAGCATCGGGAAGCGCTCAAATCGCTTGCTCAGCGCGCAAAGCGGGAAACGGTGACGCTGGTGTTCGCCTCGAAAGAGACGCGCACCAACAACGCCGTGGTGGTGCGCCAGTACCTGAACATGCTGGGCTAGCGGCGGATCAGTTCGCGTCGGTGATATCGGTGATCCAGGTCAGCGCCGCTACGGCAGCGGGAAAGCCGATGGTCGGCACCGCCAGCATTGCCACCTGCTTGAGTTCCTCGGCGCTGATGCCCTCTTCGAGCCCACGGCGCACGTGGGAGTGCACCGCGCCTTCGGAGCGGTTACCGACGGCCAGCGCCAGCTTGACTAGCCGGCGGCTTCGCGCCTCCAAAGGCCCCGACTCCGAACACGCCTTGCCGAGTGCGGCATAGGCGCTCCACACCTCGGGGTATTCGCCAGCCACGTCACCGGCGCCGGAGGGCAGTTTTTCTGGTTTCATGGCGCGCATCCTCGAAAGTAGGTATGCGCTCAGTATAGGAGCCCGGTTCATTGATGCCAGCAGGCCGATGCTCGATGCCTCAGACTTACTGCGTAGGCAGGCCAAGCGCCTCCATGTCAGGTGCGCTGTCGCACTGCCGTGGTCGCTCGTGTGTCTTTTGGCGTGGCGACAGCACAACACGGTTACGCCCCTGCTTCTTTGCCTGGTAAAGCGCTTTGTCGGCCGCTTCGGCAAAGGCAGGCATGCGGTCGTCGATATGGGCCAGCCCTGTGGCCACACCGATGCTAACCGTTAACTGAATCTCTTCTCTGGCCGTTGCAACGGTCAAATCTGCGATAGCCGTTCGAATCCGTTCGGCCATTGCCTCCGCCTTGTCGGTAAAAAGGTCGAAAAAAACGATGGCGAACTCTTCCCCGCCCAAGCGACCGGCAAACGCAGTGTCGTCTTGGCAGTAGCTTCCAAGCGTTTTACCCACCTGCGCCAGGCACTCATCGCCGACGTTATGGCCATGGGTATCGTTGATCGCTTTGAAGTGATCGATATCGATCATCAAAAACGCCAACGGAGCGCGCTTTTCGAGGCTGCGCTGAAGTGCTTCAATAAATTTATCTTCAAAGCCACGGCGATTGTCGAGTTCAGTGAGCGGGTCGGTACTGCTCAACTTCAACAGTTCCCGGTTGGCTTTCTCCAGTTGGCGAGTGCGCAGAGCAACCTGCTTTTCAAGCACCCTATTGTTTTGCTCTTGCACCGATAAAAGTGCATTTTGAGCCTCCAGTCGGGACGCTTTTTCGCGACTGATACGCTCTGCCAAGGCAATCGATAGCAGTAGAAACTCCAGTATAAAGCCAAGCAGTTGGGCAGAGCGTATGGAGGTATTCATGGGTATCACTCCCCCCGTCGCTAGAACCAGAAAAAACGTGGAGGTCATCAAACACGTCCACGCTATGAAATAGTAACCGGCAGAGACATTGCCCCGTTGCCATACGATGAACGCAACGGCCAACGCCACAACACATGAAAGGGCTCCCGCCTCCTCTATGAAGAGCTCATGGACGTGATTAGGGAACAGCAATGACGCCAGAACGACGCAGAACCAATACAAAATAAGTATATTGGCAGCACCCAGCAGCCAAGCCCCTTCACGCTTTATATTCAGGAATTGTCGTTCAAAAAGACCGGCCGCTAAAAACGTTAAACCAACTGAAAAAAAACCTACTCGTGTATTAAGCCACTTCCACTCGAACCAGAAAAAATAGGAACCATAGTTGTAAGTACTGCCCACGTAGAGGGTCGCCGCCGCCAGGTAACAGCAATAATAGATATAGGAACTATCGCGAATGAAGACAAACAATGAGGCGCTATAAAGCATCATTACCAGCAGGGCTCCGAAAAAAGCCCCCATGCTCAGGTAGTCATAAAGCGCTTCACGATTGAACGTTTCCAGATCAACCATCCGCAGGGGCAGAATCAAAGGCAGCTGGGTTTCAAGGCGCAAGTAAACGTCGGCCTGGCCCGAAGGCAATGTGATGGGTAAGGCCAGCAGGGGGCTTGCGACGTCTCGGCGAGCAGGCTCGACGAAATTGCCTGTGCGAACGGAAGGCGACCACTGACCACTTGTTCGATCGAGCACCCACGCTTCGACCAGGTTGTAGTTCCAGCCAATCAAGAGCAGGCGCTGTAAGGGTGCCGATGTGGTGTTATCCACTCGAAAGCGCACCCAAGCGCCATTAGGCTCACTCCCAAGGTTAAGCGTCGGTTTTTGATTACGGTGCCATGTAGCGGCCCGAGCGGCGTCTGCTGCATCAAAAAAGCGATGTGCGTCGGTATCTACTCGATACTCCAGCTCATCTGTCAGGGTGCCCATCAGGGTTTGGGGATCGAACCCTTTATTGGTCGCATGGATAGAATAAAGACTGACATAGCCAATCAACACGACGGCCAGCGCCAACACAAGCCCGATGAGTAATCGCTGCATTCGCCAGCCCTATCGATAGAAGTTAATTACCTATCGGCGGCTCGACGTCTGCCTTGAGGCTTGCAAGGCGCCGGGTATGAGAGTCAACCGTTGTAGAGGCTCCTTATCTCGATCCCGAATTGGATGGGTTCACCCGCGGCTGCTCCAGCGGATCACTTTGCCCATGGTCAGCCCCTGCACCACGATCGAGAACACCACCACGCAATAGGTCAGCGTCAGCACCAGGTTTCTCAGATCGCCCTCGGGCAGCGACAGCGCCATGGCCACCGAAATACCACCACGCAGCCCGCCCCAGGTGAGAATCCGGATCGTCCCGGGCGATTGCTCTCTGACCCGCTTGAGCATACCCATGATCAAGGAGACGCAGAAGCCGCGCGCGCCGACCACGACAGGAATCATCAGCGCGCCGGCCAACAGCCAGGCGCGCTCGATGGGCAGAATCAAAAGCTCCAGGCCGATCAAGAAGAACAGCACCACGTTGAGTATCTCGTCGATCAGCTCCCAGAAGGTATCGACGTTTTCGCGGGTTTCATCCGACATCGCGAACTGTCGTCCGTGGTTGCCCACGAACAGCCCCGCGATCACCACGGCGATGGGCGCGGACAAGTGCAGGCCGTCTGCCAGGGCGTAAAGCCCCATGGCGAGCGCCAGGGTGATCAGCACCTCGACCTGATAGTTATCGACGCGCTTGAGCATCTGGTGGGTGGTATAGCCCACGGCGCACGCCAAAAGCAGCGCCCCGCCCACCTCCTTGAGCAGTAAAAAGCCGACCGCCGCCGCGTCGATCGGCGAGCCAAGGTGCGAGCCCTGCTGTGCCCCGTCGAGCCCTGCGAGCTGTAACAGCACCATGAACACCACCACGCCCAGGCCGTCGTTGAACAGCGACTCTCCGCTGATCTGGCTTTCGAGCTGCTGCGAGACACCGACGGATTTCATGATCGCGACCACCGCAATGGGGTCGGTCGGTGAGATCAGCGCACCGAACAGAAGCGCGTGCATGAAAGGAATTCCGAGCCCCATCCAGCCGAGTATCCACCAGGCAAGCGTTCCCACGATGAACGTGGACATCAGCGTGCCCACCACGGCGAGTAGCCCGATGGGCAGCCACTCCCGGCGCAAATGGTCGAACTTGACGTGAATGGCGGCGGCGAACAGCAAAAACGCCAGCAGCCCGTGCAGCACTACCTGGTCGAAGTCGATGCGCGCCACCAGAGCGGTGGCTTCATCGCGAAGGCCGTCGTTATAGGGGCTGATCAAAATCAGCGCGAGCGAGCCCAGTAGCGCGACCAGCATGACGCCGATCGTCGTCGGCAGCTTGATATAGCGGTAATTAAAGTAGCTCGATACGGCGGCGAGCGTGATCAGTACGCTCACCAGAGAAAACAGGCTCATCGGGGCTCCCGGGGATTTAAAACGGTGACGATCCCATAAAATGACGCCCGGCCGGGCGTCATTTTCAGGAGCACTAATATAACCTTAAAAAGCGAGGCCCGCCCCCGCCGCAGGCAAACGCTTGCGGTGGGGGCGGGCTATCGATACCACCACGATGGGCGCAAGCTCACCTTTTAACAAAGGCGTTACGCGCGATGTGCCCACTTGTAGGGGTCTAGGCGGCCTTCGTACATTGGCAGTTCGAGCACCGGATCATCGTCTCGGAATTGAGACCACATACGGTTCAAGCCGGCCGTTCCGAAGGTTCGCACTCGGTCGACCTCGTCCAGATTGAGTACGTAGTGAAACAGCTGGACGATATCGATGGCGCTCGTCAGAGCGATATTGAACACAGATAGGCATACCTGCTAATAGCCAAGGGACGCTTTAATACAATGCTTTATTACCAATGATGCCGAAAACTGTGAGCTACGGTAAAAGATGCCCAGTACAATGCGACGTTTGCCCAACGCTCAATACGTTTGTTTAGGCCACCTGTCTGCTCGGCGCAGTAAAAAGCGGGGCCCGCTCACTATCTGCAGCTTTGTTGTTTCATGAGTGTGGGCAAGTCCATTGTCATATCCGTTTCTAGCGACCCTCCATACTTAAACTGGAGGGCATCCTAACCGGACAGTATCATTGACAGTCAGCGAAACAAGCCAGCGTTGATGAAGCCGCCATCCACAGCCAGAACTTGACCATTAACGTAGCGAGACTCTTGAGAAAGCAGAAAAGCGACGACCGAGGCGATTTCCTCAGGCGTACCATAGCGCTTCATCGGTACTCGAGCATGCCACTGTTCTCGCACCTCGGACGTGTGCATAGCTTGTGCCAACGGCGTATCGACTGGCCCCGGAGCAACCGCATTAACGCGGATATCATGGCTTCCCAGCTCATTACCCATTACCCAAGTGAGAGCATTCTGCCCCGCTTTGGAAGCCCCGTAAGCGCTACGCCCTTTATTACCACACAAACCAGATACGGACGAAATATTGACGATCGCTCCTGGAAGCTTCTTATCCAACCAATAGCGCACCAAGGTTCGTGATGTAATGAAGGTGCCAATGACATTGATATCGAGGATCTTACGGAATGCATCAACATCGGTTTCGGCCATCAGGCAATCCATGCCGATCCCCGCACAGTTGACCAAGCCACCCAGCATGTGGCGAGCCGAGAAGTCCCATATGGCTGATTCGACGGAAGCCTCTTGGGTAATATCGCATACTTGGCCATTTTCATCGGCGATGCCGAGTTCTCGACAGGCCTCAGACAACTTCTCGCTTGACAGATCCAATAGGCAGACAGCCACCCCTAGGGCGAGCTGTTGACGTGCTACGGCGAACCCAATGCCGGAGGCGCCTCCGGTAATGACCACTGCAGGTTGTGAGTCCATGTTCATCATTAACCCTTATTGGTTATTGTTGATCGTTTTAATGGGGAATAGTGCTCCTTGTTGAACAGAGCCGGCCGATCAGTTATCGGGCAACCACTCTTCGAGGGTCACTTCAAACGTCATGCACACCGGGTTCCAGCCTGCCAAAAAAGGCCCGCCATAGACGTTTCCGTCTGTATCGGCCACGATGCCGGCCAGCGACGCGCTGAGCGTACCCTCGGCAAGGGAGCGCACCTCACCGGCCATACTTACCACTTCTACCGCGGGGCCATTGATCTCTTGATAGCCGCCATCGAGCGTTCCCAGACAGGCATCAACAAGACTACCAAGCCCACCGCGCACGAATGCGTTCTGAAAACCTTCGGCCAAGCATAGCTTCTCTATTCCTTGAACCAGGTCTTCATTAGGGGCGATGCGCGCATAGGCCACTCGCCCCATACGGCCGGTTTCGACCTTGACCAATTCGCCTGCCTTTTGGGTATTAGCGATATGAGATGTCATGTCACGACTCCTTATAGGGTTTCAATAGAGGAATATTGGTCTCCTCATCGAATGCTTGACGTAACTCGAAGCCATCAATTGCCGTTACAAGCACCGAAATGGGGGCAGGACCAACGATAGAGGCTTTAGGTAAAATGTGGCCGCCTTTGGCTGTGCCGACTTCAGTACACAACGTCGCGTGGCAATGCACGAGCGGCTGGTTCTGCATGTCCTTACCTAACGTAGCATTACCAAACACCATGAACCCCGCACCAGCGTCGATAGGACGTGAGTAGGCAATGACGGCATTTCCGGAGGGGTCTGGTGGTGCAACGCAGTATTCCAGATGGCTAAAGTAACCGCTAAGGATAGTTGTCGAAGCGCTGGTCACTCCCAATGTCAGCAACGGTTCTACCAGGGCGTCATGCAGCGTACGCCCGGGCTCGAGCTGTAACCGAATGTGACGTCCACTCTGATGATGCATGCTTTGAATACGAACCGGATTGAAACTGCCGGCGTGTCGCATCAAACGTGGACGATGCAAGCCTTTAAGTGACATACGTGTCATGACGTGCGCTCCCTATCCTCTATGGCTTGCCGGATAATCTTCTTGGTAATCTTGCCGTAGTTCGATTTGGGCAGGGTGTCGAAAAAGTGGTACCGGCGCGGTACTTTGTAGCTTGCGACGCAGGACTTGACCCACTCGCGGAGCGTCTCGGCATCCAGGCATCTGTCTTCAGCTAGCACGACGGCAGCCACGCCTATTTCTCCCCAGCGTTCGTCAGGCATACCGACCACTGCGACCTCCCGAACATCGGGGTGGGTCAACATTTTCTCTTCGATCTCACGCGGATAGATATTGGAGCCGCCCGAGATGAACATGTCCGACGCGCGCCCCGTTATATATAGAAAACCCTCATCATCGATATGGCCAAGGTCACCTGTAAGGAACCAGCCGTTACGAAAAGATTTCTCATTAGCTTCGGGGTTGGCGTAGTAGCCAGCAAATACACCCAAGCCGCAAACACAGATTTCGCCACTTTCATAAGGCGGGAGTTCGTTGCCCGCACTGTCCTGAATGGAGACCTGCATGGCAGTACGATCATAGCCACAAGAACCTGGTTTCATATCGTCATCACGTACGCTGTGCAGCGCGCTTGGCAGCACCGTGATATTGCCCGTCACTTCTCCTAGGCCGTAGTACTGCACCAATACGTTGCCAAGTTTTTCGAGCGCGACCTTTTGATCGGCCCGGTACATGGGAGCGCCTGCGTAGATGACATAGCGTAAAGACGAGTGGTCGTAACGGTCGACAGCCGGATCCTCGACCAGCATATTAACGATCGTCGGAACCGTGAACAGGTTAGTGATGCGGTGATGCTGAATCAGGCCATAAATTTCTTCCACGTCAAACCCCTGCCCGCTCGGCAACACCGTTTTGACGCCGCGTGCGAGCTGTGTCAGGTAGTGGATGCCGGAACCGTGCGAGAGAGGCGCGACCACCAAGCTGGCGTCATTGGCTTGTTCAGTGCCCGGCATCAGGTCACACAAATGGTTCGTCGTGATGAAGCCCATTTGACCATGTGTCAACACGGCAGCTTTCGAACGCCCCGTCGTGCCGGAAGTAAAGAAAAACCAGCAAGGGTCGTCATGTTCTACGTCGACGTTAAGGCACGTTTGCCCTAAATACTGATGCAAAAAGTCATCATACGTCACATCGCCAAACGAACCAGGACCAACGCGTACGGTATGGGTGAGCGCATGGTGGGAGGTCGCGAGAGCGGAGTAGTGGGCTTCGAACTCTGCGCCGACAATGAGTATCTTCGCTTGAGTCAACTCCGCCAGCCATACCACATCGTCAGGAGCGATACGAAAGTTCGCTGGTGCCCATACGGCCCCTAACCTAAATGCTGCGAGCTGAGTCTCGATCATCTCGAATCCATTACGACTATGGACGAGAATACGATCTCCTTTCTGAATCCCCTTTGCCTGAAGCGCCAAGGCCAAGGCACTGACACGCTGATCGAGCGATTGCCATGAGAGCGTTTTTTCCCCCATTACTAGGGCGTCTTCATTTGGAAAGCGTCGTGCTGCTTGGGTCAGGAAATTGGCAATGTTCATCACACGCTTGCTAGTAGGGATGACGCCGCCAGCTGGAGCTTGTTTGGATTGGTTCACTGGCTTCTCTCCATGATACTCACATAGTTAGCAACCGCGGCTCCGCCCATATTGAATACCCCTGCCAAGCGGGCATCAGGAATTTGCATGTCCCCTGCTTCGCCCATCAGTTGCAGGCAAGCCATGACATGCATGGATACACCAGTTGCTCCGACAGGATGACCTTTAGCTTTAAGGCCTCCAGAAGGATTGACCGGCAGTTTGCCGTCCTTGTGTGTCCATCCTTCGCGTATCGCGCGATACCCCTCTCCAGGAGGCACTAGCCCCATCGCCTCGTACTCGATCAACTCGGCGATCGTGAAACAGTCGTGCGTTTCTACAAAACTGAGATCGTCGAGCCCCACTTGCGCGGTTGTAAGTGCCGCGCGCCATGCCTGCGCAGCACCAGCAAATGCGAGCGGATCACGGCGACTGAGAGGCATGATATCGTTGACATGAGCACGTGCTCGGAAGGCAATGGCGCGTTTTAGAGTACGCGCGGTCGCCTCATCGGCGATCACAAGGGCAGCCGCCCCATCAGAAACCATCGAACAGTCGGTACGACGTAGCGGACCTGCCACAATCGGATTCTTCTCGCTAACACTATTACAGAGTTCAAAACCCAGATCCTTGCGTACATGCGCATAGGGATTAGCGACACCGTTCTTATGGTTCTTGGCAGCAATCATCGCTAACTCTTCACGACGGTCGCCGTAACGGGAAAAATACTCGTCAGCAATATGCCCAAAAACGCCGGGAAAACCACTTTCAGTCATTTCTTCCTTACGGTAACTGGCACCAAGCAAAATATCCCCCACATCGCGTGTTGGCAGCCCGGTCATTTTTTCCGCGCCAACAACCAGCGCGATGCGCCCTCTGCCCGCTTCGACGAAATCCATCGCGGCGTGTAAAGCTGCCGAGCCAGTGGCGCAGGCGTTCTCAACACGCGTCGCTGGTGTATGAGAAAGGGCGGGGTCTACTAAAGCCACTAAACCAGCCTGAAAGTCTTGCTTTGAAAAACCGTTGTTCATTACACCCAAGTAGATGCCGTCAATATCTTTAGCGAACACCCCAGCGTGATCGATTGCATCGCGCGTTACTTGGGCAATCATACCCTCGGTATCGACCTCATCGCGTTTGCCAAAAGGCAGGTGCGACCATCCCACGATCTGTGCTCTATTGGACATATCAATCCCGCATTCCGTATTATGATACTTATAAAGAACCCTATATAAACACTATCCTTCGATATTTCGGGTTTCAACTCAAATATCGATATATAAACTAATTTACTAGACCACATTATGGAACATAAGGATTGCAGCAATGTCATCTGTTAAAGGAGCACAATCAGTCTCACGCACGTTTCAAGTATTGCGGGCCATTGCCAGCGGACTCGGCAGAGGGGTGACGCTGGCGTATGTCACCCAACGCACCGGGCTGGCAAAGCCAACGGCTCATCGTCTATTGCAGGCATTGATTGCGGAAGGCGTCGTCGAAAAAACGCCTAGCGAGGGCTATGTATTAGGACCTGAATGCTATGGACTAGGCGTTATTGCCGACCAGCGTTATGGCCTTGCCCGTATCGCTTCCGGCCCTGTCTCGCGGATTGCAGCGGAATGTGGGGATAGCGCATTCTTCTCGATCCGCAGCGAATGGCACACCCTCTGCCTCCTTCGAGAAGACGGGACCTACCCCATCAAAACCCATGTGCTACAGCCAGGTACGCGTCTGCCGCTGGGAATAGGCGGAGGAGGGATTGCCATGCTTGCCGGCCTCGACGACGATGAAATAGAGCGATGTCTGGCCGCAACGGCCGCAGAGTGCGCCAAGCATTTTCCGCATGATCTTCCAGAGAACAAGTGGTCGCATATCGCCGAGTGCAGGATGCTGGGCTACGGCATCAATCGTGGCTCGGTCGTTGCGGACTCTTGGGGACTTGGCGCAGCCATACGTGACAGCGAAGGAAGCATCATCGGGGCATTGACCATTGCCGCCATCGGCAGCCGCCTCCAGCCGGAGCGCCAAGAAGAACTAGGGCCTCAGCTAGTGCGGGAGGCCGCCGCGTTAGAACGTAAAATTCATGCGGCTCAAAAAATGCGCAATTAAGAGCGGCGCGCTCCACCATCCATGACATATAAGCATAAGATGACTGGGGCGCACTGCTGCACTTGTTTCATAACACTGAGAACGCCACCCGCCATCCTCGCCACCATCCCGCCCTCTTTGAAAGGCCAGATTACAGTAAGAACAAAGATAGGCTGGGTACGTAAATAATCAAGAGCAAGCCAACTAACGCGGCCACTAGGAAAGGCAAGACCCCTACAGCAATCTTCCCTAGTGGCAGCTTGGTGATATTGGCGGCGACGAACAAGTTGATGCCTACAGGCGGCGTAATCAAACCAATCGACAACGCAGTCATAAGCGCAACACCGAACCAAGTAAGATCGAGACCAAGACTGACCGTCACTGGTAGAAAAATCGGTAGCGTAATAAACATGATTGTAATGGCATCCATGAACATGCCTGTCAGCAAAACGATTAACATCATAACCAAGACTATGGCCCATGCATTATCGCTGATGCCGAGCAGCGCATCCGCATAGTCGCTGACCAAACCATCGACGACGACGACCCACCCGAACAGACTCGCAAACGCGACCACGAGCATTACTACGGCCGATGAACTTGCCGACTGAACAACGCTGTCGAACAACGACCTCAACGTCAACGTACGATAGATGACAAAACCAACGAGCATAGCGTAAACGCTCGCCACGATCGCCGCCTCGGTCGGCGTAAAAATACCACCATAAATACCGCCGAGAATCACCACAGGAGTGAACAACCCCCAAAATGCGTTTATAAACGCCTTGCCCAAACGCTTCCCATAAGGGAGCGCCGTATCAGATGCCGAGTCGTCAAAATGCAGGAACACATCTCCTGAGGAAGGTTTTTCACTTGGCGGTACCCACTTGGCAAAAGGTAATGCACATAACATCAAAGTACCCAACACCAAACCGGGAACGACCGAGGCAAGAAAGAGGTCTGCGATCGACGTTTGAGCCAGAATGCCGTAGATGACCAATCCGATCGAAGGCGGAATGATTAATGACAAGGCAGCACCTGTACAGACCAACCCGGCCGCAAACGGACGAGAGTAGCCATCGGCGACCATGCCACGGATGATTAATGGGCCGATGGCGGCCACCGACGCCGGACCAGAACCGCTTACTGCCCCCCAGAACAAACACACCACCGTACCTACCAACCCCATTCCACCGGGCAAACTGCCCACCAGAACACGAAAAAAATGGATCATCTTCCCGGCAATGCCCGTAATCCCCATGATGTTTCCAGCCAGGATAAAAAAGGGAATTGCCAGTAACGAGTACTTGGCAATTCCCGTGATGATCAGATCGCCCACCATATTGAACCCAAACCCCATCTGGTACATGGCATACATCGCAGACAGTGCCAAGCTAAAAGCAACAGGAACGCGCAGCAGCACAAGTACAAAAAACACGATGATCATCTGGGTACCGGTTGTTAGCTCCATCATTATTCTTGTTCCCCCAATTGCCGGAACTCAACCACGGCCAACTCAATCTGACGAATGAGCAACATCAAAAAACCAAACGGCACGATCAACGTGTAATACCACTGCGGGACCTGCAAGGCGCTTGAGACGACGCCACTACCGTATTGATTGACGAGCAAACTGTAGGTAAACCTGCTGCAGAGCAGCAGGGTTGTCATGATCAATAGCGTCGACAGGATTACTAGCGCCTTTTTCAAGTAACGCGGCACACTATCGTAAAGCACCGTTACGGCCAGGTGCTGACCATGCCTAGCCGCGATGGCACCTCCGAATACGGTCAGTAGCACCATGCCATTCACGACCAGCTCTTGACTCGAAGCCATGGAAAAATTTGTCAAATTTCTTACGACAACATTAACGAAGCCTAGGAACGTCATGCATAAAAAGACGACAACACATATGACTTCTTCGAAGTGACGCCAGAGAAGCTTCATGCTCAATATCTCCTAGCCTAGACTTTTTTCATTAGCTGTTTATTGTGCAGACATGTTCTCGATAGCGTCTTCGAATGACCTAACCAAGTCTTCACCTACCCTCGAGGACCAACGCTCGTAAACAGGCTGAGTGACATCACGAAATGCCTGTAGCTGCTCCTCTGATAGCGTCGTAATCTGCATACCATTTTGTTGCAGCGTATCGATACCCGACGCGGTAGCGTCGCGTGATACGGTGACTTGATACTGCATGGCTTCATTGGCAGCCTCCTCAACGATCACGCGAGTCTCGTCATCCCAGCTATCCCACAGCCGCTTGCTAACACCGATGAAAATGGGGTCATAAGAGTAATGCCATTCGGTCAGATACTCCTGCACCTCATAGACACGCTGGGGCACGATGATCGAGCCAACTGGATTCTCTTGACCATCGACCACGCCTTGCTGCAACGCCGAGAACGTCTCGGTCCACTGGATTTGCTGCGGGTTAGCGCCTAGCGCCTCGAAGACATCGATATACATGGGACCCGCGACACGAACCTTCATCCCCCTCAGATCCTCAGGCGCCTCGATGGGACGAACGCTGTTGGTCAGCTCACGAAAACCATTCTCCCCCCAAGCCAGCACTTCGATACCGTGATTTTCGACAATGGCCTTGACTTGCTCGCCGGGCTCACCCTGTATGGCAGCATCGACTTGCGAGTAGTCGGAAAACAGATATGGCAGTGAAAAGACCGCCATTTCGGGAATTAGCGGCGTCACATTGATTGCTGAAGTGATTAAAAAATCCAGATCCCCTCGACCCACCATTTCCGCCTGTCTCATTTGATCACCACCCGAGAGAACGGCATTGGGGAAAACCTTAATGCCTAGCTGACCCTCCGATGCTTCATTCAGAATCTCGTGGAATTTTTCGGCGCCTTTCTGCCAAGAGGTTTCATTAGAAGTATTATGCGTCAGCCGGTATGTTTCCGCATGCGCCACGGAGAAGATTGAAAAGCTGCTGATAGACAGCAGGATGGGCATCAGGTGTTTTGTTCGCATGGCGAGCCTCGCTTTTATATTGTTTTAGGTGTCTTACCAATATTTCACTATATGGAATTTTATTAAATATTATTTATCAAGAGTGACGTAGCGACAAACCGAGCGCTATAAGACAATAGTTGAATGACTCAAGGCATGATCACTAAGTTTTTATAGATTACTAATTTCATTAGTTTTTTTATTAAAATATCTTTTTTTTAAAAATTGGAAAAAGCGTCCACATTGCGGCTTCGACAACTGCAAAAAACCACTATATGGAACTTTTATTCTTTAGTTGCATTGCTCATCAGATTTTAAAAGACTATTTTTCAAACTCACCTAATCCTATAAATTGACTCCGCCACAACAAAAACGAGATTCTTATGGCACTTAAAATAAAGAAAGTAGCGTTGCCAGCTTACTTATGCATCACAGCTATCACCGCGGCCGCCGCTCAAGCCGATACATTACGGCTTTCCAGCGAAACCAGTGAAGCCACCAGCCGCACTCAAGGAGGTGTACGATTTGCCGAGTTGGTCGCAGAAGCGACCGGTGGCGACATGACCGTTAACGTTTTCGCCAATGCGGTATTAGCGGGCGGCGACCAGTTAAGACAAGCCGAAATGGTTGGTCGTGGTGATATAGACTTCGTACTGTCGACGGCAATTTCTATCTCACCCCTCATTCCAGAAATGTCCGTCTTCTCCCTCCCCTATCTCTACAGCGGCTATGAAGAAGTCGATGCCACGCTAAACGGCGAGCCAGTGCGCAGAATAGAAGAGATCATGTCGCAGCATGGATTGATCGTGCTCGGCTGGGGTGAAAGCGGCTTCCGCGAGCTCACCAACAGCGTTCACCCTGTCAAGTCTCCAAGCGATTTGGAGGGCATGAAGGTTCGCGTTGCCGGCCCCATGTTCATCGATATCTTGAACGACCTTGGTGCTAACCCGCAGCAAATCCAGTGGACAGAAACGTTCCCGGCGTTACAGCAAGGTGTCGTTGACGGACAGGAAAACCCCGTTGGAGCTGTAATTGTGCCCCAGCGCATTTATGAAGTGCAGGACTACCTGACTGAGTGGCATTACTCCTACGATCCCGCCTTTCTGGCCGTTAGCCAAAACCTTTGGGAGAGCTGGGACGACGAAATGCAACTGGTTATGAAAAATGCTGCTGAGCAAGCCATGGCTTACCAAAAGAATCTCACGCGAGAACTTACCGCCGAAGGTAACAGTTTGCTCGAAGAGAGGGGGATGGAAATTTACACTCCTAATCAAGCAGAGATGCTAGCGTTTCGCGAGGCAACACGCGCCTCCTTTGACAAGTGGACCGAGCGAATTGGCCCACCTCTGGTCGAGGTTTTCCAAGAAGCCATTGAACGGTTGCAATAACACGACGGGGCGTATTAGGAGAGTAAATTAACGTTAGTTGACTCCGTTAGCACGTCTGCTGCTAACGCCTCGGGGAGAGTTTGATGAAAGCCTTAATGCAAGACAAGCGTGTGGTAGTCATTGGAGCAGGTTCATGTGGAGAGGGGTGGGGTAACGGCAAGGCGGCCGCCTTCCTGTATGCTCAAGAGGGTGCTCGAGTGCTGGCAATTGATCGAGATCGAGCCGCTGCCGAAGAGACCCAGCGCCTAATTCGTGAAGCGGGCGGTATCTGTGAAGTAGCAGCTGCGGATGTCACACTATCAAGTGACGTAGCGGATCTGACCGAGGCCGCCATGGATCATTACGGTGGTATCGACGTACTGCATAATAACGTGGGTATTTCGTTCACCGGCGGCCCAGAAGAGACGACCGAGGAGGAGTGGGAGCGATTGATACGCGTCAACCAGACGAGCGTGTTTTTAACTTGCAAGCATGTGCTCCCCATCATGACAAAGCAGCGTGCTGGCAGCATTATCAATATTTCTTCGATCGCTGCGCTACGCTGGATAGGCTTTCCTTACTCAGCCTATACGACTTCAAAAGCAGCTATTCTTGGATTTACTGAAAATTTGGCTGCTCAGTATGCTCCTTACGGCATCCGGGCCAACTGTATCCTACCGGGGTTAATGGATACGCCCATGATTTACTCACCATTAACAGCTGCTTATGGAGGGAATGTCGAAGAGATGCGAGCGCAACGCAACAAACAGTGCCCGATGGGATTCATGGGTGATGCTTGGGACATCGCCAATGCGTCGCTGTTTCTGGCCTCCGATATGTCTCGTTACGTCACCGGCACGCGTCTGGTAGTCGATGGAGGTCTGTCGCTAGGGGCCGTACGCCCGTAAAACAAGCACGCGTAAAAACCCAAGGGATTGCCATATCTGGTGGTTGCCCCCCCTTTTGCCTAAGGCCTCTGCTCGTATTCTAACACAGCGGCACCGTTACCGGCCGTGTATGAAAACACCACGCCGACTCGAAAAGCTCACCCTCGTTAACAGCGTCCGCTATTTTACGAGGGTGAGCTCAATGCTGCTGAGACGATCTTAGCCCAACACTTCCAGCCCTTTCTCGATGATGGAGAGGCCCTCTTCCAGCACGTCACTCGATACCGTTAGCGGCACCAGGATGCGGATGCTGTTGCCGTAGAAACCACACGACAACAGGATCAGGCCCTGCTCGCGCGCCTTGGCGCAGAGTACCGCAGTGGCGGCGGGGTCGGGCTTGCCGTTTTCATCGACGAGCTCGAACGCGGCCATCGCGCCCAGCTGGCGGCCGTGGGCCACGTGAGCAAAGCGCGCTTCCCACACCGCAAAGCGCTCGGCGAGCATGCGGCCCATCTGCTCGCTGCGCGCGAGGATGTTCTCTTCTTCGATCGTCTCGATCACCGCCAGCGCCGCCGCGCAGGCCAAGGGGTTTCCGCTGTAGGTACCGCCGAGCGAATTGGGGCCGGAGGCGTCCATGACGGCAGCGGTTCCCACGACCGCGGAGAGCGGCATGCCGTTGGCCAGGCTCTTGGCGGTGGTCAGAAGATCCGCTTCGACACCGCTGTGTTCCAGCGCAAACAGCTTACCGGTACGCGCGAAGCCGGACTGCACTTCGTCGGCGATCAACAAAATGCCGTGCTCGTCGCACAGCGCGCGAAGCGCTTGCAGGTACTCCGGTGAAGCGATGTAGAAGCCGCCTTCGCCCTGGACCGGCTCGATCACGATGGCCGCAGTGCGGTGCGGGGCGATGTCGGTCTTGAACAGCGTGCGAAGGGCCTCCAATGAGGCCTCTTCGCTGATGCCGTGGATCGGGTTCGGGAACGGCGCGCGGAAGACGTCGCCGGGCATCGGGCCGAAGTCGTTCTTGTAGGGCAGCACCTTGCCGGTCATGGCCAGCGTCATCATGGTGCGCCCGTGGAAGGCGCCATCAAACGTGATGATACCGGTGCGGCCAGTGGCGGCGCGGGCGATCTTCACCGCGTTTTCCAGCGCCTCGGCGCCGGTGTTGACCAGCATCGCCTTGCGCTCGGGCCCGCGTACCGGAGTCAGCTCGCAAAGCTTCTGGCAAAGCTGCACGTAGGGCGCGTAGGAGATCACCGCCGCACTGGTGTGCATCACCTTCTTGAGCTGCGCTTCAACGGCGGCCACGATTTTCGGGTGGCGGTGGCCCAGGTTCAACACGCCGATGCCGCCGGCGAAGTCGATCCAGCGCTGGCCGTCAGCGTCCCAGATTTCGGCATTTTCTGCGCGCTCGGCAAACTGGGCGGTCGGGGTCGCGGCGCCCTTGGCGACAAAGCGGTTCTTCAGCTCGTTCAACTCGTGGTTCGTCATTTCAACTCCTCTTATAGACCGCCGACGCAGACGTATTTCAGTTCGGTAAACTCATCGAGCCCGTGGTGCGAGCCTTCACGGCCAAGCCCGGACTCCTTCACGCCGCCAAAGGGCGCAAGCTCGGTGGAGATCAGCCCTTCGTTGACGCCGACCATGCCGTATTCGAGCGCCTCCATGGTGCGCCAGATGCGGCGGTAGTCGGTGGCGTAGAAGTAGGCGGCCAGGCCAAACGGCGTGTCATTGGCCATGGCAATCGCCTCTTCGTCGCGCTCGAAGCGAAACACCGGCGCGACCGGGCCGAAGGTCTCTTCAAAGGCCACGACCATCTCGGTGGTCACGTCCGCCAGCACCGTGGGCGTGTAGAAACGCTCGCCGGCCTCACTCACGCTTCCGCCACACACCACGCGAGCACCCTTGCCCTGGGCGTCGCTGACGTGGCGCTGCACCTTGTCGACCGCCGCCTGGTTGATCAGCGGGCCGATGACGCTTCCCTCCTCGAGGCCGTCGCCGACCTTCAGTGCCTGAACGCGGGCGGCGAGCTTTTCGACGAAAGCGTCGTACACGCCGTCCTGGACCAGAAAGCGGTTGGTGCAGACACAGGTTTGCCCGGCGTTACGGAATTTCGAGGCGATGGCGCCGTCGACCGCGGCGTCGAGATCCGCGTCATCGAAGACGATGAACGGCGCGTTGCCGCCCAGCTCCATGGCGGTCTTCTTGACCGTGCTGGCGCACTGGGCGAGCAGGCGTTTGCCGACCGGCGTGGAGCCGGTAAACGACACCTTGCGCACGCGCGAATCCGTGGTCAGCACCTCGCCCACCTCGGCGGGGTGACTGGCGGTGACCACGTTGATGGTGCCGGCGGGCAGCCCCGCCTCAATTCCAAGGTACGCCGCGGCGAGTGCCGTCAGCGGCGTGGCTTCGGCGGGCTTGATCACGACGGTGCAGCCAGCGGCCAGCGCCGGAGCGCACTTGCGGGTGATCATCGCCAGCGGGAAGTTCCAGGGCGTGATGGCGGCCACCACGCCGACCGGCTCGCGCGTGACCAGAATCCGCTTGTCGGCGGCGTGGCCTGGCAGGGTTTCGCCGGCCATGCGCTTGGCTTCTTCGGCGAAGAACTCGATGAACGAGGCACCGTAACCCACTTCGCCTTTCGCCTCGGCCAGCGGCTTGCCCTGCTCGAGGGTCATTAGTCGGGCCAGGTCGTCGGTATGCTCGATGATCAGCTCGAACCAGCGGCGCAGAATCTTCGCGCGCTCCTTGACCGGGGTGGCGCGCCAGGCGGGGCCGGCTTCATACGCCGCCGCGACGGCCTCTTCGGTGTCGCGACCGCCAAGCTCCGCGACGCGGGCGATGGTCTCACCGGTGGCCGGGTTGTCGACGGCGAAGGTTGACTCACCCTTGCGCCACTGCCCGCCGATGAGCGCCGGGACGCTGTCGTTCAACCATTGATCGATAAAGCTCATGAAGTGCTCCTGAATGAATGAAACGTTACAAGTCGTCCAACATGTGACGGTCGCTGTAGGCGCGCCCATAGGTGCGCAGCGAATAGACGTACAGCGCCAGCCCTAGAACCGACCAGCCGGCAAAAATGATCCACTCGGCGCCGGTGAGCGCGGCGGGGCTGCCCGGCAGGTAAAGAAACGCCATGGCGAGTGACATCAGCACGGCGGCCACGCCGCAGGGCATGCCGAAGCTCACGCGAAACGGGCGCGGCATGTCCGGCTCGCGCACCCGTAGCACGATGAAAGAGATCGCGACGAACAGGTAGGCGATGACGATGCCCAAACCACCGGCATCGACGATCCACACCAGCGCCGGGCGACCGAAAAACGGCGCGATGCAGGAGAGAAAACCCATCAGAAAGACGGCGTTGGTCGGCGTCTTGTAGCGCGGGTGCAGCTTGGCAAAGGTCTGGGGCAGCATGCCGGCGGAGGCCAGGGCGTAGATCGCCCGCGAGCCGCCGATGTAAAACGCGTTCCAGCTGGTGATGATGCCCGCGATGCCGGCCAGGACCATCAAATTGCTCGCCCAGTCGGCGTCAAACAGCACACCCATGGCTTCCGGCACGGTCAAACTCGCGTTTTCGAGTGCTGCGCTATCGAGCATCAGGCTGGTGCCCAGAATGATCAGCGAGTACCAGGCCACGGCCAGCAGCACGGAAAGCATCAGTACCTTACCGATCGCCTTGTAGGGCAGGTTGATCTCTTCGGCGGCCTGGGGGATGACGTCGAAGCCGACGAAGAGAAACGGCACCATGACCAGCACGGCCATGATACCCGCGGCCATACCTGCCTCGCCGGAAGCGAACAGCGGCGTCATATTGGCGGTGTTGCCTTCGAAAAGCGCGCCGGTGATGAACATCACACCCACCACCAGAATCAGCCCGGTGACGACTTTCTGCAAAAGCGCGGCGGTGGTCACACCGAAGTAGTTGACCATCATCATGATGAGCGAGCCGCCCACGCCGACCGCGACCCAGGTGGCTTTCACTTCCCAACCGGCAATGGTCCACAGATGGCCCACGGCGTAGTTGGGCGCGATGTATTCGACCACCGTCGGCAGCGCCACGGCCTCGAACGCCACCACGCTCAAATAGCCCAGAATGATCGCCCAGGTACACAGAAACGAGGCGCCGTGGCCCAGTGCCCGGTAGCTGTAAACGTGTTCGCCGCCGACTTTCGGCATCGCCGAGGCGAGCTCGGCGTAGGTCAGGCCCACCAGCAGAATCGCGATGCCGCCCACGATGAAGGCCAGAATGGCGCCGAGACTACCGGCGGATTGAATGGCGGTGCCGGTCAGTACGATCCAGCCCCACCCGATCATGGCCCCGAAGGCCAGTGCCAGCACGTCCCCGCGTGCCAACACGCGAACAAGCTTTGCCTGTTCAGGAGTTGATGTCGTCATGATGGTATCTTCCCAGGAGTGATTGGTTGTTGTGTGAGCGTGGCGCATTGTTATGACAGGGCGCCCCCGCCCATTCGGCGAGGGAGCGCTCTTTAGTACACGCTAGCAGGCAAAACCACCCAAGCGAATGGACCATTGCACGGTTGGACTAGACCACTTTTATCGAACGTGTGATAACGTTCTGATTTGTTGGTGACATAGCGCGTTGGAGAAAAGCGTTGAAGGAGCGTCCATGACCGCCCAGGAAATGCTCGAGCAGTTTGCCGAGCTCTACCAGGCCCAGCCCGGGCGGCTCAACAAACAGGTGCGCATCGAGCAGGCGCTGCGCCTGGCCATTACCCAGCGTTGGAGCCAGGGCAGCCGCTTGCCCTCGCACCGGGCGCTTTCTGAGGCCGCCGGCTGCGCGCGCCAGACCATGGCTCAGGCGATCGAGACGCTGCGCGGCGAAGCGTTATTGAAGACCGCTCACGGCCAGGGCACCTGGGTGCGCAAGCCGCCGTTGGCGCCGGCTTCCAATCCGCTTTCCGCACCGCTTTCCCGGCGCGCCCGCCAGGTGCTCGGCGCCCCCGGGTCGAGCCGTATTCAAAGCGGCGCCTTCATGCCCGGCATTCCTGACATCGCCCGCTTTCCGATGCGCCGCTGGCGCCAGCTCTATGGCAGCGTCACGGTGGCGCAGAACGCGCTGCTGCTCTCCTACTCCACCGGCGGGTACGGGCCGCTCAAGCGGGCGATTCGCGATTTTCTCGCGCGCTGGCGCAACATCGACTGTGACGTGGATCAAATCATCATTACCGACGGCACCCACAACGGCATCGAGCTGTGCGCCATGGCGCTGACCGACGTCGGCGACACCGTCGCGATGGAGTCGCCCTGCTACTGGGGCGCGCGCAATATCTTCACCGCCGCAGGACTTGCCGTCGACATGCGCGCCTGGCACCCAAACGACGGCTATCGTTTGGAGCGCCCGGGCGGGCCGGTGGCGCTGGCGTACCTGACCGGCTCGCACCACTACCCGCTGAGCATGCCTGCCAGCGCCCGGCACAAGCGCGCGTTTTGTGAAGCGCTCCAGCCCGCCTACGTGGTGGAGGACGACTACGAGTTCACCAGGGATGACCACACCGAGCTTCTGTTCGATCCCGGCTCGTCGCGCCATTTGCTGGTAGGCTCGTTTTCCAAGATGATGTTTCCGGGCCTGCGCCTGGGCTATCTGGTAGTGCCACACCACCTGGCAGAGCCGATGAACCGGCTGAGAAGCGAGCTTTTTCGCGAAGGCCGCATGCTCGACCAGGCGGTGCTCGCCCAGTTCATATTCGACGGCGACCTGGACAGCTGGTGCCGACGCATTCAGCGCGACTATCTGGGCCGCCAGCAGGTGCTGCATGACCAGCTTGAGCGCCTGCCCCGGGTCAAGCGCGTCTCACCGCCGAGCAGCACCATCAGCCTGTGCGTGGAGTTCGAGCCCGGGGTGGACGACGTCGCCATCGCTCAGGCGCTTTTGAGAGAGCACCTCATCGTGCGCCCGCTTAGCCCGGTGTGTGCGCCAAATGATGCCCGCTCGGGGCTGGTCATGGGGGTGGGCATGCTCTCCGGCGATACGCTGAGCCGCGAAGTTCAGCGCCTGCGCCACCACCTGGCCGCGCTGCTGCGCCAATCCAACACGCTAGAGAAACGATAACATCAGGGATCGAACAGGAGACGCCATGCGTCATTTACGTACAATGAGCGACGCTTACGCGCGCCCCCTTTGGGCACTTTGCGCGCTGCTTACGCTTTCAGGCTGCGCGGCGTTCGCCCCCAGCCCGCCGCAGGATCAGAGCAACGTGTGCGAGATCTTTCGCGAGCAGCCAAGCTGGTACGACTACGCCCGCGACTCGGAAAATCAGTGGGGTACGCCGATCGCCACGCAAATGTCCTTCATTCAGCAGGAGTCCTCGTTTCGAAGCCACGTGCGCCCGGACCGCAAGTACTATCTCGGCTTCATTCCCGGCCCCCGGCCCTCGTCGGCCAAGGGCTACGCCCAGGCCCAGGACCCGGTGTGGGGCGAGTACCGCGATCAGGCGGGCAGCCTCTTTGCCCGGCGTACCCACATGAAGCATGCCACGGACTTCATTGGCTGGTACAACGCCCGCACCCGCGCGCAAACCGGCATCTCGCTGCAAAACCCGGAGCATCTTTACTACGCCTACCACGAAGGCGCCGGCGGCTATCAGCGCGGCACCTATCGCAATAAACCCCACGTACTGCGCGCCGGGCGTCAGGTCGCGAGCCGCGCGGGGCGCTACCAGTCCCAACTCAACGCCTGCGAGGCAGAGTTTCAGTGCCGCAAGTTCTACCAGGTATGGCCTTTTTGCCGCTAAGGAGTCTGCATGGCCGTTTTGATCGGCGCCCTCTTCGTCGGCGTGGTCTTTTGTACGTCGCTTCTATCCGGCATTTTCGGCATGGCCGGCGGGCTGGTACTGCTCTGGTTTTTGCTGCTGATCTTTCCCGCGGCCTCCGCCATGGCGGTGCACGGGGTGATTCAGCTCACCGCCAACGCCTCGCGCGCGTGGCTTTCCCGGCGCTTCATTAACTGGCGAGTGGTGGCGCTGATGGCCGGCGGCGTGGCCGGCGCGGCGGGGCTGCTGCTGTTATTCGACTACAGCCCCGACGCCGCCACGGTATCGATTTTGATCGGGCTTTTACCGATTCTGGTCTGGGTACCCAAGCGCTGGTTCGCGCTCAACGCCAACCGCGCAAGCCACGCGCTCGCGTGCGGGCTGGCCTCCGGCGGGCTCACCATCGCCGCCGGCGTTTCCGGGCCCTTGATCGACATCTTCTTCGTGCGCTCGGACATGGACCGCCGCCAGGTGGTGGCCACCAAGGCGATGATTCAGGTCGTCGCCCACAGCATCAAGATTCTGTTTTATCTCGGCTCGGCGCTCGCCCTCGGCGCCGGCGACTGGGCCATGGTGGCGCTGGCCGCCCCCTTTGCACTATTAGGCACCCAAACCGGCACGCGTATTCTGCACCGCTTGACCGACGCCAACTTCCGCGCCTGGACGCGCTGGATCGTGACCGCCATCGGCGCGTTCTATTTGATTCAAGGCGTCTATCTGCTGACGGCTTGAAGCGGCGCATGACTCCCCGCCCCGTCATTGACACGATGACGGGCACACGCTATCTTCTCGCACAAATACAAATGAGAAACATTTTAATTTAACAGAGTCGCCCGCAGGAGAGCCCGCATGAAACGGTGGAGTGTACCCAGGGATCAGCGCCAGCTTCGCCAGAGCGTTTTGTTGCTGCGCACTTCTTTTGAAGCGATGCAGCACTCGATCGCCCCGCGCCTTGAGGACCCGCTGCCCTGCTGGCTCGATACCGGCACGCTTTCGATGCTCGCCGGCGAGCTTGCCCGCGTTAGCGAAACGGCCAAATCGACGCTCCCGCCCGAGGCTCACACCAGGCTCTGCCTGGCCGCAAACCAGTGCGAGCTGCTGCTCAAACAGTGCCCCGGCGTTTTGAGCAGCGCGTTTTGTCATCGCCAGCTCGGCGCCATCGTCCTTACCCTTAACGCCGTACTTTTGAGCGCGGCGGCGCCGGCACCCAAAAAGCGCTGGTTCTGGTCATCTTGATTCCACGCTAGCGGCCACTGGTAAGATACGCCTTCTTCGCCCGGCGCCCGAGTCGATCGGCCGCCTTACACGACACCCGCGAAAAGGCCACTCATGACGCCCGCTCCCACTCCTGATACGCCAAGCCCCTGGTACCGCACGGTGCCGGATCCCATGGTCCTGATCTTCATCATTCTGGTCGCGACCTATCTGCTAACCTTCGTCATTCCCGCCGGGGAGTTCGAACGCGTGACCGAGGCCGGCCGTACCCTGGTGGTACCGGAGTCGTTTCGCTATTTGGACGATGTTGCCGCGATCGCGCCTTTCGATATCTTCGTGGCCATTCCTCAGGGGCTGATCAACGCCTCACAGTATCTGTTCATCGTGTTCATCGCCGGCGGGCTCTTTCATATTCTGCAAAAGACCGGGGCGCTTGAAAACGCTATCGGCGTGGCGGTGAACAAGGTCGGCGTTCACCGGCGCAACCTGATCATTACCGTGGGTACCTTCATCTACGGCTTTTTTGGCGTCGCCGTGGGCTATGAGAACAACATCGCGCTGGTGCCGATCGCGGTGCTGATCGCCAGCGCCATCGGCTGTTCGAGCCTGGTCGGTACCACCATGGCGGTGGGCGGTATCGGCGTGGGGTTTGCGCTGTCGCCGATCAACCCCTACACGGTGGGCGTGGCGCAGGGCATCGCCGAGCTTCCGACCTTTTCCGGCGCCTGGCTGCGCACGCTTTTGCTGCTGTGTTCGCTCAGCCTGTTGGCGCTCTATATCTGTAAGCGCGTGGTGCCCATGCCGTTCAAGGAGTCGCCGGACGCCGCGGGCATGAGCCGCCCTCTGAACGAGTACACGCTGAGCCGGCGCAACCTGGCAACGCTTGCGGCCTTCGTCGGCGGGCTTGCGGTCATGCTTTACGGCGTGTTCACCCGCGGCTGGTACATCAACGAAATCGCCGCCATGTTTCTGTTGATGGCGATCGTGATCGGGGCGCTGAACGGGCTATCGCCCAACGGCATCGTTGCGCGCTTGATCGAAGGCGCCTCGAGCGTCACTGCCGGGGCGATGGTCATTGGCCTGGCGGCGTCGATTCAGGTCATCCTCAACGAGGCGTCGATCATCGACACCATCGTTTTTGGGCTGAGCGGGCTTTTGAGCGGCGTACCCGCCGCGCTCACGGCCATCCTTGCAAGTGTCCTCCAGGGCGTGATCAACCTGTTCGTGCCCTCGGGCTCCGGCCAGGCGCTGGTCACCATGCCGATTCTCATTCCCCTGGCGGATCTGGTCGGCATCAGCCGTCAGCTCATGATCACCGCCTTTCAGGTCGGCGATGGGCTGACCAACCTGATCATTCCCACCTCCGGCGGAATGCTGGCGATGATCGCGCTGGGGCGTGTCAGCTACGAGCAGTGGCTCAAGGCCATCCTCCCCTTCATGGCGATGGTCTATCTTCTAAGCTTCGCGGGGTTGGTGCTGGGCCACGTTGTAGGCTATTGAGTGATGTCGGCGGGCCGGTGTTTCGGTCCGCTGGCGAACAATAGTAAACTGGTCTATTGTTGATGATCTCGCTTATTTATCCGCAAGAAGGAGTTTGCCCATGGCGTTCGAAACGCTACTCGCCCCGACCCAGCTTGGCAGCCTGACGCTTCCCAACCGGGTGATCATGGCGCCGCTGACCCGCGCGCGCACGCCAAACAGCGTGCCCGGTGAGCTGCAGCAAGCCTACTACGGCCAGCGCGCCGGCGCCGGGCTGATCATTAGTGAGGCGACCAACATCTCGCCGACCGCCCGCGGCTACGTTTATACCCCGGGCATATGGACCGATGAGCAGCAGGCCGGCTGGAAAGGCGTGGTCGACGCCGTGCACGCCAAGGGTGGGCGCATTGCGCTGCAGCTCTGGCACGTTGGGCGTGTTTCTCACGAAATGGTTCAGCCGGACGGCCAGAAGCCGGTCGCCCCGAGCGCTCTCAAAGGTGAAGGCGCCCAGGCGTTTGTCGAGTTCGAAGACGGCAGCGCCGGTCAGCACCCAGCCAGTACCCCGCGGGCGCTGGAAACCGATGAGATCCCGGGCATCGTCGAGGATTACCGCCAGGCGGCTCAGCGCGCTAAAAACGCCGGGTTCGACATGGTGGAAGTTCACGCGGCCAACGCCTATCTGCTCAACCAGTTTTTGGCCACCGGCTCCAATCAGCGTTCTGATCGCTACGGCGGCTCAATCGAGAACCGCGCGCGCTTCCCGCTGGACGTGGTCGACGCGGTGATCGAAGTTTACGGCGCCGACCGCGTGGGCATTCGCCTGACGCCGTTCATCGAGATCTTCGGCTTGACCGATGATGAGCCCGAAGAGATGGCGCTGTATCTCGCCGATGAGCTGGCCAAGCGCGAAATCGCCTACATCCACCTCAACGAGCCAAACTGGGCCGGTGGCGACAACACCTTCCCGGACGGTTTCCGCGAGCGGATGCGCGAGCGCTTCAACGGCAGCATCATCTACTGCGGCCACTACGACGCCGAAAAAGGCGAGGCGATGGTTAAAAGCGGTAATAGCGACTTCATCGCGTTTGGTCGCCCCTATATCGCCAACCCGGACTTGGTCGAGCGCTTTCGCCAGAACGCCTCTCTCAACGAGCCGAACAAGGACACTTTCTACGGCGGTGACGAAAAGGGCTACACCGACTACCCGTTTCTGGACAACGGTTACGACCGTCAACAGTAAGCGCTGTTTTAAAACAGGTTATTGACCTTTTCAATACGCGCTGGATGGATTCAAAGCACCACACTCGTGGTGCTTTTTTTGTAGGCTGGCGCCTGTCAAAACGATCATTTTCACCTACTTTATCGGTACTATGGAGTAAGACGTATCGACATGGACAGGTGGCGGCGTCTCACATTCGGATCAGGCTCGGGGTGATAAAATGGAGAGTAGTTCCCTTCCCTTTTTATTGGCGGGTTTTTCGCTGCTGCTGGGCGTACTGGCCGCTGGGGTATTCTGGTATCGAAGAGACTCGATGCAGCGCCCCTTCAAGGCGCGCCGCGTGGCGCCGCCCCCCAGGCCCGCGCGGGCGTCCGAGGTTTCGAGTACAACGCCGAGCGTGCCTCACGCCGCCACCACGCGCACCCGCCAGCACGCGCTGTTCGTGATCTTCGCCCACCCGGATGCCACCACCGACGAGCGCCTGACCGAGTGGCTGCGGGGCAAGAACGCGCGCTTCGATGACGCTCGCAAGGTGTTTTTGATCGATGGACACAAGCGCTCCAACCCGATCGTCATTGCCAACGCCTACCCGCCGGGGGAAATGGCGGATCTTCTCAGCGGTGAAAGCAACGGTACCGTGCGCGGCGTAAGCCTGCTGGTCAAGCCGCCGCTGCATCGGCGCCGCAACCAGCAGATGCACGTCTACGTGGCGCTGGCCAAGGAGATGAACGACACCTTCCGCGGCCAGATTCTCGATAGCGAGCAGAACCCGGTTTCCGAGCTCACCTACCAGACCATTCTCGGCTGAGTGACGACGTCGCCCACCGCTTGATCGTTAAGCCACCAGCCCCTGGCTTCGCAGGTAGTCGTCGTAGCTGCCGCTGAAATCGACGATGCCGTCCGGCTGCATGTCGATGATCCGCGTGGCAAGGCTTGAGACGAACTCGCGGTCGTGGCTGACGAATATGAGCGTGCCCGGGTAGTTTTCGAGCGCCAGGTTGAGCGCCTCGATCGACTCCATATCCAGGTGGTTGGTGGGCTCGTCCATCAGCAGCACGTTGGGGTTGGTCAGCGTCAGCTTACCAAACAGCATCCGGCCCTGTTCGCCGCCGGAGATCACCTTCACCGACTTGTTGATGTCGTCGCTTGAAAAGAGCATCCGCCCGAGCGCGCCGCGCACCACCTGCTCGCCTTCTTTCGTCCACTGACCCATCCACTCGAACAGCGTGGCATCTTCGGCGAAATCTGCCGCGTGATCCTGGGCGAACACGCCAAGCTCGGCGGCATCGGTCCACTTCACTTCGCCGCTATCCGGGGCAAAATCGCCGGCCAGCGTTCTCAACAGCGTCGTCTTGCCGATGCCGTTGGGGCCGATGATCGCGATCCGCTCGCCGGCTTCGACGCCCATCGAAAAGCGCTCGAACAGCGGCTTGTTGGCATCAAAGCCCTTGGTGATCGCCTCGACGGCAAGGGCGTTACGGTGAATCTTCTTGTTCTGATCGAAACGAATGAACGGGCTCACCCGGCTCGAGGGCTTGATGTCCTCGAGCTTGATCTTGTCGATCTGGCGCGCCCGTGAGGTCGCCTGCTTCGCCTTGGAGGCGTTCGCGGAGAAGCGGCTAACGAACTGCTGAAGCTCGGCGATTTGCGCCTTCTTCTTGGCATTGTCCGCGTGCTGACGCTCGCGCGCCGCGGTGGCCGCGGTCATGTAGTCGTCATAGTTGCCCGGGAACAGCGTGATCTCGCCGTAGTCCAGATCCGCCATGTGGGTGCAGACGCTGTTCAGAAAGTGGCGGTCGTGGGAGATGATCACCATGGTGCTGCTGCGCGCTTTCAGAATGTCCTCGAGCCAGCGGATGGTGTTGATGTCCAGGTGGTTGGTCGGCTCATCGAGCAGCAGCACGTCCGGGTCGGAAAACAACGCTTGGGCAAGCAGTACACGAAGCTTCCAGCCCGGCGCGACCTCACTCATCGGGCCAAAATGCTGCTCCAGCGGAATGCCCAGCCCCAGCAGCAGCTCACCGGCGCGAGCTTCGGCGGTGTAGCCGTCGAGCTCGGCGAAGCGCACCTCGAGATCCGCCACGGCCATGCCATCCTCTTCGCTCATCTCGGCCATCGAGTAGATGCGCTCACGCTCGGCGGCGACTTTCCAGAGCTCGGTATTCCCCATGACGACGGTATCAATCACGCGCTCGTTTTCAAACGCGAACTGGTCCTGGCGCAGCTTGCCAAGCCGCGTGGTGGAATCGAGCATCACCTGGCCGGACGAGGGCTCCAGCTCACCGCCCAGAATCTTCATGAAGGTCGACTTGCCGCAGCCGTTGGCGCCGATCAAGCCGTAGCGGTTGCCGTTGTTGAATTTGACCGAGACGTTCTCGAACAGGGGCTTGGCCCCGAACTGCATGGTGATATTGGCGGTGGCGATCAAGATGAGGACCCTGGCTGACGATGGATGCGTGGCGATGAGTGCGGGCACGTGCCCGTGAAAGGCTCGCGATTCTACGCGCTATTGGGCCATCTGACACCTGGTGGCTCGGCCTCATTCGCCGCCGCGCGGGGCAAGCTCCAGCAGAACCCGACCGTGATCAGTCACTTGCTGAAAACGCGTGCGCAGAATATCGACGATGCCCTCGTGCTCGCCGACCAGCCGGGTGGTAATGACGCGAAGGCGCGGGTGGTGCGCCTGGGCCTGGCGGCAGATCTCGGCGATGTCGCCATCTTCACCGGCGTGGCGGCCCGGGGAGAGAAACAGCAGCGCCACCACCACGGTGGCATCGCGAAAATCAGGGCTCTCCAGCAGGTTTTCCAGAAGCGGCTCGTTGAAGCGGTACGCCTCGCCGTCGCGGCGCTCCATCGAGGCGGGCGCCACGCAGGCGGCGCGCTCGCCCAACAGCGCCCCGAGCTGGCCCGCCAGGCGATTGCGCACCGCGGTGACTTCGAAGATCGGGCTTCCGTGATCGACCAGCGCCACGCGCGGCGGCGCCCCATCGGGCACTACTTCCATCACGTTGTCAGCCAGAAGCCGTGCCAGGCGCAGGTCGTTGTCGCCGCGCTCGTCGACCAACGGCATCGCCACGCGCACGCTCACCCGCGGAAAGCGCTCCTGAAGCTCGGCCATGCGTTTGGGCAGGTAGTCGGTGAGCGCTCGGCTTTCGCCGAAGAAAAACGGGATGATGATGATCTCGCGCGCGCCCGCCTCGGCGCGGCGCTCGGCGGCGGGGCCAAGCGTTCGGGCGGGCTCGCCGCCGAGTTCATCAAAAGGAATCTTGTTCGAGTGCAGCAGCGATGCCGGCTCGACCGGCTCGCCCAGCGCGTCGCCGAGAGCCGCTGCGACGCGGCGAAGATTGAAGACGGCGGCGGGTTTGAGCGAACCGTTATCGACCAGAAAAATCGCGCGCATGGGCCTCTCCCAAAAAGCGTTTTACGTCATGTTACCATGGTGCTTTTACGCTACATTCTCTCATGATCATCGCGGGAGCCCCATGCTGATAGACACCACCGCCGTCAACCAGAGCCGCCGCCCGTTCGACGACAACGGCGATATCTGGCTGTTCGGCTACGGCTCGCTGATCTGGAAGGCGGACTTCCCCTTTCTGGAGCGCAAAAGCGCCTATATCGAAGGCTTCGAGCGGCGTTTCTGGCAGGGCTCTCACGACCATCGCGGTACGCCACAGGCGCCGGGGCGGGTCGCCACACTGATTCCCGTGGAAGGCGCGGTGTGCCACGGCATGGCGTATCGCATCAGCGAGGAAACCCTGGCGCCGCTGGATCACCGGGAGAAAAACGGCTACCTGCGCGAGGTCACGCCGCTGCATTTCGCCGACGGTGGCCTGGTGCAGGGCCTCGTTTACATGGCGACCGAGGAGAACCCGGCGTTTCTGGGCCCCGCGCCGCTCGAAACCATGGCGCGCCATATTCATGAAGCCGTGGGCCCGAGCGGCCCCAACCGTGACTATCTGCTCAACCTGGCCCAGGCGCTTCGCGAGCTCGACGTGGAAGACGCGCACATTTTCGCGCTACAGGCAGAACTCGAGCGCCTTTAGCATTACCAGTAGCGCGGATAGCGGCGGTGGCGCGCCAGGTTGTTGACCAGCACCGCCACTACCAGCATCACCACGCAGCCCATACCGATCGGCGCGAGCGGGTACCACCAGCCAAGCGCGTGAACGCTCGACCCGCCGCCGACGGCGATCAGCGCCGCCGCCGCGCCCGGCGGGTGAACCGTATGAGTAAGCTGCATGACCAGAATGGAGAGCGACACCGCCAGCGCCATGGAAAACGGCGTGGCGCCCAACAGCTGATAGCAGGCCACCCCCACCGCAGCGGACAGGACGCTTCCGAACAGCACATGGCTGGGCTGGGCGAAGGGGCTTTCCGGCGCCGCGTAAATGAGTACCGAGGTGGCGCCGAAGGAGCCAACGATCAGAAGCTGCTGACTGAGCCACTCGGCGCTGAGCCAACAGATCAGCGCCATGCCGCAAAATGCCCCGATCCATGACCAGAGCGCGTCCTGCCAGCCGACCCGCGCACGCTTGAAGGGCTCGCCGCGCATTTTGCCAAGATAGGTTTTCATCGCACTCACTCAAGCACCAAATGAGTGCAGATGATCGCAAAACGCACCAAATAAGCAAATGTTAATGCGTCATGCGCCGATGAATTTCATTCAACCGCTCGTCGCTACATCATCAGCCAGGAAAGAATGAACAGCGCGATGAACGTCTGAATGATCCCGCCGACGATCGACCCGCGCAGAAACGACTTGATTCCGCCCCACAGAATCAGCAGGCCGATGATGAGCACGGCGATGCTGAAAAAGGAGTCGTTGATGCCCAGCGAGCGCGTCAGGCCATCGATGAAATCGCCGAACGCGCCAAAGAAGTTGCCAAAAATACTCAACAAGAACTCCACCACCACGCGAATCGCCTCGCCAATGGTCTCGCCTACCTCGTCGAAAAATCCGTTTGCCTGCATGCGTCCTGTCCCGTGGTTTGAGGAGTACGGCATTGTCGATTAAAACGCGTACAAGGGCAAAACATAGCGCGCACCGCGCCAATGAAAAGCACATTGTCACCTGACATGGATAGCCCGGGCCGTCGCAGCATATCTTCACGTTTGTCGTTTATATCGGCTACATTGGTGCGACGTCGCTGCAGGTTTTCGACCCATTCTCAAACCAGGGAGACTCCAGAATGCCAAGCGTATTGATCACCGGCGCCACCTCCGGCTTTGGCCGCGCCGCCGCCTACCGTTTTGCCAAGGCTGGCTGGTCGCTGATTCTGACCGGACGGCGCGAGGAGCGCCTGAAATCGCTCGAAGATGAGCTCAAGGATCAGGTCGACGTACTAACGCTCACACTGGACGTACGCGACAGCGAGGCCGTTGCCCAAGCGTTCAAGGATCTACCGGAAAAGTTTTTACCGCTGACCTGCCTGATCAATAATGCGGGGTTGGCGCTGGCACCGGAGCCTTCGCAGAAGGTCGATCTCAAGGATTGGCACACCATGATCGACACCAATATCACAGGGCTTGTGAACGTCACACACGCGGCGCTACCAAAGCTGATCGAGCACGGCGAAGGTGCGAGCATTTTGAATCTGGGATCGGTGGCCGGGCAGTGGCCGTACCCAGGTGGGCACGTTTACGGGGCGTCCAAGGCGTTCGTGCAGCAGTTCGGTTACAACCTGCGCTGCGACTTGCAGGGCACCGGCGTACGCGTGACGGACCTGGCGCCCGGCATGGCGGAAACCGAGTTCACGCTGGTGCGTACCAAGGGCGACCAGGCCGCCTCCGATGCGCTTTACCGCGGCACCACCCCGCTTCAGGCCGAAGACATTGCCGAGCAGCTCTTTTATCTGGCCACGCTTCCGGCGCATATCAATATCAACCGTTTGGAGATCATGCCGGTGCGCCAGGCCTGGTCGCCCTTCAACGTGGACCGTGACCCGACTTGAAGCCGTCGCCTAGTAGCTGACGCGATCGCGCCCTTGCTCCTTGGCGATGTAGAGGGCGTCATCGACGCGTTTCATCACGCTCTTTTGCGATTCGTTCAGCCGCGCCTCGACCACGCCGAGGCTGATGGTCACCTGACCCGCCTCGGAGAAGCGGGTCTGGCGCACGCAGCAGCGTATTTTCTCGGCCAGCTGGACCGCCTGCTCAAGGGAGGTTTCCGGCGCCAGAATCATGAATTCCTCGCCGCCCCAGCGGGCGCAGACATCGACCTTGCGCAGGTTCTGCGTCAATAGCTGGCCAAGCTTCGCCAGCACCTGGTCGCCTACATCGTGGCCGTGGCTGTCGTTAATCGCCTTGAAAAAATCGATATCCAGCATGATCAGCGAAAACGGGCGCACATAACGGTGGCGTCGGCGAAGCTCGGTCTTGAGCAGCCGGTCGAAACGCACGCGATTGTAGAGTCCGGTCAACATATCGGTGGTCGCCAGGCGCTCGAGTTCGGCTTCTTTCTCGACGCGCTTGGAGATGTCGCGCTGTACCAGCACCAGCACGCGTTCGACGTAGCCGGGCATGGTCATCGCCGTCACGCGCCACTCGATGAGCATGGGCGGCTGGTTGGCGGAGAGCGGCCAGCTGCTTTTATCGAGCCCGGAAAGCGAATAGCCATCGCCCAACTCACCCTTGGCCAGCGCCCGGCAAAGTTTGCGCAGGAGTTTTCTGTTCTCGATATCGCAGCCCACGATCCTGGGCGACGCCCCCAGCCACTGGTCGCGCTCGCCTCCCCAGAACCGGGTGTACTCGTCGCTAACGTCCAAAATGGTAAGATCCGAACCGTCTGCACAGGCGCCCATTACCGCAATGGCCTGACGGTTGACCTCTCTGACAGGAGGAGCTGACATTACCAGAGGTTCCAACATCGTGTTTTCGTCCAGTCGATCGTCGATCAGGTTAAGCAGCGCCCTCAACGCTCGCTTGCTCGCCTCGAGCAAGGGGGTCGTGATTTCGGGCCGTCATTACGGCACACCTCGTTTACACTATGATACACTTTTTTACCAATAGCAGGCATATCCTGCATTATTAAACGCACTCCGTTACATGCAAAAAAGAGTGTCGGGCACGACGTTTGAGACAAACATTTGATAAATGAAGCATTCTTTGGCGAATACGGGTCAGGCGCACGAGTCAGACATCGGTAACGTTGAAGGGTTGCCCAATCTCCATAAAAAACGCCCCCGGTCCATGGGCCGGGGGCGCGGTGACGAAACGAACCGAATGCGGTTTGATCAGTGCGCCAGCATCTCTTCCACGATACCGTCACTGTCTAGTTCGCTTGGGTAGTAGGTCGGCCAGTTGGTGACCTCTTCCAGCAGCGCTTCACGATCGTCGCCCCAGTACAGGTGGAAATGGTGCGCGTCGGTCGGGTAGATGTCGTGATCCGAGAACTGGATGTAGTGCGGCATGTCGGTATCGCCCTCTTCGGTTTCGAAGATGAAACGAACGCCGCGGTTGCCGGCTGCGTAATCGAGGATTTCGTAGCCGTCGTACTGGTACTCGGCGCTGCGCTCTTCGCCGTTCTCGTAAAACGTCACGCTGTTGCCCTCGATCACGATGCGATCGACGTCGGTTTCGTAACCCACCTCGTAGTATTCGGCATACTGCTCAGCGGTCTTGTCACCGTTTTCGGCTTTCTTCTCGAAGACCGGCTCGAGCGAGCCATCCTGCAGATACGGATAGACGGACTGCCAGTCGCCTTCCCAGTCGCTTAGCGGGCGGTCTTCGATCTGATCGTCGTCGAAATAGCCGGCGTAAATATCGCTGTCGTGGTCGTGAGAGTGATCATGAGAATGGTCGTGGGAATCGTCGTGACCGTGCTCGTGGGAGTGCTCATGTTCATGAGCGTGTTCATGGGAATGATCGTGTGAGTGCCCGTGGTCATGATCGTGGGCGTGGTCGTCCTGCTGAGCGTAAGCGCTTTGTAAGCCGCCAACCATTAGCGAACCTACGGCCAATACTCCAAGCGTCTTGCGTGCTAAAAGTGACATGTACTCTCCTTGTGTGACCTGCTGATGAATAGAGCAGAAACAGCTCATATAACTAATGATATAACATATCAATAAAAACGGGTTACGCCAATACTTCCTTGCGGCTTTACCTGGATCGAAGCGTTGAAAAAGCGAGCAAAGGGCTTGTCAATAACCGTAGCGATACGGCTTGTTTCACGCTAATTTGAGCGACTAATGGCGCGCGACGCTGATCACCGTGAAGAGATCACCATGCTCTACTTCGTGTTAAGTCTATTGGGCGGTATTGCGCTTTTGACCCTCGGCGGCGAGGCGCTGGTACGAAGCGCGGTTGCCGGCGCCGAGCGTTTGGGGGTATCGGCACTGTTTACCGGGCTTGTGATCGTGGGCTTTGGCACCTCGGCACCGGAACTGGTCGTGTCGATCAACGCCGCGCTCGATCAGCAGCCGGATATCGCCATCGGCAACGTGGTGGGGAGTAATATCGGCAATATCATGCTGATTCTGGGTCTTTGCGCGCTGATTTATCCGCTGACCACGAAACGCCAGGCGCTCAAGCGCGACGGGCTGGTGATGCTGGCCGCGACCCTTTTGTTTATTGTTTTGGGCGCCAGCGGGGAGCTTGGCCGCCTCGATGCGCTGCTTTTCCTCGCAGGGCTCGTTGGCTATCTCGTCTGGGCGTACCTGAGCGAGCGCCAGACAGCCCCCACGCAGGAGCCGCCCAACGTACTGCCGGAGCCACCGGCCCAGAAGCCGACCTCTACCCTCTGGATCGTTCTCGGCCTGCTCGGCGGGTTGGCGCTATTGATCGGCGGCTCACAGTTTTTGCTCTACGGTGCCGTCGGTATCGCCCAGACGTTGGGGCTTTCCGAGGCGGTCATTGGGCTGACCATCGTCGCCGTGGGTACGTCACTTCCGGAGCTTGCGGTGTCCCTGGTCGCCGCGCTACGCCGCCATGCCGACGTGGCGGTAGGCAACATCCTGGGCAGCAATATCTTCAACCTGCTGGGTATTCTGGGCGTCTCGGCGTTTTTGCAGCCGCTGGTGCTCATCGAGCGCATGGTGATATTCGATCAGTGGGTGATGCTTGGCTCGGCGGTCGCGCTGCTGGTGTTTCTCTATACGGGGCTTCGCCTGTCTCGAACCGAGGGTGGCATTTTACTGGTGGGCTATGCGGGCTTCGTGGCGGCGAGCTTTACACTCTTTGGCTAAACCCCTTTTCTCGATCCAAGGAGCCACTCATGCGCCTGGGCACGCTGGGGCCGGAGAGCAGCAACCACGCACTGATCGCCAAACGCTACCTGACCAGGCGCGCTAGCGGCACAGGCGAAGGTGTCTACTTCGAGGATTTCGAGCGTGCCTTCGAGGCGCTGTTGGCCGGCGACATCAGCCACCTGCTTCAATGTACCGCGCACTCAAGCCACGCCGACTGCGTTGGGCGTACCATGCATCGCGCCTTCCCGGTGGACGTGTTCATCGCCGGCTCCCACCCGCTGGCGCTGATCGTGCGCCGCGACGTCCAGCGCCCGTCGCGTCTTGCGCTGCAGCCGGCCACCCGCCACTACACCGATCTGAGCGCCTTCGACGAAATCGTCGAACTCCCCACGACCTCGGCCGTCGCCGACGCCTTGCTTGCCGGCGAGGTGGACGCGGGCCTGTGCGCCGCGCAGGTGGTCTCGCAGGCACCACAGACCCTGCGCATCGAGCGCGCCCTTGGCTCGGCGTTGGACACCTGGGTGATCTACTCGACGACCCAGGCGCCGCCCTCATCACCGCTGCGACTAGACGAGGAAGATGGCGGCCAAGCCCCCTAGCACCAATACCAACCGCCACCAGAGTGCGCGCCGGGCGATGACGCCGAACGAGACCATGCCAAGCCCGACGGCCACCTTCAGCGCGCTTATCAGCGCCGCGCCGGGCGTAAAGGCGAGCTCGATGATATGAGGGTTGGCCACCATGGCCAGCGGAATGATGTAAAGCCCGATCCCCAGCGCCATCGCCTTGACTGCCACCTTGAGCCAGTTTTCACCCACCATGCCGGCCGCGATGAACACGCCGCCGCACACCGGCGGGGTAATGGTGGACAACAGCGCGAACCAGAAGACGAACAGATGCGCGAGCAGCGGTGAAAGTCCCAGCGAGGTCAGCGCCGGCCCCGCCACCGAGACACAGATGACGTAGGCGGCCGTGGTCGGCACCTCCATGCCCAGTACCAGGCACGCGAGCGCGGTGAGCAACAGCGCCGGCCAGAGCATGTCGCCAGAGAGCGACAGGATGCCCGAGGTGATCTTGACCCCGAGCCCGGTCATGGAAAGCACGCCGATCACCAGCGACGCGCAGAGGATGATCGCCCCGATCATCGCGATCTGGCGCCCGGCGGTGAGCGCGGCCTCACAGAGCCGGCTAATGAAGTCCGAAAACGAAAAGCGCAGCCTCACGTTGAACAACAAAAGCGCCATACCCGCGAAGATCGCGATGCTCGCCGCGTATTGAGGCGTAACGCCGCCGTTGAAGATGCGCTCCAGCAGCAGCACGAAGGGAACGGCAAAGAACAGCGAGGTAATGCATACCTCTTTGGCTGTCGGGCGTTCACTTTTGGCCAGGGGCTTCAAATCGTGACGCGTGGCGTAGGCATTGATACCAATCCAGACAGTGAAAAAATAGAGCAACGCAGGCAGCGCCGCCGCCGCCATGATCTGGGTGTAGGGGGTGCCGGTCAGCTCGACCATGACGAAGGCGCCAGCGCCCATCAGCGGCGGCATGATCTGCCCGCCGGAGGAGGCCACCGCCTCCACTGCCCCGGCCAGTGTGCGCGGATAGCCCAGCCGCACCATCGACGGAATGGTGATCGCGCCGGTAGACGCGACGTTGGCCGAGGCGGAGCCGGAGATCGAGCCCATTAGCGCCGAGGAGATTACCGACACCTTCGCTCCGCCGCCGGTCAGCCGTCCGGCAATGGCGCCAGCCAGATTCATGAACCCCTGCCCCGCCTCGCCGGCGTTCAATACCGCGCCAAAGATCACGAAGATCGCCACTACCCCCACGCTCACCCCGGTCAGCGATCCCCACAGGCCGCCCTCGGCGATGGTGAGCGTTCCCACCAGGCTTGCCAGAGGAATGCCCGCGTGGCCAAAGGCTCCCGGCACGTACTCGCCAAATACGCCGTACAGCAGCGCCAGCAAGGCGACCAGCGGTAGCGGCCAGCCGATCGCCCGGCGCGCGGCCTCGAGCGCAAGCAGGATCAGAAACACCCCGATGGCCATCTGCAGATGCGTGTCGATAAACCCATACTGCGTGGCGAGTGCGGTTTCGTTGAGCGCGATATAGCCGCAGGCCGCTATCCCCGAAAGCGTCAGCAGCCAGCCGCTCACATACTGAAAGCGGCTGCGCGCCATGTAGATCAGCACCCAAGGCAGCAGCAGCGCCATGTGCAGCGGGCGGCTCACCAGTGCCGGGGCCAGCCCGTAGAAGATGAGCCCGAGATGAAAAATGACGCTCGCCATCCCCAGCGCTACCCAGCCTGTCGCCCGAGGCGCTGCCGCGACCGCGGCGTCTTTCGATAAAACCTGCATGACGTTTGCCTATACGACTGAAAACACGACGACGATGAAATACACGAAAACAATGAAAAACACCACGGCAACCGGGGCGCCGTGGTGAATCAATTCATGAAAGAGTAAGGATCAGCGCAGCGCGTCTGGAACGTCGACGCCCGCCTCTTCGTAGTAGCGAATTGCGCCGGGGTGCAGCGGCGTGGTCATGTTCTCGAGCAGCGCCGGGGTGATGCTGCCCCACCAGGCGGCTTCTTCGGCCATGGCGTCGCGACGCTCCCAGAAGGTTTTGGTCAGCGTATAGGCGGTGTCGTCGTCCATCTGCGCCGTGGTGTAGGCCATGACCGGAAGCGAGGTCGTATGAACGTCTTCATTGACGCCGGGGTAGGTGCCGCCCGGAATCACCTGAGCGGTCGCGCCGGTCTGCTCGATCTGTTCATCGGTCAGCGACACCAGGGTGATCGGCATGCTGGCAGCGGTTTCGATCACGTTCGGCGTGGGGAAGGAGCTGGCGGTGACGAAGGCATCGATCTGGCCGTTCTTGAGCGCATCGGGACCGTTGCCCAACGCGGCATCCGCCAGGCGAATCTCATCGTCGAGGCCGAAGAGTTCGAAGTAGCGCTGGGCTTCCCGGGCGCCAAAGGTGCCGCGGCCGATCAGTACGTGCTTGCCGGCGAGCTCATCGACGCGGGCGACACCGTCATCCCCGGCAATGACGAAGTGCATGGTGATCGACGGAATAGGGAAGAGCCCACGAATGTCCTGAAAGCGAGGGCTTTGCCGCTTGGCGAAGGGCCCTTCGGCGTCCATGGCTTGCTCGACGAGTGCCGGAGGCGTCGTAAAGACGTAATTGCCCTGACGCGCCATGACCTCCATGACATTTTGTACCGAGCCCTGGCTCTCTTCCAGGGTCAGCACGATATCGTCATTGGTGCCTTCGCGAATCGCCTCGGAAAGCTCTACGCCCATCTGATAATAGGCCGTACCGGCAGACGACGACTTATAGGTAATACGCGTTTCGGCCTGGGCGGAAAACGCCATCAGTCCCGACACCAGTAAGGCGGTCGTAACCGTAATCGAACGATGAAATAGAGGAGCTAGAGGGCGCATGAAATATCCTTGGCTGGAGCGGCGTTTGCGAGGAAGTTTGCTTGTTGTGGTCGTTAGAGGGTGTCTCTGATGCCCATAAAATACCATGACCCTGGCGGAATGCCAGCCATCAACCGCGCGCAATGCTCGCATTGATCCGGTTTTTAATGACTGGCCTTATTCAGTAAACAATACGCTTTAATAAAAGCGTACTTTAGACCAATGGATAAGAGCATTCGTGACATAACACCAAACGCTAAAACCAACCATTCTCTAAACGACTAATTTGCTAAAAAAAGACGTTTCAAACCCATTGATAGCGCACTTCTTTCGGTTTTATTCCATATTGCGTTAACCCCCCCGTTGTTAAACTCGAAGTGCCTCTTTTTAGTCCCTTTTAATAATAAGGAAATCACTCTTATGCTGATGCGACATCACGCCTTACGCCAGCCGCGACCCGCTCGCCGCTGGCTTTTTTTATGGGCGATGGCCCTGCTGATCTTCTCGCCCTGCGCTCTGGCCATCACCGGCGAACTCGATTTAACCAGCTCGACGACGGGGTTTCTGGCACTGGGAATTTTCATACTCGCCTACGCGCTGGTCATGGCCGAAGAGAAAATCCACATGCGCAAATCCAAGCCGGTATTGGTGGCAGCGGGCATCATCTGGGGACTCATTGGCTGGGTATACGTTCAAAACGGGCTGTCGGAAACCTCCGAGTACGCGTTTCGAATGACGCTTTTGGAATTTACCGAGCTGATGCTCTTTTTGCTGGTGGCGATGACCTACATCAACGCCATGGAGGAGCGTCGGGTGTTCGATGCGCTGCGCAGCTGGATGCTGCGTAAGGGCTTCAACTACCGCACGCTGTTCTGGCTGACCGGCGGGCTCGCCTTTTTCCTCTCGCCGATCGCCGACAATCTGACCACGGCGCTTTTGATGTGCGCGGTGATCACCAAGGTGGCAGAAGGCGACAAGCGTTTCATCAACCTGGCGTGTATCAATATCGTGGTCGCCGCCAACGCCGGCGGTGCCTTCAGCCCCTTTGGCGATATCACCACACTCATGGTGTGGCAGGCAGGCATCATTCCCTTCCAGGAGTTCTTCATCCTGTTCGTGCCGGCGCTGGTCAACTTCTTGCTGCCGGCGACGATCATGAGCCTGGTCATCAAGGATCAAAAGCCCGCCAGTGTCTACGAAGAGGTCATCATGAAGCGCGGCGCGCGGCGCATCATCGCGCTTTTTCTGCTAACGATCACCACCGCGGTTTTGTGCCATACGCTGCTGGATCTGCCGCCGGTACTGGGCATGATGACCGGCCTTGGCTACCTGCAGTTTTTCGGCTTCTACCTGCGCAAGAGCCTCCCCAAGTCGCTTGCGCGCAAGCGCGAAATCTATAGCCGCGAAGGCGACAATAAAAAGCTCGCACAGCTGGGTAGCGTGGTGCCCTTCGATGTCTTCAACCGCGTCGCGCGCGCCGAGTGGGACACGCTGCTGTTTTTCTACGGCGTGGTGATGTGCGTCGGCGGACTTGGGTTCATGGGCTACCTGGGGCTTTTATCCGAAGCGCTTTACAGCGGCTGGAACCCGACCTGGGCCAACGTGGTGCTCGGCGTAGTGTCCGCGGTGGTGGACAACATTCCGGTGATGTTCGCCGTACTGACCATGCAACCGGCGATGTCCGATGGGCAGTGGCTTTTGATCACGCTGACCGCGGGCGTCGGGGGCAGTCTTCTATCGATCGGCTCGGCGGCGGGAGTGGCCGTCATGGGTCAGGCCCGCGGCTCGTATACCTTCATGGGTCATCTTCGCTGGACGCCGGTGATCCTGCTTGGCTACGTGGCCAGCATCCTGGTGCACCTGTGGCTCAACGCGGCAAGCTTCGGCTAACGGTTTGCCCGGCGCGGGGCGCGCCGGGCACTTTCTTTAGCGCTCGAGGATATCCAGCGGCCCGGCGCGCTCGATCACCCGCTGCCAGGCGGGGTCGCTCTCCAAACGCTGGGTGAATCCTGCGATGGCCGGGTAGTTGCCAAGCGAGCGGGTGCCCTTGAGCGCCAGCATCGGAAAGCTCATCTGTACGTCTGCCCCGCTTGGCCAGGCGCCGCCGAAGTTCTCCTTCGCGCGCAGGTGCGCTTCGATGAACGCCATGTGCTGATCGAGCTGCGGGTCGAGAAAGCGCTCGCGGATCGTCGAGCTGATTCCCTTGGCCACGGGCCTCACCAGCGCCGGCGACTGTTTGGGAATATGGCTGAATACCAGACTCATGAGCAGAAGCGGCATGAGCGAGCCTTCGGCGTAGTGCAGCCAGTAGCGGTAGTCCAGCCATGTCTCGACGTCCTCAGGATCAGGCTTGAAACGTCCTTTACCGTAGCGCTCGACGAGGTAGTCGATGATCGCGCCGGACTCGGCGATGGTCAGCTCGCCATCGACGATTACCGGCGACTTGCCCAGCGGATGCACCTCCTTGAGCGCTTTCGGTGCCTGCATGGTCTTGTCGTTACGTTTGTAAACGTGAATGTCGTACTCGAGCCCCAGAAGCTCCAAAAGCCAGATAACCCGGTGCGAGCGCGATTTCTCGAGATGGTGGACGTGAATCATGGCCCTTCCCTGGTGGTGGATGGTGAAACGCTCTTACAGCCTGGCCTGGGAGCGATGGCTTTGCCACCAGCGGCCCAGCTGTACACGCGGCGACCACCGCCCCTGAAGCCAGGGCGCCAGCAGCCGGGTCGACAGCGGAATGAAAATGAACACCATGATCGGCGTTAGCGCCAGCGTGCTGACCAGCACGCGCGGCACGAGCGCCCAATCGGCCAACAGCGCGCCAAACAGCCACTGAAACATCAGCGAAATGGGAAAAAATGCCAGCCACACCGCCACCGCCTGTTTCCAGCGCGGGGTAGGCTCGACGCCGTCCATGTGAAACCAGGCCCCCAGACCCGTGGCACGCTGCTCGATCGGGGAGTCGAAAAGCCCCTGGCCGCGCTTGAGCCAGCCTTCACGTGAGGCGGAGTGCTGCCAGACATTGAGCATCTGCTGATCGCTAAAGCGAAACACGATCTGATACTCGTCGTCGCCCCGAGGCGGTGCCAGCACGCCGGAGCCCAGGTAGCCGGGAAAATCCGCCGCCAGGTCGCGGCCTTCGTTGAGCCAGCGCTGAAAGTCCTGATAGCGGCCGTTGGCCACGCGGCGGGCCACCATCATCGTCACGGGTAAGGTCGACATGGGTCATCTCCAAAATGAGTCACAGCGAGACCGGGTAGGCCGCTGTCGCTCGCCGGGGCGGGTAAGCCCTGGGCGAGCCCTGCATTATAGACGCAATATCGGTGCCAGAAACGTTCGGCCACTGAAAATTAACGGGGTATTGGCGCTGCACGCTCGCCGCGCTGAAAGGCGCGTACGTGATCGTAAATAGCGATGGCGTCGCGGATCACGGCCTCCTCGCCGGGTTTGAACGACAGCGGCGGCGAGCGGTGATTTTCATTGTCGATCAACGCGTTGACGTCGTCCCGATAGCGCTCCAGCACCCCCTCCAGCCCCAGGCGAAGCCGGTATATCTCGAGGGCGAACTGCTGTTTTTGCTCCTTGCGCCGCAGCACCTCGAGCGGGTCGCTGGCGCTTTCGATCAAACTCTCGAGCGTATTGAGCACCAGGGTGTCGGCCTGGTTGAGGTTGGGAATAATGCGCAGCACCAGCTCGTTCAGGCTCGGCGCTTGATGAAAGGCGGGCATGGCGAATTACCTTTGAACGAAATCGATGCGGCTAAAGCGGCCCTCACCCGTAAACGTGAGTCGAAACACCCCGTGCACGCCCTCCTGGTCGACGACTCGGCGCAGCGCCTCGGCGGGAAAGACGACCCAGCGGCCGTCGACGCTGCGCGCGCGTACGTTGCGATAGCGCCCTTCGTAGTACGCCAGGCACTCACGCGGGGTCAAACTCAAAACGACGTCGATGGAAGGCATGGTAACGGTACGAGCAACACTCAAGCGGCCAGGGAAATAATGGATAGAAACGAGCAGGCATCGAGCTTACAACAGCCCCTTCGAAAGCGGCTTGATGGTGTGCCACTCGAGGCGCTCGGGCCAGTGCTCGATCCAATCGGGCACCTGCTCGGCGGGCATGGGGCGTGCGATGCCATAGCCCTGGGCCAGGTGGCAGCCCAGCGCCATTAGCGCGCTCGCGTGGGCCAGCGTCTCCACGCCTTCGGCCAGCATCGGCTTTTTAAACCGGTTGGCCATGTAGATCACACTCTCGACGATCGCCATGTCATCGTGGTCGTCCAGCATATCGCGCACGAAGCTCTGATCGATCTTGATCAGGTTCACCGGCAGCTGGCGCAGGTGGGTAAGCGACGAAAAGCCGGTACCGAAGTCGTCGATGGCAAAGCCCACGCCCAGCGTCTGACAGCACGCCATGTTGACCAGCGCCGACTGGATGTCGTGAATGGCGGCGCTTTCGAGCACTTCGAGTTTCAAAAGCGACGGGCTCACGCTTGGGTAGCGCGCCAGGTGCTCGCCAAGGCGATGGCTGAAATCCTTGACCAGCAGATGGGAAGGGCTGATGTTCACGCTCACCGTCAGCGCCGTGCCTTGGGTTTGCCATACCGAGAGCTGGCGCAGCGCTTCGTTGATCACCCACTCGCCGAGATCGACCTCGAGCGGGGTCGCCTCGATGTCCGGTAAAAACGCCGCCGGGGCCAGCAGCCCCTCTTCCGGGTGCTGCCAGCGAATCAGCGCCTCGAGACCAACGATCTCACCGGTGCGCATGTCGATTTGCGGCTGATAGAAAAGGCGCAGCTCGTCACCGTTGAGCGCATCGGAAAAGCGCTGGCGCTTTTCATGGCGCACGCGCAGCTGGCGGTCCTGATCCGGGTCAAAAAAATGGTAGGTATCGCGGCCGCGCTGCTTGGCGCGATACATCGCCTGGTTGGCGTGGCGCAGCAGTATGTCGCCCTGGGCGTAGTCGTTGGGGTAGAGCGTGACCCCCAGACTCACCGTGAGATAGATACTCTGACCATCGAGCATCAGCGGCTGGCGAATCGAGTTCAAGAGCGTTTCGAAATACGCCTCGTCCACCCCGTGGTGCAACAGCAGCACGAATTCGTCGCCGCCGACTCGAGCGAGCACGTCATCCCCAACCAGCAAGTGGCTCACGCGCCGGGAAAACGCCGCCAGAATGGTATCGCCGCGCTTGGGGCCCAGCCGCTCGTTGAGGGTTTGAAAGTAGTCGATATCGAGCGAGCACACCGCCAGCGGCAGGCCCCTGGCATCGGCGTGCTGAATGGATTCCTGAATGAGCTGGGTCAAAAGATGCAAATTGGGTAAGCCGGTAAGCGAGTCGAAGCTGATTTCGCGGTCGAGATGACGCGCGTGGGCGGGAATGGCGGAGAGATCCGACAGCACGATGACATGATAGGCCACCCCGCCCTGCTCGTTGCGTACCCGGTTGGTCGACATCATCGCCGGATAAGGCTTGCCATCGTGTCCCCGGTAGCTCACCTGGCTCTTGCCGCGGTCGCGAAACAGCACGTCGTCGTTCAAAAACCGCGAGGCCCGGCTATCCTCCAGCGCCAGAATGCTGAACGATTGGGGCGATTTACCCATCACCTGGTCCAGGGCAAGCCCGGTCAGCTCACAAAAGGCCGGGTTGACGTCGACGACGAGATTCTCGGCATCGGTGATGATGATCGCTTCATTGGCACAATAGAATGCCGCTTCGCAGAGCGAATACGAAGCGCTGGAGGGCACGACCGAAAGCGGCGCGTTACCTCGCAACGACAGCGCGGCATCGAATTGTTGCTGAGCCAATGACTGCTCCTTGGGCAAATCGGGGAGTGAGCCATGCATCGCGGGAAAGCCTGCCCATTCAGCGGCTTGATCAGCGGCGCATTCGCCGCGCGAAGCAACACGGCGCGGATGACTAAATTCATCACGCTTAACAGGCTACCATTATTAACATTTAATGGGCGTACTTAAACGAAACTTCTCATCTTTTTTCGCGCGCTTATGGCGCCAGTGACGCCGCGCCCAGGTAGCGGCTTTCCCAGTAGTCGATGTCCAGCGGTACGCTGACCACCTGACGGCCGCTGCCCGGCGCGTGGATCATCTGGCGGTTGCCGCGGTAGATGCCCACGTGGGTGGCCTTGGCACCGCTGCCGAAAAAGAGCAGATCTCCCGGGCGCGGCTGTGGGGTGCCGGGCAGCGCCCGGTACTGCTGATCGGCGGTGCGCGGCACCTTGAAGCCGGCGGCGCGGTAGGTCATCTCGACCAGCCCCGAGCAGTCGAGCCCTTTGGGCGTATTGCCGCCGAAGCGATACGGCGTACCGATCGCCTGCTGGGCGTGGGAAAGAATCAGCGCGCGCTCCATCGAGATGCCCGCCATGTTCGGGGTCGGGGCGGTGGCTATCTCCTTGCTGGCGCAGCCAGCGAGCAGAAAAAGCGCCAGCAGCGCCCCAAGGCGCCGGCAGGCGCGAGGCAAGACAACGTAAAAAGACAAGCGAGAAGCGGTACAAAAACACGGTGTCGACATGGTGCGCTCGGCCGGTGGCGTCAATGAGGTTTCATCATGGCCCAAGGCGCGCACGGTTGCCACACCTGCCTGTTGAGTCTCAGATCATCGCGTGGCGCACACGCGCCGAGATCCACTCTGAGACCAAAACGGTTGCGAAGATCATCACGAAGATGACGCTGACCTGACTCCAGGCGAGGCTATTGATCGAGGCGTTGAGCTGTAGCCCGATGCCACCGGCGCCGACTAGTCCCAGCACCGTCGACTCGCGAATGTTGATATCCCAACGGTAGACGCTGATGCCGGCGAAAGCAGGCAGGATCTGGGGCAGCACGGCGTAGTTCATCACCTGCAGGCGGCTTGCCCCGGTGGCGCTGATTGCCTCGACCGGGGTTGGGTGGATCTCCTCGATCGCCTCGTACAAAAGCTTGCCGACGAAGCCGATCGAGCGCAGCGCAATGGCAATGATGCCCGCGAGCACGCCGGGCCCAACGATGGTGACCAGCAACATCGCCCAGATCAGCGAGTTGATCGAGCGCGACGAAACGATGACGGTCAGCGCCAGGCTTCGCACCAGCGGGTGCGGCGTGGTGTTACGCGCGGCGAGAAACGCCACGGGAAAGGCCATCAGGATGCCCAGCGCCGTGCCCAGGGTGGCAATATTGAGCGTGTCCCACATCGGCTGCCAAAGGCTCGCCGCGTACTCCCAGCGCGGCGGCAGCATGCGACTTAGAAGGTCACTGCCCTGGCGCCCGGCGTCCAGGGCGAACACCCACATGGTGTTGTCCGAAATCACTTTCCAGCAGAGCAGAAACAGGCACGTGCCCGAAAGCCAGCCGCCAAAGCGCAGCCACTGGGCGCGGCTGGTGCGCCGCTGCCACAGCGGCAAACCATCAAGAGAGGTCGAAACGGGCATCAGGGATTCCTGCCTATTGGGTGAAGCGGCGAACGTGGCTGGAGGCGTATTCGCTGGCCAGCACGATCGCGATGATGATCAACAGGATCGCCGCCGACGTGCTGTACTCGTAGCGGCTGAGCGAGGTGTTGAGCGTGGCGCCGATGCCGCCGGCGCCGACGATGCCGATCACCGACGACTCGCGAAAGTTGATGTCGAGGCGGTACATGGAGAGCCCGATCAGCCGCGGCATCACCTGGGGCTGGACGGCGTGGTTCATCACCTGCCACCAGCCGGCGCCGGTCGAGCGCACCGCCTCGACCTGGCGCGCGTCGAGATCCTCGATGTCCTCGGCCAGAAGCTTGGCCATGAAGCCGATGGTGGCAAAGGCCAGGGTGAGCATCCCAGCCAGCGGCCCGAAGCCGAACATCACCACGAACAAAATCGCGATGATGATCTCCTGAAAGGTGCGCGACACCGCGATGATCGCTCGGCACAGCACGTAGACCGGCAGCGGCGCGATATTGCGCGCCGCCCCGAGGCCCACGGGAATGGCGAGCAGCACGCCGATCACCGTGGAGGTGAGCGTCATGGTCAAACTCTCCAGCAGCCCGGCGAGGATGTCGCTCTGGCGGCTTACAAAATCCGGGTGGGCAAAGGCCGCCAAAAAGTTGAGCCCGCGCCCGGCGCCCTCGGCGACCCGCGCCCAGTTCACCTCGACGGAGCCCAGCGCCAGCGCAAGATACGCCAGCACGCCTACGCAGAGCACCACGCGAAGCCACCGGCGCTCGATGAAGGCGGGCTTTCGCCACTGTCCGCGCTGCGCCGCGCTCAGTCGCGCCTGGTTGTCCGACCTCATGAGGCGGCCACGCGCATTGCCGGCGCCACGGCCCGCCGCTGCGCGTCTGGTGCCTCATACTCGCTGTCCGCGCTCTCGCGAACATCCCACTCCTCCTCGCCGTAGATCGTAGTAAGCATTTCGGCGGTCAGCTCCCCCGGGGCGCCATCGAAGACGATGCGCCCGGCGTTGAGCCCAACGATGCGGTCGGCGAACTGCTGCGCCAGGGCCACGTCGTGGATGTTGATGATCGCGGCCAGGCCCCGCTCGGCGCAGAGCTCGCGGATCAGGCGCATGATCTGGCGCGAGGTTTTCGGGTCGAGACTCGCCGTGGGCTCGTCCACCAGCAAAAGCCTCGGGCTTTGCAACAGCGCCCGGGCGATGCCCACCCGCTGGCGCTGGCCGCCGGAAAGCGCATCGGCGCGCTTGTCGATGGCATGCGCAAGCCCCACCCGCTCGAGCAGGCGAAACGCTTCGCGCACCGCATCCGACGGGTAGCGGCGCAGAAAGCTTCGCCAGAAGCCAACGTAGCCCAGCCGCCCGGAGAGCACGTTCTCCATCACCGTGAGCCGGTCCACCAGCGCGTACTCCTGAAAGATCATGCCCATCGAGCGCCGCGCCCGCCGGAGCCCGGCGCCGGACAGAGTGGTCAGCTCCTGATCGCCCAGGCGAATGCTGCCCTGAGTCGGCTCCACCAGCCGGTTCACGCAGCGGATCAGCGTACTCTTGCCCGCGCCCGATGGGCCGATCAGCGCCAGCACTTGCCCCTCAGGAAGGGTCAGCTCGATATCGCTGAGCGCGCGATCACCGGTGGGGTAGCGTTTACCAACGCCTGCAAGTGTGAGCATGGAAGTACCTCGTCAATACGGCACTCGGCCGCAAGCGTAGCTTCCGGCCGAAAGGTCTCGAAAAACGCGGGGGTCAGTCGCAGTCGTAGGTGACGTCGTTGGCGTCGGCGATGGTGCGAATCACCGACCAGTGATCGGCGTAGGTGATCGGGATGAACTGCGCCTCGCCGGAGTTTTCGAACTCCGCTGCCAGCGGCGTGCCTTCCCAGTCATAGCTGAAAAAGGCGTCCTGAATCTGTTGGGCGAGCTCGGGTTTCAGGTTGTGCGCTAGGCCATAGCCGGTGGTCGGGAAGGTTTCCGAGGTATAGATGACGTCGAAGTCGCCTTCGTTGACCACGCCGCGGGCGAGCATGCGCTTGGCCACCGAGTTGGCGATCGCCGCCGCGTCGTAGTCCTGGTTCACCACGCCCAGAATCGAGTTGTCGTGAGAGCCGGAGAAGGCAGTTTCGAAATCCTCGCCCGCTTCCATGCCGTACTCGGAGCGCAATAGCGCCGAGGGCGCGCGGAACCCGGAGTTGGAGGTTTCCGAGGTAAACGCCAGCTGACGCCCTTGCAGGTCCTCGACGGACGCGATGCCGCTATCCGGGTAGGTGATGATCTCCATCTCGTAGCCGAAGCTGCCGTCGTCGGCGGCCATCATGGCGAACGGGCGGAACCCGCCGCAGTTCACCGCCACCGGCACGCCGCCGGTGTTGAAGCCGGCGATATGCAAACGCCCGGCGCGCAGCGCCTCCTGCTGAGCGGCGTTGGACTGCACCGGGAAGAACTGCACCTCCTTACCGGTCGCCTCGCTCAAGTGCTCGAGAAAGTCCGCCCACACCTCGGCGTACACCGCCGGGTCTTCTACCGGCGTGTAGGCGAAGACCAGCGTATCCGGGTCGACCCACTGGGACTCGTCGCTGGGCACGTCGGCGACCATGTCACCATCGTCATCGGTGTAGCGCGAGGAGAGATCGGCGGCGGCGCCGAGCGTGGTCAGCGCGAAGGCACCCGTAATGGCGGCGCTAAGAAGCGTGCGGGTAAAAGAGAGCGTCATCGTGAACCCCTGAGCGTTGTTCGAAGTGCCCTCATGGTGCCAGCGCCGAATGACAGCCACGCGACACTAACGTGACATCAGGATGACACTGAGCCCTGGGCCTCACGGCGCTCGACGAACAGGCTGTTGCCGGGAATCTTCTTTGCCTGGTGCTTGAGCTCGGAGAGTTTGGCCGCGACCTCGAGCGCTTTATAGCGCGTCGCATCCAGCACCGGCTGGACGGCGATCGACACGCTCACACAAGGAAAAAAATCCGCCTCCCCCCGACGATTTTCGACCCGCACCCCGCCCTGCTGTCGATCGCTCTCGGTATAGAACTGCGGCGCCATCACGCCAAAGGAGTCGAGAATCTGGCGGCACACGCTCTCCCAGTGCTCGATGGGCAGCAGCATCATGAAGTCATCGCCGCCGATATGACCGATGAAGCCGCCGGCGCTGTCCACCTGCGCCTGCAACAGCCGGGACAGCGCAATGATCACCTGATCGCCCCGGGCGTAGCCGTAGGCGTCGTTGAACGCCTTGAAGTTGTCCAGATCGACGTAGGCAGCAGCGAAGGGCGTTTGCGCCTCGAGCGTCTGGCTCAGGGTCTCGTTGATCAGAATGTTGCCGGGCAGCCCCGTGAGCGGATTGGCGTGGCGCGCCTGGCGCACCTGGATCGCAGTGATCTCGCGCAGCAGGTCGACGATGCTGCCCATGCCCAGATAGCGCCCCTGCTCGACGATCACGAAATCCTCCTGGTCGATGTCGTGGCGCTCGGTCAGCGCTTGGCTGAGCGTTTCCAGCGGCGTGTCCGCCTCGCTGATCAGCGCACGGGTATCGGCAACGTCCATCACCCGGCGCTTGGCGTAGAGCGCGTGGCTGTAGGGGTTGGTGAACAGAGTCAAAAAGGCGTTTCGCCGCACCACTGCGACCGGCCGGCCGCTGTCGATCACCGCGACACAGCGAAGCGTGGGGGCGTTACGAAAACGCTCGGCCAGCGCCAGCACCGAATCCTCTGGGGCGACGGTATCGATCGGGCGCGAAATAGCGCGGGCGGTACGCCCGGCGCTGCTGATCTGCCCGGCGGCGGGTAGCTGCATATGAAGGGAAAGCGGCGGCGTGGCGCTGGGACGGGCAAAATAGAAACCCTGCAAGAGCGAAAGTCCGCGGTCGAGCTCCCAAAGGCACAGATGCTCGGCGGCGGTTTCGATCCCCTCGGCAATCAGCTTGCAGTCGAGACTTCGCGCCACATCCAGAATCGAGCGCAGAAACTCCCGCTTGGCCGGCTCCTGGTCGATCCCGGCGATGAAGTGACGGTCGAGCTTGACGAAGTCCGGGCGCAGCTCCGCCCAGTGGCGAAGGCTCGAGTGCCCGGCCCCCAGGTCGTCGAGGGCCACCTGAAAGCCCATGTCGCGGTAGTGATCCACTGCCTGGCGCATCAACTCGTAGTCGTGAATCGGCACGTGCTCGGTGAGTTCGATCACCACCCGCTCCGGGGGCAGGTTGCTTTCGCGCACGAACCCCAGGGTCAGCCCCTCCTGAAAGTCGCGCTCGACGATAGTCAGCGGCATGACGTTGAGAAACAGAAAGCCCGGAAGCTCGAGCTCGGCAAAGCGGGTAATCGCCAGGCGCCGGCACAACAGGTCGAGCTCGACCAGAAGCCCGGCTTGGGTCGCCACGTCGAACAGGCGCAGCGGCGAGTGCAGCGGCGACGCTTCTGGCCCGCGCACCAGCGCCTCATAGCCAAAGATCGCCTGCTGGCTCGCGTCCATGATGGGTTGAAACAGAACGCTCAGGTCTTCGCGTTCGAGAATGAGATGTAGCCACTGAGCGTCTTGCGCGGTCATGCCAAAGGCCTTATGAACGGGGTGTACGGATAAACCTCATTGAGCCCTGGTCCTTTTGGATGAGATTCGACCCGCAAAATCCTGCGTCATGGTGGTGACATTTTTATGACAACCCGGTGATCAGGTCGGCGCTTTGGGTGGCGGAAAGCGGACCTCCCCGCCCCCAGCATCGAGCTGGCGAATGTCCGTCGGCCGGCCCTGGTGATCCAGCGTTACCAGCCCCAGGCCGCTGGCGTTGTAGAGCCGCTCGCCGGCACTGGCACCGACCGGGTCACGGGGCACGACATCGAACTTGCGCCGTTTGGTGAACCAGTTCAGCGGCGACCAGGGCGCGTAGAGCCAGCGGTTGAGCCGGTCGAACACGTTCAAGAGCTGTTTGGGAAAGGTGTTCTTGATGCCGCTGGAGGTGATCTGCCACAGATGCGGAGGACGTTCGCGGCGGCGCACGAAAACGTCGTAAGCGAAGGAGTAGTGAACGTCTCCCGATAAAATCACGTAGTTGCCCGGCGTTTTCGAGTGGCGCCAGATCTGCAGCAGTACGTTGGCCGCCCCGCGGTGGGCCATCCAGTTTTCGGCGTCCACTACCAGCGGCTTGCCCGCGAGCGTAAAGAGCTTCTGCACGCCTTCGATCAGCTTGACGCCAAACATCGGCGCGGGCGAGACGATCACCGCGCTTTGGCACTCGAGAAGCTGCTGCTGCATCTCCATCAGCGCCTCCCAATCCATCAACCCGGAGGGGCGCCTGGGGCTTCGCTCGCTGCGCCAGCGCCGGGTGCGGGTATCAAGCACGAGCAGCGCCGGCGTACCGGGCACGTGACACTCCCAGCCCTGAAAGCGCAACAGCCGCTCGATGAAGCGATCCTGACGTGGCGCCTTGAGCGTATCACCGGCGGATGCCAGCAGCGCGCCGGCCTCGTCGACCAGCGGAGTGAGCTTGTCCGGGTCGTTCCCCCACCCCTGGCAGAGCAGGTAGGCGATCAGGGCGTTGCCGATGATGCGTTTTGAGAACGGGTGCCCGTAGGCGCAGCGCTCCCAGTCCGCCGTCAGGTTCCAGTCGTCGGTCACGTCGTGGTCGTCGAAGATCATCAGGCTCGGCAGGTGCGCCATCAGTCGCGCGCACTGCGGAAGGCCCTCGACGAAGGCCGCCATCGTCGCCTGCTCCTGGCGGTAGGTGGCCTGATCCTTTGGCTCGAGCGCGGGCTCGGCCGGGTCGATCAGCGTCCAGGGGGTCGGCGACCACGCCAGGCAGTACATGGCGAGCATTTCGGCCAGTGTCATCAGGTGGTTCGAGGCGTTCGCCGAGGTGAACACCGGCTTTTTCACCCCGCCAAAAAAGCGCTCGCGAAGGGCGGCGTTGCTGGTCACGTCCGGCAGCAGCTTTTCGCGGTGATAATACGTTTGCGGCGCGGCGTAGAGCGCCTGGCTATCCTCGACCGTGGCCCCCTCGAGGCATTCGTCGAAAAGCCCGAGCCGGTCGATCAGCGCGTGAATGGCGGTGAGCGTCGGCCCCGCCACGTCGTCGACGTACACCTGGTCGCCGGTCATCAGAAGCCACGCCGGCCACTGCCTGGCTTCGTCCTGACGCGTTACAAGCCAGGCGTCGCCGCGCACCAGCCCATCGGGGCTTTCGTGATGGGGCTTGCGACATGAGCCGTGCATCAAGCGGTGGTGGCGCGAGGCGAGCACGAAGGCGGGAAACGCCTGGCCGTCGTGGCAAAGCCAGGGCGCCCACTCGGCGATCGAGCGCCAGCCGCCGGACGCCGTTTTCAGGCGCAGGTCGTAGTCGATGCGCTCGTCACACGGCAGCGGCGCCTCGAGCGCCACATCGATCAGGCAGATGTGCGCGTGGCGGCCGACCGGTAGGCGCGTGTGCGCCGCGCTCACCTCTAAAGCGCGCTCGCGCGGCTGGTGGGGGAAGAGTATCAGTGTCATCTCGAGCGGGCGCGAGCTCACCAGCCATAGCGTCAGCCGCGTGGGGCTTAGCCGACGCAGCAGTGGGCCGACCAGTACGTCGGGCAGCGCCTGCTCGATACGCTCAGCCACGGGCCACCACCGGAAGCCGAAGGGCGACACAAAGCCCACCGGCCTGGCCGCGGGTGAGCGTCAGCGTGCCCTGATAAAGCGCTACCAGATCCGCCACGATGGAGAGCCCGAGGCCGCTGTTCGAGCGCTGCTCGTCCAGGCGCTTGCCGCGCTCGAGCGCCGCCTGGCACTGCGCCTCGTCCATGCCCGGGCCGTCGTCCTCCACGCTTAGATGAAGGGTCTCGCCCTGCGTTTGAACACGCAGCGTCACGCGGCTTTCGGCCCAGCGCAGGGCGTTATCCAGCAGATTGCCCACCACTTCCTGTACGTCCTGGCGGTCCATACGCACGTGGGGGCGCGCCTGCCAGCGGGTTTCCAGCGCCACCTGGCGCCGACCCGCCAGCCGGCCAAGGCCCTCGATGAGCCCGGCCAGCGTCTCCTCCAGGGCGATCGGCGCCAAGTGAAGGCCATCACCGGCGGCGCTCGCCCGGGCCAGGTGGTGGCGCACGGCGCTGTCGATGCGCGAAAGCTCGATGTCGAAGCGCTCGCGCGGCTCCAAGGGGAGCTGGTTAAGCTGAAGGCGCATGACGCTCAGCGGCGTTTTCAGCGCGTGGGCGAGATTGCCGGCGGCGTGGCGGCCGCGCTCGATCAGGCGCTGGTCGCGGGCGAGCACCGCGTTCATCGAGGTGGCCAACGTGGCAAGCTCCTCGGGCAGGCGGGTTTTCATGCGGCTTGCGCCGCCCCTTTCGACCTCGCGAAGGTCAGCGTTCATGCGCCGAAGCGGCGCCAGCCCAAAGCGCACCTGCAGCGCCAGAACGCCCAGCAGGAGGAGCGAGAGCGCCAGCACACCCAGCCACAGAAGCCGCTGAAAACCGAGAATCTCCGCTTTGAGTGCGCTTTCATCGGCGGCGACGCTGACGTGCAGCGGCGTCTCGAGCGGCGCGAGGTAGATGTCGCGCTCGACCACGCGAAGCGGCTGGCCGCGCGGGCCTTCAAGGCTTCGCGCGCGGGCCAGGCGGCTGTCGGTGACCGGCAGGCGCTGATCCCACAGCGAGCGCGAGGCAAGACGGTGCTCGCCCTGGTCGGTGATCTGCCAGTACCAGCCGGAAAAGACCTGATCGAAGCGCGCATCGCCCAGCGCGCTGGGGTAATCAAGCGTATTGGCGACAGGGTCGAAGGTGACGCCGGCGATCACCACGTTCAGCGTGGCCTCCAGCCGCTCATCGAACGCGTCGACCGCGGCGCGTTGGTAGTAGTGGGCAAGCCAGGCCCCGGCCAGCGGCAGCGCCAGCCCCACGAGCACAAGCGCGGCAAGCAGCAGCCGGGTGGCGATCGAGCGGCGAGCCCAGCGCTGACCAATCCTGGCGCGAAGGCGCGCGCGCCGGCTAGGCATCCGGCGCCTCGGCCAGCAGGCGGTAGCCCTGGCCTCTAAGGGTGACGAAGCGCCAGGCGCCGAGCTTGCGGCGCAGCCGGCTGATCTGCACGTCGATCACGTTGGAGTCCGGCTCCTGGTCGCGATCATAAACGTGCTCGGCGAGCTCGGCGCGGCTGACCACGCGCGGGGCGGCGTGCATCAAATAGCTGAGAAGCCGCGTCTCCTGAGCGGTGAGGCTGACCGGGCGCCCGGCGAGACTGACGTGCTGGGTGTGGGTGTCCAGACTCAGCTCGCCCAGACGAATCACCGGGTGGGCATGACCGTGGGTGCGGCGCAAAATCGCGCGCAGGCGAAACAGCACCTCGGCGGACTCAAAAGGCTTGGTGACGTAATCATCGGCGCCGGCGGAGAAGCCCGCCGCCTTGTCTGCCCAGCGCTCACGCGCGGTGAGAATCAGCACCGGCAGGTCGATGCCGTCGTCGCGCCAAGCGCCTAGCCAGCGCGTGCCGTCGCCGTCGGGCAGGCCGACATCGAGAATCAGCGCGTCATAGGTCTCGGTTCGCACCAGAAAATCCGCTTTTTGTCCGGTATCGGCGACTTCCACCAGCCAGTCGCCGTCCTTGAGCGCCAGCGCCAGTTCACTGGCCAGGGCCTGGTCGTCTTCCACCAATAAACACTTCATTATTCGCCATCCTTGACGTCGTCGCGGCGCATCTCGTTGATCCGCACGCCCTCGATTTTCATTAGCTGGCCGCTTTTGCCATCGAATTCGAACTCGACCACCTGGCCCTGGGGACCGAGCATCTTGATCTCGTACTCGATCTCGCCGTCATCGCGCTCCATTTCGATTTCGATGACTTCACCCTCATAGCGCGCCTCCAGCCAGTCCAGAAGCGACTCCAGCCCCACCGTTTCGCCACGCTGCACCTGACCGTGAAGCGTTCGCCACTGCGGCTCGGCGTCGGCCGAGCTCGTCCACGCAAACGTCGCCACGGCCAGCAGCGCGGCGCAAAAGGAGGCTGGATAGAACCACGAAAATCGTTTCATGGGCTCAGGATGCCAAACTCTAGATGAACGCGGGATGAACGCCGCCTTCAGCTTGGCGACAGAACGGCGCTGTTATAAAGAGACGGTCTCACCTTACCAGGCGCTGCGTGAACGCTGATGCGAGATTTCAAGCCTGTAAGGTTTTTATACCGCAATAAGGAGTGTGACATGACGTCGATGAAAAAAGCAGTGCTGCTGCCAGCCTCCGCTCTGTTGCTCGTTGCCACCGCCGGCGCCGCCCAGGCCGACCGTTTGGGGCTCGAGCGGTTGGATGAGGTGCTGAACTACACCGCCGACTACGGTTTTACTCATATCGAAGAGCTCAGCGTCGAGGACGATAGCCGTATCGAAGCCGAGGGCTGGCTTGACGAGGAGTGGTTTGCCGACATCGAGCTCTCGCTCGATAGCGGCGAAACGCTCAAGGAGGAGCGCGAGCGCCTGGTCAGTGGCGCCTGGGGCATGAGCGAGGACGATATCCGTCAGGCGTTCGAGATGGCCCGCCAGGAAGGCATGACCGCGTTCGAGGAGATCGACATCAGCCGCAGCGGTATCATCGATATCGAAGGCCAGGCTGAAAACGGACGCGATATCGAGATCAGCGTGCGCCAGGGCTCTTTCAAGGTAGTCGAGATCGACCGCGACTGACGTTTGAGCCTAGCAGGGGCGAGCCAACGCCCGCCCCTGAGGTGCCCTAGCGACAGTCCTGACAGTTGCCGCGCGCCATGATCGCCTCGGCAATCCGCTCGACCCCCTGGCGATACGCGGCCTGACGATAGGTGATCTTTTCGTCGCGGGCGCGCTCCAGCACCCGGTTGGCCTGATCGTCGAGGGTTTCGTCCAACCGCTGGTTGACCTGCTCTTCGCTCCAGGCCTGCCCGGCGCGGTTTTGTAGCCACTCGAAGTAGCTCACGATCACGCCCCCGGTGTTGGCCAATACGTCCGGCAGCACGTCGACCCCGCGGCTTTCCAGCGCGCGATCGGCGTCGCTGGTGACCGGACCGTTGGCGATTTCGAGAATCATCCCGGCGCGAATGTCGTCCACGTTATCATTGGTGACCTGATTCTCCATCGCGGCCAGCGCCAGCACGTCGACCTCGAGCGCCAACAGCTCTTCGCCCTTGATGCCGTTGCCCTGGCGGCATTTGGCAAGCTCGCCGTGCTTCTCCTTGGCCTTTTTGGCCGACTCGATATCGAGCCCCTTTTCCTTGTAGATGCCGCCGCTGGAGTCGGACACCGCCACCACCTGATAGCCGCGCTCGCAGGCCAGGCGGGCGAAGTGGTACGCCGCGTTACCGAAGCCCTGCACCGCCACGGTGGTCTCTTCCGGCTTACGTGACTGCTGCTGCGCCCAGAGATCCAGCACCTTGAGCGCGCCGCGGCCGGTGGCCTCGACCCGGCCAGGGGATCCGCCCAGCGACAGCGGCTTGCCCGTGATCGCCGCCGGCGCCCGGCGGCGCACGATGTTCTCGTACTCATCGATCATCCAGCCCATCACCTCGGCGTCGGTGTTCATGTCTGGCGCGGGAATGTCACGATCCGGGCCCATGACGTCGGCAATAGCACGAATGTAGCCTCGCGCCAGGCGCTCACGCTCCAGCGATGAAAGCGCCTTGGCATCGACCTGGACGCCGCCCTTGCCGCCGCCAAACGGCAGCCCGGCAACCGCGCACTTCACCGCCATCCAGAAGCTGAGCGTGGTGACCTCGTGCTGATTGACCTTCGGGTGAAAACGCACGCCGCCCTTGGCCGGCCCCAGCGAGATATCGTACTGCACGCGCCAGGCAGGAAACGCCTGTAGGCGGCCGTCATCCATGCGCACCGGAATGCTGACCTGCAGCGACATTGCCGGCTGCATCAGCCGTGCGCGGGCGTCGTGGTGAATATCCAGCGCCTCGAACACCTCTTCCAGGCGCGAGCGGGCATCGTCAAAAAGCGCCGCGCCGGTTTGCGGCGTGAGCGCCTGGGCTTCGACATCAGAGTGGGGAGAGGCCGCGTTTTTCGACTCGGCGCTTTTCGAAGACGCCTGCTTTTTGCGCTTGGCGCTATCCTTCGCACTGCTTTTACCGCTATTTTTCGAATGAGCCATGAATACACTCCTTTGCATCGATGGGCCGTTGAGATCGTCAACCGCATTTAAGCGTAGCAGCCGTTTTTCGATTTCACCGCTAACGTGCAGACGCCGCCGGAGCGACGACATGCCGCCACAAAGCCCTCTTGATGCGCCCAGCGCCCCGCTCGAAGACGCCATTGCGCGCGATCTGGCGTGGCTTCTGGACGCCCCGGACATCGTCGAGCTCAACGGTTACCCGGGCCGGCCGAGCCGCGCGGCGCTGGGGCTTGCGCGCGGCGAAAAGGCCTGGCTTTTGCGCCAGGAGCCGGCGATTCGCGCGCTTTCAAAAAAGCGGGTGACGCGCATGGGCCACTACCATGAGGCGCTGTGGCATCTGCTGCTTGCCCATAGCCCCAATACCCGGCTTCTGGCGCACAACGTCGCCATTCGCGAGCGCCGCCAGACCCTGGGCGAGCTGGACATGCTCTACCGCACGCAAGCCAATCCCGCCCCCCTACATCTGGAAGTGGCGATCAAGTTCTATCTGGGACTCGATGAAGGCCCGGATGCACCGGACAGCCCCAACCGCTGGATCGGCACCGGCGGACTCGACAGCCTGGCGCGCAAGTGCGCGCACCTGCACGCTCATCAACTGCCGCTTTCCGCCACTCCGCTTGCCCGCAGTACGCTGCGCCACTGGCTCACCCCACGCGACTGTCCGGGCGAGATCGGCGAGATCACCCAGCAGGTGGCGATGCCCGGGGTGCTGTTTTACCCGTTTCACGCCACGCTGCCCCCGCCGCGAGGCGCGACCGCGCAGCACGACCGTGGGCGGTGGTGCCATCGAAAGGATTGGGAAGCGCTTTTAAAGAGCGCGGGAAAGGTGCGGCTGGCCTGGCTTGCGCGGCCGTTCTGGATGGCGCCGCCTGTCGAGGCGGCGTTTCACCCGCCGGCGGCGCTGTGGCCGCAGATCGAGGCGTGCATCGAGCGCTTCGGCCCGCAGCAGGTAATGCTGAAAGCCGATGATGGTGCGATCGAGCGCGTATTCATCGTGCCCGACGCCTGGCCGCGGGAGGTGCCGCTGCCGATCGAAACGCGGGCTTGAGGCTAGACGATCTAGACGATCTAGACGATCTAGACGATCTAGACGATGACCAGATTATCGCGGTGAATCAGCTCATGCGCTTCGATGAAGCCGAGGATCGCCTCGATCTGGTGGCTCGGCTTGCCGGCCAGCCGGCGCGCTTCGTCGGCGCCGTAATTGATCAGCCCCTTGGCAATGGAGTTGCCCTGCTCGTCCACGCAGAGCACCATATCGCCGCGCTTGAAGCTGCCCTGCACCTGACGCACGCCCACCGGCAGAAGGCTCGAGCCCTTTTCGCGCAGCACGTTCACCGCGCCGGCATCGAGAGTGAGCGTGCCGCGCACCTGGAGCTGGCCGGCGAGCCAGCGCTTGCGCGCCGCCATCGGTGCCTGGTCGGGTTTGAGGAGCGTGCCCAGCGCCTCGCCGGCCATGATGCGCGTGATCACCTCGGGCTGGCGGCCGCTGGCGATGATCGTCAGCGCCCCGGAGCGCGCGGCGAGCTTGGCAGCGCGCACCTTGGTGCTCATACCGCCCCGGCCCAGCGCCCCGCCGCTACCGGCCACGGCGGCGAGCTTCGGGTCGTCGGCCCGACCCTCCTGGATCAGGGTGGCGCTGGGGTCGTGACGCGGGTCGGCGTCGAACAGCCCCTCCTGGTCGGTGAGCAGCACCAGCGCGTCGGCCTCCAGCAGGTTCGCTACTAAAGCGCCCAGGGTGTCGTTGTCGCCAAAGCGGATCTCGTCGGTGACCACGGTATCGTTTTCGTTGACCACCGGCACCACGCGCATTTCGACCAGCGTGCGCAGCGCCGACAGCGCGTTGAGGTAGCGCTTGCGATCGGAAAGATCGTCGTGGGTCAGCAGAATTTGGGCGGTGAGCATGGCGTGGCGGGCGAAGTGCTGCTCGTAGCACTGGGTCAGGCCGTTCTGGCCCACAGCGGCGGCGGCCTGGAGTTCGTGTACCGCGCTCGGCCGGGCCTGCCAGCCAAGGCGCACCATGCCTGCCGCCACCGCGCCGGAAGAGACCAGCACGACCTCGACGCCGCGCCCGTGAAGCGCGGCGATCTGATCGACCCAGGCACCGATGGCCACGTCATCGAGGCCCCGCCCGTCGTCGGTGATCAGGGCGCTGCCGATTTTCACCACCACGCGGCGCGCGCCCGTCAGTACCTCCCGGCCCGGCCACTGCTCACGATGTTCCATGCCACCTCACTCCTGCCCGCCACGTTACAAGCTCGATGGCGACAATACGTTGAACGTTACTGCCAGGCCCGCTGACTGCTGCGAGCCTGCGGGCCCCTTCGCCTTGCCGTCAGGGCGCGTACTCGACGTCGACATCGTAATCGTCGTCATCGAAGTCGTCATCGTCTTCGACGTTGCGCTTTCTGCGGTTATGGGTCAGACGCGCCTCGGTGCGGGCGACGGACTCTTCCTCCATGCGCCGGCGCATCTCCTGCTCGCGCTCGAAGGCCTCTTCGTCCTCGTTTTCAAGACGCTGCTGGTCGGTGAGCCAGCGGTGCGCCGCCTGTACAAGTTTCTCGGTGCCGTCACTCGAAATTGCCGAGATCTGAAACACCGGGCCGTCCCAATCGAGCGCGTCGATCACGGCCTGGGCGCGCGCTTCGCGCTCCTCTTCGGGCAGCAGGTCGAACTTGTTGAGCACCAGCCAGCGCGGGCGCTCGGAGAGCGCCGGGGAAAACTCCCCCAGCTCACGCACGATCGCCTTCGCCGCATCGACCGGGTCGGACTCGTCGAACGGCGCGATATCCACCACGTGGAACAACAGCCGGGTGCGGGTCAGGTGCTTCAAAAAGCGAAGCCCAAGGCCGGCGCCGTCGGAGGCGCCTTCGATCAGCCCGGGCACGTCCGCCATGACGAAGTGCTCGTGCATGCCGAGCTTCACCACGCCCAGGTTCGGCACGAGTGTCGTGAAGGGGTAGTTCGCGACCTTCGGCTTGGCCGCCGACACCGAGCGGATCAGGGTGGATTTACCCGCGTTGGGCATACCCAGAAGGCCCACGTCCGCCATCACCTTCATTTCCAGACGCAGGTTGCGCCGGTCGCCTTCGGTGCCAGGCGTGGTGCGCCTGGGCGCCCGGTTGGTCGAGGACTTGAAGTGAATGTTGCCAAGCCCGCGGCGCCCGCCTTCGGCGACCAACACCACTTCGCCGATCTCGGTGACGTCGGCGATCACTTCCAGCGTGTCTTCGTCGATCACCGTGGTACCAACCGGCACCTTGACGTGCAGATCCTCACCGGCCTTACCGCTCATCTGGCGGCCCATGCCGCCCTGACCGTTTTCAGCCTTGTAAAAGCGCTGGTACTTGAAATCGATCAAGGTGTTCAGCGCATCGTCACCGATCAGGTAGACGCTGCCGCCGTGGCCGCCGTCGCCGCCGTCGGGGCCGCCCTTGGGCACGTATTTTTCGCGGCGAAAGCTCAGACAGCCGTTGCCGCCCTTGCCTGCCTCGACAATGATCGAGGCCTCATCGACGAACTGCATTGAATTCTCCCGGCCGCTTTCGCCGCCCTTTTCCCCTGCCTTGAGCGCAGGGGGTTAAACAGACAAAAAAGCCCCGCCAATGCGGGGCTTTTCTTTCGTTCACTCGTCCAAGCGGCTAAGCGCTTACTCGGAAACGATGCTCACGAATTTACGGTTGTGCGGGCCCTTGGTCTGGAACTGCACCTTACCGTCGGTCAGAGCGAACAGCGTATGGTCGCGACCGATGCCAACGCCGGTGCCGGCGTGAAAACGGGTGCCGCGCTGACGCACGATGATGTTACCCGCGGTGGCCGCCTGGCCGCCGAAGAGTTTTACACCAAGGCGTTTGGATTCGGAATCGCGACCGTTACGCGTGGAGCCGGCTGCCTTTTTATGTGCCATCGAAATAGCCTCCTAATCAGGGGAATAGACCGTGTTAAACGGAAATTCCGGTAATTTTGACTTCGGTGAACCACTGACGGTGGCCCTGACGCTTCATGCTGTGCTTACGGCGACGAAACTTGATGATGTTCACTTTTTCGCCGCGGCCGTGCGAAACGATTTCAGCGGAGACTTTCGCGCCGCTGATCATCGGTGCACCGATGTTGAAATCGTCGCCGTCTGCGACCATCAGCACTTCTTCGAAATCGATGGATTCGCCGGTGGCGACTTCGATTTTCTCGAGCTTGAGGGTCTGGCCTTCCTGAACGCGGTACTGCTTGCCACCGCTTTTGATAATTGCGTACATGTCGCTCTCCGGACTCGTCGTTGAAGCTGGCCCCTTTAAGCCAGCGCTCATCACTTACGCGCTTTCGCGTCGTGCTCTTAAGACCTGCGGCGAGTGGCGCCCCTTTCGGCAGCCATCTGACAGGGAGCATGATGAGTGGGTCGCGGATTATAGCGATGATCGATCTTTACCACAAGCCCCCAGGGGCGTGTCAATTGGCGTGGTGCGGCTCGCCAGCGGCTCGCCGGTGGCTTCGCCTTGACGCCTTACAGGTGGCCCCATAGCATAATCCCCACTCAGGGCGGTAATGGCCGCTTTTCACCTGCTGCGATGACCCTATTTCATGACTAACGTCTCTCCCCAAACGCCTGTCAGCCCCACGCCTTCACCGCTGCACGCCGTGGTGGCGGGCGAGTTCGAGGCCGTTAACCGCACCATTGTCGAGCAGCTCAACTCCAACGTCCCGCTGGTCGAAACCATCGGTCAGTACATCATCGAAAGCGGCGGCAAGCGCATGCGCCCACTTTTAGTGCTGCTGGCCGCGCGTGCGCTGGGCTACGAAGGCGACAAACACATCACGCTCGCCACCCTGATCGAGTTCATGCACACCTCGACCCTTTTGCACGACGACGTGGTTGACGACTCGCACCTGCGCCGCGGCAAGAAAACCGCCAACGACGCCTGGGGCAACGCACCGTCGGTGCTGGTGGGAGACTTTCTCTACTCGCGCTCGTTTCAGATGATGGTCAGCGTCGGCTCCATGCGCATCATGGCGATCCTGTCGAGCGCGACCTGTATCATTGCCGAAGGCGAAGTGTTGCAGCTCACCAACATCGGCAACCCGAGCTTGTCTGAAGAGGCCTATTTCGAAACCATCCAGGGCAAGACCGCGATGCTGTTCGAGGCAGCCTCCCACAGCGGCGCGGTGCTCGCCGAGGCCACGCCCGAGCAGGAGCAGGCGCTTCAGCACTACGGCCGCTACCTGGGGCTCGCCTTCCAGCTGATCGACGATCTGCTCGACTACCAGGGCGACGCTGATGCGATGGGCAAGAACGTCGGCGACGACCTGGCCGAAGGCAAGCCGACGCTGCCCTTGATCAACGCCATGGAGCGCGGCACACCCGAGGAGGCCAAGCTGATTCGTCAGGCGATCCGCAAGGGCGGGCTCGAGCAGCTCGATGAGGTGCTCGCCATCGTTCACCGCACCGGCGCGCTCGAATATACCCGTGAACGCGCGGTAGAAATGGTCGAGCGCGCGCTCGCCGAGCTCGAAAAGCTGCCGCAAAGCGCGTACCGCGACAGCATGGCTGAGCTTGCCCGTGTGGCGATCGAGCGCCAGTCCTGATTCACGCCCGACATTATTCACGCCCGACATTGACGAGTATTTTTGAATTACCTCTTGAAAAACCCGAGGCGCGGGCGTAAGATTCATCCCCGTTATTGAGCGCCGGAATATAGCTCAGCTTGGTAGAGCGCTGCCTTCGGGAGGCAGAGGTCGTAGGTTCGAATCCTGCTATTCCGACCAGAAATTGTTACAAAAATGGCCACTTAGCTTTTTAAAGCAGGTGGCCATTTTTTTGTGCCCAACATTCCCTGGTAGTCTACTTTCATTACGTTAGCGCCTTTCACTGGGCGGCAAACCCGCCATTTCGCCACCTGATTCGAGCAACGTCATGCTTTTAAACATTCTACTGTGGGTCGTCCGTGGCCTGACCCTTGCGTTGATCACGGTCAGCCTGCTTCCTGAAATCCCCAGCGGCCACTGGGCGATCCGGCTGTGGGAGTTTCCCCGCTTGCAACTGAGCCTGGTCATCGCGGTCACGCTGTTACTGCTGACCCTGCACGCCTGGTTGGCCCGTGCCCGCAAGGAGCACGCGGTACTTCTGGTGGCGCTGCTGGCAACGGGCGCGTGGCAGGGCTCCCACATTCTACCCTTTACGCCGGTGTGGCCTGACGAAGTGGCCGAGGCCAGCGCCCAAACGCTTTCGAATCAGTCCACGTTCAAGATCATGACCGCCAACCTCGACTTCCAGAATGACCGCTACGAAGAGGCGCTGGAGGTGATAAAGCGCGAGGACCCGGACATCGCACTGCTCATCGAAGTCGATAGCGGCTGGGAGGATGGCCTGGCGCCGCTGGACGAGCTTTATGAGTACCGCGAGGGGGACGTGCGCGGTGAGGGGCTCGGCATCGTGGTCTGGTCGCGCATTCCACTGCAAAACGCCCGGGTCGAGCACCTGGTGTCCGAGCGTCGCGCGTCGATCTTTGCAACGCTTGACGTGCCGGGCATCGGGCCCGTTCGCTACGCGGGCATTCATCCGGTGCCGCCGGGGCTCAAGGAGCGCACCCCCAACGACGGCGGTGAAACCGAGCGCCGGAATAGCCGGGAGCGCGACGCCGAGCTGATGCTGGTAGCCGAACGCGTGGCCGAGGACGCGGACAACCGCTGGATCGTGACCGGCGACTTCAACGATGCCGCCTGGTCCAATACCACGCGGCTGTTCAAGGAGCTGAGCGAGCTCAAGGACCCGCGCCGGGGAAGAGGACTCTTGAGCACGTACCACACCGAGTACCCCCTGTGGCGCTACCCGATCGATCACATGTTCGTCTCCGACGGCTTTGAGCTCGTCGAGCTCGACCGCGTCACCATCGAAGGGTCGGATCATTTCGCCATCACGACGACATTGACCGCCGCCGCCAAGGACCAGGCGCCGCCGGATGCGCCACAAGAGGCGCAACAGGACGCCGACGAACTGATAGAGGAAGGCGCCAAGGATGCCAGCGAGCAGGGCGTCAGCAGCTAAACAGCAGCGCTGACCGACAAGGGCCACCCGGCATCAAGGCGGGTGGCCTTTTTGATGGGCGGCGCTTGGCGATCACCCACCATCCAGAGCATGCATCGACGCCACCAGATCGTTGAAGCGCTCGCCCTGCACCATGACGTGCTCGCGCAGCAGCTGCTCGGCGCGGAGGCCGTCGCCCGCCTCGATGGCGGCGACGATCGCTTCGTGCTCGGCCAGCGAGCTTTCGACGCGCATTCGCACCTGAAGCTGCAGCCGACGGTAGGGCTGTAGCAGCGCGTGCAGGCGAGCGGCTTCCTGGGCGAGAAAGTGGTTATGGCTCGCCGCGTAGATGCAGTGGTGAAAGACGCTGTTGTCATAGTAGTAGCCGTTGGCATCGTGCTCCTCGGCGCGGGCGCGACACGCCTTGAGCGCCTCACTCAGCGCGGCGCGCTCGTCGTCGGTAATGCGCCGGGCGGCCAGGCGCCCGCAAAGACCCTCCAGCTCCGCCATCACCTCGAAGCGCTCGACCAGCTCAGTGACGCCCAAGCGAGTGACGAACGTGCCGCGTTTGGGCACGACCTGCACCATGCCGGACATCGCAAGCTGTTGAATCGCCTCACGGATCGGCGTGCGCGAGCACGCGTACTCGAGCGCCAACGCATCCGGGTCGAGCCGCTCCCCCGGCGTAAAGCGCCCGGCGATGATCGCGTCCTCGAGAAGATCACGCAGCCGCTGCGCCTGGGATATCTTCGCCATAAGTCTACCCCCTGCTTCCTTGACTCATAAATTCTTTACCTATATTTGTTATATACAACATGACGCGCTGTTTAATACTTACCACGCTAAGAGACAATGATAAAGCGCTGGCATCGTCACCGGCAGACTGCCCACCCGATAAACTCAAAGGCTGATGCGCATGAACACGAATATGACGTTTCTTCAGGGGCTGCTCACCAATATCAGCTCGCGTACCCGGCAGCTCAGTAGCGCTCTGGGCACCGACAAGGAGAGTGAAAACCACTTCACTGCCCTGAAAGCGGCCTGCCAGGGCCTGATGGGCCGCACCGGTGAAGCCTCGCAAATTCTGATGGCCCAGCAGGCGCTGGCCCATTACCGCGCGCTCGACGATGAGGAGAAGCTGGCGTTTTTCCAGCTGCTGGCCAACGACTACGCCGCCGAGCCCGCCGATATTCACAGCGCCTACGCGGTGTACCGCGAGCACGAAGATAACGCCTCGCTCGAGAAGCTGTTCAATGCCTGCGAGCCGCGCCGCCAGACGCTGTTGCGCCGCTTGAACCTCTGCCCCGGCGGCACCTTCGATCTGGTCAACATGCGTGCGGATCTGCTCAAGTGCCTGCGCCAATCGCCGGAGCTCTCGGCGCTGGATAGCGACTTTGCGCACCTGTTCAACTCCTGGTTCAACCGCGGCTTTTTGATGCTCGAAAGCATCGATTGGAACACCCCGGCGGCGGTGCTGGAGAAGATCATCCGCTATGAGGCGGTGCACGAAATCGGCGATTGGCACGACCTGCGCCGCCGGCTCGACCCGGACGATCGCCGCTGCTATGCCTTTTTCCACCCGGCCACCGGCGACGAGCCGCTGATCTTCGTGGAAGTAGCGCTGTGCGACGGCATTCCCGGCAACGTCCAGCGCATTCTCGAGCACGGCGAGGAGCTGCCGCTCGAAGACGCCGACACGGCGGTGTTCTACAGCATCAGCAACTGCCAGGCCGGGCTCAAGGGCGTGTCCTTCGGTAACTTTTTGATCAAGCAGGTAGTTCAGGAGCTGAGCCGCGAGCTTCCGCAGATCAAGAACTTCGTCACCCTTTCGCCGGTGCCGGGTTTCGCCGACTGGCTCGACGAGGCGCGCAAGGAGGCAACGCTGTCCGAGGAGCTCACCGCTTACCTCGACACCCACGAAAGCGAGGAGCTCTCCTCCAGCGCCCACAAGGAGTTCATGCGCCTGGCGTCGCACTATCTGGTCGACGTGAAGCATAAAAGCGGCCAGCCCCTGAACCCGGTGGCGCGCTTTCACCTGGGCAACGGCGCGAGCCTGCATCGGCTGAACTGGCGGGCGGATACGTCATCAAAAGGCCTCAAGCAGGCCCACGGTTTGATGGTGAACTACCTCTACCAGCTCAATCGCATCGAACAGAACCACGAGGCGTACAGCGCCAACCACACAGTGGTGTGCGCCAGCGACATTCGTCGTCAGGCCAATCAGGCGAGCCAGTATTTCGAGACGAAAACACCGGCCAAGGCGTAACGCCCCCGATCACGGCTGACGACAAAAACAAGGAGTCATTTATGAACCATAACCTTTACCTGCACTTTTACCCACACTTCGAGCGCGCCCCGGACAAGGTGCTGATGGACACGCTCGACGGCCAGCGCTACCACTATCAGGACGTTCTGAGCCTGAGCCGGCGCTTTGCAAGCGTGCTGTTGGAGCTCGGCGTCGAGCCCGGCGACCGGGTCGCCGTTCAGGTCGACAAGAGCCCCGAGATCGTCATGCTCTATCTCGCCTGCCTGCAGGTCGGCGCGGTCTATTTGCCGCTCAACGTCGCCTACACCGACAGCGAGATCGACTACTTTTTGGGTGACGCCGAGCCGCGCCTGTTCGTCTGCCGCCCAGAGGTGCTGGAAAACGCCCGCGAGATCGCCGAAAAGGCCGGCGTGGCCCGCGTCGAAAGCCTGGGCACCAAAGCCGACGGCACGCTGATGGACAAGGCCGCCGATGCTTTCGAGACCACCACGGTCAGCGAAGTCGGCGCCGATGATCTGGCGGCGATTCTCTACACCTCTGGCACCACCGGGCGCTCCAAGGGCGCCATGCTGAGCCACCAGAACCTGGCCTCCAACAGCCAGGCGCTGACGAAGGCCTGGCACTACAGCGAAAACGATCACCTGATCCACGCGCTGCCGATCTTTCACACCCACGGGCTGTTCGTGGCCTGTAACGTCACGCTGATCAACGGCGCCTCGATGACGTTTTTGCCCAAGCTCGACGTCGATGAGCTGCTCGATTTGATGCCCCACTCGACCGTGCTGATGGGCGTGCCGACCTTCTACACCCGCCTTCTGGCAAGCCCGCGCCTGAACCGCGACGTGGTCGCCAACATGCGCCTGTTCATCTCGGGCTCCGCGCCGCTTCTGGCCGAAACCCACGAGGATTTTAGCGCGCGCACCGGCCACGCCATTCTCGAGCGCTACGGCATGACCGAGACCAACATGAACACCTCCAACCCGTACGACGGCGAGCGCCGCCCGGGCACGGTGGGTATGCCGCTGCCTGGCGTCACCGTGCGCATCACCGACCGCGAAACCGGCGCCGAGCTTCCCCAGGGCGAGACCGGGCTGGTCGAGCTCACCGGGCCCAACGTGTTCCAGGGCTACTGGCGCATGCCGGAGAAGACCCAGGCAGAGTTTCGTGAAGACGGCTACTTCATCACCGGCGATCTGGGCCTGATCGACGAGAAGGGTTACCTCAATATCGTCGGCCGCGACAAGGACCTGGTGATCTCCGGCGGCTACAACGTCTACCCCAAGGAGATCGAGCAGATCATCGACGATATGGAAGGCGTCGAGGAGTCCGCGGTGATCGGCGTGCGTCACACGGACTTGGGCGAAGGCGTGGTCGCCGTGGTGGTGCCAAAAACCCAGGGCGCGGTGAGCGAGGAGCAGGTACTCGAAGCGCTCAAGGGCGAGCTTGCCCGCTACAAGCAGCCCAAGCGGGTCTTCTTCGTGGATGCGCTGCCGCGCAACGTGATGGGCAAGGTGCAGAAAAACCAGCTGCGCGACGCCCACGCCGATACCTTCAGCGCCGGGCGCACCGCCACCAGCGCTTGATTCGCGCCATCATCCAATTCACTCCATCGACGGGGCGCTCACCACTCACCAAGCGCCCCTCACACAACAACGACAATTAAAAAGGACATCGCCATGGTCATTTACGGAGTCGCGCTGCTGGCCGGCTGCATGCTGTTCGGCCTGTGGGCGGGTGACGTGCTGGGCATGCTGCTCGGCGTGGAATCCAACGTGGGCGGCGTGGGCATCGCCATGCTGCTGCTGATCTTTCTGGGCGGCTATCTGATCGACAAGAAGAAGATGCCCCCCAGCACCGAAAGCGGCATCACCTTCTGGAACGGGATGTACATCCCCATCGTGGTCGCGATGGCAGCCAGCCAAAACGTGGCCGCCGCCATCGACGGCGGCCTGATCGCACTGCTGGCAGCCCTTGTGGCGGTCGGCGCAAGCTTTGCGCTGGTGCCGGCGCTGACGCGCCTGGGCCAGCCCAAACCAGGCGCCCAGGCCCCGGTCGACGAGACGCCGGTCAACAAGGTCGCCTCGCGCGCCCCTGACGACACGCGCTCGACCTCTACCTCACGCCCCCACCACGCCCGCTAAGGAGCTGCCCTCATGCTCGATTCACTCCTCACACAGCTCGAAAAGCAGCACCTGATCGCCGCCTTCGCCCTGGTAGGCGCGGCCATGTACGTGTCGTACCTGGTGAGCGACAAGCTGACCAAAGGCCGGGTTCACGGCTCCGCCATCGCTATCATGGTGGGCCTGGCGCTCGCCTACGTCGGCGGCGTTTACACCGGCGGCAGCAAGGGCCTGGCGGATATCAGCCTGTTCGCCGGGCTGGGCCTGATGGGCGGCGGCATGCTGCGCGATCTGGCGATCATCGCCACCGCCTACGGCGTGCGCTTTCAGGAGATTCGCCAGGCCGGCATCAGCGGCGTGCTCGCGCTCTTTCTCGGTGTGATCGTCTCGTTCATCGCCGGTGTGGCCATCGCCTACGCCTTTGGCTACCGCGACCCGGCCAACCTCACCACCATCGGCGCCGGCACGGTGACCTACATCGTCGGCCCGATCGCCGGCGCCTCCATCGGCGCCTCGTCGGAAGTCATCGCGCTCTCGATTGCCGCCGGCCTATTCAAGTCGATTCTGGTGATGGTGCTCACGCCCATCGCCGCGCGCCATATCGGCCTTGATAACCCGCGCTCGGCGATGATCTTCGGCGGGCTGATGGGCACCACCAGCGGCGTGGCGGCAGGCTTGGCCGCCACCGACCCGAAGCTCGTGCCGTACGGGGCGATGACCGCGACCTTCTACACCGGCCTGGGTGCCCTGCTCGCCCCGTCGCTGCTGTACTTCTGCGTACGGGCGCTGTTCTGATCCAGCCGGCAACGGCTGCAAGGCAAAGCGCCGTGGCGATCGCCACGGCGCTTTTTTTATCGCTGTCATGGGGCCGGTTGCTCAACCCGCCTCGACCGCCGCGCGCCCCTTGACCAGTGAGCGCGTAAGCATTGCGTAGGCCACCGCGCCGCAGGCGGCCATGGCGAGTACCACCGCCCCCAGAGTGTGAGGCAGCACGGTCGAAAGCCCGCTCAAGATACCGGCGATGCCGAACTGGGCCGCGCCCAAAAGCGCGGCGGCGGTGCCGCCGCTGGTGGGAAAGAACTCGAGAAAGCAGGCCTGGATGTTGGGCGAGATCGCGCCTACCGCGCCGATGGTCAGCATCATCGCCGGGACGAAGAGATAAAGCGGCGCCTGGAGAAACGTCGCGGCCAGTAGCAGCACCATGCCCACCGCTTGGCAGGCGGTGGCCAGCTGCAGAATACGCAGCGAAGGCAGGCGCGACAGCAGCACCCGGTTGAGCACGTTGAACACGAACATGGCGACGATATTGGCGGCGAACAGCAGCGAAAACGTCGAGGCGTCCTGTTCGAAGTGCCCCTGGTAGATGAACGAGGCGTAGGTAATGAACATCATCATGACCGAGAACGACCCCGCCTGCCAGGCGATGAACGGCAGCGCCGGTTTGGTCGAGAGCACCAGTTTGTAGCGCGCCAGCAGGCTCATTTCGGCCCCCTTAACGCGCGAGACCTTGCCGCTGCCGGTGAACAGCACCTTGATCAACAGCGGCACCAGCGCCAGTGCATAAAGTGCCAGCGCGAAGAAGATGTAGTGCCAGGAGCCGAGCGCCAGGATTGCGCTGCCCACGCTCGGCGCGATGCCGGGGGCCAGCACGATGATGAAGCCCATCATCGAGAACAGTTTGGCGGCGTCGCGCCCGGCCACCCGGTCACGCACCAGCGCCGGCACCGACACCAGCGTCCAGCCGGCGCCGAACGCCTGCACGGCCCGCCCGCCCAGCAGTACCTCCAGCGACTCCGCCATGCCGATGGCGATACTTGCAACGATAAAGATCGCAAGCCCGCCCATCAGCACGCGCTGGCGCCCGAAGCGGTCCGACAGCGCCCCACCGATCAGTTGCCCCACCGCCATCATGAACACGTACACCGAAACGCTCAGCGACACCGCCTGCTGCGAAATGCCGAGCGACTCACCAATTTCCGGAAACGCCGGCAGATAGGTGTCCATGGAAAAGGGGCCCAGCATGATGGTCATGGCAAGGCACAGCACCACGATGAAAGGCGTTCTGGTTTGGGGCATGGGAACTCGCAGGCATTAGCGTCAGAGGGGGTTGAAGTAACGTTATGATAGATTTTTGCGCTGCCCGCGGCCAGTCGCGGCGGGATCAAACGGCCAGCCACGCCGGCGCCTCACGCGCTAGATGCCCTGTCAGCGCGCTTGAGAGCTCGACGCCCTGGCTCACCCGCCCCGTCGTATGGCGGCTGATCGATGTGGGGGTCGCGCTGATGATGATCACGGTCGCCCTTCAGCTGATCTTCGGAGCGACGTTTTGAGCGATGCGAGGCTTTGGACGATGCAAGATTTTGAACGATGCGACGTTTTGAAAGAGCCACGCTGTAAAAATAGCCTGCTAACAGATGTGCTACTCTAGCCGATCGCTATCGATCGAAACCGGAGAGCCGTCATTCACCACGCGACCCACACCAAGGCGGTACTACTGTTCGCCAGCACCATGACCGTAATGTCCGGCGCGATCATCTCGCCGGCGCTGCCCGGCATCGGCCGCTTCTACGCGGACGCCCCCCAGGTGCTGATCCAGCTGATTTTGACGCTGCCAGCACTAATGATCACGCTGTTCAGCCCGCTGATGGGCTATCTGGCCGACCGCTTCGGGCGCAAGCCGCTGCTCATACTGATGCTCTCGATCTACGGGCTGGCCGGCGCCTCGGGCTTTTTGATCGATAGCGTGAATCTTCTGCTGGCCTCAAGAGCGCTGATGGGCGTGGCGGTGGCGGGTATCCTGAGCATCAGCACGACGCTGGTGGGCGATTACTTCAGCGGCGCCGAGCGGGTGCGATTTCTGGGGCTTCAAAGCAGCGCCATGGCGCTGGGCGGAGTGATTTTCATCAACCTGGGCGGGCTGTTGTCCGACTGGAGCTGGCGGGGGCCGTTTCTTTTGTATCTCACCGGCGTGCTGCTGCTGCCCTACGCGCTGATGGTGCTGCGCGAGCCGCACCGGACGACAAGCGATAACGCCGCGTCTCAGGCGCCGGCGGTACGGCTTGATCTCTGGCGCACCGGGCTTGCCTATCTGATCGGCATGATCAGCATGATGATGTTCTACCTGTTTCCCGCCCAGCTGCCGTTTCTGCTGGCAAGCCAGGGGATCGAAAGCGGGCTGGCCATCGGCGTGGCGCTCTCCATGGCGGCGCTGACCGCTAGCTTGATGAGCTTTTGCTACGCTCGGGTGAAAGCACGCTGCTCGGTGATGACGATCTACGTGCTGGGCTTTCTCATCGCCGCGCTGGGCCTGTTCATTACCGGCGCCGCCCGGGGCTACGCCATGGCGATGGTGGGCGCGGCGGTGTCCGGGCTGGGTTTGGGGCTCTTCATGCCCAACACCACCACCTGGTTGATGCGCATCGCCCCGGAGCGGGTGCGTGCGCGGGTATTTGGTGGCTTCACCGCGACCTTCTTCTTCGGCCAGTTCATCTCGCCGATAATGGTCTCCGGGGTATCGACCTGGCTCGATTCGCTGCGCGAGGTGTACCTGGCGATGGGGCTTTTATGTCTGGTGCTCGCTCTAGTGCTCACGGTGCTGAGCCGAACGTACCTGAAGGCCGATAGCCAGCTTTGACGCTGGCCAAGCGAACGGGATCAACACGCCCGGCGGCGCGTTCACTAAACGTCAATAGAGATCAAATAAAAGCGCTTGTCAGCGCTTTTTTTGGCTATCTTGAAAGTGTGGTGCGTCCCTTAAAAGACGAACAACAACTCCGGTTTTTTCCATGGAAGACCGCCTTGCGCCTTTTGGCCCGGGACGGCTAGAGAAGCGCCAGACCAGGGCGCGATTAAGGGAGTAGACAATGCCAGACACCACTATTGGATCGCTACGCGAACATATCGATCGCGTCTCCTGGGGTAGCGTCATTGCCGGGGTCGTCACGGTTTTGGCCATTTCCGCCTTATTGTCGTTTTTGGGTACCTCAATCGGCTCAAGCGTGATCGACCCCATGTCAAACGACCCCTTCGATGGACTGGGCACCGCCTTTGGTATCTCCTCCGCCGTGTTTCTGGTCATAAGCTTCGCCGCGGGCGGTTTCGTCTCGGGCCGGCTTGCTAACAGCAACGGCTTCATACACGGCTTTCTGAGCTGGGCGACCGCCACGCTCGTCTCGCTAATGCTGATCGGCTTCGCTGCCGGCCAAGTGGCTTCCAGCGGCGTCAGCGCCATGGGCTCGATTCTCTCGGGCACGGGCCAGGTCACCGGCAGCGTCGCCCAGGGCATTGGCAATGCGGCCTCCTCGCTGGGCGAGCAGCTCAGCGACAACTTCGATTTCGATCCGGATACCGAGTCGCCCCTGAATAGTCAGAGCCTGCGCAACCAGGTCAACCAGATCCTGCGCGATACCGAGTCCCAGGCGCTGCAGCCCGATTACCTGCGCGGCCAGGCCGAGGCCGCCGTCAGCGATATCCAGACCGCCGTGCGGCGTTTGGCCAGCAACCCCTCGAACTACGAAACCATTCTCGATGAACTGGTGAATGCCCAGCGCGAGCGCCTTGAAAACATCGAGCAGGAAGTTGATCGCGACGCGCTGGTCAACGCGCTGGTCAACAATACCGACATGACCGAGCCCAGGGCCGAAGAGTTCGTCGACGAGTCTCTGGCGCGTCTAAATGCCGGCATTCGAGAGCTGGAACAGCAGATCGACCGCCTTGAAAGCTACATCGACCAGGCCAAACAGGAGCTGGCAAGCGCCGAGCAGTCACTGCGTGAAAGCGCCGAGCAGGCGACCCAGAGCCTTCGCAGCTCGGCCCTGATCGCCTTCATCGCTCTGGCCATCGCTGCCTTGATCAGCAGCTTTGCAGGGGTCGCGGGTAGCCGCACCCAGTCCCGCCGCCACAGCGTTTGACCCTATCGCCCGGCCCCGGCCGGGCGTTTTATCAGTCAAGGTTCAGACGTTTCTCATAGAGCGCGACGTAGTCGCGCGCCATGCGCTCGGCGGTGAAGCGCGCCAGAAAACGCTCGCGGATGCGCGCCCGGTCGAGCTCGGCCAAGCGCGCTACTGCGGCCACTGCCTCCTCGATCGTCTCCACGATAAAGCCGGTCACCCCGTGCTCGATGACCTCTTCCACACTGCCGTTGCGCCAGGCGATGACCGGGGTGCCGCAGGCCATTGCCTCGATCATCACCAGCCCAAAGGGCTCCGGCCAGTCGATGGGAAATAAAAGCGCCGCGGCGCCGCCCAAAAGCGCCTGCTTTTGGACGTCGTCGACCGTGCCCACGTGCACGATGGCGTCGTCGAGCTCACGGGCCACGTGCACATCGAACCAGTTTGGGTTGCCCACGTCCACGCCACCAGCGAGCCTCAATGAATAGCCGGTTTTGCGCGCCACCGCGATGGCGCGGTCCGGGCGTTTCTGGTCGGTCATGCGGCCGATGAAGGCCAGATACTCGCCATCGCCCGCCCCCAGCGTGAAGCGCTCGGCTTTGAGCCCGTGGTGAACGACGCCGGCCAGGTTCGCCGCTGGAATCGCGCGCGCCTGCGCGTGGGAGATCGCCGCCACCGGCAGGTCCGGAAAGCCCTCGAAAAAAAGCTGCCGGTCGAGCTCGTCGACCCGCCAGTGCACGGTGGTCACGCTTTCGGCGCGGCGCAGCCCCAGCAGGGCGGCGTGGGCGAACTCGCCGTGGCAGTGAATCACATCGAACTCGTCGAGGTGCGCGCGCAGCGTTTCCAATACGCGCGCCTCGAGTACGCCGGGCACCCCCGGCGGTACCTGGCCGTGGTGGCGCTCGAGGGCGTAAAGGCTCGGCGCCGTGGCCAGATGGCGCGCCGGGGTGTGGCAGTCCGATGGGCCTATTAATGTGACATCGTAACCAAGGTTAAAGAGCGCCTCGGTCAAGTCCGCCACAATGCGTTCAGTCCCGCCGCTGCCCGGGGGCGGCGAGGGAAAGATCACTGGAGCGACCTGGGCAATGCGTATACGCTTTTTAATGGTCATGGCGCGGTGAGGCCTTGAGTGAAAGGGAATTCACGACATGCATATCGTACATATTGCCTTACAGGGCTGCCTTCGCGGCCACGATGTCGAATACGGCATTACCGCTGACACCGGTGGGCACATTCGCTACCTGCTGGAACTGGTCGAAGCCTCGGCACTGGATCCGGCCGTTACGCGACTAACGTTAGTCACCCGCGCCTTTACGTGCCAGTTTAGCGACATCGATTACGGCCCCGGCGCGGAGCAGGTCGGCCCGAACATCGAGCTGATTCGCCTGCCCAGCGAAAGCCCTGACTACCTGTCCAAGGAGGCGCTGTGGCAGGAGCTTCCCTCCTTTACCGACGCCCTCGTCACCTGGCTCGACGCGCTGCGCGACAAGCCCGCGATCCTTCACGCCCACTACGCCGACGCCGGCGAGGTCGCCGCCGACGTGCAGGCGCGCCGCGGCATTCCTTTCGTGTTCACCGCCCACTCGCTGGGGCGCAGCAAGCGCAAGTGCCTGGAGTACGAAGGCGAGACGCTTGACGCCGAGACCCTGGCCGCTCTCACCCGACGCATCGCGTTCGAAGAGCGCGCCATCCGCAAGGCCGCATTGATCATCGCAAGCTCCCGCGACGAAGCCGAGAGCCAGTACGCCGACTACGACCACTACGCGCCGGGCAAGATTCGCGTGATCGCCCCGGGCAGCCATCTGGATGAGTTCGAATCCGCCCGCTCGACGCCGGCGGTGGATGCACTTCTGGCGCCGTTTCTGACGAACCCGGACAAGCCCGCCCTGATCGCCATTGCCCGGCCGGTGACGCGCAAGAACCTCGCCACCCTGGTGCGCGCCTTCGGCGAAAACGACGCGCTGCGCGAGAAGGCCAACCTGGTGATCGTGGCCGGGGTGCGCGATCACATCGACGACCTCGAGTCCGAGCTTGCCGACAACCTGCACGAACTTTTGACCCTGATCGACGATTTCGACCTTTACGGCCATATCGCCTACCCCAAGCACCACGCCCCGCAGGACATCAAGGCGCTCTACGCCTGGGCTCGGGAGCGGCGCGGTATTTTCATCAACCCGGCGCTCAACGAGCCCTTTGGCCTTACCCTTCTGGAAGCCGCGGCGGCGGGCCTGCCGCTGATCGCCACCGACAGCGGCGGCCCCAACGACATCATCGAGCAGTGCGGCAACGGCGTGCTGATCAACCCGCGCCGGGCCGAAGCGATCGGCGGTGAAGCGCTGGCGCTTTTGAACGACCCGGCCCGCTGGCAACAGATGGCCGACAACGGTCGGCTGGCGGTCAAGGCGTTTGACTGGCAGCGCCACGTCGAGCGCTACCACGACCTGCTGTCACGGCTTTGCCACCCGTGCACGGGGCAAACGCTCGACCGGGTCAACGCGCTTCTGATTTGCGACATCGACAACACGCTGACCGGCTCGCCGGTGGGCGTGCTCGCCTTCAACACGTGGTACGCCGCTCAAAAACAGCTGGGCTTCGGGGTCGCGACCGGGCGCAGTTTTCATAGTGCGCTGGCGATTCTCTCCCAGGCGGGCATTCCCTACCCGCCGCTCATCATCTCCTCGGTGGGCTCGGAAATTCACTACCTGAACGACGATGGCATCACCTACCGCCAGGACACGGCCTGGCGCGAGATCATCAATCGCCACTGGCAGCGCGACGCCCTGGCCCGCGCCCTCGACACCTTCGATGACCTCCTCCCCCAGGGCCCACTCGAGCAGCGCGCTTTCAAACTCAGCTACCTGAGCGACGACACCCGCGACATCACGCTGCGCCTGACGACCCACCTCAAGCGTTTGAGGCTTCGCGCCACGGTGATCCACAGCCACGGCCGCTACGTCGATATCCTGCCCGAGGCCGCCTCGAAAGGCCGCGCGGTCGCTCACGTGCGCAAGCACCTGGGCGTGGATGAAGCTGCGCTGTATGTGGCCGGCGACTCCGGCAACGACCTGGACATGCTGCGCGCCTCGAAATGCTCGATTCTGGTGGCCAACTACAGCGACGGTCTGGCCCAGGCGCCGGGCATGGGCCACGTCTACATCGCCCGCGCCCCCCACGCCCAGGGCGTGATCGAAGGCGTGAAGCACTTTCAAAGCCACCCGCCGCGCCAACCCCTCGAGGATATCGCCTCGTGAACATGAGCGTGCTGACACTGGTGCGCGGGCGCCGCGACCACCTGGTCAACCTGATGCAAAGCCTGAACGCGCAAACACACCTGCCGAACGAGCTGGTGATCGCCTGGATGCAGCCCGAGGCGCACGCGGCTCTGCCCGATGTCGGCTTTCCCGTGCGCCACGTGTTCGTTGAGGGTGAGGCGCTGCCGCTTGCCCGCGCCCGCAACGCCGCGGTCGAGGCAGCCTCCAATGAGGGCCTGGTGTTTCTCGACGTGGACTGTATCGCCTCTCCTCGGCTCATCGAGCGCTACCGTCAGGCGCTCACCGAGAAGGCCGCGCTCTACATCGGCGAGGTGCACTACCTGGCCGCGGGCGCGGCACCATACTCGAGTCATAATGAGCTCGACTTCGCAGCGCTTTTCGAGCAAGGCGAGCGCCACCCCGCCCGCCCGGCCATCGACGAGCACGAAATCCGCCCGGAGCCGAATCACGGCAATCTGTGGGGGCTATCGTTTGCGCTCATGAAGGACAACCACCGCCGCGCCGGCGGTATGGACGAAGGCTACATCGGCTACGGCGGCGAGGAGACCGACTACGCCTGGCGGCTTCACGCGGCGGACGTTGCGCTTTACTGGGTCGGCGGGGCGCTGGCTTGGCATCAGCACCACGCGGTTTACGCCCCGCCCTGGCCGCACTTCGAAGCGATCATCGACAACGCCCGGCGCTTTCACGCGCGCTGGGGGCGCTGGTGCATGGAGTACTGGCTCGATCAGTTCGCAAACGCCGGCGCCATCGACTGGTCGCCCACCGCCACGGCGATCGGGATTTTGCGCTACCCGGCGTTTGATGAGATCGAGCGCGCGCGGCTGCCCGCCAGCGCGCGCTTCGGTTAGTGCAATTTGAAGGCGCTTGAGTCTCACGCCCGCTCGATAGCGGTGTTCACGGCGTTTGCACTCGTGGCGGCAGCCGTGGGCGCGCCCTCCCAGAGCCCATCGACCGTGGCTTCGAGCCAGCGGGCGGCGCGCTCGGCGGCGTCGGCCTCATAAAGCGTGGCAAGCTTTTCGACATCGAGCCCGCGCGCCTTTTCGAGCACCGCCTGCCAGCCGGCGAAATCCCCGGGCCACGCCGGCATGTTCACCGCCGCCGAAAGCTCTGAAAGCCGCTCGGCCTTGCGCTGCTGCTCGTTGAAGTAGCGCCACTCCGGGGCAACGATGTAGGGCCGTTTCAGCATCGCGACTTCGTGCACGGTGTTGTCGCCGGCGGAGGCCAGCACGATGTCGCTGGCGGCGAGATACTCCACCACGTTGTCCACCCAGCCGGCGTTGACCAGGTTGGCGAAGTCGGTTTCGTGGCCTTCCAGATGCAGCGGGCCGATAGTGATAAAGAGCGTCTCGGGTGCGGCCCGGGCGGCCACGGTGAGCGGCGCGTAGGGCGTGCCCGCCCCGCCGCCGCCGGTCAGCGCAACGACGATTTCGCGATCCGGGTCGAGTCCCAGGCGACGGCGCGCCTCCTCCCGGCTGGGTACGGCGGCGGCGGTGGTGCAAAGCCCGCCGCTGTAGAAGGTCTTTTCGCGCAGATGCGCCGGGTAGTCGGCCTGCTCCAGGCGTTCATCGAACGGCGCGAGCATGGCGACACTCGCTTCATAAGCCCCCAGGTGGCCCGGGTCGTTACGATCGCCATGCATGCGAATGCTGACCGCCGGGACGCTGGCGATACGCGATAGAAGCGCCAGTTCGGCGGAGACATCGATGACGAACAGCCCCGCGTCGATGCCGTCGAGATGATCGAGAATGCGCCGCATGGTCTGGCGCATCTCGACCACGCCCATCGGCACGCAGTGCATCACCGACGGCGTCGGCTGGTCATAAAGCGCTTGGGTCGGCACCGCGGCGCCGATCATGTTGGGCAGCGCGATCACGTCGATGGCGCGCTCGAAGCCGTCGAAAAGCGAAGGGTCGGCGGTCATCACGCTGACCGGTCGATCCTCCGAGAAGTGGCGGATGATCGCCATGGCGCGGCGGGCGTGGCCGCGCCCCTGGTGGTGGACGAAAAAGCTGATCGGTTTTTTCGATGTTGGCATGGGAGAACACGTTCCGTTGTGTTGAGAGACCGAGTGAGGCGTCGGGCCAACTGCGCTTTTTGGTCATTTCCTGGTAGGCTTGATTCAGCATAGCCGCCGCCGGAGAAAAAGAACGCGGCGGCGACGCTCTTTAACGTTTGTTCGGTCAAGAGGCGGTCAATGGCGGATCTTTTGTGGTACCAGTACGCACTCATCGGGCTGATCTTTGCCTGGAGTGGCTTCGTGCGTACGAGCCTGGGCTTTGGCGGCGCGGTGCTCGCACTCCCCTTTCTGCTGCTGGTGCATAACGACCCGCTGGTGTTCTTGCCGATCATCGCCATTCATCTTTTGATCTTCTCGAGCTGGATCGCTTGGCAGGGCAACCGCCAGATAAAGGCGGATACGACGACGGCGACCCAGAGCAACATCGACTGGCGCTATCTCAAAAAGGCGCTGAAGATCATGATCGTGCCGAAGCTGATCGGCGTGGTGGGGCTTTTGACGCTGCCCCCCATGATCATGACCAACATCATCTTCGCCATCGTGCTCGTCTACGCCGCAAGCTACGTGCTGAACAAGCCGTTCAAGAGCCAGCACCGCTACGTCGACGTCGTGCTGCTGGGACTGGGCGGCTACGTTAGCGGCACCTCGCTCATCGGCGCGCCCTTGATCGTGGCCGTGTTCGCCGCTCACGTCGCGAAGGAGCAGCTGCGCGATACCATGTTCGTGCTCTGGTTCATCCTCGTGGTGATCAAGATGGTCTCGTTCATCGTCGCCGGCGTCGATCTGCAGCTCGTGCATCAGCTCTGGCTCTTGCCCTGTGCCTTTGCCGGCCACCTGCTCGGCGAACGCGCCCACCGCTACCTGCAAAAGGCCGACACGGTGCTTTTCTTTCGCGTGCTCGGGGTGGTGCTGATCGCGGTCAGCGTGATGGGGCTGGCGTTCTCGACGCTGGCAGCGTGAGCTTTGTGCGCCTCGACTAAAGCGCCCACCAGCTCGGCAAAAGCCCGCGCACGGCGCGCTGGTCGAAGCGGTCGTCCATCAGCACCACCACGCCTTCATCGTCGGGGCCTCGAATCACGCGGCCCGCGGCCTGGACCACCTTGATCATGCCGGGAATGCGGTAGGTGTAGGCCTCGCCTTCGCCAAAGCGCTCGTGCAGGCGCGCCTTGAGCGCCTCGTTGTAGGCGTTGAAGGGCGGCAAACCTAACGTGGCGATAAACGCGCCGATCAGCCGGTCACCGGGCAGATCCACGCCTTCGCCGAAGGCCCCACCCAGCACCGCAAAGCCGATGCCCCGCCCACCGGGGGTGAAGCGGGCCAGAAACGCCTCGCGCTCGCTTTCGGCCATGCCGCGGGTCTGGGCAAAGGCGGGAATCTCGGGACAGTCGCGGGTAAAGCGCTCGAACACCGCGTCGAGATAGGCGAAGCTGCTAAAAAACGCCAGATAGTGGCCGGGCATCTCCCGGTACTGCTCGGCGATGGTGGCGACGATGGGCGCAACGGATCTCTCCCGGTCGCGGTAGCGCGTCGAGATGTGGCGCGCGAGCCTGACACTGAGCTGGTGCGCGGCGAAGGGCGAGTCGATTTCGCGCCAGACGCTGTCCGCTGGCAGCCCCAGCAGGTCGCGGTAGTAGCGCGGCGGCGTGAGCGTCGCGGAAAAGAGCACCAGGCTTTGGGCGCGCGCGATGCGTGGGGCGAGAAAGTCCGCCGGAATGACGTTGCGAATGCCGAGTACCGCGCGGCCTCGCTCATGACGGGTGACGTCGCAAAGCGAGTGCTGGCCAAAGGACTCCGCCAGTCGGCAAAACCCCAGCGCCTCGAACAGAAGCTCCTGAAGCGCCAGGCTCGCCGCCTCCGGGTGCTCGCCCAGATACTCGGTGATGGCGCTTGCCACCTTGTAGAGCGCGCCGACGAGCTTGGCGGGCAGCGCCTCCAGAATCCGGTAGCGCTCAGAGCCCGCCTCATCGCCATCGGACAGCGTCTTCCACTGGCGACCCAGCTGCTCCAGCGGCTTTTTCAGCGCCGTCGGGGCGTCCTTTTTCGCCTGGTTGAAGCGCTTTTGCGACACTTCGGCGCTGTACATGCCGCGGGCCCGCTCGATCAAATTGTGCGCTTCATCGACCAGTACGCCCACCCGCCAGTCGCCCGCCGCCGCCAGGCCGTGGAGCAGCGCGTGGGCGTCGAACCAGTGGTTCACATCGCCCACCACCACGTCGGCCCAGCGCGCCATCTCCTGGCCCAGATAATAAGGGCAGACATCGTGCGCCAGAGCGGTCTCTCTCAGCCCGGCGCGGTCGAGAAAGCCGCGCTCGACGCAGGCCGCGCGCGCGGCCGGTAAGCGGTCATAAAAGCCCGCCGCCAGCGGGCACGCCTCGCCGTGGCAGGCGCGATCCGGAAACTCGCAGGCCTTGCTGCGCGCGACCAGCTCGACCACGCGAAGTGGCGTTTCGTTTGCGGCCTGCAGGGTCTGGAGGGCGTCAAGTGCCAGCCGCCGGCCGGGAGTTTTCATGGTCAGAAACGCCACCCGGTCCAGGCGCTTTCGCGGCATGGCGGTGAGCATGGGAAAGAGCGTGGCGAGCGTCTTGCCGATGCCGGTGGGCGCCTGGACGAGCAGGCAGCGCTCGGTGCTCACCGCCTTGAACACGTTTTCGGCAAGCGCACGCTGGCCCGAGCGAAACGTCGCGTGGGGAAAGGCAAGCGCGCTTAAGCGTTCGTTTCTAACCTCGACGTGGGCGGCTTCCTGTCTCGCCCAGGCGAGAAAGCGTCGGCACTGATCACGAAAGAACGCCTGAAGATCTTCGGCGTCGAATTCGTGGCTCAGCCGGGTTTCGCGCTGGCTACTGATCTCGAAATACACCAGCGCCAGCGTCACCCGGGAAAGCTCACGCTCGGCGCACAACAGCGCCCCGTACACCTTTACCTGGGCCCAGTGCAGCGCGCGCTGGTTGTCTGCCATGCGCGAAAGATCGCCGCGGTGGGTCTTGACCTCTTCCAGGCAGTGGGTATCCGGGTCATAGCCGTCTGCCCGGCCGGACACGCGCAGGCCTTCGACGGTCGCGGCAAGGGGCAGCTCGGCGATGTAGCCCTCGCCACGGCGGCTGGCGACCAGCGTATGGCCAGCGATACCCTCCTGGGCGCTGGGCGCCGGCGTGAAGCGGTAGTCGAGATCGCCCCGGCGGGCGGTGAATTCACACAGCGCGCGCACCGCGACCCGGTACTCGCTCACGGGGTGGCCTGCCAGCGCACGTGGCACACCTCGACGGGGATGGCGTGGCGCTGGAAATGGGCGAGCCAGCGGCGCTGGTTATCCTGCAGCCGATCACCGGGCCCTTTCACCTCGATCATGCGATAGCCCGGGCCGCCGTCGGCCTCGGGGAAGAACTGGATCAAGTCGGGAAAGCCCGCCCGGTTGTGCTTGAGATCCTCCAGCAAGCGCTCGAACAGCGCGCGCAGATGCTTACCCGGAATACACGTCAGCGCCGTTTCCAGCAGCGTCTCATCGAGCGCCGGCCAGTGGATGAACGCCGAGGCGGTGCCGTGCTTGTCGGCGAAAACGTCGCGAATGCCTTGAACGTGGCGGCCGTCGTCGAGGCGCGCCAGGCAAGCGTCTATCTCCTCGCGGCGCGCCTCGACGAAGTCCTCGCGGTAGAGATCCGCCGGGGCGCTGTGAAACGGGTGGAAGAAGGCGCCGGGCAGCGGTTTGAACAGCGCCGGCCACAGCAGCAGGCCAAAAAGCCCGGTGATCAGGCTGTTCTCGACATAGTATACCGGCGCATTGGGCCTGCTCAGGTGCTCGGCCACGGCGCGCTCGACGGGCCGGGGGCCCAAAAGCGTCAGCGTTTTTACCGCCACGGCGGCGCCTTGCCCGCGCTTGACCGGCGGGCCGCCCAGGCGCCGTTCCAGCCGCGGGATCAGGCGCTCCAGCGCCTGGCGCTCGCTTTCGCGCGGGCCGCCTTCGAGCGCGGCGCGGGCGAGCTCCAGCGCACGGCGGTCTTCACCGCGCCGCTCCAGCAGGCGAAGCTGTCGAATGCGGGCGTCGCTGCCGGTAGCCGCCTGATAAAGCGTGAGCGAAAGCGCCTCGTCGCCGCTGCGCTCGGCCTCGCGGCCCATGCTCACCAGCAGCCGGCTTCGCCGGGCGTCAAGCCAGCGGTTGCCGCTGACCTTCGGCACCTCGTTGAAAAGTGCCGCTGGCGGCTCGCCGTCGCTCAGCCGCTCACGCAGGCGGTGCAGGTACAAATAGGTAGTGACCTCGTCGCGCCGGGCAAACGCCCGGGCCTCAAACGAGAGCGCCACCGGCTCGAAGCGCTGCCGGCCAAGCTCGGTGAGCACGAACTCCGCCCAGTCCTGGCGCAGGTTGCCAAAGAACATCAGCCGCAGCCGGTCACAGGTCTCCATCACGCTCAGGCGTACCAGCGTATCGGGGGCGTCCGGCCACCACTCGCTCAAGGGCTTGACCGCCGAAAGCGTGGGCACAAGGTGCTCCAACAGCACTTTTTTGGCCGGCGAGGCGCCAAGCCCGGCGGCGCGGATATCAAACGCCAAGGCCTGCTTGAGCTCGGACAAAAGCAGATGGTGACCAAGCTCGGCGGCGGTGAGCATGGGGTCACGCTCGACCAGCCCGGCCTTAACCAGCGGCGCCAGCGCCTGGCCGGTATCGCCAATTTCAACGTAGACGAGCTTGCCGGTGCGAAAGTGTTCGCCCTTGCGCATTACCATGCGCGCCAGCAGCGCCTGGGAGGCGTGCGGAAGCGCTCTAAAGGCGCTCAGAAACGCGCGTTCGGGCTCGCCGAGCAGATCATGGTGGCGATCGTTTACCCACGCGAGCACGAAACGAAAGTTCGTCAGGTAGTAGAAAGGATCATCCAGGGAGGCCGTGGCGGGCACGGAGAGGGCACTGTTCATTCATCCATTGTAGCAGCGCGCCGGTGGCGTCGTTAAGCGCCTGCTTAGCCGACCTTGTGCTGCAGCAGCGCCTCGATGGCCTCGGTGCTCTCTTCCTGAGCCGGTGCCGCGGGGGCCGGGGCACCGGCGCGGGGCTTTTTGCCGCTGACCAGCACGTACCACTCGGTTTCGGTCAAATAGTGCTGGCACCAGCGGCTGAGGCTGTCGGCGACGACGTCGCTCGCGCCCTGTTCGCCGCGAAAGGTTTGGGCCAGGCACAGCAGGTCCTGGCGGGCGGTGCGGGCCCGGGCCGTGCCGCCGTGCACTTTGGAAAGCGGGCAGCGCCGGTCGAAGGCAGCGTTGACCAGGGCGTTGAGCCAGCGCTCCACCTCATGTGCCTGAATGCCGCCGTACACTGCCACGCGTTAACTCCTTGCCACCGAACGGGCTGAAAAGGGCGCTAGACTGCCCGAATTGGCGCGCGCTGTCACCCGCCGCGCCGCGTTTCGAGACTTATCCCTCGAAACCCTGCAGTACGCTTACCACATTGGCCCCGATGTCGTCCACCGCGTAGCCCCCTTCCATCAATAAAACGCAGGGCAGCCCCGCCTCTGCCAGGCGCTTGCCCAGCGCGGCAAAGTCGTCGCGCTTGAAGGTGAAGGTGCTGATGGGGTCGTTCTCGAAGATATCCACCCCGAGCGAGACGATCAAAAGCTCGCTCTCGGCGCGGGCGATCCTCTCCAAAGCGTCGTCGAGCGCCGCCATCCAGGTACTGACCTTCGTACCCGGCGGCATTGGGTAGTTAGCGGTGAAGCCTTCGCCCTCGCCGTCGCCGGTTTCATCCGCGTAGCCCGAGTAGTAGGGGAAAGTAACGTCCGGGTCGCCGTGCAGCGAGGCGAAGAAGACGTCCGAGCGGCGATAGAAGATCTGCTGAGTGCCGTTGCCGTGGTGGAAGTCGACGTCGAGCACCGCCACGCGCTTGTGGCCGTTATCCAGCGCGCGCTGAGCGGCGATGGCGGCGTTGTTGAAAAAGCAGTAGCCGCCGAACTGATCCGTGGCGGCGTGGTGGCCCGGCGGGCGGCACAGCCCAAAGCTCGGTTTGCCGGTTTCAAGGGTGTACTCCAGCGCCGCCAGTGCCGTGTCCTTGCTGGCAAGCGCGGCCTCATACGTGCCTTCGCACAGCGAGGTTTCCGCGGCCAGGGCGTAGTAGCCAAGCTGGCCTTCCAGCGAGCGGGGAATGCGGTCGGCGCGCAGCGTGCGCGCCGGCCAGATGCTGGGGATCGCCTCGCCCGGGTGGCCTTCGGCCTGCCAGCGCGGCCAGAAGTGGGCGATGAAGTCGATATAGCCCGCGTCGTGCACCGCCTCCACCGGCGCCAGGCCGTACTTGCCGGGCGCGTGCACCTCGAGCCCGGCGCGCTCGAGCGCCTCGAGCACGATCTCCATGCGCCGGGGCGTTTCATAAGGCGCCACCAACGTGCTGCCGTGAAGCTCGGTGGCCGCCTGGCGGCGAAAGCTCTGATCGGAGAAAAACGTCTTCATGGCGGTGGCTCCTTGAAAGTCTCGGAAATCGAAAGTCACGGGGAATCGTCGGGCGCGCCGCAGGGCCAGCGGGCCGCCCAGCGGCGCTTCTCGGTGGGCGTTTGCTGCTTCAGGCGATACTCGGCGCGGCTCGCCTCGGCGCGGCTATCGAACGGCTGAGCGCCCAACAGCGCTTGGGGCGGGTTGGCGCGGGTGTAGCGCGCGCCCTTGCCCTGGCAGTGGGCCCGGTAGCGCCGCGCCAGGTCGTTGGTGATCCCGGCGTAGGTGCCGCGCCGACACTCGAGCAGGTAAAGATACCACGACGCCTTTACGTCTTCGCCCTCAGCCACCGCAGCACGCCTTGAGCTTGCGCCCGCTCCCACACGGGCAGCGCTCGTTGCGCCCTAACTTGAGCTTCTCAAGGCGAGGGTCGCCGTCGACGTAGTACCAGCGCCCGGCCTCGAACACGAAACGCGAGACCTCCTCCAGCACGTGCCAGCCGCCTTCCCAAAAAAACGCCTTGAAGTGAACGGTGCCCTGCTCACCTTCCGGCGCGCTCGCGCGCTCGATGGATAGGCGCTTCCACTGCGTGGCCGGGTCCGGCGCCAGCGTTTGAGGCCGGGTGCTGGAGTGCCAGGTGGCGTTCAGGTAATCAAAGAGATCGAGTGCAAAGGCGCTATAGCGCGAGCGCATCAGCGCCTCGGGCGTCGGGGCGGCCACGCCCTGGTGGTAGACGCCGCAGCATGTCTCGTACATAGCGTCACTGCCACAGGGGCAACGTGTCATTAAGCATGAAGTCATAACGGTGGCCCCATTAACGCCGGTGCATCGGGCCTTTTTCCTGTATCGGTCGCGATCAATGGGGGTATAGTAGCAGAGTCACATGGCCAAAAAAGACGGAGTACGACACACGACCCAACTCTCTTTCCAGACGCAGCGGAGGTTCGCATGAAGGTATACAGACCGGAATGGCAGTGCACGTTCAGCGTAAACGAGGGCGCGGTAGACGCGGCCCGATGGAAAGAAAGGCTTGCATGGCGACTGCGGCGCTTCGCCGACCGCCTTCAGGGCGGCGGCCGTACGGTCAGAATCGACTGTCACGTAACGCCTGCCATTAGCCTCGCCGAGGTGGATACCTGCCTGATGAAAGGCTTCGAAGTCACCCAGGGTCTGATCACCCAGCTTGCCCACCAGCAGGCCTGCGAAGAGGTGATGCGCGACGCCAAGGCGGAGCTTTTTGAAGAGCACTCCTCGCCCTGACAGAAACGTTTGACGATACCAAAACACCCGCTCATGGCGGGTGTTTTCGTTAGTGTCGAGCTCACTATGCTACCCAACCAGCCGTGCCGGGCAGCCCGTAACGAGGGTCTTTCGCCAAGGTCGGAATACCGTTCCCTTCGTTTCCGACATTCCCGCCGTCCTTGGCGGTCAGATGGCGAAAGTAGCGTACAGGGAGGTATTCACAGCGCCCTCGTGTAGGGCTGCCCGGCACCGCCCCCCGTCTCTATCACCCCGCCAAAACCGCTTTCATCTACCCCTCGAATGGCGCTTCCAGCGCCCTACCCATCCGGGTCATGAATTCGACGCACGCGGCAAGCTCGCTTTTATCGATGTACTCGTCGGGTTGGTGGGCCTGGGCGATGCTGCCGGGGCCGAGGATGATCGTTTGCAGCCCCTGACCCTGGAACTGCCCGGCTTCGGTGGCGTAGGCCACCGCGTGGTTGCAGCACTCATTAGGCAGGTGATCCCGGGCCAGGCGCAGCACGGCGGCGTTGTCGCGATCGGCCAGGCCCGGCACGGTGACGTTGAGCGCCTCGGTGTCGATGGTGACTCGCTTGCCACGCGCCGAAAGCTCGGCCTTGAGCGAATCGGCATACTGTGTGAAGCGGTCAAACACCTCGTCGAACGTCTCGGTCGGCAAATGACGAATCTCCCACTCGAAGGTACATTCGCGCGCCATGATGTTGATCGCCGTACCGCCTTTGATCCGGCCGACGTGCAGGCTGGTGTGGGGCACGTTGAAGGCCTCGTCCACCCGGCCCTCCTCGACCAGGGCGGTCATGGTGTCCTCGATGAAACTCACCAGCCGCGCGGCCACGTGGATCGCCGAGGTGCCCTGGTTGACCTGGCTGCTGTGCGCCTCGACCCCGGTGACCGTGGTGCGCAGGTTGGTCGCGCCTTTTTGCGCCACCACCGGCTGCATCAGGGTCGGCTCGCCGACGATGACGTGAGCCGTGGTGGAGTAGTGTTCATAAAAGCGCTTGATCAGCTCCGGCGCGCCGACGCAGCCGATCTCTTCGTCATAAGAGAAGCCGAAGTAGATGGGCTGCTTGAGAGGCGCCTTCACCCACTCGGGCACCATGGCGAGCGCGCAGGCGATGAAGCCTTTCATGTCGCAGCTTCCCCGGCCGTAAAGCCGGCCGTCGCCGCCGTCGTGAAGCGTAAACGGGTCCGTCGACCAGGGCTGGCCCTCGACCGGCACCACGTCGGTGTGGCCCGACAGCATCACCCCACCCGGCGCGTCCGGGCCGATACGCGCAATCAGATTCGCCTTGGTGTTGCAGGGGCTCATGACCCGCTCCGAGGCGACGCCGTGCTTGGCCAGATAGCCTTCGACGAATTCGATCAGCGCCAGGTTGGAGCCGCGGGAGGTGGTATCGAAGGCGATGAGTTGGGAAAGAAGCGATTCTGCATTCGTCATGACGTATCTCGGGTTAAGCGCGTTGCCACCACCCTAGCACTGCCCACCGCGCTCGCCTACTGCCAAAGTGGCATGAGCCTTGAACCTTCGTCCGGTTATCGTTCATCAATTTGTCATATAGACTCACTACTGTTCAGTGCACCTCACAAGCTCAATAAACGTACTGCGCCGCCCGGCCATGCCCGGGCCCACAAGGAGTGATGTATGTCTCGTTTCACGTTACGCGCGTTATCCGTCGGTATCGCCGCGGCAAGCCTGAGCATGTCCGCCCAGGCCGCTACCGAGATCACCTGGTGGCACTCCATGGGCGGCGAGCTCGGCGAGCGCCTGAGCGCCCTGGCCGAGGACTTCAACGCCACTCAGGATGAGTACCAGGTCACGCCCTCCTATCGGGGTGAGTACGAAGCGACCATGGTCAACACCATCGCCGCCTTCCGTGCCGGCGAGCAGCCTCACATCGTACAGATTTACGAAGTCGGCACCGGCACCATGATGGCCGCCCAGGGCGCCATCTACCCCGTGTATGAGCTGATGGAAGCACACGGCAACGACTTCGACGCAGACAACTACCTGCCCGTGGTGACCGGCTACTACACCGACACCGACGGCAACATGCTCTCGATGCCGTTCAACTCCTCCACGCCGATTCTCTACTACAACAAGGACGCCTTCGAGGCCGCCGGGCTCGACCCGGAAACCCCGCCGACCACCTGGGCGGAAATGGGCGAGATGGGCCAACAGATCGTCGACGAAGGCGCAGCGTCCTGCGGCTTCACCATGGCCTACGCGGCCAACTGGATCGGCCTGGAGAACTTCTCGGCGCTGCACAACCAGCCGATCGGCACCCAAGAGAACGGCTTTGGCGGTCTGGACACCGAGTTCGTCTTCAACGGCGAGGTGCAGGCGCGCTTCTGGGATCAACTCAAGGAGTGGAGCGACAGCGGCGTTTACAGCTACGCCGGCCCCGCCAACGGCCCGGACGCAGCGCCCTCGTTCTACGCCGGCGACTGCGCGATGTACATGAACTCTTCGGCCTCGCGCGCCGACGTGCTGGCCAACTCCGACTTCGAGGTCGGTTTCGGCATGCTGCCTTACTATGATGACGTAGAGGGCGCGCCGCAGAACTCGATCATCGGCGGCGCGACGTTGTGGGTGCTTTCCGGTCATGAAGACGACGAGTACGCCGGCGTGGCCGAATTCCTCGAGTACCTGTCGCTTCCCGAGGTACAGGCCGAGTGGCACCAGGGCACCGGCTATCTGCCGATCACCACCGCCGCGTATGAGCTGAGCCAGGAGCAGGGCTACTACGAGGAGAACCCGGGTGCGGATCTCGCTATCGAGCAGATCAACCTGAACGAGCCCACCGAGAACTCCAAAGGCCTGCGCTTTGGCAACTACCCGCAGGTACGCATGGTGCTCGACGAGGAGTTCCAGGCGGTGCTGGCCGGCGACAAGAGCGGGCAGGAAGCGCTGGATGACGCGGTCGAGCGCGGCAACCAGATCCTGCGCGATTTCGAGTCAGCCAATAACTAACGCTTGATCGTCTCACGAACCCCGGCCCTTGCGCCGGGGTTCGTCGTGAGAGCCCTCCCCTGCGCCTGCCTTCGCTTTCAAGGCGGGGTTCACGGGACGGCTTTTCCGGGCGCTCGTGATACAGGATTCATCATGCAGACCAAACGCTCCACCTATCAGAACCGGTGGCTTCCCTACTGCCTATTGGCGCCGCAGCTCATCATTACGCTGGTGTTCTTCATCTGGCCGGCGAGCCAGGCGGTGAAGTCGAGCTTCGAGCGCACCGACGCCTTCGGCTTCAAGACCACCTTCGTGGGACTTTCGAACTACGCGCGCATTCTGAGCGACCCAAGCTACCTGAACGCGCTGGGGCGTACGGCGATCTTTGCCGTGTCTGTCACGGTACTCTCCATGGGGTTGGCGCTGTTGCTGGCGGTGTGCGTCAACCGGGTGTTGAGAAGCGCGAAGTTCTACACCACGCTGCTGGTCTGGCCCTACGCGGTCGCGCCGGTGGTGGCCGGGGTGCTGTGGTGGTTTCTGTTCAACCCGACCATCGGGCTTTTGCCCCACGTGCTCGACTGGTTCGACATCGACTGGAATCACCGGGTCTCGGGCAGCCAGGCGATGATACTGATCACCATTGCCGCGGCCTGGAAGCAGATCTCCTACAACTTCCTGTTCTTTCTGGCCGGACTTCAGTCGGTGCCCAAATCGCTGATCGAGGCCGCCGCCATAGACGGCGCCACGCCCTTCAAGCGCTTCTGGAGCATCGTCTTTCCGCTGCTGTCACCGACCACCTTCTTCTTGCTGATCATCAACATCAACTACGTGATGTTCGACACCTTCGGGGTGATCGACGCCACCACCGGCGGCGGGCCGGGTCAGGCGACCATGACGCTGGTCTACAAGGTCTACACCGACGGCGTGGCGGGGCTCAACATCGGCTCCTCCTCGGCCCAGTCGGTGCTGTTGATGGGTATCGTGATCCTTCTGACGTTCGTGCAGTTCCGCTACGTGGAACGCCGAGTCAACTACTAGCGCAAAGGTCTTGACCATGGTCGAAAACAGACCCTTCTTGAATATTCTGACCCACGCGGTGCTGATTCTCGGCGTGCTGGTCGTGGCGTTTCCGGTGTACGTGGCGTTTATCGCCTCGACCCACGAACCCGGCGCCTTCGTGCGCGGGGTGCTACCGCTCACGCCCGGCGACCACCTGTGGGATACCTACTCACAGATGCTCGGCTCGGGCTGGCAGGTCGCCGGCGCCCCACCGCTTTGGCTGATGCTCGGCAACTCGACGATCATGGCGCTCACCATCGCCATCGGCAAGATCGCGATCTCGATTCTCTCGGCGTTCGCCATCGTCTACTTTCGCTTTCGCTTTCGCCTGCTGGCGTTCTGGATCATCTTCATCACGCTGATGCTGCCGGTGGAGGTGCGCATCATCCCCACCTACGCGGTGGTCGCGAACTTGGGCATGCTCAACTCCTACGCCGGGCTGACGCTTCCGCTGATCGCCTCGGCCACGGCGACGTTTCTGTTTCGCCAGTTCTTCATGACCGTGCCCGAGGAGCTGATGGAGGCGAGCCGCGTCGACGGCGCCGGGCCGATGAAGTTCTTCAAGGACATACTGCTGCCGGTCTCGATCACCAATATCGCCGCACTGTTCGTGATCATGTTCATCTACGGCTGGGTGCAGTACCTGTGGCCGCTGCTGGTCACCACCGACGAGGATTTCTATACCGTCGTGCTGGGGATCAAACGCCTGATGGCCTCATCCGACCGGGTACCGGCGTGGAATTTGATCATGGCCACCGTGATGCTGGCCATGGTGCCGCCGGTGATGGTGGTGCTGTTGATGCAGAAACTGTTCGTGAAAGGCCTGACCGAGACGGAGAAATAGCATGGCCAGTGTGACCCTGGAAGGGATCAAGAAAACCTACGCCGGCGGCGTGCAGGCCGTCAAAGGCGTCGACCTTGCCATCGAAGACGGCGAGTTCGTGGTGCTGGTGGGCCCGTCAGGCTGCGGCAAATCCACGCTTTTACGCATGGTGGCGGGGCTCGAAACGATCTCCGAAGGCACCCTCAAGATCGGCGACCGGGTGGTCAACACATTGGAGCCGGCCGAGCGCGACATCGCCATGGTGTTTCAAAACTACGCGCTCTACCCGCACATGACGGTGTACAACAACCTCGCTTACGGGCTGAAAAACCGCGGTTTCAAGAAACCCGCGATCGAGGAGCGGGTGCGCAAGGCCGCGAAGATGCTCGAGATCGAAGAGTACCTTCAACGCAAGCCGCGCAACCTCTCCGGCGGCCAGCGCCAGCGCGTGGCCATGGGCCGGGCGCTGGTGCGCGAGCCGGCGGCGTTTCTGTTCGACGAGCCGCTATCGAATCTGGATGCCAAGCTGCGCGTGCAAATGCGCGTGGAGATCCGAAAGCTGCAGCGCCGCTTGAAGACCACCAGCCTCTACGTCACCCACGACCAGCTCGAGGCGATGACCTTGGGCGACCGCCTGGTCGTGCTCAACGCCGGGCAGATCGAGCAGGTGGGCACGCCCATGGAGATCTTCAACCGCCCGGCGAGCATGTTCGTGGCCGGCTTCATCGGCTCACCGGCAATGAACATGCTGCCGGTCGAGTATCTGGCCACGCGAAGCGCCGACAACCTGCTCGACGACCTGCCCGCCGGCACCGATATCGTCGGCATCCGCCCGGACGACATGCGCTTGACCCCGCCCAACGCCCCACACCTGGTGGTCGATTCCACCCTGGAGCTTTTCGAGGCCGCCGGCGCCGAAAGCCATCTTTACGTGCGCCTGGCGGGCAGCGAGCAGCCTACGGTGATCCGCACCAGCTCAGGCTCCCCCCCGGTGAAGGAAGGCGAGACGCTGCGCTTTTATGTGGCCCGCAGCGCCCTGCACCCGTTCAATCAGGAAAGCGGCCAGCGCACCGACTGAGGTGCAAGCAAGCACTCACTCGCCCACGTCTCCCTCTGCCACATCGACAATGCGCCCTTCCACCCGGGGCGCGATCTCGCCCTGCTCCACCAGATAGTCGCGCAGCATTTCCCAGTCGGTATTGCCGACTATGTGGCTGCGGTCACTCTCATGGGCGCCTTCAAGCGCGGTGTGGCTGTCGCCGCCGGCGGCGGTGAAGTTGTTGGTAGCGACTACATAGGTGCGCGCCGGGTCGATAGCGGTGAGCGCGCCGTTCTCGGTCACCTTCAGGCTCACCACCCGCTCGCCGGCCGGTTTGGCGCTGTCATACACCACCTCGGTGCCCTTGGAGACGTGCAGGAACGCGCCGCTCTCCTCCGGGGCGCCGGCCAGGGCGATCTCGAAGGTTTCCAGAAGCTCGGCGCCGGTCAGGTCCATTAATGTCAAACGGTTACCGAAGGGCTGCACGGCGATCAACTCGCCCACGGTCACGGGGCCGGCGGGGATCGGCTCGCGCACGCCGCCGCCGTTTTGCAGCGCCAGCACGGTCTGCGGGTTCACCCGGCGCGCGGCGGCCAGCTGGCCATCCGCGATCAAATTGCCCAGCGCGGTTTCGTTGGCGCGCACGCTCTGTTCGTCGCCGCTGCCGTGACGCGGGTTGGGCAAGGCCTCGGCGAGTGTCACGCCCACTTCGGCATCGCGCAGCGCTTCGATTTGGGCCGTATACGGCGCGAGCATCGCGGCGGCATCGGTGTCCGGCTCGAAGTCTTCCGCCGCCAGCAGTTCGCCGCTGGCATCCGTCACTACGCCGTCGTCATCGAAGGTGACCTGCATGACCCCCAGGTACTTGCCGTATTCGTTCGCCTGGCCGATGACCGTGGGCGCTTTCGCCTCGCCCCGGTCGTTCTCGGCCACGGTCACGGGCGACTCGAGCCGGGTGTGGCTGTGCCCGCCGATGATCACGTCGATCCCCTCGACGTGCTGGGCAAGCAGCAGGTCGTTGCCCACCGCCGGGTCGCTATCGAAGCCCAGATGCGTCAGCGCGACGATCTTGTCGATGCCCTGGGCTTCAAACGCCGCGACCATCGCCTCGGCCGCCGCGCGGTAGTCACCAATGGTGACGTTTCCCGGGCTCGAAACGGTCTCGCTCGACGGGGTGCTCAGCCCGAACACGCCAATGCGCTCGCCGCCCTGCTCGAGGATCACGCCGTCATAAAGATGCCCCGGCTGCGGCGCAGCGCTGATCGAATCCCCCAGCCGCTCGCTGAACTCCGGTGCGCCGGAAAAGTCCAGATTGGCGCCCAGAATGGGAAACTCGGCGGCCTCGAACAGAGCCACCAGGGCCTGGTGGCCCTGTTCCGGGTCGTTCAGGTCGAACTCGTGATTGCCGGGCACAAACGCGTCATAGCCCATCGTATTCATGAACTCGACGGCGTCCAGCCCCTTGAACGCGTTGAAGTAGAGCGTGCCGGAGAAAATATCGCCCGCTTCGAGCAACAGCCCCTCGCCGTACTCGCTGCGCGCCTGTTCGAGGGCGCTGACAAGCGGCGGGTACTGGTCAGTGCGCCCGTGAAGGTCGTTGGTGTGATAGATCGTCAGCGTGAAGGGCGCGGCCAGCACGCCCGGGGAAAGTGCCAGCGCGGCGATGGCCCATCCGGTTCTCGATAACGGCATGGTGTTTCCTTTTAAAGCGGGAGTTGTGCGGCGCACTCGCGCCGGGCTTGTAAGCGACGCTTCACTATTACCAGCATTCGTGACGATTATTAATCCCCCGCCGCCTGGTTTAACTCGAAAATCGGCGTCAACGCTGGGTCAACCCGGCTACACACGACTGTCATCTTTGCCTGCCACGCTATTGCCTCTCGATACTTTCTTTTGCCGAGAGCTCTCATGAAAAAATCACTGCTTGCCGCTGCTGTTGCCGCTGCCCTTTCGTCCACCGTTTTCTCAGCCGCCGCCTTCGCCGCGAACGACTTGAACAACGTGTGCCCGAACCCGATTCGCATGGCGGATACCGGCATCGAGGGTATGGGCCCGCTGGCCGAGGCTTTCGGCCCTTTCGCCGAGGCGTTCGAAGCCGCGACCGGCCTCGAGCTTGCCATGTTCAGCCTGAGTAACCGCACCGCCGCCGGCACCGCGCTTGCCTACGACGACGTGGAGCTGGTGTTTGCCGGTCCTGCGGAGTTCGTGCTGTTCGACCGGGAGAGCGATATCGAAATTCTGTTTACCATCGAGCGCCCGCACTACGGCAGCAGCTTTTATGTTCCCGCGGACAGCGATATCGAAACGCTTGCCGACCTGGAAGGCCACCGCGTGGCGCTGAAGGACGTCGGCTCGACCAGCGGCCATATCTTCCCGAGCCAGATGCTGGTGGACGCCGGGCTCGATATCGACCGCGACCTGGACATCATCATGGCGGGGGATGCGCGCATTGCGGCCCTGGTCAACGGTGACGTCGACGCCATGGGCGGCGGCAACCGCGATATCGACGAAATCCAGGCCATGGATCCCACTGGTGAATACCGCGTAATCGCCCAGAGCGATGCGCTGCCGGGTGATCCGGTCGTGATGCGCGGCTCGCTGGATCAGGCATGCAAGAGCGCGCTGCGCGATACCCTGAGCGACAACGCCGACGAACTCTGGCAGGCACTGATCGCCACCGAGCGCAACGAGGACAAATTCCTGAACCGCGACTCCTCGCTGAGCTTCGATCGTGACAACGCCGACTACGATATCGTCCGCCGCGCCTACGAAGCCGCCGGCATCGCGCTTTGAGCCAGCCGCCATGACCGCCATTTCGACCACCGGCCTCAACAAGCATTACGGCAAGCTCCACGTACTGCGCGGGCTCGATTTGACCGTGGCCCGCGGCGAGTGCGTGATTCTGCTCGGCGCCAACGGCTGCGGCAAATCCACCCTGATGCGCTGCCTGAATGGCCTTACGCCTTTCGAGCAGGGCGAAATCATCATGCTGGGAGAGCCGCTATCGCGGCTTTCCGGGGGTGAGCTGCGCGCGCTTCGCCAGAAAGTGGGCGTGGTGTTCCAGCAGTTCAACCTGGTGCAGAACCTGAGCGTGTTTCAAAACGTGCTGTTCGGGGCGCTGGGCAGGGAGCGGCTGGGGCTTTTATCCACGCTGTCTTCGCTTGCAAGCGAGACGCTGCGTGAGCGCGCCATGGTATCACTCGAACGCGTGGGGCTTGGCCACAAGGCCGAGGCGCGCTGCCGTGAGCTCTCCGGCGGCCAGCAGCAGCGCGTCGCCATTGCCCGCACGCTGATGCAGGACGCCGAGATCATCATCGCCGACGAGCCTATCGCAAGCCTGGACCCCCGGGCGGGCCGTGAAATACTCGATCTGTTGCTGGATGTCGTTATCGAGCGCGGCATGACGGTGCTTTGCACCCTGCATCAGCTCGAACTCGCCAAGCAGTACGGCGATCGCATCGTGGGCATGAAAGCGGGCCGGATAGTGCTGGATACGCCACGCACTACGGCGTCGTGTGATGAGATGCGCGCGCTCTACCAGGGCGACACCCGCGTCGACCAGACCGCCGCGCCCTCCTCACATGGCGCTTTCGCCGCTACCTGACCGAGACGATCATGTCACAGCAACCCTCTACCGCCGGCGCCTCGACGCCGCTACCGCCACGCTTCAAGCGGCCTTCGCTGTTTACCTGGGCGCTGGGCCTTGGCTTTCTGGCGCTTTTTCTTCAGGGGCTTTCGAGCACCAATGTCACCCTGGAGCGGCTTCTACGCGGCGCGGTGAACCTGGGCCATTTCGTTGGTCGCGCCTTTCCACCGGACGTCAGCCGCTTCGACGTGCTCGCCTGGTCGATGTTCGAAACGCTCAATATCGCCATTGTCGGCGTGACCTTTGGGGTGATTCTGAGCGTGCCCTTTGCGCTTCTGGCCGCGCGTAACACCTCGCCCTTCCCCTGGGTGCGCAGTGTGGCACGGCTTGTGATCGCCACCATGCGCACCATCCCGGATCTGATCTGGGCGCTGATTTTCGTCGTCGCCGTGGGCCTTGGCCCCATGGCCGGGGTGCTCGCCATCATCATGGACACCATCGGCTTTGCGGCGCGGTTTTTCTCCGAGCGCATCGAGGAGGTTCATCCCGGCCCTTCGGAGGCGCTAAGCGCCACCGGCGCCGGCAAGCTCTCGGTGATCGGCGGGGCGATTTTGCCGGAAACCCTGGCCTCGATGACCGCCACCAGCCTTTATAGCGTCGAAAAGGCGCTGCGCTCGGCGGTTACTCTGGGGTTGGTGGGCGCCGGCGGTATCGGCGTGGAGCTTGCCGCCTCGATGCGCCTTTTCAACTATGACCGGGCGCTGGCCATCATTCTGCTGATTCTGGTGGTGGTGATCGGCTTTGAACAGCTCTCCTCGCAGATTCGCAAGCGTGTCATCTGATCCAAACGGGCCGCTTTGACAAACCCGGCGCATCTCCTAGGCTAATTGCTCGCCTTCAGGCAATACCACTTTCGTTGAGCAGGGATGTGTCGACATGAAATATCGTCCGTTGGGAAATTCAGGCCTGTTGGTCTCGGAAATCGTGCTGGGTACCGTACCCTTTGGCGGCAGCGGCGGCTTCGAGAAAGCGGCCAGCGTCGATGTAAACGGCGCCAAACGCCAGATCGACATGGCCCTCGATGCCGGCGTGAACATGATCGATACCGCCGATCTCTACTCGATGGGCGAGTCCGAGGAGATCGTCGGCAAGGCCCTGGGCGACAAGCGCCAGGACGTCATCCTCGCTTCCAAGGCGCGAAGCCCGCTGGGGGATAACCCTAACCACAGCGGTTTCTCACGCTACCACCTGATCCAGGCCTGCGAGGCGAGCCTGAAGCGCCTGGGCACCGACCATATCGATCTCTACCAGATGCACAACTGGGACGGCGTCACACCGGTCGAGGAGATGCTCTACGCGCTGGATCATTTGATTCAGAGCGGCAAGATCCGCTACCACGGCACCTCCAACTTCACCGGCTGGCAGATGATGAAGACGCTGGGCAAAGCCGAGTTTCATAACCTGGCGGGGCCCATTAGCCAGCAGATCTACTACACGCCGGAGTCCCGCGAGGCGGAGTACGAGCTGATGCCGCTGGCCATCGACCAGAACGTTGGCACGCTGGTGTGGGGGCCACTGGGTGAAGGGCTCTTCAACGGCAAGGTGCGCCGCGGCCAGAAGGCGCCGGAAGGCACCCGCCAGGGCAACGGCTGGCCGGAGCCCTACGTGCACGACATGGCGCGCGCTTACGACATCATCGAGCTTCTGGCCGAGATCGGCGAGGCCCACGGCGCCTCGATTCCGCGCACCTGCCTGGCCTGGCTGAAAGACCGCCCCGGCGTGACCTCCCTGATCGTCGGCGCACGCAGTGAAGAGCACTTAAAGGACGATCTCGCGGCCGCCGAGATGACGCTCACAGCGGAGGAGGTCGAGCGCATCGAGGCAGCCACGCGCCCGGCGCCGCAGTACCCCTATTGGCACCGGGTGGTGGCCGGTATGGACCGTATCGACAGCGCCGAACAGCCGTTCATCGACGGCTATAAAAAGACCATCGACCAGCGCGACGACGAGCGCTGATGCAAAAAGGCCGGTACGACTGCCCGTACCGGCCAAAAGGATCGATCAACAGTGCCCGCCTACCGGCGCCCTACCTCGGTGAAACGGCGCCAGGGATTACTGGCACGTTAGAAGTAGTAGCGAGCGCCCAGGGCGTAGTAGAGGTCTTCGTCGTCGATCTCATCGACCGAGTCGCGGTCACCGTCGTAAAGCTCCAGGAACACATCGAAATTGTCGGTCAGGTTGTGCAGCGTGCCCAGCGCCCAGGCATTGCGCGTCCCGTCGACGTCGTCGGCATCGATATGGTAGACATCGCCGTAAAAGGCGGTCGCGTTAAAGGCGTAGGTCGCGCCAAGTCCGTAGCGGTCGAACCCACCGCCGTAGACGTCGCTGTCGTCGCGGGTTTCAAAGCCTGCGCGCAGCTGGAAATCCTCGGAAACCTCGAAGGCCGCCGTGCCGCCCACGCGGGTCTGGTTGTTGCCGCCACCGCGAATATCGTCGTCCACCACACCCAGTGCCAGCCGTACCGGACCGGTCGTATAGACCACGCCGCCCTGGGAAGAGACGCCGCTGCCGCGCTCGGTCTGTTCAGCTTCAGTCAGGCCGCGCTCGGAGAAGTGCTTGACCGCCAATACGACCTGGAAACCGTTGAGGTTCGGTGACTCGTAACCGATCGAGTCGCCGCGAGCCTGCAGGCCGCCACCGGCAAACTCGTAGCCTTCGGCGACGTACACGTCGAACGGCGTCATGACGTAGTTATCGTAGAAACTATCGAAGTTGCCTGCGGTGAAGGTACCGAAGGTGTCGCTTTCGATACCGATGTAGCTCTTGCGCACTTCCTTGAAGCCGGGGCGGCTGCGCTCGTCACCGTTGAAGCGCCACTCCAGGCGGCCAAAGGCGGTCAAATCGCGCGTGACCTGCTGGCTCAGTTTGAAGCCCAGGCGCGAGCTGAAATCACGAAACTCCGCGCCGTTGTCCACACCGTCGCCCACACCACCGCCTTCGAACCCCATGGCGATGCGGCCGTAAAGATCGACTTTCGTGCCGTCTTCGTCATAAACCGTGGCGGCCTGAGCGGTGGCGCCCGCGAACAAACCACCCAGCGTCAGCGCCAGTAGCGTTTTCTTAAACATGAACGTTCCCATTGCAGTGAGCAGCCGTCGTGCTGCCTGATCTTTTAAAAATAAGCGCGTGGCCGGCGCAGTGAATCCGCCACTCGATCAACGGCCTGTCCCTTGGCGATGGAAACCCTAACGGAGTTGTATGACATAAATCTTAACGTTTCATGGATGAGAGAATAAAAATCAACATTTACTAATGTTTTTATTTTTTAATACGAATTAAATATTTAGCGTGTAAGCACGGTAGGTGAACACGTTTTCGATAAGGCCTTACTCAGTACATGACCTTGAGCGGGCCGGCCTCCTTGAAGCACTCCAGCGCCACCTGGGTTTCAACGTTCAGTACCCCCGGAATCGGACTCACTACCGACGACAGAAAGTGGGAAAGCTCGGCAAGATCCGCCACCTTCACCTTGAGGATGAAATCGTGGCTTCCGGTGGTGGAGTGGCAATCGATCACTTCGTCGCGGGCCAGCAATGAGGCGATCGTTTCACGCGGTGAGCCCAGCCGTGACTTGTCCATCGATATCGTGATGAACGCCGTCACCATGAGCCCCAGCGCCTCCGGCGCCAGCCGCAAGGCGTGGCCCTGAATGACCCCGTTCGCTTCGAGCCGGGCAATGCGTCGCGAGCACTGGCTGGGGGAGAGGTTCACGCGCTCGGCCAGCTCCGTAAGCGTCTGGCGGGGCGCACGCTGCAGGGTGTGCAGCAAACGGCGATCAAAGGCGTCAGGCGCATACATATTGCATATCTCCTTGAAAAATTTCGTTTACTTTTCATTAACTGCCAATAATACGCAAAACAAAGCAAATCGGCAGCGCGCCACTCGTCTTACACTAGGGGCAACTCTTCGACACGACAGGATATGCCGATGCGCCCCACGCTCACCGACGCCCAAACGCTGGACGACCAGGACACGCTTGCCGATTTCAAGGCCCACTTCGCTCTGCCCGAGGGCATGCTCTATCTCGATGGCAACTCGCTGGGCGCGCAGCCAAACGCCGCCCGCGAGGCCCTCGATGCGACGCGGGACCAGTGGCGCGACTCGCTGATCGGTGGCTGGAACCAGGGCTGGTTCGATGCCCCCGAGCGCCTTGGCAACCTGCTGGCACCGCTGATCGGCGCCGGCGAGGGTGAGGTTCTGGTCAGCGACACCATTACCCTCAACCTGTTCAAGCTGCTGGGCTACATTACCGAGTCCCAAGGGCGCGCCAGGCCGATCATCCTCAGCGAAGGCGGCAACTTCCCCGCCGATGGCTACATCGCCGAGGGGTTCTGCCACAGCGCCGGCTTTGAGCACGGCGTACTGCCCGAAGGTGCAGCGCTTGAGGAGCATCTGAGCGATCAGGTAGCGGTGGTAGTGCTGAGTCAGGTCAACTACCGCACCGGCCAGCTGCGCGACATGGCGGATGTCACCCGCCGCGTTCACGCAAAGGGCGCCGAGGTGATCTGGGATCTGGCCCACTCGGCAGGCGCGTTGGCGGTCGATCTCGCCGGCAGCGGCGCCCGTTACGCTGTGGGCTGCACCTACAAGTACCTCAACGGCGGCCCGGGCGCGCCCGGCTTTGTTTACGTGCGCAGCGATTGCCAGCAGGCCGGATGGCAGCCGCTGTCGGGCTGGCACGGCCACGCCAAACCTTTCGCTTTTGACGCCGACTACGCGCCCGCCTCGGGGATGACGCGTTTTCGTACCGGTACCCACTCGGCGCTGGCCTACGCCCCGCTCGAAGCCTCATTGACGCTATGGCAACAGGTGGACATGGCCGCATTACGTGCCAAAAGCCTGGCGCTGACCGATCTGTTTCGCGCCTGCCTTGCCGATCTTTTCGAGGCCCACGGCATCGAGGACATCACGCCCGCCCCGGCCCAGCGCGGAAGCCAGGTGGGCCTGGTGCAGCGTGAGCACGGCTACGCCATCGTGCAGGCATTGATCAAACGCGGCGTGATCGGCGACTACCGCGAGCCGGGGTTGATGCGCTTTGGCTTCACCCCGCTCTATCTCAGCCACGCCGATGTTTGGCACGCCGCCGAGCAGTTCCGCGAGGTCGTCGAGAGCGGCGAGTATCGCGACCCGCGCTTTCAGACCCGCACGGAGGTGACCTGATGCAGGACGGGCCGGGTCTCGAAGAGCAGAATCTCGATGGACAGAATCCTGGTGAACAGAGTCTAGCGGCGCGCGAGCATGCCCACTCGCCCAGCCAGTGGGCGCGCGATGCCGATGCGAGCCTGGCACAGCAGGCCGAACAGGGCCGAACGCTTCGCGAGCGGTACCCGCCCCTGCGCCTGGCCTATGGCGACGCGGACCACGCCTGGCTGCACCTGCATCGCCCGGCGGACGACGGCCCCTGGCCGCTGATGATCTTTTTTCACGGCGGCTACTGGCAGGCGCTCGACGCTACCGCCACCGACTTCATGGCAGAGCGCTGGCTGGCGCGCGGCTGGGCCTTTGCCTCGTTGAACTACCCGCTGGCCCCGGACGCCTCGCTGGAGACGCAGATTGGGGAGAGCATCCGCGGAGTGCGCTATCTGCTCGATAAACGCGAGACGCTGGGGTTGAGCGACCGGGTGCGCCTTGGTGGCCACAGCGCCGGCGCCCACCTGGCGCTGATGAGCGGCCTTGCGCCGGCGTGCCGCCAGGCGATCGAAGCCTTGTGGCTGATCAGCGGCGTCTTTGATCTGCGCCCGCTGCTCGGCACCTCGATCGCTCGGCCGCTCGACCTGGATGAGGATCGTGCGACCCGGCTGAGCCCCTTGTGCCTGCCACTGACCGGGCTACCGACGCTGGAGCTGATTCACGGCGAGCAGGACCCGCCGGTGTTTCAGCAGCAGGGCGAGGCGCTGGCGGCGAAGGCCCGCCGCGAGGGCGTGCCGGCGACGGTTACCCTGCTGGCCGAACGCGACCATTTCGACATTCTCGAGCACGCCGATACGACGCTCGAGCACGACACGGGAGATATTCCCCATGCATAACGATACGCCGACCCCGTCTGATCGCGGCGCCGTCAATCTGGACAACGAGCAGCAGGTGCACTGGGACCAGCCCATGAGCTACGGCGAGTACCTGGATCTGGCGCCGCTGCTCACCTGTCAGAACCCGATCAGCGATCAGCACGACGAGATGCTGTTCGTGATCATTCACCAGGTCTCGGAGCTGTGGCTGAAGCAGTGCCTGCACGAGGCCCACGCGGCGGCCCGAGCGATCGAGACCGATGCGCTGCGCCCGGCGTTCAAGATGCTCACCCGGGTGGCACGCATCCAGGCGCAGATGATCAACGCCTGGGAAGTGCTCGCCACCATGACGCCTTCCGACTATCTCGCCTTTCGCGACAGCTTGGGCCAGAGTTCGGGGTTTCAGTCGTACCAGTACCGCGAGCTCGAGTTTCTGCTCGGCAACAAGCACCCCCGCCTGGCCGAGGCGCACCGCCGCCACCCGGCCCACTACCAGCGGCTGCAAGAGGTGCTTGCCGCCCCCAGCCTCTACGATGTCTGCCTGCAGCTACTGGCGCGGCGAGGCTTCGAGCTGCCGGCGTCGTCGCTTGAGCGCGACTGGTCGACACCCTACGTCGCCTCGCCCGAGGTCGAGGCCGCCTGGTCGACCATCTACCGCCACTCGGAGCGCCACTGGGATCTCTACGAGCTTGCCGAGAAGCTGATCGATACCGAGTACAACTTCCACAAATGGCGCTTTAGCCACATGAAAACGGTGGAGCGTATCATCGGCCAGCGCAGCGGCACCGGCGGCACCTCGGGCGTGGGCTATCTCAAAAAAGCGCTGGAGCTGCAGTTCTTTCCGGAGCTTTGGTCGGTGAGAGCCGACCTCTGACCGCCTTCGGCGCCGCCCCGGTACCCGCGCTTTAATAGCGCATCAGGGGCCCGGCGAGCGGCGTTGGCCTGTCACGCGTTCGTCACCTGATTGTCCCGTCGCTGTCATCGTCTCTTGCCACACTGGGAGCACACCTTGGGCAGGGGACGAAAGCGATGCGGCTTTGTATTGTGAGTGAAACCTGGGCACCGGATATCAACGGTGTGGCCCATACGCTCAATCGCCTGGCCTGCGAGCTCGACCGCCTGGACGTTCAGGTCGATGTCGTGCGCCCCGCCCCGCGAGCCCAAAAGCCGCGATCGACGCCAGGGGAAGAGCTTCAGGTGTACCGGCTGCCGCTACCCGGCTACGCCGAGGTTCAGGTGGGCCTGGCAACGCCTGGAATGCTCACGCGATTCTGGAAAAAGCATCCACCGGATGCGGTTTATCTCGCCACCCAAGGCCCGCTGGGGCTGGCCGCCCGGCGGGCAGCGCGCAAGCTCGGCATCGTTTGCGTGGCGGGCTGGCACACCAACTTCGACCACTACTGCCATGACTACGGCATCGGCTGGCTGAGCGCGGCGACCCTTCGCTACCTGCGTCACTTCCACAACGGCTGCGCGCTGACGCTGGTGCCGACCCACGCCCAGGCCCGCACCCTGCACAAGGCGGGCATTCGCGATGTCAGCGTGCTCTCCCGCGGGATCGACGGCGAGCACTTCTCGCCGGCCCACCGCGACGACACCCTGCGCGATCAGTGGGGTGTGAACGAGCACCAGAGCGTGGCGCTCTACGCCGGGCGACTGGCGGCAGAGAAAAACCTGACGCTGCTGGTCGAGACCTTTCAGGCCATGCGCGAGGTGCGCCCGGACATGGCGCAGGTGATCGTCGGCGACGGCCCGGCGCGGGCGCAGTTGCAAAAGGCGCTCCCCCAGGCCCACTTCACCGGCTTTCTGGATCAGCCGAGTCTCGCTCGCCACTACGCCAGCGCCGATATCTTCGTGTTTCCCTCGCTTTCCGAAACCTGGGGTAACGTGATCACCGAGGCCATGGCCAGCGGCCTGGCGGTAGTGGCCTTCGATCACGCCGCCAGCGCCGAGCTGATTCGGCACGGCCATAACGGCCTGAGTATCGCCCCCGACGACCCCAGGGGGTTTCATCAGGCCGCCGCCGAACTCTGCCAGCACCCGGCCGACTACGCCCGTCTGGGCCGAACGGCCCGGCTCAGCGTGCTGGAGCACAGCTGGAGCGGCATCGCCGAACAGTTCAAGCGTTACCTGCATACCGCCCAGGAGGCCCATCATGCGCTCTCGCCCGCTTGTCGCATTCGATCGTCTTGATACGTGGGAGTGGCGCTTTTGCCAGCGCGTCACTCGGCTTTCGCTGAACCCGGTGTGGCGGCGCGTACTGCAAACCGCCAGCCGGCTGGGCGATTGGCCGGTGTGGGTGGCGCTCATTGCCGCCCAACCCTGGCTCACTCCAAATGGCAGCCAGCGGATGCTACAGTACAGCGCCATCGCGCTGCTGGCGCTGACGGTGTACCGGCTGATCAAGACCCGGCTTTGCCGCGAGCGCCCGTTCATCACCTATCTGGGCGGCGTTCACTGCGGCGAACCCGCCCGCGACCGCTACAGCTTTCCAAGCGGGCACACCATGCACGCGGTGATGTTCAGTGTGATGGTCGCCGCCCACACGCCCTGGCTTCTGGTCGTCGTGTTGCCGTTAAGCGCGCTGATCGCGATTTCGCGAGTAGGGCTTGGGCTTCACTACGCAAGCGATGTGCTGGCGGGCGCGCTGATCGGCTACGGCTTTGCGCTGCTCAGCCTTTATCTGGTGCCCTGATAGCGCTTTGATTAAAAAACCACTACGGTTAACTCACTCGGAGTGCTTACGTATTCTTTAGCGACGTCGGCGCCTATCCTGCTCATCAGGGAGTGATGACATGACCATGACCGTCGGTGACCTCTTCGTTGCGCTGGTCCTCATTGGGCTGGCGCTTCTACTCAGCAACGCCCTTCGCCTGAAAATCGGCTGGCTCAGACGCCTTTTCCTGCCAAGCTCCGTGATCGCCGGCCTGCTGCTCCTGCTGATGGGCCCGGACGTGCTCGGCCGCTTCATGCCCGATGTGTTCGAAGAGAGCGCGGGGCTTTTTCCCGCTTACGTGCAGGAAAGCTGGGCATCGCTGCCCGGGCTTTTGATCAACGTAGTGTTCGCGGCGCTGTTCATCGGCAAGACCATTCCCGGCATTAAAACGATCTGGATGCGCGCCGGCCCCCAGGTCGTGGTGGGACAGACCATGGCCTGGGGGCAATACGTGGTGGGGCTGTCACTTGCGCTTTTGGTACTGGCCCCGGTGTTTGGCATGAACCCCATGGCCGGAGCGCTGATCGAAATCGGCTTCGAAGGCGGCCACGGCACCGCCGCCGGCATGGGCGACACCTTCGCGGAGCTGGGTTTCGAGGAGGGCGCGGATCTCGCGCTCGGGCTTGCCACGGTCGGGATCGTCTCTGGCGTACTGATCGGCACGCTGATGATCAATATCGCCGCGCGCCGCGGCGTCGTGACGCCAGAAAAGCAGCAAGAGGAGGGAGCGCCAGACGAGACCCTTCGCGACGAAGAGCGCCCCTCGGCCGGTGAGTTCAGCGAATTCAAAAAGGATCTGACCCAGGAAGCCGGCACCACCGACCCGCTGAGCCTGCATATCGGGCTGGTCGGGGTGGCGATCGTGATCGGCTGGCTGCTGCTGTCCGGGCTTCAATGGATCGAGCAGGTGACCTGGGCGCAAAACGGCGGGCTCGAAATTCTGGCTCACGTACCGCTTTTCCCCATCGCCATGATCGGCGGGGTGATCGTACAGCTGATCGTCATGCGCTTTAATCTGGAGCGCCATGTCTCCACCCGCACCATGTCGCGTATCGCGGGCACTGCGCTTGATTTCACCATCGTGGCGGCGCTGGCTACGCTGTCGCTGACCACACTCAGCGAGTACCTGATTCCCTTTTTGCTGCTGGCCTTTGCCGGCATCGCCTGGGGGCTTTTCGTGCTGATCGTGCTGGCGCCGCGCATCATTCCCCACCACTGGTTCGAGCGTGGCATCGGCGACTTCGGCCAATCCATGGGGGTCACGGTAACGGGGCTTCTGCTCATGCGTATGGCCGACCCCAAAAACGAATCCGGCGCCCTCGAAAGCTTTGGTTACAAGCAGCTGATGTTCGAGCCGATCGTGGGCGGGGGGCTGTTCACCGCTGCCGCCCTGCCCCTGATCGCCGAATTCGGCGCGCTCGCCGTCTTGATTCTTACCACCGTGCTAACGCTTGGCTGGTTGGCGTTCGGGCTTCTGTACTTCGGACGCATGGTGCCCGATCGCGGCAGGGGGCGCTGGCAAGGCGATCAGCGCTGAAAAGCGCCCAACGAAACGACTGGCGCCCGCAAACGCGGGCGCCGATCGTTGAAAGCGAGTAATTGAGAATAAAAAAGAATGAAGGCTTACTTGAGATCCGGCGGGAGGTCGTCGAGCTTTTCCTGAGCCGTTCTGGATGAGGTCTTGACCATGACGTAAACACCCACCCCGGAAAACCCTAAAAACAAAATAAACATGACGAACATGAGAGCCATTGCCATGACGCTTGTCCCTGAGTAGGCAGCTGAACGTTGACGTTTTCTAGCTGCTGGGTTGGTTTATCCCTGAGGATAGACCAAAACGGGATACCCATCCGTATAAAATTTTATACAGACACTTCCCTACCACCACTCGATGAACAAATGCGTATAAATATCAGATCATTAGCACTTTCCTGTGAACGCAAAAAAGCCATCTCGTAAAAACGAAATGGCCAGTTTGCATCGCCGCCGCTCCCTGGCCGTGATGTCGGCGCCGCCTTGCGCCGATAAGAGTGAGCAGACTAGTGTCCGTAAAAATCCGTTTCCCTTTGGCTCCATGCCATCCTGTCTCTTCTGTAGCCTGCTCAAACCGATTAAGCTTCACTAACTCATTGCGGCAGCTCTTGCCTTGATGCTGCAGGGAGCGGGCCAACATCGAACTAAAAACAATAAAACTCTTATTTATCATAACCCTGAAGCATCGAACTGCTTTACACCATCGAACTCAACAGTGCCTATAACGGCTTTTAATCTGTATAGATGTGGCACATGCGACAATAACGACGGCCCGGCACGACACGTTGGCTCAGTGCCGAGCGGCCTTTCGATTTATTCGCAGTAAGCCGTGATCTCAAAGTCGCATGGATGTTCGCGCGTTCACCTGGCAGTCCCTCTACTGATCAGACTCGAAAAGCAGCGGTTTTAGCCGCGCTTTTCGATGCATGAAAGCCGTAAGTTTTGCTTACCAAAGCGGGCATTGCTGGCTAAAGTTAGCCAAGGCAGCCTTTCAAATGAGGCGGCCATCGCCCGGCTCCATGCGCCTGCCGGTAAAGGCTTTTCGCACAACGACGATTTTTAACGACGGATACACACCAATGAAACGCTCTATTGCTTTGGGTCTTTCGCTTTTGATGACGCTTCTCATGGTAAGTGGCTGCAATACGTTCCAGGGAATGGGCCGCGATATCGAACAGGGAGGCAAGGTCGTTCAGGACGCGGCGGAGGATTAATGCTGACCCATGTCTATCTATCCCACGGGCTCGAAAGCGGGCCCGAGGCGCTGAAAGTACAGGCGCTCAAGCGCGTGGTGGAAGCCCGTGAGGATTGCGAGGCGGTCGTGATGGACTACCGCGACCAGCCAAGTCATCAGGCGCGCTTTACTCACCTGCTGGCGACGCTTGAAACCCGCGGCGACGACCCGGCTCACTGCATCATGGCCGGGTCGAGTCTGGGCGGTTTTTTGAGCGCCGCCGTCAGCCAGCGCCACCCGATACTAGGGTGCTTTTTATTGGCGCCGGCGCTCGGCATGCCGGACTACCCTGAAACCACGGTTACGCTTGGCGCCCGCCACACTCACATCATTCACGGCTGGCGTGACGACGTGGTGCCTTGTGAGCCGGTGATCGAGCACGCCCACCGCCAGCGGCTGTCGCTTCGCATGGTGGACGACGACCACCGCCTGCACGCGAGCCTTCCGCTGATTCTGCGCGATTTCGAGCAGTTTCTGGCGCTTTGCCAAACAGCCTAAGCCCTCACCTTACGTCACGTATCGGTCTGACGGCATGCCAAGCGGCTCGCCTCAAGCCTCGTCGGCCAGCGCCGGCAGCAGCGTTTTCAGCTTGCGGGTGAGCGTGTTGCGCCCCCATCCCAAAAGCTCGGCGGCCTCGCCCTTGCGCCCGCCGGTATGTTTGAGCGCGGTTTCGATCAGGATCCGCTCGAAATCCGGCACCGCCTCCTCCAGCAGGTGCGTATGGCCTTCGGCCAACGCGTGATCTGCCCAACCACGAAACGCGCTGCGCCAGTCGCCCTGCGCGCTGACTGACGAAGCGCCCACGGTGCGAAGTTCCGGCGGTAAATCCTCGATCAGAATTTCGCGGCCCGACGCCATGACCGTAAGCCACCGGCAGATATTTTCGAGCTGACGCACGTTGCCCGGCCAATCCAGTTTGGTCAGGTGCGTTTCAGCATCAGAAGTGAGCACCTTGATGTCCGTGGCGAGCTCCTTGGCGGCTTCGGCGAGAAAGTGGCGCGTAAGCCTGGGGATGTCCTCGCGGCGCTCGGAAAGCCTGGGCAGGTGCACGCGAATGACGTTCAAGCGGTGAAACAGATCCTCGCGAAAACGCCCTTCGTCAACCAGCGACTCCAGGTTCTGGTGCGTCGCGGCGATGATGCGCACGTCCACCTTCACCGAGGTGTGCCCACCGACGCGGTAGAACTCGCCGTCGGCCAGCACGCGCAGAAGCCGCGTCTGGGTTTCCGCGGGCATGTCGCCGATCTCGTCGAGAAACAGCGTGCCGCCGTTGGCCTGCTCGAAGCGCCCCTGGCGCAGGGCGTTGGCGCCGGTAAAGGCGCCCTTCTCGTGGCCGAACAGCTCGGATTCGATCAGGTCACGGGGAATGGCGGCCATGTTCAGCGCGATGAACGGCTTGCCGGCCCGAGGGCTGTGCTGGTGAAGCGCCTGGGCGACTCGCTCCTTACCGGTGCCGGATTCGCCGTTGATCAAGACGGTGATATGCGAGTGCGACAGCCGGCCGATGGCGCGAAACACCTCCTGCATGGCGGGCGCTTCGCCGATGATCTCGGCGTTGAGCCCCTCCGGCACGCTCACCGGGCGCTGGCGCTCACGGGCGTGGGCCACGGCGCGGCGCACCAGCGCCAGCGCCTCGTCCACATCGAAAGGCTTGGGCAGGTACTCGAACGCCCCGCCCTGGTAGGAGGCCACGGCGCTGTCCAGATCCGAGTGGGCGGTCATGACGATGACCGGCAAATCCGGATGAGCTTCACGTACGCGCGACATCAAATCCAACCCGTCGATGCCCGGCATGCGGATATCGGTGACCAGCACGTCCGGCGGGTCGTTCAAAAGCCGCTCGAGGGCGGTGTCGGCGCGTTCGATACATTCCACGTCAAGGTCCGGCTGCGCCAGGGCGCGCTCCAGCACCCAGCGAATGGCGCGGTCGTCGTCGACGATGATGACCCGTGAAACATCGGCGTGTGTCGTCTCAGTCATGACGCGTCTCCGGTAAGAGGATTAACCAGCGGAATTAAAAGACGAAACTCAGTCCGTCCCGGGTGTGAGTCGCATTCGATCAATCCGTGATGTTGATGCAGAATCGACTGAGCGATCGAGAGGCCCAGGCCGCTGCCTTCCGCGCGCCCGGAGACCATGGGGTAAAACAGCGTGGCGCGCAGGGCTTCCGGAATGCCGGGGCCGTTGTCGATCAGGCCTACCTCACTGACCAGCCGGTGGCGCTCCGCGCCCAGGGTGAACTGGCGCTTGGCGCGGGTGCGCAGCACCAGCTCCGGCGCCTCGACCTGGGCTTCGGTCATCGCCTGCACGGCGTTGCGCGCCACGTTCAGCACCGCCTGAATCATCTGCGACTCGTCGCCGGAGAGCTCTGGCAGGCTCGGGTCGTAGTCGCGGGTGATGGTCACCGTCGGGTGTTCGGCCAGCAGCAGCGCCCGCACCCGCTCCAGAATCTTGTGAATATTGACCGGGGCATGGCGAGTCATACGATTCGGGCCGAGCATCGAATCTACCAGGTCCTTCAGCCGGTCGACCTCTTCGACGATGATACGGGTGTACTCGCGCAACGCCGGATCATCAAGATCGCGCTCCAATAGTTGGGCGGCGCCGCGAATACCGCCCAGCGGGTTTTTCACCTCGTGGGCCAGGCCCCGAGCCAGCACCTTGATGGTCTCCTGGCGGGTCGTCAGCGCCTCCTCGCGGGAGATCTGCATCAAACGGTCGCGGGGTTCGACTTCCAGCAGCAATTCATCCGCCGAGAGCGGCGTGACCGTGTAGTCCACCGTGAGCGGCTCGCCGTTGAGCGGCGTAATGCGCGCCTCGCGCTGGGTGTAGGGATGAAAGGCGTCGCGCGCCTTGGCCAACACGCTATCGACGCTTTCGCCGCAGCCCAAAAGGGTATCCAGGCTCATGCCCTTCACGCGGCTGATACTCACGGCCAACAGCGCTTCAGCGGCAGGGTTCATCCAGCCAACGCGCAGTTCACCATCCAGCAGCAGCACGGCGGTGGTGAGATGTTCGAGTAAACGCTGATACATGGCGTGTCCTGAGGGGCCTTGGGTAAGTCGCGTGACGCTGCGAGGTTCAAACGTTGGGTCGCAAGCGCATGCACTGAAAGTGCAAAAAGCGCGCCAATCGCGCATCGATCGCGCCCCTGATGGATTAATCGCCTCAAGGCGGCGCAAAACGATGCGCCATTGCAACGCGGCGTAAAATTCACACGACGCCAATGCACTATTTTAGTGCATATTATCGCGGCGCGACGATGATACTCACCGCTTCGGTGCGGTGCTGAACCCGCCCCTGGCTGTCGAGCAGCTCGGCTTCCAGCCGATGCGCCCCCTGAGTAAGCCCGGTGAGCCAGAAGGCGTCGCTGTGTAGCGCCGACTGGCTGATCTCGCCGTTCACCAGCAGCCGAATCTGGTGATCCTCGCGCAGCGGCGGTTGAACGCGCACATCCACCGGCGTCATCGTGTCGTCGAGCCGCGTACCGGGCGCCGGGCTTTCGATCGCGAACCGGTCATAGGGCATGAAGGGCTGACCGGGCCGCGCCTGGCTGCGTGACGGCGGAGGCGGCGGCGCGCCTTGCACGCTCGGCAGTGGCGCCAGCGTCACGGCCTCGCCACCGCTTTCCGGGTTGTCGGTGTAGGTCACCCGGCCGCTCTCATCGACCACACGGTACACCGTTTGCGCCTGGGCCGGACTTTCTGCCAGCCACAGCGTCAGGCTCCCCGCCAGGACGCAAAGCATTGGCGCTTTGGCCCGGCGCGCCCACCGATCGAATGTCGCTTTCATGGCGATTCCCCCATAAAAAAACCCCGCCGAGGCGGGGTTTGGAGCCAATACACCTCGAAGGTGAGGTGGGCCGCTGCTTAGCAGCTGTAGTACATGTCGAACTCGATCGGGTGTGTGGCCATGCGCATGCGCGTGACTTCTTCCATCTTCAGCTCGATGTAGGCATCGATCATGTCGTCGGTGAACACGCCACCTTCGGTCAGGAACGCGCGGTCGGCGTCGAGCGCTTCCAGCGCCTGATCCAGGCTGTTGGCGACGGTCGGTACGGCCTTGCCCTCTTCTGGCGGCAGGTCGTACAGGTTCTTGTCCATCGCGTCGCCCGGGTGGATCTTGTTCTTAATGCCGTCGATACCGGCCATCAGCATCGCCGCGAACGCCAGGTACGGGTTGGCAGTCGGGTCGGGGAAGCGAGTTTCGACACGCTTGCCTTTCGGGCTCGCGGTGTACGGAATGCGGATGGAGGCAGAGCGGTTACGCGCGCTGTAGGCGAGCATGACCGGCGCTTCGAAACCCGGCACCAGACGCTTGTAGGAGTTGGTCGAGGCGTTGGTGAAGGCGTTCAGGGCGCGAGCGTGCTTGATCACACCGCCGATGTAGTAAAGCGCCATTTCAGAAAGACCCGCGTACTCGTCGCCGGCGAACTGGTTTTCACCGTCTTTCCAGAACGACTGGTGCACGTGCATGCCCGAACCGTTATCGCCTACCAGCGGCTTCGGCATGAAGGTGGCGGTCTTGCCGTACGCGTGCGCCACGTTGTGGATCACGTACTTCATTTCCTGAACTTCGTCGGCCTTCTTCACCAGCGTGTTGAACTTCACGCCGATTTCGTTCTGGCCGGCGTTCGCTACTTCGTGGTGATGCACTTCGACGCTCTGGCCGATCGCTTCGAGGGTGTTACACATCGCGCCACGAATGTCGTGGAAGCTGTCGACCGGCGGCACCGGGAAGTAGCCGCCTTTAACGCGCGGGCGGTGACCGAGGTTGCCGCCTTCCACGTCGCTATCGGTCGCCCAGGCGCCCTCTTCAGAGCTGATCTTGAACATGGAGCCTTGGATATCGGTTTTCCAGTGCACCTGATCGAAGATGAAGAACTCGGGCTCCGGGCCGAAGAAGGCGGTATCGCCAAGGCCAGTGGACTCGAGGTAGGCTTCAGCGCGCTTGGCGATGGAGCGCGGGTCGCGATCGTAGCCCTGCATGGTGGCCGGCTCGATGATGTCGCAACGCAGGATGATGGTCGCGTCTTCGGTGAAGGGGTCGAGGAAGGCAGTGCCGTCTTCGGGACGCAGAATCATGTCGGATTCGTTGATGCCTTTCCAGCCTTCGATGGAGGAGCCATCGAACATTTGGCCGTTTTCAAAAAACTCTTCGTCGACGTCCCGTGCCGGTACGGTGACGTGCTGCTCTTTACCGCGCGTATCGGTGAAACGCAGATCTACCCACTTGACTTCATTTTCTTCGATTAGCGCGAGCGTCTTGGCTGACATACTGTTCTCCGTCTCCGGTATGAGCGTGGCTTAAAGCGTGTACTGTAAGCGATCGATTAAACGTATTGTTGAACAAAGCCGTCGTACGCAACGTGCGTAAGCCACGCCTTCGTTGTTTGTTCGCGTGATAGGCGCTGACTCCCGCCCTGACACCTGCGATTCAAGGTAAACCGGCTCTCGTTGTAGCACGCCCAAAAGCGTTTGCCTACGACGCCAGCCGTTGCCTTTTAGTAAGCATGTAGCGTGCCAACTTTGCACCAATATGGCATGCCCTATAACAAGACACTGTTTTGAAAAGTTTTTTCAATTTATTGGCGGTGCAACCTCGATGCATAACGCGGTTGGCTCGCTTCCAGCCTGCGCCCACAAAGCGAAAAACGCACCACAAACGATCACTCAGTTAAAATTTGAACCAAAAAAGTGCATAGCTGTTGATGAAATAGCCAGAACGAAACAATCAAACGCCTTTGCGCCTAAAAATGATGCGTGCCACCGCCTTTCGATAAGGCGATTCCACGGGGCCTCTCATGAAAAAGGCCACAGGTGGCCGATTGCCGACATTACAAACTACACTAAGCTCATCATTCACCCGGTAAAAGGACCCGCAGAATGCATCAACACATCGAATGGGACGACCCAGGCAAAACCAGCGTATCGGAATACTTCAAGAACGACCCGAACCACGACGCCCCCCGCCGCGGCGACATCCTCTCCGCCCGTTACCAAAACCGTATCGTGCGGGTGAAGGTGGAAACCTACCGGGAAGACGAAGGCGTCAGCGTTGGCAGCGTCGCCGCCATCCTTGACGCCCACGGCCACCGCTTCAAAACCCACGGCAAACTCAGCCTCGACGACATCGTCCGCCTGCCCGATGACAAGCGCGCGATAGAACACTGGGATGAGGACGAGAAGTAGCATCATTGCGTCACTAGACAATTGATACGCTCCATCGCATTGGACCGATGCGATGGAGCGACCGCCCACTGCCCCTTCCCTCCTCCTGCATATTCATTATGCAAATTCGAGTCTGCCCATCTGCTTCGCTTCGATCCCTTGAGTAATCCTGACGAACCGCGAACGCTCTTCCAACGATGTAAACGTTGGCATACTTTTCCAACCGGTCTGAGATCGAACCTGGAAAGGAAGCGTTTCAACCGTCGCTTTAGGCCGGGCGTGCTACGCTTAGCGTTACTTTTTCCTCCTTATAGGCTTTCGATCATGCGGCTACGTCTCTGGCTCTGCGCGTTTGCGTGCGCGTTCACTCTTCCCGCTTTTGCGCAGTCTTCCAGTGACTGGGCGGCCTATGACGACGTGTTCGAAAACGGCGCGCGTCAGGCGAATCTTTGGCAGTGGGGGTGGAGCGGCATCTACGCCACAAGCCTGGCGGTGAACGTTTACCAGTCGAGTGAGGCCAGCGATTCCGACGATCGGTTCGATGCACGGGTGGGCGCGGTGAAGTCCGCGCTGGCGCTGGGCGGCATGTTCACCGATCGTCAGCCGCACCCGGCGGCGCTGGCGCGCTACGAGCGCTTGAAAGCGAGCGGTGATTTGAGCGGCGTGCAGGCGCTGGGCCTCGAGCTTGCCCGCGCCGAGCGCGAGCGACGCGGCTGGGGCGCGCGGGTAGGGTCGCTGGTGGTAAACGGGCTGGCCGCCGGGGTGATCGCCGCCGACGGGCGCGGTGATGACGCGGCGCTCAACTTCGCCTCGGGCATGCTGGTCAACGAGCTGCAGATCTGGACGCAGCCGAATCAGGCGTCATCCGCCATCAATCGCTTTCAGCCGGCGCGGGTGTCGATGGGGCCGATCACGCTGGAAGGCGAGTACGCCATTACGCTGGCGCCGAACCAGGTCGGCGCGACCTGGCGCTACTGAGCCCTGGTCAACGATCACGCGTATTGCTCAACGAAAACGAGTACTTAGTAACGAAAACAAGTCCTGAGTAACGAAAAGAGAAGAGCGCCGGCCAGACATCCAACAGGCGCCAATAAAACAACGAGACGGCCATGGAAACGGTAGTGTCAGAAAGCGTGACAGGCAACGGTTCAGGCAGTAGCGCGCAAAGCGATACGGGGCACGTACAGATCGTTGATCAAGCGCATATCGCTCGGGTGCTGGTGGGGTTGGATGATCGTCGCCACGCGCTCACGGTGGCCATTGGTGATCAGGCAACAGACTACCCGGCGCACCTGGAGGCGGTGAGCCTTGAAAACGAGGAGCTTTTGCTGACCATTACCGATGCAGGCAGCTTGAGCCCCACCACGCTCGATCAGCACGGCATCATACTCAAGGCGGAAAACGATCAGCAGCTGAGCTTCGAGCGTATCGAGGTGCACCGAAGCGAGCGTGCGGGCGAGGCGCTCAAGCTATGGGGAGCGCTTCCCGGGCGATTGACGACCGCCGCACGTCGTGGGCATACACGCATTGCGCTGCGCCGGGACATGAGCGTCGAGGCGGCGCTAACGCTGTTCGAAGGGCAGCCGCCCCTTGCGTCGACACTACGCGACATTTCCGGCGGCGGGTGCCTCGTTCAACTGCCGCTGGCCGAGTGCGTGCCGCTAATCGAAGGAACACTCGTTCCCCACGTGACGCTGACCTTTCCCAACGGCGAGCGCTTCTCCATCGGCGCGTCGGTGCGCCACGTCACACCGGTTGTCGATACGCACGACGCAGCGGTCGGGCTGGCGTTCGAGCCCCTCGATCTTGGCCATCAGCAGCAGCTCATGGATATCGTGTCCACGACGCAGCGGGAAATCGCCTGGCGTAGTGGCGAAGGCTCGCGGCTGGCCTCGCCTTCCGCGCTTTACACCGCGCCGGACACGCGAAAGCGATCAAGGCGCCAAAAGCGGCTCCGCTCAACGCCAGTGGTCGCCTCGCTCAAAAAGATCACCCGCGATCTGCACCTTTTTTTGCTGGCCCTGCAAAGCGGCCAGCCGCTGCCGATCGAGCGGCTGGAGCGCAGCGCCAACCGGCTCATCAAACTGCACGGCGAGGACCGCCAGGCGCTCTTTTATGGCCTGACGTGCCTGACCCACGAGCCGGGCTGGCTGCAGCACTCGCTCGGCGTGGCGGGCAAGCTGGCGGATCTGATGCTGGCGGAGCCCTCTTTTGCCGCGCATACCCATCGGGCGGTGCGCGCCGCGCTCATGCATGACATGGGCAAGGCGCTTTTGATCGACGAGAACCTGCCGTCGCTCGAAAGCGAGATGAGCGAGCCGCAGCGCCAGCGCCTGCAGGCCCACGTGACGGTGCTGATGAGCGCGCTTTCAAAGGCGAACTACCCGTTCGAGGCGCTGGAGCGCGATATCATCGGCGCCATCAACGAACGGCTGGATGGCTCGGGCTATCCGCGCGGTGTCGAGGAGCAAGCGCTTTCGCCCATCGCCCGCATGGCAGCGGTCATCGACGTAATCGATGCCATGACGCGCGCCCGCGGCGACCGACCGCCGCTGAGTGCCGTTCAGGCCTACCGCTATCTTTACAATCGCCCGGCGCGGTTCGATCAGCACTGGGTGACCCGCTACGTGCAGCGCCATGGTTTCTACCCGCTGGGCAGTCTGGTCGAGTTCTCCAACGGCTACCTGGCGTGGGTGCTGGGCGTGGACGAGCGTGGCCAGCCCAACCGGGTGCGCGTGATTCGCAACCTGCGCTGGGACGATGCGTTCTACGACGACGAGGTCGGTCGCCTGGATTTCGAACAGCTCGGCCGGCTGACCGGGGCCGCCCTGCCCCACCTTCACGACCTTTAAAACGTTTTTGCTTGCCAGCCGCGCAGTGCACGCGGAGATTGCCACGCCCCTGCAAGCGGGTAAAATACTCGGCAATTTTTTGGCATTTTTGCATGTTATGTTATAACCTAATCCGTCGCCGAGGAGAGAGACGTTGAGCCACCACCCGCACCGCCACAATCGCGAAGGGCCCTGCCACTTCTCACTGATGTCACTATCCGCCACCAAACGTCTGCTGCTGGTCGCCGTACCGCTGCTGGCGCTGTGGCTGCTGGTTTTCTGGGCCGGCGGGTGGGCGCAATGAGCCATCGCGATCACACGCGGTTAAAGCTGGACGACCTGCACCTGGCCCAGGGTCGACGCATGGTGCTCGAGCACCTGCACGGCGACTTTCTCCCCGGCGCGATCACCGCGCTGGTTGGCGCTAACGGCGCGGGCAAGAGCACGCTGATTCAGGCCATCATGGGCGAACTGCGCCCGGTGTCCGGCTACGTACAGTGCGATATCGCCCCTGAGCGGCGCGCCTGGCTCCCGCAGCAGCTGGCGCTCGACTTGACCTTTCCGATGAGCGTCGAAGAGCTGGTGATGACCGGCACCTGGCCAAGCCACGGGGCGCTCAAGGGGTACTGCGCGGCCCACTACCGCAAGGGGCGCGACATCATGGGGCGGCTCGGCATTTCGCACCTGGCCCACCGGCCGCTGGGCGAGCTTTCCGGCGGCCAGCGCCAGCGCGCGCTGATCGGCCGCACGCTGATGCAGGAAGCGGAGCTTTTGCTGCTCGACGAACCGTTTGCCAACGTGGACCGCGAGACGGTCGATATTTTGATCACGATTTTTCGTCAGATGGCAGAAAGCGGCGTAACGCTGATCATCGTGCTGCACGACATGGATCACCTCAAGCGCCTGGCCGACGAGGTCCTGATCATAAGCCAGGGGCATGGCCGCTGGATGGCGCCGGAAGCGATGGCCGAGCCGCACCTGCCCGCGCATTCTCTCTCCTTCACGCTGGGAGGTCAGCATGCTGGAACTGCTTAACGCCTGGCTGATCGCCCCGTTCGACTACGGCTTCATGCGCCGCGCGGTCGTGGGCGGGCTGGCCCTTTCGATCGCCGCCCCGCCGCTGGGGGTCTTTCTGGTGCTGCGCGGCATGAGCCTGATCGGCGACGCCATGGCCCACGCCATCCTGCCGGGCGTGGCGCTCGGGTTTCTGCTGGCCGGCTTTTCGCTGCCGGTGATGAGTATTGGCGGCGTGCTGTTCGGGCTCATGGTGGCGCTGCTGGCCGGGGCGGTATCGAAAATGGGCGGCCAGCGTGAGGACGCCGCCATGGCGAGCTTCTTCATCATTTCGCTGGCCGCCGGAGTCATGCTGATCTCGATTGGCGGCAGCAGCGTGGATCTTACCCATGTGCTGTTTGGCTCGATTCTGGCGATCAACTCGACGGCCCTGCTGCTCATTGCCGGCATCAGCACGCTGATCGTCGTCACGCTGGCCTGGATTTTCCGCGCGCTGGTGGTCGAGTGTCTGGACCCGCTGTTTCTGCGCGGCCAAAGCCGGCGAAACGGCTGGGTGCACAGCGTGTTTTTGGGGCTTTTGGTGCTCAACCTCACCGCGGGGTTCCAAACGCTGGGCACGCTGATGGCAGTGGGCCTGATGATGCTGCCCGCCACCGCCGCGCGCTTTTGGAGCAAGCGACTGGAAGGGCTGATGGGCATCGCGGTGGTGCTGGCCATGCTCGCCAGCACCGGTGGGCTCTTGCTCTCTTACCACCTGGATATTCCGTCGGGGCCGAGCATCATTTTGCTGGCAGGCTCAGCGTACTTTTTCTCGGCACTGTTTGGCCGCTATCACAGCCTGGCGGCCAGGCTGCGGCGTAAAACGGCGCCGCTCGAGGCGGCGTCCGAGCTGCCCTAGCGCACAGGCGCCCGGCAGCAGCCGCTCATCAACCACGTATCAGGAGTCGTTATGTCGTTACGTTTTACCCCGCTAGTGGTCGGCGTATCCACGCTGCTGGCCCTGCCCGCCGCCATGGCCGCCGAGCGCGTTCAGGTGGTCACGAGCTTCTCCATTCTGGCCGACATGGTCGAAAACGTCGGCGGTGAGCACGTCGAGGTCAGCTCGCTGGTCGGCCCCGACGGTGACACCCACGTTTACTCGCCGCGCCCGGGCGACGCCCGGGCACTTGCCGAGGCGGATCTGGTCGTGTTCAACGGCCTGCTGCTTGAAGGCTGGATGGACCGCCTGCTGGACGCCAGCGACTACCAGGGCCGGCTGGTCACCGCCACCGACGGTATCGAAGCGCTGGACTACCACCCGCACGATCACGGCCATGATCATGGACACGCGCATGAGCATGATCACGCCCACGACAGCGGCGAGGCCCACGACCACAGCCACGAACACGCCCACGACAGCGATGAGGCCCACGATCCCAGTCACGAGCATGACCACGGCAGCGACGACGCTGACGATCACAGCCACGACGAGCATGACCATGCGCACGGCGACCAGGACCCGCACGCGTGGCAGGACATGGCCCAGGCCGAGGCCTATATCACCAACATTCGTGATGGCCTGATCGACGCCGACGAGGCGAACGCCGATGACTACCGCGCCAACGCCGAACGCTATCTGGAAGAGATGGCCGAGCTCGACGGTGAGCTTCGTGCGCTGCTCGAGGACGTGCCGAGTTCCGCCACCGTGATCACCGGCCACGACTCTTTCGGCTACTTCGCCAACGCCTACGGCGTGCGCTTTTTGTCGCCTTACGGGCTGTCGACGGAAGTCGAACCGAGCGGCGCCAGCATGGCGGGCCTGGTCGATGTGATCAACGACGAAAACGTGCAGGCACTGTTTCACGAGAACATGACCAACCCCTCGGTGATCGAGCAGCTCGCCGAAGAGACCGGCCTTGAGATCAAGGGCACGCTCTACGCCGACGCCCTCTCAAGCGACGGCCCGGCCAGTACGTATCTGGGCATGATGCGCCACAACGCCGAGCTGCTGCACGACGCCCTGGCTCACGCGGGCAACGCCGAGCAGGCGCATGAGCACAGCCACGACCATGCTCATGAGCATGACCATGAGCACAGCCACTGACGAACGGCCGAGCGTCTGACGGTCTACCGAGCGCCCCTTGCGGGCGCTTTTTGTTGCTCAAGATTTTGTCTGGCGATGGTTTTTCAGGCGCCGCATACTAAAGCGCTCGGCGCTGCGGTAGCCGCCTCGCCTCAAAAGGATGTCATTTATGCGCCTAAACATCTGTTTCACGCCTACTCTGCTTGGCACTGCGCTACTGCTCACGAGCGCGGCCCACGCGATGCCGGAACCGCACATGAATGCACTGGTGGATGAAACCATCGTGCCCCTGATGGCCGAGCACCGCATTCCCGGCATGGCAGTCGCCATTCACGTCAACGGCGAGCGCTACCTGTTCGACTACGGCCTGGCCGATCGCGAGGCGGGCGTGGCGGTGGATGCGCAGACGCTGTTCGAACTGGGTTCGCTCAGCAAGCTCTACACCGGCCTGCTGGCCGCCTACGCCGAGGCCAGCGGCGCGCTGGCACTGACCGATCCGGTCAGCCGCCACCTGACCACGCTCGAGGGCAGTACCTTCGATGATGTCACCCTGCTTGAGCTTGCCACCTACACCGCCGGCGGACTGCCGCTTCAGGTTCCGGAAACGGTCGAGGAGCCGGCCGTGCTCGACTACTTCCGGCAATGGACCCCGACCTTCGCGCCGGGCACTCACCGCCTCTACTCCAACCCGAGTATCGGCCTGCTGGGGGTCGTCGTCGCCCGCCGCCTGGGCGACACGTTCGAGGCGGCGATGAACGAGCACGTCTTTACCCCGCTGGCACTCGAACACAGCTTTTACGATGTGCCCGAAAGCGAGCGGGCACACTACGCCTGGGGCTATTCGGCGGACGACACGCCGCGTCGGGTCAGCCCTGGCGTGCTGGACGCCCAGGCCTACGGGCTCAAGGCCACCGCCAGCGACGTGCTGCGCTTTTTGGAGGCGCATCTGGACAGCGGCGCGCTTACGCCTGCGCTCCAGCAAGCGCTCGCCACCACTCGCGAAGGGTACGTCAGTCTGGGTGAAATGACCCAGGGGCTTGGCTGGGAGCGCTACGCCTATCCGACGACGCTTGACGCGTTAAAAGCGGGCAACGCGCTGGACGTCGTACTCGAAGCGAACCCGGTGAAACGGGAAGAGCCCGTGCTCTCCGCCGAGAGCCCGGCATTTTTCAACAAGACCGGTGCAACCAACGGGTTTGGTAACTACGTGGCACTGGTGCCCGAGGCGGGGATCGCCGTGGTGCTGCTGGCCAACCGTAACTACCCCACTCAGGCACGTATCGAAGCCGCTTACACACTGATCGAACGGCTTAATGAGGCGCCGTAACCCACGCGCTGGCGCTTCGGCGTTGCATTTTGGCCGCCGGATGCGGAGACTTGGCGTCTCCTACCAGTGAACATGAGTGGAACCATGCACCTGAACGCCGATTTTTCCCGGTTTGCCAGCGTGACGCCCGGCGAGTACGAGTGGGTCGACTCCCCCAGCGCCGGGGTACAGCGCATGATGCTGGATCGTATCGGCGACGAGGTCGCCCGGGCCACGAGTCTGGTGCGCTACGCGCCTCATAGCCAGTTCGAGCGCCACGTGCACGGCGGCGGCGAGGAGATTCTGGTGCTCGAGGGCGTGTTCGGTGACGAGCACGGCCGCTACCCGGCGGGCAGCTACCTGCGCAACCCGATCGGTACCGACCACGCGCCGCAAATCGGCGAAGAGGGCGCGCTGATTCTGGTCAAGCTCCACCAGTTCGAGCACACCGATACGCTCAAGATCGCGGTGCCCGCCCACCGCTTGCCCTGGCAGCCGGACCAGCGCGAAGGCGTGGCCTACAAGATGCTGCACACCCATGGCCAGGAGCGCGTAAGCCTGGAGAAGTGGGACGCGGGCGTCGTCGCCCGCTACCCACAGCTCAGCAAGGGGCTCGAGATTTTCGTGCTGGAAGGGACACTTTGGGACGGGGAGACCGAGTACCCGACGGGCAGCTGGTGTCGCTACCCCTATGGCGCTCTGCCCACGCTCGAGGCCGGCGCCCGCGGCGTTCGGCTCTATCTCAAGCGCGGGCATCTCTCTGCGGCGTAATGCTCAAAGCGCGTTGAGCCCGAGAAACGGCAGCAGGGTCAGCAGCGCGACCAGCAGCACCGCGACGATGGTCAGCACCACCTGGATGGGGTGGGCCAGAAAGCGCCGCCAGAGCGTGGGCGCCTCGCCCCGAGCGCGGGCCTGCTCGAACGCCGCGCGCTCGCGCTGCCGGCGCGCTTGCTGATACTCGGCCAGCGCCGCCTCGGCGGCCTCGCGCTGGCTCGAGTCGCGCAGCCAAATTGCATCGACCCCAAGGCGGAAAAAGCCGGCCTGGGTCTCATAAACGTCGAAGCCGCGCTCATCCAGCAGCCTTCGCACTTCCAGCGCCTCTTCATCGGTCACGTGGCGCAGGCGAAACAGCAGGTGCGCCACCCTAGTCGCCCATACCGGCCATGAGGTCGGCCTGGATCACCTCGATCCAGTAGCCGTCCGGGTCCTTGACGAAGATCACGTCCTTCATTTTGCCCTGATCGGCGCGCTTGACGAAGGTCACCTCGCACACGTCGAACCAGGCCTGGGCGGCGTTGAGATCCGGCACGCTAAAGCAGATATGGCCAAAGCCCTGGGGCTCGGCGTTGCCGTCGTGGTAGGCGAAATCCGTCTGCTCCTCGGTGCCCCAGTTGTGAGTCAGCTCAAGAAGCCCCTTTTGCGCGAAGGTCCAGGCGGTGCGCTCACGCGTATCTTCCGGGATTGGCTCGCCCTGCTCGACGTTGGCGAGAAAATAGAGCGAAAACTGCATCTCCTCGAAATCGAGTCGGCGCAACACGCGCATGCCGAATACGCGTGAGTAAAACGCCAGCGCCGTTTCCGGGTCCTTGACGCGCAGCATGGTGTGATTCAAACGAAACCCCTGGGTGTTGGCCGGGGCGGCGACCACGCCGGGATGCTGCTCACCTTGAAAACTCATGAAATACTCCTTTAAGGCCGATAAACTTTGACGAAACCGAGGCCGTGTACAAGGATGTACTCTACTTGATACAGGTATGACGCGCATTTACCCCTATCAACCACATCCAACCTTAACAATGAGGTCGGTGGCCCACTAATTCCAGCCCCGGCTTCCGGAGGCATCATGTCTCGTGACCGTAACGTTTTAGGTGAGCCTTTAACGCCCTGCTGCCACAGCCCTAAAACCGGTTTCTATCGCGACGGTTTTTGCCGTGTCGGCCCTGACGATGCCGGTGTGCACTCCGTGTGCGCCATCGTCACCGAAGAGTTTCTCGCTTTTTCCCAGGCCCAGGGTAACGACCTGGTCACGCCGCGCCCGGAGTTCGGCTTTCCAGGACTCGCCCCCGGTGATCGCTGGTGTCTGTGCGCCAAGCGCTGGCTTGAAGCGTCGGAAGTAGGCCTGGCGCCGCCGGTGATTCTGTCCGGCACCAACCAGAAAACCCTCGATATCATTCCCCTGGTCACGCTCCAGCAGCACGCCATGGACGCGGTACACTAGTCGATTTGACCAGGTTCGATGGATCACTCTCGACGGCTTTACAAGCCGTCGCCGTATCCGGATAGTAGCACTCACGACAGGGGCGCCCGTTTGGGCTGAGATGCACCCTTTGAACCTGAACCGGATAGTACCGGCGTAGGGAGTCGTGGTGTTCGCACCACCTCTCTCGCCGGGAGGACGTCATGACCCTACCCCCGCTTGGCCACTACCTTGGCGCGCTTCGCGAAAGCACCCCGCTCGTTCACTGCATGACCAATTTCGTCGCCATGAACTCCAGCGCGAACCTGGTGCTGGCCGTCGGCGCGTCGCCGGCGATGCTTCACGCGATCGAAGAGGCGCCGGCGTTCACCGAACTTGCCGGGGCGCTGTCGATCAACATCGGCACCATATCACCGAGCTGGGCCAAAGCGATGCTGGCCTGCGCCGACGTGGCGAGACGCCGCTCGATCCCCTGGGTGCTAGACCCGGTGGCGGTGGGCGCGACCGCCTACCGCCGTGAGCTTTGCGAGCAGTTACTGGCACTCGAGCCCACGGTGATTCGCGCCAACGCCTCGGAAGTATTGGCGCTTGCCGGGCTCGAAAGCCAGGGACGCGGCGTGGACGCCGCCCCCACGACCCACGACGTTGAGGCAGCCGCCATGGCGCTCGCCAAACGTCAGCGCTGCGTGGTCGCCATGACCGGCGAGCGCGATGTCGTCACCGACGGTACGCGCCATCTTCATATCGATGGCGGACACGCCCTGATGCCGCGCGTTACCACCCTTGGCTGCGGGCTTAGCGCCATCGTGGCGGGCTTTGTGGCGGCCAGCCCAAGCGCCGCGCTCGAGGCGAGCACGGCGGCCCTGGCCGCCTTCGCCGAGGCCGGGCGTGACGCCGGCGAGCGCGCTCGGGGGCCGGGCAGCTTTCAGGTCGAGCTGATCGATGCGCTCTACCGGCTCACGCCAGCGGCGCTCTCCCAGGCGGGATCGACGTGCGTGACGTTCAAGGGCCGCGAAGGAGATCAACCATGACGCTCGATCTTTCGCTTTATCTGGTGACCGACGCCGTGCTTTGCCGCGACTACGGGCTCGAGCGTACCGTCGAGGCCGCGGTGCGTGGCGGGGTGAGCGTGGTGCAGCTTCGTGACAAGCACGCCAGTGACGCCGCCATGGTCGACGAAGCCAAACGCCTGAAGGCGCTGCTCAAAGGCACCGGCGTGCCGCTGATCATCAATGATCGACTTACCGTGGCGCTCGAAAGCGGCGCCGACGGCCTGCACGTCGGCCAAAGCGACGCCGCCGCGCTCGAGGCGCGCCAAGCGCTGGGTGATGATGCGATCATCGGACTTTCGATCAACACCCTCGCAGAGCTTGAGCGCGCGCCGCGCGAGGCGCTCAGCTACTTTGGCCTCGGCCCGGTATTTGCCACCGCCAGCAAGAGCGATCACGCCGCGCCGCTGGGCCTGAAGGGCTTGGCCGAGCTTGCCCGCGCCAGCCGTCTGCCCACGGTGGCGATCGGCGGGCTCAAGGCGGAACACGCTGACGACGTGCTCGCCGCCGGCGCCAACGGGCTGGCAGTGATCTCCGCGATTTGCGGCACACCGGACCCTTGCCGTGCCGCGCAGGCGTTCAAGCGGTGAAGCATCAGCTCGAGCATATCAGCGCCTTTGTGAAGGTGGCGGAGCTTGGCAGCTACACCCGCGCCGCCGAAGCGCTGGATCTTTCCCGTACAAGGCTATCGCGCCAGGTGATGGCGCTGGAAGAGACGCTGGGCGCGCGACTTTTGCAGCGTACCACGCGCCGCATTCACCTGACGCCGGAAGGCGAGCGCTACCTGGCCCACGCCCAATCGATACTGCGCGCGCTGGATGACGCAGCCAGCGACGTGGGCAGCACCACCCAGGCGGTACGCGGTGAAATGCGCATCAACGCGCCGATGAGCTTCGGCGTGCGCTACCTGGCACCGCTGGTGGCGGAGTTCATGACCGAGCATCCCGAACTCGAGGTGCGCCTGGATCTCAACGACCGCCGGGTGGATCTTATCGAAGAGGGGTATGACGTGGCGATCCGTATCGGCCAACTGGCGGACTCCAGCCTGATCGCGCGGCGCCTCACCCGGTGTCGGATGCTGTTTTGCGCCTCGCCGCACTACCTCGAGCGCTGGGGCACGCCTGAACGCCTGGCGGACCTGGCAAAGCACCGCTGCCTTCGCTATCGAAGCGGCCAGGCCAGCGCCGACTGGGTGCTGGGTAACGCGACCACGCTGACCCCGCAGGGCCCGCTTGAAAGCAACAATGGCGACGTCCTGACCCACATGGCACAGGCCGGGCTCGGTATCGCTCAGCAGCCAAGCTTTCTGGTCACCGAGAGCATTCTGACGGGCCGGCTGGTGCCGCTTCTGACCGACCAACCGCCGGTCATGCTAGATATTCACGCGCTCTATATGGCCAGGCGCTACCTGCCGGCCAAGGTCGAGCGCTTCATCGACCGGCTGCAGCAGGCCTGGGGTAATCCACCCTGCTGGGAAGAGGCCATGGGATTGTCGCGAGTGACGCAACAGTGAAGTGAAAAAAGCGCAGATTATCTTCGATTCCGACCGCGATAAAGTATCTCCATCGGCAACTTCCTGCCCCTTTGGAGAGACACTCATGAACACCGCTCAACCGACAGCCACCAATACCTTCCAACCCCACGCCACAACGCTGCTGCGCGTATCGCTCGGCGTCATGGCGCTGGCCCACGGCCTTTTGAAAGTGCTGGTATTCACGCTTCCCGGCACGGTGGCCTACTTCGAATCGCTGGGCCTGCCCGGCTTTCTGGCCTACCTCACCATCGCCGGTGAACTCGGCGGCGGCCTGGCGCTGCTCCTCGGCGTTTATACCCGCTGGGTGAGCCTGGCGATGATTCCGCTGCTGCTGGGGGCGGCCTCGGTTCACCTGGGTAACGGCTGGATGTTCTCCAACGCTGGCGGCGGCTGGGAGTTCCCGGTCTTCTGGGCACTCGCGCTGCTGGTACAGGCAGGGCTTGGGGGTGGACGTTTCAGCCTGACCGACCGCTCTCGCTAATCACGTTACGACGCCATGCCAGGCCCCGGTTGATGGGGCCTTTTGAAGGAGATCGACCATGCTACCCAGCCTGTTTGTTTCCCACGGCTCCCCGATGCTTGCGCTTAACGCCACGCCCGCCCACCGTTTTCTGCGCGAGCTGGGGCAAACCCTGACCCCCAAAGCGGTCATCGTCATCTCCGCCCACTGGGAGAGTTTAACGCTCAAGGTCAGCCAGAGTGCGTGGCCGGAAACCCTTCATGACTTTGGCGGCTTCCCCCGCGAGCTATTCGATTGCCAGTACCCCGCCCCGGGCGAGCCCGTACTGGCCAAGCGGCTGGGTGACCTATTGGGCGCCACTGTCGTCAATCGTGGCTTCGACCACGGCGCCTGGGTGCCGCTGTCGCTGATGTTTCCAAATGCCGACGTTCCGGTCGTTTCGCTGTCGCTACCGCTTCGCTGGTCGAGCGAAAAGCTCAAAGCGCTGGGGGAACAGCTCGCTCCCCTGCGCGAAGAGGGCGTGCTGATCATGGGCTCGGGCAGCCTGACGCATAACCTGTACGAAACCATGGCGATGGGCAGCCGGATGCCGCCGTGGGTCGGCGAGTTTTCCGACTGGGTGAACACGCAGTTCGAAACGAACAATCGCGACGCATTGCTGGCGTGGCAGAGCGCCCCGCAAGCGCAGCGCAATCACCCCACGCCAGAGCATTTTTTACCCTTGCTGGTGGCCATGGGTGCCGGCGGCAATGCCAGGCAGCTTCACCACAGCGTCGAGCACGGCGTGCTGGCGATGGACGTTTACGCCTTCGACTAAACGCTCGTCCACATCGCCTGGCACGTGTTTCTGAGCGAACGGTCCCCCGTTACACGAGTGGGCTTACGCCGTCGGGCGGCGCTTGAGCGTCGTGCGGCGGTCGTGATAAGCGATCCAGAGCCCGCTTGCCATGATCAGCGCGCTGCCGATCCATACCCAGCGATCCGGAAGCTCGCCCCAGAACCACCATCCCAGCAGCACTGCCCATAAAAGCGCCGTATAGTCGAAGGGGGCAGCAATCGCCGCCGGCGCATGGCGAAACGCCAGTGTAATGAATGCGGTCGCCGCGACCCCCAGTAGGCCAGAGGCCAAAAAGCCCAGCCAGTGAATCGGTTCCGGCGTCGTCCAGACAAACGGCACCATGGCGCCAGTGAGTAGCATGGGTACCAGCGTCATGTAGAACACCAGCGCCCAAAAGGACTCTCGCGAACCGTAGCGCCGGGCGGTAATCATCGTCAGGGCGTAGAACAGCGCGGCACCGATCAATACCAGCGCGCCGATGTGAAAGGCGTCGCCGCCAGGACGCACCACGACCAGCACGCCGGCAAAGCCCAGCAGCGAAGCGGCCAAGACCGGGCGGTCGATGCGCTCACCCAAAAGCGGCACCGACAAGAGCGTGACGAACAGCGGTGCGACAAAGGCGATCGCCGTGGCTTCGGCCAGCGGCATGAGAATCAGGCCAATGATGAAGCAGGTCATGGTGGCGGTATGAATCAACCCACGAAGTAAATGTACGCCCGGGCGACGCGTGGCGAGCTTTCTTAGCCCGCCGGCGAAGTGGGCGAGCAGTGCGATCAGCGGCAGCGACACCAGGCTGCGAAAGAAGATGATTTGAACCGGCGAGTGGGTTTCGCCCAGCCATTTCGAGATGGCGTCGCCGAGTGCCAGAAACAGCACCCCGAGACACATGCTCAGGATTCCCTTTAGCGACGTCGACACGACCGCTTCTCCTCCATTGGGCGGCGACCGTGGCCACGCCCATAAAAAAAGCCCCGCCGACGATCCGCCGGCGGGGCCACGTTTCTGACCACGCTAAAGGCTTGCGTTGACCACCATGCAGTCCATACCGCGGGCGTGAAGCGTCTGACAGGCAGCGATGGCGCGCGCTTCGTCGAGCGCTACCACGCGAGCGCGAAACACCGGTGTCTGGCCATCGATGGCATCCACCGCCACGCGCCCGCCGACGTTATTGGGCAGATGCTGGGCGGCTTGACGGGCGAGCTGCTCGGCATGGCTTGCCTGACTGAACGCGCCGACCTGGATACCCCAGCCGCCACTTCCCGCCACGGCCAGTGCCGGAGCGCTGATGCCCTGCTGCTCGTTGATCAGCGCGCGTAGCGGGTCGCGCGGTGCGGCCTCCGGCGAAGGGCGCGCGGGCTGGGCCACCGGTGCCGCGGTGGGCGCCATGTTGGCCCCAGCGGTAGCCGAGGGTGACATCGTGGTGGTATCGATGTTGGCCAGAATTGGCGAGGGCGGCGTGCTTGGCGGCGGGGAACTCAAGGGCACCGGTGCCCGGCCAAAGGACATGAACTCCCGCGAGAAATTGGTATCGGCCATCCAGCTGGTGTTGTCGCGCAGCCTGGCGCGGGCGAAGCTGCGATCGAGCAGATCCGCCATGTGGGCATCGCGAGACGAGGAGCTGAAACCGCCCATCACGACCGCGATCATGCGACGGCCGTCGTGCACCGCGGTGGTCGCCACATTGAAGCCGGAGGCGCGAATGAAGCCGGTTTTCAGCCCGTCGGCGCCGGGATAGTCGCGCACCAGCCGGTTATGGCTGGTATGACGCGTGCCCTTGTAGCTGAACTCCTGCAGGCCGAAATAGTGATAATACTGGGGGAAGTCCTGCATCACGCGGGTCGAAAGGATCAGCATGTCGCGAGCAGTCGTGATCTGGCCGCTATCCGGCAAGCCCGAGGCGTTACGAAAGGTGGTGTTGTTCATGCCAAGCTCGCGCGCCTTGGCCGTCATGAGGCTGGCAAAGCGCTGCTCGCTGCCACCGAGCGCCTCGGCCACCACCACGGCCACGTCATTGGCCGAGCGCACGGTCAATGCACGAATGGCCGTGTCCAGATCGATGGTGCTGCCCGCCGAGAGCCAAAGCTTGGTCGCGGGCATGGCGGAAGCCTGCGCGGACACCGCCAGCGGCTGGTTGAAGCTCAACTCACCCCGCTCGACCGCTTCCAACGCCAGATAGATGGTCATCATCTTGGTGAGCGAGGCGGGATAGCGCGGGGCATCGGCATTTTCCGAGTAGAGCACTTCGCCATTTTCCAGATCGACCACGATGCCCGCGTAGCGCGGGTTGCCGTCAGCCTGTGCACTGTTTCCCAGTACCAGCACCATGATGGTCACGGCGCACACAAGCCACCACCGCAGGGCGGTGTGTGAAGTCACGTCCCTCGCTGCCATACTTGCCCCTTTCAATCGCCTTGAGTTGTCCAGAAACCGCCCTACGCGGGCTTCGCCCCAAGCGCTCAGGTTAGCACGTCGGGGGCCGCAGTAAACGCCTTCTAAAACCGGAAAAACGCATTTCCTCTGGTGCAGACATAAAAAAAACCGACCCCGGAGGGTCGGTTTTCGCTGTGTCTTGAGAGCCCGTGCTACGAATACGTGATTCGAACACCGGTCTCAAACGCGGCGTGGCCTTGGTGGCGCGTCTTACTCTTCCGCGGCGGCGTCTTCGATTGCCGGGCGGTCGACCAGTTCGACGTACGCCATGGGCGCGTTGTCACCGGGACGGAAGCCACACTTGAGAATACGGATGTAGCCACCCGGACGCTCGGCGTAACGCGGACCCAGTTCGTTGAACAGTTTGCCGACCGCGTCCTTGGAACGGGTGCGGGCAAACGCCAGACGACGGTTCGCGACGCTGTCCTGCTTGGCCAGAGTGATCAGCGGCTCGATGACGCGACGCAGCTCTTTGGCCTTGGGCAGGGTTGTCTTGATTACTTCGTGCTCGACCAGCGACACGGACATGTTCTTGAACATGGCATGGCGGTGCGAGCTATTGCGGTTTAATTGACGACCACTCTTACGATGACGCATGGTTGTGATTCCTTACCAAACTGGGACTCAAGTCGACGCTTACGCGGAGGCCTTGTCGTCCTTCAGGCTCGCGGGTGGCCAGTTCTCCAGCCGCATGCCAAGGGAAAGACCGCGCGCTGCCAAAACATCCTTGATTTCGTTCAAGGACTTCTTACCGAGGTTCGGGGTCTTCAACAGCTCCACTTCCGTGCGCTGGATCAGATCACCGATGTAGTAAATATTCTCGGCTTTCAGGCAGTTCGCGCTGCGAACGGTCAACTCGAGATCGTCTACGGGGCGCAACAGGATCGGATCGATGTGATCCTCTTCCTCTTCGACTTCCTGTTCCTTATCGGCTTCCAGGTCGACGAAGGCGGCCAGCTGCTCTTGCAGGATGGTCGCACTGCGGCGGATAGCCTCTTCCGGATCCAGAGTACCGTCGGTTTCCAGATCGATAATCAGCTTATCGAGGTCGGTACGCTGCTCGACACGAGCGGCTTCGACCGAGTAGGAAACGCGGCGGACAGGGCTGAAGGTGGCATCCAGCTGCAGGCGACCGATCGCGCGGGTCTCTTCATCGGAGCCACGAGCGTCAGCCGGTTCGTAACCACGACCCAGCGCCACCTTGAGCTGAATTTTCAGCTCGGCACCTTCATTGACGTGAGCAATGACGTGATCCGGGTTGACGATTTCGACGCTATGATCAAGCGCAATGTCGCCAGCGGTGACGACGGCCGGGCCCTGCTTGTTCAGCGAGAGCACCGCCTCATCGCGGCTGTGCATCTTGATCGCAACATCTTTCAAGTTCAGGAGGATCTCAATGACATCTTCCTGCACCCCTTCGAGGGCACTGTATTCGTGCTCGACACCTGCGATCTCGGCCTCTACCACGGCGGCGCCGGGCATGGACGAAAGCAGAATGCGACGCAGTGCATTCCCCAGGGTGTGGCCAAAGCCGCGCTCGAACGGTTCGAGAACGATCCTGGCATGATGTGCGCTGATTTCTTCGACCTTGATATCGCGCGGGCGAAGAAACTCTGTCACTGAACGCTGCATATGAACACCTTTCAGGCTGCCAAACGGATACTGAGTACTCTAGAGCGTGTACTCAAGAGCATCCGGGCGAGGCGTGAAACGCCGCGCCCGGGCTTCAAGAAGCAGATTTGCCAAGCAAACGGCTTACTTGGAGTACAGCTCGACGATCAGGTTTTCGTTGATGTCGGCAGTCAGGTCACCGCGTTCAGGCAGAGCCTTGAAAGTGCCTTCCATCTTCTTGGCGTCGATGTCGATCCAGGCGATGTCGCCACGGTTGGCCGCAATGGTCAACGCGTTTTGAATACGAGCCTGGTTCTTCGCCTTTTCACGAACGGTGATGACGTCACCCGGCTTCACTTTGTAGGAAGCCACGTTGACGCTACGACCGTTAACGGCGATCGCCTTGTGGCTAACGAGCTGACGCGCTTCAGAGCGAGTCGAGCCAAAGCCCATGCGGTAGACGACGTTGTCCAGTCGGGATTCGAGCAACTGCAGAAGGACTTCACCGGTCGCGCCTTTCAGGCGAGCGGCTTCCTTGTAGTAGTTGCGGAACTGCTTCTCGAGTACGCCATACATACGGCGTACTTTCTGCTTCTCGCGAAGCTGCAAGCCGTAGTCGGAAAGACGCTGACGACGCTGGCCGTGTACACCCGGGATCTGCTCGGATTTACACTTTTTCTCGAAGGGGGTAACGCCGCTCTTCAGGAAGAGGTCGGTACCTTCACGACGAGAAAGTTTGCACTTCGGTCCAATATAACGAGCCATGAATCTTTCTCCTTAAACGCGGCGTTTCTTAGGCGGACGGCAGCCATTATGGGGAATGGGCGTCGCGTCTACGATGCTTTGCACGCGGAAGCCGGCGGCGTTGAGTGCACGCACGGCGGATTCACGGCCGGGACCGGGGCCCTTGACCAGCACGTCTACGTTTTTCACACCATACTCGGCTGCAGCAGTCGCTGCACGTTCACTTGCCACTTGAGCAGCGAACGGGGTGCTCTTGCGAGAACCACGAAAACCCGAACCACCGGCAGTTGCCCAGGAAAGAGCATTGCCCTGGCGGTCTGTGATCGTCACGATCGTGTTGTTAAAAGAAGCGTGGATATGCGCAACCGCATCCACTACCTGCTTTTTAACCTTTTTACGGTTACTACGCGGGTTAGCCATGTTGATGTCTATTCCTGTCTTAACGCCGACTCTCTATGAGAGAGCCTGCGTGTTATTTGCGGATCGGCTTACGCGGGCCCTTACGGGTACGCGCATTAGTCTTGGTCCGCTGACCACGCAGCGGAAGACTACGACGATGACGCAGACCACGGTAGCAACCCAGGTCCATGAGACGCTTGATGTTAAGCGTGACATCACGACGAAGGTCGCCTTCTACGGTGTATTTGCCAACTTCAGAACGCAGGGTGTCGACTTCTTCAGCAGACAGGTCCTGGATCTTGGCATTATGGGCGATGCCGGCAGCGTCACAGATGTGAGCGGCGCGGGTACGGCCAATCCCGAAGATATAGGTCAGCGAGATCGCCGCATGCTTGTTGTCCGGGATATTGACGCCTGCAATACGGGCCATCAGCTTACTCCGAAATTTGAGCGGCTTGCTCGTTTGTTCATCTTTAAAAGGCGCAACAGCATACCCCTTTCATTGCCCGAAGGCAAGGGGTATGCCGGCGCCCGCTTTAATACAGCGCGGGGTTTTAGCCCTGACGCTGCTTATGCCGCGGTTCGGTGCAAATAACGCGCACGGCGCCATTGCGACGAATGATTTTGCAGTTACGGCACATCTTCTTTACGGAAGCTCGAACTTTCATCGTTCTTTCTCCAAAAACGGCTCGCGGCACGCCCGGCGCCTGACCAACACACGTATCGGCCAGAGCACTGGGAGGGAGCGCTTAACGCGCTATACCGCCGCTACCGTAGCCTTTCAGGTTGGACTTCTTCATCACCGAGTCATATTGATGCGACATGAGATGCGACTGCACCTGGGCCATGAAGTCCATGATGACCACTACCACGATCAATAGAGACGTGCCGCCAAAGAAGAACGGGACGTTCCATGCAACGATCAGGAACTGGGGCATCAGGGAAACTGCAGTGATATACAGGGCACCGAACAACGTGAGACGTGTCATCACCTTGTCGATATAGCGAGCGGTCTGCTCGCCGGGGCGAATACCCGGCAAAAACGCGCCTGACTTTTTCAAATTGTCAGCCACATCCTTGGGGTTGAAGACCAGCGCTGTGTAAAAGAAGCAGAAGAATACCACTGCCGCCGCAAAAAGCAAGATGTAGAGCGGCTGGCCGGGGCCGAGCGCCTGCGAGGCTCGCTGCAGCCACTCCATCCCTTCACCGGCACCCACCCACTGACCGATCGACGCCGGAAAGAGGAGGATACTGGAGGCGAAGATCGCCGGGATAACCCCGGCCATGTTCACCTTCAGGGGCAGATAGCTGCTTTGACCCGCATACATCTTGTTACCGACCTGACGCCGCGGATAGTTCACCTTGAGCCGGCGTTGGCCGCGCTCGATGAATACCACGAACGCCACGGTGGCGATCCCTAGCACTGACAGCGCTAACAGCGGAAGAACATTCCAGGCCCCTTCGTTGCGGGCAAGCTCGAAAGCCTGGCCCACGGCGCTGGGTAGCCCGGCGACGATCCCGGCGAAGATCAGCAGCGAAATACCGTTGCCGATCCCCTTCTCGGTGATCTGCTCACCTAGCCACATCATAAACACCGCACCGGAGACGAAGGTCACCACGGCGGTGAAGTAGAAGCTAAAGTCAGCGCTGTAAGCGATGCCTTGGCTAGCCAGGCCCACGGACATGCCGGTGGCCTGGATAAACGCCAGTATCACCGTGCCGTAGCGGGTGTACTGACTGATCTTTCGGCGGCCGGACTCGCCCTCTTTCTTGAGCTGCTCAAGCTGAGGCGAGACCGCGGTCATGAGCTGCATGATGATCGACGCCGAGATGTAGGGCATGATGCCCAAGGCGAGAACACTCATGCGCTCCAGCGCACCACCCGAGAACATGTTGAACATGCCCAGGATGGTGCCCTGCTGCTCCCTAAACAAGGCAGCAAGCTGGTCAGGATTGATACCGGGAACGGGGATATGGGCACCGATACGGTACACCACGATGGCGAGGAGCACGAAGCGCAAACGCGCCCACAGTTCACTCAGACCGCTGCCCGTCGCCGGCATGTTTCCTGACTTGGCCATTTAGTCCTCTACCTTGCCGCCAGCGGCTGCGATCGCGTCACGGGCACCTTTGGTGACCTTGAGACCGCGAACGGTAACCGCCTTGTTCAAATCGCCGGAAAGGATGATCTTCGCAAACTGCGTCGAGTCCTTCAGCACGTTGGCCTCTTTCAAAGTCTCGAGGGTGACTTCGTCACCCGCGACCTTGGCAAGCTCGGCCAGGCGTACTTCTTCAGAGACCAGCGACTTCGCCGACGTAAAGCCGAACTTCGGCAGACGGCGCTGCAGCGGCATCTGACCGCCTTCAAAACCGGGCTTGACGCTACCGCCACTGCGCGATTTCTGACCCTTGTGGCCACGGCCACCGGTCTTGCCCAGACCGGAACCGATACCACGACCCACGCGCTTTTCAGCGTGTTTGGAGCCCGGAGCCGGGCTTAAGGTATTAAGTTTCATGGATTACTCTCCCTCAACGCGCACAAGGTAGGTCACCTTGTGGATCATGCCGCGTACGGCCGGGGTGTCTTCCAGTTCAACCGTATGACCGATGCGACGCAGGCCCAGACCTTTCATGGTCGCCTTATGCTTGGGCAAAACGCCGATGGTGCTGCGGACCTGGGTAACCTTGATCAAAGCTGCCATGGTGTCTTACCCCGTAATCGCTTCGACAGACAGACCGCGCTTGGCGGCCACGTCGTCCGGTGATTGCATGGAGGCGAGACCATTGACGGTCGCACGCACCACGTTTACCGGGTTGGTGGAACCGTAGCACTTGGCCAGTACGTCGTGGACACCGGCAAGCTCCAGTACGGAGCGCATGGCGCCACCGGCGATGATGCCGGTACCTTCGGAAGCCGGCTGCATGTACACCTTGGAGGCGCCGTGACGGGCCTTGACCGGGTACTGCAGCGTTTGGCCTGCCAGGTTGACCTTGACCATGTTGCGACGCGCCTGGTCCATCGCTTTTTGAATCGCGACCGGCACTTCACGCGCCTTGCCACGACCAAAACCGACACGACCTTTACCATCACCAACGACGGTCAGCGCGGTGAAGCCGAAAATACGACCACCCTTGACCACCTTGGCGACGCGGTTGACCTGCACCAATTTCTCTTGCAGATCACCGCTTTGCTGTTCGTTCTTCGCCATCGTAAAAACCCTTTAGAATTCCAGGCCGCCTTCACGAGCGGCGTCGGCCAGAGCCTTGACGCGACCGTGATACTTAAAGCCAGCACGATCGAAGGCCACCTGGGTGATGCCTGCTTCTTTAGCGCGTTCGGCGATCAGAGCGCCCACCTTGGAGGCGGCGTCCGAGTTACCGGTCGCACCCTCGCGCAGAGCCTTGTCCAGCGTGGAAGCGCTGGCCAACACTTTGCCACCATCCGGCGAAATAATCTGCGCATAGATGTGACGCGGGGTACGGTTGACGCACAGGCGATACACGCCCAGCTCGCGGATCTTGGCGCGAGCGCGGCGGGCACGACGGAGACGAGATTCTTTCTTCGCGTTCATAACCCTGCCTTACTTCTTCTTGGCTTCTTTACGGCGGACCTGCTCGTCGCCATAACGAACACCCTTGCCTTTGTACGGCTCGGGCGGACGGAAGGCGCGGATTTCCGCGGCGCACTGACCGAGCTTCTGCTTGTCCGCGCTTTTCAGCACGATGGTGGTGTTTTTCGGCGTTTCCGCTGTGACACCTTCAGGCAGTTCGTAGTCGACCGGGTGCGAGAAGCCCAGTGAAAGATTGAGCGTCTGGCCTTTCGCTTGCGCGCGATAACCGACGCCAACAATTTCGAGAGTTCGTGTGAAACCCTCGGATACGCCCGTGACCAGGTTCTGAACCAGGGCGCGGGTAGTACCGGCCATTGCCCAGCTCTTGGCAGATTCGCTCGGGGCGAAGGTCAGCTGGCCGTCTTCCTGACCGACCACCACGTCCTGGTGAATCGGCATGGACAGCGTGCCCAAACCGCCTTTGGCGGTCAGCTGATCGTCGTTGATTTTAACGTCAACGCCGGCAGGCACTTTAACCGGATATTTCGCTATGCGGGACATTCCAGCCTCCTAGAATACGGTGCAGATGACTTCGCCACCGACGCCAGCCTGGCGCGCGGCACGATCGGTCATGACACCATTGGAGGTGGTGACAATCGCGATACCCAGACCATCGGCGACCTTGGGCAGATTGCTCTTACCCTTGTATTGACGCAGAGACGGCTTGGAAACCCGCTGAATGTGCTCGATGACCGGCTTACCCTCGAAGTATTTCAGGGTAACGGTGAGCTCGGGCTTGACGCCTTCAGCAACCGTGAAGTCGGCGATGTAGCCTTCTTCCTTTAGCACGCGGGCCACTTCCACTTTCAACTTGGAAGACGGCATGACTGCCGTCTCCTTGGTGGCCATCTGCGCATTACGGATACGGGTAAACATATCCGCCAGAGTATCTTGCATGCTCATTTAATGTGCGCTCCTGATGAATATACGTGGCGTTACCAGCTGGACTTCTTGAGTCCAGGGACGTCGCCACGCATGGCGGCTTCACGCAGCTTGTTACGGCCAAGGCCGAACTTGTTGTAAAAACCGTGCGGACGGCCAGTGATGCGGCAGCGGTTAGTCCGACGCACCGGGCTCGAGTCACGCGGCAGTTGCTGCAGTTTCAGCGTCGCCTCGAAGCGGTCTTCATCGGTCGTGTTCACGTCCGAGATGATCTTCTTGAGCTCAGCGCGTTTGGCCGCGTACTTCTCGACCAGCTCTGCACGCTTTTGTTCACGCTCTACCATGCTTTTCTTAGCCATGATCCCACCCTTATTTCTTGAACGGGAAGTTCAGCGCGCTCAAGAGCGCACGGCCTTCCTCGTCGGTGTTGGCGGTAGTGGTGATGGTGACGTCCAACCCGCGGATACGATCGATCTTATCATACTCGATCTCCGGGAAGATGATCTGCTCACGCACACCCATGGAGTAGTTGCCACGACCGTCGAAGGACTTCGGGTTGAGACCACGGAAGTCACGCACGCGAGGAATCGCGATGTTCACCAGACGGTCCAAAAAGTCCCACATGCGCTCTGCGCGCAGCGTTACCTTGATACCGATTGGCCAGCCTTCGCGCACCTTGAAGCCCGCGATGGACTTACGTGCCTTGGTCACCAGCGGCTTTTGACCAGAGAGCTTCTCCAGATCGCCGACGGCATTGTCGATCAGCTTTTTATCGCTGACCGCCTCGCCGATACCCATGTTCAGAGTCACTTTCGTGATCCGGGGTACCTGCATTACGTTGGCGTAGCTAAACTGCTCTTTGAGTTGAGCCACCACCTCGTTTTGATAACGTTCTTTCAAGTTCGCCATTGTGCTACCCGACTCGCGTTAGGCGTCGATCTGCGTCTGCGTCGACTTGTAGATACGTACCTTGGTACCGTCTTCCTTCACCTGGAAGCCGACGCGATCCGCCTTACCGGTCTCCGAATTGAAGATGGCTACGTTGGACGCGTGAATCGGAGCCTCACGCTCGACGATACCGCCCTGATTTCCCGCCATGGGATTGGCTTTGGTGTGACGCTTGATCATATTCACACCGGACACCACGAAGCGGTTTTCCATTACCCGCTTAACAGTGCCACGCTTGCCTTTATCCTTCCCGGCGATGACGATGACTTCATCGTCACGTTTGATCTTTTGCATATTCGCCTCGCTCCTTACAGCACTTCAGGCGCTAAGGAAATGATCTTCATGAACCGCTCGTTACGCAGCTCACGAGTGACCGGACCGAAAATACGGGTGCCGATCGGCTGTTCGTTGGTGTTGTTCAACAAAACCGCCGCATTTCCATCGAAACGAATAAGCGACCCGTCGTTACGACGGACACCGCTACGGGTGCGAACGACCACCGCTTTCAGGACCTGGCCTTTTTTGACCTTGCCCCGCGGAATGGCTTCTTTCACCGTTACCTTGATGACATCACCTACGCGAGCGTAGCGACGGTGTGAACCGCCCAGCACCTTGATGCACTGCACCCGGCGCGCTCCGCTGTTGTCGGCGACATCCAGCATTGTCTGAGTCTGAATCATCGGTTTTCTCCAAACCTAATCTGACTGCACTGGTTGGAAGACCCAGGGTTTAACCCTTGGCCTGCTCGACCACCTCGACCAGCGTCCAGGCTTTCTTCTTGGAAAGCGGACGGCACTCCTGAATGGAAACCGTGTCGCCTGCCTTCGCCTGGTTCGCCTCATCATGGGCGTGCAGCTTGGTGGAGCGCTTAACGTATTTTCCGTAGATCGGGTGACGCTCACGACGCTCGATCATGACGACGATGGATTTCTCCATCTTGTCGCTCACCACCTTACCGGTGAGCGTACGTGCTTTTTTCTCTTCGGCCATCTCAATCACCTGCCTTCTCGTTGAGCAAAGTCTTCACGCGGGCGATATCCCGACGGACCTGCTTGAGCAGATGAGTCTGGCTCAGTTGGCCGGAGGCCTTCTGCATGCGCAGGTTAAACTGCTCGCGGAGGAGCTCGAGGAGCTGCTCTTGGAGCTCTCCTGCGGACTTTTCACGAATTTCTTGGGCTTTCATCACATCACCGTCCGTTTTGCAAAGGTGGTGGACAAGGGCATCTTCTGGGCGGCCAGGTCAAATGCTTCACGGGCCAGCTCTTCGGATACGCCTTCAATTTCATACAGGACCCGACCCGGCTGGATCTGGGCTACCCAGTACTCAACGGAACCCTTACCTTTACCCATACGAACTTCGAGTGGCTTCTTGGAGATCGGCTTGTCCGGGAATACGCGGATCCAGATCTTACCGCCACGCTTGACGTGACGTGTGATCGCACGACGGCCGGCTTCGATCTGACGGGCCGTGATGCGGCCGCGACCGGTAGCTTTCAGGCCGTACTCCCCGAAGCTGATCTTGCTTCCGCGATGCGCCAGACCACGGTTGCGGCCTTTCTGCATCTTACGGAATTTCATACGCTTGGGCTGTAACATCGACTCGCTCTCCCCTTACCTGGAACCTTTCTTCTTGGGCGCGTTGCCGGCAGGCTGTTGTTGCTTCGCCTTGGCACGTACTTCCTCGATACCGCCGAGGATTTCGCCCTTGAAGATCCACACTTTGACGCCGATGACGCCGTAGGTGGTGTGAGCTTCGAAGGTGGCGTAGTCAATGTCCGCACGCAGGGTGTGCAGCGGAACGCGACCTTCACGGTACCATTCGGTACGGGCGATTTCGGCGCCACCCAGACGACCGGACAGCTGGATCTTGATGCCACCAGCGCCCAAACGCATTGCGTTTTGTACCGCGCGCTTCATCGCACGACGGAACATCACGCGACGCTCCAGCTGACCCGCAACGTTGGCGGCAACCAGCTTGGCGTCGAGTTCCGGTTTGCGAACTTCTTCGATGTTCACGTGAACCGGAACGCCCATCATCTCGGTGAGGTCGCGACGCAGACGGTCGACATCTTCACCTTTTTTACCAATCACGATACCCGGACGGGCAGTATGAATGGTGATGCGGGCATTGTTCGCAGGGCGCTCGATGTGAATATGGCTCACGGAGGCATTTTTCAGACGCTCTTCCAGGAAGCTGCGCACTGCGAGATCGTTGTTGAGCTTGTCGGCGTAAGCGCCGCGCTCGGCATACCAGACAGAAGCATGGTCTTTGACAATGCCCAGTCGAATGCCTATTGGATTGACTTTCTGACCCATCTGGTCGACTCCTACTTCTCGGCTACCTTGACGGTGATGTGGCAGGTGCGCTTCAAGATACGATCTGCGCGGCCCTTGGCGCGCGGCTTGATACGCTTGAGCGTCATGCCCTCATCGACGCAGATGGTCGAGACACGCAGCTCGTCGATGTCCATGCCGTTATTTTCTTCCGCATTCGCGATGGCGGACTGAAGCGTTTTCTTGACCAGTTTGGCAGCCTTCTTCGGTGAGAAGGTCAGCAGGTCAATAGCTTCGGCGACCGGTTTACCGCGCACCTGGTCAGCCACCAAACGGGCCTTCTGGGCGGATAAACGAGCGCCACGCAGCTTAGCTGTGACTTCCATCTCTCAATCCTCTCTGGCTTACCGTTTGGCTTTCTTGTCCGCCACATGCCCGCGATACGTGCGAGTGGCAGCGAATTCGCCCAGTTTATGACCCACCATTTCCTCGGAGACGTGCACCGGGACATGCTGGCGTCCGTTATGGACTGCGATGGTCAGACCTACCATGTTGGGCAGGATCATCGAACGACGCGACCAGGTCTTGATCGGTTTGCGGTCGTTCTTTTCCACTGCAGCCTCTACCTTCTTCAAAAGATGAAGGTCAATGAAGGGACCTTTCTTTAGTGAACGTGGCACAGCCGTTACCTCTTAATGTCTTGGCAATTTCGATTAACGCGTCTTGTTACGGCGACGGATAATCAGCTTGTCGGTGCGCTTGTTCTTACGCGTCTTGTGACCCTTGGTCGGCATACCCCACGGGGATACCGGGTGACGGCCACCGCTGGTGCGGCCTTCACCACCACCGTGCGGGTGATCGACAGGGTTCATCGCGACACCGCGAACAGTCGGGCGCACGCCTCTCCAGCGCTTCGCACCGGCCTTGCCAAGTTGACGCAGGCTGTGCTCGGAGTTGCTCACTTCGCCCAGGGTCGCGCGGCACTCGGCCAGGATCTTGCGCATTTCGCCAGAGCGAAGACGCAAGGTGGCGTAGTTGCCTTCACGCGCAACCAGCTGTGCGCTAGTACCGGCACTGCGAGCAATCTGCGCGCCTTTACCCGGCTTCAGCTCGATCGCATGAACGGTCGAGCCCAGCGGAATGTTGCGCAGCGGCAAGGCATTGCCTTTCTTGATGGCGGCGTTGACACCGGATTCCAGCACGTCACCCGCGCTGACACCTTTCGGTGCGATGATGTAACGACGTTCGCCATCGGCGTACTTCAACAGCGCAATGTGGGCGCTGCGGTTCGGATCGTGCTCGAGGCGCTCAACGGTGGCCGGAATGCCATCCTTGGTGCGCTTGAAGTCGATCAGACGGTAGTGCTGACGGTGACCACCGCCCACGTGGCGGGTGGTGATGCGACCGTAGTTGTTACGGCCACCGGACTTGGACTGTTTTTCCAAAAGCGGCGCGTAAGCGCGGCCCTTGTACAGTTCCTCACCAACGATCTTGACGACGTGGCGACGACCGGCGGATGTGGGTTTGGTCTTGACGATTGCCATTATCCGTACTCCTGCCCTTATTCGGCGCCAGAGAAGTCTTCGAGCGTTTCACCCGCAGCCAGGGTCACATACGCTTTGCGGTAACCCTTACGCAGGCCAACGCCATGAGCAGTACGCTTGGTCTTGCCCTTGACGTTCAGAGTCTGAACGCTGCCGACCTTCTTGCCGAACAGTGCTTCGACGGCTTTCTTGATCTCGGGCTTGGTAGCGTCACTCGCTACCTTGAAGACGTACTGGTTGCGCTCGGCGGCCATCGCGGCCTTTTCGGTCACGTGCGGTCCAAGCAGAACCTTGAATACGCGTTCCTGGTTCATGCCAGCTTCTCCTCGAATTTACGCAGGGCGGAGACGGTGATCAGGACCTTGTCATAGGCTACCAGGCTCACCGGATCGGCTGCCGCGACGTCTACCACGTTGACGTGGGGAAGGTTGCGAGCGGCCAGATAGAGCGTTTCGTCGATCTCTTCGGTGACGATCAACACTTTCTCAAGGTTGAGCTCTTTCAGCTTGGCAGCGACCTGCTTGGTCTTGGGCGCGTCCACGGTGAACTCTTCAACCGCCACCAGACGTTCCTGGCGAACGAGCTCGGACAGAATGGAGCGCATCGCCGCACGGTACATCTTGCGGTTAACCTTCTGGGAGTGATCCTGCGGGCGAGCCGCGAAGGTTACGCCGCCGCTGCGCCATAGCGGCGAACGGATGGTGCCGGCACGTGCGCGACCGGTACCCTTCTGACGCCACGGCTTCTTACCACCACCACGAACTTCAGAACGGTTCTTTTGAGCGCGAGTACCCTGACGTGCACCGGCCAAATAGGCAGTGACGACCTGGTGAACGAGCGCTTCGTTGAATTCTTTGCCAAAAGTGGCGTCGGCTACTTCAACGGTACCCGTGCCTGCAGCAAGATTCAGATTCATTGGTAATTATCCCCTTCAGCCAGCTTTCACGGCGCTGCGAACGATGACGTCGCTACCGGTTGCACCCGGAACAGCACCCTTGATTAGCAGCAGGTTACGCTCGGCATCGACACGGACGATTTCAAGGCTTTGCACGGTGCAGCGGACGTTGCCCATCTGACCGGCCATTTTCTTGCCTTTGAATACGCGACCCGGGGTCTGACACATGCCGATAGAACCCGGCGCGCGGTGCGACAGGGAGTTACCATGGCTGTTGTCCTGGGTACGGAAATTCCAGCGCTTAACAGCACCCTGGAAGCCTTTACCCTTGGAGGTGCCGGTCACGTCGATCATTTGACCAGCTTCGAAGAGGGATACGGTGAGTTCGCCACCCACTTCCGGAGCTTCTTCGCCTTCTGCAAGACGGAATTCCATCAGTGAACGACCAGCCTCAACCCCCGCCTTGGCAAACTGTCCAGCTTGCGCTTTGGTGAGGTGTTTGGCTTTGCGAGAGCCTGTGGTGACCTGTACCGCTGCGTAGCCGTCGGACTCGACGGTTTTAACGCGCGTGACACGGTTAGGATCCACTTCAATAACGGTTACGGGCACGGATGAGCCGTCTTCGGTAAAGACACGGGTCATCCCGGCCTTTTTACCGACTAAACCGATAGTCATACTCAGTCTCCTATAGTGTACGGGGCTATCACCCGCTATGGCTGCCCTTTCCAGAGCATTCCACTAGCACATTGTATGGCGTCTCACGACGCGGCGGCTGCTGATCAAAAAACGTTAATGAACGCTGGGCCGCAAGTGTCTAGTGTGATTAGTCGAGCTTGATTTGCACGTCAACGCCGGCGGCGAGGTCGAGCTTCATCAGCGCATCAACGGTTTTCTCGGTCGGCTCGACGATGTCGAGCACACGCTTGTGCGTACGGATCTCATACTGATCGCGCGCGTCCTTGTTGACGTGCGGAGAAATCAGGATGGTGTAGCGCTCGCGGTTGGTCGGCAGCGGGATCGGTCCACGAACCTGAGCACCAGTACGCTTAGCGGTTTCAACGATTTCCGCTGTGGACTGATCGATCAGGCGATGGTCGAACGCTTTCAACCGAATGCGAATCTTTTGGTTCTGCATTTGCCCTAAACTCCAATGGATGTCGACGGCGCGAGCCGTCTACCCACGCATTCAAAGGATGCGCATTATATGCACGTCAAAAGCACGTGTCAAACATTTGCTCATGATGCGCAGAAAAGGGGGCTCCTTGGAGCCCCCTTCGTCATTCAGTGACTAACTTACTGAACGATTTTGGCTACGACGCCGGCACCAACGGTACGGCCGCCTTCGCGAATCGCGAAACGCAGGCCGTCTTCCATGGCGATCGGCGCGATCAGGGTAACAACCATTTGAATGTTGTCGCCCGGCATAACCATTTCAACGCCTTCCGGCAGTTCACAAGTACCGGTTACGTCGGTGGTACGGAAGTAGAACTGCGGACGGTAGCCCTTGAAGAACGGCGTGTGACGACCACCCTCTTCCTTGGACAGAACGTAGACTTCGGCTTCGAAGACGGTGTGCGGCTTGATGGTGCCCGGCTTGGCCAGTACCTGACCACGCTCGACGTCATCACGCTTGGTACCACGCAGAAGAGCACCAACGTTCTCACCGGCACGACCTTCGTCGAGCAGCTTACGGAACATTTCGACACCGGTAACGGTGGTCTTGGTGGTGTCCTTCATGCCGACGATTTCAACTTCTTCGCCCGCTTTAACGATACCGCGCTCTACACGACCGGTAACAACAGTACCACGGCCAGAGATAGAGAATACGTCTTCGATCGGCATCAGGAACGGCTGGTCGATCGCACGCTCCGGCTCCGGGATGTAGTCATCCAGCGCCTTGATCAGGTTGGCAACGGCGGTCGTACCCATGCCGTTGTCGTCCTTGCCTTCCAGCGCCATCAGAGCAGAGCCCGTGATGATCGGGGTGTCGTCACCCGGGAAGTCGTACTGAGACAGAAGTTCACGAACTTCCATTTCGACCAGCTCGAGGAGCTCTTCGTCATCGACCATGTCTGCCTTGTTCAGGAAGACAACGATGAACGGAACGCCAACCTGACGAGACAGCAGGATGTGCTCGCGAGTCTGCGGCATCGGGCCGTCAGCGGCAGAACATACCAGGATCGCGCCGTCCATCTGGGCAGCACCGGTGATCATGTTCTTGACGTAGTCAGCGTGTCCCGGGCAGTCGACGTGCGCGTAGTGACGCACTTCAGACTGATACTCAACGTGAGACGTTGCGATGGTGATACCGCGCTCGCGCTCTTCCGGAGCGTTATCGATGGTATCGAATTCACGCCAGTCGCCACCGAATACTTCGGCAGACACGCGAGTCAGGGCCGCAGTCAGAGTCGTTTTACCGTGGTCGACGTGACCGATGGTGCCGACGTTGATATGCGGTTTGGAACGTTCGAATTTTTCCTTAGCCACTGCTATAACCTCTTTACGTTAGCTAACGGTTAACCGTTTTGGTTGATGACGGCTTCAACGACGCTGGAGGGCGCCTCATCGTACTTCGCGAACTCCATGGAGTAGCTCGCACGGCCCTGGGTCTGAGAGCGTAGATCGGTTGCATAACCGAACATCTCACCCAGCGGCACCGTTGCACGGATGACCTTACCTGCAGAGGAGTCATCCATGCCCTGCACCAAGCCGCGACGACGGTTCAGGTCGCCCATGACGTCACCCATAAAGTCTTCGGGAGTCACGACCTCGACCTTCATCACCGGCTCCAGCAGCACGGCCTTGGCCTTCCTGGCACCTTCTTTCACGGCCATGGAAGAAGCAATCTTGAACGCGGTCTCGTTCGAGTCCACGTCGTGGTAGGAACCGTCAAACAGCGTCACTTTAACGTCGATCATCGGGTAGCCCGCGATGACACCGTTTTTCAGCTGCTCGTAAGCACCCTTTTCTACCGCCGGCACGTATTCCTTCGGAACCACGCCGCCCACGATTTCAGAAGCGAACTTGAAGAAGATTTCGTCTTCGCCTTCACCCTTCTCTTCAGCGGTCAGCGGCTCGATACGCAGGTAAACGTGACCGAACTGACCACGACCACCGGACTGACGTACGAACTTGCCTTCCTGCTCGACGCTGCCGCGAATGGTTTCGCGGTAAGCGACCTGCGGCTTACCGATATTGGCGTCAACCTTGAACTCGCGACGCATGCGGTCAACGATGATGTCCAGGTGCAGTTCACCCATACCGGAAATGATGGTCTGGCCGGTCTCTTCGTCGGTTTTCACCTGGAAAGAGGGATCTTCCTGGGCCAGCTTGCCCAGTGCCACGCCCATTTTTTCCTGGTCGGCTTTCGACTTCGGCTCGACGGCGACCGAAATAACCGGATCCGGGAATTCCATGCGCTCAAGGATAATCTTGTTATCGATGTCGCACAGCGTGTCACCCGTGGTGACGTCCTTCAGACCGATACAGGCGGCGATATCGCCGGCCAGAATTTCCTTGATCTCTTCACGCGAGTTGGAGTGCATCTGAACGATACGACCCACACGCTCTTTCTTGCCCTTGACGGAGTTGTACACGCCGTCGCCGGACTTCAGAACGCCCGAGTAAACGCGGATGAAGGTCAGGGTACCGACGAAGGGGTCGGTCGCGATCTTGAACGCCAGCGCCGCGAAGGGCTGGTTGTCGTCGGCTTCGCGGGTCGCGATGGTGCCGTCTTTATCGTCCAGTTCACCTTCGATCGCTTTAACTTCGGTCGGCGACGGCATGTATTCGATAACGCCGTCGAGAACCGCCTGCACGCCCTTGTTCTTGAACGCAGAGCCACAGGTGACCAGTACGACTTCGTTGGCGAGTGTACGCGCACGAAGGCCGGCCTTGATCTCTTCGATGGTCAAGTCGCCCTCTTCGAGGTACTTGTCCATCAACTCTTCGGACGCTTCCGCGGCACACTCGACCATCTCTTCGCGGTACTTCTCGGCGGTCTCCATGAGATCGTCAGGAATGTCCACGAGGTCGTAGTTCATGCCCAGGCTCGCCTCGTCCCACAGAATCGCTTTCATCTGCAGCAGGTCGATAACGCCCTTGAAGTCTTCCTCGGTGCCCCAGTTGATCTGGATCGGCACGGCGTTGGCGCCCAGACGATCCTTCAGCTGCTCGACGACCATGAAGAAGTCAGCGCCGGTACGGTCCATCTTGTTGACGAACACCATACGCGGAACTTCGTACTTGTTGGCCTGACGCCATACGGTTTCGGTCTGCGGCTGAACACCGGAGGAGCCACACAGAACGACGACCGCACCATCGAGAACACGCAAGGAACGCTCGACTTCGATCGTGAAGTCAACGTGCCCGGGGGTGTCGATGATGTTGATGCGGTGCTCGTCGAACTGCTTGTTCATGCCCTGCCAGAAACAGGTGGTCGCAGCTGAGGTGATAGTGATACCACGCTCCTGCTCCTGCTCCATCCAGTCCATGGTCGCCGCACCGTCGTGCACTTCGCCCACCTTGTGGGAAAGGCCGGTGTAAAACAGTACGCGCTCGGTTGTCGTGGTTTTACCCGCGTCAACGTGAGCGACGATACCGATATTGCGATAACGCTTTAGTGGAGTCTTGCGTGCCACGGTGAAACTCCCGTTAGTTGGCGATGCTATTGGATCCTGCGACTTCTTTTATGCCACCGCCGCCATCAGTGGATAGCGGCGGTGGGTTGCGGCGCGGCTTAAGCACAACGCACGCAACGGGTTAAAAGAAACCCACTCAGCAACGCCGAGCTTAGAAACGATAGTGAGAGAAGGCCTTGTTGGCTTCAGCCATACGATGCACGTCTTCACGCTTCTTGACAGCGGAGCCCTTGCCTTCGGCGGCGTCCAGCATTTCGCCTGCAAGGCGCTGAACCATCGTTTTTTCACCGCGGCGACGCGCAGCGTCTACCAGCCAGCGCATAGCCAGCGCCTGGCGGCGAGACGGACGAACTTCAACCGGCACCTGATAGGTCGCACCGCCAACGCGGCGCGATTTAACTTCGACCATCGGCTGAATGGTTTCCAGCGCTTTGTCGAAGATTTCCAGCGGCTCTTCATTACTACGCTCGGCAACCCTGTCCAACGCACCGTATACGATGCGCTCAGCTACGGACTTTTTGCCGCTGACCATCAGGTGGTTCATGAACTTCGCCAGGCGGTCACTTCCGAACTTCGGATCCGGCAGGATTTCGCGTTTGGCTACAACTCTTCTTCTAGGCATGATAAGCCCTCAATTAAGGATCCTTCAGGTAAACCCGGGGCTTACGGTCGCCTTTTGGCGTTGCCCGACCTTACTCTTATCAGACCAGCAAATTCGTATTAAAGAGACCGCGAGTCTTAGGACTTCGGCTTCTTGGTACCGTACTTGGAACGACCCTGACGACGGTTTTGAACGCCGGAGGTGTCGAGCGCGCCGCGAACGGTGTGATAACGCACACCGGGCAAGTCTTTTACACGACCGCCGCGGATCAGAACAACGGAGTGTTCCTGCAGGTTGTGACCTTCACCACCGATGTAGGAAGAGACTTCGTACCCGTTGGTCAGGCGCACACGGCAAACCTTACGCAGGGCCGAGTTCGGCTTCTTCGGGGTGGTGGTGTAAACGCGGGTGCAAACGCCGCGCTTTTGCGGGCAGGCCTGAAGCGCGGGCACGTCACTTTTCGTGACGGGGCGCTTGCGCGGCTTGCGCACTAGCTGATTAATCGTTGCCATGGTGTTTAGCTGACTCCAATGGTTGCCTTGGCCTTTTTCGCGGTGCGGGCGCACCCACCCCACTGTTAAAGGCTGCGCATTCTAATGGCTGACCCTGGGTTTCGTCAAGTCCCGCCGGCGTTTTGCCGGCAGAACCGCGTACCCAAGGCCAACCGCCTGGTGAATCACTCGACCGCGTGACTCGCCACCTTAACGCTGATTACAGCTCGTCATCGGTGTCGAGAGCGGTGAGCTGAGCACCCAGCTCCTGTTCGACCTCGGTCGCCGAGGGATTGAACAGACGCTCGACGTCTTCGCGCTTGCGACGACGCTCGGCGTGGTGGGTCAAACCGGTACCCGCCGGAATCAGACGCCCCACCACGACGTTTTCTTTCAAACCGCGCAGGTAGTCGCGCTTGCCGGTGACCGCCGCTTCGGTGAGTACCCGCGTGGTTTCCTGGAACGAGGCCGCCGAAATGAACGACTCGGTCGCCAGGCTCGCTTTGGTGATACCCAACAGCAGACGCGTGTACTTGGCCGGGAACTTGCCCTCTTTCTCGAGGCGCTCGTTCTGCTCGAGTACGCGTACAAGCTCCGCCTGGTCACCGGTGATGAAGTCGGAGTCACCGGAGTCGGTGATTTCGACCTTGCGCAGCATCTGACGCACGATGACTTCGATGTGCTTGTCGTTGATGCCAACACCTTGCAGACGGTAAACGTCCTGCACCTCGGCGGTGATGTACTTGGCCAGCTCCGCCACGCCCAGAAGACGCAGAATGTCGTGCGGGTTGCTCGGGCCATCGGAGATGACCTCGCCCTTCTCGACGGTCTCGCCTTCGAACACAGCGATCTGACGCCACTTGGGAATCAGCGCCTCGAAGGGGTCGCCGGATTCCGGGGTGATCGTCAGACGACGCTTGCCCTTGGTCTCCTTGCCGAAGCTCACCACGCCGCTGATCTCGGCGAGAATCGCCGACTCTTTCGGCTTACGCGCTTCGAACAGATCCGCTACGCGCGGCAGACCACCGGTGATGTCCTTGTTACCGGACGCCTCGACCGGAATACGGGCAACGACTTCACCCACGCCGATGGCGGTACCATCGTCGACGGAGATGATCGAGTTACCCGGCAGCAGGTACTGCACCGGCGTGTTGGAACCGGAGACCGACACGTACTCGCCAGCGGCGTCCTGCAGCATGACCATCGGACGCTTGTCGCGGCCGGCCATCGGGCGCGCCGCGGACTCGATTACCTCGATGGAAGAGAGGCCGGTCATCTCGTCGACGGAGCGGTGCATGGTGACACCCTCGTCGAGGTCGATGAACTGCGCTTTACCTTCCACCTCGGCCACGATCGGATGCGTGTGCGGGTCCCACTTGGCTACTGTCGCGCCGGCGTCGACGACGTCACCGTCGCGTACCGAAAGCTCGGCACCGTAGGGCAGCTTGTAGTACTCGCGCTCGCGACCGTGGTCGTCGGCGACGGCCAGGGCGCTGGAGCGTGACACCACGACCAGTTTGCCGTCGGCGCGCTCGACGTGCTTGATGTTGTGCAGACGTACCTTACCGCCATGCTTGACCTGAACGCTGTCCACGGCAGACGAACGCGAGGCCGCGCCGCCGATGTGGAAGGTACGCATGGTCAGCTGGGTACCCGGCTCACCGATGGACTGCGCGGCGATGACGCCGACGGACTCACCGATGTTGACTTGGTGACCGCGGGCCAGATCGCGCCCGTAACAGGACGAGCACACACCGTGCGGCGTGTCACAGGTAATGGTCGAGCGCACCACGATTTCATCGACACCCATGGTGTCGAGGGCCGCGCACCACTTCTCGTCGAGCAGCGTGTTACGCGCGATCAGCACTTCCTCGGTGCTCGGATCGATGACGTCCAGCGCCACGACACGACCCAGTACGCGCTGAGACAGCGGTACAATGATGTCGCCACCCTCGATGATCGGGTGCAGCGTCAGACCGTTTTCGGTGCCGCAATCGGTCTCGGTGATCACCAGATCCTGAGCCACGTCGACCAGGCGACGGGTCAGGTAACCGGAGTTGGCCGTTTTCAGGGCCGTATCCGCCAGACCCTTACGCGCGCCGTGGGTCGAGATGAAGTACTGCAGTACGTTCAGGCCTTCACGAAAGTTGGCCACGATCGGTGTTTCGATGATCGAGCCATCCGGCTTGGCCATCAGGCCACGCATACCGGCGAGCTGACGGATCTGGGCGGCACTACCACGGGCGCCGGAGTCGGCCATGATGAAGACGCTGTTGAACGAGTCCTGCTCGACTTCGTTGCCGTCGCGATCGATCACGGTCTCTTTCGAGATACCCGTCATCATCGCCTTGGCCACTTTATCGTTGGCCTTGGACCAGATGTCGATGACCTTGTTGTATTTCTCGCCCGCGGTCACAAGACCGGAGGAGAACTGGTCTTCGATCTCCTTGACCTCGGCTTCCGCCGCGTCGACGATCTCGGTCTTGGCATCCGGAATGACGAAGTCGTTGACGCCGATGGACGCGCCCGACCAGGTCGCCAGGCGGAAACCGGTGTACATCAGCTGGTCGGCGAAAATGACCGTGGGCTTGAGCCCGGAGCGACGATACACCTCGTTGATCAGCCCGGAGATCGCCTTTTTCTTCATCGGTTTGTCGATGAGCTCGAACGGCACGCCTTCCGGCAGAATGCGGAACAACAGCGCACGCCCGACGGTGGTGTCGTAAATGGAGCGCTTGTCGCTGCGCTCGCCGGTCTCTTCGTCGATCACGACTTCATCAAGGCGTACCTTGACGCGGGCGTGCAGCGAAACGGTTTGCGTACCGAAAGCGCGCTCGACCTCGTTGAGGCCGGAGAACACCATGCCCTCGCCCTTGGCGTTGATCTTTTCGCGGGTCATGTAGTAAAGACCCAAAACAACGTCCTGCGACGGTACGATGATCGGCTCGCCGTTGGCCGGCGACAGCACGTTGTTGGTCGCCATCATCAGCGCACGGGCTTCGAGCTGGGCTTCCAGCGTCAGCGGTACGTGGACCGCCATCTGGTCGCCGTCGAAGTCGGCGTTGTAGGCCGCACATACCAGCGGGTGCAGCTGGATCGCCTTGCCTTCGATCAACAGCGGCTCGAACGCCTGGATACCCAGACGGTGCAGCGTCGGCGCCCGGTTCAGGAGTACCGGGTGCTCGCGGATGACGTCGGCCAGGATGTCCCACACTTCCGGAAGCTCCCGCTCGACCATCTTCTTCGCGGCCTTGATCGTGGACGCATGGCCCAGCGACTGAAGCTTGGAGTAGATGAACGGCTTGAACAGCTCGAGCGCCATCTTTTTCGGCAGACCGCACTGGTGCAGACGCAGGGTCGGGCCGACGGTGATGACCGAACGACCGGAGTAGTCGACACGCTTACCCAGCAGGTTCTGACGGAAACGACCCTGCTTACCCTTGATCATGTCGGCAAGGGATTTCAGCGGGCGCTTGTTGGAGCCCGTGATCGCCCGGCCGCGACGGCCGTTATCCAGCAGCGCGTCGACCGCTTCCTGAAGCATACGCTTTTCGTTGCGCACGATGATGTCCGGCGCGTTCAGGTCGAGCAGGCGCTTCAGGCGGTTGTTACGGTTGATCACGCGACGGTACAGATCGTTCAGATCCGAGGTCGCGAAGCGGCCACCGTCCAGCGGGACGAGCGGACGCAGATCCGGCGGCAGCACCGGCAGCACTTCCATGACCATCCACGCCGGCGCGTTGCCGGAGTGGTAGAACGCTTCCAGAAGCTTCAGACGCTTAGAAAGCTTCTTGATCTTGGTCTCGGAGTTGGTCTGCGGAATCTCTTCACGCAGCGTATTGATCTCTTCTTCCAGATCGATGTCTTTGAGCAGTTCCTGCACGGCTTCGGCACCCATGCGGGCATCGAAGTCGTCACCGAACTCTTCGAGGGCTTCGAAGTACTGCTCGTCATTCAAAAGCTGACCACGCTCGAGCGTGGTCATACCCGGGTCGATCACGACAAAGGATTCGAAGTAGAGCACGCGCTCGATATCACGCAGGGTCATGTCCAGGAACATGCCGATGCGCGAGGGCAGTGACTTCAGAAACCAGATGTGCGCCACCGGGCTCGCAAGCTCGATGTGGCCCATGCGCTCACGGCGCACGGCCGCCTTGGTCACTTCGACGCCACACTTCTCGCAGATGATGCCGCGGTGCTTCATGCGCTTGTACTTGCCGCACAGGCACTCGTAGTCCTTCACTGGGCCAAAGATCTTGGCGCAGAACAGACCATCACGCTCGGGCTTGAACGTCCGGTAGTTGATGGTCTCGGGCTTCTTCACCTCGCCAAACGACCAGGAGCGAATCATGTCCGGCGACGCAAGGGTAATCTTGATCGCATCAAACTCTTCGGACTGAGACTGCGATTTGAGTACTTTCACCAAATCTTTCATTGGACAGCTCCTAGCTCTCTAACTCGATATCGATGCCCAGCGAGCGGATTTCCTTCACCAGTACGTTGAAGGACTCCGGCATGCCTGCCTGCATGGTGTGGTCGCCATCCACGATGTTCTTGTACATCTTGGTGCGGCCTTCGACGTCGTCCGACTTGACGGTGAGCATCTCTTGTAGCGTGTACGCCGCGCCGTAGGCTTCCAGAGCCCACACTTCCATCTCACCGAAGCGCTGGCCACCGAACTGCGCTTTACCACCCAGCGGCTGCTGGGTCACCAGCGAGTACGAACCGGTGGAACGGGCGTGCATCTTGTCGTCGACCAGGTGGTTGAGCTTCAGCATGTACATGTAGCCCACGGTCACCGGACGGTCGAAGCTGTCGCCGGTACGTCCGTCGTACAGCGTCATCTGGCCGGACTCGGGAATGTCGGCAAGCTTCAACAGGTGCTTGATCTCGTGCTCCTTGGCACCGTCGAACACCGGCGTTGCCATCGGCACACCGCCCTTGAGGTTCTTCGCCAGCGCGATGACTTCGTCATCAGAAAGCGAATCGATGTCCTCGAGGCGCGTACCCGGGGTGTTGTACACCTGGCCGAGGAAATCACGAATTTCCGCCAGCTGCTGACCGCGCGCATCGCGCAGCATCGCGTCGATCTTCACGCCAAGCCCGCGTGCCGCCATCCCCAGGTGGGTTTCGAGGATCTGACCCACGTTCATGCGCGACGGTACACCCAAGGGGTTCAGCACCAGATCGACCGGCTCGCCCTTCTCGTCGAACGGCATGTCCTCGATCGGCATGATCGCCGAGATGACACCCTTGTTACCGTGACGGCCGGCCATCTTGTCACCCGGCTGGATGCGACGCTTGACCGCCATGTAAACCTTGACGATCTTGAGCACGCCCGGCGCCAGGTCGTCGCCCTGGGTGAGCTTGCGCTTCTTGTCTTCGAAACGCTCGTCCATCTCTTTACGACGGTTTTCGAGCTGCTCATCCGCCTGGGCGAGCAGTTCGTTGAACGACTCGTCCTGCATGCGCAGCTTGAACCACTGCTGACGCGGAAGCTCTTCCAGGTAGGCCTCGTCGAGCACGTCGCCCTTCTTGAGCTGCGGGCCGCCGTTGACCGCCTGGCCGTCCAGGGTGCGCTTGAGACGCTCGAACGTGGCGTCCTCGGCGATCCGGTAGGTCTCCTGAAGATCCTTGCGGACTTCGTCGAGCTGCTCCTGCTCGATGGAGAGCGCGCGGGAGTCCTTCTCGACGCCGTCGCGGGTGAAGACCTGAACGTCGATGACGGTACCCTTCATGCCGGTCGGGGCACGCAGGGAAGTGTCTTTAACGTCGCTTGCCTTCTCACCGAAGATGGCACGCAAGAGCTTTTCTTCCGGCGTCAGCTGGGTTTCACCCTTCGGCGTCACCTTGCCGACCAGAATGTCGCCAGGGCCGACTTCGGCGCCGATGTAGACGACACCCGCCTCGTCCAGCTTGCCAAGCGCCGACTCGCCGACGTTGGGGATGTCCGAGGTGATCTCTTCCGGGCCGAGCTTGGTGTCGCGCGACACACAGGTCAGCTCCTGGATGTGGATCGTGGTGAAACGGTCTTCCTGGACCACCCGCTCGGAAAGCAGGATGGAGTCCTCGAAGTTGTAGCCGTTCCAGGGCATGAACGCGATGCGCATGTTCTGACCGAGGGCCAGATCACCCATGTCGACGGACGGGCCGTCGGCGAGGATGTCGCCGCGGGCGACGTTGTCGCCGGGGCGCACGATCGGGCGCTGGTTCATGCAGGTGTTCTGGTTCGAACGGGTGTACTTGGTCAGGTTGTAGATATCGACCCCGGCTTCACCGCCGATGATCTCGTCTTCATTGACCCGAACCACCACACGACGCGCATCGACGGAATCGATCACACCGCCACGACGCGCCACGGCGCACACGCCGGAATCGCGTGCAACGAAGCGCTCCATGCCGGTACCCACGAGCGGCTTGTCGGCGCGCAGAGTGGGAACGGCCTGACGTTGCATGTTCGCACCCATCAGGGCGCGGTTGGCATCATCGTGCTCAAGGAACGGGATCAGGGCCGCAGCCACCGATACAACCTGACGCGGGGACACGTCCATCAGCGTCACTTGCTCAGGACGCATGAAGGTAGTCTCGCCGCGGTGACGCACCTGAACCAGGTCATCACTGAGCTTGTTGGACTCGTCAACCGCCGCCGATGCCTGGGCGATAACGAAATCACCCTCTTCGATCGCTGACAGGTGAACGATATCGTCCGTCACCTGACCCGCGTTCACCTTGCGGTACGGCGTCTCGAGGAAACCGTAGCTGTTGGTGTGGCTGTAGGTGGCCAGCGAGTTGATCAGACCGATGTTCGGACCTTCCGGCGTCTCGATCGGGCACAGACGACCGTAGTGCGTGGCGTGTACGTCACGTACTTCGAAGCCTGCACGCTCACGGGTCAGACCACCCGGGCCGAGTGCAGACACACGACGCTTGTGGGTAACTTCCGAAAGCGGGTTGTTCTGGTCCATGAACTGTGAAAGCTGGCTTGAACCGAAGAACTCTTTCACCGCCGCCGCGACCGGCTTGGCGTTGATCAGATCCTGCGGCATCAGGCCTTCGCTTTCCGCCATGGACAGACGCTCTTTGACCGCACGCTCGACACGTACCAGACCCACGCGGAACTGGTTTTCGGCCATCTCGCCGACGCAGCGGATACGGCGGTTGCCCAGGTGATCGATATCGTCGACGTCACCAAAGCCGTTACGGATGTTGATCAGCTCGCGCAGTACATCCAGGATGTCCTTGCGATCCAGCACGCCGGAGCCGGTGTCGGAGTCGCGACGCAGGCGGCGGTTGAACTTCATCCGGCCGACACCGGAGAGATCGTAGCGATCTTCGGTGAAAAACAGGTTGTGGAACAGCGTCTCGGCGGCTTCCTTGGTGGGCGGCTCGCCGGGGCGCATCATGCGGTAGATCTCGACGAGCGCCTCGAGCTGCGACCCGGTGGTGTCGAGCTTCAGGGTGTCGGAGATGAACGAACCGCAGTCGAGATCGTTGGTGTAGAGCGTCTCGATTTGCGTGATGCCGCCCTGGGCCATGCGCTCGAGCACTTCCGGGGTGATCTCGGTGTTGCAGTTGACGATCAGCTCGCCGGTCTTGGCGTCGATCTGATCCTTGGCCAGGGTCTTGCCGTAGAGGTACTCCATCGGCACTTCCAGACGCTCGAGTCCGGCCTTTTCCAGCTGGCGGATGTGCTTCTGGGTGATACGACGGCCTTCCTCGACGATCAGCTCACCGTTGCCATCCTTGATGTCGAAGGTGGCGGTGTCACCGCGCAGACGCGACGGCACGAGCTCCACGGAGAAGCCGGACTTCTCGATGTGAAACTTGCTGGTCTCGAAGAATTCGTCGAGGATCTCTTCGGTGCTCATGCCAAGCGCACGCATGAGTACCGACGCCGGCAGTTTGCGGCGACGGTCGATACGCACGAACACGTTGTCTTTCGGGTCGAACTCGAAGTCGAGCCAGGAGCCGCGGTAAGGAATCACGCGAGCAGAGTAAAGGAGCTTGCCAGAAGAGTGGCTTTTGCCCTTGTCGTGATCGAAGAACACACCGGGTGAGCGGTGGAGCTGGGAAACGATTACCCGCTCGGTACCGTTGATGACGAAGGTACCGTTCTCGGTCATCAGGGGGATTTCCCCCATGTAGACTTCTTGCTCTTTGATATCTTTAATGGCTTTATTGGAAGAGTCGCGATCATAAATGATCAAGCGAACCTTCACACGCAGCGGTGCCGAGTAGGTGACACCGCGCAGCTGGCACTCTTTTACGTCGAACGCCGGCGTGCCGAAGCGGTAGCTGACATACTCGAGCGCGGCGTTGCCGGAAAAGCTCTCGATCGGAAAGACGGACTTAAACGCCGCATGCAGACCGACCTCGTGACGCTCGTCAGGCGAACGGTCCTGCTGGAGAAAGTCGTAGTAGGAATCAAGCTGGATCGCCAGCAAGTAAGGCACATCCATCACTTGGGGCAGTTTGCCGAAATCCTTGCGGATGCGTTTTTTCTCAGTATATGAGTAAGCCATCTGTATTCCCCAGCTTGTTCACCATGGGTGGCCGATGCGTGGTCATCTGCCCCGCGGGCGTTTCAGACGCAGACAGCAAGCTCCTAAATCGGTAGCTCGCCGTCAAAAATCTTGATAGATAACAGTGTTATCGGACGCTCATTCGGGTATAAGACCCTTTAACGACGATACCAAACACCGGTCTTACTGTGTGGCTGCCCTTATGGCAGCCTTTCTGCATAACACGGCAGCGCGTTTGATGCCAGCTACAACAGAAAAAGGCCGGCAGCGGGAGGGCCCGCCGCCAGCCGTGGAAGCTTACGCCGCGCGTAAAGCCACCGGCACAAGAATTACTTGAGCTCGACGGATGCGCCTGCTTCTTCCAGCTTGGTCTTCGCAGCTTCTGCGTCGTCCTTGGACATGCCTTCTTTCAGCGTGGCCGGTGCGCCGTCGACGGCACCCTTGGCTTCTTTCAGGCCAAGACCGGTGATTTCGCGAACGGCCTTGATGACGTTGACTTTCTTGTCGCCAGCAGAGGTCAGAACCAGGTCGAACTCGGTCTGCTCTTCAGCAGCAGCTTCGCCGCCAGCAGCCGGGCCAGCCATAACAGCTGCAGCAGCTGATACGCCGAATTTCTCTTCCATCGCTTCGATCAGCTCGACAACTTCCATTACGGACATGTCGGCTACAGCATTGATGATATCGTCTTTGGACAGTGCCATTGTTTCATTCCTAACTTTGCGGGAGTCTTGCGACTCGGGATTCGTTGCTCGGTTCACGCAGCGCCTTCACGCTGCCAACAGGTGAAGCGGTTTACGCCGCTTCGGCTTCCTGCTTCTGGTCGCGCAGAGCGGCCAGAGTACGAACCAGCTTGCCAGCGGAGGCCTCTTTCATGACCGACATCAACTTGGCGATTGCCTCGTCGTAAGTCGGCAGGGTTGCCAGACGGTCGATGTCGGCAGCCGGAATCAGCTCACCTTCGTAGGCCAGCGCTTTTACTTCGAAGTTCTGCTCGGTCTTGGCGAACTCCTTGAACAAACGAGCGGCAGCGCCCGGATGATCGGTGGAGAAGGCCAACAGAGTCGGGCCAACGAAGCTCTCGGTCAGGCACTCCCACTGAGTGCCCTCGAGGGCGCGGCGTGCCAGCGTGTTGCGGACAACACGGATCTGGACGCCATTCTCGCGCGCTTGCTTGCGCAGGTCGGTCATTTTGCCGACCGTCACGCCGCGAGAATCGGCAACTACGACGGAGAGTGCGTCCTTGGCCGCTTCACTCACCTCGGCAACAATCGCTTTCTTGCCTTCAAGTGCTAGTGGCACAGTGATCACTCCTTCGTGCCGGACCTTCAAGGCCCGGTGGTTACCATCTCTTTCGGAGCCAACCGCTCCCCGAAAGCCGTAGGGATGGTGCTCACCAGACAAGCGCTGCTTAAAAGCATCAACCAACTGGCGGCCACACCATCTGCGCAGGCGCTTTGAGCGATTAAGCCATCGAGGCGTTGCCCCGTGTGGCACCTGCGGTCTTTGACGGCGCCCCACGCGTGCGTGGGGGACCGCAAAGTTCTTGCCTTACTTCTGTCAGGCGCGCCGGGCAGTGCCCGGCGCGCCTTCCATCGAACTCCGACGACGCTTAGACGTAGGCAGAGTGGTCGATGGTGATACCCGGGCCCATGGTAGTGGACAGGGTCATTTTCTTGAAGTAGATGCCCTTGGACGTGCTCGGCTTGAGACGCTTGAGGTCGGCGACCAGCGCTTCCAGGTTACCGGCAACGGCGCTCGCTTCAAAATCGATCTTACCCAGCGTGGTGTGGATAATACCGTTTTTGTCGGTACGGAAACGTACCTGGCCGGCCTTGGCGTTTTTCACCGCGGTGGCGACGTCCGGGGTCACGGTGCCGACTTTCGGGTTCGGCATCAGACCGCGCGGGCCGAGGATCTGACCCAGCTGGCCCACGACGCGCATGGCGTCCGGCGAGGCGATGACGACGTCAAAGTCCATCACGCCCTTTTTGACCTGCTCGGCCAGCTCGTCCATGCCCACGATGTCGGCGCCGGCTTCTTTAGCGGCATCGGCGTTGGCACCCTGGGTGAAAACGGCAACGCGTACGTCCTTGCCAGTACCGTTGGGCATGACGGTGGCGCCACGAACGACCTGGTCGGATTTACGCGGATCAACGCCCAGGTTGATCGCCACGTCCACGGACTCCTTGAACTTCACGGTGGAGAGCTCGGAGAGCAGGTTGACCGCTTCTTCCAGAGAGTACGCTTTCTTGGTGTCTACTTTGGCACGAATGTTCTGCGCGCGCTTGGACAGTTTAGCCATGATCAGAGACCCTCCACGTTTAGGCCCATGCTACGAGCGCTACCAGCGATCGTGCGTACGGCGGCGTCAAGATCGGCAGCCGTCATGTCCGGCTCTTTGGTGCGGGCGATCTCTTCGAGCTGCTCGCGGGTCACGGTACCGACCTTCTGCTTGTTCGGTACGCCAGAACCTGACTTGATGCCAGCAGCTTTTTTCAGCAGCACGGCGGCAGGCGCGGTTTTGGTGACGAACGTGAAGCTACGATCGGAATAAACGGTGATCACGACCGGCGTCGGCAGGCCCGGCTCGATGTCCTGAGTCGCGGCGTTGAACGCTTTACAGAACTCCATGATGTTGACGCCGTGCTGACCCAATGCAGGGCCCACGGGCGGACTCGGATTGGCTTTACCTGCAGCGACCTGCAGTTTGATATAAGCCTGTACTTTCTTGGCCATGGTGATTACTCCAGTTGGGTGATAACGCCTGACGGCTCCCCGGTGTACGTAAAACGGCCAAAGCCGTTTTACATGAAAATCGTTTTATCGCGCGGCCTTTTCGACCGGTCTCTTCCACCCTGCTCTTTCTTGCTCGGTTATCTCGACCGGATCTTTTAGAGCGAGCCTTATCTGGCTAGTCCTTCTCGACCTGGGAGAACTCGAGCTCCACGGGCGTGGCGCGACCGAAAATCAGCACGCTGACCTGCAGGCGGCTCTTTTCGTAGTTCACTTCTTCGACGACGCCGTTGAAGTCGGCGAACGGCCCGTCGGTAACGCGAACCGACTGACCCGGCTCGAACATGGTCTTCGGCCGCGGCTTGTCGGTGCCATCCTTGACGCGATGCAGGATAGCGTCCGCCTCGCGAGGGGTAATCGGCGCCGGCTTCTCCTTGGTGCCACCGATGAAGCCCATCACGCGAGGCGTCTCGTTGACCAGATGCCAGGTTTCGTCGACCATCTCCATCTCGACCAGCACGTAGCCCGGATAGAACTTGCGCTCACTCTTGCGGCGCTTGCCGTCGCGCATTTCGACCACTTCTTCCGTTGGCACCAAAATTTCGCCGAAGCGGTCTTCCATGCCGTACATCTTCACCCGCTCGATGAGCGAGCGCATCACGTGCTTTTCAAAGCCGGAATAGGCGTGGACGACATACCAACGTTTGGACATGAAAACTCCTAACCAATGACGCCGGACATTGCCCAGCCAAGAAGCGTGTCGATCAACCAGAGCATCAGACCAACGACCATAACGGCTACCAGCACGATGGCGGTGGTCTGAATGGTTTCGGCGCGCGTGGGCCAAACGACCCGCTGAATCTCTTTCTTGGCGCTAACCGCAAGCTCGACCAGCGCGCGACCCTTGGTCGTGGTCAGCGCAATGAGGCCGGCGCCGGCGCACAAAAGCACGACACCCAGCACCCGGTAGAGCAAGGCGACATCGGCAAAATACGTGTTACCCACAACGGCAACGACAAGCAGCGCCGCGACGGCTACCCACTTGAGGCCATCGTGACGTGATTGTTGCACCTCGGCGCCAGGTTTTACGGAACTAGGCTTCATGAAAACGAGACTCCTCAGGGTGCAGCAAGCGACTTGGAATTCTTGAAAAAGACATACCAACCTGGGGAAGGTTGGCAGGCCAGGAGGGACTCGAACCCCCAACCTGCGGTTTTGGAGACCGCTGCTCTGCCAATTGAGCCACTGGCCTGTATCATCGTGTGCAGTTGCACACCTGCGCTACAGCGGGCAGCATGATAGCGAAGAACCGCCACCGTGACAACCCCAAACGTCGTCTACCGCATCGCGCGGCGACAAGACAAAAAAAGCGAGCAATGCCCGCTTTTTTTCGAAATATGGAGCTCATGGACGGAATTGAACCGTCGACCTCACCCTTACCAAGGGTGTGCTCTACCCCTGAGCTACATGAGCTTAACTTGCACTACAACCAACAGCGCTTGACTGGAGCGGGCGGCGGGAATCGAACCCGCACCATCAGCTTGGAAGGCTGAGGTTCTACCATTGAACTACGCCCGCTTGATCAAACATGAATCAAAAACCGGCAAGCTCAACCGAAAAACACGCCTTGCGGCTTTCAACTCCAGCAGCAAAATCAACGCTGCCGTAAAACTGGTGGAGAGGGAAGGATTCGAACCTTCGAAGCTTTCGCGGCAGATTTACAGTCTGCTCCCTTTGGCCACTCGGGAACCTCTCCAGCTGTGGCGGCACATTATGCCAGCCTCCAAAACAGTGTCAAGCCAGATAGCTACTTAATTTATCAAAGCTTTTGACTCAGCGTACGCCGCTTTCACGGGCCGCACTGCCTTGGAACGCGCTGCATTCTGTCAAAGCAGCATGGAAAAAGCAAGCGCCGCGCGAATTTTTTCCAACGCCACCGGCTCGGGCACCCTTGGCGCCCCGGCCATGCGGCCAGCGCGCTCGGCAAAGGTGAGCGGAAAACTCGCCTCCAGCCCGCCATACACCATGTCCGGCCACACCGCATGAGGCACACGCACCCCGCGGGAGATCACCCGCGCATCGCCGCCGGTCAGAAGCATGGGCAGCGTGACGCCCTGCTGGTCACACACCTCGCTATACACCCGGTTGATTGCGCTGACCGCCGCCATATAAATGCCGTGGTTGACCGCATCCACCGTGCGCCGGCCAGGCTCCAGCAGCGCCTCGGCTTCGCTGTCCGGGTCGATCGCCACGTTGCGCGTGCCAAGCTGCAGGCTCTCTTTCATCAACCTGAGCCCGGGGATGATAAAGCCGCCCAGATGCATCCCTCCGGGGAGCACGAAATCCACGGTGATGGCGCTGCCGCAGTCCACCGCGCAGCAGCCGCCGGCGAGCTGGTAGCCCGCCAGCGCCCCCATCCAGCGATCCACCCCGAGCTTGCCCGGCTCGTCGTAGCCGTTGATCACCCCAAGCGACTCGGGCAGCGATTTGGCGACGAAGACGTGGCGCACCTGGCGGCGCAAAAGCTTGACCGTGTCGTCGAGCACTGCGGCGCGGGCGACGCTTGAAATACGCACCGCCTCGACCACGTCGAGATCCGGAATATCCGCGCCGGGGCGCCACTCCTCGCGCGTCCATACGGCCCCGCGCGAGCGAATCTCGCTGCTATTGGCATCCTTCAGGCGCCACTTGGAGAGCGTGTTACCAATATCCAGATCCAGAATCATAGGCGCCTACGCACGCTGATCTCACCGCCGGACAAACGCCGCGTCTGGCCGCTTTCATTCACCCAGAGGTTGCCGCTGTCGTCGACATCGCCGGCGACCGCCTCGCTTTCTCGGGCGCCCTGAATGACGCGCACGCCAAGCCCCTTGTAGGCATGGCGCGCGTTCCACTCGTCGCGCCAGATGCCAAAGCCGTGCTCCTCGAAGCCAGCAAGCATGGCCAGAAGCCCTGCGATGACCTCGGCGGCGAGCTGATTGCGTGAAAGCGTCGGCACCTCGTCGAAAAGCGCAGCCACCGGCTGGTCGATCGTCTCGCGCAGGCTTTGGGGCAAAAAGAGGTTCATGCCCATGCCGATCACGGCCTCGCAGGGGCCGGCGGCGTCGCCGGTCACCTCGATCAGAATACCGGCGAGCTTACCGAGCTCGCCGCCTTTATCAGAAAGCAGGACGTCGTTGGGCCATTTGAGTTTGGGCGTTACCCCGTGGCGCTCGAGCACCTGAGCCACCACCACGCCCACCGCCAGGCTCAGCCCCTCAAGCGAGGCCACCCCGGCCTCGAAGCGCCAGCCAAGCGAGAGCATCAGACTCTGCCCCCAGGGCGTGGACCATACCCGCCCGCGCCGCCCACGCCCGGCGGTTTGCAGCTCGACCAGGCACACCTCGCCGTGGCCGGCACCCTGATCGAAGCGCGCGCGCAGATACTCGTTGCTCGAGGCAAGCTGGTCCTCGACGAACAGGCGCGCCAGCAGATGGCGCGCCTCGGCGGGAAGCTCCGATACCACCCGCTTGCCGTCCAGCGGCTCCAGCGGCTGGGCCAGGCGGTACCCGCGGCCTTTCACTGCGACCAGCTCTACCCCCATGGCGTCGAGCTTCTTGAGCTGTTTCCATACCGCGGCGCGGGAAACGCCCAGCGCCTGGCCGAGCGCCTCACCGGAATGGACGTCGCCATCGCTTAACAAACGCATCAGGTTACCGATGGTCATGTCCTTGCCCTGGTTGGGAAAACGCCTATCTTACCGGATGCGCCCAGGCAGCGAAAACTGCCGCCATTGGGTTATTGACTTGCCTCTTTATTTAAGACAGCGCTGGTAGTCGCCCCACCCCAGACCCTATAATGCCGCCCTATTTTTCCAGCAGGATCGCGTCGTGATCGAGAATCTTCGTAACATTGCCATTATCGCCCACGTTGACCACGGTAAGACTACCCTGGTCGACAAGCTGTTGAGTCAATCCGGTACGCTTGATCGTAAGGCCGAAGGCCAGGAGCGTATCATGGATTCGAACGACCAGGAGAAGGAGCGCGGTATCACCATCCTGGCCAAGAACACCGCTATCAAGTGGCAGGATGACAAGGGTACGGACTACCACATCAACATCGTCGACACCCCCGGGCACGCCGACTTCGGTGGCGAAGTCGAGCGCGTCATGTCGATGGTGGACTCGGTCCTGCTGCTGGTCGACGCCGTCGACGGCCCGATGCCGCAAACCCGCTTCGTGACCCAGAAGGCCTTCGCCCAGGGCCTGAAGCCGATCGTCGTGGTCAACAAGATCGACCGCCCCGGCGCGCGCCCGGACTGGGTCATCGACCAGATCTTCGATCTGTTCGACAACCTCGGCGCCTCGGACGAGCAGCTCGACTTCCCGATCATCTACTGCTCGGCGCTCAACGGCATCGCCGGCATGGAGCCGGACGCGCTCGAAGAGAGCATGGACCCGATGTTCAAGTCGATCGTCAACATCGTTGAGCCGCCCAAGGTCGAAATCGACGGTCCGTTCCAGATGCAGATCTCCGCGCTCGACTACAACAGCTACGTTGGCGTCATCGGTCTTGGCCGCATCAAGCGCGGTAGCGTCAAGCCCGGCCAGCAGATCAGCGTGATCACCAAGGAAGGCAATACCCGTAAGGGCAAGATCGGCCAGGTGATGACCCACATGGGTCTCGAGCGCGTGCAGACCGACGAAGCCACCGCTGGCGACATCGTCTGCATCACCGGTATCGAAAATCTGGCGATCTCCGATACGCTGTGCGACCAGAACGCCGTCGAAGCGCTGCCGCCGCTGACCGTCGACGAGCCGACCGTCTCCATGACCTTCCAGGTCAACGATTCGCCGTTTGCCGGCAAGGACGGCAAGTACGTTACCAGCCGCAACATTCGTGACCGCCTCGAGCAGGAGCTGATCCACAACGTGGCGCTGCGCGTCGAGCAGGGCGAAACCCCGGAGAAGTTCAAGGTCTCCGGTCGTGGCGAGCTGCACCTGTCGGTACTCATCGAGTCCATGCGCCGTGAAGGCTTCGAGCTGGCCGTTGGCCGCCCCGAGGTCATCATCAAGGAGATCGACGGCGAGAAGCAGGAGCCCTACGAAGAAGTCATCATCGACTGCGAAGAGCAGCATCAGGGCGCGATCATGGAAGAGCTCGGCTACCGCAAGGGCGAGCTCTCCAACATGAACCCGGACGGCAAGGGCCGTGTGCGCCTGGACTTCATCATCCCGGCGCGTGGCCTGATCGGCTTCCGCGGTCAGTTTCTGACCCTGACCTCCGGCACCGGCATCCTGACCAGCCGCTTCGATCACTACGGTCCGCTCAAGCCTGACGCGTCCATCGAGCGTCGCAACGGCGTGCTGGTCTCCATGGTCGGCGGCAAGGCGCTTTCTTATGCGCTTTACACCCTGCAGGAGCGCGGCAAGCTGATCATCGATCACGCCACCGAAGTTTACGAAGGCATGCTGATCGGTATCAACAACCGTGCCAACGACATGGTCGTGAACCCGACCAAGGGTAAGAAGCTCGACAACATGCGCTCTACCGGTAACGATGAAAACATCGTGCTGACGCCGCCGATCAAGTTCACCCTGGAGCAGGCGATCGAATTCCTCGACTCCGACGAGCTGGTGGAAGTGACCCCGTCGCATATCCGTCTGCGCAAGAAGCACCTGACCGAAAACGAGCGTAAGCGCGCCGGCAAGAAATAAGCCCGCCGCTCGTCTGAAAAGCCCGCCACCGCGCGGGCTTTTTTGTGCCCGGCGTTTGGGCTCGCGCGCATTTAACGCCCTGATTAACGCAGCCTAAACGCAAGGGGGCTGGAAAGCGGACCCGTTCTGTCGCAAAGTAGGATGCGAACCGCGCCCAAGAACGCGGCTATCCTACAATTCATACAGGTGTTTGGATCGCGATCCGAGCCGACACCCACAGGGACGCTCCCGCACACAAGCCGTGTCGCCGCGCCGGCGCCGCCCTTTCAAGGGCCAGGCAATGGCCGGGCAGCTGCCTTCCCTGGCAAGAGGACACCATGACCCCGATTATCGAAGTACAACACGTCAACAAGGCCTTCGGCGGGCTACACGTCATCAACGACTGCTCGATCAAGGTCGAAAAAGGCTCCATCACCGGCATGATCGGCCCCAACGGGGCGGGCAAATCGACGCTTTTCAACCTGATCGCGGGCTCTCTCGTCCCGGACAGTGGCCGTATCCTGCTCGACGGCGAAGAGATCACCCCGCTTCCCGCCGACGCCCGCTTTCACAAGGGATTACTGCGCACCTTCCAGATCGCCCACGAGTTCAGCCAGATGAGCGCGCTGGAGAACCTGATGATGGTGCCGCCGCGCCAGGCCGGCGAGCGTTTGTTCAACACCTGGTTCAAGCCGGGGCTGGTGCGCCACGAGGAGGACGAGGTGCGCCGCCGGGCGCTGGAGGTGATCGACTTCGTGGGCCTGCATCACGTGAGAAACGAGCTGGCGGGCAACCTTTCCGGCGGGCAGAAAAAGCTTCTCGAGCTTGGCCGCACCATGATGACCGACGCGAAAGTGGTGCTGCTCGACGAGATCGCCGCCGGGGTCAACCGCACGCTCCTGGGCGATCTGATGGGCAACATCGAGCGGCTCAACCGCGAAATGGGCTACACCTTTTTGGTCATCGAGCACGACATGGAGATGATCAGCCGGCTGTGCGACCCGGTCATCGTGCTGGCCCAGGGCAGCGTCATGGTCGAGGGTTCGATCGAGGCGATCCAGCAAAATCCCGAGGTGATCGAGGCCTATTTCGGCAGCGATGCCGCTTAGCGCGGTGCCAACAACAACACACTCTTTCGAGACTTTTCGATCATGTCCAACGATGCGTCACCCCCCTCGCCGGCGGCCAGCGCCGCGCCGCTTCTGGACGCGCGCGACGTGCACGGCGGCTACGGCAGTATGAACATCTTGAACGGGGTCGACATGACCCTCTACGCCGATGAGGTCGGCGTGATCGTCGGCCCCAACGGCGCCGGCAAGTCCACCATGTTGAAGGCGGTGTTCGGCCTTTTGAACGTCAACCAGGGCGAGATCCTGCTGGGCGGCGAGCCGATCCAGAATCTGGCGCCGAACCAGCTGGTCAAGCGCGGCATGGGCTTCGTCCCCCAGGAGAAGAACGTCTTCCCGAGCCTCTCGGTGCAGGAGAACCTGGAGATGGGCGCGTATTTGAAGCCGCACAACGTCAAGCGCATGCTCGAGCAGGTCTATGAGTTCTTCCCACCGCTCAAGGACAAGCGCCGCCAACCCGCCGGCGAGCTCTCCGGTGGCCAGCGCCAGATGGTCGCCATGGGCCGCGCGCTGATGGCCGAGCCCACACTCCTGCTGCTCGACGAGCCCACCGCCGGGCTCTCACCGCTCTACATGAACGAGATCTTCGATCGGGTAAAGAAGATCAACGCCGCCGGCGTCGGCATTTTGATGGTCGAGCAGAACGCCAAGCAGGCGCTCGCCATCGCCGACAAGGGCTTCGTGCTGGCCGCCGGCCAGAACCGCTTTACCGATACGGGGGCGGCGCTTTTGGCCGACCCGGATGTCGCCAAGAGCTTTTTGGGCGGCTAGCCCGGGGGAGATACTCGTGAACGAACTGGTCTTTTTCATCAATAACGTCCTGATCGCCGGCAGCGTCACCGGGTCGATCTACGCCATTGGGGCGATCGGCGTGACGCTGATTTTCAGCATCATGCGCTTCGCTCACTTCGCCCACGCCGACATGATGACCTTCGGCGCCTTCATGGTGCTGCTGCTCGCGTCGGCCTTTCCCGCCGCGGGCGCCAGCATCGGCGTGCCCACCGCGCTGATCATGCTGCCGCTGGCCATGGCGCTCACTGCCCTGCTCGCCGTCGGTATCGATAAGGCGTTCTACAAGCCACTGCGCGCTCACGGGGTCAAGCCTATCGTCATGGTCATCGGCTCCCTCGGGGTGACGCTGATGCTGCAGGGGTTGATTCGCCTGTTCGCCGGCACCGGCGGCCAGAGCCTTTATGTCGATGACCGTAAGGAGATTTTCCGGCTGGGGCTGCCTTTCGAAGGCGCCCGAGCCCCCATCGTGGTGACCGAACCGCAGCTCTATCTGTTCGTGATCACGGTGGTGGCGGTCGTGGCGCTGGCGGTGTTCTTGAACCGCTCGCGGCTGGGCAAGGCGATGCGCGCCATGTCGGACAACCCGGAACTCGCTCAGGCCTCGGGTATCAACACCAACACCATCGTGGCGGTCACCTGGATAATCGCCGGCGGCCTGGCCGCCATTGCGGGTACGCTTTTGTCACTGGATGTGACCTTCAAGCCGGATCTGAGCTTCTTTCTGCTGCTGCCGATCTTCGCCGCCGCCATCGTCGGCGGGGTGGGCCATCCCTACGGGGCGATCGCCGGCGGTTTCGTGGTGGGCTTTGCAGAGACCCTGGCGGTGTTCAATTGGAACGTGCTGCTGCGCCCGTTTCAGGAGCGCCTGCCCGAGTGGCTGGAGCTTCCGTCGAATCTCGCCTTCGTGGGCACTGAGTACAAGATCGTGGTGCCGTTTTTCATTCTCGTGGCGATTCTGATCTGGCGCCCCACGGGGCTCTTCAAGGGCAAGGTGATCTAATGAACGATAAAACCTCCTCCTATACGCCCCGCGATGCCACCGTCACGCGGCGCTTCCCGCTGCGCGAGGTGGTGCTGTTCGCCGCGCTTTTGGTCGCGGTGCTCGGCGTCTACGCGCTGATGGGCGCGGCCTACAGTACGCGCATGCTGGTCGAGGCGGCCTGCTACGCCATTCTGGCGCTCGGCCTGACCATTCAGTGGGGCTACGCCGGGCAGTTCAACGCCGGCGTCATGGGCTTCGTGGCCCTTGGCGGCTTTAGCGCCATGCTCTTTAGCGTACCGGTCAACGACGCTTTCTGGGGCACGGAGCTTCCCTTCGAGCTTGGCCGCGTGCTGCTTTACGGCATCGCCGCGGTGCTATTGGTGGTCGGCGTGAGCCGGCTCGACCGTTTCGGCATGCCCAAACGGCTGCGCACCGTGGTCACCGTGGTGGTGGCGGTAGTGCTTTATCTCACCGTGATCAGCATGCTTCGTGAGGTGACCGGCGAGATTCAGGCCCGCGCCGGCTTCGTCGGCGGTTTCGGCCTGCCGCCCTGGACGGGTTGGATCGTCGGCGGCGCGCTTGCCGGCGGCGTGGGCTACTTCATCGGCCATATTTGTCTCGGGCTTCGAAGCGACTACCTGGCGATCGCCACCCTCGGTATCGCCGAGATCATCAAGGCGTTTTTGAAAAACTCCGACTGGCTGACCCGCGGCACCGCCACGGTCTCGCCGCTGCCCTGGCCGACGCCGGGGCCTGCCGAGCTCGGCTTCACGCTGTCGCGGGCGATCTATCTATCGCTGACCGCGGTGATCATCGCGGCGATCTTCTTTTTGCTCCACCGCGCCTACCACGCCCCCTGGGGACGGATGATTCGCGCCATTCGTGACAACGAAGTCTCCGCGGCGGCCATGGGCAAGGACATCAACAAACGCCGCCTCGAAATCTTCGTGCTGGGCTGCATTCTGATGGGCCTGGGCGGCGGCGTGCTGGGCACCTTCAACAGCCTCTTCGACCCCCAGGGGTATCTGCCGCTGAATCACACCTTTCTGGTGCTGGTAATGGTGATTCTCGGCGGGCCCGGCAACAACCTGGGCACGATCTTCGGCGCCGTAGCGGTGTACATCATCTGGATCATGTCCGAGCCGCTGGCGCTCTACGTCATGGAGCTGGTGACGAGTATCGGCGAAGGTGCGGGTTGGGAGATGCCCAGCAACCTGGACAGCCGCGCGCTGCAGGCCCGCGTACTGGTGATTGGCATGCTGATCACGATCGTGCTGCGCTTCGCCCCCAAGGGGCTGCTGCCGGAGAACATCAAGACCCACGGCTAAGCACCGGCCACCACGAAAAACGCCCCGGACTTTCGGTCCGGGGCGTTTTTTTACAAGGCTTCCACGCCTTGCAGCTTACAAATCGAGCTGGCCCTTGGTCACGAAGCTACCGTCTTCCACCGCCATTTCGACCACCACGCCAGGGACGTCGCCGTTATCGTCGAACTCGTGCGAGCCGGAGGCGCCTTCGTAGTTGATCTCGGTGCCCGCGGCGATCAGCTCCACGGCCTTCTCCCACTCGCCGGGCAGGATGACCTCGCCAGGGGCGCTCGAGACGCTGCGCAGCGCCTCACTCAAACCTTCGCGCTCGGCGCTTCCGTTCTGCTCGATGGCCAGCGCCAGCAGGAAGGCGGCGTCGTAGGCCTGGGCGGCAAATACGGCGCTGGGGTCGAAGCCAGCATCATTAGCGGCGCTCTCGAAGATCTCGGTGCCGGGGAGATCCGGGCTGCCCGGGCGCGTGGCGATCATGCCATCCAGCACGTCGGCACCGATCGCTTCCACCAGACTATCGCCGACCATGCCGTCGGCGCCCACGTACTGGGTAAACATGCCGCTTTCATACGCCTGGCGCAGTACGGTCTGGCCCGAGGTATCGGCATAGGCCAGCACGACCAGCGTGTCGGCGCCGCCGGCGGAAAGCGCACCGAGCTCAGAGCGGTAGTCGGCGCGGTTGTCTTCGTGGGCGAGGTTGTCGGTGATCTCGCCGCCGCCAGCTTCGAACGCCGTGCTGAAGGCGTCGGACAGCCCCTGGCCGTAGTCGTTGTTGACGAAGGTGACCGCGACCACGTCGATGCCCTTGTCGAGCAGCAGCTTGGCGAGCATTTCACCCTGGAAGGCGTCCGAGGGCACGGTACGGAACACCAGATCGTTGTCGTCGAGCTCGGTGACCGCCGGCGCCGTGGAGGCCGGCGAGACCATCACCACCCCACCCGGGATCGCGGCGTTGTTGGCCGCGGCGATGGTCGCGCCGGTGCAAAGCGCGCCGACGATCGCCGTGACGTTTTCGGAGTTGACCATGCGGTCGGCGGCGTTGGAGGCCGCCGAGGCGTCAGAACAGGTGGTATCGCCGGACGGCATTGAAAGCGTTTCGCCATCCAGAATGCCGCCCTGCTCGTTGATCTGGGCCACGGCCAGCTGTGCGCCTTCGAAGATCGGCGGCGTCAGGCTTTCGATACCGCCGGTGAAACCGCCCAGAAAGCCGATTTTGACCTCGGCCTGAGCGGTGGCGGTCAAGGCAAGAGAGGACGCCGCGATGGCGGCGGCGAGTGTGCGTTTTTTGATCATGTTATTCGTCGCTCCCGGTATTTGAATCGCGCAGGCTGTCGCTCGCGCTGGTATCAATTTGAAACCGCCGGGTCGAAAATACAAGCTCCTTTTCTAACGCTTCTTAACGGCGCGGGCCTGGCGCATGTACAGGCGCTGGCGCTACAGCAAGGGTTCCAGATGGAAGGTTCGACTGAACCAGGCGTTGGCGTGACGCCACCAGCTGCCGGGCTCCTCCACAGCGCGCCGGCGTTCGCCTTCGTGCTCGTACGCCCACCCCAGCGCGCCATCCTCGAGGGTGACGCGGTAGCTGATCGTTGGCTGCTGCCCAATCTCGACCAGTTCGTCGAAAGCCTCTCGTAGCCCGTCGCTTTCGACCAGCACGCCCACCTCGGTATTCCAGAACACCGAGCGGGGGTCGACGTTGAACGAGCCGATAAACACCTGATCATCGAAACCCAGCGCCTTGATGTGCAGCGCCGAGGCGGAGGCGCCGGGTACGCGCATCTCCTCCGCGGTGGCATTGCCGCTCGCCTCCTGCTCCGGGCGCAGCTCGAAAAGGCGCACGCCGCTCTCGATGAGCCGCGCCCGCCAGGGCATGTAAGCGCCGTGCACCACGGCGGCATCCGTGGACGCAAGCGAATTGGTGATGATATCGATGGCCACGCCCTGGCCCGCCAGCGCCTCCAGCCGCTCAACGCCGGCCTCGGTGGGCACGAAGTAGGCCGAGATCATCACCAGCCGCTCGCGGCTTTCGGCGTGGCGCAAAAGCTCGCCCAAGAGCGTTGCCTGCCAGTGGGGCGCGCCGTCGGAGTGGATCTTGTCCGGGCTGTCCCAGAACGCCTGGGCGCTGCCCCAGAAAAGCGTGCGCCAGGGCGGCGCCTCGGAGGGCGACTCGCGCAGCCGGACGAGGTAGTCGGCCTCGGCGTTGTCGTCGAGCCAGCGGTCGAGCTCATCGGCGAAGGGCTGCCAGGCGCTCGCCTCAACCGAATGGTAGCGTGCGATCGGCTGGGCGAGAGCGTGATTCCAGTAGTCGTCGAAGCTTTGCGAAAGCTCGGGCACCACCTGGCCGATCGTGACCAGGTCCAGATCGGCGAAGTTGAGCGACTCGTTGGCGTCGAAGTATTCGTCGCCCAGGTTGCGCCCGCCGACGATGCCCACGGTGTTGTCGGCGATCCAGAGCTTGTTGTGCATGCGCCGGTGCTGGGTTTTGGGCGCGGTGAACGAGGCCAGCACCCGAGTGGCGAGATGGCCGCGGCCGAAGGCCACCGGGTTGAACACCCGCACCTCGATACGAGGATGGCTCGACAGTGCGGCCAGCCGCTCGCCCTGGCCGATCGCCCCCATGTCGTCGAGCAGCAGGCGCACCCGCACGCCGCGCTCGGCGGCCTCGATCAGCTCTTCCATGACCAGCCGCGTGGTCTGGCCGTCGCCGAACAGGTAGGTCTGGATATCCAGCGAGCGCTCGGCGCGGTGGATGAGTTCCACCCGGGTCTCGAACGCCTGCTGGCCGTTGGCCAGAAGCGCAAAGCCGTCCGGCGCGCTCTGCCCCTTTAGCGCGCGGGCGACCCGCTCGCCAAGCCAGGTATCCTCGGCCTGGGCGCGCTCGACCGCTACCTGCGCCTCGCGGGGAACGTCCTCGTCGACGCAGCCGGCAAGCGTCAGCGCCGCCACCAAAAGCGCGGCCAGCCACGGCCGGCGGCTAGCCATCGTCAGTGCCCGCCTCCAGGCGCGCGCGGCGCGCATCCGCCTCTTTACGCTGGCGGTTGCGCCGGTAGAGCCTGGCCAGCGCAATCAACAGCGCGGAAACGAGCATGAGGGCCAGCACCACGCCTTGCCAGGGGCGGGCGGCGTTGCCCATGACGGTTTCCAGCGCGATGATCAGCGTAAGCCCCAGCGCCTGGGAGCCGATCGCCAGCGCCCGCAGTACGTCGATGCCGGACGGGTACATGGAGTTCTCCGTAAACAGTGGCGTGCATGATATGGTGCCCCAGTGTAACTGCTCAACGGGAAAACCATGAACGCGATTGCCCTCGGCCCGCTCCTTCTTTCGCTGCCTCGCCTGTTCGCCCTGGGCGCCGCCCTTCTGCTGCTGCTGACGAGCCGCTACTGTCTGCCGCTTCCCGCGCGACAAAAAAGCCGCTGGTTCAGCGGGCTAATCCTTTGCTGGCTGGTGGGCGCGCGGGTGGGCTACGTGCTGCTCAATATCGAAAGCTTCATGGCGGCCCCGCTCGAGGCGCTCAAACTCTGGCAGCCGGGCTATCACCCGCTGGGCGGCTTTCTGGCCGGGCTCTTGTGGTGCGCCTGGTCGCTGCGCAACAGCCTCAAGGCGCTAGGCATCGCCGTCATCCTGCTGATTCTCAGCTCGGCGCTCTGGCTGGTGGCGGTCATGGTGAGCGTGGACGAGCAGCGCTTTGCAGTGAGCGCGCTACCCGAGGTGACGCTTGAAAACCTCGACGGCGAACCGGTTTACCTGCCGGACCTGGCCGCGCGCGGCGACCGGCTGATCGTCAATCTATGGGCGACCTGGTGCCCGCCGTGCCGGCGCGAAATGCCGCTTCTCGAGCAGGCCGACGGCCTGGAGGGAGTGAGCGTCGTCATCGTCAATCAGGGCGAGGATCTGCTGCCGGTGGTGCGCTATCTCGACGAGCAGGCGCTCTCCTTCGAGGTGGCGCTGCGCGACCCGAGCCAAACGCTGATGGCGCGTTTCGAAGCCCCGGGCCTGCCCACCACCGTGCTGTTCGACGCCGATGGCCGCACCCAGGAAGTCCACGTCGGCGAGCTGACCCGCGCCGAGCTCGACCGCTGGCTCGATAATTAAGCGACTCGGCGCTTAATACCGCCCCGCCTTTGCGTTAGAATCCCCCGCCCTATCGCCGCCTGAACGCAGGCGGCTCGCCCCGTTTTGAACTTCCTTGAGGCATCATGAGCGATTTTACCCCCGGCCAGCGCTTTATCAGCGACGGTGAGGCCGAGCTTGGGCTGGGCACCGTACTCAACTGCGACGCCCGCAGCGTGACCATCTTGTTCAGTGCCAGTCAGGAAACCCGCACCTACAACACCCGTCAGGCGCCGCTGACCCGGGTGGTATTCGGTAGCGGTGACCGGGTGATCGCCGCCGATGGCTGGCAGATCACCGTCAGCGAAAGCAGCGAGCGCCAGGGGTTGATCATTTACCAGGGCCTGGACGACGACGGCGTCGCCCGCGAGCTTCCCGAAACGCGCCTGGCCGACACCATGCAGTTCAACCAGGCCCGCGACCGTCTCTTGACCGGCCAGGTGGATCGCAACGACTGGTTCGACCTGCGCTTTCGCACGCTGCACCACCATCAGCGTATCGAGCAGCACGAAGCCCTCGGCTTTAGCGGCCCGCGCATCGACCTGATCCCTCACCAGCTCTATATCGCCGACGAAGTCGCGCGCCGCCACGCCCCTCGGGTACTGCTCGCCGACGAGGTGGGCCTTGGCAAGACCATCGAAGCCGGATTGATTCTGCACCGGCTATTGCTGGCCGGGCGCGTTTCCCGCGCGCTGGTGCTGGTGCCGGATAGCCTCACCCACCAGTGGCTGGTGGAGCTTCTGCGCCGCTTCTCGCTCAGCGTCACGCTGCTCGACGAAACCCAGAGCCAGGCCCAGGCCGGCGCCAACCCGTTCGAGAGCGCCCAGTTGATTCTGGCAAGCCAGGGGTGGCTATTCGCCAACGAGGCGCGCCAGGCCCAGGCGCTTGAGAGCGACTTCGATCTGTTGATCGTCGACGAAGCGCACCACCTGGACTGGCACGCCGACGGCGAAAGCGGCCCGGGCTATCGCTGCGTCGAGCAGCTCGCCGGCCAGATTCCCGGCCTTCTGCTGTTGACCGCCACCCCGGAGCAGATGGGCCTGGAGAGCCACTTTGCTCGCCTGCGCCTGTTGGACCCGGAGCGCTACCACGATATCGCGCGCTTCAAGCAGGAGGAGGCGCACTACGTCGAGGTGGCCGGTGCCATCGGGGCGCTCGACGCCCTGCCTTCCGAACGCGAGCGGGTGGCGGCGGTGGTCGATGACGCCGACGGCCAGGCGCTGCTGGACACATTGTGCCGCGAAAGCGAAAGCGACGACGCCAAGGCAGAGGTCAAAACGAAGCTTCGCGACGCGCTGCTCGACCGGCACGGCACCGGCCGGGTGATGTTTCGCAACAGCCGCCGCCACGTGGGCGGCTTTCCCGAGCGGCGTCTGCACCAGAGCACGCTGGAGTTGCCCTCGGCCTACCGGCGCGTGCTGCGCCGGGTCGAGCGCGACGAGGACTACTTCGACGAGCTTCTGATCGAAACCGGCATGGATCACCCGGACGTGCTGATCTACCCGGACGCCACCTACCGCGCGCTCTCCGATGACCCGCTCAATGGCGAGCCCTGGTGGCAGATCGACCCGCGGGTGAACTGGCTGCTCGAGAAGCTCGCCGACACCAGCGAGGAAGGCCTGGCCGGGGACAAGGTGCTGGTGATCGCGCACCACCGCGAAACCGCCGAAGGCCTTTCCGAGGCGCTGCGCGTGCTCGGCGGCTATCAGGCGCCGGTGTTCCACGAGGATCTCTCACTGATCGAGCGCGACCGCGCCGCGGCGGCCTTCGCCGACGAGGAAGAGGGCTGCCAGGTGCTGGTGTGCTCGGAGATCGGCTCCGAGGGGCGTAACTTCCAGTTCTGCCGGCATCTGGTGATGTTCGACATGCCCCAGCATCCGGATCAGCTCGAACAGCGTATCGGGCGCCTCGACCGGATCGGCCAGCGCCACGCCATCGAGCTGCACGTGCCCGCCTTCAGCGCCTCGCCCGGCGAGCGGCTTTTACGCTGGTACCACGAAGGCATGAGTGCCTTCGCTGCCCCCCACGGCGTCGGCAGCGAGCTGTTCGATACCTTCGGCGATGCGCTGGCCGATGCGCTTCTGGACGACGAGGCGCTCGACGAGATCATCGCTGACACACGCGCCTTCTTCACCGAGAAGATGGCCGAGCGCGAAGCCGGGCGTAACCGCCTGCTGGAACTCAACGCCTGCCGGAGTGAGCGCGCCGAGCAGGTGGTCGAGGCCGTGCGCGAGCTCGACGAGGATACTGCCCTGCCGCGCTATGTCGAACGGGCGCTGGACGTGTTCGGCGTCGACAGCCAGGAGATCGGCAACGACCTGCTTTATCTGGCGCCAGGCTCGCACATGCTCGACGGCCTGCCGGGACTGGTGAAAGGCGAGGAAGGGTTTTCCGCCACCTACCGGCGCGACGTAGCGCTGGCCCGCGACGACGTGCACCGGCTTGGCTGGGAGCACCCGCTGGTGCGCGAAATGATGGGCCGGGTGATCGACGGCACCATGGGCAACACCGCGCTTGCGCTGCTGCGCCACCCCGCCATCCCCAGCGGGCGGCTGATGGCGGAGCTGGTGTTCTGCACCCACTGCCCAGCGCCGAAGGCGCTGCACCTCAATCGCTTTTTGCCGCCCACGGCGGTGCGCGTACTGATGGACGAATCCGGTGCCAACCTGACCGCCAACATCTCCTTCACCGGGCTCTCGAAGAACGTCCAGAAGGTCAACAAGTCGATGGCCCGCGACCTGATCAAGAGCCGGGTGAGTGAGCTGCGCACGCTGTTGAGCCAGGGCGAAGCGGAGGCGGAAAAAGCGCTGCCGGGACTTTTAGAGCAGGCGCGCGAGAAGATGCGCGCCCAATTGGACGGCGAACTCGACCGGCTGCGCTCGCTCTCTCAGCACAACCCGGCGGTGCGCGACGAAGAGCTAGCGGCACTTGAGCGCGAGCGCGACGCGCTGATGGAAGCGATCGACGCCACCCGGCTGCGTCTGGACGCGGTGCGGGTGGTGATCACCGTCGACCCCAACGCCTGATCGGCGCCGGGCAGACCTCACCGTGGGTGGTGCGGTCAGTCGTCGAGGATATCGGCCAGCGCTTTGTCGAGGGTCGGGTAGCCGAAGTTGAAGCCCGCGGCGTGCAGGCGCTCCGGGCGCATGTCCGCCCCGGTCAGCAACAGCCGTGACATCTCTCCAAGCCCCGCCTTCAGTACGAAGGCGGGCACCGGAAAAATCGCCGGGCGGTTGAGGTGCCGCGCCAGGGTCTGGCTGAACTCGCGGTTGGTGACCGGGTGCGGGGCGCCGGCGTTGAACGGCCCTTCGAGCCCGGACTTGTTGATCAAGTACAGAATCGCCTCGACGAGGTCTTCCCGGTGCACCCAGGGCATGAACTGGCGGCCATCGCCGAAACGCCCGCCCAGGCCCAGCTTGAACGGCGGCAGCATTTTGGCGAGCGTGCCGCCACCTTCGTCGAGCACCAGGCCAATGCGCAGGATCGCAAGCCTTACCCCGAGCGCCTTGATGGGCTCGGCGGCCGCCTCCCACTGGGCGCAGAGCCGATGGGCGAATTCAGGGTGCGGCGGCGTCTCTTCGTCCACCTTCTTTTGGCCCTGATCGCCGTAGTACCCCATGGCCGAGCCGCTGACCATCACCGCAGGCAGCGGCTTGTCCGCTTTTTGCAGCGCCTTGCAGAACTCGACCAGCGCCGTAGTGGCCTCGACCCGCGAACTGATCAGGCGTTTTTTCTGCGCATCGCTCCAGCGCTTGCCGGCAATTGGCTCGCCGGCCAGATTGACGATGGCGTCCGGCGGGGTATCGATGAACGCCATCGCGCTCTTGCCGGTGTTGCACGCCCGCGGTAGCCCGCGAGCCGCCTGAGAGGGCGAGCGCGATACGACGTCGACCTGGTGGCCGCCGTCGATCAGCTTTTCACACAGACGCTTGCCGACAAAGCCCGTGCCGCCGGTGACGAGTATTCGCATCCAGAACCTCCTTTCGTCCGCAGGCTCAGCCCGCAGACGGTTAGTTACACAAATGCTGTACTAAAATGCTACGATAAGTATATTGAGTGTCATCCATTCACGCGAGGATTTATGCCCGAAAAAGCGCGCCGAGCCGCTCGCCCTGAACGCGTTGCCGTGATCGGCGCCGGCATATCAGGCCTTGCCTGCGCTCAAACGATGGCCGAACGAGGCATCAACGTGACTCTGTTCGACAAGGCGCGCGGCCCGGGCGGGCGCATGGCCAGCAAGCGCCGCCCGAGCGCCACGCTTGATCTGGGCGCCCAGACCTTTACCGCGCGCGACGCGCGGTTTTTGCAGCTGATCGAATCCCTCAAAAACCAGGGTGTCGTCGCCCGCTGGCCCGGCGTCAGTTTCGAGGCTGGCAACGCCGGCTGGACGAGGCTGGATGACGACCAGCGCCGCTATACAGGCGCTCCACGCATGAGCGCGATCACCCGCGAACTCGCCAACCGCCTTACGCGTTTTAAACACGTGAAGACCCACTTCGACACTCGCGTTCAGGCGCTGACGAAACCAGGCGATGGCCAGCACGGCTGGGCGCTTTGTGCTGATCACCATCAGCCGCTCGGCACCTTCGATACGGTCGTGATCACCGCTCCGCCCCCCCAAGCCGAGGCGCTGATCGGCGAGTGGGATCCTGTGCTGGCACAAGCGTGCAGCGCGCGCGCTCAGCGAAGCTGCTGGGCCGGTTACGTGGTGTTCAAGACGCCGCTGCCGCCGATCGATAGCGTCATCCATTGGGAATCGCTGCACGCGCGCCACGCAGCGCTCAGACTGGTATCGCGCAACCACACCAAGCCCGGCCGCGAGCACCAGCCGGAAAGCCTCAGCCTGCTCGCCCAGCTCGACTGGAGCGAGCAGATGCTCGAGCGCCCGGCGGGCGAAGTCGCCTGCGCGCTCTACGCCGCCTTTCGCTCGCTTTTACCGCGCGACATTGAGCTGCCCGACATCGTCGAGCTGGGCGCTCACCGCTGGCGCTACGCTCAGGCAAACGCGCCCGGTCACGAGTCATACTTGTACAGTGAACAGGGCCTTGCGCTATGTGGTGAGAGCTTTCGCGGCAGCCGTGTCGAGGATGCCTGGCTCTCCGGGCGGGAGCTTGGAAATGCATTGGCAGAGCTACCAGAGAGTTACCGAAATCAAACGTCCGTATAACGTTAGCCTGCGCAAGGTTGTACCCAACGTCAAAAAGTTGTACAAAGTACGCTACCAAAAAAGGCTTTAACGTTATACCAGACGGCGAGCAGACACATCTTTGCTGCGCGCCGCCGCCATTCATGAAAGATCCCTGGGGCATCGGCCCGAGGCAACCAAGAGGCAATGGCGCCCATGAGCAAGAAGGCGACCCACCCACCCGATACGCCACTTTACCCGATTCGGGAAGTTTCCCGACTGACGGGAGTAAACTCGGTCACCCTGCGCGCCTGGGAGCGCCGTTACGGGCTGATCTGCCCGCAGCGCACACCCAAGGGCCACAGGCTCTACGCCCAGGACGACATCATCCGCATCGAGCGGATCTTGCAGTGGCTCAATCGCGGGGTGCCGGTCAGCCAAGTGGCGGATCTGCTCGACCAGCCGGAAACCGTCGAGACCCCAGCCCCGGATGCCGGCGACTGGGCCAGCCAGCGCCAGCAGCTGTTGGCCACTATCGAGGCGATCGATCTGGCCAAACTCGAGTCGCTCTATCAGCAAAGCCTGGCGCTCTATCCGCTGAGCACCGCGGTCAACGAGCTGTGGCAGCCGGTGATCTCAACGTTGGAGGCGAAGTGGGCGATCGAACCGGATGACCTGGTGCGCCGCTCGCTGGAGGCGTTTCTGCGAAGCCAGGTCGGCATTCGCCTTCACTACGCCAACCAGGCCACCCGCGGTCCGCTGATTCTGCTCAACGCCATGCCCGACGACCCGGGTCCGCTTTGGGTGCTGATGACGGCGCTGATGGCGAGCGAACAGGGCTATCGGGTTCAGCTTCTCGACCATTCGCTTGCGCTCGAGGACCTGCCCCAGGCGGTAACGCGGCTGCACTGCTCGATGGTGCTATTGACCAGCGGCCAGCGCGAAAACGATGACTTCATCCGCCAGGCACTGCCGCGCGCCGCCACGTCGCTGAGCGTGCCGATTGGCGTGTGCGGCGAAGTCGCCCGCCAGCGCGATGTCGATCTGCGCGACAGCGATGTTCATATGCTCGGCGACGACCTGCCTCAGGCAATCGCCCGGCTGCGCCCGCTGCTGCGCGAATCCGGCATTCTGTAACGCCCTGCCATTCGGGTTTACTACTTTGTTGACGCCGGCTTTTCACCGCCGGCGTTTTTGACGCTCCAGGGAGGGAGTCATGGCGCTTCAGCTTGTCTGGTTTCGAACCGACCTTCGCACCTTCGATCACTCGGCGCTGGCGTCCGCCGCCGAGAAGGGCCCGGTGGTGGCGGTGTTTTTGCGCAGTGTCGAGCAGTGGCGCGAACACGGCCACGGCGCCAACAAGATCGACTTTTGGCACAGAAGCGTTCGCGCGCTGAAAGAGAGCCTGAACGCGCTCAATATTCCGCTGCTGCACCGCGATATCGGCCGCTATGACGAGGCGGCCGAGGCGCTTTTAGAGATCGCTCGCGAGCACGGTATCGAGCGGCTTCACTTCAACCGCCAGTACCCACTCAACGAGCATCGCCGCGACGCCCAGGTACTCGAGGCGTTCAAGCACGAAGGCATTCCCGCCCACAGCTACCACGACGCCGTTGCGTTTGCACCGGGTACGCTTTTGACCGGCAAGAACGAGTACTACAGCGTGTTCACCCCGTTCTCGAAGGCCTGGCACAAGAACCTGAAGGATTCGCAGCTGCACGTGCTGGACGCGCCGAAAAAGCAGGCCGCGCTCTCCATTGGCAACAACGCGATCCCGGCGCTGCCCGAACTCGATCAGACGCCGGTGAATCAGACGGCGTGGCCCCCCGGTGAAGACGCGGCGAGCGACGCGCTCGCGCGCTTTTTGCAAAAACGCGCCAAGCGCTATAACGAGCAGCGCGACTTCCCCGCCGTCGCCGGTACCAGCGAGCTCTCGCCCTATCTCGCCCTCGGGGTACTGTCGTATCGCCAGTGCATGCAGGCGGTGATGAGCCACAACGGCGGCCATCTCGCCGATGGTGACAAGGGCCTGACCACCTGGGTCAACGAGCTGGTCTGGCGTGAGTTTTATCAGCACGTGGCCTATGGCTTTCCCCGGGTGGTACGCCACGAGCCGTTTCAGGAACACACTAAAGCGCTTGAGTGGCGCGACGACGACGAGGGCTTCAAGGCCTGGTGCGAAGGGCGTACCGGCTACCCGATCGTCGATGCCGCCATGCGTCAGCTGGTCAATACCGGCTGGATGCACAACCGCCTGCGCATGGTCACCGCGATGTTTCTAAGCAAGCACCTGTTGATCGACTGGCGCCGAGGCGAGCGGTTTTTCCTTGAACACCTGGTGGACGGCGAGTTCTGCTCCAACAACGGCGGCTGGCAGTGGGCGGCCTCCACCGGCACCGACGCCGCGCCCTACTTTCGCATCTTCAACCCCACCACCCAATCGACGCGCTTCGACCCGGACGGCGAGTTCATCGCCGAGTGGCTGCCCGAGCTTTCCGAGCTTCCCGCCAAGGCGCGCCACGCCCCGCCGAGCGACATGCTAACGAAGCTCGACTATCCCGAGCCGATCGTCGATCACAAGGCGGCGCGCCAGCGGGCGCTGGAGGCGTTCAAGGCGCTTTGAACGCCCGACAGCCCGCGCCGACTCAACGATAGATCGACGATGGCGTGCATTCAGCGGTTTCCGGAAGTAGACTAGGCATGGCCTTGCCAGCCGTTCGTCGCGATCCCCGGCGCGTAACGCCGGTGCGACGGACGGCCAACGTCCACCTTGAACCTCGGAACGATTCAGTGACCAAGCAACATTCCTTTGATCGCGAAGAACTGCTGGCGTGCTCGCGCGGCGAGCTGTTCGGCCCCGGCAATGCGCAGCTGCCGGCACCCAACATGCTGATGCTCGATCGCATCACGCACATTCACGAAGAAGGCGGTGAGCATGGCAAGGGCGAGCTGATCGCCGAGCTCGACATCACCCCGGATCTCTGGTTCTTCGACTGCCATTTCCCAGGGGATCCGGTCATGCCGGGCTGTCTGGGACTGGACGCCATGTGGCAGCTGGTCGGTTTTCATTTGGGCTGGCTGGGTCATCCCGGGCGCGGTCGAGCGCTGGGCTGCGGCGAAGTGAAGTTCAGCGGGCAGATCCTGCCCGATGCGAAACTGGTCACGTACCGTATCAATATCAAGCGGGTCATCACGCGCCGGCTGATTCTCGGCATCGCCGATGGCACGGTGTCCGTGGACGGACGCGACATCTACCAGGCGAACGACTTGCGCGTTGGCCTATTCACCTCCACTGCGAATTTTTAACAGGAGGCTCCCATGCGACGAGTGGTAGTCACCGGCCTGGGCATCGTATCTTGTCTTGGCAATGACCAGCACCAGGTTCTGGACGCGCTGAAAAACGGGCGCAGCGGCATTCGCTTTAAAGAGGAGTATGCCGAGCGCGGTTTTCGTAGCCACGTGGCCGGAAGCGTACAGATCGATCTTGAAGCGCTGATCGACCGTAAGCTTCTGCGCTTCATGGGCGACGCCGCGGCCTACGCCTATGTGTCGATGGCGCAGGCCATAGAGGACGCGGGGCTAACGCCAGAGCAGGTCTCCAACGAGCGTACCGGGCTGATCGCAGGCTCCGGCGGCGCCTCCAGCGCCAACCAGGTCGAAGCCGCCGATGTGCTGCGCGACAAGGGGCTGCGTCGCGTCGGGCCGTACCGCGTCACCCGCACCATGGGCAGCACCGTCTCCGCGTGCCTGGCCACGCCCTTTCAGATCAAGGGCGTGAACTACTCGATCTCCTCGGCCTGCGCGACCTCGGCGCACTGCATCGGCAGCGCCATGGAGCAGATCCAGCTGGGCAAGCAGGATGTCGTGTTCGCCGGCGGCGGTGAAGAGGAGCACTGGACACTGTCGTGCCTGTTCGACGCCATGGGGGCGCTCTCGACCCACTACAACGATACCCCGGAAACCGCCTCGCGGCCTTATGACCAGACCCGCGATGGTTTCGTCATCGCCGGCGGCGGCGGCATGGTCGTGCTCGAAGAGCTCGAGCACGCGAAAGCGCGCGGTGCGAAGATCTACGGCGAAGTCGTGGGTTACGGCGCCACGTCCGACGGCGTCGATATGGTCGCCCCCTCGGGTGAAGGCGCCACGCGCTGCATGCGCCAGGCGATGGCCACGGTGGATGGCGATATCGACTACATCAACACCCACGGCACCTCGACGCCGGTTGGCGATGTCGCCGAGCTGAAAGCGATTCGCGAAGTCTTCGGCGACTCGACCCCGGCGATGAGTTCGACCAAGTCGCTGACCGGGCACTCGCTGGGCGCCACCGGCGTGCAGGAAGCGATCTACTCGCTGTTGATGATGCAGCATGGCTTCGTCGCCGCCTCGGCCAACGTCACCAAGCTCGACGAGCAGGCCGACGGCTTCGACATCGTCACCGAGCGGCGCGATAACGTCGCCATCGAGCGGGCGCTCTCCAACAGCTTCGGCTTTGGCGGCACCAACGCCTGTCTGGTGTTCCAGCGCTACGCCGACTAGTAGTGATACGCAGCAACAAAAACGGCGCCTGAAGGCGCCGTTTTTGTTGGTCTGTTCTGTGGGATGCCGGGTAACCCTACGCGAGGGCGCCGTACGCGGGCCGCTGTGAATACCTCCCTGTACGCTACTTTCGCCCTCCCTGGCGAAAGACCCACCCGGCAGCGCCAGCCTCAGCCGCCGCTAACTTAAAGCACACCAGGGCCGCGCAAAAGCTGGGCTCGAGTGTATTACCGAGCCCGAGGCGCGACGCTCATGGCCACGGGGTCGCCGCGGGGCACGTCAGAAATCTCCTCGAGGGTAGACTCGATCCAGCGCTCCACCTCGGCGAGCACCTCGTCCGGGGTGCGCCCGGCGGTTTCGATCGGCTCGCCGATGCGGACCCGCAGCTCGCCGGGCTGTTTGACCCAGTGGCGCCCGGGCCAGCGCTCGCCGGCGTTGTGCGCCACCGGCAGCACCGGCACGCCAGCCCGACACGCCACCACCGTGCCGCTCTTGTTGTAGCGCTTGCGGCGCCCCGGATCGACCCGAGTGCCCTCGGGAAAGATCAACACCGATAGCCCGCCTTGCAGCCGCGCCACGCCCTGGGTCAGCACCTGCTTCATCGCCCGCGCGGGTTTGGAGCGGTCGAGCCCGATCGGGCGTAACAAACGAAGCGCCCAGCCAAATATCGGAATGCGTAAAAGCTCCTGCTTGAGCACGGTACAGACCGGCGGCTTCATCACCTGCAGAAAAACGGTTTCCCATTCGCTCTGGTGATTGGCCTGAATGACGCAGGGCCCGTCAGGGATATGTTCGCGCCCCTGGATGTCGTAGCGCACATCGCACACGCACTGGAACCAGAAGATGACGAAGTAGTTGTACAGATTGAGCAGCCGATAGCGCCAGGCCAGCGGTAGAAACGGCGTGAGTGGCAAGAACAGCACGCCGCAGGCGAGCATCACCGTAAAGTAGCCCAGATAAAAGACCAGGCTGCGCAACACGTTGGTCAAGCCGACTCTCCTTGTTCGAGGCCTTGCTCAGGAGGGCTCTGGTCGCGGGTCAGGCACCAGGCGTCCAGCATTCGACCGACTTCCAGCCGCCAGGGCTTTTGATGAACGCCGAACACGTCCAGCACTCGGCGGCAGTTGAGCACGCGTCTGAGCTTGGCGTCGTGATGATGATTCAGCGCCGTGACCTCGCCCAGCGCCACCGCCTCGCCGCGCCCTTCCAGGTGCGTGACGAGCTGTGTGCGCACCATCGAGGTAAAGGTGAACGCGCTGACCGGCTCGATGCCCGCCAGGTGGTACGCCCCCCAGGCCTCGGCACCGCACCCCTGCTGAGCGAGCATGCCGATCAGCGCCATGGCGACGGAGTCCGCCGAGGTCGGGCAGCAGATCACGTCCTCGGCGGCGCGCACGCTCTGGCCCGCTACCAGACTATCGATGATGTCGCCAAGCCAGGCGTGGCTGCCGTCGAGCGCGAACAGCGGCCCCAGCCGCACGATCAAGTGGCGGTGGTACTCGGCGCGAATCCGATTGCCGGTGGCGACCAGACGCCGCAGGCTTTCGTCACGCGGCGCAGGCACCACGTGCTCGTCGATCGGAATCTCGAAGCCCTCTTCGTAGAGCTGATCCGATACGCACCAGACCAGCGCCACGCCGTGCGCCTTGCACGCCTGCATGCACGCATCGACCGCATCGGCGTAGGCCTTCACGTCGGCCGGGGGCATGGTGTGAGGCTCGGCCAGCGGCGGAATGATCACCGCATGAGGCGCGATCGCCCCAAGCTCCTGGGCGTCCACGCCCATGCCCTGCTCGATGACCAGCTCGGTATCCGCCCGGCGGCTGGCCTCGCGGGCCAGCGCCAGGCTCAAGCAGTGCCCGGCATCCAGTATCAAAAGCTTCAAGGCAGACGCTCTCCTCTCTCACTGCGCCAAACGTGGATCACATGAGCGACGGGGTTCAGAACGGAATTTCGTCGTCGAAATCGTCGAAGTTACCCGGGTCCGGCGCGCCGAAGCGGCCGTTTTGATCGTTCGGCGCGCTTTGGCCGCCGCGATTGGGTGCGCCTTGACCGCCCTGCGGGGGAGCACTCTGCTGACCGCCGCCGTACTGATTGCCCTGGGGCGGCGCGTTCTGATGGCTGGGCTGGTTGTTGGGCTGATTGCCAGGATAGCTCTGGCCACCCTGCGGGGCGCCGTTCTGATAGTTCTGCTGCGGCGCGCCGCCGCCCTGGAAATCGCCGCCGCGGCTATCGAGCATCTGCATGTCGTTGGCCACGATCTCGGTGCTGTAGCGGTCCTGGCCGTTCTGGTCCTGCCACTTGCGGGTTTGCAGGCGCCCTTCGACGTAGACCTTGGAGCCTTTTTTCAGGTACTGCTGGGCGATCTCGGCGGTCTTGTTGAACAGCACGACGCGGTGCCACTCGGTGCGCTCCTGGCGCTGGCCGCTTTGGCGGTCGGTCCAGGTATCCGAGGTTGCCAGATTCAGGTTCGCTACCGCCGTGCCCGACGGCGTGAAACGTACTTCCGGGTCCTGACCCAGGTTACCGATCAAAATGACTTTGTTAATCCCGCGCGCCATGGCTCGCTCCTATCTGGTAAGTCCGTACTGGTAAGTCCGTACTGGTAGTTCGGTTCTCGTATCCGTCGACCGCCCATCGGCGATCGCGCAGTGTCCTCGCAGGCGTTAAGGGTATCACCAATCCCGCCGCGACGATGTCTCTGTTTGTGTGTGCCGCTCAGGGCTTGTCCGTGGGAATCAGCTTGTCCAGCGCCCCGCGATCGAGCGCCTTGCGATTGACCTTGAGATACATCAGCCGCTCCTCCGGCACCACCATCACATCCTCCACGCCGACCACATCGGCGAGGCGCTGCATCAAAAGCTCCAGCGTATCCGGATGGGTGTCGTCGCCCAGCGCCACCACTTCGCTTGAAAGCGGCGGCGGCGAGGGCAGGCGCCACATGAACAGCCACCAGCCAAGCGCCAGCACCGCGCAGCCCACGAACACCGCGTCCAGACCGAAGGCGCTGGAAAGCGCCCCGCCCAGCGTGCCGCCCAGAAAGGCGCCGAGAAACTGGCTGGTGGAGTAAACCCCCATGGCGGTGCCCTTGGCGCCCGCCGGGGCGAGCTTGCTCAGCATCGACGGCAGCGTCGCCTCGAGCAAATTGAAGCCGGTGAAATAGACGAAGAGTCCAGCAAACAGCGCGTGGCCGTGGGAGATCGGCAGCGCCAGCGCCACCAAACTCAGACCGATCGCGCCGATCGCCACCAGACACACCGCCTTTATCTGCTGGCGCTTCTCGGCCAGGATCATCAGCGGCACCATGGCGACGAACGACAGCGCCATGATCGACAGATAAGCAAGGCCGTGGTACTCGATGGACACGCCCGCCTCGACGAGGCGAAACGGAATCGCGACGAAAATCGCCATCAGGATCAGGTGCAGCGAGAAGATCGACGCGTTCAAACGCCACAGATCCCACCGGGCCGCCACGCTCTTGAACTGGGCACGGTCCATGCCCACGTCCTTGTGGCGCAGCCGGCGCGGCGCCGGCGGCACCCAGCGCCACAGCACGAAGAGCCCGAGCAGCGTCAGCGCCGCCGTGACCCAGAATACCCCGGCAAGCCCGGCCTGGCTTGCAAGCCAGGGGCCGAGCACCATGGCGATGGCAAACGACACGCCGATCGAAAGCCCAATGGTAGCCATGGCGGCGGTGCGCACCTGTTCGCGGGTTTGATCCGCCAACAGCGCCATGATCGCCGCAGCCACGGCGCCGGCCCCCTGTAGTGCCCGGCCGGCGATGATGCCGCCAATGGAGTCGGCGCTGGCGGCCACGATACTGCCAAGCGCAAAAATCAAAAGCCCAAGGGCGATGATGCGTTTGCGCCCGAAACGGTCCGACAGCAGGCCGAAGGGGATTTGCAGTGTGGCCTGGGTGAGCCCGTAGACCCCCAGCGCCACGCCGACCAGCAACGGCGTGGCGCCGGACAGCGTGTCGGCGTAGAGCGCCAGCACCGGCAGCACCATGAAAAGCCCGAGCATGCGGGAGGCATAGAGCCCGGCCAGCCCACTGATTGCGCGGCGCTCGGAAGCCAGCAGCAGTGTGGAGAGGTTGCGCATAGTGCCCTTTGAAGTAGAACCAGGTGAACGAGCGGTACCCGTCGAGGCGCCTTTGAAACGCGCGCCTTCAAGACAACCGACGATGAAATGCCGATTTGGAAAAGCCCTCCATTCTAGCGCTTCGCGCCGGCGCTGGAAACGCTCGCCTTGCGACAAAGCGTCCCGCCCGCTTTGCTGTAATGGGGCATAAGTACTTATAATTACGCTTTTGCCACGCGATTCGAGGTGTTGATGGACAGCATTCTGGTCAGAGGTGCACGCACTCACAACCTCAAGCAGATCGATGTGGAGCTGCCGCGCGACAAGCTGATCGTGATTACCGGCCTTTCCGGCTCGGGGAAATCCTCGCTTGCATTCGATACGCTATACGCCGAAGGGCAGCGCCGCTACGTGGAGTCGCTCTCCACCTACGCGCGCCAGTTTCTTTCCATGATGGAAAAGCCCGATGTCGACCACATCGAGGGGCTCTCCCCGGCCATTTCCATCGAGCAGAAGTCGACCTCTCACAACCCGCGCTCCACCGTCGGCACGATCACCGAAATCTACGACTACCTGCGCCTGCTGTTCGCCCGCGCCGGCACGCCGCGCTGCCCGGAGCACGGCGAGGACCTGGAAGCGCAGACCATCTCGCAAATGGTCGACCAGGTGATGAACCTGGAGGAAGGCACCAAACTGATGCTGCTGGCGCCGGTGGTGAAGGGCCGCAAGGGCGAGCATCTGCAGCTTCTGGCCGAGCTTCGCGCCCAGGGCTTCGTGCGCGTGCAGATCGACGGCCAGATCCTCGAACTCGACGACATCGCCCCGCTCGACAAGCGTAAAAAACACGACATCAGCGTGGTCGTGGATCGCTTCAAGGTGCGCGACGATATCGCTCAGCGCTTGGCCGAGTCCTTCGAGACCGCGCTGAACCTGGCCGACGGCACGGCGATGATCCACTTCATGGACGGCGACCGGGAGGACCTGGCGTTCTCCTCGCGCTTCGCCTGCCCGGTGTGCGGCTACTCGCTCTCCGAGCTCGAGCCGCGCATGTTCTCGTTCAACAACCCCGCCGGCGCCTGCCCCACCTGCGACGGTCTCGGCATCCAGCAGTATTTCGACCCGGAGAAGCTGATCAGCCACGACGAGCTGTCGCTTGCCGAAGGCGTGATCAAGGGCTGGGACCGGCGCAATATCTACTACTTCACCCAGCTTCAGGCGCTGGCCAGCCACTTCGATTTCGCCCTCGAAACGCCCTGGAACGAGCTCTCCAAACGCCAGCGCGACATCATTCTCAACGGCAGCGGCAACGAACCCGTGCCGTTTAGCTACGTCAGCGACCGCGGGCGCAAGGTGACCCGCGAGCACGCCTTCGAAGGCGTGCTGCCCAACATGCAGCGCCGCTATCGGGAAACCGAATCGAACATGGTGCGCGACGATCTGGCCAAGTACATCGCCATGAAGCCCTGTACCGACTGTAACGGCACGCGCTTGCGTCGCGAGTCGCGCCACGTCTTCGTCGACGATCGCAACATCGCCGACATCGTGCGCACGCCGATCGGCGAGGCCTGGGACTACTTTGCCAACCTCGCGCTTCCCGGGCGCAAGGGCGAGATCGCCGAGAAGATCGTCAACGAGATCCACTCACGCCTGGAGTTTCTGGTCAACGTCGGGCTCGACTACCTGAACCTCGAGCGCAGCGCCGACACGCTCTCCGGCGGCGAGGCGCAGCGTATCCGTTTGGCGAGCCAGATCGGCGCGGGGCTGGTCGGGGTCATGTACATTCTCGATGAACCCTCGATCGGCCTGCACCAGCGCGACAATGATCGCCTGTTAAAGACGCTGGAGCGACTTCGCGACCTGGGCAACACCGTGATCGTCGTCGAGCACGACGAGGACGCGATCCGCGCCGCCGATCACGTCCTCGATATCGGTCCGGGTGCCGGCGTGCACGGTGGTGAGATCGTCGCCCAGGGCACGCCCCAGGACATCATGGACAACAAGAACTCGTTGACCGGGCAGTACCTTTGCGGCACTCGCGAAATCGCCGTGCCGCCGTATCGCATTCCCGGCAATCCGGAAAAGCAGCTGGTGGTGCGCGGGGCGACGGGCAACAACCTGCAAAACGTCACGCTTACGCTGCCGCTGGGGCTGTTCATCGCCATCACCGGGGTATCGGGTTCGGGCAAGTCGACGCTGATCAACGGCACCCTGATGCCGATCGCCGCCCGCGATCTCAACCGGGCCACCACCATGACACCGGCGCCCTACAGCGCCATCGAAGGGCTCGACCAGCTCGACAAGGTCATCGACATCGATCAAAGCCCGATCGGGCGCACGCCGCGCTCCAACCCGGCAACCTACACGGGCATCTTTACCCCGATCCGCGAGCTGTTCGCCGGCACCCAGGAGGCGCGCTCGCGAGGCTACAAGCCCGGGCGTTTCAGCTTCAACGTCAAGGGCGGACGCTGCGAAGCGTGCCAGGGCGAGGGCATGATCAAGGTAGAAATGCACTTTCTGCCGGACATCTACGTGCCTTGCGACGTGTGCAAGGGCAAGCGCTACAACCGCGAAACCCTGGATATTCATTACAAGGGCAAGAACATTCACGACGTGCTGGAAATGACCGTCGAGGAGGGCCTCGAGTTCTTCAGCCCGGTGCCGGCCATCGCCCGGCGCCTGCAGACGCTTCTGGACGTCGGGCTCTCCTACATTCGCCTGGGTCAGAGCGCGACCACGCTTTCCGGCGGCGAAGCCCAGCGGGTGAAGCTTGCCCGCGAGCTTGCCAAACGCGATACCGGCCAGACGCTCTACATTCTGGATGAGCCGACCACCGGTCTACACTTCGAGGATATTCGCCAGCTCTTGACGGTGCTCCATCGCCTGCGCGATCACGGCAACACCATCGTGGTCATCGAGCACAATCTCGATGTGATCAAGACTGCGGACTGGATCGTCGATCTGGGCCCGGAAGGCGGCTCCGGCGGCGGGCGGATCATCGCCGAGGGCACCCCGGAGCAGCTGGTGAAGAAAAAAGGCTCGCATACCGGGCAATTTTTGGCGCCGCTATTGCAAAAAAAGAAGTGAAAAAATAAAAAAACGATAAGGCAATGTCAGGCAAGCCGCCGTATCGTTCCCCTTTGGCCGTCACCGCCGGCCCTGAGCGGCGGCACAGCCCGGGCACGCAGTCAAGAGAAGGAGACACCGAGCATGAGTCAGGAAAAGAGCTGTATTGTTCGCCACTTCAACCATTATTACTCGTTGTCAAAAGACGAAGAGCAGCTGCTTGATTCGCTCGAAGAGAGCCCGCTCGATCAAAAGGCGGGGTCACTTCTGTGGGAGATGAAGGACCCCGCTCAGGAGTTTTGCACGCTGCGAAGCGGCTGGGCCTACTCCTATCGCCATTTGGAAAACGGCGATCGCCACATCATGGAGGTGTACCTGCCCGGTGACATCATCGGCCTGCGCGAATTCGCCTTCTCCCAGCGGCTGGAAAACGTGCGCTTCATCACCGACGCTGTGGTGTGCCGTTTTCCGCACAAGCGGATGATCGATCTGTTCAGCCAGTCGCTGCCGCTGACCTCGGTCATGTTCGCCATCAGCAGCCGCCAGCAGTCGCTTCTGACCGAGCGGCTGGTGAACCTGGCAAGACGCACCGCCCGCCAAAAAATGGCCCATTTCATCCACGAGATGTACGTCCGCCTGAGCCAGACCAACCCGGATTTGACCGGGCAGTTTCGCCTGCCGCTCTCCCAGGAGCAGCTCGCCGACGTACTGGGACTCAGCCCGGTGCACGTCAGCCGCACGTTCACCGCGCTTAGCGAGGCGGGGCTCATTTATCGCGACCGCCATCACATCAACATACCGGACCTGGCGGCGCTTGCCGCCGAAGGCGAGTTCGACGACTGTTACTTAAGCGACAACGTGCGGCCGCTGCTCGGCCAGTCGGAGTGATGCGTATCTTTTCTCGACATCAATACTCGGCGCACCGTCCCATGACGTCTCACACTGTTGCCGCGGCAGCGCTCGGCGTCGCCGGGCTCTTCGTTTTCGCCACCGCCGCCCAGGCGGCGCGCTATCCGGTCAGCGATGACACCGCCTTCGGCGCCTGGCACGCCGCGACGACCACCGATGCCGGCCAGCGTCACTTTCGCGCGCTGGAGGCCGAAAGCTATTCGGACGCCATTTTGAGCGTGAACGCTACCGAAGGTGTGTGCCACCTGCCCTGGCTCGAACTACGCGTGACCCTAAAAGAGACGCAGTCCGAGAGCCGCGCGGTGAACCTGGTCCCGGCGCGGCTGCGCGTCGACCAGACGCCGATCATGGAGACCATGGCGGAGTTCATCGTCGAAGAGGGGGATGACGGCTTCTACAGCCACTTCTACCTGGGCGAGCTCGACGCGCTACTGGCGCGCATGAGTGAAGGCGAGCAGCTGTTCATCGGCTTCGAGCAGGGGAGTGCCACGCCCTGGACCATGACGTTTGATCTCGACGGCGCCGGCAAGGCGATTCAGGAGATGCAGCGACGCTGCGCCGGGGCTTAAGGCGTAACCCGCGCCGGCTCCGGGGCGGGAGTTCGCAGCACGAATTCGACGCGGCGGTTGGCGGCGCGCCCTTCCCGCGTGTCGTTGCCGGCGAGCGGGCGCGTGTCGGCGTAGCCCACGGCGCGTAGCCGCTGCCGCGCCACGCCCTCCTGCTCGAGATGGCGCACCACCGCGATCGCCCGCCCGGTCGAAAGCTCCCAGTTGGAGGCGAACGCCGCGGTCGAAATCGGCACGTTATCGGTATGGCCTTCCACCGACACCTCGCCCTCGAAGGTGTCGATCACCTCGCTCAATCGCTCGAGCACGCCTTCGCCCTGGGGGGTCAACTCGGCGGCGCCGCTGGCGAACAGCAAGCTGTCGTCGATGCGCAGGGTCACGCCTTCGCGCCCCTGGCTGACGCTTACGCCCTGAATGTCGAGCGCGGCCATGGCCGGCGATAGACCGCTGTCGCGCGGCAAGATTCCCGAGGAGAGCGGCTGAAGGCCTTGGCCTTCGTTTGATGCCTCGCCGCCGCTACCCGCCGGCGTCAGTGCCAGCAGCAGCACGAACAGCGTGATCAGAAGCGTCAACACGTCGAGGTAGCTGGTCAGCCACCCCTCCTCGCCGTCGCCGCCGGTGAAGGGCGATTCCAGCGCGTGGCGGGCGTCACAATTGAGCATGGCGCTAGCCTTTCGCCGCGACGCCGCTGCCTGGGCGCGGCTTCACATGGGGGTCGTTGATCTCATCGTGGTAGTTGGCCACGAACGAGTTCAGCGTCTCTTCGATGAACGACGGCAGCCGGCGCTTGGTGATCAGCGAAATGCCTTCGAGCACCATGTTCATGGTGATCAGGCGCTCCTCGGTGCGCCGCTCGAGCTTCACCGCCACCGGTTTGAACACCAGATTCGCCAGTAGGATGCCGTAGAAGGTGGTGAGAAGCGCCACCGCCATGCGCGGCCCGATCACCTCGAGATCCCCCGCGTCCATGACTTCGAGCATGTTGACCAGCCCGACCAGGGTGCCGATCATGCCAAACGCCGGGGCATAGGTCGCCATGGTGCGAAAGATCTGCGCCTCGGCGTGCTCGCGCGCCTTGAGCCTGGCGATGCGCCAGCGCAGCATGTCAAAGATCTCGTCTTCCTTGGTGTTGGCGATGACGAGCTGGATGCCGGTGCGCAAGAACGGGTTGCGGGTGTGTTCGAGCTCGCGCTCTACCGCGCGCACGTCGCCCTTGAACCAGAGCCTGGCCATGGAGACCAGCTCGTCGATGTCGTCGCGCACGAAGGTATTCTCGCGGCGAAATACCAGCCCCACCAGGCGGACCACGCGCACCACCTCCTTGAGCGGATAGCTGATGAAGGTCGCCGCCAGCGTGCCGGTGATGACGATGGCAAGCCCGGGCAGGTTGATAAAGCTTGCCGCGGACTCCGCGGTAAAGAACAGTACGCTCACCAGCAACAGGATGCTGGCGCCTATTCCAATCAGGGTAGAGGGGTTCATCGACGGCTCCTCGCCGGTAGGGATTAACGGTGAAAACGGCTCAGTCCGGCTCGTGCAGACGCGCCCGTAAACGGCTGATGGCCTGGCTGTGCAGCTGCGATACGCGCGACTCGGTGACGCCCAGTACCGCGCCCACCTCCTTGAGGTTGAGCTCTTCCTGGTAGTAGAGCGCCATCAACAGCTTTTCGCGCTCCGGCAGCGCTTCGATCGCGGCAATCAGAGTGTCGCGCTGCTGGCCGTCCAGCAGCTCCTCGAAAGGCGCGTTCAGCGACTCCTGAAGCGGCTCGCTGCCCTCTTCCAGAAGCTCCTCGAAGGGCAGCAGGTGGCCGCTGTTGGTGTCCGCCAGCAGCTGCTGATACTCATCGAGCGGGATGTCCAGGTCGCGGGCGATCTCGCTCTCTTCCGGGGCGCGCCCCAGGCTTTGCTCCAGCCGGCGCACGGACTCGTCCATGGCCCGGGCCGAGCGGCGTACGCTGCGCGGCAGCCAGTCCCGGGTGCGCAGCTCGTCGACCATCGCCCCGCGAATTCGCTGGCTAGCAAAGGTGGCGAAGCTCGCCCCCTGGGCGGCATCAAAACGCCCCAGCGCCTCTAAAAGCCCTACCATGCCGGCCTGGATCAGATCGTCGAGCTCGATGCTGGCCGGCAAACGAACTTGCAACGCCAGCGCCTGGCGACGCACCAGCGGCATGTGCTGGTTGACCATATCGCTGTGTTGGATTCTTCCCTTTGCTGTATACATCGGCGTGCCCCTGGCTAATCGCTGGTCACTGATAGTTCACAATCACTTGAAGCCCTCTCACCCTCACCGGCGGCTGGCCACGCCCCAACGCGAAACGAAACTCGAGCGGCGCGCCGGCATTGAGCCCGGCAAGGCCGGTGGCACTGCCGCGCTGGCCGTCGAGGGCGACGCAGCGCTCCGGGTGGCAAAGCCAGGCATGGATATCGGCCCCCGGCGGCGCTTCGAAGCGCCAGTTGACGCGCTCGATGCGCCCCTGATGAATCTCGGCACTGGGCGGCGGCGCGAGCGCCTGGCTGGCACTTGCCCGGTCGCTCATCGCGACCATCAGCCCGGTCGTATCGACACTCCAGCTGCCCCCGCCCGCCAGGGCCGACAGCGAAAGCCCGCTGGCCACCACCCCACTCAGCGCTGCGAGAATGACGTTTCTCATTAGCATAACCTAACCATAGTGGCTCACTCAGTATGGCCTACCTGGCCAAAAGCAGCAGTTCGATCCCCAGGTACGCCGCCGCCGCCGCGCGCAGATTCTCGAGCAGCCCGGCGCGGGGCAGGCCCGGCTCATGCAGCGCCAACAGCCGTTTGGGCCCCTGGTGTTCGCTGACCAGGCGCAGCGTGCGGTACATGGCGGCGAACGCCTCGGCGTCGCTTCGCACCCACAGCGCCCAGCGCGAGTAGCGCGCGCAGAGCGCCTGGAGCGGCGCATCGGCGTCCACCGGCACGACCTCCCAGCTCTCTGGCGTTGCCGCCCAGCGCCGGCCAAGCCGCGACCACTCGTCGAGGCGCGCGATCACCGGCTCGCGCTGCTTCGACCCAAGCCCGACCACGGCGAGCGGTATTTTGGCGACATGCGCGTCTGCGACGTGCGCGTTGGCGACATGCGCGTCCGCGACGGGCGCATCGACAGCGCGTGCATCGGCTTCGCTCGCCTCCAACGCCTGAGCCTGCCGCACATCGTCGTCGCCTTGCGCGCCGGCCGACTGGCCGGTGCGCAGGTTCGCCCACTGGCGCAGCCCCGCGGCCTGGTCCTGGCCGCTCATGCAAAGGTCTCGCGGCTGACGCTGCCAAACTGACGGATCGCGTCGCGGGTCATTAGAAAGTGCATGATCGCGTCCGCCAGCGCGCTATCGCGGCGCTTGCGCGGGCTACCCAAAAGGCGCAGTAAATCCTGCTGCAACGCCTGGGCCTCTTCGTCCTCGGCGCTGTCCAGGTGGGTGGCCACGCACGCTACGCCGCTGGCCATCAAGAGCCGTAGCTCAGCGCTGACCTCGCCGCCGTCCGACTCCTTAAGTGCGCGCCAAACGCGTTTGGTCAGCGCTACCGTGCCTTCACTTTGCAGCTGGGTGATCAAAAGCGACAGCGCCTCGCTCCCCAGCCGCGCCGGCGTGAGCCAATAGCGCTTGGCGACCCGCCGCGATGTTTCCGGGTCGCGCAGTTCGCCGCGCCAGGCGAGCAGCCGCTGGCCCGCGACGTCGGTGACCTCGGCGTGGGCGCTGTAGAGCGAAAGCGACTGACCGCGAAAGCGCACGGGCACCTGGTGGCCCAGGGTCGCCTCGTCAAACAGCGCGGCCATGGCGTAGCGTTCGCCCTGCCAGTATACCCGCTGGCTTCCGCTGACCCGGCTGACCCAGGTCAAGCGCTCGGCTTCCAGCGCGTTAAGCGTTTCGCCCTCGACCAGGGTGGGCAGCAGGTGCACGGCGGCCTGGCGCTGCGCGTCGATGCGCGCCTGCCAGCCGGCGCTCTGGCGGTGCTGTAAAAGCGTCAGCGCACAGAGGCGTCCGTCGGCATCGAGATTCAGATCCGGCATCGACCACTCCATGCCGCGCTCGGCGCGCCGGGGCGACCACACCACCCCCAGCGCGCGCTGCTCATGATAGCGATCTGCAAGCGCTGCCAAACGCTGGTCGTGGAGCACGCCGGGCAGCGCGGCGATATCCCAGCTCGCCTCCAGCAGAGAGAAGCCGGCAACGCGCTCGCGAAGGCTCGCCATCAGCAGGCCAAGGCGCCGCCCCTGGCCCAGCACTTCCCGCGACCAACGCGGCGCCAGCGCCTCGCTCGACCAGGCCGGGCGGGCGGGTTCGCGCTCGCGCACGTCGGTCATGGCGTGGGTGAGCGCCTGGTCCACCAGCGCCGTCGGCTCGGCCAGCTGCATGTCCTCCGGTACGCGCTGGCCGTTGGAGCAGAAAAGCACGCGCAGGCCAAAGCGCATGACGATATCCAGAAGCGGCGCCAGCCGGCCCGCCTCGTCCTGCTTGGTAATGATGCAGTCGTCGAGCTCCGCCCCGGCCGCCCGCGCCGCCTGGCGGTAGCGCAGCACCACCTCTTCCAGGGTTTCCGGCTGGCTGGCGGCGTTGAGCACCAGCACCAGGCGCACCTTCGAGCCGCCGCCCTGCAGCTGGTCGATCTGGGTGATGACTCGCTGATCGCGCTGGCTCATGCCGACGGTGTCGATGATCACCCACTGCTTGCCGCCAAGGCGTCCGAGCAGGTCGTCGATCGGCTGTTCGTGATCGAGGGCGTACATCGGCGTGTCGAGCAGGCGGGCGTAGATCCGCAGCTGTTCGTGGGCGCCGATACGAAAGCTGTCGGTGGTCACCAGTGCCACCGGGCGCGTGCCGTGGCGCATGACGAAGCGCGCGGCGAGCTTGGCGGTGGTGGTGGTCTTGCCCACGCCGGTCGGGCCGACCAGCGCCACGATGCCGGTCTGGTCGAAAAACGCCTCTTCCCTGTCGAGTACCTCGAGCCGCGCGACGAGCTGGCGGTGCAGCCACGCGAGAACCCGCTCGTCCTGGGGCGACAGTGCGCCGAGCGATTCGGGCAGTGCCGCGCTGATCTCCTCGCAAAGCTCGTTGCCAAACCCCACGCGGGCGAGCAGCGTGTTGAGCGTTTGCGCCGTCGACGGCGCCGGCGCACTCGCCACGTGAGTGCGGGCGAGCAGCGCGCGCATGTCCTGCATCTCCTGCAAGAGACGCTCGCTGACCGCCTCGAAAGGCTGGCTCGCGCTTGCCGGCGCGGTGGAGGGCGCCTCGAGCGCCGCGGCAACGTGCGCGTAGGGGCGATCGACGTCGGCTAAACGCTCCCTTGAAGGCTCGATGTCCGGTTGAGGCGCCGGCGGCGCGGTATGATCCAGCGCGGCGTCCTCGGCCATGGCCAGGATTTCGACACCGGTGTCCGTGCGCCGGTTGGCGACGATCAGCGCCTCGTCGCCCAGCGCCGCGCGCACCTGGCGCATGACATCGCGGCTGTTGGCACCGATAAAGCGTCTTACGCTCATGGCTCTCCCCCTTCGTTATTCAAAGCGCGCCCGCAACGTCTCATCGCGACCCGCCCACCAGCGTGGTGATTCTGAGCGTGCGGTCGTCGGGAATTTCGGCCTGGGACATCACCACCAGGTGGCGCAGCCGGCGGCGCAAAAAGCGCGCGACGATGGGGCGCAGCGAGTGCTGAACCACCAGCACCGGCGGCTCGCCGCTGGCTTCCTGGCGCTCCAGCGCCTGCTGGGTCTGGTTCATCAGCGTATCGGCCAGCCCCGGCTCCATGGCGCCGTTGCCGTTCATGGCCTGGATCAACACCTGCTCGAGCTGGGCGTCCAGGCCGATCACGTGAAGCGCCTCCTGGCCTGCGAACCACTGCTGGGTAATCGAGCGCCCCAAACTGATGCGCACCTGAGCGGTCAGCTCGCCCACGTCCTTCTGCTGGCCGGCGACGTCGGCCAGGGTATCCAGAATCGTGCGCATGTCGCGAATCGAAACGTCCTCTTCGAGTAGGTTCTGCAGGATGCGCTGGAGCGTGGTGAGCGAAATCGCCTTGGGCACGACCTCTTCGACCAGGGATTTCTGCTCGTCGCCGAGCTTGTCGAGCAGCTTCTGCACTTCCTGGCGGCCGAGCATTTCCGGCGAGTGGCGGTGCAAGAGGTGGTTCAAGTGCGTGGCGATCACGGTGCTGGCATCGACCACCGTGTAGCCAAATACCTGGGCGTGCTCGCGCTGGCTGGCATCGATCCACACCGCCGGCAGGCCGAAGGCGGGGTCCTCGGTGGGCGTACCCGACAGCTCGCCGGAGACCTGGCCCGGGTTGATCGCCAGCCACTTGCCCGGCTGCGCCTCGGCGCGGCCGATCTCGGCGCCCTTGAGCGAGAGCACGTAGGCACTCGAGGAGAGTTCGAGGTTGTCGCGAATGTGCACCACCGGCGGCAGAAAGCCGACCTCCTGGGCAAACTTCTTGCGCACGCTCTTGATTCGCGCCAAAAGCTCGCCCTTCTGGCGCGAGTCGACCAGCGGGATCAAGCGGTGGCCAACCTCGAGCCCCAGCGTGTCGACCAGCTGCACGTCCTCCCAGCTCGCCTCCGGCGTTTCCTGCATTGGCACCGGCGCCTGGGCCATGTCCTCGCTTACCAGCACCTTCTCCTGGTGGCGCTTCAGATACCAGGCGAGACCGCCGAGCAGCGCGGTGAAGATCAAGAACACCAGGTTGGGCATGCCGGGCACCATGCCCAGAAGTCCCATCACCGCGGCGGCGAGAATCATCACCTGCGGATTGACGAAGAGCTGGCTGAGCATCTGCTGGCCCACGTCCTGCTCGGTGTTGACGCGCGATACCGTCACGCCAGCGGCGGTGGAGATCACCAGCGCGGGGATCTGCGCGACCAGACCGTCGCCGATGGTCAAAAGCGTATAGGTGCGCCCGGCGTCGGCGAAGCTCATGCCGTGCTGCATCATGCCGATGACCAGCCCGCCGATGATGTTGACCACCATGATGACCAGCCCCGCCATGGCGTCACCGCGCACGAACTTGCTGGCACCGTCCATGGAGCCGTAGAAGTCGGCCTCCTGAGCGACCTCGGCGCGGCGCTTCTTGGCGTCCTCCTCGCCGATCAGGCCCGCATTCAAATCGGCGTCGATCGCCATCTGCTTGCCGGGCATGGCGTCCAGAGTGAAGCGCGCGCCGACCTCGGCGATGCGCCCGGCGCCCTTGGTGATGACCATGAAGTTGATGATCACCAGGATCAGAAACACCACCAGGCCCACGGCGAAGTTGCCGCCGACCAGAAACGTGCCGAAAGCCTCGATCACCTTGCCCGCCGAGGCGCCGCCCTGGTGGCCCTCCATCAGCACCACGCGGGTCGAGGCGACGTTGAGCGATAGCCGGAGCAGCGTGGTGAACAACAGCACCGCGGGAAACGCGGCGAAATCGAGCGGCTTTTCGGCGAACATGCTCACCAACAGCACCATGATGGACAGCGCGATATTGAAGGTGAACAGCAGATCCAGCGCAAACGGCGGCAGCGGCACGATCATCATGCCAAGGATCATGAGAATCAGCAGCGGGCCGGCCAACAGCTTGATCGGCACATCGCCAAAGGGGTTGCGTCGACTGATCAACTGGCTAAACGCCTTCATGAGCGTGCCTCAAAAGCACCAGGGCCTCGGGAGGGATGAGTCATCTCGTCGGGAACCGGTAAGTTATCGGGGGTTGGCGGCGTTTCGCCACCGTCTTGCGCCACGCTTTTCAAGCGGTACGCCCAGGCCATGACCTCGGCCACGGCGGTATAGAGCTCTGCCGGCACTTCGCCGTCGAGATCAACGTGGTGATAGAGCGCCCGCGCCAGCGGCGCGGCCTCCAGCCGCGGCACGCTCGCCTCCTGGGCAATATCGCGAATGCGCGCGGCCACCGCGTCGGCGCCTTTCGCCACCACGCGCGGTGCGCCCATCTGGCCCTCCTGATAGGAGAGCGCGACGGCGTAGTGCGTGGGGTTGGTGATGATGACGTCGGCCTCGGGCACCTTGCTCATCATGCGCCCGCGCGCCATGGCCTGCTGCTGCTGGCGAATGCGCCCTTTCACGTGCGGGTCGCCTTCGGACTCCTTGTGCTCGCGCTTGACCTCTTCCTGGCTCATGCGAAGCTTCTTGGCGTTGCTCCAAAGCTGAAAAGGCACGTCGATCAGAATCACCACCACCAGCGACGCGATCGCTAAAGCCGCCGCCAGCGCCGATAGATTCAGGGCACTGGCCAGCGCCTGCTGCACCGGCTGGTCGGCCAGACCCAAAAGCCGGTCGATGTTGAAATAGATGAACGCGCTGGCGATGCCGCCGACCAGAATCGATTTGGCGATCGCCTTGGCAAGCTCGATCAGCGCCTGGCTCGAGAAAATACGTTTGACGCCCGAAATCGGGTTGAGCTTGGAAAACTTCGGCTGCATCGATTTGGCCGAGACCAGCCAGCCGCCCAGCAGCGCGGGTGCGACCAGCGCCACGGCGCCGAGCAGTACGAACAGTGGGATCATCGCGATCAGCGTGCGCTCACCGAGATCGAGCGCGTTGGTCAGCATTGGCATGGGGTCGAAGGCCTGGTGGCGGTCGAACAAGAATGCCCGCTCCATCACCATGCCGAGCTGGTCGTAGAGCATCTGGCCCATGCCCCAAAGCCCGATGACGCCGGCCATCAGCAGTAGAAAAGTCGTGAGCTCACGCGAGCGGGGAACCTGCCCCTCTTCACGGGCTTTCTCCTTTCGCCTGGGCGTGGCCTCTTCGGTTTTTTCCTGATCGCTATCGTTGTCTGCCATGAGTCATCCGGCTCATCCTGGACGGCGCACCAAAAGTCAGCCGCCCCGAAGGACGGCTGAGTAAGGTGCCTAGTGTGCCAGATGAGACGTTTAACAATGTCTCAATAACAAGGTATTAAAAGCCTAATTCGTCCAATAAGTCGTCCACCTGATCCTGGCCGGTCACGATATCCGGGGCGTTATCGCGGATCTGTGGGCCGTTGAGCAGCTCTTCCTTGCGCCGTACGCTGTCGTTTTCCCACTGATCCTGGGCCTTGCGCTGCATGCTTTCGCGCGCCTCGGCGCCGGGCACGTTGTCGATCAGTACCTGCACGAGCTGGTGCTCGATTTCGCGGATTACATCCATCATCTTCTTGATGACCTGGCCGGTCAGGTCCTGAAAGTCCTGGGCCATCATGATGTCCATCAGCTCCTTGTTGGTGGCCGCGGTCATCGCGGGTACGTCACCCAGGTAGCCACGCGTCTGCTTGACCAGCTCCTTCGCCTCATCGAGCTCCTGAGGCGCTTCGAACCAGGCCGCCCAGCGCTTGTCGAGCGCCTCGGCCCGCTCGGCGAGCTGATCCTGCAGCGGCTGGGCGCGGTCGATGGCGTTGAGCGCGCGATCGGCCGCCTGCTCGGTCATGGTGGCGACATAGTGCAGCCGGTCGCGAGCGTCGGGAATGGCCACCGCTGCTTTTTCGATCTCCTTGTCGAGCCCGAGTTCGCGCATGTTGTCGCGCAGCATACGGGTGAGCTTGCCGATCCGATGAATCAAATCATCGGCGGCGTCGTCGGGCAGCGTCTTGTTGTCTGCCTGCTCGTTATGACTCATGGCACTCTCCTCGTGCGCCAGGCGCAAAGCCCGACCACTTTATTTGCCCATTTTTTCAAAGATTTTATTGAGTTTTTCCTCAAGGGTCGCGGCGGTGAACGGCTTGACCACGTAGCCGTTGGCGCCGGCCTGGGCGGCCGCGATGATGTTTTCCTTTTTCGCCTCGGCGGTCACCATCAGTACCGGCAGCTCCTTGAGCGCGGCATCCTGGCGAATCTCCTTGAGCATCTCGAGCCCATCCAGATTCGGCATGTTCCAGTCGGAGACGACGAACTCGAAGCTACCCGCGCGCAGCTTGTTGAGGGCATCCTGACCATCCTCGGCCTCCTCGACGTTGGTGAAGCCCAGCTCCTTCAACAAACTGCGCACGATGCGACGCATGGTCGGAAAATCGTCCACGACCAGAAAGCTCATGTTCTTGTCGGCCATTGCTCGTTCTCTCTCTATAGGGGGCATTGGCCCCCGACCGGCGTCGGGGGCGTTGAATTAAAAGGATTCCCACTCTTCGACCTGGCTTTCACGCGCTCGCGCGGGCTCGGGTCGTTGAGCGATCTGCTTGGCGGGCTGGGGTGCTACGGCCGGTTTGGGGCGCGCACTGGCGGTGGCAGCCGATGTGTAGCCGCGCCCGCCGTCCAGCACCTTGAACACCGCGACCGCCTCTTCGAGGCGGCTGGCCTGCTCTTCGAGCGAGGCCGCGGCGGCGGCGGCCTGCTGCACCAGCGCCGCGTTTTGCTGGGTGACTTCGTCCATCTGGCCGACCGCCTGGCTGACCTGCTCGATGCCGTCGCTCTGCTCCTGAGAAGCGGCGGAAATTTCGTCCATGATGTCTGCGACCCGGCGCACGGCGCTGACCACGTCGGTCATGGTGGCGCCTGCCTGCTCGACCAGGGTCGAGCCTTCGCTGATCTGCTTGACGGAGCTGTCGATCAGCGTCTTGATCTCCTTGGCGGCGTCGGCGCTGCGGCTCGCCAGGTTGCGCACTTCACCCGCGACCACGGCGAAGCCGCGGCCCTGCTCACCGGCCCGCGCCGCTTCCACCGAGGCGTTCAAGGCCAGGATATTGGTTTGAAAGGCGATCGAGTCGATTACGCTGGTGATGTCCGCGACCTTCTGCGAGCTTTGCGAGATGCCGTGCATGGTTTGGACCACCTGCTCGACGACCTGGCCGCCATGCTCCGCCGTGGTAGACGCTTCACCGGCCAGGGTGCTGGCCTGGCGCGCGTTGTCCGCGTTCTGCTTCACGGTGGCGGTCATCTCTTCCATGCTCGCCGCGGTTTCCTCGATGGAGGCCGCCTGCTGCTCGGTGCGCGAAGAGAGTTCGGTGTTGCCCTGGCTAATTTCACGGGTGCCGTGGTGGATCTCACTACTGCCGCCGCGTACGCGCTCGACCAGCCCGGTCAGGTTTTGCTGCATGGTGCCCATGGCCGCGAACAGGCGACCGATTTCATTCTTGCCCGAGGGGGGTACCGGCTCGGTCAGATCCGCCTCGGCGATTTTGTTGAGCCGGCGCACGGCGTCGTTGAGCGGCAAGGTCACGGTGCGACGCAGGCCGATGTAAATCACGACGATGAGAATGAGCGAGATGATCACCGCCGCGACGTAGAGCATGTTGAACAGATGGCGCTGCGACTCAAGCTCATCGTGAATCGCATCTACCCGTGAAAAGCCGTACTGGGTGAACGCGGTGATACTCTCTGCCATCGTGGCCAGCGGCGCTTTCATTTCGGTGCGTAGCTGGTTGAAAGTCGCCATGTCACGGTTTAGCAACGCCTCTTGCTGGCGTCTAACGACCGGCATCAGGCGTTGATAGTCTGCGATCATTTCTCGTGCCAGCTCCTCGCCCTGAGGGGTTCGCGGCGTCGCGATGAAGTTGTTAAAGCGCGCTTCGGCGCGCTCGATGCGGTCGAGCGCCGTGTTGAGCGACTCAGTGGCGAGCGCGCTCTGGTTCCCTGTGAGGTAGTTGGACGCGGTTTCGAGCGATAACAGTGCCTGGTTGAGCAGCGAATCACCCCGGTTGAGTTCGTTGAGCTGCGCCCGGCTGATGGTGGTCAGCGTATTCACGCTCTTTGCGGTAGAACGATCCGTCATCACGTTGAGTGCGATCAACGCCAGTATCAACACCGTAAAGCCGCCAAGCGCTGCGATGACGGCCGCGTGGATACTAAAATTACGCCCGATATGCTTCATGACCTATCAACCCCCTTATATAAAGTTATACCCGCTGCGCGCGACCGGACGCTGCCACCAGCGCCATGAGACGTTCAGGAATGTCATCCAGCGCCAGCACCTCACAGGCGCCGCCTACTGCAATCGCTTCGCGGGGCATACCGAACACCACGCAGCTCTGCTCGTTTTGGGCGATCGTCGGTGCGCCGGCCTGGCGCATCTTCAAAAGCCCGTTGGCTCCATCCTTGCCCATGCCGGTCAAAATGACGCCGATGGCGTTCTTGCCGGCATACTTCGAGGCGGAGTCAAACAGTACGTCGACCGAGGGGCGGTGTCGGTTGACCGGCTCGCCATCGTGCAGGCGCACCACGTAGTTGGCACCGCTGCGGGCCAGTTCCAAATGCTGGCCGCCGGGGGCGATATAGGCGTGCCCGGGAAGCACGCGCTCGCCTTCCGAGGCTTCCTTCACGGTGATACGGCAAAGCCTGTTCAGGCGCTCGGCAAACGACCGGGTAAAGCCGCCGGGCATGTGCTGGGTAATCAAAATGGCCGGTGAATTGGCGGGTAGCGGCTCGAGCACGGCGCGAATCGCTTCGGTGCCACCGGTCGAGGCGCCGATGATGATCAGCTTTTCGCTGGTGATCATTGGCGCGCTCAGCGCCGCCGGCGCCGACGTGGGCTTACGCGCCTGACGCGGGCGCGAGCGCGCGGCGGCGCGAATCTTTTCGGCGATTTCGTTGGCGTACTCCATCATGCCGCTGCGCACCCCGATGCTCGGTTTGGCGACGAAATCAAGCGCCCCAAGCTCCAGCGCGCGCAGGGTGATTTCCGAGCCGCTTTGGGTCAGCGACGACACCATTAGCACCGGCATTGGGCGCAAGCGCATCAGCCGGTCGAGAAAATCGAGCCCGTCCATGCGCGGCATTTCGACATCGAGGGTCAGCACGTCCGGATTGTGCTGCTTGATCAAATCGCGAGCCACGAGTGGGTCCGGGGCGGTGGCGACCACCTGCATATCCGGCTGTTCGTTGATGATCGTGGTGAGCAGATCACGGATCAGCGCCGAGTCGTCGACGCACAGCACTTTGATTTTGGCAGTACTCAAGGTCCGCCTCCTGTTAGTGAATTCATCGCTACACGCCTTTCCAGCAGGGTCTCGGCTCGGCGCTCACCGCACGGCCCGGGTGTAGACCGTTTGGCCACGCAGCTTGAAAGCGTCGCTGATGTAGGAAAAATTCTCCGAGTGGCCGGCGAACAACAGACCGTCGCTTTTCATCACCGGGGCGAAGCGGGCCAAAATTCGGGACTGTGTCTCTTTATCGAAATAGATCATGATGTTGCGACAAAAAATGGCGTCAAAAGGCCCCTTTACCGACCAGGAGGGCGCCAGCAAGTTGAGCGGCTGAAACTCCACCAGCGCCGCCACTTCCGGGCGCACCCGGGCAAGGCCCTCGTGGCTGCCCGTTCCCTTCTGGAAAAAGCGCTTTACGCGCGCTTCGTCGAGCTTGCGCACCTGCTCCTGGGGGTAGATCCCCGCGCGCGCCTTCGCCAGCGCATCGGTGTCGATATCGGTGGCGATCACCTTGGCGTTCGACACCCGGGAACCGAGCACTTCCAGCAGCGTCATGGCGATCGAGTAGGGCTCCTCACCGGTGGAGGCCGCCGCGCACCAGATGGTGATGGGGCCGGTGCGGTCCTTCAGGTGCTGGGCCAGCAGCGGAAAATGGTGCGCCTCACGAAAGAACGCGGTCAGGTTGGTCGTGAGCGCGTTGGTGAACGCCTCCCACTCACTCGCGTCCGGCTGACGCTCGAGGCGCGTCAGATAATCGGTGAAGCGCGTCAGGCCGTGATGACGCAGTCGCCGTGCCAGCCGGCTATAAACCATCTCCCGCTTGTGTTCGGCCAGCACGATGCCGGCCCGCTGATAGATCAGCTCCCTAACGCGCAAAAAGTCGGCGTCCGTGAGAATCAGGTCGCGCTCGACCTGACCGCCCGTCGTCCAGGGGCTTTTTTCTCCCGACTCAACGCATGATTCGTTCAAAATTCCTGCCACTCCTCTGCAACCGCGACCTGCCGCTTAGCGGGGCTGGCAGCCGGCGGTAGGGAAGATGACTTCCCGGTGGAAAGCGTCGGCGAAGGCGTCTTATAAGTCGCGCTCGCGTGGGCTTGTTGGGTTTGCCGCTGCAGTCGAAACGCCTCGACCGACATCGACAGAAGGCTTGCCTGGTGCTCGAGCGCAAGAGCGGCCTGCGCCGTTTGCTGCACACGCTCGGCGTTTTGCTGCGTGGCCTGATCCATTTCGGTCACCGACTGGTTGACCTCACTGATGCCGCTGCTCTGCTCTTCTGATGCCGACGAAATCTGGTGCATGATGTCGGTCACGCTGCGCGCGGCGTCGACCACCTCGTTGATCGCACCTTCGGCCTGCTCGACCAGCGAGGCGCCGGTGGTGACATCCTGGTGCGAGCTGTCGATCAGACCGCGAATTTCCTGAGCGGCGGCGGACGAACGGCCGGCGAGATTTCTCACCTCTTCGGCCACCACGGCGAAACCGCGACCGTGCTCGCCGGCCCGCGCCGCCTCCACGGAAGCATTCAGCGCCAGAATGTTGGTCTGAAACGCGATACCGTCGATGACATCGATGATGTCGGTCATCTTTTGCGAGCTTTGCGTAATGCGCTGCATGTTGCTGACAAGCTCGGTCATCAGGTCGCCGGTTTGACTGACCCGCTCGGCATTGTTATCGGCCAGACGGCGCGCTTTTTGAGCGTTGTCGCTGTTTTGCCGTACGGTCGCGGTCATCTGCTCCATGCTGGAGGCGGTTTGAGCCAGCGACGCCGCCTGCTGTTCGGTGCGCGCCGAGAGCTCTTCATTGCCGCTGGCGATATTGCGCGCCGCCGGCGTGACCACGTCGATCCCCTCCTTGACGTCGCCAATGATGCTGCCAAGGCTCTTGCGCATGGTGTTCAGCGAGCCCAGCAGATGGCCGATCTCGTCGCGCCGCGTCGAGGGCGCGCGGGCTGCGAGGTTGCCGCCGGCGATTTGCAGGGTGAAGCGCGAGGCGTCATTGAGCGGCCTGACGATCGAGCGCAGAATCATGACACCCAGCAGAATCAGTGCAAGCAGCCCAACGACCATGACGATGGCCTGGGTGGTCAGCATGCTCGCCTGCGCCCGTTCGCCTTCGGCGGCCATCGCCTCGGCGGCGCGCTGCTCCTGACCGATCAGCTCGTTCACCATCAGCGACAGCGCCCGCCCTTCTTCGTTGATTTGGGTGGTGATATCGCCCAGCTGGGTAAACACGTCCAGCGCGTCGTCGGACTGCAGTACCCGAACGGCGCTCGTCACGCCGCCTTCGAAAAACGTTTCAAGCTGCGCGTCGAACTCGGTGGCAAGCCCGGTCGCGTTCTCCTCTCGATCGAAAAAGGCCTGCCAGGTCGCACTGATCTCCTCGGCACGCTGAGTGATCTCATCACCGATATCGAAGCGGCGATCGACCAGCTCCATCCGATCGGACTCGACCAGCGACTGACGCGTCAACGCGATGCCCTGGTCGATCTGCTGCAAGCGAATAACGTCACGCAAACCGTTTTGATGAAGCTGCGTCAGCCGATCGCCGGCGGCGTTGATACCAAAAAGCCCAAGCCCGCCGCCCAACAGCAACAGCGCGCTGCCGATCACCACCATGCCGACGAGCTTTGCGCGAATGGTCGTCAGGCGCAGGCGCTTTAGCCGCTGGAGCGCGCCGCGCCGGCGAATACGGCCCTTGTCGAGATAGATCGCCTTGCCTCCCCCGGCGTTGACCTCGGCGTAAACGCGCTGGGCGCGGTCGATCGCCTCGCGGCTCGCCTGGATGCGCACCGAGGTGTAGCCCACCACCTCGTCGTTTTCGATGATCGGCGTGACGCTGGCCTCGACCCAGTAGTGATCGCCGTTTTTGCAGCGGTTCTTGACCAGCCCACGCCAGGTCTTTTGCGCTCTGGCGGTTTGCCACAGATCCTTGAACGCCACGGGCGGCATGTCCGGGTGGCGAATGATGTTGTGCGGCGCGCCGATCAGCTCATCGCGCGTATAGCCGCTGATCGCGACGAACGCCGGGTTGGCATAAGTAATGTTGCCCTCAAGATCCGTTCGCGAGACCAGAAAATCGTCGCTTCCCAGTTCGATTTCGCGCTGCGTGACGGGTTGGTTATTGCGCATGCTCTACCTTGTTCTTTTTTTGAAAATGATCCCGATGCAGAGCACGGCGAAACCGTGTTCTCCAGGGGTACTGATGACGGCCCGAACGATGCCGGTTTAAAACGCCTCCCACTCTTCGACGGCCGGCGCCGAGCGTACCGGCCTGGCGCGCTCGACGGGCGCGGCGGGCAGCGCCGGCCTGGCTACCGGCGCCGACGCGCCTTGAGTCGCTCCCCCGGCGACCTTGAAGCGCTCGACCGCGTCACGCAGGCGCGCCGCATCGCCTTCGAGCTCCCTTGCGCGTTCGGCGGCCTGCTGCACGAGCCGTGCGTTTTGCTGCACGACGTCGTCCATTTGAGTCACCGCCTGGTTGACTTGGCCGATCCCATTGCTCTGTTCAGACGAGGCCGATGCGATTTCGTCCATGATGTCACTCACCCGTTGCACTGCGCTGACCAGCCCCTGCATGGTCTGCCCGGCCTGATTGACCCGCGCTGTGCCGCTGTCAACCTTGGCAAGCGAGGTATCGATCAACGTGCGGATCTCCTGGGCGGCAGAGGCGGAGCGGCTGGCCAGGCTACGCACTTCCTGGGCGACCACGGCGAAACCGCGGCCATGCTCGCCGGCGCGCGCCGCTTCGACGGAGGCGTTGAGCGCCAGAATGTTGGTTTGAAAGGCGATGGTGTCGATGAGCGTGATAATGTCGGCCACTCGATGCGAGCTCGAGCTGATCTCTTCCATGGTCTCGACGATGCGGCTCACCTCCTCGCCGCTTTGACGCGCGGTGAGCGTGGCGTCGCTGGCAAGCTTACTGGCCTGGCGGGCGTTGTCCGCGTTGTGGTTCACCGTCGAGGCGAGCTCCTCCATGCTGGAGGCGGTCTCCTCGAGCGACGAGGCCTGCTGCTCGGTGCGCGCGGACAGGTCACCGTTGCTGCTGGCGATGTCGTGGGCACGCTCGACAATGAGCACCCCGCTTCGGCGCACCACCCCCACGGTTTGCGAAAGCGACCCTTGCATTGCCGCCATGGCGAGATAGAGCCGCCCGATTTCGTTATTGCCGGGCGCGGTGATCGACTGGTTCAAATCGCCCTCGGCCATGCGTTCGAAGTAGCCCACCAAACGGCTCAGCGGGCGCAACACGTTGGCGCTCACGCCCCAGGCCACGACCGCCACGGTCAGCGCCGTGATCACCAAAATGGCGATCAGGGCCCAGCGCGCAAGGTCGGCGAAGGCGTCGAAACGCTGTTGAGCGGCGCTATCGGCCGCGCTGGCCACCAGCACACCGCTTTTATCCAGCGCGTAGAGCCCGGTGGCACAGGCGGCAACGGTCAGAGCGGAAAAGGTGACCAGCACCAGCGTCCAGCTCAGCCGAACGGTCATGTTGCTCAACAGGGTATGCATCGACAGTCGCCCCTTTTACGCCCGCAGCACTCGCCGCGTCGGCGCTTTCAATATCCAGGTCGTGACCGAGCGCTCTCGCGCCGGCGGTTATCAGGCGTGACGGGTAGTATCAACCAGTGCCATCTCTTCGCTGGTCAAAAGCTTGTCGATGTCCACCAGCACCAGCATGCGATCCTCGAGGCTGCCAAGCCCGCTCAAGAAATCCGAGGAGAGCGTGACGCCGAACTCCGGTGCCGGCTTGATCTGATCCGGCGTCAGCGTCATCACGTCCGACACGCCGTCCACCACGATGCCCACCACGCGATCGGCCACGTTGACGACGATGACCACCGTCTGGCCGCCGTACTCGACGTTATCGAGATGAAACTTGATGCGCAGATCGACGATCGGCACGATCACACCGCGCAAATTGGTCACGCCCTTGATGAAGTCCGGCGCGTTGGCGATGCGGGTGACGTTTTCGTAACCGCGGATCTCCTGAACCTTCAGGATGTCGATGGCGTACTCTTCCTCGCCTAGCGAGAACACCAGAAATTCGCTGTTGTCCGCTTCGGCGGCGGCCAGCACCGCATCACTATTGGCTTGGGTCATGACAGTTCGATCTCCTTGTCATACGAGAGGTGTTGGGCGTAAGCGGGCTTTCCCGCTTCCTTTTTGGCGCGGCTCAGGCGATGCAGCCCGGTAATGTCCAGAATCAGCGCGACGCTTCCGTCGCCCAGAATCGTGGCAGCGGAAACGCCTGGCACCTTGCGGTAGTTGTCTTCCAGGTTCTTGACCACCACCTGCTGCTGACCGACCAGCTCGTCGACCAGCAGCGCATAGCGCCGGCCTTCGCCCTGTACGATCACGGCGATACTGCGGGTCGGGTCAGTGATGGCGTCCGCCACGTCGAGCGCTTCGTGAATGGCGATCACCGGCAGATACTCGTCGCGCACCTTGAGCACGACATCGTCACCGGCCATGGCGTACATGTCGCCTTTCGCGGGCTGAAGCGACTCGAGCACCGTGGAAAGCGGCAGAATGAAGGTTTCGCTGCCCACCTTGATCGACATACCATCGAGAATCGCCAGCGTCAGCGGCAGCACGATCCGCGTATTGGTGCCCTCACCCAGCTTCGACTGGATCTCGACGCGCCCGCCCATGCCCTGAATGTTGCGCTTGACCACGTCCATGCCGACGCCGCGCCCGGAGACATCGGTCACCTCGGCGGCAGTGGAGAAGCCCGGCGCGAAAATGAGCTGATACACCTCTTCATCCGACATGGTGTCGGAGACGTTCAGGCCGTTTTCCCGCGCCTTGGCGAGCAGGCGCTCGCGGTCCATGCCGGCACCGTCGTCCTTCACTTCGATCAAAATGTTGCCACCCTGGTGACGCGCGGCCAGCGTCAGCTTGCCCTGGCGGGGTTTGCCCAGCGCTTCACGTTTGTCGGGCATCTCGATCCCGTGATCGAGGCTGTTGCGCACCAGGTGGGTCAGCGGGTCGGTGATCCGCTCGACCAGGCTCTTGTCGAGCTCGGTGGATTTGCCTTCGGTGATCAGCTCGATCTCTTTACCCAGCTTGCCGGCGGTGTCGCGCACCACGCGCGGGAAACGGCTAAAGACGAACTCCATGGGAATCATGCGGATCGACATCACCGCTTCCTGCAGGTCGCGGGCGTTGCGCTGCAGAAGACTCATGCCGTTTTGCAGCGAGCCGCTTGACGCCGACTGGTCGCTTAAATCGCTCACCGTTTGATCGAGCATGGACTGGGTGATGATCAGCTCGCCCACCAGGTTGATGATCTGGTCGACCTTGTCTACCGACACGCGAATCGAGCTCGACTCCGACGCGCTTTTCTTGCCGCCTTTCTCACCGCCTTTTTCGCCGGCGCTTTTCGGCGTATTCGGCTTACTGGCGGCGGGAGCTGGCGCAGCTGCGGGCTTTTCAGTCGGCGCCGACGGCTTGGGTGCCGGGGTGGCGGCGCTGTCCGGGGAGGCGGCACTGGAGGGAGCGGCGCTGATGCTGATTTGCTCGGGCTCGATGATGAAGCACATCACCGCCTCGATGTCGTCGGCGCTGACGCTTGCCGTCATCACGACCTCGAAGCGCTGCTCATCGCCAGACTGGCTTTTGATCTCACCGAGCTGCTCGAGCTCTTCGACCAGCAGCGTGCGATCCTTCTCCTTGACGTTCAAAAGCGCGACGAGAAGCTGGCCGCTTGCGGCCGGCTCGCTCGGCGCCTGCACGGGTTCAGTCGCGGGTTCGGGGGCGACGACCGGCGCAACCGCCAGCGGCTCGCCCATCTCTTCGAGCGCGATTTGCTGAAGCGTTTGGCAAATACGCTCGAAAGCCTGCTGATCGGGTTCTGACTCGCTGCGGTAGGCGTTGAGCTGTTCGTGCATGATGTCCTTGGCCTCTAAAAACGTATCCACGAGGTCGGCTCGCAGCGAAAGCTCGCCCTTGCGTGCAGAATCCAGCAGGTTTTCCAGCATGTGCGTGGTTTTCTGCAGCACGCTAAAGCCGAACGTGCCCGCCCCGCCCTTGATCGAGTGGGCGGCGCGAAAGATGGCGTTTAGCTGCTCGCTATCCGGATCATCGACATCCAGCTCCAGCAGGTGCTGTTCCATGTCCGCCAGGAGCTCTTCCGCCTCCTCGAAAAAGGTGTCAAAAAAATCCGCTATATCCATGCACTGCTCCACATTAGCGTCATAGTTGTTATGACAAGCCTTGCTTATTGGGCTGTATCGGCCTGCGGCAGATTTTCTAAAGTCTCTTCGAGGCTATTTTCGTTCGACACGGGCTCGCCCTGACTCAAAATGCTCGGATTGCGGATCGCCTCGGCGATTTCGGGCAGCAGCACGACCAGTTCGATCCGGCGGTTACGCGGGTCGACGGAGTCGGTATCCGGCAGCAGCACGCGGTCGGCAAAGCCGGAGACGCGCAGAAGCTGGTCCGGGTCGAGCCCTCCCGCGACGAGCTCGCGGCGCGAGGCGTTGGCACGGTCGTTGGAGAGCTCCCAGTTGCTGTAGCCACGATAGCCGCCGGCGTAGGGCACGCTGTCGGTATGGCCACTAATGCTGAGCTCGTTGGGTAATTCGTTCAAAAGCGGCGCCATGGTACGTAGAAGGCTTCGCATGTAGGAGGCGACCTGGTCGCTGCCGAGTTCGAACATCGGCCGCTGGTCGGTATCCAGAAGCTGAATACGCAGCCCCTCTCGGGTCAGGTCGAAGCGCATCTGGGAGCGCAGCTGACGAAGCTCCGGGTCCTGCTCGATGGCGCGCTCGATACGCGCCTGCAGGTCCTCGAAAAAGCGTCGCTCCTGCATGCTGGGGCGGGTGTGTTGGAGGGTATCGATACGCGCGCGTTCGCCGTCGGTATGGGTTGGGTCAGGGCCGCCGCCGGGAATGACGTTGGTGCTGCCGGAGCGATCGCCCCCGGTGATCGCGGTGGCCAGCGGCGCGCTAAAGTAGTCGGCTACCCCCTGGCGCTGCTCTTCACTGGCCACGCTCAAAATCCAGAGCACCAAAAAAAGCGCCATCAGCGCGGTCATGAAATCTGCCAAAGCGATTTTCCACGCACCGCCGTGGTGGGCGTGAACCACTTTTTTGCGCCGGATGACGATCGGGCGCTTGTCGGCCCCTTTACTCATGCAGCGCCACCCTTCTTGGCATCGCGGACGTACTCTTCAAGCTCGCTAAAGCTCGGGCGTTCGGCGGTGTGCAGCGCCTTGCGGCCAAACTCCACGGCCAACTGCGGTGCGTAGCCATGCAGGCTGGCCAACAGCGTTACGCGAATACACTGAAGCATCTTCTCGGCCTCGCGGGCCTGACGGTCGGCGTAGCTGGCGATCGGGCTAATGAAGCCGTAGCCCATCAAAATACCCAGAAAGGTACCGACCAGCGCGTGGGCGATCATTTCACCCATCTCGTCGGGGCTCGCATCGGCGTAGGTCAGCGCTTTGACCACGCCCATGACCGCGGCCACGATACCGAAGGCCGGCATGGCGTCGCCCACCTTGCTGATCGCATCGATCGGCACGTGCATTTCCTGCTCGAACACTTCGATTTCGTGCAGCATCAGCTCATCGATTTCCATGGGCTCCATGCCACCGCTGACCATCAGGCGCAGATAGTCGGTCAGAAAGTTCATGATATGCGGGTCGGCCAGCACCGTCGGATGTTCCTGAAACAGCGCACTCTCTGCGGGCGTGTCGATATCGCGCTCGATGCCGAGCATCCCTTCGCGACGAATCTTCGACAGAATCTTGAACTGCAGCGCCATGAGCTCCATGTAGAGCGCTTTGTCATACTTTTTGGCCCGCTTGAGCCGGGGCAGTATCTTGAACGTCGCCTTGATCGCTTTGCCGTTATTGGCCGCAATGAACGCGCCCACGCCAGCCCCCCCGATGATCAATAGCTCGAGAGGCTGATAGATCGGCCCAAGGCTTCCCCCCGCCAACATATACCCGCCGAATACCGACAGCAGTACCACCAGATAACCTAAGGCAATCAGCACGCGCACATTCCTTGCGATAACAGTGAGTAACTCGAGAAGCCAGCGTCGTCATCGATGATGAACGTAAGCGCTTCCCGCCTAAGCAACGCTTAGGGCTATCATACCCGGGCAATGGCGATTCTTAATGATAAAGTACCGCCGCCTTTTACCTTTATCCCAGGATTAAAACCGAATGGGCCGCGATAGCGGAAAACGTAAAAGGCGTGGTGGGCCGCTCAGGAGAGCGATTTTCGCGTCTTTCCGGCGCGTGAGGGCGGCTGGCAAATACCGCATACGTAGTCGCGAGTAGGGCTGTGAGCGTGGGCGACGAAATGGCCTTCGCAGCGAGTGCAGGGGGTAAGCTGTAAAAGATCGCTCTCGAAAAAACGTACCAACGTCCAGGCGCGGGTCAATCCCAACACCGGATCGACGTTTTCGATCTTGATCTGCTCTTCATAGATGCGGTATGCCTTAACGAAGGCATCGATGCGCTCGCAGTCAGTATTTTTTCTCAGGCTTTTATAGATGTTGTAGAAAAGCGACGAATGGACGTTGGGAAGCCAGGTGACGAACCAGTCCGTCGAAAAGGGCAGCATGCCCTTGGGCGGTGAAACACCCCGCACTTCCTTGTACAGTTTGATCAGTCGCGTGCGGCTGAGTTCGGTTTCCGTTTCCAGCACCTGCAGGCGGGCCCCGAGCTCGATGAGCTCGATCGCCAGCTGCACCTGGTGCATTTCATCGACCAGGCTTTTTTGGCTCACTCTTTTTCCCCCTCGGGTAGCGAATCGAACGGCTCGCTGGCCATCAGTAGCGACGCATGAAGCCCTGAAAGCCCTTGATCTCTGGGGTTTTCCATTACCTGACGCAGCTGGCCCGCGCTTATCTGGCTGAACCGGCACACCAATTGATTGGTACGCGCGAGTCTGGAGAGTTGCCGCGCGTTCATGGAGACGAGCAGATCGGCAAGCTCGTTATCTACCTTCAAACGCAGCATCGCCGCCTCACGATCTTCGCTCAAAAGCCTCTGGGCCAACAACAGATACGCGAGGTTAATTTCTTGTATTTCATCAAAGAAGCTTGTTTGACTCATAATGTTCCATCGAACGTCCAGGCGATAAAGAATTGTAATACTGACGTGAAAACATTGCGGATGTTTGACCATTATCATGGTTGCACACAACGTCGGTATTGGCTACTTGCGCCTTTCTATATGAGTCGGCTCATTCTCCGAGAGCTCGAATACCCATACCAGCAGTTCGGCGACCACTTGATACAGGCTAGCAGGAATTTCGCTGTCCAGGTTAAGTTGCATTAAAAGCGCGACGAGTTCGGGGGCGTCATGAACATAAATGCCCTGGCGCTCGGCCTCGGCCATGATCCGCTCGGCAAGCTCACCGTAGCCCTTGGCAACGACGCGCGGCGCCTGTTCGCCCTCCTGATAAGCCAGCGCAACCGCCTGACGGCGGCGCTCGTTCGAACCGTCCATCAGGCGTCGCCCGCCATTGCTTTAAGCGTTACGCGCACATGTTGGAAATCGAGCGCGCCAAGACGGGTACGGAGGTCCTCCACGGCAGGCGTCAGACGCTGATGAGTCTCCGCATTCTGGGCGGTCACATCGACCCCCAGCGTGGATTGAACGAGGGTGAGGGCGACGTCGAAGGCGCCGACCGCGGGGACATCGAGGTGCATTTGCGAATGCCACCGCTGATCGGCTTCCCCCTCTTCGCCGCCGGACTCCCCGAATTGGCCGCTACCGGGCAGCTTGATGACCAGCGCCATGAAGATGCCCGCCCAGACGTCCCCCTCCCAACGCAGAGCCGGCGTCGCCAGCATCTCCAGCTGCTGGCGTACCAGTGGCTGAAGACTTTCGTGAACGATCTCACGCTTGAACGTGGCGGCCGTATCGATATCGCGCAGCGCCTCGATGTCCTGCGGGGAGACGCCGTTTCCCCGTGCGCCCCCGGTGAGCGGGGCCGGCGTCGACGAGAGCGCGGTGGTCGGCCGCTCATAAACGCCGGGCTCACTGGTTGTCGCCGGGGCGCCGGACTGGACGGCGCCGGGCAGCGGCGCCATCGCCCCTGGCGTCAACGCCCCCTGTCGAGCCGGTGTTGCCAGCGGCGGCGCGGGGAGGAGTGACAGGCCGCTGGCCGCAGTGGGCGCCTGTACGAACAAAAGCGGTGTGTTGGGTAAAATGGCGCTGGAAGCAGAAGGCTGTGCGCCAGGGCCAGTAAAGGCCCCCATTGCTGGTGCCTGGCCGGCCGCCTGGGGCCTTGCAAGCTGCATCTGCGGCTCACGCATCAGCTGCAAACGGGGCACGTCGCCTTGAAACCAGCGCTTGAGATGCGCCTCGTAAAAAAGGCCGCTGTCGCGGATGCTGGCACTCAAGCGATTGGAGAGCGTATCGGCGCTAACCGGCTCACCGGGCTGCATCAAAGGGGCAGCTGGCCGCAGCGCGGCGGGCGAGGCGGGAAAACGCAGCAGCACGTCGGCGATACTGCGCGCGGCGGGGCTAAAATGCGTTTGTGTAGAGCCTGGCGGCGCGTCGCCGCGGGCATCAATCGCGCCGCGACCGCGCTGGTCGAGCGACGGCGGCAAGCGGCGCAGCTCGTCGATGAGCGGCTGTGCGGGAGGACGGCCATCCAGGCCTGCATCGCGCGAAAGCGCGCGGGGCCCATCGCCGTAAGTGACCGGCTGGACGGGCGCATTGATCGAACGCTGCAGCGATGACTCGCCCTGACGCCCCAACACCTGGTGCATCAGTGTGTCGATCAACGGCGTGATGCCGCTCACGGCGAGGGCTCATCCTGATAAGAGCCGCCTTGCTGAGGAGCGTAGGCGCGGTGCAGATCACGCTGTTTTTGCGACACGCCAATCAGCTTCCCGAGCTCGTCGCGCCGGGTGACCAGCCGCCGACGAATCTCGACATCGTGCTCGAGTATGCGCTCGAGAAGCTCGGCCTTGCGCGCCTTGCCGGTGTCGTCGAGCGTAACGCGTTCATCGAGCTCGCGCAGCTTGTCGACGAGCATGACGTAATGGGTACGCTCCTCGATAAGTTCCGCCCACTGCTCGCTGCTCGCCAGCACCTGCATTTGCGCGGCGCGGGTCAAAAGCTCGGTGTAGGTGTCGAGCAGAACTTGCTGGCTATCGTCGGATGCCGAATCGAAAGCAGACATGGGCGCCTCACGCACTTTGTTGTTGGCCGATTTCACGCCAGGCCGAGGCCACATCCTCTAGTAGGCGCTCCGCCTGGTTCAGGCTTTCTTCATCATTGCGCAAATTAGCGGTCAAAAGCAGCCGCGCAATGTAGTCGTAAAGCGACCCCAGTCGCTCGGCGATTTCGCCGCCCTTCTCCTGATCGAGCGCGGCGGCCAGGCCGTTATTGACGATATCCAGCGCTTTTGAAATCGCGCGGCCTTTTTCGTTCACGTTACCCGCCTGCATGTGAATGCGCGCGGCGCGAATCGAGGCCTGAGCGCCGTCGAACAGCATAACGATAAGCTGGTGGGGGTCGGCCGACATGACGCCACTCTCTACGCCGACGCGGGCGTAGGCATTCGCTCCCCGGCCGTAAGCGCTGGCGCTGCGAGAATATGTCATAAGTATGCTCCTGTATTGAAAAAATGCCCGCCGCCCGCGATCCGTTCGATGCTCTTGTAAAGGCTGTCGGGCCTATCCTTGTCTATCGGCGCCGCCAACGGCGACTTTAATCGTTAGCGTCCTTTTTAAACGCGAATGCGGCGCGTCAGGTAGACACCGCCAGCTCGCGTTTCGGCACGCCAAGGCGCTCGGTGACATCGCCGGAAACGCTGTACTTGAGCGTTCCTCTCAGCGGCGCGACGGCCTGCTCGGTCAGTACGACCTCGGCCGGCGCCCCCTCGCCGTCAAGACGAACGATCCAGCCAAGCTGTTCGCTCGAAAAACGCACCAGCGCGCCCACCGGCAGTGCCTTGAAATGGTCGATGTAGCGCTTGACCCAGCGCGCATCGAACTGCTCCGGGTGACTCAGCAGGTAGCGATAGATCTCCTGAGTCGTTTTGGCGGGCCGGTCGGGGCGGTCACGGCGCATCGCCTCCACCACGTCGATAATCGCACAGGCGCGCGCAAGCTCACCCAGCTCTGTGCCACCCAGCCGATCGGGGTAGCCACTGCCGTCCATACGCTCGTTGATACCCTTGATGACGGAGTGCGCCACGCTTTGGGAGAGCCACTGACAACTTTTGAGCCGCTCGAGCAAAAGCCCCGGGTGCTCACTCAGCGCCTCGAGGTGCGACGCCTCGAAGTGGGGCGCCGTATAGACCACCTGGGAGATCAGCGCCTTGCCAAGATCGTGCACCAGCGAGCTCGCCACCAATGCCTTGCGCACATCCGCCGGCAAATCGCCTCCGATCCAGTCGAGCAGGTGAATCGCCACCGCGATGCCGTGACGCACGAGTACCGGCTCGAGCGACAGGCAGCGAGAGGCGAACAAAAGCGCCTGTCGATCCTCTTCATGCAGACTTATGATGCGATCGGCGTTGAGCGATAGCTGACGCGAGTCGATATCACTGCCCTGAGTCAGCAGCAGAAGCTGGGCGTCCAGGTATGCCGCCACCTTGACCAGCCGCCGGGCAGCGGGCGTGGCGTAGTGCTTGAGATCACGCCGGCCGACCTGGTCCTGCTCGCTCTTGTCCATTCCCTCTGCGGTGAACAGCGGCGACGACTGGCGCGTGGCAACCTCGGATTCCTTGTCGTAGCGCGTCGCTTCGCGCTCGATTTCGCACACGAAATACCAGATCTTGCGTGACTGATCGACGGTATGATCGACCAGCTCGAAGCCCACGCGCAGCAGGTGGTGCTCGGCATCGGTTTGCTGGTGACGCGCTTCGGCGTCGACCGCGAAGTGCGTGCCGTCAGGAAAGGTGAACTCCAAACGCAGCGGCGAGCTGGACTGGGTTAAAAGGCCACTGGCGCTAAGCGGAAGCTCGACCTGGCAGCCGCTTTGTGACAAATCGCGAAGCTCACCTGAAACGTTATCGCCGCGCTCATCGATCACCCGTACCGCCACCGACATCCCCATACGCAGCTGCGCGCGAAACGATTCACGCCGCTGGAGCACCCAAAGCGCATCGGGATAGCTGCTGGTACAAAGAAAGCGCCCGCCGGAGTGGCGGGTCTCGATAAGCTTTAAGGGCGTGGTGCGAATGACCTTTCCCTGGGACTGCCCGCGCAGAAAAAAGGAGTCACCGTCCTGCAGTTGATGTAGAAGATGGCTCACTGCCGACAGGTCCATGACCAGCGCCTCGCCGGGATACTGCTCCATCAACACGATTGGCTCGGGGTCTGCCTCCGGCGTCGACAGACAGATCGACACACCTCCCGTTTCGATCATCGTATCCAGCAAAGCGCCCATCGCCGACTGATCGTCGACGCTTTCAAACCCGTCCTGCTCAACTTCCATTACCCACCTCGTCACGGTCGGCGCTAGCGGTTGGCGCCGGTCTCATTGCGGCTAGCATATCAAAGCTAATCAAGCGCTATTGCCTTATATGGCGCAGCGCTCATGGCTATTTTGGGCATTCAAGCAACGGCTAAGGTTAATCGTCTGAGGGCGCTAAAGTGATGCAATACATGGCCGATAGCTACTATCGAGGCCCGTGCGTATATGCCTGGGCTTCGGCTAGACGAAAGCGGACTTTTTAGCGCTTGGCAGCCCAACAAAAGGATCTACGTATGGACTCTTTACCACTGGATAGTTCCCTGATTGCCTCCAATAACGCCGCGACACCTTACACCCCACTCCCGCCACGTCAGCAGATCGTGGAAGGGCTCTCAAGAGCATCCGCCGTAAGCTCGCCGCCTTCCCGCGAAGAAATCGAGGAGCCGATGGCGCGGATCAACGAAATGCTGCGCCAACGCGGGCTGGAATTCGAGCTTAGCGAAGAGCCAACGCGGCTGATTACGAGAGTGATCGATCGAGAAACAGGGGATGTGATTCGCCAGATTCCCAACGAGGAAGTGCTGGCCGTATTTAGGCACATCGAGGAGATGCAGGGCGGGTTGATTTCGCTTGAGGCGTAAATCCAGGCTCAGAGAAAGAACAGCCGAACGGGCGATAAAACCAGCAACTGGCGCTTGATCAAGCCATTTGCATCGGCCTGCGCGGCTGTATTTAAAGCTGTAGTGAAAACAGGGCCAAAAAGGTGGCTATCCTGGCTGCACTATACCTGCATGTTCATGACATCGCGGTAGGCGCTGACCATGCGATTGCGCACCTGCATCCCCATTTGAAAGGCCACACTCGCCTTTTGCATATCGACCATGACGTCGTTAAGCTCGAGATTCGGTTCGCCGGCCTGAAATGCCATCGCCTTTGAGTTGGCGCTTTGCTGTAACTCATTGATACGCCGAATCGACGCCTGCAGCTCGCTACCGAAACCGCTTTGGCCGACGCCGTTGGCTCCCAGAGCCGCTGAATCGTTTTTCAAGGGCGCTGCGGCTTGCGAGGCCAGCCCTTGCATCTGCTGTAGCGCCGACTGAATGGCAGGTGAGCTCATACGCATACCTCATTGAGAAGTCGGTTAAAGTAATACCGACACCCTACCACCGGCAGTAAATCCCTCATACGAACAAATAAGTAATAAAAGCTGAGCTTTTCCTTCGTTCATGCTCGACCCGCCTAAGCATAATGGCGCACATCAAAGTTCCGCATCATTTCATCGATTTGGACGTCTGTTCACGACTCACCGCGATTGACGGATATTGCCCATGCCTTCATTGATGATGCGCCCTGGCCGTGACCTGTTTTGCTCAGCCCCCTGGAGGCTTTCATGAGCGAAACCGGCGCTACGGCAGGCCGTCAAACCAGCTCTTCCCCCAACGCCGCTCGCGGTACGGCGGCAGAGAGTGCTAAAGACAACACCACGCTTTCGCGACTCAAGCAGCAAATGCGCGCAAGCCCCCTGGTGGTACTTCTCGTGGCCGGGGCGGCATCGATCGCCCTGGTCGCTGCGCTGTTCATGTGGGCGGGCAGCCCGGAATATCGGGTGCTTTACAGCAATCTCGACGAAGCCGACGGCGGACGCGTCATTGCCGAACTCGATAGCCGCGCGGTTCCTTACCGCTTCAGCGATAGCGGCCAGGCCCTGTTGGTACCCGCCGACCAGGTGCACATGCTGCGCCTTCAGCTGGCCGAACAGGGGCTTCCCCGCGGCGGCAACCTGGGCCTTGAGCTCATGGACAACCAGGCATTCGGCATCAGCCAGTTTGCCGAGCAGGTCAACTTTCAGCGTGGCCTGGAAGGCGAACTCGCTCGCTCCATCGAATCCCTGGGCCCGGTCGAGCGCGTGCGCGTGCACCTTTCCATGGCCAAACCTTCGGTGTTCATTCGCGATCGCGAGCCCGCCAAGGCATCGGTCGTGTTGACGCTGATGCCCGGCCGCGTGCTTGGCGAAGGCCAGGTCAGCGCCATCGTGCACATGGTCTCGAGCAGCGTACCCGAGCTCGCCGCCCAGGACGTGACCGTGGTCGACCAAAGCGGACGCCTGCTGTCCGCCCAGGTATCCCAGGGCAACGATCTGGACGGTTCCCAGCTTGAGTACATCGCCGAGGTCGAGCGCTCCTATCAACAGCGCATCGAAAATATCCTGACGCCCATTCTGGGCAGCGACAACGTGCGCGCCCAGGTCGCTGCACAGATCGACTTTTCACGCCGCGAGCAAACCTCGGAGCGCTACGGGCCGAACCAGCCACCCAACGAAGCCGCCGTCAGAAGCCGCCAGCTTAGCCTCTCCTTCGATGGCGAAAACCCGCTTGCCAACGGTATTCCCGGCGCGCTGAGCAACACCCCGCCGGGCGTGGCGGCCTCACTGATCAACCAGCCTGACGAAGGCGAAGAGGATGGCGGTGATGGCGAAGGCACCGAAGAAGAGCCGCCGCTCTCCAACCTGCGCCAGGACGATGTCGTCAACTATGAAGTGGATCGCAGCATCGAGCACGTTCAGCAGCGTTTGGGTCAGGTACAGCGTCTTTCCGCCGCGGTGGTGGTCGATTTCAAAAGCGTCGTGAACGGTGATGGTGAGACCGAGCAGGTCGCCCTGTCGCCGGACGAGGTCGCTCAGCTCGAGCGGCTGATCCAGCAGGCGATGGGCTTCTCAGAGGCGCGCGGCGACCAGATCGAAGTGGTCAATACGCCGTTTGTGCGCGCCGCCGGCGACGTCGAAGAGGATATCGCCTGGTGGCAGCGTCCCGAGACGCTGGCGCTGGCATCGACGCTGGGCCGCTACCTGATGGTGTTCATCGTCGCACTACTGCTCTATCTGCTGATTCTGCGTCCGCTGATCAAGCGCTACACCCAGGTGCCCGCCGCCGCGACTGGCGCGCAAAACGGTACCTTCCGCGCAAGCGTTGGAGACGACGACGAGAACGAAAGCGATGAAAACAGTGAAGCCTCGGGGGATAGCGACACCTATGGCGAGCGGCCCAAGCGCCAGCGCAAGACCTCGCTTTACGAGAACAATCTCAAGGATCTGCAGGACATGGCCAAGGACGACCCCCGTATGGTCGCCATGATTATTCGCAGCTGGATGAATGCCAATGAGTAGCGCCATCGCACAGATGAGCGGCGCCCGTAAAAGCGCCATCCTTCTCTTGACGCTGGACGAGGACAGCGCCGCCGAGGTGTTCAAATACCTGAACGCCGCGGAGGTACAGGCGATCAGTCTCGAGATGGCCAAGCTCGATCAAATATCGCACGAGGACATGAAGGCAGTACTCGATGCCTTCCACCGTGAAACCGAAGACTTCGTGGCGCTCAATTTGAACTCAAGCGACCACATCCGCTCGGTATTGACCAAGGCGCTGGGCAGCGAACGCGCGTCGAGTTTGATCGAGGACATCCTCGAGAGCACCGGCAGCAACTCCGGTATCGACTCGCTGAACCTGATGGAGGCCTCGATGGTCGCCGAGCTGATCCGCGACGAGCATCCGCAGATCATCGCCACCATCCTGATCCATCTGGAGCGCCACCAGGCCGCCAACATTCTCGAGTTGTTCGAAGAAAAGCTGCGCAACGACGTAGTGCTGCGTATCGCCACCTTCAGCGGCGTGCAGCCCGCCGCCCTTCAGGAGCTGACCGAAGTACTGACCAGCATGCTGGACGGCCAGAACCTCAAGCGCAGCAAGATGGGCGGCGTGAGAACTGCCGCCGAGATCCTCAACCTGATGAACTCCTCTCAGGAAGAGGGCGCCATCGATACCGTACGCGCCCACAACGAGGACCTGGCCCAGAAGATCATCGACGAAATGTTCCTGTTCGAGAACCTGCTCGACCTGGACAGCCGCGCGATCCAGATGGTCCTTCAGGAGGTCGAAACCAACTCGCTGGTCATCGCCCTCAAGGGCGCACCGGAGGCGCTGGTGGACAAGTTTTTGCGCAACATGTCTCAACGCGCCGCGGACCTGGTGCGCGAAGACATGGAAGCTCGTGGCCCGATCCGGGTCTCGCAGGTCGAAACCGAGCAGAAAGCCATTTTGCAGGTGGTGCGCCGCCTGGCCGACTCCGGCGAGATAGTCCTGGCCGGCGGAGACGACGAGTATGTCTAATTCGTCCACCAGCGAGTTCGATCGTCACGGCCAGTGGCAGCGCTGGCAGATGGATGAATTAAAGCACGACGCCTTTGGTGCCGATAATGAGAGCGGCGCGCCCAGCCCGCACCAGCGCCGAGTCGCCGCCGCACAAAAGGCCGCCGAGCAGGCGCGTCTGCGCGAGCAGCAAGAGCGCGACGAGCTCTTTGCGCGTGTGCGCCAGGACGCCGAGCAGCAGGGCTTTGACGCGGGACTGGCCAAGGGCCACGCGGAAGGTTTCGAGCAGGGCATGAAAGAGGCCCGCGAGCAAGCGCAAAAGACGCTGGACGAACAGATACATCAGGTCGTGGCGCCGATGGAGGCGCTGGCCAAACAGTTCGACAGCGCCCTTTCGCGTCTCGACGACACCATCGCCGACGACCTGGTCGAACTCGCCATGCTGGTCGGGCGCCAGCTCGCACTCGACACGCTCAATGATCGGCCCGAGCAGGTGCTCAAGCTGGTACGCGAGCTTTTGCATACCGAGCCGCCGCTCAACGGCCAGCAGCGGCTGTGGCTCAACCCGGAGGATCACGTATTGGTCGAAGAGCACCTGGGTAGTGAGCTGAGCGCGGCCAACTGGAAACTGCAGCCCGACGATCAGCTCGCCCGCGGCGGCTGCCGGGTAACCAGCGCCCAGGGCGAGCTCGACGCCACCTTCGAGAGTCGCTGGCAGGCCGTGACCGCGCAGATGCGCAAGCGCCACAAGCCCGACACCCCGAGTCAGGATAACGCATGAACAGCGCCTCGATGAGTCATACCCAGCGCTGGCGCAAGGCGCTCACCCGCACCGGCCAACGGGTGGGTCAGCTGCCCAACTACCGTCGCAGCGGCCGAGTCGTGCGCGCCACCGGTATGGTCATCGAGGTCGTGGGATTGCAGGTCGCCGTGGGCAGCGCCTGTCGAATCGAATTGCCGGGCGCCGACGGCCGCTTGGGCGAAAGCGCGCTTCACGCCGAGGCCGAAGTCGTCGGCTTTTCCGGCGACAAGCTCTTTTTGATGCCGTTGGAGCAGATCTCGGGGCTGATGCCCGGCGCGCGAGTATCGCCACTGTCCGACGGTGTCGGCCACAGTGCCCGGCGCTTTCCCATCGGCGAGGAGCTTCTAGGGCGCGTGCTCGACGGCAACGGCAACCCGCTGGATGATCGCGAAGGCACCGAGGAGGTGCCCCGGGCGACGCTTCATACTGCGCCGCTCAACCCGCTGTCACGGGCGCCGATCGACACACCGATCGACGTCGGCATTCGTGCGATCAACGCGCTGTTGAGCGTTGGCAAGGGGCAGCGCATGGGGCTGTTCGCCGGCTCTGGCGTGGGCAAGTCGGTGCTACTGGGCATGATGGCCCGCTACACCCAGGCCGACGTCATCGTGGTGGGCCTGATCGGCGAGCGCGGCCGTGAGGTACAGGATTTCATCGACAACATTCTGGGTCCGGAAGGTCGGCGCCGCTCGGTGGTCGTTGCAGCACCCGCGGACACCTCGCCGCTGCAGCGCTTGCAGGGGGCGGCTTACGCCACCCGTCTGGCCGAAGGCTTTCGCGACAGCGGGCGCAACGTGCTGCTGATCATGGATTCGCTGACGCGTTACGCCATGGCCCAGCGCGAGATTGCGCTGGCCATCGGCGAGCCGCCGGCGACCAAGGGCTATCCGCCGTCGGTGTTTGCCAAGCTACCCGGGCTTGTTGAGCGCGCCGGTAACGCCGAGCGTGGCGGCGGCTCGATCACGGCGTTCTACACGGTGCTGACCGAAGGCGACGATCAGCAGGACCCGATCGCCGACTCCGCCCGGGCGATTCTGGATGGCCATATCGTGCTGTCGAGAAGCCTGGCCGAAGCGGGCCACTACCCGGCGATCGATATCGAAGCATCGATCAGCCGGGCGATGAACGCGGTGGCGACCGACGAGCAGATCAGCCGCGCACGCACGTTCAAGCAACTGTTTTCACGCTATCAGCGCAACCGCGATTTGATCAGCGTGGGGGCCTACAGCCCCGGGCACGACCCTCGACTGGACGAGGCGGTGAATCTTTTTCCAGAACTGGAGCGTTTTTTGCAGCAGCGTATCGACGAACGCGCCACGCTTGAAGAGTCACGCCAAGCGCTGGCGCAGGTAGTAGGAGGCTAACATGCAGCATTCCCAGCTCGATATTCTCACGGATCTGGCGCGGGACGCCCGCGACCAGGCCGGTAAACTTCTGGCCGAAGAGCGCCAAAGCCAGCATCAGACCCAGGCCCAGCTCGACTCGCTCAGCCGCTACCGCGCCGAGTATGCCGAGCGATTGCAAAGTGCCATGCGCGACGGCATCGACCCGGCCACCATGTTCAACTACCAGCAGTTTCTGGCCTCGTTGGACGCCGCGCTCAGTCGCGCCCGCCAAGCGCTGACCGCACAGCAAAAACGCGTCCAGCAGAGTCAGCAGCACTGGCAGCAGGAGCAGCGCAAGCTCTCCTCATTTGATACCCTGGCCTCCAGGCGCTCGCTCGAAGAGCACCGCCGCCAGGAGCGCGCCGATCAAAAAGCCAACGACGAGTTCGTAACGTCCCAGACCGCACGACGCTCGCCGGACGGCGCTCAATAGACGTGCGCAGTGATCGTTCGCAGTAACCATTCGAAGTAACTGTTTGCAGTAACTATTTGCAGTAATACAGAGGAGTTAACCGTCATGACCATGTCGTTACTGCTTCAAACCACTCAGGGCCTGCGCGGCGCACTGTCTGCGCTGCCGGGCGCTGAAACGTCTCAAGGCCTCCCGGGCGCGTCGGAGGGCTTTCAGTCGGCACTGCGCCAGGCCTTCGATACCCGCACGGGTAGCGCCGCGGAACCTCTCGAGACGCCGACGAACGACGCGCTCGAGGCCTTTCGCGATGCGCTGGCCGCGCTCGGCGCCGATGTCGAAGCGCTCGACGACGCCGAGCTCGGCGCACTTTTCAGCGCCACCGAACAGGCGCTCTCCAGCGAGGCGCTTTCGCAGGGTGCTCGCATCGACATTTTTGCTCAGGTGCTCAGCGCCGCTGATGTGACCGCGCCGATACAGGGTAGCGACGCGGCACCGGTACAGAGCGCCGATATCGCGCCGGTTGAAAACCTCGACACGCTGAAGGCCGCCTTGAACGAAGCGTCTGCCGTTTTTGCGGCCCCGGCGAATACCGCACTACCGCTCGACGCGACGCAAAACGCCCAGCGCCAAGCATCTGCCGGCGCGCTGGACGAGGTTCAGACGCGCCTGGCGCTGGTGGCCGCGTTTACCGATACGCCCAAAACGGCCTTCCCGGCGGCCGGCCTGACCGAGACAGCGACCACCAGCGCGGCGCCGGCACTGAGCGACGCCGCTGCACGCGTGCTGAGCGCGGTCAACGCCCTGCAATCGGGTACTGACGCCAACACCAAATCCTGGACGGGGTCCACCGTCGATGCGCGCCCCGCCTGGAGCGGCCAGCCGCTGGCGTCGCTTTATAGCGCGGCAACCCCGCTGGACACGACCGCACTCGATGCCGACGCGGCATCGACAGCGGCATCGCTGCCCACTAGCGCCAGCGCTAGTGCGATGCAGGGCGCGCTTGCGTCAGCCGGCCCGACCGGCGGCGAACCGACGCTGACCGGCGCACCGCCCGCCCCGACGACCACCCCAAGCCCCGTGGCCGGCGCTATCGCCACGCCGGTGACCAGCCCCGCCTTTGCCGAAAAGCTTGGCCAGCAGCTCATTCAGTTGACCCAACGTGGCGGCGAGCAGCAGGTGAAGCTCGAACTGCATCCGGCGGAGCTTGGCCCACTGACGATTACGCTGAAGATGGGCGAGCAGCACACCCAGGCACAGTTCTTCTCCGCCCACGCTCAGGTGCGCCAGATCATCGAGCAGGCGATTCCCCAGCTGCGCGAGGCACTTGCCGAACAGGGTATCGCGCTGGGTAATACCTCGGTGGGCGAGCACGGCCAGTCAAAAGAGCAAGCCTTTGCCCAAGCGAACGGCACCGGTGCTCAAGCCGGCGGCGGTACGGCCGATGACGTGGGCGAGGGCCTCGAGAGCGGCGTGAGCGCGCCGGTGCGCCTCACGCTCGATGGACGGGTCGATCTTTACGCCTAGCGTTATAGGCCCAACCGTTTCAACCCAACGCCTTAAAAAGCTAAGCCAAAAGATAGGCTCACCAGATGAGCCTGTTCATTTATTAAGCGGCCTGCTCATTAGGCATAATGCATGGCATTCGTCATGCGTAAGGACCATGGGAACAGCAAATGGCAGAAGCAAGCGGTAGATCGAAAAAACTGCTTTATATCATGATCGTACTGGTCGCTTTGTCGGCGCTGGGTGCTGCAGCCGCGGTCTACATGGTGCTGGGCCACTCAAACGACGGTGAATCGGCTGAGGTGGAAACCGTCGCCGAGCCCGAGCCGCCGGTCTTTACGCGCATCGAGCCGTTCACCGTGAACCTGGCCGATGACCGCTATGGCTCGCGCCTTTTGTACACCGGTATTACGCTGCGCGTCGGCGGCGAGCAGAGCAAGGCGATCATCGAAGAGCACATGCCCCAGATTCGCAGCCGCCTTTTGATTCTGCTCTCCGGCAAGCAGGCCAGCGAGCTGACCTCGACCGAAGGAAAGGAAGCGCTCGCCCAGGCCATCATCACCCGGCTCAGCGTTCCACTCACTGAGAATCAGCCGCCGCTGGATCTTCAGGAAGTGCTGTTCACCGATTTCATCGTGCAATAACCTCGGGCGCGGGAGCCGTTCATGTCACAGGACGATCTACTGTCCCAGGAAGAAATCGATGCCTTGTTGAAAGGGGTCAGCGGAGACGATGAGCCCTCGAATGCCTCGTCGTCTGCCGCGACGGGCAATGAGCGTATTCGCCCGTACGACCCGGCGACTCAGCATCGGGTGATTCGCGAGCGCCTGCACGCGCTGGACTTTATCAATGAGCGTTTCGCCCGCTATTTTAGAAACGGGCTGTTCAACCTGATTCGCCGCAGCGCCGATATCACGGTGGAGTCGGTGCGCTACCAAAGCTTTAGCGAGTTTTCGCGCAACGTGCCGGTGCCCACCAACCTGAACATCGTCTCAATGAAGCCGCTGCGCGGCTCGGCGCTGGTGGTCTTTCCGCCCAACCTGGTGTTCATGGTGGTGGACAACCTGTTTGGCGGCGACGGGCGCTTCGTGACCAAATCCGATGGCCGCGAGTTCACCAACACCGAGCAGCGAATCATTCAGCGCCTGCTCAATTTGGCGATCGACGCCTACCAGGAGGCCTGGAAGGTGGTCTATCCGCTGGAGGTCAACTTTCTGCGCTCGGAAGTGCAGGCCAAGTTCGCCAACATCACCAACTCGCCCAACGAGATCGTGGTGAACACCAAGTTCAATATCGAGGTGGGCAACCTCTCCAGCAGTTTTCAGATCTGCATGCCCTACGCCATGATCGAGCCGCTACGGGATCTGCTCGCCAACCCGATCAACGACAGCAATCATGACCAGGACGGTACCTGGTCTCGGCGTATGGCCACCGAGCTTCGCCAGTCGGAAGTGGAGCTGATTGCCGAGTTTGCCCGAATTCCCAGCCGCATCGCGCAGGTCATGGGACTGAAAAAAGGCGACGTGCTGCCCATGGAGATCCCTTCCATCGTCACCGCCAGCGTCGACGGCGTGCCGGTCATGGAGTGCGAGTACGGCAGTCAGCAGCAGCATCGTGCGCTGCGTGTGCTCCACGTGATCGACCACGGCGCCATGAACAGCGCATCGTCCCCGGACTTCGTCAAGAGCCCGCCGCGACGCCAAGCCAAGGAACCCACGCATGACTGATCCTAAAAAGCCCGATCAATCCGTATCCGACGACGACTGGGCAAGCGCCATGTCGGAGCAGGACGCCGAAAGCGATACTGCCGGCGACGACGACCCCTGGGCGGCGGCCATGGCCGAACAGGAAGCCGCCGAGGCCGACGCCGACGAGCCGCCGGCGCCTGCGCCGCCGCCCGCCAAAGCGGCGAGTGAGGATATTTTCCGCCCGCTCAGCAGTGAAAGCGGTGGCAACGTTTCGCGCGATCTGGAAATGATCATGGACATTCCGGTCAAGCTCACCGTCGAGCTCGGCCGCGCCAAGCTGACCATCAAGCAGCTTCTGGAGCTTGCTCAAGGGTCGGTCATCGAGCTCGAAGGGCTTGCCGGAGAGCCGATGGATATTCTGATCAACGGCTATCTGATCGCTCAAGGTGAGGTCGTCGTGGTGGAAGATAAGTACGGTATCCGTATTACCGAAATCATCACGCCCTCCGAGCGCATCCATAAGCTCAACCGATGAGCGTCGCCGCCTCCACTCACCAGGCCGGCTCGATCGACGCGCTGGGCTCGGATGCCTTGATGGGCATGGCCACCCTGGGCAAGACCGCTGCGGCGCTGGCGCTGGTCATCGCCATCATTTTGCTCTGCACGGCGCTTTTAAAGCGCGTTCAGCAAAAACGCTTCGATAGCGGCGCGCGCCTCAAGGTGGTCGGCTCCACCGCGGTGGGCGCGCGCGAGCGTATCGTGGTGGTGGAGCTCGAAGATACCTGGCTGGTGGTGGGCGTGGGCGGCGGGCGAATCACCAAGCTGCACGAGCGAGCAGCCCCCATCGACCGCCCGACTCCCGAGGTAAGCGTTTCCACTGGCTTCTCGAAACGCCTGGCGAAGGCGCTGTCGAAACGCTCGCCCCCTACTTCCGAGCCTCCTTCATCGTCATGAGAAATGCCATGCCCTGCTATCGGCTCCCCTTTCGCGAGCGGCTGCCTTCGACACTTGTTCTACTGACGCTGCTGGCGCTGGCGCTTATCGCTCTCGGTGCGCCGGCCCAAGCGCAGCAGCTGCCACCCGGGCTTGTGTCGCAGCCGATGGAAGGCGGCGGCCAGCAGTGGTCGCTGTCGCTGCAAACGCTGTTACTGTTGAGCTCGCTGGCGTTTTTACCCGCGATGCTTTTGATGATGACCAGCTTTACGCGGATCATCATCGTGCTCAGCCTGTTGAGAACGGCCATGGGCACCCAAGCCACGCCGCCCAATCAGGTACTGCTGGGCATCGCGCTGTTCTTGACGTTCTTCATCATGTCACCGGTGATCTCCCAGGTCTACGAGACCGCCTGGCAGCCGCTATCGAGTGAGACGATCAACTTCGAGGAGTTTCTGGTACGCGCCCAGATCCCGTTTCGTGAGTTCATGCTGGCGCAAACCCGCGAGCCGGACCTGGCCATGTTCGCACGCCTGGCCGACGTCGGCCCCATGCAGGGCCCCGAGGATCTGCCGATGCGCGTGCTGCTGCCGTCGTTTGTCACCAGCGAGCTCAAGACCGCGTTTCAGATCGGTTTTACCATCTTCATTCCGTTTTTGATCATCGACCTGGTGGTCGCCAGCACGCTAATGGCACTGGGGATGATGATGGTGCCGCCGGTGACTATTTCTCTGCCCTTCAAGCTGATGCTGTTCGTGCTGGTCGACGGCTGGCAGCTTTTGATCGGCTCACTGGCCGAAAGCTTCTACATGCTATAGGCCGTCTGAGTAACCCTCGGCGACAGGAGCGATCATGACCCCCGAGACCGTAATGAGCATTGCCTACCAGGGCATGCGGCTGACCCTGTTCATGGGCGCGCCGGTACTGCTGGCCGCGCTATTCACCGGCCTGATCATCAGCCTGTTTCAGGCGGCGACCCAGATCAACGAGATGACGCTGACCTTCATTCCCAAGATTCTGGCGGTCTTCGCCGTGCTGGTACTCGCCGGCCCCTGGCTGATCGGCCTGATCACCGATTTCACCCACCGGCTATTCGTCAATATTCCGCAAATGGTGATGTAGCGTGGTCGAGGTCACCTTCGACCAGCTTCAAACCTGGCTGGTAGCGTTTTTCTGGCCCTTCGTGCGCATCACTGCTTTCATGGCGGTGGCACCGCTCTGGGGCCACTCGAGCATTCCCAATCAGGCTAAGGTGGGGCTAGCGGTTCTCATCGTGGTCGCCATTGCGCCGATTCTGCCCGTTATGCCAGCAGTCCCCATGCTCTCCTGGGCGAGCCTTGGCATCATGGTCGAACAGCTTCTGATCGGGCTGGCCATCGGGCTGGTCATGCATATCGTCTTTGCCGTGGTGCAGGCGGCGGGCGAGTTCATCGGCCTGCAGATGGGGCTTGCCTTCGCCAGTTTTTTCGACCCTTCCAGCGGCACCAATATCATGGTGCTCTCGCGCATTCTCTACATGATTACGCTGCTGATGTTTCTGGCGCTTAACGGCCATTTGATGGTGATGGAAACCCTGGTAATGAGCTTTCAGACCCTGCCGGTCGGGTTTGCCGGCATCAACCCCAACGCCTTCGAGCTGCTGGCCCGCTACGCTGGCACCATCTTCGCCTCCGGGCTGTTGCTGGCCCTGCCGCTGGTCGCTTCACTGCTCATCATTAGCCTGTCGCTGGGCATTCTGAATCGCTCCGCACCCCAGCTCACCGTGTTCAACATCGGCTTTCCTGCCTCGCTGACCGTAGGGCTGGTACTGTTGATGGTGCTGGTCACCGATATCGGGCGCTTCCTGCAGCCGCTTTTCAGCCAGGGGCTGGCCTTTATGCAGAGCCTGATCGAAACGATGGCGGATAACTGAGTTCGCCATAAAAAAAGCCACCGCGAACGGTGGCCAAATGGTAATGCAAAAGATGGTGTTGGACGGCTTACATATAGTTGAACAGCGACATGCCGCCCATATCGACAAAGGTACGCTGAGAGGCCTGCAGACCGACCTGACGCAGGCTGTACTCCGAGATCGCCTCAACGTAGTCCAGGTCCACGAGATCAGACATCGTTTGGGTATAGCTCATCATACGGTTGCTGGCGATGGAGTCGATCACATCCAGCTCGTTGAGCCTGGCGCCAGCCGAGGCGCGCACGGTCAGTACGTTGTCCAGCGCGTTGTCCAAGTCGCGCATGGCGGTATTCAACGTGTTGCGAAAATCGGCTTTTTCGACGTTGGTCGTCGCTGGATTTTCGAGCACACGAATGGCCTCTTCCATGGCCTTGAATAGATCGGGCTCGCGCTGACCGTTTTTGGCCTGACTGATGTTGACTTCATCAGCCGCCTCGGAGGCGCCGCTTAACGATACGCTAAGCCCGCCGAACACGAGGCGTTGAGGCGCGTCACCGCCGGTATAGGCGATGTCCGTCATATCCGGGACCGGCTGCCAGCCGTCGTCCTGGGTCAGGCGCTGCACGCTTAGCGTGGGCGTATCGGCGTCACCACCAAACGTGATTCGATAATCGTCACCATAGCCTTCGCCGTTGACATCACTCACCTGCGGGCCACCAAGGATCACGCTACCGGCGTTACGAGCACCGTCCGAACGCACTGCTTCACCAATATAGCCTGCGCCACTGGGGACCTTCTGAAAAATCGAGCGGCCGCTTTCGGCCACCGGCATGTTGCGAGCACTATCGATACGCTGCTCGCGCACGATGTCACTGCCGTTGTATTTCATGGCGCCCTGGTCGTTGGCAACATAGGGCGGCGCGTTATCGATTTGGCCACCGAAGAGATAGCGGCCGTTGCCGTCGGCGGTGTTGGCCTGACCGATCAGCGTCTGGTAGACACCTTTTAACTCACTGGCGATCGACTCGCGATCGGCGTTGCTGAGCGTATCGCTGGAGGCCTGGATCAGCAGTGTCTTGGCGCTGGTGATCGAGTCGCTAACGCTGTTCAGTACGCTTTCGCTTTGAGCAAGCGATGTACGTGCCGAGACACGCGAGTTACCGTACTGCTCGGTCATCGCCATGGACTGGGACACCCCTACCGCCTGCGAGGCCGCCTGCGGGTTGTCCGAAGGATTCACCACCTTGCGCCCGCTGGAGAGCTGCTGGCCAATCCTTAAAAAGTCACCCTGCTGGCGGTTAATGGACGCAGAGCTTTGCTCGTACATGGTAACGCTGCTGATACGCATGGTAGATGCCTCCCTTAGCTGCGCAGATTCAGGATGGTGTCCAGCAAACTGCCCGCGGTATCGATCACCCGCGCATTGGCCGCGTAGAACTGCTGGTAGCGAATCAGATTGGCTGCCTCTTCGTCGAGGTTAACGCCGGACTCGGACTGCTGTACGGCACGAAGCTGGTCGGTCAGCCCTTGGCGCGCTTCCAGATTTACCTGAGTGATATTGGTACGGTTACCGACATCCGATACCAGCGCCCCGTAGGCGCCGCTCAGCGAGGCGCGCCCGCCCACGATGTTTTCTCCCTGAAGGTCCTGAAGCTTGCGCGCGTTACGGTTGTCGCCGCTCGCGGCCTCTTCGCCAGCCGCAATCTTGTCCAAGTCGTTAAAGGCGGTTTCCATACCGGCCCCGGCGCGACGCACGGGCTGAACGTCGAAACGATCGCCGTTAGCGGGCTGGGCGCTAAACTCCATTCGTATGCCGCCGAAGGCGAGCGTGTTGGTAGCGCTATCCCAGCCTTCACTTACATCGACCGCTTGGCCATTGTCCTTGCGGGTAACGCTGGGCTCACCGCTCTCGTCGAATCTGACGGTATAGTCCGTTGCCCGAAGCTCATCAGTAGCCTCAACATCGAAGGCGATGGACGTCACCTCGGCGTCGTTGTTTGGATAGCTGTACGCCTGCGGCTGGCCAATGTTGAAAAAGTCCTGACCGTCCTCGCCGTTGAGATCGATGCCCTGCTTGTGCTGCTCATTGAACGCGACCGATAGCGATACCGCCAGCTGGCCGATCTGGTTCTGCGTCTTGTCCAGCGTTTCAGCGCGAAAACTCATCAAGCCGCCCAGCGAGCCGCCCTTGATGGTGGACTCGTCGAGTTTTATGAGGTTATTGCCTCCGTCGCGATAGCCCACGACGGTGCGCTGAGGATCGCTGTCGGCTTGCACGGCTTCCAGTTTGAAGCTCGATGTCCCCGTGACCAGCGGCTGGCCGTTGGGCAGGCTAACGTTGTACGTCTTGCCGTCCTGAACGTTGAGACGCAGATCCATGCGCTCGTTGAGATCGGACACCAGCTGGTCGCGCTGGTTGAGCAGACCGTTGGGCGCCTGGCCGGTCCGCGCACGGGCCAGCGAGATTTCGCGGTTGAAATCGGCAATTTGCTCGAGGGTGTTATTGATCTGAGTGACTTCGTCGCGCACCTGGTTGTTGACGTTGTTCTGCATGTCCTGCAGATAGCCATCAAAAGAGCGAAACTGTGCGCTCAACGTATCCGCTGCGCCGAGCACGCCCTGACGAGCGGCCGGGTCGGAGGGGGAGCTTGCCAGCGCATCCAACGAGGAGAAGAAGTCCTGAATGAGCGGCGAAAGCCCTGCCTCACGATCCGCCAGAAGATTATCGATCTGGGTGATCTGATTGTTATAGGTTTCCAGCGCGCTCGATTGGGTTTTAGCGTTATTGAGCTGGTTGGCTACGTATGTATTGAACTGACGCTCGATGGCATCCACGCGCACGCCGCCACCCACGCCCGCTTCGCTTAGTTTGGGCAACTCGCGGTTGTAGCCTGGCGTAAACAGGTTGCTGATGTTGTTGCTGGTCGCGCTCAGCGCATTTTGCGCCGCGTTCAGGCCGCTCAGGCCCGTCGAAAACATGCTCATGGTTCAGTCCTCAAGCCGATGCTTCTTTTATCGGCGGCTCGTTAAAAAGCTTTAACGGCGTTAGCGCGCGTCGGCCAAAAATTCCTGCCCAGCCGGTAGCGGCCCCATGGTCTTCATGATGGCAACGAGCTTCTCGGCGTAACGCGGGTCGGTCGCGTAGCCGCCGCTTTGCAGCGCGCGCGCGGCCTGCTCGGCGCTTTGCGCCTCGACCACTCCGGCGTAGCGCGGGTTCTGACCGATCAGGTTGGCGTAGTCGGTGAAGGCGTGCTCGAAGGAGTCATACACGCGGAAGGTATCCACCATGCGCGTGCGCTGTCCGTTGAGATATTCGTGGGTAACGATATCGGTCGTCGCGCCCTGCCAACGGCTGCCCGCCTTGATCCCAAACAGATTGTGGCTGTTGCCACCCTGGTGCGTGGGGATTTCGTGACGCCCCCAGCCGGTTTCCAGCGCCGCCTGGGCCAAAATCAGCTCGGCGGGCACACCGCTTGCCTGACTGGCCGCCTGGGCGGGGCCGGCGAGCGTGGCCATAAACCGCTTTACGTGATCCGGCGCGTTGGCGTTGATGAGGGGCGCGGCGGCATTAGCCGATGTCGGCGAGCGCTCAACGCTCGCCTGCTCCGGTGCAGCCCTGCCCTGGCGAATCGCTTCGAGCTCTCTAAGAAAGCGACCGCTCTCCTGGCCACCGGGGCCAGCGGGCTGTAGCGGGTCGTCGAGTACTCGCGGCGTGCCGCGGGGAATGCCGGCAATCAGCGCCTGAATCTCGTCGTCGTTTTTCCCGCCGCCCTTGATTGCACCCTGGCGGGTAAGCTGCTCGACCAGCACGTCGGCAAGCCCTACGCCCTTCTCGGCGATCACCTGCGACCACTGCTGATCCAGCATCTGCTGGTAGGTGTCGCCGGCACTGCTGTTCAACAGTCCACCAGAAGGCGTCGCGTCGCGCATGCTCTTCATCATCATCTGCACGAACAGCGCCTCGAACTGCTGGGCGGCGCCCTGAGCACCGGCTTCCGGGTCGACACGGGCGTTGTGCTGCAAGCGCTGAAAGCCGCTCATGTCGAAGGCGAGCTGGTTGGACATGCTGGTCATGCTCATCAGATCACCTCGAGCTCGGCGCGCAGCGACCCGGACGCCTTGAGCGCTTCGAGAATCGACATCAAATCCTGGGGTGTGGCGCCGAGTGCGTTCAAGGCGTTGACTACCTCGTTGAGCTGAGCGCCTTCGACGATCTGCAGGAAAGCTTCGCGCTGATTGATGTCGATATCCGCATTGGGTACCACCACGGTCTCGCCCTGGCCCAGCGGCGCGGGCTGGCTGACGCCGAACTGACTATCGATGACGATCGACAGGTTGCCGTGGGCGACCGCGGCCTGGCGCAGCGTCACGGCGCTGTTCATGACCACGGAGCCGGTACGCGAGTTGAGCACCACGCGTGCCGGCGCATCCATCGGGGTGAGCTGAACGTTTTCGACGCGTGCCATGAAGTTGACCCGCAGATTCGCGTCCATTGGCCCGTCGAGCGCGATGACGCCGCCGTTGCGCGCGTAGGCCACCGACTGGCCGAACTCGCTATTGATCGCATTCACCATGAGCTGAGCGGTGCCGAAATCCGGCGTGTTGAGCTGAAGCTCGAGCAAGCCTCCGTTAGCCCCCAAGTTGAGCGGCACTTCGCGCTCAACCAGCGCGCCGTTCGGAATTCGTCCCGCGGCCTGCTGGTTGATTTGCACGCTGCTACCGCCAGCCTGGGCGCCGGCGCCACCGACCAGCATGTTGCCCTGGGCGATGGCGTAGGTGTCGCCGTCGGCGCCCTTGAGCGGCGTCATCAAGAGCGTGCCGCCGCGCAGGCTACGGGCGTTGGCAATCGAAGAAACGACGATATCGAGGCGCTGGCCCGGGCGGGCAAACGGCGGCAGATCCGCGGTCACCATGACGGCGGCAACGTTGCGCAGCTGTAAATTGGTGCCCGGCGGTACGCTCACGCCGAGCTGCGAGAGCATGTTGGTCAGACTTTGGCTGGTGAACGGCGCTTGGGTCGTCTGGTCACCGGTGCTGTCGAGGCCGACCACCAGGCCGTAGCCCACGAGCTGGTTGTCGCGCACACCAGCAAAATTGGCCAGCTCACGTACGCTTTCCGCTTGGGCGCTGCCCGCCAGTACGCAAAAAGCGACCAGCACGACGGCTTTGAGGCGGCGCTTGAGGTTCAATGAAGTCATCATCACTCTCTTCTCGAGCGCCTAGAACGGCGACACGTTGAGGAAGAAGCGCTGCAGCCAGCCCATGTGCTGCGCTTCGTTGATGTAGCCATCGCCCACGTACTCGATGCGCGCATCGGCGACCTGATTGGAAGGAACGGTATTCGCCGCCGTCACCGTTTGTGGATTGACCACGCCGGAGAAACGGATGAACTCGGTCCCCTGATTGATCGCGATCTGCTTTTCGCCACGCACGCGAAGATAGCCGTTGTTGAGCACTTCCAGTACCGAGACGGTGATCGTGCCGGTCATGGTGTTGTTGGCCTGGGTGCTGCCGCTGCCGGCAAAGACGTTGTCGCCGGCGACATCGAAGCCGTAATCTTCCAGAAAGTCGATGATCTCGGGAATCTGAGCGATATCAAGCGAGCCGGAGCCGCTGCGGTTGGCACTCGACTGCGAGTTCTGGCTGGCGCTGACCTGCTCGTTGAGCACGATGGTCAAAATATCGCCGATTGCCCGCGGGCGGCGGTCTTCGAACAGCGGATGGTAGCCGCGCCGCGATTGATAGATCGAGCCGTTGGCCACTGCCGGTGGCCGATCGATGATGTTGATCTGCTCCTGCTCGCCGACCACCGACGCGCGCGGAATCTGCGCGCACCCGGCGGCTAGAAGGATCAACAGCGCCACGGCCAGCTGCGCAAAACGGCGAGAAAGCGCGGTTTTTTTATACATCGAACGCCCTGTGTTCAAGACCGGAATTCCGCAATTACAGCTGGCTCAAGCGCGCCAGCATCTCGTCACTGGTGGAGACCGCGCGGCTGTTGATTTCATAGGCGCGCTGGGTCTGGATCATGTTGACCATCTCCTCCACTACATTGACGTTGGAGGTTTCGACAAAGCCCTGGAAAAGACGCCCGGCGCCGTTGTTACCGGGAATATCCTGGTTCGGCGCGCCGGATGCTCCGGTTTCCAAATAAAGGTTGCCGCCGATGCTCTCGAGTCCCGTCGGGTTAATGAAGGAGGCCACGGTGATCTGGCCGATATCCGCATCCTGAGCGACCCCCGGCTGGCGCACACTCACCGTGCCGTCTTCGCCGATACCGATCGACAGCGCGTTGGGTGGCACGAAGATCGCCGGTTCAAGCGGGTAGCCGTTGGCAGTGACCATCTGGCCGTTTTCGTTGAGCTGAAAGCCACCGTCGCGGGTATAGCCGATCGTGCCGTCGGGTAGTAGCACCTGGAAAAAACCGTCGCCGCTGATGGCTAAATCGCGTGAGTTATCAGTGCGCTCCAGCCCGCCCTGAGTATGCAGGCGCTCGGTGGCCACGGCGCGTACGCCGGTACCGACCTGCATGCCCGAGGGCAGCCGATCCTGAATGTTGTTCTGAGCGCCGGGCTGACGCATGTTCTGATAAAGAAGATCTTCGAATACCGGGCGCGAACGCTTGAACCCGTTAGTGCTGACGTTGGCCAGGTTGTTGGAGATCACGTCGAGCTTGGTCTGCTGCGACTCGAGCCCCGTTTTCGCCGTCCACAACGATTTGATCATGATGGGTATCCTTTAATCGGGCGGCTGGGGTCAGCCTTGAAGTGAAAGCATGCTGTTGGCGCGTTGGGCATTCTCGTCGGCATTGCTGAGCACACGCATCTGCATGTCGTAGCGGCGCTGTACGTCGATCATCGAGACCATCGCCTCCACTGCGCTGACGTTGCTGCCTTCGAGCGCCCCGCTTACCAGCCGCGCCGTCTCATCGGCAGCCAAGACACCGGGCGCTCCCTCGTCATTCAAGGGCGCACGGAAAAGGCCGTCATCTCCACGGGTCAGTGTGGCGACGTCCGGCGTTACCAGCTTGATACGGCCCACATCCACCAGTGCATTGGGCCCCTCTCCGGGCGGAATAGCGCTGATGGTGCCGTCGGCGCCCATGGAGAGCTGCGCCCCCTGGGGTAGCGCGATCGGCCCACCGTCGCCCACGACCGGGCGACCCAGGTTCAAGAGCACGCCGTCACTATCGACCTGCAAATCACCACGCCGGGTATAAGCTTCGGTGCCATCGTCGGTCAATACCGCAAGCCAGGCGCCATCTTGCATGGCGACATCCAGGGTACGCCCGGTTTGCTCGACAGGCCCTTGGGAAAAGTCGCTACCCGGCGTCGTGGCCATCGCTGAAACGCGGGTGTCGAGCGCGCCCGCGCCCAATACGGGTACCGAACGCGCGGCCTGAAGCTGCGCGCGAAACCCGGTGGTGGCAACGTTCGAGAGGTTGTTGCTCATCACCGACTGCTGATCCATCGCGTTTTTGGCACCGCTCATGGCGGTATACAGCATTCTATCCACGCGCTACTCCTCTACTCGGCCCCGCACTTACAGGTTGATGATGGTCTGCAGGAGCTCGTCCTGAGTACTGATGGTCTGCGAGTTCGCCTGGTAGGCGCGCTGGGAGACGATCATGTCGACCAGTTCCTGTGCCAGATCGACATTGGAGTTCTCAGTCGCCCCTGGTTGGAGCAAGCCACGCTGACCCGTTCCTGGCGCGCCGATTAGCTCCTGGCCCGAAGATGACGTGGCACTCCAGAGGTTGTCGCCAATGGGTTGCAAGCCCTCCGGGTTACGAAAGCTCACCAGCGATACCTGGCCTGCCGCACGCGACTGCTCGTTGGAGTAGTTACGTTGTACGGTACCGTCCTGCTGGATGCTGATACCCACCAGCGAGCCCGAGGTGTAACCGTTCTGGGCGATATCATTTACCGTGGAAGTATTGGCAAACTGAGTAGTACCCGCGAAATTGAGATCGATATCCAAATTAGCCAGAATGGTGTTGTTGAACTCACCGCCGTTGATGGCAAGCGCTGCTTCGCCGCCGCCCTGAAGCGTACCGTTCTGGTTGAACGTGAGCGTCGTTAGACCCGGCAGACCGTAGGTTTGTGCATCGCCAGGGCCACCGGACAAGCGCCCATCTACGCGCCAAGCGTTATCGCCGGTTTTTGTGAAATAAAGCGTTAAATTGCGCGCGTTACCCTGAGAGTCGAAAATCGTCGGATTGGAAGAGAAGGTATAGCGATCGGCGCCAATGCCCTCTTCAAGCTCTGCTGCCGTTGGAGCGGCGCCCGTGATAGCGGGCTGGCCACTATTCAGGTTCAACGTCATGTTGAGCTGGCTGGTTGCGCTGGCTTCCAGGTCGCCTGGGTCCACGCTCAAAGGCGCCACATTACCGCCAGACAAAACATTGCCAGCAGCATCAGCCGGATAGCCCATGATCTGCGCACCCTGAGCGTTCACCAGTTCACCCGTCGGCGTCATGGTGAGCTGACCGTTTCGCGAGTAACCGATGCTGCCATTGGACTGCTGAAAACGGAAAAAGCCGTCACCGGAAATCGCCAGGTCGAGATTACGCGATGAGGACTCGATACTGCCCTGACTGAAGTTCTGTAATACGCTTGCGGTACGTACCCCAAGGCCAATCCGGGACTGAGCGTAAACGTCAGCGAACCGCACGTCAGTGCTCTTGAATCCGACGGTTTGCGAGTTGGCGATGTTGTTACCAATGGCGCTGAGTTTTTCGCGCTGGGCGTTCAAACCGCTAAGTGCTTGAGAAAAGCTCATGATGCTCTCCTGCTAATATGAATGTTAAGCGAACGATCAAAGAATCTGCTTGACCTGGTCGAGTCCTACCTGGCCGTAGATAGCGCCCAGATCCAGACGAACGTCACTGCCGCCGTTACCGGGTGACACGCCCTGCACCAGCGCGTAATTCAGCGCGCGCGACTCGAGAAGCTCACCATCGGCATCGGTCGCTCTGAAATTCACCTTGTAAGCGCCATCGGGAACCGCCACGCCCTCGTTGGTCAGACCACCCCAACTAAAGGACTCGACGCCGGCTTTCACCGGACCCAGCTCGCGGGTATATACAACCTCGCCAGACTGGCCGGTGACGGTAGCCACTACCTGCTCGGCGGGTTTGTCGAGCTCGATCCCAAAGGGTGTGGCATAGCTGCCGTTTTCCGCATCGGCACTGACCATGACGTTATTGCCGGGCACCAGTACCGCCTTGTCGATCAGCCCCGCCGCCTGCAGCGCGCGCCCGGCGTCCATCTGTTGGGTAATACCGTTTAACGTATCGTTGAGCTGCTCGATTCCGCTGACGGTATTGATCTGGGCCAGCTGGGAAGTCATCTCCGAGTTATCCATCGGATTCATCGGGTCCTGGTTTTGCAGCTGAGTAATCAACAGCGTCATGAAACTATCGCGCATCTCCTGGGACTGACTGGCGGAGAGATTGGGTCTGCTGCCGTTAGCGCCGTTGATGCTATTGATCACGCTTGAATCGATATTCATGTTTAGCCCTCACCGAGCGAGAGTGTCTGAACCATCATCTGTTTGGTCGTGTTGAAGACTTCGACATTGGCCTGGTACGAACGCGAGGCGGAGATCATGTTGACCATTTCGTGCACCGGCTCGACGTTAGGCTTGGCAACGTATCCATCTTCGTCGGCAGCCGGATGGTTCGGCATATACTCAAGTGGCAGCGGCGACTCGTCTTCGACGACCTCGGTGACGCGTACACCGCCGACACCATAACGGTTGTTTTGGGCCTGGGTTTCGAACATCACCTGCTTGGCGCGGTAGGTTTCACCGTCGGGGCCGGCGATACTGTCGGCGTTGGCCATGTTGCTGGCGGTCACGTTCATCCGCTGCGCTTGGGCGCTAAGCGCTGAGCTTGCGATATCAAAGGCTGAGAACATCGACATCGGGGGTTATCTCTCCTTGCGCCGGATTATTCCGGCTGCATCGCGTTTTTGAGGCCCTGAATGCGGCGGTTCATGATCGTCAGCCCCGCCTGATAGCGAAGGGCATTGTCGGTGAACTGTGAACGCTCCCGGTCCATATCGACGGTGTTACCATCAAGGCTCGGCTGATCGGGCACCCGGTAAAGAAGGTCCGGACTGGTACTTTGCCAAGCGCGCCCCTGCGCCTCGATATGGCGCTCGGAGGTGCGTGCAAGCGCTACCCCACCGCCTTGCTGGGCGGATGCTCCGGTGCTGACCGCCTTTTTTAGCTCGCTGGCGAAGTCGATATCACGCGCCTTGAAGTTGGGCGTGTCGGCATTGGCGATGTTGGCCGCCAGCACGTCGTGGCGCGCCTGGCGAAGGCTAAGCGCGCGCTGGTGAAAGTTGAAGGCGGACTCCAGGTGATCGAACATGCATCCCCCATTGGCGAGGCAAAGATAATTCGGACATTTCTGAGGGTGAATAATAGGGAAGGCAGCATCAGCCTAAAGCATGGAACAAATGCCGTTTACCCCATCATTTCGCATGATTCGAAAAAAGCATTTGAATTAAGCTTTTGGTTACCGGCTACTGTCTGAAGGCCCAGCCACTCTCCTGCTCGAGCGATGACTCACATGCCCTATTCGCCGTCTCTGGCGCGCCCACGGTGGGCCCGCGCGTTAGCGCTTTGCTTGATCGCCGTTCTTTCCATCGTTTGGGGAGGATTGGCCAGAGCGCAGGACCAAGCGCTGGTCGAAACGGTGCAGAACTTTCTCTATCAGCAGGCGCAAACGCTTGGCCAGGAAGTGGTGATCGATGTGGCCCCACCCTCGCCCCACTTGGCGACCTGCATTGCGCCAGAGCCCTTTCTGCCCAATGCAGGCCAGGCGCCTTTAGGGCGCGTGTCGGTGGGGGTGCGCTGCGGCGAAGCGCGCCGGCAGGTACGCTACATGCAGGCTCAGGTCGACGTCATGGGAAGCTACACGGTGGCCGCTCAGGATATCGCGCGCAATACCATGATCACGCCCGCCATGGTGACTCAGCGCCAGGGCAGCCTGGGCGATCTTGCAGGCAACGCATTGACCGACGAAAATGCTATCATTGGCATGGTAACGCAGCGCCCTATCATGAGCGGCGACGCCTTTCAGGCGCACGCGTTAAAGGCACCGGAAATGGTGGAACGCGGCGAGCGCGTCACGGTCATAGCGCAGGGCTCGGGGTTTCGTATTTCACGTGAAGGCGAGGCGCTTGAAGGCGGCGCCCTGAATGCACGGATACGTGTGCGCTTCGATACGCGCGAACTCGTGACCGCCCGCATTACCGGCGATGGCACTGTCACCGTAGATTTTTGAGTCAATGTCTAAAGTCCTCTCCAAGCGCGCCGATACTCTTTATAACGGCATAGAGCCATGGCGTTTAGAGCGCTTCAACGTTGACGATGAGGGCCACACAACGTGAAAATTGATAACCTGAATCCGCTGCTGCGCACCAATCAGACGCAGCAGCGTGACGACACGCAAAAAGTCGGCGGCACACAGTCGTCGCCGGAAGGCAGTACCACTCGCGAGTCCACGCGCTTAAGCCAGATGCACATGGACGACTCCCAGGACATCGATATGGCTCGAGTGGATGATATTCGCGACGCTATACGCGAAGGGCGTCTCGAGATTCGCGCCGACCGTATTGCCGATGGCCTGATCGCTCAGCTCAAAGAGTAATCGCTTATGAGTCTTTCCCGTTTGCTTTTCGATCAGCATCAGCGTCTGGACGAGCTTCTGGAGCTACTCGCCAAAGAGCAGCAGCTGCTGACACAAGGGGATATCGACGGTGAAGCGCTTGCCACGCTCGCCGAGTCCAAGCAAACGGTGTTGGGTGCGTTGGAGCGCATGGAAACTCTGCGTCGCACGACTCAGAACCGTTTGGGTTACGACGATGATGCTAACGGCGCCTTCAAGGCCGCGTCAGATGCCGGCTGTCAGGACAGCTGGGAGCTCTTTCTGGACAAAAGCGAGCGCGCTGGCCGCATGAACGCGTTAACGGGCCAGATGCTCACGGTACGCATGAAGCACAACCAGGACATGTTGAACTACATTCAGCAAATTGCCGAGAAAACGCTTTACCAGCCCAATGGGCGTAACCAGGCACAGTCGAGCCGCCTCAACACCTCTGCCTGATACTTTTTCCTACGCTCCTGTTTTCAAGCCCTCCTTCTCTACGCGCCCGTCAATAGACAAATCCTGTACAAGACGCTTCAATGAGAATGCTCACATTCTACAAGGAAGTGTCGAATGCTCGATCATCTACCTGAAAAGTTTACTGCGGTCATCACCGGCGCCAATGGCGGGATCGGTCACGCGCTGATCAAAGCGCTTCTCGATTCGACCCATGTTGGTAGCATCATTGCCGTTAGCCGCCGCGATACCGATATCGACGATGTGCGCGTTACCTCACTCGCTGCCGATATCACGACTCAATCAGGACTCGATGCGCTGGCCGCCGAGATCGAAGGGCGCCCGCTTCATCTTCTCTTCAATACGGTTGGCGTACTGCACGATGATGGGCACGGCGTTCAGCCGGAAAAGCGGCTGGAGCAGTTCGATGCCGAGGCCTTTGCTCACGTCATGCACGTCAACGCCGCGACCCCGCTCCGACTGTTGTCGGTACTCAACGATTCACTCAAGGGCTCACACCCCACCATCGTGGCCAGCCTGTCAGCACGAGTCGGCTCGATCAGCGACAATGGTTTCGGCGGTTGGTACAGCTATCGTGCCAGCAAGGCCGCGCACAATATGCTGATGAAAACCGCCTCCATCGAACTGGGCCGGCTCAACAAGCAGGCCATCGTTCTCTGCCTGCACCCTGGCACGACCGATACGTCGCTTTCCGAGCCATTTCAGGCACGCGTACCCGAGGATAAACTCTTTACGCCCACTTTCGTCGCCGAAAGCCTTTTGAAGGTCATCGATCAGCGCACGCCCCAAGACACCGGCAGCTTTTGGGATTGGGCTGGAAAGCCCATCGAGTGGTAATAGGGGAAATCAACGGCAGGACTGAATATCTGCATGGTATGCCTTACCTCCAGCAGAAGCAGGCGTTAGCCAGCGATGCGGCGCACCGCGCCTCCGGGGCGGCCGACCGGCTCTCCACCGGCCCTCTCCTTCACGCACAAAAAATCCCCCGCCTCGGGGAGACGGGGGATTTTCGGGATGGGTGCCTGACGATGACCCGACCGGCGTCCCGGCGACCGGCGCCCCGGCGGCCGGCACCCCGGTACCCTCGCACGGGGGTCCTCATACGCCGCTGCCCTTTTCTCGCGCACACAAAAAACCCGGCCAGGGGCCGGGTTCTCTGCACAATAGGTGCCTGACGATAACCTACTCTCGCATGGGGAGACCCCACACTACCATCGGCGCGTTGCGGTTTCACTTCCGAGTTCGGCAAGGGATCGGGTGGTTCACGCAAGCCATGGTCGTCAGGCGTAACTGTCAATGTATATCGGCTGACGGTTTCGTGATCGTCTCGTTCGACATGAAGCCTTTCGCTTCATGCTCGTGCGTATCCGGTTCCTGCTTCGTTGTCACTGCGGGCCGAACCCCTTGGGTGTTATAGGGTCAAGCCTCACGGGCCATTAGTACACGTTAGCTCAACACCTTGCGGTGCGTCCACACCGTGCCTATCAACCAGCTGGTCTCGCTGGGCCCTTCAGGAGGCTCGAGGCCTCGGGGATGTCTCATCTTGAAGGGGGCTTCCCGCTTAGATGCTTTCAGCGGTTATCCCGTCCGCACATAGCTACCCGGCAATGCCACTGGCGTGACAACCGGAACACCAGAGGTGCGTCCACTCCGGTCCTCTCGTACTAGGAGCAGCCCTTCTCAAACATCCAACGCCCACGGCAGATAGGGACCGAACTGTCTCACGACGTTCTAAACCCAGCTCGCGTACCACTTTAAATGGCGAACAGCCATACCCTTGGGACCGACTTCAGCCCCAGGATGTGATGAGCCGACATCGAGGTGCCAAACACCGCCGTCGATGTGAACTCTTGGGCGGTATCAGCCTGTTATCCCCGGAGTACCTTTTATCCGTTGAGCGATGGCCCTTCCATACAGAACCACCGGATCACTAGAACCTGCTTTCGCACCTGCTCGACGTGTCTGTCTCGCAGTCAAGCACCCTTATGCTCTTGCACTCATTGCACGATGTCCGACCGTGCTGAGGGTACCTTCGTGCTCCTCCGTTACTCTTTGGGAGGAGACCGCCCCAGTCAAACTACCCACCACACACTGTCCTCGACCCGGATAACGGGTCGGAGTGAGAACACCAATGATGCCAGGCCGGTATTTCAAGGGTGGCTCCCTCCGAACTGGCGTCCGGAGTTCCTAGCCTCCCGGCTATCCTACACAGGCAACATCAGTATCCAGTGTGAAGCTATAGTAAAGGTTCACGGGGTCTTTCCGTCTAGCCGCGGGTACACCGCATCTTCACGGCGATTTCAATTTCACTGAGTCTCGGGTGGAGACAGCGTGGCCATCATTACGCCATTCGTGCAGGTCGGAACTTACCCGACAAGGAATTTCGCTACCTTAGGACCGTTATAGTTACGGCCGCCGTTTACCGGGGCTTCGATCAGGAGCTTCGCCCGAGGGCTAACACCATCACTTAACCTTCCGGCACCGGGCAGGCGTCACACCCTATACGTCCGCTTGCGCGTTGGCAGAGTGCTGTGTTTTTACTAAACAGTTGCAGCCACCTGGTATCTTCGGCCGGTTCGGGCTCGGGGAGCAAGTCCCTCTACCCTACGCCGGCGTGCCTTCTCCCGAAGTTACGGCACCATTTTGCCTAGTTCCTTCACCCGAGTTCTCTCAAGCGCCTTGGGATTCTCACCCTGACCACCTGTGTCGGTTTGGGGTACGGTCGCACATGATCTGAAGCTTAGAGGCTTTTCCTGGAAGCGTGGCATCAGTGACTTCCTGACCGTGGTCAGTTCGTCTCGCATCTCGGCCTTGAACGCCCGGATTTGCCTGAGCGTTCAGCCTACCTGCTTTCACCGGGACAACCAGCGCCCGGCTCACCTAGCCTTCTCCGTCCCCCCATCGCAATCATGTCCGGTACGGGAATATTGACCCGTTTCCCATCGACTACGCCTTTCGGCCTCGCCTTAGGGGCCGACTCACTCTGCTCTGATTAGCATCGAACAGAAACCCTTGGTCTTCCGGCGGGGGAGTTTTTCACTCCCCTTATCGTTACTCATGTCAGCATTCGCACTCGTGATACCTCCAGCAGACCTCTCGATCCACCTTCATCGGCGTACACGACGCTCCTCTACCGCTCATCCAGAGGATGAACCCGTAGCTTCGGTACCTGGTTTAGCCCCGTTACATCTTCCGCGCAGGCCGACTCGACCAGTGAGCTATTACGCTTTCTTTAAAGGATGGCTGCTTCTAAGCCAACCTCCTGGCTGTCTGAGCCTTCCCACATCGTTTCCCACTTAACCAGGATTTGGGGACCTTAGCTGACGGTCCGGGTTGTTTCCCTTTTCACGACGGACGTTAGCACCCGCCGTGTGTCTCCCACGCTGCACTCACCGGTATTCGGAGTTTGCCTCGGGTTGGTAAGTCGGGATGACCCCCTAGCCGAAACAGTGCTCTACCCCCGGTGGTGATACGTGAGGCGCTACCTAAATAGCTTTCGAGGAGAACCAGCTATCTCCGGGCTTGATTAGCCTTTCACTCCGATCCACAAGTCATCCAAATCTTTTTCAACAGATCCTGGTTCGGGCCTCCAGTTGATGTTACTCAACCTTCACCCTGCTCATGGATAGATCGCCCGGTTTCGGGTCTATATCCAGCGACTGGTCGCCCAGTTAAGACTCGATTTCTCTACGCCTCCCCTATTCGGTTAAGCTCGCCACTGAATATAAGTCGCTGACCCATTATACAAAAGGTACGCAGTCACAGAACAAGTCTGCTCCCACTGCTTGTACGCACACGGTTTCAGGATCTATTTCACTCCCCTCGCCGGGGTTCTTTTCGCCTTTCCCTCACGGTACTGGTTCACTATCGGTCAGCCAGGAGTATTTAGCCTTGGAGGATGGTCCCCCCGTCTTCAATCAGGGTTTCTCGTGCCCCGACCTACTCGATTTCACTGTGCTCGGATTTCGGCTACGGGACTATCACCCGCTATGGTCAGACTTCCCAGACTGTTCGCCTATCGATTGCACAACTTAAGGGCTGGTCCCCGTTCGCTCGCCGCTACTGGGGGAATCTCGGTTGATTTCTTTTCCTCGGGGTACTTAGATGTTTCAGTTCCCCCGGTTCGCCTCGTATCCCTATGTATTCAGGATACGATACCGACCTTGTGGTCGGTGGGTTTCCCCATTCAGAAATGTTCGGGTCACAGGTCGTTTGCCACCTCACCGAACCTTATCGCAGGCTTCCACGTCTTTCATCGCCTCTGGCTGCCTAGGCATCCACCGTGTGCGCTTCATTGCTTGACCCTATAACCCGAAGGAGTCCGGGCCCGCAATGACAACGATTGCCGGATACGCTTGAGACGTATCACAAAACAATTGCGTATCGAGATCACGTCACGATTACAGGAGCCGAAGCTCATGTCACCGTATCGTCATTCGATACTGTCAGCATGATATACATTGTTAAAGAGCGACTGCCATAAGCAGTGACAAGCGTTCTTCACGTTGGAAAAAAGACCCAAAATACCCAAGGGATTTTTCTTTCAGTGTGTGAAAACACAGCGCTTGTCACTGCTCATCAACAGCATTCGATCAGGCAATTCATTGTGGACGTTTACCGCGAGGATGACGCATCGTTTAAGGAGGTGATCCAGCCGCAGGTTCCCCTACGGCTACCTTGTTACGACTTCACCCCAGTCATGAACCACACCGTGGTGATCGCTTTCCCGAGGGTTAAGCTAACCACTTCTGGTGCAGTCCACTCCCATGGTGTGACGGGCGGTGTGTACAAGGCCCGGGAACGTATTCACCGTGGCATTCTGATCCACGATTACTAGCGATTCCGACTTCACGGAGTCGAGTTGCAGACTCCGATCCGGACTGAGACCGGCTTTTCGGGATTCGCTTGCTCTCGCGAGTTCGCTGCCCTTTGTACCGGCCATTGTAGCACGTGTGTAGCCCTGCTCGTAAGGGCCATGATGACTTGACGTCGTCCCCACCTTCCTCCGGTTTGTCACCGGCAGTCTCCCTAGAGTTCCCGCCATTACGCGCTGGCAAATAGGGACAAGGGTTGCGCTCGTTACGGGACTTAACCCAACATTTCACAACACGAGCTGACGACAGCCATGCAGCACCTGTCTCTGCGTTCCCGAAGGCACCCCGGAATCTCTTCCGGGTTCGCAGGATGTCAAGAGCAGGTAAGGTTCTTCGCGTTGCATCGAATTAAACCACATGCTCCACCGCTTGTGCGGGCCCCCGTCAATTCATTTGAGTTTTAACCTTGCGGCCGTACTCCCCAGGCGGTCGACTTATCGCGTTAACTTCGCCACAAGGTGCACAAGGCACCCAACGGCTGGTCGACATCGTTTACGGCGTGGACTACCAGGGTATCTAATCCTGTTTGCTACCCACGCTTTCGCACCTCAGTGTCAGTGTCAGTCCAGAAGGCCGCCTTCGCCACTGGTATTCCTCCCGATCTCTACGCATTTCACCGCTACACCGGGAATTCCACCTTCCTCTCCTGCACTCTAGCCTGACAGTTCCGGATGCCGTTCCCAGGTTGAGCCCGGGGCTTTCACAACCGGCTTGTCAAGCCACCTACGCGCGCTTTACGCCCAGTAATTCCGATTAACGCTTGCACCCTCCGTATTACCGCGGCTGCTGGCACGGAGTTAGCCGGTGCTTCTTCTGTGGGTGATGTCCTTCCTGACGGGTATTAACCGGCAGGCCTTCTTCCCCACTGAAAGTGCTTTACAACCCGAGGGCCTTCTTCACACACGCGGCATGGCTGGATCAGGCTTGCGCCCATTGTCCAATATTCCCCACTGCTGCCTCCCGTAGGAGTTCGGGCCGTGTCTCAGTCCCGATGTGGCTGATCATCCTCTCAGACCAGCTACGGATCGTCGCCCTGGTGAGCCGTTACCTCACCAGCTAGCTAATCCGACATGGGCTCGTCCGATAGCGGGAGCCGAAGCCCCCTTTCTCCCGTAGGACGTATGCGGTATTAGCCTGGGTTTCCCCAGGTTATCCCCCACTATCGGGTGGATTCCCATGCATTACTCACCCGTCCGCCGCTCGCCACCAGGAAGCAAGCTTCCCGTGCTGCCGCTCGACTTGCATGTGTTAAGCCTGCCGCCAGCGTTCAATCTGAGCCATGATCAAACTCTTCAGTTTAAAATCAGTGTGATTCTTGCCTGCCCCACATACGACGACATGACGCAGAGGCGAATCAATCCTGGCTCAAGGTTCAAACGAATTTACCGTGATACCTCGAAAGGTATCGCTGTGTTCGTCTGCCTTGATATAAGGTGACTTGTCACCCTCATCGGCAAACGCCCACATGAATTGCCTGATCAAATTGTTAAAGAGCTTTCGACGAACCGTTCGATGACCTGAACCGCTTGCCCGTCGAGGAAGGCGTATTCTACGCATTCCGGTGAATTTGTCAACCGCTGATTTCAGCGAGTGAAGCGAGCCGTTCAAACCAATCGAACATTGCTCTAACTTCCTGACAAACCGAAGGTTTTCACCTTCATCCACCGCTGGAAACGTTGTCCGTCCCCGGCAGCGGATGCGTACTTTACGGATTTGGTCGGGCGAGTGCAAGCGGTTTTTCGACTGCAGGTGAAAACGACTTTAACCTCACCTTTCTACTACCCAAAAGGTATCCACCTTTATGGTATTGAGCCCCCTGGTTAAACCCCATAACCTTGGCGCTCTCCCGTTAAAGGCGAGGCTTATGATCCACTCACCGCTTTTTCCCTCGAGCCGCAGGCGCCTCGTTTGGATTCTGGCGCTTCTGCTCGGGCTGGTGGTCGGCATGTGGCAGGCCGCCGAGTTTGCCCGGGTGCGCGCGCTCGGTGAGCTGGAGGAGGACGCCGAAAACGAGCTGCGCCTGTCGGCGGCCAATCTCCAGGGCTATCTGCTGCGCTTTGACTATTTGCCTCCCATGCTGGCCACCCGCGAAGCCGTGCGCCGCTTTCTCGCCTCTCCACAAAGCCAAAACCCCATGCCGCTCAACATGCTGCTGGATCGGTTCCGCTTTACTGCTGGGGTGTCCGACGTCTATCTGCTGGACCGGGAAGGCACCACCCTGGCCGCCAGCAACTGGCACCGCCCCAACACCTTCATCGGCCACAACTATTCGTTTCGTAGCTATTATACCCAGGCCATGAATGGTCAGCCCGGACGCTTTTTCGGGCTGGGCACTCAGTCGCTCGAGCGCGGCTACTTCTTTTCAGCGCCGGTTTGGCTGGACGATACCGCCCCGGACGCCACCCCGGATGGAGTGATCGTGATCAAGGTACTGCTCGACGAGGTCGAGCAGAGCTGGGCGGAGCAGGATGCCGAGCTTTTCGTCACCGATGGCGACGACATCATCTTCATGGCCAGCCGCCCGGAGCTTCGCATGAGCGCGCTCTATCCGCTCGATGTTGCCGAGCGAGACATGCTAAGACGCACCCGACGCTACGCCATGGAGCCATTGAACTACTCTGGCATTCGCGTGGACGCTGACGATAACGCCAACGGCCGGCAAGTCAGCTTCGAGCAAGGCCCGCTGACGGGCGAGCACTACCTGAGCCTGACCCAGACCATCACCGAGTTCGGTTGGCAGATGCATATCCTCAAACCGCTGACCCCGGTTGCACGCGCGCAGTGGATCGCCGCGCTGATGGCGGGCGGGCTGTATGGATTACTGGTGCTTGGCGGCGGCGTGGGCTGGCAACGTTGGCGGCTGCGCCGGGAGCGCGAGGCGTTCGCCGAGCGTGAGCGACAGACGCTTGCCCGGGTGCGCGACGAGCTCGAGGTCAGCGTGGCGCGGCGTACCCGCGACCTGGTGGCCAGCAACCAGCGCCTCTCCAGCGAGATCGACGAGCGTCTGCGCGCCGAAGCGAGCCTGCGCCAGACTCAGGACGAGCTGGTGCAGGCCGCGAAGCTGGCCGTTCTGGGCCAGCTGGCGGCCGGCATCAACCACGAACTCAACCAGCCGCTGGCGGCGATTCGTGCCTACGCCGAAAACGCCCGGCGCTTCATCGAGCTGGCCCGCACCGAGCAGGCCGATGCCAACCTTGGTCAGATCGTCGAGCTGACCGAGCGCATGGCGGAGATCAGCGCTCAGTTGCGCCAGTTCTCGCGCAAGAGCAGCGAGCGCCATGAAAGCATCGCCGTTCAAACCTGCGCCGAGTACGCGCTTCGCCTGTTTCAAAACCGCCTGCGCGAAAGCCACACCGAGGTGATCCAGACGATGCCCGCCGAACCGCTCTGGGTCGTTGGAGACCTGGTGCGTCTGGAGCAGGTGCTGGTCAACCTGATCGGCAACGCCCTGCAGGCCACCAGCGGCCAGCCGGCGCCCAAGCTGATACTCAGCGCCGGGAGTGAAGGCGACGTCGTGCAGATTCGCGTCGAGGATAACGGCCCCGGTATCGACGAAGAGCACCTAACGCACATCTTCGAGCCCTTTTTCACCACCCGGGCGCCGGGCAGTGGCTTGGGACTCGGCCTTTCGATCTCTTCGCGTATCATGACGGATCTGGGCGGCAGCCTCGTGGCCAGCAATACCGACCGCGGCGCGTGTTTTACGCTTACCCTCGCCGCCGGTGAGCCGCCCGTCGAACCGCCCGCTCAACCGTTGGAGAGCCGCCATGCATGAGCCCGAGACGCTGCCCGTGATCGTCATCGACGACGAGGCGCATCTGCGCATCACGGCCAGCCAAACGCTGGAACTCGCCGGCTACACGCCGCACTGTTTCGCCTCTGCCGAGCAGGCGCTGGCTGAGCTTCCGCCGCACTTTCCCGGCGTCATCGTCAGCGACATGCGCATGCCGGGCATGGACGGCATGGCGCTTCTACACGCGTTAAAAAAGCGCGACCCGACGCTGCCGATCATTCTCATTACCGGTCACGGCGACATCTCTACCGCCGTGGAAGCCATGCGCGCCGGCGCCTGGGATTTTCTGGAGAAACCCTTCGCCGGCGAGCAGCTCGTCGACGTGGTGCGCCGCGGCATCGAAAAGCGCCAGCTGAGTCTGGAGAACACCCACCTCAAGGCGGAGCTCGAGGCGCAGCAGGCCGCGCTCGGCCCGCGCCTGGTCGGCCGCACCCCGGTGATCTCGCACCTGGCGGCGATGATTCAGCGCATCAGTCAGGTCGAAGCCGATGTGCTGCTGCTGGGCGAAACCGGGACGGGCAAGGATCTGGTCGCCCGGGCGATCCACGAGCGCAGCGCCCGGCGCGCCCATCCGTTCATGGCGATCAACTGCGGGGCGGTGCCGGAGCACACCATCGAATCCGAGCTTTTCGGCCACGAGAAAGGCGCCTTCACCGGCGCGGTGGAGCGACGAATCGGCAAGTTCGAGCACGCCAACGGCGGCACGGTGTTTTTGGATGAGATCGAATCCATGCCGCCGGCGCTGCAGGTGAAGCTCTTGCGCGTGCTCCAGGAGCGCAGCGTCGAGCGTTTGGGCGCCAACGAGACGGTGGCGCTGGACATCCGCGTCATCGCCGCCACCAAGGTGGATCTCAAGGTCGCCGCCGACGAAGGCCGCTTTCGCGAGGATCTCTACTACCGGCTCAACGTGGTGACGCTGCCGCTGCCCGCTCTGCGCGAGCGCCGTGAGGACATCCCACTTCTATTCCAGCACTTCGCCGTGGTCGCCGCCAACAGAAGCGGCCTGGAAGCGCCGACGCTGGATAACCACGCCGTGGCCACGCTGTTGGCCCACGACTGGCCGGGCAACGTGCGCGAGCTTAGAAACCTGGCCGAACGCTACGTGCTGCTCGGCGCGGCCTTCGACTACCGCCTCGATGTGCTGCTCGCTGGCGAAACCGCAAGCGTCGAAGAGCCCACGCTACCTCGCCAGGTCGAGCTGTTCGAAAAGAGCCTGATCAGCCAGTCCTTGGCCCGCCACCAGGGCCGCGTCATCGACGTGTGCACGCACCTGGGCCTGCCGCGCAAGACCTTTTACGACAAGCTGAAAAAGCACGGCCTGAGCGCCGAGGATTACCGCCACAAAAGCGACCCCTGATGCAAAAGCTCGCCCAGCACCCCCCAGGGCGGCACCCAGGGCATCAGAGTCAACAGCGCGATCAGCATCAACAGGTTGGAGACCGGCCGGCGGCTATCGCCGAGTTTTAGCGCCGTGCCGAAGGAGCGCTTGAGCCGCGCCCCTTCCAAATCGACGCTAAACAGCTCGTCGAGCCCCAAATGGATGAGAAACCCCAGCAGCACCGAGGCGCCGTGGGACCAGGCGATCCAGGGCGGCTGCATCAGCGCATTAAAGCTGAGCGCGGCGGTGGCGCCGGCGCAGAGCGCTGCAGCCATCAAGGAGTGCCAGATACCGCGGTGCACGGTGAGTTTGGAAAACAGAATGCTTGCCAGATAGCGCACGCCAAAATAGATGCCGCCGCAGGCAACGAGCAGCATGCCCGGCGCCAACCACGGCTGCAAAAGCAGTACGCCGAGCACCAGCGAGGGCACCGAAAGCAGGTTGAAAATCAAACGGATGGACTTGGAGCGGTCGGCGTCGATATCCGGCAAAATGCCGCCAAAGGCGACCAGCGCAATCATCAAAAGCGCCTGGGAAGGCGACCACCACTGCGCGTGGTAGCCCCCGTACGCGAAAAGCGTGCCGCCCGCCGCCGCCACCGTAATGTGCGTGCGAAAATTCGCCATACCGCGGCACCCTATAAAACTGTATAAATTAACAGATTATAGACCCGCGCGACACGCTGAGAATAGAAAAAAGAGTGTCAGGGCAACCGTTTAGGCAGATTCGTTATCCGGTTCGGCCAAAAACTGATCCTTCAACTTCACGTAATTGCCTGCCGTATAGGTAAAAAACGCCCGCTCCTTCTCCTTGAGCGGGCGCAGCGCCTTCGCCGGGTTGCCGCCGTAGACATGACCGCTTTCGAGCGTTTTGCCCGGGGTCACCACGGCGCCGGCGGCGATGATCACTTCGTCTTCGACCACCACGCCGTCCATGACGATCGCGCCCATCCCCACCAGAATGCGGCTGCCGAGGGTGGCGCCGTGCAAAAGCGCCTTGTGGCCGATGGTCACGTCATCGCCCACGGTGAGCGCAAAGCCGTCCGGATTGAAGTCGCTGGCATGGGTGATATGCAGCACGCTGCCATCCTGGATACTGACCCGCGCGCCGATACGGATACGGTGCATATCGCCGCGAATCACCGTCATCGGCCAGACCGAGCAGTCATCACCCAGCACGACATCGCCGATTACGACGCTCGCCGGGTCGATGAAGACCCGCTCGCCCAACCGCGGGCTCTGCCCCTTGAACGCTCTCAACGCCTTGCTCATGTGTGCTCCTTCAAGCTGGTCGGTCAGCCCAGCGCCAGCACGCCACCGACCAGCACCACCAACGTTAACGGAATCGATATATAGCGAAGCGTAGCACGCCAGAGCCGGTAGCCACGACTACCCGCCCCTAGCGACTCGACCGCTTGGGATTCCGGCAATACCCAGGCCGCGAAGATGGCGATCAAGAGCCCGCCCAGCGGCAAAAAGACATCCGGCGGAATCGAGCTTAAAAGCTCGAACACGTTGCGCCCCCAAAGCGGGCGGAACTCGCCAAGCGTGGAGAAGGAGAGCGCGGCCAGCACGCCGAGTAGCCAGACGCTCACAGCCACCGCCGCGGTACTGATACTCCGCCGCCACCCCATGCCGGTGAGCGTAGCGACCATCGGTTCGGCCAGATTGATCGCCGACGTCCAGGTCGCCAGCAGCAACAGCAGAAAAAAGCCACTGAGCCAGAGGCTGCCAAAAGGCAGCTCGGCGAAGGCGATGGGCAGGGTGACGAACATCAGCCCCGGCCCCTGGGTCGGGTCGAGCCCCTGGGCGAACACGACGGAGAAAATCGCGATACCGGCCAATAGCGCCACGCAGATATCGAGCAGCGCCACCGCGAAGGCCGCCCGGGTCAGACTCTGCTCTTCGGGCATGTAAGCGCCATAGGCCATCAGCGCGCAGGCGCCCACCGCCAGGGTGAAGAAGGCGTGGCCCATGGCGTGAAACACCACCGTCGGCGTGATCGCTTCAAAAGAGGGCAAAAAGAGCCAGCCAAGCGCCGGGCCGAAACCATCGGTGCTCGCCCCGTAGCCCGCCAGCACCAGCAGCAGGAGATACAAAAGCGGCATCAGAAAGTTGTTCAGCCGCTCCAAACCCTTGGCCACACCGGCGGCGACCACGGTCATGGTGATGAACAGAAACAGCGAGTGGTTGAAAACCAGAAGCCAGGGGTTGGCCAGAAAGGCCTCGAAGCCGGCGCCAATCGCCTGTGGCGACTGACCCTCGAAGGTGCCGTTGATCGAGGCCACCAGAAATTCGATCGACCAGCCGGACACCACCGAGTAAAACGACAGAATGCAGAAGACGGTCAGCGCGCCAAAAAGCCCTAGATAACGCCAGCGCGGACTCGCCTGGCTTGCCCTGGCGAGCGTGGCCAGCGAGCGCACCGGGCTTTGGCGCCCGCCGCGGCCGATCAGAATTTCCGCCATCATCACAGGAATGCCCAGCAGCAGCACGAAGGCGATATACAGCAATAAAAACGCCGCGCCGCCGTTTTCCCCGGCGATATAGGGAAAGCGCCAGATATTGCCAAGTCCCACCGCCGCCCCGGTCATTGCGAGGATAAAGGCGCGTTTGGACCCCCAGCGCTCTAGCGTATCGTTCATCACCTGCTCCTGGCGGACTCGAAAAATGGGTATCGAAGATCGTAGTGAAAGTCGGCAAGCCTAGCAGGCGCCTACGTAAAGGCCAATGGTCAGTCAAACCCACCATGAAGCGCCTCGAGCGCTTTGTGAGCGCCCGCGCAGCCGCCGCTTAATAGCGCCGCCGCCATTGAAAGCGCGGGGCATCGCCCGCACTGTGTCATGATCGCTTTCTGATCGCGCCCTTTCATTTTCAACGAGGTGTCCATGTCCCAAAATCCCCTGCTTGAGACACAAACGCTCCCCCCTTTCGCCGATATTCGCGCCGAGCACGTACTCCCGGCGATCGACACGCTTTTGGACGAAAGCCGTGCGGCCATCGAGTCCCTCGTCGACCAGGCACGTCACACGCCGCCGACCTGGGCGAACTTCGCAGCCCCCTTGGAGGAGGTCAACGACCGCCTTTCCCGCGCGTGGTCGCCGGTCAGCCAGCTCAACAGCACCATGAACTCGCCGGAACTTCGAGAGGCCTATGAGGCGTGCATCGAAAAGCTCTCCGCCTTTGGTACGTGGGTAGGCCAGCACGAAGGCCTCTTTCACGCCTGGCAAGCGCTCAAGCAGGAGCCCACCTGGTCGAACCTCGATGCCGGCCAACAGCGCGCCGTGGACAACGCCCTGCGCGATTTCCGCCTGGCAGGCGTTGATCTGCCCGCGGATAAAAAGGCGCGCTACGGCGAGATCCAGGCGCGGCTCTCACAGCTTTCCAACCAGTACTCCAACCACGTGCTGGACGCTACTCAGGCCTGGCACAAGGATATCGAAAGCGTTGATGAACTGGCCGGCGTGCCGGAAAGCGCCCGCGAGACGCTGAAAGCCATCGCTGAGGCAAAGGGCGTCGAGGGCTACCGCATCACCCTCGATTTCCCGAGCTTTTTCCCGGTGGTCAGCTATGCCGACCGCCGCGAGCTTCGCGAAGAGGTGTATACCGCCTTCGTCACCCGCGCCTCAAACCAGGGCCCGAACGCGGGACGCTTCGACAACGCCGCGCTGATCGAGGAAATTCTCGCGCTGCGCCAGGAGCTGGCCCAGCTGCTCGGCTTCGATACCTACGCCGATCTGTCGCTGGCGACCAAAATGGCGGACTCGCCGGCCCAGGTAGAAGAATTTCTCAACGACTTGGCCCGCCGTGCCAAACCCCAGGCCGAGGAGGAGTTCGAGGAGCTTGGCCGCTTTGCCCGCGAGGAGCTCGGCATCGACACCTTGAAGCCCTGGGATGTCGGCTACGCCAGTGAAAAGCTTCGCGAGGCGCGCTATGCGATCAACCAGGAGCAGCTTCGCCCCTACTTCCCCGCCCCGCGCGTGGTCGACGGGCTCTTCCAGGTGCTCGAGCGTCTTTACGGCCTGCAGGTCGAGGAGGACACGCAGGCGCCGCGCTATCACCCGGACGTGCGCTTTTTCAACATTCTGGAGAACGGCACGCCGATCGCCGGCTTCTATCTCGACCTCTACGCCCGCGAAGGCAAGCGCGGCGGTGCCTGGATGGCCGACTGCCGCGTTCGCCGCGAAGGCGCCGACGGCCTGCAGCTGCCGGTGGCGTTTTTGACCTGCAACTTCACCGCCCCGGTCGGCGACAAGCCCGCCCTTTTGACCCACGACGAAGTCACCACGCTGTTTCACGAGTTTGGCCACGGCCTGCATCACATGCTCACCCGCCAGTCGATCGCCGACATCTCCGGCATCAACGGCGTGGCCTGGGACGCGGTGGAGCTGCCCAGCCAGTTCATGGAGAACTACTGCTGGGAGCGCGAGGGCATCGACCTGCTTTCCGGCCACGTCGAGAGCGGCGAGGCGCTGTTCGAGCGCCTGCTGGCGGCGAAAAACTTCCAGTCCGCCATGGGCATGATGCGCCAGCTCGAGTTCTCGCTTTTTGACCTGCGCCTGCATCACGAACTCAAAGCGCCAAGTGCCGATGACGTGCAGGCGCTTCTGGATGAGGTACGTCGCCAAACCTCGGTCGTACCCACGGTCGACTTCAACCGCTTCCAGAACAGCTTTAGCCACATTTTCGCCGGCGGCTACGCGGCGGGCTACTACAGCTACAAGTGGGCAGAAGTGCTCTCGGCGGACGCCTGGAGTGCGTTCGAGGAAGCGGGTATTTTCGATCCGGCCACCGGCACCCGCTTTCGCCAGCAGATTCTTGAACAGGGCGGCGCGGCGGATGCCGCCGAGCTGTTCGAGGCGTTTCGCGGACGCGAGCCGAGCGTCGAGCCGCTTTTGCGCCATAGCGGTATCCGCGCCGCCTGACGCGCCCTTGCAACGACCTCTTTTCAACGACCTCTTTTCAACGACCAAGGAGCGCGGCAAGCCGCCGCGCTCGGGAGAGACCATGTCGAGTGTGAAACGCTTTATCGCTGGCGTCACCTGCCCGCGCTGCGCGGCCATGGACCGCATCCGCGCCTGGGAGCAGAACGGCATTCGCTATCGCGAGTGCGTGAGCTGCGATTTTTTCGAGCAGCTCCCCATTGAAGACGAAAACTCCTCGGAGCTGACCACCCGGGTCAACCAGGTACGCGAGGAGCAAAAAAGCCAGGACGTCCAGCCGGTGCGGATTCTCGACCCCAAAAGAAAATCCTGACCCGAGCTTTTGTCTGACGCCAGCCTGCCTGACTGGCGCTTACGCCATCCAGTAACGCCTTGACGACCGCGCCTCGCATCCGAGTGGCCTCGCATTCGAGTGGCCTCGCACCCGAGTGTGCGGCTTTTCGCACGCCTGAACCCGGCGTTTGTGTGAACATCCAGCCACATTCCGCTTCTTCGGTTTCGACCAAAGTTGCAGGAAAACGTCGTAACTAACTGAAAACAAATAAAGGGACATTACCTGGCACGAGGATCGCTCTAAACAGGCTGTTTAACCGGGCCATTGCTGCCTTGTTTCAAAAGCCGTTTTACAAAAACCTCAATAACCGCCAGGGAATTCTCGCCATGCGCCAACTCATGCCCAAAACCGCGCTTATGCTCGCAAGCGCCACCCTCGTTGCCGCTGCCGGTAGCGCCAGCGCCGAGGAAGACCGCGCCGGCTGGCCGGACAACTTCACCGTTGGTACCGCAAGTCAGGGCGGCACTTACTTCGTCTACGGCTCCGGCTGGGCCAACTTCATCGCCGATGAGCTGGGCCTTTCCGGCGGCGGCGAAGTGACCGGCGGTCCGACTCAAAACCTGGCGCTGGTGCACTCCGGCGACATGGCCTTCGGACTTACCACCATGGGCCCGGCCGCCGATGCGGTGAACGGCGAAAGCCCGCTGGCGCCGGGGCTCAAGATGGATAACGTCTGCGCACTGTTCCCGATGTACGAAACGCCGTTCTCGATTACCGCGCTTTCAAGCTCCGGCATCGAGTCGATCTCCGACATTCCCGACGGCGCGCGCATCGGCTTTGGCCCGGCGGCCTCCACCTCGGACACCTACTTCCCGGCGATGCTGGAAACCCTGGGCGTGAACTTCGAGCGCCGTAACGGCGGCTGGTCGGATCTTGGCGGCCAGCTCCAGGACGGCCTACTGGACGTCATTGCCTTCGCCGCAGGCATCCCGATTCCGGCAGTGAGCCAGCTCGAAGTGCAGACCGACGTCAACATCATCTCCTTCACCGATGAAGAGCGCGCTACCGTGCTCGACAACTACCCGGTCGCGGAGTACGACATTCCGGCGAGCACCTACACCACGCTCGAGGAGGACTCCCCAGTCGTCTCCATGTGGAACTTCGCCATGGCGGGCTGCGATTTGCCCGAGGACTTCATCTACGAAGTCACCAAGGTGACAATGGAGAACAACGACCGCATGCGCTCGATTCACCGTAGCGCCGAAACCACCGTGCCGGAAAACGTCGTGCACAACACCGTGCTGCCCTTCCACCCGGGGGCGGCGCGCTGGTTCGAAGAGAACGGCTATGAGATCGACGACAGCCTGATCAAGTAAGCCGACCCGCTCGCTTTTTGCCCCTCCGGCGACGCCGCGCGGGGCCGTTTTGCCTCTCCCTTTTACCGATGACTGAAGGTGACCTTGCATGAGTCATAACGCCGACTCCCCCCCATTTGATGCCAAGGATGAAGGTCACGTCACCGCGGCCTCGAGCGCGACGATCGCCGATGGCGTCGACGAGGAAGTGGTCGAAGCCAACCGGCGCGTCTTTACCGGCTGGCAGTTTTTGCTCTTTGCGACGCTCGCGATTCTCTACTCGGGATTTCACCTGTTTTCGCTGAACGTCTACCCGATCGAAACCTGGTCGTTTCGTATCATCCACATCGCCGGCGCCCTGATTCTCGGGTACGGGCTTTTCGCCGGCGCCCGCTTTGCCGAGGCCGGGACCCACGCCTCGCCCGCGTGGCTCAAGGCGCTGGGGGTCGCGCTGCTGATTCCGGCGGCCTATACGCTGGTGCAGGTATTCTTGATGCAGCAGACGCTGGCCGGCGGCGCCATGCGCATCGACCCCGCCGTGGAGAACTGGCACTTCGGCTATCCGCTGATGGCCACCACCGCTGCCGCCATCGTGCTCTCCTGGGGCTTTCGCCTGGAGCGTGATCGCTTCAACCCGGCGGATCTGGTCCTGATGGTGTGCGCGCTGGCAAGCGCCGGCTATTTACTGCTGATGTACAACTCGCCCATGCGTGCCTCGACCGGCACCTCCTTTGCGCCAATCGGCATCTCCTGGGCGGCGATCGCCGGCTCGCTGCTGATTCTGGAGCTGACCCGGCGTGTGGCGGGCCTGGCGCTGGTGGTGATCTCCGCCGTCTTTTTGGTCTACGTTTTCGCCGGGCCCTATCTACCGGGCTTTCTGGGCTATCCGGGGTTATCGGTGCAGCGCTTTTTCAGCCAGGTCTACACCGACGCCGGGATTCTCGGCCCGACCACCGCGGTCTCCTCGACCTACATCATCCTGTTCATCATTTTCGCGGCGTTTTTGCAGGCCTCCAAAGTGGGCGACTACTTCGTCAACTTCGCCTTCGCCGCCGCCGGGCGCGCGCGCGGCGGCCCGGCCAAGGTCTCGATCTTCGCCTCGGGCCTGATGGGCATGATCAACGGCACCTCGGCGGGTAACGTGGTCTCCACGGGCTCGCTGACCATTCCGCTGATGAAGAAAGTGGGTTATCCCGCGCGCAGCGCCGGCGCCATCGAGGCGGCGGCCTCTACCGGCGGGCAGATCATGCCGCCGATCATGGGCGCGGGCGCCTTTATCATGGCGGAAGTGACCGGCATTCCCTATACCGAGATCGCCATCGCCGCGATCATTCCCGCGGTGCTCTACTTCGCGTCGATCTACTTCATGGTCGATTTCGAGGCGGCGCGCAAGGGCATGCGCGGCATGCGTAAGGACGAAATTCCGCGCTTCTCGCGTCTGGTAAAGCAGGTGTACCTGTTCGCGCCGATCATCATTTTGATCGCAGCGCTGTTCATGGGCTACTCGGTGATTCGCGCGGGCACGCTTGCGACCGCCTCGGCGGCGGTAGTGAGCTGGATTTCACCGAACAAGATGGGGCCGAAAGCGATTTTGAAAGCGCTGCAGCTCGCCGGCACCATGTCGATCCAGATCATCGCCGTGTGCGCCTGCGCCGGGCTGATCGTCGGCGTCATTTCGTTGACCGGCGTCGGCGCGCGCTTCTCTTCGCTCTTATTGGGGCTTGCCGGCGTCAGCCAGCTTTTGGCGCTGGTGTTCGCCATGCTGATCAGCATTTTGCTGGGCATGGGCATGCCGACCACCGCCGCCTACGCGGTCGCGGCGTCCGTGGTGGCGCCCGGGTTGATCAATATCGGCATCCAGCCGCTGGTGGCACACTTCTTCGTGTTCTACTTCGCGGTGGTCTCGGCAATCACCCCGCCGGTGGCGCTGGCCTCCTACGCGGCGGCGGGCATCTCCGGCGATAACCCGATGGGTACCTCGGTGGCGTCGTTCAAGATCGGGCTGGCGGCGTTTATCGTGCCGTTCATGTTCTTCTACAGCCCGGCGATGCTGATGGAAGGCTCGGCGCTACAGATACTGCGCGTCGGCGTGACCGCCACGCTCGGTATCGTGCTGCTCTCGGGCATGGTGCAGAAGTGGTTCTTCGGGCCGGTCAACGGCGCGGCGCGGGTGGTGATGCTGGTGGGGGCGATTTTCCTGATCTACGGCGGCATCTATACCGATGCGTTGGGCCTTGCCATCGCCGCGGCGCTGTTTTTGATGCAGCGGCGCCAGAGGGCCAACACACCGTCGACCAGCACTTCGTCATAGAAAGTGAATCGCGTAAAACGACAACGCCCGCCTGGTTCGCCAGACGGGCGTTTTTTATGAGTAGCCGTATCGAGTGACCCGTAGCGGGGGTTTTTCGCCAAGGATGGCGAAAGTAGCGTACAGGGAGGTATTCATAGCGCCCCGCGGAGGGTTACTCGATACGGCGCCCCCCTGCTCAACATATTCTCCGATACGCGTTAGCCGACCAGATTATTCACGACCTTCAGCACCGGAGCGGATTGGTTCAGGGTGTAGAAATGAAGGCCCGGCGCACCGCCGTCGAGCAGGCGTTGCGACAACCGGGTGACGACCTCGGTACCGAAGGCGGCGATCGATTCGTGGTCGTCACCAAAGGATTCGAGCTGCTTGCGAATCCAGCGCGGGATTTCGGCGCCGCAGGCATCGGAAAAGCGCGCCAGCTTGGTGTAGTTGGTGATCGGCATGATGCCCGGAATGATCGGCTGGGTGACGCCGTGAGCGCGGGCGCGCTCGACGAAGTGGAAGTAGGCGTCGGCGGTGAAGAAGTACTGGGTGATCGCCATGTCGGCGCCGGCGTTCATCTTGCGCGCGAAATTCTCCACGTCGCGCTCGAGGTTGGCCGCCTGAGGATGCGACTCCGGGTAGGCGGCCACGGCGATGTTGAAGTGATCGCCGGTTTCCGCGCGGATGAACTCGACCAGCTCGTTGGCGTAGCGCAGCTCGCCGATACTCGCCATGCCCGAGGGCAGATCGCCGCGCAGCGCCACCAGGCTCTCCACGCCCTCTTCGCGGTACTGCGCCAGCAGATCGCGCAGCTGCGCCTTTTCACTGCCGATGCAGGAGAGGTGGGGCGCGGTAGTGATACCGCTTTCGCTCACCCGGCGAACGATGTCCTGGGTGCGCGCCTGGGTAGAGCCACCGGCGCCGTAGGTGACCGAGAAAAAGCGCGGGTTGGTGGCGGCCAGCGCATCGCGCACGTGAATCAGCTTCTCGCGCCCGGCCTCGGTGCTCGGCGGAAAGAACTCGAAGCTGATACCTAACGGATGTTCCTGGCTGCTCATGACGGGCCTCGCGGGGGCTATAAAGGTGATAATGTGGCCTATTGTCGCCGCTGAGCCGGGGCGCGGCTAATGAAAGATTCCACGGCGCTACGTTAATTTGATTCATAGTCGCGGCCTTTAACCTTTGGAAAACCTCATGGACCTCTCCTTTGCAACGCTTGCGGGCCCTTTACTGACACTTCTGAGCTTCGTGGCACTCGGTTTCGTTGCGGCCAAACGGCTCAAGGTGAATCCGCAGCCCATCGCCACGCTGCTGGTCTACGTGATCGCGCCGTTCACCGTCTTTCGAGCGCTGATGAACGGTGACCCGACCGCCGAGTATTTGACGCTGACGCTGGCGCTTTTTCTCTTCACCAGCACCCTGGCGCTGGCGGTCAACGCGCTTGGCCGGCGCGTTTTCGGCCCTCATGAAGCGGCGCTTTTGGCGTTCTCCTCGGGCACCGGCAATACCGGCTACTTCGGTCTGCCCATCGCGTTGATTTTGTTACCGCCAGAGGGAGTGACGCTCTATCTCTTCTGCATGTTGGGCATCAATCTTTACGAGTTCACCGTGGGCTTTTACCTGAGCGCGCGCGGCCAGTTCTCGGTGCGCCAGAGCCTCATCAAGATCAGCCGCCTGCCGCTTCTCTACGCCTTCGCCCTGGCGCTTTTGCTCGGCGCGCTCTCGATACGCCTGCCCGCGCCGGTGATGGAGTCGCTTTCGGTGTTCCCGGCAAGCTACACGCTGCTGGGCATGATGATCATCGGCATGACCTTGAGCCAGGCGCGGCTTGCGGCCTGGGATACGCGCTTCGTGCTGGCGTGCCTAGGGCTTCGCTACGTGCTGTGGCCGACGCTGATGCTCATTGGGGTACTGGTACTCGATGCGCTCCTGGGGCTTTCGCCGACGCTGGCGTTGGCGCTATTGCTGTTGAGCGTGGTGCCGATGGCCTCCAACGTGGTGGTGGTCGCCATGGAGCTTGGGATCGAGCCGCAAAAGGGGGCGCTTGCGGTGCTGACGAGCACGCTGCTGGCCCCACTTTTGATACCGCTTTATCTGGGCGTGATGCTGTCACTCACCGGGCTCGGCTAGAAAGGCGCTGCTCAAAAACCCGCTACGCCGACGGCGCGCAGCTGAATCGCCATGCGCGTAAGCTCGGGATGGCTGAAAAACGCCGCCAGCGCCTCACCGCGCACGGGGCCGACGCCGGGCCGGGCCTGCCACTCGTCGGCACTCAACGCCTTGAGCGTTTCCCAATCCTGCAGGCGCGCGTTTGCCCCCGGCGGCACGCCGAGAGCGTCCAGCCACGTCGCGAAGGAGGCGCCGCGCGCCTGGCGAAACGCGCTCAAGAGCGCTTCGGCGCGCGCCTCCCCGATGCCGGAGACCTGCATGAGCCCCTCGCGGCTCAGTTGCTGCCAGCCCAAAAGCTCGTTCACCGCCCCCGCCTCCAACAGCGCGCGCCAGGTGCCCTCACCCACCCCGCGCATGTTGAGCCGCTCGCCAAGATACGTCAGCCGTGCCAGCAGCTGGTCGAAACAGCCCGGCGTCAGCGAAAAGCAGCTCAAGAGATGATAGCGCTCGGGCGCCGGCGGGGTGAGCTCGGCGCGCTCGCGGGTGTGCCAGACCACCTCGCGCGCCTGAGGGATGGTGAGCCCGGCGAGCTCGACGGCGACCTGGTCGCCGGGGCGCACGTCCCACTCGCGCCAGCGATCGAGCGAGCCCAGCGACACCCGGCCAATGCGCCGCCCGTCGAGCTCGACCGGGTAGAGGTGCAGAAGCGGCGTCACCCGCCCGGTGCGGCCGACGCGAAACTCGACGCCGCGCACCTGTGCCAGCGCTTGGCTTGGCGGATACTTCCAGGCCACCGCCCAGCTCGGCGGCGAGCTCGACCAGCTCTGGATGCCCGGGCGCTCGGCCTGCTTGATCACCACGCCGTCGGTGGCAAATGGCAGCGGTGCGTTGAACCAGGTCTCGCGCCAGTAGGCGGCATCGTGCTGCTCATCGAGGCGGTGGGTATAGGCCGCGGTGTCGAAGCCGAGCGCTCGAAGCGCGTCAAGCCGAGTGGCCATGTCCGTCGGGCCGTCCGGCCAATCCCAGACGAAGAGTCCGATACGCTCGAGCGTCTCCGCGCTCGGCGCGCGCCGGGCCATGACGCCGGCCACCCGCCCCCGGGCACCGCTCTCCGCTGCCTCGGCCTGAACGTGGTCACTCAGGCGCCAATAGAGCTCCCCCTGGAGGATCGCGTCGATGGGCCGGGGCAGCCGGTTGGGCACTGCGGGCAGCTCCAGCGCGCGCGGGGTCCAGTTCTGGCCGCGCTCGCCATCGCCGCGGCTGACCGCATCGATCAGCTCGCCGGCCTCATAGTGGAGCGTGACCGCCACCCCGTCGACCTTGGGCTGAATCCAGAGATTGTCGCGGCGGGTAGTGAAGCGGCGCACGCCCTCCTCGTCGGTTTTTTCGAGCCCGGTCTGCGCCGCCGGGTGGGCGCGGGTGGAAATGGTACGCTCAGCGGACGCAGGCAGAGCAGGCGGGGAAACCGTGCGAGTGGACGTGGTACGCGTGGAGCTCGTCCGAGTGGAATCAGGGCGAGCGGAATCAGGACGAGCGGTAGTAGCGTGTGTAGCGTCGGTTTCCAGAACGTTTTCGAGCGGCCGGTGCTGCGGCGTTTGCCCAAGACAGCGCTGCCACTGCGCCAAACGCGCCGCGGCCTGGTCATACAGCGTATCGCTGACCAGCGCCACGCCTTCGCCGTGGTAGCTCAAATCCCACAGCGCGATCTGCTCGGCCAGGGCCTGGGTTTCGAGTGTGAGCCGCTCATCGGGCCAGGGCGGGCAGTCATCGGCGCGAACCCCAAAGGCCAGCAGGGACAGTACGGCTAGCGTCAACAAAGAGGAAAGCGTACGCCTTTTGATCGTCATGACTCGGCCCCGAGGCTCACTATTCATTAAAAGCCTAGGGCAGCCGTGGGACTTTCGCCCATAAAAAAACGCCCCCGGCAAAGCCGAGGGCGCTGGATCGAACGCGGGGCGGGCCTAGAGGCCGGCGGCGCTTTTGAGCGCGTCCGCCTTGTCGATCTTCTCCCAGGGGAAGGCGGTGAAGGTCTCGACCTGCGTCTCGCCCTTGTCGTCCACCCACTCATAGCGGTGCTCGAAGGGCTCGCGGCCGAAGTGGCCGTAGGCGGCGGTGAGCTGATACATCGGGTGCAGCAAATCGAGCATTGTGGTGATCGCGTAGGGGCGCAGGTCGAAGTGCTCGCGTACCAGCTCGACGATGCGAGCGTCATCGATCTTGCCGGTGCCGAAGGTGTCGATCGAGACCGAGGTCGGCTCGGCCACGCCGATGGCATACGACACCTGGATTTCGCACTTGTCGGCAAGCCCCGCCGCGACCACGTTCTTGGCCACGTAGCGACCGGCGTAGGCCGCACTGCGGTCCACTTTTGAGGGGTCCTTGCCCGAGAACGCGCCGCCGCCGTGGCGGGCCATGCCGCCGTAGGTGTCGACGATGATCTTACGCCCGGTCAACCCGCAGTCGCCCACCGGGCCACCGATGACGAACTTGCCCGTCGGGTTGATGTGGTATTGGGTGTTCTCGTCGAGCCACTCGGCGGGCAGCACTTCTTCGATGATCTCGCGCAGCACCATGTGGCGCAGGTCTTCCTGGGCGATCTCCGGGTCGTGCTGGGTCGAGAGCACCACCGCATCGACGCCGCAGGGCTGACCCTGCGCGTCGTAGCGGAAGGTCACCTGACTCTTGGCGTCCGGGCGAAGCCAGGGCAGCATGCCGTTTTTACGCAGCTCCGCTTGGCGCTCCACCAGGCGGTGCGAGTAATGAATCGGCGCCGGCATGTAGGAGTCGGTTTCGTTGGTGGCGTAGCCGAACATCAGGCCCTGGTCGCCGGCACCCTGATCTTCGGGCTTGGTGCGATCGACACCCTGAGCGATCTCCACGCTCTGCTTGCCGATCAGGTTCACCACGCCACAGGTCGCGCCGTCGAAGCCCACTTGTGACGAGGTATAGCCGATATCGGTGATCACGTCGCGTACCAGGGTTTCCAGGTCGACCCAGGCGGAGGTCGTGATCTCGCCGGCGATGATCGCGACACCGGTCTTGACCAGGGTTTCGCAGGCCACGCGCGCCTGCTTGTCCCGGGCGATGATCGCATCCAGCACCGCATCGGAAATCTGGTCGGCAATTTTATCGGGATGCCCCTCGGAAACGGATTCGGAGGTAAACAGGGAATATTCGCTCATTACGCGCTCGGCCCTCGTACGACGGCTGCCGGCTGACAGCATCAAAAAAATCGCGGCAGGAGGCACCCTGCCGGAGTGGTAACGCGGCGACGCCGCCGCAAACGGTGGAGTTTACACGCAAGCAAGGCGCGTTCCCATAAGGCGTGCCTATAATTTGCCGAGGCCCTTGAAGTCAGCGACAATAGCCCCCTTTCTGGTTTTCGCATCGATATTCTCGCTGTTATATCGATGTTTTCTGATCCCTGTTTTCCGTCTTCAGGCGAGGAGCCCCCCATGCCGTCCCGTTTTGAGCTGGCCAACGCCATTCGCGCCCTTTCCATGGATGCCGTCCAGAAGGCCAATTCCGGCCACCCCGGCGCCCCCATGGGCATGGCGGATATCGCCGAGGTGCTGTGGAACGACTACTTGAAGCACAACCCCGAGGATCCGAAGTGGGCCGACCGCGACCGCTTCGTGCTCTCCAACGGGCACGGCTCGATGCTGCTCTATTCGCTGTTGCACCTCACCGGCTACGACGTGAGCCTCGAGCACCTGCAGTCATTTCGCAAGCTCCACTCGCCCACCGCTGGTCACCCGGAATTCGGCTACGCGCCGGGCATCGAAACCACGACCGGCCCGCTCGGTCAGGGGTTTGCCAACGCCGTGGGCTTTGCCCTGGCCGAGCGCACGTTGGCCGCACAGTTCAACCGCCCGGGCCACACCGTGGTCGACCACCACACCTGGTGTTTCCTCGGCGACGGCTGCCTGATGGAAGGCGTCTCCCACGAAGCGGCCTCGTTTGCCGGCACCCAGCAGCTTGGCAAGCTGATCGCGCTGTATGACGATAACGGCATCTCCATCGATGGCGAAGTCGAGGGCTGGTTCACCGACGACACCGCCAAGCGCTTCGAGTCCTACGGCTGGCACGTGGTGCCCAACGTCGACGGCCACAAGCCGGAAGAGATCAAGGCCGCCATCGAACTCGCCAAACAGAGTGACAAGCCGAGTTTGATCATCTGCAAGACCATCATCGGCTTCGGCGCGCCCAACAAGCAGGGCAAGGAAGAGTCCCACGGCGCCGCGCTCGGCGACGACGAAGTGGCGGCAACGCGCAAGCAGCTCGGCTGGGAGCACGCGCCGTTTTATATCCCCGAGCCGATCTACACCGCCTGGGACGCCCGTGAGGCGGGTAAAAAGCAGCAGGATGCCTGGAACGAGCGCTTCGCGCGCTACGCTGACGCCCACCCGGAACTCGCCCGCGAGTTCAAGCGCCGCATGAAGGGCGAACTGCCCGCCGAGCTCGGCACCGAAGCGCTGATCGAAAAGGCGCAGGAGAAAGGCGAAAGCATCGCCTCGCGCAAGGCATCGCTTGCCGCGCTCAACGCCATCGGCCCGCAGATGCCGGAGCTTCTGGGCGGCAGCGCCGACCTGGCCCCGTCGAACCTGACCTACTGGGAAGGCACCCAGGCAATCACTGCAGAAGACCCGAGCGGCAGCTATCTGCACTACGGCGTGCGCGAGTTCGGCATGGGCGCGGTAATGAACGGCATCGCCCTGCACGGCGGCTTCGTCCCCTACGGCGCCACGTTCCTGATCTTCATGGAGTACATGCGCAACGCCGTACGCATGGCCGCTCTGATCGGTAATCAGGCGATCTACGTCTTCACCCACGACTCCATTGGCCTTGGCGAAGACGGCCCGACCCACCAGCCGATCGAGCAGCTCACGAACCTGCGTACCACGCCGAACCTCTCGACCTGGCGCCCTTGCGATGCCGTCGAGACCATGGCGTCCTGGGATGCCGCGCTCAAGCGCCGCTCAGGGCCCACGGCGCTGGTGCTCTCGCGCCAGAACCTACCGCACCAGGCCCGCGCTCAGTCGCAGCTTGCCGAGATTCAGCGCGGCGGCTACGTGTTGAAGGATGCCGAGGGCACTCCGGAGCTGATTCTGATCGCCACCGGCTCGGAAGTGGCGCTGGCCATGGACGCGGCCGCCGCGCTCGAAGGCCAGGGCCGCGCGGTGCGCGTGGTATCGATGCCCTCGACCGACCGCTTCGACGAGCAGGACGCCGAGTACAAGGAGCACGTCCTGCCACGCGCGGTGAGCAAGCGCATCGCGATCGAAGCCGCCCACGCTGATTACTGGTACAAGTACGTGGGCCTCGATGGCCGCGTGATCGGCATGACCACCTTTGGTGAGTCTGCGCCAGCCGGCGATCTGTTCAAGCACTTCGGTTTCACTGTGGACAACATCGTCGACCAGGCCCGTGAACTGCTGGGCTGATCCCGTCGCGCGCAGCAAGGAGTCGCCGCCCGGATGCCCGCACTAACCGGTTTCTTGTGGCTGGTCGGCTACTACCTGATCGGGGAGGCGGTCATTCGCCTCTCCGGTCTGCCCGTCTCCTCCGGCGTGGTGGGAATGCTGTTGCTCACCGCCACGCTGATGCTTCTTCGCCGCGTCCCGGCCCCTTTGGCCGCCGCGGCCCAGCCGCTGATCGCGCTTTTAGCGATGCTGATCATGCCCGGCGTCGTTGGGGTATTCTTCATCATCGACGACCTCCAGGGCCAGTGGTCGGTAATTCTTGCCGCGCTGGTGCTCGGCACGCTGGCAAGCGTGGCGAGCACTCTCTGGCTGCTCAAGGCTCTGATGGACAGATCATGATGGAAGGTCGCCATGAACGCTGACGGTTTGCTCGAGACGCTCGCCGCGTCGCCGCTGTTCGCCGTGGCTCTAACGCTTGCGGCGTTCATCGTCGCCAACGCCCTGTTCGTGCGTCTGAAACGGCCCGCCTGGCTGCCGGCGGTGCTGATCGCCGCACTCCTGCTCGCCGCCACGCTTGCGCTGATCGATCTGCCCTACCCGCGCTATCGCGAAGGGGCGCTGTGGCTGACCCTGCTGCTGGGCCCGGCCACGGTGGCGCTGGGCATGCCGCTTTATCAGCAGCTACCGCACATCCGCGCGTTGTGGCGCGAGCTGGCCGTTTGCCTACCCATCGCCGCCACCCTGGCCGCCTGCTATGCCTTGGGCATTGCCTGGCTTCTGGGCGCGCCACCGGACATTCTCGCCTCGCTTGCCGCCAAATCGGTCACCGCGCCGATCGCCATCGGCATCACCGAGCAAATTGGCGGCTCGGTGGCGCTGATGCTCGGCGCGCTGCTGGTGACCGGCGTGGCCACGGCGGCGTTCACCGGCCCGGCGGCGAAACTTTTGAAGATCGAGGACGAGCGCGTCATCGGCTTTACCCTGGGACTCAACGGCCACGCGATCGGCACCGTGCGGGCGTTCGAAATAAGCCCCACCGCCGGCGCCTTCGCGTCGCTCGGCATGAGCCTTACGGGTATTTTCACCGCGCTTTTGCTGCCGCTTGCCTGGCACCTGGTAGGAGCCAAGCCATGAAATACGCTAGAATCACGCGAGTTTACGGCCGCCTGGCCGCCACCGCCCCCTAAAGAGCTGCCGCTTATGGCCGAGTCCACACCTGCATTTCGTATCGCCATCAACGGCTATGGCCGCGTCGGCCAGTGCGTGCTGCGCGCGCTCATCGAGCGCGACGACCCCGACCTCGAGATCGTCGCGATCAACGAGCTGTCGGATCTGGATACGATTGCGTATCTCACCCGCTTCGATACCACGCATGGCCGTTTTCCTGCCTCAGTGGAGAGCGACGGCGAGGCGCTGGTGGTGGGCGGGCGGCGCATTCAGGTACTCAGCGAAGCCGACCCGTCCCGCCTGCCCTGGCGAGCGCTTGAGATCGACCTGGTGCTGGAGTGTTCGGGTAGCTTCAAGGACCGCGCCACCGCTGAACAGCATCTCGAGGCCGGCGCCAAGCGGCTTTTGTTCTCGCAGCCGGCGGAGTCCGACGTCGACGCCACTATCGTCTGGGGGATCAACGAACAGACGCTGTCGGCCGAGCAGCGCATTTTGTCGGCGGCGTCGTGCACGACCAACTGTCTGGTACCGCTTCTCACCGTGCTCGACGAGGCGCTGGGGCTCGAGCACGGCGTGACCACCACCATTCACTCGGCGATGAACGACCAGCCGGTGATCGATGCCTACCACCAGACCGACCTGCGCCTGACCCGCTCGGCGATGCACTCCATCGTGCCCGTCGATACGGGCTTGGCCGTGGGCATCAGCCGCTTGATGCCGGCACTCAAGGGGCGCTTCGAGTGCTTGCACGTGCGCGTGCCGACCATTAACGTTTCGGCGATGGATGCCGCGCTCACCGTGAAGCGCGATACCGACGCCCGGGAAGTCAACGCGCTGTTGAAGGAAGTGTGCCGCACGCGTCTTCTAGGCGTGCTGGACTACACCGAGGCCCCAATGGCCTCGGTCGACTTCAATCACGACCCGCACTCGGGCATTCTGGACGCCACCCAGACCCGGGTCGCCGGCAAGCGGCTGGTCAAACTGCTCTGCTGGTTCGACAACGAGTGGGGGTTTGCCAACCGAATGCTGGATATCAGCCGACGCCTGGCGTCGCTCGCGCCGCCTCCAAGCCACTGACGTACCAACGCCCAACCACAAGGAAGCCGTCTGGATGAACGTGCAAACGATGTCCGAGCACTCGCTAAAGGGTCAGCGCGTGCTGATCCGCGAGGATCTGAACGTACCGATCAAGCATGGCCGCGTCACCAGCGACGCGCGTCTGCGCGCCGCCCTGCCGACCATTCAGGCGGCCAGGGATGCCGGCGCAAAAGTGCTGCTGATGAGCCACCTGGGCCGTCCCACCGAAGGCGAGCCCGCCGAGGAGTTCTCGCTCGGCCCGGTCGCCGAGCACCTTGGCGAGCTGCTGGGCCAGCCGGTCATGCTTGCCACCGACTACCTCGACAAGGCGCCGGAACTCGACGACGGTGATGTCGTGCTACTCGAAAACGTGCGCTTTAACACCGGCGAGAAAAAGGACGACGAGGCGCTGGCCAAACGCTACGCCGCGCTTTGTGACATTTTCGTGATGGACGCCTTCGGCACCGCCCACCGCGCCCAGGCCTCGACCCACGGCGTGGCGCGCTTTGCCCCCATCGCCTGCGCCGGCCCGCTGCTCGCCGGCGAGCTCGAAGCGCTCGAGAAGGCGCTGGCCACGCCGAAACGGCCCATGACGGCGATCGTCGGCGGCTCGAAGGTCTCGACCAAGCTCGACGTGCTCAATGCGCTCTCCGAGAAGTGCGACCAGCTCATCGTCGGCGGCGGCATCGCCAACACCTTCATCGCCGCGGCGGGTTATAATGTGGGCAAATCGCTTTTTGAAGCGGATCTGGTCGATCAGGCCAAAACGCTGATGGCGACGGTCAACATTCCGCTGCCCACCGACGTGGTCGTGGCCACCGAGTTTTCCGAGTCCGCGAAAGCGACGGTCAAGCCGGTCGATCAGGTGGCGGACGACGAGATGATCCTCGATATCGGCCCGGACACCGCCGGCCGCCTGGCCGGGCTTTTGAAGGACGCCGGCACGATTTTATGGAACGGCCCGGTGGGCGTGTTCGAGATCGACCAGTTCGGCAAGGGCACCGAGGCGCTCTCGAAAGCGATCGCCGAAAGCGCGGCGTTCTCGATCGCCGGCGGCGGCGACACCCTGGCCGCGATCGACAAGTACGCCATTAGCGATCGCGTCTCCTATATTTCCACCGGCGGCGGCGCGTTTTTGGAGTACGTCGAGGGCAAGGCGCTTCCCGCCGTGACCGCCCTCGAAGCCGCTGCCCGCGGCGCGTAACCCGTTAACACCACCGACCCTCACGATCGACAACCAGTAAGGTGACTTCATGGCTTTAATCAGCATGCGCCAGATGCTCGACCACGCCGCCGAACACGGCTACGGCATCCCGGCCTTCAACGTCAACAACCTCGAGCAGATGCGCGCCATCATGGAAGCCGCCGACAAGACCGACTCGCCGGTGATCGTGCAGGCGTCTGCCGGGGCGCGCAAGTACGCCGGCGCGCCGTTTCTGCGCCACCTGATTCTGGCCGCGGTGGAAGAGTTTCCGCATATCCCGGTGGTCATGCACCAGGACCACGGCACCAGCCCCGCGGTGTGCCAGCGCTCGATCCAGCTCGGCTTCTCCTCGGTGATGATGGACGGATCATTAGGTGAAGACGGCAAGACGCCGATGGATTACGACTACAACGTCGACGTCACCCGCCGCACGGTGGAAATGGCCCACGCCTGCGGCGTCTCCGTCGAAGGCGAGCTTGGCTGCCTGGGAAGCCTGGAAACCGGCATGGCCGGCGAAGAAGACGGCATCGGCGCCGAAGGTAAGCTCGACATGGAGCAGCTTCTGACCGATCCGGAAGAGGCCGCCGAGTTCGTCAAGGCGACCCACGTCGACGCACTGGCCATCGCCATCGGCACCAGCCACGGCGCCTACAAGTTCACTCAGCCCCCCACCGGCGATACGCTTTCGATCCAGCGTATCAAGGAGATCCACGCGCGCATCCCGGACACCCATCTGGTCATGCACGGCTCCTCCTCGGTACCCCAGGAGTGGCTCGTGATCATCAACCAGTACGGCGGCGAGATTCCCGAAACCTACGGCGTGCCGGTCGAAGAGATCGTCGAAGGCATCAAACACGGCGTACGCAAGGTCAATATCGACACCGACCTGCGCCTGGCCTCCACCGGCGCGGTTCGCCGCTTCCTGGCCCAGAACCCGTCCGAGTTCGACCCGCGTAAATTCCTCAAGGAAACCGTGTCGTCCATGCGCGATCTATGTATCGCTCGTTACGAAGCGTTCGGCACCGCCGGCAATGCCAGCAAGATCAAACCGATCAACCTGGAAGACATGTACGAGCGCTACGCCCGCGGCGAGCTGGACCCGAAGGTGAAGTAAACACCTCGCGTTCATGAATCGAGAAAGGCGGCCCTGGCCGCCTTTTTTATTGCCATCACTGATCAAAAACGCTTGTTGCAGCGCAGCATCGGCGTAGTATGGCGCCATCACCGTATCGACCCTGTTTCATCAACTGAAGGTAATCGCCATGAAGCACTCCGCCACGCCGTTCAGCGCTCCCTTCGTTCCCATGATGGGGATCTATAGCGCCACCATGATGGCGCTGGAGCTTTGGAGCACGTCGCTTTCGACGATCGCTCAGCGCCAACACCTTTGGCAAACCCAGCCGTTTTTCAGCCCGGGCATGATGCTCGAGAATCAGCGCATGGTGACCGAAAAGATGGAAGCGAGCATCGAGGCGGGCATGGCGATGCAAAAGGCCTTTTTCGGCGCCATGAATGGCCACTATGCGCCCTGGTGGGTCACCAGTCAGAAAACGATGTCGCCGTATCATCGCCGCAGCCGCGCCAATTCACGCAGGCTTTCACGCTGAGCACATTTTTTTAATCTGCGTTATCCCTCTTGCCGTTTCGTTAACGCCGTCGGGAAGTGAAGGTTTTAGCTGCTGTTTTTTCGATCATCCGATTTTCAAGCGCGCCCAGAGCGCGCTTTTTCACGTTCAGCAGGCTCAAAAAATTATAAAACAGTGTTCACAAAGTCAAAAAAATCCCGTTCAATAGAACTAAAGTCGGCTATTGAATGCCCGATAACCTTGTACCACGGGTTTATTACACGCAGCCAACGGCGCTGCAAGGATCACCGATGCTTCCACTTTTGTTATTCGATTGTGATGGCACTTTGGTTGACAGCGAACCTCTTCTCGCTGAAGAGATGGCGATCGCGCTCTGCGCGGTGGGTCTGCCTTTTAAACGCCAGGACTACATGGGCGAATTTCGCGGCGCCCGCTTTCGCAATATCGTCGCCGAGCTTCAGGCGCGCTTTGGCGCCGTCGACCCCGACCGGCTCGCCACGGCTGAGCGACTCATGCGCGACAACCTCGCTCACCGCCTGAGTCGCGAGCTCACCACGCTGCCCGGCGTCATGGCGGCGCTCAAAAAGCTTCGCCATTTCCCCAGCGCCGTGGTCTCCAATGGCCCGGAGAGCAAGATCCAGTCCGCGCTCAAGGCCGTCGACCTGACGCTTTACTTCGGCAAGCGTTTTTTCAGCGGCTATACCGCCAACTGCTGGAAGCCGGAACCCTGTCTACATCTGCACGCAGCCAGTATCATGGGCTACAGCGCCAGTGAATGCATCGCCATCGACGATGCGCTGGTGGGCGTTCGCGCCGCGCTGAAAGCGGGCATGACCGTGATTCATTTGAACCGCTTCCCCGAGACCGAAACCACGCCGGAAGGCGCGATTAAGATCGAGCGCATGCAGCAGCTGCCGGGGGTCGTGGCACAGCTGGTCGCGGGGCGAAAAAGCGTGGCAATACCCGAGTATTTGTTAGAGAAACAGTATGGCCTCATTACGTGATCAGTTGGGTGGTCTTGTATACTCAACCGAGCAGGGCAGAACCTGCCCCGATTGCCGCGCACCCATCGACGAGTGCCGCTGCGAGGAGCAAAGCGAGCAGGCAAGGCTCGCCTCACTCGACGGTATCGTGCGCATTCGCCGCGAAACCAGCGGGCGCAAGGGCAAGGGTGTCACCACGCTCAGCGGGATTCCGCTAGCCGGCGAGGAGCTCAAGGCGCTTTCGAAAACGCTCAAAAAGCGCTGCGGTACCGGCGGCGCCGTCAAGGATGGGGTCGTCGAGATTCAGGGCGACCACCGCGAAACGCTTAAAACGGCGCTCGAAGCGCTGGGTTATAAGGTCAAACTGGCGGGCGGCTAAACGGCCCGGCGCGCACCGCAGAGCGATTCTGCACACAGGTAAGGCACTGCAATGGTCTGGCTGGAGTATCTGCTACCGCTGATTTTCTTGTTTCCGATGGCGGCCATGGCCAGCGTCGTACTGGCGCTGCGCAGCCTTCACGACGCGCGCGTCGATTCCCCCTTCAACGCCCCGCTCAGAGAACCCGGCCAGGGTCTTCGCACCCGCCTCGATCGTGCCTACTCCGCGCTCTTTCTCAACGGCGCCCTTGGCCCTATCGTAAGCCTTGCGCCGCTCATTTACGGGATGGGCCGTATGCTGTTCGTGGAGCATCAGGAGTGGGGCGAATGGGCGCTCTATGGGCTTATCAGCACCTTGTTGGTCGTGGCATTTTCGCTGCTGCTGATTCGCGACTATCAGCGTATCCGCCGGCTCAAGCTAGGCCTTGCCTGCGAGCTGGCAGTGGGCCAGGAGCTCGAGCAACTGATTCGCCCGCAAGCGCATCCCTACTGCGTGTTTCACGATGTGCCCACCGATCACTTCACCATCGACCACGTGGTCGTGACGCCGCACGGTGTGTTCGTGGTGGAAACCCGCGCGCGAACGCTGGCACTCGGTCCTGACGGCAAGGAACTCAACGAGGTCGCGGTCGAGCACGAACGGCTGCGCTTTCCTCACTGGCAGGAGCGCCGCCCGCTGCTCAAGACGCGCGAAGGCGTTGCCTGGCTTTCCGACTGGCTGGCGCAGCGCTGCGGCGCGGCGGTCGAGGTAAAAGGCGTGCTGGCGCTACCGGGCTGGACCATCGATACGTCCGAGGCGGCACCGGACATCCTCGTGGTCAGCGGTGAGCAGCTCGCGCGCGAGCTCACCGAGTTCACGTCGACGCGTTTGTCCGACGCGCTTCACGACCAGATCATCCACGCGCTGCTGGAGCGCTCGCGCATGGTCGAGCCGCCCCATCTGCAGAAGGCCTCGGTCTAGTCGCCGCGAAGCCGACCGCCCATCTCCTGAGCCAGGTCCACCGCGTAGTGGTCGGTCATCCCGCCAATGAAATCGAGCATGCGCCGGTAGCTGTCGTACAGCGACCAGGAGGGGAGCGGCGTGTTTTCTCCGATCAGTGCCAATACGCGCTGATGCTTGAACGAGCTTTGGCCCGTGTGGTGAAGCTCATGGGCGGCGCCGATGAACGCCTCCAGCAGAATGCCCAGCGTCGTGTAGGCGCCGATCTCGAGTTTCGCCTTGCGCTCGTTTTGAAAAATACGCTCCCGGGCGAGCTGCTTGGCCGCCTGCACGCCCCATCCCAGATCCGGGTGGCAAAGCTCCAGCAGATCCTCACCCAGCGTGCCGCTCAACAGCGCCTGTTCGTTTTGCACGAACACCGACGCCACTTCGTTGACTGCACGCTCCATGGCCGCCCCGCGTAAAAGCGCGATGCGCCGACGCTGCGAGACGTTGCGACTGAGCATATCGTCGTACTCCGGCGGAAACTCACCGGCGATCTGGCGCAGAATCTCCACGACCTCCTCGTAGCGCAAAATGCCCATCTCGAGGCCGTCTTCCAGGTCAAGCAGCGCGTAGCAGATATCGTCGGCGGCCTCGACCAGCCATGCCAGCGGATGGCGACACCAGCGCTGCTCGCCCTGGGGCAAGAGCCCCACCGCATTGGCCACTTCCGTAAGCAGCGCCTGCTCCGATTGATAGCAGCCGAACTTGCCCATGCGGCCGCCGTAGCGAACGGTCCAGGGATATTTCAACAGCGTGCCAAGGGTCGCCGCCGAGAGTCGCATACCGCCATTGAACTGGTTGTACTCGATCTGAGTAATGACACGAAAGCCCTGGGCGTTGCCCTCGAAGGTGAGCAAATCCTCACACTCTGCCTCGGAAAGCCCGTCGAGCAGCCCGCTTCCCTGGGCGCGGCGAAACCAGTCGCGAATGGCGTACTCGCCGGCATGGCCAAAGGGAGGATTGCCGATATCGTGGCCCAGGCAGGCAGTTTGCACGATCACGCCCAGATCCGCCGGGGTAATCCACTCGGGCAGCTGGTCGCTCAAGAGCTCGCCGACGATCATGCCGAGCGAACGGCCCACGCAGCCCACCTCCAGCGAGTGGGTCAGCCGAGTATGGATGTGGTCGTTCTCGGTGAGCGGATGCACCTGAGTCTTGCGACCCAGCCGACGAAACGAGCCGGAAAAGACGATGCGGTCATGATCCTTGTGAAACGGAGTACGCCCCATTTCACGGCCGGTGGTCGAACGCTTGTCGTGCAAACGACGGGGCGAGAGCAGCTGCTCCCAGCGCATGTGTGTCATGGCAATCCTCCTTGAGGCGTGCATTTTGACACAAAACGGGTAGTAGCGGGACGTGAGGTCGAGCGGGGTATAGTAAACGCAGATGTTGGCTAGCGTGCTGATTCTTTTCTGCACGCATAAAAAAATCCCCCGCCTCGGGGAGACGGGGGATTTTCGGGATGGGTGCCTGACGATGACCCGACCGGCGTCCCGGCGGCCGGCGCTCCGGCGGCCGGCGTCCCGGTACCCTCGCACGGGGGTCCTCATACGCCGCTGCCCTTTTCTCGCGCACACAAAAAACCCGGCCAGGGGCCGGGTTCTCTGCACAATAGGTGCCTGACGATAACCTACTCTCGCATGGGGAGACCCCACACTACCATCGGCGCGTTGCGGTTTCACTTCCGAGTTCGGCAAGGGATCGGGTGGTTCACGCAAGCCATGGTCGTCAGGCGTAACTTTCAATGTATATCGGCTGACGGTTTCGTGATCGTCTCGTTCGACATGAAGCCTTTCGCTTCATGCTCGTGCGTATCCGGTTCCTGCTTCGTTGTCACTGCGGGCCGAACCCCTTGGGTGTTATAGGGTCAAGCCTCACGGGCCATTAGTACACGTTAGCTCAACACCTTGCGGTGCGTCCACACCGTGCCTATCAACCAGCTGGTCTCGCTGGGCCCTTCAGGAGGCTCGAGGCCTCGGGGATGTCTCATCTTGAAGGGGGCTTCCCGCTTAGATGCTTTCAGCGGTTATCCCGTCCGCACATAGCTACCCGGCAATGCCACTGGCGTGACAACCGGAACACCAGAGGTGCGTCCACTCCGGTCCTCTCGTACTAGGAGCAGCCCTTCTCAAACATCCAACGCCCACGGCAGATAGGGACCGAACTGTCTCACGACGTTCTAAACCCAGCTCGCGTACCACTTTAAATGGCGAACAGCCATACCCTTGGGACCGACTTCAGCCCCAGGATGTGATGAGCCGACATCGAGGTGCCAAACACCGCCGTCGATGTGAACTCTTGGGCGGTATCAGCCTGTTATCCCCGGAGTACCTTTTATCCGTTGAGCGATGGCCCTTCCATACAGAACCACCGGATCACTAGAACCTGCTTTCGCACCTGCTCGACGTGTCTGTCTCGCAGTCAAGCACCCTTATGCTCTTGCACTCATTGCACGATGTCCGACCGTGCTGAGGGTACCTTCGTGCTCCTCCGTTACTCTTTGGGAGGAGACCGCCCCAGTCAAACTACCCACCACACACTGTCCTCGACCCGGATAACGGGTCGGAGTGAGAACACCAATGATGCCAGGCCGGTATTTCAAGGGTGGCTCCCTCCGAACTGGCGTCCGGAGTTCCTAGCCTCCCGGCTATCCTACACAGGCAACATCAGTATCCAGTGTGAAGCTATAGTAAAGGTTCACGGGGTCTTTCCGTCTAGCCGCGGGTACACCGCATCTTCACGGCGATTTCAATTTCACTGAGTCTCGGGTGGAGACAGCGTGGCCATCATTACGCCATTCGTGCAGGTCGGAACTTACCCGACAAGGAATTTCGCTACCTTAGGACCGTTATAGTTACGGCCGCCGTTTACCGGGGCTTCGATCAGGAGCTTCGCCCGAGGGCTAACACCATCACTTAACCTTCCGGCACCGGGCAGGCGTCACACCCTATACGTCCGCTTGCGCGTTGGCAGAGTGCTGTGTTTTTACTAAACAGTTGCAGCCACCTGGTATCTTCGGCCGGTTCGGGCTCGGGGAGCAAGTCCCTCTACCCTACGCCGGCGTGCCTTCTCCCGAAGTTACGGCACCATTTTGCCTAGTTCCTTCACCCGAGTTCTCTCAAGCGCCTTGGGATTCTCACCCTGACCACCTGTGTCGGTTTGGGGTACGGTCGCACATGATCTGAAGCTTAGAGGCTTTTCCTGGAAGCGTGGCATCAGTGACTTCCTGACCGTGGTCAGTTCGTCTCGCATCTCGGCCTTGAACGCCCGGATTTGCCTGAGCGTTCAGCCTACCTGCTTTCACCGGGACAACCAGCGCCCGGCTCACCTAGCCTTCTCCGTCCCCCCATCGCAATCATGTCCGGTACGGGAATATTGACCCGTTTCCCATCGACTACGCCTTTCGGCCTCGCCTTAGGGGCCGACTCACTCTGCTCTGATTAGCATCGAACAGAAACCCTTGGTCTTCCGGCGGGGGAGTTTTTCACTCCCCTTATCGTTACTCATGTCAGCATTCGCACTCGTGATACCTCCAGCAGACCTCTCGATCCACCTTCATCGGCGTACACGACGCTCCTCTACCGCTCATCCAGAGGATGAACCCGTAGCTTCGGTACCTGGTTTAGCCCCGTTACATCTTCCGCGCAGGCCGACTCGACCAGTGAGCTATTACGCTTTCTTTAAAGGATGGCTGCTTCTAAGCCAACCTCCTGGCTGTCTGAGCCTTCCCACATCGTTTCCCACTTAACCAGGATTTGGGGACCTTAGCTGACGGTCCGGGTTGTTTCCCTTTTCACGACGGACGTTAGCACCCGCCGTGTGTCTCCCACGCTGCACTCACCGGTATTCGGAGTTTGCCTCGGGTTGGTAAGTCGGGATGACCCCCTAGCCGAAACAGTGCTCTACCCCCGGTGGTGATACGTGAGGCGCTACCTAAATAGCTTTCGAGGAGAACCAGCTATCTCCGGGCTTGATTAGCCTTTCACTCCGATCCACAAGTCATCCAAATCTTTTTCAACAGATCCTGGTTCGGGCCTCCAGTTGATGTTACTCAACCTTCACCCTGCTCATGGATAGATCGCCCGGTTTCGGGTCTATATCCAGCGACTGGTCGCCCAGTTAAGACTCGATTTCTCTACGCCTCCCCTATTCGGTTAAGCTCGCCACTGAATATAAGTCGCTGACCCATTATACAAAAGGTACGCAGTCACAGAACGAGTCTGCTCCCACTGCTTGTACGCACACGGTTTCAGGATCTATTTCACTCCCCTCGCCGGGGTTCTTTTCGCCTTTCCCTCACGGTACTGGTTCACTATCGGTCAGCCAGGAGTATTTAGCCTTGGAGGATGGTCCCCCCGTCTTCAATCAGGGTTTCTCGTGCCCCGACCTACTCGATTTCACTGTGCTCGGATTTCGGCTACGGGACTATCACCCGCTATGGTCAGACTTCCCAGACTGTTCGCCTATCGATTGCACAACTTAAGGGCTGGTCCCCGTTCGCTCGCCGCTACTGGGGGAATCTCGGTTGATTTCTTTTCCTCGGGGTACTTAGATGTTTCAGTTCCCCCGGTTCGCCTCGTATCCCTATGTATTCAGGATACGATACCGACCTTGTGGTCGGTGGGTTTCCCCATTCAGAGATGTTCGGGTCGCAGGTCGTTTGCCACCTCACCGAACCTTATCGCAGGCTTCCACGTCTTTCATCGCCTCTGGCTGCCTAGGCATCCACCGTGTGCGCTTCATTGCTTGACCCTATAACCCGAAGGAGTCCGGGCCCGCAATGACAACGATTGCCGGATACGCTTGAGACGTATCACAAAACAATTGCGTATCGAGATCACGTCACGATTACAGGAGCCGAAGCACCCGTCACCGTATCGTCATCCGATACTGTCAGCATGATATACATTGTTAAAGAGCGACTGCCATAAGCAGTGACAAGACAACGCGTGGCGTCTGGCTTGTCACTGCTCATCAACAGCATCTGATCAGGCAATTCATTGTGGACGTTTACCGCGAGGATGACGCATCGTTTAAGGAGGTGATCCAGCCGCAGGTTCCCCTACGGCTACCTTGTTACGACTTCACCCCAGTCATGAACCACACCGTGGTGATCGCTTTCCCGAGGGTTAAGCTAACCACTTCTGGTGCAGTCCACTCCCATGGTGTGACGGGCGGTGTGTACAAGGCCCGGGAACGTATTCACCGTGGCATTCTGATCCACGATTACTAGCGATTCCGACTTCACGGAGTCGAGTTGCAGACTCCGATCCGGACTGAGACCGGCTTTTCGGGATTCGCTTGCTCTCGCGAGTTCGCTGCCCTTTGTACCGGCCATTGTAGCACGTGTGTAGCCCTGCTCGTAAGGGCCATGATGACTTGACGTCGTCCCCACCTTCCTCCGGTTTGTCACCGGCAGTCTCCCTAGAGTTCCCGCCATTACGCGCTGGCAAATAGGGACAAGGGTTGCGCTCGTTACGGGACTTAACCCAACATTTCACAACACGAGCTGACGACAGCCATGCAGCACCTGTCTCTGCGTTCCCGAAGGCACCCCGGAATCTCTTCCGGGTTCGCAGGATGTCAAGAGCAGGTAAGGTTCTTCGCGTTGCATCGAATTAAACCACATGCTCCACCGCTTGTGCGGGCCCCCGTCAATTCATTTGAGTTTTAACCTTGCGGCCGTACTCCCCAGGCGGTCGACTTATCGCGTTAACTTCGCCACAAGGTGCACAAGGCACCCAACGGCTGGTCGACATCGTTTACGGCGTGGACTACCAGGGTATCTAATCCTGTTTGCTACCCACGCTTTCGCACCTCAGTGTCAGTGTCAGTCCAGAAGGCCGCCTTCGCCACTGGTATTCCTCCCGATCTCTACGCATTTCACCGCTACACCGGGAATTCCACCTTCCTCTCCTGCACTCTAGCCTGACAGTTCCGGATGCCGTTCCCAGGTTGAGCCCGGGGCTTTCACAACCGGCTTGTCAAGCCACCTACGCGCGCTTTACGCCCAGTAATTCCGATTAACGCTTGCACCCTCCGTATTACCGCGGCTGCTGGCACGGAGTTAGCCGGTGCTTCTTCTGTGGGTGATGTCCTTCCTGACGGGTATTAACCGGCAGGCTTTCTTCCCCACTGAAAGTGCTTTACAACCCGAGGGCCTTCTTCACACACGCGGCATGGCTGGATCAGGCTTGCGCCCATTGTCCAATATTCCCCACTGCTGCCTCCCGTAGGAGTTCGGGCCGTGTCTCAGTCCCGATGTGGCTGATCATCCTCTCAGACCAGCTACGGATCGTCGCCCTGGTGAGCCGTTACCTCACCAGCTAGCTAATCCGACATGGGCTCGTCCGATAGCGGGAGCCGAAGCCCCCTTTCTCCCGTAGGACGTATGCGGTATTAGCCTGGGTTTCCCCAGGTTATCCCCCACTATCGGGTGGATTCCCATGCATTACTCACCCGTCCGCCGCTCGCCACCAGGAAGCAAGCTTCCCGTGCTGCCGCTCGACTTGCATGTGTTAAGCCTGCCGCCAGCGTTCAATCTGAGCCATGATCAAACTCTTCAGTTTAAAATCAGTGTGATTCTTGCCTGCCCCACATACGACGACATGACGCAGAGGCGAATCAATCCTGGCTCAAGGTTCAAACGAATTTACCGTGATACCTCGAAGGGTATCGCTGTGTTCGTCTGCCTTGATATAAGGTGACTTGTCACCCTCATCGGCAAACGCCCACATGAATTGCCTGATCAAATTGTTAAAGAGCTTTCGACGAACCGTTCGATGACCTGAACCGCTTGCCCGTCGAGGAAGGCGTATTCTACGCATTCCGGTGAATTTGTCAACCGCTGATTTCAGCGAGTGAAGCGAGCCATTCAAACCTGCCGAACAGTGCTCTAACTTCCTGACAAATCGAAGGTTTTCACCTTCATCCACCGCTGGAAACGTGGTCCGTCCCCGGCAGCGGATGCGTACTTTACGGATTTGGCCGGGCGAGTGCAAGCGGTTTTGTAAAAATATTTCACGGCTAATCGTCTGGCCTTTTCAAAGCATTTCGGCCCCGCCCCGGTTAACGGTTAAACTAGCGCTCTCGCCCACCATCTCCGAGGTCCTTGATGAGCCCCCACCTGCTATCCGTTGATTCATTGAACCGCGAAGGCGTCGATCATCTGCTGCGTGTGGCCGCGCAGATGGAGCCGATCGCCAGCCGCCAACAGGTCACCCGCGTGCTGGAAGGCGCGGTACTGGGCAATCTGTTTTTCGAAGCCAGTACCCGTACGCGCGTGAGCTTTAACGCCGCGTTCTGCCGGTTGGGCGGAAGCGTCTGTGATACCACCGGCTTTACCTTCTCCTCCATGGCGAAGGGCGAATCGCTTTACGATACCAGCCGCGTGATGAGTGGCTACTGCGATGCGATCGTGATGCGCCACCCGGAGCAGGGGTCGGTGGCCGAGTTCGCCGAGGCGACCAACGTGCCGGTGATCAACGGAGGCGACGGCCCGGGCGAGCACCCAAGCCAAGCGCTACTGGATCTCTATACGATCGATAAGGAGTTTCAGCGTCTGGGCAAGCGCCTCGAAGGCGCCCACATTCTACTTACCGGCGACCTGAAGTACGGGCGCACCGTGCATTCGTTGATCAAGCTGCTCTCGCTTTATGACCCGCTACGCATCACGCTGGTGTCGCCGCCGGGCCTCGAAATGCCGGCGCACCTTGTGGACCTGGTGACCTCGCGCGGCCACCGGGTCGAGATGCGCGAGCACCTGGGCACGGATTTCAGTGATCTGGACGTGGTGTACACCACGCGCATTCAAAAGGAGCGCTTCACCGAGGAGATGAACGAAAGCTTCAAGGGCGTCTCGAACGAATTCGTCGTCAACAAGGGCTTTCTCGATCGCCACTGCACAAGTTCCACGATCGTCATGCACCCGCTGCCCCGCGACAGCCGCCCCGGCGTGAACGATCTCAACGTGGACCTGAACGGTGACCCCCGACTTGCGATCTTCCGCCAGACCGACAACGGCATTCCAATGCGCATGGCGATTTTTGCCACGCTTTTGAAAGTCGACGATTTGATCGCCGAGGATCTGCGCCCGGTCCGCTGGTTCGTCCCCCATCAGACCGGCACGCTGGATCGCTAAGCAATAGAAGTAGAAAGGCTATAAAGAGACGTAGCGGTTAGAGCGAGAGACGCCCGCCGGGGAGCCCTTCCCGGTGGGCAAACCAGCCCTCCAGTATGAGCACGGCAGCGATGCCATCGACGCTCTCTTCACGGTAGTTGCCGCGGTGGCCGGCGTCGCGGGCGATGCTTTTGGCTTCCCTGGTAGAGCCGCGCTCGTCGACCATCTCGACGGGCTTGCCAAAACGCCCGTGAAGCCGATTGCCGAACTTGCGCGCGCGCCGGCTCATTTCCGATTCGCTATCGTCCATATTGAGCGGAAGCCCAACCACCAGCAGATCCGGCTGCCACTCTTTTAGCAGCGTCTCGACGCGCTGCCAGTCGGGGATGCCGTCGCGGGCGGTAAGCGGGTCGAGCTCGCGGGCGCTTTTCAAAAGCTCGTTGCCCACCGCCACGCCAATACGCCGCGTGCCGTAATCGAAGGCGAGCACCAGCCGCTGACCGGGCGTTGCCACTAGGCGTGCCCCGCGTCGCGGGTCATGAGGTTCAAATCCACGCCGAGGATGCCCGCCGCGCTCGCCAGCCGCTCGGCGGGGGGCGTGGCGAAAATCACGCGCTCGTCGCCTTCCACGGTCAGCCAGCTGTTCTCCTTGAGTTCGTCCTCGAGCTGCCCGACTTCCCAGCCGGCGCACCCCAAACAGACCAAAAACTGCTTTGGGCCTTCGCCGTCGGCGAGCGCCTTGAGGATATCCATCGAGGTGGTGAGCGCGACGTTGTCATCGACCTGAACGCTGGAGTCCCACTCCTGGCTGTCGCCGACATGCAGAATGAAGCCGCGGTCCTTGTGCGTCGGGCCACCGTAATAAACCGGCGCGTTGCGGTGCGGGCTCTCCTCACCGCCGAGCGAGAGCTGCTCGAACAGCGTGTCGAGGGTGATTTCAAGGGTGTGGTTGATGATCACACCCATGCAGCCGTTGTGATCGTGGTCGCACAGATAGATCAGACTGCCGGCAAAATTGGCGTCGTCGAGGTGCGGCATTGCCATTAAGAAGTGGTGTTTTAAGCTTTGCATGCGTCTCCTACGGCGCGCCGAACGTCAGCGCGCCTCGCTTGATAGGCAGTGAATGGCGCGGGTGACGCCTTCAGGCGCCAAGGCGGCGCTCGACGGCGTCCAGCAGGAGCCCGGCGATGTCGGTGCCGCGCTGATCGTCGATTTCGCGCACGCAGGTGGGGCTCGTGACGTTGATCTCGGTGATGTAGTCACCGATCACATCGAGTCCCACGAACATCAGCCCCTTCTCCTTGATGACCGGTTTGACCTGATCGATCAGCCAATGATCGCGAGCGGTGAGCTCGCGGGTGACGCCGCGCCCGCCGGCGGCCAGGTTGCCGCGGGTCTCCCCGGCGGAAGGAATGCGCGCCAGCCCATAAGGCACCGGCTCACCGTCGACCAGCAGAATGCGCGTGTCGCCATCCTTGATCTCGGGCAGGTAGCGCTGGGCCATGATCTGGCGCTGCCCGCGCAGGGTGAGCTGCTCGATCACGGCGCCGATGTTGCGCCCGCCGGGTTCGATATGAAAGATGCCGGTGCCGCCCATGCCGTCGAGCGGCTTGAAGATGACGTCGCCATGCTCGGCGTGGAAGGCGCGCAGTACGTCATCGCGGCTGGCGACGATGGTCGGCGCGCAGCACTCGGGAAACTGCTGGGCGAAGAGCTTCTCGTTGCACTGCAAGAGCGCCTGGGTCGGGTTAACGATCAGCACCCCTTCGCGCTCGGCAAAGCCCAGCAGGTGCACCGCGTTGATGAACTCGGCATCCACCGGCGGGTCCTTGCGCATCAGCACCGCGTCCAGGCTCGCAAGCGGGCGCGACTCGACCTCGCCCAGATCGAACCAGTGCGTCGGGTCGCGGTGAACGGTCAGCGCACGCATCCGGGCATGGGCCTTGCCTGCCTCCAGAAAAAGATCACCCTGCTCCATGTAGTACAGGGTATAGCCGCGCTCCTGGGCGGCCCACAGCATGGCCAGCGTCGTGTCCTTTTTGTAGGCAATGGCGCTGATGGGGTCCATTACGACGCCAAGCTGCAGATTCGGTTGACTCATCGGGGCACTATCCCTTCATAAACGGTATGAGAAGCAGTATGACGCACCTCCAAGGCGACGCAAACCTCACGGTCGATGCAAACCTCACTGGGTGAGCGCACCGGGCACCAGGCGGATCGCATCCGGGGCGAGGGTAATCAGCTGCTGCTTGTAAAGTCGGCCGATCGCCTGCTTGTAGGCGCTCTTGCTCACCCCGAGCCGCGCCTTGATGGCGTGGGCATCGCTCTTGTCGCCCAAGGGCAGATAGCCGCCGCTCTCTCTGAGTGCGGCGAGGATCGTCTCGCCCACCACGTCCAGGCGCGCAGCGCCCGGTGGCAGCAGCGAAATATTGACCCGGCCGTCGTCGCGGCGCTGCTTGACGTAGCCGGTCACCGACTGACCGCGACGCAGGGGTTTGGTGATGTCGTCCTGGTAGATCAGCCCCCAGTAGCGATGGTTGACCACGACCTTGAGGCCGAGATCGGTGCGGTCGGCGACGATAATGGCGACTTCCTCGCCGTTTTCAAGGCTCGAGGCATCGTCACTCAAGAAGCGGTCGAGGCGCTGCGAGGCAACCGGACGGCCGCGGTCGTCTTCATACAGCTTAACCAGCACGCGCTTGCCGGGGTCGGGGCGAAAGCGCTGCTCCCCATAAGGCAACAACACGTCCTTGGGCAGGCCCCAGCGCAGAAACGCGCCGGTGTCGTTGACGGTCACCACCGTCAAATAGGCCACTTCCCCGATGCGGGCAATTGCATCGCTTGCAGGCCCGGAGGTGGGGCGCGCGTCGTCAGCCATGAGCACTTCCTCGATAAATGAATCCTCATTATGAGCCCTGGGCCTGCCGGGGGCAAAGCGGGCGGCAGCGATGCGCCCGGCCTTGCGTTAAATGCGTTTAGGCCGAGCTGCTATGCTCAATGGGTCAATAAGAAATGGATCATTAAAAACGGATCACTCAAAACAGTTCATAAAAAAGGGGCGGCGGCATGGAAGGATTCACGCTGTTGGATACGGGGGTGCTGATCGGCTATATCGCGCTCATCGCCTGGATCGGCTCGCGCTTTGGTAAAAACCAGCACAGCCCTGAAGACTACTTTCTGGGCGGGCGCAGTATTCCCGGCTGGGCGATCGGGCTTTCGGTGATGGCCACCCAGGCCAGCGCCATCACCTTCATCGGCGCGCCGGGCTGGGGATTCGAAGGCGGCCTCGAGCGCCTGGTGACCTTTCTCAACGTGCCGCTGGCGATGATCGTGCTGATTCTGGTGCTGGTGCCGGTGTTTCACCGGGCGGGCATCTACAGCATCTACGAGCTTTTGGAGCGCCGCTTTGGCCCCAACACGCGCACGCTGACGGCGCTGTTGTTCTTGATCGCCCGCGGCCTTGCCACCGGCGTGGTGCTCTACGCTCCGGCGCTGGTGCTGGCGGTGGTCACCGGCTGGAGCGTGAATCTGACCATCGTCATCATGGCAGTGCTGGCGATCAGCTACACCGTGCTTGGCGGCATCAGCGCGGTGATCTGGACCGACGTCATCCAGATGTTCGTGCTCTGGCTCGGGGCGCTGTTGAGCGTCATCTTTCTGGTTACGAGCCTGCCCGGCGGCTGGGGCGATGTGTTCGCGTTTGGCGCCGAAAGCGGCCTGTTCAACGCCATCGACCTCTCACTCAACCCGAATGTGACCTACTCGCTGTGGGCCGGGCTTTTCGGCGGCTTTTTTCTTCACGTGGCGTACTTCGGCACCGACCAGAGCCAGATCCAGCGCGTGCTGTCGAGCCCCTCGGTGCCGGACGCCCAGCGCTCGCTTTTGATCGGCGGCTATCTGCTGATTCCCCAGATGCTGCTGTTTCTATTCGTTGGCATCATCCTGGCCACCTACTACCAGCAAAACGGCATGAGCGCGCCGGAGAACCTCAACGAGTTGCTGCCCCGCTACGTGGTCGAGACCTTTCCCTCCGGCATGGCGGGGCTGGTAATCGCCGGCGTGTTCGCCGCGGCGATGTCGAGCCTGGACTCGGCGCTCAACTCGCTCTCTGCCGTTTCGATACGCGACTTCTACAGCCGCTATATCAAGCGAGACGCCAGCGACGCTCATTATCTCAAGGCCTCGCGCTGGGCGACGGTCTTCTGGGGCGGCTACGCCACGCTGTTCGCGTTCTTCGCCGGCAACCTGGGCCCGGTGATCGAGGCGGTCAATCAGGTGGGCTCCTGGTTCTACGGGGCGCTTCTGGGCACCTTTTTACTGGCAATTTTCAGCCACCGCAGCAACGCCCGCGGGGCGATGGCGGGGCTGTGTACCGGCATGCTCGCGGTGTGGGCGACCACGGCTTTTCTAGATATCTCCTGGCTCTATAACAACACCGTGGGCGTGGTGGTCTCGGTCGCTATCGGGTATCTGGTGAGCCTGAGCGCGCCGGCGCCCAGCGCCGAGGCGCTGAGTGACGTGATCATCGACGAGTCCGCCCCGGACATGCAGGCCATTCTCACCGCCCGCGCCGGCAGCGCCCCGGAGGTTGGTCATGAGGCGCGCCTGACCCGGCGGCGCTGTTTGGGGCTGTTGGTCTGGTTCGTTTTGATGCTAATGATGCTCGCGCTGCTCCAGGGCTGGGCCAATGCCTGAGACCATCACGCTGGCCCGGCATATCGATGCCGAGGACGCGCGGGAGCGGCTCGCGCGGCTTGGGGGGTCGAACTTCGAGCCCGCCTGGATATCGCTTTGGGCGTTTGGTCTGGGCGCCTTGCACTGTGAGCCCGCCGCGTGGCTGCTGGCAAGCCAGGCGCTCGCCCGCCCGCTACTGCTTCCCCACACGGCGCTGACAGCGCAGGCCGAGAAGCCCTCGGACGAACTCACGCTCGACGGCGGCCAGCCGCCCGAGCACGCGCCGCTGTCCCGTCAGTGGTTTTGGGAGCGCATGGCCAGCCCCAAACGCTGGCCGCTGACGCTTAAGGAGTCGCCCCCGACCCTACTCTGGCTGCCCTGCTGGCTTGGCTATACCGCCCATCGCCAGCGCCGGCTGTTGGTGCTGAGCGGACTCTCGGGCCAGGCGCTGCCCCAGCTCAAGCCGCTGGTACTGAGCGCGCTCAAACGACGGGCGCGCGAAGGGCAACGTCAATCGGAAGGGGTGTTGGAGGAGAGCGGCGGTTAGCCGATATGGAAGGCGCCTGGCAGGTGAGTGAGCGCTTACAAATCGCCGAAATGGTGCTGTAGAAGCGTCAGCGCCACGACCGGCGCGGTTTCGGTACGCAGTACGCGCGGGCCCAGCGTCAGCGGCGTAAAGCCATGAGACTCGGCGGCGGCGATATCCTGCTCGGTCAGCCCACCTTCCGGGCCGATCAGAAGCGCGGCACTCGTCGGGCGCTCGGCGAGATCGAAGCGGTTACCGGTGGCCAGGTGCAGCATCAACTTTAGCGATTCATCGCGCGTGGCAAGCCAGGCATCAAGCGCCATGGGTGGATGCACCACCGGCACCGTCGCCCGCCCGCTCTGCTCGCAAGCGCTTTCGGCCACCGCCTGCCAGTGGGCGTGCTTTTTGGCTTCGCGCTCGTCTTTCAAGCGCACATCACCCCGCTCGGTATAGAGCGGGGTGATGGCGGCCACGCCAAGCTCCACGGCTTTCTGGATGGCGTAGTCCATCCGGTCGCCCTTGGAGACCGCCTGGCCCAGGTGAACCGAAAGCGGCGACTCGCCTTCGCCGGACCACACGCACTCGACCAGCACGACGCTACGCTTGCGCCCGGCCTCGACCAGGCGCACACCGGCCTCCTGGCCCTGACCGTCGAACAGCACCAGCGGCGCGCCCTCGCCCATGCGCAGCACGCGTGTGACGTGACGCGCCGGGCCTTCCGGCAGCTCCACCCGAGCGCCGACGCTGAGCGCGGCGGCAACGTACAGGCGGGGCATTTTACCGTTCAAGGCGTACCAGTCGGCTTTCATGACTTATGGGATATCCGGCTTAGTGGGTGTTTTCGGCCGCGCCCTGAGCCTGCTGCGCTTCACGCTTTTTGCGCTGGGCATACATGGCTTCGAAATTGACCGGCGCCAGCATCAGCGGCGGGAAGCCGCCCCGGTTGACCAGGTTGTCGACGCACTCGCGGGCATAGGGGAAGAGCAGATTCGGGCAGAACGCGCCGAGGGTCTGATCCAGCTGCGCCCCTTCGATGCCGGAGATACGGAAAAGGCCCGCCTGCTCCACTTCGGCCAAAAAGGACGTGGTGCCGGATTCGCTGTCGTTGACCTGGGCGGTCACCTTCACCACGACCTCGTACTGGTCGTCGTCGATTTTGGTGCTGGTGGTGTTCAAATCCAGATTGACCTTGGGCTTGAACGACTGCTTGAACACCGACGGCGAGTTCGGCGCCTCAAAGGAGATGTCCTTGACATAGATGCGCTGCAGCGAGAATTTCAGCTGCGGCTTTTCGCCTTCTGCCGCACCGGCGCCTTGCTGAGGGGCGTTGTTCTCTTCCGCCATGGGAGTACTCCTGGTCATTGTTACGTTGGATAAATTACTGCGTTGGATAAAGCGGCGCCGCAGCGCTTACTTTTTCACCACCGGCAGGCTGTCCGCCTGCCACTGCGCCATGCCGCCCTTGAGCTTGTTGGCATTGAAACCCGCCTTGGCGAGCTTGGCCTGCACCGCGCCCGCGCTCTGACCATGCTTGCACACCACGATGATGGGCTTGTCTTTCACTTTCTCAAGCTCGTTCATGCGGCTGTCCAGATTGGACTGCGGGATGTTGCGCGCGCCGGCGATGTGACCGGCCTTGAACTCCTTGCTCTCGCGCACGTCCACTATCACCGCGTCTTCCCGGTTGATGAGCTGCGTCGCCTCAGAGGAGCTCACCGCGTGGGTGGACGCGCTGCGGGTTTCATAGACGAGCCACGCCAGCAGCACCAGCAAAAATGCGCCCACCAGCAAAGGGTGGTTCATTACGAATTCGAACAGCTGATCGATCATCGCGAACACAATCTCTTGGTATATGCAAAAAAAGCGGCCAGGCCACCGTCAAACGCGACAAGTATACACGTCACGGGCGCCGACGCGCAGACCATGACGCCTAACGACTGGCTGCGTTATGATGCCCCAAGCGTACGCGGGTCGCGACCCCGACCAAAAGGGGGTATTCGAAAAGGAAACGACCCGCGCTCTTTTCGAACGCCTGGCTTGACTGGCGCGCTTTAAAACGACCACTTTGAACGACCATCCGATACGACGAGGCTTCAATGGCAACACAGACCCCGCGCCCGGTAGCGCTGATCATTCTGGACGGTTACGGCCATAACCCGGATGCCGCACACAATGCCGTGGCCGCCGCCAATACGCCGGTCATGGATGCACTTTGGGCCCAGCGTCCCCACGCTTTCGTACACACCGATGGCGAGCATGTGGGCCTACCCGACGGCCAGATGGGCAACTCCGAAGTCGGCCACATGAATCTGGGCGCGGGACGCGTGGTGTATCAGGATTTCACCCGCATCACCAAGGCAATCAAGGAAGGCGAGCTTGCGCGCATCGAGGCGCTCACCGCGCCCATCGATGAAGCAATCGCCCAGGGCCGCGCGGTGCACCTGCTGGGGCTTTTATCGCCCGGCGGCGTGCACAGCCACGAAGATCACTTTTTAGCGCTGGCCGAGCTTGCCGCCAGCCGCGGCGCCACGCGCATCTACGTGCACGCCTTTCTGGATGGCCGCGATACCGCGCCGAAAAGTGCGCTTTCGTCGATCGAGCGGGCTAACGCCAAACTGGCTGATCTGGTCGGTGCGGACAACGGCTTCGTCGCCTCGATCATCGGGCGCTTCTACGCCATGGACCGCGACAACCGCTGGGAGCGGGTCGAGAAGGCCTACCGCCTGCTTACCCAGGGCGATGCCGAGCACACCGCCGAAAGCGCCGAGGCGCTTTTGGAAGCCGCCTACGCTCGCGGCGAAACCGACGAGTTCGTCGAAGCCGGCCAGGTACGCAAGGAAGGCCAGGGCGTAGCGATTGCCGATGGCGACGCGGCGCTGTTTCTGAACTTCCGCTCCGATCGTGCCCGCGAGCTGACCCGCGCCTTCACCGACGACGCCTTCGACGGCTTTACCCGCGAGCAGCGCCCAAAACTGGCCGGCCAGGGCCTGGTGATGATGACCCGCTACGCCGCGGACATCGACGCCCCCGCCGCCTTCCCGCCGACGGATCTGACCGATACCCTGGGTGAAGTGGTCGCCAAGCGCGGGCTTTCGCAGCTGCGTATCGCCGAAACCGAGAAGTATCCCCACGTGACGTTCTTCTTCTCCGGCGGTTTCGAGGCCGAATACGAGGGTGAAGAGCGTATCCTCGTGCCCTCGCCGCGCGACGTGAAGACCTACGACGAGAAGCCCGAGATGAGCGCCTTCGAGATCACCGAGGCGCTGGTCGAGGCGATCGACGCCCACCGCTTCGATCTCATCGTGTGCAACTACGCCAACGGTGACATGGTCGGCCACACCGGCGACTTCGACGCCGCGGTGAAGGCGATCGAAACCGTGGACACCTGCGTGGGCCGCGTGGTCGAGGCGATCGAGCGCGCCGGCGGGGCCTGCCTGATCACTGCCGACCACGGCAACGCCGAGCAGATGATCCACCCGGAGACCGGCGCGCCGCAAACCGCGCACACCACCTTCGTGGTGCCGCTGGTGTATGTCGGTGAGCGCCCGGCGCGCCTCGCTGAAGGCCGGCTATGCGACCTGGCGCCCACGCTTTTGACCCTGATGGACCAAAGCGTGCCCGAGGCGATGACCGGCACGCCGCTACTTACCTTCGACGAATGAGGCCACGGCTCGCCAGGCGGGCGGCGCGCTGCGTTGCCCTGCTGAGCGCGCTAGGGCTCGCGGGCGGCGCGCTTGGCCAGGACGAGCGCGCCGCCCGCGAGCAGCTCGACGCCCTGGGCCAGCAGATCGAGTCGCTCAACACGCGGCTTTCAAACACCGGCCAGGCGCGCGACAGCGCCGAGCGCGAGCTTCAGGCGGTGGAAACCGAGCTTGCCCAGACCCACCAACGCCTCGATCGCCTGCAGGCCGAGCGGCGCACGCTCGACGACGAAACCCAAACGCTTCGCCGCCACCGCGACCGTTTGCAGGCCGAGCGCAGCGTCCAGGTTACCGCGCTGGCGCAGCAGTTCGCCGCGCTTTACCGCCTGGGGCCGACCCCGCAGCTGAAACTTCTGCTCAACCAGAGCGACCCGGCGGAGCTCGACCGCATGCAGGCGTACCTGAACCGTCTGACGCGCGCGCGCGAGGCCAAGCTCGATGAGCTCGCGCGCCTCGACACCGCGCTTGCCGACACGGAAGCCGAGCTCGACCAGCGCCAGAGCCAGCTGGCCACGCTTTCCGAGGAGCTCGAGACGCAGAGCGCGATGCTTGCCGAGACCAGCGCCGAGCGCCAGAGCGTGGTCGCCACGCTCGACGATCGCTACGAAAGCGAAGCCGACCGGCTGGCGGATCTCAATCAGACTCGCGAAGAGGCCGAGGCGCAGCTTCGCCGTATCCAGGCGGAAATGGCGCGGCTGGCCGAGGCCACGCCGACCACCCACATCGGCCGCACCCAGGGCGATCTGCCCTGGCCGGTTCAGGGCGCGATCAGCGCGGGCTTTCGCGGCCAGGACGGCGTCCACTATAACGGCATCGTCATCGAGGCCGGCGCCAACACGCCGGTCACCGCGGTGCATGAAGGCCGGGTGGTGTTCGCCGACTGGATGCGCGGCTTTGGCAATTTGTTGATCATCGACCACGGCGACCAGGTGATGACGCTTTATGCTCACCTGCAGCAGTTCAGCGCCCGGGCGGGCCAGGCCGTCGGCGCCGGCGAAGAGATCGGCCGCGTCGGAAATAGTGGCGGCCAGCGCCGCGCCGCGCTTTACTTCGAGGTACGAAACCGTGGCGAGCCGATTAATCCCGAGCGTTGGATTGCGCGCCGCTGACGGGATAAGCTGGCACGACACGATACGACGACACTTCACTACACGCGCTACCCCGGCGCCTTCTGCCTTGCGGAGTCTGCATGACGCTAACTGTGAACGAAGTACTGGCCCCCGCCAGGCGGCTGATAGCGCCCCTGCTTTCGCTTTCGCTGCTCGGCGCGCCGCTGCCGCTCTGGGCGCAGCCCGCCAACGGCGCGCCAGAGGCGCTGCCCCTCGAGGAGATCCAGACCTTCGCTGAGGTGTTCGAGCGCATCAAGCGCGGCTACGTCGAAGAGGTGGACGACGCAACGCTTTTGCGCAACGCCATGCGCGGGCTTTTGAGCGAGCTCGACCCGCACTCCGCCTACCTGGACGTCAACGAGTTTCAGAGCCTGCGCGAATCGACCGAGGGCGAGTTTGGCGGCATCGGCATCGAGGTGGGTAACGAGGATGGCCAGCTGATGGTCATTACGCCGATCGACGACACGCCCGCCTCCCAGGCCGGGCTGCTCGCCCGCGATCTGATCATTGCCATCGACGGCACGCCGACGGAGAGCCTGTCGCTGCAGGAGGCGGTCACGCTGATGCGCGGCGAGCCCGGAAGCGAGCTCACGCTGAGTATTCTGCGCGCCGGCGAGGACAGCCCGCGCGAAATCACCCTGGCCCGCGAAGTGATTCGCAGCGAAAGCGTCAAGCACGAGCTTTTAGAGCCCGGCTACGGCTACCTGCGTATCAGCCAGTTCCAGTCGCGCACCCCGGAGCAGGCCGCTGATGCGCTCTCACGCATGAGCCGCGAGCAGCCGCTTGCCGGGCTGGTGCTGGACCTTCGCAACAACCCCGGCGGCGTGCTGCAGTCGGCGGTGGGCGTGGCGGATCTGTTTCTCGACAGCGGGCTGATCGTCTACACCGAAGGGCGTCTGGCCAACACCGAGATGTCGTTCTCTGCCAACCCGGCAACACCTGCCCGCGATACGCCGCTGGTGGTGTTGATCAACGGCGGCAGCGCCTCCGCCGCCGAGATCGTGGCCGGTGCCCTGCAGGATCAGCGCCGCGGCATCATCATGGGTACCGAAAGTTTCGGCAAGGGCTCGGTGCAGCAGATCATGCCGCTGGGTAACGGCGAAGGCTTGAAGCTCACCACCGCGCTCTACTACACCCCCAACGGCCGCTCGATCCAGGCCCAAGGCATCGAGCCGGACGTCGAGGTCGTGCGCGGGCGGCTGGAAGTCGCCGAAGGGCGCCGCGAAATTCGCGAAATCGACCTCGACGGCCATCTGAATAACCAGGCCGGCGGCACGCCCGATCGCGGCGAGTTCTCCGAGCGGCTGCGCGACGACTACCAGCTCAGCGAAGCGCTGAATCTGTTGAAAGCGCTCAACGTGGTCGACCGGCGCCGCTAACCCTGCCGGGTTAGCGACATGAGCGCGGCAGGCGGCCGCGCTCGCCGGTGGCCTGACGCATGATCAGCCGCTTGAGCGGTATTGCCTGGCTCATCGCGCTCATGCCGAGGTTGCGCGCCAGCGTCAGGGCCGGCAAGCGGCTGCCAAAGAGCTGCTTGAACCCCTTCATCAAGGCGAGCATGGCGGCGTTGTCGAAGCGCCGCCGGCGCTCGTAACGCGCAAGCGTGGCGCGCTCCCCCCAGGGGGCGCCGCGCCGCCAGGCGTGCACCACCTCTTCGGCCAGCACGGCTGCATCCATCAACCCAAGATTCACGCCCTGGCCCGCCAGCGGATGTAGCGTGTGCGCAGCGTCGCCGACCAGTGCGAAGTGATCCAGCACGTAGCGTTTGGCGTGGCGCTGGATGAGCGCAAAGCGGTAAGCGTCGTCCAGTACCTCGATACGCCCAAGCGAGGGGCCGAACGTCTCCTGTAGTGCCTGGCCCAGCGCGTCGCGGGAAAGCTCCTGGAGCTGCTGCGCGTGCGCCGGCGTCGTCGACCAGACGATCGAGCAGTAGCGCGCGTCGTCGCCGTCGGTCAGCGGCAAAAAGGCCAATGGCCGCCCATCGACGAAGACCTGGCGGGCGGTGCCGCCGTGGGGCTTTTCGCAGCGCACGGTGGTCACCACCGCGTCCTGCTCCATGGACTCTTCTGCCACCTCGATACCGGCCAGCGCGCGAAGCGCCGAGCGGGCGCCGTCGGCGGCGATGACCAGCGGCGTATTGAGCTCGCGCCCATCCTTGAGCACCAGGCTGCGCCCTTTGGCCGTCGTTTGCAGCGCGGCAACCTCGGCGCCAAAAAAGAGGCTCAGCGTCGGAAGCCGCAGCACGTGGCGATTGAGCGCGGCCAGCGTCACGCCGTTTTCGACGATATGCCCAAGCACTGGCGTGCCCGCCTCGTCGGCACTGAAGTGGATGCTGCCGCTGCCCTCGCCGTCCCACACATGCATGTAGCGATACGGCGTTACCCGCGTGGCCGCCATGTCGTCCCAGGCGCCGAGATGTTTCAACAGCCGCTGGGACACCGGCGTTAGCGCGCTCACCCTTGGGGCGAGCGTGCGCGTGTCGAGGGTGCTCAACTCGAGCGGCGCAGCCTGCGACTCGACCAGCGCGGTGCGCATGCCGGCGCCGGCCAGAAGCCCCGCCAGCGCCGTGCCCACCATGCCGGCGCCGACGATGACGGCGTCAAACTGCTCGAAGGTACTGCCGGGTGACGCCTGTTGGGTCTGCATACCGCTTCCTGTCGTGAATCGTGAATCGTGAATCGTGAATCGTGAATCGTGAATCGTGAATGACGAGTATAAGCGCTAGCGCTCGAGGCCCATGGCGCGGCGCGCCAGCCCCCGGCGCAGCGGCCCGACCAAATTGAGGCCAATGAGCCCGGCGGCGCGGGCATGAGGCAAGAGCGGAAACGAGGCGCCGAACAGCCGCACCAGGCTATCGCTAAAGCGAATCACGTTGGCGCGATCCTTCGCCCGACGGCTCTCGAACGCGAGCAGCGTCTGCATGTCACCGAAGTCGCGGCCCTGCTCGCGGCCCTCTTCCAACGCCTCGACCAGGTCCATCACCGAGCGCAGCGCCAGGTTGAAGCCCTGGCCCGCCACCGGGTGCAGCGCGTGGGCGGCGTTGCCGAGTACCGCCAACCCCGGACGCACCGATTCACGAGCGGTGACCAGCGAGAGCGGATAGCTAAAGCGCTTGCCGACTTTGGTGAAACGCCCCACCCGGTCACCGAAAGCGCGCTGGAGCTGATCCAGAAACGCGCCGTCACCAAGCGAAAGCCTCGAGCGCTCCTCACCGCCCTGGTGGGTCCAGATCAGTTCCATCGCCTGGTGAGGCAGCGGCAATAGCGCAATCGGCCCTTCACTGGTGAAGCGCTCGAAGGCCACCCCCTTGTGCGGTTGGCTAATGCCGACGTGGGCGATCACTGCGGTCTGCTCGTAGGAGCGGCGCTCGCTCTGGATACCCAGCTGCTCCTTGAGCCCGGAACGGCCGCCATCGGCCAGCACGGTCAGGCGGGCATGGAGCCGATCCCCGGTGGAAAGCGCTAGGCAGTGGCCACCCTCGACGGCAGTCATGGTGTCGACCGTGGCCGGGCAGTACCAGTCGATGGAAAGCTCATTAAGCCGCTGATGCAGCACCTGCCCCATCCAGGCGTTGGGAATCACGTAGCCAAGCGCCTCGACCCCTACCTCGGCGGCGGACAGGCGAGTGGCGCCCAGGCGGCCGCGCTCGCTGATATGAATGCGCGAAATCGGTGAGGCTTCACGCTGCATCGCCGGCCAGACATCGAGCTCGCGAAAGCGCTGAGCGGAACCCGCGGCGATGGCGCTGGCGCGGGCGTCGAAGCTCGGCTGCCAGGTGAGCTCATCGGCTTTCGGCACCGCCGCGGCCTCCACGATCGCCACCCGCAGGGCAAAGCGTTCGATCAGCGGCGCCAGCGCGCAGCCAAGGCTTGCCCCCACCAGCCCGCCCCCCACGATCACGATATCGTAAGCAGCCGTTTTTAATGCATTTTCCGGCACATTCGCGGGCATCGAAAGCCTCCGTGATTAAATGTAATTTCGTAATCCTTTACATAACGGTATTTTTGGCATGTTAAAACTGATTACTTTTTAGCCATCAGCGCTTCGATTTCGTCTATCCGCTTGGGAACGTCACTGGTCAATATTTCACCGCCCTTCTCATTGACGGCCACGTTGTCCTCGATACGAATGCCGATGCCGCGGTAGGCGGCGGGCAGATCGTCGTCACTGGGAATATAGAGGCCGGGCTCGACGGTCACGACCATGCCGGGCTCGAGCGGGCGCGGCGTCTGCTCGTCGAGCCGATAGGTACCGACGTCATGAACGTCGAGGCCCAGCCAGTGGGACGTGGAGTGCAAATAGAAGCGCCGGTAGCTTTCATCGTCGATACGCGCCTGCACTTCACCGTCCAGAAGCCCCAGCTCGATCAGCCCGCGGGTGAGATCCTCGACGACACCCGCGTGGATATCGGCAAGCGTGGCGCCGGGCACCACGGCAGCGACGGCGCGCTGCTGGGCCCCCAACACCACCTCGTAAAGCGCGCGCTGAGCCTCGCTGAAACGGCCGCTGACCGGGAACGTGCGGGTGATGTCGCCGGCGTAAAGATCGAACTCGGCGCCGGCGTCGATCAGTACCAGCGCGTTCTTCTCGAGTGCGTCGGCGTTTTCAATATAGTGCAGCACGCAGGCGTTCGCGCCGCCGCCCACAATGGTGCTGTAGGCGGGACCGCTGCCGCCGTGCCAGAGAAATTCGTGCTCGAGTTCGGCCTGCAGCTGGTACTCGAAGAGCCCGGGGGCGCAGGTGCGCATCGCGCGACAGTGCGCGCGAGCGGAAATGCGACAGGCGTGGCGTAAAAGCGCAAGCTCCGCCGGGCTTTTGATCAACCGCAGCTCGTGGATCAGCGCGCGGCTGTCGAGCCAGCCCTTGAGCATCGGCTTGCCGCGGCGCTGGCCTTTTTGGGCCTGGGCAAGTGCCTCTTCGGCAATGGCCTGAGCCTCGGGGTGATCCAGCGGTGCGTAGAGCAGCGTGCGGCTTTCGAGCATTGCCAGCAGGAAGTCGTCGCGCTCGGCGTTTTCAAACGCCTGGTCGATACCGTGCTCGGCCATGACGCCCTCGGCGCCCAGCCGCCGCCCGGTCCAGGCCTCCATCGTTGGGTCGCGATCCTGACAAAACACGACGCTTTGACCCGCTTCACGGCCGGGCAGTAGCAGAAGTAGCGCGTCGGGCTCGTTGATGCCGGTCAGATAAAAAAAATCGCTTTGCTGGCGAAACGGATACTCGCTGTCGTTCGAGCGAGTCGTGAGCGAAGCGCCGGGCACGATCAGCGCTGCGCCGTCGGGTAATTTCGCCATCAGCGCCTCACGGCGGGCGCGGTACTCGTCAAGGGTGATCGCGGCGGGGCGCGAAAGCGTATCGAATGACATTGAAGCTCCTTTGAACGGCCGGAAAAACTCAGTGGACCGGGGCGTCGGTCTGCTCGACCTGGGGTTGGCCCGGGTGCTGCTCGGTGTAGAGCAGCATCGCGGCCATGCGCGCGTGCTCGGAGAGCGCGAACAGGTCGTTCTCGTTTTCCGGGCTGTCGTCGATGTCGGTCTCGATCTGGCCAAAGCTTGCGAGATCGTCGATGGCCTCCTTGAGCGGCTGCGACCAGCGCTTTTTCAGCGCCTCGTCGGCGACCTCCTCGATGACCTCGGTAAAGCCCAGCGCCCACTCCTTGAGTGCCTGAGCCTGCTCGCCGAGCGAGAAGAGCTCGTCGGGCAGCAGCGGGGCGTAGTTCAAGTCGTTGGCGCTGAGCGCGTCCAGGGTTTGCCGGCGCCAGCCGAGCAGGCGCTCGGCGCTCTGTGGATCCCTGGGCTGCTCGACGCCCAGGCTCATACAGACTTCCTCGAGCCAGCTTTCGGCGGTGACGTCACGAAGGGCTAGAAGCGCGCAGAGCCGGCCGTCGAGAAAGGCAGGCGACTGCATGCTGCCGTGAAGAAGAAAGACGTCGGCCACGTCGGAAAAGTCCTGGCGCTGCTCGATGAGGGACATGGGGGCTCTCGCTTTGGGCAGTGAACGAAGGGGTGTCGAAAAAGCGAAGGAGGATCGATGGGCGGCGCCTCGGCGGGAAAGCGCGTTGACCCCGCGCAAGCCGCTCTCTTATAGTGAACGCCGCCCCTCCTTTCTATACCGTGATGTTAACGCATTCGGGCCCTGACGTGCCCGTGCCGGAGTCTTCGATGAGTAACGCCAAGCGGCCAACCAAAGAAATTACCCTGCTGGGTCGCGGCTACATGATCGCCTGCGATACCGGCGAGCAGGCCAAGCTTGAACGCGCCGCTCGCTATCTGGACCGCGCCATGCAGGGCATTCATGCGCAAAGCAGCGTGCTGGGCAGCGAGCGCATCGCCATCATGGCGGCGTTGAACATCACCCACGAGCTTTTAGAGGCGCTCGACGAGCACCGCGCCGGCGAGGCGAGCCTTAATCGGCTGCACGACCGGCTGGAAAAAGCGCTGCAAAAAGCCCGCCCCGTCGAAAAATCCTGACGCCTTCGCACAAACCGGGCCCAAACCTATGGCATCGGCGCTCGCTCTGTTAAGATGAAGCGGTTCTCTGGAGTGTGCGCCAGTCGTTATAGTCCCTCGAGCCTATGCGCAGTACCCAGGGGGCCAAATGCTAGCCAGACCCGTGTGCATGTCCGTGCGTCGGAAAGCCTGACGGTTTGGCTGCGGCCACCCACTCTGAACCAGTAGGTTCAGGGCCAGAACGACAGCGGCACTCTGGGGAACACCATGCTTGATCCTTCCGTTACCGATACCGATCACCTCGACAAACGCGCCCTGCGCCGCGAGCTTCGCCGAAGGCGCCGTGCCTTGAGCGATGCCGAGCAGCAAACGGCGGCGACCTCGCTTTGTCAGCGTCTCAACACCCTTCCCGAGATTCAGCGCGCCAGGCGCGTAAGCCTTTATCTGCCGGTCGGCGGCGAAATCGACCCGACTCCGCTCCTTGGCTGGTTGCAACAGCGCCGGGTAACGGTTTATCTGCCGGTACTGCGCCCCTTGAGCCACAACGCGCTCTGGTTCGTGCGCTTTGACGACGACACCCCGATGGTCGAAAACCGCTTCGGCATTTCTGAGCCCTGCACGCGCTTTGGCGCGCGGCGACAAAACCGGATTCCCGCCTGGGCGCTGGATACGCTGATCGTGCCGCTGGTCGGCTTCGATGGAGAGGCCAACCGGATGGGCATGGGTGGCGGCTTTTATGATCGCACGCTCGCTTTCATGCGCCGCCCGGGCCCCAAACCCGCGCTGATCGGCGTGGCCCACGCCTGCCAGCAGGTGAATAAACTCGAACTCGAGCCCTGGGATATTCCGCTGGATGCGGTGGTGAGCGATCAGGGGATCGTTCGCCGCGGTAATGGCTGAACGCTTAATGAGCGCCACAAAAAAAGGGCCGATAGCGATCGGCCCTTTTTTTATATCGAGGTCAGCGCTGAAAGCGCCGCCCTTGCAACGATCAACTTCCTGCCAGCGCCTGTGCGTATCCGGTGACCAGTACCCCCAACAAAAAGACGACCGTCAACGCCATTACTACGTCAGGCTTCCTACGCCGCATGCCTTGTCTCCAACGTTTTTATGATGACCGATGCCCTAAAGCCAGTCATCAATAGGTGGTTTCAAGGATGGCTGGCTTGACTAATTTTCGAAGTCGACTATAGGGCCAATGGCGGGGCGTTGACAATAGCCTACGGCCCACTTTTTTGATCACCCCCCAGCATTTTCATGCACCAGAATAACGCGAACGGCGTGAAGCAGAAGGTTAGTGAGTGCTAACAAACTCAGGCCATGAAGAGCTTGTAGGCCGGGTTGTCGCTCTCCTGCCAGTAGCGGTAGCCGATGGCGTCGAGATACTCGGCCACGTGGGTGCGGTCATCGGCGGGCACCTGCATACCGACCAGCACACGCCCATAGGCGGCGCCGTGGTTGCGATAGTGAAACAGCGAAATATTCCAGTCGTGGGGCAGCTGGGTGAGAAAATTCATCAAAGCGCCCGGGCGCTCGGGAAATTCGAAACGGTAGAGCTCTTCCTCAAAGCGCTCGCTGGGGCGTCCGCCGCTCAGGTGGCGAATGTGCAGCTTGGCGAGCTCGTTATCGGTCAGGTCCTCCACCGGGTAGCCGCCTTCAACCAGCCGGTCGATGACGGCGCGGCGGTCCTCGCCGCCGGGTTTGATCTGTACGCCAACGAAGATGTGGGCATCGCTGTCGTCGGCGTAGCGGTAGCTGAACTCGGTGACCATGCGCCGGCCAAGCGTATGACAGAATTTCTTGAAGCTGCCGGGCTTCTCGGGAATGGTCACGGCGAGAATCGCTTCACGCTGCTCGCCAAGCTGGGTGCGCTCGGCAATATGCTGCAGCCGGTCGAAATTGGTGTTGGCGCCGGAGTTGATGCACAAAAGCGTCTGCCCTTCGGCGCCGGTTTGCTGAATGTACTTTTTCAAGCCGGCCAGCGACAGCGCTCCGGAGGTTTCCGATACCGCCCGGGTATCCTCGAAGATATCCTTCACCGCCGCGCAGATCTCGTCGGAGTTGACCGTGATGACGTCGTCGATCAGCGTTTTGGCCAGATTGAAGGGCACCTCGCCGATCTGCGACACCGCCACGCCCTCGGCGAAGGTGCCGACCTGGTCGAGCACCACGCGCTCGTCGGCGGCCAGCGCCGCCTTGAGGCAGGCGCTGTCCTCGGCCTCGACGCCGATCACCTTGATATCCGGGCGCAGGTACTTAACATAAGCGGCCACGCCCGCAATCAGCCCGCCGCCGCCGACAGGCACGAAGATCGCATCGAGGCGGCCGCTATGCTGGCGCAGAATCTCCACGCCAATGGTGCCCTGGCCCGCCACCACGTCGATATCATCGAAGGGCGGAATGTAGGTGTAGCCGTGCTCGGCGATCAATTCCTGGGCGTGGGCGGCGGCGTCAGAAAAGGCGTCGCCCTTGAGCACCACGCGCGCCCCGCGCGAGCGCACGCCCTGCACCTTGATCTCCGGGGTACTACGCGGCATCACGATGGTCGCCTTCACCCCCATCAGCTTCGCCGCCATGGCCAGCCCCTGAGCGTGGTTGCCGGCAGAGGCGGCGATCACGCCTTTCGCTTTCTGCTCCTCGGAAAGCTGAGCCATTTTGTTGTAGGCGCCGCGAATCTTGAACGAGTAAACCGGCTGCAGGTCCTCGCGCTTGATCAGAATCTGGTTGTGAAAGCGACGCGACAAAAAGGGGGCGGGTGAAATGGGGGTCTCGCAGGCCGCTTCGTACACGCGGGCCTGGAGGATCTTTTTGACGGTAGCTTCGAGCATGCGGATATCCAGACGGTAAAAAGGCCCAGGGGCCGAGAGAAAAGCCTTTATTGGTAGCAGATCGCACCTGGTCGCGTCCAGCGTTATAGGCGCGCATCAACAGATCGCGCCAGAAACGCTATACTGGCGCCGCCTATCACTGCCCGGAGCCTTTCATGACCCAGGACGAACTCAAAGCCGCCGTCGCCGATGCCGCCATCGACGAAATCACCCCGCACCTCGAAGCCAACACCGTGCTGGGGATCGGTACCGGCTCGACGGCGAATCTTTTCATCGACCGCTTGAAACCGCTGCGTGATCGCTTCAAGGGGGCGGTGGCAAGCTCGGACGCCTCGAAAGCGCGCCTCGAGGCGCTCGGTATCGAGGTATTCGAACTCAACGAAGTGGGATCGGTGCCCTTTTATATAGACGGCGCCGACGAAGTGAACGCTCACTTTCACATGATCAAGGGCGGCGGTGCGGCGCTGACGCGTGAAAAGATCGTGGCCGCCTGCGCCGAGCGCTTCATTTGCATCGCCGACGGCTCCAAACGCGTCGAGACGCTGGGGCGCTTTCCGCTCCCCATCGAGGTGATCCCCATGGCGCGCTCGTACGTCGCTCGGGAACTCGTCAAACTGGGCTTCGACCCGGTGTATCGTCAGGGCGTAGTGACCGATAACGGCAACCAGATCATCGATGGCTATGATCTGGCGATCGACGACCCGGTCGCGATGGAAGCGCGCCTGAACGCCATCGTCGGCGTGGTTACCAACGGCTTGTTCGCCGCTCGCGGCGCCGACGTGCTGCTGCTGGGCACCGACAAGGGCGTCGAGCGAAGCGAGCGCTAACTCACCGGGCCTTCACCATCCCGAGAAAGCAGCGCGTCGAGCCCCTTTAACGTGCGCGACAGCGCCCCCTGATGGTCGCGAATGACCTCAATGCCGGCCTGGCCCCGCGCGTTGGCAAGCGCGGGATCGTTTAGCAGCGCCGCGACCGCCGATGCCAACGCCGCCGGCGTCTCGACCTGCTCGAGCGCCCCCGCCTGCAAAAGCGGCTCGGCCACGTCGATGAAGTTCTCGAGCGACGGCCCGCAGAGCACGGGCCGGCCCAGGGCGGCGGGTTCGAGTACGTTGTGCCCGCCAAGCTTTACCAGCGAGCCGCCCACGAACGCCACGTCCCCCGCCGCGTAAAGCGTGGCGAGCTCGCCCAACGTATCGCCCAGATAGACCGCGACGTCATCAGCAACAGCGGCGTTCTCGCTTCGCCGCGCCGTTCTCCAGCCTTCTTGCTCGCAAAGCGCGGCCACCTCGTCAAAGCGCTGAGGGTGGCGCGGCACAAGAATCAAAAGCGCCTGTGGAAAACGCTGGCGCAGCGCCCGGTGGGCGCCCAGGATGAGCGCCTCCTCGCCGTCCCGGGTCGAGCCCGCCACCCATACCGGGCGGTCGCTCTTGCCAAGTAGTGAGCGCTTACTCTCTTCAAGACGGCTATCGCTGACGGCCACGTCGAACTTGAGCGAGCCGATCACGCTGACGCGCCTGGGTGCGCCCAGGGCCTGGAAGCGGTGGGCATCGGCGACGGACTTCGCCGCTAGCCAGTCGACGTTAGCAAGGGCGCCGGCCATCAGCGGGCGAATGCGGCGATAGCGCGAAAACGCTCGCTCCGAGAGGCGCCCGTTGACCACCGCCACCGGCACGCCGCGCCGGGCGCAGGCGTGAAGCAGGTTCGGCCAGAGCTCGGTTTCGAACATCAGCGCCATCGCCGGCTTCACGCGGGCGACAAAGCGCCGCGCCGCGCCGGGAAAATCCAGCGGTAGAAAGCGGTGGGCCAGCCGCGGCCGCGTTGTCTCGGTTTGAGCATCGATCAGCGCCTGTACCTGGCCGGCGCCGGTCGCAGTCATGGTGGTGATCAAAAGGCTGTGGCGCGGGTAGCGCGCCAGCAGCGCCTCGATCAAGGCTTTTGCGGCGCGCACCTCGCCAACGGAGGCGCAGTGCAGCCAGATCCTGGGGGTGGGCGGGAGCACGCCCAGGCCAAAGCCCAGGCGCTGGCGGCGCGGGTGAGTGGGCACTTGCTCACGCCAGATACGCCGAAAAATCAGCGGAGAGAGCGCGTAGAGCGCCGCCGAATACAGCCCCCGCGCCAGCCGCTGACGGGCGCCGGACTCGGTCGGCGGCGCGGGCATCAGCGCTCGCGCTCGAGGATGGTGTCGATCATGGCGGAGGTGGAGACGCCGTCCTCGAAGCCGAGCACTTTCACTTCGCCGCCGTTGGCCAGCACCGCCTGATGGCCGGCGATCTCGTCCACGCGGTAGTCGCCGCCCTTGACCAGAATGTCCGGCAGCACCTCCTCGATCAGCGCCTGCGGGGTGTCCTCGCTAAAGGGCACTACCCAGTCCACCGCGCCGAGTCCGGCCAGCACCTGCATGCGCCGCTCGAGCGGATTGATCGGGCGCTTCTCGCCTTTCAAACGGCGAATGGAGGCGTCGTCGTTGACCGCAACGATCAGCCGGTCACCCAGCCGCTTGGCCTGTTCCAGGTAGCTGACGTGGCCGGCGTGCAGAATATCGAAGCAGCCGTTGGTCATCACCACCCGCTCGCCGCGGCCGTGGGCGGCGCGTACGGCCTCGCAAAGCGCCGTCTTGTCGGTCACGCCGAACTCGGCGGGCCGGTCGCCGTAGTGGGCGCGCGAAAGCTCCTCGACGCTGAGCGTGGCGGTGCCGGGCTTGGCGACGACGAGCCCCGCGCCCAGGTTGGCCAGCATCATCGCGTCCGGAAGTGTACTGCCCGCCGCCAGCGCCAGCCCTAAAAGCGCGATCACGGTGTCGCCGGCGCCGGTCACATCGAACACCTCCTGCGCCCGGGTGGGCAGGTGCAGAGGCGCTTGGTCGCGGCGAATCAGCGTCATGCCTTTTTCACTGCGGGTGATCAACAGCGCCTCGAGTTCGAGCTCGGCGCGCAGCGCCTCGCCCCGGCGCTCCAGCGCCTCATCCGAATCGCACACCCCGGCCACTGCCTCGAACTCGCCCAGGTTGGGCGTGATCAGACTCGCCCCGCGGTATTTGGTGAAATCGACCCCCTTGGGGTCGATCAGCACCGTCTTGCCCAACCGGTTGGCCATCTGGATCAGCCGCTCGACCTGGTTGAGCGTGCCCTTGCCGTAGTCCGAGAGGATCATCACGTCGACGTCCGCCAGCGCCGCCTCCACCCGCCCAAGCAGCTCGTCGGTGTCGGTACCGGCCAGCGTTTGTTCGAAATCGAGGCGAATGAGCTGCTGGTTGCGGCTCATGACGCGCAGCTTGGTGATGGTGGGAAGCGCCTCGCTTACCTGGAAGTGAGTGCTCACACCAGCATCAGACAACGCATTGCGGAGCAAAATGGCGTGCTCGTCGCGGCCCACGACGCCGGCAAGCGACACCTGGGCGCCGAGCGAGGCGACGTTGAGCGCGACGTTGGCCGCCCCGCCCGGGCGGTCGTCGGCGCCGTCCACGCGGACCACCGGCACCGGCGCCTCCGGCGAGATACGCGAGGTGCTGCCGTGCCAGTAGCGGTCGAGCATGACATCGCCCACGACCAGCACGCGGGCGCGGGCAAGCGCGTTGAGATCAACTTTCATTGGTAGGCCCCGTGGTGGTGGGTCGGGTGTGCTCGAGCAGCGCGTCGAGCTTTTCGATAACCTCGTCGGTTCTGATCAGGTCCATGGCGTCGGCGTGACGTACGCGCTGACCCCAGCTCACCTCTCCCACCGATTTATTCAGATAGGCACGCACCGCCTGGGGGTAGGCGTTGACGGCGAAATCGCGCCACAAATAGGGCGCGGCGCGCTGCGGATTGGTCGTGGCGTAGAGCCCGAGGGTCGGCGTGCCCAAGGCGTTACCCATGTGCGCCGGGCCCGTGTCCGGGGCGATCACCGCGCACGCCTCATCGATCAGCGCCAGCACCCCTTTCAAGGAGGTGCCGCCGATCGCGTTGACGACGCTGCCGGGCTGGCAGAGCGCCTCGATCGCATCCCCCATTTCACGCTCGGCGGCGCTGCCGCCGCCAGTCAGCACGCTTTTCAAGCCGTGGTGGGTAAAGGCGTGCTCGATGACGCTGGCATACCCTTTCACCGACCAGTTGCGAAAATTGCGCAGCCGCGGGTTGCTGCACGGGTTGATGACGATATAGGGCGCCTCGCCCGCCAGCGCCCGCGCCTCCTGGTAGGCGGTGTCGGGGATGGCCAGATCCCACATCAGGCGGTCGTCACTGACGCCGAGCAGGCGGGCGAAATCCATGAAGGATTCGAGCACGTGAGGATTGTTGCGAGGTGTGATCTGGCGCTGGGTGAACCAGTGCTGGAAATCCTTGGCGCGGGCCTTGTCAAAGCCCACGCGGACCTTCGCCTTGAGCCCGAGCGACAACACGCTTGCGCGAATCGCCTGCTGCATGTGCAAAAGCACATCGAAACGCGTATCGGCGAGCTCGCGCCAGATCCGGCGCATGCCGGCCAGACCCGTGGCCTTGTCGAAGACGACGAACTCGACCCCGGACAGGCCCGCCAGTAGACTGTGCTCGCCTTTACCGATGATCCAGGTAATGCGCGCCTTTGGCCATTGGCGCTGCAGCGCGCGCACCGTGGGCACGAGATTGCACACGTCGCCCAGCGCGGAAAGGCGCAGGATGGCAATATGACGAGGATCCTTGGGCAGAGAGGGCTTCATGCGCTTAGCGGCACTCCGGCAAAAAAATTGGCTGATTCTACACGATGTGGACAGTTTAAGTGACGACGCGGCGCCACACCAACCCGGGCCCGCGCTCTTCGACGGGCAAGCGTGGCGCCGGGCGGGGCTGGTCACCGGCGAGGCGCCGGGGCGCGGCGAAAGCCTGTTCATCGACCGCGGCAACGAGCAGTGGGTGCTGCGCCCTTACCGGCGCGGCGGGCTCGTCGCCCATCTGTGCCAAAAGCGCTACCTGTGGCTCGGCGTCGAGCGCACCCGCGCCTTTCGTGAACTGCGCCTGACCGCCGCGCTTTATGATCAGGGCCTACCGGTGCCCCGCCCGGTGGCCGCCGGGGTGAAGCGCGAAGGTCTCGTCTACCAGGCCGCGCTGATCACCGTGCGCATCGAAGGCGCCCGGGCGCTGGCGTCGCGCCTGTCCGAGGAAAGCGTCGATGAAGCCCTGCTCGAACGGGTGGGTGAGATGATCGCGCGCTTTCACAAGAGCGGGCTCGACCACGTCGACCTCAACGCTCGTAACATCCTGATCGACGAAGAGAATACGCCTTGGCTGATCGACTTCGACCGCTGCCGGTTTCGCCAGCCGGGCAGGTGGCAGACGGACAATCTCGAACGACTGGCGCGCTCGGTGGCCAAATTCAGCGCAGCGACCGACGCCGTTCTGGCGGCGATTTCGGCGGGCTACGCCAGCGCGTCGTAGTAGCCCATCAAGCGTTTGACGTGCTGCCTGTTGCTGAAGTGGCGCTCGACCCGTGTACGCGCCGCCGCCCCCATCGCCCGGCGGCGCGCATCGTCTTCAATGAGCGCGGCCATGGCGCGTTGCCAGGCGTCGACATCGAAAGGCCCCACCAGCACGCCCGAGTCCGCGTCGACGAGTTCGGGCAGCGAGCCGGTATTGGAGCCGATGATCGGCATGGCGCACGCCATGGACTCGATGATCGTCAGGCCAAACGCCTCGTTTTCCGAGGGAATGCACACCAGATCGAGCACCGGCAGGATCTCGGTGAGATCCGAGCGGTGGCCTAAAAAGCGGATTTTGTCGGCAAGCGGTGTGCCGTCGATCAGCTCCACGAGCGTTTGATAGAACTCCTCGGTGCCGCCGGAGGCGTAGTCGGTCCCGCCAATCGAGACCGCGAAGAAGTCGAGCTCCTGGGGTAGCGCCAAAAGCGCCTTCACCCACACGTCCTGCCCCTTGCCTGGCGTCACCCGCCCGGGCAGCCCGATCGCCACCGCTGATTCGGGAATGCCGAGTTCGGCGCGTTTGGCGGCGATGCTCGCCCTATCCGTTACCGGGTGGTAGGTATCGATATTGACGCCGTGGGGCAGGCAGATCACGCGCTCGCGCGGCACCGGCAGGTTGTTGACGTTGCGTGCGTGGGTTGCCTGACTGATGGAGAGCACGTAGTCGACGTTTCGATAGGCGAAGCGGTGATAGGGGCTTTTCTTGGCGCGCTGGCCGCCCACGTGGTCGGTATAGAGTACGCGAAGGTTCGGCAGCAGCAGCTTCAAAAGGGCGGTCAGGCGCAAGTCGCTCGACTTGTGACAGTGGACGATGCGTACGTTTTCATCGATCAGCCAGCGGCGGATACGCCAGACACTTTTCAGCGCATCCAGGTTGCTCGAAAACGCCTTGAAGGCCACGCCGTGTCGCTGGAAGTAGGTTTCGATACGGGTCTGGCGCAGGCAGATGCCGATGACCTCGACCCCTTCTGCGTGCAGATCCTCGATGACCCGGTCGACGTAGAGCTCCATGCCGCCCTTACCATCCGACATGCAAAGCTGTAGCACCTTCGCCGCTTTTCCACCCGCCGGGTGGTCGCCCTCTGTGTTTGCACCGCCAGCTTCTACACCGTCAGTTTCTAAACCCTTGGCCATTACGCCCCGCCTTCTCTGCGCCGTTCAACAAGTTCTCGGTTGTCTTGTAGTATACAGGCTGCAATTAACGGGGTATTCACCATGGCGCAGAAAGTGCTGGTCGTGCGTAACGACAAAATCGGGGATTTCATGCTGGCCTGGCCGGCGCTTGCCTGCCTGAAAAGCGCCTCGCCGACACCACACGTCAGCGTGCTGGTGCCGGCCTACACCGAGGCGTTGGCCCGCGCCTGCCCCTGGGTGGACGAGGTGATCGTCGACCCGGGCAAGCGTGGTGGCAAGCGCGCGCAAAAGGCGCTGCTCGATACGGTCAAGGCCGCCCGCTTCGATGCCCTGCTGACGCTTTTCTCGACGCCGCGTGTTGGCCTTCTTGGCTGGCGGGCGGGCATACCGCTACGTTTGGCGCCCGCGACCAAGTGGGCCCAGATGTTCTACAACGCGCGGGTGACCCAGCGCCGCTCGCGATCAATAAAGCCCGAGTATCAGTACAACGTCGATCTGGCCTGCGCACTGCTGGAGCGGCTTTCGCTCAAGCTCGCTCGTTTGCCCGCGCCGCCTTTCTGGCCATTGGAGCGCGAGGTGGTCGCGCGCCAGCGAAAGGCGCTGGCGATGGACGCAACTGCCTGCGCGGTCATCGTTCATCCGGGCAGCGGCGGCTCGGCGGTGAATCTCTCGCTCGAGCAGTACGCCGCGCTGATCGCGAAGGTAAACACACGAACCGATGCCGCCCCCGCCTGGTGGATCAGCGCAGGGCCGGGAGAAGAGGCCCAGGCCGATGCCCTGATCCAGGCGCTGGCCACGCAGGGCATCGCGGCCAAGCGGCTCACGCCGAGTGAAAGCGTCGAGGGGTTCGCCTATCAGCTTGCCGGCAGTGATCTCTTGATCGCCGGCTCCACCGGGCCTCTGCACATCGCCGGGTGTCTGAACATCGCCACCGCCGGTTTTTATCCGGCCAGGCGCTCGGCCACGCCGCTTCGCTGGCAAACCTGCAACGACGCCGACAAGCGCTTGGCGTTCAGTCCGCCGTCGAGCGCCGGCGAGCAGGAGATGACGGCCATCGAACTCGACGCCGCCGCCGGCGAGATATCAGCGCTTCTCGACACCCTGCTTGCTGCGCACCCAGAGCGCGGCGTACTTGTTGAAGGTGGAGTGGGCGGAGAGAATGGCGAGCAGTAGCCCCTGTGCGCCGTCGCGAAAGCCCGCCTTGAGCAGATACATCTTGAGAAAACAGCCCAGCCCATGCATCACCCCCTGGCCGAGGGAGGCGCTCTTGCCCCGGGCGGCGCGCTGTTCGGCCCAGGCATCGGCGTAGTGGGCGGACTTTTCCAGGTAGTGGCGCACGTCGCGGTAGGTGTAGTGCAAAAGATCACCGCCCAAGGGAAGTATCTTGAGCGAATCCGGCACGACGAGCTTTTCGTGCACCAGCGCGGCGTTATAGGAAGCTTCCCCCTTGGGATAAAGGCGCAGCACCCGATCCGGGTACCAGCCGGAGTGGCGGATGAAGCGGCCAAAGCACCAGGAGAGCCTGGGCAGACTATATACCGCGGGCCCGTTTTCGACCGCTTTCAGGATGCTCTCTCTGAGCTCGTCGGTAACGCGCTCGTCGGCATCTATCATCAAAATCCAGTCACCGCGGGCCAGGGCCTCGGCGCGCTGGCGCTGAACGCCAAAACCCTGCCAGTCGGCCTCGACGCTGACGTTGTCGGTGAACTCCCGGGCAATGGCGAGCGTTTCGTCCTGGCTTCCGGCGTCGAGCACGGCGATGTCGTCGACGAAGGTGAGGGTTTCCAGGCAGGCGCGCAGGTGGTGCGCTTCGTTTTTGACGATCAGTACGGCGGAAATGGCCACAAATTACCCTTGTGCGTTCGAAGGCCGCGACCCGGCCGCCTTCGTTGGACTCATTCATCATTACCCGGACGGGAATCTGCCACCCGCGCACGACACATTTGGTAAGCTAGCATACTCATTTGGTTAAGGATGGAAAGGGATATGGCATGGCGTTGATAAGGAGCTATCGACTCACCCCTTGGCTGCCGCTTTTGATCGTTGGCGCAAGCCTTGGCTACGCCGTGACGGTGGTCACCCGCCTGCCCTGGTGGACACTTTTCCCCATCGCGGCGCTTTGGCTCACCCTGGGGCTCAAGCTTCGCTGGGGCGCACCCCAACGCGAGCGCTACAAACCGGTATGGCCCTGGTCGCTCGTGCCCTTGAGTCTTCTGGGTATCTACGTGTATCTCGCCGACAGCTTCGGCAATGTGGATCTCGGCGCGGTGTTTTTCCATCTGCAGGCGGGCATGACCGACCACGGCGGTGGGGGCAAGATGGTCATCGCCGCGCTCTACGTGCTGACCATGCTCGCGCTGTTAATTTCGATCACGTGGATGGCCCGCCGCGACCCGCGCTGGCGGCTGACGGAGCGCTTTTTCGCGCTGGCGCTGTTGGCCATCAACCCGCTGCTTTATGGCCTCGGTCAGCGCAGCGCAGCAATCGTCACCGACGACGGTGAGTGGCTCGACCGGCGCTACGTGGCCCCGCCCACCGCAATGCGCTCCGACGACCCGCCCAATTTGCTTTTGATGTACCTGGAGAGCCTGGAGCGTACCTACTCAAGCGACATCTTCGGCGACGCCTACGCCGACCTGGAGGCGCTGGGCGAGCGCGGCTGGGTGTTCGAAGGCGTGCGCCAGATGGACAACACCGGCTGGACCATGGCCGGCATGATCGCAAGCCAGTGCGGCGTGCCGCTGATGCCGGCGGGGCTTTTACACGACACCCAGTTCGAGCCGCTCACGCAGGTGGTGCCCGGGGTGAACTGCCTGGGCGACGTGCTGGCAGGCCAGGGCTACCGGCTGAGCTACCTGGGCGGGGCCAGCTCGCAGTTTGCCGGCAAGGGGCTTTTCTACAACGGCCACCAGTTCCAAACGGTCAAGGGCAAGGAGGACTGGCTCGCCAAGCTCGACGACCAGCAGTACGTCAACAGCTGGGGCGTTTATGACGACACCCTCTACAGCGAAACCGAGCGCGAGATTCGACGGCTCGAAAATGAGGACGACGGCCCCTGGGCGGTGGTCAACCTGAGCCTGGCCGGCCACTCCCCCCACGGTTTTCCGTCGCAAACCTGCATCGACCGCCAGGGCGACTTCGACGGCCAGGACATTCTCTTCTCGGTGAAGTGCTCCGCCTGGCAGGCGCGGGATTTGATCGAGCGCCTCGAGGCCGAGGGCCTTTTGGACAATACGCTCGTCGTGCTCCAGAGCGATCATTTGACCATGCGCGTGCCGGTGTGGGACCAGCTCACCGCGCTCGACCGCGACAATACCCTGATCATGCTCGGTGACGGGCTAGAGCCCCGGCGTATCCGGCGAAACGCCACCATGCTCGACGTTTTCCCGACGCTTCTGGAGGCGATGGGTATGACGCTGGATGAGCACCGCGCGGGGCTTGGAGTATCGCTTTTGGGCGACCGCTCGACGCTTACCGAGACGCACGGGCTCGACGTGCTCAACGAGCGGCTGCGCGAGGAAACCGCGCTGCAGCACCGGCTGTGGGAGGGCCTTGCCCCGCAGCGCCAGAACGCGACGCCCTCCCCCACCGAGCAGGTCGTCGAAACGCCGTCCGACGCCCCGCTGGAAGTGGAGAACGTCAGCCGCTGACGATCACGCCGGGCGTGCCGGACTGCACCGCGCCCACGGCCTCGAAAACGCTCGCCTCGGTCAGCTGGTTCAAACAGTTGGTATGCCCCAGCGGGCAGACCCGCTTGAAACAGGGCGAGCACGAAAGGCCCAGGTAGTGCACCGTGGCGCTGTCGGTCAGCGGCGGCGTGTAGCGCGGCGACGACGAGCCGTAGAGCGCGTGGATCGACACCCCCACCGCCGCGGCCACGTGCATAAGCCCGGAGTCGTTGGTGACCACCTGGCGGCAGTCAGCGAGCAAATCCACCGCATCGGCGAGCGCGGTCTGCCCGCACAGGTTGTGAACGTGGCCAAGCCCTGCGCTGATTACCTCCCCCACCGCGTGATCCTTCGGCCCGCCGAAAATACGCACCTCGAACCCCTCCTCCACCAGCCGTTTGGCCAGCCCATGAAAGTACTCAGGCGGCCACTGCTTGGCCGGGCCATACTCCGCGCCGGGCATCATGCCGATCGCCGGGCGCGACGACAGCGCAAGCTTCAGGCGCAGATTCACCAGATTGTCGTGATCCACCGAAAGGCGGGGCGCAGTGATGGGAAAATCGCCGCGCCGCGCTTCATCCCTGGAGACACCCAGCGAGACGAAGCGCTTCACGGTCTGGTCGAGCACGCGCTTGTCGAGCTTTCGCGCCTCGGTCAACAGCCCATAGCGGTACTCGCCGAGAAAGCCGACCCGCGTTGGAATGCGCGCCAGAAACGGCACCAGCGCCGCCTTCCAGGAGCGCGGCAGCACGATGGCCATATCGAACCGGCCTTTCAAGCGCGCGGCCAGCTCGCGGCGGCTTTTGAGGCCAAACTCGCCGTGACCCACGCCCAGAGGCAGCACCTCGTCGACCTGGGGCATGCGCGCCAGAATCGGCTGCGACCACCCGGGAGCGACCACGCTCAAGGTCGCCCCTGGATGGCGCGCCTTGAGCTCGATGAACAGGCTCTGGGCCATCACCATGTCCCCCACCCAGGAGGGCCCCACGACCAGAAGCCGCTTGGCGGTGTCAGCCATTGAGCCACTCCAGGTACGCCTTCACGCCCTGAGCCACGGTCTTGAATTCGATGTCGCAGCCGGCGTCGCGAAGCCGCGATATATCCGCGCGGGTGTAGCTCTGGTAGCGCCCCTTGAGCTCGTCGGGAAAATCGATGTAGTCGATCTGGCCCTGGCCGTAGTAGTCGATGACCGCCTCGCCAATCGCCTTGAACGGCTCGGCGCGCCCGGTGCCCAGATTAAAAATGCCGGAAACGCCGGGGTGATCGAGAAACCACAGGTTAACGTCCACCACGTCGCCCACGAAAACGAAGTCGCGGCTCTGCATGCCCGCCTCATACCCGTCGAATGCGCCGAAGAGCTTCAGCGTCTGGCCATTTTTGACCTGGCCGTGGTTGTGAAACGCCACGCTCGCCATCTTGCCCTTGTGCTGCTCACGCGGGCCATAGACGTTGAAGTAGCGAAACCCGACGACCTGAGTGGTGAGCGTCGGCATGCGCGCGCGCACGTGCTGGTCGAACAAGAGCTTCGAGTAGCCGTAAACGTTGAGCGGCTTTTCGAACTCGGGCGACTCCTTGAATACTTCGCTACCGCCGTAGGTGGCCGCCGAGGAGGCGTACAAAAAGGCGATGCCGTGCTGCTCGCAGTACTCGAGCAGTACCTTCGAGTAATCGAAGTTGTTCTCCATCATGTACTGGCCGTCCCACTCGGTGGTATCCGAGCAGGCGCCTTCGTGAAAGATCGCCTCGATCGCAGGCAGATCACACGGCTCACCGCGCAAGGATGCCTGCACTTCCATCAGGAAGGCGTCCTTGTCGCGATAGTCATACAGCGTGCAGTCGACCAGGTTGACGAACTTGGTGCCGTCAGACAGATCGTCCACCACGATGATGTCGGTGCGCCCGCGTGCGTTGAGCGCCTTGACGATATTGGCGCCGATAAAGCCGGCCCCACCGGTCACTACGATCATAAGAACTCCTTGAAAAGCGCTCTGGTTGGCTTTGGTGCCTATAACCCATCTGCCTGGGATTGTATACTTGACGGCTTCTGAATTCATGGCCAATGGTGCTTTTTGCGATGAGTGTCTCGACGAACCAATCGACGCCGGATGTGTCGACCTTTCAAGGCTTGATCCTTGCGCTGCAGCAGTACTGGGCGGAACAGGGCTGCGTGATTCTTCAGCCGCTGGACATGGAAGTGGGTGCGGGCACGTTCCACCCGGCCACCTTCCTGCGCTCGATTGGTCCGGAAACCTGGAACGCCGCGTACGTACAGCCGTCCAGGCGCCCCACCGACGGGCGCTACGGCGAAAACCCGAACCGCCTGCAGCACTACTACCAGTTCCAGGTCGTGATGAAGCCCTCGCCGAAAAACTTCCAGGATCTGTACCTGGGCTCGCTCAAGCGCCTGGGACTCGACCCGCTGGTGCACGACGTGCGCTTCGTCGAGGACAACTGGGAGTCGCCGACGCTCGGCGCCTGGGGGCTTGGCTGGGAGATGTGGCTCAACGGCATGGAAGTGACCCAGTTCACCTATTTCCAGCAGGCCGGCGGCATCGAATGCTACCCGGTAACCGGCGAGCTCACCTACGGGCTCGAGCGCATCGCCATGTACCTGCAGGACGTGGACAGCGTCTATGACCTGGTCTGGGCGATCGCCCCGGATGGAAGCAAGGTCAGCTACGGCGACGTTTATTTGCAAAACGAGCGCGAGCAGTCGACCTACAACTTCGAGCACGCCGACGTCGACCAGCTCTTCGCCAACTTCGACCACCAGGAGAAGGAGTGCGCAAAGCTTCTGGAAGCGAAGCTGCCGCTGCCCGCCTACGAGCAGGTGCTCAAGGCCTCGCACACCTTCAACCTGCTGGATGCCCGCCACGCGATCTCGGTGACCGAACGTCAGCGTTTTATTCTGCGCGTGCGCACCATGGCCCGCGACGTGGCCCACGCTTATTTTGAGTCGCGCAAGGCCGAAGGCTTTCCGATGGCAAGCGAGGCGCTTCGCCGTGAACTACTAGACGACCAGGGAGACGCCTGAATGGCCGCTGATACGCTGTTACTCGAACTCGGTGCCGAGGAGCTTCCGCCGACTGCGCTGGACGCGCTCTCGGACGCCTTCGCCGACGGTATCGAAAAAGGCCTGCGTGAGGCCGAGATCGCCTTCGATAACGTGATCGCCTACGCCACGCCGCGCCGGCTCGCCGTGCGCGTCGAGGGGCTCGCCGACAAGCAGCCCGACCGCGAAGTCGAAAAGCGCGGCCCGGCGCTGGCGGCCGCCTTCAAGGACGGCGCCCCCACCAAGGCCGCCGAAGGCTTCGCTCGCTCCTGCGGGGTCAGCGTCGACGAGCTGATTCATCTGGAAACCGACAAGGGCACCTGGCTTGGCTATCGCGAGCATCAGGCCGGTGAAAGCGTTCAGGATCTGCTGCCAGCGCTGTTGCGCAAGACGCTGGGGGCGCTGCCGGTGCCCAAGAACATGCGCTGGGGCAGCTCGCGCATCGAATTTTCTCGCCCGGTTCACTGGCTGCTCGCGCTTTACGGTAGTGACGTGATCGCCGCCGAGGCGCTGGGTCTCGAGGCGAGCCGCACGACCTACGGCCACCGCTTCCACGCCCCGGACGCGATTCAGCTTACGCACGCCGACGACTACCTCGAGACGTTGGAGAACGCCTACGTGCTGGCGGATCGCACCCGGCGCCGCGAGCGTATTCGCGAGCAAGTGCTGGCGGAAGCCGAAGTGCACAACGCTACCGCGGTGATCGACGAGGATCTTCTGGTCGAAGTGAGCGGTCTGGTCGAGTGGCCGGTGGCGCTGACCGGCACCTTCGACGAGCGCTTTTTGAAAGTGCCCGGCGAGTGCCTGATTTCTTCGATGAAGGCAAACCAGAAGTACTTCCACCTGCTGGATGACGATGGCGCGCTCAAGCCGCTGTTCATTACCATCTCCAACATCGAGAGCCAGGATCCGCAGCAGGTCATCTCGGGTAACGAAAAGGTGATTCGCCCGCGCCTGGCGGATGCGGTGTTCTTTTATGACACCGATCGCAAGCAGAGCCTCGCCTCGCGCATTCCCCAGCTCGAAAGCGTCGTCTTCCAGCAGCAGCTCGGCACGCTGGCCGACAAGGTGCGCCGTAGCACCGCGATCGCCACTTACATCGCCCAAAAAATCGGCGGTGACACCGGCCACGCCCAGCGCGCGGTAGCACTGGCCAAGTGCGATCTGGTGACCGAAATGGTGCTCGAATTCCCCGAGCTTCAGGGCATCATGGGCCGCTACTACGCCGAGCAGGACGGTGAGCCCGCCGAGGTCGCGCAAGCGCTCGAAGAGCAGTATCTGCCCCGCTTCGCCGCGGACGATATTCCGCAAAGCCAGGCCGGCCAGGCGCTGGCGCTGGCGGACCGCCTCGATACGCTGGTAGGCATCTTCGCCATTGGCCAGCGCCCGACCGGCGCCAAGGACCCGTTCGCCCTGCGTCGCGCCTCCATCGGCGCGCTGAACATTCTGGTCAAGGGCGAGCTCGACCTGGATTTGCGCGAGCTTCTGAGCGTGGCCGCCGAGCAGCATCGCGAGCTTGCCAAGGACGGCCTGGTCGACGACGTATTGACCTATATGCTGGATCGCTTCCGCGCCTGGGGTCAGGACGAGGGCATCAGTGCCGAGATGTATCTGGCCGTTCGCGCCCGCCCGGTGACCAGGCCGCTGGACTTCGCCCGCCGCCTGCGCGCGGTCAAGGCCTTCACTCAGCGCGAGGAAGCAGCGGCGCTGGCCGCAGCTAACAAGCGCGTCTCCAACATCCTCGCCAAGCAGGAGCACGACGGCAGCACTCGGGTCGATGAAGCGCTGCTGCAGGAAGACGCCGAGCGCGCGCTGTATGAGGCGGTCGCCCAGAGCCAGACACGGGTCGCCCCGCTGTTTGCCGAAGGCCACTACCAGCAGGCGCTGGACGCGCTCGCGGAGCTTAGAGCCCCTGTCGACCGGTTCTTCGACGAGGTAATGGTCATGGCAGAAGATTCAGGCGTGCGCCAGAACCGTTTGGCGCTGCTGGCGAGCCTTCAAGCACTCTTTTTGGAAGTGGCGGATATTTCACTACTGCCGCAGTAACTTCCTTGAAACGCGATGTCGAGAGGGGCGCCTTGCGCCCCTTTTTTTATGATTACCCATATCTCTTGAGCCCATTTTTCAAGCGCCGTGTTTCACGTGAAACACTTTTAAACCGCGTGCTAAACTCACCGGCATTAGCGCTATGCTGCGACGTTTTCATTGTGGTAAAGGTGATCGCGGCCTACCGAGAACATATATGTATGACGAGTTTTTAAAGCAAGCCTACCCCCACCAACACGCCTCGATGGCTTACCATCAATTGGGTGAAGAGCGGGTTTGGCTCAAGCGAGCCGTAAAACGCAACGGTCGCTTTGCCTATACGCCGCTTAATCTGTTTGCTCGCGTGCTCAAGGTCGAAGCGCTCAAGCCCGTACCAAATCCAGGCGGTGAAAAAAGCATCCAAACGGAAGTAGCCCGCCTTGAAGCGCTCGACGCCGCCGGCATTCCTGTACCACGGCTGCTCGCGTTTAATTCTCAGGCGCTGCTGCTGGCGGACGCGGGTACGCCGGAAGCCCCCGCCTCGACGCTGCTGCATTGTTTGAAGCGAGCCGAGTCGCCGGAAGATGTCGACCGTCTTCTGCGGCTGGGCATCGAGGCGCTCAACGATGTCCATCGTCGCGGCTTTTACTTGAGCGAGGCCTTTACGCGCAACATCCTGGTCGTGAACGGGCGCCACATCGTCTTCATCGATTTCGAGACCGACCCGGGTGACATACACACGCCGCTCGATTGTATGGTACGCGACTGGTACTGCTTTATTTTCTCGCTCTACGGCAAGCTGCACACTTCACCGCTTCAACGTGAACGCCTGACCCCGGCATTGATCGAAGGGCTCAATCGTACCCGCAGTGACGTCTCCACCGCTTTCAAGGCGGCCCTGACGCCGCTTCTTCGCCTGCAGCGTATTCCGTTCAAGCGCTTCGGAAGCGACGGTAGAAAAATTCATTCAACCCTGCAATCGCTCGCCATTTTGCAGCGACGTATTGCGTGAGACGTATTCACATGCCTTTTACTGCCAAAAAACTGGTGATCCTCGATCGTGACGGCGTGATCAACCAGGATTCCGATCATTACATCAAAACCCTCGACGAGTGGGTGCCCTACCCCGCTTCGATCGCCGCCATCGGCGAGCTGACCCGCGCGGGCTATACCGTGGCGCTGGCCACCAACCAGTCCGGCCTCGCTCGAGGCTACTTCGATGAAGCGACCCTCACTGCCATGCACGAAAAGCTCGAACGGCTGGTTGAAAACGTAGGGGGAAAGATCGCGCATATCGCTTTTTGTCCCCACGGGCCTTCCGACGACTGTAGCTGCCGTAAGCCGCTACCGGGGCTGCTCCTCGAAATACAAAGCGCGCTCGACCTGGATTCGCTCGACGGCAGCTGGATGGTGGGCGATAGCCTGCGCGATCTGCAGGCCGGTGAGGCAGCGGGGAGCCAGCCGGTACTGGTCAAAACAGGGAAGGGGCAAAGAACACTGGAGAAGAACGAAGGGCTCGATAACGCGCGCATTTTTGACGATCTCGCTGCGTTTACCCGCTGGCTGCTGAAAGAGTGCGCTCACTGATTACCGTGGCTTCAACCCGTATAAAAAAAACGCCGCGATCTTTCGCGGCGTTTTTAGTTTGCACTGTTTCACGTGAAACACGTGGTATCAGATGTCCAGGTTGGCGACCAGCGCGTTGGTTTCGATAAAGTCGCGGCGCGGCTCGACTTCGTCGCCCATCAGAGTGTTGAACATGATGTCCGCCGCGACGGCGTCCTCGATGGTCACGCGCAGCATACGACGACTGTCCGGGTCCATGGTGGTTTCCCAAAGCTGATCCGGGTTCATCTCGCCCAGCCCCTTGTAGCGCTGGACGGAGAGACCACGCTGACCTTCGTGCATCAGCCACGCCAGCACCTCGGAGAAGTCCTGAACCGGCTTCTGGCGCTCGCCACGGGCGATGAAGGCGCCCTCTTCCAGCAGATTGTTGAGCGTTTCACCCAATGCCGTCATGGCGCGGTAATCCGTGCTTTCGAAGAAATCGAGCCCCCACACGTACTCGGTGGTCACGCCGTGAGCGATCAGCGACACCGTGGGCAGCATCAGGCCGCGCTCGCTATCCTCTTTCAGGTAGAAGTGGTAGCGCGGGCCGCCTTCGTAGGCCACACGTTCGTCCATGGTGGTTTGCAGCTCGGCAATCCAGTTCTCCATGGTGACGCGATCCTTGAGGCTCGCCTCGCCCTGCAGCGCGCTTGCGTAAACCGCCTGGCGCAGTACTTCGATGGGGAACACGCGACCGAGCCGGTCGATACGCTTCATGACGTTACGGTACTGATTCACCAGCGACTCGAGCTGCGAGCCGGTGATCGCCGGTGCGTCGGCGTTGACGTGTAATCCGGCGCCGTCGAGCGCGGTGGTGGTCAGGTAGTCGACCATCGCCTGCTCATCCTTCAGGTAGAGCTCCTGCTTACCGCGCTTGATCTTGTAAAGCGGCGGCTGGGCGATGAAGACGTGACCGCGCTCGATCAGCTCCGGCATCTGGCGGAAGAAGAACGTCAACAGCAGCGTACGGATGTGCGAGCCGTCGACGTCGGCATCGGTCATGATGATGATCGAGTGATAGCGCAGCTTGTCCGGGTTGAACTCCTCGCGGCCGATCCCGCAGCCCAGCGCAGTAATCAGCGTGCCGACCTCGGCAGAGGATAGCATCTTGTCAAAGCGGGCCTTTTCGACGTTCAGGATCTTGCCCTTCAGCGGCAGGATGGCCTGAGTGCGGCGGTCGCGCCCCTGTTTGGCGCTACCGCCGGCAGAGTCGCCCTCCACCAGGTAAAGCTCGGACTGACTCGGGTCCTTCTCCTGGCAATCCGCCAGCTTACCCGGCAGGCCGGCAATATCCAGCGCACCCTTGCGACGCGTCATGTCGCGCGCCTTACGCGCCGCTTCCCGAGCGCGGGCGGCGTCGAGCATCTTGTTGACGATCGCTTTCGCTTCGTTGGGCTTCTCGACCAGGTACTCGGCCAGAAGCCGCCCCATCTCCTGCTCGACGGCCGTCTTGACCTCGCTCGAGACCAACTTGTCCTTGGTCTGGGACGAGAACTTGGGATCCGGTACCTTTACGGAAATGATCGCCGTGAGGCCTTCGCGGGCGTCATCACCGGAGGTGGCGACCTTGGCTTTCTTCAAAAGCCCTTCCGCTTCGATGTAGTGGTTCAGCGTGCGCGTCAATGCTGCACGAAAGCCGGCCAGGTGCGTACCGCCATCGCGCTGAGGAATGTTATTGGTGTAGCAATAGATGCTTTCGGTAAAAGCGTCGCTCCACTGCATCGCCACTTCCACCTCGACGCCATCGTCGCGCACCGCGTTGAAATGAAACACCGGGTTAAGCGTCGACTTGTTCTTGTTGAGGTGATTCACGAACGCCTTCAAGCCGCCTTCGTAGTGAAACAGCTCTTCACGGCCATCGCGCTCGTCCATCAAACGAATCGCCACGCCGGAGTTCAAAAACGATAGCTCGCGCAGACGCTTGGCCAGAATGTCGTAGTGGAACTCGATATTGGCGAAGGTGTCTGGCGACGGGCGAAAATGCACCTTGGTGCCACTTTTCTCCGTTTTACCGACCACGCCCAGCGGCGCCTGAGGCACGCCGTGCTGGTAGTGCTGCTCGAACACGTCGCCTTGCCGCCAGATGGTGAGTTTTAGCTCGGAGGAGAGCGCGTTGACCACCGACACGCCAACGCCGTGAAGCCCGCCGGAGACTTTATAGGAGTTGTCATCGAACTTACCGCCGGCGTGCAGGACGGTCATGATGACCTCGGCGGCGGAAACGCCCTCCTCCTTGTGCAGCTCGGTCGGGATACCGCGACCGTTGTCGCTCACCGTGATGGACTCGTCCGGGTGGATCACCACGCGAATTTCACTGCAGTGGCCCGCCAGTGCTTCATCGATGGAGTTATCCACCAGCTCGAAAACCATATGGTGCAGCCCGGTGCCATCGTCTGTATCGCCGATGTACATCCCCGGACGCTTGCGTACCGCATCGAGCCCCTTGAGCACCTTGATGCTTGATGAATCGTAAGCCTGCTCGCTCATTGACCACTCCGTCGTGAAGTCTGTCTCGTTCCGTGTCATCTATCCGGTTGGGGCTAGCCGACCGAGACCCTGTTCGTCGTGTTTCACGTGAAACATTCGAATTTGAGTCGCTGGCTGCCACACATCGCTGAGTACGTCCGGATCGACGCTGGTGATGAATACCTGACACTGCATCTCTTCGAGCAGCGCGCAAAATAGCTTGCGGTGTTCGAAATCGAGCTCGGCCGGTAGATCGTCTATCAGATAAATGCATTGCCGTTTGGCGCTGCTTTCCAGAAGCCGCCCCTGGGCAAGCTTCAATGCGCTAACCACCAGCTTCTGCTGGCCTCTGGAAAGCACTTCGATTGCTGGCTGTTTGCCTAGCCGTATTCGCAGGTCCGCCCGTTGTGGCCCCTGCTGGGTAAAGCCCATCTGCTGGTCCGATGCGCGGCTGGCTTTCAGTACGTCTGCAAGCGAGCGTTTGACGTCCCAGCCCCGGGCATAGCGCAGGGTAAGCCCTTCGATGGGCAACAGACGCTCAAGCGTTTGTTCGAACACGGGTAAAAAGGCACTAAACCATGTATGACGCAGCGCATCCATTCGCTCGCCGGACTCGCAAAGCTCTTGCTCCCACACCGCGATTTCCGCATCGGTTATTCTACCACGCCTTAGCAGCGCATTCCGATGTTTCACCGCGCGGCGAGCGCGTTTCCACGCATGTAAAAAATCATGTTTCACGTGAAACACGCCCCAATCCATAAACTCGCGCCGACCGGCGGGTGACCCCTCCAGCAAGCGAAAGGCATCCGGATTGATGAGCTGAAGCGGCATGGCATCGACCAGCTCTGCCAGACGCACGCCTTTTTGCCCCTTCAAACGCAGCTCCAGCTCACGCTCGGCACGAAGACGGCGTACCCCCAGGGCAACCTCCGGATCACCGGCCAGACGGCCGTAGAGCGTCATGGCGGGGGCTTCAAACTGGATGGCGTGCTTGAGCTGGCGAGTACGAAACGAGCGCCCCATACCGAGGATGTGGATGCCTTCCAGCAGGGTAGTCTTGCCGCTGCCGTTCGCACCGTGAATCAGGTTGATGTGGGGCGACGGCGCAAGCTCTACCGCGGCCAGGTTTCGAATGCCTTGAAAGTTGAGCTGGGTCAGGCTCATTTCGGGATCACCCTGTCAATGCGTGAAAAAAACGGCGCCTGTGAGGCGCCGCCTTGCGGGGTGATATCAAAGCCGCATGGGCATGACCACGTAGAGGGCATCGCCGCCGCCGGGCTCTTCCAGCAGCGCGCTGCTGTTCGGGTCGGCCAGCGTCATCTGCACACGGTCCTCGTTGAGCACCGCCAGCACATCGACCAGATAGCCAACGTTAAAACCGACTTCCATGGCGGGACCGGTGTATTCGATCGCCACGTTCTCTTCGGCTTCTTCCTGCTCCGGGTTGTTGGCCATCACCTTGAGGTTGCCTTCTTCCAGATACAGGCGCACGCCACGGTACTTCTCGTTGGAAAGAATCGCGGTACGCGACAGCACCTGACGCAGCTCGGCGCGCTCGGCGATCAACACCTTGTCACCGTTTTTGGGCACCACGCGCTCGTAGTCGGGGAACTTGCCGTCGATCAGCTTCGAGGTGAAAGTGAAGTCGCCGGTGTGAGCGCGCAGGTGGGTCGCCCCCAACGTCAGGCTCACCGGCTCATCGCTGTCGTCCAGAAGGCGCGAAAGCTCGAGGATGCCTTTACGGGGCACGATCATTTTCTGGCCCTGTTCGATGCTGACATCGACGTCTCGTGAGCACATCGCCAGCCGGTGGCCGTCGGTGGCGACGGCGCGCAGCAGCTGATTCTGGATATCGAGCAGCATACCGTTGAGGTAGTAGCGTACATCCTGCTGCGCCATGGCAAAGGAGGTCGCCTCGATCAGATGCTTGAGCGTGCCGCGCGGGATGCTCAGCTCCTGACTACCTTCGCCATCCTCGATGTTGGGGAACTCCGCAACCGGCAGGGTCGATAGCGTGAACCGCGAGCGGCCGCTGCGAAGTACCGCTCGCCCCTCTTCGAGGGCCAGCTGGATCTCGGACTGATCCGGCAGCGATTTACAGATGTCCATCAACTTGCGCGCGGGAACGGTCGCGCCGCCCTCCTGCTCCACCTGGCTTGCCACCGTACGGCCGACCAGCTCGACCTCGAGGTCGGTGCCGGTCAGCGCGACCTGATCGCCCTCGACCTGAATCAGCACGTTGGAGAGCACCGGCAGCGTTTGACGGCGCTCGACCACGCCGGCTACCAGCGTGAGGGGACGTAGCAGCGCCTCTCGGGAAATTGAAAACTTCATCACTACTCCGGGTTAAAGGATCAATGGCCGCATCGGCTCGTCGAACATCTATGTATGAACAGGCGCATTGCGAAGGCTCAACTGGTGAGCAGGCGCATGAGGTTTTTGTAATCCTCGCGAATGTCGGCGCTCTCTTCCTGCAGCGCTTTGACCTTGCGACAGGCGTGCAGCACCGTCGTATGGTCGCGCCCGCCAAAGGCATCGCCGATTTCCGGCAGGCTGTGGTTGGTCAGCTCCTTGGCCAGCGCCATCGCCACCTGGCGTGGCCTCGCTACCGAGCGCGAACGGCGCTTGGAGAGCAGATCCGCCACCTTGATCTTGTAGTACTCCGCCACCGTGCGCTGGATGTTGTCCACGCCCACCTGCTTGTCCTGAAGCGCGAGCAGATCCTTCAGCGATTCGCGGATGAAATCCTGGGTAATCGGCTTGCCCATGAAGTGAGAGTCGGCGATGACTTTCTTGAGCGCGCCTTCGAGCTCGCGCACGTTGGAGCGAATCTTTTGGGCGATGAAGAACGCCGCATCATGCGGCAAATCGACGCTTGCCTGGTCGGCCTTTTTCATCAGGATCGCCACGCGGGTTTCAAGCTCTGGCGGCTCGATGGCCACCGTCAACCCCCAGCCAAAGCGCGATTTCAAGCGCTCTTCAACGCCGTTGATCTCTTTGGGATAGCGATCCGAGGTCAGAATCATCTGCTGACCGCCTTCCAACAGCGCGTTGAAGGTGTGGAAAAACTCCTCCTGCGAGCGCTCCTTGCCGGCAAAAAACTGAATATCATCAATGAGTAGCGCGTCGACGCTACGGTAAAAACGTTTGAAATCGTTGATTGCGTTGAGCTGCAGCGCCTTGACCATATCGGCGACGAAGCGCTCGGAGTGCAGATAGACCACGCGGGCGTTTTCACGCTTGCCCGCCAGGGCATTGCCCACCGCGTGCATCAAGTGGGTTTTACCCAGGCCCACTCCGCCATAGAGAAACAGCGGATTGTAGGCGCCGCCCGGGTTTTCCGACACCTGCCGGGAGGCCGCGCGGGCGAGCTGGTTCGACTTACCCTCGACAAACTTGTCGAAAGTGAAGTTGGGATTGAGGCCGCTTGCGTGCTTGAGGCTGCCCTCGACCTGTACTTGACGCTCGCCGGTACGCTTATTTGCAGACTCCTCGCGCTCGGCATCGATTTCGCGCTCGTCGGCGATATCGCCACGCGGTGGGGTATGAACCGCCGGCGCAGCAGGGCGTTGGGGTGCGGCCGACACCGGGTTACCCAGCTCTCGCGGTTGGGGGGCGGCCGCACGGCGACTACCAACGGTCAGACTCACCTTGGGCGGCTTTGCCGGTGATAGCTCGCGGATCAGCTCACTGATGCGCTTGGCGTATTTATCGCTCACCCAGTCGCGCACGAAACGGTTCGGCGCCAGCAAGCAGAGCTCGTTGGCGCCTCCCTCTTCGGCCTGCAAGGGGCGAATCCATGTATTGAACTGCTGGGAGCTTAGTTCGTCCTGCAGATAATCCAGGCACTGCTGCCAAAGCGCGAGTGACACTCATCTCACCATCAGTTGAAAACGGCCGACTATTGTAGCGCTCAGCCTTCCTGTTATCCACACGTGCAAGGGCTCCTTTTTGGCCTGTGGACAACTTGGCGCGAGCTATCGGGAAAAGTTCGGTGGGATATGGGGACAGTTCGCTCAACGGTGTTTTTCTCCGGCAGTATCCACACCCCTTTCACATCTTTCAAGCCGCTTTTCGACCGCTTATGCACACATTTTTTATAGTTTTAACCACCTGTTAATAAAATATAAAAAACACTTATCCACAAATAGTATCCCCACCATTAATAACAGCAGGTTTAAAATAATTTCATTAGTAATAGTAGTGTCTCGATGCGCGCGCTTTAAGGACACGTTGCGAGGCGTTAGGAGGTTTTTAGCGCTTTTTGTACGCAGAAAAATTGCACCGGAGGCGCGAAGTCTCTACAATTTCCGGTCTTGAATTGGATCTCCCCGGCTAGTTGCTCACTGGACCGGGTCGTTTGGAATTCACTTTCGTCCTAAACCACGTGGGAATAACGAGTTATGAAACGCACTTTTCAACCCAGCGTTCTCAAGCGCAAGCGCGCGCATGGCTTCCGTGCTCGTATGGCAACCAAAAACGGCCGTGCCGTTATCAATCGCCGTCGCGCCAAGGGCCGCAAGCGTCTGAGCGCCTGATTTCAGATTGCGTGTGTCGCATCAAGGCTTTCCCCGGGATTTACGTTTACTGAATGCCGGGGATTTCAGCCACGTATTCGAGCAGGCAGACCTCAAGGTCCACGGCAAAGGCATGATGGCGCTCGCGCGCTTTTCGCCTCGAGGTCATCCTCGCGTTGGTTTTGTGGTCAGTAAGAAGAACGTCAAGCTCGCCGTCGATCGTAACCGCTTCAAGCGTCTTGTTAGAGAATCCATTCGACTTCGCCAGCACCGCCTTCCCTCGATGGACATCGTGGTATTGGCTAAGCGTGGCGTACAGGATATCGATAATGACACTCTTGCCCGCCAGCTACACGGCATGTGGAAACGACTCGCCCGAGAGGCAACGGCCGCCACACCGCCTTCCCCGCTTGAAAACGCTACGCATGGCGCTTGATTCAATACGTCGCAGCTCGACCCGGGCCTGCCTTCTGGCAGGCTTTCGTGTGTCTTGGGCCGAGTAAACGGCGCTGCGCCATTGGCATGTTCACCACCCATCGGGCAGACCCCTCATGGACGTAAAACGACTTTTATTGCTGATTCCACTGGCCATACTGGCCTATCTACTGGTGATCCAGTGGAATCAGGACTACGGGCAAACCAGCTTCGAATCGACGCCGGAAATCACCCAGCGCGAAAACAACTCGGCCAATGACGGCGCGGGCCGCGACAACTTGACCGTACCCAGCAGCGGTGCCCCGCAAGGCAGCGCCGACGAAGGGCTACCGGCGGAGTCGTCAAGCGATGCTGCCAGCCGCGATTTCATCGCCGTTACCACCGACGTGCTGGACGTGCGCATCGACCCTTACGGCGGTGATATCGTCTTTGCCGCCCTGCCCCAGCACGAAATGACGCTGGATTCCGAACGCAACTACGTGCTGCTCTCGGACAACGCCACGCGAAGCTATGTCGCACGCTCGGGCATTCAGCTCGATGGTCAGGCCAGCCGTATCGCCTTTACGCCGGAGCGCACCGAGTATCGCCTGGGCAACGACGAGCAGACGCTCAACGTCGACCTGACCGCCGACGTCAACGGTGTCGAAGTCACCAAGCGGCTGACCTTCGAGCGCGGCGACTACGCGGTCGACGTCAACTACTTCGTGGCGAACAACACCGATGCACCGGTCAGCGCCCGCTTCATCGGTCAGCTCGCTCGCGATAACAGTCCCGACCCCTCCAGCGGCGTGACGCTGGGCATGAACTCCTACATGGGCGCGGCGTACTCCACGCCAGACACGCGCTACGAAAAAATCGATTTCGAAGATATTCAAAATCGTAATTTCCAGAATCAAGAAGCCGAAGGCGGCTGGATCGCCATCATCCAGCACTACTTCGTTTCCGCCTGGGCGCCGAAGCAGAACGAGCAAAACCTTTTTTATGTCACCACCGACGCGCGCGATCGCAACGTGGTCGCCTTTGCCGGCCCGACCAGCAGCGTCGCGGCCGATGGCGAAGCCACTCTGGGTGCCACGCTCTACATGGGCCCGAAGGTGCAGGACTATCTGGAACAGGTCGCCCCCAACCTTCAGTTGACCGTGGATTACGGCTGGCTCTGGTTCATCGCCAATCCGCTGTTCTGGCTTTTGGATCATATCCAGAACATCGTCGGCAACTGGGGCTGGTCGATCGTGCTGCTGACCGTGCTGGTCAAGGCCGTACTCTTCCCGCTGTCCGCCAAGGCTTACAAGTCGATGGCGCGGATGCGCAAGCTCGGCCCGGAGATGCAGCGTCTTAAAGAGACCTACGGCGACGATCGCCAGAAGATGTCTCAGGAGATGATGAAGTTCTACCAGAAAGAGAAGATCAACCCGCTCGGCGGCTGTCTTCCGATCGTGGTACAGATGCCGGTGTTCATCGCACTGTACTGGATGCTTCTGGAGTCCGTGGAGCTTCGCCACGCGCCGTTCATCTTCTGGATTCAGGATCTCTCGGTGAAGGACCCCTACTTCATCCTGCCGATTCTGATGGGTGTGTCGATGTTCGTGCAGCAGATGCTCAACCCGACACCTCCCGATCCGATGCAGGCGAAGATCATGCGGCTGTTGCCGATTATCTTCACCTTCTTCTTCCTGTGGTTCCCGGCGGGTCTGGTCATCTACTGGGTGGTCAACAACATCATCTCGGTGGCGCAGCAGTACTTCATCACCAAGCGCATCGAGAACGACCCAAGCGTTGGTAAAGGGATGCGAACCAAGTAATCGCTCCCCTTGCTCGACTTACCAGACCCCCGCCCCGTGCGGGGGTCTGGCGTTTTGGGCGCCGCGAATTCACACTATCGCCATTCATTCAAGAGACGCGCCATGGCTTCAACACTCTACACCCAGGACACGATCGCCGCACTAGCCACCCCGCCCGGGCGCGGCGGTGTCGGTATCATTCGGGTCTCCGGGCCCGCCTGCGGCGATATCGCCACTGCCCTGCTGGGGCGATGCCCGCCAGCCCGCTACGCCCACTACGGGCCGTTTCACGGCGAGCACGGCATCATCGACGAAGGCATCGCGCTGCGCTTTGAGGGCCCGAACTCCTTTACCGGGGAAGACGTGCTCGAGCTTCAGGGCCATGGCGGGCCGATCATCATGGACATGCTGCTCGAGCGCTGCGTTGCGCTCGGCGCGCGTCTCGCCCGGCCCGGCGAGTTCTCCGAACGCGCCTTTCTCAACGACAAGCTGGATCTCGCCCAGGCCGAGGCGATCGCCGATCTGATCGACGCCACCTCGCGCTCGGCCGCCGAAAACGCCGTGCGCTCGCTGCAGGGCGAGTTCTCGAATCGGGTGTCGACGCTTGTCGAGCGGCTGATTGCGCTGCGCGTTTATGTCGAGGCCGCCATCGACTTCCCCGAAGAAGAGATCGACTTTCTCGCCGACGGGCACGTGGCTACACGGCTTGCGGGCGTACGCGAGGAGCTGGAGTCGGTACGCCGCGCCGCGGGCCAGGGGGCGCTGTTGCGCGAAGGCATGAGCGTGGTAATTGCCGGTCGACCCAACGCCGGTAAGTCGAGCCTTTTGAACGCTCTGACCGAGCAGGAGACGGCAATCGTCACCGACATCGCCGGCACCACCCGCGATGTGCTGCGCGAGCATATCCATATCGACGGCATGCCGCTGCACGTCATCGACACCGCCGGGCTCCGGGACACGCCGGACGCGGTAGAGAAGATCGGCGTGGCCCGCGCCTGGGCGGAAATCGAGAAAGCCGATCGGGTGCTGCTGATGGTGGACGCCGCGACCACCGAGGCCACCGACCCGATGGCGATCTGGCCGGAGTTCGTCGAGCGCCTGCCGGATCGATCGCGGCTGACGCTGGTGCGCAACAAGATCGACGAAAGCGAAGAAGCCGCGGGTATTGATTTATCCACAGCCACCCCGACGCTGCGCCTGTCGGCGAAGACTGGGGCGGGTGTGGACAGTTTGAAAGAGCATTTGAAGAGCGTGATGGGCTTTGCCGCCACCACCGAGGGACGTTTCTCGGCGCGCCGGCGCCACCTGGACGCGCTGGATAGGGCGCTGGCCGCGCTGGAGGCCGGCCGCGCTCAGCTCGAAGGCCCAAGCGCCGGCGAGCTGCTCGCCGAAGACCTGCGCGACGCCCAAGGGGCGCTTGGCGAGATCACCGGCGAGTTCAGCGCCGATGATCTGCTGGGTGAGATTTTTGGCAGCTTCTGTATCGGGAAGTAGCGATGGTCACTCATGTGAGTAAGTGCTTACTTCTATAGCAGTACCCCATTAAAGCCTCTATCCGTCTCTATTCACCCCAGACGTCGCGGGCGATGTCGACCACCAACTGGAGCTTGGCCTGCTGCTCGGCTTCACTGATCGCATTGCCCTCTTCGGTCGAGGCGAAGCCGCACTGGGTGCTCAGGCAAAGCTGCTCGAGTGGCACGTAGCGCGCCGCCTCCCGGATGCGTGCCTTGATCGTTTCCGGGTCCTCGAGCTCGCCGGTCTTGGTGGTCACCAGGCCCAGCACCACCTTTTGATGGCCGGGCTTGATGAAGCGCAGCGGGGCGAAGTCGCCGGCGCGGTCGGAGTCGTACTCCAGAAAGAACGCATCGATATTCACCGAGCCAAACAGCCGCTCGGCAACCGGCTCGTACCCGCCCTCGGAAATCCACGTGGAGCGGAAGTTACCGCGGCAGACGTGCATGCCGATCACCAGATCCTCGGGTTTGTTCTCGAGCGCCTGGTTAATTACCCGGGCGTAGGTGCGCGCGAGCGCGTCCGGGTCTTCGCCGCGCGCGACGACCTGGGCGCGCTGCTCATCAGAACAAAGATACGCCCAGACCGTATCGTCGAGCTGCAGGTAGCGACAGCCGGCGTCGTAAAAAGCCTGAACCGCCTCCTTGTAAACCCGGGCGAGGTCGTCGAAGAAGTCGTCGATATGGGGGTAGGCATCCCTGCTGACCACGTTCCGACCGCCGCGAAAGTGCAGCACGCTGGGGCTGGGGATGGTCATCTTGGGCATGGCGCCCCCGCTGATGCTGGCGAGATACTTGAAGTCCTCGAGCATCGGGTGCGCGCCAAAGCCGAGCTTGCCCGTCACGCGAACGTTGCGCGATTTGGTCTGCACCCCGCTGAACTGGATGCCCTGCTCGGCGTCGATCCCCTCGACGCCTTCGAGCCCCTCGAAGAAATCGAAGTGCCACCAGGCGCGGCGAAACTCACCGTCGGTGACCACTTTCAAGCCGCACTGGCACTGCTCCTCGACCGCGTGCTTGATCGCCGCATCTTCTATCCGGCGAAGGTCGTGATCGCTCTTTTCACGGGCATTCTTGATCGCCGTTGGACGCAGCAGGCTACCCACGACATCGGCGCGAAAGGGGGCGGTTTGATCGCTCATCGTACTCTCCTGCTCTGTTACACGTGACTCGATAACCTTCATGCTCGCGCAAACCAGGGCTCGGCAAAAGTGATCATTTTTTGATGTCAGGTGAATCATTTTAATGGCCGCGCCGACGTATCGGCCAAAACCCTTGCCGGCCTCGACTCATACCGAGCACGCCTTCCACGCACAAAACGAGAACGGCCAGCCAGATGGCGATATAGGTTGGCCACTCGTTGGGGGCGACCGACTCGCCAAGCCAAAGCGCCACCAGAAACAGCAGCAGAGGCTCTACATGGACCAGAAGGCCGAAAAGGCTAAGGTTCAAAAGCGGCGCCGAAAGCGCCTGAAACACCAGCGCCAGCGCGCTCAACAGCCCAAGGCCAAAGACCAACCCCGCGAATTCGATGCTCGGCGCGCCGATCACACCGCCTTCTTTGATGACGAAAAAGAGGCTGACCGGCAGCGCCAGCAGCATGTCGAACCAGAGCCCGCCGATGTGGTTGGTATCGGTCGCCCGGCGCAGCCAAAAGTAGAGCGGATAGCCCAGACAGACCACAAGCGCGGCCAGGTGATCACGATTTTCGTCGAGGTGCGCGCCGACAAGACCCACGCCGCCGACCTGGAGGCGCTCAAGGCGCGCTTTTCCGGCCCGGAGATTCAGCAGTGCTACTACGTGACCGGCGAGGCGGACTTCATGCTGGTGCTGTTGGTACCCAGCATGCGCCGCTTCCAGGCGATCTGCGATGCGCTGTTTCACAAAAACCCGAACGTGAAATGGTTTCGCACGCTGGTCGCACTGGACCGGGTCAAGACCTCTCAGGAGGCTCTGCCCGCCTAGCCTGTCTACTCCTCGACCAGCCAGCGAGCGTCGAAACGGCTCTCGCTACCGAGCAGCGCGGTGACCTCGCTCATCGCGCCCTGCATGCGCTCATCGAGCCCCCAGGGCGGATTGATCACCAGCATGCCGCTGGCGTACATCCCATGAGTCTCGGCGGCCGGTTCGCGCAGCAAAAGCTCACTTTGCCAGATCTTACGCACGCCGCTGGTTTTTAACGCGCTGAGCAGCGTGTGATGCGCGCCTGACGGCAACAGCGGATACCAGATCAACATCACCGCGTGGCGCACCTTCTCGAGGGCGTAAATCACGCTATCTGCCACCTCCTGATACTCCGCCTTGCGCTCGAAACTCGGGTCGATCAGCACGCACAGCCGGGGCGTTCTCACCGGCACGCGTCTTTCGAGCTCGGCCAGCCCATCACCGTGAATACGCAGCGCCGTCTCGGGCAGCGCCTGGCTGTCGAGCTCGGCGTGCTCGCCCGGGTGAAGCTCGCAAAGGCGCAGCGCGTCCTGCTCGCGAAGCCCTTGGCTTAGCCACCAGGGCGAGCCGGGGTAACGGCTCAAGTCGGTGTCACCCTGTTGAACACGAGCAACGTGGGAAAGCCATTCACACAGGAGCGGGTTACCCAGGCTTTCTCGTGCCTTCCATAGCGGCTCGATACCTTCGCGGTGCTCCTGGAGCTTCAAGGCTTCCCTTGCACCCAACGGATAAAGACCGCGACCGGCATGGGTATCAATATATGTAATGGCACTTTTTTTACGTAACAGATAGTCACACACTGCGTAGAGGGTAAGGTGTTTATGAACGTCGGCAAAATTGCCGGCGTGATAAGCGTGTTGGTAGGAGAGCATGGCGGTTCGCACTGGTGGAATAAAAAAGCCCGCTATCCATGATAGCGGGCTCGCGGGTCAGACCCTACCGGGTCGAATCAAATCGATCAGTAGTTGCCCTGGCCCTGATTCTGACCGGCCTGACCGGTCGGCGTCAGGGTAATCTCTACGCGGCGGTTCTGGGCGCGGCCCTGCTCGTTATCGTTGCTAGCTACCGGCTGCGAGGCACCATAGCCGCTGGTCACCAGACGCGAAGAGGAAACGCCGTTCTGGCTCAGGTAGCTGCCCACGGCCTGAGCGCGGCGCTCGGAAAGGCGCTGGTTGTAGTCGGCGGCGCCGGTGCTGTCGGTGTGACCGGCGATATTGACACGGGTATCGGTGTATTGAGTGAGGACGTTGGCGACTTCGTTGAGCGCGCTGCGTGCCTGACCGGTCAGCTCCGAGGAGTCGAAGCCAAACGTCACGCTGCTGGGCATATTGAGTACGATGTCGTCACCGCGACGGTCGATTTCGATACGCGAGCCCTGCAGGCTTTCACGCAGTTGGTTCTCTTGGCGGTCCATGTAAGCGCCGACACCGGCACCTGCGGCCGCGCCCACCGCGGCGCCGATCAGCGCGCGGTCGCGACGGCTGGTGGCACCGTCACCGGAGAGCGCGCCGGCCGCCGCGCCGACCACGGCACCAATACCCGTACCGATGCCAGTGCTGGAGCGCTGCGTTTGGCCGCCGTAGGGGTCGGAACTGGCACACCCGGCAATCAGAAGGGCCGCGGCTACCGGGGTCAACAGTCGAGAAATACGCATCACTCACTCCTTTAAAAGCTTGTTTGATTAAACCGGGCTGCGGGTCAGTCGTCACTGATCAACGCCAGCAGCTCGTTCAAGAATAATAGACCATGAGGTGAAGCACGTAGTTTTACGGGCACTTGCACTAAAAGTCCTTTTTTTTCGGCGCGGGAGAGTTTCTTCAAAAGAACCTCCGGCGACTGGCCCGTATGCGCCGACCAAAGCGCCATCTCGACGCCGTCCGTCAAACGCAGCGCATTCATGGCGAACTCCAGCGCAAGCTCCGCTTCTTCGATCGCCGCTTTGCCGGCGATGAACCCGCGCGGGTCATGACGCCGGCGCAGGTAGGCATCGGGCTGACGGGTCTTCCAGCGCCGCTCGATCGTCCAGTGCCCCTGCTCATCGATGTGCGAAAGCTTGCCGTGGGCGCCGGCGCCGATGCCCAGGTAGTCGCCAAACTGCCAGTAATTAAGGTTGTGACGGCTCTGTTGTCCCGGCTGAGCGTAGGCCGAGATTTCGTAACGTTCGAACCCCGCCTTGACCAGCCGCTCATGGCCTTGCTCCTGAATATCCCAAAGTGCCTCCTCCTGGGGAAGCACCGGCGGGCTCGAATGAAAGGCGGTGTTGGGCTCGAGGGTGAGCTGATACCAGGAGAGGTGATCCGGCGACAGCGCAAGCGCCTGATCGATGTCGGCCAGCGCCAGCTGTGGGGTTTGGCCCGGCAGGCCGTGCATCAAATCGATGTTGAGGTTATCAAAACCCGCGGCGCGCGCCTGGCCCACGGCGTTGGCGGCTTCATCGGCGCTGTGGATACGGCCCAGCGCCTCGAGCTGGGCCGGCTGAAAACTCTGAGTGCCGATCGATAGCCGGTTGATCCCCGCCTCGCGGTAGCCATTGAAGCGCGCCTGCTCGGTGGTGCCGGGATTGGCTTCCAAAGTGATCTCGATGGAGGGGGAGAAAGGCAGCCGGGCGCGTACCTCGCTCAACAAACGCCGGTAGAACGAAGGCGATAACAAACTCGGCGTGCCGCCGCCGATGAAGATGGTCTCGAGCGAGCGGCCGCCAGCCAGCGCCAGATCGGCGTCCAGATCCGCCAACAGTGCCTCGAGGTAGGCCGCCTCGGGCAGCTCACCGCCTTGTGGCTCGTGCGAGTTGAAATCGCAATAAGGGCACTTTCTCACGCACCAGGGGGTGTGGATATAAAGCGAAAGCGGCGGGGTATTACCCATGTGCCACCTTCAACAGATCGACCAGCCCCTGCAGCGCCCGGCCCCGGTGGCTGAGCCGGTTCTTGGTGTCAGACGAAAGCTCCGCCACGCTCATGCCCTGGTCCGGGAGCCAGAAAAGCGGGTCGTAGCCGAAGCCGTTGTCACCGCGCGGGTGGGCCAGGATCTCCCCTTCCCAACTGCGCTGCACGATGATCGGTACCGGATCGTCGGCGTGGCGCAGATACACCAGCACGCACCAGTAGCGCCCGGTGCGCTGACCTTCGGCGCAGTCGGCGAGCGCATGAAGAAGCTTTTCGTTGTTGCGCGCATCACTTTTGGGCTCGCCGGCAAAGCGCGCCGAGTAAATGCCCGGCGCCCCGAACAGCGCATCCACCTCGAGGCCCGAGTCATCAGCCAACGCCGGCAACCCGCTGACACGGCTGGCTTCGCGCGCTTTTAACAGCGCGTTTTCGATAAAGGTCAGGCCGGTCTCTTCGACGTCCACCACGCCGAATTCGGACTGCAACCGCACATCGAACATCAAGGGCGAAAGAAGCTGTTTGAACTCTTTCAACTTGCCAGCGTTACCGCTGGCTAAAACGAGCGTATCGACCGCGGACATGGCATCACCTCCAGTATGGGCTCGCCAGTTTACGCCGATCGTGATAGCAGCTAAAGGTGGCAACATCAGAGGGATGGGTTAGACGATTCATCCATCATATGACTAGCCAGTCAGACCAGCGGCTTATTTTTTCCTAAGCAATGTGAAGGCGAAGCGGCACTTCACTTATTTTTAGTAACATAACTTTACTAAACTGATCTTCTAGGTAACAATCACCTCATTAACGTCTCACACTTTATTTGCAGTTGGAGGGTTTATCGATGATGCAGGAAAAGGCCCAGGGCGTGGTGTACATCGTCACCGAAAAAAGCCCTCAATCTCAGTTGTTTGCAGAGTACCTGAACAAAAAAACAGGTCATACGATCGATCTTTACGCGCCGGGGGCGGCGCTGCCAGCGTCCAACGCCGAGCAACAGCTTTTGCTGGTGGATGCGGATCACATCAGCGTCGATGCCATCCCCGACTGGCAAGAAAAGCTTCCCGAATCGCTTGCCCGCATGCCGCTGGCCGCGTTCAACATCCGTGACATGGATCACGCCCTGGAAGCGCTCTCTTGCTCACAGCTCAAGGGCGTGTTCTACCGCAACGAAAATCTCGAGGTGATTTGCAAGGGTATCCACGCGCTTTTGAACGACGAACTCTGGATGTCGCGGGACCTGATGGCACGGCTCATTCTTTTTTATCGCAAGTACCAAAGCAACGCGTTTCGCCCGGCCTGCGGGCTGACCAACCGTGAAATGGAGATCATTTCGCTGTTGAGCGCGGGCTCGTCGAACCAGCAGATCGCTGAAAAGCTCTTCGTCAGCGAGCACACGGTCAAGTCGCACCTTTACAACATCTTTAGAAAGATCAACGTGCATAACCGTATTCAGGCGCTGAACTGGATTCATCAGAACCTGGGGCCGATTCTGCCCAATATCGAAACCGCGCGTAGCCTGCAGCGCGGCCGCTAATTTCCCAACGAGCATTCGGCCATGGTCACGTATCGTTTTCATTTACCGCTCGCTGCCTGTCTACTGACGTTGGCTCTGTCGGTGCACGCCAGCGAAGAGCTTCCCGGCCAGCCCGTGTCTCCCAATCAGCCGGCCTCGCCAAGCGATTCCCTGCCGGAAAACGAGCAGGAAGCGGTGGATGCGATCAACCGCCTCTCCGGGCCGGACGGTGCGGAAATCGAGCCGCGCGGCTACGGCAGCAGTGAGCTGACCGGGGTCATGATTGACCGCACCATTACCATGGCCGGTCGTTCGTTCTACCGCGCATTCAGTCAACGTGCCATGGATAGCCCGCTGATCAATAACGCCACGATCACGATTCAGGAGCGCCCGGACGCCCGTTGGGGAAGCCAACTCTGGATCATGCAGGGCAATCAAATGTATTTCCGCACGCAGCTTTCGCCAAGAATCAATCAGGCGGATGAAGCCGCCAATGAGGCGGTACAAGTAGTTCAAGAAGCGCTGCTGAAGGAACAGTTGGCAACGGCGCTAACGTCGGACAAAGACCTGGGAAGCGAGGAGTTACGATAATGAAAGTCAAACAACGCAGTTTCATGCTGGGTACCGTCGCAGCGCTGGCACTCACAAGCGGAGCACAAGCCATTGCGGGGGATCTGGTCTATCGCCCCTTGAATCCATCGTTTGGTGGCGACCCCTTCATGGGGAGCTATCTGCTGGGTAAGGCGCAGGCCCAGGACACCACTACCGATCCTAACGCACGAGGCTTCGAGCGGCTCTCTTCTACTGATCGACTCGTTCAAAGTCTGGAAAGCCGACTCATCTCGCAGCTGATATCCGATGTCGGTGCAGGCAATGTCGATCAGGGCTCTTTCGACAGCGGCGAGTTCAACGTGGTGGTGAGCGACGATGGCGGCGAGCTCGTCGTGCGCGTGGTAGACAAGCTGACCGGCGATATAACCAATATCAGCGTAGGCGGCGCCTTTAATCCTTAATAAAACAGCGCTCACGTTTACCAATACCTAACCGGCAAAACGCCGCATAACGCTTATTTGTGTCGTCAGGGGATCATAATGAAAATCATCGCTTCACTCATGCTGGCCACGCTTCTCAGCGGCTGTGCCGGTATGGTCGCCAACTCGGAAAATCTTGAAGGCGCTCAAGCCACGCTCATGCCGCGCGGGGCTACCTACCAGGATCTCGTGTCGCTGCCGCCGCCGGCGGGCAAGATCTTCGTCTCGGTCTACGACTTCCGCGATCAGACCGGCCAGTACCGCCCGGCCCCGGCCAGCACCTTCTCCACCGCCGTAACGCAAGGAGCAGCGGCGATGCTGACCGGGGCGCTTGCAGATTCCGGCTGGTTCATTCCGCTGGAGCGGGTCGGGCTTCAGAACCTTCTGACCGAGCGACGCATCATCCGCGCCGAGTTCGAGCGCTTCGGCCAGCCCGATACGCTGCCATCACTGCGCGCGGCGTCGGTCATGCTCGAAGGCGGTATCATTGCGTATGAGTCCAACGTACGCACCGGCGGCGCGGGTGCTGAATACTTCGGCATTGGCGCCTCGGGCCAGTACCAGGTCGACCAGGTCACGGTCAACCTGCGCGCCGTGGAGATTTCCACCGGCGAGATACTCGCCAACGTAACGACCACCAAAACCATCTACTCGAAAGAGCTGCGCGCCGGGGTGTATCGCTTTATCGACTTCCGTCGCCTGCTGGAAGCCGAAGCGGGCATCACGACCAACGAGCCGGTACAGATGGCGGTCATGTCGGCGGTGGAGTCCGCAGTCATACACCTGATCGCTCGTGGGGTGGAAAACAACCTGTGGAATCTGGCCAGTGGCAGCAATATTCAGGGTTCGGTACTCGCCGACTATCTGAATGCGCCTATTCCAGAATTGTAAGTATACGTGAGCAGTGTTTCTGGTGTTCATGCTTGAGCTTCATCTAATAAAGATGAAGTGATACAACCCTATAATTACCAGAAAATCTACGAGAAGCGGTGCCGAAATTATGCGGCACCGCTTTTTTATTTCATTAAAAACAAAAACTTACAGATATACCAAAAAACTAATACCTGAGAGATTTAAAATAATTAAATAAATGATCCCACGTCCAGGAGAATTGCTGATAGCGCAATTCTACAGATACGCCAAACTCAATCCGTGAATACAATTTGATACAAAAACTTTCAAAGGGTATGAGGATGGCTATCAATCAGGCGTTTTCATTTTTAGGAGCGGCAGTGGTCAAGTCGACGCTGGCACTAATTGCCCTAACGATGACGTTTTCATCCGCTGCCCACGCCGGCCAAGACAACCGTATCGCTCAGTATGTTTATAGCGGATCAAAGCAGTTAGGCCCCGGTAATTACAGCGTCATTTACCAAAACGGTAACGACAACCGGACCAGCGTCGCTCAATCCTACTCGGCCCAATACCAACAAGGTAATTTTTCGAGTATCCGCCAAGTCGGTAACGCCAATGCGGCGTCAATCGAACAAATCGGTGGCAACAATACCAGCCAGGTTTCTCAAAAAGGTAACGAGCACAGCGTTTCGATTCTTCAGGACAACGGCCCTCAAGGAGCGGAAGCCTTCGTTACTCAAACGGGTCAGCAAAGCAATATCACGATTTCACAATCGGGGAGTGGCTACCGCAGCATCAACGTCGAGCAACAAGCGTTCTCGGGCAATGCGCGACCAGTCACCGTCGTAACTTACTGAGCAAAAATCCTTGCTCAGTAACCACCAAAGCAAGTCGTCATCATAAAGGGGATTACTACATGAAAACTCAAATCACCACTATCGCCGCTGGTATCGCTCTTGCACTGAGCACCGCTGCTTCTGCTCAAGTCGCCAGCGATTCCTACATTATCCAATACGGCAACGAACACAGCACCAACGTTACGCAGTACGGTAACCAAGAGTCACGTATCCGCCAGGAACGTGGTAATGATAACGCAGCTACTGTCGTTCAAGACGACGTTATTGGCCAAGCTCCGACTCCGTTCGAGGCAGCGAACGTTTCCAGCATTCAACAGCAGGGCAGCCGCAACGATACAACTGTGAACCAAGTAGGTAACGGCAACGATAGCTACGTTCTTCAGGACGGTAACGGTAACGCAGCTGAAATCATGCAAGACGGCCTTGATAACAAGTCAGTGGCGCAGTCTTACGGCAGCGATAACCTGACCATGCTCAATCAAAACGGCGATATGAACGACAGCACCGTTACCCTGCGTGGCGACCGTAATATTGCTGATGTAACTCAATCTGGTAACGAGCTGAAAAGCGTTATCGTTAACCAGGGCGGTAACGACAACGAATATAACGTTATGCAGAGCGGCGACCGTCACGACTCTTATATCCTGACCAACGGCTATGGCAACTACCAGCAAGTTAGCCAAAGCGCTCTGTACACTCAAAATGCTCATCAGTCCACTATCGAAACTTACGGCAGCTACAACAACAACGTTGTAAAGCAGGCTCGCTAAGCTCTTATCACTCAAAGATGTTGGACGTTAAAACCGCCCTTGGGGGCGGTTTTTTTATGCACAGGAATTATCGCAAGTGCTTATCTAAGATGCAGGGTAAGCGTTCCTCCCTTACCCTGGGTTGATGAGCGAGAACGATTGGTACCCTTGAGAATATCCACCTCTAAACGCTCGTTATCGGTCAAAAGCGTTACCTCACCCTCCAATGCGGTGCCTTCGTAGCTGAAGTCAGCGGGAACGCTCATACGCTCCTCCGAGTACTCAGTAACCTGATCGCCGTCGCTGACCCGCCAATGCGCTGAAAACTCCGCACCTTCCGTGCCGCTAATGTTGATCTGAATTCGGGTCATGTCCTGCTCCTGATAGGCCAGTGCGCCTGTGGATAAGGCGCCCACCAAACCCGCAACGCCCAATGTATAAGACCAAATCGATCGCCGTTTCATGGTGAGTAACCTCGTCAACCATAAACGCCGCCCCAATGGGCGGCGTTTTGAGTGTAGCAGGAGTTTACCGATCACAGGGTTAGAGCAGCGCAAACGCCTTTTCGGCGGCCTCCAGCGTTTTCTGGATATCCTCCGGCGTGTGGGCGCTGGACATGAAGCCCGCCTCGAACGCCGAGGGCGCGAGATACACGCCTTGATCGAGCATCGCGCTGAAAAAGCGCCGGAAAAGTTCCGGGTCGCAGGCGGTGGCCTGAGCGAAGTTATCGACCCGCGACTGCGAGGTGAAGAAGAGACCGAACATGCCGCCGGCGAATTGAGTCATCATGGGGACTCCCGCCGCCTCGGCGCGCTCTTCGAGCCCGGTGCATAGCGTCTGCACGCGCTGGGCAAGCGCGTCGTGGAAACCCGGCTCTTTCAACTTCTGCAACAGTGTGACCCCGGCGGCCATGGCCAGCGGGTTGCCCGACAGCGTACCCGCCTGGTAGACCGGCCCCATGGGCGAGACGTTCTGCATGATATCGCGGCGTCCGCCGAAGGCGCCGACCGGCATGCCGCCACCGACGATCTTGCCAAGGCAGGTGAGATCCGGCGTGATGCCATAATGGGCCTGGGCGCCGCCAAGCGCCACACGAAAGCCGGTCATCACCTCGTCGAAAATCAGGAGGCTGCCATGCTCGTTGCACACCCGGCGAAGCGTTTCCAGAAAGCCGGGCTGCGGCGGAATGCAGTTCATGTTGCCCGCCACAGGCTCAACGATGATGCAGGCGATTTCACTGCCGATCTCGGCAAAGCACGCATCGACCCCTTCCGGGTCGTTGTAGGAGAGCGTGATGGTATGTTCGGCCAGTGACGCCGGCACGCCTGGCGAGCTTGGCTCGCCGTGGGTCAGGGCGCCGGAGCCGGCTTTTACCAGCAGCGAGTCCGAGTGGCCGTGGTAGTTGCCCTCGAACTTGACGATCTTGTCGCGGCCGGTGCTACCCCGGGCCAGGCGAATCGCCGACATGGTCGCCTCGGTGCCGGAGCTGGTCATGCGCACCATCTCCATGGAGGGAATCATCTCGCAGATCAGATCCGCCATGGTGGTTTCCACCGCGGTGGGCGTCCCAAACGACAGCCCGTTATCGAGACGCGCGCGCACTGCGGCCAACACGTCCTGGTCGGCGTGGCCGGTGATCATCGGGCCCCAGGAGCCGACGTAATCGATGTAGCGGTTGCCTTCGACGTCGAACAGGTAGGCGCCCTGGGCGCGCTCCATGAACACCGGCGGGCGGTGCAGGCCCTTGAACGCGCGAACGGGGGAATTGACGCCGCCGGGAATGTGGCGCGTGGCTTGCTCGAAGAGTTCGGCAGATGTAGTCATGGCATCCTCAGCGTGGTTGGCTCGATGATTGATAGCTTAGCGTCTGACGGCGCGGCGTAAACAGATGCTTTATCGATCGGCGGCCAATGAGATCAAAAGCGGGTCGGGCGAGGCAAGCGGCGCGGTAGATACTGCCCACTTTCCGGTGCGTAGGCCTTCGACAAGGCCTGCCAGGTAAAGTGCTGCGCCTGCTCGCAGGCGGCGGGTAAGCGCTCACCCACCGCCATGCGCGCGGCAATCGCCGAGGCCAGCGTACAACCCGAACCGTGAAAGCGCTCTGGCAGACGCGGCCACTGCCACTGGCGCGTGGTATCCGGCGAGTGCAGCGTATGCACCACCTGGTCCGTGTTACCCGGCAGCGGATCATCGGTGGCCGTTACCAGCACCGCCTGGCAGCCCTGGGAGATCAGCGCTACCGCGCGGGCGGTATCGTCCTCGCTTTCGCCGATATCCGGGGTCAGCGTCGCCAGCTCAAAACGGTTGGGTGTCAGGATATCCACAAGCGGAAGCAGCCGGTCGATATAAAGCCTTTGCAAAGCGGCTGTGGATAACTCAGCGCCACCGCCGGCTTTCAATACCGGATCCGCCACCACGGGAATACCGGGAAAGCGGCGAATGATCTGCTCAGCGGCCAACAGCGTCGGCGCGTCGGCCAGAAGCCCCAGTTTGATCGCCCCAATGGTGAAGTCGCCAAGCGCCGCCGCGCTTTGCAGCATCATCTGCGGGTCGGCGGGCAACACGCGCTGGACATCATGGCAGTTTTGCACGGTGGTGGCGGTAGGAATCGTCAGCGCCCAGCCGCCGCAGCCGGCGATGGCTTCGCTATCGGCGATCAGGCCCGCGCCGCCGGTCGGGTCATGCCCGGCCAACACCAGAACGGTGGGAGGAAGCGGTTGATGCATTAAAACGGCTTCAACACGGCAAGCAGTACCACCGCGACCAGCACGATCACCGGGGCTTCATTGAAAAAGCGAAAGAAGGTGTGGCTTTTGGTGCAGCGGTTCTGGGCGAACTGCTTGAGATAGATCAGGCAAACGTGGTGGTAGGCGATCAATAGCGCCACCAGCGCCAGCTTGACGTGCATCCAGCCCTGGCTCATCCAGCCGGGCACCAGATAGAGCATGATCCCGCCGAAAATCAGTACAAGAATCATCGACGGCGTCATGATGCCACGGTAGAGCTTGCGCTCCATGGTCTTGAAGTAAGTGATCGCTTGCTCATCAGACGCGTCGCGAGCCGTGGCGTGGTAGACAAAAAGCCTGGGCAGGTAAAAAAGCGCAGCAAACCAGGTCACCATGGCCATCAAATGCAGGGCCTTCATCCATAAATACATGGTCTCTCCTTACGCGGACGGCTCATTGTCCCGGGGTCCGGCTTTGTCGTTCGGATCCGAGTAGTGATAATAGCGCTCGATGGCACCGCGGGTAATGATACCTGAAATTCGCTGCTGCTTCGGGCGATAACCGTGCACCACGTAAAGCGCGCCCAGAGCGTTGTCCTGAAGTTTCAGAAACGCCTCGGAGAGCGTCGCTTGAAGCGCGATCGGCGCCATCTCAACGCGCTGGCCCGGGATTTCGAGAAGATCCACCAGCTCGTCCTCCGGCGGCGGCTTGCCGTCGAGCGCCTCGTCGTGCTCTAACAACCAGCGTGCCAGCGCCGCCGCCTTGAGCCCGAGCACCGGCTTTTTGTCGCTGGAGCGCTCGATCAAAAGCCACACCGGGTTGGTTTCCAGAAGCTTTCGCGCCTGCTCCGGGGTGACCACCCGCTCGGTGCGTACCAGCTGGCGCTCCATTACCGCCGGTACCGACACGCGCGAGAGCGCCTGCATCAAGGGCTGCTGCAGCGGGTGCAGCCCGTAGCGCACCGAGCTCAGGAAAAAGCCTTCGCAGCCGGTGAGCTGGCGCGAAGTCAAACACGCCACCACCACGACCAGCATGCCGGGCAGCATGATGTTCGGCGAATGGGTCAACTCCAAAAGCGCCATGAGCGCGGCCAGCGGTGCCTGGAGCACCGCGCCCATCATCGCCGCCATGCCAAGCATGGCGAACACGCCCGGATCGGCGGCGGGGGCCGGCCAGATCCAAAGCCCCAGCGAGCCGCTGAGCGCCCCGGCGGCCGCGCCCACCACCAGCACCGGGCCGATGATACCGATCGGCACGCCCCCGGCCACGGTCAGCGCGGTGATCAAAAGCTTGGCGACGACCAGCCCCAGCAGCACGTAGACGCCAAGCTGGTTGTTGAGCGCCGCTGCCAGGCTGTCGTAGCCGATGCCCTGTACCTGGGGGAACCACCAGGCCATCGCCGAGGTGGCAACCCCCACCGCCGCCAGGCGTACCCACAGCGGCATCCCGGCGAGGCGTTTGTTACGCGCGATATGAATGAACAGCCCGGCCAAAAGCCCGATGAAAAGCCCGGTGATGACGACCCAGGGCAGGTTCATCAAGGAGCCCAGCGCCACGTCGGGAATACGAAAGGCGGGTTCGCTGCCGTACACCATCTGGGCCACGACCGCGCCCATGGTGGAGGCCAGAATCACCGGCATGAAGCTCATCAGCGTGTACTCCATCATCACCACTTCCATGGCGAAGATGACCCCGGCGATCGGCGTGTTGAACGACGCCGAGATACCCGCGGCGGTGCCGCAGGCGACCAGTACGCGCAGGCTGTTGTTAGGCAAGCGAAGCTTGACCCCGAGCCCGCTCGACGCCGCCGCACCCAGGTGGATGGCCGGGCCTTCACGCCCGGCGGAAAGCCCGCCGAGCACCGACACCACGCCGACCCACCACTGATTGAGCCAGTTACGCAGCGGAAAGCGGCCCTGATGATAGGAGAGGCGCTCGATCACGTGGCTGACGCCGAGCTTTTGCGCCGCGGCCTTCTGGCGGTAAAGAAACACGCCGATCACCGTGACCGCGCAAAGCGGCAGCAGCGCGCGAAGCCAGGGGGCGAGCCCTTCGAAAGCCTCCGGGTTGGCGTCGGGCATATAGAGCACCGCGCCCATCTCGAGAAGCAGACGAAAACCCACCATGACCGCGCCGGTGATGATCCCGGAGAGCAGCCCCAGTACGCAAAGCTGGGGTAGCGCGTCGACATTGGCGAGCTGGCGGCGAAAGGCCTCCAGGGTGAAATCTGCTCGGGAATACCGTGCCACGACCGCGTTCCTTAGCTGTTGGCTTTTTTATAGAAGAGGTGCCCTGTGTGCGACCTGCCCGCTAAAAAGTAAGTGTTCACTCACCGATTGCTGCACTCACGGGCCGCTACTCTTGTGTATCATAGCTCGACAAGCTTGGACAGTTTGAAGAGCTTGGACAGCCCGTTGCCAGTTTATTAGGCTGTGAACGATGTATTCGAATCAAACCAGAGAACGGATAAGGGGTGACATGTGATCAAGGTCGGCATCGTGGGCGGTACGGGATACACCGGTGTAGAGCTATTGCGGCTTCTGGCCGGGCATCCCGAGGTCAGCGTCGAGGCGATCACTTCGCGCTCGGAAGCCGGGGTCAAGGTGTGCGACATGTATCCCAACCTGCGCGGCCACTATGATGCGCTCGCCTTCAGCGAACCCGACGCCCGCGCTCTAAGCGCGATGGATGCGGTGTTCTTCGCCACTCCCCATGGCGTGGCCCACGCGCTTGCCGGCGAGCTTTTGAAAGGCGGCACGCGAGTAATCGATCTCTCTGCGGACTTTCGCCTGCGCGACGCCGACGAGTGGAGCCGCTGGTACGGCCAGCCCCACGGCGCTCCGGAACTGCTCGAGGAAGCCGTTTACGGGCTGCCCGAAATGCACCGCGAAAAGATCAAGACCGCACGCCTGATTGCAGTGCCCGGCTGCTACCCCACCGCCGTACAGCTTGGCTATCTGCCGCTCTTGGAAGCCGGGCTGATCGACCCGACCCGGCTGATCGCCGACTGCAAATCCGGCGTGACCGGCGCCGGGCGCGGCGCCAAGGTGCCGTCGCTGCTTGCCGAGGCGAGTGAATCCTTCAAGGCCTACGGCGCCTCTGGCCATCGCCACCTGCCGGAAATCAGCCAGGGCCTGAACGACATGCAGGCGGGGAAGGTCGGCCTGACGTTTGTACCACACCTGACGCCGATGATTCGCGGTATCCACGCCACGCTCTACTCCACGCTGACCGAAAGCGCTCGGGATCTACAGGCGCTGTTCGAGGCGCGCTACCAGGATGAACCCTTCGTTGATGTGATGCCCGCGGGCAGTCATCCGGAAACCCGCAGCGTGAAGGGCAACAACACCTGCCGCATCGCCGTTCATCGCCCGGAAGGCGGCGACACGGTGGTGGTGCTCTCAATCATCGACAACCTGGTCAAGGGCGCTTCCGGCCAGGCCATTCAGAACCTGAACCTGATGTTCGGCTTCGATGAGAAAGCGGGGCTCAACGCTCCGGCGCTAATGCCGTAAACCCCTGGTAGTGGCGCAAGCTTCCCGGTAAAAGGGCACACAATAGTTGACCCTTTTGCTGGGGATTACCCATAATTGGCCTTTCATCCAGCCATTCAGCTTGCGGGAGGTACCCATGAGCGGTGCAGAAGCTTTCGTACCAACCCCACTACTGCTATCCGACAGCGCCCGCCAACGCATCAAGGCGCTAATGAGCGAGGAGCAAAACCCCGCGCTGAAACTGCGCGTCTACGTGACCGGCGGCGGCTGCTCGGGCTTTCAGTACGGGTTCGATTTCGCCGATAGCGTCGACGACGACGACACGCTCATCGAATTCGGCGACGCCACCCTGGTGGTCGACCCGCTCTCCTACCAGTACCTGGTCGGCTCCACCGTCGATTTCGAAGAGGGCCTGGCCGGCGCGCGCTTTCGCGTGCAAAACCCCAACGCCACCACCACCTGCGGGTGTGGCGCCTCCTTCATGGTTTGAGCCCGCCGGGCGCTTGCGTTAACTCCCCTGCTTTCTCGTGACTTGACGCCTTGGCGGTTTCTCGCCAGGGTTGATAGGTCTAAAACGGCGCGCGCGTACGGGCAATGGCTGCCCGACACGTCGTGCCCTATAACATCACGGGGAAACATATGAACAATACACTTGGCTATAGCGCTATCGCTGCCGCCCTGACGCTCGGTCTTGGCAGCACCGCCGCACTCGCCCAGATGCCATCGGTCAACGTGGCCACCGACCCAAGCTTCGTTCCCTTCGAGATGATGGACCCGGATTCCGGCGAAATGATCGGCTTCGATATGGACATCATCAACGAAGTCGCCCGCCGCGCCGGCTTCGAGGTCAATCTGACCACCATGGAGTTCTCGGGCATCATCCCGGCGGTCCAGACCGGCAGCCAGGAGATCGCCATCGCCGGTACCACGATCACCGATGAGCGTGCCCAGGTCGTGGACTTCTCTGACCCCTACTACGATTCTGGCCTGCAGATCATCGTGCGCGCCGATAACGATGACGTCGAAGAGATCGACGATCTGGAAGGCTTGAGCATTGCCACCAAGATCGGCTCGACCAGCTACAACTTCCTGCAGCAAGAGCTGGGCGAAGACGCCGACATCACCCCCTACCCGGGCACCGCCGACATGTACATGGCGCTTCTGGGCCGCAACGTCGACGCGGTGCTGTATGACGCGCCCAACGTCGCCTACTTCTCGCAAACCCGCGGCGAAGGCCGTACCAAAGTGGTCGGCCCGCTTTACGAAGGCCAGCAGTACGGCATCGTTTTCCACAAGGGCAGCGAGTGGCTGGAGCCAAGTAACGAAGCGCTCGCGGCCATGCGCGAAGACGGCACCTACGACGAGATCTATGAGAAGTGGTTCGGCGAAGCGCCGACCGCTGACTAACGCGGCTCTCGAGTAGCGCACTCCTTCAGGGTCGGGCGATATCGCCCGACCCTTTGTTTACCCGTACTACCTGTGATTTTCACCTGGAGATAACGCGTGGACGTTACCTTTGAGTTCGACTGGTCGGCGGCGTTTGCCTCGATCCCCCACCTGTTACCCGGTATTCCGTGGACGCTGGCCATCTCTTTCGGGGGCCTGGCCATCGGGTTTTTCATCGGCATCTTTTTCGGTCTTCTGCGCATCAGCCCCGTGGCCTGGATGCGCTGGGTCGCGACGATCTACATCGAAGTCTTTCGCGGCACGCCGATTCTGGTGCAGGTACTGTTCATCTTCTACGGGCTGCCGCAGCTTCTGGGCGGGCCAATCAACGCGCTGGTCGCCGGTATTGCCGCTATCGCGGTGAACTCCGGCGCCTACATTTCGGAAATCGTGCGCGGCGGCGTGCAGTCCATCGAACGCGGTCAGCGCGAGGCCTCTCTTTCGCTCGGGCTTTCTCGCGCCCAGTCGTTTCGCTACGTGATCTGGCCTCAGGCGCTTCGGCGCATGGTGCCGCCGCTGGGCAACCAGGCGATCATCAGTATCAAGGACACCTCACTGTTCTCGGTGATCGGCGTCGGCGAGCTGGTACGTCAGGGGCAGATCTACATCGCCACCACCTTCACCGCGCTCGAGGTCTACTTCATGGTGGCCCTTTTGTATCTGGCCATCACCTGGACGCTCTCCATGGTGCTGCGTCTGGTCGAGCGTTCGAACCTTGCCGGTCAATAAGGAGCGCGCCATGACAGCGAACCACTCTTCACATCCCGCTCCCATCGTGCGCATGGAAAAGCTCAACAAGCACTTTGGCGCCCTGCACGTGCTCAACAATATCGACCTTGAGATCACCTCCGGCGAGGTCGTCGTGGTAATCGGCGCAAGCGGTTCGGGAAAATCCACTCTGATCCGCTGCATCAACGGGCTCGAGGAGTTTCAGTCCGGCACCCTCGAGGTGGATAACAACACGCTAAAGCCCTATGGAAAGAGCTCAAAAGCGCTTCAAACCATCCGCACCGAAGTCGGCATGGTGTTTCAGCAGTTCAACCTCTTTCCGCATTTGAGCGTGATCGACAACGTCACCCTGGCGCCGATCAAGGTACGCGGCCAGCGCCGCGATCAGGCGACCCAAACCGCCAAGCGCCTGCTCGACCGAGTGGGAATCGCCGACCAGGCGAACAAGTACCCCAGCCAGCTCTCCGGCGGCCAACAGCAGCGTGTGGCGCTGGCCCGGGCGCTGGCCATGGAACCCCGGCTGATGCTGTTCGACGAGCCCACGTCGGCGCTCGACCCGGAGATGATCGGCGAGGTGCTCGACGCCATGCGTGAGCTTGCCAGAGAGGGCATGACCATGGTGATCGTCACCCACGAGATGGGCTTTGCCCGCGAAGTCGCCGATCGCGTCATCTTCATTCACAAGGGAGAGATCACCGAGGAGGGCCCGCCGGAGCAGCTGTTCGATACGCCCCAACACGAACGTACCCAATCGTTTTTGGCCCGCGTACTCAAGCACTGAAACGCGCATATCGCACGCGCTGTACGCTCAGCCCCCTTCATCAAAACCTGCCATTTCCGAGCCTGTCCTTGCGACAGGCTCTTTTTTTTGCCTGTGGACAACATTTTTTCGATTTTTTTCATGTCCGCCCACCATGCCCGCCACGTACGCTTTCCAGCCATTTATCAAGGTTCAGGTCGAATGTTCACAATCGAGCGCACAGCGCCGGTATGCATCGGTGGATAAGCCGTGTTTTTTTGGCGCTGTGCATAAATACCCATTCGATCCACAGCCCCGACACCGCTTCTACGCAGCAACTACGCCCTTTAATCACCGAATGGTCAACAATATAAACTTTTGAAAAATATCATTTTAAATGCCTTATGCACAGATTTTATCCACACCAGTAGTTACAACATCAACAGAACTTCTCTTTATATTTTTTATTTTGTTATTAGTAGATCAGTACTGGCGAACCAAGGTGTGGAAAAACCTGACTGTTATTCACAGGAGGTTTATACTGGCGGGCTTATCGAGGCGAGCCTCGTTCTCAAACGATCGATCGGCGCTTTTTGAAAGGGCCAAGTTGAGGTGCTAATTGAATTACCCCGACCGCTTTGACGTGATTGTCATCGGCGGTGGCCATGCGGGAACCGAAGCCGCGTTGGCCTCTGCTCGTATGGGTTGTCAAACCCTGCTGCTCACTCACAACATCGAAACCCTGGGCCAAATGTCGTGTAATCCCGCCATTGGCGGTATCGGCAAGAGCCACCTGGTCAAGGAAATCGATGCATTGGGCGGCGCCATGGGGCTTGCCACTGACCTGGGTGGTATTCAGTTTCGCGTGTTGAATGCCCGCAAGGGGCCGGCGGTACGCGCCACGCGCGCTCAGGCCGACCGGGTACGCTACAAGGCCGCCATTCGCGGCATGCTCGAAAACCAGCCGAACTTGACGATCTTTCAGCAGGCCGCGGGCGACCTGGTTGTGGATAACGATATTGTGCGCGGCGTGGTCACCGAAACCGGCATTCGCTTTATGAGTGAAACCGTCGTGCTCTCGACCGGTACATTTCTGGGCGGCGTGATTCACATCGGCCTCGATACCAGCCGCGGCGGCCGTGCGGGTGACCCGCCTTCCAACGCGCTGGCCGAGCGCCTGCGCGCGCTGCCGTTTCGCGTCGATCGGCTGAAAACCGGCACGCCGCCGCGCATCGACGCTAGAAGTGTCGACTTTAGCCAGCTGGAGGAGCAGCCCGGCGACACGCCAACGCCGGTCATGTCCTATCTGGGCTCGCGCGACATGCACCCGCGCCAGGTGAGCTGTCATATCGCGCACACCAACCAGCGCGCTCACGACATCATCATGGCGAATCTGGACCGCTCGCCGATGTACTCCGGCGTGATCGAAAGCACCGGCCCGCGCTACTGCCCGTCGATCGAAGACAAGGTTCACCGTTTCGCGGACAAGTCGAGCCATCAGGTCTTCATCGAGCCCGAAGGGTTGGACACCCATGAGCTCTACCCGAACGGCATTTCCACCTCGCTGCCCTTCGATGTGCAGCTTCAGGTGGTGCGCTCGATGAAGGGGCTGGAAAACGCCCATATCACGCGCCCGGGCTACGCCATCGAGTACGATTTCTTCGACCCGCGGGATCTCAGGCACTCGCTGGAGACGAAATTTATCCACAACCTGTTTTTCGCCGGGCAAATCAACGGTACCACCGGGTACGAAGAGGCCGGTGCTCAGGGGCTTTTGGCCGGGCTCAACGCTGCCCGCCGGGCGAAATCACTCGAGTCCTGGCATCCGCGCCGCGATGAGGCCTATCTGGGCGTGCTGGTCGATGACCTGATCACCATGGGCACCAAGGAGCCCTACCGCATGTTCACTTCACGCGCGGAGTATCGTCTGATGCTGCGTGAAGACAACGCGGATTTGCGCCTGACCGAGAAGGGCCGCGAGCTTGGCCTGGTCGACGATGCTCGCTTTCAGGCGTTCAGCGAAAAGCGTGAGTCGATCGAGCGCGAAAGCGCACGGCTCAAGTCGGTATGGGTACAGCCCAACACCGCCGCCGCCGAGAAAGTCGCCGAGAAAACCGGCCACCCGCTCAATCGCGAGTACTCGCTGGCGGATCTTCTGAAACGCCCGGAGCTGACCTACGCCGATATCGCAACACTTCCCGGGCTTGAAAGCGAGGCAGTGCAAAGCGGCGCTGTGGCCGAGCAGGTCCAGATCCACGCCAAGTACCAGGGCTATATCGATCGTCAGCAGGACGAGATCGACAAGCTCAAGCGCCACGAAAATACGCCGCTGCCGGCCGAGCTCGACTATCAGAAGGTCGAGGGCCTCTCCAACGAAATTCGCCAGAAGCTCATGGACGCCCGCCCGGAAACCCTGGCCCACGCAGCGCGTATCTCCGGCGTGACGCCAGCGGCGGTCTCGATTCTTTTGATCCATCTGAAAAAGCGCCGCCTGGTTGGCAGCGCCGAGGTGGCGAACGGATGAGTTCGCTGTCCCCGCTTTTGAACGACCTGCCCGCTGACGTTGCCACCCGGCTGGACAGCGGCCTCGAGACCCTCGGCCTCGAGGTCAGCGCTTCCCAGCGCGAGCGGCTTCTGGCCCTGGTGGCGCTGTTGCACAAGTGGAACCGGGCTTATAACCTCACCGCAGTGCGCGACCCGGTCGAGATGGTCTCGCGCCACGTGCTGGATAGCGCCGCCATTGCACCTTTCGTGCACGGCGACACGCTGCTCGACGTTGGCGCAGGCCCAGGCCTTCCAGGCCTGGTCATCGCCATTTTGAAGCCCGACGTTCAGGTCACGCTGGTCGACAGCAACGGCAAGAAAGTGCGCTTTCAACGCCAGGCGGTCATGGAGCTTGCGATCGACAACGCGACCCCGACCCAGGTACGGGTCGAGGCCTTTGGCGAGCGCACCTTCGATCAGGTCGTCTCCCGCGCGTTTGCAAGCCTGGTCGACTTTATCGACCTGACCCGAACGCTGGTGGAGCCCAGCGGGCAGTGGCTGGCCATGAAAGGCCCCGGCGCCGACGATGAACTCAGTGCACTTCCCGCCGATATCGTGCTGACGGCGCGGCATCGGCTGCCCATTCCCTATGAGACGGCAATACGGCAGCTGTTGATTTTGACCCCTGAAGGAGCCTTGTAGTGAGCCAGATCATTGCCCTGACCAACCAAAAAGGCGGCGTGGGCAAATCCACCTCGGCCGTCAATCTCGCGGCGAGCCTGGCGAGTCTCGACCGCCGCGTGCTGCTGGTGGATCTCGACCCCCAGGGCCACGCCAGCATGGGCAGCGGCATCGACAAGTACGATCTGGACAAGAGCGTGCTGGATGTCCTGCTCGGTGAGGCCAGCGCTCACGAGGCGATCATCAGGAATCTGCCGGTCAACTTCGACGTGCTGCCGGGTAATGGTGATCTGACCGCCGCGGAGGTCGAACTGCTGGATCGCGATGAGCGCCAGAGCCGACTCTCCACCGCGCTCAGCACGGTGGCCGAGAACTACGACGTGGTGCTGATCGACTGCCCGCCGTCGCTCAACATGCTGACCGTCAACGCACTGACCGCCGCCCACGGCGTGCTGATTCCGCTGCAGTGCGAGTTCTATGCGTTGGAAGGCCTGTCGGCGCTACTGGATACCGTCGAGCAGATCAAGGAGAGCGTCAATCCGGAGCTCGCGATTTCCGGTATATTGCGCACCATGTACGATAAGCGCACGAGCCTGACCCGCGAAGTGGACAAGCAGCTGCGCGACTTTTTCGGCGACGCGCTTTTGAAGACCACCATTCCGCGCAACGTGAAGGTGGCCGAAGCGCCGAGCCACGGCCTGCCGGTCACCCACTACGCACGCTTTTCGCGGGGCAGCCAGGCGTATCGCGTGCTCGCCAAAGAGATGATTCGCAAGCTGGCGCTTTAGCGCCTGACGGCCGGGGTTTGACTCAACGTTTAAGGGGAAGCGCATGACGCGTAAACGCGCGCTAGGACGTGGCCTGGACGCCCTCATTGGAGCGGGCGCACGTCGTCGTGACAGTCTGGATCTCACCAGTGAGGAAACGTTTGAAAGCGTCGATGCAGCGCCGTCGAGCGTGGTCGTCGAGGCCACCGACAACGAGCGTCTCGAGCGTTTGCCGCTTGGCCAACTGAGCCGCGGAAAATACCAGCCCCGCCGCGATATCCAGCCCGAAGCTCTTGAGGAGCTCGCTGACTCGATCCGCGCCCAGGGCGTGATGCAGCCGATCGTGGTACGCCCGGTCGGGCAGTCCCGCTACGAGATCATCGCCGGCGAGCGGCGCTGGCGCGCGGCCCAGCTCGCCGAGCTCGACGTCATCCCCGCGGTCATTCGTGACGTCAGCGACGAAGTCGCGCTGGCACTCGCTTTGATCGAGAACATTCAGCGTGAAAACCTCAATGCGGTGGAAGAGGCGATCGCGCTCAAGCGCCTGGGCGACGAGTTCGAACTCACCCAGCAGCAGATCGCCGATGCGGTCGGCAAATCGCGTACTCAGGTGGCGAATCTGTTGCGGCTTTTGAGTCTGGACAACGAGGTGCAAACGCTTCTGGAGCGCGGTGATCTCGATATGGGTCACGCCCGCGCGCTTTTATCGCTCACCAGTGCCCAGCAGCGGCGCATTGCCCATGAAGTGGTCAATAACGACCTGACCGTGCGCGCCACTGAAGCGCTGGTCAAAAAGCTCGGCAGCGACGAAGCCGCCAGGGCCGCGCCCAAACGCTCGAAAAAGACCGCGGACGTCACGCGGCTCGAGACTCAGCTCGGCGAGCTGCTTGGCGCGCCGGTATCCATCGATCACGGTCAGCGCGGCAAGGGCAAGGTCACCATCCGTTACACCAGCCTCGAAGAGCTCGACGGTATTCTCGGACACATCAAATAACGGGCTGATGGATAAATAGCAGGCTCATTAAATAGCCACACGTTAGCCCCTATTTTTAGCGCTTTGGTCGCAACTGCGCGCGTAAACCCGCAAATTAGACGCAACTTCGGTTGAAGGTGTGATAGCGCTTCCCTATAATCGCGCAAGATTTGTGCAGGTTGTTCGCAGTAACGGAACGGCAAAGAGTAAAACAGCGAACGCCACGGCTTCAGCCTTCGATGCTGACACGCAAGTGCCGAGGGGTTGGGCCGGGGGCTATGCAGCGATTCGAAACGCAGCGGCGCAGAACCTATATCGTTCAGCTCACGCTCGCTCAGTTAGCCATCATGCTACTCGGCGCGGCGCTTGCGTACCCGGTGGCCGGTTTATCCGGCAGCGTTTCAGTGGTGACCGGGGCGCTGGTGGCGATACTGCCGCACGCGTTTTTCATACAGCGAATGGGGTTTCTTCGCACTCGTGGCCGCCGAGCCGGCGCCACGCACCTGCTGCGCGCCGAGGCAGGCAAGTTTGGTTTGACGGTGGCACTTTTCACGCTGGTCTTCGTGGCAGTGCCTCCCTCAAACCCTACTTTATTTTTTAGCGCTTATGTTGCGGTGATACTGACGCATTGGCTGGCGCCCTGGTTAATGCTGAAACGCCGTACAACTGATTGAGGTGACATCTCCATGGCCGCAGGTAACGAAGTCTCGACGACTTACTATATCCAGCACCACTTGCAGAATCTGACCTTTGGTCATCATCCGGTCAACGGCTGGTCGCTGGCGCATAGCGCCGAAGAGGCGAGTGAAATGGGCTTTTGGGCGATCCACCTGGACACCATGGGCTGGTCGATCGCGATGGGTCTTCTGTTCATCTGGCTCTTCCGTAAGGCGGGCAAGATGGCGACCACCGGCGTGCCGGGCGGCCTGCAAAACGCCGTCGAAATGGTGTTCGAGTTCGTCGAAAACATGATTCAGGGCGCCTTCAAGGGACATAACCCGTTGATTCCCCCGTTGGCACTGACGCTGTTCGTGTGGATTTTGTTCATGAACACGCTGAAGATCATCCCGGTCGACTTCTTCCCGGTGCTGTTTGCCAAGCTCGGCGTCGATTATATGAAGATCGTACCCACCACCGACGTGAACGCCACGCTCGGCCTGGCGCTGGGCGTGTTCGGTTTGATTCTCTACTACAGCTTCAAGGTGAAGGGCGTGGGCGGTTTTGCCCGCGAGCTTTCGCTGACCCCGTTCAATCACTGGCTGTTGATTCCCTTCAACCTGGTGCTCGAAATCGTGTCGCTGCTGGTCAAGCCGTTTAGCCTCGCGATGCGTCTGTTCGGCAACATGTTTGCCGGTGAAGTGATCTTTATCCTGATCGCCATGCTGCCCTTCTGGGCCATCTGGGTGCTCGACGTGCCGTGGGCCATCTTCCACATCCTGATCGTCACCCTGCAGGCGTTCATCTTTACCGTTTTGTCCGTGGTCTACCTGAGCGCTGCTCACGAACACCACTGATCTCAAGATCCACCCTTAACTTCAACCCTCAACCTCAACCTTAAACTTGAAAAACCAGGAGCATTACCATGGAAATGATCTACATTGCTGCTTCCATCATGATCGGTCTGGGTGCACTCGGCACCGGTATCGGCTTTGCGATCCTCGGCGGTAAGCTGATCGAGTCCACTGCTCGCCAGCCGGAGCTTGGCGACCAGCTGCAAACCAAAACCTTCCTGATGGCGGGTCTGCTGGATGCGGTACCGATGATCGGTGTTGGTATCGCGATGTACCTGATCTTCGTTGTTGCCGGTTAATCAAACCTGACCGGGCGCTTTTTCGCTCGGTTTTGTTTTACCCCGGTCGCCACGAACTTGTCAGAGGTACAGTCCTGTGAATATCAACATGACGCTTATCGGGCAGACGATCGCCTTCGCGATCTTTGTCTGGTTTTGCATAAAGTACGTGTGGCCTCCGATCAGCAACGCGCTTCACGAGCGCCAGAAGAAAATTGCTGATGGTTTGGACGCAGCCAGCCGTGCAACGCGCGATCTCGAACTTGCCCAGGAGCGCTCCGAGCAGACGCTCAAGGAGAGCAAGGAGCAGGCATCCGCTATCATCGAGCAGGCCAACAAGCGCTCTGCCCAGATGATCGAAGAGGCGCGGGAGCAGGCGCGCGTTGAAGGCGAGCGCATCATTGCAAGCGCCCGCTCTGAAATCGAGCAAGAGGTCAATCGCGCGAAAAGCGAGCTTCGTGCTCAGGTGTCTCACCTCGCGATCATCGGCGCTGAGCGTATTTTGCAAGAGTCGGTCGACGAGAACGCACATCGCAAGTTGCTTGATGAGCTTGCCGCCGAACTGTAAGGAGGTGACCCATGGCGGAATTACTGACCGTCGCTCGTCCTTACGCCAAGGCGGCGTTTGAATACGCGCGTGACCAACAAGCGTTTGATAGCTGGTCCCAGACGCTGAACTTCCTAAGCGTTGCAGTCGCAGATGACACGCTTCGCCGCGTGCTTGGCAGCCCGAAGGTGTCCAGCGAGCAAAAGGTCGAGCTTCTGTGCGACCTGTTGTCGGAAAAGCCCGACGGCCTGGATCGTTTCTTGACGACGCTGGCCGCTCAGGGGCGCCTCATGGCTCTGCCCTTCATCGCCGATCAGTTCGAGCGCCTGCGCGCCGAACACGAGGAGCGTGTCGAGGTGCTGGTCACGTCGGCTTACAAGCTGACGGCGCCGCAGAAAACCAAGTTGGCAAACGCGCTTAAAAAGCGTCTGAATCGCGAAATCTCCATTACTACTCAGGTAGACAAGTCGCTCATCGGCGGTGTCATCCTGCGTGCCGGCGACACCGTCATCGACGGTTCGGTACGCGGTCGATTGAACCGCCTTTCTGACGCGCTCACCGCTTGAGTCCGAGGGACATGGCATGCAGCAACTGAATCCTTCCGAGATCAGCGACATCATCAAGCAGCGTATCGAGAAGCTTGACGTCGCATCCGAAGCCCGTAATCAGGGCACCATCGTCACCGTTTCCGACGGTATCGTGAAAATTCACGGCCTCGAAGACGCGATGTTTGGTGAAATGATCGAATTTCCGAACTCCGTGTTCGGCATGGTACTCAACCTGGAGCGCGACTCCGTGGGTGCCGTCGTACTGGGCGATTACCTGCTCCTCGAAGAGGGCATGACCGCCAAGTGCACCGGTCGCATCCTCGAAGTGCCGGTGGGCCCTGAACTCGTTGGCCGCGTGGTCGACGCGCTCGGTAACCCCATCGATGGCAAGGGCGACATCGACGCCAAGATGACCGACGCGGTCGAGAAAGTCGCGCCGGGCGTCATCACGCGTCAGTCCGTCGACGAGCCGATCCAGACGGGTCTGAAGTCGATCGACTCCATGGTGCCGATCGGTCGCGGTCAGCGTGAGCTGATCATCGGCGACCGTCAGATCGGTAAGTCGGCGATCGCGATCGACGCGATCATCAACCAGAAAGGCAAGGGCGTCACCTGTGTCTACGTCGCAATCGGTCAGAAGCAGTCGACCATCGCCAACGTGGTACGCAAGCTCGAAGAGCACGGCGCGATGGAGCACACCATCGTGGTCGCGGCCGGCGCTGCCGACCCGGCGCCGATGCAGTTCCTCGCCGCCTACTCCGGCTGCACCATGGGCGAGTACTTCCGCGACCGCGGCGAAGACGCGCTGATCGTCTATGACGATCTTTCCAAGCAGGCCGTGGCGTATCGTCAGGTATCGCTTTTGCTGCGTCGTCCGCCGGGCCGTGAAGCTTACCCGGGTGACGTGTTCTACCTCCACTCGCGTCTTCTGGAGCGCGCCGCGCGCGTCAACGCCGACTACGTGGAG